>NZ_FOFU01000027.1 GCF_900111035.1 Treponema bryantii
TCCATTGAGAACAGTAAATCACCTACTTCAATTTCTGTTCCATTGAATGTAACTACGTTTGAAACGATTTCTATATAGTTCTTTTTGTACTGTACTCCATGGCCCTTAATATTCCAGCCCTTGTAAGTATAGTTATAATCGATATCTGCATACTCACTGCTTACCTTCATTGCAGGTGAAAGTGTAAGTGTGACATCACTGGTACTGTAGTTTGTAAATGCTCCAGGTTTTCCGCTTCCCTTAAGATAGAACTGTTCTCCGTCAAAACTTGTTTCTGTAACATCAATTTCACAACCGTTTGAAGTTGTAAATGTATATTTATTCTTTGATGTATCAATTCTTAAAGTTCCTTCTGAATCAATATAAAGCTTTGATAATTCAATTGATTCATTTTCACCTGTAACAAGTTTTGGTTTTGAAGAAACAACTTCATATTTATTATTCTGTGCATTCTGATTTATGACTGCATTGGAAATCTCAAAATAATATTCATTTTTGATTATATAAGAGTCTTCTTCAATTACTTTTCCTGTAGCAAAACTTCCGTCAGCTTTTACTGTAAATGATTCAAATGCAATTTCGATTTCATAATCTTCATCTTCATTCTGTACGGTTGCCTTACCTGCAAGTCCGTTGTTGGCAAGGGAAAGTTTATCAAATACTACATTCCAGCCGTCAAGATTATAAACCTCATTCTGAGCTGTTTCTCCGCCAGAAACAAGGGCATTTGAGTTTAAGGTAACATTTGCAATATTGAGCTTATTATCCTTAAAGCCGTTTGCATTTGTGATTATTCCGTTTTCTACAACAATTTCTTTGCCATTGAATGTTGTTTTCTTTGTCTGAATATCATATCCGTTTATTTGAGTATTATATTCATCTGTTGTAGTAACGCTTACTGTTCCTGCTGCTCTTAACAGAACATGCTTTAAGTTCCATGCTTCACCAGCTCCAAATACAGGAACTTTTAATTCTTTTGCAAATACACCGTCTGTATCAATTTCAAGATCACTTATATTCTGCTCTGCTGTGTATCCTGAATTAAATGAGCTGTTTCCTTTTGCAGTTCCTGCCTTGTATACGCTGTCTTTTACTGATGTATCGATTCCAAGATCTTCAATATTGAATTTTGAACCGTATACTTCAATTTCACCTTCTTTTATAAGAAGCTTGTCTTTTGAATATATTGCTTTTGTTACGCTTACATTATATCCGTAAAGAACGAAACTGTATGAGGAAACATTACAGCCTTTTTCAATATCAAGTCCGTCATTCTTTATTTCAAGATCTGTAACTTCAACTGCACCATATTCTGTTCCAATATTTAAGATTCCGCTTACTACTAG
>NZ_FOFU01000024.1 GCF_900111035.1 Treponema bryantii
ATACAAATAAAGAAGAACCTTTAACTCTAGAGTTTATAAAATCTGGAACTATTGAAATAACAAATGCGTGGCCTGAAGTTAGGTATTCAAGAAATGGAGGCCCCCTCTACCTTCTTGTTTCAAGTAATAACACAAATGTTTCTATACCTGTTAATGCAGGAGATAAAGTTTGCTTATATGCACCATTTTCTGATAATGCTTTTAAATCAATGACTATAAATTGTACAAGTGACTGTTACATATATGGAAATATCATGAGTCTTGTAACATTAAATCTTGATACATATGAATGGAAACCGGATTATAAATCTATAGATCAGGCAGCTGCTTTTTACAGACTCTTTTATTGCAATACTCATATCAAGAATCATTCTTCAAAAAAACTCCGTTTACCTGCAGAAACACTTTATTTCGACTCATATTATAAAATGTTTTACGGTTGTACCGGACTTACAACTGCTCCTGAACTTCCTGCTACAACACTTTCACCCAATTGCTATAAGGAAATGTTTGCGAATTGTTCTTCTCTCACAACACCACCAGCTAAACTCCCTGCGAAAAAAGTTGAATATATGTGCTACTGTAGGATGTTTGAAAACTGTACTAAACTTACATCTGCTCCTGAATTGCCTGCTACACAATTTGATGATTATTGTTATAATAGCATGTTCTTCGGTTGTTCATCACTAACAACTGCTCCTAAACTTCCCGCTACACAACTTGCTAAAAGTTGTTATTCTAGCATGTTTTTATTTTGTTCATCACTTACAACTGCTCCTGAATTGCCTGCTACACAACTTGCTGAAAGTTGTTATTCTAGCATGTTCTTCGGTTGTTCATCACTTACAACTGCTCCTGAACTTCCTGCTACACAACTTGCAGACAGCTGCTATTCATCTATGTTTTCTAATTGTACATCTCTGACAAAAGTCCCAGATCTTCCTGCTACCCAACTTGCTGATTATTGTTATTCCAACATGTTCTCCGGTTGTTCATCACTTATAACTGCTTCTGAACTTCCTGCTACAACACTTGCAGACAGCTGCTATTCAGATATGTTTTCTAATTGTACATCGCTGATAAAAGCCCCAGATCTTCCTGCACGCACACTCACTCCAGAATGTTACCGATATATGTTTTGGAATTGTAATAAACTTAAATATATTAAATGTCTTGCTACAGATTTTTCTGCCTCTCAATGCACAGAATATTGGATGGAGTTTGTCCCTTGTGGTTCTGAACGATTCTTTGTTAAGGCCGCTAATGCTACATGGTCAAGAGGTTGTGATGGAATTCCAGAAAACTGGTCGATTATATCGGATTCTTCACTTTTGTATAAACTTTTTTT
Source organism: Treponema bryantii (assembly GCF_900111035.1). Classification (GTDB taxonomy): domain Bacteria; phylum Spirochaetota; class Spirochaetia; order Treponematales; family Treponemataceae; genus Treponema_D; species Treponema_D bryantii_C. The sequence goes on from NZ_FOFU01000024.1 coordinate 1,349, forward strand.
TCCCGCAATATTAAATAGAATTTTGGGCCTGGAGTAAATAAAGATTATTAAATAAATATAAGGCGAAATTCAAAAAGGAATTTCGCCTTTTTCATTAATTGTCGATTCTGTCCCAAATATGGCAAATGTGGATGCTATCTTTGGATCACTCACGGTCCCGGGTATTTTTTTATACACATCACCAAATTTCTTATCTGATAATTTTAATTACATGCTATAATAGTTTTATTACAAAATATTTCACAAGGAGGAATAAAGTGAAAAATTTATTAAAAGTCGCCGTAGTTGCATTTTTGCTAACTATGGCATTCGTTGTCAATTCCTGTTCATCAGGTTTAGATGAAATCTCATCTTTACAAAATGAAAACCCGGAATTAGTTGAAACT
>NZ_FOFU01000023.1 GCF_900111035.1 Treponema bryantii
TCAAGCACTGCATTTGTATATTTTGCACTTGCAATATCAAGATTATTTACAACTGGTCCACGGACAGATCTGTTCATAGACTTGAAACTGATTCCTGCAGGACGACAGATATCATAGCTTGATACTCTAAGATCAAGTCCGCCAGTTCCAACAAATGCTCCGATTCTTCCCCAGTTGAATCCGCAGAACTCAATATCAATATATCCTAAGAATCCCCGCTTTCCGTTTGTAAAGTCTCCGAACATTACACCAAAGCCGCCGAGCCATATATCACATGGTGGAATTGATAGTATTGCACCATCATAAAGCTCACCCTTTGGCATTCCAAATTTACACTCACCGGCTCCAGAGAACTTAAGGTTTCCGTTCTGGTCAAAGATGTAAAGTTCAATTGAACCGCGTACAAACTTGATGTTTACCTTCATACCGGTTGCAAAGCAGTTGTTTGTAATGATTGCTGCAGCTTCTGCTGTAATGTTTAATGTACCAGAAAGGATTGTTGCTTTTCCTTCCAGTACCCATGTAATTTTTTCAATATCAATCCATGCATCAGCAGTAACTCTTGCAAGTTTTCCACCAACTCCATCTTTTACTGTAAGGCCTAACTGAACACGAGGTCCCTTTTCGCCAAACAGTTTCTGATATTTTGCAGGAACTTCATCTGGATATCCATAACCTAATCCACCACGTATTCCGCTTAAATACAATCCTGTTGTTCCAAGAGGAATACCTGTTGCTGCTTCGAAACTGAAGTATGCATGTTTTACACCAATTGGATAAATTTCACTTACTTCAGTAAAGCAGAGGGCTGCTTCAATTTCTCCGACATTAGGAAGAATGATTCCGCCGTGTCCTGAAATGAAGTATGTACCATCCTGCATTCTGAATTCAGCACCGATATTCTTAAATCCGAATTCTCCAAGCTTAAAGTCTGGTAATGTAAAGCCTGCACCACCGATACTCAAACCGTTCTGTGCCGAAATTGCAATATCATAAATTGATACATTTGCTCCTGAAGCATTAAAGAACTCAGGTAATTCAAGATATGCTCTTGAGAATCCGATCTTGAATTCCTTAAAGTTGATTGTAGGAGCATCAAGTACTAACTTAAAGCCTGCAATTTCTGTCTTAAGTGAAGGAACTTCAAATTCTCCGTTGAAGTCACCGTTATTTGGATTAAAGGTTGCATTCTTTATGGCAAATGAAGAGCCTCCCATTGATCCAAAGTTTCCAGGAAGAGTGAGTCTGCATTCCTGAAGACTTACCATAAAGTCACCGCCTTCTGTAAACTGGCCTACATAAAGCTTCTTTATGCTTCCCTTAAATCCGGCAATTGTTACATCTAATGAACCAAGTCCTCCGTTGAATGCACGGATCTTTCCGTTCCAGAGCATATCAATAGAAGCATCAAAACTTACTCCACCAAAATCTACTGATGGGAAGTTTAATCCAGCAGATGCAGATACACGGAATCCTTCATTACTGAAGTACAATTGATGAACTCCAACTGTAACTCCGCCAAGGATTTCAAATGAGATTCCTTCATTCAAGCCTGCATCAAATGCTACAAGTCCCTGCTTTGTAGATACCTGAAGTTTATTGATTGCAAATGAAGATTTCTTTAATCCGTCTGGTACACTGCTGTTCTGTGAGAATGCAAGTAAACCGCCTACATCAATAAGGAATTCATCCTTCTGTGTTCCCTTACTGAATACTACACTTCCTCCTGATAACTGAAGCTGTCCGAACAGGAGGGCATTTATATTTCTTGCTCCAATATCAAGATCTTCAATTTCACCATACTGGTTGATTACAAATTTTCTGATTGCAATTTCAGT
>NZ_FOFU01000010.1 GCF_900111035.1 Treponema bryantii
TCTGCTTCATAAATATTAATTGTGTTTCCGCTTATTCCGGCTTTCTTTACAATATATGTAACATCATTCAATACAAGCTCAAGATTTGTTCCGTCAATATCTCCATATACAGAATTGAATGAAGAATCTGTATATGTATTTGTAAGAGGAATCTCTTTATCCTGGCTGGCTGTTACAATATTGATATTCTTTGGTTCAAAGAATATGCTGCTGCGGCTGTTATTTAACCTGTAGGCCTCACCTTCAATTTCTATCTGATTTACATTCTGGATATCAAAACCATCTGTCTTTACTGTAACTGGTGTATCCAGTTCATTTGAAACGGCATTGATATACAGTGCATTTGGATATCCTAATTCGATTCTCTCAAAATGAACTGTTTCTGTATCTTTTACTTTATTTTCAACAGGAACTTCAACATTTACATCTGTAAGTGCAATTCCATTTTCTGCTTCATAAATAAAGTTCTGGTTTTCAAATACGAATTGTCCGCACTGTATTTCATATTTTAGAATATCTGCAGCCGGTTCAAATTCTGCAGCTGGAATTGAATTATCCTGTGCAATCAATGTACCATTTGCAATGTTCAGTTCATCAATTCTTTCCTTAACTGCATTTCCATTAACTGACTTAATTCCATAAACCTTAATATTCTCCGGCAGGATTAACTTACCATTTATAAGTTTTACTGAACCAGGTCTTTTTTCCTTTATACCGGTAATTATAATACCGTTTGAAAGTTCTCTATATTCAGATCTGATAACTTCTGGAACAACTGCATTTCCTACTGCAAAACATTTTTCAAGTGCTGCTGTGTTTCCGGCTTTATCATAACCTGTTACACTCAAAAAGTATGCTGTATCATTTCTGAATGTAGAAATGGTATAAGATTCTGGTAATTCACTATCTTCTGCGTTAAGAACAACTCTGTTGCTCTTTGCATTATCTTCATCAAGTCTTGTGTACTCAATTACAATCTGCTCACATTCTGACTGGGCATCAGTAACCTTTCCCCAGATTATCTTTCTGGCAACAGGATTACCTTCAACTTCTTCAATATTGATTTCATTCTCAAAAACAGGAGCTTCAAAATCAAAATTAAATGAACGGCTTGCTTCTACACTATTCTTTGCATAATCGTAAGCTGTTACCTGTACATCAAGTTTTCCGGCTTTTAGATTTTTTGCCTTGCACAGATTCTTTACATTGATTACTGCTGATGTATTCTTTGTATCAGCGCTGTAAAGTTTTTCTCCGTCTGTTGTAATTTCAAGTTCATATTTTTCAATACCAGTTAAATCTCTTGGTATGTTCCATGAAACATTTGTAACATCATCATTATAGAAATATGAATTACTGTAATTTACCTGTGGATTTAACGAAATATATAAACCTGCTGGTGGTGTTGTATCGACTCTGAAGCTGTAAACTGTTTCATCACTTTCTAAGTCATTTCCTCCGATACACCATACCTTAAGGAAATAGAACTCATTTTCCTTGTTATCTGCAAGTTCCTCAAAGTCAAGGATTTCCATTGATTTTGATTCAATGGTTCCGCTTGTTATCACGCGGGTATTTGTTTCTGAAACGCCTTCTTCAAGAGAATATCTGTAACCTTTAATTCCGGCTCCGGATGTTCTTGTCGGTTTCAGGACAAATGAAGCTGTAGTATTAAGTTCTACATCTTTTACATCGTTTGCAAATTTATGTGTTGTACTTGAGATGAGGGCTTTTCCAGGTTTTCCTGTATCCTTAATGATTGCCTTGATTAATGGGACACTGCAGTTTCCGGCAATGTCTTCTGCTTTTACATAAATGAAGTTTATTCCGTTCTGCAGTGCATTCTGGCTATTGTTCAGAATGATTGTATGTTCTGCCTGTACCTTCCAGTTTTCAGGTTCAACACCTTCTGTTGCAGATACTCCGTAATGAATACTCTTTATTGTTCCGCTGTCGTCAGATGCTTCAATCTTAACAGTTAATTCATTTTTACCGATAAAGTCATCATCTGAAATCTCATTTTCTTCATAGATGAACTTATTGCTTGTAATTGATGGAATTGTTCTGTCTATTTTGAATGATACTTTTTCTGATTCAGCTGAATTGCCCTGTTCATCAAATGCCTTAAGCCATACATTATGATTTCCAGCTTCAAAATTCCATACATCAAGCTCAATACTTGAATCAACTTTTTCCCTTCTGGTCAGAAGATTATTATCTACATAATACTCTACAGTCTTAACCCCGGATACATTATCAGTTACGCTTATGTTCTTTAATGTAAGCTTATCCTTATAGCTGTATGCTTCAGGAGTAAATGACATTACAGGAGGAGTTATATCAACAACATCAATTGTATATTCTACAGAGCCGATATTTCCACAATTATCTTCTACTGTAAAATATACCTTCTGTTTTTTTCCGTCTTTTAAGGTTGCAGTATTTCCTTTGTTATATGTCTTTCCATCCAAAGACCATTTATACGAATCCAGGTTCAGGCCGCTGTCTGCATCTGTTGCTGTAGCGGTAATCTTATTTCCCTTTTGTGTAAAGCTTGTATTAAACACAGGGGCTTTTCTATCAATTCTGATTGTTTTCTTTTCTGAAGTTCCGATATTTCCACAGTCATCTTCTACAGTAAACCATACTTCAACTTCACCGTGTGTGTTGAGAGTAAACTCGTTACCTTTTCCAGATTTTTCAGAACCGTCTGTATACTGATAGTAATATTTCCAGGTATCAGAGTTTACATCAGTAGAACTGCTGGCTGCTTTTATAACGGCACTTTGCACCCAGGTTCCAGGAACAGATGCAAAAGTAACTACAGGACCTGTATTATCAATTACAATTGTATATTCGTCGCTGTATACTTTGTTTCCGGCATTATCAATTGCGTAGAATTTTAGTTTATTTACACCTTCGTTTTCAAGTTTAGCTGAGATGGTATTCTTGTACTCCACATCAGAAATCATTTGAGAATTTATAGAGATTTCATATCCGGTTGCACTGATTCCGGAATTTGCATCTGATGATGTAACTGAAATTGTAAGAGATTTTGATTTTGAAGGTATAGTACTGTTAAGCTTAATTTCAGGCTTTGTTGAGTCAATTTTTATTTTCTTGGAAGCAGTTATGCCTTCAATACCTGTATTGCTTTTTACCTTGAAAACTAAGTTATATTCTCCTGTTTTATTTAAGAGAAGATAGATTTCTCCATTTGTATCTTTTTGACAGTTATTAAAGGTTTTTCCACCATCAAGAGAATATTGCCATGTACTGTCATTTATTCCGGATGAACAGCCATTTGCTGTTAACAAGATTTTATAACTTGAAAACCATGAATCACTATTAAATGTTGTGTAATTAATTGATGGGGTTGAATTATCAATGTAAACTTCAACAGTCGTAGTACCGGATTCATTTCCTGCCATATCTACAGCTTTACAATAAACTGTATATGAACCAGTTTTATTTAAAAGATAACTTGAACCTGTAGTCCAGTTATTTTGGTCTGTAGAAAACTTATAAGTCGATATTCCAGAATTTTCATCTGTACTCTTTGGTGTAATTGTAACTGAAGAACCATATTTATTTGCTTTTCCATTTACAATTGTTATTCCACCAACATTTGGATCTGTAAGAGTGAGAACAGGAGTTGTTGGTTTTACTTTATCGACTTTTAGTGTAATTTTTTCTGATGTTGCTTCATTGCCGGCTTTATCTGAAACATAGATATAAATATTATGAATTCCTGTGTTTAAATCAAAACTCTTACTAAATTCTGTATCTGTTAAAATTGCTTGTATACTGCCATTGTCGATGCTATATTTCCACGAATCTGGATCAATATTATTCTTATCAGTAGCTGTAGCAGAAACTGTAACAGCTGATTTTGTCCAGTCTTTAGTATAAGATTTAACATTAATTTCAGGTGGAGTTTTATCTATGGTAAAACTAATAGTAGAACTTGTTTCTGTATTTCCTGCTAAATCTGTTGCAATAAATTGAAAATCTTTATAATAACCTTCTTCATTAAAAATAACTACACCATCACATTCTTCTGTCTTACGCTCATCTTTAAAACTATATTCATATTTTATTTTTCCTGAAATTGGCTCGTTAATAGTTGCTTGAATTTTACCACTTCTATCAAAAACTTTCGGTTTTATTAAATAGTTAATTATCGGCCCTTTCGTATCTAATGTTAAATTAAAAGATTTAGTATTTTTATTTCCAATTTTATCTTCGACTGAAACTTCAAATACATAAATTCCGTTAGGCCATTTAGGAGAAAGTGTTAAACTATTTTTTTTGAGAGAAGCTTGATATTTACCATCTTCGCTATGGTAATTTATATTCCAGGAATTGTCGTTTATACCACATAGATTATCATTAGCATTAAAATCTACTTTTAGATTACTTGGTATGAATATGCCTTTTGGATTATCAATTGAAATACTTGGAGGAACAGTATCTTTTTTGAAATAAAAATAAAAATGAGTATCGTTAAAATAAATTTCCAATATGTCATTATTATTTACTACATAAGAATCTGGTTTTGGAGTAACAGCAACCACAGGTCTGGCTGCAATAGATCCTCTATATACAATATTTGAATTTATTTTTATTGTGCCATATGGATTATCAAAATTAATTCTTAGATTTTGACAATAAATATTATTATCTTTAAATAATATTTTACCACTAATAGCACTAAAGTTTATTAAACAAAGTTCTTCTTCTTTTTCTTCTTCAGATGTCAAATCATAATTTGCACATATTTTTAAATTAATTGTATCATATGGAATATTTTCCTGTAATTTGTTGTTATTATTATCAACATATTTTTTACTATATCCTTTAAGAGTTGGTCCAATACCAATATTTCCTCCCCCACTTAAATTAGCAAAAATATGGAAATTAAAAAGTATTAAACACAAAATTATAAATGTGATTTTTTTTAAATTTTTCATTTTAATCTATCCTTGAAGTAATTATGATTTGATTTCCTATTTTATTAAAAACATAAAATAAACCATTTATTGTATCTGTTATGGCAGAGGTATAAGAATCATGAGTGAAATATAAAAAGTGGTCTTTTTTTAAAAGCGGGTAAGATATTAAATCATTTTTTCTAATTGTATAAAAATAGTTTCCAGTATTTATATCTCGTTCCAAACATAATTCAAATTTTTGAGTTATTAATTCTTCTGCTATTACTTTAGGATGTCTATCATATGTTATATATTTTAATAAATATTGCCAACAAACTCCATTTTTGATTAAATTTATATTTTGTTTCAAAAATACATCCCAAAAGCTGTAGTCATGAATATTATTTAATATTGAAATATCTTTTTGTTTAACTGTTGTTCCATCAAGACTTATCTCTGCTTTTATAATATATCTAAAAGTCGTGTTGTTAACACCATAATAATTACGAATATAATAATTATTATTATTGCAATCAATAAACGGTATTTTTTCAAACGGTATTTCTCCATTCGTAGAAAAAGGGTCATATTTATTGATGTGAAGTAAAATATATACATAAGGTTTTGTATCATACAAACATTCTTTATCAATAAGTAAAATTCTCATATTACTATTTTCTGATCGAATAAAATTAACATCTTTTATTTGCTTATTTTTCAAATCAATATTTTGAAAAATAATTGCGTTATCATCCTCAATTAAAATAACTGCATTGTTTTTTGAATTAACAACAGATTTTACAAAGCTATCTGAATAGTTAAGTGTTTTTTCATACTTAATTATTGTAATTTCTTCATTATAATTTATTTCATAAAAAGAATTATGACTAATAATAAAACAAGAATCCAATTCATCTGCAAAATCATAAAAACAATCCGAATTATACGAATATTCAAGATTAATTTTTGTCGTTATTTCATTATTTTCTTTTATAAGGAATGAATAAATATTGTTTCCAGATGTAAAAATACCATAAAAATAATCATTGTATTCTTTAGATATCATTTTTCTAATTTTTATGTTATCAATTATATATCCGGAAAAAATAAATTTATGTATTTCATTTCCATTCTCTAGATTTATAGTACTCATACATAAATTTTGATTAACTAAATACAAAATAGAAATTTCTTTATCATTTGAAAAAAAGATGTTTTTTATATCTAAATCATCATAATGAGAAAACGGAATTACTTTAGTAAAATAATTATTAATATTGGAACCAGCAGCAAATATGAAAATTTTTTTATCTTCATTAGCAGAAGAAGTCCCTGTAAAACACAATGCATGATTGCCATTTTCTTTTATTTTATAAAATCTTGAAGTTGCATAAACATTTGCATATAGATTATCATTGTTATCGAAATAAATTTTTTTACATTCGTTTGAATTATAATGATTTTCTTTATACATTATAACTTCTGATTTTATTGAATCCGTAAAGGAGGCCCATGGTAAAGTTATTGTACTTGACGTATGTTCTTGGCTTGATGTTATTGGACTCGAAGAAAAAAAATTATGTTGTCTTGATAATGGATTATACAAAAATTGATTTTGATAAATTAAAAAACAATTACCATTAGAATTTTGTATAAAATCAAGATCTATAATATCATAATCTTCAATATATTGAGTTTTTTTGATATTATTCTCTATATCATCTGAAAAAATGAAAAAAACATAAAATACATAAATTAACAATAAAAATATTATTTTCTTCATATAACATCCTTTTTTTTGATTTTATTAATATATTTATATGCGACACATATAATACAAATTAGAAAATATAATATTCCTATACTATCTCCAATTTTTGTGTAAATAGAATATTTGGGAGTTAATTCCAGAGAAACATTGCAAATTAGAAAATTACTACAAAATGGTTTAAGCATTTTCAAACATTTACCTTTTTGATCAATATAAACAGTTTGTCCAGAAACTGAGGATCGTAAAAATGGTACTCTATTTTCAACAGCTCTGAAGACTTCCATTGCAAAATGTTGATACTGACAAACAAGACTTTTGCTCCAAAAATCACTTGAAATAGAAAGAATGAAATTTGTTTTTTTTTTCATAAAACATCGAACTTCATATCCAAATGATTCTTCAAAACATATTGGTGTGCAAAATGAAATATCCTGTAATGGAAAAGTAACAATCTCTTTACCAGAAGATAAACTATTAGAAAATTTAAAGAATTTTTGGTTGTAGAAATTGACAAAAGGAATTTTTTCAATAATTGGAACAAGATGCCGTTTTTTATAAACGTCTATATTTGCAGGAATTGTTTTCGTTTTATTATTTAAATAACAAGATATATTATATGCTTTATAAGTAAAAATTCCATTTCTCGTTGAATCGTATTCTAAACTTGTAGAGCCAAAAACAATAGGAATATTAATATCATAGAAAAATTGTAAATAATCAATAACATCCTGATACATATCAGATGGTATTGAATCTTCAGGATTCAATAAAATTCTTGGTCGAACAGCCCCTTCTGGAAAAACAATCAAATCAATATTTTCATTTTTTTGTAAAGCATCAGAAATAATTTGTTTATAAAAATCTAATATTCCATTATTTTTATCTTTATAATAAATAGAAGTATCTATATTATTTTGAATAAGGCATATTGTTTTTTCTGTATCTGTTTTTACTGTACTTTTTAATTGTACAGAACCATAAACAAGCAATGCAATAAAAACAGAACTATATCCAATTATATAAAATTTATTTTTTTTAATAAAAGAAATCTTATTACCTTTATATTTTATTAAAGAAAAAAAGAAACAAGAAGGAAACAAAATTACAAAATTTATTCCATGAACTCCAAATAATGCAGCACTTTGTAATAAAATGGGATTATTCCATTGACTATAACCAATAACTCCATAATTTACACCGAGAAAGCCCAAGGTTCTAAAATATTCAAAACTACACCAAATCAGGCATTGAATAATACAATTATTATTTTTAAAAAAATTAAAAGATTTTTGTAAGATTAAAAATACAATACCATATAAAATACCTTCATATAAAGCAACAAATAATAATGCAATTGCTTTATAATTTAGCAGCCAAAAAGCATATAATATACAAACTGCAATTCCGTATATAAAACCACAAATAAAACAATTATTGGTTGAATATCTAGACGTTATAAACAATATTGGAATTAGCATTAGCCATGCAAAAAAACTAATTCCATTTAATATAAAAGGATTGGGGTGAGAAAATATAAATAACAACACAGAGGTCAGAAGACTTAATGAAATAAGAAAGACTTCTGAAAATAAATTTTGTTTCATAAATTTATTTTTAAATATAAAATTAGGAGGAAGTATAAATTACATAATGAATTTATGTCAATAAAAAAAATAAATATAACACACTTTTATGACAAAAGTTACATAAAAAATATTTGAATTTAAAAAATAACCATGGTTATTTTTTAGAACTTTATTACGCTTCATCAGCCTTATTTTCAAATTTACTGTAAGATGGAAGGAAGATAATTGGAATATCACCAGTCGCACCGTTTCGCTGCTTGGCAAGAATAATTTTGGCATCCTGTGCTGCAACTGAATCACCGTCTTTAATACGATCACGATGAAGGAACATTACAACGTCGGCATCCTGTTCAATGGAACCTGAACCACGCAGCTGAGCAAGGTTCGGCTCTTCACCTTCTGCAGAACGTGCAACCTGACAGAGTGCTACAATCGGAATTTCAAGCTCACGGGCAAGTGCTTTAAGAGACTTTGAGATTTCGCTGATCTGTTCCCACTGCTCTTTTTTATTATCATCAAGGGTAATCAAACCAATATAGTCTATGAAAATAACTTTTACCTGCTGATTTTTAACCATACGTCGTGCAACAGCACGGATATCAAGCAGCTTCATGTTAGGAGTATCAACTGTATAAAGAGGTGCTTCGAACCAGCGGCCTGCTGCATCCTGAATTCTCTTTACATCATCTACCTTAAGCATACCTGAACGGATTTTCTGCATTGGTACTCTTGCTTCCTGAGCAAGAAGGCGCATACCGATTGATTCGTAAGGCATTTCAAGAGAGAAGAATCCACATGGAATATTTTTTTCGCAGGCAATATTCTGAATCATTGAAAGTGCAAGCGCGGTTTTTCCGATAGATGGTCTGGCACCAATAATAATAAGTTCGGAATTCTGAAAACCTGATGTATAGGTATCAAGCTTTGCAAAGCCGGTAGGAACACCTGTAAACTGATTTTTACTCTTATAACGTGCTTCAATCAGTTCGATTTCTTTGAACATGATGTCTTTTGCAGAATAAACCTGGGTTGTTTCGTTCTTTTCTGCAAGTGCAAAGATTCTCTGTTCTGCACTGTCCAGAAGTGCATCAGCATCTTTTTGTAAATCAAAAGAAGATGCCTTTAATTCTGAAGAAATTTTTATAAGGTCTCGTCGTGCAGCACGATCAAGAACCATGTTTGCATAATAATCAATATTTGCTGCGGAAGGTACTGTGTCTGTAAGTGATGCTATGTAAGCTGCACCACCCGCCTGCTCGAGCTTTCCTTCAACGGTGAGTTCGTTAATAATGGAAATAGTATCACCAGTTGCATTCTGAGCAAAAAGCTTAAGCATTGCTTCGTAAATTATCTGATTCTGAAGAGAATAAAAGCGGTCTGCTTTAAGAATAGAGACAACTTCGGCCATAGCAGTCCAGTTTAAGAGAAGTGCTCCTAAAACTGCCTGTTCTGCTTCAATATTGTGTGGTGGAACTTTATCTTTTAATTCAGCATCCATTTTTAATTCTCCCTGTTCTTAGTATATATGCATTTACAGATAAAAAAAAGTCGGAAATACAATGTATTACCGACTTTTTTTCGTAGAGGCTGTTTAGGGCCTTACAAATTATTCAGCATCAGCAGCTGGAGCTTCTTCCTTTGCAGGTTCAGCTTTCTTTTCTGCCTTCTTTTCTGCAGGAGCAGCGCCCTCTACAGTCTGTGCTTTTACAGCAACATGGATTTCAGCAGTCTGTGCTTCATAAAGTTTAATTGTAGCCTTGAAAGTTCCAACAGATTTAATTGTTGATCCAGGAATTTCAATTCTCTTGCGCTCAATTTCGAATCCGAGCTTAGCAAGTGCTTCTGCAACAACGTTAGCTGTAACTGCTGCATAAAGTTTTCCGTTAGCTGCTGCTGGCATTGTAAGTTCGATAGAAGCTGCTTCGAGCTTTTCTTTGAGGCTTGCAGAGTCCTTTCTCTTCTGCTCTTTACGAGCTTCGATTTCAGCTTTGCGGCCTTCGAAAATTGCTACTGTTGCCTCGTTGTAAGGTACAGCAAGATTACGTGGAAGAAGGAAGTTGCGTGCATATCCGTTAGCAACATTCTTTACGTCTCCCTCTTCACCGAGTGCTTTAACGTCTACGTTAAGAATTACTTTCATTGTAGTTTCCTCAAGCTCCTGTATTTTTTATAAGATTACCTCGGAGTATAAGATAATCCGATATGTCGGCAAGCACAGCTTGCCTCTGAGCCGTTCTTTCGATGAACCTAAAATGGCCCGCTGTCGCAGCCCATTTTTTAACGGTTCTTCGATTTTAGGCTAATCTGCAACGTAAGGAAGAAGACAGATTGAGCGAGCTCTCTTAATAGCTCTTGCAACTTCACGCTGGTGCTTTGCACAAGTACCTGTGATGCGGCGTGGAAGAATCTTACCACGTTCTGTCATATAGCGGCGGAGTGCATCTGCATCCTTATAGTCAATCTTTGCCTTGTTAGCACAGAAACGGCATACCTTCTTGCGGAAGTATGTCTTTCCCTTTGCGCGTCCGTCACGATCTTCTTCGCGACCTTCTGAAGCAGTAGCATCAGCCATTGCTGCTTCCTGTGTCTGTTTTTCTTCCATTTCCTGTGTATTCTCTTCAGACATAATTTTACCTCTTAACTAGTCAATTAGAATGGGATATCTTCCGGGAAATCACTTCCAGTATCACCGTATGGTTCAGACTGATAGCCGCCCTGGAAACCACCATTACCACCATTATTTGCCGGCTGGAATCTTGGAGCACCCCCTGCCATTGGACTTGAACCGCCCTGGCTGTTATCTCCACGTCCGCCGAGCAACTGTACCTGGTCAGCAACAATTGTTACCCTGCTCTGCTTCTGTCCATCTTTTTCCCAACGGTCCTGCTTTAAGTGTCCTTCAACACAAATCTGTTTTCCCTTGGTAAGATATGGTTTTAAGTTCTCTGCGGTTTTACCCCAGATAGTAATGTTGAAGTAGTTTACTTCTTCAACCCACTGGTCACCGTTTTTCTTGCTTCTATTGACAGCAATACTCACATTGGCTCTAGCCTGTCCGTTTCCAACATAACCGAAACTTCTTTCATCAGAACCAAGATCCTGTGTGAGACGGCCGATAAGTACAACATGATTTAAGTCTGTCATTAAAAGCTCCTTTCCGCATTTAGCGGCTTATTCTACTTAGATTCTCTTTCGTCGAGTTTTACAAACTGATACTTCAAAAGATTCATATTGATTTTGAAATCTTTTCCAATTTCAACGATTTTTGAAGGATTAAGCTTCATAGTGTAAAGAACAAAACGTCCCTTCTTCTGTTTGTTGATCTGGTAAGTAAGGTCGCGGTCGCCGAATGCTTTTTCTTCTTCGATTTCAGCGCCGAATTTAGCGAGAGTGCTTTTTACGTCGTCAGCACCTTTTTTTGACTTTTCATCATCGAGTGGATAAATAGTCATAAGTTCATACTTTTTCATAAGTATCTCCTATAAAAAATTTATTAGGAGGTAGCGATACGGCTTTATAAAAGAGTATCTAGTTCCTCCTTATGGATAAAGAGAATCATATTTCAGATTCCCAAGGGGTGTCTTGTAAATATATCAAAAATAAATGATTCAGTCAATTTATAAAGGGCTTTCGCATCATAAACATATTAACTGTATACTTGGCTCCCGGTCTCATATTTGCAGGACAAAAACGCGCAATATTGCGCTAGACGTTGTTTGTGGTATAGAAACTATTGTACTGCCGCTCCCGCGGCAGCCACAAACAAAGTCTTTTTGCCCTGCAAATCTGCTCCCTCGCGCCAAAATCACATTAAGTCTTTATAATGTGTAAGTCCTTTTCTTTTATATATTGCTGATTTCATTTGATTCAATTATAATTTATTACATGATTTCCTTTAAGAGAATTATCTTTATTCTTACAGTTATATTTTTTATTTCTCCTCTATTTTCATATTCATCCAGAAAAAAGGTAAAAGATGATGATGCTGCTTTGCAACGACAGCAGGAGCTAATGGAAAAACGTGCTCAGGCAGAAGCAGAAATTGAAGCGAGAAAAAAAGCTGCTGAGCTTGCAGAACTGGAAAGAATTGAACAGGAACGTCTTGAAGCTGAAAGACTTGAAGCAGAAAGAATAGCTGCTGAAAAAGCTAAAAAAGAGGCAGAAGAAAAAGCTGCAAAAGAAGCTGAAGAGGCTGCCCTAAAGGCCGCAAAGGAAGCTGAAGAAGCCGAAAAGCGCAGACTTGAAGAAGAACGTCTGGAAGCAGAAAGAATAGCAAAAGAAAAACAGGAATTACTGCAGCAGCAGATGAAAAAGGAGCTGGAAAATCAAAAACAGACTTCTGATAAAAATAGAAAAGAATATTTGAGTGATTATATCGTTTATGATTTTGATACAATTGATGATACAATTTCAGACGATATAACCTATAACCGTATTGCAAATCCTGATGAAAAAGATGTCGCTGGAAGAACACTTCTTATGCGTGCTGCAAAAAATGGGAATGAATGGGAACTGAAGCTTTTACTGGAATCAGGTGCAAATGTAAATCTTACAGATGAAGATGGCTGGACTGCTCTTATGTATGCTGTAAGATACAGTGAAGCACTGGAATGTGTTGACGCACTGCTAGATGCAGGTGCAGATGTATCTGTAAAAAATAAATACGGCTCATCAGCACTTGTGCTTGCTGCCTGCTATAATGGAAATCCTCAGATTCTTACAAAGATTCTTAAAGAGTATAAAAGTTCAGACAAAGAAGTCTTACGTTCTCTTATATTCCTTCTTTCAGAACAGAATATTTCTGAAAGACAGCAGGTAACAAAGCTCCAGCTTTTTATGGACAAGGCAGTTCCGTTAAATGTTCTTTATGAAGGAAAAACGCCTTTGATGTATGCAGCTCAATATGGTTCATCAACAAAGGTTATAAAAATCCTTCTGGAAAATCAGTCTTCTGTAACACTTCGTTCTACAGAAGGTAAAACAGCATTTGACTATGCAATGAAAAATACCAATCTTGTTCATGATGAGAACTACTGGGCTTTAAACAAACGATAAAATAAAAGGTACAACATGAGAATTACCGGTGGAAAATTAAAAGGAAGAATTATTAAATGTCCTGATGGTGTTATCAGACCCGCAATGGACAGAATGAGAGAATCAGTTTTTTCAATTATTGGAGATTTGTCTGATAAATCCTGGCTGGATCTTTTTTCCGGCTCGGGTACAATTGCCATTGAGGCAGTTTCACGAGGTTCAAAAGATGTTGAACTCTGTGAAAAAGATAAGATAAAAGTTGGAACTGTTCTGGAAAATGTTTCTATTACAGAAAAGGATTGCGGTGTAAAAATTAAATGTCATTTTATGCCGGTAGAATATTTTATCAAACGCTGTAAACGTTCTTTTGATTTTATATTTTTTGATCCACCCTTCCCTTACAGATTTCATGAGCAGTTAGTGCTGCAGTGCGATCAGAATAATATGCTGAATCAGACTGGAACAATTATGGTTCACAGACCGGAAGAGCATTTTATGCCGGATATAATTGGAAGACTTGTAAGAACCGACCAGAGAACTTATGGCCGTTCAATTGTAGATTTTTATACATACCCAAAATCTGAATAGAAAAATATAACAACTTATTAAAAAATATAGGGTAAAATTCCTATTTTATAATCTTAAAATAGCCTGTATTTTTTTAGCCAAAATAAATTTCTTTTTTTGACATATAAGAATTTTATGTTATAATTATTATATATTATTGTAAATTATGAACGATAGAAAAAGTTTAGAAAAAAAATTTACTGATGCAGTTCAAGAGCAAAAGATTCCGGACGGTTTCATAAAAGTAACTGATAATCCGGTTGAAGGCCTTAGTTCCGAGCAGAAGGTTATTCTAAACAGAAAAGCGAATATAATGTTCAATAATGGCAATATCGAGGATGCCAGAAGAATCTATATTACTACAGGTTATTCTGATGGTCTTACTCGTGTGGGTGATTATTATATGAACAAAAATGAAAGCTTAAAAGCCTTAAAAGCTTACTATCTAGCCCATAATAAAAGAGATGCTGAACCGATTTATGAAAATCTGGCAAAAGTAATCTCTACAATTATAAATGATTAGAACCAAAAAAGACCTAAAAAATGGAGTTTAAAAATGGATAGATTTAATCAGCCAGAAGATATTATTGTGCCGGATTCTTTTTCATCAGCTTCTGAAACAGACAACAAGCCGGATGAGATAACAAACAAAATATCTGATCTTTCAAAAAAGGGTTACCAGCTCATTAAGGAAAATGACATTCCTGGTGCAAAAAAAGCCTTCAATGAAATTCTCGAAATTGAAGAAAACAACAATTATGCACTCGTAGGACTCGGAGATACTGAACGAAAACTTAATCGTTTTAACGATGCTATCTCCTACTACAAGAAATGTCTTGAGTATTATCCTGCAAATAATTATGCACTTTTCGGTCTTGCAGACTGTTATAAGGCATTAAACCAGTATGCAAAAGCTATTGATATCTGGCAGCAGTATCTTGTTCATGATGATAAGAATATTACTGTAATTACACGTGTTGCTGATGCATACCGTAAAATTCATGATTTCAGAAAATCTAAGGATTTGTATCTTAAAGTTCTCGAAATGGAAAAGGACAATGCTTATGCACTCATCGGTCTTGGCCATTTGAATTACGACTTTAAGGAATATAAAGAAGCTCTTTATTACTGGACCCGCATTTACGAATTAAATGATAAGAATACTGTAGATATCCGTGTTCTTACTGCAATAGGAAACTGCCACAGAAAGCTTAAGACTTTTGAAGAAGGTACAAAGTATTTTGAAATGGCACTTGAGCGTGAGCCTGCTAACTTCTATGCCCTCTTTGGTCTTGCAGACTGTTATCGTGGTATGAACCAGCAGTTCAAATCAATTTTCTACTGGAATAAGATTCTTGAAATAGATCCTAAAAACAAGGTTATCCTTACACGTGCAGGCGATGCTTACCGTACAACAGGAAACTATCAGGAAGCTAAATCTTACTACAACAAAGCTCTTGAAATTGATTTCGATATTTATGCAGCAATTGGTCTTGCCCTCATCTGTAAAGGTGAAGGAAATAACGAAGAAGCTGCAAAACGCTTCGAAAATCTTATCAAGAATGACCCTCGCAACGGCCGTCTTTATGTAGACCTTGCAGAGTGTTATGTTGCAATGAACCGCAAACAGGATGCGATTAAAGTCCTCAGCGATTACATGAAGATGGACAGCCGCAATATTGCTGTTCGCAACACTCTTGATAAACTTCAGAGAAACTAATACATTCTCTCTTATGAATCAGATTGTTTTAACAGGACTCCTCCCCGCTGAAATTTGTGAGCAGCTTGAGCTGCCTCAGAAATTCCGGGGAACTCAAATTTTTAAATGGGTTGGCAGCGGCATCACAGATTTTGATGCAATGACTAACCTAAGTGCTGACCTTCGTAATTCCTTAAAAGAAAAAGCCCTTCTCCGCTCTTCAACTGTGAGCAATGTATTAAAGGATCCTGACGGAACAATTAAACTTCAGATAACTTTACAAGACGGAAATGCCGTTGAAACAGTTCTTCTTACAGACCGTGAAGGAAGAAAAACTGCCTGTGTTTCCTGCCAGGCCGGCTGTGCAATGAAATGTGCTTTCTGTCAGACAGGAACTCTTGGACTTTCCCGAAATCTTGAAGCTGGTGAAATTGTAGAAGAATTCTTATACCTGGAAAGTATAGCCGGAAAACTCGACAACATCGTATTTATGGGTATGGGTGAGCCAATGCAGAATCTTGAAGCAATCAGAAAGGCTATAGAGATTCTCTGTCATAAAGACGGCCGTGCTCTTTCTTCAAAGCGCATTACCCTTTCTACCTGCGGTATAGTAAAAGGTATTTATGATTTAGCTGATAACGGACCTTCAATAAGACTTGCCGTTTCTCTTACTACAGCAAATGAAGATTTAAGAAAGGAACTTATGCCTGTTGCAAAAGCAGATGCAAACTCACTTGCTGAACTTAGAAAAGCAATCGCATATTATGCAGAAAAATCCGGCAAACGAGTTACTCTTGAAGCAGCTTTAATGCATGATAAAAATACTGATGATGAAAGTGCACAGAATATGATTAAGTTTGCACGTGGAATAGATGTAAATATAAATCTGATTCCATGGAATCCAGTTTCTACACTTCCGTTTGAAGAGCCTTCAAAAAACGAAGTAAGCCGATTTGTTGAAAAGCTTGAAAAGGCTGGCCTCAATGTTACGCTTAGAACAAGACGCGGACGAAAAATCGGTGGAGCCTGCGGACAGCTTGGAAAAACAAATCAATAATCAGAAATCAGTAATAATTCTTAAAGAATTTATTTGACATTTTAATTTCCTGTGCTATTATTATCATAGTGATAGTGTTACTATCACTGTGATAAATTATAAATTGGCAGGAATACCAGAATGAAAACTTATACAGTCCATCAGGATTATTTTGCTGAAAATAACTCTGTAATAGATGTTTTACATTTAGATGATTTTGTAGATGCGGCAAAATATCGGGTTGATAATGCCTGTATCAACATTGGTGGCTGGCAGAGCTGGAATCCTTGTACAGAAGTTTTTCCTGGTAAAAAGCAGCCTCGTCTTAACTGCCGTCTCATAAAACAATGGAACGCCTATCTCGTATTTCCACAGTCTGGCCACAAACCTTCCAGAAACATAGTTCTCGGGCAGTTTGTAACATATATGCGCTGGAACGATTTCTATCTTGTATTTGCCTCTGTAGGAAATGTAAACGGAACTCTCCCACCCGTTCAGTTTGTATTTAACCGTTCACAAAATACCGTCAGCATCGAAATCTGTGATAAAGGAAATAACTGGAAAACGGGTGATGTAACAGGACGAATCGAAATCTTTACTGCTCAGTCTTATTTTGAATGCAAAGATAAACTTGCTGCAATTTTCGGAAAAGAGCATTTTAATTCCGTAAAGTGGCTTGGAAAAAATCCTGCAGGCTGGGAAAGCTGGTATAATCATTATGCAAATATCAACCAGAATCTTATTAAAGAAGATTTGAAAAAGCTCTCTGGAACAGAAAATATCATAAGTCTTGGAAACTATTCTTCAAAAATCTTTCAGATTGATGACGGATGGGAAAAGGCCCTTGGTGACTGGCAGACAAATCTCGAACGCTTTCCGGAAAACTTCAGTGAAATAACCTCTGAAATCGAGAAAGACGGATATATTCCAGGACTCTGGCTCGCCCCTTTTATTATTGATTCCAGAAGTAAAACAGCAACTGAACATCCTGACTGGCTTTTGAAAGACCATAACGGAAAACTTGTTCCAGCCGGATACAATCCATTATGGGGAAAAGACGGAACTTTCTATTGTCTCGATCTTAGCCGCGACGAAGTTATTGCTCATCTTGATTCAATAATGGAATCAGTAATTAGCAAATGGGGCTTTCGCTATATTAAACTTGATTTCCTTTATGCCGGAATGCTTTATGGAAATTATGCTCAGCAAACAGCTTCATATAAACTATTTACAAGAGCACTTAAAACAATCACATCAAGAACAACAACTAAAGACGGAAAGCCTGTTGCTTATCTTGGCTGCGGCTGTCCATTTGAACTTTGTTTTAAATACCTTCCGCTTTCAAGAATTGGCTGTGATACATATGAAAAATGGAAAAATCCTATGATGCGTTTCCTCCGCTGGAATGGACGCAATGAAGCCTATCTTAATGTCGTAGATACTCTTGGCCATGCTCTCTGGGACAATACGATTTTTATGAATGATCCTGATGTTGTATTTGTTCGCGAAGAAAACTGCACTCTCACAGAAAATCAGAAACTTCTGATTGCAGGTATAAACAGAATGTTTGGAAGTCAGTTCATGTATTCAGATGATCCGGGACTTGCCGGTGAACCTGAAAAGCTTCTTACACAGAAGATTTTTGATTTCATAAAAAAATATGATGAAGAAGAATTTGGAATTAAACAGACATCTGAAGATATTTATGAAATATTCAGCAAATCTGGAAAATACAAAGGTGAAGTAAATCTTAAAACAACTCACCTTAAAATGTCTGAGAGAGAATAAGGAGAATTAAATGACTATATTTGGAAATAAAATAAGTGGGTCAGTTTATAAAAAAGCTGTAAAAACACAAAAGAAGTTTATCAAAAAATTCGGTGATGACCGCAATACAGAATATCATCTTGAATTGAAAGATAATGATGTACTTACACCCCCCTTCGGCTGTCAGACAATTGTAACAAATCCATCTTCTTCTGAAGATACATTTGCATCAAAGCTTCCTGAAAAGCCGCTTATTATTGGAAACATCAGAATGGGCTTTGGTCATTATAGAATCTCAATGGCAATGGCCAGTGCAGCAAAGGCTCTCGGCTATACACCGCTCTGGATGGACCTCAACTCTTTCCCTGAAACTACCTGTACAAAAATCATTTCATATCAGAATAATCTTTATTCAATGGGAAGCAGACTTTCTCAAAAGTTTAAACTCTTCAACAAAATGATTTGGGAGCCATTAAACTACGAAGGTTTTAAAAAACTTTCATACAATGCCGGTGACCAGAAAACTGCAGAACTTATGACTCCTCTCTTCCGTGAAATTCCAAAAGATACTCCGTTCATTGCAACTCACGTATGGCCAAGTCAGGCTGCTATTCATGCTGGAATGAAAAATGTTGTAAATGCAATTCCAGACAACTGGCCAATGGCACTTCATTTAAGTGAAGGTGCAATTCATACTGTACAGACTTTTAATTCTTACTGGGGTTATAGAACTCTGCATGGTTTTGATGGTGAGAATATCATGAATCCTATGAGTGACGGAGACCTTATCTGGATTGGTCACTATATTGATCATGAACTTGTAAGCAATATTGAAAAAGACTGTGAAGCAAGAATCGCCCGTGCAAATGAAGGAAAGTCTATCCGCTTCCTGTTTACAATCGGAGGTGCCGGTGCTCAGGGAGAATTCTTTGCATCAATTATCAAGACTCTTCTTCCTTATGTTAAACAAAACAAAGCCTGCATTTACCTGAACTGCGGTGACTATGAAAATGTCTGGAATATGCTTCAGAATATGATTCCAGAATTTGCTGATGGTTCAGTTCCTGTTACAAAACATTTCAATGACTGGAATGAAGAACTTGAGTTTGCTAATAAAGCAATTGATGGATTTGATACAGATGCCGGAAGTGGAATTCATGCGTTCTGTAACAAAGATATTTTTGGTGCTGTTTATATTACAAACCTTCTTATGAGAGCAAGTGATATTCTTGTAACAAAACCAAGTGAGCTTGCTTTCTATCCTGTTCCAAAACTTTTTATCCGCCGTATTGGTGGTCACGAAATGTGGGGAGCTATTCATTCAGCAGAACTTGGAGACGGAACTCTTGAATGCGAAACACCTGAATATGCATGTCAGATGGTTAAGCTTCTTATGGAACAGCCATCTTTGATTGAAGGTATGTGTAATAATATTATTGCTCAGAAAAAAATCGGAACCTATGATGGAGCCTATAAGGCAGTAAAAATTGCTGCTGGTGAAATCCATGGCCGGAATTTATAAAAAGTAAAATAAAAAAGGAGGACGCGTCAAATTATGACTGCTGTAGAAAAACTCGCCGAAGAACGTGATGAACTCAAAAACGCAAGAATCGAAAGAATCCTGCAATCAGCTTTTTCACTTTTTTCGCATACAGGAATTGATGCAATTGCAATGACTGATATTGCAAAGAATGCCGAAATTGGTGTTGCATCGCTTTACCGCTATTTCGAAACAAAAGACGAAATTGCAATAAGAACTGCAATCTGGGCATGGGAAAATCAGAAAAATATGATTATTCCTATTCTTGATGATACAGGTTATTACCAGAAAAAAGGTATTAATCAGCTTGATGAAATATTTGATTTATTCTGCAAGTTGTATCAGTCTGAACCTGATTTTTTCAGATACATATATTTCTTTGATGCATATGTAGTATGTCAGAAAATTGAACCAGAACGATTGATTCCATATCAGGAAGTAATTCAGACTGTTCAGAAAATTATTTGTGAAGCAATTCATAAAGGTATTGTTGATGGTTCCATTTCATCTGAATACAAAGATAGTGAATGTGAACTATACTACTCTCTTATGCATACATATTTTTCTGCTACACAAAAATTGAGTCTCAGCGGAAAAATGTTAAAGATGGACGAAACAAATAATGATATCCAGCAGCTCAAGCTGCTGGGGAAAGTTTTAATTGGAGGCTTAAAATGAAGGCACTTACAAAAAAAATAATGTGGTGTTATGCCATTGGTCAGCTTGGCTGGTCTATCATCAGCGGTCTTATCGGTTCATGGCTTGTATATTTTTATCAGCCTAACCAGGAAGCAATCAATGATGGTATGATTTCTCTGATTCCTCAGGGACGCGTTGTGCTTGGTGTTCTGACTTTAATCGGTCTTGTAACAGCAATTGGGCGCGTATTTGATGCCGTAACAGATCCTCTTGTCGGCAACTGGTCTGATAACTGTAAGCATAAGCTTGGCCGCCGTATTCCATTTATGAGATGGTCTGCGCTCCCTCTCGGTATTGTTTTTGTTCTTGTTTTCTGTGCTCCAGTTCAGGCTGTAAGCGGAATTAACACCGTATGGCTTTTTATTACTGTTCTTGCTTACTACTTCCTCATTACATGTTATTGTACTCCATATACATCACTTCTTGCAGAACTTCCAAACAATCAGGAAGAAAAACTTAAGCTTTCAATGTGTATTTCCCTTACCTTCATTGTAGGTACCTGTATCGGTTATACAGCTCCAATGATCTGGGGTGGACTTATCGGCGGAGGTATGGCAAGAGTTCCTGCTATGAGAATTACTTTTGCAATTCTTTCTGCACTTGCAACTATCTTTATGCTTGTTCCAGCCTTTGGAATTAAAGAAAAAGATTACTGTGATGTTGTACCTTCAAATTCAAATATGATGACTTCCCTTACAAAAACTTTTAAGAATAAGGATTTCAGAATTTTTGTAGGACAGGATATCATCTACTTCTTTGGACTTGCAATGTTCCAGACTGGTCTTCCATTCTTTGTAACTAGTCTTCTTCAGTTACCGGAAAGCATGACAACTGTTATGTTCGGTGGACTTACACTTCTTTCTCTTGCCTTCTATCCGTTTGTAATTAAGATGTCTAAAAAATGGGGAAAGAAAAAGCTTTTGATTGCTGCATTCATCGGCTTTGTTTTGACATTCGGCTTTACTGCCCTTTCTGGCGAAAAACTTGGATTTATTCCGGTTTACGTTCAGGCTGTAATTATTGTAGTACTTGGTTCTTTCCCACAGGCTATCTTTGGAATTATCCCACAGACTATCGTTGCAGATATTGCTCTCGAAGATGAAGTTGAAACTGGTGAATCAAGAAGCGGTATGTTCTATGCTGCAAGAACCTTTGCTATGAAGCTCGGACAGTCTCTTGCAATGCTTATGTTCACTTCTCTTGCAACAATCGGTATTTCTGAATCTGCTTTCATTGAAGCTGCTGCAGAAACTTCTGAAAAGGCTGCAGGTTCTCCACTAGGATACAGAATTGTAGCACTTGTTGCTTCTGTCTGCTGTATTATTGGTGGTCTTATTATGGCTTTCTTTAATGAAAAGAAGGTTATGTCTACCATTGCTAAAGTAGAGAATACAGCTGAATAAATTATGAGCCGGGTATAAAATCCCGGCTTTTTTATAAGTATTTCTGTACTTCACCTGAAATTCATATTATAATGATATACAATATAAGGAAACTTTTATGACTACAACTAAAACTTTTCACTACATCTTTATTGTTTCTATTGCCTTTCTTTTTGTTTCCTGTGCTTCTCTTCCAGGTACAAACAGAAATTTAAGATTTACAGAGAAATATCAGACTGTTGAATTTGAAGAAAATCTGAATTATGTTGAAACGAATATCAAATATCCTCAATTTGATAAGCTGCCTGATTTAAATAAAAGAATTGAAAATACAGTTCTAAATAACTGGAAAAATTTTAAATCGTATTCAAGAAAAGAATATAATGATATTGTTGCCCTTAATGCCCGAGGAAACTCAAAATTGCCTCCTTTTGAATATAATGTTACATATGAAGTTACCGGTACAAAAGAAATTGTCAGCGTACTTATAAATACATATATATTCAGCGGTGGTGCGCACGGAACAACAAATCTGATAAGCTTAAATTATAATATGAACACTAAAAAATATATCAGTATTCTGAATGCAACTGATATGACTTATAACGAAATCTCTACCCTTTGCAGGAATCACTTATATAAAAAACTGATTGATGATAATAAAGCAGCAAAAAATCCAGCTGAAAAAGATGCTTTGCGGGAAATGATAAATATGGGCGCATTCCCACAGGCCGGAAATTATGAAATATTTACTGTAGATGGTGCAAGGGTTTATGTATACTTTGAACCATATTCAGTAGCGCCATATTCATACGGAATTCAAAAAATACAAGTTAAGTAGAGCTAACTACATCGTTTTAGTTTGTCCTATAATTGTACAAAACGCTACACTTCTAGTATTTTAGTGAATTAGCTGATGAATTTATATTGAACAAAATATATATTTATTTTATATTTGATTAACTTACATTTGAGAGTTGATTATTTAATTTATGAGGTTTTCTTATGCAGAAAAAGATATATGTAGTTGGTATGTTTGATGATGGAACAGCAGGAAAAGTACAGGCTGCAGTTTCAGCAGTAGCAGGAGTTACTAACTGTGTTGCTAACTGTGAAAAATCTCAGGTACTCGTAGACTATGATGATGCAGGAGCAGAAGCTGCTATCAATGCTGCAATCTCTGGCTGCGGTGTAGACGTACTCGGCTAATCTATGATTAAACTTACAATTCTAGATGGGCATGCGGTAAATCCGGGTGACCTACCCTGGACTTTTTTAGACGGCATTGTTGATTACAATGTATATGAAAGAACTTCTCCAGAAGAAGTAATCGATCATATCGGTAATTCAGATGCCGTTTTTCTTAACAAAATTCAGATTACAAAAGAAATTTTCGATGCCTGCCCTAATCTTAAATACATCGGGGTTCTTGCAACAGGCTATAATGTAATTGATTTGGAATCAGCTCGTGCTCATGGAGTAACAGTAACAAATATTCCTGCCTACTCTACTGAATCAGTTGCTCAGCATGTATTTTCGTTTATCCTTTATTTTACAAATCAGGTAGCTCAGCACAGTGCTTCTGTAATGGCAGGAGACTGGGTAAAATGCCGTGATTTCTGTTTCTGGAATGGAAGTCTTTCAGAGCTTTCCGGAAAAACTCTGGGTATTTTCGGTTATGGAAATATCGGAAAAAAGGTTTGTGAATTAGGTAAAGCTTTTGGAATGAATGTTATTTGCTGTACAAGAACTCCAAAAGAAGGCATGCCGGAACAAGTCAGCTTTGAAGAATTATTAAAGCGTTCAGATTTTCTGACACTTCACGCACCTCTTACAGAACAGACTAAGAATATTATAAATAAAGACAGCCTTTCTCTTATGAAAAAGTCTGCTTATCTTATGAATACAGCCCGTGGCGGCTTTGTTGTTGAACAGGATTTAGCAGATTGTCTGAATAATGATGGAATTGCAGGCTATGCAGCTGATGTTCTGCTTCAGGAACCAATGGCAGCAGATTGTCCTCTCCTTAAAGCAAAGAACTGTGTAATTACTCCACATATTGCCTGGGCGCCACGAGAGACCCGTAAACGCCTGCAGGGAATTGCGGAAGAAAATCTTAAGGCATGGATTGCCGGAAATCCGATAAATGTTGTCAGTTAATCACTGATATCCACATCGAACTGAACCTGAACATCGTAGTCTGGGAATGCATCGCGTACGTCCTGGACTACGTGATTAAACATTTCCTTCATGCTCAGAGAATCAAAAGAAACAATAATATCAAATCTCATCTTCTTAGCCTGCTCGTCTACAAAGAAGCCGTGCATCTGAAGAATCTCTTTATGTTCCATAACAATTTTGCTGACACGTTCACGAATCTGAGCTGCAGAGTTTTCATGAGTATTTACTGAATAAATACCTATTGCACTCATTGCAACTCCGTGTTTTAAATAAACTTCGTTTGCAATTTTTCGTGACATAGCATCAATTTTATCTGCAGACCAGGTATCTGGAACTTCAATATGAGCTGAACCAACGTGCATGTCAGGACCGTAATTATTCAATACTAAATCATATGCGCCAAGAATTTCTTTATCACAGGAAATAATTGTCCTTTTTATATCTTTAGAAAGATACGAATCAACACGTTCTCCAAGAATCTTACTGATGGTTTCGCGAAGAGTTTCAATACCGGCCTTTATGATAGCAAAAGAAATCAGAACACCAAGATATGCCTCGAGAGAAACGTTCCAGATAAGGAAAACAGCCGCAGCAATGATAGTAGATGCTGAAATGATTGAGTCCATCAGGGCATCCTGACCGCTTGCAATAAGGGAATCAGAGTTTACTTTTTTACCGCTTGTTTTTACATAAAGTCCAAGAACAATCTTTACAACAACTGCTACACTGATGATTACAATTGAAGCTGTATTATAATCTGGAGTAACAGGATTTATGATTTTCTTTATTGATTCAACACAAGCGGTAAGACCAGCGTAAAGGATGATTACAGCAATTACGAGTGCTGTAAGATACTCTGCTCGTCCGTGACCGAATGGATGCTTTTTGTCTGCTGGTTTTCCGGCCAGTTTTGTACCTACAATTGTAATTACTGAAGAAAGCGCATCACTAAGGTTGTTTACAGAGTCCATAATTATAGCGATAGAATTGGTGATTATTCCGACAAAAGCTTTAAAAGCAGATAAGAAAATATTTGCCAGAATACCGATTATACTGGTACAGATGATTATTTTTTCGCGATTTGGAGTTCCCATAAAAAATAATGTACTTCGTTTAACGAATAATGGCAAGTCGACAAGTATTTAAGTATTTTGTCATTGCGAGGAGCCCTTGAAGGGCGACGTGGCAATCCATGGATTGCTTCGGCTCTGCCTCGCAATGACTTTGATTAAGAAAGTTTAAAAACAGGAATACTTTCAAGCGGAGCATCAACTGTTATTGTCTGCCCGCCATCATATACTTTTCCGTCGTGAATGTTCTCCCACTTTCCTGCCGGAAGATATACGTCACGCTTGAAAGTCTGTGGTGCAAGAACTGGCGCTACAAGGTAGTCTGAACCAAACATATACTGATCTTTGAGGTTCCAGCACTTTTCGTCTTCAGGGAATTCGTAGAACATAGTTCGCATTGCAGGGCTTCCGTTTTCACTAGCCTCTTTCATAACTTTTGTTACATAAGGCTTTATTTTTTCACGGAGCTTAATCTGAGCTTCCATAATCTTCTGAGGGCCTTCACCGTATGACCAGATTTCGTTGTCTCGGCCTGTGAATAAGTGTCCTCCACCGTAACCCCGCTGCGGATCTTTATCGAGTAATGGAATATCGTGCGGATCGCGGTCACCGTGCAATCTTAAGATTGGAGTAAATACAGCCCATTCAAACCAGCGAACAAGAAGTTCCTTAAACTCTTCTGTGCGAACATCACCGTACATGAAGCCGCCAATATCAGTTGTCCACCAAGGAATACCTGCAATACCCATATTCAAGCCTTCACATACAGAAGTTCTGAAACATTCCCATGTAGACTGAACATCACCATTCCAGATTACCTGATTGTATTTCTGGCTTCCTACCCAGGCACAGCGTTCAAGGTTTACAATGCTCTTCTGTCCCATAGCCTTCTGACCTTCGTAGAAGGCACGGCTGTACATCTGAGGATAAATATTTGCAAACTGAAGTCCGTTTCCCATCTGGTATCTGTAGTTACCAAAATCATAAATGTTAAGGTCAGGTTCAGAGTTATCAAGCCAGAACATATCAATTCCGTAATCAGCATAATTCTTTTTACAGATATCCCAGAGGTATTCACGTGCTTCCGGATTTGTTGCATCAATTGCAAGACAGTCGCCCTGCCAGTCAAAGCTCTGGTTACTTCCACGGTCTGCACGAATCAGATAACCCTTTTCCTGCATTTCATAGAAGTGAGTAGATTTTTTATCAACATTAGGCCATACAGAAACCATAACTTTAGTTCCCATTGCATGGAGCTCATCACACATTGCTTTTGGATCAGGCCAGTATTCCTTATCAAAGAACCAGTCTCCCTGACGTGGCCAGTGGAAGAAGTCGATTACGATAACATCGAGATGAATGCCCATTTCTTTGTATTTACGGGCAACAGTAAGGACTTCTTCCTGAGTACGGTAGCGGAGTTTACACTGCCAGAAACCAAGATAATCTTCTGTGAGTGCCGGAGCACGTCCTACAGCTGCAGTGTAGTTTTCTATGATTTCTGCAGGAGTATCACCGGCAGTAATCCAGTAGTCCATTTCTTTTGTGCTGTCTGCATGCCATTCAGTAATGTTCTTTCCAAATGTAACTCTACCAACAGCTGGATTATTCCAGAGGAAACCATATCCAAGATTTGATAAAGCAAAAGGAATAGAAACCTGGCTGTTACGCTGAGCGAGTTCTAGAGTACAGCCTTTCATATCAAGATATGGTGCCGGATACTGACCCATACCAAAGAGTTTTTCTTCATCATTTGGATTAAAGCGTACTGTAAGTGAATAATCTCCGCCTATGATTCCCTGATACTGACGGCTGATGATTTTTGTACAGCAGCTTTCCTTTGTTGCAGTTGGATCATACTGGCGGTAGTATTCCTGCAAAATAAGTTTATCATTTTTATAGAATGAAATTACGCCATTAAAATTCAAACGTGCTTCAAGAATTCCATTTGAGATTGAAGCTCCATTTTCTGTTACGTTGATTTTTGCAGTTCCGTGATTGATTTTTTCTGTAAGTGCAACATCATGATCAATAAATGCACTCTCAAGTGTAGAACGAACTCTAAGAGAATTTTTTCCCCATGGTTCGATAAGAAGTGTTTCGTTACCTTTTTTGAATACTAAAGAATTTTTTGCTTCGTAAAACATTTTGAAGCCCTCCTATTCACTAATATAACATGAAAAATACAATTCTAATGTAAGAGAATTATTTGATTATTGTATAATTCTATTATAGATTCCCGGGCCAGGCCCGGGAATGACATGCATTTTTATACTTAGGAAGGACTGTCATCTTCGGTCTTGCCCCGGAGGTATTTATTTCTTTTTTCCGAGGTATGCTTCGCGAACTGTCGGGTTCACAAGTACCTGCTTGCCAGTGCCGCTGAGGACTATTTCACCTGTTTCGATAACGTATGCGATGTCGGCAGTTTTTAATGCCATATTTGCGTTCTGTTCAATAAGAAGCACGGTAACACCGCTGTTATTGATTTCACGGATGATATCAAATATCTGCTGTACTACAAGAGGTGCAAGTCCCAATGAAGGTTCATCCAACATAAGGATTTTTGGCTTACTCATAAGAGCTCGTCCAACAGCAAGCATCTGCTGTTCACCACCCGAAAGGGTTCCTGCAAACTGCCATGAACGTTCTTTAAGCCGTGGGAACAAATTAAATACCCATTCAAGGTCTTTTTCGATGGCCTTTTTATCATTACGAAGATAAGCACCAATTCTAAGATTTTCAATAACTGTCAGGTCTGAGAAAACGTGTCGTCCTTCAGGGCTGAGGGCAATTCCTTCTGCACAGATTTTATTGATAGGAAGTCCCGTTATTTCTTTTCCATCAAGTTTGATTGAGCCGCTTTCAGCTTTTACGAGTCCACTGATTGTACGTAACAAAGTAGATTTACCGGCACCATTTGCTCCAATAAGAGTAACGATTTTTCCATCTGGAACTTCGATATTGATACCGCGAAGAGCTTTGATTCCGCCGTATGATACATGTAAGTCTTTAATTTCAAGCATTATTCGGCCTCCTCTTCCACAGCATATGGCTTGTCTGAATAATCACTGTCTTCTTCTGATTCACCAAGATAAGCTGCAATTACATCAGGATTATTCTGAATCTCATCTGGAGTTCCCTGTGCAATAAGAGCACCAAAGTTCAAAACGTAGATTCTGTCAGAAATATCCATAACAAGATCCATGTGGTGTTCAATCATAAAAACTGAAAGATGGAAGTCTGTACGGATGCGACGGATAAAGTCTGTAAGCTCTGCAGTTTCCTGTGGGTTCATACCGGCTGCAGGTTCATCAAGCAAAAGCAAAGTTGGATTTGTAGCAAGAGCACGTGCAATTTCCAGACGACGCTGAAGTCCGTATGGAAGCGAAGTACAAAGTTCATCCTTTACATCATAAAGGCCTAGAATCTTAAGAAGCTCGGCAGTTTCTTCGCGCTGCTTTTTCTCTTCTTTCCAGTTAAGACGGAAAGTTGCAGAGAAAACATTTGAAGTGCGGCGAAGGTGTTTTGCAATCAGAACGTTATCAAATACAGTCTGGCTCTTCCACAAACGGATGTTCTGGAAGGTTCGAGCAATTCCAAGCTTTGTGATTTTGTCTGGAGTCGGTTCCAGGTGACCATTGAATACAGTTTTATCTTTTCCTGCATAAAGTTTTTTCATCTTTCTGCGGGGATGATTTTCTACAATCTTATTTCCGTTGAACCAGACTGCTCCGTTTGTTGGTGCATAAACTCCGGTTACAACATTGAATGCAGTTGTCTTACCAGCTCCGTTTGGTCCGATAAGAGATACAATTTCTCCTTCGTTTACTTCAAGAGAAAGATTGTCAACGGCAACTACACCGCCGAACTGCATTGTTATATTTTCCATTTTCAAAATGTTCATATTCATTCCTACTTTTTCTTAAACTTCTTAAAAAAGCCCGATATTCCCTTAATTGAGAATTCCTTATCGCCCATAATTCCTTTCTGGTAGAAAAGTACGATACACATAATTACGATTGAGAACACTACCTTTCTGAATCCAGGACGTAAAATCTGAACGGAAGTAAAGTTCAGGTTCGCGTTATCAAGGAAGCGGAGCCACCACTCAGAACATGCAATAAACAGGAATGAAGAAATACAGCTTCCTGTAACCGAGCCGATACCACCGATTACAACAATCAATAAAATCTCATAAGTCATTGCAGACTTAAACTGACTTGCCTGAATTGTTGTCTGGAACATTGCAAGAAGAGCACCTGAAATACCTGCAAAGAATGAACTGATTGTAAATGCCATTCTTTTATGATGAGCAAGATTGATACCCATTGCTTCGGCAGCAACTTCATCATCGCGGATAGCTTTGAAAGCACGGCCATAAGTAGAATTTATAAGAAGTACAATGACTGCAATACAGATTCCACTTACTGCAAAATAGAATGTTGTAGATTTGAATACCGGATACTTTCGCAAAAGGTTTGAACCGTTTGTAATTACACCAAGCTTATCCCACTGGAAGATTGCACGAAGAATCTCTGCAAATCCAAGTGTAGCAATTGCAAGATAGTCTGATTTCAAATGCAAAACAGGAAGTCCAATCAGATAAGCAAAGAAAGCTGCTACAAGGCCGGCAAGAATCATTGCAACTATTACAGGGAGTGTAAAATGAATCGCACCTCCATCAAAGTACTGATAAACCTGAGCACGAGCTTCAAGCGGAATTGTAAAGATTGCGTATGTATAAGCACCGAGCAGCATAAAGCCAGCCTGTCCGAGACTGAACAAACCTGTAAATCCATTCAAAAGGTTCATACTTACAGCAACAAGAGCGTAAATTGCACCCTTCTTTAATACTGTAAACAGAATTGATGTAGGACGAATTGTGTGTTCAAGAATAATAAGAACAACGAACAGCAGCGCAAGAAGTCCAAAGCCGATAAATAAATCTCTTTTTTTGTTAGTAATTTCCATAGCAAAAACCTCAATAAAAGATTAAACCTTATCGGTCTGTTTCTCGCCGAAGAGTCCGGTCGGCATGAACATCAATACACAAATCAAAAGAACAAAAGTAAAGGCGTCACTGAAGGTTGTCCAGCCAAGTCCCTTAATAATATTCTCACAGATACCAATTAAAAAGGCACCGATTACAGCACCAGGAATAGAACCGATTCCTCCGAAAACTGCTGCTACGAAAGCCTTAAGTCCCGGCATACCACCAACAGTTGGTGTAACTCCAGGATAGTTCGAGAAGAACAGAATTGAACCTACTGCAGCAAGGAAAGAACCGATTATAAAAGTCATCGAAATAACTGAGTCAATTTTGATTCCCATAAGCTGAGCAGTTTCAAAATCACGGGAAACAGCACGCATAGCCATTCCGATTTTTGTATACTTAATCAAAAGAACAAGTGCTACTACGAGAATAATTGTAAGGAAAGGAGTAATCACAGTTACACGTTTTGTAATTGCTCCAAAGATTGTTATAGAATCGCTTATCCATGGAATCTTCGGATAAGTTTTTAATAGTCCACCAGTAATATATAAAGCAAGATTCTGAATCAGATATGACATTCCGATTGCAGAAATCATAATTGACATACGAGGTGCAGTTCTTAAAGGTTTATAGGCAGTACGTTCAATTGCAAAGCCAACCAGAACTGTAAGTATGATTGTTAATGGGATTGATACCCAGAGCGGCATTACAGTGTAAGAATAAATCATGATAAGTCCGGCCGCCATAAATACATCGCCGTGTGCGAAATTGATAAGTCTTAAGATACCGTAAACCATTGTGTAGCCTATCGCGATGAGGGCATACTGGCCACCGGTAGAAATACCTGCAAGAAGATAAGGCAGATTAGCCTGAAAAAAGTTCATCTACGTTTCCTGATATAATAAAAATCACTGTCATCCCGAACTTGTTTCGGGATCTTAAAGTAGATGCTGAAACGGGTTCAGCATGACAGTGCTTTTTTATGATTTTAAATTAGTTTACTTTCTGAATAGCAATGAAGTCCCACTTTCCAGTTGAGTTGTTTACTTTTTTGATGTAAGCAACATCACGCTCAGCATCACCATTCTTATCAAATGCGATAGAACCTGAAACACCATTGTATGTTACAGATGGAAGAGCTTTCATAACGTCAGCAGATTTTGTGCTTCCTGCTGCTTTGAGAGCTTCGAGTGCAGTATAGTAAGCATCGAATCCCATTGCAGAAACAGCAGCGATTTCATCATCTCCACCGTTGTTAGTTTTAGCAGTAGCATTTGTATTAAGATAGTTTCTGAAACCGTCTACAAATGAAACTACATTAGCATCTGCACTTCCCTCTACGAAGAAGGTTGTTACATATACATCAATGTTTGTTCCCTTAGCTGCAGCAAGAACAACGTTAGAATCCCATGTATCACCTGCAAGAAGAGGAATCTTAAGTCCCTGTGTATTTGCCTGTTCAATGATAAGAGCAGCTGCCTCAATTGAAACTGGTGAGAAGAATACATCTGCTTTATTGTTCTTTGCATTTGCAACGTATGCAGCAAAGTCAGAAGTTCCATCTGGGAATGTTTCGAAAATTACTTCGATTCCGAGCTTTTTACAGCCTTCAATAAAGTAGTTACAAAGACCTACAGAATAGTCATCACCAAGTTTTGCAAGAGCATAAGCCTTTTTTGCACCGAACTTATCTTTAGCAAGATTTGCATGAACTGAACCCTGGAATGGATCAAGGAAGCAGATACGGAAATAGTGATTGTTTCCAAGAGTAACCTGTGGGTTTGTACATGTAACGCCAATAGCTGGAACATCTGCAGCAGCAAATGTATCAGAAGCAGCAATTGAAACACCAGAACCGTAAGATCCGAGAACTACAGAAACTCCCTTGCTTACGAGTTCAGAAGCTGCTGTTACAGCCTTATCATTTGAAGATTCGTTATCTACGATTTCAAGCTGAACTTTGTATTCTTTTCCTGCAATTTCTACAGTTGGAGTGATAGAGTTTGCATACTGAATACCAAGAGTTTCCTGCTTACCACCGGCACCGTTATCACCAGATGCTGGTTCGTAAACACCGATTTTTACAACATTTTTCTTTTCACCGCCACAGCTGATAAGAGCAAAAGCCATTACTGCTGAAGCAAGTACAAAAAGCATTTTTTTCATAAATTTTCCCCCATATGTTTTTAATCTAAATAAAAATATATCACATTTTTATGTCATGTTATATATATCTACCATATATTTGTAAAATTTCTAAGAAATTGCTATTAACGAAAAAAACACTATCTTTTAAATCTATTTAATGCTATATTTTAAATAGCGTATCTATATACGTGGTATGACATATATTAGGAGACTAAATAAAATGAAAACTTTTGGTGGCGCTGTGCTGTTTTTGGATCGTTCAGATATCAATACTGACGAAATTATTGCTGCAGAGTATCTTGCAGAACTTCCTAAACAGGAGTTAACTTCCCACCTTTTTGAAAATCTTAAGGTTGATGGTTTTAATCCAAAAAGTGATGTTGCCGGTAAAAAGGTAATCATTACAAAAGAAAACTTCGGCTGTGGTTCAGAACGTGAACATGCATCATGGGCTCTTGAAGCTAACGGAATCAATACAGTTGTAGCTCCAACATTTGCAAAAGCATTCCGTAAAGATATGTTCGCTAATGATCTTATGGCAATTGAAATTGACAGAAAATCTCTTGCAGATATGTTCCGCACATTTGCAGATAAAGATACAGAATGTAAGGTAGTTTTGAATGATGATGGAACTGCAAAGGTAAAACTTATTGCAGGTTCTCTTTCTAAGAGCTATCAGTTCAATGTGGATGATGCGGAGAAGGCTCTCTTCAATAAATAAAAGACGCGTCATGCTGAACTTGTTTCAGCATCTATAAAAAAGGCTGCCCGAAAGGACAGCCTTTTTCGTTTTATCGGCTTAATTACTTGCAAGCTTCGAAGATGATATCAGCCAGGAAGATAGCTGCGAGAATCCATGTAACAACAGGGATGTCTTTTACTTTCTTTCCTGCACACTTAGCGATAACGTAAGAAATGATACCCCACTGAATACCCTTAGCAATTGAGTAAGAGAATGGCATTGTCATGATTGTGATGAATGCAGGGATACCTTCTGTTGGATCATCAAACTTAATGTCTACAACAGACTTCATCATCAAATATCCTACGAAAATCAAAGCTGGAGCTGTAGCTGCAGAAGGAATGAGGAAGAACAATGGGCTCAGGAACAATGAAAGAAGGAAAAGAACACCAGTTGTAACTGAAGCAAGACCAGTGCGTGCACCAGCAGCAACACCAGAAGAAGATTCAACGAATGATGTTACAGTTGAAGTACCGAGACAAGCACCAACAGCAGTACCAACAGCATCTGCCATAAGAGCACCCTTAACGTTCTGAACTTCACCGTTTTCATCTTTAAGGTTACCCTGTTCTGCTACACCAAGAAGAGTTCCGATTGTATCAAATAGGTCTGTGAACAGGAATGTAAAGAAGATTACAAAAAACTGTCCGAGAACTGCAAATGAGAATTTTCCAGCAGGAGTACAAACGATTCCCTTGAAATCAAAAGCAAAGAAATGTGGAGCTGATGGAGCTGAGAATGGCTTAAAGTTTTCAGGAATAGTTGTTACACCAAATGGAATACCAATGATAGTAGTAATGATGATACCAATGAGGATTGCACCTGGTACCTTCAATGTGTACAAAACGATTGTAAGGATAAGACCAATTATAGCTACGATTGCAGCCTTATTAGCCATATCGAAGTTTACATATCCGATAAGAGTTCCTGTTTCTGTAGAAACGATACCTGCATTTGCAAGACCAATGATTGCAATGAAAAGACCGATACCAACTGCAACAGCTTTCTTAAGTCCTTCAGGAATAGACTTAATGATTGCTTCACGAACACCGCAGAGAGAAAGGATTATGAAGAGAATACCTTCCAGGAGAACTGCAGTAAGTGCAAGCTGATAGCTGCATCCCATACCCAGAACAACTGTGTATGTGAAGAATGCGTTAAGACCAAGACCAGGTGCAAGAGCAACAGGCAGGTTAGCACAGAATGCCATTACAAGAGTTGCAATAGCAGCAGAGAGTGCTGTGGCTGTGAATACTGCACCCCAGCTCATTCCAGAAGCTGAAAGAATACTTGGGTTTACAGCAAGAATGTAAGCCATAGCAAGGAAAGTTGTTATACCACCAACAAGTTCTTTAGAAACTGTGGTGCCTCTTTCCTGTAATTTAAAAAACTTTTCCATAATATATATTTCCTCCTATCATGGATTAACAAATTAAAGCAATACCAGAACCTTATCTACACAGGCTGTTACACAAGTACCGCATGAAGTACACTTTGTGTAATCAATTACTGGTAAACCAGAACTGACATCAATAGCCTGTTCAGGACATTTACGAGCACACATGCCGCACTTAAAACAGCCCTTTGAACAGTCTTTCTTAATCTGAACTTTGTT
Source organism: Treponema bryantii (assembly GCF_900111035.1). Classification (GTDB taxonomy): domain Bacteria; phylum Spirochaetota; class Spirochaetia; order Treponematales; family Treponemataceae; genus Treponema_D; species Treponema_D bryantii_C. The sequence goes on from NZ_FOFU01000010.1 coordinate 34,768, forward strand.
ATCACTCTTGTTAGAGCAGACACCAATTGCACCTTTCAAATCAGCATCAATAAGACGGAACAAATGCTTTGGACAGGCAGCAACACATTTTCCACAGGCAACACATTTTGATTTGTTCACCTTTGGAAGTCCATCGTCTCCCATATAAAGGGCTCCGAAAGGACATACTTTCACACAGTCACCAAGTCCTATACAACCAAAAGCACATTTTTTTGTACCGTTCATTGTAAGCTGGGCAGCTTTACAGGTTTTAATTCCAATATATTCAGCCTTATCTGCAGCACAGTCTTTTGTACCGGCACAGGCAAGAAAAGCTACCTTAGGTTTTACTTCTACACCAGCCTGACCGAGAATCTCTGCAACTTTTTTAGCACAGTCAGAACCTCCGGCAACACAACCGTTAGTTGGAGCATCACCTTTAACTACTGCAGAAGCAAAAGCATCACAACCGGCAAGACCACAGCCACCACAGTTTGCACCGCTAAGTGCATCACGTACCTTCTGAACTTTTGGATCTGTATCTACATGGAAAATCTTTTTGAAAAGACCAAGCAGAACACCGAGCAGGAAGGCAATAATTACAGCAACAATAATTGTATATAAAATAGTATTCATACTGCCCTCACTTATTTAATAAGGCCCTTAAAGCCAAGGAATGCAAGACTCAACAAACTTGCACAAACATACAATATTGGAGTTCCAGCAAAAGCCTTTGGAAGATTCGCTGTCTTAACTCTGCTGCGAACCCCGCTCATAATTACCATAGAAATGAGGAATCCCATTGCAGAACCAAATGCATAAACAAGACTCTGTACATAATTGTAGTTCTTAGAAATACAGTTGATAGTAATACCAAGAACTGCACAGTTAGTTGTAATCAAAGCAAGGTAAACACCCATTGCATTATACAAGCCAGGAGACATCTTCTTAAGGAAGAATTCAACAAGCTGTACAAGAGAAGCAATTACAAGAATGAAGAAAAGAGTCTGAAGGAACTCGAGCCCAAGCGGAACCATAACAAGCTTGTAGATTGGCCAGGTTACGGCAGTTGCAAGCATGATTACGAAGGTAGTTGCAAGTCCCATACCAGTTGCTTTTTCTGTATCGTTAGTCATACCAATGAACGGACAGATTGCCAGATATTGGATGAAAACTACATTATCGATAAGAGCAGATTTTATAAAAAGTTTGATTGTTTCCATTATTGTGCTCCTCCCTCAGTTGGCTGTGCAGCAGCGGCTGGTGCTTCAACTTCGGCTGGTTTATCAGCTTCTTTCAAGGCAGCGATTTCTGCTTCATCAGCTTTATTCTGCTTGTACTGTTTCCATGCCTGAAGACATGCAGCAAGAATACCGAATACAAGGAAGCCGCCCGGTGCACTGTTAAAGATTCCGATGCGATAAGCTTCAGGAAGAACATCAATCTTAAGAGCAGTTCCTGCAAAAAGTGTTCCTCCGCCAAGAAGTTCACGAATCAAAGAAATTGCAACAAGAACGATTGTATAACCGATACCCATTCCAAGACCGTCGAGAATAGAATCTCCAACTTTATTTTTAGATGCAAAAGCTTCTACACGTCCCATGATGATACAGTTTACAACGATAAGCGGAATGAAAACTCCAAGAGCATTGTAAAGAGATTCAACATAAGCATTCAGAACAAGCTGAACGATTGTAGTAAAGGCTGCTATTACAGTAATAAAGACCGGAAGACGGATTGCAGAAGGAATCAGCTTACGGAAAATACTGATTACGATTTCACTCATAACAAGTACGAAAGTCATTCCGACTCCCATACCAAGACCGTTGAAAATACTTGTTGTAACACCAAGAGATGAACACAATCCGATGTTCAAAACAAGAAGAGGATTTTCACGAAGGAAACCATTAACGAAGGTTTTCAGTTTTGTGTTTGCCATTATTTTGCTACCCCCTTCTGATTAAAATATGCAAGAATATTTTTTGTTCCTTCATTGATTAAAGAAGAAACTGCAACACTTGTAATTGTTGCACCGGAAATTGCATCAAAATTTTCTCCGGCAGTAAAGCCTGATTTTGCATTCTTTCCTTCAAACTGTCCATAGAAGGTTTTACCGTTTGGAAGTTTAAACGTTGAATCATTAGCTTTAAGACCAAAACCAGGAGAATCTGTAAGCTTAAGGAATTTCAAACCGGTAACTGTTCCATCAGTTTTAATACCGATGAGAATTGTTCCCTGATCATAAGTTGGACCTGATACCTGAGCGGCACCGCCAACAATTTCATTACCGCGTTTAGCAACATACATTTCATCAACTGTAATTGCACCAACTACAGGAGGTGTAAAATCATTTATGGTTTCAAAAGTAAGTCCATTGTCAGGGAAGAATTCCTGCATTGCTGCACTAACCTTTCTTTCCTGATTCTGAGCAATTTTAGGAGCTGTAAAACTATTAACTACAGCAAGCATTGCACAGGCAACAACAGCATAAGCTGCAAGAATGAGTCCAAGACGGATCATGCTCCATGCATTTTCTTTCTGATTTTTTACGGAAGCTTCAGCCATTACTTTACCTCCTTTGCATCTGCAGGACGGCCGGCCTTTTTACCGTAACCGTACTTACGTGCAGTAAGATTATTAAGGAATGGAGCTACACTGTTCATAATAAGAATTGAGAACATAACACCTTCCGGATATCCGCCGAAGCGTCGGATCAGGAATGTAATAAGACCGCAGCCAAAGCCGAATATGAGACGGCCTTTTTTAGTAAGAGGTGCTGTAGCGTAATCAGTTACCATAAAGGTTGCACCGAACATAAGACCGCCAGTCATCAAAGCCATGGCAACATTTTCACCTGCAATACAGGAACAGATTGCAACTGTACCAACCATTGCAACTGGAGCACGCCAGTCAATGATGTGAGCTAGTGCAAGGAAAGCAAAAGAAATCAAAATCAATAAGGTTGAAGTTTCACCAATACAACCAGCTCTGTTACCAATAAAGTACTGCCAGTAAGTGCCCTGCTCTACAGCGAAAGTTCCAGCCTTCATTGCAGAAAGAGTTGTCGCAGAAGAAATTGCATCTACTGCAGAAATTGTTTTTGGAGTAAGCCAGGAAGCACCCATTGCTGCTGGGAAACTGAGGAACATAAACGCACGTCCAGTCAAAGCCGGATTGAATACGTTTGAACCGATTCCACCAAATAATCCCTTTGCAACAATCATGGCAACTGCAGCACCTACAACAAAAATCCAAACAGGAGCTGTCGGCGGGCTAACAAGAGCCATCATAACACCAGTAACACAGGCAGAAAGATTTCCAATTACTACCTTCTGCTTAGTCATTTTCTGAAAACAGAATTCAAAAAGTACACATGAAGCAACTGAAACAAGAATTCTTATTAAAGTTGCCCAGCGGAATAAAACAATACCCATAATGATTTCAGGAAGAAGCGCAAAAAGCACTGTTCCCATAATCATTGTTGTATTACATTTAAGATTAAAATGAGGGCTAGAAGAAACATGAATTTTATTGCTCATCACTTGCCTCCTTCAGCTTTTTCAGCAGCTGCTTTAGCGGCAGCCTTAGCTTTTTCTTCTGCCATTTTCTGGCGTACAATTCCTTTTCCAAGACGGATTCTTTGAATCAGATTAACCTTGGCAGGACAAACAAACGCACAACAACCGCATTCAATACAATCCATAAGACCAAAACTCTTAGCCTTTTCTATATTACCAGCCTTGAGTTCACGAACAATCAGAGCAGGACTCAAACGCATTGCACATTTTGCAACACAGGAACCGCACGAAATACACTGAGATTCTTCTTCAAGGAAGGTTTCTTTTTCTGTAAGGAAAGTAACACCACTGGTTCCCTTTGCAACTGGGAAATCAGCACTGGCCATTGCAAAGCCCATCATAGGACCGCCGGAAATAATTTTAACCGGTTCGCTTGCACCTTCAGATTTCAAAGTAAAGCATGAAGGCATAAGATCACTTACGATAGTTCCTACTGGAACACGGAGGTTTACAGGCTTTTCAACTGCTCCACCACTGATAGTCAGTGAACGTTCAACCAAAGGCATTCCAAGACGGAAAGCATCGCTGATAGAACATACAGATCCGACATTACAGATAACACAACCTGCATCAGCCGGAAGTTTTGCACTAGGAATCTCACGACCTGTTGCAGCTGAAACAATAAACTTTTCTGCACCCTGAGGATACTTTGTCTTTACAAGACAAACCGACATCTTGTCAGAATATCCGGCAGCAGCAATTTCGTTTTCAAGAGCTGGAAGAATATATTCTTTATTATCTTCAAGAACAATAATACCTTTTGCGTGGCCCTGACCATCCTTACCACCATTTATGATGTGCATGACAATTGCAAGACCATCAATAACTTTTGCCGGCTGTTCAAGCATAGTACGCTCATCACAGGTAAGATATGGTTCACATTCAGCAGCGTTAATCAGAACATAATCAATGATTTTATCTGCAGGAGGATTAAGCTTTACATGGGCTGGGAAAGATGCACCTCCCATACCAACAATACCCGCTTCTTTAATACGGGCTAAAGCCTGTTCTTTAGTTGTTTCAAAAGGATTTAATACCGGAAGAAGAGTTTCTCTACCTGCATCATCAGCTTCAATGATAATACAAGGAGCCATACCATTACCGGTAATAAGACAATTCTGTATTTTTTTTACTTTTCCAGAAACAGAAGAATGTACCGGACAGTTCATAAAGCCTTCGCCAGAAGCAATAATCTGTCCTTTTGCAACTTCATCGCCTACTTTTACAAGCGGCTGATTAGGAGCGCCTCCCATCGTAACCGGAATAGTCACAGTTTTTGATGCAGGAAACGCTGGAGTTATAGGACACTGGTTACTCAGTTCCTTATACTCTTTAGGGTGAATCCCACCCTTAAATGTTTTTGCTCTCATAATTCTTCTATTATAAACCGAGATTATTCATCTTGCAATATTTGAATGATTAGAGAAATATAACAATATCTTAAAAAAAACTTTCCCTTTTTTTGATTCCGGCTTTATAATATTAGTATATGAGCAGATTGGAGAAGGTTAAGCATTTTTTCGGAATAGAAAAATTAACAAAATATACACATGATTTTTTTGATGCTTCAAATATACGTTCAAGTTTATATGTAGCTTCCGTTGTAGTTGTTCTTGAACTCTGGATGATTTGCAGCACACTCTTTTTTCAATTTGTAGGTGACCTGAATCGTTCAGATAAATGGCTGTTTACCCATCTTCTCTGTTATTCAGTTTTATTGATATCAGCATTAGTTCTTCTTATCTATAGTATTTTACATCTTAAGAAAATTGTTAAAAATCAAAATGTCTGGTGGACAATCAGGTTTGTATTTGCTGTAATTTCAATCGCATTTGGGATTTACATTTCTTATCTTGATTATCTTAAGGGTGAACAGTTCATCACACTTATGACAATGACCATAATCGTTTTTTGTTTTACGGTATGGCGCCCTATCTATTCGATTATATTTCTTACAACTTCTTATGGAGTATTTTTCTATCTCTGTAATTCAGCAATACCAGCATCTTATGCAACAAAAGTGAATCTGAGCATTGTTTTAATAATCATTCTTTTAAGTGCAATCAACTCTTACAGACAAAAATTAAGTGAAGCAAAAAAAGATGAACAGCTGGAACAGGCTCATGATATCCTTTTGAAATTGTCTATTAGCGATGAAGTTACCGGAATTGCAAATATGAATTATTTCAGAGGCCAGTCCTTTGAATTGATTAACAAAAATGGCATTGATATTCACCAGTATATCTATCTGTATTTTGATATAGAGAATTTTAAGATGCTTAATCAAAAATATGGATTCTGGGAAGGTAATTCGTTTTTAAAGAAATTTGCAGATTTATTGAATCAGACTTTTGAAAAATCCCTGACAGCTCATTTTTCAAACGATAACTTTGTTGTACTTACAAAAGATGAAAGAATCAAAGAAAAGGTTTTAGATATCTGCAAGAAGCTTTCTGAATATCAATATGATATAAAACTTGGAATTAAAGTTGGAGCTTATAAACCTGAGAATAAGGAAGTACTTCCTCTGGTTGCCTGTGACCATGCACGTTATGCCTGTAATTCAATTAAAAAGCATTATAATATCACCTATTGTCTTTATGATGAGACAATGTCTTTAAGATTCCAGAAAAAGCAGTACATCATCAATAATTTTGATAGTGCCATTAAGAATGAATACATTCAGGTTTATTATCAGCCATTTGTAAATTCTCAAACAGGAAAGATTTGTGGAATGGAAGCTTTAGCCCGCTGGAATGATCCGCAATTTGGTTTCCTCTCCCCTGTTGATTTTATTGAAACACTCGAAGAATACTATCAGATTCACAGACTGGATATGTATATAGTAGAAAAGGTTTGCCAGCATATTGAATCTGCAAGAGCTAGAGGCAGAAAAATAATTCCTGTTTCACTGAACTTTTCAAGACTTGATTTTGATTCACTTAATCTTGCAGAAGAAGTCGAAAACTGTCTGAAAAAGTATAACATTGATAAGTCTGATATTCATATTGAAATTACGGAAAGTACTCTTTCAGAAGATGATATAAAACTTCAGGAAGAACTTAAGAGTTTCCGTGCCCATGGTTATGCTCTCTGGCTTGATGACTTTGGATCAGGTTATTCAGGATTAAATGTTCTTAAAGAATATGATTTTGATTTATTGAAAATTGATATGAAGTTCCTTTCAAACTTCGAAGGAAATGAAAGAGCCCGTCAGATTCTTAAGAATGTAATAAATCTGGCCAAAGACATTGGAATGCAGACTCTTACAGAAGGTGTTGAAACTCAGGAAGCTTATGATTTCCTTCGCGAGAATGGCTGTGAAAAGCTTCAGGGGTATCTTTTCAGCAAACCAATTTCCCGCGAAGAACTCGAAGCAAAACTTGATGCCGGCACTTTTGTAATTGAATAGCCGTTTAAAAAGCTTAGCTGCGACTCTTAATAATTTCTGCTATTTTCTTTACATCCTGGATTTTTCCCTTCGCTGCAATAAGAAGAGAATCATCACTGTCTACAATTACAACATCATCAAGACCAATAGTTGCAATTGTTCGTTTTCCGCCACGGATATAAGAGCTTGTTGTATCAAGAGTAATTACATCATCACCCTTTATAACATTCTGATTTTCATCTTTCTGGCTGATGTCATAAAGTGCACTCCAGGATCCAACATCATCCCAACCTGCATTCAACTTTACTACACGGCCTTTGGAAGTTTTTTCCATAACCGCATAGTCAATTGAATCGCCTTTAATCTGACCAAATGAATCCTTATCCAGACGTATAAAATCTGTATCAACTACAGCTTTTTCAAAAGCCTGAATAGAAAGCTCTGCCATTTCAGGATTAAAAGTTTTTAATTCTTCAAGGAAAATTGCAGCCTTAAAAACAAACATTCCGCTGTTCCATGCATATTCACCGCTTGCAAGATATTCCTGAGCTTTTTCAAGACAAGGTTTTTCTACAAATTTTTCAAGCGTAAAGGCACCATCACTTTCATCTCCGGCTGCTTTTACATATCCATAACCGGTTGCAGGGAATGTCGGAACAATTCCGAAAGTAACAAGATAGCCCTGTGCGGCATTATTGGCAGCTGTAAGAACTGCCTTCTGGAAAGCTTCTTTATCAGCAATAACATGATCGCTTGGAAGAACTACAACAACTGCATCCTTATCCTGTTTCATAGCAGCACAACATGCAGCAGCAATTGCAGGTGCAGTATTTTTAGCCATCGGCTCAAGAAGAATTGTAGGCTTAACTTCACTAACTTCACCAATCTGCTGGGCAACCATAAATCGATGGTCCTCCCCGCAGGAAATTATAGGAGCACCAAGTTCAAGCCCCTTAAGGCGGAGCAAAGTCTCCTGAATCATTGTATTTTTAGTAACAAGTGGCAAAAACTGTTTAGGATGATCCCCCCAGCTCAAAGGCCACAAACGTGTTCCGGCTCCACCGGAAAGAATTATTGGAATAATCATATCATTATTATAGTAAATAATTATGCAAAGCGCAAACAAAGGAAATGATCTTTTTTATTTCACATTGATCTGACACAGCTTCATTGCAGACAGTGCAGTCTCATGACTCTGAGGAGTTACACAGGCACAGCATGAAGAATCGACTGAAATCTTAACTTCAGGAAGTTTTGCTTTAAGAATAAAGGCATTGCTGATAACGCAGATTCCTGTGCAGAGACCTACAAGTTCAATTTCTTCAAGCCCATCAAGAGTTGCGACATAATCAGCAAGCGCCATAGAGCCAAAAGAAGGCTTATCAAAAATACGGCTATCACCTACATTAAGAGCGCTTGAAATCTGCCAGCCGTTAGAACCTTCAACACAATGAACTACAGGAAGATTCTTTCCTTCCTGAGTTTCAAGATAGTTCAGCTGATGTGTATCGCGAGTGAACACAACCATTTCACCAGCAGCTCTAGCCTGCTCTATCTTCTTAGCAACCTCAGGAACAATAGCAACAGCTTCTTTAGTTCCAAGTGCTCCGTCTATAAAATCATTCTGCATGTCTATTACGATTAAAAGTTTCATGATTCCTATTGTATCATTTTTTTGATATAATAAAAATATATCTGGGGCTGTAGCTCACCTGGATAAACGTTTGAATCTATAAATAGATAATTCATAAAAAAACAGTCCACTGGACTATTTTTTTATGAATTTACAATTGTATTAGGTTCAAGTCCGATCAGCTCCAAATATTCTTTGAATTGAAAAACAATTTAAACGTGTTATAATATTAAACGGAGGTTTTGAATATGAAATATCCATTTCTTACTTTAGACGATCAGACAGAAATTGTTCACTCAGAAATGCTTCCATATGGAAAAGTTCAAGTATACATTGAAAAGCCTGATGAAAAAGATTGTTTTCATAACGCCTCTTGTTATATTCCTGGATACGAATGGAAAGACATTAACGGATTTACAAAAGAAGAAATAGCACGCTATCAGGAAATCATTGAATCAACTGCACATTTAATTCTTGATTTTTCTAAAAAAGGTGGTTTCGAGAATGCCGCAGGTTTTTAAAATTGGTTCCTATTGGGTTTATTTCTGGGCCGATGAAAATGAACCTCTTGAACCAATACATGTACATATCGCAGAAGGCAGTCCTGTAAAAAATGCCACAAAAGTCTGGATTACCAAATCTGGTAAATGTTATCTCTGCAATAATAATTCAAAAATTCCAAATCATGTTTTAAATAATATTCTGAAAATTCTTGAAGCCCGCAGTTCTGAAATTATTGAAAAATGGATTAAATTTTTCGGCCAGATTTCTTATTACTGCTAACAGTCCCATCAACTCCAAATGAACCGATCAAAACTTCACGAATCTATCATCAATAATTCTCAAATGACTTTTGCTCGCAGTGGCGGTAATGGTGGTCAGAATGTAAATAAGGTAAACACAAAGGTCCATCTGATTATTCCAGTTACCTCACTCGGCGGCCTTACTGATGTAGAACTCATTCGCCTTCGTTCAAAGCTTTCTGCAATGATTAATAAGGATGGCTGTCTTTTCCTTGATGTAGATGATGAACGCTATCAGGAACGTAATCGTGAAATTGCTATTTCACGTCTTGAAAATAAAATTGTGCAGGCGTTGGTTATTCCCAAAAAGAGAATCAAAACAAAACCTACGCGAGCAAGTAAAGAACGCAAATTAAAACTGAAGAAGATTCGCAGCGAAATTAAAAAGAACCGCGGGAAGATCTGGTAGTCCCTAAAATTATCTGTTTTAGAAACTATTTATATTCCGGCGCAATTGACTCCAGTAGCTTCTGCATTTTTGCGAATTTTTCTTCATGCGAAAGCTTTTCTTTCTTGCCTTCTGATTTCTTGATTTTATCCCACTGAACATTAAGCTGTTCCAGCGTCATTTCCTTCTTTTCAAAAACATGCGGATGCCGGCGGATAAGTTTTTCAGCAGCTCCATCTAAAACCTCATCAACAGAAAACTTCCCCTGCTTTTCATAAAGAGCCGCAATCTCAACCGCATTCATAATTACATCGCCCAGCTCTTCCTTAGAGTGCTCCACGTCCCCCTCTACAATCACTTCCAGAGCCTCAAAAGTTTCTTCCACAAGATACTTCTTCATACTCTCCGGAGTCTGAACAGAATCCCACGGACATCCGTCATGAGCGATGAGAGTTTTTATTACTTCGTATAAGCGGGTGAATGAATCAGACATTTTGAAACCTCAATTATTATTATGCAGGAGGGGAAGGCCTTCCCCTCGCTCGCACTACGTTGCTCGCTACCCCTTCTAGCGGGCTTAAGCGCCGCCCGCAACTCCTGCTTTTATAAACAATACTTTTACAACAACACAAATCCACCACTTTGTGCATATCTCCACATATCGCTAATCAGATTTGGTTTGTAAGTTTTAAATTGATGTTGAACAAAAGTAGAATTAAATTTCCTTAAATCATCATTACGATTTTGAATGAGCTTTACATATTCCATTCTCGGAATCTTATTGTTTTTTCGCATATTACAAGCTGGACATGCTAAAACAAAATTCCAGAGTTTATCTTCCTTTATAAAACTCCAAGGGATAAAGTGGTCCACATGAATCTCATACAATTTTCTTCCACAATAAAAACAATTATACTGTTCAAATTCATTATAAAGAACCTGACGGAACACAGATAAATCATCACGTTGTGGTGTTGCTAATTCAAGTTTTTCTAAAAGTTTTGTAACAACAGATTCATCATTTATCTTTTCCAAAAACTTAGCCCATGCATAATAGTTGAGTTTTTCAATTTCGATTTTATATTTAAGCATAAAATTAAAAGCATAAGGATTCAGAAAAATTCCATCACCTTTCAAATCAAAAGCATAAAGGCAATTCTGAAAATCTCTATGAAGAGCACCGATTACATTTCTTCGGCAGTCATTGCTCACTTGTTTTATAACAGAGCTTCTCTTTTTTTCTGGAATTGAAATAAAAGGTAAATTTGCAAAAGATGATTCTTCCTGAATTAATGCTATGAAAATCTGTTCTATTTTGGAATATTCGCTCTTCCCATCAGGCAGCATTTGTTTTAAATGATATTTAGTAATCAGATTCCAATAGTTTTCAGCAAATTTTCCAAAAAGATTATCATAGCTGATGAAAAGGCTAGAATCCTCCTCTTCACTATTAAAGAGATTATCTAGAATAGATTTTACTAGGCCAAATTTATACGTTGTCCTTTTGGCGGAACTATCTGAAAATACATAATTGAATAACATCCAAAAAGTATCTTCATTTATTGGCCCCTCCCTTAATGTTCCAGAAGTCTTATTCCATCCTGCTGCCATATATCTCCAAAAATATTTATTCTTTGTAAGCTGCTTCTGTAAGTAACAATATTAAATCTTCAATATTCTCCATATCTGAAGGTAAAATTGTTAAAATATATCTATTGCGCTTAGCATTATATCGCCATTCTATTCCTAATTGATTGATTGAATTATCAATAGATTCTAATTGTTCTGCTTTGACCAATAAACGAACCCATTCTTTTTTAGGCTTAAAATAAATGAAATTGTTTACAATTCCATCTTTTGATAAACCGATATAAGGCTTTACATAATTTAATTCATAACCGACTGCTTTTTTTTGAATATAAGAAAGCAATGTATCTGTCATATTTAAGCTTTTTACACAACTCTTTGTTTCCCAATACTGTCTATCAACTTTTGCATAAGAATCTGTATCGTCAATTTCAGAAGCGATTGGAGCAAGATTTATAACTTTTGTAAAAATAAGTGAAACTTTATCTCCGACTTTTACTGCTTTCATTTGCAATGCAATAATTGGAATAGCTTTATTAAATAAATGAATAACATTTAAAAATCTATGTGTAATATCTTCCGCAATTATCACAGCAACATGATCATATGCTGGATACCTATTTTTTTCTAAATCCCAATATTCAATTGTTCGAATTATATGACTTGCATCTGTTTCCCCAAGTTGTATTTCTACCTCGTATCTAATAGGATTTTCATCATCATCATTTTCCAACAATAAATCTAATCTTCCACCAGATTCTTGTTTTCGTTCTTTATCTCGAACATGAACATTTCCTAAACCAAGAATCTCTGGATTTTCTGCTATTGTTTGTTGTATCCAAGCTTCATTAATTTCAGAAGATTTTTTTAAATCTATTTCTGGAAGTTTTACAAATTCTGTCATATAACAACCCTCCTAGGTCAAAACAATTCTTTCTTACAGAATCTCTTCAATTTTATCCAAAATCAGCTGATCCGCAGGCAACCAATCTACAGAACGTAAAGTTTCTTTTGTTACCCATTTGGCAGCTTCATGCTCGAGAAGTTTCAAATCACCAGAAACAATTGTACACAGAATACAATGCATAGTCAGATGAAAATTTGGATAATCGTAATCCACTACTCCAAGAATTTTTTCAGCCTTTACTTCTGTCGCCAGTTCTTCTCGAATTTCTCGTTCAATACATTGTTCAGGAGTTTCACCAGGTTCAAGTTTTCCGCCAGGAATTTCCCAGCCATCTTTATAATCGCCATAACCACGCTGAGTTGCAAATATTTCTTTTTTATTTGTCTCTGGATTTGTGCGAAGAATAATTGCTCCGCTTACTGTTACTTGTTTCATTTTTTATGCCTCTAAATAACTATATAAGTTTTGTGGAACAGAAGGTTCAATATCAAACTGTAGATTAACAACGGGAAGCATTTGACCTTTCTCATTTGGAATCTGAGTCTGTTCCTTTGACTCGTAATCTGTTTTCATTTTTCCAATATAATAAAAATCAGTTCCTTCATTATCATCTTTTTTGATAAAGAGTTCTATCTGTATATTGTTTGTTTCCTGATTTAAGATTGCTTCAACATCTGGGGAATTCAAATATCTCTTATTTTTACTCATCCAATTGAAGCGAGTATTATTTATAAAATAATCTTTATACTTGGTTGAAGATGAAATATCTTCTGCTTTTTCATAAGTTACAAAAACAGGACACTTCTTTCTTCCTTCGACTTCCTGAATAATATAACCGCCAACATTCTGAGGATTCTGGTCTTTGTCAAAGTTCATAATTTTGAAAACATCTTTTCTAGAATATTTTCTATAATAAACCAAACCATCATCACCATATACTTCATTTTCTTTTATTGTTGCCTTATTGATTCCATATTCTAGAAGATCGAGAAGATGCTCTTTATAAAGATTATTCTGAAGCATGCTATTAAAACTTTCAGTTTTTGAAAATGTCTTTTTTGCATTATCATAAGAAACATAAGATATCTCTCCATATTTCTTTTGATCTTCCTGACGATAATACTCTTTTGAAAGTACCTTTAGGATTTGTTTTACACTACCTTTAAAGACAACTTTTCTTTGTGACAATTCATTAGAAAACTGTTCAAGCGTTACTGTATTATTTTCAACTAATAGCTTTAATAAAAGAAGTTCATGCATCCTAAAACCATGTGAAAATTCCAAAGAAATAAATTGTAAAGAAGTTCTATGCTTTGGTTCTAAATCTGTATATTCCCTATCCATCTTTTTTAAGAACTCATAATATGAACCTGCATAATCAATAAAAAGATGGGGATCAATAAATCCGTTATTTACAAAATCCATCATAGTTGGAATTTTTGCTAATCGCATTTTGAGTTTATTGAATTCTTCTTTCAGTAATTTAAGCTGTGTAAAATTAGTATCATTAATTGCTTGGTAAATCTTTTGTCTTGCTATTTCATTAATTTGAACCGTTGAAGTCCCAGGTAATCCTGAAGAACCAGTATTCATAACTTTACGAAGATTATCTTTGTTGTATGAATTATCTCCATAAAGGGCTATTGGAATAAAGAAATTGTTCTCGTAGTTTCCAATAAAATCTATAACAGAAACATATGATTTTCCTTTATATTTTCTCAATCCACGACCAAGCTGCTGAACAAAAATGATAGCAGATTGAGTTGGACGAAGCATTACAACTTGATTTACCGAAGGGATATCAACGCCTTCATTAAAAATATCCACACTGATAATATACTGAAGTGGATTATCATCTGATTCCAATTCCTGAATTACTCTTTCTCGTTCTGCATCTGAATTATCTCCAGTAAGATATTTTGTATAATATCCATCATTGTTTAATTTAGCAGACAACTCTTTTGCTTCATCAATTCGACTACAAAATATTAATCCCTTAACTGGATATGCAAAATTTCTATAAAGATTTATTGTTCGCTCAATATGCTTAATTCGCTCTTCACAAATAAGTTTACTAAAATCAGAGTTGTCATCAATAACTTCACCATCAACAGTCAAATCTGAAAGTCCATAATAGTGGAATGGACAAAGAAGCTCTTCTTCCATTGCTTTTTGAAGTCTAATCTCATAGGCTATGTTATTATGAAACATAGAGAAAATATCGAAACCATCTGTACGCTCTGGAGTTGCTGTAAGACCTAACAGGAATTTTGGAGTGAAATAATCTATTACTTTCTTGTAGCTTTCGGCACCAGCATGGTGAACTTCATCAACAATTATGTAATCAAATTCGTTTTTCTCGAAAGACTTTAATGTGTCTTCTTTTGCCAAAGTGAATACAGATGCAAATAAATAATCAGCATCAATATCTTTCTGACTTCCATTTAAAAACCCAGTTTTGATATTTGGAAAAATATTCTTAAAACTTTTTTCAGACTTATCAAGAATCATATCTCGATGTGCGACATACAATACTTTGCGAGGTTTTTCTTGCTTTACATCAAAAATGGAAAGATAGGTTTTACCAGTTCCAGTTGCTGCAATTAAAAGTGCTCGATTTTGATTTTCTTCACGTAGATTATGCAGTGCTACCAATGCTTCTTCTTGCATTGAGTTTGGAACAATTTCCATTTCTACATCATCTTCTTCTATTTCAATTTCAGTTGTAAATTCTGTAAATTGCTCGAATTGAGTTTCTTCTAATTCTTCTCTAAAAGCTGGAACAATTGGATTTTTATCTTCATCCTTTTGTAATTCCTTTTCCTGTTTTCGTAATTCTTTAATTTGCTTATTAACAAGCTTTAAGGTCAGTTTCTTTTCTTCATATTTGTTAGAATACTTTTTAAGCCATTCTTCATTTACTTCATTTGCTTGCTTCCAGACTTCTTCGAATTCTTCGCGTACTGAAAATACAATTTGACCATCTGTACATGAAAGGAATTTCACACTCCACTCTTGATTCATTGTTAATGCAGAGGCTGTTAAATTTGCACTTCCAATAATAATTGAATAATAATTACTATGCTCAAAAATATAACCTTTTGGATGGAAACCACCTTTTGTATAAGCTCTGATTTCAATATTTGGAAACTGCATTAATTCTCGCAATGCTGAAGGCTGTGTAAAATTCAAATAGTTTGTAGTTAGGATTCTTCCTTTAATCGGATTTTCTCGATGAGCTACAGAATATAAAGCAAGTTCATCTAGCTTTTGTTTTATTGCAGCAAGACCTTCGTTATTTATAAATGCAACAGAAAAATCAAAAGATTTACAATTTGATAGTTCTTCAAGTAGTGATGTTAAAATCTTTTTTTCTCTATGATAATCATTAATCAATAGTGATGGTGCCAATTCAGAAATTGAATGATGTGTTTTTGAAATAAACCCCGTTTGTAAGCTTTGCAACAATTGAGCAGAATCTAAACTCGTCATACTAGCAGCTTACCAGGAATTTAAAAAAAGAACCAGATCTCTGCGTTAGGCTATGGAGCACCGCCGGAGGCGTCCACCGCAGCGAGCTGAATGGCGAGTGAGGAGGATGAGCGGTAGCGAAGTGCGGAACAGCCGACCGGACGCCTGAAAGGTGGCCGGGAACGCCCTATTTATTCTTCACCCTCTCCGCCATCTTCTTCACTTCGTCTGCATACATCTTCTTCAATTCCGGCGGATTTACAACAGTAACTGAAGCTCCAAATCTCAAGAGCCAGTATAGTGTTTCCTGAATCTGGTTTGTTTCAAAACTCAAATAGACTGTGCCGTCTTCATTCTGGCTGCACTGCTGATTTTTATGCCAGGTGCGTTCCAGGACGTATGTGTTTATTGACTTATCAAAAAGAAGCTCTATTTTCTGCGGTTTTGTTTCGTTATTCCAGATTCCAAAGTTCGGATCTATATGGACTTTCTGCTGATAACTTTTGTCATACTTAAATTCATCGCCAAGCTCAATGTTCTTCATTCGGGCTAAGGTGAATGTTGCGAAATCTTCATGCTTTGGTGAATAGCCCAGAATATACCAGTCGCCTTTCTGATTGTAAATCTTATATGGATGAAGTTCGTGTGGAGTATATTCAGTGGCGCTGATTTTTCTGTAATCAAACTTCATGATTTTATGAAGTTTTGTTGCTTTAAACACATCATTAAAAACTTCTTCGGGGATAACCGGAATCGGGTCTGCTATGAACTCTACGTCGTTTGCGAAACTTGACTGCACTTCTACCTGATTGGGCAGCATCTGAGACAGTGTGTTATAAACTTTTTCGATTGTCTTTTTAAGCGGTGTATTATTGTAGCGTTCCATGAGTGGCAGGATTCCTGTTACTGCAAATACTTCGCTTTCTGTGAGCATCATGTTTTTTACAAAGTATGTGTTATCGCTGTAATAATAGCCTTTACGCATCCTGTCATATTCGATTGGTGCGTTGTAATAGATTTTCAGCTCGTCGATATCGCGAAGGATTGTACGGCGGGAAACTTCCAGTTCCTTCATAAGGCGTTCAACACTCGGGTATCCGAGATTCTGAATTGCCTGCTCTATCTTAAATAATCTTAATGGCTTTGTATGATTTTCTTTTATTCTGGCGCTCATAGGTTAATTATATCACAAAATATCCCAAAAAAATGATTTTCAGTGCCTATTTTTGGCACCTGTAACTACTATACTATAATACAGAATAAATATTCAAACTGCAATATTAAAGAGAGGTAAACATGATTACAGGATTTCCAAGTCCGGCTCAGGGCTACGAGCATAACCAGATGGATTTTAATTCCTACATTATCAAGCATCCTTCGGCAACTGTTGTAAGGAACGCATTTATAAAGAAGTTGGGATTCCGATCTGCGTTGGTGCCGGCCCTACGAAAACTCTCGCAAAGCTCTACAACAAAAAGGCAAAAGAGCACGGTGGAGTTTTTGTATATAATCCTGACAAGGTTGATGCTCTGCTTGAACAGACTGACTGTGCCTCTATATGGGGAATCGGACCTGCCCGTGCTCAAAAGCTTGAGATGCACGGAATTAAAAATGCCTTGATGCTCAAGCACATGCCGTTATGCGACGCAAAGAGGCTTCTGACTTCTCAGGGCTTTGAAACTGTAATGGAATTAAACGGCAAGCGCTGCATGGATAAAATAACAAGGCAAACAAAAGATATTATTACTTCAAGCCGTCAGTTCTCTAAGAAAGTTTATGATCTTGATACTCTTGAATGTGCCCTGGTTGAATACACGGAACTCGCTGTAGAAAAACTGCGCAAGCAGAACTCTGAATGCAGAATTGTTCAGATTTGCATTTCTACCTGTAATTTTTATTCAGATAAGCTGGATGAGCAGTATTCTAATGCGGCCTTTGCAGAGCTACCCCGCCTTACTTCCTACACTCCGGATTTAGTAAATGCCGCAAGACTTATTCTTCCTCACATATATCATGAAAGCTACGGCTACAAAGTAATTATGGTAACGCTCCTGGATATTATGCCTGCCCAGTATCAGGGCTGGCTTTGGATAGACCCGAAAGAAGACATCAAAAAACGAAAACTGATGGAAGCCGTTGATACAATAACAAACACCTACGGCCGCCGTTCCATCACCCTCGCTAAGTCCTGGACTAAGACTGGCTGGGAAATGAAGCGGGAATTTTTGAGTCCGATGTCAATTTCTGATAATCTCCAGAGAAAGGAGAATATAAATGATTGATTGTCTTGCAGTTGCACTTGGCGGTGCCATAGGTTCAGTTCTACGTTACCTGATTGGATTGCTTCCTCTCAAAGAGCAGACTCTGTTTCCGATAAAAACTTTTGCAATAAATGTTCTTGACTGTTTTATCATCGGACTGATTGCTGCTTTCAGTTTATGATCAAGCAATCTTAATCCCCGCCTGATGTTATTCTTGAAAGTTGGAATCTTCGGAGGTTTTACAACAATTTCAACGTTTGCACTTGAAAGCTCTAATCTTCTGAAAAACGGACATCCAGGAATTGCAGCTTTATATATGTTCCTGAGCATTGCTATAGGAATCGCATTTGTTCTACTTTCAGAACTTTTCATAAAAAAATAAATTAGATATTATATAATTAGTTATTCTTCAGTATTTCTCTGGCTGCATCTCCAACTCTATTCTTCAATTCTTTTGGCCCCAAAATTCTTGCACTACCTCCGAAAGACATAACCCATGCAACAACCTGACCCAACTGATTAGTTTCAAATGAAAGATATACAGAACCATCAGGATTTTCTTTCATTGTCTGACCTTTGTGCCAGGTTCTTTCCATTACGTATGTTTTCAATCCTTTCACAAACTCAATTTCAACCTTAAACTTTTCGCCGCTGTTTCCCCAGGCTCCCATTTGAACATCAATATGCTGTTCAAGTTTAAAGTCTTTCGGAATAGAAAACTTGTCTTTAGTGATTTTACTGTTTCTAATTCGTGGCATTGCATAAAGTCTGATTGCCTGCGCATGATGCGAATATCCAAGAACATACCAGCTGCCTTTCTGGCAAATCATATGATAAGGATCAAATCGTCTTTCTTCATAATCAGTATTCTGTGCAGTCTTGTATTCCATCTGCAGTGTAAAATGCGCCTTTGTTGCTTTTAATACATTTTCGAAAACTCCTTTTTCTAAAGTCGTTATCGGGTCAGAAATAAAATGAACTTCATTGTTTATCAAAGCTGAATCAACAGTAATATTTTCAGGCAACATTTCAATCAGCTTATTCATCAGGTTTCTGTAAGATTCTTCAAGCGGAGTATTTTTATATTGTTCCAGCAAAGGAAGAATTGTAGAAAGTGTCAGGAGCTCTCCTTCCTTAAGCATAACCTGCTTAATATAAAAAGTGTTGTCAGTGTAATAATACCCATTCTTCTGAAAGTCATACTCTATTGGTGCTCCGTAGTCATCCTGCAATGTTCTTATATATCGACCAAACGTACTGCGGCTGAATTCAGTTCCCCAAACTTTATTAAGCTTATTAGCATTCGGATATTCACCGTTTCGGATTGCCTGGTCAATTTTCATCAGATAATTCAGAGTATGAAATGAATTGTTCTTTACTTCCTTCTGCTTTTTCTGTGCCATAAATAACTCTCCTGCAGTTTATTTCGCTTTCAATAATGATTTAATTTTGCTTTTGACTTCATCAAGATTACTGTTAGTCAAAATCGGAATAATGCCATCAATTTCCTCGATTGAATAATCCCACCATTTCCATTCAAGCATTAATTTTATTAAATCATCATCAAAACGTTTTCGAATAATTCTTGCAGGATTTCCGGCAACAATTGTGTAAGCTTCAACATCAGAACCAACAACACTATTTGCTCCTATGATTGCACCATTACCAATTTTTACGCCAGGAAGTATTGTTGCATTTTGACCAATCCAGACATCATTCCCAATAACTGTATCTCCTCTAAGCTGTAAATCTTCTGTTTCCGGTGGATTCATATTCCACCCTTCAAGTGTGTAAAATGGAAAAGTCGAAACTGCATTCATCTGATGATTTGCACCATTCATTACAAATTCCACACCAGCTGCAATCTGACAAAATTTTCCAATAATCAGTTTGTCTCCAAGCCATGGATAATGATGGGTTACATGAAATTCAAAATCCGAATCAGCTATATAAGTAAAATCACCAACTATTATATTTTCATTTTTTATTGTTGGTTTCACGTATATTTCTTTATCATAGCCCGCAATCGGATGAATTGTATTTGGATCAGGACATTTTCCATTTTTCATGATTTTCTCCTGCAAAAAATTATATCACACTATTTTTGAGGGTGCACCATTATTTGCGACACCCCTTGTTTTATAATTAACTCGATGATAAGGAGGATAAAGCCTATGAACGCACAGATTTTAATTAAAACAGCCAATGACTGGTTTGAATTCACAAAGAGCAAAACAGGACAGCTTGACTATGTTGGTAAATGGGAACAGAACAACAAGCCTGATGTAGACGGCGCAAAGAAACTTGCTTCAAGCACTTATTACACTCCAAGTTTCTTCACATTCATTGATTCAGCTTTGAACTGTAATCCGGTCGTTTATGTAGCACCTGATGCAGATGTTTCAGACAAAGATGTATTTGATTATCTCATTCATATTGGAGCATTACTTGCTGCAGTAGAAGCAAAGAACAGTTTGCTTGCCGGTGAATTATATCTCCGCCGTCGTACAGTATTTGAGAAGTTTGCACAGCTTACACAGTACATTCTTGAACCATACTGCGTAGAGATTCTTTTCTCTCTCTGCTATGGCTGTATGGCAAATATTGATCCAGATACAGTTCCTTTACTCTTTGAAAGCGTAAAAGAAAAACTAGACTTTGATTCTTCACGCGAAACTCTGGACCAGGCTTACATGAGATGGTTTAAGAAGAACAACGTAACTCTTACTTTGCCTCTTGTTGGTACATGTTTCTATAACTGGGATGCAGAGCCTTATGTTCTCGATAAACTTTGCGACAATCTCAACTGTGATGACCTTCTTGGAATGGCAGAAAAGATTCGCAATGCAAAACATAATTTCTATGAATCTCTTGAAACAGTTGTACAGGCAGAGCCATATAACAGCCACGACAAGAACTCAATTCTTGTTTGTATCGAAAGTCCAGAAGCAAAGATTGCTGGTAATCCAGGTCTTGAAAAAGCCGGACACATCAGAGCTCTGGCAGCAAAGATTATCCGTGAATCAAAACCTAAGATGATGGCTTATCCAAGTAAACTTGCATATGTAGGTGGAGAGGAAATCGTTGTGTCTGTTAAACTTTAATGGATTACTTATGAGTAACAACAAGGATCAAAAAACAGATGATACTCAGAAACTTATTAAAGGTTCTGAGTATTATCTTGAACAGCGAGAAGATCTACCCCAGAAATGGGATGAATACTGGGAAGAATTGATAAAACATAATCCTATAGGAGGAAAACATGAGTAAAATGTATGTAGAACCAAGTGAATATTTTACTGAGAGCATGAGAAAAATCCTCGAAGAGGGAAACAAATCAAATAACAAATCTATAAAAAAGGATCTCAAAAGTCAAAGAAGAATAAAAAAATCACAAAGGAAGGACTTATGCCTTGTGGTTGTGTAATGATTTGTAAAAAATGTAATATAAATTATCATCTTTTTTTGGGGGTTGGTAAATTATCTGCAACTAATAATTTAAAAGGAGTTTTATATTTATGTCCAGAATGTGGTATTTGGGAAAATAAATTAGTTCATATATCTAATGACTTAGCTTTACTTAGAAACGAAGATGTTTATGAAAATGAAGATTCATCAAAGAAATGCCCAAGGTGTAATATATAAATGGTTCATTATGAAAACTATAATCCTATAATGTTAAAAAATGATTTGTCCAGACTGTAAGTCAGTATTGGTAGATTCGGGATTATTAATTTTTGATTAATTTATGACATAAAATAATACACTGTTGTAGATTGTAATCCAGAAATAAAAAAGAGAGTCCTTTATTTGAAACAATTAAGAAAGATAGTAATTTTTTGACTTATTTCAGACTTTTGAAGAATATGTAAAATTTTTCTTTCTGGATGATTTATGTACTTCTGATTATAAAAACGTAATGAACGCATTCGACTTTTTTGTTTGGAAAGAAAGGTTTAATTTTGCCATTTAAAAAGGCTTCCGCTTGTACGGAAGCCAAGGAGTGAAGTAATGTAAGTAGTACTTTACTGGTGCAATGCGTTACGGAGTTGAACCGTAATCTCCCTTGGTATATGGTGTTCTCCCCCTTAAACTAATCACAATGCAGATTATATTATATAATACCCCCTGTCGCAAATAGTGCGACAGGATTTTTAATAGTTAATTCTTTTACCAACAATTTGACAATCATAAATTTTTGTACCATCATCTTTTATCATAACATTTTCCCAGTGGAAAGAGTTTTCTGTAATTTCTGAGAAAATCCAGTAAGTGTTTTCTTCATCCAGTACTTTGCCAATAAGTCTATCACCTTCTTTTGTAAAACGCAGTCTTTTCATACAGTGATCACAAGTGTAACAAACATCATAGCATTTTTCAAACTTATTAAACATTCTGAAAGATGAACCATATTCTCCATCAGGCTGAGGTGATTTTTCCTTAGTCGCTCTCGAAGGAAAAATAAAGATGTCTTGAATACCAGCGCCCTCAAGCACTCTTCTGAAAATCCACTCACCTTTTACATGGCGTTTTTGACCATCATAGTTGTCATCGTAATCACAATTCCAGTCTCCAAGAAGTGGTGCAAACCAATCATATTCATCTGGAATCTTATCAGTCTTTTCGCTTAGTAATGCCTTTGAAAATGTGTCCATTTTTTACCTCATATTTTTTTTAATGTATCCCTTTCCATATACACAACATAACAAACTTTACCAACTTTTAATATGATTAAAGTCTATATAACATATAAATTTAAGCATAAAAAAAGCACTTCTTATCGAAGTGCTTTGAAAGAGCGGATGAAGGGAGTCGAACCCTCGTCATCAGCTTGGAAGAGCATATGACTTACTGTCGAGTCCGTTCAAATCCGGTGAAGTTCCTAATGTGATATTACTATAATATTATATTATAAGGATTTAGGCAACCTGAAAAGGTTTGAGTTTACTTGAAAAGATTTAAGTTACAGTATCATAATTCGTATCATTTATGTATCTTTTTGGGTATTTCGTCTCAGCTCTCAGGAGCTGAGATACTTATATAGCCAAATACATAAGGCATTAAAAAATGCAATTATGTTATTCCGTAATTTCAATCATGTTGTCTTCAAGAGCAATAATGCAACTTTCGTAATATCCGTCTCCAGTTGTTCGCGGTCCACTGGTAACTGAGTAACCTGCTGCATCAAGTTTCGCAGTTAATTCATCTACAGCTTCTTTGCTTCCAACGCTAAACGCAACATGAGCATAACCGGTTCTGTAAGGGCTCTTATTCTGCTCCACGAGTTCCGGCCTTGTCATTAGTTCCAGGCGGGCTCCGTCATCAAACGAAATGAAGTAAGATCTAAAATCTGTTTTTGTATTGTGGTAGCCGTCATTGGCTTTACCGTTTAAGAAGGTCACGAAAAAGTCTTTAGCTTTTTCCAAGTCAGTTACATAAAGTGCTACATGTTCAATCTTCATAAAATCAGTCTAACATAAAAAATAAAAAGGGTCTCTTAAAAGCCGTTCGCTTCGGCCGTATTTCATACCGCCTTCGCTCACTACACTTCCCCTACACTACAAGCTTCATCTTCCAGAAAAAGGTAGCAAACAGACAGCTCACTCATTCCGCTTCACTTCGTTCAGCTCCATTCCTTCGCAGACTGTTTGCATTTACTAGCAAGCTCGCAGGTAGCAGCGCACAGTAGCGACGCACGCTTTTATCCAAGTACAGTCAGGCCAGGCGCTCCACGCCTCTGCTTCACTTCGTTTCGCAGCAGCGTTCCGCTTTGTGTCCTGCCTGTTTCCGCATGCGGGCCAATCATCGGTGAAGGTAACCATCTCCTTCATCCGCAAAATTCAAACTACAAGAAACATTGGCCGTGGCGGTTGTATGGGTTATCTTTTTGCATAAGCCGCCAAATGCCAGCCTCGCGCAAAAAAATCATCGTGAAGAAAATAAATGCCGTCCGCGGGTATCGCAACTAAAACAAGCGGGCACGCAAAAGGTTTTCCCCCTTCCCCCCTGCCGCGGGGCACCCCCCCAACACCCCCTTTCCAAAAATTAAGGAATGTTATTGAACCGCTCTCGGGGGGATTAGGGGGCAAACCTTTTACTCAACATTACAGTTGTCCCGCTTGTTTTAGATGCTCAGTTGGTCTTACAATGGCGGCTTCTTTGGGAACTTTCTTTGTGTGTGAAAGTTGCCTCCTCGCGCAGTGGCTTGTTAGCCACCGCACTCGTCAGCAAGGCGGCTCTGTTGAGCCGCCCTGGTCGTTCGCATACCAGGCAAGCCTGGCACGCTCTCTCCCTGTGGCGCAGAAAGAAAAGCTGAAAGCAGAACTTGCGCCACATCGAATTCTCAAAAGCAGGCTCCGCTAAAAAAATTGCTGTTGCCATTTTTTCTTAACGCTGCGCCTTTACCGTGAAAACTGCAAATACTCCAGCCGCACCTCCTTGTGCGGCTTCCGTGACCGAGTTCTCCAGAATCTCTAGTGATGAAATCCCTGATATGCTATACTTACTTCAAAAAGTTAGGAGTACGTAAACAATGGATTTTACTCTTGAGGATTTAACATTCGAAAATTGCAACAAAGCTTATGAAATTGACAGAACTGATATTCCTGATTCTTTTGTAGATGATGTCCCAACCTTAATTGCTACTTTACATTTTGGTTATGATAATAAATTAAAAGGACGCTCTTTTTTAATCACTAAAGATGGCAAAGCAATTGGCACAATCCTTCTTGGAGAAGGTTTATATTGTAATACAGATCCAGTTGAATTAAAAGATAAACCATTTTACCGCTTAGTATTTTTTGTGCTTGATAAAAATTTTAGAGGTAAAGGATTTGGCAGTAAGATTCTGGAACGCACAATTGAGAAAGTCTATAGCGAGTTTGGAAAACATCCAATTGTCCTTGGAGTCCATAAAGATAACGAAAAAGCTGCTCGTTTTTATTTGAAAAACGGCTTTACTAAAACATCCTGCATGGATGGTGATGATTACTGCTTTATCAGAAATGTTTCCGTAAATTAAATTTGCGGGGGGAGCGCGCGCAGCGATCTAAAATCTTTTCAAAAAAATTTAATCTGTGTTTGTTTTATACAAAGTTCGCATAAGCAGTTCTTATGCGGTTTTTAAATATTCTTTATTCTTCATATAAAAATAATTTTAATTTCTTTAGAATATGCACACTAAGAGAACTTATTAAAAATAAATAAACTCAAATCTTTTCAATCTTTATTTAGTCAAAGTCAAACCCACTAAAAACCAAGTTCACATTGAATAAAAAACATCAAAAACACGTACTAAAGTACACATAAATTTAAGTCGGGCAAAAATCCTGCACACCGCTCTTTTCTCTTGCAGTACGGATAAAGGCGCAAGCCGCACTGGGGGCACGGGGGAAATCGATTACAGCCCATGTATCGTCATAATTTCATAGTTCTGAATATTACGTGCTAAACCAATAATATCAACAACCATTCCATTGGTATAAACTTCTTGAGGCTCTTTCAATATTTTTTCTACAACATACAATCCTGCTAACATATCATCTTCACACTTTGCCATAATTTCATTGCCTTTAAAATCTATATAATATGGATCAGCGCCAAGCTCACAAAGTTTCTTAATTATATTAGAACGTCTTAATCCAGAAATTTCCTCAGCAAGACATTCATTAAGATTATCAGTTATATCAAAATTGGTAATAGCATCAGTGTACTGCATAGTTCTTTCTTTTTCAGTTTCAAAATATAAACCGGAATATTCTTCTACCATCAGATCATCAATATTTCCCAAAGAAAACTGCGCTGAAAATAAATTTAATATTTTATCATTATCATTAACAAACTTTTTAAAAGGTTCAAAGTCATCATAGTATTCAAAAATAATCTGGTAAGCTTTAGAGATAATGAAAACCGGACATTGCTTTTCCCAGCCGCCGATATCGTAAATAGGCTTTTTATATTTTTTTAATGTAAGTTCTCTTACTTTTTCATAATTACATTCAATAACTGCATGAATCAATTCATTGTCTTCAAAAAGCTTTCGTTCCATTTTTAATTACTCCTTTTATTTTAATCCCATAATCTTCATAGTTTCATCAGGATTTGCAATCCTTATATTCTCACCATCTACAAGTGCAAAATGCGGAAAGCCGATTTTCGCACCTTCCCATTTTTTATTCCAGACATGATACACAGTGTACTTACCCCACTGTCCGTGTTTGCGGTAGTGGTCGTATTCAAAACTCTTTTTTACAAACTCTCTGATAGTCATTTTATATCCTTCGCAATTTCCCAATCAATTTGATTTTTTCACACTTAGAAAGTTGACTCGGATTTGTACCAAGTACACCTACAGGAACATCCACACCAAGTTCATCGTAGTACTTTTTCCAGTAATCAGAAACATCTTTTTCTTCATCATTAAACTTCATGGGAACAGAATCAAAAATCGGAAGAATTTCTGCAATGTATTGAGAGCAGTAAAAGCTGCCGTTATCTGGATAAAAGCTGTGATTATATTCGCAGCCTAAATATTTTTCAGCACGTTCCTGAACAATCTCGCAGTCAATTTCCGGGTATCGAAAAATATCTACATCCCAGTTTCCTTCACTAAAAAAATCTTCAAGCTTCTGTTTTACAACTCCATATTTTCTCGATGCATGATAAATCATACCATCAAAAAATATTCCTACATGGCTGTATTCTTTTGTCGTTTCAATAATCGCTTTAGAGAATTCCGAGTTGTCGCGCATAAAAAGTAAGTCACCGTTCTGCAGATTATTTATATACATAACTATTTAATTACGAAATTCTTTTTCCTGTGATTTTGCAATCATAAACTTTTCTTCCATCAGGTTTAATCATAACATTTTCCCAATGGAAAGAGTTTTCAGTTATTTCAGAAAAAATCCAATAACTGTACTCTTCATCAAGTACCTTACCAACAAGCTTGTCTCCCTCTTTAGTAAAACGTAATCTTTTCATACAGTGGTCACAGGTGTAACATACGTCATAACAGTTTTCGAATTTATTAAACATTCTAAGAGATGAACCATATTCTCCATCTGGCTGAGGAAATTGTTCCTTAGTTGCTCTTGAAGGAAAAATAAAAACATCCTGTATACCTGCACCTTCAAGTACTCTCCTAAAAATCCACTCTCCTTTTACATGACGTTCCTGTCCGCCATAGTTATCATCATAATCGCAATCCCAGTCTCCAATGAGAGGTGCAAACCAGTCATATTCATCTGGAATCTTGTCTGTCTTCTCGCTTAGTAATGCCTGTGAAAATGTGTCCATTTTTTACCCCTTTTTATATTTATTATATTTATTATTATCCCTGCACCTTATGCACCACATACCGAACTTTTCCAATAACTCGGAAGTCTTCACTTTCTCCGTTCTCAGTCATTTCATCATACTTCTTATTATCAGAAATAATTCGAACATAATCCTTTGCACGCTGCAATCTTTTTACGAAAGACGCTCCTCGGTAATTAATTGCATAAATACCATCTGTTCCGTCGTAACCAAAGTTATCATAAAGGATGATGTCGTTATCAAAGAGAGTCGGCTCCATAGAGTCACCGCGAACATAAGAAGCTCTCATATTGTCTGTATACTTTTTAAGTTCATTTGGCAAAGCAACATAATCAATAATCTCAGAAGAATCTCCAAACTCCTGGCCGCGTCCTGCAGAAAAAGCCTGCTCGTAAACCGGAATATTAATCACATCTTTCTGCGGATTTTCAGGATAAGCAGTAAACTCTTCCAGAGTCATCTTAAAAACTTTTAAGATTTTCATAACCTCTTCAAAAGTCGGCATACGGCTGATACAAATCTTATTGCGTAAAGTCGAAAGTGGAATGCCTGCCTGCTCACAAAGCCATTCCTGATTATGATCTTTTTCAGTGAGAATCTGTTTTACTTTCTTCCAGAAAATGTCTGCTTCCATAGCTTAATAATACACCCGATTTTAAAATAAATAAATACCTATTTGAGTATTTTAATTGACAAATCTAAAATCACGCATTATAGTGATTTTATCATGATTACAGGTTTTCCAAGTCCCGCTCAGGGCTATGAACAAAAAGGCATAGACTTTAATAACATACTCATAAAGCATCCGTCGGCAACTGTTGTAATGAGAATTGAAAGCTCAAACTATATCGGCATGGGAATTTATAATGGCGACATTCTTGTAATAGACCGTGCAAAAAAGCTGAATCCAAACAGCCTTGTAGTCTATGAATCTGAAGGCCGCTTTGTCTTAGGCAGAGTTTATTCAATAAAGAGAACTTTAGAAGATACCATCATCACTGGTGCAGTTACTCATGTAATTCACACAGTAAAAGAAATATGATTTTACATGCAGACGGCAACAGTTTTTATGCATCCTGTGAACAAATCTACCGCCCGGACTTACGCAACAAGCCGGTGGCAGTTCTTTCAAACAATGACGGTATCATCATCGCCTTAAATAAAGAAGCCAAAGCCTGCGGAATCAAACGCGGTGACCCCTATTTCAAAGTACGGGACATCTGTGACTGGAAAGGCATAACAATCTTCTCAAGTAACTACACTCTCTACGCTGATATTTCAAGACGAATTACTTCTATATATATGGAATATGCTCCAGATATAGAAGAATACTCTATAGATGAAAGCTTTCTCTTTTTCGATAAATGTAACTGGTCTATAAAAGACTATGAAGAAATCGGCCATGACCTTAAACGACGCATTGCAAAAGAAGTTGGTATTCCTATTTGCGTAGGAGCTGCCCCAACAAAAACACTTGCCAAGCTCTACAACAAAAAAGCAAAGGAACACGGCGGAGTCTTTGTCTATAATCCGCGCGAAGTAGATGCCCTGCTCGAATCAGTTGATTGCGGCACAATCTGGGGAATAGGTCCAGCACGTGCACAAAAGCTTTTACTCCACGGAATCAAAAACGCCCTTATGCTAAAGCACATGCCATTATGCGATGCAAAAAGGCTTCTAACAATTCAGGGATTTGCAACAGTTCAGGAACTAAATGGAATCCGTTCAGTAGAAAAAGTCACCAGAGAAAAGAAGGAAGTTATCACCTCAAGCCGTCAGTTTTCAGTCAAAGTCGAAAGCATAGAAATCTTAGAATGTGCCTTAGTCCAGTACACAGAAATTGCAGTAGAAAGACTCCGCCAGCAAAACTGCGAATGCCAGGCAGTACAGGTAACAATTTCCACCTGCAACTATTATTCAGATGACATAAATAGCCAGTATTCAAATGGCGT
The DNA here is from genome assembly GCF_900111035.1 of Treponema bryantii. Taxonomy (GTDB): domain Bacteria; phylum Spirochaetota; class Spirochaetia; order Treponematales; family Treponemataceae; genus Treponema_D; species Treponema_D bryantii_C. Next base: position 64,036 of record NZ_FOFU01000010.1, read on the forward strand.
AATAGTCCAGCTTCCCCGCCTGACTTCCTACACTCCGGATATAGTAAACGCTGCAAGAATGGCACTCCCACACATCTTTCGCAAAGGCTACGGCTATAAAGTAATAATGGTAACTCTCTTAGAAATAATGCCTGCCCAATATCAGGGCTGGCTCTGGATAGATCCCAAAGAAGATATCAAAAAACGAAAGCTCATGGATACCGTAGACCAGATTACAAGCTCCTACGGCCGCGGATCCATCACCCTCGCAAAATCCTGGACCTGCGACGGCTGGCAGATGAAACGAGAGTTCTTAAGTCCAAATGTTACGACAGATATAAATTCCGTTCCACTAATAAAATGATTCTTTGAATTCACATTATCTTATGTTAATATATTTATATGTAGTATCAATTATTCGGAGATTAATATGAAAAAATCAATACTAAACTTTGCATTCATTTCTTTTATTATAATGGTTGCAAGCTGTTCAAAAAATAAAATCCCTCAAAGTTCTGATTCAATACAAATTAATGATTATTCTGACAGAATAGTCTCACTTTCAAAACCCGCAGAAAGAATTGTAGTAATGGCTGACAATGCTTTTATGGTTGTTCATGAATTAGGAGCATTGGATAAAATTGTTGCAGTAGATTCTAAAACAAAAGGATATTGGGATTTATATTTAGCTTCTAAAACAAATCCCGAATTATCTTCTTTACCAGATGTTGGTAAAACTAAAAATCCAAATTATGAACTTATATTGTCGCTTAATCCTGATTTAATTCTATTAAAAGGTAATAAAGAAAGCGCAGATATTTTACAGGATAAAACTGGTGTTCCAGTTGCTAATATCATTTCCAAAACTGGTTACGATTTTGAAATATACAGTACTATCGGAAAACTCCTTGGAAAAGAAAAAGAAGCAAATGCCATTGTTTCTGAGCTTCAGTCAAGAAAAGAAAAACTTGAAAATTTGCTCACAAAAGTATCTGAAAACAAATCAGCTTATATTGTTAAACAAAACTCCAAGAATAATCTCTTCAAAACACTAAAAACTGCAGATTCATTAGCTCTTGCTTCTATAACAAATGTTGCTGCAGATGCTGGTAAAACTGATGAATGGGGCTTTGCTGAAATATCGAAAGAAGAATTTCTCAATTGGAGTCCAGATTTTATTATTCTTGATATGCCAACTTCTGATTCAGCTATCACAAAACAAATGCTTTCTGATGATGCAACATATCAATTTCAGAAAGCTATAAAAGAAAATGAAATATATCATACACATTCATTCTCTTGTCCTAAAGATTATGTATTTGTAATAGCTGAAGCTTATTATTATGCTCGTATTGCATACCCAGATATTCTTTCTGAAAAAGAATATAAAAATGCGATTAACAGCTTATTTGAAAAAACATACGGAATAAAGAATTACTATGAAGAATGGAAAGCCTCTCTGGATTAGAGTATCACTTCTAATTATCCTATTATCCATTTCTGCAATTATCTCTTTAATTCTTTTTCCTACAAAGTTAGATTTTACTATGGAGCAATCAAGGTTGTTTCATATAATTTATAAAATCCGATTACCTGAATTACTAATTGCAATAACGGCCGGCGCCTGTCTGGGTTTAGCCGGTTCTATTATGCAAATAATTTTAGATAATCCTTTAGCCTCCCCTTTTACATTGGGTATCTCATCAGCATCTGCATTTGGAGCTGCTTTATCCATTTGTCTTGAATCTAATATTGGTTTTAACTTTCTGAATCCAGAAATAAGTGCATTTCTTTTTTCAGTTCTATCAATTGTCCTTTTATTAATTATTACGTCCCTTGCCGGATTAAATAAGCGAAGTATTATTCTTGTTGGTCTTGCACTTAATTTTTTCTTTAATGCAACAAATACAATATTACAATACTTTTCAACTCCAGACGCAGTTTATCAAATTACATTTTGGACTACAGGTTCTCTCACTGTCGCAACGATTAAAGATTCTATAATTTTGTTTTCAATTCTTGTCTGTAGTTTATTTGTATCATTGCTTTTTTCTAAGGATTTAGGAATTATCCAGCAAGGTGAACGGAATGCAGTAATGCATGGAGTAAATGTAAATTTTGAGAGGATCCTTTTCTTACTTGTCTGCTCTTTATTGGCTTCTACAACAGTTTCAATAGTAGGCATTATTGGTTTTATCGGTTTAATTACTCCCCATATTGCAAAATTATTAAATCTAAAATCTCCAAAATATCTGTTAATTTCATCAACAATAATTGGTGCTTTCTTACTTGTAATTTCAGATATGGTTTCAAAGACAATTCTGCATCCAACAATTCTTCCAATAAGTGCAATTACATCATTGTTTGGAATTCCATTATTAATATTCTTACTGTTTATAAAAAAGGTCAGGTAAACTATGGAAACAATTTGTTCAATAAAAAATCTTTCCTTTTCTTATAATTCCTCAAAAAAAGTTCTAGATAATATTTCTTTCGATATTCATAAAAATGAAATTGTTGGAATCCTTGGAAAGAATGGTTCTGGTAAAACTACTTTATTAAATCTTATTACAGGATTCTTAAATAATTACTCAGGCGAAATAACTTTGTATCGTCAGAATATAAAAGATTTTTCTCTAACTAGTCGGGCAAAGACAATTGCATATATTCAGCAGTCAAAACTTACCATACCTGATTATTATAATGTTGAAGACTTTATTTTAGATGGCCGTCGACCTTTTAGAAAATTTGGATTTTATAACAAAAAAGACTATGACATCCTTGATAAAATAATAAATCAATGTAGTTTAGATTCTTTCAGAAAACGTCAAGTTAGTAGTCTTTCTGGAGGTGAACTTCAACGCTGCATCTTTGCAAAAGCATTAATGAAACAATGTGAATTATTGATTTTTGACGAACCGACTTCAGCAATGGATATAAAATATCAAAAAGATTTTTTTGAGCTAACATCTATTGCGAAGCAGAATCTTGAAGCCGGGATTTTACTTTCTATTCACGATATTAATTTTGCCGTTAAATATTGTGATCGATTAATTGTTCTGGATTCTGGATCAATCATTTATGATAATTATTCCAAATGGATTACTATAGATATATTAAAAAAAGCATTCGATACAGATTTTTCAGAAACCTGTTCTGAAGAGAAATATTTTTATTATTAGTTCAAAAAAAATTAAATAATACTCTTAATTTTTTTTTCTAATATTGATAAAATTACTCAATAATTAAAAATTCATAAATAAAGGTATAAAAAATGAAAATTTTCGAAATAATAAAAACATTTGCTCCTTTAGCTGTTTCAATATTAGTAGTAATTTTGAATCATTTTTTTTCATTATCTAAAACTAAAAAAGAAATAAAAAACAAATCAGACATTGAAGAAAATAATAAAATAAAAGAAAAAGCATTTGAACTTATTTCTTCTTTATTAGCCTTAGAAAGACAAGATTATACTTTTTCAAGTAAAATAAATATTTCTTTAATGACTGGTTATAAATTAACACCAGAAAATGAAAAAGAGTTAGAATTAGGACAAAGAGAGTTTAGTAATGAATTATTAAAAATTCGATCAATTTCACACTTTTATTTTCCTGAAATTTTAAAAAATTGTGATAGAATTGAAAAGTTTCATGATGAAAAAATCAAAAAATATTTGTCTCCAAACATTTCCATCAATGATGATTTTTTTAAAGATATTGATTCTATCACAGAAAACATACATACGACAGCACTTAAAATAATCAAATATCTGAGAGAAAAATTTAATACAAAAAAAATAAAATAAATTATATATAACTTGTTTATAAGCTTCCCTCTCTCTCCGATGTCCAGACACCCACGACCCTCGCTAACGGGGAGAGCCTTTTGTAATAAGCACTAATATTTTCCCCCACCCCTTTCAGATAAAAAAAATGTATCATCATTCAAAACGTGCTATTAACAATTTTTGGTATCATTTTTTTATTCTCTCCGCAAGTGGCTCTGTCCAGGTTTAATAGTTTACTGGACAGAGCCTTTTTTTAATCCGTCATTATAATTGGCTCCCACTTCCGGTCCTGTTCAACAGAAGAATATTTCAGATAAACTTTCCCAAGCTGCTTATCAGGATCAAACTTATTCAAAGCCTGGTCCACCATCAAAATTAAGATAGAAGTATTCTCGCAGTTAAGCCATCCGTTAGCACAATAGTTAATCAGAATTCCGTCCTTCCAATTACTCACAGTACAATCCTTCATCCTGATATCCTTGGCCAGCTTCTTATACTTCTTTAAAAATCCGTCATAAAACTCGCAAGGTTTAATAACTTGAAATCCATTAGCCAAAGGTTTAATTCCATCATAATAGAAAATCTCTTCCCACAAAAACTTTTGTAATTTTTCCAATACTTCTTTTTTCATTTTACAAATCCTCGCCATTCCGGCTTCACAGTAAGACCAAGCCACCATCGCTGGCTGTTGCTTACAAGTCGCTTAAAGCCCTTCTCCCCCATTCTCAGACTAAGCCACTTCTGTGACATAATATGTTCATTATTTTTATTGCACCACTTCATATAAGTTTCATACAGAATCTTAGTATGAAGCCTCCACTGTAAACTTGCATCAAGTTCCAAGCAATCATTAATGAATGTCCCAACAGCATCCATATCCATTCGGTATTCTTCATTCGCAGCCCTTACAACTTCAGGCTCTTCTCCAAGTCCCTCCTTTTTCCACATAGCATATCCGGCAATAAGCCAGTTTAAGATTCCAGAATTTTCTGCAATCAGTTTTTCAGTTAATTTTTTATCCCGCTGTTCTGGCGGAATAGTGACAGTAAAAGGAATCATCTTGATTCGTCGCCAGATTCCGTTATCAGCTCCACGGATTTTCGGCTTATGGTTAGTAGCCATAAAAATCTTGAACGTAGGCTTAAAAGAAAAATATTCGCCGTACAAAAATCTTGCAGTCAGAGAATCTTCACCAGTTACACTTTTCATAAGACTTTCATTAATCTGCTTTCCCTGTTCAATTTCACTCGTTGTAACAAAACGAAGTCCTTTAAGACGCGCAATATCATTACTCTTGTCATTCGTTTTCTTCATAAAGGTATCAATCATAGTGGTACAGGCATAATCACCAAAGAGGTACAAAAGAACATTCAAGAAAGTTGATTTACCATTTGCACCTGTTCCCCACAAAATAAAAAGACACTGCTCGCTCACATCTCCGCTCAAAGCATAACCGCAGGCCTTCTGAATGTAACGGATAAGGCTCTCATCCTTTTCAAAAATCTGCATAAGAAAAAGTTTCCAGGTCGGACAGTCTGCATCCTTATCATAAATAAAGTTACTTTTCTTAGTTATCAAATGTTTGATATTCGGTTCTTTAGCTTTTCCGGTTTTAAGATTAAGCGTAAGTTTATCTACATTAAAAAGGTAGTTGTCAGTATCAAGATCTTTTTCTATTACCTTAATTGCAGGCTGCATTTTCAAAAGACCTATAATCGCCTGAATACGTCTAAAGCTTTCACTTTTTATCAGATGCTTTTCAAAGTCCTGTTTCAAAAGCTGGTCCGGGATATAACGCTGGATTCTGTACATCTGGTGAATAAAAATCGGAATACGTTCTTCAACAAATCCTCTTACATCTAATTCCCAGTTAGTTCCATTCCAGACAAGGAATTTATCCAGAGTTTTACAGTAGCGGATAATATCCTGATAAGCCCTCAAAAAGTAAAGCGTATTCGTAAGGTCAGTGAACTGCATTTCACCTTTCACATACTTATTCGCTTTCATTTCAAGACCTATCTCTTCAAGAGCAGCCCTTTCTTTTTTTGAAAAATCCATCTCACTCATTAATCATTCCATTTTCTTTCAAAAGCCTGTATAACTGAATCAGCTTAAACTGCAGCTGCTCATATCCATCAAGCAAATTATAAGAACTGACATTTTTAATAATCTCTCCAATATGTTCATTTATTAAAATCAAAGAACCAGGATAATCTGCAAATCTTTCCATATTAAACCAGGCCACAAACTTGTCAGCTTCTTCGCTCTGCTTCATATCCGGAAAGCACTTAAACTTTTTATAAATCTCCACATCGTCTTTAAGACTCACATAAAATTCTTTTGCATCACGCCAGATATCTATGGGAATATAATTATCCTGATCTTTTTTTTTCATATTGCACCAACTTCATGAACAAAAACTTTTACAGCCCGCCCTGCGGCAGTTCTGTCATCATCAAAAAGAACTACTGGCCAGAATATCCACCAGCCACTTATATCAAAATCATTTTCATCAACAACGTCATAAAAGATAATTCCTTTTTCTTCATCCTTCACAACAGCCGGAAAATTCACAACAGAATCATCAGGCTTTTTTGCACATATAGTCACTTCCGCATAGCCCGATAAATCACAATGAGTATCAATCAGAATTCTTAGTTTTGATTTCGCCTTAAAAATCCATTTCATATTTTACAGTCCAAAGTAATTTCATCCGAAATCGGACAATACAAAGTCACAACATTATTAGCCTCACGGATTTTTCCACGAAGCCAATCCCAGAAACTTAGCACAGTTTCAACAGCCCTGTAAAAGATTCTTGAAGCCAGAGGAACTTCATCAATAGTTACTGAATCTTCAAAACTCCTGAAACTCTCTCCATACCGTAATACAGCCTCTTCATTTTCAACAGAACTTTCAAAAAGTCTTTTGAAAATAGATTGCTTATTTATTTCCTCATTAACTTCACTTGTACTAAAACAGTTTCTCAAAATCAAAAGCAGTTTCTGCACAGTATCCAAAAAAACAATATCTTCAGATTTCATAATTATTTTTCTGAGACTTCTAAATGATGAATCAGAAAAGAAGGTGCTATTTGTCAAAGCTCTTTTTACTCCAAGGCTTCGACCATAAAAAGAGCCTGTAACACTAACATTACCAATAACAGAACGAGTATAGAAAAATCCATCCGGCTCATTCTCATACTGCAGATACAGACATATTTCATAGTCATTAAAAATGTTTCTCTGCTGGCTTATAAACTCAGGCGAACTTATATATGAAATCTGTGAAGAATAATCTCTTCTCTTTGCACGGGTCCAATAAAAGTAAGCCATAGTGGTATCAGCGTCTTCAATTTCTCCAGTTGATGCATAACCAATTAGATCTGAATAAACGCCAAAGACAATCCGCTCACCTTCTACAAGCTTACGAGTTAAAGTTACATTCAGAGCTTTCCAGCCATTAGCCTGCCCGGTAAAAGAAGTTTCTGAAAAATATGAATTAAGGCACTGTGTCAGATTCCAGTTAGCATCTGCTGCAAATACAACTGGAATAACCGGCTTATAATTAAGCCCATAATTGTAATTCCAATACCATTCCGAAGTTGGAGCATAATAATAGAAGAAAACAGTTACGGTATTTGAATTAGAGTTTTTAGGAACAATTGCCCTTCGTCCAAAAACATTCTCTTCATCAACAAGCTCACCTTCCATGTCCTCATATTCATCTTCATCAATTTCAGTTTCATACCAGGAAAGACATTGGGTCGGAGTTCCGTTGTTACCAACAATAGAGTTACTCATATTAAGAACCGCTTACAGTAATCTGCCAGTCAATCTGCAGGCTGTCTGCAGAAGTAACATTTACAGAAGGTGTAATCTGAGCATAAGCAAGGCACTTGCTAGCCGCAGTATTTCCGTTCATTAGGGCTACTTCATTGATTCCATTTGCATTCAAATCACCTGCTGCAAATGAAGCCCTGTAAAGAACTACATTTCCGTTTGCAGCTCCAAAGCTTCCTTTGATTTTTGGAAAACCTGAATCAAGTTTTTTGTATGTTCCGGTTGCAGTGTTTACGCTGGTGTTGTTCTTTGGTGTGCTTCCGGTCCAGCCGGTTCCAACAAGCATATAGCCGTTTGTGGCATCCACCTTGTTCTGTGTTGGATTACTTATCATCAAATCAGCAATCAGGTTATCGCCGATGGTCGTAATCGTATTATGATGTTTTGTAATCATTGGTTTATGAGGAAGCCTTAAAAGACTTCTCCAAAATCCATTCTTGTAATACTTAATATGACCGTTACAATCGCGAACCGTAACAGTAACCAATCCCTTAAACTTTCCTTTACTTGTTATCATTTACACACTCCAGAAATAATTCCAAATATAAGTGAAGTAATAATTACTCCACCAGTTCCACCAATCAAAGCTCCATAAAAGAATTGATTATTCTTCTTCTGTACTTCCGCCTTTAATTTTATATTTTCCATTTCAAGATTCATCTTCGCCGCTTCCAATTGGTCAGCTCTCTCTTTTTCAAAAGCAAGCTCGCCACCAACTTCCAGTAAAGCAGCCTTAACTGCCTCTTGAGCAGTACGTTCAATTTCTTCCTCTGCAATTTCCATAACTTTCTCAATCGTCAGTTCGCTTGCAGCGTCTTCTGAATCTTTCTTTTCCGTCGCTGATTGTGTCGCAGACTGAGCCGTAAGATTCACACAAAGTACGGGCATCAGTATTAGAAATACGAGAAACTGCTTCTTCACGTTTGGCAGCAGCCTTTCTGTTAATCTCATCCGCATCCTCCTTTTCATCAAAATCTATACGTTCCGATGAACCTATTTTTTTACAAAAACATATGGCCGTCACAGCCGCAATTATTGTGCCAAGCCATACCAGGCATTTCTTAATCACTTCCCAGACTTTCTTCACTTGTCACCTTCCTTGTAAACTTAAAGTCCTTGAACTTCTGAAACTCTCTTCCTGCAATCACAGTAAGAGCCACAGTCAGCCATTCAGCTCCGCCTAGAACACCACAACAAAGAAGCACAGTAGCAACAATAAAAATCACAAACTTTACGCTCAAAAGCTTTTCAATAAGTCTTGTAAATCTAAATCCAATCATCCGCGTGCTCCATCAATTGCATTACGAATCTGCTCAAACTGGTAATCAGCTCCAAACAAATCCACGTTATCATCAGAGGCTTGCTGCAAAGCCTCGCGGTCTAAGCCACGCACAATAATTCTGTAATCATTTGCGTTGTACCAGGGCTTCATATCAGAAAGGCTTCTAAGCTCCGAATAAGGCTCTACACAGTTAAGCACTACATCGCGACCGCAAAGACCGGCTACATGGCAAATCTCATTTTCCTTGTACAACCTTGGACCAAGCTTTCTGTCATACAGCGTCATAAAGAAAGCTGCCTGTATGTCATCCTTATCCGGATTCTTCTTTGTAAAATATTTCTTAAACAAAGCATCAGCCGTTACACGAATCGCACAACCGGTCGCAAGCAGTAGAGCCAGGCATACAGAACCCGAACAGTCAGAAGTCAAAAGATTTTCCTTTCCGCTTTCATATTTCAAAAACTGCATACGTCCAAGAAAGTAGCGGTAACGTTCAGCTTCACTAAGTTTTGCGACAATCTCTTTTTCAGATTCCAGCATCAGCCGCATTCTAAGATTTACATTTTCCATATCAACTCCCATTTATAATCAAAGTGATAATTGTTACAGCAACGTTAAAGCACGAAATAACACAGGCAATAATTGCAGTTGTTCTTCCAGCTTTTCCGCTGTCATTTTTAATATGTTCTTCAAGACGTCTCGCCGTTGCACAAACATTCGGATTAAACTGGCAGGCAGTACTTCTTGAATCAAGAGAATCAATTTTGATTTCAACAGTTCTCTTAAATTCCTTCATTTCAGACCTAAATCCGCTAAGCTCAACTTTCAGTCCGTTGATAGAATCAATCAGACACTTAGTTTCACTTTCATTAATTCCTTCTTTTCCCACTTCCCCTCCTAAACTCTCGTAACCCACAATTCACTGCTGAATGCTTCTTCTTTTTTATATCTGAATGTGAGTTCATCAATTCTCACTTTCTTAAATCCATTTTTTGTATTAAGGCGGATATCCATAAAAGCCCCCACACGGGCATGGATTAGAGGAATAAAAGTTGTAAGATAATAAGCACCCTTACAGTTCACACATTCAGAAAGGAAATCTTTAGCACGTCTCTGGCAGAATGGTTCCCCATCAAATACATCATCACTTAAAAACTTAGATGTAATGTTTCTTACAATCTGGCCATGACTTGCAATCTCTTCATCATCTTTTACAAACACGCTGTAGTTAGTTTCTGAAATAATTGCACGGCCAGTAATTGCAGCCTTTCGAACTCCAATAAGTTTTCCATCTCTTCCAAGCTGTACAATGGCTCTATCTTTATAAGTCGTAATGTCATACTGAATTACAACAGGTTTATCCTCGCCGGTCACTTCCATGGCTTCTAAGAATTCGGCTTCACTGTCAATCGAATCAGCGTAAACAACATTACGAGTTTTACCTTCATCATTCTTAGCTGTATAAATCGCCTGGTAATCGTTATCAGAAATTATCTTGCGGCTATCATCCGTAAACGGATAGTATGGTTTCATATCTTCGTCATACCAAACAGGCGCATCCGAGTAAGACCAGAGCTCTTGACGTTCCATCTGCACATAACGTGTATATTTCAAGCGAACATTATTCGCATACTTTTCTCTGTTATTAAAAAATCTGTAATGAGTAATTTCACATTCATTGAGACTAAAGCAACTGTCATCGTTATATTCGTTTCCTGAATCATAAGGACTTTCAATAAATGAAATAGTCATATCCTTACCACATTCAACAACAGCGTTGTAAGCTTTAGCTAATGCACAAAGTTCTTTCCATGCAGAACCGGCAACAACTACATAAGGAATATCAAAAGGAAGAGTTCCGCAGTTTATCTCATTTGCATTAATTCCACCGCGAGCTGCAATAATATGAACTAAAGAATTCTCTGGATGCAGTTTGTCACAAACAAGGCTATGAACAACAGTCTGTGCATCAGTCCAGTTTCTCTGAAGTTTTTGATCATCAAGCTTTTTAGAAAGGTCTATCAATTTTATTTTACAAGTCTTGTTAGAAAAACCTGTTTCCTGAATCTGAAATCCGTCTGCATCCACAAACATATGGAAACGGAAAAATGTATTTGTTCTCTCTCCAAAGCAATACCAGATCTGAACTCCAAGCCCTGGTACAAGTTCAGCATGCTGCTCTAAATCATAAGAGCCATGAGTGTTATCTAAAAGAAGTTCTCCAAGATTTACAATTCCACCGTCTTCACTTTTATATGAAGTCATTACACATTCAAGAACATCACTGTCGCGGATATAAACATCACCGTCAGCAAGTTCAAAAACAACTCTTACAAATGTGCGAATGCTTGTGTTTTTAATTGCATTATCAACTTCCGGCGGAACTTCATAAAACTTCATGGTTATAGTCTAAGCCCAATGCCTATCAACAGTGTGTTTGACTATTTAAATAACTCATTAACATTCATAAAATTATCTGGGTAAACTCTTTTTCATTGCGCATAGTCAAAACAACAATGCCGGTCACATCAAAAAGCTGATTACACAAAACTGTATCAGAGCAGTTTATATCACAAAGCCCGCCAGAAGGCACAAGGTCGTATACATCCAAAGTAATGCCGTCTTTCTGGTCTATTACAATGCTAAGTTTTTCTATCCGGTCGTTTACCGGGTAATGCTCAGAGCTTAAAGGAAAATAAAGTTTAATCTGGTATTTGATTTTCTCATTAAAAGAAGCTGTAAGTTCAAAGCGGTAAACAAGAGGTATAGTTTTTAAGTCGCAGCTTACACTCTTCCCGTCATAAAAATATGTGCGCTGTCTTTCCCAACTCAAATCAGGAATTGTCAAAGGCCAGTTGTCAGTAAAAGAATCTTCATTTTCTTTTACATCCACACGTAGCTTAAAAGACTCTCCGTTATCACCTCGAAGTTCAAATCCGCAGGTGTTAATATTCTTGTAGATGATTTTTTCAAAGCCTCGGTCTACATAAATATCAAAGCCTTGATTGAGATAAAAAAACAAAAGGAACAGGCTCATAATGTTACTGTGCTCAAGGCGTGTTGTAAAACAGCCTTCAATCTTTTTTCCAGTAACAATTGTTTTATCCCTGTTCCTTTGTCCGATACACGAAGGCAAAGAATAGCCTTTTGACGTTTGTCTTACAGTTTCCTCGCTGTATGGTATTGGAATAAATTCACCGTCTCTTGCCACAGTCAGTGTGCAGTCTTTACCCTGTATTCTCATGCTTACAGTGTAAGGCCAAATACTATTAACCGTGTGTTTAAATGTGTGAAGAAGTGATTAAGCAGTTTTGTTCAAATGTGAACAACTTTAATTATTTTATTAAAATTGCTTTAATATTTTCTTGAAGGATTTCAAAAAATCTCTTTCTGAATTAAATATTTCATCCATTAAATAAACATTTGGCCATTTTGTTGCTACATAATATTGATCGACAAAATAGTTCATAAGCTGTGCAGAACATTTATCACACATAAATCCTGATAATTGTTTATCCTGTTCTCTAGGGCTTATTTGAATATCAGTAACAACTTGATATTCAGTTCTAAAAATCTTATCTAGATTTGCATAAAAAAGTTGAGGATTAATTATTTGATATTTGTCATTTATATTTGAAGATTGAATCTTAAATATATTACCTTGTATATGCTGTATATTAAAATCAGACTTCTCTTTCAAGAAAATAAATTTTATACAATACATTAACTCACAACAAAGTAGTCCATAAGAGTAATATTTCATTTCATGACCACTAAGTACTGTTAGTTTATGAACTAAAGAAACTTGTTTACAAATTTGCTTCTGAGTTCTTGAATTTATTCCATCCATTAAATTTTTATAAAACTCAATAAGTTGAGGCTTTTCAATTACAAGTGCATCAGAAAATCCTTCATCAATTCCATTAAGAATATTTTCTTCTTCTGTAATATTTCCGTTATTCAGAGTGATTATTAACTGTATAAATTTTTGAAGATATTTATCTGCAAATTTTTCATTATCATATCCTTGTGTATTCATTCCAAAAACTTTTGCTATACCAAAAGACAAATCCTTTTTATTGATAGCAAGAATCTGAATTACAGGCATTTCATTACAAACATGATGTAATCTTTCTAAAACTTTTATAGAATATTCAGGTAAGCATCGATCAAGTTCATCAACCACAAGAATTATGTTTAACTTATTGGATAATTTTATAATATTATTTCTAACAACAGTTATTGTATTTTTTAAAGGAAGCAGATTATCGATATCTTTTGTTACAATTTTTGTTCCTTGTGTAATTCGTTTGAATATTCCTTTTTTATGATTTATAGATTTTTCTAAATCAAATTTTGTTACTTCTTGAACCATTCCACAAATAAGTAGTTTTAAATCATTCAGAACTTCATTTAATAATACATCAACCGTTGATTCATAAATACTTTTCTGTTTAGTAACTTCATTTAATTTTTCAATCATTACAGAGAGTATTGCAATAAGAGGTTCGTCATAATAATCATTTTCCCAGGCATTGTAATGAAAAATTAAATATTCTTTATTTTTAGATAATTGTTTTTCTAACTCATTTAATAACCAGGTTTTTCCGCACCCCCATTCACCGTCAATGGCAAAAGATAAACCTTTTTTAGTCTTATTTTGATTTTCAATAATATTTTTGAGAAGTTCTAGGTAAGGTCCTCTTGATAAGTAATCTGTCATTTAGTTGTATTTTCCTTTTTTTTCAATGATTTAATTTCTCTTATTATTTCTTTTTGATTATTTTGTAGTTCAGTAATAGAACTATTAAGAGTTATATCATTTTCACTGATATTAAAGAGTGAAGAATTTAGATTTTCAAATTCTTCTTTAAATTTATTTCCGTTTTGTTTTGTATCTTCAGAAAGTGATTGTAATAATTCAATTTTTTTATCTTCAATTTGTTTAGTAAACTTATCATTTTGGTTAGATGAATATATATTAAAAATAATATCAAATAAAAGAGCTAATATTGAAATAGTTATTGCTACCATTGATAATATATTTGCTCTTTTACTTTCCTTTTTAGAATCATCAGCTTGTTGTTGTACAGAATTGTATTCTTGTTCTTGAAGAGAATTATTTACTTTTATTAAATCAATAAGTGTTTCTGAAAGTGTATGTACTTGTTCATTCAGTTGATTATTCACTTGTAACTGTAAGTTTGAATAATTTCTTAATATATTTTCAATTTCTCTACAATACTTTAATGAGGGGTCTTCATGTAAAATAGGCTCAAAATTAATAGGCGGCATATTTATTGGTTTTGGTTTTTCAAATAATCGACTAATACTATTATTTAAGTTTGTCATAGTTGATAATGACGAAGCTCCTAAAGTTTTTAGAGAATCTAATTTCATACTTAATGTGTCAGCTAATTTGTGAGATTCTTCTATAATTTTTTCATCTTCAAAATTGAATGCTTTTTCAATGTTTTCTTTGATAGAAAGATTATTATCATAAGAATATTTATAAAATTGTTTTTCAAAGTATTCTTTTATAAAGTTATTATATTCTTCATCAGTAATTTCTGTTAAATCAATATCTTTAATATTTATATTATTTTTGTTTTCTTTAAAAGTTTTTTTAAATAAGATTTTTTTAATATCTATATCTGTTTCTTGTTTAGAAATTATTTTTGATAATTCATCTTTTTTAACAGTTCCATCAATTATGTAAAAATTTAGTTTTCCATATTTTTGTGTATCTATAGAAAACATAAATATCATATCTGTTATATCTATAACATTATCATCGCTCATACTTTTTGTCCTTTTACTTTTTAATTTATTTATATATTATACTCCAAAATATCTCTCAAAGAACTCTGTCAATCTTTGAATAACATTCTTCTTCACTTCACTTCTGTTACCACCACCAAATCTTGAAGTTGGTGGAAGAATCTTATCAATGTCGGTTCCGGTTGTTCGTAATGTTCCATCACGGAAAGCATTTTCAACAAAGGCCTTAGTTTCTTCAGGCTTAAGTTTTAATTCCTCTGTGATGGCAGCGAGTTCTTCAACCTTCTTTTTCTTGATGTATTCCAGCCAGTCTTTCTGAATATCTGTTGATGTATTGATTTTTGAAATGAAGTCTTCAATAAGGTCCTTCTTACTTCTAAGCTCAATACTTCCGCCAATTGCTTTTCTGATGTCCACAAGAATAGTTGCATCCTGGCAATTTGATTCATGGTATTTTGCTACGAGCATAAGAATGTAATCAATGTTGATATCGACCTGTTTAATGAGTTCCATTTCAAAGACAATATCATCGTTGATGTTTTCTTTTTCGGCTTCTTCGCCTGGTCTGATTTCTGAGTGAATATCAAGGTAATGGCTCTGGTAATCCTGCAGGTCATTTATAGGAAGAAGATTATCTCCCTCAAATTGATCAAATGTTGTAAGGATATTTCGCATGCGAAGAATCGCACCGTAGAGCATTACGAACTCTTTTTTTGCTTCCTGTGTAATTACGTTTTCTCTGAATGAATCCAAAGGGAACTTAGTAAGAAGTTCATCAACAAGTTCTGTATATCCTTTGTGGTATTTATTCTTTTCATCAGTAAAGCCGTTATAATAATCATCAAAGCTACGTAATAGAATTGTACCTTTTGCATCCTTATCGCCAAAGAGAGCGATTGCTTCGTCAGTTTGTTCAGACAAGTCTCTAAAGCAAACAATGTTACCAAAGGTTTTGATAGAATTCAAAATACGGTTAGTACGGCTGTAAGCCTGAATAAGTCCGTGCATTTTAAGATTCTTGTCTACCCAAAGAGTATTCAAGGTTGTTGCATCAAAACCGGTGAGGAACATATTTACAACAATCAGAATATCAAGTTCCTTGTTTTTCATTCGAAGGGAAACATCTTTGTAGTAATTCTGGAATTTATCTGCAGAAGTATCATAATCAGTTTTGAAATATGCATTGTAATCTTTGATTGCACTTTCAAGATAATCACGGCTTACAACATCAAGTCCACTTGTATCATCTGAGTTTTCATCATCAACAAAACCGTTTTCATCTTCGGCTTCGTTTGCTCCAAAGCTGTAAATCATTCCAACTTTGAGGTCTACTTCTGGATGTTCTGCAAGTTGTCGTTTGAATTCATTGTAATATTTGATTGCAGTTTCAATGGACTGAACGCAGAACATTGAGTTAAAACCAGATAGATGTTTCAGAGATTTTTCTTCCTGAACGCTGTTTCTGTCGCGTGCTTTTGCAACTTCCTTTATATTTGTAAGAGCTCTGAATTCATATTTCCCACTATTGGTATTTCTTTTTGTTTTCTGATCAAAATGTTCAATGATGTATGAAACAACCTGCTCTATACGTTCCTTTGCAGAAAGTGCATTTTCCTTATCAATGGCCGCAACGTCCTTGTCTTTGATTCCATCCTTCATTTTGATTGTCTTTATATAATCAATACGGAATGGAAGAACGTTATGGTCGTTAATTGCATCGACGATTGTGTATGTATGAAGCTTTTCTCCAAAAGCCTGGTCTGTAGTTCTTATGCCACCAGCTCCATTGGCCCCAGCATTTTTCTGGAAGATTGGAGTTCCTGTAAAACCGAACAAATGGAACTTCTTAAAGTTTTTTACAATTTCCTTATGAAGTTCACCAAACTGTGAACGGTGGCATTCATCAAAAATCATTACAATATGCTTCTGAAAAATTGGATGGCCTTTATTACTTTTAACAAAGATTCCAAGTTTTTGAATTGTTGTAATGATGATTTTGCAGTTATCATCTTCGAGCTGTTTTTTAAGAACGGCAACAGACTTGTTCGAATTGGCAGCATCTTTTTGGAAGCGGTCATATTCTTTCATGGTCTGGTAGTCTAGGTCTTTACGGTCTACAACGAACAAAACCTTATCTATACAATCAAGCTGGCTTGCAAGAATTGCAGTTTTAAAAGATGTAAGAGTTTTACCAGAACCAGTTGTATGCCAGACAAATCCGCCTGCTTCTATAGTTCCTTCTTTATGATAATTTGTTGAGATAATAATCTTGTTCAATATTCGTTCAGTAGCTGCAATCTGATAAGGTCGCATTACCAAAAGATTATGAGAAGTATCAAAAACACAATACTTAGTAAGAATATTTAAGATGGTATGTTTTGCAAGGAAAGTGCGGGCAAAATCTTCAAGGTCATTAATAATTTTATTATTTGCATCTGCCCAGTATGAAGTAAACTCATAAGAGTTACTTGTTTTTTTACCGCTGCCTTTTTTTGTAGAGATTTCTTTAATATGATTTTCACGTGTTGTGTTAGAAAAATATTTTGTATTAGTTCCATTAGAAATTACAAAAATCTGAATAAACTGAAATAGCCCGGAACCAGCCCAGAAGCTGTCTCTCTGATACCGCTTTATCTGATTAAAAGCTTCGCGGATATTTACACCACGACGTTTTAATTCACAGTGAACAAGAGGTAATCCGTTTACAAGAACAGTAACATCATAGCGGTTGGAATAACGGCCGCCTTCCGGTGTAAACTGATTTATAACCTGCAAAGAATTGTTGTGAATATTTTCTTTGTCTAAAAGATAAATATTTTTTGTAGAGCCATCATCACGGCCAAGAACCTTTATGTAATCACTTTGAATTGTAAAAGTCTTTTCTTCAATTCCTTCATTTTGATTTGCAAGATACTGCTCATAAAATTGTAACCATTCAGGTTCAGAAAAAGTAATATGATTAAGTTTTTCAAGTTTTACCTTTAAATTTCTAACAAGGTCATCTTCTGTTTTTATTTCAAGATATTCATAACCCTGTTCAACAAGATCCTGAATAAACGTCTTTTCAAGTTCTGCTTCACTTTGATAATCTGCACGGCGTTTTCTAAGAGGAGTATATTCTGTAACTACGGTTGCTTCGTTTGTTTCTAAGACTATGTTATACATAAATTAACATCCCCCCAAAGTAGATTCTTCTTTAAATTTACTTAGTTCAATTAAGGCTTTTCGAAATTTTGTATTTATTTCATCAAAAGAATTAAAAGTATCAATTTCAATATATACACAATACCAGTTTTTATATATATAAATCCAATTGCTTTCTATTTTGGTATTGAAAAAATCATTGCATATTTTTTTGAGATATTTTTCTGCTTCTTTTTTAATTGAATCATCCCAATTATTATTTGCACGATAAAAACCAATTTGGATTGATGAGTCTCCCGGATAAAGGTAAACTCCTTCATAAAAATTATTTTGTTTTTCTAATACAAGACATTCTGAACCATGTATTCTACTAATATGTATAACATCATCTTTAGTACATTTATTAACAATATACTCATAGGCACATTTACCTCTAAACTCCCAATTTTTTAGCAAAGCAATAAGCTTTTCTTTTTTGTTATCTTCAAAAAGTTCTTTAATATTATTAATTTCTTCTGGTGTCATTTCAGTATTCTCCACTAATTTAGATAATAAGAGTTTATATTGTTCTAGTAGAACTAACGATAAATGATTATTATTATTCGAAGTCTCTGTTTTGTTAAATTCAATACAATCATTAAGGAATTTAATTAAACATTTTTCTTTATTACTTACCGGTAGTTCATAAAATAAAGGATTTGTTTTATCAAATATCTTATTTGAGATATTTTTATACTTATTATCCCAGTTATCATAATCAGGTATTTTTCCACCAAACAAAGTAATATACGGAATTTTCAACACTTCATATCCGTCGTTAGTAAGAGCTTCATAATACCGTGCTAATTGATTATCCTGATCAACAGCATCATTTATCTTATTTTCTATGATTATTGCTTTCTTATTTTCTGGTTTATCATATTTTATAAGAACATCGACTTTATGTTCTTCTCTTTCAACTTTTACATAATTTTTTATTTCCTGATTATTTCCAAAGACATTCATATCTAATCCAATAATATTTAAGAATTTTCTTAAATATTCAGGATTTCCTATTTGAATAGTACTTGGATTCAGAATTACTTTTAACAAATCGCTATGAAAATTTTCTTTTCTGTATTGGTCTGAAATAGTCATAAAAAAACTGAACTGATTATTATATGAATAATCAGTTTTGAGCATTTTTTGCTCATAAGCAATGTTGATATATTTCTTTAATTTTTCGTATAATTCTTTATCCATAGTTATACCTTATTAAAATATTCATTTAATTTTTTAATAATTACATCTGCACGGAACTTAATTATTTCTGTAGATTTATCAATATAAAAATTCGCAAACTTAATATATGCTTTTGAATCTAATTTCCATCCGTAAAAATCATGCTTAAATAATTCTTTTATAGTATCACTTTCTGTAAAATATGGTGATAGAAAATTTATGTTCCCAAACTTTAAAATAGAATCAATTTGAAAAAAATAAAATGAATTGGCTTTTACAAGCTCAACAAATACTTCATCTGCATTATTTGATTCTGGCAAACAAAGATTCAATTCTTTTAAAAATTTATCATAAAAATCTTTCCAACCATTCCAATTACCTCTATAAAGATTAATTGTTGTTTCTTTATTCTTTGATAAAGGAATAGAAATATTTGGCAGCACAGAAAAATTGCCCAGAGAATAACAAATATCTCTGAAAACTTCGGCTTTATCACATAATTCTTTATTTCCACCAGAAAGAATATCACATCGAGATAAATCTGCAGAAAACATTGTATTAAAAGTATTTAATGTATCTCCACGGTATTTCTTCCCTGTGCCGATTTCCGAAATATCCATTTCTGGCAAATCATTCCAGATAATAAAATATATTGCTCTTGCAAGATTTGTATCATCATAATCAAAACTTCTGCCAGGGCATCCGTATTCTGAATCTGATTCTAATCTTTTGAATGGAAAATCTTTTAATCCATCTACATCTAATGAATAATCATTAAGGAATTGTTTTACATATCTGATAGCATCATTAATTGTTTTGATAGAATTAAAAGTCATATTTGGAATTCCTAAGCCTCTCTACGCTTAAAAGTCAGAAGCTTGTCGCGGTAATATTCGTACTGCTTATGCCGTGCTTTAATTTCTGCAGGAAGACCAGAGGTGATGTCGTTACTGAAGGTTTCAAAATTATCAAGAATTTTTGCAATTTTTATTTGTTCTTCTATTTCAGGGAGTTCAATATCGAATTCATACATCCAAGTTGAATTTAAATTTACTTTTGGAATGTTAAGTGTCTTTTTACGGACTTGTTCCCAAAAATTTGATGAATTCATCCAATGTTTCATATAGTGGTTATCAACAATCTTTTTATTTATACGAACATATCCTAAACTTACGAAAATACCTAACGGATCATTTGAGTCATAAATTGTAGGATGACCAAGATTTGAACCAACTCGAGTAAATAAAATATCGCCTTTTTGAGGTTTTGCACCAGATAAGAATTTTTTATATTCATCTTCAGAAACATATTTAATAGGTGTATTGATAATATCTAAATAATCTTTAGATATATTTTGAGATGATATAAAAGGAATTCCTTTATCAACATATTCAGGAGTATGTGTTAGTCCAATGCCAATAGTTGCAACTTCTTTAAATTTATACGTCTTTAATGCTTTATTCTTCTGATGTAGAAGTGAGTCGCGATAGTATTCATACTGTTTACGACGAGCTTCTAGCTCCGCTTCTAGCTCCGCTTCTAGCTCCGCTTCTAGCTCTGTGAATTTGTCAAGAATGCGGACAATTTCATTCTGTACTTCGAGAGGTGGTACAGGGATTTCAAATTTATCTATACTAGAGATATGAACATGAGGAACTCCTCCACCTTTTTTAGTTGCATAAATCTGTTCTTGTAAATTTGTTAAAGAGTAATACACATACTTTGTAGAAAGATTTTCTTGTCCCTTTACAGAAAATGCATCATTTACAAATATCTTTTGATTCCAATATTGAACAAAACCAGCTCCAGCTCCACTTCCTGCAACGGTTATAGTTTCCCCATCACGGTTATATTGATTACAATAAAAAGCCGGTTCTTTTCCACCTGATATTACAGGATATTCACCTTCAACAGAATTTGCTTTTGTCAGTGATACACCACGTTGCATATCACATACTTCACAGAGTTTTTTATATTCCACACCATTCGGGCAAAGCTTATTTATCAAATCATCAAGTTTACTCATTAATTTTCAATCTCCCTGATGATTTTATCTATCTCTGCTCGGAGAGTATCTTCTTTTGCAACAATTTCATCAATCTGTTTGTTTAAAACTTTTATATCGATTACTTCTCTTGTATCTTCGGCTTCTACATAACTTGAAACACTCAGGTTGTATTCGTTCTGGGCGATTTCGGAATTTTCTACAAGGCGGCTCACGTAATCAATTTTATCTTTTCGCTCTGTAAATACTTTTAGAATATTATCAATATTCTGCTCAGTGAGTTTATTTGAATTGGTTACTTTTACACATTCTTTTGAAGCATCAATAAAGAGAGTTTTGTTTTCTGCCTTACCTTTTTTAAGAACCATAATACAGGTTGCAATACTTGTTCCAAAGAAAAGATTATCCGGCAGCTGAATGATACAATCAATGTAGTTGTTATCAATAAGATACTTTCTGATTTTCTGTTCTGCACCGCCACGGTACATAATGCCAGGGAAACAAACAATGGCGGCAGTTCCGTTTGTTGCAAGCCAGCTTAAAGAATGCATGATAAATGCAAGGTCTGCTTTTCCTTTTGGAGCAAGAACTCCCGCAGGACTAAAACGCTGGTCGTTTATGAGAATCGGGTTATCATCTCCTTCCCATTTAATAGAGTAAGGAGGATTAGAAACGATTGCTTCAAATGGTTCATCATCCCAATGCTTTGGATCTGTTAATGTGTCTCCAAGTTTGATGTTGAACTTATCATAACTTACATCGTGCAAGAACATATTGATACGGCAGAGGTTGTAAGTTGTAATGTTTATTTCCTGTCCGTAAAAGCCAAGACGAACATTGTCTGCTCCAAGGATTTTTGCAAACTTTAAAAGAAGAGAGCCGGAACCGCAGGCAGGGTCGTAAACTTTGTTTACAGTCTTTTTTCCAACAATTGTGATTTTTGTAAGAAGTTCAGAAACTTCCTGTGGTGTGTAATATTCACCACCAGATTTTCCGGCATTAGAAGCATACATACCCATGAGATATTCGTAAGCATCACCAAAGGCATCAATTGAATTATCTGAATAATCGCTATTGCCTAGATTCATGCTTGCAATTCCATTCATGAGTTTTACAAGCATTTCGTTTCGTTTATCTACTGTTGCTCCCAGTTTGTTGGAGTTTACGTCGATATCGTCAAAAAGTCCTTTGAAATCATCTTCGCTTTCTGTACCTGTTGCGGAGGCTTCTATTTCTTTAAAGATTTTTTCGAGCTTTTCGTTAAGGTCTTTTTTATCTTTGTTTGCTTTTTCAAGAACATTACCAAAGAGCTTTGAAGGAAGAATAAAGAATCCTTTTTCTTTTACAATATCATCTTTTGCGGTAAGTGCTTCTTTGTCTGAAAGCTTTGCATAACTAAAGTCTTTATTACCAGCTTCAATTTCACCTTTAGAAATATAGCGATTCAGGTTTTCCGAAATATATCTGTAAAAGAGCATTCCAAGTACATACTGTTTGAAGTCCCATCCATCAACGCTGCCACGAAGGTCATTAGCAATTCCCCATATTGTACGGTGGAGTTCTGCTCTTTCTGTTTCTTTTTTGTTATCTGCCATTTTATTATCCTATGTATATTTAAAATAATATTTTATGAGAAATCTTGAAAGAAGTCTTTGCCTTTAATCAATTCTTTAGGCTTTTTTTCTATTATAGCTGTAAGGTATGAAAATGGTAGTGCAATACCATACCCTAAATCATCATAATCGCCTTGACTACCATTATAATCAGGGAGTTGACAAGCGATACCTACCATTTGACCTTTTGAATTAATAACAGGTCCTCCACTGTTTCCACCCCTTATTTTAGCTGTAATAAGCATCGCATTAACTTTATTTAGATATTGATATCCTTTTGCAGAAATATTACCTTTTGTTGGTGTTATGCGAAGTTCAGCTTTACTTGAAATAGAAGCTGTTTCAGCGGTTAAGAAATCTGTAAATGTTGGGATTTTTGGATACCCCATTACTAAAACATCTTGTAATATTTCACCTTCGTTAACAAGAAGTACTTTTGAAGTTTGTCTTTGTAGTTCTATATATGCTATATCAATTCCAGGATTATCTGATATATATATTTTAGCATTATTTAATTCTTTTGCAGAAAATCCTGAAATACGTAAATTTGTAACATCTTCAATACAATGTTTTGCTGTAACAATTCCATTCCAAAAAAGAAAAGCAGTACCGCAATGATAATTTTTATCTTTATCTATAGTTACTACAGGCTTAACGTAATCTTTGTAAAAATTATAAATATAGGTAAAACCGTAAACGATAGAATTATAATAAAGATTTTTATTTAATGGATCTACGTTTTTGCTTCGATTAAATACTAAGTAAGTATTGTTTATACCCATACCATCTGTATTATTGATACAACTCATTGCATTATTTTTACATAAGATTTTACAAATTTGATCTATAACCTGTGGTTGGTATATAACTTTTTTGTTTTTATCAGTACAAAAATCTACAACTTTCTTTGGTTGTAATTTATTATTATTTGAAGCTTTGCTTGCATCAAAAAAATCTATTATATCAGAAATTAAATTTGGAAATTGTTTTTGATAATCTTCTAAAGTATCAGCCATAATTTTTTTCCTTTCTTAATTATAATTTAAATTTTAAGCTTTATAAATAGAAATATTCTAAATAAGTCTATATTCATCCAAATCAACCACTTCACACCCCAGATATTCGGCCGCCTTAAGTGCCCCTCTTAAAAGGTATAATTCAGATTCAACATTATTACATTCAAAAAAATGTGAAGGATTTATTAATCTTGTAAACTTAGACCAGAATAAGAAAAGATAGCAACGAATATAAACAGAAAGTGCAATCCATAAATAAGGAGTCTCAGCCAGTATGTAATGCTTATCGCTGACAATGATCCAAATCTTATTAAAGTATTCAATTACTCTTTTTTGCTTTTCCGGTGTGTCATTTACTTCAAAGAAACTTTTGATTCTGGCATATATTTCAACCATGTCATAATCATTAAAATCTTTGAATTTATAATTTGTTCGCTTGCCTTTTTCTAATATGCTATAAATCTTTTTGTAGTATTTTGGGTTTTCTATATGTCTGGCATATTTTGCAAGTTTTTTATCTAGATTCATTCGGTTTCCTCTGAATCTGCTTCAGTTCCAACTTCGGAGGTGTGAGAATCGTACTTCTAAGCTCTAAGGCTCCGTTATCTGGAAAATCAAGAAATGTAAACAAATCTTCAAATCTGTTCATCAAAGTATCATTCCAGTGACAGTAAGCAAAAACTTTTGATTTTAATTCCTCAACTTCTTCTTTTGTAAATAATACAATAGTTTGTTTATTTCCCATATGACCATTATACTATGGTTTTTAATTTTAAAGGAAAAAATCACCATTCTACATGTACAATAAAATCAATCCTTTTAGAAGTTGTCTTTACAATCTCAAAGTTACGCCAGAGCTCAAAATCATCATCATTCAGCATTTCATTAAGAATCTGCTTCATTTGTTGGATTTTAACATAGTCAGGTATTTTACTCTTTTCAAAATAAAACTCAAAAGAAAATTTATAATTTATTGTGCCTATAATACGGTCTTTTTTGCCCTGCTCGGCTTCTTCAAATACCATATTAAAACATGGCAGCAATTCTGTGTTTTTATATAAAGTTCTGTTTGTAAACTGTTTTAGTTCAAATTGATACTGCTCATGTTCTTTGTTCCAAGTGTCAATATATTCAGGAAGCTTTTCTATCATCAGATATTTTAATCTGTTATACATTTTCAAAAATTCTTGCATCAGTAATTCTTTCTCCTGTAAATATCAAGTGTCTGCTGAAGGTTGGTAGGTATTTCAAAAGCGTAATCATCTTCATGATTTTGAGTTTTAATAAACTCTTTCTTCTTCAAAAGAAAAAGTTTGATGATTGCTTCTTTCAAATCAGCTGGTAAAGTCAAAGGCAAAAAGCCTGCATTGTAATTTAAGAAAACTACGTGACCTTCAAGTTTTGGATCAATAAACATTATTTTTCTTCCGTCAATGACACAATTAGGAACTTTTTCCTTTGTCGTCATATCTGTGATGTTCACCATTTCTGTTATGTTGTCTTGATTTGTATACACCTTGCAGTCTCTAACTGTCTGAATCTCATTGTAATTATGATCTTCAAGCGGATAGCCAATGATTTTTTCTATGTATGAAATTGTAGACTGAAAGATTAATTCATCTATCTGTAATTCGGTATCATGTAATTCAAGGATTTTTTGGAGTTCTTCAAATGGGAATGGATGCATTCTTACCTCTCTTGAAAAGCGAGGCTCACGAAAGTATAACCTTCGTTCAGTGAAAAGCAAGGCCAAGCCCTTCGGGTGCTTCGCAGCCTTGCTTTCCCCTTCACTTCGGTTTTTAGTTTTTTTCGCCCCCGCTTTCCAAAGGCCAATATTTATATTGGCTTTTGGTTATGGGTTATGCTTCTGCTGTTTTAAGCAGTACCATGTTTTTCTTTGGTCTGGTAACAAGGAAGCCGTCACGTTTACGGAAGCGCATAAAGAGCTCGCCGTATTCGAGAGATTCTGTTGTTTCATCAAATCTCTTGATTTCTATTCCCTTACGGTTTCCGTGGATTATGCGTTTTGGATTCATAAAGATTGCAACAACGCTGTCTGCTTCCACGTCTGCAAGCTGCGGCATCAGGCGGCTTTCTACCACGTCATATCCATCAATTCTTCCTGGCATTCCATCACCTGGCTTTCTCCAGATTGGGTTATGGTTGTCGTCCTGAATGTTTGCAATGTGATTGAGGAAAGTTTCATGTAAGAACCATTTGCAATATTTTCTTTCTTCCGGCTCTACCATCAATTCAGCTTTTCTGAAATCAAGATATGTGAGTTTGCTTTCGTCTGTGCTCTGGATGCGGCACACTTCTGCATGTTCCATATTAATAGCACCAGTAAATGGGTCATCGTCTGCAATCAGGCACTGGCGGTCAAACTCCTGGCCGTAGGCTTCGGTGAAGTCTTCCAGGAACATCTTTCCAAGGTCCACAAAAACATCTTCGCCAAACTCGTCAAAGAATGGAACATAGCCTGCAAGTGTGTAAGCCTTGAGCTCTGTGCGTGTAGGCATGTTTGATTTTGTAGCGTCAATTTTCTGTCCGTAACTTGTGAGCCATTTCAATTCAATTCCGCCGCGGTCGCGCTCTGGAATAAATATTGAAGGTCCATTCATAGGTCGATGAGTTACAAGATTCATCATCTGAGACTGCTTTGCAGCTTCCTGCATGATTGTCTCTTCGTAAATCGGATTGATAAGATACTGGTCATTGTTGGCAAGGTTTCCGATAGGCTCGCCCAGCACTGCTTTTGAAGGAACAAAACCTTTTCCGGTCTCCC
The DNA here is from genome assembly GCF_900111035.1 of Treponema bryantii. GTDB lineage: Bacteria > Spirochaetota > Spirochaetia > Treponematales > Treponemataceae > Treponema_D > Treponema_D bryantii_C. The sequence continues at coordinate 90,491 of NZ_FOFU01000010.1, forward strand.
AGGTAAAGTCTTTCGGATTGTTCCACTTCTCTGCCCTTATGTTTGGACAGAATTTCAACTGACCCAAAGTTTCGTGGTCTTTGTTCCAGGCTGCGCACAAAGCTTTTCCAAGATTGTAGCAAACATCTCTGTAAGACAGAGGTTTCATTTCAGCATCAGTTTTTTTCAGGAGGTTTCGAAGTTCCTTTACAGCTTCCTTAACTCCCTCAATTTCTGATGTAGATGCAGTCTGCTGACTGTCTGCCATTTTCAAAATACCGTCAATGAGTTCTTCTGTCTCATTAAAGTATTTTGAAATCTGTTCCGGTGTTGCAGCTTCTGTCGGAACCAAGCTTTTCATATTGCTAAGTTTCTGCTGCAAAGATACAATTACTTCATTCATCAATTAGCCCCCTTAAGCTTTTTGGTGATATTGAGGAAGTGCAGTTGCCGCTGCACTTCCTCTTGTTTATGCACTACTAAGCCCGTGCAAGGCCTTTACCTAACTTATCCCAATACGAAAGCTCTTCTTCCTGAATTACTTCCGTAATCTCAAGTCTCTTCTGCGGTACGTGTATCGCAAAAGGATTAGCCGGTACACAGCAAATTGAAAATTCCAGAAGCTCCTGCTTACGGAATATACAATCGCAGTCGCGGTCTTTTGCATCCAAAAATTCCAGTTCATCAACACGAAATCCCACAGAGCCGCAGCGAAGAACTCCGGCTTTTACACGCTCTCCAATGCTCCAGCCAAACTCGTCAATCTCTTTTGAGTTAAAGAGAATGTCTCCTTCAAGCTGTTTTTCTGCTTTTACATTCTGGGCAATTCCAATAGCAGGAATTGAATAGTCATGGCTCCAGAGCACGACAGGATTTATAAGATAGTTTTTCAAATCCCATCCGCACGGGTCCACCTTTTCAAAGTCGCGGTCAGTATCAAAGGTACTCATTACCCAGTGGAAGGAATCTTTTTGAACATCCACACCCTTAAAAACTTCAACCTGTGCAGCTACTTTTCCAGAATGTGTATTGTCCTTCAAAAAAGACAAAAACAGATTTTTGTTTTTGGAAAACTCTTTGTTTTCCACACCATCAATTTTTACTAACAAGCCCAGCTCCTTACATCAAAAACCGAAAGCCTCTGATTCAAAACGATCAGATCATTAGGTCCCTTATAACCAATCTTTCTTTTCATAGTTGAAGAAAGTGTTCTTACAGAATCAATTGTAAGGCCTGTTACTCCGCTTATTTCTTTTGTGTTATAACCTTTGCCCATGTACATACCAACAAGATATTCACTGTCAGTAAGTTCAAGACTGATTCTGCGTCTGTCTTCCTTTTCACCACTTTTTACCATGTCACTGATTATTTCAGGAAAAGTTCTGTCTCCGTTACAGATTTTATCTATTGCTTTTGGAAAGCTGATTTCCTTTTCAATACCACAGATAAACCCGTCTACTCCAAGTTCCCAAAGGCGTAACCCAAACTCCGTAATACAGTTCCCGCATTCGCAGTAAATGATTTTCATGTTCTGATTGATTGAGCGTAAGTACATAATTTTGTATTTCAAAATAAAGCCCATAAACAATCTGTCAAAGATTAGAAGAATATCATCCCCAAGTTTTTGAAGATAATAAAAAATCTCCTGATCATTTGTGCCGTCAATAACCTGTGCCCCTCTCATATACCTCTCCACAAGTTCCTTCGTTAACTTTTTCGTCCACTCATCCGTCATACAGATGATCACTTTCTTTACCTTACCATTCATAATTTTTTTTCCTCTATTTTTTTTATTCAGAATCAATCTCCGAAACGGAATTAGGCTTCCACCAGCTGTCGCCCCAAGGCTTTTCCTTTTCTCCGCGTTCTCTTAAAACATCATTAATCGTCTTAAGGCCGGCATTAATTTCTGCAATATCCCTGTTACTCTGGGCATCCTCAGATTCTTGTAATTCAGGAATATTGTTCAGGTTAAATTCTCCGGTTTCAGGTAAGTTGAAACGGCGAAAAAACTGCACTTCTAATATCTGCTCAAAATTTTTTAGTAAAGGAATTAATGTAAAGTTCCAGAAGGCCCGGTGCTGGCTGTCTGTATCCGTTCCACTCAAAGAGCTTTTGGAATCCTGTATGTTTGCAACTCTCGGCGGAATGCCATACTTCGCTAAAAGTGTGTACAGGTTCCACTTTTTCATATCGTAAAGTTTCAGAACATCGGGGCTGAACGTCAGCGGCTGGTACTCTGTACCTTTACCCAATACTGCCACCCGGTTTTTCATACCGTGACCGTATTTTGAGTCCCAAGTTCTTGCTAAGATTTCAGCTTCAGTCTCTGTCAGAATCTGGTCAGTTTTCAAAAGTCCCTTAGGAACGCCACCCTCTTTTAAAAGTCCAGAATTCTGTTTTGCGGCAAGCAAATCCTGTTCGACCTCAAGGCCCAAGCTTACCAAAGGGCTTACGCCGCGATATTCATTCCAGGGATTCCAATCCTTAAAATGAATTATCTCATCGGGCAGAATGATAAACGGTTTTCCCGTTCCTCCTTCTGTATAAACCCATTTGATAATCTTTCCGCCATCAACCACATGCTGCATATTCCGAGGATTTAAAATATAAATCTCAGTCGGAATCCCGCAGCAGTAGTCATCGCCGAACCACCAAAACGCCTCACCATCGAGGCTCCACCAGGCACAGGTTTGTTTCCACAAATCAAAGCGGCACATGTTTTTATTAGGATACATAAAGAGTTTTGCCAGCTTTGAATCACTTTCTGTTTTACCGTTCTTTTTAATTTCAAACTCAGCACGGGCAACGTTTCTGGTAAGAATATCAATGCACACGCTAACCCAGGCATGCTGTAAATACGGGTCAGTACAGGTTTTCTTTTCCTGCACAGAAAAATCATCAGCCACAGTCTCATTGTTTATTTCTGTAAAGCTTCTGAGTTTTTTCTGTTTATCTTTTTTCTTTGAAAACAATCCCATATTTATTATCGGCTCTCCGTTATCCCATCACCACGCCGCTGGTTGCCGCAGAAAAAATCGCGTAACGCATAGCGTCCATGTAATGGTCATTTACTTTTACAATCTGATTATTCTCGTCGCGAGAATAATCCCATATTTCACCAAGAACACCGGTACAGTCTTTGCATACAAAAAACTGTCCGCGCTCAATTTTTGCTATAATGTAATCAATTCCGGCATCCACACTGTTATTTGCCTTAACTCCTCCCGGCACTTCCTGAATTCTCTCTCCACCAGCCGGGTCGCAGTAGGTAACAAAGCAGTCGTCATACCAGTTCTTTGCCTGCTGCTGTTCGACCGAGGTTTTAGTCGTAATGTTAAAGCCGCCAAAATCAGCGACCACATAAACTGTCTCTCCAACCCAGCCAACCTTAACCGCCGCAATATGAAGTCCAAAGTCCTGGCCACCTGTAAATCGGTCAAACTCTTCCGGCAGCTGGTCACGAGTCAGTATCATTGACTCTTCAAACTTTTCATAAACCGAGCCCTCAGGTTTTACCCAAAGACCGTCACGGAATCGGGCCCGCTGTTTTTCCGGCATGTTATCCAGGATGTCGCTGATGTAATCTTCATCAAGGTTTTCAGCATTATCCATCGGGTTCAGAACTTCACTTGCATAAAGCTCAGGCTTATTAAGCTTCTCATCCGTCCTCGGTTCAATCTTTCTAATGAACACCTTATAAGCCCAGTGCATTGGCGAACACGGGTTACAGTCATAAAAAAACTTATTCTTGCAGCCTTCAACTTTCATCGCCAGTCGCGAATAGGCAGTCGTAATTGCAGAATAAGAAATCTGGCTTACTTCGTTGAAATAGATAGTCACATACTCATGACCGAGAATGCGGTCTACCTGTTCCTTGTCACCAAGCCCGCCAATCCAAATTTCGCTGCCATTCCAAAGAGTTATAAGTCCGTCGTGTACGTTGGCTTTATAATTCTTTGCGCCTATTGTTTTATTCAGCCATGGAATTAAAGTCTCATGCAAAACAGAACTTCTTGCGTCCTTAGCTCTAAAACGGCAAATCAAATGACGGCTTCCAGGATAGCGGCAAGCCCGAAATATAATTGCCATTACAAGAACAGTAGTTTTTCCAGATCGCGAGCCGCCAAAAAGCAGAATATGTTTTGTTCCAGAACTCAAAAGTTCCAGAGCTTTTTTCTGTACTTTAGTCGGCTTAAAAACTTCTGTCGTCATAAGTCCTTAAAGCTGTCTACAAAACTTATAGCCAGTTCTCCCTGCACCGGCTGTTTTGCAGCTTCTTTGTCAGCTCCTGTAATAAATGAATCCAGCTTTGCTGAACGTTCAAGAAGGTCCATTGCTCCATCTGCGTTCAGGTCTTCTGGTTTCAGTGTCTTAATTCTTTTTTGAACAAGTTCGTCAAAGCCGTTCAACATTTCCATCTGTCTCTTACGGCGTTCAACTCTCTCAGCTAAAATCTCCCTTTCAGTTTCTTTTGCAATATACGCGTCATATTCTGCTGCCCGCTCATTCCAACGGTAAAGACGAGCATAACGCGCCCAGGAGCCATACTTCTTTGGCTCAATTCCGTGCATTTCCATACAGGCCTTAATGCTTCGCTTGTAGCCCATTGCACGAAAAAGACAGAAAGCCTTAAATGCCTTAGGTGGTTCGCTCTCTAATTTTTTCTCCCAAGACATCAAAGTTTCACCGCCTTTCGAATCAAGTTCACTGTTCATGTTTGCGGATGTCGAAACAGTGTCCTTTTCTCCCACCGCTTTTTTCCTCCTTCGCCTGATATTTTTTATTTCTGCACAGTAAACTTTTTCAAAGTCCTTCTTGCCAGATGCTCACAAAAAGCCGTGCTAAGCTTTACCGGCATCCCGTCATGCAGAGTTACAGTTACGGTAATATCGCCGTATCTTTTTTCCTCTGCCATTTTTCTTACATACTTTTCAGATTCATCAAGAACCTCATCCAGAGTTACAATCATTTAAGCCCCCTGAACCATAGTGCCGACCCAGTTGTACAAATCAGTTTTTCTAAAAATAAAACGTCTGCCAAAAGTCACATGCGGAATTCTGTTAGCCCTTGCAAGCCGATAAATATAGTCCACGCTAAAACCAAGATAAACCGCAGCTTCTTCTGCAGAAAGCAGATCCAGATTCTCACTTTTTTCCTCAGTCATAAGCACCTCGCGTTAAAATAAAAAGCCATAACGGTATTAAATCCGTTATGGCTAAATCTTAAACCCGAGAAACATCAACAGTGTGTTTGATTATTTCAAGAACTTGTTTGAATGTATAAACAAGTCATTAAATAGTTTTAATGACTTGTTGAAAATAAGAAAAACTAAGCAGAAAGATACTTCTCCCAAGCCCCAGAAATAACGTTTCGCATGTTATTAAACTTCTCCTGCGTATCATGGTCAGAGTAATGCTCAGTCATTACATAACTACGATGGCCCATAATCGCCATTACAGTATCAGTGTCCGCACGCTGTTTCAAAACAGTACAGCAGAAATGACGCAGGCTGTGGAAAACAATATTGCGCTCTTCCCGTTCTGCTTTTGAAACTCCAATCTGTTCCAAAGCTTTATACAAACAGTCAGCATAATATCCAGGCGTTATCGGCATCGAAAAGTCTTTTACAGACCAGAATACGTAACTCAAATCTCCAAAAGCCGGATTCTGTCTTGCGTGGTTCATAAGCTGCAAGGCCAAAGAATGATTAACCGGTAAGTCACGTGTATCTTTGTTCTTGGTAGATTTTAATTTATCCACCTCGCTGTAACTGTGGCGCACATGAATAAAGTCACTTACCACATCAATATCGCAGACACGTAAGCCGCTTATTTCACCGGCACGCAAACCGTAGAAAGCCGCAACCTTAAAGGCAAGTTTTGCAGCCTCGTTCTCCCAGTCAAGTTCAAGAAGCTGGCGAACTTCCTCTTCAGTCGGAATTCCCCGTTCTTCGTTGTCAGCCTTAAAGCGTTCAATTCCTTCAAGCGGATTTGCAGCAATTTTCTTTTGTGCCAAAAGAGTCTTAAAACACTTATTGGCCATGTTTATATTTTTGTTTACAGTCTCACCAGCAAGCTCTTTTTCGTCATGCAAAAAGAAAAAGAAATCATCAAGTTCAGAAAGTTCCAGGTCTTCAATCAGAGCATCGTTTCCAAAATAAGGCTCCCAGTAATTGCGTACATAGGCTCTCATACAAAAGGCATGCTTTTTCGAAATTGAGTGCCCATGCGCCAAACTACGCTTAATAAACTCAGAGTTTTCATAATCCCAGAAGTGGTCCATAGTCTCGCAAAGTAAATGCTTCCCCTCTGCCGTCACTCCCACACTTGGCACAGTACTTGCACAAGCTCTAACAAGCGATTTATCAGCGTTCACAAGGACCGGTTCAGACATAGGAGTCTTTTTTACAACGCATCTTTTCTTGGCTCTAGGCACAGGCATTGCTGCAGAAAGCTCTTTCATAACAGGAGCACTTTCAGCAATTTCAGAAACAAAAGCTTTTTCAGTATTCACAAGGGCCGCAGTTTTTGTAACTGGTGCTTTTGAAATTACAGGAGAGGCATTTCCAAACTTTGCAGAAATCAATTCAATGAGTTTAGAAGCTTCTTCGAATGTAAGGGTATCTACAATGCTTTTTAAGTTCTTCTTTGCCGAGCCCTTAACGGAATTATTAAAAGTTCTGGAATTACTACGACCTTCCGGCACACCTTCTTTAAGCCAGGTAGTAGCAATAGCATAAGCCTCAAATTGGTTTTTAGTATGAGTACTTTTTCCAACACTTTGCCAGCCCGTTTCCGGATCAACAAATACAACTCTGTAATAACCGTGATTGTTTTTAGACAGATAAAACTGACGCATAAAAACCTCCTTCAGAAACTTCATGGTTTTTGAAAAGACCCGTAATTATGCAGTTTTGTATCAACGATAGTACCAAAAACAGTATCATTTTTAGTATCATAATTCGTATCATCTGCATAAAAACAGCAGTTTTTTGCGCCCATTCCATCAGGTAGGGAGGCAAAAATACATAAACAAATCCCCGTAAATCCTTATGACATAAGTATTTACGCATAAAAAAAGCTCTCCAATTAGGAGAGCTTAATTAGAGCGGATGAAGGGAGTCGAACCCTCGTCATCAGCTTGGAAGGCTGAGATAATAAGCCGTTATATGACATCCGCAAATTGTTTCAAGTGACTTGTTGTCGCTTGATGTTTAGTAATATATACTTTTGATGGATTTTGGTCAATATCAAAAAAGGGATTTTTTCAAAAAAAGTTTTATTTTTTTACAAATCTAAAATCTACCTCACCCCTGTTCTTGAAAGTCTGGATTCTGCATGGCTGAGTTTTAAGATTCTCAGCAAACCATTTGATATCACTCGCATAATCTGAAGCAACATATTCTGCATTGTAATTTAATGTAATAGTTTCTGATTTTCCTGTATCAGTAGTTCGTGAAATTGCTCCGTAAAATTTTACAATATCTTCAGCAGCCCTGTAATATCTGTCCAGCTTTCGCTCTGCAAAAAGCCCTTTTAAGAAATCCAGCTGAACCTTCTCTATTTTAAAATGTTCACAACAATTCTCTAAATCAGAATTACCGGCCAGCTTTTTATCATAGAAGAATTCCAATAGTTTACTGCCTTTAATTTTCAAAACACGGCACACAGAATTAAACCATGGAACAGCACGTCCATCATTGTAAAAGACACTGCAGACCTTAGCCAGTTTTTCAGCTTTCTTCATATCTTCAACGCTGAACTTACCATTCTTAATTACATGATAAGGTGGATCTTTTTCCCAAACAAGACCGAGTCCCTCTGCCCTGTCATATAAATCAGTTCCAGGCAAAACAGAAAGACAGAATACTTCAAGATTATTCGGATACAAAGAAAGAGCAAAATCAAGCCCGTCCCGGAAAGAGCCGAAAGTCTCACCCGGTAATCCGAAAATCAGATCAAGACCGAAAGTAACACCCTCTTCATTCAGAATCGAAATACCCTTTAAAAACTTCTTTCTGTCGCATGGACGGTTTACAAGTTTCAAAACTTCATCATTTGCACTCTGTAAACCAATCTGTAATGCACATGGAATCTTAGTAAATTCCCGGGCAAGTTCCCTGTCAATCAATTCAGCTCTGGCTTCAAAATAGTAAAAAGTATCAGGAGTTTTTTCCCTGATCAGTCGAAGCAGCTCCAGAGCTCTCTTTTTATTTATATTATAAGTTGGATCCAGAACAAAAACCTGCGGAACCTTTTTCTTCGAAAACAGTTCAAGCTCAGCCTTTATGCGTTCCATTGGGAAAAGCCTTACAGTTTTTGCTCCCTTAGATTCATAACAATAAGAACACTTATAAGGACAGCCTCTTGCAAGTTCCCACAAAGCACCTTCATATTCCACAGGATCAATAATCCCGTCAAGATAAGGTGAATGAACAAGAGCCAGATCAGGAGATTGAGAAATTATTACTTTGTCTGATTTATTAGACTTATTCAGTATTTGCATAACCAGTAAAGGAACAGTAATTTCACCTTCACCGCTTACAGTGTAATCAAAATCTTTATAGAAAGAAGGATGAGCTGTAATTTCAGGTCCGCCGGCAATTGTAACAGCGCCTTTTGCCTTCAAAAGAGCCGCAGCCCGTCTAAGAATTTCTACATTCCATACAAAACACGAAAAACAGACAATCAGGCCCTCTGAACTTTCACGGCCCTTAGCAATTTCCCAGATTTTCTCTGCTATAAATGCAGCCCTTTTATCAGTATCATCCAGCTTCTTAAAATCATCATCTTCAATACTGAATGCCTTAAGCTGCACCTTTACATTATCCTTAAGCCCCGGCCAGTTCTTAATCGCCGTCGCAATACAAGCCGCCCCGAGCGGCAGAGCCTGCGGAGATTTTTCAATCAGTAAAGTTGTGCAGATTACTGAAACCGCCAATTATTTTCCTTCCTTTACATATTTATCAAGCTGCACATTAGCAAGATTCACTTTCTGAATAACACAAGGACCGGCCACACAGCCGCCTTCGCAGCTCATAACCTCAACAAGGTTACCGTCTTCTTCCTTAGCCTCAACGCGTCCGGCATTTATCTCACCATAATACTTAAGCTTTTTCATACCTTCCTTATCAAGACCGTTAATAACATCAAGCTTCAAAATAGAAGGATCAGTAAGACGACACTTTACAGCTTCAGCAACACCACCAGTTCTTGCAAAATTACGGCCGCTCGCACTCGGAACCTCAGTCTTTACAACAGGTTCAAGTTTACTTACAGCAATTCCTTTAGCTTCAAAGAAAGCTCCGAGCTCTTCGGCCGTAATAACATAATCAACAAGGTCATCATCAAAGCCCTCGCGACGTTTTGCAAGACAAGGACCAACAAAAACAGTCACACACGAAGAATCATCCTTTTTAGCAATTTCAGCCGCATAATGCATAGGACTTCTTGTCTCACTTACACAAGGGTCAAGGTCCGGAACATGAATATGCACCGCCCTCACATAAGCCGAACAGCAAGAAGTTGTCATAAGCTTATCACCGCGCTTCATACGCTCAGTAAACTCAGCCGCTTCTCTGTCCGCAGTAATATCAGCACCAGCTGCAACCTCATATACAGTTGTAAAACCAAGCTGTTCAAAGCCACGCTCAAGCTGCCCCGCACTACACTTAAACTGAGACGCAATCGAAGGTGCATACATCACACTCACACGTCTTCCATTCATAATGTGCTTGATAACATCCACAAGCTGGCTCTTATCCATCATAGCGCCGAATGGACATTCCCTCATACATTTACCGCAGTAAATACACTTGTGAAAATCAATAACTTCATGACCGTCTTCGCCTTTAGAAATAGCTCCTACAGGACACGCAGCTTCACACGGAACAGTAATTTTAATAATCGCATGATAAGGACAGTTCTGTTCACAAAGTCCGCAGTGAATACATTTATCTGCATCAATATGTGCATGATGAACAATATGAATCGCCTTTTTAGGACAGTTTACCATACAAGGACGGGCAAAACATCCCTGACACGCATTAGTAACCATAAAGTTCTGCTTAACACAACCGTTACAGGCCTCGTGTAAAACAGTAATCATAGGCCAGGTTGGTTTTTCACGCGACAAAGCTTCCCGCGCATAATCATCAAGATCATTCAAATCATTATAGTTCTCAACCGAAATACCCATTCTCGCAAGCAGACGCATTCTTAAAAGCTCGCGGTCATGATAAATACAGCATCCAATAGGAGCCGTACCGGCAGGCCTCATTTCAGTCGGGATTTTATTTATTTTTCGGGAATCAAGTTCACCATCAAGTTGAAGTTTTGCAATTCTAACAAGAAGTTCTTTTTTTACATTATTCGCGTTATTATTTATGTTCATTCTTCTATTATATAGATTTATCTGAAGAGGGAAAAGCCATATGAAGGGGAAAGACTTCCCCTCGCTCCAACCGCCTCCGGCGTTTTCCGCTACCCCTTCCAGCGGGGACACCCCGCAACGCCCCGTCCCTATCCCCAGCCCTCCATACAAAATAATTATCATTTTTTATTTGCACTAACATCATTTATAAACTAGAATGATACTGTATGAGTTTTAATTCTTTTAATCAGAAATTTTTCCCGTCTCAGGACATTCTCGATAAATGTCCAATGCGCGAACGTGAACAGCTTTCAATGCTGGTCGGTGCAAATATCGTATTTATGATAATGTTCGGACTTTTTGGACTTGTACTCTTCATCTTCAAATACTTTATAGTAGGAACAGGTGGATTACTTCTTTTAGCATTCTTCATTTCTTCACTATACTTTATAAAGAAAGGCCATATTCATTTAGGCTCCTGGATTACCACCTCCGCGATAATGGTAATAGCCGCCATAGAATGTTATGGAGCGCCTTTTTCAATCACAAATTACTTACCTTACAGAGACAGTTGTTTCATTGCAGTAATGGGTGTCTGTAATTATGTAATTTCTTTAAGACGCCGTCAGATGCATAGTTTCTTCACATTCGGACTCATTCTCTGGTTTGTAACTAATGCCACTGTATACCGACCAATTTATATTGCAAATAAGAATATAGCAGTAATGAATATTCTTATCTGTACACTTGCAATTTTAGTTTCAAATATCTGTCTTCTGCTTTTCGACAGTTTTACAAGACGCGTAGTTACCCGTGCAGAAGAGAACGAAAATAAATCCTCTCTTGCCCTTTCAAAAATCTCAAATGTAATTATTGAAACTGCAGAAGGACTTAATATCGGTAAACAGCTTTCAGAATCTACAAATAAAGCTTCATCCAGTGTTTCAGAAATCCGTGAATTGTATAATTACATCAATACTGAAACTACAACCTTAAGTTCAGAAGCAATTACAATTAAAGACTCAAGCTATCAGATCAATGACAAAGCAGAACAGATGAAAAAGAGCGTTCAGAGCCAGAGCGATGCTATTTCAACAACCTCTGCAGCTCTTACAGAAATGTCTGCCAGTCTTACAAATATCAGCAGTATTGCAAATGATCAGAGAGCCGGAATGAATTCCCTTGTACAGAACCTCGACTCTCAGATGAAGCTTCTTCAGGATCTTGTAAACGATATGATGAAGGTAAAGGAATCTTCAGACAAAGTTTCAACCTTCGTAGAAGCCGTAAATAAGATTGCTTCTCAGACAGGTCTTCTTGCCATGAACGCCTCAATCGAAGCAGCTCATGCCGGAACTCTTGGAAAGGGTTTCTCAGTTATCGCCCAGGAAATCCGTAAACTTTCAGAAGAAACTTCTAAAAATGCCCAGAAGATTACAGATACACTCGAAGAAAACGGTACAATCGTAAATGCTACATCAGAATCTGTAATTTCATTCTCTGAATATACAAAGACAACTACAGACACACTCCGCAAAACAATCCGCGTTATGGAAGAAATTCTTTCCGGAGTTTCGGAAATCGATACCGGAACCCGCGATGTAATGAATGCACTTACACGTATTGTTGATGATGCGAACACAAATACCCGTCTTGCAGAAGGAGTTGCCACAGAAATCATTCAGCAGAACACTGCCCTTCAGAATATTTCCAGCGGTACAGAACAGCTTCAGCAAAAGGTAAGCAGTCTTGAAAATCTTTTGAACAACATTCGTAATGCTATTGATGAAATTGATGCAAATGCTTCTGCTAATGCTGCAGTTGCCGAAAAGATTTCCGGAGCATTGTGTTAGTTTATTGATATAACTTGATTCTTTTCCTCTCGTTTTTCTATTAACAAAAAACGTTTAATAGATTATAATTAAAAAGATATATTAGGCTTAATATATTCATTATAGTATTTAAATAGATATATTTATTTTGATAGGAGACAGAAATATGTCAAGAAAAATTACAATCATCGGTGCAGGACAGGTTGGATCAACTGTTGCCTATGCTCTTACTTTGAAGCAGATTGCTTCAGAAATCGTCATCATCGACATTATTAAAGAAAAAGCTATGGGAGAAGCAATGGATATCCGCCAGGGTACTCCTTTCATTGGCCCAGTTTACGTTCACGATGGTGATTATGAAGATGCAAAGGATTCCGACATCGTAGTATTCACTTCTGGTGTTGGCCGCAAACCTGGACAGTCACGTCTTGACCTTACACAGACTAACGTTGATATCACAAAGTCTGTAATTCCTCAGATTACTAAGGCTGCTCCTAACGCCCTTTATGTTATTGTTGCAAACCCTGTTGATATTCTTACATATCAGTTTGTAAAAACTGCCGGTATTCCTGCTAACCGCATTTTCGGTACAGGTACTATGCTTGATACTGCTCGTTTCCGCGCTCGTATTGCAGAAACATACAAAGTAGCTCAGGAAAACGTACACGGATACGTATTCGGTGAGCACGGAGATTCTTCTTTCGTACCTTGGTCTCTTGCAAATATCGGTTCTATCCCGGTAGATTCATTTGCTAAATCATACCACGGACCAAAACTTCCAGACTTCGATAAGAACGACGTAGAAGACTATATCCGCAAGTCAGGTGGAATCATCATTGCTGCTAAGAAATGTACAAACTATGCTATCGGTGTTACAACAGCTACTCTCTGTGAAGCTTTGAACTACGAAACTGATTCAGTTCTTACAATTTCTTCTATGCTCGATGGCGAATACGGAATTAAGGATGTATGTCTTTCTATCCCAACAATCATCGGTGCAAACGGAATTAAGGGACGCCTCGAAGCTCCTCTTACAGATTCAGAAATTGAATCTCTCCGCCACAGTGCAGAATGTCTCAAAGACGTTATTAAACAGGTAAACTTCTAATATAATATTAATCGTCATTGCGAGCGTAGCGAAGCAATCCATTTAATATAGATTGCTTCGTCACAAAGTTCCTCGCAATGACAATTTTTTTTAAGGATGAAAACTATGGAATACAAAATTGAACATGACTCAATGGGTGAAGTAAAAGTTCCAGCAGATAAATACTGGGGCGCTCAGACTGAACGCAGTCACGAAAACTTCGAAATTGGTGTTGGCATTGAAACAATGCCACGTGAAATAACAAAGGCTTTCGGTTACCTCAAAAAGGCAGCTGCAATGGCAAACAATGCCCTCAAGCCTGAGAAAATGACAAAGGAAAAGCTTTCTGCAATTAAAAAGGCTTGTGATGAAGTAATCGCCGGCAAACTCAACGATCACTTCCCACTCGTTGTATGGCAGACAGGTTCTGGTACACAGAGCAACATGAATGCAAACGAAGTTATCGCTAACCGCGCTAACGAAATTGCAGGTAAAAAACTCTGTCATCCAAACGATGATATCAACATGAGTCAGTCTTCAAACGATACCTTCCCTACTGCACTCCACATTTCTGCAGTATGTGCTATCGAAGACAAGCTCTTCCCAGCTATCGACACTCTGGTAGAAACTTTCAAGAAACTTGAAAAAGAAAATATGAAGATTGTAAAGAGTGGTCGTACACACCTTCAGGATGCTGTACCTATTTCTTTCGGTCAGGAAATTTCCGGCTGGAGAACTTCTCTTGAGCAGGATAAAAAGATGCTCCAGTCTTCACTTCCATTCCTTAAGCAACTCGCTCTCGGTGGTACAGCTGTAGGAACTGGTTTGAACGCACCTAAGGGCTTTGACAAAAAGGTTGCTGAATGTGTATCTGAACTCACTGGAAAGAAGTTTGTTACAGCACCTAACAAGTTCCACGCTCTTACTTCTAAAGACGAATTAGTATATGCACACGGAGCAATCAAGGCTCTTGCTGCAGATATGATGAAGATTGCTAACGACGTTCGCTGGCTCGCATCTGGTCCTCGTGATGGTCTTGGAGAAATCCGTATTCCTGAAAACGAGCCGGGTTCATCAATCATGCCGGGAAAAGTAAACCCAACACAGTGTGAAGCTGTAACAATGGTTGCAGTTCAGGTAATGGGTAACGATGCTGCTATCGGCTTCGCAGCATCTCAGGGTAACTTTGAATTGAACGTATTCATGCCTGTTATCGCTTACAACTTTATTCAGAGTGCACGTCTTCTTGCAGAAGCTATGCTTTCTTTCAACAAGAATTGTGCAGTTGGAATTAAGGCAGACAAGGCTAAGATGCATCATAACCTTTACAACTCTTTAATGCTCGTAACAGCATTGAACCCATATATCGGTTATGAAAACGCTGCTAAAACAGCTCACAAAGCATTTGATGAAAACATTTCATTGAAGGATGCCTGCGTAGGACTTGGATTCCTCACAGCTGCAGAATTTGATAAAGTATTCAAGCCGGAAGCAATGGCCTTCCCACAGAAATAGCCAGTAATCGAAGAACCTAAACCGGGCTGCGACAGCGGGCCGGTTTAGGTTCTTCGAAAGAATGATTCAGAGACAAGCTGTGCTTGCCGACCTTCAGTAATTATTATTTATTTTAAGGATAATTTATTGAAACAGAAACTACCAGTAATAATTCTTCTTTGTATTTCACTTGTTCTTCTCACCTTTATAACTCCATCTTTTTTACATAATAAGAAACATGAAATATCCAATAATCAGCTTGTTGCTTCTCATATTTACGGACTCATTGCCGGAAATATTGAACGACCAATCGGTATTTCAACTGGTTTAAGTTCAGATGAATTCCTTGTACGCACCCTTGAGCAGGAAGAAAACATACCTGAAAACATTATGGAAGAAATGATGTCTTCTTTCCTTGGTGCAGTAAAAAATCAGTTTGGTTATGATGCTTCATTTGTTGTTTCAGAAAAAACAAAACGCTACTACACTCCTACTGGAATTGCTAAAATCGTAAACCCTCAGGAAGATCCTTATGATAACTGGTATCAGATGTTCCTTGATACAAATCTTCCTATTCAGCTTGAAACAGACCGCGATCAGTTATTTGATTGGCGCTGGAGTATTTTTATAAACGCACGTATTGTTGATTCCAATGGCACAACCTTAGGTATCTGTGGAATTGCTCTTTCAATGGAAGACTGGCAGAAAATGCTTTTAGCTGTTGAAAAAGAATACAAAGTAAAAATCAATCTTATCGATACACAAGGTCTTGTGCAGATTGATACAGATTTTAATAATATAAAGAATGCATACCTTTCAGAAGCAATTTCTGATCATGCTTCCGAAAAAGAATTTACCCATACAGATAAAGCTGGCCACGGTTACCGCATGACCCGTTTTATGCCTAACTTAAAATGGTATCTTGTTGTTCAGGGTAAAAATGAAATTGAAGCACAGTTTGCAGGTGCTTCTATAATTCTTGTAATTTATATTCTCCTTTTTGTTTGTCTTTTCTTATCATTATTTGATACTAATAAAAAGTATAAACAGCATGAATTTGTTATAAAATCGACAAGTCCTGTAGATGAATTAACAAAACTTCCAAATCGTAATTATCTGAAAGAGGCTTATGGAGAACTCGGAGTATTTAATACTACCCGTTATAAATCTCTCTCAGTTTTTGATATTGATCATTTTAAGGTAATAAACGACGAGCGCGATGGCGACAAAATTGTTCTTGGAATTGTAGAAATCGCTAAGGAACTTCTTGATGACAGAGGAATTCTATTCCGCTGGTCAGGAGATGAATTTGTTTTATTCATGGAAATGGAAATTGATGAAGCTGAAAATCAAATGAAAGCTCTCTGTGAAAAAGCAAAGGAAAAACTTGATATAACAGTTTCTGTTGGTCTTGTAAAAGTTGATCTTTCAGTTTCTATCAAAATAAATTATTACCGTGCCGTGCAAAACTGCTATGCAATTAAAGAAGCTGGTGGAAATGGCGTTGGAAGGCAATGAGAGAAAAATCTTCGAACCTTCTTAAAAATCAGACTGTAATACTGATACTCTCCAGTATAGCTCTTACCTTTTTAGTAACTGCCTTAATCCTTATTGCTCAATCGCACACACTTTTACTTAAAAATTATACAAATGCAATTTATCTTGAATCAGAAAAGAAATCCCTCGAACTGAATTATTTTTTTAATACTGCAGAAGATATTGTAGCTGGCTGGAAGAAATATATTCTCATGAATCTTGATGAAAAGAAATTCCAGGATGAAAAAAACTATGAAAATGATTTTTTGAGAGATTTATCTACAAAAATGGCTTCAGACGTTGTAAATGAAAAAGGAGTTGTCTGTACCTTTTTCCGTCTTGAAGCGGAAACCTATGGACCTACTCGAGGTATATTCCTCATCGGTGGATATCAGAAAACTTATGTAAGTGTTCGTCTGACAGATCTTTCAAAATATTCACCAACAGATACAGATCATGTCGGCTGGTATTATCTTCCTATCTGGAACAAAAGCCCGGTATGGACTTCTCCCTATGATAATGAAAATCTCCGCCAGAAAATTATTTCTTACAGTGTTCCTGTATATAAAAACGGTAAACTTCTCGGAGTTTTAGGAATTGATTTAAGTCTTGCAATCATTGAAAATATTGTACATTCCCTTAAAATTGATAACTCTACAGGACTTCTTTTTGGAAAAGAACAGAATCATATTCATTTATATAAAAAAGAAGAAATGTCTAATTCCGTTGAACGCTCTGTAGACATTGCAACCATGATGGAACAATTCCGAAAGGCAGATAGCAAAAAACTCACCAGATTCACCTGGGAAGGAAAAAAGCATTTTGGAATCTTAAAACAACTTGATAATGGAATGACTTACATAACGGCAATTACTCAGGATGAGGCTATGCAGCTGATTAACGGTCAGATAAATTCCCTCATCATAATATTTTTGTTTGTCTGTTTAATTACTTCCCTGCTCTTCTTTTTCTTAAAGCGTAAAATTATCATTCCATTTAATATCTTATTCAAAACAACAAACCGTCTTGCACGTGGAGAATTATACGTAGATATTCCATATACTTCGGATAATGAAATTGGAACTCTCACAAATAATATCCGTATGATGACTACTCAGATGAAAGAATACATTGAGTACATCAGTGAGCAGACAAAAAAAGAACGTGCTGCAAAGGAAGCTGCTCTTACCGAAAGTCAGATAAACGCTGCTGCCTCACAGGCAAAAAGTGCATTCCTTGCAAATATGAGCCACGAAATTAGAACCCCAATAAATGCAGTACTCGGCATGAATGAAATGATTCTTCGAGAATCTAAAGATAAAGCAATTATCGGTTATTCATCGAATATCAAAATAGCCGGGGTAAACCTTCTTTCCATTGTAAATGACATTCTCGACTTCTCTAAAATCGAAGCCGGCAAAATGGAACTTATTCCAGATAACTATGAAGTTTCTTCAATGATTATAGACCTTTTAAATATGACACGAGACCGTGCAAAAGCTAAAGGCCTTAAATTTAATCTGAATGTAAACTCTTCACTTCCTAAAACCTTATATGGAGACAGCATCCGTATAAAGCAGTGTATTATAAATCTTCTTACTAACGCAATTAAATATACAAAAGAAGGTTCCGTAACTTTTGAAATTGATTTCAAAAAACAAGATGATGACAACATTCTTCTTAAAGTAAATGTAAAAGACACCGGCTGCGGTATAAAAACAGAAGACATAGATAAACTCTATAAACCTTTCGAGCGAATTGATGAAATAAAACACAGAACCATTGAAGGAACAGGTCTTGGAATAAGCATTGTAAACAGACTTCTTGATATGATGGGAAGTATGCTTAAAGTAAAGACAATTTACGGCAAAGGCTCAGATTTCTCTTTTGAAATTAAACAGAAAGTTGCTGACTGGACAGCCGTTGGTGATATCAATGAAGCTTATGAAGAAAGCGTTATGGAGATGGCAGATTATAAAGAAAAGCTTCATGCCCCAAAAGCAAAACTTTTATTTGTTGATGATACAGAAATGAATCTTGATGTCGTTAAGGGCCTTCTCAAAAACACTGGAATTACAGTTGATACAGCTCTTAGTGGTAAACAGGCACTCGAAGCAATCAAAACTACAAAATACGATATTCTTTTTATTGATCATAGAATGCCCGAAATGGATGGTATAGAAACCCTTCATGCAATGAAAGAAATGTCAGACAATCTTTGTGCCGGAAAACCTTGTATTGCTTTAACTGCAAATGCTATTAGTGGTGTCAAAAAAATGTATCTTGAAGAAGGTTTTGATGATTATCTTTCTAAACCTGTAAATCCGGCAAAACTCGAAGAAATGATTCGCCGTTATCTTCCTGAAGATTATATTGAAGCAGCCCCAGAAGAAGAAAATGAAACTTCAGTCAATACTGAAAATACAACAGAAACTTCCGAAGTAATTCGAACACTTTCAAATATAGAAGGTTTTGATATTTCTGAGGCCATCAGATTCACAGGATCTGAAGAAGTTCTATTATCTACAATAAAGCAATACTATACTTCAATGGATCAGAAGGCACAGGAATTACAGCAATACTTTGAAGCTGAAGACTGGAAAAATTATGAAATTAAAGTTCATGCACTAAAAAGTACTTCCCGTCTTATTGGTGCAAAAGAGCTTTCCAAACTTGCAGAACATTTGGAAAAGTGTGCAAATAATAATACAGTATCTGAAATACAGGAAAAACATAAGCCGCTTTTTGATCTGTTTTTGAGTTATAAAGAAAAACTTGCCCCTCTTGTAAAAGAAGAAAAAAATCAGACACCAGCAAAAGAAATTTCACAGGAAGAATTATCAGAGAAAATCAAGTTTCTTCTAGACTATGCCAATGATTTTGATATTGATGGTCTGGATTCTCTTATTTCTGAATTATCTTCTGTTCAACTCCCCTTTGATTTTTCACAAAAATTTGATAAAATTAAAACCAGTGTTGAAAATGTTGATTTTAAAGAACTAAGAAATTTACTTTCTGAATGGAGCAATAATAAATGATGGATGAGCTTTTTATAGTTGGTGATTCTTCTCGTCTTGTTGTAAAGAATCTTATAAATCAGTTCAATGCTACAGACCTTAAAATAAATGTTTTTGCTCCAACTAACGAAGATGTAGACAGACTTCCAAACTATTCAATTCAGCTTCTTATTCTTCTTTCAGATAACATTGAATTTAATATCATTAGAAAGATTGTTGTTTACCAGAAAAAATATGATTATCATTTATGTTTTGTCGGTAAAATGACAACCATTTCTCTGGAAGATAATAATTTTTTCAACAAGATTCCTTCTATTAAATTAGAATCCTACACTATTGATATTGAAAATCTTCTGGAACTGATGGAAAGAAATAATGTCAGCAAGAAACATATTCTTGTTGTAGATGACGAGCCTATTATTCTCAGAAGTATAAAAGTCTGGCTTGGTGATGATTTTCATTTATCACTTGTCAGCTCAGGTGAAATGGCACTTGAATTCCTTGATATGCATCCTGTTGATCTTGTTCTGCTGGATTATAAAATGCCGACTATGGATGGACCAAAGGTTCTGGAAGCAATCAGAAGTGATAAAAGACTTGCTAACCTGCCTGTTATTTTCCTTACAGCAAACAATGACAGACAGAGTGTAATAAACGCAATGCAGTTAAAACCAGATGGTTATATTCTCAAGAGCAAGGCTCCAGACGAAATTAAAGAAGCCGTTGTCGACTTCTTTAAAAATCGTATCATAAAAGTTTAACGGCTCAGCCAGAAAACTTTTCCTCTGAAGTCTCCGTCAAGTTCTGAACCAAACGTCTCTTTCAATTTCCAGTTTGAAAGTAACTCTGATAAAACTTTTGAAACATCTGCCTGAACATCTGCATTTTCAAATGTATGAACAATCAGTAATGCCTCATTTCCATATTCACGGAGAACAATCTGCCAGCCTTCCGGATTCAGATAATCTTTAACATTTGTCTGAATTAAACTTGTATATCCATTTTTGATGATATGACTTACTTTACCATAGAAATCTATAGCTTTAAGGGCCTGATTCCATTTATCATCAGCTAAATCAAAAATCTCACCAGAAAGACAAAGTCTGCCTAAAAAGCCTGAGGTAAGTACAAAGTTTATGCGGTGAATGTCTGCATCTGCACGAAGTACAGCCCAGATCTGACTCTGTTCAGGACGAATAAGTCTGTGAAGATTTGCTGCAACTAAAGGAATGTCTTTTGCTTCATGGGCATCAGAAAAACTTGCCTGACTCACAAGTTCCATCATTGAAGGTTCAAGACGGTGTCCTCCACTTGCACAGTTTTCAATAACAAGTTCCGGCATTTCTTTTGCTATATGACGGAAATATTCCTGACTTTGACAAACACATTCACGAAGGTTTTCGCCAAGGCTTTCCTCGCCATCAACACCCTGGCCGATATTTTCATTATAATCAACCTTCAGATATCCCATCTGGCATTCTTTAAGAAGTCCTAAAACTTTTTCGTCCAGATAATTCCATACCCATTTCTGCCTCATATCCCAGAAGCGTCGTGCCCCTACTGTTACCAGGTAATTATCGCGTTTGAGTACGTGGTCAGTTTCATTAAAAGCACCGGCTACAGTTCCAACATTTTCAAACTCAAACCAGATTCCAGGAATCAGACCATGCGAACGAATCATATCTGCAGCAGACTTAATTCCTTCTGGAAAAAGCTTTTTGCTTGGAATCCAGTCACCAGCTGCATCAAACCAGTTTTCAACTCCATCTGGCTTATACCATCCGCAGTCAATTACAAGATATTTGACTCCACTTCCATCAAGTTTTTCTGCAGTCTTAGTAAGATTTTCTATTGAAGGATTTCCCCATGTAGTGCAGTATTCGTTGAAAATTACAGGCAAGTCTTTATCAACCTCAGCAATCCGAGGCTTTTGAGCCTTTACAAGCAGATCACAGACTTCTTCAAGTGACGAGCCTTCTGCTATTACCGCCTTAGGAGTTTTGAACTTTTCTCCAGGTGTTAACTTTTTTGTCCAGTTTCCAAAGTCACGGTCTGCAAGTCCGCCCTGCACGTTTATATCATCTGTATTTCTGAATATCTCAATCTGCCAGCTGGATGCACAATAAAGCTGAATACCAGTGAATTTCTTTTCTACCGAGTTTTCCAGAACCAGGAACGGGAACCACTTACGCACCGGCATTGAACCAATCTGCCCGAACTTTTCAATTCTAAAACCATGATTAGCCCAGGAACGTTCCATATTCATGTCTGTTAAATCCTGAGAAAGCAGTTTACCTTCTGCACTCCAGAAAGCTGTTGCCCGATGTATTCTGTCTGCTTTAAGTCCTTTTAATGCAAAACTTGAAAGCAATTCTATATAAGCATCTGAAGTGCCGTTATTTTTAATTTCTGTAAAGCATTCATAAACTTTTTCATTTTTGTTATGAATTGATTTTACTTTAATTCCATTCTTTCCTTCGAAACAGGTTTCATTTTCTGATTCAACTGTTTTTTTACATTCACGAACAGACTCACTCTGAGAAAGTGTATGTCCGTTTCCATATCCATTATTATAAGAGTCGCCTCTAAGGCGCCATTCTGCATAAAATTCCATGTTTATATTATAAATCTTAATGATTAAAAAAATAGAACGAAAGTCTGAAATTGATTGAACGTTTAACTAATTTTTATGACGTCATTCTGAACTTTTTCAGAATCTATATTAAAGATCCCGAAACAAGTTCTGGATAACAATATTTATTAAAAAGCGGCGATTTTTAATCTTCACAAAAATTCAAATTCAAGGTATATTATTAGGATAATTAGGGAAAGAATCGGTAAAATTTTTTCTTTGATTTCCATATATGTATATTTATTAATTGGGAGCAAGTATGACATATTCTTATTTTCCAGGTTGTACGCTGAAAAACAAGGCTCTTGACCTTGATATTTATGCGCGTAAATCTGCGGAAGCATTAGGATTCACACTTGAAGAAATTCCTGAATGGCAGTGCTGTGGTGGTGAATACCCTATGGCAAAAGATGAAATCGCTTCTAAACTTTCATCTGTTCGTGCTTTGGCAAATGCACGTGATTCAGGACATGACTTGGTTACTCTCTGTTCTGCATGTTACAACGTTCTTAAGCAGGTTAATAACGATGTTGCAACAGACGAGAATGTAGCATTCAAGGTGAATAATTACCTCAAGCAGGATGAAATTGAGTATCATGGTGAAGCTAAAGTAGTTCACTATCTCGAAATTCTGCGTGATGTTGTAGGCTGGGACAAAGTAAAGGCTGCTGTTAAAAAGCCTTTCACCGGTAAAAAAATCGGTGCTTATTACGGATGTCTTCTTCTTCGCCCGGGAAAAGTTCTTCAGTTAGACGATCCTGAAAACCCACAGATTATCGAGGACTTTATTAAAGCCATCGGTGGTACTCCAGTTATCTATGGACAGAGAAACGAGTGCTGTGGTGCTTACACAATGTTCGAAGATGAATCAATTCCTAAGAACAGAACTAAGAAAATCCTTTCTAATGCAGAAGATATGGGTGCTGACTTCCTTGTTACATCTTGTCCACTCTGCCGCTATAACCTTATCAAGAACAAAGGTGATTCAAAGCTCGATGTAATTTACTTCACAGAGCTCCTTGCAGAAGCACTTGGCTTGAAGGAGGAAAAGTAATGGAAAACAACGAACTTGCAAAAGAAATCATCCTTTTGAAAAGCGGCGTAAATCCTAAGAAATGTATGGTCTGCGGAAAGTGTTCTGCTACCTGCCCTAACTACGATGCTATGGAATATCATCCACATCAGTTTGTACAGATGGTAGAAAACGGAGACCTCGAGCCTCTTTTGAATTCTAAATCAATCTATGCATGTCTTTCATGTTTTGCCTGCCTCGAGCGTTGTCCACGCCAGGTAGAACCAGCTAAACTGATTGACGGTGTACGTCAGTATGTTGAAGGTCAGCGCGGTCCTCACCGTCTTGATCCTGTTCAGGTTCCAGAGCATCTGGATGATGATATGCCTCAGCAGGCTATCGTTAGTGCTTTCAGAAAGTACAAGAAATAAGGAGTGACATAGAAAATGGAAAGAATTGGTGTATTTGTATGTCACTGTGGTACTAACATTGCCGGAACAGTTGACGTAGAAAAAGTAGCAGAAGAACTTGGAAAAGTAGATGGAGTTGTTTACTCAACACACTACACTTACATGTGTTCATCTGCCGGTCAGCAAATGATTGAAGACCATATCAAGAATGACAAGCTTACTGGTGTTGTTCTTTGTTCATGTTCTCCACGTATGCACGAAAAGACATTCCGTTCATGCGCAGAACGTGCTGGTCTTAACCCATTCAAAGTTGAAGTAGCAAATATCCGTGAACAGACATCATGGGTAATGAAAGATATGGAGCAGGCTACTGAAAAGGCTATTGCTCTTGGTAAAGCTGCAATTGCAAAGACAATCCTTGACACACCTCTTATCGCAGGTGAAACTCCAATGACAAAGCGTGCTTTGGTAATTGGTGGTGGTATTGCCGGAATTACAGCTGCCCTCGACATCGCAGATGCAGGTTTCCCTGTAGATATCGTAGAAAAAGACTACACTGTCGGCGGTAAGATGGCTAAACTCGATAAGACCTTCCCTACTTTGGACTGTGCTTCTTGTATCGTAACACCAAAAATGACAGAAGTAAGCCAGAATCCAAACATCCGCATTCTTTCAGCTTCTGAAGTTTGCAGAGTAAGCGGATATATCGGAAACTTCGAAATCGATATTAAACGTCACCCACGCTATGTTGATGAAACAAAGTGTACAGGTTGTGGTGCTTGTATCGAAAAGTGTCCAAACAAAAAGGTTCCAAACAGCTTTAACCTTGGTTTGAATAACCGCAAAGCAATCGATATTCCTTTTGCTCAGGCTGTTCCAAAGGTTGCAAACATCGACGCAAATTACTGTCTCCACATGAAGGGTCTTGCAAACGGCAAAGACAATGTTTGTGGATTCTGTGAAAAAGCTTGTGCCGCTGGTGCTATCAAGTTTGACCAGAAAGAAGAAATCATTACAGAGAAGTATGGTGCAATCATTGTAGCAACAGGTTACAATCCTATTTCTCTTGAAAAATTTGATGAATACGCTTACAACCAGAGCCCGGACGTTGTATCTTCTCTTGAGTTTGAACGTCTCTGTAACGCTTCTGGTCCTACAAACGGTCACCTTCTTCGCCCTTCAGACGGAAAAGAGCCAAAAACTATCGTATTCGTTCAGTGTGTTGGTTCGCGCTGTTCAGCTGATTCTACAAAGGGTCACGAGTACTGCTCAAAGATCTGTTGTATGTACACTGCAAAGCACGCAATCCTTACACGCGACCACTATCCTGATACAAACTGTTATGTATTCTATATTGACGTTCGTACTCCAGGTAAACTCTTTGATGAATTCTACCGCCGTGCCGTTGAACAGTATGGTGTACACTACATCAAAGGTCAGGTAGGAAAAGTTACTCCACAGAGTGATGGAACTCTTGATGTTCAGGGAAGCGATTTGATTTTGAACAAGCAGGTTCATATCAAAGCTGATATGGTTGTACTTGCAGCATCTATCGAAGCAGACAAATCTGCCCGCCCACTTGCAACTATGCTTACAACTTCTATGGACAACAACGACTTCTTCCTCGAAGCTCACGCAAAACTCCGTCCTGTTGAAAGCCCGACTGCAGGTATCTTCCTTGCAGGATGCTGTCAGGGACCAAAAGATATTCCTGAAACTGTTGCTCAGTCTTCTGGTGCTGCTGCAAAGGCAATCTGCCTGCTCGTAAAAGACAAGCTCAAGAACGACCCTTGTACAGCTCAGCCTGATGAAAATGCATGTAACGGTTGTGGACAGTGTGTTAACGTTTGTCCTTACGGAGCTATTTCTTATGTTGATAAGGATTTCCGTGGTCCAAACAGAACTACAATTACACGCCACGTATCTCAGGTAAACAGCGCAATGTGTCACGGTTGTGGTGCTTGTACAGTTGCATGTCCTTCTGGCGCTATGGATCTTAAGGGATTCAGCAACAAACAAATCTTGGCGGAGGTTGATTCAGTTCTCTAATAACTGAAGAAATGAACTATGAGTGAAAATAAAAACTGGACGCCAAAGATTGTAGCATTCTGCTGTAACTGGTGTTCTTATGCAGGTGCCGACCTGGCTGGTAACAACCGTCTCGAGTATCCTGGAAATGTAAAGATTATTCGTATCCCATGTTCCTGCCGCTTGAATCCGCTCTTTATTTTGCGTGCATTCCAGCGCGGAGCAGACGGAGTTATTTTGTGTGGATGTCACCCTGGTGACTGTCACTACTCTACCGGAAACTACTTTGCACGCCGCCGTATGACTCTTCTTTTCTCTATGCTCGATTACCTTGGAATTGAGAAAGGTCGTACACGCGTTGAATGGTGTTCTGCTGCCGAAGGTGTACGCTTTGCCGGAATTATGAATGATTTCGTAAAGCAGATTACTGAGCTTGGCGAATGTAAAAAGCTGGAGGATGTAAGATGCAAGACAAATTAATCGCACGTGCAAAAGAACTTCTTGCAGAAGGCAAAGTTCAGAAAGTAGTTGGCTGGAAAAAAGGTCTTTTTGAAGATGATATCACTCCTGCAGTTTTCTCAAGTGCAGAAGAACTCGATAAAGACTTTGTATTCAACAAATACTGTGCTGCTAACCTTTCAAAATATCTTGTAGGAATTACAAGAAAAATTGAAATCGCTAAAAGCACAACAAGAATGAATAATACAATGGCAAAACAGCGTGATCCAAACGCTCAGGATGCCCCAATTCCACAGGAACGTGTTCTTGTTTTCCTTAAGCCGAATGATACTTACTCATTCACACAGCTTTTGAAAGAAAACCGCATTACACGCGACGACGTTTATGCTATCGGAGTTCCATGTCAGGACACTCTCGACGGTGGTGACGTTTGCGAAACCTGTAAGAATAAAAAGCCTGTTTCATGCGACGAGCTTATCGGAGTTGAAGCAGACGTTACTCCTGTTGAATCTACACGCATGGCAGAAGTTGCAAAGATTGAAGCAATGACTGCAGACGAACGCGATGCATTCTGGAAGAATGAGTTTTCCCGCTGTCTCCGCTGTAACGCATGCCGCGACATCTGTCCTGCATGTACCTGCGAAAAATGTGTATTCGACAACAACAAACTGTACACTTCTCAGAAAGTTGCACAGACTAATTTTGAAGAAAGCCTCTTCCATATTATCCGCGCATGGCACGTTGCCGGCCGCTGTACAGACTGTGGTGAATGTTCACGCGTTTGTCCACAGAACATCCCATTGTATCTCTTGAACCGCAAGTTCATTAAAGATATCAACGAGATTTACGGCGACTATCAGGCTGGAGCAGATATGGAATCTAAACCGGCTATGCTTACATTTAATGCCGAAGGCGACCCTGAAACAACTATCGTTTGGGACCGCTCTCACGATAAGGAGGCTGAATAATGTTATCTATTACAGCTGATAAAATTGATTCATTGTTTGAGCTCATCGGCACAAAGCAGCCTCTGTACCTGCCGGTAGACAACAATACTGGCAAAGCAGACTTCAAAAAGTGGGAAAAAGGCGTAAAGCTTTCTTCTAACTTGAAGACAGTCCGCTCTGCTAAAGACTTCTTCTTCCCTAAGACTGAACACATGGTTAGCTACACAATGAAGGGAAAAGAAATCACAATGGAAGACCCACGCAAGGAACTCGAAGACTTTGTAGTTTTCGGTGTACGTCCTTGTGATGCAGTTGGATTTACAGTAATCGACAATGTTTACCTTAATATGAACCCGGTTGATTCTTACTACAAGAACCGCCGCGATCATGGAACAGTAATTACACTCGCATGTAACGAACCTGCTAAAACTTGTTTCTGTTCAACTTACGGAATTGACGCAAGTCTTGATACAGACAAGAACGGTTCTAAAGGCGATGTAAGCTGCTGGCTTGCTGACGGAAAATATTTCTTTGAAGCAAACACAGATAAAGGTAATAAGTTTGTAGAAGTTGCTAAGTCAGCACTTGCTGATGCAGATGCTGCTGCTGTTGCCGCTGCTAAAAAAGATATTAAAGACAAGACAGAAAAACTTCCTTTTGCTCATCTTGATCTTTCAAAATTCCAGGGCAAAGACATGCTCAAGATCTTCAACTCAAAGATTTGGGATAAAGTTTCTGAAGCTTGTCTTGGATGCGGAACCTGTACTTATGTTTGCCCTACCTGTATGTGTTTTGACGTTCGCGACTTTGACACAGGAACAGAAAAGGGAATCCGCCAGATCCGCTGCTGGGACTCTTGTATGTACAACGACTTTACTCAAATGGCTGCAGAAAACCCTCGTCACACACAGAAGGAAAGAAGCCGCCAGCGCTTTATGCACAAGCTTATGTACTATCCAATGGCACACGAAGGCTTGTTCAGCTGCGTAGGCTGTGGTCGCTGTCTTGAAAGCTGCCCTGTAAATATGAACATCGTAAAAGTTATCAAAGCTGTTCAGGAAACAGATGATATTGGAGGAGATAAATAATGGAACAGAACGAATCATTTATCCCTTACATCGGAAAAATTATTGACATCAAGCAGGAAACTCCTGACGTTAAAACTTTCAGCGTAGTAGGACTTGATGGAAAGAAATTGTTCAACCATATCCCGGGACAGTGCGCAATGCTCATCGTTCCTGGTGTTGGTGAATCAATGATTTCTATTACATCTTCACCTACTCTCGAATCTCACATGGAATTCTCAATCAAAAAATGCGGTTGTGTAACTGAATGGCTTCACAACGCAGAAGTTGGTCAGCAGATTTGTCTCCGCGGACCAGTTGGAAACGGATTCCCTGTAGAAGGCGCTCTTAAAGGAAAAGATATTCTCGTAATTGCCGGAGGTATTGGTATTGCTCCTGTACACTCTGTAGTAAATTATATGATGGATCACCGCGAAAACTACGGTAAGATTCAGGTAATTTACGGTGCACGCTCAAAGGCAGACCTTGTTCGCCTTGATGAAATGCAGAATGTATGGATGAAACAGCCAAACTGCTCTATCGATATCACAATCGACCGTGCAGAAGAAGGCTGGGATGGTCACGTTGGATTCGTACCACCATTCATCACAGAGCTTAAACCGGATGCCGGCATGACAGTAATCATGTGTGGACCTCCAATCCTTATCCACATGTCGTTGAAAATCCTTAAGGACCTTGGTTTCAAGGACGAACAGATTTTCACAACTATGGAAATGCGCATGAAGTGCGGTATCGGTAAATGTGGACGCTGTAATATTGGTGACAAGTTCGTATGTAAAGACGGTCCAGTATTCAGCTTTGACCAGCTCGGTGAATTACCACCAGAGTATTAATTTATAGGAGCAAAAAATGGCTGAAAAGAAAACTGAAAAAGAAATGGCAACAATTTATATTTTTGGTAAAAAATATGATGTTCCAGCTGAACTTACCATTATGAACGCAATGGAATATGCTGGATATCAGCTCAAGCGCGGTTGCGGATGCCGTAACGGTTTCTGCGGTGCTTGTGCTACAATCTATCGTATTAAGGGACAGAATCAGCTTCAGACTTGTCTGGCATGTTCTAAGAAGGTTGAAAACGATATGTATATCGCTACTCTTCCATTCTTCCCACTCGTAAAGCAGATTTACGATATTAATAAGATTAAAACTGAGCAGCAGATTATGATGCAGCTTTACCCAGAGATT
Source organism: Treponema bryantii (assembly GCF_900111035.1). Lineage (GTDB taxonomy): Bacteria > Spirochaetota > Spirochaetia > Treponematales > Treponemataceae > Treponema_D > Treponema_D bryantii_C. Next base: position 119,571 of record NZ_FOFU01000010.1, read on the forward strand.
TACTCTTGTGTAGGTTGTAATGCTTGTACACGTGCCTGTCCTCAGAACCTGCAGACAATGCAGTATATCGCTTACGCACAGCGCGGTGACTTTGCAAAGTGTGCAGACCTCTCATTCGACTGTGTAATGTGTGGCTGCTGTTCTTCACGCTGTCCAGCTGGAATCTCTCACCCACAGGTTGCAGAGCTTGCTCGCCGTATCAACGGTAAGTACATCCAGCCTGAATGTCAGCACCTCATTGACCGTGTTAAGGAAATCGATGAAGGTAAATGCGAAGCTGAAATCAAGAAGCTTGTAAAGATGTGTACAGGTAATATTGATCAGATTAAGAATCTGTATAACACACGCGAAATTGAAAAATAAGGAAGGAGACGAATATGTACGGAAATTACCTTGACGATGCTGCGAAAATCGTAGCTGAAAAACGCGAAGAAAACCTTAAATTTGAACATGCTCGTCTTACAGCAGAACAGAAAGACGATCTTCTCTTGAAGTTCCACCCAGACCGCATTAAGAAACAGTTCACAGAACTTAAGATTGGTCCTAACAAGGGACAGCAGGCTCCTATCGAGCTCGCAGAAATGCTTCAGGCAAAACCACGCCTTGAGCCAGAAAAGATTGATCTTAACCACATTGACTATGAGTCAGACGTACTCGTAATTGGTGGTGGTGGAGCTGGTACATCAGCTGCAATCATGGCTTCTGAAGCTGGAGCAAAAGTACTTCTCGTAACAAAGCTCCGTGTTGGTGATGCTAACACAATGATGGCAGAAGGTGGAATCCAGGCTGCAGATAAGCCAAATGACTCACCTGCTCAGCACTTCCTCGACGCTTTTGGTGGCGGTCACTTTGACGGAAAACCAGAACTGGTATATACACTCGTAAACAAGGCTCCATCTGTAATCAAATGGTTGAACGACCTTGGTGTTGAATTCGACAAGATGCCAGACGGAACTATGGTAACAACTCATGGTGGTGGAACAAGCCGCAAGCGTATGCATGCATGTAAGGACTACTCTGGTGCTGAAATCATGCGAACGCTGCGCGATGAAACTTTCAACCGCGCAGACAAGATTACAGTTGTAGACTTTACAGCTGCTATCGAAATCATCAAAAATGACAAGGGCGAAGCTTGTGGTGCAGTTCTTATGAACATTGAAACTGGAGAAATCCGCATTGCTAAGGCTAAGGTTGTAATCATTGCAACTGGTGGAGCTGGACGTATGCACTATCAGGGCTTCCCAACTTCTAACCACTACGGTGCTACAGCAGACGGTCTTGTAATTGCATACCGCGCTGGTGCAAAACTCCTCTATCAGGATTCTTTGCAGTATCACCCAACTGGAGCTGCTTACCCAACTCAGATTCTTGGTAAACTTGTAACAGAAAAGGTTCGCTCTCTTGGAGCAAAACTTATCAATAAAGACGGTGAAGTTTACATTCACCCACTTGAAACACGCGACGTAAACGCTTCTGGTATTATCCGCGAAGTTCGTGAAGGCCGTGGTGTTCATAATGACGTACAGGATGCTGTATGGCTTGATACTCCAATGATCGAAATGATCCACGGAGAAGGAACAATCCTTAAGTCAATTCCTGCTATGTACAACATGTTCATTAAGTACGGAATCGATATCCGTAAGGAACCAATTCTTGTTTACCCTACACTCCACTATCAGAATGGTGGTGTTGAAATTGACAAGACTTGCCACACTAACGTTGCTAACCTTCTCGTAGCTGGTGAAGCTTCTGGTGGTGTTCACGGTACAAACCGCCTGATGGGTAACTCACTCCTCGACGTAGTTGTATTCGGACGCGAAGCTGGTATTGAAGCTGGAAAGATGTTCAAGAAGATTAAGCTTTCTGACAAACTCAGCCTCCAGCACGTAAAGGATTTCGAAAAGGAACGTGCAGCTGCAAAGATTAAGGGCAGCGCAGTTTCTCCAAAGATACTCCCAACTTACCATCACGGTAACCCAGAGTTCGACAAAGAAATCCCTGGAGCTACACTCTAATTAAAATTAACTCCTTGGTTGCTTTGATTTCACTAAGCGAACAAGGATTTATTTAATAAAACGTCATTGTAAGGAATTGTATTTTTACCTTACAATGACGTTTTTTATTCTTCCCATTTAGAAAAATCACATTCATGATAATTTAAATGATAATGTTCACTATTCCGTGCTTTCTTAAAACTAAATTTATCACCAACACGGCACTTAACATCTCGACGACATATAGGAATACACCAGGTAACAAGATCATTAATGTTTACATATTCATGAATTACAATACAGCTTTTCTTAACACTATAAAATGGATTATACCAGCATTTTACATCTCCCCAGGTTGTAAGTTCATCAATTTTCTTCTGCTTTTTAGTTCTTATCTCAAAGTGTCTGGCGGTAATTTTTGCCATAGCACTACCAATACTCCAGCCCCATATTACAACTTTATAATCAGGATGCAGTTCAATCTGTTTGAAGAATTCATCAATTGGAATATTATTTGCTGACTTATAGACTTTAGCATAACCATAAGTTGTCCAGACTATTTTATTATCAAGCTTTAAAGGCCATGGTAAAAACAGATAGTTATTCCTCCAGTCTTCATCACTATCACTTTCTTCAAACTGAATAATTACTTCTTTTGTATCATCATTTACCATTATTTTATAATCTAAATCTTCACCTACAACTTCATAATCACGTGTTTTTTTAAGAAGATAAAACTTTCTTTGTTCAGTAGTCATACTTTCAGATTCTTTAAGAATTCCAGCCCAACGAATTGCCTCTTCTTCTTCAGGTGTGAGTTTTGGTGTTTCAGGTTCTTCTTCTTTTATTTCAATTTCAATAACAGGCGGTGCAATCTCTATTTCTGCAACAGTTTCTTCTTCAATTTTTTCAGTATCCTGCAGTTGATTTGTTGTCTTACAGGATATAAATGCAAGTGATACAAATATAATTATAATAGTACAGAATTCTCTCATATAAATATTATAACACCTAAATCTCAAATTTTCACGTAACTTGCAACACCTTTTACATATCAATATAATAGAAGATAGAGGTATAACAATGGTTCTTTTTGGTGGAATCTTATCAATTAAGACAATCAGTTTTTTAGTATTCTGTGTATTCGTAATCGCTGGATTAGGATACCTGCTTGGTAGAATCACTATTAAAGGTGTTTCTTTGGGAACTGCGGGAGTATTCATCGTAGCTCTTCTTTTTGGTGCATTCCTTTACAATCCGTTAGCTGCTCAGCTTAAGGTTGGTGGTGCTACTTATGTTTCAAACGCTCTTAAGATTGTAGAAAATCTTGGTTTGATTCTGTTTGTAACTTCAGTTGGTTTTATTGCCGGTCCAAGTTTCTTTGGTGATTTGAAGAAGAACTTCAAGTCTTACATTCTGCTTGGTGTAATCATCATTTTGATTGGCGGTCTTTCATGTGCCGGTTGTATTGTATTTGATAACAAAGTATTCGGACGCGACCTCGAAGAAGTTTCTGCTATGCTCGTAGGTCTTCTTTCTGGATCTCTTACTTCTACTCCAGCTTTCTCTGCTGCTAAGGCAACAGTAACAAGTGATGATCTTGAAGCAATCGTTGCTGTAGGTCATGGAATTGCTTACCTCTTTGGTGTAGTTGGTGTAGTTCTTTTTGTACAGCTTGTTCCAAAGTTTGTAAAAGCAGATATGGATACAGAACGCGCTAAACTTTCTGAGTCTGCTCCAGAAGCTCCTTCAAAACTCACAGGTTCAGAACTTGAACTTGATGTTTTCGGTTTCTGTGCATTCTCTCTCGTAGCTGTTCTTGGTGTATTCTTTGGTTCTTTCAAGTTTGGTAACTTCTCTCTTACAACTACTGGTGGATGTCTCATTCTTTCTTTGATTTTCGGTCACTTCCAGAAGATTGGAAAAGTAAGCATTATGCCACAGGAAGCAACTCTTAAGGTATTCCGCGAGCTTGGTCTTATGCTCTTTTTGATTGGTGCCGGTGTTGCAGGTGGTGCTTCATTCGTTAAGTACTTTGAATGGGTATACTTCATCTACGGAATTATCATGACACTTCTTCCAATGATTATTGGATTCTTCTTCGCTAAGTTCGTTCTTAAGTTAAACCTCTTGAACAACCTTGGTTCAATCTGTGGTGGTATGACTTCTACTCCAGCTCTTGGAACATTAATTTCAACAGCAGGAACAGAAAAGGTAGCAGGTGCTTACGCTTCTACTTACCCTATCGCTCTTGTAGCAGTTGTACTTGTTTCACAGTTCTTAATCATCCTGTTCCGTTAAAAAAAAGATTCCCGGGTCAAGCCCGGGAATGACATACGTCATTGCAATACGCAATGTTATAAACTGTCACCCCGAACTTATGATATGTACCCCCTTTTCTGGACAAACAGAAAGGGGGTATTTTTATGCATCAACATTACTCGTATGAGTACAAAAGACACTGCGTTGAAATGTACAAACAAGGGTTTTGGGAAGAAACTCCAGAACATTTCAAAGATCCGCAAGATTTCCATAAGATGATTCGAAGATGGAAAAAGATAGAAGATGCCAATGGACCAGAGGCATTAAAAATCAAAACAAAGAAAAAGAAATGGAGAGCTTCAGAACGCTATGAACTTGTAGCACAAGTTCTTGCTGGTAATTCAATAAAAGAAGTTTCATGTA
>NZ_FOFU01000018.1 GCF_900111035.1 Treponema bryantii
GAATCTATTCCTGCATTACATGAAACTTCTTTTATTGAATTACCAGCAAGAACTTGTGCTACAAGTTCATAGCGTTCTGAAGCTCTCCATTTCTTTTTCTTTGTTTTGATTTTTAATGCCTCTGGTCCATTGGCATCTTCTATCTTTTTCCATCTTCGAATCATCTTATGGAAATCTTGCGGATCTTTGAAATGTTCTGGAGTTTCTTCCCAAAACCCTTGTTTGTACATTTCAACGCAGTGTCTTTTGTACTCATACGAGTAATGTTGATGCATAAAAATACCCCCTTTCTGTTTGTCCAGAAAAGGGGGTACATATCACAATGCCGGGGATTTTTTATAGATACTCACCTATAATTTTACAGGTTAACTTCTACAATAATTTCTTTGATTTTGCCGTTGCGGGCAAAGAGGTCTGCAGTTTCTGCAGCAGTAAGAACTGTTCCGTCACGGCGTTTGCCGTTTACTGTAATTGACGAACTATCGTTAGTTAGCTTGTAAGTTACAGGAGTTCCACACCATGTGAACTTGAGTGTTCCGTCCTTAAAGAATTCTGATTTCTTTAGAATTACCGGCTTAAACTGAGCAAGCCCGTTTTCAATATCTACACCGAGTTCGCCCCAGCGTGTCAGAACTTCTTCTTTTACCTGACCAGTCATACCAGGCTGCTTAGCGCCCTGCTGGAAAGGTGTGTGCGAATATGGATCCGCTGGGAAAGCACCGTACACTTCGGCCTCCTTATTGAACCCAATACCGGCACGTACCCCATAGTAAGCTTCACAGAGTTCTTTCACCACGTCGGCCTCCGCATTTTTATTCACAGCGGCTATCGTGTTCTCCTGAGCAGCAAGCAGCAGTTTAGAAACCATGTGCCAGTAAATACTTCCCAGTCCTTCGTAAGCATAGAAAGTACCGCTTCGTCCTGTAAAGCTCTGGTGATTGAAAGTCTTTTCATAAAGAGCTTCGAGGGCAGCCATTTCTTTTGCCTTTGGTTTTTTAGCAGCCGGAAGAGCTTCGCAGAATTCACGCAAGAAGCGTACATTGCGGAACTCACCGTTGAAATGGAATTTACCATTGCAATCTGCATAAAGAACAGAGCCGCCTGTCTTTTCAATGAAAGCTCTGAGGTCTTCAACATCAATACTCTTAATCACATTCTTATCTTCAAATGCAGCAAGCTCCTTGTTAGGGTAGAGCATATAAGAGTTCTGACGAGGCTCATACATGCGGCTTGCACGGAGAGCTTTAAGAACGCTCAATACTTCAGCAGGCTCGAGAACTTCAGCAGAAAGAACAGCTACCTGTCCTTCTAGCATTTCCTGAAGATATTCAATTTCCATTTTTCCGCCAAGACCGTCCTGGCCAAAGCCTGTTATCTTCATTGTGTTGTATGCGTGATAAAGTCCGTCATTACGATGGTTCAATTCAATTGTAGCTTTAATGTGTTCGAGAATTGAATTGAGGGTAGCAAGAATTTCTGTTTTCTTGAGAGTCTTTTCTGAAGCACCGTAGCCCTTCTTGTAAAGAACAGTTCTTTCTTTTTCAAAGAGCTTACCTTCTTCATCTGCAAACTTCTTTCGGAGAGCTGCGTTTGTTGCAGTCTTTTTAGCAGGAGAATCTGCATAAAGTTTTCCGAGTCCCTTGAAACAATCTGCAACTGCTGAAGGCAGAACAAAAGTCTGAGCTTCTGAAGAAGCAAAAAGTTCATTAAGGAATTTTACAAAACGATGCAGGTAATAAAGAGTTACCATTGAAAGTCCGTAGCCTGCAAGAGCATTGTTTGCATCGTTCCATTCAGGGCGCTGTGTGTTAAGCCAGATTCCGCCTCCTGGAATGAAGTTTGCCATCTTAGCAATTACAACCTGAAGAAGTTTTGTTGCCAGAGTTACCATAGCAACTTCGCCCTGTCCGGCAGTTCCTGTTGCAGTTACAAGTTTTGCATCTGAACCGTCTTTTGCAGCACAGGCTTTCAGTGTAGAACTGAGTTTATAATCAAAGGCAATTGTATTTCTTGGATCTGTAACAATATCTTTATATGACTTAATTCTGTAAGGAACATTTGAACTTGCATAAATCTTTTCACCCAGTTCACTTACAAGCTGTCCCTTATTAAGTTTTGCATAAACTTCGAGCAGTTTCTGAAGATAGATTACCTGGTGATCTCCCCAGTAACCAATCTGTGCCCATGGATTATCAGGATCTGGAGTTTCCCAGTCGATTCCTTCGCGGGAAATTCTGTAAGGGTTGAATCCTTCAATTGTCATTGCGTTAAGGAATTTTGCAGTCATATTTTTTATGTACTGTGGGTATGACCAGGCAAGTGCTTCCCAGTTCTGGAAGATATCGCGCCAGTTTCCTTCGTAGTTCAGGATAGGATTTCCGTCGTTGTCGCGCAGGTGAATATTAAAGCGGTTCCATGGACGGCTTGGGTCACCGTGGCGGCGGCTGAAGGTAAGAGGCATATATTCATAGAAGAGACGTGAAAGCTGTGGGTTCATTTTTTTCTGAACTGCAGTTTCAAATTCGCCGTAATTTACAAAGCCGTCTTTATCTGCTGATGCAGTGATTGCAGAAGTTACTTTTTCTGCAAGTTTTACAAGAGCTTTATTGCGCTGTTCAACAAATTTAATAAAGTCTGCAAGGCTGATTTTTCCGCTGTTAGCAAAGAAACCGCCGCGCATAATATTGAACATAACGTTTTCTGAGTGATGTACGCAAGTCATTGTTTCGGCTGTTTCCTGGAAACCATCTGCTTCGGCAATATAAGTTTCCATCAGTTTTTTACCGTCTTCAATATCTGCTATAAGTGAAGCTGTGAGTTTTGTGCGGTCTTTGAGTTCTTTTTTCAGAACTGCAATTTTTGATGCATCGAGGCGTGTATCGAATACCTGATACCATGATGCACTGTCTTTTAAAGACAAGTTACGGCAAATATAAGCTGCCGGACGTTTTCCTTTTACAACATCCATTATTTCAATATTGCCTTTTTCTGCAAACTGTTCAGGAGCATCAGGTGCAAGCAGTAAATCATCTTCTGTATTGAACCAGCTGACATTTGCAAAAAGTCCTTCACTTGGTTCAGCCTTATCTGTAACAATAGAAGAAACTGCAAAGAGTGCAAGTTTAGAAGTTGAATCTAAATCTGTTTTTTTATAGGCATCGAGAAGAACGCTGTTGCTGTTCTGGAAATCTGCAGTTACGCAGGCTGGAAGAATATTTCGGCAGCCATCAAGAACTTTTACAGAAATTGATTTATCAGAAAGATTTGTAATTACGCTTTTTTTAACAAGGCCGTATTTAGGAGAAGAAGTCCAGCCGTAACGGAAAGAAAGCTGCAGATCTTCATTTATTTCTTCAAACCAGACTTCTGTTCCGGCAGCGTTTTTATAGATATTTCTTGTGATATTTTTTTCGGCAAGACGACGGATAGCAGGACTGGCTCCAAGACTTGCAAAAGGTTCCCAGATAACATCACCAGCCATAACTGCTGTGTAAGAACCGGTATATGATTTTGCATCACTTACCTTATCTGCTGTGTAATAAGGGAAAACTGCATGATCGCAGTCAATTCTTCCGGCTGTAATTCCACCCTGTGACCAGCAGAAATTCCATATATCAGATGCACTTGTGATTGTCATAAAGAAATCATCCATGCAGTCATAATTCTCAATTTTGTAGAACTGGCCAGTTTCTCCTGGTAATGTTGTGAAACAGCCTTTAACCTTTTTCATCTAAAATCCTCCTGAAATAAAATCCGCAGACTGAACTCACTAAGCCAGCTCCAAGGTTCAGTCTGCAGGTTTATAAAAAAAACTTCTTACTAATCTTAAACTAAAGCAAGAAATCAGGGAAATCAACACAAAAATGCTCAAAAACACCCCGAAAACCGAAATATTTACACCTTTCTGAAAATTTACAAACTTTTCATATGGTATAAGTGCGTCTATACTCCAAAATGTAAGCGAGGTACTGTCATGAAACAGAAAAACAATGATTTGCCGGTAATCCCTAAGAAAAGCTTCTGGGTAAGATTACGTGAAGAAAAATATCTTCAGTTTATGGCACTTCTTGGAATTGTGTGGATGTTGATTTTTAACTACATCCCGATGTACGGAATTTTAATTGCTTTCAAGAAAAACTTTTTTATAACAACTCCTTTGTTCAGCAAGAAATTTTTTACAACACCATGGGCTACTAACGGTGGTTTCCAGCATTTTATCAACTTCTTCAAAGATGAAGAGTTCTTCAATGTTATGGCAAACACATTAGGAATCAGTATTCTTAAACTGGTTTTTAACTTCACTCTGCCAATCGTTTTTGCATTGCTTTTGAATGAAGTTAGAAATATGAGATTTAAGAAAGCGGTTCAGACTATTACATATATGCCACACTTCCTTTCATGGGTTGTGCTCGGTGGTATTCTTACTACCTGGCTTGGAGATGGTGGTCTTTTCAATGAGCTTCTCATAAATATGGGTATTCTTAAAGAGAGTGTAGCTTTCCTTGCTTATCCTAAATATTTCTGGGCTATCACAGTTCTTTCTGATTTGTGGAAGGAACTTGGATGGTCTGCAATCATCTACCTTGCTGCTATTGCAGGTATTGATCAGGAAATGTATGAGGCTGCTAAGGTTGACGGTGCAAGCCGCTGGAAGCAGATCTGGACAATTACACTTCCTTCAATTGCTCCTACTGTAACTATCATGTTCATCCTTGCTGTTGGTGGACTTTTGAATACTAACTTCGATCAGATTCTGGTATTGAACAATCCTTTGAATGCACCAAGAAGTAACGTACTTGATATCTACGTATATCAGACTGCTATGCGCGGAATGAGATATTCATATGCTTCGGCAATTGGTTTGTTTAAGTCGGTAGTTGCTTTCATCCTGCTGTTCATTGCTAACCAGGTTACTAAGAAGTTGAACGACACATCGTTGTTCTAATGGAGGAAAAAAATGACACATTCAAGATTAAATAGAGTAACAACTGGTGACATTATTATCGGAATCATTATGGTGCTTCTCTGCTTTATTGCAGTGTATCCAGTATGGTATACAGTTATCATTTCTTTCAATGATGCAAACGATGCTCTCCGTGGCGGAATCTACTTGTGGCCAAGAAAGTTCAGTCTTCAGAGCTACAAGACAGTTTTCCAGGACAGTACAATTGTCAGAGCTTTTATGATTACAGTTCTCAGAACTCTGATTGGTACAGTAACAAGCGTTTTCTTCACAGCTATGGTTGGATACGCTTTCTCTAAAAAGCACATTATGGGAAATAAGATTTATACAATCATCGGAACAATCACAATGTTCTTCGGTGGCGGTCTTATTCCTTACTTCATTACGTTGAAAAACCTTGGTCTTTACGACAACTTCCTGGTTTACATCATCCCAAGCTTGTTCAACTTTTATAACATGATAATCTTCATGTCTTTCTTCCGCGGCCTCCCAGCCGGACTCGAAGAATCTGCTAAGCTCGACGGTGCAAACGACATGCTGATTTTTATAAAAATTATACTCCCTTTATCTATGCCGGTAATTGCAACAATTGCTTTGTTCAATGGAGTCGGCCACTGGAACGATTATTTTGCCGGAGTTATGTACATCAACAAATCAGAACTGCAGCCGATCCAGACATACCTCTATCGTGTTGTAGCCAGTGCTTCTGCATCTAAGGCAGTTGTTGCAATGCCTGCCGGCGTTTCTGCTCAGCAGGTAAGCTCACAGTCGGTTCGTCTGGCAACTATGGTTGTAACAACCTTCCCGATTATGTGTGTATATCCATTCCTGCAGAAGTACTTCGTAAAGGGAATGTTAATTGGTTCTATAAAAGGTTAGCAGCAAAATCCGAGCAGTGGCGCAGGATTTTGTACGCGCGAATCGAAAGCAACGCGAAGCGTTGGTAACTTACATTTTGGATAATATTTATAGGAGGAAAATAAATATGAAGAAATTAAAGGTAGTAGCATTAGGTTTTGCTATGGTTGCTGCTATGTCTCTCGTAGGCTGCAGCAAGAAAGAAGCTGGTAAAACAACTGGTACTAAAGCATCTGCTGATGTTCCAGGTTGGAAAGCAAATGCTGACAAGCCAATCAAGCTTGACTGGTATATTAACTTCAGCTGGTTTGCACGCCATTGGGGTGATTCAAAAGTTTCTAAGTACATTACAGAGAAAACTGGTGTAGATGTAAACTTCATCGTTCCTGCAGGAAACGAAGCTGAAAAATTGAATGCTATGATCGCTGGTGACGCTCTTCCAGATCTCATTACTTTGGGATGGTGGGAAGGTCAGATTCCTATGATGATCGATTCAGATCTTCTTTATTCACTTGATGAACTTGCAGACAAGTATGATCCATACTTCTGGAAGGTTACAGACCCTGTAAAGGTTGGCTGGTATCGTCAGCCAAACGGACATATCTACGGATATCCAAACGCATCTTATACTTCAACAGACTACGAGAAGTATCAGGGAAAACTTACTTCAAACGAAACTTTCCTTGTTCGTAAAGATATGTACGAAGCTATCGGAAGTCCAGACATGACAACTCCAGAGGGATTCCTTGGTGCACTCCGCGCTGCAAAGGCTAAGTTCCCAACAGTAAATGGTCAGTCACTTATTCCATTCGGAACAAACGAATTCGGTGATACTGGTTGTTCTCAGCTCCAGGGTTACCTCTCACACTTCCTTGCAATTGCTCCAGAAAAAGATGGTAAATTCGTAAACGCAGACCTCGGTCTTACAGATGATCCAGAGTATATCCGCTGGATGAAAGCATTCCGCCAGGCTCACGAAGAAGGTCTCTTTGCTACAGACGTATTCGTAGACAAGAGAAGCCAGATTGAAGAGAAAGCTGCTCAGGGCCGCTACTTCTGTATGCTCTATCAGAACTGGGATATGCAGGCTCCACAGAACGCTCTTTATGCACGTGATCCAAACTCTATCTACATTGCTGTAGATGGTCCAAAGAACTCTAAGGGTGATGATCCAGTTCTCGCTGGTGGTGGTATTGCAGGTTGGACAGTAACTTTGATTTCAAAGAACTGTAAAGATCCAGCTCGTGCTATTCAGTTCCTTTCTTACCTCATCTCAGAAGAAGGTCAGATGGATACAAACTTCGGTATCGAAGGTGAAACATATACAATGGTAAACGGAGTTCCAAAGCTTACTCCAGAAATTGCTGATCTTGATAAGAATGACAAGAACAAGCAGGAAACAGAAATTGGTGTTCAGTACACATACTGGATGCTTATGGATACAGCTTGGCAGGCACAGTTCGGTGCTGACTATGCTCCTTCACTTGAGCAGCCACAGCTCTGGACACGTCCATACGTACACTCATATGCAGCATACGACGGACTTACACTTCCTGTAGGTTCAGACGAACAGCTGATTTACGAAGACATCCAGCGCCGCTGGGGAAAAGTTCTTCCACAGTTGATTCGTGCAGGTTCAGAAGCAGAATTCGACAAGATCGTTGCAGACTTCAACCAGTATAAGAAAGACAAGGGTGTTGATAAGGTTATCGCCGCTCAGTCTAAGCTTATGAACGAAAACAAGAAGAAGCTTGGTATGTAAATTATAGATTGCTTCGCTTCGCTCGCAATGACAATTACGGTAGTCATTACGGGAAGTGAAGCGATGTTCCAATCCAGGGAATTCGACAATACGAGGTTTATCATATAAAATGATAAGGATGAACTTTTCACAAAAATTAGTTTTTGCCTATACCTGTATTGTCGTAATTCCCCTTTTTATTTTAGTAATTACTGCAATGGGACTTATCCGCCGTTCTCGTGTTGAAGAACTGGAAGCAAACAGTGAAGGTCTTCTTACAGAAAACTACGAACAGGTTCAAAAGAACATCCAATCCTTTAATCTTTTTGAACAGCTTGTAAAAAGTAATAAACGTCTAATGCTCTTCTTTACAATTCCAGAGCGCAGCAATGAAGACGAAATAATCGATACAATGATTTCTGAAACCACAATGCTCGAACGTACACTTGAAACTGTACCGAACATTTATGGACTTCGCGTATTCAGTGATAATTCGCTCATTCCAGAACGCTGGCCGGTTTTTATGAATTCTTCACGAACAGACCTTGAAAGTCTGGACCGCTGGGAATATAGCTACACGGCAGACTATCTTGGAAATCAGGGCTCGTTAAAATACGAATCAGTTTGTTCAACAAGAAGACTGGAAAATAATCACAGGGAAATCGGCTACATTCAGATAGCAATGAAGACCAGTGACTTTTTTCCATTCCTCTTCAAAAAAATCAATGAATATAATGATGACTATGCTTTTCGTGAAGTTCTAAATGAACAGACAAATAAAATGGAGTTGATTCCAATCACAAATGAAATAGTAGAGCGTTCACGTGCACCATTAAGTCCAGAACTCTTTGAAGATTTTTACAGAACTGTTTACCGCCGCAAGCAGGGTGAAATTCTGAATTCCGGAAAAATGATTTTACGTCATAAAGAAGATATTCGTTATTCAAGCTGGATACGTGTTCCCGACATGAATATAATTCTTCTGCATACCTGTTCTTCTGAGGAAATGCAGAGAAGCTTTTTTTTAATACAGGCAGGAATTCTTGTTGGACTTGGGCTTACGGTTTTTCTTTTGTACTTTTTAGTCCGCTATCTTACTTCACGACTTATGGGCCGTGTTTATAACCTGATTGGTGGAATGAAACAGGTTCAGGAAGGAAATCTTGAGGCATGCGTAGAAGTAACCGGCCACGATGAAGTAACTGAAGCTCAGCATACCTTTAACAGAATGACCGAGCAGCTTCGAAATCAGATTGAAGAAATCAAAAAGGAACAGCATCTGATTGCAGATACAGAAATGAAGGCAATGCAGAATCAGATAAATGCACACTTCCTTTATAATGCACTTGAAACAATAAAAATGCAGGCAGTAATTGCCGGCGAAACAGATGTAGAAGAAAGCATAAATGTTCTTGGCAAACTTATGCATTATTGTCTGCGCTGGAGAGTTCATACAGTAACCCTCGAAGAGGAAGTAGATTATATCCGTTCGTATGTTTATCTTTTGAACATCAGAAATGATTATGTAATTTCACTCCAAACAGAAATTCATGATGAATATAAAAATATTGTTATTCCAAAAATGAGTCTGCAGCCGCTTGTAGAGAATGCTTTTTTCTATGCAATCGAGCCGCGAGGAAAGGATGCAGTAATTCGTGTTTATACAGAAGAAGGTACACAGTCAGACAGAATCTGGTTATGTGTACGCGATTTTGGAAAAGGAATTCCAAAAGAAAAACAGGAAGAACTTATGACCTATCTTTCGGATGATAATTATGAGCGCGATTCACAAGGCAGCATCGGTTTGAAAAATATTCAGCAGCGTTTAAGCATGTTCTGTGGAAAAGATTATCGGATGATAATCGAGTCGAGAAAAGGAGAAGGAACTCTTATTAAAATTCCTGTTCCACGGAATTTAAAGAACACTTTAGGAGAATAATCATGATAACAATAGTACTGGCAGATGATGAAAAACTCATTCGTGCGGGACTAAAAAAAATCCTTCTGGATTCAATAGATATTCCGCTGGAGATTATAGAAGCAAAAAACGGAGAAGAAGCTCTCGAGTTCTGTAAGGAAAAGAAGCCAGAAATTTTAATTACAGATATCCGTATGCCGGTAATGGATGGCGTAGAACTCATGAAGCAGCTTTCTGAACTGGATGAAAAACAGAAGCCTGCAATAATAGTACTTAGTGGTTATGATGATTTTTCTTATGCAAAGGCTGCAATCCAAAGTGGTGCTCTCAGTTATATTCTAAAGCCGGTTGATAAGAAAGAACTTATAAGCGCAGTGAACTCTGCAATTATGAATTCCCAGAAAGAAGAAAAAGAACAGAATGAACAGAAGTTCCGCCAGATAATAGAGAAGGGCCGCCTTGATGATGTTTCAGGTCTTCCGGAAATCACAATAAAGAATGGACTTCGCTGTATTGTTATTTATGGAAAAAATCCTATTCAGGCAGTCGAAGCTGTAATGCATGACAGAAGATACTACGTTGTTGAACAGACACGAAATTCCGTACTGTTAGTTTATCCTTTTGATGGAGTTGAAGTTAAATATGATCCGACTTATCTGGATACCTATATCGTAGGAATTTCAGGACCAGCCGATGATTATTCAATGCTTCGAACAATGAGACGTCAGGCAAGAACCGCCGCAATGCAGTCATTCTTTGATGCCGAAACCGGAATGATGCTGGAACGACAAAGACGAGGCGGATTGTATTATTGGGAAAATGATACTCACATAAGCGACTTTACTCAGCTTGATGAAGGCTATGAAAAAATGATCAGCCATTGTGATATTGCTTCTCCGGAAGAAGCGCAGAAAGATGTAGAAAATCTTTTCAACTGTTTTAATGACAACGCAAAACTTAATTCAGAAACCCTTTGTTATTTATATAGAAAAATTACTTCAAATATGTTTACAAGATATCCGGGCTTTACAGATTCAGACATGTACCTGCATATCAAAAGCATAATGATAGAAAACATTTTTGAGTTTGCAAATCTTCCGGAATGGCAGAGCAGTGTACTTGATTACGCAGTTTATCTTGCAGCGTTGTTGAAACAGGATACTAAAGAATCTCCGTACATTACAGAAGCCCTTGCATTCATAAAAACTCACTTTAAGAAAAACATAAACATGGCAATGGTAGCAAATCAGGTTTCTGTAAATTACACCTGGTTCTCAGAAAAGTTCAAAGAGCATACAGGCGTAAACTTTAACGAATACCTCAAGCGTCTTAGAATTGATGAGGCAAAAAAGCTTCTTGAAAAGGGCTGCTACAAAGTTTATGAAGTTGCAGAACGCTGTGGTTTTTCTGATGTAAAATATTTCATGAAGATATTCCGCGAAGAAACAGGTATGTCTCCAACTGAGTGGAGCAACAAGCATATTTCGTGATATTATTCTTTCACTGATATGAATGCTGAACTGAAAGAAAAATTACGTAAACTTGCAGACAAGTATGAGGTGTCGTCATTTTGTGATGCTGACCCGTCACAGTTTCTCCGCTGGTATGAGCCGGAGGCTGGGCGAGGTACAGTTGCAGATGTCGAAGCCGCTTCTTTTATTGCGGCAATGCTTGCGTTCGGAAATAGAAAACAGTTTATTCCAAAAATCTGTGAAGTGTTGCAAACTGCCGACCGTTCGTTAGGAAGTATAAGCGAATGGCTAAAAACTGGTGCGCACGTTAAAGACTTTCCGAATGGCATCACTAAGTTTTACAGATTCTATTCCTATGATGACATGCAGATATTCTTTGGAGAACTTGCAGAAATCTTAAAACGTGCCGACAGTCTCGGTGATTTTTTTGAGGTTCAATATACAGCTGTTCATAATTTATCTGACATCATCGCATCCGCCTTTCCAAATTCCGCAATAGTTCCAAAAGGCCGAACCAGCGCCAATAAACGCGTCCATATGTTCCTGCGCTGGATGGTGCGCCGCAATTCTCCTGTGGACCTCGGACTTTGGAAATGGGCAGATCCCTCATCGCTCATTATACCCCTCGATACTCACGTAATGCAGGAGGCGGCAAAACTTGGTCTCATACCAGAAAAAGCTGCTGCTTCCCGTAAAACTGCAGAATTACTAACTTCCGCCCTATCCGAAGTTTTCCCAGGCGACCCCTGTCGCGGCGATTTCGCTTTATTCGGCGTCGGTGTAGATAAATAGTCCAGTTACAGAGAATAAATTTATTTAATCAAAATCTCTTATTAAAATCTTTTAGAATTATGATATAATCTGATAAAACGATTAACTAAAAAACAGGAGATTTCAATGGCAGACCTTTCAATAAGATTTTATTCCGACGTCCTCAAACGTGACGTTTCATTTTTAATGCAGATTCCAAACGATATCCGCCGTGACTTTCCACGCAATGACCTCAAGCGTGATGACAAACCAATGAAGACACTTTTCCTCCTTCACGGTTATAGTGGAGCAGCTTTCAATTGGGTTCCTGGAAATCTTGCAGAGCAGTATAACTTTGCAGTAGTAATTCCAACCGGCGAAAATTCTTTCTGGATTGATGGTCCTGCTACAGGCAGACAGTTTGCAACTTTCCTTGGAGTTGAACTTCTTGAATACGTTCGTAAAACTTTCAATCTTGCAATGAGCGCAGATGATACATATATCATGGGCTTTTCAATGGGTGGCTTTGGTGCACTTCATACAGGCTTTGCTTATCCAGAAAAGTTCGGAAAGGTTATAGCACTTTCTTCAGCTCTCATTCATAACGAAGTTGCTAAAATGAAAGAAGGCGAAGGTAATCCTGTAGCAAATTATGATTACTACAGAATGTGTTTCGGCGATCCTGCGAAACTTAAGGAAAGCGATAATAATCCTGAATACCTTATGAAAAAGCAGGTGGCTGCCGGTAAAAAACTTCCTGATATCTGGATGGCCTGCGGAACTGAAGACTTCCTTCTTGAACGCAACCGTGAGTTCCACAAGTTCCTCGAAGATGAAGGTGTTAAACACGTTTACCAGGAAGGTCCTGGCATCCACGATATGAACTTCTGGCAGGAATGGGCCGGTAAGTTCATTCCGGAAGCTTTCAAGGATTAAGCTGAATTTAAAAAAAGGCGGTCAGTGAAGTGCACCCCTAAAGTTGGACAAATAAAGTTCAAGTTAAGGAGGTGCATTTTTTATGTCTAAATACTCAAAAGAGTTAAAATTAAAGATTGTCTTAGACTATATTGAAAAACATATAAGTCCAGAACAACAGGAAAAAGCATATGGAGTAAATTCAAGTCAAATTAGACAGTGGATTGCCCAGTACAAATTAAACGGAAAATTTACAGAACCAACGCGAAATTTTAGCGGAGAATTTAAACTAAAAGTGCTAAACTATCAGCAAGAGCATCGTCTTTCTGATTCACAGACTTCATTGATTTTTGGTATTACAAATATTGGAACTATCTGTGCATGGCGAAAGAAATATATTACCGGTGGTACAGAAGCTCTGTTCCAGAAACAAGGCAGGCGATCAAA
>NZ_FOFU01000006.1 GCF_900111035.1 Treponema bryantii
CGCTCTTCAAGCGCTGAACCGTATCCCAGTATTACTGTCGGGTTTTCTTTATCATTTCTGTTGTCACTTACGCTAAGTGTCACATTTTCAGGCACCTGTATTCTTCCAAGGACCGGATGCATTCCTATCCACTCTTCATCTCCAAGCAACGCACCATACTGAGTATCAATTATGTGTACGTTGACTGAGGCTCTTTTTTCATCCTGTCCGCTTACTACTCTTATCGTAAGTTCATATTCAGATGTATTTCCCTTTCTCTCTGGCGACTGGTCGTATTTGTGTTTTACGCTGTCCCCCTCACTCTGGCCTCCGTCTCCATAATTCCATTCAATCTTATCCGGATTCTCTCCCTCTTCACTAAACTCTATTCCAAGCCCTATTTCCTGATGTGGCCGTGATGTTATTCCGTCTTTGTTATATCCTGCCTCCTCTCCGACAAGAAGCTTAAATCCGCCCAACTTTGGAGTTCCTGCCATAAGCATGATTACTCCGCTTTCTGTTACATCCTTGTAGGCTCCGCTGGCCCCGTTACAGCCTTCTGTCATTGTGATTTTCATGTTAAACGGTTTGTTGTAATAAAGCTTAACTTCAGGATTTGCAAACTCATGCCAGCCGCCCGCACTTGTGTTTCCTGGACGGAACTGTGACTTTAGATTTCCGTTTTCGTTTGTTTTTACTATGTATCCTTCTGCGCCAGCGCCTTCCATTGCTACCGTAAGCGTTTCTTCGCTCTGTTCGCTGCCTTTCATGAATACGGCCTTTACAAGTTCTGTCGCTTCGATGCTGTAATCATCAAAATCTGCATCTTCTACTTTCACTGCAAGCCTTATTACTCCGCTTACTGGCACTGTAAAGTCTGCATCACTTTCTTCTTCTATCCTCTTTCCCTCTCCATCAAGTACTACATATCTGATTCCTTCTCCGTTTACATCTGTTCCCTGCAGTCTGATTTTTACTCTTCCCGGGGTATTTGCGGTTTTATCGATTGTTACATATTCTCCTTTTTCCGTAACACCTAATGCTTTCCAGTCCCATTCTGCCTGGTATCTGATACCCCTGTGCCCCAGTCCGCTTTCTGTTTTTATTTTGTCTTCATAGTACCAGTATTCTTCTCCGCCTATTGTTACTTTTCTTACATCAGCTTTTGTAATTACTGTCTGTGAAGCTTTTTCCCAGTTTTCCTTTATTTCTTCTTCTCTTACACTGCCGTCAAATCTGGCCTTGTATTCTTCATAGCAGAACTCCTTTCGGTTCTGTCCTTCCTCTTTATCTGCGAGGAATGTACGCTTTAGTCTGATTGTCTTATACAGGCCGAAATCTATTTTGTTTATGAGGATTCCGTTTATTGTGTATCCGTCTTTTATACAGCTTTTTCTAAGCCCCTGATTCTCATCTTCTTTTTCTACGGTTTTCAGGATGATTGTTCTTGGAATGGTCAGTCTTGCCTTTTTTTCTACTGATCTGTTTCCGGCGTTGTCAGTTACCTTGACGCTGTATTCGAATGTTTTATCATTTTCTTTTCTCTGAACTTTTGCAAGATTCTGTTTTTCTCTGTATATAACGTTTTTATCTGTACTCTCGTTTACTATCGAACCATTCAGATATAGTATGTTTTTATTTTCCTTTATCCCTGAATCATTCTCTGTAACATTATACTTTACGTCAAAGGCGTTCACATATTCCGCTTCTCCTTTTGATTCGTATCCGAATCCGCTGAATGTCAGCTCTGAAACAGATGGAACTACTTTATCTATCTTTACTGTTACTTTGTTTTCATTATCTACTTTGTCTTTTGCTGTAATTTCATATTGCCCGGTCGATTCAATCTTAAATTCTGTATAATTCGAAACTGCTTCTTGATTTTTTGTTACCGATTTGATGTCCGAATGATTATCTGTTACTTTTATTGTTACGTCTTTATTTGTCCATGTATCTGCAATATAGCCGTTCAGGTTTATTACTGGAGCTTCTTTATCTATCCAGTATTGTTTTGTTGTCGAATTCCCGGCTGCATCTTTGGCTGTTACTGTATGTTTTCCTGTTTCGGTTATTGTATAACTCTTTCCATCATATAAAACATTATCTACTGTCAATCCTGCTTTTTCAGGTATTCCCGAATTTTCATCGCTTGCTGTTACTGTTATAGATTCGTTTGTCCATTTTCTTGCTTCTTTATCGGCACTGATAACAGGACTGCATCTGTCAATCTTTACCTGTACTGCTACGGCCTCTGAAGCATTTCCAACATTATCTACTGCCCGGAAATAGACTGTTGTATTAAGAATTTGATGTTCCTGAACATTTGAATTATATTCACTTCCTCTTGTCCATTCGCCTTGCTCTCCTACTTTATACTCATAATGGCTGAATCCAGATTTGTCGTCTGTACTTCCGTTTGCTGTAAGGGTTACATTCTCTGCTGTCCAGCCTTCACTTAATCCTGTTATGGATGATGGCATTGTTGGAGGCGTATCATCTACTTTGATTATTACTTTTGTTTGTAAAGTTTCTTCATGTACATTACCAGCCGCAGTCCCCCATGAAGTACGTACAAAAAAGAGTTCAAAAATCATATCTTCCTCTATTTTTGTAGGAAGCTTGCCTAAAGTAGTCCCATTTCTTTTTAAATATGTGTAGTCAGAATATCCACCACTACCAGATTCTCCTGTTGATGAATTATATCCGCTTGACGAATTACCATCACTATAAGAGTTATAAACTATTGTTACAGGTTCTCCTTTTTTTACATACCAAACAGGTCTTTCACTAAACTTTTGAGTTGCATTTTCACAATAAATACTTAATCCATAGTTATATTTATTATCATGAAAATCACATAAATATCCTTTAAAATTTGTAATTTTATCTGCTGATACAATATCAATATCTTTATTCACACCATAAATTCTAACTGAAAAAATTAATGTACTTTCATATTTAGGGTTCCAAGTAGAGGTAGCTTCATGATATAATTCTATAGTATATACTTCATTTTCTTTTACAGTTATTGGATTTGAATAACTAATTGACTTATTGGAATCTCTTATCTTAAGAATTGTATGGTCTTCACTGCTTCCGCTAGGTGCATGGGGTCCTTCTGGATGTCCTTTTACACAGGCTGAACTATATTTTATATTAAGTTTTTCTCCTGCTTGTACTAGACAAAAATCACTTTCTTTTTTACATGCGTTGTCATTATCCACGGTAATTTCCAAACTGTAATTTGGATGATCTTCGTCATTTTTGAGGCTTCCTGTTATGTTTCCATTTGTTTTAATTAATGATTTTGAATAAGACAATGTCACAAAAATAAAAGATATTATAATGAGAGAAATATACTTTTTCATTTTTTTACTTCCAACTTTTTATTTTTTATATATTTTATATATATAACTTAATCAAATATCAATAATTGATTTCCTCTTTTCTGTAAAAAATCAAATTTTTAAATAACTTTATGACAAATGTAATTGAACTAACTATAGTTTATTATTTCAAATCACAAATAATCAAAATAAGACAAGACATTTCTACTATATTTTTATAACTTTCTTATAGGAAATTCCCTTATATACAGTATCATTTATACTGTAATATAATTTTTTCAGGAGTGTTTATATGAAATATTATGTTGATTGCAGAACAGCTGCAGGCGGAGATGGTTCAGAAAACAAGCCTTTTAATAAAATTCAGCAGGCAGCTGATATTGCAGTTGCTGGAGATGAAGTAATTGTTGCTCCAGGTATATACCGCGAATATGTAGATCCTAAAAATGCAGGAGAAGAAGGTAAACCTATTGTTTACCGTTCTGCAAAGCCTAGAGAAGCTCATATCACTGGAGCTGAAGTTCTTTCTGGCTGGACTAAAGTAGACGGTACTGTTTATACAGCCCGCGTTTCAAACAAGATTTTCGGTGATTATAACCCTTACACAACTCTCGTAAGCGGCGACTGGTTTATCGCTTACTTTATTGCTCATACCGGAGATGTATATCTCAACGGAAAATCTATGTACGAAGTTCAGTCTCTTGATGAAGTAAAAAAGGCTGAACCTAGTGATTCTGCATGGGATACAGAGTTTTCCCGCTACAAATGGTATGCCGAGCAGGATACTTCTAAAGATGAAACTGTATTCTATGTAAACTTCTTAGGAAGAGATCCATCAAAAGATAATATTGAAATCAGTGTTCGCAGAAACGGCTTCTATCCTTCAAAAGAAGGCGTAGGCTACATTACTTTAAACGGTTTTGTTGTTTCTCAGGCTGCAACTCAGTGGGCACCTCCAACAGCTTACCAGGAAGGTATGGTTGGTCCACACTGGTCTAAGGGCTGGATTATTGAAGACTGTGAAATCTATGAATCAAAATGTTCCGGAATCTCTCTAGGAAAATATCTTCAGCCGGAAAATGATAACAAATGGCTCAAGACAAAATACAAGGACGGAACTCAGACAGAACGCGACTGTATCTGCCAGGCTCAGGTTGAAGGCTGGTCTAAAGAGCGCATCGGTTCACATATCATCCGTAACTGCGAAATCCACGACTGCGGTCAGACAGGTATTGTAGGTCACCTTGGTGGAGTTTTCTCTCTGATTGAAAATAATCACATTCACCACATCAATAATAAACAGAATCTTGCTGGTGCCGAAATTGGTGGTATCAAAATGCATGCTGCAATCGACTGTATATACCGCCGAAACCATATTCATCACTGTACACGAGGTATCTGGCTCGACTGGCAGGCTCAGGGAACACGCGTAACACAGAACTTCTTCCACGACAATATTCCTCCACAGCATCCTGGTAAGGAAATTAAGGCCGAAGTTGCAGAAGACCTCTTTATTGAAGTTTCACACGGACCAACTCTTGTAGACAACAATATCTTCCTTTCTCCACGTGCTCTCAAACTTGCTACTCAGGGTGTTGCTGTAATTCATAATATTCTTGCCGGAAGCTTTACTGCAGTTGGTCGTGGCTGTAATAACGGTGCTCCAAACCGTCCTTCTCCACGCTACACTCCATATCACATGAAGCATCGCACAGAAGTTGCAGGTTTTATGACTATTCTTCATGGAGACTGTAAATTCTACAACAATATCTTCATTCAGAAACCAATTTGCGATGAATTCAAGGCTCGCATGGTTGCAAATGAAAAGAACGACTGGGATGATTCAAACTTTGTTGTAGGAACTGTTCCTTATAATAACTATCCTACTTTTGATGAATGGAAAGCTCAGTTTGAAGGCTATTGCGGAATGGGTTCAGAAACTACAGACCGTTATTACAGTGAACTTCCTGTATGGGCTGGCGGAAACCTTTATTTCAATGGTGCAAAACCAATGTCAAAAGAAGCTGATGCTTACGTTAATTCTGAAAATAATGTAGAAATTGATTGTGAAGAAAAGGATGGTAAGATTTATCTTAAAACAAATCTTTATGAATTGGTTTCAACAGGTAAAGTTCCAGCTGATGCTATGTCATGTAAGCTGATGCACACTGAAGATATTGCTCCAGCCTTTGAACCGGAACAGAATTACGAAAATCCAGATGGAAGTCCTATTATTTTCAATATCGACTTCTTTGGAAAAAAACGCGGCGAAAAGCCTGTTGCAGGACCTTTCGCCGATAAAGATGAAATTAAGGACAGCCTGTTTTAATATGGATTGCTTCGTTGCTGCGCTCCTCGCAATGACGTCATTGCGAGCGTAGCGAAGCAATCCATTGTTACCTACATAGCAGTGTAGCCGCCATCAACCGGCAGGATTACACCAGTTACATAGCTCGAAGCCGGGCTGGCAAGGAAGAGTGCTGCTGTATCAAGCTCACCTTCGTTGCCATAACGGCTGAGAGGAATCATAGTCTGAGCATTCTGCTGGAAGAAATCTGAATCCAGAGTTTCTTTTGTAAGCGGGCTGTAGAAATAACCCGGGCAGATTGCATTTACATTGATCCCATATTTTCCCCATTCACTTGCAAGACCACGAGTCATGTTTACAACACCACCCTTAGCTGCATGATAAGGTGAACATGGAGCAACCTTATTTCCAACAAGACCATACATAGAAGCAATGTTGATGATGCGTCCGTACTTTGCAGGAATCATAGCTTTTTTAGCAATTGCACGAGCCATGCGGAAAGAACCGAACATATCAATATTGATTTCGTTGTAGAACTGATCATCTGTAATGTCCTCAGCAGGAGCAACAGCACCAGTTCCAGCATTGTTGATAAGAATATCGATACGGCCGAATTTAGCCATGATTTCATCGACAACAGTGTTTACGCGGTCTGTATCAGTAATATCACACTGAATACCAACAGCTTCTACCTTATATGTATCTGCAATTTCCTTAGCAACTGCATCAATCAATTCTTTACGGCGAGCAATGGCAACAATTTTAGCTCCCTGATTAGCAAGAGCCTTAGCCATCTGAACACCAAGACCTGTAGAACAGCCGGTTACAACAGCAACCTGACCGGTTAAATCAAAATAATTCTTCATAAAAAACCCCTTTGCTTTTTATAATCCTATTTATAATATACTGAAAATTTCCCAAATCGGGAAGTTAGTTTTTACTAACGGGCTATTTTTTTGTCATTTCGTAAAAAATAATACTTGAAGCCTGCGCAACGTTAAGGCTGTCTACAAGACTTTCACTCACACCTTCTGACATACCGCCCCAAGGAATAATAACCAGCTCATCACAGTTTTTACGCACTGCTTCACTAATTCCATGCTCTTCATTACCAAGTACAACGAGAATTGGCTTTTTGCGAGCATCTGCGGTGCTTAAATAACTAACCTGCTTTTTTGCACTAAGATCTGTACCAACACGAAGCATTTTTCCGGAAAGCGCTTCGAGTAAACGTACGCTTGAATTAACACTGTAGATGTTTACATATTCCATTCCGCCTTCTGCTACACGATAACTGCTGGTAGTAATAGAGCTCTGAGCTTCGTCATTCGGAATCACAATATTCTTTATTCCAAAAAAAGCAGCACTTCTTACAATGGCACCAAAGTTATTTGCATTGCCAATGCGGTCCAGCAATACGGCACTCTCACCACGCTCAATCCAACCATCTGTAATATCGCTGTCCAGAGGCTCAATCTGAGGCGCCTCAATCATTGCAACAACACCCTGATGATGCACCGTTCCACTCAATTTCTCCAAGTCGGCTGCCGGCTTCTGGTTATATATTCCATGCACCTTAGCCAGCTTTTTGCATAAACCGCCGAATTTAGGGGCAACTTCTTCTGTAAAATAAAGGCGGGTAATCTTCTCCGGATGATTTTTCTCGAGCTTTTTAACAGTTGCAAAACCACAAACTGCAAGCTCATTATTTTTCTTGTTCTTCATAAGTCTAATATACACAAATAAAACTAAAATTGATATATTAAATATGGAAGTAACATTTCCCGCATTACGGAGTGTTGAATTCAATAAGAGGTATCATAATGAAAAAACTTTTCACAACAATAATTCTTGCTTCACTCACATTTGGACTTTTTGCCCTTCCAAATCTGATTAAAAAAGAACAGTTCGGTGCAAATGCCTTAGAAAATCTTGAATTTGAACTTACTTCTGAGAATATTACAATCAAAGAAACCTATGACACCACAAGCATAGAAGTTGAAATCTACTGCAACTATAAAAAATATATTCCGGAAGTTTCAGTTTCCGGATCAACACTTTATATAGAATCTGTAAGAAAGGGTGTCAGCTTTTTCCCGGATCCAACAGGCCTCAACTGTACAGTAATTGTTTACGTTCCACAAAAAAAAGACTTCGATGAAATCTCCATTAAGATTTCCAGTGGAGAAATAAATATTGAACGTCCGCTTTCAGCTAAAAATGAAATCAGACTCTCAGCTTCAAGCGGTGAAATTAATTCTGAAAAAGGACTTTTTTCTGACAATATAAAGATTACTTCAAGCAGTGGTGATATCGACCTTTACAACCTGGATTCAGATGAATTAAATGTTACTTCAAGCAGTGGAGACATCAAATTAAAGAAATTTACTGGTGAAACAGGAGAAATCCACTCAACAAGCGGTGAAATAGAAATTGAAGACTTTGCCTGCGAATATGCAGAATTTAAATCAACAAGCGGAAAAATCTCTGTAAAGAAACTCGACTGCGATTATTTTGATGCCCACAATTCAAGCGGTGGCATTGCCCTTGAACTTAAAACAGAACCAACCGCCAGCTCTTCAATAGAATGCTCAAGCGGAAACATCGATCTTTACATTCCAATGCGTGCTAAATTCTCAGTAGATGCTTCATGCACTTCCGGCACCTTCCGCGACAAGTTCAACAACAACCGCCTGAATCCCCGCGAAAGCTACAAAATGGACTACAACGGCGGCGGCGCAGAAATCAAACTCCGCACCTCCTCTGGAAACATAACACTGGATTACTAATCCTTTAAATTGATTTTTTCTAAAACGTAAGCCATCAGTTTCTTTTGGTTTACTTTTATTCTTGCAATTCCAGTCATACCGGGTCTAAGATAACTTAATGTTCCTTTTTTACTTTTGATAGTATTATCTTTAATTTCAATATCTATCTGGTAATAAGGAACATTATTTTCATATATAGTGTCTGCCCCAATTCTGGAAACATAACCTTTTATCTGTCCATATTCATGTTCATTGAATGCAGAAAGTTTAATTTTTACTTCCTGTCCAATTTTTATATCCGAAATATCTTTTTCAAGAATATTTACAAATGCTTTGATATTGTCAGAATTTAAAGGAACTATTCTAATTATGTTTTCCCCACTTCCAAGTAAATCTCCAACACTGAAAGTCGTTAATTCTTCAACAATGCCATCTTTAGTTGCAATTATTTCACATTGCGATAATTGTTCTTCCAATTGTTTTAATTTCTGGGCTAAATCTGCCTTTTCTTTTTGTAGAGTATAATTCTCTAACAATAAAGAATACATAAAATCAGCCGAAAACTTATCTAAATCAGCCTTAGCAATATCCCGCTCATTTTTTAACTCAAAGATTTTCTGACTGTAGGTTAAAGCATCAGGTAATGCAATTTCATTTTTATATAACATATCTGCTTTTTCAAAATATAATTTCTTTTGATTTTTCTCAGAAAAATATATATTTGCCCTGATACTTGCTTCATCAATTTCATTAGGAATTTCTTCACTCTCAATAATTTTTTTTAATTTATCAAGAACATCAAGCTTGTTTTCATTTCGTAGAATTTGGAGCTTTGTATTTTCAATGTCTGACATAATTACATCAGAATCAAGAGAAAAAAGAAGATCTCCTGTTTTTACAATAGAGCCATTTACATAATTTTTTTCTCTAACAATTCCACTATTTCGGATTTTTATTATTGAAACTTCATTTTTCGGACGTATTACAGCGTTTCCTTTTACAACAATATCAAAATTAGAAACTATCATCCAAATAAAAAAAGATATAATAAAAGCTAATACTAAAAAAACAAATCTATAGTATTTCTTTGAAATTTTTAAATCAAAAAAATCTCTACTGAATTTGAAATCATCAAATTTTATTGTTGTAACTACTTTTTCACTCATTTTGAACTCTCCCAAAGTTTTTGATACAGCCCCTTATTAACCTTTAACTGTTCATGAGTTCCTTCTTCAACAATTCTTCCATGTTCCATAACAAAAATCTTATCGCAATTAATGACAGTAGTAAGTCTATGAGCAATTAGAATGGTAGTAACTTTTTCTTTTCTTAAGTTCTTTAAGGTTTCATGAATACTTCGTTCGCTGATATTATCCAAACTACTGGTGGCTTCATCAAAAATCAGTAACTCTGGTTTTCCTAAAAGTGCCCTGGCCAAAGCTATACGCTGGCGTTCTCCACCACTTAATGATGAACCCCTTTCAGTTAATATGGTATTGTATCGCCCTGGTAATTTACTTATAAATTCATGAGCCCCAGCTTTCTTACTGGCTTCAATAATATCTTCAATCGTTGCGTTAGATTTATGAAGTGAAATATTATCTGCTATTGTTCCAGAAAACAAAAATATATCTTGTGGAACATATCCAATTTTGCTTCGCAAATAAAAAGTATCCATATCTTCAAGATTGTTATTATCAAGAAAGATGTCACCTTTCTGAGGCTTATAAAATTTAAGTAATAATTTTACGAGCGTGGATTTTCCACTTCCACTTTCTCCAACAAAAGCAACCCAATCGCCTTTATTTATAGAAACATTAATATCAAATAAAATCTGTCTTCGGGTACCATAAGTAAAATCTACATTCTTTATTTGTAATTCACCTTCAATTTTTTCAGGTCGGATATATCTGTTGATTCTCTTTTTCTCAGAATCTTCTTCAAATTCTTCATCTAATTCCAGAATTTCCATAATTCTGTCTGCAGATACAAGAGCTTCCTGTACCTTTGGTTGAAGATTCACTAAACGACTCAATGGACCTAAAAAATATCCCAGAAGTGCGTTAAATGAGAAAAGTTCACCTAAACTCATTTTATCTTTCAGGATCAAAAAACTTCCAACCCAGAAAATCAGATTTGTACCGCTTTCATTAAAAAAATCTGTAAAAATATTTCTAATTGTTTGCCAGACATTCAATTTAAAATATGTCCAAACCGACTTAGTCTGCAATTTTTCATATTCAGCAAAAGCATATTCACTGGCATTCAGAGCTTTTATTGTTGTTCCGCCATTCATAGTTTCAACTAAATAAGAATCCACATTTGCATTCTCTACAGTATATTTTCTGTATTGTTTTGCAAAAGGTTTTGCGGTAACCCAAATAATAATTGACGAAACTGGCACCATACTTACAGCTATGCCAAAAAGCATTTTATTTTTTATTAAAAGAATTGCTCCAACAACAAATACCATTAACGTATCCATAATTACAGTAATGGCAGCATCAGTTAATGTAGTACGGATTTTTTGTGCATCGCGCATTCTCGATAAGATTTCGCCTGTTCTTCTGGTATCAAAAAAAGAAACAGGTAATTTCATTACATGACTGAAATAAGCAAATATTAAATGAAAATCAATCTTTGTAGAAAATACATTTAACATATAACTTCTTATTGCAGTTAAAAAACTTCTGAAAAGCGATAATATCAAAACCCCAACAGAAAGCACAGTAAGAGTAGATAAACTGTTTGAGTAAATTACTTCATCAATTACATATTGGAAATAAAAGGATGTAACAATTCCAAATAAAATAAGAAGAAAAGAGACAATACTCACTACAGATAATAAGCCCATATGTGGTTTCAAAATAGGTAGAAAACGACCTAAAGAATTTCTTTTTTCTTCCTTTGTAATTTTAAAATCAGAAGATGGGGTAAGAAAAAGACAATATCCCGTCCATTCTTTACAGAAATCTTCTATCGAAAGTGAGAATTTATTTCTACATATATCAGGATCATAAATATATACTCGTTTCTTTGTTATTTTTCGAACTACAACATAATGATACCATTCATTTCCGTTGTCTGTTACTGATTCATGAGCAATAAAGGGTACCGGTAAATCAGGAGTTATATGTTTTTTTTCACCTTTCAAGGCTCGTACATTAAAAGAAAGATCTTTTGCGGCAATAATCATACCGTTTAAATTTGTACCGTTTTTATCTGTTCCAGACACTTCGCGGATTCTTTTTAAACTTACCTGACATTTAAAATAGCTTGCTATCATTGCAAGACAAGCACAGCCACAGTCACTCTGGTCAAGTTGTTGTATATATTTCATAAACCCCATTTACTTCTTATATCCTATATACTCAATTTTATCCTGAGCCCAGTCAAATCCTTGAAAACCATTTGGTAAATCTTCTTTTGCATCAAAGGGTTTGAGTGAAATTGTTAAACTATCTCCAATTGGAGAAGTTTTCATAATTTTTATAGCAAAACCCCTTACCAATAGTTCTTTCTGCAGCATTGAAATACAAAAATCATAATAAAATGCATAACTATTTGGGCGGCACAAATATGCTTTATTTGAACCTGCAAGGAAGAGTCTTAATGTAAATTCGTTATTACTCAGGTACTTATAGGTTGCTTCTGTAATTTGTGGGTATTCAATATTAAAGAAATCATCTACAACAATAACACCATCTTTAGATAGTAATTTTTCTGCCAGAACTAAATCATTGTAAACACTTTCACCAACATGACATCCATCAATATGAATAAAACGTGTTTTCTTCATATAATTTTTTGCTTCGGAATAATAATCAAATTCTTCTGAATAACCAGAATAAATCTGAAGAAAAGATTTATCTTTACCAGTGATGTCTTTCAGGTTAGTAAAAATTTCATCTTTATTATTATCTAACAATGGATCTATAAGTAATAAACTTTCATCTTCTCTTAAGAATTTAGCAATTTCAATTGCCGATTTTCCTTTCCAGACACCAATTTCAAAACAATTCCCCAAAATGCTATTTTTTTCTTGAAGACTGAGAATACTATCAAATATAGCTCTTGAGAGTCCGCTAAACCAGCCGTCAAGCTTATCAAACTTCTGTTGTTCAAGAATAAACTTTTTATTAACTGGAAGTTTCTTGTTTTCATTAATAAAATTATTTACTTCTTGTTTACCAGTAATAATATTCATAACAGACTTCAGTTCATGCATTTCCATTAAAGTTGCATAAAACTTCAATACTTTTTTAATTATCTCTTTTCTATAAATGCATTCAATTTCATTTATTTCTTTTCCTGTAAGCAGCGTGTAATAATAACAGGTACCACCACATAAGTTTTTTGCAAAACAATTTTTACATTTTTCTTTTTGATCTACAGTTTTATTATCTTCGATATCTGCATAAGTAATATTATCTCTGAAGGTTCCTATCTTTTGTTCCAGATCAACAGTAGAATCACAATGATATAACTCTCCTTCTGCATTTACCGAAAGTTTTTCACCCCAACCACATCTTTTAGTAATAAATCCTTTTGCGTAAAAATTTTGCAGTACATCAAAGAAAAAATGTTCTTTTAGGAAATTTATATAAAAATAATCTTTATTCTTTATTCCATCTATTACTCTTTCCAAAAGTTTATCAAAGTTTGCTAAATACTCATAAAGTATTTCCTTACTGAATTTAAGATTTTCACTCCGTACAAGTTGAAAATTCATAGAGTTTATTTTTAAGCTTTTAAAGAAATCAACTATTTCTAATAGATTTATATTTTTGGGAGTAATAACAGTATTGATATTTACTTTTATGTTATTCTTTTGTAATAATTCAATTCCTTTTATTACATCGTTAAATGAAGATTTTCCATTTGCATAATTTCTTGAATAATTATTTATGTATTCAGGACCATCAATACTAATCCAGAAATCTGTCTTATACATGCCTTTTATAAAATCAATATGCTCTTGATTTAAGAGTGTACCGTTAGAATAGAAAAATAAAGTATAATATTTTACTTTTGGCTCTTTAATCAGCCCCTGGAATTGCTCATTAAGAAGAATTCTGTTTGCCATAGCACTTTTTTGTTTAAAAAGCTTATTTGAAAAAGCAATCATTGATTTTACATATTCATCTTTTTGTATCTGCCAGTAATTCCACAACGACTCATTTTTCAGGATTTGATTTAATATTTTTAAATAAGAATCTTCAATCTCACCAGGTTTATCACTTATTTCAGACTTATATTTTTCCTGAATTTCAACCGGAAGTTTTTCAAATAATTTTTTTTCAGAAAAATTAATAAAATCCCCATGCTTAAGTAAAAAACCTTCATGATCTGCTATTATCTCATCAAAGTCTTTTAACAATTGAAAATCTAATAAAGGTTCAGATGTAAAACCAAAACTAAAAATATACTCAGGTGCTTCTGGCATATATTTTGTAGTGGCAAATTCAACAATTTCCAGAAGATTTTCTTTTGTAAGATGACTTTTATTTTCGTGTTTTCTGTAGCAATAAATACAATTCAAATTACATTTATTTGAAACATTTATTGTTATAAAACATTTTTTTTCTCGTACAGCAGGAACAATTTTTTCTTTTGCATTAATAAGATTTTGTATATCCTGACGGGATTTTTCTGGAAATTCAGATAAATTAAAATTATCAATATCTTTTTCGAGGATTTTTTTAAAGTTTTCAGAAACTTCTTTTTCTACATTGTATATTTCTTTTGTATAATTATCATATAAATAATTATTCTTTTCCGTATCAAATAAATAAAAACGATTGTTATAGTCCATTTTTTTATCCTTTTATTTTTTTTATTTACAACCCAACAAAATCTGAAAATATTGTCAGGTAGCATTTTCCATAATTGTTTTACTCAAGAGCCAAATCATTTATAAACGTAAATAATTCATCTTCCTTATTTACATTCAATACAGATTCAATAGTTTTTTTCAAATCTTTTACACTACACCAGTAATCAGGATAATACCCTTTACCTTCGCCCTTAAATTTTTTTGATTTTGACACATTTTCAGAATAATCGGTAAATCCACAGCTAATCTGCAGACCACTGTTTGAAAGATGATAAGATAAAAGATTTCCGAAAGATGCACATCCAACAGTATTTGTTCCAATCTGAATTACCTGATTTTTTTTCTTGAAAAAAAGATAAGCCTGTTCAAGAATTGATTCTCCAGAAGATGCCACTCCATTGTCAGTAAGGATAATAATTTTCCCTTTGTATACAGGGTCTTTAAAATCAACTTTAGATTCTAAAACCCTTTCTATAAGTAATTGTGGTTTTCGATTTAATTTTTTTTCTATTTTTATGATTTTATTTAGCATTTTTTTATTGGCTTGAACTGATAAATCACAAAATCTGTTATATTCATATTTAGCAGCTTTTATCGAAGCCAAAGAAAAAATCCATTTTTCAGGTGCTCTATATTTACACAAAAATTTTTCAGATTTTTTCTTATTGTTAAAATATAAGTCAGAATAAAACTTTAAGGAATAACTGTCATCTCCACCATGGTTCCCTCTTATATCCAGAATAATTACATCCTTATTTTTACATTTATCTGCTGTATTCAAAAAATCATATATTTGTTCTTTTTGTTCTTCATTGTTATAATAGCACCGATTGTATCTTATCCAGATTGCTTTATTACACTCTTTAATTTTAAACGAAAAACCTTCATTATTTGACAATTCTCTGCAAACCGGCAGAACAACCTCTTTATCATTAATTTTTATGATGATTTCAGATTGATTTTTTTCGGATAAAATACCTAATCTATATATATTGTTACCTTTAGCCGGATATTCAAATAAATAATCAGCTATATTTTCAAGTTGAATAATACTTCCTGTTTTAATTGATTTGTCAGGAGTCTCATTTACATATATTTTTCCATCTTTTTTTATTACATATAGATCCGAAAAATAAATATTTAAATTTTTAATAAAATGATAATTAATTGAAGTATTTTTATTAGAAGATTTAATAGTAAAATGTGTATCTGATATATACGGCGAAAATTTTTGATAAAGACTTTCTGCAAAATCAGATATTTTTACAACAGGGGTCTTATTCCATATGGATATAACAGCCTTCTTTTCGTTATCAATATTCAAACCTTTTGTTTTTGCTTCTTCAAAGCCTGCATAACAGTTTTCCAGAATATAACAGAATTCTTCCAGATCATTTTCCATTTGTTCAAGTGAAATTTCTTCAACTTCTGCATATTTTGGAAGAGTAGCTAAGTCATATGGAATAATTTTATTTTTTATATTCTTTTTTTTTAATTTTTTTTTTGTAAAAATCATAAAATACCATTATTAAAACCCGTGAAAAAATTTTTTTTTCACGGGAAAAATAAATTAATTATTCTTTTTTAGTCTTAACATTTATAGACGGTATAATTTGAACCTGAACTATCACAATTACAATAAATATTACCGCGACAAGCACCATCAACATTGAACATGTCATCAACTGTAATTTCGTCCATACCAAAAGATTCCATTACACCGAAATCCTCGATTTTTTTCATTTTTTTCTCCTATTTTTTTGAAGTTTTTTTTAATAACACAGCATTATGGTTAGTGTAATACTTTGTTATTATCTTTTTTGTACAGTATCTAACCCTACCGTACATATATATACACAGTTTTAAAACTTAAAACTGTACATATTATTTTTTAAGCTCAAAATAAGTTTCCAAAAACTCTTCTGTATTATTTTTGATATTTGAACACATAGAATTTTCTTCTTCCTTTGCAGTAACATTTTTCAATATAACTCTTGGACAACCACCAAGACATGAATATAAAAACAAACAATCCTTACATTTTTCTACTTCAAATCCTGATCCTGTCATTACATAATTATAATTATTGTTCTTTTCATCTTTAGAGCCTTCAAATATGTTTCCAATACAGTATTTTTTTTCTCCAATATCTTCCCAACACTTGTATAAATCCCCATTAGAATTTACAACATAGTTATTAATCATATTGGCTCCACAAGATACAAGTCTGTTTGATTTTGGAAAGAGCTCGCTGATTCCAATATTCTTCTCTTTTGCAAGTTTTAATATAAATTCCGCTTTGTCGGTAAAATTCAAACAAGCAGAGGCATGTTTATCCCCATTACTATTTTTTCTTACAAAAGCAGGATAAACAAGGAATAAGTTTTCATATTTTTCATTAAGTTTCGTGTATAATTCATAATATTCATCCGAGTTTTCTTTACTAATATTTACACGTATAACAACAGGAAGTTTTATATTTGTTTCTTTATAATATTTATAACTTAAATCTAAGGCTTTCATAACAGACTGGTATGAATTATCGCCATTTTTCATTGGTCGATTTTTATTATGAGTTTCTTCTTTTCCATCTAAAGTTATTTGGATTTGTTTAAATTGTTGTTCAGCAAAATATTTTATTTTTTCTTCATCAATTAAAGAACCATTTGTTACAATTCGTTGTTCATATTTTTCAAGATTTAAGGATGTTATTTTATCATTAAATTCTTGAATTTTATTCCAGGCACATAAAGGTTCTCCTCCATACCAGTCAACGTTAAGTTTCTTTACACCACTCTTGCGAATAAACTCAACAAGCTGATTTAATGTTTCTTCAGACATTGTTACATTATTACTACCAACATCTTTTGCACGGTCTCCTTCAAAACAATAAACACATTTAAAGTTACAAGCCATTGTTGGAGCAATAGTAAGAGCTAGTTGTGACGTTGAAAACCTGACTCTATAAGACAAAAATTTCATTCTATCAAAAAATGAATCATCATCTTCATTAAGTAGAACACCACTTTTTATAAAATCTTGTTTTATTTCTTCTGGCAAACACGAAGCATCATTTTCTTCTATCATTCTTTTTACATATGGAACATTTTCATCTTCCAATTGATAAAAACTATTTGAATTGCCACAAAAAAACAAATACCCATTGTTCTTTGATTTAAATAAAAGAATTCTTTTTGAAACAAACAATTTTTTTTCTGAACTTTTTGCTTTCATTTTCTTTACCACATATAATTTTTTCTAAATTGTAAATCAGAATTTTCAAATAACAAGGTCATAAAGTGTCTAATTTTTTTAATTATTCATATGACACCAGTCATACTGAAATTAAAAGCAAAAAAAAGACTGCCGATTTCTCGACAGTCTTTTTATAAGATCCGTAGGTCGGCAAGCACAGCTTGCCTCTGAGCCGTTCTTTCGATAATCCTAAACTGGCCCGCTGTCGCAGCCCAGTTTTTAACGGATTTTCGATTTTAGGCTTTAAGCCCAAGGGTTCTCTGTTGGGTAGCGAACACCCTTTGGCTGGTTGTAGCCAATTTCGTCAACTGCTACGCCAATGTACTTGAATACTTCGTAGAGTTCCTTGCCAAAGTGGCCGAATGCAACGGCACCGTGGTGTGGGAAGTTCTTTTCGATGAGTACGTGGCGGTAGAAGCGGCCCATTTCTGGGATTGCGAAAATACCGATACCACCAAATGAGCGTGTAGCAACTGGAAGAACTTCACCCTGTGCAATGTATGCGCGGAGGATGTTGTCAGAAGTTGACTGCAAGCGGTAGAATGTGATAGGACCTGGAACGATATCTCCTTCCAGAGTTCCGTTTGTAACTTCAACAGGAAGAGCACGAGCCATGATGAGCTGGTACTTCATCTCGCAGAATGAAAGCTTTGTAGAAGCTGTGTTTCCGCAGTGGAAGCCCATGAATGTATCTTTGAGTGTGTACTGACCGTACTTACCCTTGATGTCTTCATCATAGATATCCTGTGGAACAGTGTTGTTGATGTCGAGGAGAGTAACTGTATCATCAGAAACAACAGTACCGATGAACTCAGAAAGACATCCGTAGATATCAACTTCACAAGATACTGGAATACCCATCTTTGTAAGACGGCTGTTTACATAGCAAGGAACGAAGCCAAACTGTGTCTGGAATGCAGGCCAACATTTACCGGCAATTGCAACGAACTCACGGTATCCGCGGTGAGCTTCAACCCAGTCGAGCAATGTGATTTCATACTGAGCAAGTTTTTCAAGAACTTCAGGCTTCTTGTTTCCGTTTCCGAGTTCTTTAGCCATATCAGCAGCAACTTCCTTAATACGAGCGTCGCCAGCATGTTTGTTGAATGATTCGAACAAGTCAAGTTCTGAGTTCTCTTCAATTTCAACACCAATGTTGTAAAGCTGTTTAATAGGTGCGTTACAAGCAAGGAAGTTGAGTGGACGTGGTCCAAAAGAAATAATCTTGAGGTGGTTCAAAGCATAAACTGCCTTTGCGATTGGTGCAAATTCGTGAATCATGTCTGCACACTGTTCAGCAGTTCCTACTGGATATTCAGGGATATAAGCCTTGATGTTGCGGAGTTTGAGGTTGTAAGAAGCGTTGAGCATACCACAGTAAGCATCACCACGACCCTGGATAAGTCCGCCGTCCTTAGAAGTCTCTTCTGCAGCAGCACAGAACATCTTTGGACCTTCAAAGTGCTTAGCAAGCAAAGTCTCAGAAATCTCTGGACCAAAGTTACCAAGGTAAACACAAAGAGCGTTACAGCCGTTCTTTTTAATGTCTTCCAATGCCTGGCACATGTGGATTTCGCTTTCTACGATACAGATAGGGCATTCGTAGATTTCGTCTGCGCCATATTTTTCTGTATAAGCTTTAACAAGAGCCTTTCTGCGGTTTACAGCAAGAGACTCTGGGAAACAGTCGCGGCTAACAGCTACGATACCAATCTTAATTTTTGGTTTGTTATTAATCATTTTATACTCCTATAAAATTAATACTATTTTATTTTGCTTTAGAGATATCAATGTTGATACCGCTCAAGCCTACAAATGCGCCAGCCTTTGCTTCACTTGAATCTGGATGAGCAATGAGCCACTTGTTGCGTGCCCACAAAAGCTTATCTTCGAAATCAATTTCTTTGATTGCAGGCTTTTCTGTGTTTGTATCCTTTGGAAGAACGATAATTACACGGAAACCTTCCTTAGAAACTTCGCCATTTTTTACAGCGTTACATGGTGCATAATGAAGAGTTGTCTCATAAACTTCTACAACAGTTCCCTTTGGAACGTAGAAAGCTTCTACAGCAGAAGTGTTGAGTTTTCCATTTTTTACAGACTGAAGAGGTGCAAGAAGAAGAACCATGTCGTTTGAAGGAATGTTGAGCTCAGAACCACGGTGCCATTCAAGACAGTTGAGCTTAGTGTTGTTACCATTGCAGTAACCAACCTGGATTGGCATTCCGCCGTAAGCATTGTCACTGAACTCTTTTGCAATTGGAAGACTTTCCAATCCGGCATCGCCCGGCTCATAAATTACAGCATTGTCCGGTTTTTTAGTTGTGTCGTCCAGTTTCTTGAGAAGGTCTGTTACATCATAACCTGTAAGAACCTTTCCATACTTTTCAAAACTGTGACTGAAAACAGATTTGATACGCATCTTTTTTCTTTAACTCCTATTAAACGTTTAACCGGGTAGTTTGCACTAAACTCCCATGCGCAAAAAATCCGAAGAAACGCTCATGATATTGTATCACGAGTGTATAAATATTTCACTATTTAAAGACTAAATTTCTGTTAATAAATACAAATTTAAGCAACCGGTTGCCTTACGAAAACGTTGTAATATAGATTCATACAATTTCTAAGAATATTCCCCGCTATTTTTATTCATGCAAACAAAGCATAATAAAATCATGAAAAGATTATTCGAAAGCTATAAAGATTATTTTAGAGTTGGTGCTGCTATCAGCGGAATTATCCTTATGTCTGAAGAAGAAAAAGTTGAACACTTCGAAAAGATGAAAATCCGTTATGCAGACTTCAAAAAGAACTTCAAACCTACTCCAGAATTCCCTGAATTTAAATTTCCAGAGCCTAAACCTCTGCCAACAGGCCGCCTGCCAGATTATGAACTGGCTGCAAATCAGTTTAATCTTGTAGTTGCTGAAAACGAATGTAAAATGGGCTCGATTTATAACGGCGAAAATGATTTTGATTTTAAGATGGCAGACCGCCTCCGTGATTTCGCCAGAACAAACGGCCAGGATATGCGCTGGCACACCCTCGTCTGGCACAATCAGTCACCTAAATGGATTTTTGAAGATGAAAAAGGCGAAAAAGTGAGCAAAGAAGTACTCGAAGAACGTCTTAAAAAATATATTTTCACAGTTGGTGAACGCTACCGCGACGATATCTGCTCTGTAGATGTCGTAAATGAATGTATTTCAGATAAGAACTTTATTCTCCGTGACGGAGCAGACCGCTCCCAGTGGTTTGATATTCTCGGACCTGATTATATTGATAAGGCCTTTTTCTGGGCAAAAGAAGCATTCCCTAAATCAAGCCTCGTAATCAACGACTATAATCTTGAAATTGTTCCTGGAAAGCGCCAGGGCATGTACAATCTCTTAAAAGGATTACTTGAGCGTGGAGTTCCTGTAGATACAGTTGGCCTTCAGATGCATATCAACATTGAAAATCCACCTGTAAGTGAAATTGAAAAGACAATCGAACTTTACGGAAGCCTTGGACTCAACGTAATTGTTACAGAAATGGAAATTTCTGTTTACCCGGATAAAGAACAGAACAACGGCAAGTTTGATCCACGCCGCGAATATACACCAGAGCTTTTTGAGCAGCAGGCAGAACGCTACTATCAGATTTTTGAATGTTTTAAGAAAGAAGCTAAAGCCGGCATTTTGAAGGATGTCGTTCTCTGGGGTATTACCGACCGTATGAGCTGGAAAAACGGATTCCCAGTTCCAGACCGAACAGACGTTCCTCTGCTGTTTGATGGAGAAGGAAAACCAAAGGCAGCGTTCGATAGATTGACAAAATAGCCACTTTTTGTCATTCTGAAACGAGAGGTTATAAAAAGTGATTATCGATTTTGAATATCAGCCGCTGCTTGAAGATTACAAAAAGAACGGCGACATGCTGCTTGGTTCTATTCTTAAAATTCTTGAGAATTCAGGAAATAAACATTCTGACGCTGCCGGGGACGCGATTCTTGAAGGTTCCAGCAACGGAAAAGCCTGGGTTCTTACCGACTGGCTGATTGATGTAATCATCTATCCTAAATACGGCGACAAAATCGTTGCCCGTACCTGGTCAGAACCAGTTAATAATCTGTTCATCTGTACCCGTGACTTTGAAATGTATTGTAACGGGGAACTTTCAGTAAAGGGCACTACAAAGTGGATACTGCTCGACCTCAATACAAATCGTCCATGTAAAATCACTCAGGAAATCATAAACAAATACCAGCCGGAAGATAAGCATACCTACGAAGATTCAAAGCTTCCTAAACTTGTACTTCCGGAAAGCTTTTCCCGAGAAACTCCAATTGCAATCCGCCGTCTTGATATAGATTTTAATGACCATGTTCACAATCTTACATATCTTGATTATGCCCTTGAAGGATTGCCGGAAGAGGTTTTTGAAAACCGCAATTTCAAGAAGCTTCGTATCAGTTATAAAATGGCAGTAAAATCAGGAGAAGCAATTGTCTG
Source organism: Treponema bryantii (assembly GCF_900111035.1). Classification (GTDB taxonomy): domain Bacteria; phylum Spirochaetota; class Spirochaetia; order Treponematales; family Treponemataceae; genus Treponema_D; species Treponema_D bryantii_C. The sequence continues at coordinate 21,990 of NZ_FOFU01000006.1, forward strand.
CAAGTACGCAGAAAACGAAGGCCGCCACATCTGCTGTATTTACGGCAAAGGCGGCGACCTTAAAACTCAAATCGAATTTGACTGATAAAAAAACCGGGCCCGCAAGCCCGGTTTTTCGTTATAATTTGAACTTATTAATTTCTTCAGTGATATAAAGAACAGATTTCTTATTTGCTTCAGCCTTAGCACGGACAGTAGAGAACGATTCAGAGAAGTTCTTAACTACAGTTTCTGACTCACCAACAGAATCATTTACCTTTCCTGCAAGATTTACTACTTCAGTCAAATCATTCATAATCTCTTCTGTATAATTTGCCTGATTCTTAGCAAGACCACTAACGTCTTCAATCTGCTTTACAATAATATTTGTACTTGAAAGGATTGAATTAGCATCCTTTGACTGCTGAGCCATAGTCTTTGAGATCTCTGCAACAACACCACTCTGCTCTTCAATTTCTTTCTGAATCTTATTGAATGCATTACTTGTAAGTTCCATGTTCGAAGAACCTTCTTCCATAGATTTAGCAATTTCATTGATAAGATTACTGATATCTTTTGTAGAGTTCTGAGTAGATTCAGAAAGTTTACGGATTTCGTCGGCTACAACACTGAATCCCTTTCCGGCATCACCCGCATGTGCCGCCTCAATAGCCGCATTCATAGCAAGAAGGTTTGTCTGAGAAGCAACAGCCTGAATCACCTTGATAACTTCAATCATGCGCTTAGACATTTCTGTAATACCATTGATTACAGTCTGAGTCTTCTTTACTTCCGCACTACCAGAAACAGATTCTGCAGTAAGCGCATCAGAAAGAGTCTGTGCCCGTTCAATCAGATTTGTGATAGCCTTAAAGTTATCTACCATTTCAGTCATAGAATTTTCATTTTCTTTTTCTGATTTAAACTGGAAGCCTGTAAAGTCGCTGACCTTTGTAGCATCAGCACTAAGCTTTGTAACACCTTCATTTACAGAAACAAGAAGTTCAGCCTGATTATTAGATTCAGAACTCATTTCCTGGAATCTTTCAACGATCTTAGCAATATCAGAAGAAGATGATTCTGTAAGGCCCATAAGCTCTTCTGCACTTAAATCTACCGCATCAGCTTCATTCTTCAATTTTAAAAGGGAAGTACGGAGTGAATCCATAAGAAGGTTCATTTCCGACATGATAATACCAAAGTCATCGAAAGATCCTACATAAATACGGCTCTGAAGATCACCTTCTGTACGAAGTTTACGAATTTGATTGATTGAAATTGCAAAACGGTGACGAAGCTGAATAAGTGTTATAACGATAAGTGGACCACAGAAAATCACCGACTGGGCAATACCAAAAAGTGCTTTGTGAACAAATAAATCCATAGACCAGCCGTGGCGAACAGCACTATAACCAGAACAGAAAACATGCCATGCAACAGTAAGGCTTGCAATTAAAATTCCCTGTCCAAGATTCATAGAAACTTTAGAGGTTTTAAAGCCCTCTGTAGTAATGAGCTTAAGTTTATAAAGCTGACGGCGTGAAACTGTTGCAAAACAGTTAACAGAATACTGAACAGCTGTAAAACCATATAAAAGAATCAAAATCATAATGACAATCAAATCAACTTTATTATAGTTAACCTTACCAGCCATTGTTTTTATGATGATTGTTGAACCATTACCAACAGGATAACCTGCCATAAGAGCTGCTGTTGAAAGGATTCTGATTTTCTTAAGGATTTTATCTACGCTTCTCTGTTCTTCTTCGGTTATTGGTTCTGTTTCGGCTTTCTTAATCAGATTCAGAAGCGGCTTCATGATGATATAACTGATTATTGTGATGACAACACAGATTCCGGCAGCCGGTCCTAAGGATGCTCCAAGACCGCTTATCCAGTCTGCCCAGGAAGACCCTTTAATCTGGGTAACCTGGAATGATGATAGTAAAGGAACGCCAATTACAGTACTAACACCAAAAAATAGCATATATAGCTGAAACAAATTCATATCTCTTCTCCATACAAATTAAGTGTTAATATTGTATAACGGAAATATGAAAACTGTCAAAATTTAAAGAGTTTTAATGTCCTTATTATAAGTAATACGCATTCCTATAGCACTGGCAATTACAGAAGCTCCTTCTGCAATTATAAATGCCCACCAGATATTATTTACATCACCTGTAAGAGAAAGAAGATAGGCTGCAGGAAGAAGCACAATAATCTGACGAACAAATGAAACAATCATACTCATAAGACCTTTTCCGAGAGCCTGGAAAACTGAAATCAATGTAATACAGATTGCTGCAACTGGGAAATGAAGGGCAATTCTTCTAAGGGCCGGAATACCAATAGCATACATTTCTTCTGAAGCATTAAACATTGCAAGCAGCTGACGTGGGAAAAGTTCAAAAATCAAAAGTCCAGCACCCATAATTAAAACTGCAGCAATAGCACAGAGCTTAATTGCACGCATAATTCTGTCTTTACGTTTTGCACCATAGTTATAAGCAACGATAGGAACAATTCCGTTATTAAGACCAAAAACAGGCATAAAAATAAAACTCTGAAGCTTAAAGTAAACTCCATAAACTGCAACGGCTGTCATTGTAAAGGCACCCAGAATCAAGTTGATAAGATATGTAAGTACCGAACCAATAGATCCAAGCAGAATAGAAGGAACACCTACCTTGTAGATATCAGCAATTACTTTACCATGAGGACGGAAGCCCTTAATTTTGTAACTGATTTCCTTATTCTTTGTAAGGTTCAGAGAAAGTGAAATTACGAAACCAACTATCTGACCTAAAACTGTTGCCCAGGCTGCTCCGGCAATTCCAAGTTTTGGGAATCCAAGCAATCCGAAAATCAAAAGAGGATCAAAAATGATATTTGTGATAGCACCAGCAAGCTGAGAAATCATAGAAAGAACAGTGCGTCCTGTAGACTGGAGAAGACGCTCAAACAAAATAGCACCATATAAGCCTACAGAAACAATCATACATATAGAAAGATACTGTACACCATACTCAATGATTTCAGGGTTATTTGTCTGTGATTCAAAATAAATGCGTGGAACAAAAATTCCAAGCACAATGAAAACAACACAAGTGATAGCATAAAGGAAAATACCGTTCATAGCAGAATCACTTACAGCTTTTTTATCCTGCTGTCCAAGTCTCATAGAAAGCAGAGCATTTACACCAACTCCAGTACCAACTGAAGTAGAAATCATCAAATTCTGAATAGGGAACGCAAGAGAAACTGCAGTAAGTGCGTTTTCCGAAATCTGTGCAACGAAAATACTATCTACAATATTATAAAGCGCCTGTACCAGCATAGAAATCATCATCGGTAATGAAATCTGAATCAAAAGTTTACCGAGCGGCATAGTACCCATTTTATTTTCAATCTGAACTGTTTTAGTTTCTGAGGCAGCAGCCCCATCTTTTTTATCTAAATCTTCCATAACTAGACTATTTAACAGAATATGTTGAAAAATGTAAAGAGATGCGAAAAAACGTAGCGAAATGTATAGAATGTTTTGAAATTCTCAAACTTATCAATTTTCAATTTGATTTATCTATACTGTTATTTTATAATTATTTTTAAAGAGGAAATTCAAAAATGATAATTAAAAAACTTGAAGGCAAAGAAAGATTTGACGCCTATAAACTGTTTGTATACTGTTTTCATCGTCGCGTAGATAATATTGAGTCAGAACGTCAGAAATGCGAAGCAGAAACCTGTGAAGACTGGGGTGCTTTTTCTGATGATAATAAACTGATGGCTCGCATAATCAATAATCATTATGATTTTTATGTTGATGGAAAGCCTGTAAAAACCGGTGGTATCGGTGCTGTAGCAACTTATCCTGAATATAGAGAAACGGGAGCTATTCGCGAAATTTTTTATGAAATTCTGAAGGAAGCCTATCGCAATGGCGAAGTACTTTCATCTCTGTATCCGTTCAATCATAAATTTTATAGAAAATTTGGTTATGAGGTAGTGCCTTTTATCAACGAATATAAAATGCATCCGGGTGCTTTAAAAGACTATCACTCACTTCCTTCCGAAGAAAAATGCGAAGTTTATCGATGGCAGCCTGGTGAAAACATTAAAGATTTCATGGATATTTATAATCAATTTTCTCCAACTTTTAATCTTTCAGCCGTTAGAACAGAATCGATGATGCTCGAGCATCTTAAGATTGAAAAGGAATTTATTGATAGAAAATTCTCTTATGTTTTTAAGCATAATGGAAAGCCAGTTTCTTATTTAATTTTCAAGGATGAATTTAGTCCTGAAGCTGCAATCCTCAAAGTTGAAGAATGTGCATGGACCAGCAGAATTGGCTTTAATGCGATTTTAAATTTCCTGTCACGTTTTACCGCAGACTATGGTTCGATAGTTCTTCCTCTTCCAATGGGAATTGATCTTCTTAAAATAATATCTGCACCAAACGCATATGAAATTGAAAAAAGAACCTGCCAGCATTTTATGGTTCGAATTATGAATGCTGTAAAACTTTTTGAAGTTTTGAAGAAGCCTTCAGACTGTGATTTTACAATTAAGATTACAGATGAAATCATAAAAGAAAACAATATTGCACTTCATGTTATGGCAGATAAGGTTGAAGTTATAAATGACGAAACTAACGATTGTAAGTTTGATCTTGAAGCCAATATTCGACCTCTTGGCCAGCTTGCAGTTGGCTGCCTAAGTATTGATGAAGCCCTTCTTCGCTCTGATGTGAAAATCAATGGAAAAGAAGAACTGCTCAGGAGAATCTTTATAAACAAAAAACTTTTTATAAGTGAAAGCTTTTAATTTTTTACACCCAAATAGGAAGTTACAATATGAGAATCATACTTATACGTCATGGAAATCCTGATTATGAAAAAGACTGTCTGACAGAACTTGGACATAAGCAGGCAGCAGCTGCTGCTCAAAGACTTTTATCAGAAGAAATTGATGAGATTTTTTCTTCTCCTCAGGGCCGGGCATTTCAGACAGCAGAATATTTTTCCAAAGCTTCAGGAATAAAACCAATACAAATTCTCGATTTTATCCGCGAAATCCGCTACGGCTGTGAAGGAGAATTGTATGAGCCAAAATGGAATCCCTGGAACGGAGCTGATGAATTAGTATGGAGTGGTCAAAATCTTCAGAGTCCAAACTGGCGTGAATATCCTGTTTTTAAGAATAATTTTGCAACAGTTGATGCAGATAAGATTGGTGAAGAAACAGATAAATGGCTTGCAACTCAGGGCTATGAACGCGAAGGTTTTTACTACCGTTGTACACGTCCGGATGATAAACAAAAAACACTTGCCATTTTTAATCATGGTGGAGCCAGCGCTGCATTTATGTCTCGCGTACTAAACCAGCCGTTCCCTTATATGTGTGCCCTACTTCATTTTCAGCACACAGCAATTTCGATTCTTCGATTCGATAAAACTCCGGGAAAACTGACAGTTCCTACAATTGAACTTTTAAATGACGCCCGACATCTCAAGGATGTAAAATAGTTATTGATTATGCGAAAACTCTTATTCCTGATATCTCTATTATTTTTCTCACAGACTTTTGCTCAGGAACGGCCCTTTATTGGAATCGGTAATCTTAAATACTTTGAACGGGCTTATCCTGATATCGGTTTTGAAAAACATTTTGATACAGAAATAAGCGACTGGAAAATCAGCGTAGGAATTCCAGTAGTTCCGGGAGATAAAAGCACCATTAAAAAGGTTGTAGATTTTTATTGGGCAAACGGAAGTTTTTTACCAGCTTCTGAACTTTCAAATAAAGATAAATACTGGTCACTCTTATATAACTATCCACAAGTACTAATAGATCCAGAAACTTATACAGAAGAAGAAAAAGAACAGATAAAAAATTTTTCATCAACGGAAAATCGACAGGAAGGTGCCGGCACGCCTATGTTCTTTTTTGAAGCCCTCTACTCAGCAGAAACTCGCAGATCTTTAGAAAGTAATATTGTAAGAATAAGTTTCTTAGGTAAACTAACTAACGTTCATAAGCGTATGGAAGCTCCTCTGAAAAGAGTCGAAGAAAAAATCAATAAACTTGCAGAAACAGATAGCGACGTTAAACACTTTCTTGCAAACATGAAATCCTGTGATGCTTACTATTGGCGAATCATCGAAGGAACAAACAGAAAATCTTTTCATAGTCTTGGAATTGCTATGGATATTCTTCCAAAAAGCCAGGAAGGAAAACAGATTTTCTGGAGCTGGGCAAAAAGTAAATATCCGAATACCTGGATGCTGATTCCTCTAAAAAACCGCTGGATGCCTCCAGAATCTGTAATCCAAGCTTTTGAAGAAGAAGGTTTTATCTGGGGTGGTAAATGGGTTATCTACGATAACATGCATTTTGAATACCACCCTGAATTGATTCAGTATAATTTTTTTAAATAATCAGTTTATTTTTGGTAAAATCATTATGCCATGTACTTTTTCTTCTGCCCCCTCAGGTAGATTTACAAAGAACATTCCAGAAAGAACTGCTTTGGCAACTGTTTTAGGTGATTTTATTGAAGTCTTTTCTTCATCAACCTTTTCGTGTGCTGAAATATAATCAGAAATGATTTCATAAGCACGATCGTAATCTGCAATAAGAATAAAAACCTTTATAGAAAAAGCTGAATTTCCTGAAAGTGAATTCAGGGAATACATGCTATTAACATGCTCGTTTTGAATATAAGTAGGAATTCCTTCTGCTGCAAGCAGGCTTCTTAAAAGTGAACAAATCATCATACTACCAACAGATAAAAACTGCTGTGACTGTTCTCCGTTTCTGATACGTTCAAAGTAGCCTTTTTCAAAAGCTTCAGCAGCCTTCATAGCCTCATCATGCTCTTTTTCATCAACATAATAATCCGGTGATTCCTGCTCTGCCTTTTTTTCATTCAGCTTTTTTATACCTGAGACAATACAATAAATACAAAAAATTCCAAACGCTGTGTATGCAGCAATGCTAAAAAATAACATATAGTCAGTCTACTTTATTTCAGATATTTGAGCAAATAAAAAACCGTCAGCTCTAAAATTTACAGAACTGACGGTTATAATTTATCAGATTATTTGTTTATTTACACGTAAAGTGGAGCAACCTGGTCGAGAACCTTGTTGTACTCAGCGTATGCCTTGTCGTAAGCTGCAACGTTCTCAGGAATAGGATCTGCACTCTTTGAAGTATCGAGTGTGATGTGCTCAGCACAAAGCTCTGCGATGTCGCACTTACCATTCTGGTTCTTAAGACACCAGAGAGCCTGAACAGCACCACCAAGAGCAGCTGCTTCATCCAATGCTGGAACGCGGATTGGAAGATTCATAATATCTGCAGCAATCTGGCGCCAGAGTGGAGATTTAGAACCACCACCAATCAGGCGGATTTCCTTAGGCTGGAAACCAAGCTTGCGGAATGCATCAAGACCACCGCGCATAGCAAATACAGCAGATTCAAGAGAAGCACGTGCAATATTTGCACGGTTAGTATTAGCAGAAGTAAGACCTGTAATGCTTGCACGTCCATTTGGCAAGTTAGGAGTTCTTTCTCCATTGAAGAATGGCATTACAAGAACACCCTCAGATCCACAAGGAGCCTTAGCAGCTTCAGCATCAAGATCCTTAACATCAAGCTGGAAAAGACCACGAACAAACTCAGTTGCAACAGTACAGTTCATTGTACAAAGAAGTGGGAGCCATCCACCAGTAGATGAACAGAAGCCCGAAAGACCATTTGCAGGGTCATTGATTGGCTTATCAGAATATCCGTAAAGTGTACCAGAAGTACCCATAGACATTGTAAGGAATCCGTCAGCTACAGTACCAGTTCCAACAGCACCCATCATGTTGTCTCCACCACCGGCAGAAACTGGGATTCCTTCAGGAATACCATAAGCGGCAGCTGCTTCAGCGCTAACCTTTCCAGCTGGGCTACTAGGCTCAATCAGCTTTGGAAGAAGGCCGAGAAGTTTTGGATCGATAATGTCACAAATCTTTTTTGACCAGCAGCGGTTTGCAGAATCAAACAAAGCAGTACCAGAAGCATCGCCGTACTCCATAACGTACTCGCCTGTGAGCTTCCAGTTCAAATAGTCGTGTGGAAGCATAATATATTTAAGAGCAGCAAAAGCCTCTGGCTTGTTGTTCTTGAGCCAGAGAATCTTTGGAGCAGTAAAACCAGGCAACATCAGGTTACCAAGAAGTTTTACAACCTTTTTGTCGCCGCCTGCTTTCTTAGTGATGTAAGCACACTGTTCAGTAGTTGCAGTATCGCACCAGAGCTTAATGTTATACAAAGCCTTTCCGTCCTTATCGAGCGGAACAAAACCATGCTGCTGACCAGAAACACCAATAGCTTCGATAGTCTTCTTGTTTTCAGCAGAAAGCTTTCCAAAACAAACCTCAAGTCCTTTGTCGAACCATTCAGCCTTCTGCTCACGTGTTCCGTCTGCCTCCGAAATCAAATCCATTGGACAGCTAGCCTTTTCAATAATCTCTTTTTTCTCGTAGTCGTAAATTACAACCTTCATACTCTGTGTACCAAGGTCAATTCCTGCAACAGTTTTCATATTAAAAATACTCCTTTTGGCGCAGCTACATAGCTTAACCTATAGTTTATTATAACAATAACATTCCACTCTTTCTACGGCAACCGGTTGCTTTTTAAATATTTGATACATCTCCCACAAAATCATACATACCGGCGGCTTTCATGAACAATAAAAATCGTTACTACGAATCTGCAGACTTCTAAAATTACACAAACTACGTTCATGACATTTATAAATACAGAATTTGAAATAAAAACTCTGAGCTTCAAAAGAAGTCCGAATGATGGAATAAAAAATAACAAACGGAAAAAGAATTGTACAAAGTAAATCTTATAAGCAATCAATTTATTACAAAAATAAAGAATGCCGGTAACAAAAATACTGATAATAAGAATCAACTCTAAATATGGCAATACCTTGAATAAAAGAGGTATATTTGGATTTGTTTCAGCACCTTTAGAAAAACTCTTAAAGAGATTTATAATCATTTTAATCAGCATATACGCATTGCTGAACTCAAGAATACCAAAAAAGATATTCCACTTTTTGTTATGGTTTACATCAAATTTTTCGGCAACCCCATCTTTAGGTGTAATACTCCACTTTCCCACTAAATGAAACATAAAGTCTCCTTTTTTTAAATATTGCAAAACCTGGAAATCTTTCCTGTTTTGACTATAAATTTAATATAATACTGGCTATTGAATAAGTCTAGTTATCAAACCGCTGTCTTCCTTGTTTTTGGGTGCTTCTTTTATAGATAAATTTGAAGACTGTCTTTTGCATTTATGTTAAACTCTATTCGAGGTGACAAAATGATTATTCTGATTGGCGGCTCAAGTCATGTTGGCAAAACTCTGATTGCGCAGAAGCTTTTGGAACGAACGCACTTCCCTTATATTAGTCTGGACCATCTGAAGATGGGCTATATTCGCAGCGGACGCACAAACCTCACTGTTGAAGACGATTACAAGATGCGATATTTTTTATGGCCGTTTGTGGCTGAGATGATTAAGACCGCAATTGAAAATGATCAGAATATGATTGTTGAAGGCTGTTATATTCCCGGTGAATGGAAACTGGCTTTTTCACCTGAATATCTTTCGAAAATCTACTGTACTTTTATTACAATGGACGAAGAATATCTGCGCGCTAATTTTGATAAAGTGGTTGGAAAGGCAAGTGTTATAGAAAAACGTCTTTGTGACGACCCGGATCTCGAACGGCTTATTATGTGCAGCAAGGAATTTAAAGCCGACTGCGAAAAATACGATATCCCGAATCTGGAAATTACCGCCGGCACCACATACGATGCCGACGCCTTTGCCGATAGAATTATAAAAGCAGCAGGTCTTTAACTGCGCGCCACTTCGTTCTCTTTAGCCAGTCTATCCAGTTTTCTGAACATATGAATCAGATATGGAATTGCAGTAAACGCGCTCAAAATATCTGCAGCAGCCTGACTGGTTTCTACACCACGTAAACCGAACAGCCGAGGTAAAATCAAAATAGCTGGAATAAAGTATACTCCCTGGCGGTTCATAGAAAGGAATGTTGCTGCCTTTATATGTCTTGTAGACTGCATCAACATGTTGGTTCCTACAATCAGTGGATGAAATGGGATGAACGCAATCTGCCATCTAAGTGCAACAACACCAACCGCAACTGCTGCTTCATCCTTAATAAAGCCGTGCATAATCTGATTTGCAAAAATGAAAATCACAATAGCAAAGCAGGCCATAATTGCAAAGCCGCTTCCAACAAGGAATCTATAAGCTTTTTTTACACGGTCATAACGTTTGGCTCCATAATTGTAACCACTTACCGGACTAAAGCCCTGACCAATTCCAATCATAATTGCGGCAACAAACATCACGATTTTTGTAGTAATGGACATAGCCGCTACTGCAGAATCGCCGTAAGCGCCGGCTGTAGTATTCAGTAAAATTGTCGCAACACTCGCAAGTCCCTGACGTGCAAGAGATGGAACACCCGTAGCAACAGTTTTTCCGAGCACATCCACAGTACCCCTGAAAAGCTTAATACTCATATGGCATACAGCTTTTCCACGCAAGAACCAGCTCAAAAGTATCACAAATGAAATTGTCTGACTAACGATTGTTGCAACTGCCGCACCGCTTATTCCCATTCCAAAGCCGTAAATAAAAAGCGGATCCAAGGCAATATTTATCAATCCACCGCTGGTCAAAGCAATCATAGAAAAGAAAGCCTTGCCCTCAGAACGCAGAACATTATTCAGGACAAATGAGGCACACATAAGAGGTGCACCCCAGAAAATAAAGCGGCCATACTGCTGAGCATAAGGTAAAACAGATTCAGATGCACCAACAAGACTTAAAACCTGCGGCGCAAAAAGATTTCCGAATATTGTAATAAGAGCACCAACTCCAAGGGCTGTGAACAATGCCGTAGATGCAATTATGCTTGCTTCTTCATTCCGCTTCTGACCCAGTCTGATAGAAACAAGACTTCCCGAACCCATACCAAGTGTGAATCCTACTGCCTGAATAATCGACATAATTGGAAAAACAATTCCAACTGCTGCACTCGCCTGGGTATTTATATGTGACACAAAAAAAGTGTCTGCCATATTGTAAATGGCCGTTACCAGCATTGAAATTACCGTTGGCACTGCAAGACTTGTAATTAACCGCGACACCGGCGTATTAACCATCTTGTTGTACTGTTCTTCTGCTGTAAGATTCTGTGGTTTCAAAAAGTACTCCTATTCATGCATTACATAATCAATATCCGCCTGCATAATCTTTATCATCGCATCAGCAACCTTTGGATCAAACTGAATACCACGATATTTTAAGATTTCTTCTTTTACACGCTGCTGTGGCAGATAATCACGGTAACTTCGGTTTGAAGTCATAGCATCGTAAGCATCTGCTACCCCTATAATTCGCGCAATCCAAGGAATTTCTTCTCCTGCCAGCCCATCAGGATAACCCTTTCCATCAAAACGTTCATGATGACTTCTGGCTCCAATTGAGATTTCAGGCATAGAAGAAATAGACTTCAAAATATCACTTCCAATTACAGGATGTGTTTTTATGATTTCATATTCCTCGTCTGTAAGTTTACCAGGCTTATTGATTATAGCATTTGGTATACCAATCTTACCGATATCATGCAACAGGGCTGCATAATAAATTCTCTCCTGAGTTTTTTCTTTTTCTCCAAGAGCAGCAGCCAGCATCCGTGAATATTTTGCAACTCGATTTGAATGACCTTTTGTGTATTTATCCTTAGCATCTATTGTCTGTGCAAGTGCACTGGTAACTTCAATAGACAACTTTTCAATTTCTTCCTGGCGTTTACTGTAAGCTCTAAAGCGCAAAACAACAACAAGGAAAGTAATTCCAACAATCAGAATTGACATTACTATTTTAAACCAGGTTTGCTGCCACAAATGAGCTTTTCTTATTATATATAAAGTAGCTTCGTTTGTGCTTTGGATTCCATCTGGATTTTTTGCAATTACATGGAAGATATAATTTCCTGGTTTAAGGTTAGTGAACGACGCTGTTCTTTCTTTCGTCCATTCTGAATAATCTTTTTCAAAACCTTCGAGTTTAGTCTTAAATTGAACATGCTCAGATGAAACAAAACTTATTCCAGTATATTTAATATTCAGACGTTTTATTTTTGGTGCAACATTAACCGTAAACCTGCTTCGTCGCAAATCCGAAGTAATTTCAAGTTTTTCGTTATCTGCTGTTACACTCTGAATTTTTACTGTCGGTGCATAATTATTTGAAGCATTTCGTAAAGGATCCAGCATTGTAAATCCATCTATCAAGGTAAACCAGAGTCGTCCCTTATCATCCTGCATGGAAACAGAAGTTGAAGTTACTCCTCCAGAATGAATTCCATCAAGTTTACTGAAGAATGTCAGATGAACTGTTTTGCGTTCTCCATGAATTACTTCATCAAGATCGGAAAGTTTTACATTAAAAATACCCTGATTACTTGTACCCCAGACTCTATGTGTATAATCTAAAAGAACCTGAAAAACTCCGTCTGATCCAAATCCATTTGAAAGGTCAAAGTTTGTAATCTTTCCTGTTGTTTTAGAAATTATGCTTAAACCAGAACCGGTACAAATCCAGATTTCATCTTCACGCACAGAAGAAATTTTGAAAACAATATTTCCTACAAGACCATCATCCTTTGTAAGTCTTTTTGTAATCTCCTTTGTCTGAGGATTAATTATATAAACACCACCACCATCTGTACCAAACCAAACCATACCCTCATCGTCTTCGTAAAGACACATAATAAAATCGTTGTACAGAAAATTATCTTTATATATGTTTTTTATTTCTCCAGTTTTATGATCTATAATTGAAAGACCTGTTATTGTTCCTGTATAAATGTCACCGTTTTTCGTTTGAATTGAAACTCTTGATTTATTGCCAGCAAGTCCATCGTCTTTATTCCAGTATTCAATTGTTCCATCAAGATGTATTTTTATCTGATTATATTTTTCATAACAGTTTAAAAGAATTGATCCGTCACTTGTAACTCCAACATGACGGATCCTTATATTCATAAATAACCTGGTAAGATCATTTTCTATAAACTTATTATTTTTATAACAATACAAACCATTATCGCAGGCCATCCAGATTACATTACGGAAAGAATCCTGTGCAATAGCATTTACTGTAGAGGAAATATTTGTTGTCTGAAATTTTCCCCTGCTAAGTTTTTGAATTCCACCACGATCCAGTGCAAGCCAGATATTTTTTTCGTGGTCTTCCATAATTTGATTTATATTATCATCTACAAGGAAATTACTCGTATCTGCATAAGAAAAAACTCCATCATGCAAGACTGTAATTCCGTTGTCGAGCGCAAACCACATGTTTTTATCAGAATCCTGAAAGATTCTTGTAACAGCAGTTCCTCTTTGTTTTCCGTATCCAACATCATAAACAGTTTCTTTACCATCAACTACTTTTACAACATAATGAGGAGCTACTCCAAACCAGAACGCCCCGGTAGAGTCCTGCGCTACAGTTGTTACAACAGGATTTTCTATAGATTTAATCATATGGATTTCTTGAATTTTACCGCCTGTATAACAATAGAGTTCTTCTGTTCTGGTAATAATCCACATTCGTCCGGCAGTATCACAATATAATTGATTTACAGTGAAATGATTTCCATTAGGTAATTTATCAAAACCGACAAGTTTCTCAAGAATATACTGTCTGTTTACGCAGATAATTCCAGATGCAGTTCCAATCCACATAAAATTATTCTTATCTTCGCAAATTGCACGAATGGAATTATTTGGAAGCCCGTCTTTTGCTGTATATTTCAGGATTTCGCCGGTATGCTTTATACAGGTTACGCCTTCATCATTTGAACCAACCCAAAGATGATTTCTTGAATCCTGAAATACTGTTCGTGCACTTAAGAAATCATAGCGCTCGTCATAAAGGCGGTTCAAAGAAATAAAATCAACACCATCAAAACGCATCAATCCACTATAGGTTCCAAAATACATGTAACCATCGTCGTCCTGCATGATGTCAGTAATTGTATTTCCTGTAAGTCCAGATTCGGCATTCCAGTTACGACTTACAAATTCTTTAAAGAATGAATCATCTGTATTATTGTTTTGAGGTTGGGAAAAAATATAACTGCTTATAAATAATGCATAAATAGTTAATAAAATTCTTCTCTTCACCATATTATAATATTTTACATCCATTTATGCATTTTTACGAATTTTTTATTCCCAGAATAAATTTTGAATTTTTCATCTTTTCTCTTTAATTGTATTATCTTCATTTAATAAAACGATTTCAGGTTTCCAGGAGTCTGCATCTTTTTCATCTATTGATGTATAAGTCACCACAATAATTTTGTCTCCCGGTTGCGCAAGGCGGGCTGCAGCTCCATTAAGACAGAACTCGCCTTTTTTCCCCGGAATAATATAGGTAGAAAGTCTTGCTCCATTATTGATATTAAAGATTTCAACCTTTTCCCAGATATGCATTCCTGCTGCTTTTACAAGTTCGGTATCTATAGAAATTGAACCTTCATAATCAAGGATTGTCTGAGTTACTGTTGCTCTGTGTAATTTTGATTTTAATACTTCTATATTCATATTTATCTCCTATTTATTTTTGATTATCTGATTCAGCCCTTCAAGAACAAGATTTTTTTCAATCCTGTCAAAAAGACCTTCGTTTTCAAAAAGATATGAAAGTCCACCTGTGGCAATTACAAAAGGCTTCTGGCCATTAAAGATTTCTCTGGTAAATTGCTGAATCAGTTCTTTTATACCACCGAGAGCTCCGTAGTAAACTCCGGCCTGAATGCATTGTGTTGTCGAAGTTCCGGGAAGTTTTTCCGGCTGAGTAATTTGTACTTCCGGTAACTGTGCTGTTCCAGAAACGAGTGATTTTACAATCAGATTCATACCTGGAAGAATTGCACCTCCGCAAAACTCTTTTTCTTTTGTGATAACATCTACTGTTGTAGCAGTTCCCATATCTACGACAATAAGATTTTTGTCTGGCTCCAGTGCTGTTGCTCCGATGCCAGCGGCTATGCGGTCTGTTCCTAGTTTTTCCGGATTTTTGTAAGAAATCTTTAGACCGGTTTTACAGTTTGACTGCAGGAACAGGACTTCTTTTTCAAAGGCTTTTTTACAGGCATTTATAATTGTTGAGTTCATGGATGGAACTACGGAACAGACGGAGATTTCTGAGATCTCAGTTAGTGCGAGGCCTGCTCGCTTTATTTCTGAAAGAAAGAAATCTGCAAGAGCCTCTTCCGTACATCCGCCACCGTTTTCACGACAGAAAGTATGAACAAGCTTATCTTCATTAAAGAGTCCGCACGATAGTCTTGTGTTTCCAGCATCCAGAGTAAGTGTCATTTTTCGGCCTCCTCCGGCTCGGCGGTTTTTAGGAGCGACAGGAGTTCCTGGGCCATCTGAAGGTTTGTGGTGCCCGCTGCGTGGATTTTGCCGTCTGAAGTGAGGATATTAAATGGATGGAGGTCGCTGGTGATTTCCGAGAGGTCGTTCGCCACGATAAAGTCTGCATTGCTGTGCGCAAAAAGTTTTGCGGCTGCGCGGGCACGATCTGAGGGGGCGGCCCCGCTGGTAAGTTTGAAGCACACGATTTTAGCGTTGGGATTTCCACCTTCTGCCGCCCAGTAACGAAGCGAATCTGCTAGTTTTGGAGCCTTTCGGAAAATAACCGTGAGCTCTTCATCAGACTGAAGCTTTGAAACCTGTTTTCCAGCTTTGATTGTTTTTCCACCTGTAATAATTTCAGACGGAATATAGTCACTTACAGCCGCTGCATGAATTACAGCATCATAAGAACGTGTACAAAGCTCACTCTGAATAGCCTGAGAAAGTTCCTGTCCTGTCGTAAAAAAAACGCATTTTACCGCAGAATCTGCAGGTTTTATTGCATTTTCTGCGGTAATCAGCGTAACTTCATTGCCATTTTGAGCAAAAAAGCCGGCAAGTTCCGCAGAGGTTTTACCTGAAGAAGAATTGGTAACAACCCTTACACTATCGATATATTCCCTGCAGCCCCCGCCTGTAATCAAAACTCTCATACCGATTCCTTTATAAATTCTACAGCAGTTTCTGGGGAAATCAATTTTCCCTTTCCTACACTGCCGCAGGCTAACCGGCCTTCATCCGTCGGAAGAATCTTTGTGCCCCAGCTTTCAAGTTTTTTCAGATTTTCCTGAACTGCTGGATGCGCAAACATATTAGAATTCATTGCAGGAGCAAGTAAAACAGGCTTATCAAAATTATTTGCTAAAAATACTGCGCCAAACAAATCATCACTTAAACCACAGGCAAGCCGCGAAATACAGTTTGCACTTGCCGGATAAATCATAATCAGATCCGCCCATTTCTGAGCGAGCGTAATATGAGGAATACAATCCGGCTCACAGGCAAACATATTCTGAGTCAAAGCTTTTTTATGAGTAAGGCCTTCAAAAACTGCCGGCTGAAGAAATTTCAGAGCTCCATCCGAAAGCGAAATCTGAACTTCTGCCCCTTCCTTTACAAGAAGATTTGCAAGCTCGCAGGCCTTATAGCAGGCAATTGAGCCGGTAACGTGAAGCAAAATCTTTTTATCTTTCAACATTGTCTATAAGTCTTACATCTTCAATGGATGCGGCAGCGTAAAGGCGGTTTCCAACTTCCGTTACATAATCAATCATAAAGCCATCTGCTTCCAGCTGGGCCTTAATCTCATCAACACTTTTTCCACTTGCAAGAGCCTTATGAAGGCACGGTGCCTTTGCGAGCCCAGCCGGTGAAAGACGCTTGTTTCTTGAACTGAAAGCAAGCCCGTTTTCTTCGCGGACAATAGGACATGGAATAACTTCTGTACGAAGGAAAAAAGCCTTTGCCATTCCATCCAAAAGCTTGTACTGCTGGAAATCTTTTTCACCAAAATAAGCCTTTTCCGGAAGGAAAATCTGGAAAAGCTTCATAACAACTGTGAGAACTCCATCAAAATGGCCCGGGCGGCTTGCACCACACAAAGTTTTGCTGAAAGAATCTTCAGAAAGCTTATAGTGGTAATCATCCGGGTACATAATGTCGTAAGTCGGAGCAAAAAGATAATCGACTCCGGTCTTTTCCAAAAGTGCACAGTCCTCTTCCCAGGTTTTCGGATAAGTTTTCAAATCATTTTGATTATTAAACTGAACAGGATTCAGAAAAATGCTTACAACGCTGATATCATTTTCTTTAATTGCTCGTTCAACAAGGGAAAGATGACCTTTGTGAAGGGCGCCCATTGTCGGAACAAGTCCAATACTCTGATGTTTTTCTTTTCGGTTAATTGATTTTTCTATTTCGAGCCATTCGGCTGGTGTATTTATGATTTTCATTTTGTAAAAGTCTCCTCGGCAGCTGGGAATGTGTGATTTTTGCAGCACTCGTCATATTCGTTCAGAGCATTTTTTACTAAATCAGCTCCATTCATAAAATGACGTACAAATTTTGGTTTGAAAGATGATAAGCCCAGAAGGTCGTGAAGCACGAGCACCTGCCCGTCCACTGCAGACCCGCCGCCAATCCCGATAACCGGCACCGACACAGCCCGGCTCATAGCAGTTGCAACGTCCGAAGGCACACATTCAGCGACAATCGCAAAACAGCCCGCCTTCTCCATGGCAACTGCATCTTTAATGAGTTTGGATTTTGCTTCCTCCGTGCGTCCCTGTACCTTATAGCCGCCCATCGCATGGAAAAACTGCGGAGTTAGCCCTAAATGGCCCATTACAGGAATTCCAGATTCTACAAGATGAGAGATAAGCTCAAGATTTCCGTCCGCCCCTTCGATTTTCACCGAATCGGCCCCGGCCGCGATGAGTTTCCCGGCCGCTTTTGTTCCGCGATATAGACCGAGCCTGGTGCTCAGAAACGGCATATCAGCCACCAGAAACTTGTCCTGGAGCCCTCTATGCACCGCACGAGTATGCAAAGCCATAAGATCCACCGTGGCGGGAATCGTATTCTCTTCGCCGTGCATTACATTTGCAAGGCTGTCGCCAACGAGAACACAGTCGATATTTGTTTGATTTACCAGACATGCCATTGTGTAGTCATAGCATGTCACCATAGAAATAATTGAATGCTCGGCTTTCCGTTTTGGAAAGTCTGCGGGTGAGAGTTTCATTCAGTACCTGCCTTTTTGGTCAAGTCCAAAGTTTTTTGTAATGTCAAAACGCTATCACCGCTTTCAACGAAAGTCGATGTAGTTGCGGTAAATATAACGAATCAAAAAAATAATTACAACATCAGTCCCAGGCTTCCTTTTCCTTGACCAACTCTGAATAAATCTTTAATATCTACAGTATGACTAAACAGGCCGACATACTTACAGAATTTTTAGACTCAAAAACTATTGATTCGCTTTCTCACTTCCTGAACAAGGAAAAAGGATACGAATCGTCTGCCGATACTATTGCCGTAGCGTTTGGTTCAGGAAAGGGTTTTTCAAAAATGAAAGAGGATGCTGCTGAAAAGTTAGTATCGAGTTTCAAAAACAATTTAACCCTTCTTGTACAGAAAACCTGGGTTGAAAAATCGGATATTGCTTTAAAGGATCAGCTGCTCTACCAGCTTGATGTTTTTATGAGCAATAATTCATGGAAAGACAATTACGTTCTCTTTTTGCAGCTGATAAATCAGGCAGTTTTCCTGATGTTCGGACAGAAACCGGATACTCCTGATTTTGCAGAATATACTCTCCGCATTGATCCTGAATTCGGAATTTTCTGGTGGTACATTTCAAACCTTCCTCCCAAAACTGAATGGTCAGAAGAAAAATGCCGGTTAGCTATGCTGCTCGGAATGTATTTCCTTGCAAATTACTAGTTTTTAGATTTTAGCAGACCGGAGCTTGAGTGAGTTCCGGTCTTTTTTTTTAAGGAGTCCATATGAACCTGAAAACCACAACTGATTCTTTGCGTGCTGCAAGCCAGAAACTTGCCCTTCAGAATGCCAGCGAGAAAAATGCTGCACTGGCTGCTGTTGCTGAAGGTCTGGACAAAAATCGTGCATCTATCATTGCTGCAAACGATGAAGATGTAAAAAATGCACGTAATGCCGGTATTTCTGAGTCAATCATTGACCGTCTTATGCTCAACGACAAGAGAATAGACGGCATAATTGACAGTCTTCGCATTGTAATTAGTCAGACAGACCCCGTTGGCGAAGAAGTTGCAGGTTGGAAAACTCCCAATGGAATGTCTATCCGTCAGGTTCGTGTACCGCTCGGAGTTGTGGCAATTATTTACGAAAGCCGTCCGAACGTTACTGTAGACGCCTTCAGTCTTGCTTATAAGAGCGGAAACGCTATTCTGCTTCGCGGTTCATCTTCTGCTTATAATTCAAATAAAGAGATTGTAAGAGTGATTCGTGAAGCGCTGGCCGGAGTGGCTGGTGGCGTTCCAGAAGCAATTGAACTGGTTGAAGTTCGCGAGCACGACCATAGTGATGTTGATGAAATTTTGAACGCTGTTGGTATGATTGATGTATGTCTGCCACGCGGCGGTAAAAAACTGATAGAAAACGTTGTTCGTAATGCCAAAGTTCCGGTTATTGAAACTGGAAGCGGCGTTTGTCATCTTTATGTTGATGAATATGCTGATTTAGATATGGCTGCAAAAATCGCTGAGAACGCTAAAATTCAGCGTCCAAGCGTTTGCAATGCAATTGAGTGCGTTGTCGTACACAACAAGGTTGCAGCTGAGTTCTTACCAAAACTCGAGGCTATTTTCGCAGGCCGCGTAAAAATGCATGCAGACGAAAGAGCTATCCAGCACCTGAAAAATGCTGTTCCAGCAACAGATGCTGATTTCGGCAACGAATATCTCGATTATGAATGCTGTGTAAAGGTTGTAGATTCAATTGAAGAAGCCATCAGCTACATCAATTCACACAACACAAAGCACAGTGAAAGCATTATTTCCGAGAGCCGTGCAAATACAAGACTCTTCCAGGCAATGATTGACGCAAGCTGTGTTTATGTAAATGCAAGTACACGCTTTACAGACGGCGGTGAGTTCGGTTTTGGCGCAGAACTCGGAATCAGCACCCAGAAGCTGCACGCCCGCGGCCCAATGGGAATTAAAGTATTAACAACCACCAAGTATCTTATAGATGGTGAAGGACAGATAAGGTAGGTGCCAGGTTATAGGTTTTAGGTGTCAGGAGGGGAAAGCCTTCCCCTGTCTCGCACTTCGTTGCTCGCCAACCTAAAACCTAATACCTATAACCTTTAATAAGGAGTAAGTTACATGGGAAAAATAAATGAAAGCCTCAAAAAGGCACGCAAAATAGTTATAAAAATCGGCAGCAACACCCTGGCAAAAGCCGACGGAACTCAGAACACTGAGTTCATGGCAGAGTTTGCCGAGCAGTGTGCTGAACTTATCAAACAGGGAAAACAGATTATTCTGGTTTCGTCGGGAGCTCAGGTTGCCGGCGTTTCCACAACAAAGGAATGGGCCCGCAAAAAGGATGTTCACTACCGCCAGGCCCTCTGTGCAATTGGTCAGGTAGAGCTTATGCACCAGTGGCGCAAAGCCTTCCAGAAGCAAGACCTTCACATAGGCCAGCTCCTTCTCACAAAAGATGATTTTAAAAACGAGCACCGCAGTCTCAATATCCGCAACACACTTTTCACACTTGTAGACGAAGGTGTTGTACCCATCATCAACGAAAACGACAGCGTAAGTTTTGATGAAATTAAGATCGGCGATAACGATAACCTGAGTGCTCTCACAGCAATTCTGTGGTCTGCCGACCTTTTGATTTTGTTCAGCGACATCGATGGTGTTTATTCGGATAATCCAAAGACAAACCCAGATGCAAAGCTCATCGAGAGTGTTGATAACATTCCAGAGCTTCGTAAATCAATCAAAATTGGTGATACAAACGCTTTCGGAACCGGCGGCATGGAAACAAAGATTCAGGCTGCAGAGAAGGTTACTGAGTATGGAATTGAGATGCTGCTGGCTAATGGCGGAAAGGAAAAGGCTCTCACCGGACTTTTAGAAGAAAACGCTAAAGGAACAGTATTCAAAACAGAATTATAAGAGGATAAGCTAAAAATTGCTTTCGCAATTTTTTTAACGCTTTTCAATCTATCAAAGGCCGCCCAGGCGGCCTTACTCAGGAGGAAAAAATGAAAATCGGATGTATTGGAACTGGTGCGATGGGCGGAGCGATTATGCGCGCTGTCTGCAAAAAATATGATGTGAGCCAGATTAAGGTTACTGATAAAAATGTTGAGATGGGCAAGGCTTTTGCGGCTGAGACTGGGGCTGTTTTTGTTGAGAATAACACTGATGTGCTCGACTGCGATTATGTTTTTCTTGCTGTGAAGCCGCAGTTCCTTGGCGATGTTTTTGCTGAGATTGCCGGAAAAATTTCTAACAAGACTGTTGTGATTTCTATGGCTGCCGGTGTGAAAATCGAAAAGCTCGAGAACTGGGCACCTAAGGCTCGCTTTATCCGCATGATGCCGAATGTTTGTGCACAGATTGGCGAAGCAATGACCGCCGTTACTTATAAAGATAATATTTCTGATGTTGAGGCAAAAACTGCCATTGAGATTTTGAGCTCAGCTGGAAAAGTAGAAGTTGTTCCTGAAAAACTGATGGACTGTGTAACTGCTGTTAGCGGTTCTGGTCCGGCTTTTGTATTTATGTTTATTGAAGCTCTGGCTGATGCTGCTGTTCGCTGTGGAATGCCACGTGCTCAGGCTTATACTTACGCTGCACAGACTGTTTACGGTTCAGCTGGAATGGTTCTGGAAAGCGGAAAGCATCCTGCAGTTCTTAAAGACATGGTTTGTTCACCTGCCGGAACTACAATCGAAGGTGTTGCAGCCCTCGAAAAAAATAACTTCCGCAATGCAGTAATTGAAGCAGTTACTGCTGCATGCAATCGTTCAATTGCCCTCGGCAAATAAATTTCATTGTCGGGTTTGACCCGACAATCTTTTCGGCTCGCCTGTCAGCAGAATACGAAGATTCAGTTTTACGTACGCACAAATTTCGCGTACGTAGCTGTGAGGAACGTAAATTACCGGGCAGGCAGAACCAATCCCTTTAATATTACTAAAGCCCATTCTTCGGGCAAGGCGTTCGCTGCGACGCAAATGATAGCTGCTTGTTACAACCGCAGTCGGCATATCCAGAATTTCCTGAATACTTACACCTCTATATTCTGAAAGCATTTTACAACTAAACTGAAAATTCTGAATTGTATCTTTAGCCTGATCTTCAACTAAAATCCGCTCAGGCGCAACACCTTTATTTACAAGCTGATTTTTAAGCTCCGGAGCCTCAGCATACGGCAGCCATTTTAAGGTTCCGCCGGTAACAACACAGACAGTTTCCGGATGCTGATTCAGATACTCTGCCGCCAGTTTCACACGATCCATAACAGGCTTTGGCAGATTTCCGTCCTTATCAATTCCCCCACCTAGAAGAATCACATTCTCTGCAGTTTCATTTACTGAAACAATTGCCGGATTCAAAATGAAAATCAGATTGATGATTGCAATAATGCCACCGACTCCTGCCAGACTGATGAACGTTATTTTAATCCACTTCTTCCAGATACTCCAGAACGAGTGTCCGGTTTTGATTCTGTATATTCCAAGAAAAATCAGATAAGCACCAAGGGCTGTCCAGATGTGAGTGAAGGAAACCACGATATCCCAGAAAGTGCCGGGATTCATAAAGGTAATGATGAAATCATAAGATATGCTGATTAGCCCTAGAATGATGAGTGTAATGTTCATTTTTATTCCTTTTCAGATTTATATCGGCAAGCATAGCTTGCCTCTGTGCCGTTCTTTCGATGAACCTAAAGCAACCCTTACGGCTTGCTTTTTAACGGTTCTTCGATTTTAGGCAAATCCCAGTTATGCTTCGGATAGCGGCCCTTCATTTCCTTACAGATCTCAACCCATGCTCCTGTCCAGAAGTGCTCAAGATCTTCAGTAACCTGAAGCGGACGACTGGCCGGCGACAATAGACGCAACAGAACTTTTTTCCCGCAGATTTGTGGTGTTGTAAAACAGCCGAAAATTCGCTGGATTATGATTTCAATAATCGGACGGATTTCTGCCTGTTTTTCGTATTTTACTTTAACACGACGCCCGTTTTCAAGAACAAGCTGTTCTGGAGCCTCGCGATCAATTTCTGAACCATTAAGATACCAGTAAAGGGCATCATAAACAATTTGAGGAGTAAGTGTATTAGACCCGCTTAAAAATGGAATGAGCCATTCGCGGACATTTTCAGAAAGACGGCTGTATAACGAGTTTTCCAGGCCGCATGCCTCCTTATCGATTCCCTCATCCTTCTGCTGCTCAATAAACTCTGCACGAAGCAAAAGGCTTTCAACCCTCGCATCTTTTGGTACAGAATCAAAACCTTTTTCTGTAATTTCGGTAACCCAGGCTTCAGCAAAATCTTCGGGATGAGTAGGCACTTTCTTAGAAGAAAGCACTATTTCCCCATAACATTTCTGTTCAAATTTCTGCAAAGTTCCATGAGCAAATGAGCAGATTTCGCGAATTTCACAGTTTTTCTCAAGAAACTCTCCGATTTTGGCCTCAGGCAATTCAGCAAAATCAAAAATTACAGCATCAGCGTTTTTAGCCATAACCTCAGGCGCAACAAGCCACACAGGAGCATTTGACTTATAAAGTCTTGCCTGACGTCCTCCCGCAAACTTATATTCAGCAGGCTCAACACCAGGAGCACTTGTCCGCATTGCAAGACGATCCGGATATCCGCTCAAAATCAAAAAATCAGATTTATCTTCAACTACGTAATTACAAGCCTTTAAACGGCGTTCCATGTCAGCAATAAACCGATTCTGCAATTCCCGAGACGAGCCCGAATAATTACTGAACTTCAGTAAAAGCTCTCGTCCTTCTTCGCTCAACCGGCCAGTACCATTATCAAAAGCCTCAAGCGCAATACTGCCAAGCCGCGGATGCACACCAAGAGTCAGCGCAGTCCTTCCCTTTTCTGTAAGGTGACCATCATCACGAATCAAACCAAGCTGCCGTAAAAGAGTACTGCTTGTTTTCCACGCTGCTTTCGAAGGACTGTCCAGCCAGTCAATTCCTTCAACACTGTAAACGCCACGCTCGCTGCATTCAAGAACAACCGGAACAAGATCTGTCCTTAAGATTTCCGGAGCCAATTCTTTTACACGAGGGTCATGCTCATCCCAAAGACGGATACAGGTTCCTTCACAAATACGACCGGCACGACCTTTCCGCTGCTCAGCTGAAAATTCACTTTCAACTTCTGTAGAAAGCTTTTCCATACCGGTATTCAAATCCATGCGGTTTATGCGGGCAAGCCCAGAATCAATAACTGTTGTGACGCCGGGAACCGTAAGCGAAGTTTCCGCAATAGCAGAAGACAAAATGACACGTCGCTTTGCATCCTCACCATCATAAGGTGGTTTTATAACCCGCTTCTGCTCTTCAAGAGAAACACTCGAATGAAGTACACAAAGTTCTGTATCGCTATCAGCATCAAAATCACCAGTTTCAAGAAGTGCTTCCTGTGCCTTACGGATATCAGCAATTCCCGGCAGGAAAACAAGAATATTACCCATTACGTCAGATCTCAGCACATCTTTCACAGCCGCAACCACAGACTTCTCCGGCTCATACAAAACCTTTACCGGGAACTGTCTTCCAGGAACAGAAAAGACTGGAACTTCACCAACCGTCCCAAGATAATTCTGTAAACGCTTAGTATCAATTGTTGCCGACATAATCACAACAAAAAGATCGTCCCGCAGCTGCATCGCTTCTTTCAAAAAAGCAAGCGAAAGATCCGTATTCACCGATCTTTCGTGAAACTCATCCAAAACAACAACATTGTAATCTTCCAAAGCAGGATCGCTCTGTAACTGGCGGACAAGAATAGCCTCAGTCACAACCTCCAGCCTTGTATCACGGGTAATCTTACTTTCAAGATGAATTTTATAACCAATCGGATTTCCACAATCTGTCTGCCCCAGAGAACCCGATTCCGCCAGTTCTCCAAGTCTGTTCGACACACCCAAAACCGCAATTCGTCGAGGCTCCGTCATCAAAATCTTTCCAGAAAAATGTTCCAGCAAAGCAAGCGGAAGCACAGTGGATTTTCCAGCCGCCGTTTCTGCAGTTAAAATCAAAAAACGCGAAGGAGAATCTTTCAATGCATTACAAATCTGCTCGAGATAAGGAGTGATAGGAAATTGAGATAAATTAAAATTTTCAGGCATTTTTTATTTTTTCAATACAATGATAGTAAGGTCATCATTCTGCTCACGAGTTCCGCAGAATGAATAAATGCTGTTAGCAATAAAGCTAACCTGCTCAGCTGCAGATTTTTCGATATTTAGTTTAGCAGCTTCCAGCAGACGTTCCTTACCAAAGTATTCATCTTTTTCATTTTTAATATCAATAACACCATCAGAAAAAAGAATCAACTCATCACCATCTTCAAAATCATAATAGAGCGATTCATAATAAACTGGAAAACCTGCAATACCTATAACACCGACAGCCTTTTCACCCAGCTGAACAAAGCTGCACTCACCAGTTTTCTTTTTATACAGAATTGGAGCCGGATGTCCAGCATCAACAAGTTCAAATTTATTTTCATAAAGGCGAACAAGAATACCAGTAAGATAATTTTGAATTTCGCCCTTTTCTTCTATAACGCGGTCATTTATTTTATTAACAATTTCCCAGAGTTCAACATCCGGCTGATTGTAAAATTCCTGATGGATAATATTTTTAACAAGCATAGTCACAAGACCAGAAGAAATACCATGACCTGAAACATCAAAAACTCCAAGTCCATCAAGCTTCTCGCCAGTCTTATAAAAATCGTAAAGGTCACCAGAAACTCCAACCATCGGACGGCTGAAATATCCTACCTCATATTTTTTAATATTCTCAATTTCCTGTCTGAAAAAATTCTGCTGAATTATCGCAGCCATCTTAATTTCATTTTCAAGAGAATCGCTGTGATTTTTCAAATAATATTCAATTCTATAAACAACCCGGGTATAAATTAAAACTACAAAAAGAATAATAAAAACCGTAATTGTAATATTCATACATCTGATGCCAAATAAAGTTCCAGCCGTTACCTGCGCATGAGCCTCAATATTTCGACATGAGAAATAAATATAAAGCAACGAACTTAAAGCAGTAATCGGCAATGCATATCTTTTTTTATTCTCAAAAATAAGGAATGGTAAAAGACCCATCAGAAGAATAAACGAATGGAAACTGCTGTATGAACCAAGATAATAATCCGCCATAATCTGATGTACAATTACTTCCAGCAAACCAATATTATAAACAAATACAAAAGACTTAAGTCGTGGAACAAAAATTAAAATCAGGGTGAAAATTGTAATACTGACGAAGTTGTAATAGAACATCGGTTTTAAGTCTATTGCATAGAAAAAAATACAAATAGCCGAGTGGTATACTAGTGAACATATGCAAACAAAAATAGAAACGAGTCGCGCCCTCTGATAAGAGGATGTGAGACCATTCAAACCTTTTCCCCGTTTTTGTTTAAAGTCCATTTTATCATTATATATTGTTTTTCAAATTTTTTAAAATATTTTATTTTCCATATTTTAAACAGTTCTACCGTCCCACTCTTTTGAATGTTCACGTTCGAATCGAATAGCAGCATCAAAATCAACATCCGGTGCACAGTTCTGTTCGACATTCAAAGCAACCGTATGAAGACGACGGATACAATCAGATTTATCTTTATATCCCAGCTTCGATTTTTCTATGCTATCCCGCAGAATACGAATTGACTCATCATAAATCTTCAGCGGTACCGGGAACGGATGTCCATCCTTACCGCCATGCGCAAAACTAAAACGAGCAGGATCTGTAAAGCGGCTCGGAGTTCCATAAATCACTTCGCTCACCAGCGCAAGAGACTGCAGAGTTCTCGGACCAAGTCCAGGCGTCAGCAGCAGTTCCTCAAAATCTTTTGGCTGAGAATTATAAGCCGTAGCAAGTACTCCACCCAATCTCTTAAGATCCACATCCTGTTTCCTGACTTCATGGTGATTAGGCATAACTATCGAACGTTCGTTAGCTAATTCCGGGAATAACTCCAGTTGTTCTGGCATGGATAAGGGGGAAGTCTCCCCCTCGCCCGCACTTCGTTGCGTGCTACCCCTTCTAACGGGGGACACCCCCGTAACGCCCCCATCCTGTAATAGTATTATTTCACTGGCCGGTTTTTCTATCTGAAGAATTTCATTTATCATTCGCTCCGGCTCTTCACGGCTCATCTCAAGAATAGAACTGCGGGCTTTATCAGCCTGAGAATCTGTAAGGTTTAAGATTTTTCCTTTATTATCTCCAACTACTCCACTATGCGGTTCTTCAACAAACGAACGTAAGTTAGTTGAACACCAGTGATATCTTCTAGCCTTTTTTTCTGCAGTATTCATCCCCTGCTGAACAACAGCCCAGCTTCCACTTCGAGTTAAAACAAAATTATGCTGATAAAGCTGAAATCCATCCTGCACCGCATTATTGTCCACTTTAGCTACAAGTTTACTGTTGCGGATCAGCGCATCTCCATCAAGCCCTTCTGCATCTGCAATTCCTAAGAGTTCATCAGGAGTCATTCGAGAATATTTTCCACGGCCACCACAAACATAGATACCAAGCTCTTTAGCTCTCGGATTAAGTCCACGCTTCAATGCATACATTACACTTGTTGTAATTCCAGAACTATGCCAGTCCATTCCCATTACAGCACCAAACGACTGAAACCATAATGGATCACTTAGACGAACAAGAACTTCTTCAGGACCAAAGTTTTCAACAAGGGATTCTGTTATAAGAGTTCCTAAAACCATCATACGGTCAGCAAGCCATCTCGGCACTGTTCCAGTATGAAGAGGTAAATCTGCATGTCCGCTGTTTCTTATTCCACCCATTTTCCAAACCCGGTTTTATTATATCATGAACAATAAAGGACCGCCAACGGCCACCAGGAGGTAATATGAAAACTTACACTGCTCAGTTTTTTTCTCAGGAAAAATATAAACTCGGAGAATCCCCATTTTACGATTCACGTACAAAAACAATTTCCTGGGTCGACATTATGGACAAAAAGTTTTTTACTCTAGGACCAGATGGAGTTCGTAAAACCTTCTGTTTTAATCAGGCAATTGGTTCAGCCGTTCCAACTGTCAAAGAAAGCTGTTATCTTATTGCCGGAACTGACGGTCTTTATCTTCAGGAAACAAAATCAAATGATTCTGCCTCTGAAACTCCAGCTCCAAAGCTTATCAAAAATCTGAAAGATTATTATGAATCATACCAGCGTTCCAATGACGCCAAAGCAGATCCGGCCGGACGACTTTTTTTAGGTTCATCTGTAGATGACAATATACACGAAGCAAGCGGAAACCTTTTCTGTCTTGATACTCTAAAAGACAACGAAATCACCTGTCTCCAGCCAAATACAAAAATCTCAAATGGAATGGCCTGGAGTGCTGATCGAAAAAAATTTTATTTTTCCGATACACTGCAATATGCCGTTTTTTCATACGATTACAATTTAGAAACTGGAGAAATCTCAAATAGAAAAGTATTGTTTACTCCAGAAGAAAACAAAGGTCTTACAGATGGAATGTGTATCGATGCTGATGACAATCTCTGGGTAGCCTTCTGGGGTGGCAGCCGTATAGAACAACGCAGCACAAAAGACGGCTCTCTTTTAGCAGTAATAAATGTAGATGCAAAGAACGTTACATCCTGCTGTTTTATCGGCGACAATCTCGATACTCTCTTTATCACTACTTCAGGAAATGAACAGACAGGTGAACATGACGGCTGTTTATTTACCTGCAAAGTTGATGTTAAAGGTTGCGGCTGTGATTACTTTAAATTGGTAATATAACCTAAGGCTGCACCGCCACAGGCAATCACTCCTATAGCGAGGCCACCAAGAGCAATCGGTGCTACAGCAACACCGCCAAGGGCAACAATCAAGCCTGCTGCAAGTCCTCCAAGAGAGACAAGGCCTGCACTTACTCCTCCAACTGAAACTACACCAGCACTGATTCCGCCCATTGCAATCACACCAACTGCAATATCACCAATGGCAATAATTCCTTTGGCCCTTCGGGGAACAATTCCTCCAAGATTTATATGAATCATTGGAACGCCATTAAACATCCGTTTGCTTTTATACTCAAAGCCGATTTCCCGTGCTCTGCTGCTATTTGAGGAAACATTCACAAAAGACTTGTTATCAAGAAGTTCATCCACACTGATATTGAAAATATTTGAAAGCATTTTCAGCTGTTCAGGATTTGGCGAAGTTTCTCCTGTCTCCCAGTTTGAAACTGTCTGACGTGCTACATTCAGCTTTTCTGCGAGCATTTCCTGTGACATACCATTTTTTTTACGGCATTCATAAATTTTTGCACCTAACATAATTCACCTCACAGATTATAAAATATCCGCATCTTCAGTTACAGTCTACAAAATATCTTAGGAATTTCCGCAAAGAAACCTAACATTTCCTTAATTATTATCAAGTTCAGCTTTTATTACTTCAAAATCTTCTTCAGTAATATTGTGTTTTTCCATATCGACGTGGCCATCTACAAAGGTAATGCCTTCGGCTTCGAGTTTTTCCCGCTGAGCATCTGGCCCACCAAAAGAAAAACTGCCTGAACAAAAACCTTTTGCATTAACCACCCGATGACAAGGAGTTATCTGATTACTTGGATTTTCGTGAAGGGCGTTTCCAACATAGCGGCGAAGATTACAGTTTCCTGCAAGAGCTGCAACCTGAGAATAGGATGCAACTTTTCCGCGTGGAATCAATCTAACCGCTGCATAGATTTTTTCTTTCAAATCAGACATGACTTTTTTAATAAATTATGATTACCAGTTTTCCCAAACCTTCTGCTGAAGACCGACAGTGGCTGCAGTTTTTCCATTACGACAAACCGGCTGCTTCATCAACTTTACCTGATTTTCAAACAACTTTGATTCTTTCTCACTGTCGTCCAGATAAGCAATACTGGCGTAATCTTTAGCCTTGTTATCAATCAGTAAATCAATTGCATCTGCTCGTGACCCCGTTTCTCTTGCGAGTGCAGAAACTACTGAGTCGAACTCACCGGGAGACATTTCCTTTTCTTTAAGATCTACAAACTGAAAGTCGATGCGGCGTTCCTTAAAAAATCGCTGAGCCGCCTTTGTATCAAAAGATTTATTTGTTCCGAATATCTGAATCATATCTGGAATGATAACATATTTTCTTATACTCCGCCACAAGCCTTTCCATGCTCCACGCGGCATTAGCAGGACTTGTACTCGGAAGACATTCGCAGGTCAAACCAAAGCGCTCTTCATATTGTGCTGCGCAAAATTTTTTCCACAAATTAAAAGAAGTTTTTCCTGTACAAAAGACATGGCGGATTTTTGATTTTTCAAATAATTCAGTAAAATCATTTGGCTTTGCATTTTTTATGCTGGAATCTGCAGCGCCTTGAATATCACAGGAAGCAAGCACATCCCAAAGAGCAAGATTGTGGCGAAGTAAAAACTCTCGTCGTTCTGCGATTGCCGCAAGTCGGTCGGGCGCATTATTCGGGAGTTTCAGTGCCTCGTCAAAAATTTCTGGCACCAC
Source organism: Treponema bryantii (assembly GCF_900111035.1). GTDB lineage: Bacteria > Spirochaetota > Spirochaetia > Treponematales > Treponemataceae > Treponema_D > Treponema_D bryantii_C. The sequence continues at coordinate 52,831 of NZ_FOFU01000006.1, forward strand.
CTTCCAGAATCTGTTCTGCGGATGCATGTAGAAAAATCCGGCATTGCGGCTTGCAGGAGACGGCATTGTCCCAAGGATAAGAACTCGGCTTTCTTCATTCCATACCGGTTCTATTTCATGCAAAATTGTTTCTCTGACGTTTTCTTTTTTATCCGACATATTCTGCAACAATGCTCAAAACAGGTCCAAGATAAGTCGGACCAAAAAGATTCAGATGATTCAAAAGCTGATAGAGATTGTAAAGGTCACGGCGGTTTTCATACCCTGGCTGCAGAGGATTTGCTTCACGATATGCTTCGTAGAACTCCGGTGGGAAACCGCCAAAGAGTTCTGTCATTGCTAAATCTGCTTCCGCGTGTCCTACGTAAGTGGCAGGGTCAATCAGCATTGCTTTTCCCTCTGGACCACACATTACATTACCACTCCAGAGATCTCCATGAAGCAGACTTGGCTTTTCTGGTTCAACTAAAAATTCCTCCAGATGATCCAACAGTTTAGTAACTAACTTACGGTCGTTAGTCTCAAAATAAGAATCCGCTGCCTTAAACTGTGGAGCAAGTCTGTTATCACGGAAGAAAGAAATCCAGCTGTCACAAGGTGTATTACACTGTGGCCGTGCACCTATATAATTATCCTGGAAAAATCCGAACTTACCGTTACCCTCAAAATAAATGGAAGTATCTGCTTTATGCATTTTCGCAAGATTCTGTGCCAGCTCCTGCCAGTAATTCTTCTGCTGCTTTCCGCTTTTTATATACTTCAGTAAAAGAAAACTATAGCCTACATCTTCACCATCATCAGTTCCTGTACATAAAATTTCTGGAGTACCAATTGCACCAGTTTTTTCGATTGCAGTAAGTCCTGCCGCCTCTGCTGTAAAAAAGGGCGCATTCTGTTTTGCGTTTGCCTTCATAAAAATATGCTTTCCGTTTGTAAGAGTAAGACCATAGGCCTTATTTATGTCGCCTCCGGAAAGTCTGTCTGTTTCTGCAATAGCAACTGAATTACCAAAAAGTGCAACAAGTGCCCCAGCAAGAGAATTATAATTTGGTGGAAGTGTAATATTCATAAACCCATGATAGACATAAAATCGTGTGATGTCGAGTAGTATTAAATATGACATTGCGATGTCATATTTTCAGCTGTATAATTTCCTTATGCAGATAGATCAGCTTTTCGAATTTGTTTATATCCTCATTGATAAAAAACAGTCCACCGCCAGTGAAATGGCTAAACGATTTGGAGTTTCTACCCGAACCATTTATCGCTGGATAGACGCTCTTTCGGTTTCCGGAGTTCCTGTTTATTCCCTTAAAGGCCGCGGCGGCGGAATTGCCATCTCAGAAAAATATGCTCTTGATAAACGAATCCTTTCTGAAGAAGAACGTCTTGCTATTGTTTCAAGTGTAAAAGCCTTTAACAGTCTGACGGGAAACCCGTCTTCTGCAGTTAATGCAAATTTAAAAGCAGCCGAAAAAATTTCAAGTCTTGTTACCACAGATACTGACTGGCTCGAAGTTGATTTCTCTCCCTGGAGTCCTGAAGGCAGCGAAGTTCGAAAACTCTTTGGAACTCTTCGCGAATGTATTCTTAAAAAACGTCAGGTCTCCTTTGAATATTTTCGTGGAGATGGAAAAACTGAACATCGTCTTGTTCATCCCTGGAAACTGGTTTACAAAGGTCAGGCTTGGTATTTACAGGGCTGGTGTACGACACGACAAGCCGAAAGATTTTTCAAACTTTCCAGAATGAGAAATATTTCAATGACTGGACGTACTGCTACAGTAACCCGCTTTTCTGTTCCGGTTGTTAATTCACAATCTGAAAATCAAAGACCTAAGCCTAAAATGATTACAATAAAAGCAAAGGTTTCAAATAATAAAATCTCATATCTGCTTGATACCTTTATTTGTTCTGAAGTAGTACCAAACAAAGACGGAAGTATTACAGCCAGCTTCACTGTTCCAGATGAAGACTGGCTGCAGGATCTGCTTCTAGGCTTTGGGCCAGATCTCAAAATTCTTTCACCAAAATCAGTTCGTGAAAGAATTATTAAACTTGCCAATGACGTGCTTATTAATTACATAACTCGATAGCTTTTTGCATTTGCAAATCTTCAGCTGCAGAAAGATTTAATATCAGGTTTTCTGGCGCCGGAACTATACCCTTTCCTTCCGGTGTTTTTCCATCCGGATCTGTTACTTTCTGAACAGATACAGCATACTTCCAGCCGTTTACAAGACAGCGTTCCAGAGCAAGTGAGAAAACTCCACAGGTATGATTACCAACCTGAATAACATGAGGCTGCGATGTCATTGCCATAGAGAACTCTTCACCTGCACTCATTGTCTGAGCATTCGTCAAAAGTATTACAGGCTTTGTATATTGCCAGCTTCCATTCTTTTTGATTTCCAGTTCTACTCCAGGACCAAAATCATTTTTACCGGTTCCATTTCTTGTTCGCGAAACTGCATATACTTTATTTTCTGAACAAAAGCGTCCCGATATTCTGGTTACATTCCCTGTTAAACCACCACGATTGCCTCTAACATCAAGAATCATACAGCGTGTATTTTTTAATTCTTCCAATGCTGTATCTATTTCACCAGCCCAATCCTGTTTCTGATTGATTCCAGTCTGTCCACTCGAAAAAGCTGCAATATGAATATACCCAACCGTATCATCAGTTTTTAATGTTCCATAAGTAATAATCTTATTACCGCATTTTTTTGGATTTTCAATATATTGATTGCAAACTTCTGTAAGTGAAAAATTATCAATGGTTGAATTGTCTTCCCCAGAGTTTAAACTTCCAAAAGGAGTTTTTACATATACATGAGAATCTTTCAACGGATACAGAAGTTTTTTAAGTACTTCAAAAAATTCTTTGTCAGTCATATTATCAGAAACCAAAGGCTTGCATTTTTTATATTGCTCATCCCAATCTACACCTCGCACTTCGAACAAAGCATAAGTCTCATCGTAATCTTTCCACAAAGAATCAAACATCTCGTTGTATGTAAGATCAGGAGTTTCTCCATAAAAGAAAGAACAACCCTGCAACAAAATCATTGAGATAAGTAAAAACACAACAATACTTATGAAATTATTTTTTCTCATTTTAATCCTCCTAAAAATTTACTGATACCATGGTTCTGAAATTTCCATCCAGATAATATAAAGGCCGTTCTTTTGGAACAGCAATTCGCGAATATTCAAATCCGAAGCCAAGTCCCGTTGAAAAATGTTTCGAAGCTTTGAACTTGTAATCAAATCCTAAACTGATGCTCTGATAATTATGAAGACTTAAGAAATTTCCAAGAGTTAGAATTTTCATAAAATTTTCTTCCGCATATTTCATAAGCTGAGCATCGCATCCTGCATATGGCGGACTTACACCATAGCCAAACCAAGGCATAGAACCTGTTACCATAAAAGAGTTTCTTTCATCCATGTTGTATTTAAAAACTGTTGTTGGACCTATCGAAATTATTCCTGTGATAGACGGGTAATTTTCAAATTGAAGATAAGCATTGCATGAAAAATTTCCGCCCACAAATAAAACATATTTCTCATTTTTTAAAACATCGTAAGCCGCATCATATTGCAGTCTAATTCGATGAAATGCCAGATTACTTTGAAAAGCCTCATAATAAGATTCGCCAGAAACAGGATCATAATTCTTGTACACTACAGCCGTATTTGTCATTTCTGATTTCGGATGACAAAAATAATAATCGGCTGTGATTATATGAAGCATATTTCCAGAATAAATCTTTGAATCCAGCTGAAACCTTGGAGCAAGAATTTTCTGGGAAATATTTGCAAAGCTTGTTTCCTTATAGCAGCCGAAAGTCCAGTTTATCGATAAGGATATTTCTACCTGAGTTTTCTTTTCCTCTGCAAAAATTGAAAGTGACAATATAAACAACCCAATAATTACAGATAAGAATTTTTTGATTTTCATGTACAACCTCCAGAAAAGTTTTCGCTGTAACTTTACTCTCTGAAGGTTAAGAAAGATATTAGGGTCTGTACTGATTTTAATTGGAATTTGAAATTCAGGGTAAACCCTTAGTCGTTTTGAAGACGTGAGAAAAGTTCCAGCCTGTTTTTTACTCCAACTTTTCTGTAAATATTTGCAAGGTGAGTTTCTATTGTTTTTTCACTGACAAAAAGTGTTTCTGCAAGTTCTTTGTTTGACTTACCATGTAAGAGGGCAACAATGATTTCCTGCTCTCTTTTTGTAATTCCAAAATCTTTTATGAATTCTTCTTTCAAAGTTTTTTCTGTTTTTGAAATTGGAGACAAAAAATAGAAATGATAGAAAACATGATAAACTAAAAGAGAAATTGAAATTATAAAAATGAACGGAGCACTGTGAAGCACAAAAGAAAGAATTAGATTAAATATCGCAAGAAAAAGAATCATCCATTTTTCTTTTCTGAAAACTCCAGTATCAATTCGCTTAAAAAAGCTGATGCTGATGACCAATGAAAAACCTGTTGGTATCCATAATCCGATTAAGTTTAAGATAAAAGCGGGTTTTGAAAAGTTAGTCAAAAAAATCAGAATAATAGAAAATACAAAAACAATTATTGAATATGATAAAACAAATTTTCGGATAGAGGCTGAACTGCTTATCTGAATCAGATCAAATGTAAAATTGACAATGCCATAAGAAAAGAATAATGAAAGGAATGCACCAAAAATACCGATAGGAATTCGTTCAACAAGCGGACTGTGAATTACAGCATACAGATTGTTTGTACTTATCATAAAAAAAGAAAAAAGTATCAAAAGAACATGAAGAAAAAAATTCTTTTTATATCTGAAAAAAAATAAAAGTGATATCAACACAGAAGCAAAAGAAAATATACAGGCTGCAAAAAGAATTATTTCTTCCAAAAAGTACTCCTTAAATAATAGTATAGCATATCACAAATGAAAAAAATAATATTTTTAAATATGACATGCCATTGTCATATTTAAGATCCTATAATAAAAACATGATCAACGCAGATAATTGCCCATTATTATCGAATCTCAACAAGATTTACACTACTCCTATGGGATCAGAACGTATCAGAAAAAATCTTTCTCTGGGTGAAAGTATTACTGATGTTGTGGATTTTTGCAAAAAGAAGATTTCATCCCCAGATTGCAAAATCACTCGCCAAGGCAAGAACTGGTACTGTGAAATTGATGGAATATACATCACAGTAAATGCATACAGCTATACTATTATCACTGCTCATACAACAGCAGTTAAATATCCGCGCAGCAGTCGGTTGTTGAGTTTGTCGAAACACGAAACCACCATCACAAAGCGCCCTTCTTTCACCGCCATCAAATCCTATGAAGAATTTTCTAAATATTACTGGTACCGCGAAGAGCTCCAGACTATCTGCAAATCATTGAATATCGATGCCTCAGGTATGAAAGCAGAACTCAACCACAACATAGAAGAATACTTTAAAGGCAATTTCATTCCACCAAAAAAATCAAACACTTTCAGCCCCTCAGTTACCAAACACCATACTTCCCCAAAGGCTGCCACTTCCATCACCACTCTCACCACCCAAACCAGCCTCATAGAATGCGGTTTCTGCTTCAACCAGCGCTTTCGCGATTTTTTCTCTCAACAGACTGGAATCGATAATTTCAAATTCAACGTCGATATGGTAGCCACTGTTCGTAAAGTAAAGGAAACCAACGATATCTCTTTCACCCTCGGTGACCTCCTCGACATTTTTTACGGCACTAAAACTTACGCAAAATACGACAAAGTCTCTCTACAATGGAACAAGTTCGTTCACGACTTCTGCGCTGACCCAGCCACCACTCACTTTAAAAATAAACTCAAAACCGCTTCAATCCTCTGGAAAGAAGTTCGTACTTCTACCAGAGAAAAAATATACACTACTGAACTTCTTAAAGAATTCAGTGATATAATAAACAAGGAGAACTAAATGCCAAGACCAAAAACTAAAGACGACCTGCTTACAGCAGCAAAAGAAAACTATGACAAACTTATCAAGCTCATCGACGGAATGTCTGAAAAAGAACTTAATACACCATTTGATTTTTCAGGCGAACCAAGCAAGAAAGAAGCTCACTGGAGCCGCGACAGAAATGTCCGCGATGTCCTTATACACCTTTATGAATGGCATCAGCTTATGCTCAAATTTCCGAAAAACAATAAAGACATCACTGACAAAAAATCAGCCATTGCCTTCCTCCCATCAGAATATTCGTGGAAAACTTATGGCGCAATGAATGTAATGTTCTGGAATAATCATCAGAAAACAAGTCTGGAAGAAGCTAGAAAGTTGCTCGATAAAAGCCACGCCGATGTAATAAATCTGATAGAGAGTTATTCAAACGAAGAACTTTTTATTCCAAAGTATTTTGCATGGACAGGAAACGCAGCGCTTGGAGATTATTGTGTCAGTACAACCTCAAGCCACTACGACTGGGCTATGAAAAAAATCAAAGCTCATATTAAGAATTGTAAATAATCAAACTTATATTTTTTTCAAAAGAGATTTTTAATATGACATCACCTTGTCATATTTTCATGCTATAATACAAACATGCACTTCGTGAACGCAAAAACAATTCTTACTCCTCACAGTATGAACATCTATCGTGGTTGTTCCCACGGTTGCATCTATTGTGATTCACGAAGTAAATGTTATCAGTTCACTCATGATTTTGAAGACATAGAAGTAAAACAAAACGCACCCGAGCTTCTCGAAGCCGCTCTCAAAAAAAAGCGAAAGCGCTGCATGATAGGTACCGGCTCTATGTGCGATCCTTACATCCCTTTAGAAAAAGAACTCCAGCTTACACGCCGCTGCCTCGAAATCATAGACCGCTATAATTTCGGTGCAACTCTTATTACTAAGTCAGATCTTGTACTTCGTGACCTCGATATTCTTACTCACATAAATCAAAAAACAAAGGCTGTAGTTCAAATGACACTCACCACCGCAGACGACACTCTCTGTAAAAAAATTGAACCCAATGTCTGTCCAACAAGCCGACGCTTCGAAGTACTTCAGGCCTTTCACAAAGCCGGCATTCCAACCGTTGTCTGGTTCAGCCCGCTTCTCCCATTCATAAACGACACAAAAGAAAATATCGAAGGCATTGTAGACCTTTGTGCCCGGGCCGGAGTTCACGCAATCATCTGCTTTGGAATTGGGCTCACTTTGCGAGAAGGTAACCGCGAATATTTTTATGCCGCCTTAGACCGTAATTTTCCATCACTTTCTGCTGATCAGATTTCTCTCAAGCAACGCTACATAAAAACTTTCGGTTACAATTACATGGTAAACAGTCCGAACAGTCACGCCCTTATGTCTTATCTCTCACAACTCTGTAAACGCAACAACATCATGCTAGGTACTGATTCTGTTTTCAAATGGATTGAAAAGTTTCCAGACAACGACCCTCTTCAACCAGAATTATTTTAATTACAAACGTATGAATGACAAAATTGACTAATCAGTTTATTATTTAATTGATTATGAAAAAGCATTCTAAAAAATCAAATTATGAAATCATCAAAGACAAAAAGCGTTTCAAAATTTTTCATAAGAACGTTTACAGCCGTCTCATAATCAACTTCCTGTTCATCTCCATTCAAATCTTCCTTCTGGCCTTTTTCATTTTCCGACTCGAAAAATACCTCGAAGTCTATTTTGGAATTTCCCTCGCCCTCACAGCCGGGTTCATGATTTTCATAGTAAACAAAAAAGGACGCAACGAGTTCAAGCTCGCCTGGATCGTTCCGATGATCTTCGTCCCACTGTTCAGCATCGCCGCATACCTTATGTATCATACAAACCGAGGCTCACATCGACACTCAAAAAGACTCGCCTTGCTTCGTGAACAAACTGAAATCTTACTTCCGGCAAACATACCTTCTTCACTCAGAGAACAGAAAGAATTGATACGCGAGTTCTCTAAAAATCCATCTGCAGATTTAATCTACTACCTCACAAATAATTTTTTCTTTCCTTACAAGAACTGCAATACAACTTATTATCCAAATGGCGAAACTTTTTTCCCAGCCTTGATAGAAGAAATTAAAAACGCACAGAAATTTATCTTCCTTGAATTTTTCATTATCGATGTAGACAGTTCCTGGAACGAGATTTTAAGCGCACTTCAGGAACGCCAGAAAAATGGAGTTGAAATCCGAATCCTCTGCGACGGCCTCGGATCCCCTGTAGCTTCTACTTCGTTCTATCAGAAGTATCTGAAATCAAAGGGCTTTGATTCGAGGGTATTCCTCCCAATCATTCCGATTGTTTCAACACACCTCAATAACCGTGACCACCGTAAAATCGTAATCATCGACGGCAAGACAGCCTTTACCGGCGGTCTTAATCTTGCCGACGAATATTTCAATCGTGGTAAAAACCGCTTTCCATACTGGAAAGACAATGCTGTTAAAATACAGGGAATCGCTGTCCACACCTTCATGCAGCTTTTCCTGCAGAACTGGAATCTTTATTCCAAAACTCCTGAAGATTTTTCTCCATATCTCCCGGCCCTCAGTACACAACTAGATCTCGACCCTCAGCAGTCACCCAGTGCATCACAAGACTTCAACTCTCAGCAAATCCCCGGTACACAACAAGAACTCGCTCCTAAACAAGCCCTCCCCGCACACCCCGGCATCACCATCCCTTACGGCGACGACTTTTTCAACAACAAAGACATTGCAGAAAACATTTATTTCTACATCATAAATAATGCAAAAAAATATCTGAACATCACAACTCCTTATATCCTCATAGATAACCTGTTACAGGAAGCCCTGTTCTTTGCCGCAGCCCGCGGAGTCGAAGTTTCTATCATCGTGCCATCAGTTCCAGATCATCTTCTCACATTCTGCATTGGAAAAACATATCTGGAATCTTTTGTTGATAACGGAATAAAAGTTTATCTCTACAATAAAGGTTTTATCCATTCTAAAATGTTCATCGCTGATGACCATATCGCAACCATTGGTTCAGTGAATCTCGACTACAGAAGCCTCTATCATCATTTCGAAAATGGAGTTGTCTTTTTAGATTCACCAGTGGTACACGATGCAAAAGCAGATTTTGATGAAACCCTCAAAGACTGTACTCACATGCAGAAAGGTGATTATAAAAAGATTCCTCTTTATCAGAGAGTACTCGGCCGCCTTTTCCGCATCTTCGCACCACTGTTTTAATACTTCCTTCAATAACAATCTCTTCTAATGACGCAAAGCCCTCTTTTATGTTAAAATGCTTTCCGTAAAAAAATTTTTTTAGAGGTTTATTTATGGAAACTCAAACAAAACAGCGCAACTCGTTTACTGGTTCAATCGGGTTCGTTCTCGCTGCAGCAGGTAGTGCCGTAGGTCTTGGAAACATCTGGCGCTTCCCATATCTCGCAGCAAAAGATGGCGGTGGACTCTTTCTCGTAGTTTACCTTGCCCTCGCTCTTACATTCGGTTTTGCTCTTCTCATCACAGAAGTAGCAATTGGTAGAAAGACTCAGGAAAGTCCTCTTACTGCTTATTCAAAAATCAGCAAGAAATGGGGCTTCCTCGGAATCTTCTCTTTCGTCGTACCATTCATCATCTATCCTTACTACTGTGTAATCGGTGGATGGGTAATGAAGTACATGTTCAGCTACCTCGCTTTCCAGGGCCAGGTTGCAGTTGCAGACGGATTCTTCACAGGCTTTATCACATCACAGTGGCAGCCAATTTTCTATACAGTTCTTTTTGCAGTTCTCTGTTTCATTATTGTTTATAAAGGTGTTGAGCACGGAATCGAAAAGTATTCAAAAATCCTTATGCCAATTCTTGTTGTAATTGTAATCTTCATTGCAATCTACTCACTTTTCATCAGCCACACAGACGAAGCTGGCGTAACACGTACAGGTCTCCAGGGTGCTGCAGTTTACTTCATTCCAAACTTTGAAGGACTCACATTCAAGGGCTTCCTTACAGTTTGTCTTGATGCAATGGGACAGCTTTTCTACTCACTCTCAATTGCTATGGGTATTATGATTGCTTACGGTTCATACATGAAGAAAGATGTTAACCTCGGTAAGTCTGTAAACCAGATCGAAATCTTCGATACAGGTATCGCTCTTCTCGCTGGTATGATGATTATCCCAGCCGTATTTGCATTCTCTGGAAAAGAAGGTATGTCTGCAGGTCCAGGACTTATGTTCATCACACTTCCAAAAGTATTCAACTCTCTTGGTAAGTTCGGTGAGTTCATCGGTCTCATCTTCTTCGTAATGGTAATGTTCGCCGCCCTCACTTCTGCTGTATCAATTCTCGAAGCAATCACATCTTCTATGATGGATAAGTTCAAGTGGAGCCGCAAGAAATCTACTCTCGTTATGGCAGCAAGCACATTCGTTGTTTCAATCATCGTTTGTCTCGGATACAACGTATTCTACTTCGACCTCAAACTTCCGAACGGTAGTGTTGGTCAGATTCTCGATATCCTCGACTACGCAAGTAACAACGTTCTCATGCCAATCATTGGTCTTCTTACTTGTATCCTTATCGGTTGGGTTGCTAAGCCAAAAACAACAATCGATGAGATTACCCTCAATGGTGAAAAGTTCGGTCGTAAGACTCTCTACGTTGTAATGATTAAGTTCGTCGCACCAATCCTTCTTTTCATCATCCTCTTGAAGGGAATCGGTATTCTTTAATTTTTGAAGGGGAAAGACTTCCCCTCACTCCAAATAAGAAGGCTGCAGTGGTAAACCACCGCAGCCTTTTTATTTTACGCTACCCCTTCTCCTAAGGGGTCACCCCCTTAAAATCCCCTGGCAGTCTTCTTTTTATTTCTCTGGCTTCAAATATCCAGTAACAATTCTGTTAGTATCCAGATACTTATTAGCAGCTTCAACAAGTGCTTCCTTTGTAATCCACTCATTTACACGACCTGTATCATTTGTATACCATAATGGTTCATAAGTAAACAAAATCTCACTACCAATTCTGTTCAACCACCAGTAGTTATTTCTAACCGAAGTTTCAATAGTTCTGGTATAAGTTTCTTTCAACTTTTGAATCAGCTCATCAGAAATGTTACCACTCTGAATATCCTTTATAGTTTCAATTACAACTGCCTGAAGCTCCTCTTCTCTTGAAGGTTCACAACCAAAATCAATATAAACCTTATAGAAGCGCTCTGGCCAGCCATCAATAAATCCGCCTGTACTTACACCATAAGAACCACCCTTATCTTCACGAATAACCTCGCGCAAACGAATATCGAGTACAGATGCAAGCTGATCAATTATCTTGCCTTCTTTATAGCTGATTTCTAAATCTTTACATTCTGGCAATTCACCACCAAAGCACATGTAAACATCACCCTTCTGATCGATTCCTTTTTTAACAGTTGTTGTCTTACTTGTTTCAGGGAATGGGAAGTATACATATTTTGTTTCTTCTTTTACATCATTTGTTTTAAGAGTTCCAAGATAGTATGCACACAAATCTACAAGCTTCTTCTCATCAAAATCACCAACAAATACAAAAGTAAAATCTGCAGGATTTCCAAAACGTTCACGATAAACACGCTCTGCAATTTCAGGATTCATTTTATTGATGTAATCCATATTCCATGGAGCAAAATATAAGTTGTTACCGTAAAGCATTTCGTTAATCTTATCATTGAAAACTCTTGAAGGCTGAGCACCATAGTTTTCTGCAACCTGCTTATACTGATTTATAAGAGTTGTCCAACCCTCTTCAGTGAACTGAGGCTTATCAAACGCAATGTTTATATACTGCAAGGTTTCTTCAATATTTGACTTGTTTGCATTTCCATAAAAACATTCTTCTGTATTATTAATTTCAAAACCGATATTCAGATTTAATGGAGCTGCAATTTTCTTTATCTGACTCAAAGTTTTTCCATTAAAACCAGAATACAAAGCATATTCCCTGGCAATCTTTGCAGAAGGAATTTCTTCTTCCTTCAGCTGATAATATCCACCCTTGCTTCCACCATAAACTACAATTGAGTCTTTCTGGAAATCAGTTTTTTTAGTAATGATTTTTACACCGTTTTCAAAAGTATACTGAGTTCCGCCAAGTTCCTTGATTGCTTTTTTCTCAGTAACCTTAGCTTTTTTTGACGGCTTATCCATCAGCTTATTATCGCCTGTATCATCCACATAAGCTTCTTTTGCTGATTCACTTTCGTAATTATTCCAGATATCAAGAATTTCCTTTTCAGAAGGTGCATTCATTGACTCAGGAACAAGAACAAGCATCAAAGTTCCACGATTTTCAAATGCTTCTTTTGCAACTTCAAGAATTTCCTCAGCAGTAATCTGATTTGTAATTTCTGTATCTAATTTGAAAGCATCTTCATCAGATAAATAAATACGTCCACTTACAATATGACTTACAATACTGCCTGCAAAATTTGCTGAAGGATGTTTATCCTTATTAGCATAGTTCTGCTGGAAACTCTGCAACATAGACTGCTTTGCTCTATTAAGCTCTGCTTCAGTAATTCCATGAAGCATAAAACGTTCATATTCATCTAAGAATGCTTTAAAAGCCTGTTCAAAGCGGTCTGTTTTAGGAAACAGCTGCATTACATAAATAGGATTATTATTTGCAAAACCTGTAGATCCAACACCTGCACCTAACCATTCTGCAGAAGGCTGATTTGAAATTTCCTGGCAACGCATATTCAATACGCTTGCAGCAATATTAAGTGCATATTCTTTTCTGAGCTGCTCTACTGTTGTTACAGGAGAGTTATCCTTTGCCTGCTGATAGATTTCAACCTGCAAAATGTTCAACTCTTTATCGCGCATTATTTCAATTTTTTTCTTAGTCTGCAAAGGAACTTTAAATTCTGGTGATTTAATCTTCTTCTCTGAAGCAGGAATTGTACCCATCACTTCTTTAATCGCTTTTTCAAGAACATCTGATTTTGCATCACCTACTGCAACTACAGACATAAGTTCCGGTCTATACCATTTCTTATAAAAATCTTTAATACGATCGTAAGGAGCATTTTTAACTACATCCATGCTTCCAATTGGTAATCTTCCTTCAAATCTTGAATCCTTGAAAATAAGTGGAATTAACTTATCTGTAACACGTCCATTAAGACCCTGATTTCTAAGACGCCATTCTTCAACAATTACACCACGTTCCTTATCGATTTCTTCCGGATTAAAAGAAACAGCACTAGCCCAGTCATGAAGTACCATAAGACTTGTTTTTAATATCTCCGGGTCATCAGCTGGAAGCTCAAGCATATAAACAGTTTCTTCAAAACTAGTATATGCATTTACTTCTGGTCCAAACTGCATACCAATAGATTCAAAATAATCAACGATTGCAGACTTTTCAAAATGCTCAGTTCCATTAAAACACATATGTTCTACAAAATGAGCAACACCTTTTTGATCGTCTTCCTCCATGCACGAACCAGCTTTTACAACCAGTCTAAGCTGGATACGATTTTTTGGTTCTCCATTTTCACGAATAAAATATGACATTCCATTGTCAAGTTTACCCTGCTTAATTGCAGAGTCCATAACCAGTTGTTTTCCATTACCAGAAGCAACTTTTGATGATGAACATCCGGTTACAAAAAGTAATGAAGTAACAAAAACAGCTGCAAAAAAAGATACAATACCTTTGTTTAATAACTTCATTTTATCCCCCTAGGAAATTTACAACTATCATACTGATAGTTTTGTGTTTTTTCTTAGACAAATTATAATATAATTGTCATAAGTAATATAACATTTTATACATTTAAATCATTCAAAATAACTAAAGTTACCTAAGATTTATGACAAATGTCATAGCTTTGAATGATTTTGTTTGTCTTTACCACATATTCGTTTCTTTATATAATAACACAATATGACTAAAACAATATTTTCATTCGAAGTATTTCCTCCTAAAAAGACCATGCCAATCGATACTATTTTTTCTACTCTCGATGAGTTAAAAGGTCTTTCTCCAGATTTTATTTCCGTAACCTTCGGAGCCGGTGGAAGCGAAAACTGCAATAATTCTGTAGAAATTGCAAAGCATATTAAAAACGTTTGCGGTGTTCAATCTGTAATCCATATGCCTTGTTTGAATATGACACGTCAGGATGCTCAGTATGTACTGGAACAGTTTCAGAATGCTGGAATAGAAAATATCCTTGCACTTCGTGGAGACCGTGTTGAAGGTAAAGAACCTGCAAATGATTTCCATCACGCAAGTGATCTTATTCAATTTATACAGGAATTTGATTCAAAAAGAACTGACGGAAAACAATTCAAGATTTTTGGTGCCTGTTATCCTGAACTTCATCCACAGTCAAAAAATGTTTATGATGATATTGATTACCTGAAAAAGAAAGTTGATGCCGGTGCCACTCACCTGCTTTCACAGCTTTTCTTTGATAATGCACAGTTCTACCGCTTCCTGGAACGCTGTCAGATTAAAGGAATAAATGTGCCTATTGAGGCTGGTATTATGCCGGCTACAAATAAAAAATCAATAGAACGAATGGTCAGTATGACAAACGCCGTGCTTCCTAAAAAGTTTACTGATATGATGGACCGCTATGCCGACCATCCGGAAGCTATCCGTGACGCTGGTATTGCCTATGCTATTGATCAGATAATTGATCTTGTTACTCACGGAGTTCAAGGTATTCACCTTTACACAATGAATAACCCTCTTGTAGCACGCAAAATTTACGAAGCTACAAAGAGCTTATTTGATGTTCCACCAATTATTAAATAAAAAAACCGGCTCATATTAATGAGTCGGCTTCGTTTTTAACGGTTCTGCTATCTTCGCCTACTTTACAAGCTTAACATCAAAGCAGATATATGAATCACCTGGGATTCCAGCCTGTGGAACACCATAGCTTCCATAAGCGAGCTCAGGTGGAATTACCATCTTTCTTGTTTCACCGTATTTCATTTCCTGAACCATTTCATCAAAACCAGGAATCATCTGTCCACCAGCTGTTGTGAATTCAATTGGGTCATGTCCCTGTGGATGGAATTCTTTAGAAGCATCAAAAAGCTGTCCACTTGGAAGATATCCTTTGTACTCAACAGTTACTTTCTTTCCTTTTCCACAAACAGCACCGCTGCCCTGTTTAAGAATCTGGTAGTAAATACCGCTCTTAGACTTTTCACAGCCTTCGATTACCTTAGCAATTGTTTTCTTTGCAAGTTCTTCTTTGAATGTAGCAGCTTTTTTAGCACCTGCAGCTTTAAGTTCATCAAAGCTCTTCTGAGTTACTTTGAATGCTTCTGCGTCTTTACCCTGGCGAACAATTGTAAGAGACTTAATGGTGTCTCCCTGAGCAACTGTATCTACAACATTCTGTCCCTCAAGAACTTCACCAAAAATTGTGTGTTTGTAGTTAAGCCAGTCTGTTGGAACATGAGTAATAAAGAACTGACTTCCGTTTGTATTAGCACCAGAGTTTGCCATAGCAAGTTTACCAGGCTTATCAAATACATATCCTTCAACAAATTCATCAGCAAACTTATATCCAGGACCACCAGTACCATTACCCTGTGGATCACCACCCTGAATCATAAAATCAGAAATTACACGATGGAATTTCAAACCATCATAGAATGGCTTTCCCTTTGCTGCATCAAGAGTTCCCTCTGCAAGACCAACAAAATTTGCAACTGTCATTGGAGTTTCTTTATAAAAAAGATTAAGAATGATAGTTCCCTTTTCTGTTTCAAGAACGGCAAATACGCCTTCTTTTCCTTTCAATGCTTCCATGTTTTTCCCCTTAGTACCTGCGGCTGTGCAAGAAGATAATGCAAAAATTGCCAGCAGACCTGCAATAATAGTTTTTTTAAGTTTCATTTTATTACCTCTTAGAATTGAGTTTTGAACCATTCATAAACAGCATTCATTCTGGCAAGCATGGACTTTGTAATCTGTCCCTTAATGCCAGGTAATTTCAGACTGTCTGTATCGGTACACAGATATAAAAGTATATCGTCACCGCAATCTATTACCAGAATATTGATAATCATTTTTCCCGGATGGATTGGTCTAAATGGTCCAATTCCCATTTTGTCAAGAATTGTAAAATTACACCACAAAGAATCTTCATTCTGATGATAAGTAAGTCTGTAAGTGTTTACACCAAAACTGCTGTCATCCTGAAGACAATAAGAAATCTGGCCATCTGCATTACCTGTATTTTGATCAGGAACTTTAGTTTTATCATCAGCTCCTGCAATCATATAGCATTTTTTGAACAGAACCATTTCTTTATTTCTTGTAGTTGAATAATATTTCAATCCTTCCATTGTAGAAAGTGAACGAACTACTTTAGAAATATCATCAATAGTTATTGATGTTTTGCCTGAATTTCCCTGCTTAAGAAGATCTGCTTTTTTAATAAGATGAAGACCTTCGTAAGTGTATGGAAAATTTCCAGGCTCTTTTTTGATCATCGTTCTGAATAAACCTTCACTGTAAACAGATTTAGGAAGAAGTTTAAATTCTTCTAAACCATCGTAACGATAATCTGCAATGCTGCCTTCTTTAACCAGCTGCTCATAAAGCTGTGCGCTGACCATTCCTTTTACTTTGGCGTTTTCATCGGCAAATACTGTACCGGTGAAAACTGCACCTGCTAAAAGCATCAGGCCCATCTTTTTAATCAAATTAAATCCCATTAACGAATTCCTTTGTAAAGAACGCGAACCTGTTTGAATACGCCCTCTCCTTCACTCTTTGTTTCAACATCAGGAATGTCATTCAAAGTTGTGTGAATAAGACGTCTCTCAAACGGATTCATTGGTTCAAGCAGAATAGAATTGTGTGACTGACGAACTTTATCTGCTGTAGTATATGCGAGGCGAACAAGTGTTTCCTCACGACGGATTCTGTAGTTTTCTGTATCAAGAATTACGCGAACTTCTTCGTGACCAAGACGTCCAGCGTAGATGTTTGCAAGAAGCTGAAGAGCATCGAGGTTCTTTCCCTTGCGTCCAATAAGGATTGAAGAGTAAGATGAATCAAGACGAATTCCAAGCTTCTTTTCTTCACGATAAGAAACCTCAACTTTCACATCATAACCCATTTTTTCAACAACAGTTTTGATGAATTCAATGAGTTTCTGCTCAAATTCTCCCTGTGGAAGTGGATCTGCAACAAGGCGTGAATGCTTTTCTTCTGAAGCTTCATTTACCCAGTTTGAACCATTATCATTATCATCAAGAGTATGAACTCTGATTTTTACATAACCTTTTTTAAAAATTGAGTTTTTCTGTGTTTCAAGAATTTCTACATCGAACTGATCTCTTTCAAGACCAAGCTCATTTACTGCCATTTCGATAGCTTCTTTTTCAGTTTTTCCTTCAAACTCGTAAGTCATTTTATTTATCTCCTAGATTGGCCGCGTAGCGGTCATTATTATTTTTTCTTTCCTTTAGCTTTTGGTGGAAGAACTTTCTGCTCTTTTGCCTTAAAGCCTGCATCTTTTTCTGCTCTTTTTTCCTTCATCATCTTATTGATGATAAGCTGCTGGAAAATCTGAAGAACGTTACTGGTAAGCCAGTAAAGAAGCAATCCAGATGGAGCATTGTAGAACAGGAAGAAGAACATTAACGGCATACCGTACATCATGAACTTCATTGTAGCCTGACTCTGACCTGGAGCTGCTGTTTGACCATTCTGAGTTATCTTACCAGATAACAACTGAGTAGCCACATAGATTACAGGTAAAAGACGAATCTGATTACCAATTAACGGAATATTTTTACTTAAGGTCTTTACAACATCACCTGTAGAAAGGTCTGGAATCCAGCCTGGAATAAACATAGCACCACGGAATTCGAAGTAGTTGTTAAAGAGGTTATACATAGCAAAAAGAATGAGGAACTGGAAAACCATTGGGAGACATCCGCTTGCAGGATTATATCCAGCCTGCTGATAAAGCTTTGAAGTTTCCTGCTGAAGTTTCTGCTGATCATTCTTATATTTATCCTGGAGAGCCTTAAGTTTAGGCTGAAGATCCTGCATCTTAAGAGTACCCAGAGACTGCTTCTTAGAAAGCGGGAACATAATTACCTTAAGGATAAGTGTCATTATGATGATTGAAACACCCCAGTTATGGAAAAGCTTATTCAACATCTCAAGAACTACCTTAAGAATCTTTTCGAGCCAGTTGAGCCAGCCGCTTGTCTGTAATGCCTGGCTGATCTTTTTACCACCAATGTTCCAGCCGTTATTTTCTGCAATATTATAGCGCTTAAGATCCTTATCATTACGAGGACCAAAGTACATATAGTAAGTATCAGAAATATCTGAACCACTGAACGATGAACGCTCAATAAATGCCTGAGCATTAGCATAATTATTTACTTCTACATTAGAAGAATACCAGTTAGTTTTTACTGTTTCCGGAGCATTAGGAATCATAAGTTCAATGAAGTATTTTCCTGCAATACCGCTCCAGATCATATCTTTATCGTATTCTTTGAACTGACCGTTGCTAAGCATAATCTTCTTATATTTATTTCCGTTATATGAAATAAATTCACGGCGTTCATAACGATTCTGTTTTGGATTAAAGTGTGGACCAATCTGTGGAGAAGTTCTGATTGTGTAAGCAGTTCCTCCAAGATCAATTCCATTAGAATCAGCTGTATGAATAAGAACATCAAGCTTGAAAACATATTCACCATCCATAAAGGTATAAACCTTACGCATAGTTGTTTTCTTGCCGTTTACATTGAGTGTCTTTGTAAAAGTGATTTTATTACCATCTGTTTCTGCATTGAAAATGTCATCAATAATTTTTGAATCAGCCTTTCCAAATGCAATTGCACATGTTCTGTTCTTGCTGTTGATGTTATCAGAAAGCTGTACAAAATCATCAGTATCCATATCTTTATGATCAAGAAGTTTATAACTGATGATGTCTCCACCCTTATTAGTGAAAACAGCTTCTACTTTATCTGTTCTGATAGTATATTTCTGTTCAACAAGAACTTCTTCTGCTTCAGCATCATCAAAGAAATCATTTTCGCTTTCTGCTAATTCGCTGAGTTCTGTTGACTCAAGAGAAAACTCCTGAGGCTCCGCAGTTTCTTCTGTCTGTACCTGAGCATTTGCCTGGTTTCCTAAGCCCATCATATTAAGGCCAGGGAAAAATTTAGGCAAAATCAGATAAGAAGCAATAATAACAAGTGTTGAAAGAACAATTGCCCATATAGTGTTTTTATCCATTTTTTTGCATTCCTCTTAAGTTTAAGGCACAGGATCGTAACCGCCTTCGTGAAATGGATTGCATTTGAGAACTCGTTTAATCGAGAGAAAAAGGCCCTTACCCGGACCGTATTTTTTTATTGCTTCAAGAGCATATGCAGAACAAGTGGGAGTAAATCTGCAGTTTTTCCCAAGCAATGGCGAAATACAAATTTGATAAGCACGAATTAAAAAACAGAAAAGTTTTGTGAAAAATTTACTTATGGCTCCGCCTAAAATGACGGCCAGTTTTTTCAACATAGCCTTATTCCTGAATTAATCCTGCCTTTTGACACAATAAACGAATTTGATCACATCGCGAGTGGAACGAATCATTTCCGGGATATATTAAGAATAGCATATCATATCCGGTGTTCAGATGTGATTTTAGTAATCGATAGACTTCACGGCTGTACCTTTTTGATAAGTTCCTTTCGACCGCGTTACCGTAGCCGCGCATCAAAGGAAAACCGACACGATTCATTCCAAGATTGTTTTCTAAATAGAAAAGCTTAGCACCCGGAATACTTATCTTTTTTCCGTCTTTAAACAGCTTTTTAAAATCAGCGGGATTCTTTATCCGCTCTTCACGTTTAAAAAATCCCGTTTTTATCAAGTCTGTTTCCATCCCTTAAAAAATTAGTACTTCTTCTTTTCGTCAGAAACTGAGAGCTTTGCGCGACCCTTAGCACGTCTTCTAGCAAGTACCTTGCGTCCGCCCTTTGTTGCCATACGAGCTCTGAATCCAAATTTTCTGTTGCGCTTTACTTTGCTTGGTTGATATGTTCTTTTCATGGAACGTACTCCTTATATATAATAATTTAAATTTCTAAAAAAAGAATTCAAAAATAGTAATAAAATATATCATTTATTCTTGCGATAGGTCAAGCATGCTATTCCGTATACTGTCAAATTTAGCTAGAAGCTCTGGAGGCAGTTTATTTTCCCTTTTTTCGGTATTTTCACTGCCTTTATCGTATTTTTTCAATTCCTTTTCCTGCTTTTCTAATTTTGCAGCCATTTCTTTTCTTTCTTTAGCAAGCTGATTTTCATAACTCTCGCTGAGACTAACCTTCTCACCAGACACACGAAAAGCCAGTGAACTGATTTTAAGTTTCGGCAGATTCATCTTAAGCCCATTGATAATAAATTTCTGATACATCTTCAGATATTGAATCCAGCCTGGATGATCTGTTTCAACTAAAAGAACACCGTTCTTCAAATCGATGACGCGTGTATTTCCTGCAAGGCGTTCTCCAATTGGCATGCGTCTTTCGCTAACTTCAGATTCGTATTTACTTGAATGAATACCAGACACAACTTTTTTCCAGACACTGCAAATTTCGTTAGCCTCGGAGGTTCCAATATTTGCAGCCTGCAGCATCATGTCGGCGGCGGAAATTATTCTATTATTCATACCATTCACCTTGTCTTATTTTATACACTTTAGTTGTGTCATGCATATAGCGTTCATAAGGTTCGCCCGGTAAAAATGTACAGAAGAGCTGATCATACTCAGGAAGCATTTCTGTTAATTTTGCTCTTTTGTCAGGATCGAGTTCCAGGAGAACGTCGTCCATTAAGAGTACCGGCCGAAGGCCGGTTGCGCGTGTATAATAAATTGATTGTGCAACTCTCAATAAAAGTGAAATTAAACGACACTGTCCTGTTGATGCAGTCGGTATAAAAAGATGATGATCTTTTACAAAATCAATGCGGTCGCGGTGTGGGCCGGAAAGTGTTGTTTCAAGATTTTTATCTCGCTCACGGTTAGTTAAAAGCAAATTTAAAATATCCTGCGAAGCAGGAAAAATTTTCTGGCCATCTGCATCAAGCTCTTTCCATGACGGATGATAATTTATTGAGAGCCCCTCAATGCCTGTTATCTCTTCAAAGACTTTTCCAAAAATCTGATTAAAAAGAAAAATTGCCTTTTTACGTTTTTCCTGAATCACAAGTCCGTACTGAACGAGCTGACTGTCCAAAACATCAAGCACATCATACTGATGATTTTTTAAAATTAAATTTCGGCTCTTTAAAACTTTTTTGTAATTTCGTAAATCATCAATGTAAGTTGAATCATAAAGTGTAAGTGACTGATCAATAAAAAATCTGCGGGCTTCTGGTTCGCCAGTTGCAAACCGCAAATCATCATGGCAAAAAAGAATGCATGGAATTGTATTGATAAGCTCTTTTCTGTCCTGAATTTTTTTTCCGTTTTTTTCTATTCGTTTTTTGTTGTTCTCAAAAATTACAGAGACGCGTTGAATATCTCCTTCATCTTTTTTGAACATTGAATTAACGCTGAAATCTTTTTCACCTTTTTTTACAATTTGTGAATCAACATGAGTTCGAAAAGAAATTCCGTAAGACGCATAATAAAGCGACTCCAGAATATTACTCTTGCCCTGCCCGTTTTCACCGACAAAATAGACCTCTCTGTTCGAAAGGTCTATTTTATCATTTTTAAGATTTCGGAAATTATAAAATGTTTGATAAAGAAACGGCATCCTAGTAATTCATTGGCATGATTACGTGGATGTAATCTCCGCCAGTTTCGCTGCGCATAATTACAGCCTTAGTAATATTTGCATCGCCGTCAACGTCATTGATATTGAAATCAAAAACAACATTTTCTGAATCAATAACTTTGAGCGGTTCTGTTACATAAGTAAAGTTCAATGCCATAGAAATATCCTGGCCATCATAGCGGCAAGGAATCTCTTCATCTGCAGTACCAATATCTGACTCTGGAGAAATCAGCTTAAGAACACCAGAAGAAATCTTGAAAATAATTCTGCTTACTTTTTTATCAACCATGATTGTTGTACGTTTAAGAGCTGCATCGAGATCAGCCTTATTAACCATGAATGACATTGTAAGATTTTCTGGAATTACCTTCTGGTAGTTAGGGAACTGACCTTCGATAAGTACAGAAGAGAATTCAAGATTTCCAAATTTTACAAAGATAGATTTATCAACTACAGCAACCTGAATGTTTCCTTCATCCGGAGCATTCTTCAAAATACAAGAAAGAATTTTTGTAGGAATAATTGCCGGCTGGAAATCAGGAATACTGAAGCCTGTTTTGTTATCGCAAGAAAGGCGACGACCATCAGTTGCAACCATTGTAAGTGTCTCATCATTTTTGATGAAGTAAACACCAGTCATGAAATAACGGTTGCGGTCATCAGAAACAGCAAAAATTGTTTCCTTAATCATCTCTTTGAAATCCTTTGCAGGAAGTTCAAAGAATGGAACATTGTCGCTTGTACCAGACTCAGGGAATTTATCACTTGCCTGACTCTTAAGCTGGAATTTAACTTTCTTAGAAATTGGTTTAATTGTTACTCCAATATCTTCCTGAATGAATTCAATTTCGCCAGAAGGTAAAGAAGAAAGAATACTCATAAACTTGTCGCAGAAAATTGTTGTGCGGCCTTCTTCCTGAATATCAACAGGAATTACAGTTGTAAACTTTACTGTTGAATCAGTAGCTTTAATTGTAAGTGAATTATTCTCTGCTATGATTAAAATATTAGAAAGAATAGAAACAGGACTTTTATTTGTAATAATTTCCTGTGCAATTGAAATTTCTTTAATCATTGCGTCTCTGTCGAATGTGAATTTCATTTCTTTATCTCCTTTTACACATTATTTATTATTTATTAAATTTTTTAAATTTAGTAATAGTAATAATAAGGGCTGTGAATACTGTGGAAAACACATTTAATTCTTTATATTTCAAAGATTTAAATTGTTAATAAATCGGATGACTTAATTAACTTTTTGTCCACATATCCACATTTTAATTAATATTTGTCAATTTATCCACTTTAAAGCGGCAATTTATCAACAAATTTTTACTTTTTATACTCCTTAATTTCTCTTATATAAAGCTGGATTTTAGATTCCAGTGTTGAATCAATTTTGATCTGTTCAGCAATCTTTTTATATGCAGTCATAATTGTAGAATGATCTTTACCGCCAAATTCATTGCCTAATTCAGTATAAGCAATTTCAGTAAGTTCACGGGCAATATAAATAGCAATCTGGCGAGGAACTACATATTTTTTATCACGCTTTTTGCTCTTCAAATCTGCAACAGAAATCTGATAGTTTTCTGCAATAACTTTCTGAATAATATCAAGCGAAATATTTTCTGTAGAATTAGAACTGATAATATCGCGAAGCTGATTTTTTACGATATCAATGTTTAATTTTTTACCAATCAGTTCTTCATAACCAAGAACTTTATCAAGAGCAGATTCCAACTCACGAACGTTAGTTTCTACATTTCTTGCAATAAAATCTATAATTTCAGGTTCAAGAACTCTATTCTGAAGTTCAATTTTTTTCTGAAGAATTGCATAACGGGTTTCATAGTTAGGTGGCTGAAGATCAATACACATACCGCTTGAAATACGGCTTACAAGTCTTTCAGCCATAGTTTTGATTTCACGGATTGGACGGTCGCATGTAAAAACCATCTGAGCTTTTTTCTGTGAAAGAGCATCAAAAGTTAAATACAATTCTTCCTGAGTTGATTCTTTTCCCTGGAGAAAGTGAATATCATCAAGTAAAAGTACATCAAGATTTCTGTACTTATTCTTAAAAGCTTTTTCAGTTTTTTCTTTAAGAGAAAGAATAAATTCATTTGTAAAGCTTTCTGCAGATACGTAGCAGATCTTTAATTTTTCAGTATTATTGTTGTTAATATAGTTTCCGATTGCCTGCATAAGGTGAGTCTTTCCAAGACCTGATCCACCATAAAAAAGAATCGGATTATATTTTCTTCCAGGTTCATTGGCTACAGCTATAGCAGCATTATATGCAAATCTACTGTTATCACCTGGAATAAAAGTATCAAAAGTATATTCTTCATCAAGCAGCTGATGTTTTTTAAAGCCTGTTTTTTTTGTTTCATTTGATTCTGAAGGCTTATTTTCTTTAACTGATTTTTCTTCTGCAATATTTGATTCAGATGTATCTGATTTTTTAGATTCTTTTGCTTCTGAATTTTCCTCTTTAATTACAACAACGTTCAGTTTAATTTCATCCTGACCTGTAATTTCCTTGAGTTTTTTAAGAACGATATCAAAATTTCCCTTTCTCTGCATTGACTGCTGAAGGAATGTAGATGCAACAGACACAGTGATAGTATCAATAGTGTCTTCTACGTAGTTCATATTGAACCAGAGTTTAAATTCATCTCCTTTATTTTGCGATTTATATAAATCATGGAGTACTTTCATCGTGTACTCCCAAGCCTCTTTATAATTATTTTCTGACATTCTTTTATTATCCTAGAGTTAGAAGATTTCTTCAAGTATTTTATAATTTTTCTCAAACTAACAACGGTTAGTTATAAGCTTTATTGAATTTAAAGGGAAAATTCTGTAAAATTAACTATTCTTATATATTTTCTTATATATTAGACATTTATTTCAAAAGAAAATCATACAAAAGGATATAAATATGTCAGCTGATTACGGTGCAAGTAACATCCAGGTTTTGAAAGGACTCGAAGCAGTTCGTAAAAGACCTGGTATGTATATTGGTTCAACGGGTCCGAGGGGACTTCATCACCTTGTTTATGAGACAGTAGATAACTCTATCGATGAAGCTATGGCTGGCTTCTGTGATACTGTAGTTGTCGCTCTGGAGAGAGATGATATTTGCCGCGTTGAAGATAACGGACGTGGTATTCCTGTTGATATTCACCCTACAGAAAAAATTTCCGCTCTTGAGCTTGTACTTACACGTCTTCATGCCGGTGGTAAATTCGATAAGGGTTCATATAAGGTTTCTGGTGGTTTGCATGGTGTAGGTGTATCCTGCGTTAATGCTCTTTCAGACTGGATGGAAGCTACTGTAAAACGTGATGGACATATCTATCAACAGAAATATGAACGTGGTGTGCCAAAAACAAAAGTAGAAGTTATTGGCGATGTTGGCCCAGATGTACATGGAACAACAATCCGCTGGAAGGCTGATAAAACAATCTTTACAGAAACAACAACTTATGATTATGACGTTCTCCGTGATCGTCTTCGTGAACTTGCATTCCTTAACAGTGGCGTTGTAATTATTTTCCGCGATGAAAGACTTGAAACTCCTAAAGAAGAAGTTCTTAAGTTTGAAGGCGGTATCAATGAATTTGTAAAAGAAATTGATGAAGGTAAGGCTGTTGTTCCAGCTGAACCAATTTATATCAAAGAAGAACGAGATGATGTTATTACAGAAATCTCAATGCATTACAATTCAGGATATTCTGAAAACGTACGAACGTTCGTTAACGATATTAATACCCGTGATGGTGGTACACACCTCGAAGGTTTCCGTAGTGCCGTTCGTTTTGTTTTAAACAAGTTCTTCGAAGGAAACGACAAGCTTAAGAAAAATCTTGATAAAGATGAAAAGCTTACTTATGAAGATTTGAGCAGCGGTCTTACTGCAGTAATTTCCATGAAAGTTCCTGA
Organism: Treponema bryantii; assembly: GCF_900111035.1. Taxonomy (GTDB): domain Bacteria; phylum Spirochaetota; class Spirochaetia; order Treponematales; family Treponemataceae; genus Treponema_D; species Treponema_D bryantii_C. The sequence continues at coordinate 78,613 of NZ_FOFU01000006.1, forward strand.
GCCTGAATTCGAAGGTCAGACAAAGGAAAAACTTGGTAATACAGAAGTCCGCACAATTGTAGATCAGATTGTAAAAGAAAAGCTCACAATATATTTTGAACAGAATCCTCAGGTGCTTGAATCAATTCTTAAAAAGGCAATTGATGAAGCTAAGGCACGTATTGCAGCCCGAAAGGCAAAAGACAATATGCGCAAAAAGACAATGAGTGATGGCTTCGGTCTTCCAGAAAAATTGTCTGACTGTTCAATGAAAAATCCTGAGCTCTGCGAAGTATACATAGTCGAGGGAGACTCTGCGGGTGGTTCTGCAAAGAAGGGTAGAGACCCTAAAACTCAGGCTATTCTTCCTCTCTGGGGAAAGATGCTTAACGTTGAAAAAGTTCGTCCAGAAAAGGTAATGAACAACGATAAGCTCGAGCCTGTAATTGCTTCGCTTGGTGCAGGCTTTGGAAAAGACTTTAATATCGACAAACTCCGTTATCATAAAATCATTATCATGGCCGATGCCGATGTCGACGGTTCACATATCCGTACATTGCTTTTGACTTTCTTCTTCCGCTACATGCCGAAACTGATTGAAAACGGTTATGTATATCTTGCTATGCCTCCGCTGTTCAAAGTTCAGCTTGGTAAGAAAGATCCTGTTTATTGTTACAGTGATGCAGAACGCGATGCAGCCCTGGAAGCTCTTGGCGACCAGAGAGATAAGGCAGATGTTCAGCGCTACAAAGGTCTTGGTGAAATGGATGGTAAGCAGCTTTGGGAAACAACAATGGATCCTGCACACCGTAAGATGCGTGTTGTAACAATTCCTGATGCAATGGCTGCAGATAAAATATTCAGCGTATGTATGGGTGAAGAAGTAGAGCCACGCCGCCGGTTCATCGAAGAAAACTCAAGCTACGCTAATTTGGATATTTAATCTAAAAAGAAATCAAATCTAAAATTTCCTCAATTTACGAAATTTAGATTTATTTTAAATTTTAAAATTAAACAATTAAAAAATATAAAGGAGATGAAAACATGGAAAAAAAAATTACTAACGACAGGGTAATGCTGGATGGACTTTCAATGCATATTATTGCATCTGTCAAAATCAAAGGCTGTACAGATGTTAATAATTTAAAAACTGCAATTAATTACAGTGTAAACAGATTTGAAAGTTTAAGAAGCCGTGTTGAAAGAAAATCAGATGGACAAGCTTATTTTATTTATAATGGAGAAAAGGCAAATCCAAGTATTGAAGTAAGAAACTATCATACTGATTTACAGACATTAACTAACGAACAGTCAAAAACTCCATTCCGATTTGATAAAGGAGAAATGATTCGCTTTATCATTGAAGATTTAGATGGATATATGAATATAAGAATGATTGAGCATCACTTAGGTGGTGACGGAAAATCAGTCTTAATGTTGTTCGATGAAATTATAAAAAATCTTGATGCAATAGAAAATGGAACTTTCGAAAACGAAGATAAACCAGTTTTCCCACATAATGTAGTTACTCAAAAATATATTGAAAATAATATTCCTCTTCCAGATTCTCTTAAAAATACTTTAGTTTCTTTTAATAAAATGTGGAAACAGAATAATACAATATTTACAAACGAAGATTACTTAAACATTTTTGATAAATACTGGTCTAAAAATAAAAAAAGTGTAAAAACATTGAAGGTTGATCAAAAAGAAATGACAAAATTGGTCAGCATAAGTAAAAAGTATAAAGTAAGTATCAACAGTATTTTAATGACAACTGCAGCAAAAGTTTTTGCCCGTAATGAAAAGCTAACTGTTGTTGCAGATGGCTTACCTGAAATGAGAGAAGGAATGGGCAATTATTCAGGTGGATTTGGTGTAGATACTTTCTATGATGAGACAAAAACCTTCTGGGAAAATGCAACTTCTATTCATAAAAACGTACATGCTATTTTGCAGGATAAAAAAAATATTATTTTTTCTTGGGCAATGAATAATTTGCTTGATGCAAGCTTATATGACGCAATATGTTTTGAATCAACTGGATGTTACAAAAATGAAATTGCTGCAAAATATAATGCAATATTTTCAACAAAAAGACGTCCTTTCTTAATTAGTAACATAGGAAGAGCTACTTTTTCTGAGACAAGTAAAGTAAAAGTAGAAGAAATGGAAGTTTCTTCACCAATGCAGACTAATTTTGATTGCAGCTTATGTGTAATTACTGTTAATGGAATAATGAATATCGTAATGGAATATAATAAAGATGCAGCATTTGATTATGAATCAATGTTAAAAAATATTGAAGATCAGATAAAACATCTTGCATAAAATTCTGGAGTAACAAATGAAAAAAGTAGAATTACCTGTATTAGAAACTTCTCGTTTAATCTTACGTCCTCTTTCTGTAGATGATTTAAATGCAGTTTTTAAATGGACAGGTGATCCTAGAGTAAACAAATTCATGATCTATCCTCTTTATAAAAGTCCTGAAGATGGTCGTGAATGGTTGTCTCATCTTTATGAAAATGAAAAGAACATAGATTATGGATTTGTTTACAAAGAAACAGGCGAGCTGATTGGAAGTGGTGGAATGTACTATCATGAAGATATAGACACCTGGAGAATAGGTTATAACCTTGTATGTGATTACTGGAAGAAAGGTCTTACAGTTGAAGCAATGGAAAAAATAATTGAATACGGTCGAAGCAAATTTGATATCAAAATTATTGATGGAGAATTCTGTGTAGACAATTATGGCTCTCGTCGTGTAATGGAAAAACTCGGTATGTCTTATTATCAGGATGCTGAATATTCAAAACTCGACGGTAGCCAGACTTTTAAGGCCAAATTATACAGAAAAGTATTATAAATCATAACTACCACTCATTAGTTATGGCAATTAAAGACTAAAACTTAAAAAAATGCTATAATTGTACGATTATTTAAGTTACTTCATTGGAGAAGACGATGGAAGAAATCAAAACTGCCGAAGGTGGCTCTCTCATTAAAATCCCGATTGAGGATGAAGTTAAGCAGGCTTATATTGACTACTCAATGTCTGTAATTGTTCAGCGTGCTTTGCCTGACGTTCGTGATGGTCTTAAGCCTGTACATAGACGTATTATGTACGCTATGGATACTCTTCATCTTGCAAGCGGTGGAAAGACAAAAAAATGTGCTACCATCGTTGGTGAAGTTTTGGGACACTACCATCCACATGGAGATGCTTCTGTATATGATGCTCTTGTTCGTCTTGGACAGGATTTTGCTCAGAGATATACAACAGTAACTCCACAGGGAAACTTCGGTACAATCGCCGGTGACCCTCCGGCCGCTTACCGATACACTGAGGCTAAGATGTCGAAGATCACCGAAGAGATGACAAGCGACATCAACAAGAACACCGTCGACATGATTCGCAACTTTGATGATACCTGCGACGAACCTGCAGTTCTTCCTTCAAAGTTCCCATTCCTTCTTTGTAACGGTACAACTGGTATTGCCGTTGGTATGGCAACAAACATGCCGACACATAATCTCCGTGAAGTAGCAGATGCAATTTGTGCTTACATCGATAATACTGAGATTTCTGTTGAAGAACTCATGCATTATATTAAGGGACCAGACTTCCCGACCGGCGGTATTATTTACGGTACAGCTGGAATCAAAAAAGCATATACAACAGGACGCGGTAAAATTGTTATCCGTTCAAAGTTCACAATTGAAACTGATAAACGCGGAAAGGAATCAATCGTATTTACAGAAGTTCCTTATGGCGTAAATACAACAAATATTATCCGTCGTATCAAAGAGCTTGTTCGCGATAAGCAGATCGACGGTGTTGTAAATGCAAACGATGAATCTTCAGACCGTTCAGGTATGCGCCTTGTAGTTGATCTTAAAAAAGGAGCAATTACAAAGATCGTTTTGAATCAGCTTTTTGCTAAAACTGATTTGCAGTCAAACTTTGGTGTAATCAATCTTGCACTTGTTCCACAGGTAAAAGAAGGAGCTCCACGCTATGATGAGCCTGGCATGCTTACATTGCCTCCAACTTATCTTAAACCGGAAGTTCTTACACTCAAGCAGCTTATCCAGCACTTTGTAAATCACCGCGACGAAGTTATTACACGCCGTACAATTTATGATTTAAAAGTTGCAAAACACCGCATGCACATTTTGGAAGCTCTGATTACTGCAATCAATAACATTGATGAAGTTATCCAGATTATCAAGAGCTCTGAAAATACAGAGGATGCAAAACTTAAACTCGAGAAGAGATTCAATTTTGATGATGAGCAGGCACAGGCAATTGTTGATATGCAGCTCAAGCGCCTCACACATCTGCTTATCGAAGATCTTCAGAAAGAGATTAAAGAACTTCAGGCACTCATTGATTACCTCGAAGGACTTCTTGCTGATCACAACAAGATTCTTGGACTTATCAAAGACGAGACTCGCAGCCTTGCAGAAAAGTATGGTGATGACCGCCGTACAGAAATCGTTGCAAGCGAAGTTGAACAGATCAATGTTGAAGACATGATTAAAGATGAGGACATGGTTGTTATGATTTCCCGTATGGGTTACATCAAGCGTGTTCCAGCTGATAAATACAAAAAGCAGGGTAGGGGAGGAACCGGAAGTAACGGTACCAACCTTATTGATGATGACTACGTTAATCAGTTGTTCATCGGTTCTACAAAGGAACATCTGTTATTCATAACTAACTTAGGCCGTGCTTACTGGATGAAGATTCATGAGATTCCGGAAAGTGAAAAGGCTGCCCGTGGTGCTCATATCAAGGGACTTCTTCAGGTTGGACCGGATGAGGAAATTACAACTGTAGTTTCACTCAAAGAGTTCTCAGAAGATCTGTTCCTGTTCATGACAACTTCACAGGGTGTTGTTAAGAAGGTTCGTTCTACAGAATTCCAGAATGCTAAAACACGCGGTATCATCGGTATTAAACTTAATGATAACGATAAGCTTATCAGTGCAATTCCAACAACAGGTAATTCTGAAGTTATGTTGATTTCTCGCCGTGGTAAGGCCCTCCGTATCACAGAAGATTCTGTTCGTCTGATGGGACGTGCAAGCTGCGGTATTAAGGGAATGAAGCTTTCTGAAGGTGATGAGATCGCTGCAGCTGTAAAAGTTGAACCAGATGCAAATATGATTCTTCTTACAGAAAAGGGTGTTGGAAAGAGAATTTCATTCGACCTGTATTCAGTTCATGGACGTGGAACAGGTGGACAGAGAATCTTTGGTAACACTGAATCTAAGGGTGAAATCATCGGTGCCATCAACGTTAAAGATAAAGATGAAGTTGTATGTATGACCAGCCAGGGTAAGACACTGCGCTTTAAGGCAACAGACATTAAGGAACAGGGAACAGGAGCTTCTGGTGTAAACGTTGTTCGTGTTACTGAACCAGACTTCATTGTGGGTCTTGATAAAGTTCAGGCTGACGAAGACTAATTAAAGATATCTAACAAACGAAAGTTAGTTTAGATACCTAACAATCGTTAGTTAGAAAAATATTTTTTATTATTGACAAAATGATTTTTTTGTTTAATAATTATTACAAGGGTATGAGCTAATATCAGAAAGTTTTAGTTCTAGGGTGAAAATATATATACATCAGGCAAACGGCTGACCAATAATTCTGGTCAGCCGTTTTTGTTTCACGTGAAAAAACATAAATATAAGTTATCCACATTATCAACAAGTTATCCACATTTTTAAAAAATTGTGGATAAGTCTGTGGGTATGTGGATAAGTTTCATGTGAAACATTTTTTAGTAAAAAGTTAATGACTAGAGTTTGAACAACCGCTTAGTATTATTACTTATCAATATAAGAATCCTTTATATTTCTATTTGCTTAGAAATTTCTTTACTTAGGAAAAAGATAAATAAATATTTAAAAGTGTTTCATGTGAAACACCAGAATAACAAATATCAATTATTTTATAAAATCAGAGTAGGGTAGGGGAGTAGTATTTTAAGTTTCACGTAGAACATTGATACCCAATGAATAAAAAGATTATTCAATGTTAGATCAGTGTTTCATGTGAAACAATCCTTTAAATTGATTAATTCTCAAAATAAAAAATATATCGAAATCATTATAAAATAATATATTGTATCTTTAGACATATTTAATAATATAATTGAATTATCACATAAATAGATTAATAGATTGTTTCATGTGAAACATATTATTCTAGATCTCTGAAAAAACTGGTAAATCTTATAAAATATAATAGCTGATTATACACGAAAGGTTAGATAATAGATTTAGTAATGTTTCATGTGAAACATCCCATTATGGCTGGTATAACAAATAAAATCCTATAAATAGCTTATATATGTTTCATGTGAAACAAAAAGTGGTTTATGACCGTTCGTTAGGTTTAAAAACTAATAAACGGTCGTAATTCATTAAAAATAATGAATGTTCGGTTGTTTATTTTAATTATTATCCGAAAAAGAGTAATGTTTTACAGAAGTATTGGAAATAAAATAGGTTTATGAAAATATATCCATATTTCAGGATTATTCAGGTTTTTTGTTCAAAGATATCTGGATTTAAGAATAAAATAATTAAATATTAAAAAAATTGGCATTTAGATATCTTTATTAAAATATCTAAATGCCAGAAATATAATTATTTGAATAATTATGTATTTTGTGTAAATAAGACTTATTTATTCAGAAAGTCTCTTTTCTCTCAGTTCAAAGCGTCCTTTTCTCCAGTCTGCGTAACCAGTAACAGAATATCCGGCTTTATTATAGAGTTTTTGAGAATAAGGGTTCAAAGTATAGCAATCCAGGCGGATAGATTCATATCCTTCTGATTTACATAGATTTTCAATATATTTGAGTGTTTTAGCTGCAATTCCCTGGTTCTGAAACGCTGGATTTACACAAAGACGATGTATTACATTAAACTTTGCATCTGGCCAGTTCCATTTACCATTTATATATTCTTCATCACATTCTTCGCTTAAAACAAAGCAAACTGCGATTTTCTGGTCTTTAATTCCAACATACATCTGCTGTTTTTCTATATCTTCAGCTAAAATCTGTTTATCTGGATATATTTCATCCCATTGATGAATACCTGCAGTTTCCATTGTATTTATAGCGTTAGAGTATAGAGAATATATTTCATCCAGTTGATTTAATTGTGCTTTATAGTATTCCAATTTCAAAATCCTTAAATATAGCGCTTCCACCGGCTTTTTTAGTGGAATAACAGAATAATGCAAAACGTACGCCTACAAACTGATCCAGAGTATAGCGAAGTTTTACCGGTTCTCCAAAATCTACATAATTTTGGGTATCTTTATCATAATAACTGAATTGTACGTTTTCTTTTGTATGTTCAAGACAGAATGTGGCTTTTAGGGTTATTTCAGACGAATCTAAATCTTTTTCTGTGGTAATCACAGGTTCTTCATCATCATAAACACCCATACTCCATGGCGTATATGGAATCTTGTGTTCTGCTACAATAAGCTTAAGTTTTCCTTCTTTCTTTGTAATTCCAATAAATCCATATTCACCTTCAAGAGCACATAACCCTGCAATATCTCCATCATTAAGTTTAGCTGCATCTAAAGTTACATTTCCATAGCAGTTTTCTGTAAAAGTTCGTTGAGTTAAAGTGTTTGCAGCTTTTGTAACATTTATACAGGTTTTATCAGTTTTTACACTGAAAACAGAAGGTACAACGTTTACAAGTTCTTTGTTTGGAATATGATTCCATTGCCAGGCTGGATTCGTAAAATCATTACTATAAAGTTCTTTGTATTCATAGTCTGGTCGATTATCCGGAACATTTATCTGTCGTGGTGCAAATCCGGCCGCTCCAAACACAGGAAAATCATCAACAAACTTTACAGGTACTAAAACCGGGATTCTTCCTAAAGCTCCGTGGTCTTGAAACAGAATTCCATACCAGTTTCCGTTGTTAGCCTGGACAATACCGCCCTGAGCAACTCCACTGTTCCAGTCTGCTAGATCTGAACATAAAACATCTTTTCCTGTGTAAGGACCTTCAATTTTATCAGAAACAAAGCAGGCTTCGGTACGCATTTTGCCTTTTGGCATGTGAATAAAGAAGATGTAGTATTTTCCGTTTATCTTATAAATATGGCTTCCTTCGTAGCCTAAAATGACATTTTCAGGGTTATCTCGAATGATTGTTTTGTTAATTCCACCGATTTTAGGTCCACTCAGATCTTCCTTCATTTCGGTAAGATTTATGTTCATATTTCCACTTACACAGTAGATTTTTCCATCCTCATCAAATAGCAGCGACATATCATGATAAAAGCCGCTTATTTCAGATTTATGCCACGGGCCTTCGATTTTATCTGCTGTATACAAATATGTCTTGTGAGTATCGTTTGCAACAAAAGTGATATAGAATTTGCCGTTGTGGTAACGAAGGCAGGCGGCCCACATACCCTTTCCGTAAACACCTTTATTATCCTTTAGGGTTTGTCCTGGAGTCGGTTCAAGTTCGTCAAATACATATGCTGCATGCTCCCAGTCTACAAGATTATATGAGCGTAGAATTACGCAGCCCGGCATATAGTGCATTGTTGTGCTTACCATGTAATAGGTGTCGTCTACACGGATGATATCCGGATCCGGGAAATCTGCTGGGATAATATACGAGGAAGCTGTTTTCATAACCTGACTTTCGGTAGTTTCTAAAGTTGTAGTTTTTTTGATATTCATTTTTCTGTTCCTTACGAGTGGTAGTATTGATAGCAGAATAATTCCGACTGTTGTAATTAACAATCGGTAGTTTTTATGAAAAAGTTTCATGTTTCTTTTTATAGAATACTGTTAAATAAAAACCTTGTAAACTTACTATCGTTAGTTTATTATTAGTATACATAAATTTTCTAAGGAGAATGATATGAAAAGAAAAAGTTTGATTATCACATTGTTAATTTTAGGTTCAATTCTTTTTGCTAATGGTTGGGATGTTCAGGAATATCCATATGATTTATATGTATATTATATTGTAACAAAGGCCCCAGAAAAATATGAAAATTTAATAGGTTCTTCAGTAGTGGCCGTGACATCTCATAGACATGGAGATTTTGGAAATGCATTTAATTCTTCCTGTAAATCAGGGGTTATAGAATTTCTTGAAAATGAAGATTTTGTAATAGACAAAATGGATGGTATAGATTCCACTTTTCTTTCTAAATCTTTTATTGAAAAATATTTTCCGGAAGTTTTATGTGCAGACATTTCTGTTTCAAAAGAAGATCTGTCATATATTTGGGAAAATTTAAGTTCTAAATATGTTGGATTTTCTGATATGAAGAAACGAGGCTTAAATAAAAAGAAATTTAATAAAATAAAAAATACTTCCGAACTAAAAGCATTATTTGATAAATACATGGAAGACTGTCACTTTGATATGAAAATACGAGAGTTTACGTATTATCAGGAAACAGCCTATGATGAAGGATGTAAAAAAAGTAAGGATCAGCGTGATATATATTTTGAACAAGAAACATCAAATGCATATTATGTAAGATTTACAAGTTGTGTAGAAGCTAATGCAAATTATTTTACAAATTTAGAAGCAGTTGGAGTAATAGGTAGAAATAAAGAATTTATTATTCTTGATGCAAGATCGAATTATGGTGGTTCAAATTATGTTCAAGAAAAATTGCAAAAAATTTTAAATCTTGAAAAATATAAAGGTACTGTAATTGTTTTACAGGATAACTGGAGTACTAGTTCAGGAGAGGTCTGGTCTATTTTTGGTAATGAGAAATCACAATTTAAGACATTGCTTGTTGGAACTCATTCAGGTGGTATGCAGAATTATGATCGTTCTAATACTATTAAAAATGATGACCTTAATATTGAAATTTCCTTTGGCTCAAAATACTTAGGAAAAATTCTTCCAAAGAACTATCTTGGCGAAGGAAAGGGATATGAACCAGACATTTGGGCAACTACAGAAACTATGGCTTCTGTGCTTACAGGGCTTGGAGTAGATGTGACTGGAATTACCTTTCAATAAACTAACAGTTAGTAGTTATGACCAAGGTCATATCAAATATTTAGTAGTTTAACCTTTTTATGACTATAGTACTATTTTAAAAAATAATATTTCGTTATCATCTTGTAAACTTACTAATGATGGATTATTATAAAAGTATCATAAAAAGGATTAAAAAAATGAATATTAAAAAAATTTTATTTCTTTTAATGTTGGTTGGATTGGGTTCATCTGCTTTTTCAAATAACTGGAAGCTTGAAGAGAAGGATTATCAGAGCAACAAGTATTACAAAATTATTCAAGCACCTGAAAAATATGAAAACCTGATTGGTACTTTTGTTTATAGTTACAAATCAAACAATAGCTATAAAAACTTATTTACAATTCCATGTAAAGAGCGAATACTGTATTATCTTCAGAATGAAAATTTTGAAGTAATTAAACATGATGGAATTACAAATATCTTTTTACCAATTGAATTTCTAAATGAAGATATTGATGTGTCAAAAAGAGGATTTGATTCCCATGCTTTGTTTATTTGTTCTAAAACACACAGATATTTGTAAGTTGTGAAACATTTTCTGCAATAAAGTCGGCACCAGCGGCATTAAGTTCTTCAAGGCTTCCATAACCAAAAAGAACTCCGCAGGATTTAATGCCGACTTTTTTTGCGCCCAGAATATCGTGCTTCCGGTCTCCAACCATTAGAATTTTTGATTTATCTGAAATATTATTTCGTTCGATGGCGTACGCTATAACTTCATCTTTTTTACTGCGGGTTTCGTCCATTTTACTTCCACAGATATTTTCAAAATACTTTGAAAGACCAAAATGCTCTATAATGCGTACAGAGTATTCTTCTGGTTTAGAGGTTGCAACAACGAGTTTTTTACCTTTATTTTTAAGTTCTGCAAGTAATTCAGGAATTCCAGGATAAACTGAATTTTCAAGAAGTCCTTTTTCAGCAAAATATTCGCGATATTTTTTTACGCCTTCAGATGCTTTTTCTTCTGAAAATCCAAACTGTGTTTTGAAAGTTTCTGGAAGTGGAGGTCCAATAAATGAACAAAGTTTTTCATAAGAAGGAATTTCAATACCAAAATATTTAAGAGCATGTATAAATGAATTTGTGATTCCCAAAGCAGGATCTGTGAGGGTTCCATCTAAATCAAAAAAAATATAATCAAACATAATTAAACAAGAAAAAATTCTGCTGCAAAAACTACCACACAGCAGGCACAGGCTACAGGAAAAAGTCCAGCTCCAAAATATGAAAGTAAGATACCAATTACAAGTGCAATAATTCCTGCAACAGGAGATTGAGTTGCTTCAACAATAGCAGGGAATGTCATTACTGCAAGTGTAATATATGGCACATAATATAAAAACGATCGGATAAAGCGGTTTTTTATTGGTTTACGAATCAGGGTAAGTGGAAGTACACGAATCAGATATGAAACAATAAATGCAGTAAAAATTGAAATATATATGTAAAGAGACATTATTCATCCTCCGGAATTGGCTTAACAAGTGCAACAATCGAAGAAATCACTACAGTAAGAATGATAGTTCTTGTGCCTCCAGAAAGCTCTTTGACAACAGGAATAATCGAGAAAGCATAGCTTGCAGCAAAGCTTATAAGTACAGAAATCATTATTACAATGTTCTTCTTTGCTGGTGGTACGATAATTGCAAGGAACATACCGTAAAGGGCTACAGAGAGAGCACTTACAACGCGGGCAGGTAAAAAGTTTCCTGCTATGATTCCCAGTGATGTTCCAAGGCTCCAGAGTGGAATTGCAACTAATAAAGCACCATAATTGTAAACAGGATTGATATATCCTGGACGTGCGATTGTTATTCCAAATATTTCGTCTGTTATGCCAAAACCTATTAAAAATCGATGAATTAACGGTGTTTTTGGGTCAAAACGCTGTGTAAGAGCGGTGCTCATAAGCAGATAGCGGGCATTTACTACAAGTGTGATTAAAGCAATTTCTAAGAAGGCTGCTGAAGCTTGAATTGAGGTGAACAGTGCATATTCACCGGCTGAAGCTACACAGAAAAAGCTTGCAATAAAACCCTGAATTGGTGTGAGACCGGCATTTCTTGCCACTATTCCAAGAGAAAAGGCTACTGCAAAATAACCTAATCCAATCGGCACACCATCGCGCATTCCTTCAAGAAAAACTTTATTTTTCATAATCCCACCACAAAATGGATTGCTTCGTCGCTGCGCTCCTCGCAATGACATATTGTATTGCGTTTTGCAATGACGAAAATGGGCTGTCTTTTCAGACAGCCCATTAATTGTATCAATTATTTAATCTTTTGCCAAATTCTAAGCGTTTGCCATTTCCTTCAATTCGGCAAGCATTTTAGGAAGTTCAGTTTCCATATTTTCATTAGTAAACTGACAGGTTCCAACTTTTTCGTGTCCGCCTCCGCCATATTTAAGCATAAGGCTTCCAACGTTAACTTTGCTTGTTTTGTTCAGAATACTGTATCCGACTGCTGCAGAACAGCCTTGACCACCACGGCCGCTTACAATCCATGCAGAAATATTCTGATCAGGATACATACTGTAAATCATAAAGCGATTCCCGGTATAAATAGGATCTACACCACGCAAATCTGAAATAATCAGGTTTCCATCAACAACAGTGTGAGCTTTTACCATTTCTTTGAATTTTTCTGTCTGCTCGTTATAAACTTCAATGCGTTCCTTTACGTCTGGTATTGCAAGAATTTCTTCGGTAGATTTATCGCGGCAGGCAACCATAAGTTTTTCCATCAGCTGATAGTTAGAAACTGTGAATTCACGCCAGCGTCCAAGTCCTGTTCTTGGGTCCATCAGGAATCCTACCAGAATCCAGCCTTTAGGATTTTGAATTTCGTCAATTGTAAGATTACCTGAGTCTACTTTGTCTACTGCAACCATGATATCATCGAAATTAGGGAACTTTTCTTTTCCGCCATAATATTCATAAATAATTCGGGCACAAGAAGGAGTAATGCGGCTTTCTCCCTTATATTTTCCTTCAAGCTGATTTCGTTCAAATTCACTTGAATGATGGTCAAACCAGAGACCACAGCCTTCTACAAAAGGAACGTTAGCAAGACAGTCATTGCTGTCGATTGGAATAAGTCCGTCCTGCAAATCTTTTGGATGTGCGAACTTCCAGTGATCAATAATTCCTGCTTCAAGGAGTAATGCACCACAAGCTAATCCGTCAAAATCTGAACGTGTTACAAGTCTCATACCCATATAGTTAACCCTCGAAATATAAATATTCATTTATATTTTAACAGACAAATTCCAAAAAAGATATTTAAAAATTTAAAAAATGCATAGGGGATTTATCTTACTGTATGCAATTAAATCGTGTAAAACATAAGAGGGTTTCCGTATCTTCCCTTGAAAACCATAAATTTCATTTGAAATTTTTTAGGGATGGAAATAATAATAAACTCATAAATTAAAGTTTTCATTTAGGAGGATTAAAAAAATGAAAAAGTTTAGATTGCATATTGGAGTAATTTCTTTGCTCCTGGCTATGGTATTCGTTGGATGCTCTAACGGAAGTAATGAATCTATTGAAGCTCCTATAGACAATGGTGGAGAACAGACAGTAGAGTGGGATGGTGTAATTGATCTTACCGGAAAGACAGTAAAGAATGCTAATGCATTTGCTGCTGCTTATGGTGGATTTGTAATTGATTTTGGAAGAACTGTAGATGTATCAGGTTATTCAAAACTTGAAGTTAAAGCAAAATTCTATGATGCGGATAATACAGAAATCACTGCAGATTGGGGATTAGGACAGTTTATTGTACTTGATGATCCAGCCGGAGATTGGCAGGCTAATGCAATTAAGACACAGTATAATCTTGGTATGCAGAACTGGGATCCAATTAATACAGAAAATTTAGCTTCGACATCAGCTAAAGCACTTGTAGTACAGAATTCTTCTGCAGCTGTAAAGTACATAGAAGTTACTTCAATCAAATTTGTAAAATAATAATTTAAGGACACTTGTCGGGATTGTCAGTAAGAAATCAGCTTCTAACTGGCAATCCTTTTTATATAATAAAGTTAAATTACTTTTCTAACCTTCTACCTTGTGGTATAGTAGGCAATATGAAATACGAAATGCAGGAAATGCCTAAGGCGGGCGACACAGTAGTTGTAGGAATGTCTGGTGGAGTTGATTCCACACTTACAGCACTTCTTCTTTTACAGAGAGGATGTAAGGTTATAGGCGCAACTATGTCGCTTTGGGATGGAAGCCTCCCGGAAATTCATACAGGAACAAAAACTCGGGAAGCTTGTTTTGGACCTGGTGAAGAAGAGAACATTGAAGAATGTAAACGTTTTTGTGAAGCACATGGAATCGAATATCATGTAATCGATGTAAAAGAAACTTACAAAAACGAGATTCTTGAATACTTCAAAAACGAATATCGAAATGGAAGAACACCTAATCCTTGTATCCGCTGCAATATGCTGATTAAATTCGGTGCACTTCTTGCAGGAATTGAAAAGCTTGGAATCAAATATGATTATTTCTGTACCGGGCATTATGCGAAAATTGTTCGTCCGGAAACAGGAGTTTTTGGTTCTGATAAAAGGCCTTGTATGATTGCCGGGGCTGAAGATGTTTCAAAAGATCAGACATACTTTTTGTATCGTGTGCCTTCTGAAACACTGGAAAAAGTACGTTTTCCTTTAGCAGCTATGAAAAAGGCTGATGTTTTTGCTCTTGCAAAAGAAGCCGGGCTTGAAGCTGCAAATCGTGAAGAAAGCCAGGATTTTATTGGTGAAGAGTATTTTGATGTACTGTTTGCTGATAAGCCTTCTGTACCGGGTGATATTATTGATCTTGATGGTCATGTTCTTGGTAAACACAGAGGAATTGAACATTACACTGTTGGACAGCGCCGTGGTCTTGGTGTAGCTGTTAATTATCCTGTTTATGTACATTCAATTGATGCTAAGAATAATCTGGTAGTTTTAGCTCCAAACGAAGCTCTCAATTCAAATGCTTTAATTGCAGATGATTTTGTATGGCCGGCTGGTGTAGAACCTTCTGAACCTATTGATGTAATGGTAAAAATCAGACTGGCAAGTAAGCCTGCTGCAGCCCGTATTGAGCGTTATACTTGTGATGCTGAAGAAGCAGCTAAGTATCGCGGACGGCCATGGAAGATTACTTTTGCAGAGCCACAAAGAGCAGTTGCGCCTGGACAATCTGCCGTTCTGTATAAAGACGGTGTAATTGTCGGTGGCGGTGTAATTTATAAGGCTTTTACAGTTTAAGTAATTTTTCTGCGTTCTTGTGGAAAATCATATCGCGTTCTTCTTCCGTCAAATCAAGACGGTTGAAGCGTTCGAGTTCTCCTTCATGATCCCACATTGGGAAATCAGAACCAAACAGGAATTTTTCAACTCCATGTGCGCGAATCATTTCATTTGCTTTTTCAACTGGAAGCCATTCAAGAGTACTTGAGGTGTCAAAATAAACATCTTCACCAGCAAGATATTCCATTGATTTATCCCATTCAGAATAGCCGCCAAAGTGAGCTGCAATCAGTGTGAGTTTTGGATGTTTTTTATGAAGATTTAAGATGCGCTGAGGACCAGAAAAATCATAACGTTTATCACCAGCATGTATAATAAGTGGTAATTCAAGATCAGTCATAATATCATAAACAGAATCCATACGTGCTGCATCAATCTGGAACATCTGGAAATCAGAATGAAGTTTAACACCACGAAGGCCAGCTGCCTTAATTCTGTGTAATTCTGCTTCGTAATTATCATAATCAGGATGCATTGTTCCAAAGCCAATAAATTCCGGATGTTCTTCACATTGTTCAATAATGAAATTATTTGAAGGCTCAACCTGCATTGCCTTTGTTGCAACCGGTAAAACTACATATTTAGAAACACCGATTTTAGAACCGCTTTCAAGAAGTTCTTCAGGGCTTCCATGATATTTCATTGGATAGTTGTAAAAATCGCCGACGCTTTTAGAAGCTTTTTCAGCGATTTTTGCAGGATAAATGTGACAATGGAAATCAATAATCATAACGGGAAAAGAATACTGTTTTAATAAACTTTAGTCAAATTTAATTACTTAAGTATTCCTTAA
Source organism: Treponema bryantii (assembly GCF_900111035.1). Classification (GTDB taxonomy): domain Bacteria; phylum Spirochaetota; class Spirochaetia; order Treponematales; family Treponemataceae; genus Treponema_D; species Treponema_D bryantii_C. Next base: position 94,794 of record NZ_FOFU01000006.1, read on the forward strand.
ATTCCGGATATTCCTCTACAAAGGCATTTGCAGCTTCCAGATAATTATCCCAGTTTGAGTAAAAGAGTGGAGTCATACCTGGAATTAAAGAAATATCAGTAACGTTCATATATTCGTATTTAATGTTGTTTTCATCAAAAAACTTTGAAACACTTTCTACATTATTATAAAGTACGTATCCAATAAAAGTTGAACAGACAAAATCATTCAGATAATCATCCTTTTTCTTTCTGTCGACTTTTTTGTTTTTTGCATCTTCAGGATAAATAAGAGTTCCAAACTGTTTGTGATCTTTTGGCGCAAAGAATTTTCTTTTAAGGCTGAATATGGCCAGCTTAAAATTTAGGCTTGGAGCATATTTAATGTCGGTACTGTTTTTATAATGTTCTACAAACTGCTGAGTTTTTTCGAATTCTTCTTCGGTAACTCGTAATCCGTAAGTAATCTGTTCAGATTTAGTTGGATCACAGTTTTTCATATATTTGTTATTTTCCGGAATAGCACATTCTTCTTCGGCAAACTGGTGTTCACCACCAAGGGTCAGACCATAATAACTATCATCTAGAGAAAAATTAATAGCAGCATGACTTAAATCAGGAACTTCTTCTGTTTTTGTCATTTTTATGCCACCTTTCAAAAGATTTGCTACATAAAAAGGATTTTTATAAGCAGGGTTATAGAGTCGGAAAAAGATATATTTAAAACTTCCTTCACATTCTGGAAAAACAACATCATGAGCAACAATAAATGTTGCTTCTTCTGGAGCTCCCGGTTCAATAGCTTCTTTTGCTAAGGAACGAGTTGTTTTACAGCTCTGAAACGATAAAGAGAGGACAAATAATGCAATGAGAGGAAGATAAGTTTTGGAAATCTTTTTAAACATTGATTTCCAGCTTTTTGCCGGTTGGTTGATACTGGTAATAACGTACGCCGGCTGCATTCATTAGTTTCTTAGAAGCTTCCACTGAAGGGGTTCCGTCATATTTATTTTCTGCATAAACTACAGTCTTTATTCCAGACTGAATAATAGCTTTTGCACATTCATTGCATGGGAAAAGTGTTACGTAAATTTTACTGCCTTCAAGAGAACCGCCACGATAGTTAAGAATGGCGTTCAATTCGCTGTGTGTAACATAAGCGTATTTTGTATCGAGGGTGTCGCCTTCGCGTGCCCATGGAAATTCATCATCTGAGCAGCCTCGCGGAAAGCCATTATAACCCATTGAAAGGATTTTATTATCCTGGCCTACAATGCAGGCACCAACCTGTGAGTTTGGATCCTTAGAACGTAAACTGGCAAGTTTTGCAACTCCCATAAAATATTCGTCCCAGGAAATGTAATCATTACGTTTTTGAATAATTTGTCCCATTTTTTTCCTCTCGTAATCTATTATTCCAAAAAATGAAAAAACATACAATCAGATTTAAAAAATGATTATAATGCATTTTCAAAATTATCATTAAAAATTGAGAAAATTACAGATGACTGTGCATCATGAATTTTCTGTCCATAAAAGTTAAATTTATGTCCGTTATTGCGGGCTTCTGTAGCCGCATATTTAATAGCATCATAAGTAACAAGAATAGGCTTGTGATATTGTTTTGTTTTAGATTCTGTTAGAATTGCTATATCAATATCTTTGGAAAGTGAAATTTCAGTCATACGTTCGTTATTTCCGCCTGTTCCAATTACAATATCACCATAGTGAATTCCGATTCCTATTTTAATCTGAGGCATTCCACGTTCTGCAAATTCCTGACGAAGTTCGATCATCTGTTCCTGCATTTCAATTGCACAATTTAAAGCTGCTTCAGAACTTTCCGGGAAAATCGCAATAATTCCGTCACCAAGATATTTTTCAATAATACCATTGTACTTACGGATTAAAGGAGCTACACGACGAAGATAAGAATTCAGCATATCAAATACCTGAATAGGAACAAGTTTTTCGGAAGTAGAAGTGAAGTTTCTGATATCTGCAGAAAGTACTGCAGCTTTAGAAATTTTATATTCACCCAAAGTGATTTCTGTAATATCTTTTTTGCAGAGAAGTTCGAGGAATTCTTTTGGTACAAAACGATAATAGGCTTTATTTGTTTCATTAAGATAATCATGAAGCTCAAAAACTTTGAGATAGTTTTTATTCTGAATATAAGCCAGAAGAATAATCTGCAAGAAAGCGAATTGTGCAAAAGCTGGAATCAGGAAATTGATACCACCAAAAATTTTAATATGATGAATTGCAAGAATATTAAAGGTAGCACCAAGAGCAACAATAACAAGCGATATAATAGAAATTGTTGTAATTACATCCCGTGCTTTAAAGAAGCTGATTATAAAAAGCAGAGAATCAACGGCTATTACAGTGTACATGTAAGTCTGCATGTATGGAACGGTCATATTTGCCTGTCTGATTGGAAGTACTAAATCAAGAATAAAGAAAACAAAACTTGGAGCAGCAATAACCATCGCAGGTATCTTTTTGAAAATAAATTTATTTAAGGTATCAATATAGAGTGTAAGGAAACCTGGTATAAAGAATACAGAAATATATTCTATACGAAGCAGTACAGTAAAAGGAAGATTTGGGAAAATCACTTTAAGAACTGAAAAATCAGCAGTAGCAAGTCTTGTAAATACTGAAAGAATTAAAAGCGAAAGATATAAGGAAGATTTGTCTTTCTTAAGGAAGAAATTCAAAAGACAATAAATGGAAATCATTAAAAGGATGCCGGTAAAAATAGAGTATGAGGTTAATGTACGGAAAAAATAATTTCTATAATAAGATTCTTCATAAAGAATAAGCTTTCCACGTAAACCGCCCTTACGATAAAAATCATTTGAAACAAAGATTGTCAGCGTAACAGTTCCATCATCTCCAGGGATAAAGCGGGCTGTATCAAAGAACTGTTTAGTAATAGTCTGTTCCCATTTCTCCGATGGAACTCCAGACTGATATATCATCTTTTTATCTGCGAAAACAGTAAAGGCATTATAAGCAAGTTTATAGGTAGGAAAAACATATTCTGTACCTGGAGTAAGATTTGTAATTTTAAGACGATATGTTCCGGAACCAAGACCTGTTTTAGTGATTTCATTTATTTCTTTAGAGAGTTGATATTTGTTCCAGTCTGAAGGAGTTGAAACTACAGCGTCTGGTTTTGTTGTATTATCATAAGGAGAAATAAATTTACCCCAATAGAAATCCCAGTTAGATTTTATTTCTACACTAGAATGTTTAAACTCAGAAGGATTTTCTATTTTATAGGTAGAAATTGAAAAATCAGGCAGGCTTTGAGCAGGTAACTGGTTGTAAGAAAAAAGCCCTGAAAGTAAAACTGTTGAAAAAATAAATTTCTTTAATGCTTTCATTACTCTGTCTCCTGTGTTCTTTTAGTTTTTCTCGTAACCTCATAAAGCTGAAGAGGCTTTTCTTTGCCCTTTACATAAATAGCTTCAAGTTCATTAAGTTCAACTTGTAATGTTGATTCCTGGGAAATACGCTTATGCAGTACTTGAGAAATAATGATGTTTTTTCCAAGCTTTTCACAAACAGATTCAATTCGCGATGCAGTATTTACAGTATCTGAAATAACTGTGTCATCGAGACGATTTTCTTCTCCTATTGTTCCGATAATCATTCGGCCATAGTGAATACCAATCCAGGTATTATTTTTTGTACAATCATTGATTTCTAGAGCAGCACGAACGGCATCGGTTTCTGAATTAGGGAAAAGAGCCATAAATCCGCCGCTTAGGAATTTACTTACAAAACCATCATATTTTTTGATGATAGGAGAAACCTGTTTTAGATATTCATTGAAAAGAACAAAATGCTGTTCGAGAGATATATCATCTTTTGAATCATCAAATTTCTGTTTAGAGAACATAATTGTCATTTCAATGTTTGAATAATCTCCAAGTTTTGTTTTGATAATTGATTCTTTATTAAGAAGACGAAGGAATTCTTTTGGAACAAAGCGAAGATAAGCTTCGTTAAGGCGCTGTAATTCCTGAGAAGATTTTTCTGTGTTTTTGTGAATATCATTTTGAATTGCAGCAAGCATAAGAATCTGAATGATTGCAAAAGCAACAAGAAAAATTGGGAAGAAAGAAAAAGGCATCAGATCTTTCTGTTGTGAATAAATGATATCAATAATAGCGCCAAGGAAAAGCATGCTGTAACTTATGCTGTTATATAAAGAATATTTTCTATGTTTAATTAAGTTTGAAATGATAAAGATGATAACGTAAACAGAAATTATTCCCATACCGATTTGCAAAGGTGGAACAAGTCGGCTTGAATAGTAGGCCGGAACAATCAGTGAGGAAATACCAAGTAATAAATCTGCAATTACAAGAAAGTGACGTATGTATTTTTCTTTGAGCCATTTAAAAATAATTACGCGGTTTGGTGAAGGATAAATCTTAAATATCATTTGAATAATTGAAATCGGTGCAATCCATAAAACCGTATATTCAAGTTTAACTTTTACTTCAGATATAAGATTTGGGAAAAGGAATCCGAAAGAACAATAATCAGCAGTTCCGATTCTTAATGCAAAAACAAGAGAGGCGATTCCCAGATAAAAATATTCCCATTTTTTCTTATTGATGAAAAATTGAATTAAATTTAAAAGCGTAATAAATAAAAGACAGCCGATTACAAATTCATTGAAAAGAAGAGTCATATTATTAGTACGCATAACATATCCGAGTTCACCAAAATAAACAGCATCCCAGAGGCCACCTTTTCTATAGAAGTAATTCGATACTAAAAAAACAATTTCAACAGATCCATTTGAGTCAGGGTAAAATTCACAATAAAAGGGAATACTCTGTGAATGAGAAGGATTATAAGCATTAGGCTTTTCGTTAAAGGTAGGTTTTGTCATTGCAAAAGGATCACCAGTTTGTCCAAGAAGCTTTCGGTTAATGTAAAGTGCGCAGGAGGTTGCGGGAGATTCTCTTGTAAGAATTGCATATTTTTTTGCAGGATTCAGATTAGTGCAGATGTATCTGTAACATCCGTAAGTTATGGGAGAAGTTTTTCCAGTATGTAATACTTCAGTATTCCAGGTTCCTGGAACAGAAGACATAAAATCTGCAGGAGTTCCAGAATCTACGAGTTTAAAAGTCTGATCAGGAGTTTTTTCAAGAAAGAGTTCCCATTTGCCGTCCAGTCTTATAAGATTTTTTGTTTCTGGCATAGCGATGGAGTTTTCTGAAGCATAAAGCGATGAAACAGAAAATAAGAATGAATACAAAATCAAAAACAAATGAGGAAAAGATAGTCGTTTATACAAGATGACTCTCCGCTGATTTAAATTTTTAACACTTTATATACAATTATATGTTACTTTTATATATATCGGTAGAAAATTCGACTTATATTTGACAAATGAGAATTCTTTATGTACCCTTTAATAATATGATTTATCAGGAGGATAAAAAAAATGGATGTGAAATTTTATTACTGTACAGTCTGTGGTAAGATTATTGTAGTTGTAAAAGATACCGGAGTGCCTACAGTTTGTTGTGGTGAAAGCATGGTAGAACTTGTTCCAGGAACAACTGATGCTGCTGTTGAAAAGCATGTTCCTGTTGTAAATGTAGAAGGAAATAAAGTAACTGTAAGTGTTGGTTCAGTAGCTCATCCAATGCTTCCAGAGCATTATATTGAGTGGATTGTAATTGCAACAAATAAAGGAATTCAGAAAAAGCAGCTTAAGCCTGGTGATGAACCTAAAGCAGAATTTGCACTTCTTGATGGAGAAAAAGTAGAAGGTGCTTGGGAGTTCTGTAATCTGCATAAACTTTGGAAGTGCTAAATTATTTTACACTGAAATTCAATATGAGTTCTTCGTTACCGCATTGAACGCGGCACGAATGATCGCCACGATTTACCGGAAGTGAAAAGTTAAACGGCCGGTCGATTGTGGCGATTTTTTTTTCATCATAATAAATATCCAGAGTTGATTCTGAACCACCGGTTACTTCAAAAGGGATAGCCTGCTGATTTTTATTGAGACTGCTGTAGAAAAACAGGGAGTCCTGTTTTGGAGTAATAAAGGTAAGCGGTGATAAAGCATATTCAATTAAGCCCTTATCAGGACGAGAACGAAGCCACTGCTGATATTCTGGTGGATAGACGGTTGATATTTCCTTTGAATCTGACAGGGATGTGTGCCAGCTGCAATCTGGAAGTTCTGTGCCATCTTTAACATATTCTGTAACTACCGCCCGGCAGTTTGGACATGCTTTCTGTCCGGAAAGGGAACAGATACGTTCTTTATGCCAGTGTTCCGGTTCAGGGAATGGAGTTGTCGAGTTTTCAATTTTATCGAGAATGTTTTTAGCAATCCAGGCTGGAAGTGAAGATCCTGTTTTTCCAATGACTGTGTTACCGGAAAAATTTCCCATCCATACACCAATCGTAAAATGTTGTGTTGCTCCGAGCGCAATAATATTTTGATATTGATTGGATGTTCCGGTCTTAAAAATTGAAGGGTAGTCGGTTTGAAATGTTTGTGTATAACCAAAACCAAGAGCACGTGCACCTTTATCAGAAAGTATTGATGTAATAATGCGCGATGTATCTGCTGTGTACAACTGATGACCGTTAGTTAGTTGATTGTTATAGTTTAATGGTAAATATGTTCCATCCCTTACAAAGACACTGAAGGCAGGAACGAGTTCCTTTAATGAAACTTCTCCTGCTCCAAGAGCGAGTCCAAGATCTGCTTTAAGGCCTGCATCATTTTCACGAAGAGATTCAAAACCAAGTTCGTAAAGTTTTTCGAGATAAGCTTTTACTCCCAGTTTATTAAGTGTTGAAACGGCCGGAACATTAAGACTGGATGCAAGTGCTATTCGTGTGCGGACAGGACCATTAAACCGGTTGTTGAAATTTTCAGGAATATAAAGTTTTTCATTTCCAAATTCAGTTGGTACATCTGCGAGAACTGTACCTGGCTGGAATATGTTGTTTTCAATAGCGAGTGCATAAAGGAAAGGCTTCATAGAACTTCCGGGCTGATTCTTTACAAGAACACCGTCAATTTGGCCAGAGTTTTCAGAGTCGAAAAAGTCTCCGTTACCGAGCCAGGTAAGTACGGAGCCGTCTGAGTTATCTAATAGCAAAAATGCACCATTTGTGATTCTTGAAGGTCGTGCTTCTTCGAGAGCTTCCCTTAAAAAATCTTCTGCCATTTGAGAGATTTCAAGATTTATGGAAGTAGTAAGTTTATAGGGAAGCTTTTGATTATTCTTTTTAAAATCAGAAGTAACATAATTTATAAAATGAGGAAGCTTAAAAGGATATTTATAAAAATGCGCAGTATGAGCAGCCTGCTCAATTTCTTTTGAGTAAATTTTAAAATGTTCAGGGAATGCAACAGGATTATAAAAAGACGGATTTCTTGGAATTATGGAAAGAACCTGCAGCTGACCTTTATTAAGTTGTGAAAGTTCACAGCCAAAAAAAGAACGTGCTCCTGAAGTTACGCCATAAGAGTTAGCTCCGAAATAAATTGAGTTCAGATAAAGTTCGAGAATCTTTTTTTTGCTGAGTTTTGCTTCTATACGGTAAGCGGTAAAGATGTCGGAGAACTTACGGCGGAAATTTAAAGAGGTGTCCTTGTTTATTGTTTTGGCGAGCTGCATTGAGATGGTCGAGCCGCCGCGGACTATTCTTTTTGACTGATGATTTTGCGAGGCGGCCCGTAAAAGAGAAAACCAGTCTACACCGTGATGAAAATAAAAACGGCGGTCTTCCTGTTTCAGGAAAGCTTTCTGGAGATCTTTAGGAATTTCTTTTAGTGGAGTAAATTCTCTTCGTCCACCGCCCTTAAGCGCCGTTACCTGAATCAGCTCGCCGCGGCGGTCGTAAATCCTGCAACTATATTCCTGCGCCATAAATTCTGTGAGCTCAGGAAACGGAACGAGGCGCAGTACCACAGGAAAAGCAAAGAGAAGGATAAGGATAAGTGCACCCGCACGAATAAGCCGGCGGGAGCACCGTAATTTCTGTAAACGACAGCGAAGCATTCTACTTAATTATAAACAGATATCCATCGCTGCGGCCGAAGGTTTCCGGCTCATACATACATTCACCCTGAACTGGTGGAGTAGGATAAATACCACGGCGTACAGCACGGAATGTAAAATCAAAGAAGTAACGGCCGCTGTGCATTTCATCCCAGAAGAACTGCACTTCGTTATCAGTTATATTCTTGTGACTGATCCAGTTTCGCCAGCCTTGTGAATTATTACTCTGAGCTGCAGAACCTGTTGTTACAAGAGTAGAGTCTAGAATTTCTGCACCAGAAGGAATTGGTGCACGAACTGCTACATATTCTCTTGTGCGGTTGGTCTGTACAAAAACCTTAGCCTTGTAAAGTTTGCCGCTTTCAAGAGTTACATCACAGGTGTCTTTTGATATATTTATAAGTTCACCAGTTTCAAAATCTGTGATTTCATAAGTAATAATCAAACCTTCATCGCGTGCGGCCTGTGCTTCATCTGGAAGGGCGTATCTCATTTCTACAGTATAGAATAAGTAACCGTCGCCATCCTTTTCAAATACAAGTGGTATAGCCTTATCGCGTGAAAGCGAAGAGATAAAATCATCTTCAAAAGGCAGGCTCAAAGTTTTAGGTTTGGCTGCTGCGCCCTTAAAACTTTCTTTCATGAGCTGACGACCATTGAGTGAAGCTGTAGCAGTATAGTCTGTAGAATCGAGATCGCGCTTTTGAATGTAGGTATAAATTGATTCAAGCACAGCAGAAGTTGTAATTGTATTCTGCCAGTAACCACGAGACTGTTTTTTCAAAAGTGTATAAATCAATTTGTCTACAAGATTGTCGTTCGGATTCTCTGATACAAAAGCAGAGAGGATTGCTGCATACTGAACTGTTTCATTCTGATAGCAGAACCAGTAACCTGTTTTTGCTTTTTTCGAGAGGGTGACACTACGCTGATCTGGCTGCAGGTATGGACGGATTTTCTTGTTGATGATTTTTGCCTTTTCTGTATCTGCAGCTTTACCTGAATTCTGATAAGCTAACGAAAGGTAGGCAAGTGAATCAAGAGTAAGTTCATCTGCTCTGCCATAAAGTGCTTCACGAACTGAATTGAGGGAAGTATCATTCAGCAGACTGTAAACATAGCAGGCAAAAGCCATATCGTAATCATAGAAGTTCGAATTAGTAACATGAGATTTATAATCGAGAATTCTATCATAAACATATTTTGAAAGTTTCTTTACATTGATAGGAATATCTTCTGGTGTATAACCCCGCTGCATTGCAAGTGCATAGATGTATAAAATACGCATGCTTACAAATGAAGAAGAATAGTATGAATCCGGCCAGTAACCAAAGCCTCCATCTTCATGCTGATAATCCTTCCATTTTTTTGTAAAGCTTGTGACACAGTCTTTTATGTTCAGTAGTTTTGAATTCATACCAAAGACATCTATGTATTCGCCGAAACAGACTAACGGTAGTATGCGTGAACTTTGCTGCTCAAGACAACCATAAGGATAATCAAAGAGATAATTAACTGAACTGCCAAGTACACCAAGTCGTGTAGCATCAAGAGTAAACTTAAGATCTCCCCGGCCTTCTTTTGCAAAACCAGGAATTATCAGAGATTCTTTTTCAAGACCTTTACTTCCATCAGAAATGGTTCCGGTCATAGTAACGGTTTCATATACAAAGGTCTTTTCAATACGAATCGGTGAAATGAGTTTTTCATTCAGAATATCAGATTTAATTGTATAAACAAGATTTACTGTTCCTTCTGTCTGAGCTGCAACATCAAAATAAACTACGCTGGACTGTCCAGAGGCAATATAAACTGTGTGAGAACTCTCGCCATCAACAAAACCTTTTCCAGGAATTGTTTTGCGGCCCTCAAGAATATCCTGTGCAGTATCTTTATCTGGAGAAAGCACTTCAAGGCTTACGGTTACGTTCTGTCCGTTTTTATCAAGGTTTGTAATGAGAACTCCACATTCTGCAGTATCGCGTTCACGGAGACGACGTGGCTGAACCTGCTGAATATTTATTGGGTTCTGAACCTTAACCTCTTCTTCCTGTAAAGCAAACAAATCATCTTTTACACCAAAGGCAGTAATACGATAAGTTGTAAGGCTGTCTGGCATTTTAAAGGTAACGGTTGCTTCACCATTTTTATCGGTTACAAGAACAGGTTCAAAGAAAGCTGTCGGGCGGAAATCTTTTCGTTCGTCTTCCTTTTCTGCGTCTTCTGCAAGTGCGTCTCCACCCATCAGATTTTTAACACTGTAAGTTACAGGGTCCATAAGATAAGCACGTGAGTCTCCGCCATAAACTCTGAGAGGGAAATTTTCTTTGCTATAGAAGAAATCGATTGGATTTGGAACATGATAATTTATAAGGTCGAGAACTCCACGATCTACGGCCATAGCTGTAAGTTCAGCGCCTTCATAAGGTTTTCCGCCTTTTGTTGCTGTGAACTTAATTGTTGCCATATCTCCAGGTTTGTAGCTTGGCTTATCACATTCAACTTTAACAGAGAAAGAACGTACATAAGGATTTACGAGAATAGGTGTAACTCCATAGTAGCCCTTCGGTTTGTCGAGGTCTGGTTCTCCATAATTATGTGTTGGTGCGCCATGGCGTTCTGAGTAAGAAGAAACTGAAAGATAAACAACAGGTACGTAATTTCCAGCAACTGGAATATCGAGGACTTCGGCTCCGTTTTCAAAGTGACGGATTTCTTCTGTAAAGATTCCTTCACGTTCAACTGTAATCAGATAGTCGCCGGCTGGAAGCGGGCTTTCAAGAAGTACGTGGGCAGTTTCTCCCGGATTATACTGAGACTTATCTGGAGTAAGTTTAAGTGAATTTGAATTGTACTGATCGAACCAGCTTGAGCCGCTTCCTGTAACATAGAATTCACTCTTACAGATTACTTTTCCACCGCGGTTGTCTTTTCCAGTGAGTGTGAGTGTGTACCAGCCGCTTGTATTTGGAGTAATATTGATGATTCCTTTTGCAAGGGCTTTAAGTTCTCCGCTGGCATCTTCTACATCTGAACGTTCATAACGTGTATAGATTGTGTCGTCAACGCTCTGTTCATGAACCATTGTCCAGACTTCATGAGAAAGTGAATATTCAAGTGATGAAACTTTTAGAGGTACATCACTTTCCTTCATGAGTTTTCCTTCTGGTGTTACGAGGATATAAGGAATATCAAGTTTTGTTCCAGATTTTGCAAAGCCGTTGATATTCTGTGCTTTACCAATACCAGCATAGAATTGAGCAGCATTAACAAAAATATCATTTGAAGCTGCAATTCTTTGATTTGAAATATCTGTAACTGCTGATTCAACATGGTAGATATAAGGAGCACCATCTGTAATCTTTTCTGATTCACAAATGAGAGCGGCTGTACCGTCTACACCAAGAGCACCTGTATCATTTGAATAATAAATTCTGTCTGGATAAACTCCTGTATAGAATGAATAACCTTTTGCTTCCGGCTCTGAGGTTTTAAAAGTTGTTGCCTGCTTATACCATGAAATATCATATTTGGCTCCGCTAAGAGAACCTCCGGCAAGATAGTCTGCAGAAAGGTTTGCGGTGAGTTTATCGCCACTGAAATATGTGATTTCTGGAATTGTAATTGATGACTCAAATTTTACACGTTCAAAATCAGCAATTGTAAATCGGATTGTTGCTGTTTCTTTTGAATCGCCTTCGCGTGAATAAACAAGACTATAAATACCGCGTTCTATATCATCAGGAATTTTGAATGAACCATAGAAGCCTCCGGTTTCTGAAAGCTGTCCTGCAATTGGTTCAATGATTTCTTTTGAGTTCCACCATGATCCTTTTGCTGTAATTGAGTACCAGCCGCTGTGAGGAGTAAATGAACCGAGCAGCTGATCGCGGTCGATTCCACGGAAGGTAACAATTTCTCCCGGACGGTAAATTCCGCGGTCTACAAACATAAAGGTTCTCTGCTGAGGAGTACGTGCTCTGTCCATAGAACCTGTATTTACTCCAGCACGCCAGGTGTTATGAGAAGAAGGAGCAAAGGCAGCCTTATCTTTGCCATTTACAACATAAACAAAAGCATTACGGTTATCACTCTGAATGTTTTTAATCTGTTTTTCATCGTAGGTAATAACTGCAAGACCATTCTTATCTGTCTGGCCTTTTGCAATCATCTTGTCATAGGTTGATTCATCTCCGTACACAAAAATCTTCTTTGGTACATATGAGCCGTCAACCCAGGTCTGATAATCATTTAAATTATGAACAATATAAACTTCGGCGTTCTCAACTGGTTTTCCGGTTGAAAGACTTCGTACCATTACTACAGCTTTGTTAATAGACATTCGCGCTGTAATACCAAGGTCTGTTACCTGAACAACACCGCTCATAGAAGAAGTTTCATCTTCATATTTTTCTCGCCAGTAGTTGTATTCTTTATATTTTGCAGTACTTTCAAAGCTGACAAAGCCATAGCCGTCATCAAGGTATGGCTCTAAATCGAGCTCCTGAAAATTACGCTGATTCTTTTTACCCAGGTCGAAAAGCTTGGAGTAAGATTTGTCTTTATTAAAGGCATAATATCCGTTTCCAGCAGGGCGGTCAGTTTTCTGAAGCGCATAAGTTCCCGAAATAAGATTCTGATGTTCAAAAATCATTTTGTGAGGGAATTGTGCTTCGAGCATTGTAGTGCCATGATTCTGATATCTTACATAAGCCTTTACTTCTGGTGTCTTAAATTTATATGTTGCTTTTTTAAGTGAAAGATTCTGACCGTATTTATCTTTAATTTCTGAATTAAAGGTGATTGTATGTTCCTGTTTATAGTCAAAAGGAAGATTACAGATTTTAACTGAACGGCCGTTTATTACAATGTTTTCTTCTTTGAGCGGAAGATTATTATCATAAGTAATATTGTTTATGAGGGTCTGTTTATCTGGAACCTGAGAGAAATAAACTGAAAGAGGCCAGGTGTATTTTGCAGAAGAATATTCTGTCATTTCACCAACTTCTTCTATTGTAAAGGTCATGAGTGTATTGTAGCTTTCTGATTTTCCGTTTGTATTTATTACTTCAACCAGTGCGTTATGAGGAACATCACTTTTGATTTCTACAAGATAGGTATTTGTGCGGCCTGCTGCTTCATCAAAATCTGCATGGTTAGACCACATATGGAAAATGTCCTTGTAAACAGGCTGAATGTCGCAAATAACGGATGTACCATCTACTAAAACAGTGAGGTTCTGTTTAATTGCTGAGAGTGTGGTTGTATAATTTGTGCGCATAACAAAGCGGTTTTCATAAGGAGGAAGAGCTCCGGTATTCCAGTTATATGCACAGTCGCTGTCTTTAATATATCCACCCCAAAGGTTGATTACTTCAACCGGTTCTGCCTGAGTTGTAAAGGCTGTATCACCTGTAAGTTTTTTTCCATCTGGAGTTTTAATAGAAGGATTTATTTTGATTGTATATTGAATTGTAGGATCGGCTGGAATATCTGATTCAAAGCTGAGATGTTTTGTTCCATACCAGCGGAATACTCCAGGGAGAGCAGGTTCAATAGTCATTATGTCTGAAGTAGACTGAGGTTTGTCTAAGGCCTGAAGAGAACGGACAGGGCGTGAGAAAATTACATAGAAAGATGGATGATTTTCACCTGCAACGATTTTTCCCTGAGGACCCCAGTCTTCTATATAGAACTCTTTTGTATTATCGTCTTCTTCCAGTTCATCGTTTGGTTTGTAATCCTGAAGGTTTGCTTTTTTAGTCATGTATTTTGTGACGTAGTCTGCAAGCTTTCTGATTCCTGGAATATAAGATTTACTTTCTTCAGTTTTATCTGCAGTTTTTTTCTTTGATTTTTTAGAATCTTCTGCAGGGGCAAAAGCTGAATCAGGATATTCAGGAGTATAATCCAATGTGAAGAATTTTTTGATTGAATCATAATCTACCTGATTGGTACTATCTGTGTTCAGACTAAGAGAATTCCTTTCCTTATACTCAGGAGAGCCCTGGGAAGAGATATCTGATTTAGACATCAGGGAATCTGAACTTTGTGCCTGTGCTTTTTTACAACTACCGAACGTTAGGATAGCTGAAACAGCAGCCAAAAAGAGAAAACTGGATTTTTTCATAACAACCTCTGACTTTTTATATGGTTTCAATATTTGTTTCGATTTTTGCGGCCTGCTTCATACGGGCCTTTTCTTTATACATAGCTTTATCTGCATAAGCTATTAGTTCTTCAACTCCGTTTCCATTTGTAGGATAAACTGCAAGACCAACTGAAGCTGAAATATCTGCAAGTACATGGGCAGAAAGCTTAGCGGGAACATTTAAAACGGTTCTTATTCGTTCAACGGTAGATTGATAATCTGTACCGGTATTTTTTCCTCTGAAGATGATTATAAATTCATCGCCGCCAAAGCGGGCTGTAATATCTTCTGGGCGGACAGATTCCATAAGACGTTTTGCGACTTTAGCAAGCGCGGTATCGCCAACGGTGTGGCCGAATCTGTCATTTATCTGTTTGAAATTATTCATATCTATAAAACACACAGCAACCTGGCTTCCGTTACGTTTTGCATAATCAATTTCTTTTTTTAGTGTGAAAATTGCTGTTTGTTTTGTATAAAGACCAGTAAGCTGATCTAATGTTGCAACCTGTGCAAGACGAATATTGCTTTGACGGAGTTTTAAGAAAAGCAGGGTTAGAATTGTAAAGGCACAAATCAAAAGAAGAGAAAGGGTAGTTAGAACGATTACAAGATGTATGTTTACCCAGAAGCTTTTTGGGGCAATTGCAAGTTCCCAGTGTGCGTTAGGCATATCAATGCGAACGCTGATTGGTTTATGAAGTTTTCCGAGGTCGGTTCCGTAAATATGGGTACGATTTCCTGTAACATCACTTATTTTATAAATTGAATAAACATAATCGCGGCTTTCCATTGTAGAAATATTCATTGTTTCAATTATTCTAGAAACACGAACTACTACATTTACAAAACCCCAGAACTGTGTTTTCTGATCATCCAGAAAAACAGGAAGACGACCGATAAATCCGTCTCCACCCTGTATAAGAGGATATGGACCGCCTATTGTCATTATGCCGCTGGCTTTTGTTTTATAGGCTTCATCGACGCGTTTTTCATCTTCAAAAAGATTATGGCCAAGGACTTTTTCGTTACCTTGCAGCGGGTAAACTGAAGAAACAATTCCATTGGGTGCAAGCTGAACACAATCTGCTGCGGGAAAATCCGGGAGAATGCGGGCTGCCATTTCTTCAAAATTCTTCTGATTGGCTTCATCAAGCATTACCAGGGAAGCAAATATTCCATTTATCTGAAAGGTGTGAATACAGTTGCGTTCAATTTCTGAGGAACATAATGCTGCAAGATTATAAGCTTCGAGTTTTCTGGATCGTACGGAGCCAAAGGATTCGTAAATACTTATGTCAGTAAAAATCAAAAGCAGAATAAGGAAAACAGCAATAACAAAGATTAAATCCTTTTTCATCAGACGGCTGAGCGTGGAAATATCATAAGATTTTGTTTCTGAACTGTTATGTCCCATAACATATCATTATAAATGCAAATAAAGTTTTCTGCTATGAATTTATTTATAGATGATATTTGAAAGAAATTCGCTTGATTCTTTGATTATGTCGGGATGTGAGGCTGCGTAGTCGAGAATTTGCTGGCCGAGACCTGATTCTGCAAGTTCGCGGACGCGTTCAAGCGGAACCTTATTGATTGCAGGGCAGGTTGGAGTGAGGGCAACGGCTAGTTTTTTGGAATTGTCGGGCTCGGAGTGCTGAACTGCACGGAGCGGCCAGATTTTGCAGTCAAAGGGTTTGAGTTCTGGCGGAAGTGCGCAGCCGTGGTTTGGGTCGAGGAAGGGGCAGAGTGCTTCTTCTTCGGGGTCTTGTGTTTTGTATGCGTCGGAAATGTCGAAGGTGTAAGAATGGCCGCTATTTCCTGCAGGGCGGAATTTAGCTGACGGATAGAGCTCCTGAAGCTTTTTCATGGTTTCTTCGTCAAAAATCGGGGTTTCCCAGAGGCTCTGGCGGCGGAAGCTGCAGCAGAATTTGCAGGCTGCGCAGGTGGATTTTGCGAGGATTGAAGTTAACATATGAAACCTCCGGGGGCGTTGCGGGGGAGGCCCCCGCTGGAAGGGTAGGACGCAATGAAATGCGGCCGAAGGGAGGGGCTCCTCCCTCCTATTCGATTATACCGTAAAATTTTTCGAGAATCATCGTTGGCTTATAAGAAAGCTTTGCCTTACGCAAGCCTTCTACGCCCATGTCTTCTTCGCGATTAATATATAGAAAATCCTGACAACGGCGGGCAAACTGCTGGTTTATTACCGCGTAGGCACCATTTTTCTCGAATTCGCCAAAGGATTTTTCGTAAATTACATCAATAACATCATCAGAAATTGGTGCGGCAAGGGTCATAGCGGCAGGCTCCCCGTTGATATAAAGAACGCCGCCACGTAATCCCAAAAGTTCTGCATTTTCTAGCGCGAGCTCAATACTCTGCTGTTCAAGCTGAAGAATCTGGTCTGATTCACCGTGTTTTTCTGCAAACCATTTATGAGAAACCTGAAGAATATCAGCAGCAATATCATTTTCCGGGAAGGCCTTAAACTCCCAGTTTTCGCCGTAAGTACGTTTGAATCGCGAAATATGATTTCGCTTTTTCTGATAATGCGAACCTGGAAGTTCAGCAAGATTTTCACGCAGATAAACATAATCACAGTCATCGCGGTTAGTTTTCCAGTCAGCGCTAAGGTGTGGAAAATCAGTAGCAAAACATGCATCGAGCTGATTTTTCTGTTCCTGAGTCAAAATACAAAAACTCAAGGGGCGATTCTGCGAATGTGCATCATCAATTAATACATTTATGGCGTCTGAAAGCCAGTTTTCCGACTTATCTGCTGATTTTATAGGAATCGGAAATCCATATCCGGTTCGATTTTCATCACCATAATAATATCGGATTAAAATACCATTTTTAATTTTGAGTTCAGTATTGTACTTAGTCTGCAGTAAAAAAAGATTCGCAATGCAAGAATCGCTGCCGTACAAATTTGAAGTATCAAGGTTATTTCTCAAATACTCAAAATCAAGAAGATTCATATACATAGAAGTTACTGATATAGAATAACAAAAACAAGTTAAAAAGTCTAAATAAATTGTACAAAATCAATTAAAACAAGATTTTTAACTTTCCCCCCTTTACCACCAAATCAAATCCCATTAGTTCCAATTTTTACAAGTACAAAATTCATAACAAAACTATAGTTAGTCTATCAGAAAGAAAAGCAGGAGATGCAATATGGAAACTGAAAGAATAACAGAACATCCAATATTAGGGGTTCCTGAAAAAGGTGCTCTGGTGACATTTACTTTAGATGGTAATGAAATGCAGGGGTACGAAGGGGAACCTATTGCTGCTGCTTTACGAGCCGCAGGAATTCTTAAACATCGCGAAACTTCAAAACAGCATAAACCACGAGGAATTTTCTGTGCAATTGGAAGATGTACAGATTGCGTAATGGTTGTTGATGGTGTTCCAAATACACGAACTTGTATAACTCCATTAAAAGCAGGAATGAAAGTGCAGACACAATATGGTTGTTCTGCTGAAAAAACTTGGTAAGGCAAGCAGGAGATGTATTATGGAAAGATATAATTTAATAGTAGTAGGCGCAGGTCCTGCCGGACTTAGTGCTGCAATAGAATCGGCAAAGCGTGGAATGTCTGTAATGGTTTTTGATGAAAATCATAAACCCGGAGGACAGCTTTTTAAGCAGATTCACAAGTTCTTTGGTTCAAAAGAGCATAAAGCAAAAATCAGGGGATTTAATATTGGAACAGAACTTCTTAAGGAAGCTTCTGATGCAGGTGTTCAGGTAAAGCTTAATGCGACTGTTATTGGAATCTTTGAAAATAAGGAAGTTACTGTTAATCACGATGGAGCGGTACATCATTACAAGGCAGATAGCGTAATTATTGCAACTGGTGCAGCAGAAAATATGGTTCCATTTGAAGGCTGGACTTTGCCGGGAGTAATTGGTGCCGGTGCTGCTCAAACAATGATGAATCTTCATGGTGTAAAGCCTGGAAAAAAGATTTTTATGCTTGGAAGTGGAAACGTTGGTCTGGTAGTAAGTTTTCAGCTTCTTCAGGCTGGCTGCGAAGTTGTCGCACTTGTTGATGCGGCTCCTAGAATTGGCGGTTATGGTGTTCATGCGGCAAAGGTTGCTCGTACAGGAGTTCCTTTCTATCTTGGTTATACAATCAAAAAGGTTATTGGTACTGAAAAGGTTGAAGGTGTAATTATTGGCAAGGTTGATGAACACTTCAAAATTATTCCTGGAACAGAAATAGAATTAGATGTTGATACAGTCTGCGTTGCAGTTGGTTTGTCTCCGATGAGTCAGTTATTAAAAATGTCTGGCTGCAAAATGGAAGATAATCCTAGACGTGGCGGCCAGGTTCCAATTGTTGATGAATATGGCGAAACTTCTGTTCCTTGTTTATTTGCAGCAGGAGATGTAAGTGGAATAGAAGAAGCAAGTTCAGCCATGATTAAAGGAAGAATGGCAGGACTCAGGGCAGCCTACAAGCTTGGCTTTACAGAAGAAAAGGTTATGACAGAAACAGAAACTGTCTATGCAAAAGATTTGGACAGTTTGCGTCAGGGAATGTTTGCTCCAGCTAACCGTGGCAAGCTGATTGAAAAAACTGATGAAGGAATACCAACTTCAATGAATCTTTTAACTAAGGGCTTTGTTGCAGAAGATGAAATTGAAAGATATCCGGGAGTAACCCATCAGAAGGGAATTCATCCGGTAATTGAATGTACACAGAATATTCCTTGTAACCCATGTCAGGATGCATGTAAGAAAAATTGCATTAAGATTGGTTCCTGTATTACAGCACTTCCTGTTGTTACTCCAGATAATTGTGGATGTACAGGCTGCGGTATGTGTGTAGCATCATGTTCCGGACAGGCAATATTCCTTGTTCATGAAGATTTTGAACCTGGATTTACAAGTATAACCCTTCCTTACGAATTCCTGCCGCTTCCAGAAAAGGGAACTGTTGGAAAGGCTTTGAGTAGAAGTGGTGAAGCTTTATGTGATGCAGAGATTGTTGGAGTAAGAAGTGCAGGAGCTTTTGATCATACTCATCTTCTTACAATGAAAGTTCCAAATGAATATGGATATAAGGCTCGCTTCTGGCGCCTGGAAAAATAAAAAGGAGACCGCTGTATGATGAATGACAGATCAAGAGATATAGGAGAATTTGTTCCAATGCCAGATGATGACATGATTATCTGCCGTTGTGAAGAAATTACAAAAGGCGAAATAAGAAAAGCTGTTCATGCTGGAATGTTTACAATGCAGGAAATAAGAAGATATTTAAGAGCAGGTATGGGGCTTTGTCAGGGGCAGACTTGTTCTAAGCTTGTAAAAGGAATAGTTGCAGCAGAACAAAAAGTAAGTCCTGCTCTTATTAATCCGGCTACAAGCCGAGGGCCTATAAGACCAACAGAAATGAAAACGCTTGCTTCGGAGGTGTTGTAATATGATGACAAAGGCTGATGTTATAGTTATAGGTGCTGGAATAGTAGGAAACGCTACAGCTTATTATCTTGCAAAGAAAGAAAAAAAAGTAATTGTTCTTGAAGCAAGTGATTATATTGGAAACGGTGGTTCCAGCCGCAATGGTGGTGGAGTGCGACAATCAGGACGTAACCCAAAAGAATTACCATTAATGAAATGGGGAGTTCAGAATATCTGGCCAACCTTAAGTGAAGAACTTGGAGTTGATACAGAATACACTCAGGAAGGAAACTTACGTTTAGGTAAAAATGATCAGCATAAGGCTATTTTGCAGAAACTCGCTGATGGAGCAAATGCCTGCGGTGTCGAAGTAAAAATGATTGATGCTGCAGAAGTAAAAAAGATTAATCCTTATTTAAGTGATGAAGTTACCTGTGCTTCCTGGTGTCCAACAGACGGTCATGCAAACCCTCTGACTACAACTTTGGGATATTATAAAAAGGCTCGTGAATTGGGAGCTGATTTTATAACAGGAGCTCCAGTGAGCCGAATTGTTACCAGAGCTGGCAAGATTACAGGTGTTGAAGCTGGAGAAGGTGATGAAAAAACATTCTTTGAAGCCGAGACTGTAGTAGTTGCTGCAGGTTATGAAAGTAATGCAATTCTTGAAACTGTAGGAATAACTATTCCAATGCATAAACGTGCGGTTACTTGTCTTGTTACAGAAGCTGAACCTCAGATGTTCAGGCAAATGCTTGGTACTGCCATGGCCGATTTCTACGGACATCAGACAAAGCATGGTTCTTTTGTAATGGGTGGAACAGATGGTTTTGATGAATGTCCTGCTCATATAGATGATTCATATCCACTGGTTGGTTCAAGTATGATTAGTGCAACAAGCCGTGGAATCCTGGGGTATTTCCCAATGCTGGAAAATGCAAAGATTGTTCGCGCCTGGGGCGGATATGTAGATTTCTGTGTGGATGGATGTGCAACAGTAAGTAAGGTAGATGAAGTTCCGGGGCTGTATGTTGAATGTAGTTTTACAGGACATGGTTTTGGAATTGGACCTGCAGCAGCTTACAACATTGCAGAATTAATCTGTACAGGTTCCTGCCCGGCAGATATCAGTCCATTGAGATACGACAGATTCAAGCCGGCAAAATAGCAAAAGAAATTGACAAAGGGTTCTTTTTCCAGCATACTTTGGAACATTGGTGCAAAGGTGTACTTGGGTAACCCCATATATACCTTTGCACTTTTTTTTATTTTAAAGGATTTTTCCCGTGAAAAAGAACCAGGCCCTTATTTCAATTCAGCCATATTTTGTTATGGAATCAGATAACTTCTGTCAGCATATATTAATCGAAAATGGCATTTCACATTTCTTCAGTTTTTCAAATAATTCAAGTCAGGATATTACACTGCCTTTATTAGTAGACAGCTGCAGTAATTTAATCTTTGAATATAAAGATGGAAGTGTGAGAACACATCTGATTGGAATTACAGTTGAAAAGCGTACTTTTTCAGTCAAAAAGAATGCAGACTATTTTGGTGTCAGACTTCAGCCAAGTGTTACAAAATTTGTAAAAGAATATACCCCAAAGGAATTAGTTGGAAATATCGTTATATTAGATGATTTACTTTCTACCAGAGACTTCTGTAAAAAAATGGGCGAACAAAAGAATTTTAACAGCCGCATGCTAACCTTTTTACAGGAATATTCAAAGTTCCAGGCTTATGAAAATGGAGATACCAAAGATACTTTATTCAAGCAGATTTCAGATTTAATTATTCAACGTAAGGGAATAGTAAAAGTCCGCGAATTAGAAGAATTGTCCGGCTATTCTTCCAGATATATCAACAAGATTTTTGATAAAGAACTTGGCTTAAGTGCTAA
Organism: Treponema bryantii; assembly: GCF_900111035.1. Classification (GTDB taxonomy): domain Bacteria; phylum Spirochaetota; class Spirochaetia; order Treponematales; family Treponemataceae; genus Treponema_D; species Treponema_D bryantii_C. The sequence continues at coordinate 116,314 of NZ_FOFU01000006.1, forward strand.
ACAGCTTTGTAATTCTATAAAATTTCAGTTTTTATTAGATGATATGAACAAGGGAATTGGAGACAGTTTTACAAGTATTGCTTCAGAATATAATTTTTATGATCAGGCTCATTTTATTCATGAATTCAAGGAGTTTTCCGGAAAGACTCCAGGAGAATATGCGGAAGAAGTAGAAAACAAAAAATATATTAGTTCTATTAAAAATATTTAGTTTGAATTAATAGTTCCTTTTTTTACAATTATACATTGGAGATAATTTGTAGTATCCATTCATAAGTTATAAAAACAAGGGCAAAGCAAAGGCGCTGGATTATTTTGAAAATCCGGCGCCTTTTTTGTTTCTAGAAGGAGGATTAACATGGCATACCCAAAAATTGACTTTTTATATCTTAATGAACAGGACATGATTGCAGCTGGGGTAAAAGATATGAAGGGCTGTATCGAAGCAATGGAAGAGATGTTCAAGCTTATGAAAGTTGGAAACTACAGAATGGGAGGTGCAAATGGTAACTCTCACGGAACAATGGTTACCTTCCCGGCAAGTTCACCATTCCCAGAAATGCCTGTAGATGGCCCAGACCGCCGCTTTATGGCAATGCCTGCATATCTTGGTGGAAAATTTGATATGGCAGGAATGAAATGGTATGGCTCAAACGCAGAAAACAGGGAAAAAGGTTTACCACGTTCAATTCTTATGCTGACTTTGAATGATAAGGATACTGGAGCACCTTTGGCTTATATGAGTGCAAACATTCTTTCTGCTTATCGAACAGGTGCAGTTCCGGGAGTTGGTTATAAGTATTTTGCTCCAGAAGATTCTAAGGTAATTGGAATTGTAGGACCTGGAGTTATGAGCAAGACAGCTCTTGCAGCGGCAATGGCAGTACGACCAGGAATTGAAGTTATCAAGGTAAAAGGCCGAGGTAAGGCAAGCCTTGAAAAATTTATTGCTGACGCAAAGAAGGATTATCCGTCAGTAAAAGAAGTATATGCAGTAGATACAATAGAAGAAGCTTGTAGAGATGCAGATATTATTTCTGTCAGCACATCTACACCAACTACCGGCGATACAAGTATTTATCCATACATCAAGGAAGAGTGGATAAAGCCAGGTACAATCATCAGCTCCACAGCAGCCCTTAGATTTGATGATGACTTCATAATCAACAGAGCAAGAACTGTAACAGACAATATTGCCTTGTATGAAGCTTGGGAAGAAGAATATGCGCCAGAAGCTTATAAGACTGTTCCAATTCCTGCAGTTCATGTTGAAGATCTGATTGCAGAAGGCAAGATGAAGCGTGAACAGATTGATGATTTGGGAGATATCCTGACAGGAAAAATACCTGTACATCGTGATCCAAAGGAAATCGTAGTTTATTCAGTTGGTGGTATGCCGGTTGAAGATGTTGCCTGGGGAACAATTGTTTATCGAAATGCCTTGGAAAAAGGTATTGGTACAAAGTTAAATCTGTGGGAGACACCAGATTTAAGATAAAAAAACTGATGATAAAGATATCACAGAAAAAGGAGATTACTTATGGAAGAAAAGTTTAGTCGAGTAGAAGTAATTACAGGTATTTCAAAAATTGCAGCCCTTCAAAGTGCTTTGGGAAAATTCCGAATTACTGGTATGACAGTTTACCAGGTATTGGGTTGTGGTGTTCAGCATGGAACTCAGGAATTTGAAGTTGAAGAAAAAAAGGAAATCCAGCTTCTTCCAAAGGAAGTTGTAATGATGGTTGTTCCAACTGATGAAGTCCCTGATGTAATTGAGTTCCTGAAAAAAGAACTTTACACAGGTCACATTGGAGATGGAAAGATTTTTGTTTCTGATGTTACAAATATTGTTCGTGTTCGTACTGGAGAAGAAGGTATGGATGCCCTGCTGTCAACGGAGAAATAAATGAAAAGAAAGAACTATTCATCGGGAGCACCGCTGGAACAGAAAGCTGGTTACTCCCGTGCAGTCCGCATAGGTGATTTTATTTTTGTAGGTGGAACAACAGCAGTTCAGCCTGATGGTTCCGTATATGGAGAAGGAGATTCTTATGCTCAGCTCAAATATATTCTTGAAAAACAGGTCAAGATTATAGAACAGGCTGGCGGAAAGAAAGAAGATGTTTTTGAAGTAAGAATCTTTCAGACTCCGGAATTCGAAAAGGCTGGAATGGCTGCTTATACAGAAATATTTCACGATGTTATGCCTTTGTGTACTGGCGTTACAATTGCAAAACTTAACAGGCCGACCCAACTGGTAGAAGTTGAAATGTCGGCTGCAATTGGAACTGAATTAGAAGAATAGGAGAACTATATGGCAGATGAAAAGAAATTAGGTCTGCCGAGTGTTATTGCTACTGGCGTCGGGTTGATTGTTGCAACTAGTGTTTTGCTTTCAATCGCTCAGGGAGCAAGTATACTTGGTTTGCCCTTTATAATAACAATGACGATTGCCTGTGCTTTCAATATTTTGACAGCACTTTCAATCTGTGAATTGAATGCACTGATGCCTAACCTTACAGGTGGACTGGCACAGTTTACACTTGCAAGTTGCGGACCATTCATCACAATTATTACAAATATGGGTGGCTTCATCTGTTGTCAGATGATTTTGGGAAGTTCGGAAGCAGCCATGTTTGGTAATACTATGAGTACCGTATTAACAGCTGTTCCTGTTTCACCTACAGTCTGGACAATTGCACTGATTGTTATTCTGTTTGTTTTGAATCTTTTTGGTGTTGATATGTTTGCAAAAATCCAGAACATCGTAGCCTACGGACTGATTGTTTCCCTGGTTATTATGGGTATTCTTGGATGTATCAAGGTAAATCCTTCAACACTGATTGAACAGCCGGCTTTTATGACAGAAAAGTTTACTGATACACTGTCGCTGCTGGGACTTGCCTTCTTCCTCTTTATTGGAGTTGAATATATAGTTCCAATTTCACCAAATGTAAAAAATTCAAGAAAGATTGTTCCAATAGGAATGGTTTTGAGTCTTGTAATTATTCTTGTTATGCAGATTCTTCTGACAATCGGTTTCAAGAATTACACAGAATGGGAAGCACTGGGAGAAAGTACAGTTCCACATATTCTTTACGGTTCACTTCTTCTTGGAAAAGCCGGTACAATCTGGATGTCAGTAGTTTCAATGCTTGCTGTAATTAGTACACTTAATACAGCAATGTTTGGTGTAAGCCAGTTATGTGCAGGTATGGCAAAAATCGGTTTGCTGCCTACAAGCTTCCTTAGAAAGACACCTGCAGGTTCACCTTATGTAGGATTGATTCTTGTAGCGGTTGTAATGGTGATTTTGAATGCAATAGGACTCTCAAGCAGTGATTCCCTTGTATTCTTGATTCTTACTGGTTGTACCTTTTGGATTTTCTGTTATGTTATGGTTCATATTGATGTAATCATCTTAAGAAAGAAATTACCAAAGGCACCAAGAACCTTTAAGCTTCCGTTTGGAATTGTTATTCCTGTGCTCGGAATAATTGGCAATTTGTTCATGATCTGGAACATAGATCCAAGCTGGGAATTAAAGAAGATTATCTATTTAGTCTTTGCAGGTGTTTCTGTAATTCTTGCAGTTTATGCTTTCTTCTGGTGTAAGTTTGTAATCAAGAGACCTATGTTCAAGGGCTATGAAATTAAAGAGGTTATGGCCATGGATACAGATCTTTATCAGATTCGTCATTATCCGGAAATTGCAAAGAAGCTTCATATGGTTGCAGAACCAGAGATTAAGCCTCTTTCTCCAGAAACAAATACTGGAACCAGACCAAAAAGTAATTAAATAAATTGTATATGCTCCTGCAGTAAGTTTTCTTATTGCAGGAGTTTTTTATTATTTTAAACCTGCTGTATAAAATCTCAGCAATAATATTTCTTTTTTGATATAATACCCAAAGTTGGTGAAAATATGACATATGGATTTATAAAAACTGCTTGTGTCAGTCCTCGAATGAAAGTTGCAGACTGCCTTTTTAATTCAGAAGAAATTGTAAAAAGTGCCGTAGAAGCTGCTGAAAACGGGGCTTCAATTATTGTTTTTCCAGAGCTTTCTATTACAGGTTATACCTGCGGAGACCTTTTCTTTCAGCAGGCTCTTCAAAAATCTGCAGAAAATCAACTTGCTTCTATTATTAAAAAAACTTCAAAACTGAATGCCCTGATTTTTGTAGGGCTTCCTTTATACTCTACAGAAGGTATTTATAACTGTGCTGCCGCCATTTCCAGAGGAAAGCTCCTTGCCCTTTATGCTAAATCATTTTTGCCAAATTACGGCGAGTTTTATGAACGCCGCCAGTTTACTCCTTTCCAGCAGAATATGAAAACCCGCTTTATCAATTTTGCAGGTTTTGAAAATGTGCCTTTTGGAACAGATATTCTTCTTCAGGAATCAAATAATCCTTCACTAAAAGTAGCTTGTGAAATCTGCGAAGATTTATGGGTTCCACTTCCTCCATCAAGCCGTCATGTTCTGGCTGGTGCTACAGTGATTGCAAATCTTTCTGCCGGAAACGAAATTATCGGCAAGGCAGAATACCGCAGAACTCTGGTTAAAGCTCAGTCAGCACGTTCAATTTGTGCCTATCTTTACGCAAATGCCGGAATGGATGAATCAACCCAAGACATGGTTTTTGCCGGCCACAGTTTAATAGTAGAAAACGGCAGCCTGTTTGCAGAATCTACCTTGTTTTCAAATGCTACAGTTTATGCTGATATTGATGTTGAACGTCTCTGTCAGGAACGTAGAAAGACAACAAGCTATGGCTATTCAGTCAACAATAATCCATTTAAGCAGGATTATACTACAGTCTATTTTGATTTAGAAAATCAGAAAGAAAACTTTACCCGATATATAGATTCCCATCCTTTTGTTCCAAATGATAAGGAAAAAAGAAGTCAACGCTGTCTCGAAGTTATTACGCTTCAGTATCAGGGGCTTGCAAAAAGACTTCGCCATATAAACTGTCAGTCTGCCGTAATAGGTCTTTCAGGCGGCCTTGATTCTACACTAGCACTTTTAATTACCTGCCGCGCTTTTGACAGTGTAGGTGTAAGCCGCGAAAAAATCACCGCAATAACAATGCCTTGTTTTGGAACTACAGACCGCACTTATAACAATGCCTGTGCCCTTGCCCGTGAATGCGGCGTAACTCTTAAAGAAGTTCGCATTGCAGATTCTGTTCGTCAGCATTTCAAAGATATTGGCCAGGATGAAAACCTTCATGATGTAACTTACGAAAACTGTCAGGCACGCGAAAGAACTCAGGTTCTTATGGATTATGCAAACAAGACAAATGGTATAGTGATTGGCACAGGAGATCTTTCCGAGCTTGCTTTGGGCTGGTGCACATATAACGGCGACCATATGTCTATGTACGGAGTTAATTCATCAATTCCAAAAACTCTGGTCCGCTACTTAGTTCAGTGGTTTGCCGATGAAAATGATTCAGCAGTTCTTCGTGATATTTTGGATACCCCGGTTTCTCCAGAACTTCTTCCTCCAACAGATGGAAAAATCTCTCAGGTAACAGAAGATCTGGTTGGCCCTTATGAACTGCACGATTTCTTCTTATATTATCTTCTTCGTTTCGGATTTTCTCCTGCAAAGATTTTATTTTTGGCCCAGCATTCAGAACTCGGGAAAATTTACAGCCGCGAAGTTATCTTAAAATGGCTTAAAACTTTTTATCGCCGTTTCTTCAGTCAGCAGTTCAAACGCAGCTGCATGCCGGACGGCGCAAAAGTCGGAACAATCAATCTTTCTCCACGCGGAGACTGGCGCATGCCAAGCGATGCTATGGCCACTGTCTGGTTGAAAGAGATTGAAACTTTGTAAGGGAGAATCAGGTGTATGTTATTTACCTGTACTTAATAAAATAGTAAATAACATATGCCCAGCCAAAGAGACCGTGGATAATTGCCCAGAAAACTGATTTCCAGGTTACGAAGCTTATAACCATTGCAAGTGATGAGCCGAAAGAGACTCCTTTTTCAACAGTGCGTTTTACAATCCTTTTTGAACCATCTGGTCTGATTTCTGTTTCTTCAATAATTTCCTGTGACATATTAGTCTTCTCCACAAAAATAATTCATAAAATCATTATAATCCCACTTTTTACTTACTGGACAATAAAAGTACACGAAATGCTAAAATTCGTGCTTAAAATGCCAAAAAACTATTTATTAAAATTTTTTAAAAAGTAATTAACTATATTTATGTTTTTTGTTATTATTCACCGAACGTTGAAATAAACTAGGATTCCTTAGACATAGGCAGCGTGACGGCTTTGACCGGTTATTTATCACTATTATTAAGGCGGTAGTAGATGTTTAATCGTAAAGACTATGTCAGCGATAAGGACTGGCAGCGTTTTCTCGACTTTTCTAAAGATTTGGAAACTCCAAATGTCGTAATTAATCTCAATACAATCAAGCAGAACTACATTAGACTTAGAGATTCATTCCCTTATGCGCGTATTTATTACGCTATGAAATCAAATCCAGGCGAACCAGTTCTTGAAATGCTCGCTGAAATGGGCTCAAATTTTGATATTGCCTCACGCTACGAACTGGACATGATTTCTAAATTTAATGTCTCTCCAGACAGACTTTCTTACGGAAACACTATTAAAAAGGCAAAGGACATTAAATATTTCTATGATAAGGGCGTGCGCATGTTTGCAACCGACAGTAAGGATGACTTGAAGGCTATTGCCGAGAATGCTCCTGGTTCACGCATTTATGTACGTATTCTTGTAGAAAATTCAGTTAGTGCAGACTGGCCTCTTTCCCGTAAATTCGGCTGCCATCCTGATATGGCTTATGATTTGCTTGTTCTTGCACGTGATCTTGGACTTACTCCTTATGGAATCAGCTTCCATGTAGGTAGTCAGCAGCGTGATATTGGTCAGTGGAACGACGCTATTGCAAAGGTAAAGTACCTCTTTACATCTCTTGAAGAGGAAGAAGGTATCCGCCTTTCTATGATCAATATGGGTGGTGGTTTCCCGGCAAGCTATATCGAGCCTACAAACACACTGGCTGAGTATGCTTCTGAAATTACACGCTATATTCAGGAAGACTTTGGTGATGATATTCCAGAAATTATCCTCGAACCTGGTCGTTCCCTCGTTGGAGACAGTGGAATTCTTACTAGCGAAGTAATTCTTACATCACGCAAAAACAACACAGCACTTGCCCGCTGGGTTTATGTTGATGCCGGAAAGTTCAACGGTCTTATCGAAACTCTCGATGAGTCTATTAAATACCCTGTTGTAACAAGCCGCGACGCTCCAGGTGAAAAAGAAGGCGTAGTAATCATCGCCGGCCCAACCTGCGACAGTATGGACATCATGTACGAAGATGCAAAATATAAGCTTCCTATTTCCCTGAAACCAGGAGACAAACTCTACTGGCTTTCAACAGGTGCTTATACTTCGACTTACGCATCGGTCGCGTTTAACGGATTCCCGCCGATTAAGACTTATTTCATGAAATAAATTTGGGTTATACCTGTGAAAAAATACCGTAGGAGATAATACTTCTACGGTATTTTTTAACCATGGTTAATTTTTTGTGACTTTTGTCACAAATTTGTATTTTTATACTTTATAATTCTTGACTTATTCATTTTCTTAACTTATATAAAATTTATAATATATCATAAAAAGGATTAATATAATGAAAAAAAACATTTTGCTATTATTATTTATACTTTTCAAAGTTTTTACTTTTGCTCAAGTTAACGAGATAGAAATTATAACAGAAAAAGATGTACAAAACTTTATTCAAAATATAATGCAAATAAATGATGAAATGCAAAAAAAGAAATTACTTACATTTGACGAGAATCTTTTTATAGAAAATGACGAAACCGATGCAATTCTAAGAAAGTTTGGAATTGAAGGAAGTAATCCTTGTGAAAAAACTAAAATAATTACTTATTGTTTTCTATATCAAAGTATCATTGATAATATTGGAATTTTAGATAATAAAAACTTAAAGGTTTTAGAAAATAAAATTAATCAACAAGCTTTATCTATCATAAATAATTATATGGAAGAATATTATTCTATCTATGGCAAATAAAAATAATTAAAAAAGGAATAGATATGAAAAAAGAATCTTTATTACTATTAGTTTGTATTTTATTCGTTTTTTCTCCGAATGTTACAAAATATGCATATGCTGAACCTATTTTTGGAGGTTCAGGAGACTCTTCTAATAATCACAATTCTTTTCATGATGATTATTATCAAGGTTCAGGAGGAGGTGAACAAGGTTCAGGAGGAGGTGGACAAGGTTGGGGAGGAGGTGGAAGTTCCTATAGCTATACTGGAGAAATTAAGAGAAATCAAACAGAGAGTTGGAGTGGATCCTATAAAGCATGGACTAGTCCTTTTAATGGGCACAATGGGGATTATACAGTTAGTTTTCATATTAATGAGCAATATGTAAAAACTGGTAATACATCATTTATCGTAAAAAAGAATACTTCTTTGAATAATATGACATATGAATATCCACAAGGATATACATCTGTACATGGTTTATACTTAGTAAATGGTACAGCATGGGGAGGGGGGATTATTGATGCAGATTCGACATATGTATTTAGAATACATGTAGATGGTTTGTTTTCGGATAAAGATGTTGATTATCTGACTCTTTATTTTACAGTAGACGATGATAAACCAATTGTAGATTATGTAGCACCTGGTAATGATTGGTTTACGACAGATAAAAGCTTTGATATAAGTGTTTCTGATGTTACAACTAATATTTTTTCTGTAGAAATAAGAGGTGCGGAATATAAAAAAATAAACAATAGTAAATACAATGTAACAGTAAATAAAGAAGGTACATCAAATATTTATATAGATGTATATGATGAAGTATTGAATCGTACTTCGAAATATACGACTGTAAGAATTGATAAAACAGATCCCATATTAGAGATTTCAGAAATTCCAACTGGATGGCAGAAGAATCCGATAAGATTTGATGTAACGGCCAGAGATACCATTTCTGGAGTAAAAACAATTACAGTTTACGATAAAACATTAAATCAAAATGTACCAGTATATTCAACACTATCTGGAAAAGAGGGGTCTAGTTTATTCAAAAGATCATTTAGAATTACTGGAAATGGAGAACATGTATTAGAAATTAAAGCACAAGATGTAGCAGGAAGAACTACAACACAAACGCGAACTGTTAAGATAGATAATGCAAGTCCATCTTTTGATGTTGTATGTTCAAAAAATAATCAATGGACTAATAAAGATGTATTAATTACTGGAGTTGCAAAAGATCCAGAATCAGGATTAAAAAATGTATGGTTAGAAATTGATGGGAATGCAGATTACCTGTTAAAAAATGGAGATGGTAGTAAAAAAGAAATTTCATTTTCTCGAACTATATCTAAAGAAGGTGTGACCAATATTTATTCAAATGCTGAAGATTTTATTGGAAATCCAACAACAAAAGGAAATACATGCAATATAAAAATAGATAAGTCATCACCCCAAATTAGCATTGATTCAGCTAATTATGAAAATGGTTGGACAAATAAAGATATCAGTATAACTATTACAGCTGATGATAAGTATTCTGGAATAAAAGATTTTAACACTAGTTGTATACTAAATGGAAAAGAAGAACAGATAAAATATGTAGATACAACAAATGGAACAAAAATAACAAGAAAACTTTCTCTGAATAAAGAAGGTATATATAATCTTACAATTACGTGTAACGATAATGTAGGAAATCCATCAACAATAATTACAAAAACATATAAAATTGATAAAACTGCAATAGATGAGAATGCAATTAGTTTTATTCCTATATACAAAGAGAATGTGAGAAACTATAGAACGGCACTTGGATTGGATAATTTACCGGAATTTGCAGGTGCATTAGATAAGATTCGTATAATAATTAATAAAAACAATCAATATGAATCAGAACCAAGTAATATTGAAATTGGAGGAAATAATTACAAACCTATACTTAATGGGAATAAATATCAATACGATTATTCTGTTAGTCACTTGGTGGATGATACATACAATTTAAATTTCAAAATAAATGATGCAGCAACAAATAATATCTTAATATCTAAAACAATTATAATAGATCGTATTGCTAAAACTTTAGAGGCAGATAATTTTTCTATAGGAGATTCCTTAAATCCTATAGAAATTTGTAAAAATTCAATTAAAGATGATACAAGTTGGGTAATTAGTTATAAAACAAAGGATGGATATGGAAATCCAAATAGTAATAATTCAATTGATGTATATAAGAAAACAAGAGATGGTAATATTTCAGAAAACGTTATAAAAAAAGAAAAACGAGATGATGGAGTTTATAACATTCATGTTGAAAATGTAGATCAGTATGGAAATCACGAAGGGAATGAATTATATCTGCTATGGAGAAATGGTGAAAAGCCAAATGTAGAAGAAATACAATATGAAAATACTTCAAACGGATATAAAGCTTTTATAGAAATTCCTGTCGAAAAAGAAACTGTAAGTGTTTGGGACAAACATAATATAACATATGAAAGAGAATACATGTATGTATATAAATCAAAAGAGAAAAATGAAGTCACAAATAATCTTACACAGTTACGTGAAAATCAAAATAGTTCTAGCTTAAGTGAAGAGCAAGAATCTGGGAATTTTAAGATTTACACAAGCAATTTAAAAGGACTTATTGATTGGGAGAGTGATGATAAAACTGCAAGAACTATAAAAGTATTTTATACAGAGGATTATAAACCTTCAGAAATAGAAAAGGAAAAAATAAAGGTAAAAAAGGGACAGAGTATTGTAAATGAATATTTTGTCAAAGATAGTAAACCTGTATTTAATAAATATATCCAATGGCCAGAATATATAGGAGATCATATAATTTTAAGTTGTAAAGCTCCTGATAATTATTTTAAAGCAATAGCTGTTGATCCGGATGATGATACTCTTTTATTTAAGATAACACTTATAAATAGTGACAATAAAACTAAAGTTATCTATAAAGATAATCTTACAAGTGAAATTAAATTACAAGATGAATTGGATACAGAAAGGTTTGATTATTCAACAGGTTTAACAGTTAAAATTGAAGCTAAAGGAATTAGGAAAAATATAACTGAAACAGATCCTGATTATGAAACTTATTGGAATAATGAAAAAACAGAATCAACAGAACTGAAACCTTATAAATATGAAGCAAATAAAATAGATTCTAAAGCTCCATATCTTGATAGTTATAATAAAGATTATTGGGAGAATAGTAATAATTGGACTGGGGAACAAAAGTCAGTTTTATCATTCAAAGATGATGGAAGTGGTATATATTCAATTTATGTAGAATATAAAAAAGATGATATTATTTTAAATTCTGATTTAGAAAAGAATATAAATAATAATAATTTCTCATATTCAGTGGATTTTGGTAAGGTTGCTATAAATAATGAAGCATTATGTGGTTATTACTCAATTACTATTGTAGTAACTGATACAGCTGGCAATAGTGCAATTATACCTATGGGATCAGTAAAAATAGATACGGAAAAACCAAAGATTATAAATCATAATCCAAAAAATCCATTACCAGATAGTGATGGAGATATACAATTTGAATTTGAAGCAACTGACTTTAAGGGAAGTCAAGTAAAACAATATAGTACAAAAACTGAAGCCGAAGAAAAATGGTCAGAATGGTATACTTACGATAATAAAAAAAGAAATACATTATATATTCTAAAAAATAGATTTGGTGATAAAGCAAGAAAACTAAAACTTAAGGTAAGAGATAATGTAAATAATGAAAGTGAAGAATCTGGTTATGAAATTATATGTGAGCCATATGAACAAATATCTGAAATAGTTGAATTAAGATTTGAAGGAATAAATGAAAAAGGATATGTAACAAATATTGAAAATCTAAAACCTGAAATTAAGTTCAATGAAGAAATTGATACTAGCGAATGTACAGTAAAATGGACAATTAAAGATTTAGAGGATAATACAGAACAAGAGTTTGATAGTTTCTCAGAATTAAAATCAGTATTAAAAGATGGTAAAGAATATAAAATAAAAGTTTCTGTTGAAAATAAATTTGGAAGCAAAAGTGAAAAAACTTGCAATCGAAGTATAAAAATAGAAACAACAGAGCCTTCAGAAATATATATTGAGACGGACAAAGAAATATTAAAGGGACATAGACATGAAATTATTGTAAAAGGTGGCCTTGATGATTCATGTAATGTAAAAAGAACTGTCTATGTAGTAAAGAAAGATAAAAATGATCAGTATGAGCTGCTTTATAGTCAAGAAACAAAAACTGATGATGAGAATGAAATAATTAGACTTTCTACAGGTCTTTTTGAAGATGATATTTTAAAAGAAAATGTGTATATATATGCAGAATCAGAAAATGATGCAGGGCTTGTAACAAAATCAAGTATGATACATGGATTTGTATTAAAGGAAAATTCTGATTTATTTGTTGAAGCAGATGAATATACTTCTGGATCAATATTTGCAAGATGGATTACAGGAAAAAGCGAAACAAAGTATTTCAAATATACAATTAAAACCTCTGATAATGAAATATTATTAGATAATGAAAAGACGGATAACAAATTCATGGTCTATGATTTGCCTGAAGGATTGATTCAGGGAACATATATTTATATATATGTAACAGGATATACGGAAGATGATTCAGAAACAGAAAATGGAAAAAGTAATGCAGTCTTGTATTGTAATGAACATCCAGATGTTGAATGGATTAAAGTGCCTAAAGCAGTATTAAGCAGTGACATTTGGGCAGAGTATAATATAAGAAAAGGTATAGGTATAAAAACGAAAAAATATTCAATCGAGGTTTTTGAGAAGAATCCAGAAAATGAGATATGGGATTGGTATGGTGTTGGAGATAATAGAGAAAATATTTGGATAAATCTTAATAGTAATGAGGGAAGAATTACTCTAAGTTTAGAAAACTTGAAAGAAAAAGGCAGAATACATGATGGAAGTCAAATAAGAATAAAATTAGCGGCAGAAAATAATGCAGGGCTTGAGACACAAGTAATTACAGGAGCAATAATAATAGATGACAGTAAACCTCCTTTACCTGTTGCAGTAGATCAGGGAACAGTTGTAAATCAAATTCAAGAGCCAGCAATTAAGGTAGATTGGAGTACAAGTATTAATGATCCAGATAGTGGAAGTATCTATTATTGGAAATGGTATTTTGAAGGAGAAGATAAAGAAAAGAAAAATTGGATAGAAGCAGAATGGAATACTGAAAAAAATGAACAACTGATGTATGGAATTATTGATGAAGACATCAGAAAAGAGAAGTATGATGGAAAGGTTATTCGTTTTGAAGTAAAAGCAATTAATGGAACTGGGGAAGAAAGTATAGGAAAGAGTGATGGAATACTTTTGGATAGTAATGCACCAATAATTGAAAAAATACAATTATATGATTCAGAAAATGGTTCTCTGATAAGTGGATATACTAGATCAGAAAGAATAGGAGATTTTGTTTACATTTCAATCGATGTAAATGAAGAAACAAGCTGGATTGAAAAAGCAGATGCAATTTTATACGAGATTGATGAAAATGGAATTCATAAAGAAGTTTCAAATGCAACATTAACATTAAAAGGAAAAAAAGCAAACGCAAAACTTCAATTGAAGGATAAAATTGATATTTGTAATGGTAAGCGTTTTATTGTTCAGGCTGTTGCAAAAGATGCTGCTGGAAATAGAAGTGGAAGTGCTTCAAGTGATAGTGTTTTATTAGTTGGGTCTCCTGTAGAAATCGAACATATTAATATACAAGGTGATATAAAGAAACTTAATATAACTTGGGGTGTTAATGGAGATAATCAGTGGACTAAAGAATATCTTGTAAATATTTTATATGAAAAAAATAATATATTATTCCATACAAATACAACTTCGTTATCACTTGATTGGAGTACAATTGGTATAAATATTTCTGATGATGTAAATGGTACAATATTTACAGTAACTGTAAAACCAGTAAGTTATACATCAGATTATACTGAAGAAAATGAAAAAACTGAAAGTTTTATGATAGATCTTCAGATTCCGGTATTCAATGAAGAGAAAAAATGTATTCCACAGAATCCAGAACTTACAGCGTGGGCAAATGAAATAAATGCATATGTTGAATATATTTCTGGAGTAACAGGTTGTTCAATAGAATGGGCAAGTATTTATGCAGAAGATAATAGTGAACTTTCTGGATGGATACTAAACCGTATTTCTAATTCTATAAATATAAATAAACTTCTAAATGAAATTTCTGAAAATAAGTTAATAGAATTTTGGCAGAATAAACATGTAATGTTAAAATTCAAAGCAATCAATGGAATGGGATTAAGCAGCATTGAAAAGAAAGTCACACCGGTATTAATAGATATAACAAAACCTGAAACAGCAGAAATTTCTAGAAATTGGGTTTGGTCAAATCTAGTTGGTAATATTGATAATATAATTGTAAGTGCTGGAGATAAAGATTCTGGATTATCAGCTTATATATGTGCATTAATTAATAAAGAAAATGCAGGATCAGATATCTTAATAGAAAATACTTTAGCTGAAGGTAATATAAATTATAATTTGCTTCATACAACTTCAAAAGAATTGTATCAAGAAAATGATTTACAAATACCAATTATAGGAACTGAAGAAGGAATTTATAACGCCGTTTTGGGTGTTAGAAATGGAAGTGGAATATGGACATATGTGAAATCTTCTGATATTGAGATTGATAGAACAGCACCAGAATTTGATATTGAAAAATCATTATTTACTGGCACAAAAAAGCAAAATCTTATGATTGGAGATACAGAAACAGTTGTACATGTAACAAATGGTCCAAAACAGCAATATAGTTTTACTTCAAATGAAGAAGTTCTTTGGAATGTTTATAGTGATGGACAATTATTATCGGAAGTCAGAAGTGAAGAATATTTGTCATTATTTAATAATTTAGTCGATTTTGAGACAAATTCTGATGGAAAGGTATATAAACTTATAATTGATATGACTGACAAAGCTGGTAATAAAGGAACTAGAATCGAATATTTGAGGTATAACAAAGCTCCTGTAATAAAAATACTTTATGATGAGGGCAAAGTTGAAAACGGAATAATAGTATGGCCAGGACATACAAAGACTATTTCAGAACTTTTTGATCTGTCAGATTATGAGGAAATGACAGAAGGAGATTATCCTCTTTCTTATACATGGACTCCTGGTAATGGAGAAGATACTCATTCATGGATTGGAGGAATGGATATACAGAATATTCTTGGAACTGACGGAAATTATAAAACAACATATTATCAGGAGAATGAAAAGGCTCAAGTTTCAGAATATAAGGGAATATTAACTGTTGAAGATTGTTATGGAAAAGGAAGTTCGATTGAAGTTTGGGTTACTGTTGAAAATACACGAAAAGGGGCTTTGATCGTAGATGAATATTGGACAGGAACTCATTCAATAACAGGAATAGTTACTGTACCAGTTGGTAAAAAACTTTCATTAGAAAACATTCAAGTTACTGCAGAAGGTTTTTCAGATGAAAACTTCCTAAATAGTGGAATTGATGTTTATGGAACTATGGAAGTAAAAGGAACTGTGAATCTGAGATCTGGAAACAGTGTATTAAAGTGGAAAGGAATCAAAATTGATGGAGAATTAAATGGTGACTTACTTGATATTAATTCAGCACAGAGAGGATTAACACTTTTAGCAAATGGAAAAGTTAAATTAGAAGAACTAAAAATAGATAATTGTCTTACAGGCCTGCATTTATTTGGAGGTAGTCTTAAGACTGATAAGTTAACTGTGATTAATAGTAAACAATATGGAATTAAGGAAGAGGAAGCGGGACAATACGAATATGGAGAAGAAGTATTGGATGGAAATGGAAGAAATTCATATATTCAGGGAATCACAAAATAGAGGAGAAGAAAAATGAAAAAAAGTTTAATAACACTTATTGCAATATTTTTAGTAAGTAATGTATCTCTTAATTGTTATGAATATAAATCAAGTAACAACTTTAAACCAGGCCATGCAGCTTGGTTATGTGGCGACGAAAACAACGAAACATATTGGCAGCTAAGAGAGAATCAGACTGAAGGTTTCATTACTATTAGTGGCGAAGTAGAGAAAAAATCAAAGATTTTTATACAAGGTGAATTATCATCTGGAAGCAAAATACAATTATATACAGATGGTGGTAATGGAAAAAAAGCAATTTCTGGTAGCGTGAAATATGGACCTTTTGAAGGAGCTATAGAATTTGAAATACCAGATAGTATCAGAGCAGGTAAAGAAATACAGATAGTTGTAAGTGGAGATAAAGCAAGTGAGTCAAAAATATACGAGGTAAAAATTGAAACTGCAACAGATACTGAAGAATGGGGAAAAATAAAACCATATAGCTATACAATAAATATTGAAGAAAATATAAATCTGAAAGCAGATAGATTGTGGGATGGACGTTTAGAAAATGCCTGGTTTGAACCAAACTGGTATATTCCATGGGATATCAGTGGAAATAGTAAGGAAAATCGAGGAGAACAGATTTTTGGAACATATACAGGGTATCCCTCTAAAGAAGCTGAAATCATATGGAATCTTGATGGTGAATATGAAATCTCAACAGTAAAAGCATATTTGATTAATTCATGGAGATGTGTACGATTTGAATATGAAGAAAATGGAGAGTGGAAACAGATAGCTGATCTTGGACCATATGGGCAAAAGAATAATTCATGGCAGCGAAGTGATGTATATGGAATATATACAAGTAAAATCAGAATTACATTCCCTAATGGTTGGGAACAGGCAAGATTTTTAAGTGAAATAGAAATTTGGGGAAATAGGAAAAATGTTCAAGAAGTTGAAGGTAGTGGAAGTAAACAGCTGTATGGAACATATGATGATGAAAAAGAAACTTATTGGTATATATTTGATACTAGTAAAAAAGATCTCGAAATAGAAGTAACATATAATGGTTTAAAAGAAAAAACTCCATATGCACAAATAAATAATAAAACACTACTCGTAAAAAATGAAACAATAATTAATGGTAATAATGTAATAGTATATTCGATTGATAGAGAAGAACTTAGAACAGGTAAACAGTTTTTAAGCATAAAAGATACAAATGTAGAAACTGTAATAATTAGAGATTATAAAGATGATGGAATCGTAGAAATCAATGATGATGCGGATATAGAACGAATTCTTGTAATATATGAAGATGGAAATACAGAAATAATTGAAGGAAATGGAAAAAAACTATCTTCAATAGATTTAAAAAAATATAAAGATTGTCAAAAACATTATTTTGGAAGTCTTTGTAGAGATAAAGGAGTTTCAGTTGAATTATATAGACCATTAACGGAAGATGAACAGTGGAATGGTTGTATAATTGGCATGATAGGTGATTCACAAACAAATGTAAATGCTTCTGGATATGGTTTAAGTAGAGCAGATAGAGTATTCTGGACGCCTGTCAGCAATGTTGATTTCTATAGATTAAAAGGAAAGCTTAAAATATCTGCTGAAAATAAAGGAAGAAAAACAGAATATGAATATATAGTTAAAGGAGGAAAAAAACAGAAAGGCGGATATTTAACACAAAATGAAACTCTAGAATATACTTCGTCAGATAATTGGTTGTTAACAGGAAAGGTATATGATAAGGCAAGTAAAGTTTATATCAATGGAAAACTGATAGAAAAAGAATCTAATGGAACATTCTCAAAATCAGTAGAGTTATCTGAAGGTTATCAATGTATTACAGTAGAAGCTGTAAATAATGGAAATACTGTTGGATATTGGACAAAAGAAATTTACAGATATAACAAAGATGGAATAATAATTTCATTAAATGGAGATGAGAATGGTGTTATTACAAGAGAGAACGAATATAAATTAACAGGTAATATTTTAAACTGTTTAGATGCTAAAGTTACTGTAAATGGGCAGAATGCAAATATAGAAAATGGAAAGTTTGAATATATAGTAAAACTTGAAGAAGGAAATAATAAAGTAATTGTAAAAGCAGAGGATGCATATTTAAGAACAAAAGAAATAGAATTAATAATTGTAAAAGATACTAAAGTTCCAGTTGTAGAAATTGAATATCCAGAAAATGGGGCATATATTTCATCTTCAACAATTGTTTTAAGTATAAAAGCAGATGAAAAAGATTATTGGTATTCATTAAATGGAGAAGAAGCTGAATACTGTAGTAACGAAAACTATAAAAAAGAAATTCAATTATCAGATGGTTTTTATAATTGGACTTTGACAGTAAAAGATAGTGCCGGAAATAAAACACAAGATATCGAAATTAAATTTTGTATAGATGTAACTTCTCCACAAGCTTTTAAGATTATACCAGATAGAGAAACAACATCGGAAAATTGGAGAAATGATGGAACTCTTACTGTACAATTTGAAACATCAGATGAAACAAGTGGAATAAAAAAATATGAATATACATGGGGAAATCCAGATTGGATAGAATGTTCATCTCCTTTATCATTTAGTGAATTAATAGATGGAAAACATACTTTATATATTCGAGCTGTTGATAATGCAGATAATACAACATTATCAGTACTTGATGTATATACAGATATAACAAACCCTGTAAATCTTGAAGTTTCAGCAAGTATAGAAGAAAGAAAATGGACAAATGTATCTTCTTTTGCCTTATATACAGTAGCGGAAGATTCAACAAGTGGAATTCAAAAATACACAATTACAGTAGATAATGAAAAAGAAAGAATTTGGAATAGTGGAGATGAATTATCTATAAAAGAAGATGGAATACATCAGATTGAAGTTAAGGCTTATGATAAAGCAGGAAATTCAGTTAGTTCAATAGTTGAATATTATATAGATGCTACAAAACCAGAATCATTTGAAGTTTCTTTCAATGTAAATGGATGGACTAACAATGTTACTCCAGAGGCAGTTTTTGAAACAGTAGATAACTGTTCTGGATTAGATCATTATGAAATTAGTACAAATAACGGACAATGGGAAACAATAACAAGCCCATATGTATATCCTATATTAGTAGATGGAATACATACTTCGAAATTCAGAGCTTATGATAAAGCTGGTAATTATACAGAAACCATTAATTATGAATTAAAAATCGATACCATTCCTCCTAAATCTGTTAAAAACTATCGTTTAATTCCAGGAAATTGCACTATGGAAGGCAAATGGGAATCAGATGATGATGATATAATAGCTTATCATTTAAAATGGAAAGAGAATGATTCTATTCAGGATATAACAACATCAGAAACAAGTTATAAGAAAAATGGACTCATAAATGGAACTTCTGTAAAGATGACTATTCAAGCAGAAGACAAAGCTCATAATGTTGGCCCAGTTGTAGAAACATCATTGGCATTAACCGGTGTTGCAATTGTACCTTTAAGAGATAATGATGCAACTCTTGTAGAATACAATAATATCAAAATGGCAATTCCTCCAATGAGTCCTGATAGTAATATTAAGGGAGTAATGATTAAGGAATTAGATAGTCCTACTTTGCAAGAAAAAAGTGTAAATCCAATTATTAGTCCTATATATTCTTTTACTACATTAGTAGATAAAGATGGAAATGGAGAATTAACAGAAACAGAACATACTTCATTTAAAGATGAAGTTCTTGTATTAGTTAGTTATGATGATAGTATAGTTCCAAATGGATTTCCAGAAGCAAATCTTGAAGTATATTATTACGACGATTTATGGGGAAGATGGTTTAGAACAGAAAAAGCTGGAATTGATATAGAACAAAACATAATTATATTTGCAACAAATCATTTTACAAATTTCTCAATTCAACCAACATTATTAGAAGATCTTTCACCAGAGGAATTAAAAAAAGCTGGACATGCTTATGGAAATTCTGAATCAAAAACGGGAGATATTTCTGTTTCTCCTGAAAGTGGAACTATGCTTACTGAAGCAACAGAGTTTGTAATTCACGGAAAAAATGGATTTGAGTTCCCAATTAAAAGAATATATGACACACAAACTGCAAGATTAGATGGTCCTAGTTTGCAGACACAATTAACCTTAGGAATGAATTTTAATGGTAATGTTGGAACAACCATTTTGAAACAACTTAAAGGTGCAGGAGCAAGTCTGGTAACTAGTACTTTAATGTCTTCATTAAAAAATTATTATATTAGAAATGGAGATTATAATCTTGCGATGGGTGCAGGATGGCGATTAAGTTTACCTTATGTAATGGCTGATAACAATAATGTTTTGGTGAGACTTCCCAATGGTTCATATTATTCAACAAATCAGATGGATGAAATTTCATCTAATAATACATTTGCTATTTCCCATAATTTGGTACTTGAAAATCATATTGGGGACGATTTTACATTATCTGTAAAATTACGAAAAACAATATTAAAAGATTTAGTATCAAGTATTAATAGTCAATCTTTAAGTGGAACTACAGGTGCTTTAACTGAAATATTTAATTCTATTGTTACTTTTATGGGACAAGGCTCTGTTACAAGTAAGGTAAATGCAGCATCGAATTTAATTGATTGGGTGATTGAAGAAAGTACACTTACAATGAAAGACGGATTGCAATATAAATTTGGACCATTAGGATATATTACAGAAATTTCTGATCCATCAAGAACAAATGTAATAAAATTTGAATATGAAGGATTAAAAATTAAAAAGATAATTGACCCAAACGGAAATGAAATATTATTTGAATATAATGAATTGTCATTTTTACGTCCATATATTACAAAAATATCTGCAAAAGCATACAATGGAGAAGATAGAACCTGGCTTTATTCTTATGAGACAGATAAAATATTAAACTTGGTAGCTAATTCATTATTTTGTGTTTTACCACAATTAAAAACAGTAACCGATCCTGAAAACCGAATAACAGAATATGAAGTTGATTATTCAGATAGCAATGTATTAGTTTCTGGTGGAGGAAGTGTTAAATTAAATATTGTATTAGCAATATTAGATATTTGGCAGCCAGTATCAGCTGTAAAGGATTTACTTGGAGTTTATTCATTAACTCTTACGGCAAGATTTGGAATAGAATGGCCTCAATTTATTACGAAAATAAAAGCTCCTGAAAAAGGAGTACAAACAGTTGAATATAGTATTTTAGATTTGAGTGTATTTAAAGTTGAACCAGCTGATTATTTTTTAAGTTTACTTCCTACGGCTGTAAAGTTTTCGTTTGATTATTATCAGAAACTTATAGCAAAATCAGTTACTATACAAAATGGGTTGTTAAGTAGAAAAACCAATTATAATTATACATTCGAAGGATATGGATCTCAACACCTAGTTACTAATAGTATTATTGATGATGGAAATCAAACTATAATTAATACTTATTATGTTCAAAGCAAAAAATATTATCGTTATACATGTATAGATGATAATGTTACAGAAGTATTTAAATCGCCTACTCTTATGACAGAAGACAGTAATTATGAGAAAGCGTACTATACACATTTAAAATCAAAAAATGTAGATACAAGGTATGGAGGTGATTATGAAGAAACAGACTATATATGGGACGGTAATAACAGATTAAAGTCAGAATCAACAAAAAGAGGACTTATAACAGATAAAAAAGAATACCAATATGATAATTGGGGTAATATAATTAGTGAAAAAGAGACACAGACTTCAAGATTTGGAACCATTCAAAAAACAATATTATCTCAATATTTTAATACCTCATCACCATCTATTAGAGGATTTCCTGATGGAATAGAAACAACAGAAACACAAGTTGTAAGTGGTTTAAGAAATCTTTTAATAGCTCAAAGTGTAAACGATGGATATTTGACAGTATATACAGGAAACGTTTATGATAAATACGGAAGGAAAAAGTGGAGTGGTATATATACCGATGAAAGTAAATGGGCCGCTACCTCTCTTGAATATTATCCAGTAACTGGAAAAACTCCTTTAACAGATGGACTTATAAAAAAATTAACTTCACAAGTAAATCAAGTAACTGATTATACATATGAGACATTTGCAAATTCTAATACACTTATTACAACGGCAACAGTTTTATTACCAGTTGTAGAAGAAAGTATTATTACAACAAAAAGGATTGTTACAAAAAATGGTACAAATATTTTAACTGGACTTCTAACTTTTTCTGAAGATGGAAATGGAAATATAACTGAGTATGAATATGATAAGCTTGGAAGACAGGTAAAAATAAAACATCCTGGAAACATATATGAATCAATAGTTTATGATGATAAAAATCATATAATTTCAGTTTATAAAGATGGTAATAAAAACCCAGCAGAAAAATATGTATATGATGAATTAAATAATTTGATTTCAAATACCAAATATAATTATGTTGAGGAACCATCATCAATTACTATTAGTTTAGGATATGATAAATATAACAATTTAATATCTATTACAGATCAAAATGGAAATATTACAAAATACGATTATGATTCATGTAGTAGATTAATTAAACAAACAAATCCAGATAATTCATATGTATCTATTTCATATGATGATCCAAATGCGATAAAGACGACAAGAGATGAAAATGGAAATGTTGTTGAAGAATATATGAATTTCTTTGGATTACCAGAAAGAAAGGATACATACAACAATGGTAGAGCAATTATTGAAAAAACAATATTTGATGGAAACGGACGACCAGTAAAAATACAGGATGGTATTGGTCAAATAACAGAAATAAGCTATTCAGTATTTGGAAAAGAGAAATTAAGAAAATTACCATCATTTATCGGAGAAAATGGAAATCCAATAAATCCTTTTATTAGAATTGACTATGATGAAAGAGGATTAGAAAAGAGAATACAAAAAGGAGATGGTAATAATATTCTTATCATAGAGAATGAATATGATGGTCTTGGTAGAAAGAAAAAAGTCACAGAAGAATTCGAAAATCAGAAGCGTATTATTAAATATGAATATGATAATAATGAAAATGTAGTAAAAGAAACCGATGAAGAAGGATATTCTAAACAATATCAATATACTGAAAGAAATAAAGTAAAAATTCAAATTGATTCACTAGGAAACAAAACAGAATACGAATATGATCGAGATGACAATGTTGTAAGAATGACAGATGCAGAAGGGGAAACTGTTATTTACATATATAATGGCTTTAAGAGATTGATTAAAGCAGATCTGCCAGCAGTTCCAGGTAATTCAGAATCAGTTAATGTTAAAATTACATATGATAATCGTGGTAATGTTTTAACATTAAAAAATTATGATGGAAAACTTACTACATGGAAATATGATAGCAGAAATAGAAAGCTTTCAGAAGTTATTAGTGGAGATAACGCAGAATCTATTCGCAATAGTTGGACTTATGATAAAGTCGGAAATGTTCTTAAAGAAACGATAGGAGATTCAGTTACAGAAAATATATATGACAATCTTAATAGAATTGTTAAAAGATATTTCCCTGACGGACAAAAAGAAAAGTATACTTATGATGATATTTCAAGAGTAATAAAAAAAGAAGACTCAATAGGAATAAGTACCTTTGAGTTCAATTCTTTAAATAAAATTACTAAGAGTGTTGATGGGTTAAATAATGTAATAATACATTATTATGATGTATTCGGAAACGAAATAAAAACTGTATATGAAAACAATACGAATGGAAGTGGAGACCAGATTTGGGTAAGAAAGGCAGATGCATGGAACCAAATAATAGAAGAAAGCAATAATCATAATCAGAAATGGACATATACATACGATAAACGTGGGCTATTAATTACACAAACTGATCCATCTGGAACTATTATAAAGTCAATTTATGATGGTAATGGAAACAAAATAGAAGAAATTCGTAAAAACAACAATAGAACTGAGACAAAATCGTATACATATGACAAAGTCGGTTTTATGTATCAGGCTACTGATAATGGTATTGTTTCAAAAATAAATTATAATAACAGCATTTATGTACCAAATGCATGGGGTCTTATTACCGACTATGAAACAATTGTAGATGGAAAAAGTTTAAAGACAAAATTCAGTTATGATCAATTTCAGAATAATACTAGTATTATTTATCCAAATAACAAAATTGTAAAATGGTCATATAATGGACTTGGTCAGGTTACAGATATAGGAGATAATCAAAATAGTACAAGATATGCATCTAGTGGTACTTATAACAGTAGTAATTATCCTGTTTCTATTACTGCAGGAAATGGAACCAAACGAAATTATGAATGGAATAAAAGAAATAACCTTTTAACAGGTTATGATTGGGGTATTCCTGAAAAAACAAAAATAATACTTGATTGGGATGACAGAGGAAATATTATTTCTGAGAAAACAAAAAAAACTTCAAAAGAGTATGGCTATGATACATTGAATAGACTTGTTAATGAAAGAACAAATGTATTAATTGAACAGAAAGGTTCAAAAGAATTTACACCTGGTTATACTGAAGATGATGTAACAGGAAGTAACATACTTTCTTTTGGAAATAAAAATATTAAATTTGATTATTTTGCATCAAGTATTGGATATTCGCTAAACGGCAAAAAGAAAATTAATTCTATACAAATTACCGGTAAATCAGACCGATTAAATGAAAAATATATAGAAATATATGTGAGTAATTCTGGTAATGAAGATGATTGGACTCGCGTTAATTCTGAAACTCTTGGTTTTGCAAAGACAGGTACAGGCTTAAAAATAATGTTCAAGAATTATATTGAAACATCATTTATTAAGATTCATTCAACATGGGATGAGAGAGATGAATTCTATTTACCTAAAAATATGTCTGAAATAAGTGGTAATATAGCTGATATTGTTGAAGTATATTATCTGGCTGATGGAAAAGAAAATAGATGGGCTTATGATGCTAAGGGTAATAGAATAAGTACAACAGAATATATAGGTTCATCTTCTATAAAGTACGATATTGAATATTATCCAAACTGCGATCTTCTTAAAAAATATAATGAATGGTATTTTAATTATGATGCAAATGGAAATCTTATTCAAAGAGGAAAAAACGCATCATTTACAAATGGAAAGTATGATTATAGTACAACTTCTGGAGAAATCTGGGAGTATGAGTATGATCTTTCAAACAGATTAATTAAAGTCTTATATTCTGAGAATGGAACAGATACTCTAATATCAAAAGCTTCATACATCTATGATTATAGAGGACTTTGTGTAGAAAAGAAAACTGATGATATTAGAGAGTTTAAGGAATATACAGGAGATGGAAAACTTATTTATATAGAAGAAACAGGAGATTCAACTTGTTATATTTATAGAAATGATAATATTTTTGCTGAAATAAGAAATGAAAATAATTCTGAGAATATCTATTATCATCATATAAACCATCTTGGTACAACACAAGTTATTACTGATGAAAATGGAAGTATTGTATGGGAAGCTGAATTTGAAGCCTTCGGTTCAACATTAAGTAAAAACGGTACAAAGATGTTTACAGTGTCTTATACCGGAAAACTTTATGATGAAGACATCGGAATGTATTATTTCAACGCAAGATGGTATGATTCTGACTTAGGTAGGTTTATTACTCAGGATCCAATAAGAGATGGGCTTAACTGGTGGAATTATTGTAATGGAAATCCGCTTTTATATGTAGATTATTATGGATTAGAAAACATTGATTTTAGAATTCCGTTTGAAATGCATAACCTATTTTATACATCTGATAATCTAGGGAATTCTGATTCAATCACAATCGGAGAGCAAGGATGTTATCTAATGGGTACAACAATGGCGGAATTAAATTTACAATTAGAGAATCCATTTAGTATGAAAATAAATTGGAATATACCATCAACAATTAATAATAATAAACAATATGGAACTAATGATTCTATCTTTGGAACAACGGATAACGATAAACATGTAATGGATGGTAAGAAATTTGCTGACAAATACAATTTGGAATTTGACTGGTGGACACGAGAAAAAAATAATGGTGATTTAGGAAAGAAAATTGATTATTATGATTCTCTTGATACAAAATATGCAGTTCTAGGAAAAGTTGCTTATAATAAAAATAATCCAAATACTGAAAATCATTGGGTAGGCATTGTTGGAAGTTCTAAAATAATTGATGATACAGGAATTAAATATGTTCAAATACAAGGAACTTCAAAATATGATAATCTACAATCAAGACCGAATTTTTGGAAAGAAATCGACGGTAAATATTATATTCCAACAACAAAAATATCAATAATACATTTGTTTTCGCAAAAACCTTTACCATCTAAAAGATATAGTGGAGAATAAAAATGTCAAAACGTTTAAATATTTTTTTTGTGATTATTTCCGTATGTCTGGTTAATATATCTTGTTATCATAAAAAACAAGATATACAGAATAATGAAACATTAGAAAATAAAAATACTATTAAGTTAATAAAATTTACCAATATCAATGGTATTTTAGAAGTATTTGAAGAACATCAAGATGGTCAAAAAGAAATGTTGTTTTCAGATACTAATATTAAGAAACAATATAATATTGAAAACAAGTGTTTTTATATAAAAGAAGAAAATAGTTATTTAAGAATTTATTATCTTGAATTCCAAAATAACAAAATTTTAACAAAATTTATTTCTGAGACATCTGGATACTATTTTTTTTCCTCTGAAGATCAAATTCTTGTAAATATTCGAAGTCTAAGAAATCCTTTTGGAGTTTCATTTTATGATATAAATTCTGGAAATGAAGTCATATGGTTAGACATGACACAATATATTAAAAATGAATTATATGGTGATGATATAGGAAAAATTCAATTAGATATAGTAAATAATGAAGCTATTATTACTTATTATGATTTATGGAATGAATTATTTGAAAATCTAACAGTTAATCTTAAATCATACGACGTGAAAAGACAGAATATAATTTATTCAAAACAAATTCCAATAGAAGTCAAAAATGATTTGATCATAAAACCCAAAATAAATATTATAGATACGTTATATAAAATTAAAGATCTTGGATATTATGTAACTTATGGAAAAGAAAAAGATAAACAATGGCGAGTTTATAAAAAAGACGATTTATTATTTAGTTTAGATAATGTTAGATTATATATATATGATTCAAATATTCAAAAAGTTATATTTTTAAGAAATAAAAAAGACAATGGTTATTATACACTTTCAGATCTTGATTTGAATACATTAAATTTGGTAGATATAGGATATTCAGACGAATCAATTATTTTATCCAATAATAATTCATATGTAGCATATAAAACAAAACAAGATAACAATTTGGTTATAAATATTTTAAATTTAAAAGATGATAGAATAATTGAAAATATTGATTATGAAAAGTTTATTCAGCAGAAATATGATTCTTGTGAATTCGTAAAATTTGAATATCCTATATTAGGAATACTATTTATTTATAATAATACTAATGATAAGTATTTGGAGTTAGATATAAATACAAATGACTTTATTATCCAAGATGTCAATCATTTTAAGGATTTTAAATTAGATGTACCTTCTATACATTGATGGTAAACTAAATAAGGCGTTGCGGGGGCACAGAACTCTGTGATTTCCGCCCCCGCTGGAAGGGGTGGCGGAAGACCGCGGAGCGGGCTGGAGACAGGGGAAGGCTTTCCCCTCTTAAAAAAATCTATTTTGAATAATTTTCGTCGAGTTTTTTTAAATCTTCTTCTTTGTAAATATCATAATAGTATTTGTAAACCATGAAGCCGCGGATGGTGAACATTAAGGTGTATAGCAGTCCGAAGAAGCCGCCAATGAAGAAAATGCTTCCTAAATATGGAACAGGAACTTTATCTGTAAGTATTATTGCGGCGAGACATAAAAGAAGAATTATGAGTCCTTTGAAACCGTCTTCCTTCCATTTTTGTCTTGGTTTAACAATCAGACGGGAATCTTCAAAATTATTGGCGTCTGTTTTTGGCATTGTCTGAATGATGATGTTTAATAACATTGAATTCATATACTTTTTTACTCCTATATTTAAATTATAAGTGAATTTGTTTGAAAAGTAAAAAAAATTCGGTGTTTTGATTTACTAATTGTCTGGAGTTTTATTTCATTAAAATCATCAAGGCGGTAACGGCTCCCAGTAAAAGGAACATGTAAACTAATGCGAGTGCGGCTTGTGCCTGTGGGAAGGTAAACAGCATAAAGCTCCAGACGAGGGTTAAAGCTCCGAGTCCTAGTGCAACATAACTGATTGCTTTTGTGTGACGGAAGTTTGTTTTGCTCTGGAAGCCTGGAGTGAGAAAGTATATGCCGGTGGCAATAAGTGCGGCACCGGCTATAAAGCACAAAATTGCAAGAATCATTGGGACCCCGGTTATTTATTATGGAATATGAATTACTTCGCGAGGTTTAGCACCGTTTGCAGGGCCTACAATTCCACGTTCTTCCATTTCTTCTACGAGGCGTGCAGCACGATTGTAACCGATCTTAAGGCGTCGCTGGAGATAACTTGCGCTGGCTTTTCCGCTCTGAACTACAATTTCGAGGGCCTGATCGTACAACGGATCGTCGTCGCTCATTGGTTCACCGAAGAGGTCACGAGCTTCGTCTTCTTCATCTTCTACAAAGATTTCTTCGTCGATGTAGTCTGGTTCGCCGTAATCTTTTACTGCGGTTACTACATTTTCTACTTCCTGATCGCTTACGAATGTTCCCTGGATACGGATTGGAGCAGGATCAACTGCAGAAGCGTAAAGCATATCACCGCGGCCGAGAAGCTTTTCGGCTCCGACTGTATCGATAATGATGTTCGAGTCTGTACGGCTGGCAACCATAAATGCGATTCGGGTTGGGATATTTGCCTTGATGAGACCTGTGATTACGTTTACAGACGGACGCTGTGTTGCAAGTACGAGGTGGATTCCTACGGCACGGCTCATTGCTGTAAGGCGGGCTACGATGTTTTCGAGCTCCTTACCGCTTGTTGCCATAAGGTCTGCAAACTCATCAATAATAACAACGATATAAGGCAGTTTCTGTGTACAGATTTTCTGTTGTTTGATTTTTGCGTTGTAGTTAGAAATATCGCGTACACCCATGCTGTCGAGAAGGGCATAGCGGCGTTCCATTTCACACAGACACCACTGAAGGGCCTGAAGTGCCTTCTTAGGTTCTGTAATAACCGGAGTGAGCAGGTGAGGAATATTGTTATAGAGCTTAAGCTCAACTACTTTAGGGTCTACGAGAATCATCTTTACATCTTCGAAGCTTCTCTTGTACAGGATTGAAAGAATCAGAGAGTTTACACAAACGGATTTTCCGGAACCTGTTGCACCGGCGATAAGCATATGTGGTGTTTTTACAAGGTCGATAAGCTGAGCTTTTCCGAGGATGTCTTTACCAAGTACTACTGGAACGGCCATTTTCTTCCATTCAGGAAGGTCCATTTCTATGATTTCACGGAAGCCGACTACTGAGCGGTTTCTGTTTGGAACTTCAATACCTACGGCCTGCTTTCCAGGAATTGGTGCTACGATGCGGACTGATTGTGCTGCAAGGCTGAGTGCAATGTTATCCTGAAGGGCTACGATTTTGCTGAGTTTTACGCCAGGTGCCGGAAGGATTTCGAACATTGTAACAACCGGACCTTTTTTGATTCCGATAATGTCGGCTTCGATATTAAACTCTGAGAGGGTCTGCTTGAGGTTGAGTGAAGCCTGTTTTGTTGCATCGTCGATAATCCAGTACTGGTCATCTTTGTATGCTGTGAGCAAATCTGAAGGAATAACATAAGGGCCTTTCTTTGCGGCACGATGTGTTTTTGGTGGATTTGCGGCGATTTCTTTTGTTTTAGGTGTGTTTTCTTCCTGCTGGGCATTGAAGAAATCTGAAAGTTCATCTCTTGTGAGATTGTTTGCAGAGGCCGGGTTTGAGCTCTGAGCGTTAGCTGCAGGTGCTTTTGCCGGCATGGTTTTTCTGATATCTGCATCCATTGCCGCAAATACGCTTGCTGCGGCGGTTGAGATATTTACTTCTTCTTGTGTTTCTTCCTGCTGGGCAAGCTGTGAGAAGATCTGATGGTCGTCCCCTACGGCTGCGCTAGTTTCGTCAGGTTCAGAAACCTGATTCTTTTCGGCCTGATATGGGTCTTCAATCTTTGGAGCTGTTTTCTTGGTGTCTACATTCTCAAAGTAGTTATAGAGATTTTCTTTTGTTGCGATTTTAGGTTCATCAACTTCATCTTCAAAATATGAACCAACTGCACGTTCGTTAGCATCTTCTGCAGGCTTATTGTAAATAGCTGGCCTTGTATTGATAGCAGGTTCTGTTTTTGATTCAAAAACTGCATCATCCTGAAGCTGGATGCGTGTAGGATATTTAGGTTTTTCAGTTACTGGTTGAGCTGGAGTTTTTTTTTCCGGTTCTTCAGCAGGGGTTGGATCATCGTTTATCACGATTTTATGAGGATAAAGAGGATTTTCCACAACTGAGTCTATATAGCGTGTTGTTGCGTATGGATCGTTGCTATCGTCAGAAGCTGGTTTTTCTGGAGCTACTGGCTGTGCGTCTTCAACAGTTTCAACTACTGTATCGTCTGTATTGTCGTCTTTTGGAGGGAATTCCAAGGCAGGATCGTTTTCATCGAAATCTGCATCATATTCTGGAGGAAGATTCTTTGGCTGTGGAGGAAGTCCCGGCCATTCCAGTTCATCGGCTGGTGTTGTGAGGGCGGCAAATTCTTCCTGTGTGAGGGAAGATGTTTCAGCTGCAACAGGCTCTTCTACTGAAGTTTCTTCTTCTGCAGCTGGTTCTTCCTCATATGGTTCAACATCATCAAGAATTTCATCAAAAATTGTTGGTTTTGAGACTACAGTTTCATCGTTATCATCTTCATCATCAGCTTTCTTGAACTTTTTCTTCAACTTACCAAAAAGAGTGTCCTTTGGTACTTTGAGTTTTGAAAGTTTTTTGAATTCTGGAAGTTCAGTATCTGCTTCATCTGATGTCTCTTCAGGTTCTGAAATATCTTCAACATCAGAAAGAATATCATCTGCGGAATCTTTGGCTTTTAAAGGCTTCTTTCTAAGATTTTTAAAGCCGCCATGATTAAGACGATCAGCTATAATTCCAGTTCCGAGATATTCAATTACAACTAACATAGCGCCAGTTACAAGCGCAATGAGGATTTTAGCAATGGCAAAAGGAGAATGATCTACCTTTACAATTGAACGTATAATGCTTTCTGTAACAACACAGGTAAAAAATGGAATAAGTGCTGTTAAAAGGCGAAGTGTTTTGCGTGCTGTCCACTTAGAAGCAAAGCATGAAAGTCCTGAAACAAGCAGGAAAGATGGAATCAAAATGCTGCAGAATCCGTATACTGAATACAGCATGTCTCCGAGTAAGTAAATAATATTGTTATGTCCTGGACCGGCAACGCCGTAATCCAGTGGCAGAAGAATTAAACTGATTGTAAAAAGGGCCGCCAGCGCGAGCAAAACGACTCCGGTTATGATACTAGACTTATTAGATGCTCTCATAGTTCGATTATCGGAACAATCAAAAAAGATTTTAGAGAAATTATTAGTAATAAAAAGACACAAAAAAGGGATGGAAAGTTCTAAATGAGCTGAATATCGCCGCCTTTACTGAGTTCAAATGTTGCTTTTTTGCCAGCATTGCTGGAAAGTTCGTATTTTCCCTTATAACCTTCAATTGTGATAAAGCCATTTGCGTCTGTTTCTGCGTCCAGTTCAGTGTGCCATTCTTCTTTTATAAGGTGATGAAGGGCATTATATGATGGTTTAAGGCTGCCGTCTTTACGAATTACACCGCTAGGGGCATTGAGCCAGGCTCCGTCGCCAAAGTCCCAGTTTGTGATTGCTGTGACAAGCGGATGATTTTCAAAGAGGTTTCTATACATTTTTTCGAGATTTTCGGCCTGCTTCTGTTCGAGTTCTGGAGTTGAATCATCATCATTATAATGTGCATCCTGAAGGTCGGTGATTTCCGGTGCAACAAGAGGACCTGCAACAATTGTATTTTCTGTAAAGTGAATTGGAAGGCCAAAATGTTCAAAACGGCTCAGAATTTCTTCTGTTTTTTCGAGAGACCACACTCCCTGATGCTGATGCGACTGAAGTCCGATTGTTTTGATTGGAGCTCCGGCATCAAGACAGTCTGTAATGAGCTGTTCGTATTTCTCAGAAAGATTAAAATCGTTAATAAGGAAAATTCCATCTGGATTAGTTTCCTGTGCTGCATCAAAAACCTTTTTTACGAGTCCAACGCGGCCATATTCCTTACAGATTCGGGTAATTGCGTTATCATATTTATCATAAACAGGCATAATCACAACTTCATTGATAACATCCCACATATCAATTACGCCTTTGAAGTTACCTACATCGCGGTGAATACGTTCAAGCTGCTTTTTGAGGATTGTTTCATTGTCATATTCCATAAGCCATGGAACACAGCCTGTATGCCAGCAGAGAGGATGTCCTTTTACAGTAACACCTTTACTCTTAAGGAATTTAGCAGCAGCCATAAGCTGATCTGTGTGAGGGCTTCCTTCTTCGGGTTCATAGCCGCCCCAGTAAAAAGGAAGGGTTCCATAGTTGAAAAGACCAAGCCATTTGTTCATGCGGTCTTCGAGGCGATCATGTTCTTTTATGAGTTCTTCTTCGGTGTATTGTTTGCCGTCTGGTCCTGTTGGAAGAGGAGCACCGGTACCGTTGTGTACAGCTTGTCCATGAGTGTACGGAAGGCTTTCAAAAGCACCACAGCCGAACAAAAATTCATGATTTATCTGATTGATATGAACCTTTGTATTTGCGACAGGCTTTCCGTTGCTGTCGAGAACTCTGAATTTTGCTGAATCTTTTCTATGAAACATATATAACCTCGAATTAATCATTATTGTACACAAAAAATTGCGGTTTTATATAATGGGCGTGTAAAAAAATTGTAAAAAAAACTTACTAGAAATATAGAGAAGATTTCAATATTTATAAAAGTTCCGTGTTATAATTTTTTACAATTCCGTTATATATTTATCATTTTTTAGGAGCTTAAGCCTGCTATGTTTTATAAAAATTTCAAGACCGTAACTTATTGTGTGGCTGCATGGGTAAACCGCGTAACTGAAGAACAGCTTCGCAAAGATGCAGATTTTCTTCAGAAATATGTGAAAATTGATAAGATTTACCTTGAAACTTATCGTGACGAGTTCGCTTCCCGCGAACAGATTGAAATGATAAAGCGCGTAATGAAGGATTACGGAATTGAAGTTTCCGGTGGAATTACAACTGTAACTCCTGATCTGAATGAGAGTGATAAAAAGCGTCAACGTCTGTTTAATACTTTCTGTTACTGTAATGAGCCGATGCGTGCCCGTCTTAAGGAAGTGAGCGAATATACTGCAGTTTTTTTTGATGAATTCATTATAGATGACTTTTTCTTTACACAGTGTATGTGTGAGGATTGTATCCGCGAAAAGGGTAATCGTTCGTGGAAGGAATTCCGTCTTGCAAAGATGATGGAAGTTTCCCGAGATCTTATTATCGGGCCAGCCAAGAAGGTAAATCCGAAGGTTCATATAATCATCAAATATCCGAACTGGCGCGAGAGTTTCCAGGAAACCGGTTATAATCCGGGTCAGCAGCGTGAGATTTTTGATTCAATTTACACTGGAACAGAAACACGCCACGGAGCTCAGCAGGATCAGCATTTGCCGCGATATCTTTCATATTCGCTGATGCGTTATTTTGAAAGTGTTGCACCAGGCCGTAATGGTGGCGGCTGGTTTGATCCTTATGATTGTGACAGATTTGATACTTACCTTGAGCAGGCATATCTGACTGCATTTGCTAAGCCAAAGGAAATTATGATGTTCTGCTGGCCTTCTATTGCAGGAAATAAACGGGCAACTCCGCTTGGCTTTATGTATGACAAGCTGGATAGGATTTTGGGTCGTCTTGGTGAGCCTTGTGGTTTGAAGACTTATATTCCGTTTAATTCTCAGGGTGATGACCATATTGAGGATTTTATTGGTATGGTCGGAGTTCCTATGGAGCCATGCTGTGAATTTCTGGAGTTCTCAGAGGTCGGCGCTTCGCGCAAAGTACTGGTAACTGCAGCGTCCCTCGAGGATTCGCAGATTGTCGGAAAGCTGCGGCGGTTTGTTGAGGCCGGCGGTCACGCAATTGCGACGTCGTCTTTTATGATTGGTGCTTTGCAGAAATATCCGGAGATCTCCGAACTTACAAGCGTAACTTATACAAATCGCGTTCTTTCTGCAGATGAGTTCCAGACACCAGCTGAAATCCCACATTTCAAAAACTATGTGAAATCAGCTCAGCCAATAGAGTTCCCTCTGCTTGAGCACCGTAATAATGCAACCTGGTCTATTATGAATGCGGGTCACGGTGAATACCATGAGAGCATCCTCTGTTACGATACTTATGGCAAGGGACGTTTTACGGTACTTTCAATTCCAGAAATGCCTTCTAAGCTTTACGACCTTCCTGCTCCGGTTCTTACAGCAATCCGTCGTGAACTCGACACTACAGGCATCTGGATTGACGGTGGCAGCGGTGTATCACTCTTCACTTACGACAACAAAACCTTTGGTATTTACTGTTATGCATGGGATGGCTGTGTTCCACAGGAATTCCATGTGCATATTAAGGGCCGTGTAAAGGAACTTGTCCGCATTCCAGACAGCGACCGCCCAGAAATGTTTAAGCCACAGGTTTATAAGCCGCTGTATGTAAAAGAGGGACCGGACGATAACGCAGCAAATTCAGAAACGGTTTTCTACGGCCGTGCAACTCCGGGAGAGTTTGACTTTTTCGAAATTAAGGAATAATTATGGATAAGAAGAATCTTGTTAAACGCATTTTAATGTCATTATTTGGTGTAATCATCTGTGCAATCAGTGTTGGTATTTTCAAAATTGCAGCACTTGGTGTAGATCCGTTTCAGTCGTTTATGGCAGGACTGGATGCGCTCGTTCCAATTAAGTTTGGTACGCTGTATGTTATTGCGAACGCTGTGCTTTTCATTTTCATGCTGTTTTTTGACCGTCACTATATTGGAATTGCAACTTTCATTAATCTGTTCTTACTTGGATATATCACACAGTTTACTTATGAATATCTTCAGACTGTGATTGTTGATCCATCTCTTCCTGTAAGAATTGCGTGTCTTGTGATTGGTGTTGTAATTATTTGCTTTGGTTCAGCTTTCTATATGACTGCAGATCTTGGAGTTTCAACCTACGATGCTGTTGCTCTTATTATCGTAAATACCTGGCACAAAGGAAAATTCCAGTACGTTCGCATTATTACTGACCTTGTTTGTGTAATTCTCGGCGTAGTACTTTTCATGCTTTCTGGTGGAGCTGCAAGAGCCATTATCACAATTGCAGGTGCTGGTACAATAATTACGGCCTTTTTCATGGGACCTCTCATTGAATTCTTTAATGTTCACTGTGCAAGACCAATTTTGAATAAATAAAAAAATTTTATGAATTATATAGAAACTGTGTTAAAATATATTTAAGGGAGTTTCTATGTGCGAAAAATTTCTTGATTATCTTTCGAAAAAAAAGACCTGGATTTTTTTGATTATGTGCTTTATGGTGCATGCAGGTAATTCCGTTTTATTTTTTTTCGTTGGATTAGTTCCTCTTTCAATGTTGAATATTTTAAGCACAGTTTTCTATTCAATTGTAATTGTCAGTTATAAAGAAGAAAAAGATTTTTACATTATTTTTACATATTTTGAAATTCTGACTTTTTCATTAACAAGTGAATTATTTTCTGGAGGATCATTCTTTTATATCTTTTATGTAGTTGGAATGATTTCTTCAGTTTATTATCTGCTTCCTCCAAAAAGGCGAATGAAGCAGATTTTTCAGGGATGTGGCATTATTTATGCAATTGCCATTTATTTTATTCACATTAAACAAATATGTATCTTTCCGGAATATCTTCCTGTAATAGATGAATGTAAACAGGAAATCGGATTATTAAATCTCTGCATCACTCTGTTTACAATGTTCTATATTTCAAATCTGTATTTCTTTGAGATGAATGCTGCTAATGAAAAACTGACTTATTGTAGTGATCATGATTTGATGACGGGGCTTTTTAACCGCCGCTTTTTTGAACATATCATGCAGCGTAATAAAACTGAAAATGAAAACAAATATACGATTGCAATTTTTGATATTGATGATTTCAAAAAGGTAAATGATACTTATGGTCATCAAGCAGGAGACGCAGTTTTAAAAGCTGTAAGTTCAATAATTGAAGAATCATATGATAATGAATTTGTTACAGTCAGATGGGGTGGAGAAGAATTTGTTTTATACATGCCTCAAACAGATGAAATTCGAGCTTATGAACATCTTACTTATCTGAGAAAAAGAATAGAAAACAATATTGTTGAATTTGATAATCAAAAAATAAAAGTTACAGTTACTGTTGGTATGTGTACCGGAACAAATCTTACAGATTATGAACTGGTAATCCGCAATGCTGACGACCGCCTTTATTACGGAAAACGTAACGGTAAAAACTGCGTAGTTAAGTAATCTATCCCCTGATAACAGAAAATAATAGGTATATACCGAAATTTTTGCGAATTGACGGCACAAAAATTCAATGAGACCATGATTTATGGAGAAAAAGTCCATAAAAAAATTTGGAGGTCTTTTGTGAAAAAAGCAAGAATTGCTATTTGTGCGGGAGTTGCAGCTATTGCGCTGAGCCTTAGCGGGTGCTCAAATCTGGGGTATGATGTTTCAAATGAAACTGTACTTTCAGCTTCGAGAAGTGTTTCGGTTGATGGATCTGTTTCAATAGATTCTTCAATTGCAATTCCTTTTGGTCTTGTAGCTGATGTTGGAGAGAACAATCTGATTCGTCTTGCATGGGGATGTCCTTCCGTTATGCCAGACAAATGGTATATTTATCTTGATGGAAAAAAAGTAGATGAAACTTCAATTCTAAAGCAGGTAGAAATTGAATGCTATGCTGGAAATCATGTAGTTGCAGTAGCTGCTGTAAAGAATGGAAGACGTTCAGAAGCAGAAGGTATTGAAGTTACTGTAAAGGGAACTCCAGCTCCTGTAGAAAACAGTTCTGGTCTTGTTTCGGGTGCTACTTATAAGATTCTTGCTAAATGTTCTGGAAAGGCCCTGGACAATGATAACTGGCAGACAGCTCCTGGTACTAACATTCATCAGTGGGGGTATGGTGACAATCAGGCAAACCAGCAGTGGATTTTGCGCCAGAATTCTGACGGTACCTGGAAAATCATAAATGCATATTCAAACCTTGCACTTGATGCTGCTAACTGGGGAACAACTGATGGTACAAACGTTATTCAGTGGACTGACCTCAATAACAGAAATCAGGACTGGTACATCACTAAAGAAGGTTCCTACTACAAAATCATAAATGCTTATTCTAATCTTGCTCTTGATGTAAGTGCTGCTTCTGTAGAAGACGGTGCAAACGTTCAGACCTGGACATGGAATGGTACAGACGCTCAGCTTTGGGAACTTACTAATCTTTCTAATAGTAGCGGAGATCCTGTAAATCCAGAACCACAGCCTCAGCCACAGCCAGGTGACAGAGGTATTCCAATTGATACAAACGATACTCTTGTAGAACGTAAACAGGGAATGAAGGTAACTTATCAGTTCCAGAATCATACACGCGGAAAATTTGCTGATAATCAGATTTACATCTACATCATCTGTATGAATCAGAACAATGTATGGTGCTATGCACGTCCAGACGGAGCTCTTATTCCAATCGGCTCTTCTGATTCTTCTGCATGGCAGTACACACTTGCTGATGTAAAGTACTCTGGTTTCCAGATTCCTCTCTCTCACTCAGGACGTATTTACTACTCTTACGGTAAGCCTCTTGTAATGTGGGGAAATGGCAACGGTGTAGTTCTTCCTTCTTTGAGCAATCCTTCAGATGCTAACTACGAAACATATTTTGACTGGCTTGAGTATACAGTAACGGACAACGGTTTCTGGGTAAATACAACTCAGGTAGATCAGCTTGGTTTCCCTGTTCTTATGAATGTTTATGATAATGATGGACGTGTTCAGCAGACTGGTATTTCTACAAAGCGTGAAGTTATCTGGGATTACTTCAAGAAAGAAATGCCTGCTGAGTTTAAGACTCTTGCAAGTGAATACAGAATCTTTGCTCCATGTAAGGGTGCATTTGATAACAGAACTGGTGGTGCTTACGGTAATTACTTTAATGATTACGTTACACAGACCTGGAACACAATTGCTTCTAAGAGCCAGACTGTAACTCATCCACAGGGAAAGTTTATTCTTACTGGTGACGGAACAAATCTCTATTTCCGCTGTATCGAAGCTTACGGTTCAATTGCAGCTGCAGGTCAGACTTATGTAATCCGCGGTAAGCCAACTACAAGCGAAGTATTCGAAGGCTATGGAGTTCTCGCTTCTGGAAATCCTATGGAACTTGCTCTTGAAGCCTGGATCTGTGCGGCTCTCAACCGTCACGTAGCTCACATGGAACCAGATGCATACTGGAACAATGCTGCAGCATATTACAATGCCGGCCCATGTAACTACTACTCTAAGTTCTGGCATGATCACAGCGAACGCGGCGGACTCGCATACGGTTTCTGCTACGACGATGTAAATGACCAGAGTGCTACAACCTTCACTACAAATGCACGTGGTGTAGTTGTAAGACTTGGTTTTTAATCTAAATATGGAAACTCTTTAGTTTTCTTGAAAAAAGCCGCCCGAAAAATCGGACGGCTTTTTCTCACATTTAAGTATGTACACCGAATTTACAAACAAATAGTGTAAAATAAGTAAAAACCCCTACAAAAATCAAATATTTTGTTGACAATTCTTTAAAAGACGATTTATGATTTATTTATTGTACACTGTTTGTACAAACATATATGTATTGTACAGGGCCCTAAGAGTTTGAGTTTATCTTGTCTAATCAAAATTATTACACCACACATAG
The DNA here is from genome assembly GCF_900111035.1 of Treponema bryantii. Lineage (GTDB taxonomy): Bacteria > Spirochaetota > Spirochaetia > Treponematales > Treponemataceae > Treponema_D > Treponema_D bryantii_C. The sequence goes on from NZ_FOFU01000006.1 coordinate 155,509, forward strand.
GAGGTTGTGATGAAAAAGACAAAAACGATTCTGGTTGCTATGGCAATGGCATTGGCCTTTACGAGTTGTAAAGGGATTGTAGCTTCGGACCTTGCGGAAGGTTCAAGCTCTTCAAGAGCGGCAGCAGTGGCTACCAGTTCAAAAAGGGTTGTTGGTTATTTCTGTGAGTGGGGAATCTATGGTGCGCATGATAACTATTATGCGACATCTATTCCTGCAAACAAATTAACCCACATTAATTATGCATTTGTTGGTCTGGATCCTTCTTCGCAGGCGGTTCAGATTTTTGACCCATGGGCAACTACAGATATTGTATACCCTGGTGACAAATGGGATACAGAGTACAAAGGTAACTTAGGTCAGTTACGTAAACTCAAGGAGGAATATCCTCATCTTAAGGTTTTGATTTCTGTTGGTGGATGGACAAAATCAAATGGCTTCCATGCCGCTGCTGCTAATGCAACTACACGTGCACGTGCTGCAGAAAATTTAAAAAACTTTGTTGTTCAGTATGGTCTTGATGGTGTTGATATCGACTGGGAATACCCCGGTGTAAATCGTCCAAAAGATCCAAATGATGAATACGATCTTGGTGCTCCTGGTGGAATTGAAGATAAAGAAAACTTTACTTTGTTCTTAAAAGCTATTCGGGAAGCTCTGGATGCTCAGGGACGCAAAGATGGTAAAAAGTATGAACTTACAGCTGCTATTGGTGTAGGTTATGATAAAATCGCTGTAACAAATCCTGGTGACTATTGCAAATATCTGGATGCATTGAATCTTATGACTTACGATATGCACGGTGCATTTGAAAGCAATACAGGACATCAGGCTCCGCTTTATGCAAACATGAACTGCGGCATTTATTCAGATGATGTTAGAGAAAAGTATAACATTGACTGGGCTGTAAAGAAATTCATTTCAGAAGGTGTTCCTGCAAGTAAAATTGTTGTAGGTCTTCCTTTCTACAGTCGTGGCTGGAACAATGTATCTGGTGGTCTCGATTTTGATGGTGATGGCATTGGAGACGGTATGTTTGGTACTGGTGGTTCAACCTTGTCTGGAAAATGGGGTGTTGGTGGACAGAGCCCTTATTTTGCTGTAAAGGCTTTGGAAAATACACCGGGCTGGGTAAAATATCGTGATGAAGTAAGTAAGGCCTGCTGGTTGTACAATCGCGGAGCAAGAGAGCTTTATACTTATGATGATCAGCTTACAATCAAAACAAAGTGCGACTACATCAATGAGCTTGGTCTTGGTGGAGCTATGTACTGGGAGCTCGATGGTGATGACTGGAAAAACGGTTATGACCTTGTAAACATTGTTCATGAATCAATTTTGAATGGTGTTGATTTTGGAACAGATATAAATCCTGGTGATAATGGTGGAAACAATCCTGGTAATAATAATCCTGGAACTAACCCGGGAAATGACAATCCGGGTACTAACCCTGGTACAAATCCTGGAAATGATAACCCAGGAACTAACCCTGGTACAAATCCGGGTACAGAAGTTCCTCCAAGTTCTAAGGCTACAGGCCTTCCGGGAACTCCTTCTCTTGAACAGACTTCATGGAATGGAGAAGCTTCTTTCGGATTAAGAATGAATATGTGGTGGGGAAATAACGGTACTGTTGCAGAGCTTTATGAGAACGGTGTAAAGATTGCTTCGGTAAGCTTTGAAGATAATTCTCCTAATGCACAGTCTTATACTTTCAATATTTCTGGAAAGGCTAACGGAACTTATGCATATCAGGTAAAGCTTATCAACAGCTTTGGAACAGCTGTTTCTGGAACTGTAACTTATACAGTAACTAAGGGAAGCGCTTCTTCTGAACCAGTAAACCCACAGCCTGAACCAGAGCCAGAACCTCAGCCGGGAGATCAGGGTGGTGATCAGCCAGGAAACAATCAGCCTCCAGCTGGTGGCAACACATGGGCAGTAATGGGAACTTATACTGCAGGACAGGTTGTTTCTTACAATGGTGCTAACTACAGCTGTCTGGTAACACACGTAGCATATTCAGAAACCTGGAATCCGGCAGATACTCCTGCCTTGTGGACAAGACTTTAAAAAGAAGGTTATTAAATGAAAAAAATTCATAAAATAATAGGGGCTGGACTTTTGGCTTTCGGCCTTACTTTTGCAGGCTGTTCTAATGCTGTAAGTGATTTACAGAATTCAGGGACAGTCAGTGCCCGTGCTGCATATTCAGCAATTGCTCCATGGGCTGCAGGAACATCATATAGTATTGGTGATAAGGTTACCTACAACGGTAAAGTATATCAGTGTCGTCTTGCTCACACAGCTTTAGACGGCTGGCAGCCTGACGGCGTTCCTGCTCTCTGGCTTGAAATTGGAGTTGCAGAGGACGAACCTGTTTTGCCTCCAGATAATCCTCCGGCAGAAGATGAAAATCCTGGTAATGATAATGAAGATGAAACTGTAATCACAGTTCCAGGACTTCCAAAGCATATTCTTACCGGTTACTGGCAGAATTTTAATAACGGTGCAAAGGTACTGCGTATCAGTGAAGTTCCAGAAACTTATAATCTGATTGTAGTTTCTTTTGCTGATGCAACAGGAAATCCGGGTGAAGTAACTTTTAATCTTGATACTTCATTAGGTTTTTCTGAAGCACAGTTTATTCAGGATATTAAAACTGTTCAGGCTCGCGGCCAGCATGTAATCATTTCGGTTGGTGGTGAAACTGGTAATGTTACAATTGCCAGCGATGCAGACGCTAATCGTTTTGCAACTTCTGTAACAAACCTTATGCGTAAATATGGCTTTGAAGGTGTAGATATCGACCTGGAGCATGGTATTCAGGCCAGATATATCGAAAAGGCTCTTCGCGCAATTCCATCAGGTTCAATTATCACCTTTGCTCCTCAGACTCTGGATATGCAGGGTACTGGTCAGGAATATTTTAAGCTTGCTCTGGCAATCAAAGATATTCTAACTGTAAATAACACTCAGTATTACAATTCGGGTACTATGTGCGGTTATGATGGAAAGGTTTATGGTCAGGGTGGAGAAGACTTCTTAACTGCTCTTGCAACAATTCAGCTTGAAAACGGTCTGCGTGCTGATCAGGTAGGTCTTGGACTTCCTGCAAGTACAAGAGGTGCCGGCAGCGGATATGTAGACCCTCAGATTGTTGTAAATGCGCTGGATACACTGGCTTATGGAACAAAGCACGGTTCTTATATGCCTCCTCGTAAGTATCCTAATATTCGTGGTGCTATGACCTGGTCTATTAACTGGGATGCTTCAAACGGCTGGAATTTTTCAAAGGTTGTTGGTGCAAAGCTTAAGGCTATGAACGAGGCTGATGGCGGCTACGATAATGGAAACGGCACAATCGTAATTCCTGGAGATGATGACACAGAAGATGGCGATACAGGCGACACTCCTGGTGATGATTCTGGAAACGAGACTCCACATGAGGAAGAGCCTTCAACTGATAATCCTGGAAATCAGAATCCTGGCAGTGAAACTCCTTCAACAGAAGTTCCTGCAAGTCCTAAAGCAACAGGTATTCCTGGAACACCTTTCATCGAGCAGTCTACATGGAATGGTGAGGCAAGCTTTGGAATCAAAATGAATATGTGGTGGGGCAATAATGGTACTCTTGCTCAGTTGTATGAAAACGGAAACTTAATTGCTTCTCAAACCTTCACTGATAATTCACCAAATGCTCAAAGCTATGTATTCAATATTTCAAACAAGGCTAATGGTACTTACGCTTATCAGGTAAAGCTTTCTAACAGTTTTGGTACAGCGGCATCGAATACTGTTAATTACACAGTAACAAAGGGCTCGGCTTCTACAACTCCAGTAGTTACTCCTCAGCCACAGCCTGAACCAGAGCCTGAGCCTCAGCCGGGACAGGGCGAAGAACCTCCGGTTATAAATCCTGGTACTGGCAGCGGAGACCCTGTAATCAACAAGAGCCTTCCTAAACGCATTATGAGCGGTTACTGGCACACCTGGGACGGCGGCTGTCCTTATATCCGCCTTGCTGACGTAGATTCTTCATGGGATGTAATTAACGTTTCATTCGCTGAACCGGTTACTCCTGGAAGCGGAAACGGCCGCATGAAGTTTGGAGTTGCAGGGGACGTAAATCAGTTCAAGGCAGATATCAAAACTCTTCAGGCAAAGGGCAAGAAAATCGTTCTTTCTATCGGCGGTTATGAAGGATATTTCTATCTTGAAAATTCTTCAGCTGTAAATACTTTCGTTAATGATATTAAAGGCTTTATTAACGAATATGGATTTGATGGAATTGATATCGACCTTGAGCAGTCTTCAGTTGCAATGAACAGTGGTGCAGACCCGGATTTTGCAAATCCTAAAACACCAAGAATTGTAAATATGATTAATGCAATTCGTCAGATTTGTGATTCTTATGGAGACGACTTCATTCTTTCATGGGCTCCGGAAACCTTCTATATGCAGCTTGGTCACACCTATTATGGCGGACTCAACGGCTATGTAGATTCTCGTGCCGGTGGATATATTCCTATGATTCATGCCTTGAGAGATAAGACAACTTACGTTCAGGTTCAGTTGTATAATTCATGTGCAATTCAGGGAAATGACGGCAGCTGGTATTCAATGGGAGATGAACCTTCTCTGGTAGAGATGTGCGAAATGTTAATAGACGGTTTCTATCTTAATGGTGGAAAACAGTATTTCTTCCCAGGACTAAGAGCCGATCAGGTTGTAATTGCAGTTCCTTCTTCTTCAAGTGCTGCTGGTTCGGGTCAGGTTTCTAATACACAGCTTCAGGGAGCTTTCAGAACTCTTGAAGCAAAGTATCCAGGAATGAGAGGATTTATGACCTGGTCTATTAACTGGGACGCATACCAGAACAACAACAGTTTTGGTCGCCAGAATAGAGCATTCTTGAATAACTATTAGTTTGTGTTTTTGTAATTGAGGTGAAATAAAAGATTACAACTAAAATTACAACTTTTTACATCTTGTTTTAGAACAGAACCAGTGGGATAATTAAGATAGTCAAAGGCAAGCCGGCCAGGCCTTTCAGGAGGATATATGATTGTCGAATTTATTTTATCTCTACTGGTTCTTTTTTTAACTTCCAGCCTGTGCATTTTAACAAGCGGTGGGCTTATCAGAGAATTGTTTGAACCTGCCTTACTGCTCTCTATTCCTGGCATTCTTGCTGTTATGATTTTTCTCAGCGGATACGGAAAGTCATTTCTGCGGATTTTCTATCCACCAAAAAGGATGAAAAACACTGAATTATCTGAGCTGAAAAAAATTGACGGTGCACTGGGCTTTGCTTTCCGCGCTTTGATTTTTATCTGCTGTTTTATCATGCTGATAAGTGCAATATATTTTTATCTGAATTTCGACGAAACTCAAACTCTCGGTTTTAATCTCTCGGTACTTATCCTTTCAATTTTTTATCTTGCTTTTTTTGGAATGATTATTCTTACGCTAAAGGGCAAAAACAAAACCCGGATTATTAGATTTATGACAGACGAGACAGAACCAGAAAAGCCAGATCCCGTTTCTGCAAAACAAAAAGTTCGATGTGTTTGCAAAATCCTCATTTCACTTGTTCTGATAATTTGTCTTTATTATCTGATTATCTATACAAGTACTGTAAATCACTCAGGTCAGGAGCCACTTAGTTTTAATTATCTTAGAGATATTCCAGGACTGATTTATATTTTTATCCCGCCTTTTCTTTTGCTTGCGGTTTCGGGAAACTTCAAAAATTTTTTCAAAGCATTAAAGTATGCTGCTACAAATACAAAGCTTTCAGTTTCGCAAAAAGCAATTTCTATGAATGCAGTAAGACTTTTAGGATTGATTATGCTTCTGGAAGGGATTATGAATGCCTTAGCCGGATATTTAGGAATGCTTTTTAATCTCATAGACAGATCTATGCTTGGAACAAATTATTTAATTGCATGTGTTCCATTAATTTATGCTTTGCTCATCAATCTGGTTTTACTTCCAATAGAAAGTAAGATTTCTTTGCTTGGTGATTCGGAATAGCAGATGATAATAGATTTGATTCTTGTGATTGTGGGATTTGTGATTTTCATGATTCCTGCAATTCTACAAAAGAAAAAAGATTTCTCTAAAGCGGCGATCCTAAGCGGAAGTTTTATCACTGTAGTCAAACTTGTGATTTTGATTTCTGAGATTGAACTAAGTCTTAAGACAAGCAGCGGTGCTTATTCCGATTACACCAGCACAACTTTTTTGCTGATGGTTTTTGTGAACTTCCGTCCGTTACTGTTTGGTATTTTGATAAAGCTGATTTTATTTCCTTTTGAGAAAAAACAGATATATAATAAAAGCGAAGAGACTAAATTCATCGATCGTTTTGCCATTCTCTCACCGCGAGAAAAAGAAGTTGCCCGCCTGGCCGCCCGCGGTTATTCCAATGCCCAGATTGCCGAAGAATTATTTATCAGTGTAGAAACCGTAAAACGCCATATGGCAACAATCTTCGAAAAACTGGAGATTAAATCCCGTACCGAACTGAAAGAATAAAAGGCATAAAAAAACCGTCCGAGAGCTCGGACGGTTTTCATTTTTATGGATTGCGTCGGCTATGCCTCGCAATGACGAAGTCTAGCAAACTTCGCAGTTATCAGCCTTGTTTGTAGTAACTGGCTTTCCAGCAGCTGTTGCCTTCTGACCTGCGATTGTGAAGCATTTTCCACTTACACGGTATTCAATCTTGCAGAAGTGGTCGATGTCGATTTTGGCTGGTTTTTCGCCTGTGTATTCGGCACCTTCGATCTGGATGATTGTTCCTGGAGCTGCCCATGGAGCTGTGAGGAGTTCAACCTTTTCTTTTCCGTCTTCTGTGTAGTCGCATGCGAGGAGCATACCGCGGCTTTCTACGCCCTTCATCTTTCTTGGAGCGAGGTTAGCAGCGATGATTACGTGCTGGCCGAGAAGTTCGTCTTCTGTGAGGTATGGGCGGAGACCGCTCTGAATAATGCGTTCTGTGCCTGTACCGTCATCCAAAGTTTCGATATAAAGCTTGTCGCCCTGTGGGTTTGTTTCAACCTTTGTGATTTTTGCAACGCGGAGCTCAATGTGCTCGTTGAAGTATTTTACAGGGTTTGTTTCTGCTTCTGATTTCTGGTTGTTGCCTGCTGGAGCAGCTGGCTCTGCAGCTTTCTTGTCCTTTGCCTTTTCAGCTTCAGTTTTTGTATCAGCTGTTGCCATCAAAGTTTCGAGGTCGAGTTCTCCGGCAACACAAGGAGTTGTAATTCCCCAGTTCTCAAGAACCTGTGGGTGAACTTCACCAAATACTCCGGCTGGCTGACCATCAACAATAAGCTGAGCCTGGCGGCCAGGAATAAAGCGTGGATCTTCGCTTTCAACTACTTTGTACTCGTGGTCGAGGAAGTAAACGAGTGAAGAAACTTCAGATGCCAAAGTATTGAAGTTAGCATTGCTTGCAGCTGTAAGGAAGCCGAGGTGCTGGCGAGTAATTGTTCCAGTGTTTTCATCTTCCTTAAGATATGCAACCTTACCGATTTCGAAAATCTTGTGAGGGTACATTGCGTTTGCAGAACTTGCTTCGGCACGACAAAGTGAAGAAAGGATTTCTGGACGAATGAACTGATAGTTTTCGCTCATAGGGTTAGCAATTTCGATAACCTTAGAACCATCAATCAGCATATTATCAATATAGTCTTTCTTAGAACCAACATAGTTGAAAATCATTTCCTGATATCCAAGACCAACCATCAAAGTCTTAGCTTTGCGGCTGAACTCAGTAAGTGGAAGAAGACGACCAACAGTGAAGTCCTGTGGAGTGCGTGGCTCGAATGCAGCAACATTGCAGCCAATCATAACATCTTCAATGATATCAACTTCGTGGAGGAAGTCGTTGCGGTATGGAGCAGGGCTCAAAGTGATTTCTTCACCTTTAACTTCAACTGTGCTTCCCATGCGTGTAAGAGCATCAACAACCTTGTTCATATCAAAGTCGCTTCCAAGAAGCTTGTTGATTGCACCAAGAGTTGTCTTTGTAGTTGGCTGGAAGTAGTAAGGAACCATGATGTCCTTTCCAAGACCAGTGTCATAAGGATGCTTTACCAAAATAGGTTTGATTTCATATCCCTGATCAGCAAAATCACATGCAACGATATTTGCAGAAAGGATGAGGTTTTCAATATTATCACCAGTAAGCTCAACCATAAGGTCTTTGTCACCAACCTGAACAGCACCAAGAGTAGCTGAGTTGATGATTGGAGCCATAGAAAGAACTTCGTTCTTAGCATCGCTCAAGAGAGGGAACTTTTTCATATCAGCCAAAATCCAGCCGAAGTCTTTTCCCTTTGGATGGTCAGTAAGAATCTGGCGGCAAGTCATTGGAGCGTCGCACTGAAGAGGAACAAACGAAGTCTTGTCTGGATCAACAGCGTGATACTTAACAGGGAACTTAATCTGGTCAACGCGGTAAACGCCCATAGAAATAGACTTGCGCTTGCGTCCAAAGTTCCATGCCAGCTTTTCCTGAGTCTGGATGATGTCCTTAAGCATCGGATCATCAATTGCCTTACCGGTAATCATAAAAGCAACCATGTAAGGGCGGATATCTTTAAGCTCTGGGTCAACTTCAACAATGCGGCCTTCATAGTCGCTGTTTCCGTGGTTAGCCATGAGCTTCATATAATCAACAGTTTTTCCGCCTTCGTGAAGTTTAATCTGGCGGGCAACACCGTTTGTAGACCAGAGGTCCGGACGGTTAGTATCATTCAATTCGATTTTTACAACGCGCTCGTTTTCGCTCTGGCTCATATCCGGCTTTTCATCCAGCTCAGCCTTAGCGCAAGGAAGTACGTCTTCCAGAGCATCATAAGTGTATTTTTTTCCGATAGCATCAAAAAAGAGTTTTTCGTTACATTCGATTTTAGGCATTTTTTTCCTCGAGAAATTTTAATGTTTAATTATAGAAGAATTTCGAGAGATATTCAATTATGGGGAAAGTCTTCCCCTCGCTTCAAACGCCTTCGGCGTTTTCTGCTACCCCTTCTAACGGGGGACACCCCCGTAACGCCCCCGGCTTACATCTCGCGCATATTAAAATCTTTATCTGCATCGATCATAGCTAGCATGATTTTTGCATAAACAGGATCGAACTGAGTTCCAATACCTTCTTCAATTTCCTTGCGGGCTTTTTCCTGAGAGAGAGTTTTACGGTAGCTGCGGTTACTGGTCATAGCGTCATAGGCATCTGCTACAGCAATAATGCGGCCAATGTCTAAAATGGCTTCTCCAGCTAATCCAGTAGGATATCCTGTTCCATCATAACGTTCATGATGATAATAAGCACCGTCGGAAATGTGTGGAGTCTGAGTGATATTCGAAAGAATCTGTTTTCCAATTACAGGATGAGTTTTAATTTTATCGTATTCTTCCTGAGTAAGTTTATCCTGCTTATTGATAATCACATTAGGAATACCGATTTTACCGACATCATGCAAAAGGCCGGCAATATAAATGTCACGGCATTCAGTTTCACTTTTTCCAGACAAACGGGCTATTTCTCTTGAGTATTCTGCAACACGGATTGAATGTCCGTGAGTATATTTATCCTTAGCATCAATTGCAGTTGCCAGAGCCTTAGCAGTTTCTTCTGTCATTCGGGTGAGAGCCGAAATGTTATCTGCAATAGAATTTTCCATTTGGAATACTGTTTTTGCCAGAGTTCCAAGCTCATCACGATTTGTAATTTCCAGCAGCTCGTTATTTGGATTACCATTGAATGTTGAGAATCGATTTGTTTCATTTGTAATCATCATAATAGGTTTAATAAAACGATGATTAAAATAGAAAGAGAAAACAACAATAAAAAAGATACCAAAAATCAAAGCAGTAATAATAACAAAACGAACAAAAGACTGGCGGGCATCAACGAATTCCTGAATACTTTTATTTACACCAATTACTGCAACTATTTTTCCTGCAGAATCATAAACTGGAAGCTGGGCGGTAATGTGGGAGCCACTGCGAGTTTTAATAGTATGGCGGGTAATAGTTGCGCCCTCTTCAAAAACACGTTTGGTAGATGCATTATAATTTGGTTCAAAATAATCTTCTTCATATCCAAGAGGATAAGGTTCCCAGTGTGTTACTTTGCCACAAGGATCATAAAAATAGAAAATGTGAGTGTAATCTGGAGGTTTAACAGCAGAAACGTAAATTACATTTAATTCAAACTGATCACAAAAATTCTTCAGACTATTGAATACGGTATAATAATTTTCATCAGGTTCTTTTGTTTGAAGATATTTAGGAAAATCTTCGGGATTCAGAGTTTCTCGTGCAGCCCTGCAAATTTCCTGAATACTAGTATCATATTGTTCGCGGAACTGTTGATTAAAAGAAAAATAACTTACTGTAAATACAAGAGAACATAAAATGAAATCTGTAAGAACAATGAAAAGAATTATTGTTTTTGTAATTTTAGGGAAATGTTTTTCCGTCATCGATTATATTATAAACTAAATTTTCAAAAACACATAATGTATTTTTATGACATATTTCTGTTATAATATGACTATGCAGAAACAATTAAAAAAGCTTGGATTAAGGCCGCTGGACATTTTAATCATTCTTATTTTATTCATATGTGGAATACTGCTGACTATACGCGGAGCCAGACATAAAGGTTCGAAGATTTGCGTAAATGCCAATGGAACACATTACGAATATTCTGCATCACAAAATGGAATTTACACTGTAGAGGGCGAACTTGGTCCAACTACTTTTGAAATAAAAAACGGCTTGGTAAGGATAACAGATTCTCCGTGTCCAAATAAAACCTGCATCACTCAGGGCTGGCATAATCCGCTGGTATGTCTACCGAATAAAATAATTATCACAGTTGAAAGCGAGGACGAGTTAGATGCAATCAGTGAATAAAAAACTAAATTTTGAAACCCGACAAAAAATTGCATACCTCTCTGCTTTGACACTTATGTTCTCTTATGCAGAGCTGCTTATACCGCGTATTTTTCCTTACTTTCGTCTTGGTCTGGGAAATGCCGCTTTACTGATGGGACTCGAATTTTCTTTTCCGGCATTTATGCTTTTAGGTGTAGTAAAAACAGTTTGTGCCAATCTGATGGCCGGTACTCTTTTTTCTCCTTTTTTCCTTGTGTCTTTTGCACAGAGTATTGCAAGTGTACTGGTGATGTTTTGTCTGAGCAGGATGATTCGTCAAAGAAGAATTCTGAGTCTTTACGGTATTTCTGTTCTCGGTTCTGCCGTAAGCGCTGTAGTTCAGATAAGTCTTACTTCGCTGTATCTTGGTCAGGGTACCTGGAGTTTACTTGGGCCAATGCTGATTTTTAATGTTATCAGTGGTGTGATTACAGCATGGCTGGCGGTAGTGCTGGAGAATGCAGTGGGTGAGTCAGCAGGGGTCAATGCAGTAAACGGGGAGTTGGAAACTTCTGCGGCTGATTCGGCAGACTCAGACAGTAAAAAGAAAGTATTTAATATTGTATTGCTAATTGTTTTGATTACGGCGAGCGCCTCGGTGTTTTTTATTAAGAACACTTATGTTTTGTGCGGATTTCTTTTGATTGCTTTTGTTTCACAAAAAGTCAGCGGGCGAAAGATTTTACTTCTTCCACATATTTCTCTGTGGCTTTTTGTTCTTATTACTTCCGTGCTGGTTCCAAATGGCCATGTATTATTTAAGTTTCTGGGATTTTCAATAACACATGGCGCAATGGTTAGTGGCATTCAAAAGGCTCTCCGGCTTTCAACTGTAACCGCATTCAGTCAGTGTGCAGTTTGTATTCAGCCTGGAGAAAAAAGTCTTCTGGGACTGACATTAAAATATTACAAACTAATGGTAGTTAGTTTTGTAAATACACCAGGTTCAATCTTTACAAAACTTCGAACTGCGCTTGTCTTTAATAAGAATTAACAGTCAAAAGCTATTCTTCCTGAACTGTTCGCAGTTTATAATATTCTCCACGTTTTGCCATAAGCTCATCATGTGTGCCCTGCTCGGCAATTCCGTGGTCTGTTACAACAGCAATCTTGTCTGCATTTTTGATTGTTGAAAGGCGATGTGCAATTACGAGTGTCGTACGGCCTTTTGAAAGTTCATCAAATGAATGCTGAATCTTAATTTCAGTTGCAGTATCGAGGGCGGAAGTTGCTTCGTCGAGGATAAGGATCGGTGGATTTTTAAGGAAGCAGCGTGCAATGGAAACGCGCTGTTTCTGGCCGCCGCTGAGTTTGATTCCGCGTTCACCGACAATTGTGTCGTAGCCGTTTGGCATTTTCATTATGTCGTCGTGGATTTCTGCACGACGTGCTGCCTGTTCAATTTCTGCGTCGGTTGCAGTTGGTTTTCCATAGGCAATATTTTCACGGATTGTGCCGGCGAATAAAAAGACATCCTGCTGAACAATTCCAATCTGTGAACGGAGGGAACTCTTTTTAATTTTCTTGATGTCGATGCCGTCGAGGCTTATTTCACCGCCGGTAATTTCATAAAAGCGTGGAATTAGGTTGCAGAGGGTGGACTTGCCGCCGCCGCTGGCACCTACCAGGGCAAACTTTTCACCGGAGCGGATGTCGAGGTTTACTCCAGTAAGAACAGGGTAGTCTGCAGTATAGGAAAAATCAACATTTTTAAAATTGATGTTTCCCCGTGCTGAGAGAATCTCCACTGCATCTGGTGAATCAGCTGGCTCTGGTTCTGTACGCATAATTTCAAGGAAGCGATGGAAACCTGCCATTCCGTTTGTGTACTGTTCAACAAGAAAGTTCAGTTTACCAATTGGCGCTCTAAAGGCTGCTACAAAAAGATTTGCAGCAACCAAATCTGGAAGAGTCATTTTTCCTTTAATAATGAAATATCCGCCTGCTCCCAGCACAACCAGTGACAGCAGATTATTACAGAATTCAATATTTGAGAAAAAAGTTGCCATGTATTTATAGCGCCATTTTTTTGCATCACTAAACTGCTTATTAAATCCGGCAAAACGTTCACGTTCAAACTCTTCGTTGTTAAAGCCTTTTGTTACACGAATTCCAGAAATGCTGGATTCCAGTCCGGCGTTTACTTCGGCGGTAATTTCTTTTACTTTTTTAGAAGTTTTTGAAAGATTTCTACGCGAAACAATTCCAATTGCAATCATTACTGGAAGTACAATTACAACAATAATAGCAAGCTCCCAGCGAATATGAAGCATCATTACAAAAGCACCAATCAGATTGAGCATTGCGATTGTAAAATCTTCCGGCCCGTGATGAGCAAGCTCTGTAATTTCAAAAAGATCAGTTGTCGCACGCGACATGATTTTTCCGGTGCGGTTAGTATCATAAAAACTGAAAGGCAGCTTTTCCAGATGATCAAAAACATCCCGCCTCATATCCTGTTCAACACGTGTTCCAAAAACGTGTCCCCAGTAAGCAACAAACCAGTTACAGCCTTTATGCAGGCAAAATCCAACAAGCAGTACAGCCACAAGAATCAAAAAGGTTTTCAGTTCATGATTCGGAATCAGGGTATTCAGTGCATACCGTGAAAACATTGGAAATGCAATATCAATGGCTGCCATAAAAACAGCACATGTCATATCAGCTGCAAAGAGGGGCCAGTGTGGTTTGTAGTAAGAGAAAAAAATCTTAAGCGGGTGTTTTGAAAAGTCCATATATTTCTTCCAGATTATAAGTCCTTATTGTTGTGTTTCTGTAAAAGCTGTTCTGGAGTAGACAGTTATTCTGTCAGAGCCACCTGAATTTGTTTTGATATGTGAAGCATCGTTAGGATCTATAAGGAAATAACTATAGTTTTCTGATGTCGGTTTTTTATCAACAGAACCTTCATTAGTAGTATCATCCCATGTAACATCTATCATTCTCCATTTTCCATCATAATATACTTCTGTCCAGTTATGGTTTAAGTTTCTAGAATATTGGAAAGTTGCTTTTACACCTGCAAGTCGTGCAAATGCCGTATAAAGGTCTGCATAACCTTCACATATTGCCATTCCATATTTTAGAACATGAACGGCATCCTGCTTTTTTCTTTTGGGTGTAGATTGTCCATTAGAGAAGCTTACATAATCATAATGACTTGTATGAGCTTCCCAATCATATAAGGCCTGAAGTTTTTGACCGAGAGAGGCATTTTCCGGCAATTCAGCCATAACTGCATTAAAGGCATTGCTTATAAGTAAGTCATCACACTGGCAGTTGTCAGAAGGCATAAGATATGCACAGTCATCTGATGACCAGTTGAGGCCTGTTTTGTTAGTTACTTCGCATCTTATCACGCTGCCTTCTGAAAATGGAACATTCCATCCAGTTAATGCACCTTCATATTGGTCATAATTTTCATTGAATGTTGCATCAGCTTCAGCAAATTCTACATCATATAAACCATCTCCAAAACGCAGCCAGATTCTTTGTTCAAAATCTCCGGGCGGAATAAGTATGTCGGCCTGATAACGGTAATTAGGGTTATATTGGTTATTGCTTGTTAAAGCTCCTGGTCCTTGTTTACGAATAAAAACTCTGACTGACTTATTATTTGTAGTTGATCCCTTTAGAACGAAAAATCCATTTGCAGCAAATTTTGTGTATTTAGGTGATGGAGCTTCCAGAGTAATATTATTAGTTTTGGAAAAAAGAGTACCAGATTCTTCTGAGATTTCTCCAGTAAAAGTATGATTATTAATTGTTACAGGATCTGAAAGATAATTTGAACCGTGGATTTTTATAGTCTGATTGGAAGCAGATAGTCCATCGATTGTTGCAGTTACGGTAAAAGTTCCTTCTGCAGAACCTGGAGTAAAAAGACCATCAGAATCAATACTACCGCCTGTAGAAGACCAGCTTACAATTTTGTCTGAAATTACAGAACCATCTGAACGCAATGCCTTCGCATTAAATTTAATTGCATCTCCGTTTACATAGGTCTCCTGTAAGCCTTTTGGATATATATCTACAGAGGCAATTGTATTTGGAACAAGTGTGATGTTATCAATGTAAGTTGCATTTGTAATATTATTTCCAAAATAAAAATCATCAGTACCAGAAACAAATTTAACTGTATGAATTCCTTTCGGAAGATTAATCGAAGCTTTCTGCCAGATCTGTTTGAAACCAGAACCTTCTACAGCAGGAGTTGTATTATCATCGACATAAACTTTTAAATAATTTTTGTGATAAACATTGTTTTCATCAGACCAATCAAGTAAGTCACATTTATAATCAAAAGAAAGAGTTGAATCTTCGGAAACCTCAATCTCCTTGATAGTCATGGTTGAGTTACCACAGCACTTATTTCCATCTTCTAATTTATAGGTAGCAAGTTTTAAAACTTTTCCATGTGTGTCCACCAAGGCTTTGCCATATTGAGGCCAGCTGGCATATACAGGGTCTTTATCAACAACTTCTGAGTAAAATCCTGATGCGACCCACATTTTAGAAATAACTGCATTATTTGAATCCTTATTTATTGATTTAATTGCATTTGATTGATCTGTCAATTTAATTTCTTTTAATGCAATATAAGGATCTGCCTGTTTGTTTGCAGCGAAGTTTGAATATGTTCCAGGGTTCGTATCATAATGTTTCCATTCAAATGTATGAGTACCTGAACCTATATCAATTTGTTCATTTTGCCAGATGCTATATGTTCCTGTGTATTGACCAATAATTTCATCATCAATAAGAAATTGCATATAGCCATCATATTGGTCAAGTATATGAGTTTTAATTTTAAAGTTTACAGTTTTTGGTTCTGCGGAAGTAATAGTTGTTTTAAATCCACAGCCATTTTCTTTTGCATTAATTGTATATACACCGTTGCTTGTATCAAAATGTATGGCTGACTTGTTAGTTATTTCCCAGTCTGGATTATTTAAGATTTCATCCGTATAGGAAGGTCCGCTAGGATTTGAATTACAGCCAGTAAATAATAAAGTAAGCATTACGGCTGAAATAAATAGTTTTGTTTTTTTCATTTTTTACCTCGCATTAAATTACTTTTTAAATATTATCATAACATGATTTTTTTAATTAACTAAGAGCAATTTTATCCAATTTTTTAAATCATGTCTTCATTACACTTTGCTCAAGAGGTAACAATATGAGTAAAGAACTTTTTGAAAAATTTAACAGCGGCTGTCTGCGTTTGCCGAACGGTGAAATTGATTTCAGTAAAATCAACTGGAACAAGCATCCGACTTTTGAAGGTGTTGAGCTTAAGCACATTATTACTGCAAAGGATACGGGTGGGGACTTCAGTTATCATCTGGTTAGAATTGCGCCAAATAAAAGCATTAAGAATCATATTCACGAAACTCAGCACGAAACTCACGAGGTTATTGCGGGTTACGGTGAGTGTGTAAATAACGGGAAGAGTCTTGGTTATGAGCCTGGTGTAATTTCGATTATGCCTGCGAAGGTGCCACACGAAGTTAATGCCGGTCCGGAAGGTCTTTATCTTTTTGCGAAGTTTTTCCCGGCTTTGTGCTAGTATTTTCTGATGGGCTTGAAGCTTCCTTGTACTCTTTGGGAGTCATACCCACAATTTTTTGAAAGCATCTGTCGAGGTGACTTTGATCGCAAAAGCCTGCATCATAAGTTACCTCGCAGACGCTTTTTTCTTCTTCCAGCAGCTTCTGTGCTTTACGCACCTTGCACTGAATCTGAAACTGATGTGGTGTAAGACCGTATAGCTTTTTGAATTTCCTGATTAAATGAAACGGACTGATATTTGTGTCCTGAGCCATTTCTTCAATGAGATAAAGATTTTCCGGCTGATCTAGGATTGAATCTTTGAGTTCGATGAGAGGGGCGTCTGATTTATCGTCTGGGTCAGTTTGTGCCTGGGCTGGGACGCGCACGCAGGTAACCAGCATCGAATAGCCTTTGTCATCAACGGGCTTAATCTCATGAAGAACATCCGGCGGAATCTGAAACTCATCTCCTTCGCAAAAAACTTTTGAAGCTCCATTCATTACAATGCAAACTTTGCCCGCCTCAACAATTCCCAGAGTGAGGTGCTCGGCATGAGTGTGGGGCGGATAAGTCTTTGTCCAGTTTTTATAATGAACACATTCAATGTCATCATTTTTTTTGCGGTAAGAGATTTCGTTCATCATATATTCCCCGGGAAAACAAATTCGAGATTTTCTTTTGCGACTTCGACGAGGCGCATTATTGTGTTGACTGGTGTGGGCTCGCGGTCTGTGAGTTTGAAGGTCGGGAAAAATCTTGTGATATGAAGAGGGATTTTTTTATTCAGCTGATTTTCGAGTTGAGCGACCCAGGCGGAGAGTTCGCGCATTTCTTCTTCGCTGTCGTTTTCATCAGGGATGATTAGTGTTGTGAGTTCTACGTGGCAGGAAGCGGTGGCTGACTGGATAAAATCCTTTACCATTTGAAAATCACCGTCGAGAAAATCTTTGTAAAAGCTGGTGGTAAATGTCTTGAGGTCGATGTTCATTGCGTCGATGTATGGGGAGATTTCGTTGAGGACTTTGAGCGTTGCAGTTCCGTTTGTTACAAGGACATTTTGCATGCCCGCTTCATTTGAACGCTTTGCTGTGTCGCGAATAAACTCGTAGCCTATGAGGGGTTCGTTGTAAGTGAAGGCTAGACCTATGTTTCCGCGGGGGCGGAGGTCTGAAGCTATCTTCACAATTTCTTCAGGCGCATAATATTCCGCTTTGTCTTTATATTCAAAGGCTTTCTGCGACCAGGAAATACTGTAGTTCTGACAGAAAGGACAGCGAAGATTACAGCCGTATGAGCCAAGAGACAAAATCTGCGAACCTGGATGAAACATTTTGAGAGGCTTTTTTTCTATCGGATCAAGAGCAATGGATGTGAGTCTGCCATAATTAGCGGCAACAATTTTTCCATCACGACAGGTACGTGCACCACAAAATCCTGTTGAGCCTTCTTCAATTTTACACTGCCTGAAGCATACATCACAAATTGCCATATTTACTGCTCCGTGCGCTAATAGTGGCGCACAACCTCAAAGCGGAATAAATCAACTTTCTCGTCAGGAGCAATACCTCCTTTTCGTCTTGCAATTGAAATCTGCTGTTCAACAGTATCAACACCATCGAGGTCAGGAAGTAAAAGACCGCGCTTGTAACCGCTCTGAACAATTACGCCATATTTTTTTACGTCGAGCTCTGCCGGTGAACTGATTTTTTCAGCTTCGCCTAATACATCAACATTTATATCAAGATATTTTAATTCATCTTCTGTAACAGGCTGGAAGCGTGGATCTTTTGAAACTGCGCTAACAGCGTTTTGAATTATCTCCTGCGCGAGATTTTCTTGTGTAGAAGCGATAGTGCCGATGCAGCCACGTAGGGCTCCAAACTTGTGGATGGAAACAAAAGCACCTGCACGGACATTCAAAAGCTCCGGAACCACATCATCCGGCAGCGGCATCACATCTCCATTCTTCACAAAATATTCCGCCGAGGCCCGGGCCAGCTTCACATACGCATCAGACTTCTGGCTTTTTTCCACCAGTTCATTTTCAACCAGCTTTAATCTCGCATCAAGAAAATGCCTGTCTTCATCATCACTCTTTGGAATAAATGAACAGATTCCATAACCAACGCCAGTTACATCCTCGTGAGAATATTGAGTTGCTTCAACAGCACGACCATCCAGCGCGCCCGCCATAATCACAAATGACTTATGTCCGCACTCCGCCGCCTTCTCGCAGAAGTTTTCCTCAAAATCAAAAAGCTCTCCAAAGCGGCCGCCCGAACAAACCTCCATAATACGCTTATCATAAACAGGTCCTTCTTCTGCAAAACCGTAAGGTCCGTAATCCTGCAGCTTATGAGACAAATCACCGCTCGCAACATAAACAACACGGCGCCCCAGCGACTCAACCGCATCCTTAATCATCATGCCATATTCATAATGCTTCAAAAGGTCGTAGCCCGAAAGCCCCATGCGCACGAGTTTAAAATCCTTATATTTTTTCGTA
This sequence comes from Treponema bryantii, assembly GCF_900111035.1. Classification (GTDB taxonomy): domain Bacteria; phylum Spirochaetota; class Spirochaetia; order Treponematales; family Treponemataceae; genus Treponema_D; species Treponema_D bryantii_C. The sequence goes on from NZ_FOFU01000006.1 coordinate 174,530, forward strand.
ATAAACCAGAGAGGAACCATTGTACCGTGATCAAGCTCCGGCCGTTTTTCGCCAAGAGTGCCGGCAGGGAAGTGCGATGCCTCGGCTCTCGCGTTCAGCAGATTCACTAGCTCTTCATCATAATCAACATCAAATTTTACCTGAGGCGCGCCAAAATCAACGAAGGACCCTTTAGCCCCAGCCCCCGGCGAAATATGAAAATAATCAGAATACATTATGCTGTGAGGACTCGAAATAATAATGGTCTCAGGCTTAAGAGCTGCAATTTCATCAGCAACTTTCTCATAAGCCTTAATCGTTTTCTCAACCTGATTTTCACTTCCCCGACCAACCTCAGGCACAATCATCGGTGGATGCGGTACCATAAACGCAGCAATAATCGACATGTGTGGCCTCCTGATTTTCTTAATTACAAACTGTTTTATATTATCATACCATGAAATTTCAATTTTAGAAAAAAACTCTATTCGTTCAAAGATTCATGTTATTCGCGGACAGCAGGTGATTTACATGCTCATGACCGTTCTCAAAGGTAACCTTGCCGTTACCCAAAGTAAAATGCTTATTTGAAGCATTTTCTTCCAAGGTCAGATTTTTGATTATTGATAACACAATAATTTATCACATCGGAGCATCACTAAAAGACTTAGGTAAAAAATGTTTTTGTTTTGATGTCTTGGATGCTGCTTTTATTCCAATGATTTTGAAAAATCTATAAAAAAACGCCAGCCCCAACCGAAGTCAGAACTGGCGTTCATCGTCACCCTGAACCCTTCACAGCATAGCTGTTCGGAGACTCGCTAAAAACAGTCCACTGGACTGTTTTTGCCCTGCCTTGCAGGGCCGCTCCCTATGTTTCAGGGTCTATGACAGGTTTTATTATTTAATCAAGCTGTGATATTCCTGTAGGCTCTTAACTCCACCTTCACCACCATTTCCGTTCTTTACAGACTCAATACCCTTAACCGCTGCAAGCGCTCCGGCAATTGTTGTGATGTAAGAAACCTTGTACTTCAAACAAGCCTTGCGGATTGTCTTGCGGTCTTCGGCGTAGTTGCGCTTTGCTTTTGGTGTGTTGATTACCAGGCAAACTTCCTTGTTCATAATCATATCTACTACGTCTGGGCGGCCGGCACCAATCTTGTTTACAACATCGCACTTGATTCCGTTTGCGTTGTAGAAGTCTGCTGTGCCCTGGGTTCCAACCAGTGTGAAGCCCAGATTCTTCAAAGTCTTTCCAATTTCGAGAACCTGATCCTTCTGGCCTTCTTTGTTGCTGAGGGAAATAAGAACCTTCTTGTTTTCCCAGGCAGCTGGTGCATGTGGCAATTCTGAACCGGCAGCTTCCTGTGATTTATAGAATGCCAGTGGGAAGTTTTCAGCAAGACCAAGAACTTCACCAGTAGAACGCATTTCTGGTCCAAGGATTGGATCAACTCCAGGGAAGCGAGCCCAAGGAAGAACTGCTTCTTTTGCTCCGTAGTAAGGAATCTTCTTGTCTTTGAGGCCGAGTGATTCGAGTGATTCACCAAGCATCATACGAGTTGCAAGGCGGGCCATCTGTGTGTCACAAACCTTTGATACGAGAGGAACTGTACGAGAAGCACGTGGGTTAGCTTCGATTACATAAACCTTTCCGTTTTCAATTGCGTACTGCATGTTCATCAAACCGCAAACGTGGAGGCTTTCTGCAATCTTCTTTGTATATTCTTTGATTGTCTTGAGGTTATCAGCTGGAACAGAAACCGGTGGAATTACACAAGCTGAGTCACCAGAGTGAATACCTGCAAGCTCAACGTGTTCCATTACAGCAGGGATATAAACGTGTGTGCTGTCTGCCAAAGCGTCGGCCTCACATTCAAGAGCGTTCTTAAGGAAGCGGTCAATCAAAAGTGGGCGGTCAGGAGTTACACCAACTGCCTTTTCAACGTATTCCTTCAAAGTTGCTTCATCATAGATAACTTCCATTCCGCGTCCACCAAGAACGAATGAAGGACGAATCATGATTGGGTAGCCGATCTTATCAGCGCAAGCCTTAGCTTCAGCAAAGTCAATTGCCATTCCGCTTTCCGGCATTGGGATTTCAAGCTTTTCCATCATATGACGGAAGAGGTCGCGGTCTTCGGCGATGTCGATAGAGTCGATGCTTGTTCCCAAGATGTTTACGCCGTTCTCCTGAAGCTCGCGTGCAATATTAAGAGGAGTCTGTCCACCAAACTGTACGATAACTCCGAATGGCTTTTCCTTCTCGTAAATCTGAAGAACGTCTTCTGTTGTAACCGGTTCGAAGTAAAGTTTATCAGAAGTATCATAGTCAGTTGAAACAGTTTCTGGGTTACAGTTTACGATGATTGTTTCATAACCAAGTTCCTTGAGCTGCATAGCCGCATGACAGCAGCAGTAGTCAAACTCAATACCCTGACCAATTCTGTTAGGACCACCGCCCAAAATCATAATCTTCTTCTTGTTGTCTGTAGCAACAGAAGTGTCTTTTTCTGCATTATAAGTTGAGTAGTAGTAGCAGGCATTTTCAACACCGCTTACAGGAACGCGGAGCCATGCTTCCTTAATACCAAGCTCGTTGCGTCTCTTGCGGATATCTTTTTCAGCAACCTTCAAAATCTTTGAAAGGTACTTGTCGCTGAAGCCGTCTTTCTTAGCCTGAATAAGAAGCTTGTCTTCTGGAACGCGTCCAGGGTTCTTAAGCATTTCCTCTTCCAAATCAACAAGCTCTTTCATCTGCTGGAGGAAGAACTCTTTAACGTATGTAATTTCAGAAAGCTTAGAAAGTGGAACACCCTTACGGATTGCTTCGTAAAGCTGGAAGTAGCGCTCGCTGCTCTGTACCTTAAGCATTTCGCAAAGTTCATCAGCACTCTTCTTATTAAAATCTTTAGCAAAACCAAGACCGCTGCGTCCATTTTCCAAACCACGAATAGCCTTCTGGAAAGTTTCCTTAAAGTTCTTACCGATGGCCATAACTTCACCAACGGCCTTCATAGAAGTACCAAGTTCATCTTTTGTACCACGGAACTTTTCAAAAGCCCAGCGTGCAAACTTAAGAACAACGTAATCTCCATCAGGAGCACCGCCCAAAGTATATTTTTCAAGAGTACCATCACGCCAGTAAGGAATTTCGTCGAGTGTGAGTCCAGAAGCAAGTTTTGCAGAAATCAGCGCGATAGGGAAACCAGTAGCCTTAGAAGCCAAAGCAGAAGAACGAGAAGTACGTGGGTTAATTTCAATAATAACAACACGGCCAGTCTTAGGATTGTGAGCAAACTGAACGTTTGTACCACCGATTACACCGATGTTTTCAACAATCTTAAATGCCATTTCCTGGAGCTTCTTTTCCAGGTCCTTATCAATAGTCATAAATGGAGCGGCACAGAAAGAGTCACCAGTGTGAACACCAACCGCATCAATATTTTCAATAGTACAGATTGCAACCATCTGATTCTTAGAGTCGCGAACAACTTCAACTTCAAGCTCTTCCCAACCAAGAATAGACTCTTCAATCAAACACTGGTGAGTCATAGAAAGATCCAGACCGTTAGCAACAATAGTGCGCAGCTCTTCAACATTGTAGCAGAAACCGCCACCCTGACCGCCCATTGTATAAGCAGGTCTAACTACAAGAGGGAAGCCGATTTCTTCAGCAATCTTTTCAGCACCTTCAACAGTGTGGCAGATTCCAGAGCGAGGAGTGTCGATTCCAAGCGACTTCATAGTCTCTTTGAAAATCTCACGGTCCTCACCACGCTCAATAGCATCAAGGTTTACACCAATAACTTTTACACCGTATTTATCAAGAACGCCGGCCTTGTTCAATTCCATAGCCATGTTCAAACCGGTCTGACCACCAAGGTTTGGCAAAAGTGCATCAGGACGTTCCTTTTCAATAATCTGAGAAAGACGCTCAACGTTCAGCGGCTCAATGTAAGTAGCGTCCGCCATAACCGGGTCAGTCATAATAGTAGCCGGGTTAGAGTTTACAAGTACAATCTTGTAGCCAAGTTCGCGCAAAGCCTTACAAGCCTGAGTTCCCGAATAGTCAAACTCACAAGCCTGACCAATAACAATCGGGCCCGAACCAATAATCAAAACCTTTTTGATGTCTTCTCGTTTCATAATCTATTTACTCCTATAAAATGCAGTTTTAAGTTCCCCGTCATTGCGAGCGCAGCGAAGCAATCCATTTTATGGATTGCCACGTCGCTCACTTCGTTCGTTCCTCGCAATGACGAAGACGAAAAAAAAGGCGAAATCCTAAAAAGAATTTCGCCTTAGAAATCACAAAATAAAAATAGTATGAAATTTATCATTCACCATGAGAATTACAGATTTCAAACATGTATCAGTTTTCATACTGAGAGCATATATTATCAAAGTTTTCAAGATTATTCTAGTACTTATATCATTTCAAATAAATTTTCTGTAACTATATTAAATTATTTTAATTATATTTAAAAACACTTAGAGGAGTACAAAATGAAAACAACTAAAAAATTTACAGCAGCATTTGCTGCTCTTGCACTGGTTTTTGCACTTGGTTCTTGTGCAAATGGAACAAACAATGATGAAAATCAAACAGGCAAAGTAGAACTCGAGAGTATTGAAAGAGTATACTCATATGAGTATGAAGGAGATTATGGGCTCGATGCAATAATCGAAGCAGATATAACAGATCCACAGGAACTTATAAATTATCTTGTATATAAATTACAAGCCAGTTATGGAACAAAAGAAGTTGAAAAATCTTTGTCAGTAAAAGCAATTAGAGCTGGTTGTTGTTCAATTACTGCAAATAACGCAGGTAATGCTGGAGGCAAGATTTATGGACGCAATTATGATTATCCGGATGATACAGCCATGGTAATTCACACAAGACCAGACAATGGTTATGAATCGGTTTCTACAGCATATCCACATTTTATTGTTGAAACACCTAACTGGGAGCCAAGTACTAATTTACCAAAAGAGCTTATAGGCTATTGTTTAATTTATGCACCATTAGACGGAATGAATGAAAAAGGCTTCTATATCTCAATTCTGGAAGCAGGAGATACTGAAAAAACTGTTCAAACTTCAAAGGGAAAACATGATATTCAGACAACAGTTGCAGTTCGTTATCTCCTGGACAAGGCTGATTCTGTAGATAAGGCATTGGAATTACTTAAAACTTTTAATATGCATTCTGTTTTTGGAATTGCTTATCATTTTGCAATGGCAGATACAACTGGAAAATCTGTAGTTGTTGAGTATATTAATAATGAGATGAAAGTAACTGATACAAAGGTTGTAACAAATCACTATCTTACACCAGATAGCGGAAAGCTAACTCCAGATGCAAGCAAAAATACAATTCTCCGTTATAATTCAGCTTTTGGGGCAGGAGAGGCAGCAAATTGGGAAATGACACCAGAACAGATTCGCGATGCTTTACAGGCTGCAAGCTCCGGACAGTATCATCCTGATGGAAGTTATATCACCATTTGGAGTGCGGTATATGAGCCAAATGCTAAAAAGATAACTTACTATTTCCGAGAAAACTATAATAAATATGCAGAAATTAATTTAGGAAGCAAGAAATAAAATTTTCATCTTCAGTTGACAAATCGATAGAAGGTTATAGACAGATATTCTTTTCAAAAAAAAAGCGTAGATAAATTTAAGCCTAAAGAAAAAAGGCGAAATTCTTTTTTTGAATTTCGCCTTATATTTTATTTAATAAACTTTATTTATTCCAGGGCCAGAGCCAGTCCCAGTTCCAGAGCTTATTAAACCAAGATGAAAGACCTTCCGCAACATCATCCGATATCACTAACCAGTTTGTTGGAATACCATCCCATCCTCTTGGCCATGTTGCATTTTTGGATTTAACAAAGATTCGATCAGAATCAATAGGGATATACGCCATCCAATTATATGTACATTTAGAGGCAGAAAGATCTGTAGCAAGACATTTTATATATTTAAGTTTATTACAATTATAAAACATGCATAAGTAACATTCTGAAGTGAGAGTGAGTGCAGGAAGATCTGGGGCTTTTGTCAGAGATGTACAATTATAAAACATAGCTGAATAGCAGTTGTCTGCAAGTATTGTAGCAGGAAGTTCAGGAGCAGTAGTTAGTGAGGAACAACCAT
>NZ_FOFU01000002.1 GCF_900111035.1 Treponema bryantii
CCCAGGGTTGCGACAAATTTTTGCGAAGCAAAAATGAGGAGCCTGGGGCACCCTGGGGGATTACTTTTTCGGTTTTGCCGTCGCTGGGACCCGCAATTTCAGCCCCACCTTCCCACACAGCATACAGTTTGCTATAGTCCGTTTTTTCGTGATATGAGCCACTAATTTCATACTGACTCCACTTTGCTTTTTTGATAAAATAAAAATATGAAAAAGACAAATGCTATGAGAATTCTGGACGGCTTAGGAATTGAATACGAAGCCGCAGAATATGAAGATGACGGCGAACACGAGCTCGCCCGCGGTGCTGCTGGCCGCATGGCGGAGAAACTTGGCGTGGCACCAGAAACTGTTTTTAAGACAATTGTAATGCGCACTGAATCAAAAGAAATCTGTGTATTCTGCCAGAGCGCAGTTAGTGAAATAAATCTCAAAAAAGCCCGACAGGCCGCAGGTTGTAAAGAAATCGGCCCCGTAAAACCGGAAGAACTCCTTGGACTCACAGGATATATCCGCGGCGGTTGTACACCACTTGGAATGAAAAAGAAATTCCGAACCTTTATAGATGAAACAGTCATTTTACACGATAAAGTCTGCATCAGCGGCGGACAGCGCGGCGTTCAGATAAAAATCAAGCCGGATGACCTTATCCGCGCTACAGAAGCAACAGTCGTGGATTTAGAATTATAAATCCGCTATAATTGCGCACATGACTAAACTTCACGATTTATTAGGAAAAGAGATTTTATTTTTTGACGGCGGCACAGGTACAGTTTTGCAGAGCATGGGCTTAAAGCCCGGAGAACTCCCGGAAACCTGGAACACAAAACACCCGGACCGCATCGTTCAGCTGCACTACAACTATTTTGCAGCCGGTTCTAATATCGTGAACACAAATACATTCGGCGCTTTTATCACAAAGTTTCCGCTGGAACTGGAACGCTTTGTAAAAGCCGCCATTGAGAATGCAAATACTGCACGAGACAAAGCCCGTGCCGAAAAACCGGACGAAAATTATTTTATCGCCTTCGACATTGGTTCCTGCGGAAAACTTCTCAAACCGATGGGCGACCTTGATTTTGAAGACTGCGTAAAACTTTTTAAGAAGACTTTTGCCGCAGCCTTTCCTCTTGCAAAAGAAAATAAAATCGACTGTGTAATGATAGAGACCATGAACGACGGCTACGAATCTAAAGCCGCCGTTCTTGCCGCAAAAGAAACCATGGAAGACCTCGGAATTGCAGCCGAAGATCTCCCGATTATCGTAAGTAATGTTTATGACAGAGAATGCCGAACTTTGAGCGGTTCTACGCCAGAGACAATGGTTGCCATGCTCGAAGGCCTTGGCGTTTCTGTGGTTGGTGTAAACTGCAGCCTCGGCCCTCTGGAAATGAAGCCGACCGTTGAGCGACTCTGTAAAGCAGCAAGCGTTCCCGTTCTCGTTAAGCCAAATGCCGGCCTTCCAAAAGTTGTAGACGGCAAGACCGTTTTCGACGTTGAAGCACCCGAGTTTGTCGACGCAATGAAACAGCTCGCAGAACTCGGTCCAACTGTGCTCGGCGGCTGTTGTGGAACTACGCCGGAATATATCAGGGAGTTAGGTTCTAGGTTTAAGGTTCCAGGTTCTAGGATTAAGGGGGAAGTCTCCCCCTCGCTCCAGCCCGCAAGCGGTCTTCCGCTACCCCCTCTCCTAGGGGACACACCCCCTAATACCCCCACCTCCCTGAAACCTAACACCTATAACCTAAAACCTAGTATCGGCTGTGTTTCTTCAAATACTAAGGTTGTTTATTTCGGTGGACCGCACCGCCCGGTACTTATCGGCGAACGCATAAATCCAACAGGTAAGAAAAAATTCAAAGAGGCTCTGCGTGCAGGCGACATTCCTTACATCATTCATCAGGGAATGGAACAGGAAGAAGCAGGTGCCCAAGTTCTAGACGTAAATGTTGGACTTCCGGAAATTGATGAAAAAGAAATGATGCTCCGAGTTCTCGATGAACTTCAGAACGTAACTACACTGCCACTGCAGATTGATACAACTAAGCCGGACGTTATGGAAGCAGCTTTGCGCCGTTACAACGGAAAACCGATGATAAACTCGGTAAACGGCAAGCAGGAAATTATGGACACAGTGTTCCCGCTTGTAAAAAAATACGGCGGACTTGTTGTTGCCCTTACCCTTGATGAAGGCGGAATTCCTGAAGACAGCGCACGCCGTGTTGCAATTGCAAAAAAGATTTACGCAGAGGCTGCAAAATACGGAATCAGAAAATCAGATATTATTATAGATCCTCTTGCCATGGCGGTGAGTTCAGACTCAAAGGCCGGCATTGCAACTATGGAGACTGTCCGCGCTATTCACGAAATGGGCGGACTTACCAGCCTTGGAATTTCAAACGTAAGCTTTGGACTTCCTTTGCGCGAATATGTTACGGCAAGCTTCTTTACACTTTGTATGGGAGCCGGTCTTTCTGCGGCAATTATGAATCCGCTTCAGGGCGAAATGATTAAGGCATGGAGATGTTATAACCTGCTTTCTGGCCGCGACGAAAACTGTACGGATTATATTGAGTGGAGCGGAAAGGAAAGCGAGAGGCTTGCAAACCTTGTGCCAGCTGCCGGTACTTCCGGGGGCGATGCGGGGGTGTCCCCCGCTAGAGGGGGTAGAGAGCAACGAAGTGCGAGCGAGGGGGAGACTTCCCCCCTTTCAAATGCAATAATCCATGGGCTCAAAACTGATGCAGCGGCGGCTACCCGAGAACTTTTGAAAACTATGGAGTCACTCACAATTATTAACGAGCACCTGATTCCTGGACTGGACTACGTGGGTAAGCGCTTTGAAAAAAAGACGATGTATCTTCCTCAACTTTTGATGGCGGCGGAGGCGGCTAAGGCGGCGTTTGGTGAGATCCGCGAGTACATGGAAAAATCGGGAAAGAAGGGAGCGCCGAAAGGAAAAATTATTATCGCTACAGTAAAGGGCGACATTCACGATATCGGTAAAAACATTGTAAAGGTTCTTCTGGAAAATTACGACTTTGACGTAATTGACCTTGGAAAGGACGTTCCGCCTGAGGTTGTTGTTGAGGCATGCAAAAAAGATCACGTTATGCTTGTTGGACTTTCGGCTCTTATGACTACCACTGTTGCAGCTATGGAAGAGACAATTAAGCAGCTGCACAAGGAATGTCCGTGGGCAAAGACCTGCGTTGGCGGCGCTGTTATGACTCAGGAATATGCCGACCAGATTGGCGCAGACTTTTACGGCAAGGACGCAATGGATACAGTTCGATTTGCTCTGGAGCTCTTCAAATGAAAAAGCCGGAAGGAGCATGGGCTCTAGTTATCTGTGCGCTGGGCTGGAGCCTCGGCGGTGTTTTCTTAAAATATGTAAACGTAAATTCTTTTGCGATTGCGGGCTTGCGAAGTACCTTCGCATTTTTAGTGATGGCTGTTTTTACACGCCAGCTGCCGCACTTTTATGTAAAAGACGAGGCCAGCGGAAAAGTTGACCGGGCTCAGACAATTTACCTGTGGCTTTCTGCTTTGAGTTATGCAGCCACAATGATAATGTACGTTATCTCGAACAAGCTCACTTATGCAGCAAACGTAATTTTTCTGCAGTATACAAGCCCGGTTTGGGTAATTCTTTTCAGCGCAATTATCCTCGGCGAGAAAAACAGAAAAATCGATTACATCACCTTTGCAGGAATTGCAGTGGGTATGGTGCTTTTCTTTGCAGACAGCCTGATGGAAAATCAAAGCGGCGAGTTTGCAGAGACTGCACTTTTAGGAAATACAATCGCAGCACTCTCAGGCGTTACCTGGGCTGCCACTACCCTCTTCCAGAGAAAACAGCAGCTTCTGATTGCAGAAAAGATTCGAGAGACTGGTAAAATCCCGTCTCACAACACTTCAAAAGATGCCTTCATGCTCGCACAGATTATTACAGCTTCGTTCGGACTTCCGTTCATTTTCCTGATGGAACGCGGAGTGCCGGATTTACGTTCACTGACCTTCCTGCTGTTACTCGGCCTCTTACAAATGGGCATTCCGAATATCATGTACTCAATTGGAATCAAGAAAGTCACAGCATTGTCAGCATCACTTATTACAATGATTGAGCCACTGATGAACCCGGTATGGGTATTCCTGTTTGTCCACGAAATCCCGACGGTGAAATGTATCGTCGGTGGTGTAATAATATTAGGGTTCATTTTACTTAGAGAGTTTGTGAGTAAGAAGAGATAATAATAATAACTGTATATTGTGATATTTGAGTGCGGAGTGGGAAAACACATCAGGCTGCATCGAGAAGTTTTGGCGCTTAGCCATCGAAAAAAAATAAAGAGATTTTCACTTGTGAAAATCTCTTTATTTTTTAACACAAAAAACTGGCTCGCCCGCAGCCTGATGTGTTTTCCCACGGGAGCGCTCAAATATCATAAGATGTCATTGATTTATTAGTCGAAGACTTTCTTCCGCCACTCTTTCTCATAATCATGCAGCGTCTGCGCAGATTCACCATCGCCAACCGTTACCGCATTCTTAATATAAGGCTCAATAACCAAAGTTCGATAACTCTCCCATCGTGCAGGAAGTTTCTGCGGAGCTGTGAGCATTTGAGACGGCGGAAGATTTGTCAAAAGCTGATTGTAATAAATCGGCAGAATATGTTCAGTTACATCACGCAGAGATGAGAATCCTCCGGCAATTCCAAACATATCCGTTTCAAGATGCATATTTTCTTTTGTTTCGAGAATGTGTTTCTGATTTTCAGACTGGAAGAACCATGAAATAAAATCTGTAGCGCCCACCTGATTTCTGGCATCTTTATAAATTCCCATCATGGTTACAGAGTCTTCAATGTAGATTGAATTATTTTCAACTACCCATCGATAGTCTACAGCAAGATCCTGTTCTTTTAGAATCTTGAAAAGACTGTCGCTTGTGGTATAGGCATACAGTGTTCGTCCGGAAGAAACCTGACGATAATAAGGCATGAACAGATATTTAAAAGTGAAATCTTCTTCAATCTGCGGGGAAGTATTTTCTTTGTAAACCCAGTCGCGAAGGAAGGCAACAGAATCCAAAAGAGCCTGACCATCCCAGGCGATTTCACCCTTTTCTTCCCGAAAATCAGTTCCCATCATTTTTGAAACAAGATAAAGAAAATCATCATTTCCAAGTGGGGTAAAACCGATTTTTGTATACGCTTCTTTAGTATTTTTTGCATTATAGGCAGAAGCTGTGATTCGAATCTGATCCAGAGAAAGTACATAACTGTCTGGAATCTGATCTTTATTTTCTGTTGCAAAAATTATTGCAGGAAGATTAAAGCTCACCGGAAGAAGATACTGAACAGCTTTTCTTTTTCCGGAATTGAGCAGCTGCGGATAAAAAACTTCTGAAGTGAGTTTCTTGGTATCAAAAAGATAATCAAGAGATTTAAAGCTTTTGTGCGGAGAATCTGTACGAAGCCAGGAACCAACAATTATGTCCGGCGGGTTTTCATCTTTTGCAGGTGGTAAAGAAAGAGCAGGATTATCCTTGTAAACAAGAATTGCACAATTATCCTTGTGCTGACGGTTAAAAAGTTCTATGTACTGCGCGAACTCGCGGCAGCTTGTCCAGATTACAATTCTATCCTGCTGATAAACGGTTCGGCTATTCTGCGGACTGCCTTTTGAACAGCCGCAGAAAATCATACCTGCGCAGAGTATAAGAGTAGAAAGTACAGATGTATGCTTCAAATTTTATTCCTTATGAATTAAAAATTCTTAGCTACATTATAAATGCTTGTGTAAACTGAATCAATCTTATCTTCATCAATGCTTGAGAAAGCAACGCGAAGAGTATATGGGTCAATCTGAATGATTCCGATTCCTTCTGACTTAAGAAGTTCCTTACGGATTTCCTCTGCCTTTCCAGATTTTACGTGGAAACTCATAAAGTAACCAGAGTTGAAAGGAAGTGGTTCAAGAACATCAGATTTATGATTATTTACAAATGCGCGTACAAGGTCATAACGGCGCTTAAGCATATTGCGGCATTCGAGTTTCTGCTTTTCGTGTGCTTCATCCTTAAGAGCATGCATTACGAGGCTCTGTGAAGGTGTTGAAGAACAAGAAACTGAAGAACGGATTGCAGCCATGAACTTTGTTACAAGTGCTGTATACTGAGCGTCTGTAAGTCCTTTTGATGCGAATGTTACGAAACCTGCACGGAAGCCCCATGCAAAGTCTTCTTTTGTAGGCCCATCAGCCTTGATTGCAAGTACATTTTCGTGAAGGTCTGCCATGTAAGCAAAAAGTGACTGTGGTTCGATATCATCTTCGTAGTTGAGTCCGAAGTAAGCATCATCAGAAAGAACGAGAACCTTCTTTCCAGCTTCTGCAAGTTCGCGAACGATGCGAACGATTTCCTTTGCTTCTGAAACTGTTGGACTGTATCCAGAAGGATTCTGTGGGAAGTTGAGAATTACACGAACTGAACCGTATTTTTCTGCATCTGCCTTCATTTTTGCTTCGAGATCTGCAATGTTAAACTTTCCGTTTTCGAAGCACTTGAACTGATGGAACTCTGCACCACGGCGGGCTGCTGCAATCAGTTCGTAGTTATCCCAGCAAGGATCTGCAGCAAGAAGCGGCTTGTCTACATCAACAAAAAGGTCGCTTACATAAGAGAGAACTGCTGTAAGTCCAGGTACAAGGATTGGAAGTGAAAACTGTTTATTTTTGAGTGACGGATTTTTAGCAATGATTTTTTCTTTCCATAAAGCACGGAGGTCTGGATTACCGGCTGTTTTTGCATAAGCAACTGTTTCGCGAGGTGTAAGTGAAGGCATATTCTTTTTGTAAGAATCGAGCTCTATCGGAGTTCCGGCAGCAACTGCCATTCCGATTGTACCGTTTGCGAAGTGAGCGTCTTTTGCAGCTTCTCCACCCTGAGAAATAATTCCGTTTGGAAAATAAAGGCGGCGTCCCATGTCTGACATGAGGGCGTCTACTACTGTACCTGATAAGGTATCATTCAAATCTTTTGCTAATGGATTAATCATAATGCCCTAATTATGCAAATTTGCGCTTTCTTAGTCAATTATTATGCATTTTTTTTGTATAAATATACAGAAATTCCGTTATTTATGATGATTAGAGACTGAGTAGAGAAATTACTGTACAAACAAAAATTGGGAAGAAAATTGACTAAGAAAGCGCAAATGTGCAGGATTCGGGATTCTACTGAATCCCCTTTGAGAGGAGGAAACGGGGGTTTTAGGGGGTGGCCCCCTAGGAGAAGGGGTGGCGGAAGACCGCGGAGCGGGCTGGAGACAGGGGAAGGCTTTCCCCTAACAGACTATTTTGATATAATCTGTGTCTATGGAAAAACAATTTGTGCATATAATAGAAGACTGCCGTGCGGAAGCTGCGAAAAGGCTCGTAGGGCAGGAAGCTTTGATTGATGATATTTTGACTGCGTTTATTGCGAGCGGGCATGTTCTGGTTGAAGGTGTGCCTGGGCTTGCGAAGACGCTTGCTATTAAGACTACTGCGGAGATTCTGGGGCTGGATTTTAAGCGAATTCAGTTTACTCCGGATTTGCTGCCGGCAGATGTTACCGGTACTCTTATTTATGAACAGAATAAGGGTACTTTCAGTGTACGAAAGGGACCGGTTTTTGCAAATGTGATTCTTGCGGATGAAATTAACCGTGCGCCTGCTAAGGTTCAGTCGGCTATGCTTGAGGCTATGGAAGAGCGCCAGATTACTATTGGCGAAGAAACTTACAAGCTGCCGGAGCCGTTCTTTGTACTTGCTACTCAGAACCCGGTTGAACAGGAAGGAACTTATAATCTGCCTGAGGCTGAGTTGGACCGCTTTTTGATGAAGCTGGTTATCACTTACCCTGCTGCTGACAATGAAATTAAAATTGTTCAGACTTGTGGTCAGGCTCCGTATGTACCTGTAAAGCAGATTGTTAAAGCTGATGATATTAAGGCTCTGCGTGAGGCAGCTGCTTCTGTTACCTGTGATGAAAAGCTTGTTGAATACATTGTTTCTATTCTTACTGTTACTCGTCCTGAGAACTCTAAGAAACAGCAGGCTGGCCGTACTCTTGTAAATACAGCAAACTCTAACGATATTACCCGCTATATTCATTTTGGAGCTTCTCCTCGTGCAGGTATTGCTATGCTTCAGTGTGCTAAGGTTAAGGCTCTTTTTGCTGGTCGTGATTTTGTTCTTCCTGAAGATATTAAGGCTGTAGCTCTTAATGTTCTGCGTCATCGTCTTGTACTTTCTTACGAAGCTGCAGCTGACAATGTTACTGCTGATGACATTATCACAAGGATTCTTGATTTTATTCCGGTTCCGTAAATGTCAAAACGTTACCTTGCAAATAATGAATCTCTCATAAAAAAAGCACTCTACCTGCGGCTGATGGCAGAAGATATTGCCGACGGTATGAAGAGCGGTAATTTCCGTTCTCTTTACCGAGGCCAGGGAATTGAATTTGCAGGCGTCCGTGATTATATCCGCGGAGACGACATCCGCACTATAGACTGGAACGTTACTGCACGCATGGGGCGGCCGTACATCAAAGTATTCGAAGAGGAACGCGAACTTCAACTTTTCCTTATTACAGACTCGTCGCTTTCCATGCAGCTTGAAACAAACTCTGACCGCCGCACTAAATACGCCTCTGCAGCCGAAACCGCTGCCCTCGTTGCAATTGCCGCTGAAATAAATGCCTGCCCGACAGGTGCAGTATTCTTCGACGGCGCAATTCATTTCTCGTGCGAACCTTCACTCGGTAAAGAAACTACAATGCAGATTCTGAACCACCTTGATCGACTGCCGGCTACTCCAACACCCGGCTCAGTGCTCCCGAACGCAATTTCCGCGGCGGCTAAAGTACTCCGCAAACGAACCCTCGTGTTCGTCCTTTCGGACTTCCGCTGCGGCGGCTGGGAAAAGCCTTTAATTTCTCTTGCTCAGAAAAACGATGTAATTGCTATAAATATTCACGACGCAAGCGACGAAGAACTGCCTTCTCTCGGTACTGTTGTTTTTAAAGATACAGAAAGCAGTCTTCAGATGTCGCTTCCATCTTCTTCACCGGCCTTTAAAAAGGAATGGCGAAGTTTCAACGAAATGAATCAGAACCGCTGGCAGAGTTTCTGCATTAAGCACGGAATTATGCCTGTGGTACTCGATACAAAAACAGAACCTGTTCAGGTGCTGAATCAGATTTTTGCACGTAAGGCAAAACTAAGGTAACGGGGAGAAAGAATATGCAGATTATTTCACCACAGCAGATTCTCGTTCCTAAAAAGGTTTACATTGGAGATACAGCAGAACTTCGCTGTACCTTTAATAATCCAAGTCCGGTATTAAAACAGCTTACAAGCAACGGTATTACCGAACTACCGTTAGTTAGTCAAATCATCAATGCTGCTGACAGTACTTCAGAAAAGAGTACTTCAAACTTTGCGACACCACACACTGATTATGAAATCAGCAGAATCACACTCTCTCCTGCGGGAGTTGATTTCTATCAGTTTACTATAACCTTTGTTCCATGGAAAACGGGAGAACTTCACCTACCGCCAATGGAAATTGAAGGCACTGAGCTCATTCTTGAATTTCAGCCGGTTCAGATTGTTTCACTTATTTCTACTGACTCGGCTAATGCAACTACCCTTCATGACTCTGCAGCGCCACTGCTTCTTCCAGGAACTGCCTATAAGCTTTATGGAACTCTGGCTGCTTTTGTAATTGCAATCATCATAATCATCAGAATAATTGTAAAAAGAAAAACTCTTTTATTTTATATAAATCAAAAAAAGCTTTTGAAAAAATATAAGAAAAATAAAAAACAGACTCTTAAGCATCTTCGTCAGGCAGACGATGCAGAAAAGATTCAGAATATTATGCGCCGCTATCTTGAGGTGCGTTTTGATTATCCTTTTACACATACAGTTACTTCAGAAATGATGAAGGGCTGGCAGACTGCAACTGGAGGTTTACTTTCAGATAATAAAGAAGAAGCCTTTGGTGAAATTGTTGCAGGCTTTATCCGCACAGATTTTATCCGCTACAGCAAAAATGCCAGCTTTGAATCTGGAGAGCTTAAGCAGCTTATTGATAAACTGATTTCCTGCATTGAAATAATTGAAGCTCCGGTAAAGGAGGAAAATAATGACTAACTTTGAAAACCCTGCAGCCTTTTTTCTTCTTCTGCTGATTCCAGCACTTTTTATTTTACGACATTTTAAAATTTTTAACCGTATATCTTTTCCTGCTGTTCTTGCAGATTGGGAAGGTCACCATTTTGAATGGAAAGGTCATCCTCAGAAATTTCTTTCTGTCCTTGCGTCAATTTTCTTTACTGCGGGCTTTTTAATTTCTGTAGGGGCACTTGCAGCGCCTGTAATTTCAAATCAGGAAAAAGTTTATACTTCTCTTGGAACTGATATTGTTTTTGTTCTGGATACAAGCCCTTCTATGTCTGCAAAAGATATGGACGGAGGACAGCGTCTTGATGCAGCAAAGAATGCTATCTATCTGCTTACAAATAAAAACGACGGAAGCCGTTATGGTCTTGTCGGACTTGGAAGTAATGCTGCAGTTCTAGTTCCACCTACCAGTGATCTGACTTTCTTTTCTGAAAGACTTTCTCAGATTTCTGCGGGTTCTTTTGGAAACGGTTCTGCAATTGGTGATGGCTTAAGCACTGCAGTATGCCATCTTGTTTCTTCTTCTGCTCAGAAAAAATGTATTGTTCTTTTCACTGATGGTGAAAATAATGCAGGTGAAATTCATCCGGAAACTGCAGCTCAACTTGCAGCCGATAACAGCATTACAATTTATGTTGTCGGAATCGGTTCAAAAGGAAAAGTTCCAATTGAATACACTGACCCGGTAACTAAACGGCTTTACTCTGGATATCTTGATTCAAACTTCAATCCGGCTTCGTTAAAAAAGATTTCTGATATTGCTGGTGGTAGATATTTTGAAGCGGTAACTGTAAATGAACTTTCTGAAATTCTAAGTGCTGTTTCTAAAACGGAAGCTGTTTCGCAGACTTTTACTTACAGAACTGTAAACAAACTTTTCTATCAGAAGTTTATTTCCATTGCAATAATCCTTTTTATACTTGCATGGGTTATACGCAGAATCATTCTAAAAGAAATGATCTGTTTCCGATATAAAAAAACTCTGTTTATTCGTTCTGCATGTCTAGCACTTTCCTTTGTTTTCCTTCTGCTGGCACACGCAGGTCTTACATGGGGAACTTATCTTGTTCCTGTTCAGAAGAGCGGTCATTCTGTTGCAATGGTTTTTGATATCTCTAACAGTATGCTCGCAAAGGATTGTCCTGGAGATACAACACGTCTTAAGGCAGCCTCAATCTATGCAAAGAAACTTCTTTCTAAAATGGAGGGAGTTCCTGTTTCTGTTGTAATTGCAAAGGGAGACGGCATTGCAGCTATTCCAATTACTGATGATACTGCTATGGTTGAATCACTGCTTGAAGTTATGTCACCTTCTTTAATGACTGTTCCAGGTTCAAGCATTGGTAAAGGAATTTTAAAGGCAAAAGAAACTTTCCCGGCAAACTTTTCATCTGCCGGAAAAATCTGGGTATTTACAGATGGTGAAGAAACAGACGGCCAGCTTTCTTCTGCTTTGCTCGAATGTCAGAAAGCTGGCATTCCTGTTACTTTAATTGGTTTTGGTTCAGAAACTGAATCAGCTGTTTTAACTGGAGATGGAAAAACTCAGGTTATGAGTGCTCTTCGACGAGACCGGCTTGAAGCTGCTATTGCAGATGCCTCTAACCGTTTCCGATTTTTCAATAATCATGAAAATCATTTATACATCAATTCTCTGGAAAAAGGTTCTGCAGTTCAACTGCTTTCTCAACTGCGTTTTGGTGCTACTGAAAATCTGATTACTTCTTATGAGGTAAAGCCTGTTCCACGCTATAAGCTTTTCCTTTCTCTGGCTGCTCTCTTTTTGATTTTGAGCTATATAACTGTGGAATTTAATTTTGCAAGATTTTTTGGAGCAAAGACTTCGCGTGCACAGGCAGCAGCTTTTGTTTCTCTGATAACAATTTTCCTTTCCGGCTGTTCTTCGCAAACTGCAGATATTCTTAACGGAACGGTTTCTTATCATCAGAAAAAATACAGACATGCTGTTTCCCGTTTTATGCAGGCTTCTGAAAATGCAGCAGCTGAAGCAAACCGACAGAATCAAAGTTATGCTCTTTATGACCTTGGAACTGCATACATTATGATTGGAGAAGATTCTGCAGCTCTTGAACAATTCAAGGCGATTCCAGATGATGCACCTGATGCGGTGCGTTATTCAGCTTTTTATAATGCGGGTGTACTTGCCTGGCGCAATTCTGATTTTGATGAAGCAAAGGATTATTTCAGAAAGGCGCTCGAAATAGACAGTTCTAAGATAGACGCAAAAATCAATTTTGAACTTTCAGTTCAGCAGAGTGAGGCAAAGGGAAAACAGAATCAGAGTAATCAGATTCAGGCTTCTCAGGAAGAAGCTTCACCACAAAATCTTGAAAAAGCAGTATTCGAACATATAAAGGAGAATGATCAGAAACAATGGAAAAACAGCGAATCAAAAGACTCATCAGATCTGGCAGAAGATTTCTAATCACAGCTCTCCTGATTTCTGTTGCTGCCCCTGTCTTTTCACAGACTCTCACTCTTGAAAAGATTAAGCAGCTAAGACTTGTTCCGGAAGAAAGTCAGAATCTTTATACAAAAACTGATATTAAATTTATCGTCACTATACCGTATGTTCAGCCATCACAGGTTCAGGTGCTTGCTGCAAATCAAAAGGATGATATAACGTTCCGAACATTGCGCAAGGCTGAAAACTATGAAGAACAGGGAACTCTCATTGAAATCTGGTATAACTTTGCAAATAAAGGAGATTACTCTCTTGCTCCCATTTCGGTTATGATTCAGAACCACCGTCGCTCGATTTATTTTGAACCGGTTTCAATCACAGATGATCCGGCTACCCTGACTCCACGCATTGTACTTGTTTTTGATGATGGTACAAGAGTGTATTCTGATGAATTGAATTTTCCAAAGCCACTGCTTACAGTACCAACTGGTAAAAAACTTGGCTTTACTGTAAATCTTCAGTACGCAACTCAGCTTGTACAATTCAACTGGGAAATTCCGAAGGATTCTATTTTTACCTGTACAAAACAATTTGAATTTACAGAAAACCGTTACCGGGAAAGAGTTTATTCTCACATTCTGCTTCCTGTTGCTTCTTTTGAATGGACGGGGCTCGTTGCAGAAACAATTAAACTGCCGACAATCCGTTTAAGTGCCACTGGTTACAACGGCTACAGAAGCGAACTCTTAATGCCTGAAATTTGTATTGATTTTACCGAAGCAGATGAAGCAGCTGCTGCAACTGATGATGCAGATATTTTCTCTGCTGCCTTTTATCAGGAGACTGCTGAGACTTCTGTAGTAATTGATTCAGAATTAAGCTATGAAGACTGTATGAGGCTTGCGGATTATTATTCTAAAGAACACAACGAGTTTTTATTGTACCCAAAGGCTCGAAGAGACCGCATCAATTTTGAAGAGTCCTGTGGAATTGTGATTTCTGAAAATCCAATTTTTCCGACTATTTATCTTTATATCTCAATTATCATAATTGTAATCTCTATTGTGTTTATCATAATTTCAATACGCAGAAAGCACAAAATCAGAATGCTGATGTATATTGTTCTTTTAATTCTTGGCGCTGCAGTCTTATTTTACTGTGCAGTAAGACGTAATGAACGCTATGGAATTTCTGCTGGCTGTAAAATTTATTCTATTCCTCAGGAAAATGCTGAATCAGTTTCTGAGGTTGGAAGAGGTAACCGTGTACGTATTCTTGAACACACAGGAAAGTGGTATTACATTGAAGTTGGTGAAACTGGCGGATGGTGTACATCAGATAAAATAATTATAATCAAATAAATTATTTTGAATTAAACTCGGAGGGTTATTATGGACATGGGCGACATTCTGAATCAATGGGATTCAATGCAAAAAAATCAGATAAAAAAACAGAAGGAAAGCGGAAAGAATCAGGTGTCGCACAAAAAGGCAAACGCTCCTACTGCAGAAGAAAAAGCGCGCGCTGCTGAACGAGATTTTGAAAAGCAGCTTAAAGCAGAAAACTCAAAACAGATAAATCCTATGGAGCTGTGGCTTCGCCGATACGGAACAATAGACAAAGACAAGATTGCAGAAGAACAGGAAGAACGTTCTAAGCTATATGACAGAAATTATCTGATTAGCATGCAGCCGGAAGCTCGTCTTGATTTACACGGCTTACATCAGGCAGAAGCACAGGAAAGTCTGGACCGATTTATTACAGACTGTAAAGCACGCGGACTTCGTAAGGTGCTCATTATTCACGGAAAAGGAATTCACTCTTCCGGTTCAGATCCAGTTCTTGGTGAACTTGTACGTCGTTTTATCGAACACGATAAACGCTGTGGTGCTTCGGGTCACCCAAAGACAAAGGCTGAGGGCGGAAGCGGAGCAACCTGGGTTTTACTGAAATAATCTCTAAAAGGAAATTACACACTTCAGAGGCAGATGGTCGGAATAACCTTCTCCGGTATAGACTTTATAAGAAACCGGGATTCCTTCTTCATCTGCAACAGGAGAATCTCTAACTGCTGAAAACGAAGTCATTTCCAGATTCCCAAGCAGAAGAATATTATCTATACGCTCCCATTCTCCGTTATAATAATAACTGCCGTTTTCAGACGAAAGCTTACCGGCTGAATTAAACCATGGAGACCAGACTTTTACAGTCTCTGAGTTTCCCCTCAAAACTGTATTTGTTGTTTTACCACCAGCAGCTTCAATTACAAAATCTTCGGCACTTCTATTAAAATCTCCGCACATCACAATCAAAGGTGCCTGCATCTCTTTTATCAAATCTGTTGTTCTTTCTGCCAGAACCAGTTCCTGCCAGTCACGCCAGATTTCAGTTTCCATTTCTCCGCCGGATTTTGACTTCCAGTGATTTACAAAAAGTTCGAGCTCACGATTTCCTATATTTACTGTAAGCTGCATAAGCGGGCGGGAAGAAGGCTGACTTGTTTCCTGAGTTCTTATATCAAGGACATGCGTTTTTAATTCTGAAATTTCATATCTCGAAAATACAGCACAGCCAATTGCACTCCCAAGTTCTTTAGTAAAACACGTATACTGCCAGTTTTTCTTGTGTTCCCAGGAACCGCCCGCCAGAGTATTTGCTATATCCTGAACTACCTCCGTATTTTCAACTTCTTCCATTACAAAAATATCAGGATTCAGATTTGTCATAATTTCACAAAGTTTATTCAAACGCTTTACATATTTTTCTTTAGTCCAGCGTTCAGAATTCTTAAATTCCTGATATTCACTTCCTGTAGTTACTGCATCAAAAAAAGTCTGGACATTCCAGCAGACTAGAGAAAGAGACTGTTTTCCCCCGCCCCTTTCTGATGTTGAGCCGGAGCGACGGAAAGACGACTCCTTTACAAACTGACTTTTACAACCTGTAAGTACGGCTACGGACAAAATGCTGCACACCATCACTAAAATAACAAGCAATTTTTTCATAAAAACCTCTACTGTTAAAATAGGCAGAGTTGTACGAAATTGTCGTTTTTTTTGAGAAAGTTTGTGATTTTTTTTATTTTTCTACTAAGAAAAGAAATTCTTTTACGTGGATTTCACGGCCGCTGAGGTTTCTTGAACCACGGAAAACATTGTAATCAGCTTCGAGTACACTTACCTTACCGCATTCAGAAAGCAGCTCTATCATCTCATCTTTTGGAATAAAGCCTTCTGAATTAAAGGAAATCAAAACAAAACGGGCACGGACGTTACGGACGAGGTTTACGAAGACTTCGGCAACACGGCGCTTTTTATTGTAATCTGAACGGTTCCAGTCTCTAGGGATTCCTGAAACGCGGCTGATATTTTCTGCATCAGGGCGCTGGTAGTCAGCAATCAGATTCAGCATAAAATAATTTGAACCATAAGGATGCTGATTGTATGGAGGATCGAAGTATGCGAGGTCAAATTTGCCGTCATCTGTAAAATCGCAGTGATAAAGCTCTTCAGAATTTACCAGCTCATTTGCGTCATTACAGAATACTCGATAGCGGCATTTAAAATCAGAAAAGACAGGAAGAGGCAATGAGATTTTTCCCGTGATTCTTGTAAGAGCATTGCGGGCATTCCCACCAAACTGCCCTGTTCCTGTTTTTGAATTTTTATAGAAACCTTTAAAAATGCCAGCAGTATTTGCATGAATGGAAGCTTCGGATAAAAGAGGAGCTATGAAAAATTCCTTCCAGTGTGCCGGGATTTCCTTTTCAATCATCTGACGAGCGACATCAAGATAGGCTGCATTATAAGGTGTATAAAAACAGCGTTCCTCTTTTTTAATCTGTGTTTCATCGGCCGGTGCATACAGTTCAGAAATAAAACCAGCCTTTTTGAATTCACATTTCTGTTCAAGTTTATGCATGTGGCGTTCGATTTTTTCTGTAAGATTAACGTGCATCTCTTCCAAAGACTTAAAATCCACTTCTGATTTATTTGTGAGATAACAATGATTGATTATATAGGAATACTTTTCAAGATCATTTACAGTGATTGATTCAGCATACTGCTTGAGATAACGGCTTACTATCCCGCTACCTGAAAATACATCAAGACAGTTAAGTTTTGATTTACCAAGCCGCGCCTGTACTTCCTGTACACCGCCGCCAATAAAATCTAAAAGAGCACGTTTATTTCCTATGTAGGTAATCAGCTGATTCTGGAGGAACTCCGGGTTTTCAGATTGTTTCAAAACCGGCTCCAAGTTTATTCATCACTTCAAAAAAGTGTGGGAATGTTACGCTGCACCATTCAGCATCATTTACAGTTACTTTTTCGCCATCCGCCAAACCAAGCCCGAGACAGGCAAGCGACATAACGATGCGGTGGTCCTTATAAGACTCCACCTCTCCACCGTGAATACTTGCACCGCCGTCACCGTAAACAACGAGACGGTCGCCCTCATCTTCGATTCGGGCACCAAGCTTACTGAGCTCACTGGTCATTGCCTTAATTCTGTCTGTTTCTTTTTTGCGGCAGATATCAATATCAGTAAATACAGTTTTACCTTTTATAAAACAGGCCTGTACTGCAAGGGCACAAATTGCATCAGGGAATGCAGACATTTCTACAACGAGCTCGCCGTTCGGCAGACTTTCGGTACTCAAAGTTTTTCCACCGCGTACCACAAGCTGCTCAGTCTCACGATTCCATTCAATATCAGCTCCAACAGACTGAAGCACTTCTACAATTTTATCATCACCCTGGCTTCCAGAGCCGTCAACATTATCAATTGTAATTTCACTGCCAGAAATCAAAGCAGCAATAATCGGGAATGCAACCCCTTCCCAATCTGAAGGAACTGCGCGGTCAAAAGCCTTAAAAGGAACGGGACCGGTCACGGAGATTTTCTTAAAGTCCGGACTAATCTGAACCGGAACTCCTACACTCTCAAGCCACAGCTTTGTCATTGTAAGATATGGAGTTTCCTTAGGATTTGTAAGCTCCATATTAAGAGTTCCATTCAGGCGAGAAGCGGCCATCATAAATCCGCTTATATACTGCGAGAGGGCACCCTCGGTAACAAGTTTTTTATTTACATCGATTGGACCACAGAAAGTGAAAGGTGGAGTTGTTCCAGGCTTTCCGTCCGGACCAGCATTAAGGCTGCGGCCATTTGCTCCAAACTGACAGAGCGCATCAATCAGATGATTTACAGGACGGCGGCAGATAGACTCATCGCCGGTAAAGGTACAATCACCTGGCAAAGTAGAAAGCACAGGACACAAAAAGTACATAAGTGAACCCGAGTTTCCAACATCAATCGGACCATCAGGAAGATGAAGACCAGAACCGGCACCACGGACAGTCCACACAGCGCTGCTTCCCTGACCATCACCAAAATCAACCTCTGCACCAACCTTTCGAACGGCGGCAGCAGTTGAGAGACAATCGTTACTTGGAAGCGGATTAGAAATATGAGATGTGCCGTCTGCCATTGCGGCAAGAATCAGCGCACGGATTGTATGACTTTTTGAACCAGGGACTGTAATGTGTCCCGAAAGTACAGACTTTTTTGCAACAGCTTTCATATCTTCATATTTTACATTATTTTATTGTCTATTTTCAATCGGTACTTTTTCTGCTAAAATATATCTTATGACAAAGAGAGCTGTAATTCACGTTGAAAACACAGAAAATCTTGTTGAGTTTGCCGAGTTTCTTGTATCTGAAGGCTGGATAATTTTATCAGCAAATAAAACCGAAGAAATTCTCAAAAAACAGAAGCTTCCTGTAACAAGGGAAAATTCGCTTTCGGAGAATAACATGGTTAAGGCCGATACATACAAACTTATCAGACGCCTTATGATGACTAAATATCATGAAGAAGACGAGCCTTACATCTCTCATCCTGATGCAGAAGACAACAATATTTTTATTGTCTGCATGAATATGCTTCCTTCCATCAATACTTCAATTGTTTCCAAACAGTTTGATAATCAGCTTTATCCAAAGAATTTTTTTGTTACAACTACACTGCGTTGTGCATTTGCTAACTATGAAAATCTTTTGATTCTGACAGATCCTAATGATTATAAAGAAGCTATGATTCAGCTTCGTACAGGAAACATTTCAAAGGATTTCAGAACATACCTTGCCGCAAAAGCATTGAATCTCGTTTCTGCTTTTGATGCAGGTCTTTCAGCATCAATTCTTCAAAGTTCAAAATACAATGAATTATTCATGAATTATATGATGCTTCCTTTTAAGCGCGAACTTCAGCTCCACTACGGAATGAATGCTCAGCAGGAGGCATATTTCTATAAATCTCCATCTGAAGAAGGTTCTGTTGGAAACTTTTTGAAATATCAGGCAAAGGATTTAACTTATACTCTTGTAAATGATATTTCTTATGCCTGGCGCCAGATTAACACTCTGTTTGCCCTGCTTAAAGATCAGCTTACAGTAAAAAGTACAAACAGCGATGGTTATGAGTTTACAACACAGTTTACTCCTCTTACCGGAACTGTTTTCTCGCTTGCAGTAAAATTTGGAACAATTCTCGGTGCTTCTCACGCAACTAATGTTCTTGATTCTTTTAAGGCAACCTTTACTTATGATGCTGTTACAACTACAGACACAGTATTTGCCTGCAGTTCGGTTATAAATACAGAAGCCGCAGAGGAAATTGTAAAAGGAAACTTTGCTGCCATTGTAGCACCAAGTTTTACTACAGAAGCAAAGCAGATTCTTTCTCAGAATAAAAAAACTAAGCTTGTACCTTCTGCAAAAGTAACAAACATAAATCTTGAAGCCCGTTTTATAAATGGCGGGCTTCTTGTTCAGACTCAGGATAATACTCTCTTTAATCAGTGGAAGGTTCGAACTAAGAATCGTCCTTCTCAGATTCAAACTGATGAACTGGTATTCGGTATGCTTCTTGCAATGGGTGCCCGTTCTTATTCTGCAGTTCTCCTTAAACAGAATTCTATCTGCGGAATTTCTCAGGGCTGTACATCAGAAAAACGAGCAATTGACGGTGTATTGTACGAAGCAATAAAATTCTCAGAAAGAGCAAGTGGAATTGTCGGAGACCAGTCTGAAATCAGCAAGGAAATTGATACAAGTAATATCGGAGAAATTCTTGTTTGTGATGGAGCAATTCCATTCTGTGAAACGACTAAAAAGCTGATTGATAGCGGAGTAAAAGCTATTCTTCAGACTGGCGGAACTGCTTCCGATGAAGAGTTTATTGATTATTGTAACGAGCACGGTGTTGTTATGGTTTTTACCGGTATGACACATCTTTCATTCTAATACAGAGGTTTTTATATGCTTTATCATCTTGGTATGTTACTACAAAATTACTGGGGTCCTGCACGACTCCTTACATCTTATGCTGTACTTATTACTGTAGCACTTTATCTTGGATTTTTTCTTGCGTACAAACTGATTCCAAAATTCTACAATGTTCTTCCTCATGACCGCGGCCGTGAATTTACACTTAAAGATAATGCAGAAGCGGCTAAGGGAAAGCCAACCGGAGCCGGTGTTGTTTTCATTTCAATTTTCGTTATAATCAGTTTCCTTATCTGTCCAATGAACTGGACTCGTGCTTCAATTGTAGTCATCACATGGATTACAATGCTTACTGGTTACCTTGATGACCGCAGTACAACAAGCTGGGGTGAATATCTTAAAGGTGCACTTGATCTGATTATCAGTGTTGCTACTGCCTTTATTCTTTATTTTTCTTTTAAGCAGATTTCTCCAGATGGAATCGTACGCTTCTGGCTTCCTTTCCTGGCTAATGAAGTTGCTGTTAATCCGATTGTTTATATTGTGATTTGTACAATAATACTCTGGGCTTCAATTAATACAACTAACTGTACAGATGGTGTAGACGGCCTTTCTTCTACCCTGGTTCTGCTTGCGCTTTTGACTTTAGGTATTCTTTTCTACTTTGTACTTGGTCATAAAGATATTGCGGCATACCTTTTGATTCAGCATCTTCCTTCTGGCGCTAACTGGGCTGTTCTTCTGCTTGCTATGACAGGTGTTGTAATGGGTTACCTCTGGCACAATGCATTCCCAAGTAAATGTCTTATGGGTGACGCAGGAAGCCGTGCCCTTGGATATTTTATCGGGGTTGGTGTTATGATTAGCGGAAACCCATTCGTTATTCTCGCAACATCGTCAATCATTATGATTAACGGTGGAATGGGACTTCTGAAGGTTTTCCTTCTCCGTTTCTTTAAGATTAAGATTTTCGAAAATATAAGATTCCCTCTCCACGACCACATGCGCAAAAACCGTGGCTGGTCCCCTACACAGGTATTGCTGAAGTTTATGATTCTTCAGCTTTTGATTACCTGTGCAATTATGGGAATCTTCCTGAAAGTACGCTAGTTAAATAAAAAACGGCCCAAACAGAAAAAGGGTTCCAGAAAAACGGGGGATTATGAGTTTTTCTGGAACCCTTTTTCTATCTGGGCCGTTCTTAGTTAATTAGCAAAAAACTCTATCAACGTTTCGGCGTCCTTAATCAGATTATCAATGATACAGTATTCATTCGGCTGGTGAGCCTGGTCATCCAGTGTACTCCAGACAACTGCATCAATTCCTTCGCGGCGGAGTTCCGCACCTACAGTGCCGCCACCAATTCCAATAAACTTAGCATCGATATTGTGAACCTTTTTGATTGCAGCAGCAAGTTTCTGTGCTACAGGAGCAGTAACCGGAGTTGCAGGACTTTCTGATTGCTGAGGAGCTTCGTATTCAATTTTTACACCATACTGAGCTTCTACTTCACGGCAGCGCTTGTCTACTTCGGCGAGAACCTCAGACAGTGAATAACATGGCAGAATTCGGCAGTCCATGCAGAACGTATCTTCTCCAGGAATGATATTTATACTGTCTACGTTCTTCTCGCGCTTTGTCGGCTGGAATGTTGAATAGTCAGGTTCGAAAAGTGAATCACGTTTATCGAAAACTTTTTCAAGTTCGTTCAATTTTAAAGAGAGAGCGCACGCGGCGAGACATGCATTGGCTCCGCTGTCTGGGCGACTTCCGTGAGTCTGCTTTCCCATAACATGAACGCGCATCCATAAAATATTTTTTTCTGCAATTTCAATTGTACGGCCTTCGCTGTCTCCTCCATCAGGAATCAGAACAAGGTCATTTTTGCGGAAAAGGTCTGTATTTTTAATGAGCCAGATTGCTCCGTATGCACTTCCATTTTCCTCATCAGCTACAAAAAGAAGTTTTACTGTACGAGCAGGAGTAATTCCATTTTTCAGATAGTAAAGAGCGGCAAAAGCGGCAGAACAAAGGCCCTGCTGGTTATCTTCTACACCGCGCCCGTAAAGCTTTCCGTCTTTTTCTACAACAGTCCATGGGTCTGTATTCCAGAGTTTAGGGTCACCGATTGGAACTACGTCCATATGAGCCATTACCCATACACGCTGAGAATCGTCTTTACCCGGAATTGTTACAACAAGGCTTGGTCTTACACCGGCACTAACACGGCTGTCTGGAGCTTCAAAACGCTCAATCGTACATCCGTTTTTATCAAAACCATTATCACGAAGCCAGCCTTCGAGGGCACGGCATTTTTTTTCTTCTCCATCACCATTGCCTTCTGGAGCAATAGCTGGAATAGAAGTAAGAAGAGTTTCAAGCGCAACAATATCGCGCTCGCTGTTTTTTAAGA
The DNA here is from genome assembly GCF_900111035.1 of Treponema bryantii. GTDB lineage: Bacteria > Spirochaetota > Spirochaetia > Treponematales > Treponemataceae > Treponema_D > Treponema_D bryantii_C. The sequence goes on from NZ_FOFU01000002.1 coordinate 22,374, forward strand.
ATTCTTTTGCATTCATTATTTGTATACTTCCCAGGTAGTTTTAACGAGTGTATCTACGTCAGAATATTTTGGCTCCCATCCGAGAAGTTCCTTTGCACGCTTTGAAGTTGCATACAGACATGCAGGATCACCAGGACGGCGCTCTACATCTTCTGAAGGAATTGTCTTACCTGTAATTCTGCGTGAGGCATCGATAATTTCTTTTACAGTTGTTCCCTTTTCTGTTCCAAGGTTTACTGTAAGGCTCTTGTCGTTCTTTGTAATATAGTCGAGTGCCATAACATGAGCACGAGCAAGGTCAGTAACGTGAACATAATCGCGGATACAGGTTCCGTCTCTTGTATCATAATCAGTTCCAAAAACCTTCATACCATCTTTCATACCGGCAGCAACTTCCATTACACGTGGAAGAAGATTCTGAGGATTCTGCTCGAGTCCGCGGATTTCGCCATCAGGATCATAACCTGCAGCATTAAAATAACGGAGGGCTGCGAAACGCATTCCCTTAAGCTTATCATACCAGCCCATAAAGCGTTCAATCTCAAGCTTTGTAAAGCCGTAGTAGTTTTCAGGATTCTTTGGATGATCTTCATCAATAGGCAGATATTCAGGAGAACCGAATACTGCAGCTGATGAACTGAAAATCATTTTTTTACAGCCATACTTTACAGCAGCGTTCATAATATTCAGAGTTCCAGTGATATTGTTTACACTGTACTTTTCTGGAAGAATCATAGACTCACCGGCAGCTTTAAATGCAGCAAGATGAACAAATGCATCAAAGCCCTTTGCAAAAGCTGCTTCAATATCTGCCTGAATCAAAATGTTTCCATAAATAAATTCGTTCTGTGGAAAAAGATTGCAGCGAAGACCACTTGAAAGATTATCAAATACAGCAACTTCGTGGCCAGCCTTCATCATTTCTTTTACAACGTGGCTTCCAATATAACCTGCACCACCAATAACTAATACTTTCATATAACTTACTCCTCTTTATTACCCAAATTATTATCTATCAATAAAACCGCCGCAGCAAAATAAGGATACGAATTGCTGTCAGTAGCTTCCTTTTCACTAAGCAGCCCCCAGCTTGAATCATACAGTTCAAACAATTCAGACTTTACGACAAGCTTCTGTAATAAACTTTTATTTGCCTGATCACTGTTAATTCCCTGAGCAGTTACAATTTCAACTTTATGATTTTCTGGAATGGATATTTTCTTCTGAACTTCTTCTACATCGCCCTTATAAGCCGCCTCAAACCAAACCGGCAGCGGCTGCCCGAATCCCTTATATTTCCAGTCCTCAAAAAGTAACTTTTTAGAATTTTGTTTTTTTTCTTTATGAACGTCTTGAGCCACTGTTGACTTCCCGCCTTCTACAGCAGGAGTTGATGCACAGGAACTAAGACAAATGATAAACAGCAGAGGTAAAATCAGGCAAAATCTAATTTTCATCTCTTCCATATTATAATTTTTTGAGGTAAACTTCTAGCACTATGAAAAAATTAATCATTCTTGCAGTTCTTGCTGCTATTTCGTCACTTTTTATTTCATGTAAAACTCTTAAAGAAATTCCAGAAGATAAAACTTCTGCTCAGATAATTCAGATGGGACAGAATTATGTTGGAATCGGTGATTATAAATCTGCTGAATTCTGCTACGATACTGTTATAGCACGCTTTGGAACTGATGCTTCAATTTATGTGGAAGCTAAATATGAGCTTGGCCGTGTATATCTTGCTCAGAATAAATATGATAAGGCTTACAACACTTTCAATGAAATTCTTCAGATTTATGATGTTTATGCTGCAATGCTTCCAGGTGCCTATAAAAAACTCTGTACTATCAGTATAAATCAGATTCCTGAAGCAAAATTAGCTGAACTTAAAAAATAAAATCCATCATCAAAGTTTCACAGCCGTATTCCGGCTGTGAACATCTAATCACGAGGCAGAAGAATTGAGTGTATCTTAATTTTTCTGCTCGCTGCTAATCCCATTACAAAATCTTTTGAATATTTTCTGGTTCCTCTTGGTGTTGGATGTGGTTCTGCATCTCCAATCAGAATGATTTTCTTTTGTGCCGTTGTGCGCCATGAATAAAACTCGCACGATGCATACATTGCTTCATAAACAGCTTCAGGAATATCTCCACCTTCCTTACCATAAATGCGGATTGAGTTCAGATTTTTTGAAAAGCTAGTAAAATTAGAGGTAAACGGGAACACTTTTACAGGCAGATCCATATACTTAAAGGTGTCGCCATAATCTCTATAAAACAGTAATCCTACTCTTACACCCGGACTTCCGCCAAAAATCTCGGCGAGCATTGGCTGCATATCAGATTTCAGCTTATCAATATCATTTTTCATACTTCCCGTAGCATCAATTGCAAATACGAGGTCCAGATTATCTTTATCTTCAATATCTTCCAAAAGCCCTTTTATATCATCAATAATTGTTTCAGGCCCCTTGGAATAGATAATATCATCTGACATTTCCTTAAATTTTTCACTTGCAACAGGATTATAGTCATCTGTAAGGATTGTTTCCGGCTCTTCAATCGGCTCAGGCTCAGGTTCTGATTCCGGTTCAGGCTCTGGAAGAGGTGCCGGTTTTGACTCCGGTTTTGGCTGCGGTTTAGGACGTTTTTTAATCTTTAAGTCAAACATAAAAGGACTGTCCATAAAATCGCCGGTATAATCAGCATAAGGCTTTTCAAAAGAACGGATATTGATGAAAGTTCCTTTTCCAATGGTTATTTCGCCATGACGGGACCATTCATAACCATAAATAATTGTTTCCGGAATATAAATATGAAAGGCAGGACCAAAAAAACTCGTATTTTCAACTGTTGAATCTACAAGACTGTATTTTGAACCCTCTGATTCGAGTTTTTTACCATCAAGATAGCGGATTTCATCTCCGTTTATTGAGTTATATTCTTTTGCACGATAAGCATAGCTGTCGCTTTTTCCGGCAGGATCCTTTGTTGTCTCTGTCAAAAGGATTGAATTTTCATTTTCTGTTTTTTTGACATATAAATGATAGCCGCCGTTCTTTGTATCTGGTATGAGACGGACATTTTCTGCTTTTATACGTAACTGCTGCTGTTTTGCAGTGTATAATTCAATTTGTGACCCGCTATCAGAAGTGTTTGCATCCTGAGCAAATACAACACAAAAAGTCAGGAGAAAAGCTGCTGAAAAAATCAGTTTTTTTATCATAAGAACTATCCTTTATTTTTAATTATCGGCTAGACAAATAAAAAATATGATTTATAATAGAAGAACTAAAGTTCAGTATATCTTAAACGCTTTAGTATTATTAAAAAGTTCTGACTCTAATAAACTGACAATATGGATACTCAAGAATTTGAACAGGTTGACATAAATTCGTTTCTCGATCATACAGCAGAAGATCAGCAGTCCGCTGCCGATAGTAATGGTGCGTTTACCGACCGTCAAAATGAACTTATAAATCAGCTGCTGGACTACACTAAAGAACACGATAAAGAACATTACGAAACCTTTGTTAACCGAATCATGGATTTAAACTCCATAGATTTTTCAGTTTCAAAATTCCCTTCTTTGCTTGAACGTTCAGAGCTTTCTGGTAGCACAAGAACCCGAACAACTCTTATTGAATCTCTTATTAAACACCAGGACGCCGGAGACCGTACTCTCCGCCTTCCTTCTAAAGCCGTTCTCGGAAAAAGTCTCCTTATAGCTAAGGCACATACACTTTCTAACTTTGCAAAATACGCAGGCCATCTGGGAAAAGATTACGAAAAACTTTCCAAGGCCTTTGATACAGAAACTATACTTTCCATGTTCTCTCTGCTTGCAGAGGATGTTTATTTGAATCTGATTTCTGATACTTCGCAGCCAATGGAATTCCGCCGTGAATGGGCACTTTCTCTTCTGCTGCTTTGGGAACATTGGAATGATGAAACAAGTGAAAACGTTGCTCCAATTTTACAGTCGGTATGGACAGCAAGACGTAAGCTTGCTCCAGCCTTTGGAACAATGATGGGAACCAGTGAACTTCTTTTGATTTCCATGCAGATGGATGATCAGTGGATTAGTTTTATTAAGCATAAAATGGGAGACGACGGGGTTTCTCAGGCAATGGAGGAATTCCTTTTCGGTATTTCTACAGAACAGATTCAAACCCTGCGTACTATATTAAAAACTAAGGGTATTCCTGCTATTGGTCGTGATGAGGTTTCTAAATTCCTTGGAGAGCACGTAAAGGCCGATGCCGGTCTTGACTACAGAGACTTCTATTCCATGTATACAATCCGCCGCGATAATGCCCGTTCCCGTGCACGCCTTAAGCTTGAAGGCCCTAGAAAAACACTGGAAGATTACTTTATTCAATTCGTAACAGAAGAAAACAAGGAGAAACAAAATAATGACACCTTCGCAAAATCCTGATGAGGAACCAAAAGCAAAAAAAATCCCTTATCACTTCGGTGAAAAGCTCCGTCAGGCACGAGAGCACAGAGGCTATACACTTAAAGTTGTAGCACAGCGAGCTGGTGTAAGTGAAAGTCTTGTTTCTCAGATTGAAAGAAATCACGTTTCTCCTGCAATTGATACTCTGCTCGCTCTTGCTGATGTTCTGGACATTAACCTTGAATATCTTTTTGAGGAATACCGCAAGGAACGTCCTGTTCATATTATCCGCGGAGAATCACGCGCTTCTGTAAAAGAAGACGAAGTTATTTATGAAGAACTCGCACGCCCTGGTGCTCCAAGCGGCGAAAACTCTACAGAATCCTACATCATAAAGATTCCTGCCGGCTCACATACACATCACGGTTCTTTCGGCCATATCGGCCGCGAAATCGGTCTCATACTCAAAGGCCGCGCAAAATTCACTTACGCAGGTACAGAATACTTCCTCTCAGAGGGCGACAGCGTTTCGTTCTCTTCAGGATCGCCTCATGTTCTCGAAAATGACGGTGACACAACTATGGAAGCAGTCTGGTTTGTAACCCCTGCCGAACGTTTTGCAAAGTAAACCTACAACATCTTTTTTACAAAACTCATTGCATAATCTCTCAAAAATCCGTATAATTATGTAATTTTAATGTATTACAAATGCATAATTATGCAAATAGACAACTAATTATGCAATCTCTTTGTATAAACGGAGGCAATGATGTCAACAAAAGAAGAAACAGCTATTCTGAAGAAGCTTGAGAAACTCGCGGTCCACAACGACCCTATCGATCAGAAACTTTACCAGCAATACGATGTTAAACGAGGCCTCCGTAACGCGAATGGAACCGGTGTTCTTGTTGGTCTTACACGCATTGGTGATGTAGTTGGTTACGAAATGCAGGATGGTCAGAAAATTGCAGTTCCTGGCCGCCTTGTATACCGCGGTTATAACGTAGAAGATCTTATTAAAGACGCAGAAAAGAATCATCAGTTCGGCTATGAACAGTGCGCTTATCTCCTTCTTTTTGGAGAACTTCCTAATAAGGATAAGCTTGAAACTTTCTCAAAGTATCTTGGTGAATGCCGTGTTCTTCCTTCAAACTTTACAGAAGACATGATTATGAAGGCACCTTCAAACGATATCATGAATAAGATGGCACGTGGTGTTCTTGCAAGTTACTCTTATGATGATGATCCTGAAAACCGCAGTGTAGCAAATGTAATCAAGCAGTGTATTCAGCTGATTGCCCGATTCTCTACACTTGCAGCTTACGGATATCAGGCAAAGCGCCGCTACTACGATAATAAATCTCTGTTCATTCATAATCCTAAGCCGGAGCTTTCTACAGCAGAAAACTTCCTCCGCCTTATCCGCTCAGACAAACAGTACACTCGCCTTGAAGCAGAGATTCTTGACCTTGCCCTTATTCTTCACGCAGAACACGGTGGTGGTAACAACTCTTCTCTTACAGTTCACGTTGTTTCATCTGCCGATACAGATACATATTCTGCAATGGCTGCTGCCGTTGGTTCCCTTAAGGGACGCCGCCATGGTGGTGCAAATATCCGCGTTGTAGAAATGATGGATGATATCAAGGCAAACGTAAAAGACTGGACAAGCGAAAAAGAAGTTTCTGCTTACATCAAAAAGATTGCAACAAAAGAAGCTTTTGACCGTTCAGGTCTTGTTTACGGAATGGGACACGCAGTTTATACAATCAGCGACCCACGTGAAGTTCTTCTTAAAGCAAAGGCTAAACAGCTTGCTAAAGAAAAGGGCTGCATGGAAGAATTTGCTTTGTATGATTTGATTGAAAAGGTTGCTCCTGCAATTATTCAGGAAGTTCACCATTCAGATAAACGCGTTTGTGCCAACGTAGACTTCTACTCTGGTTTTGTTTATACAATGCTCAACATTCCTCGCGAGCTCTTTACACCAATCTTTGCAATTTCTCGTATTGCAGGATGGTCAGCTCACCGCATTGAGGAAATTGTAAGTGGTGGTCGTATTTACCGCCCAGCTTACAAGAACATCTCAAAAGAGCGCGACTTTGTTCCGCTTATGGACAGAAAATAATCTGAAGTTCCGCTCATGGCAAAAGAACGTTTAGACAAGCTGCTGGCACACGAGGGCTTTGGCTCGCGAAAAGATATCAGAAAGATTCTCCGCAAGTATGAAGTCCTTGTGAATGGCAGCCGTACTTATGATCCTGCCACTCAGATAGACCCGGACACTGACACAATCAGCGTAGACGGCGAAGAAGTAAATCTTCACCAGCATGTATATCTGATGATGAATAAGCCTCAGCACGTAGTTTCTTCAAATAAAGACGGTGAACACCAGACAGTTTTTGATCTGCTTGATGATAGTTTCAGAACTCCTTATTTACAGGACAAACTTCACCTTGTTGGCCGTCTGGATATGGACACAGAAGGCCTTCTGCTTTTTACAACCGATGGAGAGCTGACTCACCGTCTCATATCCCCAAAGAACCACATCAATAAAACATATCTGTGCTGCCTGGAACATCCCGAGACTCCCGACCATCAGCAAGAAATCACCGCACAGTTCGCAGAAGGCATCGAAGTTGGACCGGACGACAATGACCCGCCGTTCACCACAGAACCAGCTCAAATCAAATGGATTGATGCCAGCACCGCTCACCTCACAATTTATGAGGGCAAATACCATCAGGTAAAGAGAATGTTTATTGCCGTTGGAAATAAAATAGCCTTCCTCAAGAGAATCTCTATGGGAAGGCTCGAACTTGATCCGGACCTTAAGCCCGGCGAATATAAAGAACTTTACGACGACGACTTGGAAAAGTTGAATAACTGACCTTTTACCAGCCACGCAAAACCAAACAAAAGCAGCAGTACAGCCTCTACAACCATTGTCAGCCACTTTGGATAATTAAGTCCAAACAAACCTGCAATTATGATAATAAAGAAAATAGCCATAATCATAATCATTGCGTAAGAACAGATTCTGTAGATTTTATTGTTTCTCTCATTAGTTCCGCGTGTAAAAAGCCAGCCGATATTATAAGCCAGAAGAGCAAAAAGCAGCATTGCACAGATTGAATGAATTACATCAGAAACTCCAACAGGAATCTGAAAAAAACCAACCGATTCAATTCCATATGGATTAGCACAAGGAAATAAAACTACTCCAAATGCAAAAATTCCCGAAAGAACATTTATAATCGTATCAATTTTCTCATAAGATCTATAGCATAAAAGAAAAATAGCACAGGCACCCAGAATAATCGGCAGCGCCGGCGTAATATAATAAGTTACGCTGATAGAATACCACCAGGACTCCGGTTTATTTTTTACAAACAGCCCGCCAATAATACTGATTACAGGAAGCAGCATACCAAGTCCGCCAAGCACATTACGATGAAGCAGAGAACTCATTGCCTTCACCTTAACTTTTTCCATTAGTTTTTCATCCATTTTTTTCTCCTCTTATTTTATTATAAGGGGAGATTCCTGTATTTTCAAATATTTGAAGTGCAAATTTTCTCCTAAGTTATCAGATTTTCCCCTTACTTGTTAAAACCCTTCTAATCATATAAAATGTGAACTGAAAAATACCCAAAGGACGTTTTATGACAGATATTGAAATCGCTCAGAAAAACAAAATGATTCCGGTTGCAGATGTTGCTGCAAAAATCGGAATTACAGCAGACAAGCTCGAAAATTATGGACCTTATAAGGCTAAAATTACTTTTGATGAACTTCGTGCCTTGCAGGAAAAGGCTGCTTCAAAGCCTGGAAAACTGATTCTTGTTACTGCTGTTACCCCTACTCCGGCTGGTGAAGGAAAGTCCACAGTTTCAATTGGACTTGCAGACGGACTTAATAAAATCGGAAAGAAAACTGTTGTTGCTCTTCGTGAGCCTAGTCTTGGACCTTGTTTTGGTGTAAAAGGTGGTGCCTGTGGCGGCGGATACGCACAGATTGTTCCAATGGAAGACATCAACTTGCACTTTACAGGTGACATTCACGCAATCTCAATTGCAAATAACCTGATTGCAGCTCTTATTGATAACCACTTACAGCAGGGCAATGAACTTGGAATTGATCCACGTACAATTTCATGGAAGCGCTGTGTAGACTTGAATGACCGTGCCCTCCGCAACATCACAATCGGACTCGGCGGACGCCTTCAGGGAGTTCCTCGCGAAGATCACTTCTCAATTGCAGTTGCTTCAGAAATCATGGCAATTGTATGTTTGAGCCGTACAATCAGCGAACTTAAAGAACGCATTGACCGCATCGTAATCGGCCAGAACTATGCCCGCGAAAACATTACTTTTGGTCAGCTTAAGTGCACAGGCGCAATTGCAGCCCTTCTTAAAGATGTAATCAAACCAAACCTTGTACAGACTCTGGAAAAGAATCCTGCCTTTGTACACGGCGGACCATTTGCAAATATCGCTCACGGCTGTAACAGTGTGAATGCAACTTTGTGTGCCCTTGCAACAGGAGACTACGTTGTAACTGAAGCAGGCTTTGCAGCAGACCTTGGAGCAGAAAAGTTCCTCGACATCAAGTGCCGCGCCGCAGGTCTCAAGCCAAGCGCAGTTGTAATTGTTGCGACAATCCGCGCACTTAAGATGCACGGTGGAGTTGCCAAGGCAGATCTCAGTAAGCCAGACACAGCAGCACTTGAAAAAGGTTTTGCTAACCTTAAGACTCATATCGAAAACATTGCAAAATTCGGACTCCCATCTGTAGTTGCAATCAATAAGTTTATTACAGACTCAGACGAAGAAATTGCTCTTATCGAAAAACTTTGCCGCAATGTAGGTTCTCAGGCTATTCTTACAGAAGGCTGGGGAAATGGCGGAGAAGGTGCAAAAGATCTCGCTAAAGCTGTTGCAGAACTTGCAGACAATGGTAAAGCTGATTACCATCCTCTTTACGAACTTGATCTTCCACTTGCTGACAAAATCAGAAAACTTGCTAAAGAGATTTACCGTGCAGATGACGTTGAGTTTGACTCTGCAGCACTTAAAAAGCTTAAGGCTTTTGAAGACGCAGGTTATGGAAAACTTCCAGTATGCGTTGCGAAAACTCAGAACTCTATCAGCCACGATCCAAAACTCATTGGAGCTCCAAGCGGCTACACATTCCCGGTTCGCGACGTTCAGTTGTATGCTGGAGCAGGCTTTGTAGTAGCACTTGCCGGCGACATCATGACAATGCCAGGACTTCCAAAGGCTCCTGCCGCACTGGATATTGATGTGGATGATAATGGAGTAATCAGCGGATTATTCTAAGACTTCTGAGCCTTCAGCTGTGCAATCTCGGCAGACAGCTGAAGTGTTCTTCGGTTCTGTCGGATTACTCGCTGTGCAAGCAGCTTTGAAAGGAAGAGTCCGTAATGCGGATTCTTCCTTATTAAATTTAAGAACATAGTCTTTGGAATACGAATCAGCTTTCCATCCTCAGCTGCCATAATTGTTGCAGAACGGCGGTCATTCAAAAGGAATGCCATTTCACCAATAAACATATCGTTTGGAGTAAGAACAGAAATCAGTTTACGGTTTGCATATACTCCGTAGCGGCCAGAAACAATAAAGTACAAATCATTAGAAGGCTCATTCTGACGGCAGATGATATCGTGCTTTTTATATTCAATTGCCTTAAACGGCATCATGATTCCAGGAACAGTATTCGAAACATTTCTGATATTCTGAATATCAAAAGAAACTTCATTTCCTTTATCATTATAGCGCAAATCAGAAACAAGAGATTTTGAAAGGGCAATACCACGTCCATGTGCTTCTTCAACGCCAGGAGCAGAATCACTCAGTCTTGATCTCCAGTCAAAACCATCACCATCATCTTTTACAACAAAGGTAGATTTTTCTTTTCCGATTTCATACTCGATATGAATCTTACGTTCTGCATACTCAGGCATACGAAGTTTCTGATCTATCAAATCAAGAATGATACCGCCGTTATTCAGCCATTCAGATTTTTCTTCATAAGAGATTCCACAGTTACCATGCTCAAGCGCATTTGTAAGCAGCTCCATGAGAGTAGACTGAAGGGCAAAGCGGCCATCATCATCAATACGGTTTGTGCAATACAGATAATTTACAAGGAAGCCGGTATACAGACGGATATCCATCGGATTATTATCACAGACAAAAAATCCCTTCTCTTCTGTTCCAATACGATCCTGCATACCACGATTAAAGAGGAACTGCTGATTACGGATAAGACTTCGCAAAAGTCCGCTGAAATTCTGTTTGAAAGTATAAAGAGTCTGAACAATCAGAATGTTAGGATCCTTAAGATCTTCAATTTTCTGCGCTTCAGAAGGATTAGTTGAAACAGCAATAATTCCACCATTATGAAGCCAAGGGTCAGAACTGATTGCTTTTAAGATTTTATCACAGTCTATATCAGTTGATGTAAAATCAAGAATTTTGATTTCCGGGAGTTCATAATCAACAAAGCTCATGGCTTCTTCTGTATCCGGACAGAAGATAGGCTCAAAATAATCAGAATAATTCAGACAGGCATTCTTAACAACACCCAACACTTCTTGATTAGAAGAAGCCACCAGCAACTTTTTCATAAGAACTCCCCATCGTTTTTAGAATTTTTTATGATTCTGATGCGATTCAAACGCACTACCTTTTGGTTAGGGTAACAATAGCAAAATGCGTTAAAAAATCTTTGCGCCAGCGAAGATTTTAGCATTTTACCAATTTTTTGCTCTATCCATGTGAGCTTTTAAATTATGATCCTGATGCGATTCGAACGCACTACCTGTTGCTTAGGAGGCAACCGCTCTATCCAAGTGAGCTACAGGACCTTATTAATTTTATTCGAACGCACTACATTTTGGTTAGGTATTACAATAGCAAAATCATCACCTAATCAAAATCATAATAAACCCAGTGCTTAGCTAAACCTGCAAAACCATCAACCAAAGCATCAATTGTATTTACAGCTTCAGAATAGTGGCACAGATAGGTCTTAGCCCGAATCTCAGCCGGTAAAAGATTCAGTTCATCATAAGCGGCATGAACGCCTCGAGAAAAACCTTTTATATCACAGTCATGGAAAATAACTTCGATATTCTTATATTTATCCAGCAAAAATTTCAACTGAGTTGGATTATATTGAGTGTCGGCAGTAAATAATACCTTATCATCAATAATCAGTCCATAGGAAATCTGAGAATTCTTAAGTGAATCTCTTTTTGTACAAACATGACGGGTTCTGAATAGTTTAAGATTCATTCCAAAAGCGTCAATTTCATACATTTCAAAAGGCTTTTTCAGAATCTGTTTTGGCTTAAGCTGATTAAAATAATCTTCAAAAGTCATTTTTCCTTCTTCACTGTACTGAATACCGCCACGAAGAGATTGATTCCACAGAAGCTTTTTAAACTCATCATTTATAATAAGATTTATTTTCTGCTTTGTAATGTATTTACCGGCAAGAGCCATTTCTTCAACACCACCAATATGATCTGCATGGGGATGTGTAAGCAAAAGATTCCTGATATCTGTGATTTTTCCGTTGTAAAGATTTTCAAAAGCATAAGAACATAAAGTTCCACAGTCAATAAGAAGATGCTCCTTACCTTTTACAAGCAGAAGATTGGTTTGAAAAGACGTTTTAGTAAAGGCATTGCCAGTTCCAATAAAAAATAGAGATAATTTACCATCATTGGTCAATTCAATATTTGAAATGAACGGTCGCGTTTTCATTACTAATATTATAACACACTTTTTAAAATTTGGTATACTTCTTCTACACCACTTATCAAAATTCCCCCCATGCCCATTTCAAGGGGTAAAGCGATGTCCATATCATATCGGTCACCTACAGCAAGGCAGTTTTCTGCACGAATTCCGTCTCCAAGACGCTCAACTGCAGTCTGGAACGGCTCAACAGCAGGTTTTGATTTGAAGCAGGTATCAAGACCGACAATTTCCGGGAAGAATTCAGAAACACCAATAGCTTCCAGAGTTTTTCGGGCAGGAAGCACAGGATTATTTGTAACACAGATAAGTTTATATTTTGACTGAAGGATTTTCAGAGTTTCAATAAGCTTTTCGTCGCGGCCAAGAAAATCCGATGGCTCTAGAAGTTCCCGCCGCCACTGCACACTCTGTTCAATAGGCACACCAAAAGCAAGCAGAGTATTTCCAAGGCTAACTTTACTGCCATTATGCTCTGCTGCAAACTTTTTGCGGTAATCAGCAACCATACGGCGTGCTTCATCCGCAGTAATTCCCCTCTCCTTTGCAAACTGACGCACCTGACAGTCCACCTGTTCAAAGGCATATGCAGAATTTGTATATAAAGTTGAATCAATATCAAAAATAAAGGCTTTGAGGTCACTCGGAATTTTATAGATTTTCATAACTTTTCAACCTCACAATTTTTTCCGCAGCACTCTGCAGAGAATCATAAACGCCAAGACCAAACCAGCCGGCACAGGCATCGCCAAGCAGTTCACTGTGTACAAAGTGATTATCAGCCGGGCGCAGAATCTTCATACCAAGTCGTTCAGCCTTATCTTTAAGCAGAAGCTCATCATTAGTCTGACCGCCCGTTACAGACATCTCAGAAGGAAAAGAGATACCGGCAGTCTCAGCCGCGGCTCTCAGACATCCAACGCCCTTCTCTACCGCATTAAGACGTTCCTCTTCAGAAAGCTCACCGCTATCTGGAATAAGATAAGAAACATTCCACAGCCCGCTGATTACAGAAGGCAAAGTACGAAGAGTTTCACCCGAAACAGGACGGTCCGTACAGAAATTAAGACCTTCCGAACTGCCACAGCGGTCACACAAACGCCCAGCCTGCAAAGTTCCCGTACCAATAAGAGCCACAACAAAATCAGGACCACCGGCAAAAACCGGACAATCTTCAGTAAACTCTAAAGCAAGTTTTTCTTCACTTTTAAACACACCGCAATTAAATGCAGTTTTTACAAAGCCAGGCAGGAGATTGTTTTTAATTCCACAGGCTTCAAGCATATCATCATTCCAGTAAGCTTTTTCAAAACGAGCCTCCGGAAGAATCGTAACAGCATTACCCGTAAGAACATATATAAGATATTCAGGACCAGAAAAAAGCTTCTTCGATTTTTTCCAGACCTCAGGAAATTGTTTTCTAACAGAAAGGATTTTTGGAATAAAAAGAGAAGTCCGAGCGCATTCCGGCACAAGCTCCGACACCGCGCCCGTATCCTCATTCCAGCGGAAAGTAAGTCCGCAGTCAGTTACAACAGTTGGGCCATTGCCGGAAACAGAAATACCGGCCACACGCACAGCCCCTGCAGCATCCGTTCCGCCCATACCACAAGCAAGTCCTTCTACCGCGCGCAAAAATGCGTCGTACCAGGAGCAGGCAACAAACCTGTCATGAGGCTCTTCAAATGGAACGGAACAAAAAGAAACGACCTCGCCCACAGCAGTTACAAGCGCCGCCTTAAGCGAGGTCGTTCCGATGTCCACGCAAAGGACAACGTTATTCGTGCTTTACCACCTTCTCAATAATATTTCTATTATCAAGCAGTTCGCTCAACGACTGATTGTAGTGAATGCGGGTGATTACGTTAGCAAACAATCCGCTTACATCAGTGCTGATATACCATTCACGTTTCAGAAGCTCTTCGTGATATACGGCGTTAGTACCGATAATGCGGTAGAACAAGCCCTTCTCATAAGCTTCATCAAAGTTCTTGATTGCATCGCCTGTAAAGAATGGAAGGGAAATTGCACAAATAACCTTTGTAGCACCTTCGTTCTTAAGGAACTCCATAGCCTTAAGCAGAGTTCCACCAGTACCCAGCATATCATCAGCAAGGAATGCAACCTTACCTTTAACATCACCAAGTAACTTAACAGACTTAATGTTTGTAGAATGAGCGTCCTGAGTTACAATAGAGTAATCGCGCTCTTTATAGATCATAGCAAGTGGAAGTTTAAGTCCAGAAGCATAGAATTTATTTCTGTCGATAGCACCAGTATCTGGAGATACAATAACCATATCCTCAGTTTTACCAGTCAAATCAACAATCTTGCTCAACTCACGGATAATCTGATAGCTTGCATGCAGGTTATCAAGATTACAAGATGAGAAAGCGTTTACAATTTCACGGGAATGCAGGTCGAGAGTAATGATTCGGTTTACGCCCTGCATTTCATAAATATGACCAAGCAGGCTGGCAGTAAGACCTTCACGACCCTTACGCTTATGCTGACGCGCATACGGATACGCAGGAACTACAAGTGTGATTTTCTCAGCACCGGCAATTCGCACAGCATCAATAGTTACGAGCAGTGAAACAAGATGATCATTTACAGTCATCCGAACTTTGTTTGCACCGCCATTAAGTGAAAGAACTTCATGATTCTCAACATCCTGGAAAATGAAAACGTCTTTTCCACGGACAGTATCAAGCAGTTCAGTTTTCACCTCACCATTTGCAAAATAAGTAAACCGAGCATTTACCTTGAAAACAGGCGGACGGTACTTATCGGTTGCACCTCTTATGCACAGATCAGACGTCTGCAGATCATTCTCCAGATTGATTCTGTTCACAAGCTCTTCTTTAGTCAGCTCATAACGCTTTGACAATACATCGTTCTTCAAAGTGAAGCGGTGTTTGTACATGTGTTTAAGGTGCGTTATGACTTCATTGGCGAAAGCCTCGCCACCAGGACACGCAACAATCGCAAGACTTGTTGGTTCTGTATAAGGCATAATTAACCTCTTTTATATAGTGGGATACATGTAATATATCAGAATCTTGATTTTTTAGGAAGAGGGAGAATACTACTATACAATTACACATGATAATTTGTTTGACAATTTCCAAATTGTGGATTTATAATTTAAAAAAAAGTGGAGGATTAAAAAGTATGGGATTAGATTTACATAATCCAGGACATGCAAAACTGAGTTTACTGTGTGAAGGTATTAACATCCTTCCTGAAGCAACTCAAGAGCTTGGAACAAAATTTACTGAATGGACAAATTCATATAATAACAGTAGCCAAAAACTAAAGGAAGGAATTAATGTAATTCCTGAAGAATTTATTCTTCCTGAAGATGTAGTTTGTGGTGTAAGATATCGACCTTCCAGTCCATGGAAAATGCATTTTGATAAATCAAAGTATTTTCTCACATATGATGATGAATATATTTGTGAAATAAATTTACCTCCTCGGCCTGCTTTTTATAGTAAGACATTATCAAATGGAGAGCCTATTGTACACTATGTAACAACCTATAGTGTTTATGCAATCGGTATTTTCTTAAATCGTCAATGCCATTTATGGAAAGATAAAATGCCATGCGCATTTTGCAGCATTGCTCCGACATCTAATAATTTTCACAATTCTCATGAGACACCACCGCAAGAAAAGATTATTGAAGCAATAAAAACCATCCAAGAAAGTGATCCAAGATTTAATTATCTAGAAATATCAAGCGGTTCCTTATCAGATTATGATAAAGGTTTTTCAGAGGCATTAGAACTTGTAAAAAAGATAAAGCCATCTTTAAAAAAAGATATGAAAATACACACCCTTGTCCAGCCCCCACATAATTTTGATTTATTAAAAATGCTTGAGCTTGTTGATGAACCAACCTTTGCAATGGAGATATGGAACCCAGAATTATTTAAAGAAATAGTTCCTGGAAAAGAACATTTTTATGGTAGAGAAAAATTTCTTGAACTTTTCAAAGAAGGAACAAGACTATTTGGAAAAGGTAAACTATCATGCCAGTTCATTGCAGGTTTAGAACCATTGGAGTCACTTATTGAAGGTATTCATAAAGTTGCAGAAATTGGAGCTGTTCCACAACAAGCTGTATTTCATCCAGATTTAGGAACAAAACTTGCAAATAAAGAACCTCCATCTTTGGAATTTGAAATTGAGGTTATAAAAACTTTGCGTGATGTTTATAAAAAATATAACTATAAGCCATATAGACATACTTGCCGTCGGTCTTCACCTGATGGAGAAGCTTATAAAGGATATTTCGATAATTTATAATTTTTTTGTAATTTAAAAAAAAATAAAAAAGGTATATATGAAAAAGGTAAGAGTATTTAATCGTTCTAATTTTATTTATAACACGCTGCAAACGGAAAAATCCAGCAGACTTGCAGGTTCTGTAGTAGTAGAAGGCTCAAAGATTGCATCCATTCCAATCTTATGTGCTTCACTACTTACGCAAGAAAATGTCGTTATTCATAATCTTCCTATGATGATGGATCAAAGTATTATTCTAGAAAACTTGAAAGCATGGGGAAGTGAAATAGAAATAGAAGAAAATTCTGTAAAGATTCTTAATAAAGAAACTTCGTTAAGAGATCAAGTGGACTTGAATTTGGTTCATGGAACTTTGTATTTTATTCCTTCTTTATTAATGCGATTACGAAAAATTTCATTCCCGGTTTCTTTTGGAGGATGTGATATTGGTACTCGTCCTATAAATCATATATTTCAAATAATGAAACTTTTTGGTGCAGAAATTAATGAAGATACAGAAAAGGGAATTGTTAATGCTGAATTAAAGAATGATCCACAGGCTATAACTTTAGACTTTAATGCGTTATATGGAACAAAAAACAATAAGTATGTTTCAGGGGCAACAAAAACAGCTTTAATTATGTCGGTTCTGGCAAAAGGAACAACAATAATAAAAGGCGCATATTGGAGACGACCTATCAAAGATTTATGCGATTTTTTAAATTGCATTGGTGCAGATATTCATGCTGATTTAAAAAATAGAGAAATAATAGTTCATGGAGTCGAAAAACTTCATGGAGGCACCTTTACAATAGGCTGTGACAGAATTGTTGTTGGAACAATAATATCCGCCTTAGCTATTCTCAAAGGCGAAATTGAACTTCTTAATGCTTCTTTGTCAGAACTTGATGAAGAATTAAAAATTTATAAAGAAATGGGGATAACCTTAAAAGATAATAATAGTAAGCATTCCATACTTGCTTCCTGTATAAATAATAAACCAGTAAAAATTGATACAGAAGAAATAGATACAGATATTGCCCCAATGCTAATTGCATCATGTGTTACTGCAAAAGGAACCAGCTATATAACTGAAAGTGTTTGGGAAAATAGGTTTTTATATATCAAAGAAATGGAAAAGTTTGGCGCAAAATATTCCGTAATTAATGATAATTCTGTAAGTATACATGGAGGAATCCCCCTTCATCCTGCTGAAGTAGTATCTCCTGATTTAAGAGGTGCCGCAGCACTGAGTCTTTTGGCATTATCTATCGATGGCTCATGTAAAATAAACAATGCTCAACATCTTCATAGAGGATATGTTGATTTTGTCAAAACCCTTAATTCTATTAATGCTAATATAAGGTGGGTATAACTATGAAAACTCTTTTTCTTCTTCCTCCATCAGTTCCTTTTTATTTTAATGAAGGACATAGATTACTTTCTTGGGAAGTAGCCCAATATATGCGAAAGCATACTGATTCAGAGGTAAAATGTCTGGATGCAGGAGTATTAAATTTTACCTATAAGGATTTGTTACTCGAATTAAGTAACAAATATGATTTAGTATGCATTCAGGTGGAATTTGATAATATCAACTCCTTAAATAATACAATTGGAATAATTAAAAATGTATGTCGGAAAACCAAAGTTCTTTTATTTGGACGAGTCACAGTTCTGTACACAAAACAATTTCTGCAATTAAATCCAGATGCTATTTTATTTTCAGGAGATCCTGAAAGTGGAATTGTTGGATATTATAATTCCTTAAAAAGCAATGAAGAAAAAGCAACTCCAGGAATTTGTACCTTAAGAAATGGGGAATACATTTTTGGAGAAAACGGAGAATTCATAGATCAAAAAGATTTAGAATTTCCAAAAATAGAAGAAATTCCATTAAAAGATTATGATAGAATGTATTCAAATTCAAAATTGAAATTTAGTGGAATTGCTGGAAAAAGAGAGTTGACAATTCCAATTGGAAGAGGCTGTCCAAATAACTGTTCATTCTGTCATATTCCTAAATATCAGGGATTAAGAGACAGACGACATTCCATAGAATCAATTATAGATTATATTAAAGAAATAAAAAATAAGATTCCTTTTGATTATCTTTCATTTTATTGTCCTACTTTTGTATTAAAAAAAGAATGGAACATGGCATTTTCTAAAGCTTTGATTGACCAGAAAATGAATATTAAATGGAAGGCTTGTACTGAATTATATTTTCTTGATAAAGAATTACTTGAAACATTTAAAAAATCTGGCTGTTTACGAATAAGTATCGGTCTTGAGGTTCTTACAAAAAAAGAAAATCTTCTCAATAAACATAAAACAAATCAAGAAGAAAAGCTTCTAGAAATTTCAAAAATTTGTAAAGATTTGGATATTGAACTAAACTGCTTTGTAATAATCGGTCTACCAGGTTCAAGTATTGCAGATTTGAAATACACTTTCGAAATATTAAATACAAATAATATTTCATATCGTCAGACTTTATATTCCGACTTTAATAACACTGATATTGATATATTTAAAAATGAGTATAAATTAAATCGCATGTATTTGTCAGAAGATGATTTTACTGATTCAGAGATTGAAGAATTATATGATTTGTATTTAAGAAAATAGGAAAAATGTAATGAAGATACTCTACTTTGAATTATCTAAAGCAGCTGAAAAACATCCTGATAAAATTGGTTATTCAGATAAAATTAATAAATATACATTTTCTCAGTTATTGGAGTTATGTAATAATTTAATTTATTTTTTTAAGGATATCCCGAAAAAATCAAAAGTTATTTTATTTGATGTAAACTCCGTTCTTCAATATTTATTATTATGTGTAAGTTCTGTTATAGAAATCACTTATATTCCTTTAAATCCATGGTTTACAGAAAAAGATGTAAAGGATATTTTGTTGACATATTCTGATTCTTTTTTTATTTATGGATCAAGTTTCAGAAATGTAAATATTGAAAGAATTAGAGAATCATTATGCTCTTCTCATATTTTTATTAGTACAAAAGAGTTACATGAAAAAAAACAACAGAGAAACATCAAAATAAAACAAAGAAAAGTAGAAAGTAAATTAATTTTCCATACTAGTGGAACAACAGGAAAATGCAAAGGTGTAATTTATTCTATACAGAATTTAGTAAGACAAGGAATAATTGCTAATCACCATTTAAATATTACAAGTTTAGATAATTATTTAAATGTATATCCAGGTTCTCATTATGGTGGCGTAACAGCAAAAATTCAATGTATATTAGCAAATGCATCTTTATATGATATTCCATACCCAACTCCACTTATAATCAGTAAAACTTTAATAGATGAAAAAATTACTTTTTTCGTTGCAGTACCTACCATTTGGACACAACTTTTTCCATTCCTAAAATTACAAAACAAATCAAATATTTCATTAAGAATGGCAAATATAGCTTCTGATAAAATAACCAAAGAACTAATGGAAGAAGTAATGGAATATACTGGCGCAGTTTCTATTCAGGGATATGGAACTACAGAATGTGGGCTGGCTACATTACATAATTATAAACACAACATTATTGAAACTGGTAATGTTGGCAAACCTTTACCTGGATATAAAATTATTTTAGTTGATGAAGAAACCTATCAACCTATAAAGGGGAAAAATTTAAAGGGGCTAATTCTTATCCGTACGTCAATTGGAATGGATAAATATACAATTGATATACCTTTTAAAATTTCTAAAAATATATATCTCACTAATGATATAGGTTATTTCGATGATGAAAATAATCTTCACATATGCGGTAGGTTACAATCATTTGCTAAGATTAATGGTTTTAGAGTGAATCTAGATGATATTGATTCCTTTTTGAAACAAGAAAAGCAAATTATGTCAAAAACAGTTACAATGGAAATTGATTCAAAAGATAAGATAGTAATTTTCATTGAAAGTAATACAGAAATCCAAAAAGATGAAATCGCATCAGAAATAAAAAAATCGTTGGGCTCTATATATGAACCATATGACATTATCCGAGTAAATAAATTCCCTCGAACAAATGAAACAAACAAAATAAAAATAGGTGTTCTGAAAGAAGAATTTTATAAACAATTTCAACAAGGAAACAAATTATAAGAATGAATAACCTACAGATTGAGAAAACCGAATTAACGAAAATATTAAAACTTTCTATTCCCATTTTAATAAGTAACTCTTTGAGTTCGTTACTTATGTTTACTGACAGTCTGGTACTTTCAAGATACAATGAAAAAGCTTTATCAGCTTCATTAAGTGTTGGTTTACTTATTTTATTCATTTCAATTTTGTTTTCTGGAGTTATAGATTATTCAAGTGTTCTAGTTGCAAAAGCATTTGGTGAAAATAATAAGAAAAAAATAACAAATGTTTTCTTATCTGCCATAATATTTTCAATTGTATCTTTTATTATTATCTTTATTTTCTTAAACTTTTATTCAGTTCCTTTACTTCATATTTTTGGACATGACAATGATCATATGTATTTCTCGCAGGAATATCTTGTTTATGTAAAATACATGCCTTTTTTTACATTGATAACAGCTTCATTTTCTTCTTTATTCAATGGAATTCATAGAACTGATTTAACTATGAAGATTTCTGTAATTGCTGTAATCATTAATATTATTTTAGATATTATCTTGGTAAATGGCTATTTTATTTCAAATCCAATGGGGATTAAAGGCTCTGCCTTAGCTACAATACTTTCACAATTCGTATCTCTTCTTTTATTTTGTATTCTTCTAGTAAAGAAAAATCCTCTAGAAATTTCTAAAATTAACAAAAATAATATTAAAGAAATTGCGATGTCGATTAAGTTGATTGTTATAGAAGGCGGCTTTGTTGGCTTAGAGCATTTCTTCTATCTATTAAGTAATACCTTTGCAATTAATTTTATGCAAGGATATAATCCACTTTTTTCAGATTCTATTTCAATTATTCTGAGCATAGATAGAATTGTATATCTTCCGTTTCTTGCATTATCCATTGCAGCATCTATTCGCGTTGGAACTCTTGTTGGAGAAGGAAAACATTCACAGATTAAAAAAACTTTTATAAATACTCTTTTAGTTTCGTTAATTGCTGCACTTTTCTTTTGCATTTTATATTGTTTCTTCGGACGTCCAATTACAAGTATATTCCTTAATAATAGTAATAATCACGATGTTATCATAAGTATTGCAATTATTCTTCTTCGAATAACAGTTCTGAAAGTTATCTTTGATGCAATTGGTATGATTGCATGGGGGGTATTAAGAGGTGTTGGTGACACTCGAGCAGCCCTAACTTATTCAATTATTTCGAATGTTTCAAGATTAATTATTGTTATGTTTTTAATTTTATATATAAAACCAGAATATATTCAAATATGGTCAATATATTGTCTTCTTATAGGTCTTTTACCAAGTTTTGGAATACTCAGATTTGTACGAGGACGCTGGAGAGAAAAATTAACAAAAAACAATTAAGGAGTAAATTAATGATTACAAAAAAAGAGATTATCGATTTTATAACAATAAAAATACAAGAAAATATTCCGCCCGAATATCATAATTTAATAAATGAAGATTTTAACATGGCAAATAATGAATTAGGTTTTAATTCTGTGAATTATGTGATGTTGGTTTATGATCTTGAAACAAAATATGGAATCTCATTAGAAGAAAGTTTGCTCGATCTTACTCAGTTTAACACTATTTCTATTCTTGCTGACTTTTTAACACAATTGATTAATAAAGACTAATACAATGGAGAAAAAAAATGCAGTCAATTTCTTTACCAATACGACTTCAAAAAGACATAACCGTTTATACAAATTACGCACTTCCACTTTGTATTATAAAAAGTACAGAAAATTATGATAAATCAATTCTTACTCATTTTGATAATATTTATTTAATGAGAGATAAAAAGAATTATTTATGGATGGATTTTTTAGAAAGAGATGGTTACTTTATTGGAGACTTTTTTAATGTTGAGTATTTAAATTTAAAAAAAGCATTTGAATTGCCAGACATATTTTCTTTCATTTCAGATACTTTACTCTCGAATAAATATTTAATTGTTTTATTGAACGGCTATTTTATGGAAAATTCATCAACATTTAAGAAGTTTAATTATCCCGTTAATGTTCTTGTTTTTTCTATTTCATTTATAGAAAAACAAATTGGAACTGTAATTCTTGCTAAAGATGGAAATTACAAAATAGAGAAATTTTCTTTTGATGCATTTTACACTGCATTTTATAACTATAATCTAGATGAGCTTGGTAATAGGACATATGCAGATTGGTACAAAATTTCAGTTCTATCACTAATACCTCTTGATTCAAATATAAAACCTGACTTATTAATTCAACAGATTAATGATTTTATCACTTCAAAAAATATGAAACTTAAATTAAGAAAAGAAATTGTGGATGATCGAGGAGATGAGGCATTTTATGGAATCTCTGTATATCCAGAATTAATAAAAAGTCTAAAAGAAACTGCATTAGGTAACCAAGTTGCAGATTACAGACAAATTCATCTTATTTATGAACAAGTTAAGTTTACTGAAAAAAAATTAGACTTTTTGCAAAAAGAAGGTATTGTTCCTGCAGATGTGCATAAACAGTTTATTGAAATTGAAAAATTATTGAATTTTACACGTTTATTATACATAAAAGGTGTTTTTTCAGAAAAAAATAACAGTTTATATGGTTCAATAAAAGATAAAAATATAATAAACAAAATTATTATGAATATAACATTTGCACAGGAAAAACAGATTCAGATTTTACAGAATCTTTAAATTAATATCCTATTTGCTTCATTGTTTTTTCATCGAAGCTTCAACTCTATTCACGAAGGATTCGCCCCAGTATTCACAGAGAATTTCGTGGGCGATGTTTTTGAGTTCGGGAATAACGTTATCCTGAAGTTGTTTAATATTGTCTTTCAGATAGTAAGTGGAAAAGCGGCGGACACAATTTACTTCATTTTCATCTAGAGTTTTTAATTCTTCAGATTGGGAAATAACAGCAAAAACACTTGCCGTTGAACATACCATGCGGATTTTCTTAAGTGAATCAATTTTCCTCTTACTGCTCATACCACTTTGAGCTCTATATTGATATACCGGATTTTCAATACCTACATATTTTTCTGCATAAAACGTAGTAAAAAAAGAAATCAAAAAATCCTCTGCCATATTACATTCAATGTGAGGAATACTTTCAAAAGCTTTTTCGAGCAAAGCCCTCTTATAAAGTTTCGCCCATAAGACTCCAGCAATACTTCCATTAGTAAGCCAGTTCTTTTGAATACCATGACCGCAAACAGAACCTATTGTTATATTTGAATAAATATTTTTATCTGCCGGAATAAAATTACCAGAAGCATCAAAGTTACCGGCCGTTGAGTGCCCCTGAACAATATCTGCACTCTGATTTTCTGCGGTTTCGTACAAAGTTTTTAGAGCTCCCTGCACCATCACATCATCGCTGTCGATATATGAAATATATTTACCCTGGGCATAAAAGATAAGAGAACGGCGAACTTCAACTAAGCCCATATTTTCACGGTGCTCTATAAATCGTACAGAGATTTTTGCAAGTCCATTTTCTTTTCTGATTTTTTTACACTCTTTTAATACATGCTTTGTGATCTTTCTGCCATTACGCCCTTTTTCATCTTTTCCCAAGCTTGCATCAGATAAAACAATAACTTCAAAAGAATCAAAATCCTGCAGAAAGACAGAACGAAGGCACTGAGCCAAAAGCGGCTCAGTGCCATACAGTGGGATGCAGACTGAAATATGCGGAATAGTTTTCAAAGTGTTAGCTTAGTCTCCGCATGGGATAACGAGATAAGCTGCTGTATTTGGACTAGTCAAAGTATTAAGCTCGTCATTATGATCTTTATAATAGCTTGGAGTTGTTGAAGACATATATGCAGACAAAGCAAATCTGTATCCTGTTGATGAACAACTAAAACAAGTCTTCTCATTGATAGAATCACTATTAAAAGCAGCATTTACATTTTCTGTTGTAATAGAGAATGTATCCAAATCAACAGTAACAACACGGTTAACATTTTTATACTTCAAGACACCCTCTGCATCTGTATAAAATGCAATACCATCATCTGCAATTACAAGCTTCTTTGGTTTTACAGCAATGAATTTTTCAGGTCCATAAAAGGCCTCTTCTGACAAAGTTTCTGCAAGAGGGGCTGGAGTATACAATGCGGATCGCAAGGCGCTATAAATGTAAGTCTGTACAGAGCTTTCGCTATTCTCAAAATTAGTACTTGCAGGAACATATAAAGGTGATTCACAGGCGTTGTCTGTAAAAAGCGGATATACAAAATCTTCATCATTAACATATTCATATAAACGCGCTTCTAATTTTACATCTGCTAATTCGGATTGTTCTTTTACATCATCTGAATACCCAATAACATCTACATCACATGTAAATGTGTTGTATTTGATTAAAGCACCTCGGCTCTTAAAATCATCAAACTCCCTTGCAAGTATATACAGTGCACCATCCTGGTATATTACATCTGTAAGCTTTAACGAGCTGATAGCATCATCTGAAAGCCCAGCGCTTTCATAATCGAGTGTTATTTCTTTTGCCTTTGCAGAAGATTTGGAGCTATCAACTACATACAACTTTTTATAAATTAAACCACTTCCTTGTCCCCCACCTGTAAATGCATACATTATACCGTCATTAATAACAAGGTTTGTGTTTGAATGATCAAACCATTCATCAATATGGCTATAATCTCCACCAGAAACTGTTTCGTATTCTGTATTACCATTTGAAATAAGATTTGGGAATTTATAAATATCGTATGTCATTCCCATACCATGCCATGCATACAAAACATTTGTTTTTTTATCAATGGTTATTCCAGAAAGGTCATTTATTGCTGTATCAATATCTAAATTATCCATGAATTTGCTTGATACTACTTTATATCCAGAATTTATATCCTTAATAAAAGTGTAAAAATATCCATCGGCATCAAAGCAGTAATTCAATTTTGTTTCAGCAGTAGCTGTCACATCTGAAATATCTTCAGTTACATCATCTACTCGATAGTAAGAGTAGGTATAAACTCCACCTTCAGATACAGCGGTATACAAGACATAATCTGTATCTGGAACTGGTTCTGCACCATAAGCAGTTATAAGTTCCTGAGTAATTACGAATGTACCGTCAATCAAATATGGTGCATTTCCATACCATGTATCAGTTGTAAGACCTTCGTATACGTTAACTGATTCATTACACTTGTAAAGAACGTTGCCTATGTCATCCTCAAACGTCAGATTTAATGTGTAACAGCCTGATGGAATGTTGGTAACATAAATAGCGGTATTTCCACCATCAAAATTAAAGTCATTTGTTATTGGCTGATCGTCATTTGTTCTACTTGTAAAGACAGCAGTTCCCTTTGTTATTGCTTCAGAAATATCCGAAATTGCAAGATTTACAATACCGATTCCAGAGTTTTTATTTGTATAAACATCAATGTCTAAAGGTTCATCAAGACCATCTTCTGTTATAGAAATTTCTTCCAGACTTCCAGAAAATGCAGGAGATAGATTTTCTGGTATATCTACCTGCCCATCGCCGTCATTGTCGCCGTAAAGTCCAGAATACCCCTTTACATTAATTAACCAGTCACCACTTGTTGGGAAAATAATTTCAAAGCTTTCTAAAGTTGTAGAGGCTGAAGCAGAAGCACCAGAAACACCTGCTTCATAATCTGCGGTTTCTGCTGCAATAACCCAGGTGATAGCTTCTGGCATAGAAAAAGTTGCTGAACGGCTTACTTTTTTAGCAGGACCAGCACCAGCAAGAGTAATTTTTCCGCTTACCTTGATTCCTGCAGCAGTTTCGGCATCACGATTTTCCTTCTTTGCTTCACTAAGACTGCTATCACAGGCAAAAAGCATAAGACTCAATAAGAAAATTAAAATTACGTATATTCCGCTCTTAATTGTATTTATATGTTTCATTTTCAACTCTCCTATTTTTGACAGAATAACAAACAATTCTTTTCATTTACTGCATATAATATTTTCTCAGCAAGTGACCAAGATGGATCTATTCCATCAATACCATCTAAAGTACCATCTGCATTTTCATTTGGAGGATCAGCCTCATCTGGATTTTCCCACCAGGAAATCCAGGCGTTCCTTAGTTCATCATCTTCTATATACCACCAGGTACCATTTTCATCCAGTAAAGTAAGTGATTCTATTCTATCAATTGCCCTATCACCAAGAGCAATAACTGAAGCTGGAAGTGTCAGTGATGTTAAAGCTGTATCACCTTCAAAAGCTGAAGAATCAATCACTTTTAACTGAGCTGTCTCTGGTATTACAACAGAAGAAAGATTTGTACAGCCTGAGAAAGTAGATGTTCCAATTATTGCTACAGCTGTACCTAATTCTATTTTCTCCAGATTAATACAGTCGTTGAAAGACCAGTTATTAACTGTTGTAAAATCTTCTGGGAAAATAATAGAGTGTAATGCTAAACAGTTTGAAAAATAACCTTGCTCTTCATTATCTGTATTGGTAGTTGTAACCTGAGATAAGTCTAAATCGTATAAATTGTATACTGGATCATCAGGATTTTCTGGATGGTATATAGCAGCCTTTAATTTAGCAAGAAAAATTCCGTATTCCTCATTAATTTCACCTTGAAGAACAATCTTTGCATTATGCGAATCAACCAGATTCTGGAAATCCGAAGTGAACTCATTTTCTACATAACATGATGAAAGATTGAACTCTAATAAAAGCTTATCATCTACAGTTACATTAAACACAGCATTAGCCATCTCATAATTTTCATAATCCTGATTAGTTGGTGTTACAAAAACGTTGATCTGGTAAGTACCGCTGGCTGGAAGATTTTTGAGTTCCAGTGAGCCAGGATTTTCGTAAGTATAATAAGTACCATTATCTGGGATTGTTGTTTTTCCATGGCTGATTTCATATTCCCAAAATACATTTGAGACATCAATTTCCTGGCCATCAGCATCAGTAAGTTTAAAATCGATTGTTCCCTTGTTCAGATAATAAGTTTCTTCTGCGGAAGCAATAGTAATTGTAAACTGATTTGGCAAAAGAGGATTAATTGCACCACTACCATTTACAGGAGTAGCTGTTACCAGAGACTCGAATTTAATTGTCACATCATTTGTTGATGCGAAATTAAAACTAGAAGTTCCATTAAAAACCTGTATATTTTGATTGCCAGAATTTGGTGCAAAACCAATACAATCACTTATAAAGTTGTAAGCCAATTCTTCGGTAAATTCTATTGATGTAAGTGGGCTTGCACCAGCTGCTGTTGATTCCCATTTTCCGTAAGAATAGCCAATATTCTCATTGTCTATTTTTTCAATCAAATAAATTCCTTCTCCAGAATTATTTTTCAACGCATACATAGACAATAAATAAGATTCTTCTTCATCTGTCATTCCCCTTGACTGATAAGAAAGCTCCATTATTTTACTTTCATCATAATAAAAATAAACATCCTTATATATCAGATATCCATTGGTTATCCATTCACCTTCGTTGTCATAATACCAGCCAAATATATTACAATTACGATATACATACTCTGTTAATTCAGCACCATAAGCATCTTCAATATATGGCAATTCAACAGGCTCTTTATAGACTACCGAAGTTTCTGCACCAGGCTCCTGCAAATAAATATTATAATACTGATAATATTCAGTTATTTCCCCATTAAAAGGTTCTAACTTTCCAAAATCAATTTCTTTTCCATTTGCACTCTTGAACCTGAAACCATCACTCATATCTGAATATGTAAGGGTATTATCCTCTGCAAAAGAAAGACCATTAAGATCATTTAAATACAGGTTTTCTGTAAATTCAAAAGACGGTATTTTTGCATCAGTTCCAGATATATCTTTCCATTCTCCGTAAGAAACTTGCAAACCATCTGAATTAGCTATCATATAGATACCAAAGTCTGTTTGATTTTTAGCGCTGTATAAAGTTATTGTATATCTGTTCTCTATATTATCTAATCCAACTGTCTGATACAAACCTTCCTTTTTGGCTTCTTCATTATAATCAAAATAGATATCCATATAGAGATTGCCAAAATCATCTTCTTTCCAATCCTGATCACTCTTTTCTTCATTTATGAAATAACCAACAGGTTCATAGTAATAACAAATTGCCTTAAGTCTTGCTCCGTCTTCATCAATACTCATGTATTCAAATGAAATTGGCTCCTCGTAAGTTAGAGTTGCAGCATTTTGACTCTGTAAATGAATAAGATAATATTTTCTCTCTATTTCCTCTCCACCATTATATGGAACTTCTTTAAGGGTGATTGTAACAGGATTTTCTCCTTCGTGGACTGTAATTTCTCCAGAAGTACCTTTGAGACGGATTCCCATTTCACCATTAAACTGTAAGTCAAGACTTTCTTTAAATGATGCAAAAGTAAATTTATCTATCTCTTCCTCAGAGGCTCCAGAATTTTCCATTTCAGTAAGCAGCTGGTTATAAAACTGCTCAAGTTTATTTTCATCCCAGCTTAATTCCTGATCTACTGTCATATCAATTGAAATGGTTTTACCAACTGGAATTTTCAATTCTATAACTTCATCTTTGAAAGTTGTCTCTAAATAATTTTCTTCCTCAACAGGCTTATCGGATGTAACTGGCTCATCTGAATAATCTTCAACAAAGCCCATATACTTTGCATAATTAAAGGAAAGTTCTTTTGTTTCAGAGGTTTTATAATCACCTTTTGTTTCTACATTAATTTTAAGAACTGCTGACGAAATACACTGCCAGGGTTCAATAAAATCTTTTTCGTCTCCCTCACGGCTTATTGAACGGTTTGCTTGCAGGACGCTTTGTGCTATTTGTCCAACATTTAAGGAAACTGAGCCGGTGTTTTTTTCTTTATAATCGTTGTAAGCTCCGGCACAACCGCTTATCATCAGAATAAAAAGCAGCATTAAACAACTGCTAAAAATACGTTTCATATAATACCTCTCACAATATTAATGTTAAAATTATAAACTACATTATAGTATAAAACAAGAAAAATTGGGTACATACAACTCTGTCTGATGCTGAGCATATTGCCAACACCTTGACCGTTAAAATCATAATGATATAAAATATTGTTATGTTTGAAAAAATACTAAATAATATCGATGACATTGTCTGGGGTGTCCCGACAATTGCCCTTATTCTGGTCACTGGTATCGTAATGACAATTGCTACACGCGGTATTCAGTTTACAAAGCTTGGACGTGCTTTTAAGAGCATCTTTAAGGAAAACGAAGGAAAGGGAGAACTTTCTGGCTTTTCTGCACTTTGTACTGCACTTTCCGCAACAATCGGAACTGGTAACATTGTTGGTGTTGCTACTGCGATTCTTGCCGGTGGTCCTGGTGCTCTCTTCTGGATGTGGGTTGCTGCTCTTCTTGGAACTGCAACAAAGTATGCTGAATGTATGCTTTCCATTAAGTTCCGTGAAGTAAAAGAAGATGGACACGTTCTTGGCGGACCTTTCTATGTAATTGAAAAAGGTATGGGAAAGAACTGGAAATGGCTTGCTGTTCTGTTTGCTGTTTTCGGAACCCTCGTAGGTCTTTTTGTTATTGGTACATTTACTCAGGTAAACGGTATTTGTGGTGCCATTCAGAATGCTTTTGATGCAGACAAGGCACACATTGCTTTCTCTATTGGTGAAAACAGCTATACATGGGCTACTGTAATTGGTGGTGCAATCATTACTATTGCTACAGCACTTGTTGTAATTGGTGGTCTTAAGAGAATTTCTAAGGTTGCAGAAAAAGTAGTTCCTGTAATGGCTATTATATATGTATTCCTTGGTGTTTCTGTTCTTATCATGAACGCAACTCACATTCCACATGCATTTGCTTTGATTTTCAAGGGTGCATTTGGTGTTGATACTGGAGTTCGCGCTGTTGCAGGTGCTGCAGCCGGAACAATCATCCGTATGGCTATGCAGAAAGGTATTGCCCGCGGTATCTTCTCTAACGAGGCTGGTCTTGGATCAGCTCCAATCGCTGCGGCTGCCGTTCAGACTGATGAACCTGTTGAGCAGGGTATGGTAAACATGACTGGTACTGTAATTGATACTCTTATCATCTGTACAATGACAGGTCTTTCTATCGTTCTTGCTGGTGGTGATGTATGGAACAGCGGTGCTACTGGTGCTGCTCTTACTTCTCAGGCATTCTCAGCAATCCTTGGTGGTGATAAGATTTCTGTTCAGTTCCTTCTGATGCTCTGTCTCGTATTCTTTGCATTCACAACAATTCTTGGATGGGACTACTACTCAGAAAAGTGTCTTGAATATCTGACTGGTGGAAATATGGCTGTTGTAAAGGTTTACCGCTGGCTTTATATTGCTGCGGTTGCTATCGGACCATACATGACAATTTCTGCTGTATGGACAATTGCCGACATCACAAACGGTCTTATGGCCATTCCTAACTGTATCTCTCTGATTGTTCTGAGCGGATTAGTTGCTAAAGAAACAAAGGCATACTTCGATAAGTATCCTACACTCTAAAAAAACGGGCTGTCCGAATAATCGGGCAGCCCTATTTATATATAAACACCCCGGAGCTTTGCTTCGACGGGATGATAAAAAAAAGAACTTCCGAAGAAGTTCTTTTGCTAAGAGGTGTGGATAGGAGTCGAACCTACCAATGATGGTTTTGCAGACCAGTCCCTTACCGCTTGGGTACCACACCAAAAAAATGTATGTTTAATATATAGAAGATAGAAACCTTTGTCAATATATCAAACCTTCATTTGCTTCTTTAAAACATTTAAAACTTCAAGTGCCTCATTTGGATTATCAAAAACCAGCTGAATTTTCTGATTCTTTTTATTTGTGATTATCAATACATTTGCCTGAGGCTCTTCAGGAAGTTCTTTTATTGATTCATATTTTACAATTGTTGAACTGTTAATTAAAAGCTTTTCGTATACACCGCTGTTTGGAGCAAAAGAAGATTCTTTAAGAACTATATAGAGTCCCACTACTCCACAGTAAGGAATAATCATACCAAATCTTCCCATGTTGATGAAAAACGGCAAAATAACCAGCAGATAACTTAATATTGGAGTTACCCAATGCGAAACAATCTGCTTTTTTCGTACAAGTGGTAAAAGTTTCTGACCAGCCTGATTCAGAATGCTGCGGCAGTAAAAAGGCATTCCGATACTGATAATTGCCATAAGTACGGTTGGAATTCCTATTATAAAAAAGATTTTTTGATTCATAAATTTTCCTTATTCGTTTTTATTGTTGTTTCGACATACTCAACCAGCGCTGAAGAGTAATGCGGGAACTTTCAAACGCCAGCGGTAATTTTTCAATATCTTCAAGTGAAGAAATCTTATAAGAAGCAAAAGACTGAACCTCGCTTTCTTCTGCTTTAAGACTCTTTATATAATCTTCAATTGTATCAAACTGAGGAGGAAGAGCTGCTGTAAAGAATATATCGCAGGTTTTATATTCGATATTCTTATACTCATAAACATTCGGAGCACTGCAGAGAAACTGAGCACCTTCAACAGTAACTCCAATTTCCTCGCGGCATTCTCGGATAACGGCCTCTTCAACGCTTTCGCCGAAATCTACAAAGCCGCCCGGCACGGCCAGATAACCTTTTCGCGGCTCTTTAGCACGGACTTCAAAAAGCACATTATTGTATTTATCGTAAATAACAATACCTGCGGCAGTTGCAACATTACAGTACAAATCAAAGCCACAGTCCGGACAGATCCATTTTCGGTTTCTATGATTTTCGATTTTTCTGCTGCCACACATCGGACAGAGTTTAAAATCGTTTTTAAGTCCATTTATCTGTTTTGTCATTTAAAACACCTCATTGTGATTGCGTCGGCAAGTGCTTCGGAACGTTTGATTGACTGAATAATCAGCGGAACAATTAACGGAAGTACGGCCCTTATTTTAGCAAGCTTTCCTTTAACTGTGCCAAGGCCGCCACGGATTGCCTGCGTTTTTAAGATTGATACCGCCTCGTCTACGAGAAGCGGAATGAATCTGAAGATTATTTCAATTATCAGTATCAGGTAACGTACGGGAATGCGGCAGAGGCGGAGCGGTGTAAGAAGAATATTCAGGCCGTCCATTAAATCGTATTCAGGTGTTGAAACAAAGAAACCCGAAATACAGGCAAGTGCCGCGTCTGTTCGTAATATTGTTGCAAGGCAGAACAATAATTTTGATGGAGTTACCATAAACCATTTCCAGATTGTAAAGCGAACTTCATCTGGTAAGGCAGGATGGAAGATCATCTGGAAGACACTGAATAGTAATAAAAACGGCAGAATTTTCAAACTTGCAACAAAGAGTTTACGAAGACTGAAGCCACAGAAAATACAATATAATACGGTAACTCCAAGCGCTGTACCACAAAGCCACAAAGGTCTAACTGCCAGCGAGAATACGAATAGTGCGGTAAACAGGAGGATTCGGAGCGCGGGCGGCAGTTTTTCTGCCAGGGCGGATTTTTTTCGGCGCGAACGCGAAAGCCCCAGAGAAAGATTTTTGAGGCCTGCAATCATTCCAGCAATTTCCATTGGAGGGAGTTCTGTCTCACAACCACCCTCACCGTCCATCACATCCATACTGTCGCTTACTACCCGCCCCTCTTTTATTACAATTTCGCGGTCCCCAAAATCAGCTTCATCTCTTTTATGTGTACTAAAAATCACAGTCTTGCCTTCTGAAGCAAGCCGCCTCAAAAGAGCCATAACTTCTGCCCGGGTTCTGCTGTCCAGCCCTGCAGTCGGTTCATCAAACAGAATAATATCGGAATCCATTGCAAGAATTCCTGCAATGGAAAGTCGTCTCTGTTCTCCACCAGAAAGTTCAAAAGTTCTGCGCTCTCCAAACTGATCAAACGGAATTGCAGCCTCATCCATAGACTGCTTTACCCTTTCAACCAGCGCCTTACCGCTCATCCCCTGATTACGAGGTCCAAACGCAACATCATCTGCCGCAAAAGCCTCAAAAAGCGCTGCCTGAGCATTCTGCTGAGCAAGCACCGGACGCTTCGAATTCGAACAATAAATCTTTCCCTCTTTTGGAATTGAAAGTCCGGCACAAAGCTCGAGTATTGTAGATTTTCCAGCCCCGGATGCACCGGTCAAAGCAGTTAAAGTTCCACGGTAAAATTCAAGATTCACATCAAAAACACCGTGAGCCGTATTTTCATGAGTATAAGTAACATTCTGAAGTTTTAACGATACATCCCGTTCCTTGCAAGAAATCGCAGTATCTTCTGTTTTCCGCTCATTTTTCGGCAGCGACTCACCACAGATTCTCCGTACATTTTCCTTATTTTCTAAAAAAGCTTTCTGAGTTCCGTAAAAGAAAACCTGACCTTCTTCAATTCCAATTACACTGTCTGCATCCTTCAGAACTTCCATATCGTGTGTAATCTGAATGATTGTGTTTCCGCATTTATGCCAATAGCGTAAAAATTCCAGAATCTCTACACGAGCCTCCGGATCAATCATAGAAACAGCTTCGTCCAGAATCAGAATCTCAGGACGCAAAGCAAGAACTCCGCTCAATGCAATTTTCTGAGTCTGCCCCAGTGACAATGCAGAAGTAGACGAAGAAGCTCTGTCCAGCATGTCCACAATATTCAGAGATTCAATTACACGCAGCTCAACTTCACCGGCATTTAAGCCCAAATTCTGTGCACCAAAGGCTGTATCTCTTGAAACAATTCCACTAACAAGCTGATTTTTAGGTGACTGAAAAACTATTCCTATTCTGTTATTTTCTTCGATTGAGATTGTGCCTGAATCCGGCACCTCTAAGCCGCACAATAAACGAGCTAATGTACTTTTACCGCAGCCATTATAACCGACAACAGCAACATAAGAGCCCTTTTCAATGCCAAACGAGACATCGGAAAGGGCCGCCTTATTATTCTGCGGATACTTAAAATTCAGATTTTTAACTGTTATTACGCTCAATTATCTAGTAAAAAATTATTCCGGAAGTTCTATTGTGATAACTACAGTTCCAGTTGGTTCTGGAGTGTCTCCACCACCGTTGTTTCCGCCATTTGAAGGAGCAACTTCTGTTCCAGCTCCTGCTCCACCTTCACCTTCGAGAGAACCGGCAGTAGCTGCAGTTGAGTTAACCTCTTCTGCAGAAGAAACAACATTTGAAACAGTTGGTGTAACATTATTATTGTCATCAAGCTTAGCTGTCTGATTAGCCTGAATAAGAACACCACCAACAGATCTTGAAGCACTCTCCGTATCATTATACTCTACAGTTCCACCAAGTCCCTTAATGGTATTTGAATCGTCAAGAATCCAGTCTGTACCACGACAAGACGCAACGGCAACCGCTGTATGAACCTGATAATTCACACGCTTATTATCAACATGCTTTACCTGAGAACGGGTTGTTCCAGTTTTAAGATAAACATTTACATTGTCTGTCTGATTTGCAGTAGAAAGCTCTTCAAGAGTAATTCTTGTTACAGGACCAAGATACATTACTGAATCAATAATCTTGATTTTAGCTTCTGACTGAAAGCCTGTACTTATAGTTTCAGCTTTGGCAACTTTATCACCCTTCTGAAGAGCAATCCATTTACCACCGCGCTGCACTTCAACCTTACCGCTTACAAAAGTTACAGTAGCATCTTCTGCAAAAACACTGGTTCCAAAAACAACAAGAACTGCAGCTATTATTATAGACTTAATTTTTCTCATATTCTTCCTCCGTATTTTTTTAGAACGCCAAAGAAGCTTTTATAGTTGCGTAATATTTTGTATTCTCATTTGAATCAAAACAATTATAAGCACCAATATCACAGCCAAGCAAAACATCGCTGAACAGTTTGTAAGTAATTGTTGCTGAAGTATCAAGTCCATCAAACTTTGTTTCATCTTCAGACATTGCAATAATGCCTCTTTCGGTAAGGCTTGCGTAAACCTTTCCGTTTGAATACATAACGCCAAGTTTTGGAATAATTACTCCATTATCATTTGGACTATATAAACCAGAACCAAAAGTACGTGAAGTTATTGTTTTAAATGCTTTTATATTACCCTGATTTCCAGAAACATATTCAACACCGGCAGTTAACATAGCAGTTGAGCTCACAAAGAAGTTTGCATCAAGTTTTGCATTAAGCATAAAATCTTCAAACTTGATTGTTCCAAGTGTAAAGCGGGCATCATAAGAACCTACATTTCCAAAATTTCCATTAAGAATAAAAGTTCCGTATGCTTTCATACTATTTTCATCTGAAACCGGAATAAAACAAGCTGTCTGAAGTCCGATAGTATTTGAACCAAAAAGTCCTTTATAAGAAAAATCAGCTAAAACCGGAACATATTTTGGACCAAGGGCATAGAAGTTATCATCTGCATCAAGCTGGTTACCAACCATTGAGACATTCAATGCATTCAAAAGTCCTGTATAGCCGGCATAGAATGAAGTTCTGATTTTTGCAGTTTTGTAATTAAGATAAAGACCATCGCTTACCTGTGAAAAAACTACACCAGAAAAATCTGAAAACTGGAAACGACCGGCACTCAAAGCAAGATTTCCAGAACCAACTGCCCAGTCACCAGATAATTTAAGCAAATCAACATCAGCGATGAACTTTAATGTCGTTTTGTTATTGTTTAAATCCATAATTGGATTTACCTTAAACAAACCTTCTGTTACAAATCTTAAAGTTCCTTCTTCATTTAACTTTGAAGAAAGCGACAAATAAATACCATTTGTCTGATTGAAAACTGTAGGCTTAAAACTGTCATCAAGACTTAATTTTGAAGTATTATCAATAACTCCGCTCCATGAAAGTGCTGCCAATGATGAAAAAGCACATGAAACGGCTAAAAGAACTGTCAGAATAATTTTTTTCATATTACTCACTCTCCATTGAAACAGCTTCCATATCAAAGCCACTGTATTTATTTACACAAGATGAATAAATACTTAAAGCTTTTGCACCGGAAATAAAATCTCCAGGATCCTGCTTTGAATTCAAAATTCCATCTGCCTGAAACTGTTTAAAAACATATCGGGGAGAGCCTTTTGTAATGCGATACATTAAGCCGCCATTGATTGGCCAGAGTCTGGAATAAATATAAACTACATCAACAAGAGGAATTGGAGCCTCTGGATCTTCTAAAACAGGGATAAGACCTTTTTCATACAAAGCATTTACCGCAGCCTCATAGGAATCCTGCTCGCCTATCAGATTTGTCTGAACAGCTGCAAGGTAACTAACTTGTCCGAAGGTTGCTTCTTTTGATTCCAGTAACTCTGTGATTACATCTGCTGACTGGGCATAAAGGGAAATGCCGATAAATAAACAAAATAAGACTGATAATTTCTTTTTCATATCATATATATTATCCTACATTTTGACAGTTGTCTACTTTTAACGCTATAATGGTAGCAAATGGTTACCTTAAAAGAAATTGCGGAAAAATGTTCCGTTTCAATCACTACTGTTTCAAATATTCTTAACGGAAAATCAAATGTTTCTGAAAAAACCAAGGAAAGGGTTTTAAAAATTATCAAGGAAACAGGCTATCATCCTAACTACATGGCTCGTGGACTTCGTGCCGCAAAAACAAATTCGGTTGGAATTATCATAGACGACCTTACAGAATTCAGTTCACCCGGCATTATTGATGGCATTATGTCCTATTTTGATGAACACAAATACAAGGCTATTCTTGAAAACCTCCGTTTCTATTCAAAATGGGGAACAAAATGGTATCACAATAAGGGTTATGAAGAGTCTGTTCAGCAGGCAATTGATGAATTTGAGTCAATTAAGGTAGATGGAATTATCTACGTTGCAGGGCATGCAAGATGTATTTCATGTATCCCTGACAATCTGAATGTTCCTCTTGTTATTTCTTATGCTTTTACCGAAAAAAAGGGCATTTCTTCTGTTGAATTTGATGATATGAAGGCTGCTTACGACCTCACAAAGCACCTTATTGAAAACGGACACAAAAAAATTGCTGTAATTGCAGGAACTAAAAATAATATACATACTGGACGACGCCTTGAGGGCTTTAAAAAGGCCATGAAGGAAAACGCTTTACCTGTTAAAGATTCTGACATCAAGTATGCTGCATGGGATACTCCAAGCGGATATGAAAATGCAAAGCTGCTTCTTGAAGATTCTGATTACACTGCCGTTTTCTGCTTTAATGATCTTATGGCTGCCGGCGTATATGACTATCTTTATGAAAAAAAACTTGTTCCAGGAAAAGACATTTCTGTAGCAGGTTATGATAATCGTACTATGTCGAGATATCTTAAGCCAGCCCTCACTACTGTAGAAATTCCTCTCTATGACATTGGCCGAAAATCTGCTGAACTCATTTTGAAGCAGATTAACAATGAGGATGACTCAGAACAACAGCAGAGCTTTGTTCAGTGCGGAATAATCGAGAGAGAGTCTGTCGGAAAGATTTAGGAGATTTATATGAATGAACAATTGATTGTTGATTACAAGAATTTTTTAAACAACGGAAAGACAGAGAGAGAATGCGTTGAGCAGATCATCAAAATGGCCGAAAAAAAGGGCTATAAAAACATTACAAAATTCAAAAAGCTTACACCTGGCGATAAAGTTTATATAACAAAGATGAACAAAGCCGTTGGACTTTTTGAAATTGGCTTTGAACCTGTTGAAAAGGGAATGAATATTCTCTGTGCACATATTGATTCCCCTCGCCTCGATGCAAAGCAGAATCCTTTCTACGAGAAAGATTGCATTACTTACATGAACACTCATTACTATGGCGGTATTAAAAAATATCAGTGGACAACTATTCCTCTGGCCATTCACGGTGTTGTTGTAAAGAAAGACGGAAAATCTGTAAATGTTGTAATCGGCGAGAATCAGGACGAACCTGTTTTCTGTATTTCTGACATTTTGCCACACCTTGCTCAGGATCAGATGAAGGAAAAGGCCAGTGACTTTATTAAGGGCGAAGACCTTGATGTAATTATGGGCTCAGTTTCTCCAAGCAACACTGACAATCTTACAAAAGAAGAAAAGAAAGAACTTAAAGAAAAAAGC
Organism: Treponema bryantii; assembly: GCF_900111035.1. Lineage (GTDB taxonomy): Bacteria > Spirochaetota > Spirochaetia > Treponematales > Treponemataceae > Treponema_D > Treponema_D bryantii_C. The sequence goes on from NZ_FOFU01000002.1 coordinate 61,064, forward strand.
AAAAAGACTGTACTTGCACTTTTGAAAGAAATGTACGGCATCGAAGAAAAAGATTTTGAATCTGCTGAACTTGAAATTGTTCCAGCCGGAAAAGCCCGCGATATGGGACTCGACCGTTCTATGATTCTTGGATATGGACAGGATGACCGTTCATGTGCTTACGCTTCCGTTGCCGCTATGCTTGAGATTCATGCAGGAAAAAGAACTACCTGCTGTCTTTGTGTAGACAAGGAAGAAATCGGAAGCGTTGGTGCTACTGGTATGGCTTCTAATCTTTTTGAAAATATGACTGCTGAAATTGTTGCACGTACAGAAGCATCTTACAGTGAGCTTACTTTAAGACGCTGCCTTGAAAACAGTTACATGCTTTCAAGTGATGTAAATGCTGCTTACGATCCAATGAATGCAAATCTTTTTGATAAAGATAACACAAGTATGCTCGGTGGCGGAGTTACATTCCAGAAATATACTGGAAGCCGCGGTAAGTCTGGAGCAAGCGATGCAAACCCAGAGTTCATTGCTAAGGTCCGTGCCGCTATGTACGACTCTAACGTAACTTATCAGATGGCAGAACTTGGAAAAGTTGATCAGGGTGGTGGCGGAACAATTGCCTACCACGCAGCAAAATATGGAATGAATGTATTGGACGGCGGCGTTGCAGTCTTGAGCATGCACGCACCATGGGAAATCACCAGCAAGGAAGACATCAGCCAGATGTATGAGTGCTGTAAGGCCTTCCTTGGGTTAAATTAAGCTTTCTTAGACATCAGGACTTCGTAGATTCTATCGAAGTCCTTTTTATTATCAAAGCCGATTATGATGAAACCTTTGTTAATGTCGCCCTTGAGGCTGACGTCACGGGTTCCAAAAATATTTCTGAGCTCCTGCTCAAATGCAAGTACATCAGGATCTTTTTTCTGAACCTTTTTATCATCGTCTTTCTTTGCAGCAGCGCGGCCACCGCCGTTATAGGTGTCGGCGAGAGCTTCTGCTTCGCGTACAGAAAGTCCGTTTCCTACAATCTTAGCAAACATAACGCGCATATCTGCATCGTTCTTTACCATAAGGAGAGCACGGGCATGACCAGAAGTAATCTGACCATTTACAAGCGCATGCTGAATATCCTCAGGTAGCTTCAAAAGGCGGATAGCGTTTGCAACCGTTGCACGGGCTTTACCTACACGCTTTGCAACTTCTTCCTGATTAAGGTCTCCCATCTGAATAAGATTATAATATGCTGTAGCTTCTTCTATTGGATTAAGGTCGGCACGCTGAATATTTTCAATGAGTGCCATTTCGAGTTTCTGCTGTTCATCAAACTTACGGAGTTGAACAGGAACTTTTGTAAGTCCTGCCATTCTTGCGGCACGTGTACGACGTTCACCGGCAATAATATAAAAACTTCCGTCTCCGGCATCTTCAACAATAATTGGCTGAAGGATTCCGTTTGATTTTATTGATTCGCAAAGTTCATCAAGTTGTTTCTGATTAAATTCAATTCGAGGCTGTTTTGGATTAGGCTTAAGGAGTGCAGGATCCAGCCACATACTTCCGTCTTCTTCCATCTTAATGGCAGCAGGAAGTTTTGTTCTTTTAAGAGTTGTGTTATGAAGTCCTCCGTTAGTTACAGCACCTGTAGAAACGGCAACTTCTTCCTGCGCTGCAGGATTCTCACCCAGCAGTGCACCAAGACCTTTTCCTAATGCATTTTTAGCCACGGCGAATCACCTCTTCTGCAAGTTTTGCATAACTGCGGGCACCTACACACTCAGGATCGTATTTACAGATAGGAAGTCCATGTGAAGGAGCTTCTGAAAGTCGTACATTTCTAGGAATAATTGTATTGAAAACTACATCCTTGAAATATGACTTAACCTGCATTACAACATCCTGGGCAAGACGTGTACGTGAATCATACATAGTAAAGAAAATACCACCGATCTTAAGGTCAGGATTAATTCCTTTCTGAACCTTCTGAACGGTCTGCAAAAGAAGTGTGATTCCTTCAAGGGCAAAATATTCACACTGCATAGGAACGAGTACTGAATCAGCGGCTGCAAGGCCGTTAAGTGTAAGAATACCAAGGGAAGGTGGACAGTCTATCAGAATATAATCATAAATAGCCTTAAGTGGTTCAAGCGCATTCTTAAGATAGAATTCGCGGTCTTCCTGGTCTGCAAGCTCTATTGCAACACCCGAAAGGTCAATTGAAGCACTGATTGCATCAAGATTTTCAACAGGAGTTTTCTTAACAGCCTTTTCACCTTCTACCTGACCGGCAAGAAGCTCATAAATAGTAGGCTTGTCTTTTGAAACTCCTACACCACTAGACATATTTCCCTGTGAGTCAAAATCAACAAGAAGAACCTTTTTACCTGCGAGTGCGATATATGCACCAATATTTATTGCAGAAGTAGTTTTGCCGACACCACCCTTCTGGTTTACAAACACAATACACTTTCCCATATAACACAATGTATCATTTTTTAAATAATTAGTATACTGTTTAATTATTTGTGAACTCGAAAAACAGAGGCTTACACATTATAAATAAACAAACAAACAAACCGTGAACTTTGGCTCCCGGTCGCATATTTATAGGACAAAAACGCGCAATAATGCGCTAGACGTTGTTTGTGGTATAGAAACTATTATACTGCCGCTCCCGCGGCAGCCACAAACAAAGTCTTTTTGCCCTACAAATCTGCTCCCTCGCGCCAAACTTTTCTTTAGTTCTTTATAATGCAAAAGTCCTATGTGTACGTTTTATAAAACTTACGGGGTAAAAAAAATGATACTTAGTGTTACATTGTCAAAACCGGCTGGAGACATCGAAAAGAAGCTTGGCAGGCCATATCAGAAAATTAAGTTTAAACTCGTGAATACGGCGGACGGGGCATTGTATCAGGAAGAAATGTTCACTAAAACACAGGTATTCCATAACAAAATGACAGAGGCGGAGCTTTCGGAGTTTCTGGATGCTAATGTGGGCACTACTTTTAAGAACTGTGTAAAGCGAACTGAGAACGAAGAGATTACTCTGCTTACAAATAAAAAGGGAAAGATTACAGAGCTGAGGAAGACAATAAATGTTACTTCAACTCCACTCAAAGTATTACCTGCAAAAAAGAAAAATTACCTGCTGCCGGAAGGGGCGCCTGTTCCATTCCTTGTACTGCTTGGAATTATGAATGATGAAGGCAAGGTGATTTCTTCACGCCATGATAAGTTCCGGCAGATAAACCGATTTCTGGAATTCATTGATGATATTCTTCCGGAATTTGCTGATAAAACCAAGGACGGAGAACCGCTTCGCATTGCAGATTTTGGGTGCGGAAAATCTTACCTGACTTTTGCTGTTCATTATTTTCTTACAGAGATCCGCCACATTCCATGCGAAATTGAAGGTCTCGATTTGAAAGAAGAAGTTATTAAATACTGTAATGACATGGCGCAAAAACTTGAACTTAAAGGACTTATTTTCCACACAGGAAACATTGCTGATTATTCCGGCTCTCACAGTCCTGACATTGTAATCACACTTCATGCCTGCGATACAGCAACTGATTTTGCTTTGAAATATGCCGTAGAACGCGGTGCCCGTGCAATTCTTAGTGTGCCGTGCTGTCAGCATCAGATAAATACACAGCTTCAAACTCGCGGAAAAGCAGGCGGTACAGCAGGCGAAGTTCCAGCAGAATTTGAGCCGTTATTAAAATGGGGAATCATAAGGGAAAAATTCAGTTCTCTTGTTACAGACGCCCTTCGCGGTGAATGGCTGGAGCAGCAGGGTTACAAAGTTCAGATGCTCGAGTTTATTGATATGGAACATACGCCGAAGAATATTTTAATCCGGGCGATAAAAAAAGCCGGTGTTTTAGATACAGCGTCTCCTTCTCAACCACCGGAGTTAATGAAGTCACTCGGAATCACACCCGAGCTTTATAAATAGATCCCGAATCAAATTCGGGATGACGTTATAATACGTGCTTCTTTATAAAATCGCCGACACCGTCGTGATTATTGTCTAAGTCTGTAACAAAGCGGGCGACCTTTTTCATTTCCTCAAGCCCATTGCACATTGCGACACCGTAACCTGCCATGCGGATAAGGCTTTCATCATTCATACTGTCGCCAAAGCCCATCACCTTGTCCATTCCAAAGCCTAGTTCATTTGCAAGCCAGCTTACAGCTTCTCCCTTTCCGCAGTTCGGTGGAAGGATTTCAAGGAAGTACGGCTTACTTGTAAAGATTACGGCGCGTTCTCCAAACTCAGCGCGAAGCTCACTCTGCAGTTCAAGAAGTTCTGAAGGTTCTCCAGGAACGAGCATTTTTGTAAAACCGCGCTTAAGGAATTCATCATAATCTTCAACCTTTGCGCCTTTAAGTCCGCACAGGTCAACATCAAGTTTAGTCCATTTTGTTTCTTCACGATAGTAGATTGTATCAGGTGTATAAACTTCACTGCGAAGCCCGCGTGCCTCTGCAACTTCATTAGTGCGGGTCAGAATATCAGCTTCAACTTTACGGCAGAAAATCTGTTGACGTTTATGCAGATCAAAAATTGAACAGCCGTTTATGGCAATCAAAAAACGTCCAGCTTCTTTTCCGGCAATTTCAAGTCTTCTCACAAAAGGAAGAATTGCATCTTCTGCGCGGCCTGAACAAAGCACAACATAAATTCCGCGCTCAGCACATTCGCGAAGAGCCTCAACCGTCATATCTGTTATTTCACGGTTATCATTTAAAAGAGTATCATCCAGGTCCAATGCAATCAAACGAACATCTAATTTTTCACAAGATTTCATGAATGGGAGTATATCAGAAAAAATACCTATTTAACAAGTTTTTGTTTGTAAATTAAGATTTGTATGTTAAAATTAAATGCTTACAGTTAAGTGAGGGGAAGGAGAGTTTTATAGTTTATGGATAGCATGAATGCTGATGGACTGCATTTTAGTCCTGTAATTAACGTTGATAGCGAAAAGTGTTGTAACTGTCATCGCTGTATTTCAGTATGTCCGGTAAAGCTTTGTAATGATGGTTCAGGTGATTATGTTACCTTAAACCATGATTTATGTATCGGCTGCGGTGCATGTATTGAAGCCTGTACACACGGAGCCCGAACCGGAATAGATGATACAGCAGCATTCTTTAATGAGCTTAAAAACGGCACACCATTTGTTGCAATTGTTGCACCTGCTGTAGCCGTAAACTTTAAAGGCCATGACCTTGAATTAAATGGCTGGCTCAAATCTATTGGCGTACAAGCCATCTTTGATGTTTCATTTGGTGCAGAGCTCACAACTAAAACCTACGTTGAGCAGATGACAAGGGAAAATCCACCTTTAATGATTGCTCAACCTTGTCCAGCCCTTGTTGCTTTTATCGAAACTTACAGACCAAATCTTATTCAGTATCTTGCCAAGGGCGACAGTCCTATGGCTCATACTGTAGAATTTATCCGCCATTTCCATCAGGAGTATAAGAATCATAAGATTGTTGTTATTTCGCCTTGTTATGCAAAGCGCCGTGAATTTGATGAAAACGGCCGTGGTGACTATAACGTAACAATGAAATCACTTTCTGCATATTTTGAAGAAAACAATATCAATCTGGAAAAGTTCCCTAAGGTTGATTATGATAACCCTCTTGCCGAACGTGGCACACGCTACTCTACTCCAGGCGGACTCATGCTCACTGCAGAACGCCTTGTTCCAGGAATTGCACGCCAGACCCGTAAGATTGAAGGACACCCTGCCGTTATTGAATATTTTGAGCATCTTGATGAATGTATGGCTAACGGTTCAAAACCATATTTCAAACTTGTTGACTGTCTGAACTGTGAAAAAGGTTGTAACCGTGGCGCCGGAACTGTAAATCATAATATCTCACTTGATGAAATTGAATCTTATGTAGAAAAACGCTGTATTGAAAGACGCGAACAACTGCACACTTTAAGCGGCCATAAAAAACAGAAGGCAATTAAAGCACTTCAGAAAAAGCTTGATGCATACTGGAAGCCTGGTATTTATGAACGTGCTTATACAGACAGAAGCGCAGTTTTCCATTCGCTGCTTAAACTTCCAACGCGCGAAGAAGTACGAAGAATTCTTGAACAGATGGGAAAGCATTCTCAGGATGATATTTATAACTGCGGTGCCTGTGGTTACAATTCCTGCGAACAGATGGCTCTTGCAATTTTCAATGGAAAGAACAAGGTTCAGAACTGTCATCACTACGTACTTAAGAAGGCTAATGAAGATCACACAGTAGAATTAAATGCTGCAATCAGAAAGGTAACCAGCGAAAGTATTTCCATGCTTGAAGTTGCAAAGAACAACATCATCTCCCTTTCTGATGTTACAGAAAACATGAGTACTACAGTTTCTGATTCTTCTTCTGCCGTTGAACAGATGATTAAGGCAATTCAGTCTATTTATACAATCATTGATAAGAACTTTGTAATTGTAAATGATCTTGAAAATGCAACTGGAATTGGACGTACAAACCTTCAGGAAGTAACAAATCTTGTTGGTGAAATTGAAAAGGAATCTAAACAGCTGGTTGAAATGAGTAAGGTAATCGGTCAGATTTCCAGCCAGACAAACCTTCTTGCTATGAACGCTGCGATTGAGGCTGCTCATGCCGGTGAATTCGGTGCAGGCTTCAGTGTCGTTGCAGATGAAATCCGAAAGCTTGCCGAAGACTCAGGTCGTCAGGCAAAGCAGATTGGAGAAGTTCTTAAGAATATTAAACAGATGGTTGATAATGCATACTCAAAGGCAGGTACTGTTCAGCAGGAATTTGATTCGGTTGTAAGTCTTGCCGGTGAAGTAAAAGACCAGCAGCTTGAAGTTAAGAATTCTATGGATGAACAGAATGCGGGTAATGAACTGCTCTTAAAGAGTATTGCAGAAATGAAAGACGGAACTCACTCCGTTCAGGATGCCGCTAAGCACCTGAAGGATGATGCATCGTTTATCATGGAGCGAATCATTCACATCCACGTCTGATAGATTCTGAATCAAGTTCAGGATGACATTTCCCAGGCGTTCAGGAATTCTATCATGAATTGCTGAACGTCTCCGAACCACTTTTTCTGGAACTGGCACGCTGTTACACCAATGTAGCGGAAGTGCCAGCATTCCCAACGGTATCCTGTTACATCTTCATAGCCCTGCGGAAAACTGAGTGACCAGCCGTATTTTGCGGCATTTTCGTAAACCCATTTTCCACCCGGAGTTTTATCAAAAGCATCATCAACAGGAGCAAAATCCAAAGCCATTCCAAGCTGATGCTGACTTGTTCCCGGTCTTGCGCTTTCACGCTCAGCTTCTTCAAGACCATCAACACTTACCCAGTAATCAAAAAGATTTTTCTGATAATCATAAGAACGGTATGTTGAACTGATTGTAAGTGTAACGCCATCTGCCTTTGCAGCGGTTCCGAGTTCTCCCAATGCTTTATAAGCTTCTGGGCGAAGACTCAAATTATTTTTATTCACCTTATATGCAGAGCAGTTTTCAAGATGAATAAGTCCCTTAGGCTCGTAAGTACTGCTTACTGTATGAGTTTTATCTATCAGATAAAAAGGACTCAAATCCTCTGAACTAAAATCTGCAATTGAATCCAAAACTTTATGAAGATCTGCAAGAAACTCTTCTGGATCTCCATTTGGAATAGCAGCCTTACAACGATCTGTCATTGAAAGCAGAACTTTGTTTAATTTTTCTATTTCAGGATTTGCAACTGTCTGTACCGGCTGTGCAGCAGCTTCCGTTTGTACTTCATTTGATTTTTTTGATTTTGCACAAGCTGTAAAATTCAAAATCATAATGGACGAAATTATTAACAATGATTTTTTAAGATATTTACACATATATTTTACTCCTTTGGATATGCACGTTCTTCAAACTCTGCAACCGGCAGAGGTTTAGAAAAATAGAAACCCTGAATAAGATCACAATCCTGCTTTGCAAGAAAATCAACCTGTTCACGAGTTTCAATTCCCTCTGCAACAATTTCCATTCCAAGTTTTTTGGCAAGTGAAATTGTCTGGCCGACAATAAGATTTGAACGCTCAATATCATCTACACTTCTAAAAAATTCTGCATCAAGTTTTATTATATCAAGAGGAAGTTCCTTAAGAGAATTCAGTGAAGAATACCCTGCACCAAAATCGTCCATTGAAACTTTAAAGCCAAAACCTTTTAACTTACGAACGGTTGTTAGCAACACAGCCTTATCATCAAAGAAGGCGCTTTCTGTAAGTTCAAGCTCGATATATTCATGAGGAACCTTAAACTTATCTACAATCGAACAGATGTGTTCAGCAAGATTTTCCTCTGCAAAATGGGCGCGTGAAACATTCACAGAAATCGGAACGAGCTTTTTCCCCTGACTCATCCAGGCTGCCTGTAAATGCGCAACTGCATCAAGCATATAATCATCAAGTTGAAGAATAAAACCGTTTCTTTCAAAAATCGGAATAAACTTTCCAGGCGATACAAAACCTAACACAGGATGAATCCAGCGAACCAGAGCTTCTGCTGCAGAAAGTTCTTCTTTCTTTGTTGAATATTTTGGCTGAAGGAAAACCTGAAACTCATGATTCTCCAGAGCCTTTTCCATGTCATCTTCAATACGACGTTCCCAAACCTGTTCTTCTTTCATGGAATCATTGAACCAGACAATTTCATCCTGTAGTTTTACAGTTTTTGGAATAGCAAGTCCGGCACAGGTTATAATTACCCCGATATCCTCATCGCGTGCAACAACATGGCAAACGCCAGCTGAGAAAGTAAGATGCTGTCCACCCCTATGCTCACGCAAAATATTCATCATATTTCGAATCCGGATTTCCAGAGCTTCATCATTCTGATAATTAAGAAGAAGAGCAAAATCAGATTTTTCAACATGAGCGACAAACTCTTTTTTCATGAGCATCTGAACAAGAGTTGAATTGATTTCTTCAAGAAGATTTTCCCCCTGCTTAAGCCCATAAGCTGTACAGTAATTTCTATACTTTTCAAGACGCAGCTGAACAACAGCATAACTTCTGTGTCCGCGTGAAATTTCTTTTTTTGCTTTCTGCAGAAAGTATTCTTTATTATATCCGCCTGTAATTGTATCTGTTGTTACAAGCTTATTGATACGCGAACGCTCGTGAACAGCATCAATAAGTTTTGTTACCTCATAAATTGTACTGACAAATAAAACTACAATAAAGAAAAATAAAACTGTTACGAGCAGAGTAAACTGAAATTCATTCAGTCTGTAGACAGTTTTAAAGCACAAGTTGATTTTCGGAATATCGGTGCGATAAACAGAAATCACATGAAGTCCAAAACTTTCTTTTGCTGCCCAGGAAATATATTCACGGTCCTGCAAAAATCTTTCAACATGAATCAACTTGAAAAGATTTTTCGGATTGTAAAAAATTATATTCCGGATTAAATCAGAAGGCCTGTCATTATCTGTTGATACATGAAACTCAATGTCATCATCATTGTAATCTTTATCAATAAAATGAATCACACCAACTGTATCAAATAATTCCAGGGTTTCTTCATCGAGGTACTGCTTTAATTGCGGCAATAAGTTCACCACATTGTTATGATTATCAAGATATATTTTGTTTATATCTCTATAAGTTTCTGTATAATAGGAAAGTCGTTCCTCAAGCTGTTCAGGAGTATCTTTTTTCCAGTTTTCCTCAACAGCTTTTACTACGGTACGACATTCCTGTGCATTATTGATTATAAGAGTATTTATGATTCCCAGAGCGGCTAACATACAAATGAAAGACGTAAATACAAAAATTGCGAATTCAGTAAATATCATCTGCAGTACAGTTGGCCAGATTGGAAACCACTGCAACCGTTTAATTCTACGGTCTTTCTTTTTACTCATGCTTTACTCCAGCTGCAATGAACCATCCTGTAAAATTGTGCGTGAAGTTCCGTCAGCATAAGTAAGAGTAATTGTCGGATCGCGCACAACTCCATCAAGATGAATTAAACTTGGTGCATCATTATCGTAATTTTCTCCGATTGCGAAATGACATGTATGGAAAGCTTTTTCGTCTTCGAGCATATTTCCAGTAATTGTAGCAGCAGGATTCAAACCGATTCCAAGTTCACCGATATTGCGTGCATTCTTTTTATAAACTGCTGCCTGTCCCTGTGGAAGCTTACCTTCTTTTTCAAGGACGAAAGGACGGAGCTCTGCTTCAAGAACTGTCTTAAGGAGACGACGAGCCTCTGCTCCACCAGAAATATCTGTTACATAACCTTTTTCAACCTTACAGGTAATTGGAGTTTCTATAATTGAATCTCCATCTGAAAATGTCATTGAACCATCGTAAACAATAACACCCTCACAACCATCGCTCTGCTGCTCAAGAACTTTACCGTCTGCAGACTTAAGCTGACTTCCACCCACAACAGGACTGATAAAAACCTCGCCGGCAGGAATGTTTCCGCCAGTTCCCGGCTTAGAGAAATCTCCGTCATCAAACATAAGGGCACGGCCATTTATTGGAATTATGAGATCTGTTCCCGCAGGTGCTTTAACATGAACACTTACTGCATTCTTAAAAAGCTCATCAAGGCGTGCACAGCGGCTCTGAAGTTCTTTGTAATCGATGGCGGCAGTGCGGTTCATCATGTCTACGGTGATTCCAGGTGTCCAGGCACCACGCATTACCTTAAGACCGTCCATAAGATAATCTGCAATATGAGTAAACTTCTGACCATCCTCTGTAACATATGGATTTGCTGTAGCCTGTGGATCTTTACCAAGTTTGATATTAGAAATTGAAAAATAAACGTCTGGACGCGAAGCTAAAGCCGCGAGAACTTCCGGATTCGCATTATCAAAGCTGGTCTTGTCCGGCTGGAACATCAGTGTTGTCTGACCACCGATTTCACAGCTGGCTGAATATAAATCCTGTGCAATTTCTGAAGTTGCAGGGTTTGCAATAATTAAAACTCTCTCGCCTTTTTTGATTTTTACTACATCCTGTACTACTACCTGTGCAGGTGTACGGTTTTTATCTTTCTTTATCAAGCTCATTATTAACTCCTCATATCATGCCGTTTTTTTTCGGCATCTATTTTGTGATTACTACAAGATTTCTCTCCGAATCTTCAAGGCCTGGAACTGCAAGCGGGAAAACCTCGTACTCTGGAACAAGTGCGGTAATTCCATTCATTTCTTCTTTTATACTTGCAGCCTTTGCCTTATAAGCACAAAGCTTACCTCCTGCTTTTACAATGCGCAGTAAGGTCTTTGTCATTTTTTTATCAAGCGGGCGGAAGGCACGGAAGGTTATTAAATCATAAGCTTCCGGATCTATACGTTCTGCTTCGCTGTTGATTACTGTTACGTTTTTGAGTCCGAGAATTGCTGCGCAGTTTTCAAGAAAGGCACAGCGTTTTTCCATACGCTCAACAAGCTCAAAGCGGACATTTTCAATTCCAGCACAGGTAAAAGCTGCCGCAAGAGGAATGCCTGGAAGGCCACCGCCGCTTCCAATGTCGGCTAGAGTAACAGTGGTGGTTTCGTCACAGTCGCTTCGCGAACACTCAACCAGCGACATAATTTTCGGCCATGCTGCAAGAGAATCAAAAATATGTCTTACAACAAGTTCATCGCGGTCACTGGTATTTGTAAGATTATACGCAGAATTGAAAAGTATAATTTCTTTTATATAGGCTTCCATTTTTACTGCAAGCGGTTCTGCTGCAGACTCCGGAATGCCACATTTTTTTAAGCCATCAATTAAATCTACCATATTCTATTTACTATCTATATCCAAAAGTAAATCTGCTGAAAGAGAATCTCCAGAAAAATGCATGACTACAAGATTTCCAGTTTTTTCTGCTTCCAGATTTTTTATATTTGCAAGTCTGTATACATAAGAATTTTCATTCTTTGAATCCTGAACTATGCTTGGCTGAACCTTATAGGTAATGGAAGAGCCGTTTGAACTCATTGTTTTAAAAAGCAGATAAAAAGTTTCTGTTCGAACCTGCTGATTTACAAAATATCTTCTGTCTCCTGTCAAAAGAAAAGTTCCGTCTGGTTCTGTTTCGCTGAAGAACACTTTTGTAAGTGAATCAGAAATATTATATCCATTTATTTTAAAACGCAGGATTGATGGTTCACGGCGCTTAAAAGTTTCTGCATCAGTCTTAACTGCCTGCAGCTCATTCTTTTCTTTTGCACTTGCTCCCTGCTGCTGCTTTTTCAATTCATTCAGACTATTCAAAACCTGCTGAAGTACCACGTTGGTAGAAGTTGAAGTATTATAGTTCGAAGCTGATCCGCCGGAATAAAGTGATGAAATATCACTGAAAAGTCCTGAATCATAAAGCGATGAAATATCATAAGCAGTAAGAGTATTACCCTTAGACAAAGCTGCATTAAGTGTACTTTCCGGAGTCAGGGCCTCTGTAAGTACGATTTCTGATTTTTCATTTGAATTTTCTGAGTCTGAAGGAGTCTTCTTATTGCCCGGCCTTGTCGGAAAACTTGGCGTATAAAAACCACCTCCAACTGTCGGCATAGAAGGCATCTCCGGCATTTCAGGCATATCCAGTCCAAAAAGTAAACTTCCTGTTATGAACATGACCGCCAGAGCTCCAGTCCTTTTTGATTTACATATTTGCAAGACTCTCCTCCACATATTCAAGGCGCTGTGTAAGCTGCGCAATTGTTTTTTCAAGTCGTGATTTTTCTTTTTCAAGTTTTGTTTTAGGATCAGTTCCATTTGCCTGAGCTGATTTCTGCTTCATCATTTCGCGTACAGATGAAGGGCTCTTTCCGCCGGCAAGGAACTCTTGTTCTACTTCAGCACGGGCATCCTTCTTACGAACACTCGCAACTACTTTCATATTTTCAAAACCGATTGCAGGATTTACTTCTACTGCACCAACCTTACGGATATCCTTTGCGGCCCCACGTGGAAGACAAAGTACACGGTCAACATAATCTTCATAACGGATATCTGCTTCCTGACAAAGATCAAAAGCACGGGCAAGTTTTTTACCGAATTCCTGCATGAGCTGGCCGTTCTTTGCAAGATAGTTTTCTTTAATATCCTGAGTAAGAGCCTTGAGTTCTTCGTTGCTTTCCCAACCGATTGAGTAATAACCTTTTTCTTCTGCTATTTTCAGAAGGTCACCAAACTTTGCCCAGAATTCCTGAGTATGAACCTTGCAGGCTTTTCCGTAACTAGGGTCATTTTCCTGCTTTTCTATAGTACAAAGATGATGTGTATATTCATGTACTGCTGTATAAATCAGCATGTTGTCAGATTTAAAATTCAGATTATGAAGGAAGATTTCATGTGTATCTGGTTTGTAAAAGCCGTTAACTCTCTTGCTTTCTTTACCTGTCTGGGTAACCGTAAAATCAATCTCACATGGAGAAATGTCCAGCAGAATTTCTTTAATTCTTTCGTTATTCAATTCAAAAACCTCTTCCCCATTTTAACTGTCTTTTAAAGATTGGGAAAGAGGTTTTTATTCAGATTTTTTTATTCTGTAATAGTGATAGGAAATGAGAAAGTCTGTGTTCCACCATAGGGATGATTATATGTTGAACCACCGATGGCAACGAACAATTCATATTCTCCAGATTCATTTATACTAAATACAATTGAATCTTTAAAACTGCTCATCTCTTCATTTTCTTTTATAGTTACATAATACAAACCTTCACTAAAACTGGATATATTTTCTGGATTTTCAAAATCAACTTCAGTGAGATTCTCAAAATCATTTTCACCATTAATTAATTTATAAACAGTAAAATCAATTCTAAGATCACCAATATCATTACTATCTTCAAAATATCCATAATAAGTTAAGGTAATATTCTCATTTTTTGCATAAGAGTCTTTATCAAGTTTACAATTAACATTGTTCATATCCAAATAAACATCTTTACACCCCCAGAGCAGGAATGTAATTAAACATGTAAATATAAATATGAAACTATCTTTTTTTAGCATCTTTTTTTCCTTGATTATTGATATATAATCACATTACCAATTTTATTTCCACACACTTTATATATTTCATCATTCTGAAATTTTTCATTGATCTTTGTTTTTAGGTTAGGATAATCTTTTATTAAAGCTTCATAAAACTCATTAAAAGTTGTAACATTATATTGATCAACAATAGATACAATAATATCTGCTGAATTAGAATATCCATTATTATTCAAAAGTGTAACAATTCTTGCAAAAATTAATTGGTTATCAAAAGTTGTATCAGTAGTAACGAATGTACCTGTTCCGTATCCTGAATAGAGAGATTTACCAATAACACCTTTACTATAACAACCTACCAAAGAATACCATTCAGCATAGTTCTCGGCAAAACATACATATGGATTTTCAAAATTATAAGAAGCTGTATATCCGGTGCTTAGATTCGAATTAAAAATTTTATTAATTAAATCTACTGTAGCAGTTGCAATTGTACACCCAATTTCTGACAAAACAACATTATCCCAGAAATTATTTTTATTTTCTGCATAAACGCATTGAAGGAAATGTGTGTATTCATGATGCAAAGTATTAAGTTTATCCATAGCTTTATCATTTTCATTTGCAGTTACGCCAGTCAAAATGATATCTGGGAGAATAATCGATCCGCGAACATGGAATGAAGGAGCAGATGAAGTTCCTTTTCCAAATTCTGTTGTCCACACTACAGCCTGTGGAATTTTTGAATGTCTTTTTGATTCATCATTATATCTACTTAGCATATCGCTACAAATAGCCATTTTTGCATTTGCATAATCTGAACTTGATGTAATTGTTACATTCTGGAGATATGATGGAAATGCTGTTTTTACTAAAGTTGATGCTGTAAGTCCCAGAAAGTTACTCAATTTACATGCTTTGTTTTCATAATTAATCCAAAGGAAACACAAACCTGCAGAATCAGTTCTTGAACCAAGATTAAAACTACCATTTACATCTGTATCCTGATTTTTTCCACCAAGTACAACATTCTGTATATTTATTCCATATGCTGGTTTTTGAATACCATTATAGGTGTAATAAACTTTACCAGAAATTGTATAAGGTTTAACAAGGAAATTTACAACTGTTTTTGCAGCAGTTGTAATTGCATTCGCTACAGTTTTTGCAACAGTTTTTATTCCATTCCATATTTTTGAAAAAATACCTCGGGCAGCTTCATCTCCATACAGATCAACATAATCCTGATATTCATCTGCAATTTTTCCAAGAGCTTCATCTGTAAGCATCTCAAATTCTTCAATTACGTTAAAGCCTTCAAGAATACCTGACAGATTGTCTGCCATTTCTTTTTCAACTATATAATAGTATTTTGTATCAAAATTAATATATTCTTCTATATTTTCTGAATCTGATATATCAGTTTTTGTAAAGATAAGTTTTTCTGCATCACAGGCCTGAAGAATATCTTTATCAAGTTCAACAGGATTGAGATATCCCATTTTTTCATTAATTAATTTTAATGAGTCTGAAGATGTTGGATGTACAGAAAAATACACCATTTCAATTAAATCAGAATCTTCAAATTCAAATGGTTCTTCTTCGCCATCAGCACTTCTGGCACTTCTACAAGTTCTTGCGGTATCTTCTAATTCTCCAAGAATTGCTTCATAAACATTCTGAAAAGAAAAACTCTCGCCATAAATTAACTCGTCGCCAATTACAACTTCCTGTGGAACAACCTCATCAGCTTCTTCTTTGCTGAAATCATTAAAGTTGCTACATGATGTTACTAACAAACTGGTTAATAACAGACCTAATAAACCGATTTTTAATTTTTTCATTTTTACCTTCCTCTTTTTATAATTTTTTTATTATATTGTTACTTTAACACATAAAATTTTATAGCACAACTTAATTATTAAAAAAATGTTATATTAGGAAAGAAAAATGAAAAGGGGATTTTTCAAATCCCCCATATAAAAATCGTTAGAATTGATAACTTGCTGCAAGACTCACGAAGCTGTTATCTTCCCAAGACTTGAACTCGCTGTTATCGTCACCACACCAGATATACATACCGCTGGCTGTAAGTGTCAGGTTCTGATCTGCATTGAAAGCAAGTTTTGGCATTACTACGAGATCTTTATTTTCAATTCCGTACATTACTGTAACTTCCGGAGCAATCTTGTCATTCATGAATGATGTTGTGATATTGCAGACAATCTTATTGTTTGTATATCCGTTTACACCATAATCAACATCAAGTGCATTTTTATCACACTCATCTCCATGGAAAACAAACGAGCCGATTTCCTGAACGTTCAAGTTAGCATTCCAGAACGGAAGATCTATATCAAAGCCACCAAGCCATGCAATTGAGTTATTATGTACCCATGGATCAGTTCCATCTATATCATCAGTAAGGTTGTAGGCAAACTCACCGCGAACATTGAAGTGCCAGAGTACAGTTGAAGCCTCGAGTCCGAAAGTCTGCTTTTTATCGTAAGCAAGGAACTTCTCCTCTTCATCAACAGCACCATCTGAAAGATAGCTTGTAAGGAAGCTGTTTACTTTTGAAGCATTTACAGAAGGCTGCTTGTACCAGCCGTTGTAATAGCTTACACCCATATCAACCTGACCAAGAGTCCAGGTAGCACGCGCACCGAACTGTCCGTATTTAAGTGTCCACAAGTTTGGATAGATTACATCAGGATTTGCAGAAAGATTATTTGCGTTTGCAAGGCAAAGAGTATATTCAGTATTTGCTGCTGTCAGATTTTCTTCGAGATAATCTTTATATGCTGCAGCGAGGACAAGAACTGTTGCTTCCTGCTGAGTTTTTCCAGCCTGCATCAAAGCGGCAACCTTTGTTGGATCAGCAGAAATCTTTCCATCTGCATAAGCCTGTGTAACAAGAGCTGTAAGACTTGCATTTGCCTCCGAAGTTCCCAGTGCTTCCAGAGCAGATGCAGTTGCAGCTTCAAGTCTTGCATTTTCAAGATTAGCAATTGCTGAAGCGAGATGTATCTTTGCAAGCTTTGTAAGACCTTCAGACATTTCTATAACCTGTGCTGGTGTCCAGCGTCCATCAGTAGCAAAGCGGTCTGCAGGAAGAAGCGGTGTATAAATTCCTTCAAGATTCAGATTAGCAACTGGAAGGCTTACAACACCGCGAACCATTGGTGTACTGATACGACGGTCAAGATAATCTGGAATTATAAAATCTGAATAGTCGTCTGCATTAAAGTTATCGAGTACGTGGAGTTTGTCTCCCTTACCCCAGACAACCTTCATCTTACCGGCTTCAAGAGTAAAATAATCTCCGAAGCGTCCGCGAAGCACTGCCTCGTCGATTATATCTTCCGGATGATTTTTGATAGTATATTCATCAATCTTCAAATTGAGTTCAACATCAGATTTGTTTCCGCTGTATTTCAATTCAAGGTTTGCAGAAGGAATTACATCCAGCTCAATATTATCAGCCTTAACTTCATCAACATCTACATACGCGCGAAGCTCTGTATCTGCACCGCCGCTTACTTCAAGTTTAGAAGCAGTGCTGTCTGATGCATCGTCACCAAATCCACCGAAATCTCCAAAGTCCTCTGCCCAGGCAGTTCCGCCGAGCAGCAGAGCCGAACTCATCAAAACAAACTTCTCTATTTTTTTCATTTTTCCGCCTCTTATTTTCCAGTAGTCAAAAAGTTCTGAGTAAAGTAACGTGCAGGAATCTCCTGATCGAGCGCTACAACCTTAGCAATCTTCAAAGTAGTACTGTGGCCAGTCTGAACATTTGTCAGTTTGTTTTCCATTGGCATGTCGTAGCCGCTGATTTTCTGGATGTCGAGAACCTCGAGCACCTTAATCAACTTATCGTTCTTGTCATACATCTCAGTGTGAATAGGATACATAGTTTCCTTATCAACCCAAACCATGCGGTAGTTGTACTGAGTTCCCTTCTTGTCGATAGGAATCTCTTTGATTTTGTAGCAGTCATATTCCTTGCCGCTTTCAACCTTCATTTTTTCTTCACCAATATACTGGTGCTCATCTTCAGAAACATCACGTGTAGTCAAATCATCATAAGTTGCATCAGATCCCATGAAAGCCTTAGAACCTTCGCTTGAGTTTACACGACGAACAGACTTGAGGGCCGGAAGATAAATATGTTTTTCATCAGGACCATTGTCATCAGTAATCTGAAGGAAGCGTGTTCCCTTGTTAGTACCTGTCTTAAAATCCATTACGATATAAGTCTTGCTGCCGTCTTCCTTTCCGTACTCGCGGAAACCATTCGAATCCTGAGTCCCCTTCTTGTCAGTAAGAATCATGTAAACATCAGTAACCGAGTAAGCAGGCTTTTTGAAGTCTGCAACCTTGTTCATAATTTCGTTTCCCTTTTCATCTGCGAAAGCGAAGTTTGTTAAAGCAGCCATTACTGCGACCAATGTTGTAAGTTTAGTTGTTCTTTTCATATTTATATCTCCTATTATTAGGTTTTGGGTTCTAGGTTTTAGGTTTTAGGGATTTAAGGGGAAAGCCTTCCCCTGGTTCGCACTTCGTTGCTCACCACCCCTTCTCCTAGGGGCTTACGCAGCCCCTAAAACCCCGCGGTGGAATTTCCCTAGCACCTAGCACCTATTTATTTTTCTTTGAAATAAAGCGTGGTGCATACATATTCAAGAAGCCCGGAATAACTGTCATAGCAAGGAAGCTAGATGTAAACATTACGATAGCTACCAGGATTCCGATGTATCTCAAAACTACGAACTTTGAGAAGCACAATAC
Organism: Treponema bryantii; assembly: GCF_900111035.1. Classification (GTDB taxonomy): domain Bacteria; phylum Spirochaetota; class Spirochaetia; order Treponematales; family Treponemataceae; genus Treponema_D; species Treponema_D bryantii_C. Next base: position 79,860 of record NZ_FOFU01000002.1, read on the forward strand.
CAGGAAGCCAAATCCTACTGCGATTGCGTTTGTTACAATACCGTGACCAGACTTGCGGAAGGTCATACGTGTAACAGTTTCAAGGTCGTCAGTTTTTGCACGCTCTTCTTTATAAGTTGTAAGGAAGTGGATTGTGTAATCGATTCCAACTCCTACTGCAACAGAAGCAATAATACTTGTTACGAGGTCCAGATTGATTCCTGCAAAGCCCATAACCATGTAGTTCAAAATGATTGCCAGGGCAAGCGGAACAGCACCGAGCAGTCCGGCCCAGCCGCTCTTGAAAGCAACTGCAATGATGATGAATACACACAAGAGTGAAATTACAAGGCTTGTAAGCTGGCTTGATACAATCATCTTTGTCATTGTGTATTCCATTTCTGCAGTACCGGTTGCTTCGAGTGTGTAGCCTTCAGGGAAGTGTGTTTCAGCATACTTCTGGGCTGCAGCAATAATGTCACCTGTTGTCTGTGTTGAATGGTTTCTAAGCTGAACTGTAATTCTCATAATCTGAGGATTCATGTCGTCATCAACAAAGCGGTCCAGAGAACCACTAAGCAATGTCAGATATCCCTGAACAACACCAGCCAGTTCTTCTCTGCTTGCAACCGGATACTTTGCTGCATCATAAGGAATCTCATAATAAGCAGTTCCGTTATAGTTCACAGATTTCTGAAGCTCGTTTACGATGTCTTCTACACTTGCAGTTTTTCCACCGGCAGCAACATAAGCCTTATTAATCATTCCAATTACATCTTCCACTGTTACCCGCTGTTCAAGGGCAGCAGCATAAGCTGTGTTAGGATCAGTCCAGTTAGATGCATCAAAAGTTGAAGTTTCTGCATCTGCAAAAGTATCACTTCCAAAACTGTCATCACCGAACGAATCATCACCAAAAGTATCACTTCCGAATGTATCGTCGCCGAAATCTCCAAAATCATCAAAGCCGCCGAAGTCATCTGTATTAGCTGTGTTAGCTTCAACCATCGCAGCTGCATCACCGGCACCAGCCGCAGCACTGCCATCAGTTACAGGTACATGCCAAACCTGATTAATTCTCTTGATAAACTCTGTGAAAGAAACAACCTTACCGATATCAGGATATTCTTCTTCAAGATATTCCTGCATGTCATCAACAGCCTTTAAGATTTCAGGATTTGTAAGAGAGCCCTTCTCCGGTCCCTTTACGTTCAGATACAAACTGTTGGTTCCCGCAAACTGCTTGTCGATATAGTTGATGTCCTGTCTCATATCGCAGCTCTCCGGGAAGTAATTTACCAGTGCGGTATCGATATGGAGTAAACGTAAACCGACAACTGACAAACCAACCATCACGATAATTGAAAGATAAAGGCGTGGCTTAGAACCGCAGAAGAAATGATAAATCTGATATAGAGTTTCACCCTCAGCTTCATCTGCAGACTTACCGCCGCGAAGTCTTCTTGCATGCTCAAGTTTTGCAGCAAGCTTTTCGCTGATATTATGTTTCTTGTTACGACTTGCCATTACCTTCTGCGGATTCTTAAGCAGAAGAATTGCAGGAATAAAGGTGATTGCAAGCAGGAGCGAAATTGTTACACCAACTGCCGTGAAAACTGCAAAGCTGTGAAGCGGTGCAATCGGGCTGGAAATCAACGAAATGAATCCGATAACTGTTGTAATACCTGCAAGCAGAACCGCACCCATAACTTCATGAAGTCCGTTGAAAACAGCCTCTGTGTATTTTTCTTTTGTAAGCTCACCTTCTGTCATATCAAGGGCAACGTAATAATGTGTCAGAACGTGAATACCATAAGCCGAACCAACCGCAATCAGAGCAACAGGAATTACACTTGAAACCAGAGTAAAGGTAACACCGAACAAAGCCATAAGTCCCATTGTCCAGGTGGTTGCCATAACTACAGTAATCAAAGGAAGTAAAGTTCCGTCCATTGTCTTAAAGCTGAAGTAAAGTGAAAGAAGAACTACAACAATTACAAGCGGAATAAGACGGGTAAGGTCTGCAAGCATGAACACACGGGAGTTCTGCATTACAACCGGGTTACCGTAAATCTTTACATCTACGTTGTGGCCGGCAGTTTCTTCGTTTACAATTGCAGTAATTGCATTGAGAACATCTTCCTCCTCTTCTGCTTCAGAACGAATCTTTTTTGAACCGAGGGCTGAGGCACGTTCAATCTCAAACTCGTGGCTGTAAGGTGCCAAAGTAACCTGAAGCTGAGTTCCAGTCATATCGTCATTTACGATTACACGGTTGTACATTGACTCCCATTCAATAAGGCGTCCTTCAAGCTGAGCGATATCTGCTGCAGAACCTGTGTAAGAATCTGGAATCAACTGGCTTGCAGAAATTGCCCCATCTGATTCGCAGACATAATCAATATGAGTAAGAGAATCAACATCTGATACTCCCTCTGCTTCGAGTGCGCGGTCTGTAATACGGCGCACAACATCAATATATTCTGGAGTAAGAATTGTGCCATTGCGGGCTTCCATACTTACACCAATAACCATCATGCTTCCAAACTGCTCTTCTGTTTCTGAAAGGCGTGTGTAAGAAGCATCTTTTTGAGGAAGGAACTGGCGGATTGAGTTATCAATCTGTAAGTCCTTAATAAAAAATCCAAGAACACCAGTGATGATTACACAAATCGCAATTATCAGCTGAGGTCTCTTGAAAATAGCTCTTGTAGCTTTCATTACTATTCTCCTTCATTGTTATTTGTTCGTCCGTTTAATATCTTAAACGCTTAAACGTTATAACCAAGAAGATAATAACAAAAAGTTTTAAAGTCAATGATTTTTTGATTAAATGTTTAATTTTTTAATCATTTAATCATATTGACAAGCAAAAAATATCGTTTTATTCTTATTAAAAGGGGTAAATTGTGATAGATAAGGCTGAAATCAAAAAAACACTGAAAACATTCAACGCATGTGTTCCGTTTTTCATTGCAATGAGTGATGAATACCGCCAGCAGCTGATTATGGACATTGCAGAAGCAGGCTCTGATGGCATCAACGTTTCTAACCTCTCAGCAAAATCAAAGCTTTCCCGCCCCGCAATTTCACATCATCTTAAGGTATTAAAGGAAGCAGGACTCATTGTGCCTTTAAAAATCGGCACCCAGATTTTCTATCAGTTAAACCTCAAGGAAAACTTCAAGACAATTTCTGAGCTTATAAAATCAATGGATAAAATTCTCGCAACTATTGATGAGAAGAAAAATATGTCTAAATAATCCCAAGACCCGACAGTATAATCGCGCCCGCCACAGTAGCCGCAGTCTCTGTACGCATAATACGTTCACCCATTCCACAGCGAACATAGCCAGTTGACTCAAGCAAGCGGCGTTCTCTGTCTGTCCAGCCACGCTCACTTCCTATAGCAGCAATCACACGCTTAACCGACTGAGACTCACCCAAAGCCTTATTCAAACTACAGGCAGGATTCACATTATCAAGAGCAAAACGGGCAGTTTTGTCAGAAGAAGTTTTAAGTTCTCCTTCAATAGAGTTCAGACATTCATCCAGAGTCTTAAACAAAAACAATTCCGGTACATGAGTACTTCCCGCCTGAACCGTTCCATCAAGAAGCATCTTATAAGCCGCGCCCCGTTCTACAAGAGTACTCTGCATATAAGATTTTTCGCCAAGATCAGTTCCGGTAAGATACACACGCCCTACCCCCAGAGCTGCAATATCGCGAAGAAGTCGTTTAAGCTGAATAGGACGCGGAAAACCAATTATCATATCAAAAGGAGCCAGTGGTTTGCCGTTACCGCCCGCGGTGAATTCAAAAGAAATGCCGTTGTCATCAATTGCGGTTATCCGCGCCACACCACTTTCCCCGCCAATAATACCGGCAGTAAAAGTATCACCGGCTTTTTTGTGGAGAACTTTGATTATATGCTCTGCCCTTTCATCTTTGCGAGGCAGAGGCTTAGAGATTTCGTCATTTGAAAATAAACAGATATTCATAAACTACGAGAACATATTGATTCTCTTGAGAATCTTAACAAGCTCATCCTTTTCAATTAAGTCTACAGGACGGCCGTCAATATATTTGTGTGCGCTGTCTGAGAATCCTCCAATAGAAATACAAACACCGTTATCACACTTAGTATCACGGAGTTTGCTATGGAAGTCACGCACGTTAATATCACCAATTACATTCTGAGTTCTATAGAAACGGAACATCTGCTTAGCTTCCCATTTAGGAGTTTCAACCTCACAGATAATTTCTACACTTTCAGAAGCAACCTGAACGTCCTCAACCTTAACAAAGGAATCTTTATAATAAGTCGCAATAAACTTACGGCACAAAGCAACAAAGTCACTGGTACCCGACATCAGATAAGTCTGCAGATTCTTATTCTGATTAAGCTCCGCATAACGAGCAACAAGAGCATCAACATCCTTATACTGAGGCTTTGCAGCCTGAATCTGACGTAAAAGAGTAAGCGCCTTCGAAATATCATTCATAGCAATATAAGTATTTGCAAGACGATATTTAATCTGAAGCATAATCTGCTCAGGAACAGAAGGAAGTCTCATTGAGATTTCATAATCTTTTACAGCAGAAGCAAAATCCTTAACACGTTCATGCATTTTACCCGCTTCAAGACAAGCCTGTGGACCATATTCAGGATCAGGTCTAAGATGCATAAATACCTTAAGCGCCTTATCACCCATTCCGCATTCAGTCATAGCAACAGCCATATCAAAAAGCACTTCTTTATTTCCAGGATTTTCATCCAGAACGCGTTTAAGGAATGGAAGACAGTCTCTATACTTCTGAGCCTTATACAAAGCTGTTCCCAGAAGCATATTTACTTCATTATTTTCGGGCTGAATGACCTTACACTTTTTAAAACAGTAAACTGCCTTATCAAAGGTATTAGCTTTCATAAGCGCTTTACCAAGGAACAGATTACAGTCAAAATTGTTAGGATCTTTCTTTATACAAAGCATGAGGGCACTTACAGCGTCTTCATTTTTTCCAAGTCCATACGCTGCAATACCCATACGGAGAGCACATTTGATTATATCAATCTCAGGATGAGCAGTTGAAATATCATATAAAGTCTTATAGATATTCCAGACCTTTTCCCAATCCTTTTCGCCATAATAAATATCACCAATAGTTTCCAGCGAAGGAATATTGTGCGGATCATGAGCAAGCTTCTTTTCTGCTTCCTTCAGAATCGCAGATTTTCCCTTCTTCTGGATTTTTACAGATACATCTTTCTTCTCTTCCTTACGCTTAATGCTTTTAATACCAACAATAATCGCAATAAGAAGAAGCGCTACTATTACCGCTATTAAGATTGATATAATCATCCACTCTTTCCTTTATATATTTTTTATTTGCCAGTTTTTTCCTTTACAAGACAGGCAAGCCGTTCCATAGCAATTTTTATCTTATTGATATCAGTAGCATAACAGCAGCGGATAAATCCTTCACCGCCGTCACCAAAACAAGTTCCTGGTACTACAGCTACATTGTACTTTGAAATTGCTTCGGTGGCAAATTCCTCAGAAGTCATACCTGTAGGACGGATATCAGGGAACATATAGAAAGCACCTTCAGGTTCAACACAAGGGAGCCCCATATCAATAAATGCTTTATGCATGATGTTACGGCGCTGCTGATAGCTTACGCGCATTTTTTCAACCTCATCCCAGCCGTGACGCAAACCTTCTGCAGCAGCATACTGACTGAAAATCGGTGGACAGATAGAACTATAAGCATGAAGCTTACAGCACTGTACAAGTAAGTCATGAGGAGCGGCAATATAACCGATACGCCAGCCAGTCATAGCAAAAGACTTAGAAAAACCGTTGAAGATAATTGCGTAGTCTTTCATGCCAGGGAACTCGCCGATAGAAACATGCTTACGTCCATCGTATAAAAGCTCGCAGTAAATCTCATCACTCAGACACCAGATCTGATGTTTTTTAACAACTTCAGCAATCTTAGCAAGCTCATCAGCCGGAATAATACGGCCAGTCGGGTTACTAGGAGAACAGAACATAACAGCCTTAGTCTTTTCAGTACATGCAGCTTCAATCTGTTCAGCAGTAGGATAAAATCCGTTCACACTTGTATCAAGATGAATAACCTTAGCATCACAAAGAGCAGCCAGTGGCTGGTAAGAAACATAACAAGGCTCGCAGACAATAATTTCATCGCCAGGATTCAAAATAGAACGGAGCACAAGGTCCAGACCTTCACTCGCACCAATAGTCGGCAGAATCTCAGTTTTAGGATCGTAGTAAAGCTTATAGCGTTCGAGGTACTTAGCAATTTCCTCACGCAACTCAATCAAACCCCAGTTAGAAGTATAAGAAGTATGGCCCTTTTCCAGGTGGTAAAAAGCCTCTTCACGCATAATCCATGGAGTCGGAAAATCAGGCTCGCCGACACCCAGCGAAATAATATCATCATGCCCGATACAAAGTTCAAAAAATTTACGGATTCCAGAAGGTGGAATTTCCATCATCTTGCTGGAAAATTTATCAGTTCGTGTATTCAAATTAGTCTCCAAAAAAATCCCCGTCATTGCGAACGTAGTGAAGCAATCCATTCTAAGAAGATTGCTTCGTCGTTTCACTCCTCGCAATGACGTTATGTCTTACGACTGAACAGTCTCTCTTCTGTCGCGTTCGTCCTCAACGTAAACAATGTCGTTTTCTTTATATGTCTTCAAAACAAAATTAGTCTTAGTAGAACGAACACCTTCCAGAGTAGAAAGTTTTTCACTTACAAACAGTGCAACATCTTTAAGATTGTCACCCTCAATCAAAACCTTAAGGTCATAACCGCCGCTCATCAAATAAAGCGATTTAACCTGTGGAAAGCGGTAAATTCTGTCCGCAATAGCATCAAAGCCATGCTCACGCTGTGGCTGTACCTGAATCTGAATTTCCGCGACAACTTTATCCTTCGCGACTTTATCTTTTTCCGGGTTCACAATGGCGGCATACTTGAGAATAACTCCGTCGTCTTCAAGCTTTTTAATAATCTGCTTAACCTCGTCCGTAGTCTTCTTTGTCATAGCAGCAATGTCTTCAACCGAAAGACGTGCATTCTGACGCAGCAAATCAAGTATCTCATCCATAGTAAGAACCCCCAAATGTGTAAAAATGAATATAATATTTTACTATAGAAAGTCGTTTAATTCAACAATGAGATTTTTCTTCAAAAAGCACTTTTTTTCTTGCAATATATAAAAGCTGTGCTATCATAAAGTTGTAGCCAAGAGCGAGATGAGGACGCACCCCGGCTGCTTGAATGGGAGGCAATATGCAATTTCCGACAAAGATAGAACACCTGGTCGAGGTTGTATAATACGTAGACATTCTTAAAGCGCCAGCGGCTTACTGCTGGGACATTTATAGTGCCAGTCCTTAGTCGACTGAGAGCACATTACAGGCCGGTTAAGCACCGGCTTTTTGTTTTTTAAACGGTTGAAAATTCATTCGCTAAGGTATATTCTAAGTTTCAGAGGAATAATATGAATTTTGTAGAAGACTTACTTAACAAAGCTAAGGCTGCAAACAAAACAATCGTACTTTGCGAAGGTGAAGATAAACGTGTTGTTGAAGCAGCTTCTAAAATCGTAAAAGACGGAATCGCAAAAATCATTTTGATTGGAAGCGACGAGGATATTAAGGCAAGCGGATGCAATGCTGATTTGAGCGGAGTTACAATCATCGACCCAGCAAAAGACTCAAATGCAGACAAATATGCAGAACTCCTTTTCAAAGCTCGTGAAGGAAAAATCAACAAGAAGACTGGTGCTCCAGAATATGCTGATGTAGCAGCAGCAAAGGCTGCAATTCTTAAGGACCACACAATGTACGGTGCCCTTATTCTTAAAGCTGGCGATGCAGACGGTTTCGTTTCTGGTGCATGTCACTCAACAGCTAACACACTCCGCCCAGGTCTTCAGGTTATCAAAACCGCTCCTGGTTTCAAGACAGTTTCATCATGTTTTATCATGGTTGCTCCAGAGGGTGGAAATCCTTACGTTCCAGAGGGAGTTGCAGTATTCGGTGACTGCGCTATCAACATTGAACCAACAGCAGAAGAACTTGCAGACATCGCAGTTGCTTCAGCAGATACAGCAAAGAAAATTGCAGGAATTGATCCACGTGTAGCAATGCTTTCATTCTCTACAAAGGGTTCAGGAAACGATGCTAAGTTCTACGACACTGTTACAAAGGTACAGAAGGCTACAGAACTTGCTAAGGCAGCAGCTCCTGATTTGGCATTGGACGGAGAATTCCAGTTCGACGCAGCAGTTGCTCCAGAAGTTGGAGAACTCAAGGCTCCAGGAAGCAAGGTTGCAGGCCACGCAAACACATTCATCTTCCCTAACATCAACGCAGGTAACATCGGTTACAAGATCTGCCAGCGCATGGGCGGCTGGATGGCAATTGGTCCTATCTGCCAGGGCTTCGCAAAGCCTCTCAACGACTTGAGCCGCGGCTGTAACGTAGACGACATCGTTGCTACAGTTGCAGTTACTGCACTTCAGGCATAAAACAATAATATGACACTTCGCCCCTGAGCTTGTTTTAGAGTTCAGGGGCTTTTTTTAGATACAAACTTTATTTCATAATTGCATCTAAATAATACACCCCAGAAATAACAACATCCGAATATTTTGTACCTGGATATGAATCTAATATCTCTATTTTTATATCATTTTTTTCTACAGGATTAATTTGTACTGGAAGTTGTATTACTTGAAAATTTCCAGTATCTTTAAGTTCAGTTTCGAAAGCACATTCTCCATATGTAATTTTAATACGTTTTGCTCTGGCATTTTGATCATATAAATAATCCTTATCTGGATAAACAAATCCATTTACAAAAACTATTTCATTTATTGGATAATATTGAATTCCATTATTTCTAAATCTATCTGTGTTCAGATGAATTTCTTTTTTATTGTCTTTGGACACAGCCCATGGATTACTACCTAAATCAAATAAGTTATGATTTTCTGGTATAAATTTTATTTCTTTTCCATTTTTATCTTTCTCGATAATATATGATTCTGCTCCTATTACTTTAAAAGGCACCAATTTTACCCAATCATAATTGCTACCTTTTTCAGAGTAACAATAAGTTATTTCCCAACTGCTATATGTATATTTTGCATCATTAATATTTTTTACTAAATATACAAAATATGTTTTTTGAACATTACAATTAAGTATAATATACGAGGAGTTATCACCCATAAAGGTGTCGAATCTCGAATTAGTTTTTAATTTTCCGTATTCAATTGTTCCATCAATATCAATTTTATCTGTAAAAATTTTAACTGTGAAAGGTTCATCAGTATGCCAATACTTATTTCCTAAATATTTTGGATCTGCATAAAGCATTAATTCAAAAATAAATAAATACAATAATAAAGCTAAAACTTTCTTAATCATTTATTTTCTCCTTTTCATAACAAATGTGTTTACTTTTATGGAAATAACAGAAAATACAGATACATCTTCCTTAACATCAACACTGGTAACATCAGTTAGAAGATCTGTCAGCGAATGAGCAGCTTAATGGTAATTGATTCTTTCTACCAGGGCTTCGCAGATACTCCAATTGATAACCTTATTTTTCTCAATAATTTTTACATAAAATAAAATTTATACAAGTATCATCATATTTTTCACCCTTGTATACTTCTAATATTTCTATATCAATTTTTTTTGTTTCAAATGGCAACTCAATTTCTGCAGGAATTGCAGTATCTTTTAACAATACTTCCACTTGTTGTGCTTCATTTTCTTTATTTATAATTCTTATTTTTCTTAATCGATTATTATTATAATATGTAGAAGTTTTATACGAAACAAAACCATTTGAAATAACCAAATATTTAAATAATCTTGAATTTTCGATTTTAATAGATTTGCCAATACCAGAATCAGTTTCGCCTTCTACCCAAGGTTTACCAATAGAAAGCTCTCCAAGATTTTCTGGAATATATTTTATCAAACCTTCAGTTAAATAGTTATCAGTAATATATTTTGTTTTATTTGCATAGAAAATAGAGTTTCTTCCAAATAAACCATTATGAATTGGTTTTATACTTTTATCTTCATATAGAAGTAAAAACTCATCGTATACACCTGGTAATGCAACATATTTTAATTCTTTTGAATCATCTTTTAAAATCAAATGATAATATGGACCAGCATTCACATATTTATATTCTAATTTTTGAGAAACAAGCCCTTTTTCATCTGTATATTCAGAAAGTTCAAGAATAGAATCAGTTAAAAAGTCCCAAGTGATTTCACCACCATAATTATAAAATATTTTACCACTTAAGGATTCTTTTTCCTGCGCATTCAAATAAAAGAATTGAAACAAACAAAGAAAGAATATGATTTTTTTCATTGACCATAACCTCATGTAATTTTTTTTCTTTATAATAATACCCTGAAATGTAATACAGCTAAACATTATTCTAACGTCCGCATTCATAATCTGAAAATTCCAGATCATAAATATAAATAAATTTTTCATTTTTATTTATCCTGATTAGAAACTATATCCGAGCCCCCTTGTTTCCCTTGAAAGACAAAGTATTTATTGTTTATTAATTTAGTATTTTAAGTTCTTTTGGTTCTTTCATATATAAAGAATCCATTTAATTCTATAAATAATGCAAAAAAACTAATTAACCAGATTAACAGAGGAATATTACCATATATTATAGTATGTAAAATTGAACCAACATCAATCAATAGTAATAAAATGATTTGAAAAATAATCAGTATATTTCCTAAAATAAATTCAATAACAAATATTCGTTTTTTGAGAGTAAACATAAAAAACAAAAACGGTAAACAAATAAAAATAGATATACCTATGCAAATATCATCATTGGATCCACTACTTTGATATTCATACACATAATTTCCGTAAGAATCCATTAAACCTTCAGTATTTGCAAATAGAAATACAGATATAATTAAAATTATTGTTGAAAATACTAGAATTATCTTTCTTATATTTATCATTTGAAATACCTTATTAATATACGTAATACTATTATGGATTCCTATTGCTGTCAAATTATCATACAGTAGCTTTCAGTTACACTAAATTTCTTTATTGACACTTAATAAGTCATGCCATATACTTATAATACAAGGAATACCCGATGGAACCTTCCGAGGTCATAAAAAAGTTATTGCCTGCCTTTGAGCGGTATTATACAGTAAAAAACGAAGATATAACCCCACCCTTCTGCGCTGAAGCAGAATTCCGTTCTCATAATGAACAGTATTTTCTTGTACGTTCAGCACATATTGCTGACATAGATTCCAACGAATTCGTTTACTTTGCTTCTCCTGATGAACTAACCTCTGAAAAGCTCGAAGAACTCGTAAATACTGCCTGGAATGCGGGACTTGCAAAAGTTCATCCATATAACGGACATCGCAATTCAGATGTTACCCTTTTGATTTTTACGAAATCGATTTCTCCTGAAACTGCAATCACAATCAAAAAAACAAAGCTTTATAAATCCTATAAATTCAGTTTTCACGGCTGGAGCCATTTTAAGCTTGCCGTATGCAACACTACGGATATGACAATTTACACAAATCGTCAGGGCAAGGATTATGCAAAGCTCATTAACAAGAATATAAAAAGTCCGTCGTGACTCTCTCCCGACGAAGATTTTTTTTATATTATAAAAACTTATGCGAATTTACGAGGAGGTAAGTTCAAATGACAGCATTATTAATTATTATTGCTGCAATCGTTTTGCTTCTGGCCGGCTATATTTTCTATGGTTCTTGGCTTGCAAAACAGTGGGGAATCGACCCTACAAGAAAGACACCGGCAAATGAAATGAATGACGGTGTAGACTACGTTCCGGCTAAACCTGCCGTTTTGATGGGACATCACTTCTCATCTATTGCAGGTGCAGGTCCAATCAACGGACCTATTCAGGCAGCTGTTTTCGGATGGGTTCCAGTATTCCTTTGGTGTGTAGTCGGAGGTATTTTCTTCGGCGGTCTTCAGGACTTTGGTTCACTTTTTGCTTCACTTCGTCACGATGGAAAATCTGTTGGAGAAATCATTAAGTCTTCAATGGGTTCTAAAGCAAAGAAACTTTTCATCATTTTTGCCCTGCTCGTACTTATCCTTGTAATTGCTTCTTTCGTAAACGTTGTTGCAGGAACATTCTTCTCTGCAGCCGGTTCATTCGGATTTGTAACAAATCCTAACGGAAACCAGACAACAGCTATGATTTCTTTGTGCTTCATTGTACTTGCTATTGTTTACGGTATCCTTACAAATAAATGCGGTCTTAAGACTCTTCCAGCTACAATCATCGGACTTGTTGGAATCGTACTTATTACAATTCTTGGTTTGAAAGTTGGTTTTGCTATGAGCCGTACTGCATGGATTGTATTTATTGGTATTTATATTGCAGTTGCTTCTCTTGTTCCGGTATGGATCCTTCTCCAGCCACGTGATTACCTTTCATCATTCCTTCTCTATGCAATGATGGCACTTGCTCTTATTGGAATCGTAAGTTCACCTATCACAGGAAGTGCAACATTCACAATTCCAGCATTCACAGGATGGAAGACAAACATTGGTACTATGTTCCCAGCATTGTTCATTACAGTTGCCTGTGGTGCATGTTCAGGTTTCCATTCATTGATTTCTACAGGTACTTCTTCTAAGCAGCTCGACAGCGAAAAGAATGCAAAGGCTATCGGTTACGGTTCAATGCTTATTGAATCTGCCCTTGGTATCATTTCTTTGATTGCTGTTGGTATGGTATTCGACAAGTACAAGGCTAACGGATTCGGTTCTCCATCTGCAGCATTCGGTGCTGGTCTTGCTACATTGTTCGGGAAAGAAGGTTCAAGCGCTTACAATACAATCTATGCACTTCTTACACTTGCAGTTTCTGTATTCGCTCTTACTTCTCTTGATACTGGTACACGTCTCAGCCGCTTTATGTTCTCTGAATTGTTCCTTAAGGACGGAGAAGCTACATGGAAGGACGCTAAGGGAATCCGCAAGCTTCTTGCTAACCCATTGTTCGGTACATGTCTTATGGTTGTTATTGGTTGTATCCTTGGTGGTCTCAAGCTTTCTGCAATCTGGGGTCTCTTTGGTGCTGCTAACCAGCTCCTCGCAGGTATTGCTTTGATGGCAGTTGCAGCATGGCTTGGTCAGGCTGGAAAGAACAACAAGATGTTCTTCATCCCAATGGTATTCATGCTTGCAGCAACACTTACACAGCTTGTTCTTACAATCATTGGTAAGGTAAAAGCTATGTGTGCTGGTGCTCCAAATGCATTCTTCTGGGGTAACTGGTTCCAGCTGCTCTTCGCTCTTGCTATGGCAGTGCTCGCTGTTATCCTCGTTATCGAAGGCGTACAGACATTCGCTAAGCAGAAAAAGAACGCTTAAGTTTAAGCGCGCTTAAGAATTATAACAGACACATCATCTACACGAGGTGTGTCTGCTATAAACTCTTCCATACGATCCATAATTCTGGAAATAATCTGTTCTGCGCTTTCAGAGTTATATTTTTCAATAATAGCCTTAATAGGATCAATTCCAAAATCAAGTTTCTTGTCATTCAGCATTTCTGTAATACCATCAGTAAAAAGGAACAGAATATCTCCGCTTTGCATTGTAAATTCCATTTCAGAGAATTCTACGCCAAGTCCGCTTAATCCGACAGGTCCTGTATACGGCATATCGGCAGAAGGAAGCAGCTCTTCAACCACCTTTTCTTTAGCATTGTAATACAGAGGATACGGATGTCCCGCATTTGACATAACCATAGTACAGCTGCCATCTGAATTTTCTTTTGTACTTAACAGAATACCTGTAAGGTAGTTTTCAATTTCACCCTTAGCTTCAATAAATCGTTCGTTGATAAGCTTGAGGGCATCTGCAACCCGTTCTCCACTCTCAAGGGTTTCACAATAAGTCTGCTGAATAATATTTTCGGCAAGCATTGTAACAAGACTCGCAGCAACACCATGTCCAGAAGCATCAAAAAGTGAAATACCATTTAAGAGATCTTCTTCGTGATAGAAATTAAAGAGATCTCCAGAAACGATTGAAAGAGGTTCATAACGAACTGCAAAATCCCAGTTTTTAAGCGAATGCTCAGGCGCATGGAAGAACTTTTTCTGAACAATCGCAGCCATTTTCATATCTTTGAGGGAAATCTCACGGTCATGCTGAAGGCTTTTGTTTGCTGAAGTAAGTTTTTCTGTCTGAAGTTTAATTTCATCTTCAAGCCCTTTATTCAGATACTCAAGGCGGCGGGCAATCTTACTGTAATCACGACAGAAATAAACGAAGAATACAATAATCACAGCAGTCAATCCGAAAATGGAAATGAACGGCATTTTGATATTTCGGAAGGCACCTTTTATGATGATATCAACACCCATTATCGAGAACAAAACACCCATTGCAATAAGTACAAAAAGGGCCTTTGTTTGAACTTTAGGATTTTTCAGACTTATGATTGTATAAGCTATAGAACAAAGCAATCCAAAGCATGAAATTGGAATCATTACCAGAGTCTTAGAAAACAGCCATACATAATCTGGAGACAGCAGTACCATTGTTGTACTGATTAAGAATGAAAGATACTGAATCGCAGTTCCAAATTTCGACAGTTTGTATTCTATAAAGCTGCAGATAAACATAGATAAAACAAATTCAATTGCAAAGAAACAGATACTCTTAACAAATTTAACGTAAATTAAGAATGGAATACCTCCATGAAAACCTGCCCATGGAATATCTGTAATAAAGAAGATTGAGAAGAACAATGCAGTAAGGAAGTTCAAAATTCCAAAACGGCGGTAGCTTACATTCTTATCAAACATGAAGTAAAGCATAAAGAAGAATACACCGCAAAGAATCATCATTCCTTCAAAGAACATATAGAATCTGGATCTCCAGAATGTCATATTATCTGAAGTTCGCCAGCCATCCTGTCTTAAACCTATAAATACACCGTCTGTTATTGTTGCATGTCCAAGACAGAATACTTTGATATAAATTGTGTTGATTCCATCCTGCTTCAGATAAAGTTCAGGAAAATCAAAAAGATTTGCTACATAGCCGGCTTCCTGAATCATAGGATTAGAAAGGCCGCCCTCCATAACTCCATAATCATCTATATATAAGCCATTAAGATAAAGTTCATCGGCAAAGTGAAGATATGGAATGACCATAGAAAGGTCATCATTCTTAAGTTCTGGAATAAGTTCAAAATCTGCTTTCAGCCAGATAAATTCACCATCACGGCCAACAAGATCCATAAGATTTTTGTAGCCCATATTATCGAGATGTTTATAATCCAGATTTATAGCATCATCTATTGTGCTGTCAACATCAGAAAGTGCCCAGTAAAAAGCATCATCAAGATAGATTCTTGGAGGCTCAGATTTACCCTTGCAGGAAGAAAACAAAAAAAGAAAACAAAAAACAAGCAAAAAAAGTTGCGGCTTGAATCGCAAAAGAGAACAATTTTTCATTATAAACAATTTCCTTCTTTATATTGTAACAGAAGAAATTCAAATTGACAAAGAAAATTCCTTTATATTTACACAGGGGATCACTGAAGAATTCGATAATATTTTTACAATTTACATCACGTTTTTTACAATCGGAATCCTCATTTATAGTTTATACTTTTTATAAATAAGGAAAAAAACATGGTATACGGCCACATCAAGGCATACATTGCTTAAATGTTTACATTTTTTTTCCAGGAGGATAAAACCCATATGAAGAAACTTGGATTTGGATTGATGAGACTTACTTACACAGAAGATAAAACCTGGGGAAACATTGATCTTGAAAAAACACGAGAGATGATTGATGCATACATGGCAGAAGGATTTACCTATTTTGATACAGCCTGGGTATATCACGGAGGCTTTTCTGAACGCGTTTTCGGTGAGCTTGTTGCAAAACGCTATCCACGTGAACAGTTTCAGGTTACAAGCAAAATGCCTTTATGGAATATGAAAGATCCTGCAGAGCTTCAGAAGACTTTTGATGAACAGCTCAAAAAATGCGGAGTAGAATATTTTGATTACTATTTTCTCCATGCCCTGAACCGTGATGTTTTTGCAACAGCAGAAAATCTCGGTGCCTTTGAATGGATGCAGAAAATGAAGGCAGAAGGAAAAATCAAGCACCCTGGCTTCAGTTTCCACGACTCTGCTGATGCTCTTGAGATGATGCTCAGCAAACATCCTGAGGTTGAACTTGTTCAGCTCCAGATTAACTACATTGACTGGGAAAGCGACAATGTTCAGAGCCGTAAATGTTACGAAATATGTAAGCGCTATGGTATTCCTGTATCTATTATGGAACCAATTAAGGGCGGTAGTCTTGCAAACATCATGTCGGATGCTAAAAAAATATTTACTGACTACAATCCAGATGCAAGTGTAGCAAGCTGGGCTGTACGTTACTGTGCAAGCATGGACAATATTCTTGTAGTTCTCAGTGGTATGAGCAATATGGAACAGCTCAAAGACAACATGAGTTACATGAAGGATTTTGTTCCACTCAATGCAGAAGAACAGGAATGTGTAAAGAAAGCAACTGAACTTATAAAATCTACAATTGCAATTCCTTGCACAGCCTGCCGCTATTGTGTTGATGAAACAAACGGTGGCTGTCCTATGAAGATTAACATTCCACGTATGTTTGAACTTTACAACGAAAGCAAGCGCTATGGCATTGCATCGTTCAAATGGCATTACAACGAGGAGTTAAAGAAGACTGGAAATCCTGCAGAATGTGTTGAATGCGGTAACTGTCAGGGTCATTGCCCACAGGGACTTAAGATTATTGACCTTCTGAAAGAGGTTTCTTCAGCTTTTTCGTCGTAATTTAAAAATAACCATGGTTATTTTTTAGTTGAACTTTTATAAATTAGAGTTATAATATAGTTAAAATTACCACAGGTTAAAGTTATGAAAGTAGATAATAAAGTTATAAGTGAAGCAGATATTGAAAGCATAAAGGCCGCAGTTCAATCACGAAAACCAGTTGATTTCTTCTGCTATACACTTACACCAGAGCAGAAAGATCGTTTTCTCAAGATTCTTAAAGTATTCTTACAGGAATGCAATCAGGAATATCTGTTTAACTATCTTTCATATTGTCTATTTGAACTTCTCGACAATGCCAGCAAAGCTAATGCAAAGCGCATTTACTTCAAAGAGCATAGTCTGAACATCAATGATGAAAATGATTATAAGCATGGAATGAAGGAGTTTAAGGAAACTCTCGATGAAAACGCTTTGCATTATGAAACTGAACTTGAAGCCGGAAAGCTTGAGGTTCACCTTCTGCTTTCAGCTGATGATGTAATTTCAATTACTGTTTCGAATAATACTAAAATTACTGAATCTGAATATAAACGAATCAAAGAAAAGATTGAAAAGACAAAGGTTTATAATACCATGGCCGATGCCATCAATGATATTGATCAGACAGAGGGCTCTGGCCTTGGAATTATAACCGTTTTGATTATGTTGAAAAAGTTAGGATTGGCTTCTGATCATCTTCAGTTCCAGACGACAGATACAGAAACCATTGCTACTATTGAAATTCCCAAAGATACCTTAGAAGAATTATAATCTATCGCATCAAATCTGCGAGAGAAACACTATCCAGATATCCCTCTACAAGTTCATCAAGCTTAGTCCACATTGGCAGGGTTCTGCATTCTGCCTTACGTGAACACTCTGGTGCCCCCTTTTCAAGACAGGCAACAGGAGAAAGACTTCCTTCTGTAAGACGAAGAATGTCGCCAACCTTATATTCATCAGGCTTTTTATTAAGTTTATAACCACCACCCTTTCCATGAACGGCATCAACAAAACCGTTTTTAGACAGAAGAGTCATAATTGATTCAATATATTTCTGTGAAATCTGCTGGCGTTCAGCTATTTCCTTAAGAGGTACTCGTTCACTTTTATGCTGTTCGGCCAGATCAATCATTACACGAAGAGCGTAGCGGCCTTTAGTAGAAACTATCATTTATCTATTATCCTTGTTTGTATATAGGTAGATTATAGCACAAAAACAACTAGGGTCAAGACTTATGACTTACGATAAAGCATACTTGGGCGGCCGCCAGTTTCATAATTGATTTCTACATTAACAACCTTTGTTTCTGTCAGATAACTCATATAATGGCGGACTGTAACTGAGGAAAGCCCAACATCTTCTGAAATCTGATCTCCAGATACCCAGCCTTTTTTTTCTTTAAGATAATCAGTTATAAGATCCAGAGTTTTTTTCTGAATTCCCTTTGGAAGCTCATCGTTCTGAGAATGATAAGATACAGGACTGGAAATAAGACTGTCGACATAACTCTGGTCAATGGTTTTATTTGCGTCCCGGAAGGCAAGTTCTTTTGCAATATATTTTTCCAGTGCAACCTGAAAACGTTCGTAGGCAAACGGCTTAATCAGAAAATCTATAACACCAAGATGCATAGCTTCTTCAAGTGTTGAAGGGTCATTTGCAGCCGTTACCATAATTACTTCACAATCAAGCTTCTTCTCTCGGATTTTTTTAAGGGTTTCAATACCGTTCATAAGAGGCATGAAAACATCCATAATTACAAGATCAATTGAAGAATCTCCGTTTGACTCTGTATTTTGAGATTCAAGATACTCAAGAGCTTCCTGGCCATTACGACAGGTTTTCTGAACCAGAAAACTCTTATTGCGGCAGACATACTGTTCATTTATCATGGCAACCATAGGGTCGTCTTCAACAATCAGAACCTTATACATAATTACCCTTTAATAATACCATAAAAGACGTTCCAATGTCTTTCTCTGATTCAAAACTGATTGTTCCGCCAAGACTTTCAACAAGCTGCTTTGTATGATACATACCAACCCCGCGGCCTGTACCCTTTGTAGAAAAACCTTTTTCAAAAATTCTGTCGCGGATTTCATCCGGGATGCCGCAGCCAGTGTCGCGGACTGTAATTAAAAGCTCGCCAGGTTTTGTAAACACGCCGAACTCAAGTTCCCGCTGACGGTTAAGGTCTGTAAGCTGCATATTCATTGCATCAAGAGCATTGTCTATAAGATTTCCGGCAATCGTTACAAGAGCTTCAGAAGGAACTGCAATATCAGAACTCTTAAAACGAATTCCCTCTTTTAGAACAAAACGAACATTACATTCTGAAGCACGGGCAATTTTTCCAATCAGCAAAGCTGCAAAAGAGGCATTATCTACCGCGTGCATAACAGTGCTCAAAGTTTCCCGCTGGATAATCGAAATATTTTCAATATATGACACAGCCTTGTCATATTCACCAATCTGAATAAGACCGAGAATTACATGCAGTTTATTTGTAAAATCATGGTTATTGGCACGCATTGAATCTACAAGATACTTTGTTCCAGAAAGTTCTTCCATAAGTTTTGTATATTCAGTACGGTCATGTAAAAGAGCGACGGCACCGCTGAGGATTCCGTCTTCCATTACGGGAACACAGTCCATTAAAAGAGCGGTACCGTTTTCCGTTTCCTGCTGAATGCCAAATTCAGCGGTGCCGTTTTTTAAGACCTCGGAAAGGTATTTTTCTGCAAAAACCTGCTGCTTGATATGGGTGATTTTTTCATCATCAACACAGCCAAGCATCTTATCTGCCGCTTTATTTGAAAACTGAACGTTGTTTTCGCTGTCAACAGCAATGATTCCATCGTATGTAGATTCCAGAATATTTTCGCGGATGCGGAACATTGAAGAGAAGGTATCAGGTTCATAACCAAGAAGCCGCCGCTTAAGTTTGCGGGAAAAGGCGCGGCATATTGCGATTTCTATGATTATCGCAGCAACTGTAACACTCAAAAATAAAAGTACGATTTTGTAAGTAAAGGAGCGGATTGAGGTTTTCAGCATAATCGCCATGATAAATCCGATATAGTTGCCCTTTTCATCATAAATTGCTGAATAGGTACGGCGCTGTGGACCAGAAGGTCCGATATCGCTTTCTGTATAAAAACCTTTTTTATGAGTGGTAAAATCCGGATGAGTACCGTCGTACTCAGTTCCCATAAGATTGTGATTTGTATGATAAACTCTGATATTTTCTGTATCAACAATGGAAATAACATCTACATCCGCCAGCTCCGCTGCAATTCCGTCCATACATATGCACAGGTCGCGGCGCGGCGCATCCCGCATAAACCCATAAATCCGCGTTATCAATTCCGCAGTATCCTGCAGATTCTGATCGAACGCATTATCGCTGGCGTTTACATTTATTACCGCACCGCCCACACTCATAAAAATCGTAGTCAGAATAATCAGAATCAGCTGGATACGCTGAATCTCGTGGCGGATATCCGTGAGACTGTTTTTTCTACGGCCTTTCTTTGGCTTTGAAACCTTTGATTCCATTCTATAGAAATAATATCAAAAGAAAGGACTTTCTAAAACGTTTTGAAAGTAAAAAAAATATCACACAAAAAAAATACTTTTCTTTCTTTCGAAAAATTGTAATTTCACAAAATCAGAATATTATGAAGACATAAAAAATCACCGGCCGGACGAACGGCCCTCAGGAGAACTCGATGGAAATTGGACATCTTTTTGAAGCATTAATGCTGGTTTGCTTTGGATTTTCATGGCCTTTAAATGTAATTAAAGCCTACAAAGCAAGAAGCGCAAAGGGTACAAGCCTGGCCTTTATCATCTTGATAATCACCGGCTACGTAGCAGGTATTACTGCTAAGTTCATCAATCATCAGCTGAACTACGTTCTGGCTGTTTACTTTTTGAACCTTGCAATTGTAATGTCTAACCTTGTTGTTTATTTCAGAAATGTTGCTCTGGATAAAAAACGAGAGAACAACATTAAGAACGTAGAAGTAATCAGAACTCCAGTCGGAGCTTAAAATATTGGCCGGGCGGTCATTTCAGGAGGAATATATGTTTTATTACGATGGTTATAATCTTGCAAAATCAGAAAAGAATGCGGTAATCGTATTCGGTGGAAGTCTGGATAACTCTATCCCTGTAAAAACTCTTGCAGATGCTTTTGATTTCAACTTTCAGATTTTGAACAAGAGTATTGCTGATCTTTCTGTAAAGAATGCAAAAGAAGCTTTCTGCTCATATGTTCAGCCATTGCATCCTGAAGGAATCATTATTCATATTGGTGAAAGCGATTTGAATCTGTTCAAAGCAAACAGCACAGAATTTGACAGCGCATACCTTCAGCTTATTGAAGCTGTAAAGGCTGCAAACTCAAAGTGCAGAATTGCCCTCATTTCTCTCTATAATGAGAATGCTGACCAGACAATTGCAGAAATGAACCGCCACATTAAGGCTATTGCAGATTCTGAAAAATGTGACTTTGTAAGTGTTGATAATGCAAAACTCTGGAATCCTGCAGCTTCAAAAGCAGCAATCCGCTTTGCACAGAACATGGGACTGAGTGTTCGTAAACCTCTCCGCGACGTAGCTGAAATCCTTTACAGCTATGCTTACAAAGTAATTCTTAAGAACAATACAGTAACTGGTCTCGCAGGCTAATTACCTATTATATTTGTTATACCTTTGCTGCCGGGTAATGTCATTATCCGGCAGTTTTTATTTAATTTCAGGGGTTAAAAAAAACAAGGTTCCCAGACAGTAACACTAGAAGGGAACCTTGCCGTCCAGCGTTGCTGGACATCGGAGAGAGTTTATCAGCTTATTTACAAGCTGTTTATAATATAGCAAATTGTTGATTTTATGTCAAATTTTTGCAGCAAAAAAACATCCAAAAATAAGAAAATTTTGTGAATTTTTCACATTTTTTTTATTTTTTTATCTGTCTGCCTTTTTTACCCAGTTAATAAACTGAAGTTTTGTAACGATTTCATCCGGTTTAAAGTTTCGTCCATCCGGAAGTTCCATAAATTCACTTTCGATTACACCTAGTACAGCATCAAAATCATCATCATTTACAGAAATATCCAAAACAGGGCTCTTTGTTCTGCCTGATTTCTTATATTTTTCTGAATAGCGGTAAAGCATCTTCAAATTTCCGCTTCTACGTACATAAGCATTCCAGATAAAGCGGGCAGCCATCTTGCGATTGATTTCATCTGCTGTCATAAGATATGAAGATGTACCTTCTGCATTCTGCTGATCTGAAGCGGCAGAAAAATAACCGCCCTTCTCCAGAGTAGAAATCAAAGCCTGTGTTTTCTGTTTCTGATTTTTCTTTGTATTTGCTGCCTGATAATTAGCAAGCAGGCTGGTATTTTCAACTGTAAGGTTTACCAGATCATCAAGAGTAAGATTTCCCTGCAATGATTCCAAATTCTGCTTAGAATTTACATCCGGATCACTTCCATAGGCAGAATAAAGCTCCCAGATATAACTTCTGAGAGGATTATATACAGTCCTATAGTTATGAAGTCCATCTCCATCAAAAAGAATAAAGGCATTATCAATAACAGAAATAGCCTGATCATACTTGTTCTGCTGATATAAAAGCTTACCCTGTTCAAGCAGAAGTACTGCATTCTTTGTATCATACTTTAATACAGATTCTATCATTGAAAGGCTTTGTTCAGGATTTTTTACAAGTCTGCAGCTAAGCAATTGAACATACTGATCTCCCTTCTGAAGTCCGCGTGCTTCATTATACGCATTTTCTGCATCACGATTGCGGCCCTGAAGTTTGTACAAGAGTCCTTCAAAAGCACGAAGACGAGCCATCAAATACGGTTCTATAACATTAGTTGAGCTCTTATATGCTGCTATATCAGCCAGCAAGCCTGTCACTTCTTCCAGAGGAGCTTTTCCATCCAGTTGAGTTTTAGCATCAATCTTAATGAATTTATCTTCATAAACTTCAATTGAGCTGAAAATATAAGTATTTTCTTCTGTATAAGTATAAATATCCTGCTGCAAGGTTGCGCAGGAAGCTAACGAAAGAATAATACTAAGCAGACCGATTGCTGTAAGCAGCATTTTTTTCATAAAAAACTCCTTATTTTAGAACATTAGAAGCTGATATTTTGTTATCAAATGTTATAGCAAGACAATCATTTTTATTGTCACCATTCAAATCTACAAACAAAGGATTACCATAACCGGATACAGGGAAATGCGGTAACATCTCCATAAGGCTGTTGAAACCATAAAGGGAGTTTCCATCACCGGAAATAAAGATTTCTTCACCGGCTTGTCCATCATAATCACAAACGGTTATGCGGCCTGTTTTTGCTGTAAAATACGGAATCTTAATTCTCATTGACTTTCCGTCCAGCCCTACCCTATAAAATTCGCCTTCAGCAGAAAGAGCAAAGAGATATCCGTCTGCCATTGCAACATTCATATAGAATACTCCGTTTAATCCAACCGGGAATGGATCAAGCAGCTCTCCATTGAAATCATAAACATAAAGCTGACCAGCCTGTGTAATCATTGCTGTATACTGTTTTCCACCTGCAGTAAACAGACATGGAGAACCATATGCAATTCCATCAAGTTCAAGAGGTCCTTCCTTTGTTACAGGCTCCAGATTTTTATAAATATGAATTCCACCAAAGAATCCTTTTTCATAGAACGCCAGAATATCTCCATTTACAGCTGGAGCAGATTTTATTCCATCTTCTGCATCTGTCTCAAACTGACTTACTTCTCCTGTCTGAGAAATAAAGCACAGAACTCCGTCATTACCGGCAAGAACGAGAGAATCCTTATAAACGAAAGGCGGACAAGTCATTGAAACTCCGGAAAGAATAGGATATCCAAATACACTTTCCAGTTTTCCATTCAGAAGATAAACCATACCGCTCTTTGTTACTGCCCAAAGTTCTCCATTATTTGCCTTAGCAGTTGCTTCACTAGCTGCAACAATGTACTGAACTTCTGGAAGTTCTGTTTTACCACGGGCAAATGTTCCGCAGTCCAGAGAATTTACAGAAGAATCATTTTCAAGCCAGAAAACAAGTTTACTCTTTTTAGCTTTTGATTTTATGAGAGTTGCGTTTGTTTTATTCTCAAGTTCAATAGGGAAACCTGGAATATGTCGTGAAGATTCCAATTCAACGGCAGAAGCCTGAAGCTGAACGCTTAATACGCTATCCTTTATGCGAAGGTCAAATCTTCCTGAATTATAAAGAGCAAGAATCTTTGACATTGCTGAATTACCTTTTACAAAGAACGGAACACTGCGTTCAAGATTATAATAAAGGGAAAGTGTTGAATATGGAGTCTGACTGGAAGAAACTCTCTGCCAGTTTGTACTTCCTGTAAGTCTTTTTGAATTATGTGCACCAGAATTTATTGCTACAAGATTTTCCGGAGACTGAGACATATAAAGATAACCATCTCTAATAAGATAATACGGCTTTGGCACATTGATATTTAAAGCCTGCAAAACCGAGAGTACAAAACCTGGCATCTGAACGCAAGGTAAGCGAACACCATCAACAAGCAGGCTGTCATTCGAATTGAGAAGGTATGATGAGAAAATTCTGTCAAAAATTTCAGTGCGTTTTGCCTCATCTGCAACTTTAATTGCAAAAACAGGTTCTGATTTTCCCTCTATTCCAAAGACAGCAAACTCATCTCCTGTCCATGAGAAAAGCAGTTCATCTAAAGGTGTATTAAATACAATTCGACTTACAGAATCAGATTTATTCCAGGTTGAAGAAAAATCCTTTTCTGCAGGAAGTATTTTTAGGATTGCATCTTTCAGACTCTGAAGAGTACCTGCGGAAATAAGAGTATAATACTGAACATCCTCGCTGAATTTTGGAAGCAAGGTTGGAACAGAAGATTCCCTTTTCAAAAGCTGCAGCACAGGATGGTCTTCATCAGTTTCAGTATTCATTGGAACTGAAATTCCTAAATTAAACTCGTTCTGTGTAATTCCAAAAGTTAATTCAGTAAATTCATTTTCAGAAAGATAAGGAACTATTGCTTCAAGATAGTTTTTCAAAGCTGAAGGATTCTTTTCTTTCTCATCTTCAACTGATTTTTCACTATCCATATTTTCAACAAATCTCAAAAGATTCTTACCGTTAGCTAAAATACGAAGAGGATTTTTAAGTTTTGCTGTCATAGCAGAAAGTTCTTCTTTAGAATAAAGCTTACTGTTTGAATAAGTCATTGCATTTTCAAGCAGCATCTTATCGGTTGAAAAAATAATCAGATTCTTTTTGAATACAAAAAAAGTTGACTCATTCAGCTGATAGTAATTTCCATACTGATTAGAAGAAATCTCAAGCAATCCAGAAAGTTTTTTTATATGCGGAATAGCATAAGGTACAATTCTTGCAGCTCCAGACAGAATACCCGCATCAAGAATACCAATTGCACTACCGTCGTATACTGCGGCATCAAGTCTTCTTTTTAGGGCTGTTCGTACAAAGAAACTCTTTCTCAGTCTGGAACTTTTTACTTTAAGAAAAGTATCGCGGTATTTCTGTAATTCAGGACTGGTCATTGCAATAAGAGTTGCATCAAGGTCCAGCAAAGGTTCTGCTGTTTCCCAGATAGAATCGGTTCTTAAATAAACTGCATATTCAGACGGGAGTGCATCTGTTGATTTTACTCTGTCAAAATAGCAGAAAGTAAACCATACCAGTACTACAATAAGCAGCACCAGCACTAGTTTAAAATGCAGCAGAAGAAGCCTCACTCCAAGAGGAAGCTTCTTCTTTTTGTTTTCTTGTTTATCCATACGGTAATATTATACTAATCTTACCTTACTCTTCAATAATCTGAACATGAAGATTTTCAAGAAGGTTTGCGGCCTCTTTAAGCTTCTGTGCAGTATTATTAACAGTTCCTGTAGAATTAGAAAAGTTTTCGATTCCCGAAGAAATCTGACGTACGGTTGCAACAATCTGATCGAACGAAGTAGACTGCTGATTAATGATTTCCTTAATCTGATTTGCAGACTCTACTGTAATTTCTGAAGAACTCTGAATATCGTTGAACTTCTCCTTAAGTTTTTCTGAAAGCTCAAGACCTTCGCGGATCTTTTCTGTTCCAGACTCAGAAGTAATAATCAGGTTATCAGATGAGTGTTGAATTTCTGTAATTCTGTCTTTAATCTGATCAACAGAATTTGTAATTCCTGCTGCAAGACGGCGTACTTCGTTAGCAACAATATGGAAGTTCTTTCCGCTGTCCCCGGCACTTGAAGCTTCGAGCTCAGCATTGAAAGCGATGATACGAGTCTGATCTGCAATATCGTTAATGATTTTTACGATTTCCCAGATGCTTCCGATTTTTTCACCAAGCTCACGGATTCCGGAAATTGTTGAAACGTTAGCGTCTGTAATTTCTGTCATCTTATCAAGGTTAGACTGAAGGGTTTCAAAACCGGCATCTACATTGTTTTCAGTTCCTTCTGCAACGGTTGTTACATCTGCAATCTTTTCAACAATGTTACGTGTCTGGCGGTCTGTATCTTCCATTGTAGCAAGAATCTCTTTTACACCAGTAGACTGTTCAAGAGAGGTTGATGCTGTAGACTGAGCAATTTCTGTAAGTCCTTCAATAGGCTCAATCATTGTATTACCAATCTCGTGTACATCATTCAAAATTGAACGGAACAAAAGTACAATCTGATTGATAAGATACAGGTTGTAAGAAACTTCTGATTCAAAATCAGTTGGAACAAGCTTTACTGTAAAAATATCATTTTTGATGATATGAAGCATTGCGTTCTGAAGTTTATCAGAAGAAATAAGAATACTGTTCAGGAAGGAATAAACCGAAACGATTCCGACAATTGTATTTATTGCAAGAACAACGCCAATTCTTGAAAGCTGAACCTTACGTAAGCCAAGTCCGTAAGCATCAGCAGGAAGGAAACCGGCAGATGCAGAAGGAACGTTATTGTAATAATACACATAAAAGAGCATCATTGCTAAAACAATTCCCCATACGACTGGGATTGTACAGTAAAGAGCAAAGGTTCTGTGATATGAAACTCCAAAATAAGATTTCTTGTTCAGAATCTTTTCATCAATACCTTCTTCAACAATACGACAGGCATATTCATTACAAATTCCGCGTGTGTTTGCAAGAGCAAGAAGACCTGCTACGTATGCACCGAGGAAACAGCTGCAAAGACTGACAATATTTATACTGAGATTTACTCTATAAATAAAATGATAGGCAGCTGCAAGTGCAATGGCACACACAACGAAATAAGAAGTAGTTTCAATAGATTTCTTTTTTGGAAGTTTATGCAAATCAAGGAAAAGTTTTGTTCGCTCTTCCTTTGTCATTTCTTCATTTTCCCAGATTTCAATTCTCTTTGAAACCTTACCCATGAACATATGATTTGTAACAGTTGAACATACAAACTGTGCAAACAAAACGCCAAGTGCAACGGTAATAATTAACGGATAGTGAGTTGAGAATTTAAGATTCAAAATAAAAACTGTATACAAAAGAAGTACTAAACCACAGGCAATATCAGGGATATGACTTGCACGCAAAATTCTTCTTTCGAGTGATAAATACTTTTCGTTCTGTTTCATTATTTCACCTCACTTGCTGTACCAGCGTTTTCTAATTCGGTAATTGCGTCCTCTGGCTGAAGCTTCTTCAGGCTGTCTGAAATAAGGCAGAGGTTCTGTGCCGAATCACTGATTTTCTGTGTTGATGTTGAGAAGGTTTCTGCTGCTTCTGCAATCTGACGCAGGGTAATAACAATCTGTGCAAAAGAAGCTGTCTGCTGCTCAATAATCTTTTTAATATCTTCTGATGCATAGTCCATTGTTTCTGATGAATGCTGGAGCTCTTCAAAGCGTGTATTCAACTCTGTGATTATCTGAGTTCCATCAAGAATCTTGTTACAGCCGTTCTGAGAAGAAATAAGCAGTGCATCTGAAGAATGCTGAATTTCAATAATTCGTTTACGGATTTCATTTGTAGATTGAATTGTGTTGTTTGTGAGACGGCGGATTTCATTTGCTACAAGCGCAAAGTTCTCACCTACATCACCGGCACTGGAAGCTTCAATTTCAGCATTAAATGCAATGATATTTGTCTGATCTGCAATACCATTGATGATTCTTGCAATATCTGAAATACCGGTAATCTTTTCTGTAAGAATCTTAATTCCATCTACTGTAATATCATTTGCAGCTTTAATTTCATCCAGCTTCTGCATGTTCTGCTTGAGGATACTGAAACCATCTACAATATTTTCTGTTGTCTTTTTAGCAACCAGAGAAACCTCACCGATTTTTTCTGCAATGTTCTTTGAAAGAGAGTCTGTTTCTTCCATTGCAGAAAGAAGTTCCTTAACACCAGAGTTCTGTTCAAGAGAGGTAACGGCAGTCTCACGGGAAATAACAGAGAGTTCATTACTTGACTCAATTACATCCATACTGATTTTCTGACTCTGCTTCAGGATTTTCTGAAGAATCTCTACAATTGTGTTGAGCAGGTAAACATTGTACATAAACTCATTTGAGAGGTCAGTTTTTTCAAATTTTACCTTACGAAGATTTTCTTTATTTATTCCACTCATCAAATCATGCATGTTATTAATTGAGCGCATCATTCGTCTGAAGAGAGTTCCTGAATAATACAGATAAGCTATAAGGCTGAGTCCTCCAAAAACAATAAGATGAAAGAATACAAGTTTTGTTGCTGTATAAGAAGCATAGGTTCGCCAGGCAAGAATAAAGAACAATATACCAATTATTAAAATCGGAGCAAAAATATGAATTACAGTGATTGTTGAAGAGTTCATACCAAAGTAGTGTCTCTTTTCAACCTCAATTTTTGATACACCTTTTCGAACAATTTCTGCAGCATGCTTAGAACAGATTTTCTGAGTAATTCCCGTAATAGCATGAACTGTAGCACAATACGCACCAAGGAAAAGCATGCAGGAAACAAGAATTACTGTATTAAGACTCAGATGTGCAATTCCAGAAAACAAAGAAATCCAGATAGAACCGCAGACTATAAAGAAGATGAATACTACAACTCCAATTCTTGCAGGCATTCCCATCAACTGCTTCATAAGTTTTGTTCGTTCTTTTTCAGTCGAATCATAATAATAGAATGAAGACAAATCTTCAGTAATTGCCTGTGTTACAAGTACAATGCCCATCACAAGAGCTAAAGCATGAAGTGCCATACAAATAAGGACTCCCAGTCCAATTATTGACGGCAGCTTGATAATCCGGAGCTCTCCGATTCCCATCGAAATACAGGCAGCCATAGTCAGGATTTCAAAACACATATTGGAAAGAACTACCCGTTTGGTAACCTCTGCTCCAAAATTGATGTCTTTTTCCATGACGGTTTTCTTTTGCGTGAATTCTTCTTTTATATTCATATCCACCTCTTTTTTATTTTGATGTAAGCGCAATTGCGCCATCCCAATTATCTGGTTTATTCACTGAGAATTCTTCACAGCGTTCAAGCATAAGTCTTGCAGCCTTATTGTCCGGCAGAATATTTACTGCTGCTTCAAAATAAGGAATTGCAAGTGTAAATGCTCCTTCATTGTATGATTTAAAGCCCTTTTCATAGGCATCTGTAAAATCTTCTGGCAGCGGTTTTTCATCTACACGATAAACAAAAACAGCTTCTTTTTTACCTTTTACTTTTACAGAGTCCAGAAGCAATACATTCATTGAATCTCCAAGTTCATCCCGAACTGCCTGAGAAATTACAATCTTTGCACCATATAACTTTGTAAGACCTTCAAGACGCGATGCAAGGTTTACTGTATCACCGATTACTGTATAGTTAGTTTTATCCGCACTACCAATCTGACCTACAATAACATCTCCAGAATGAATACCAATTCCAATATCAAGTTTCACTCCTTCAGGAAACTTAAGCTGATTAACCGGAATTGCATCCAGCTGAGAATACATTTCAATTGCAGCCTGAACTGCACGCTTTGCATTATCGTTGTAACTGATTGGTGCACCGAACAAAACCATGATGGCATCACCAATAAACTTATCTACTGTACCACCGTACTTTTTTACTATATTTACCATGTAGGTAAAATAAGTATTCAAAAAGTTTACGACATTTTCTGGTTTGTTGATTTCACTGATTGAAGTAAAGCTTCGAATATCACAAAGAAGAACTACTACATTTCGTTTTTCATTCTGGTTTGCAAGCTCCTGATTTTCACCTGAACTCAAAAAGTCGCTGATTACTTCTGCCGGGACAAACTTTGAAAAGGCAGCCCGAAGCTTCGATTCCTGCTGGGTAAGTTCAAAGCATCTGATTGCTTCCTGCAGAATATTTGACAAAGCTGGTGTTATAAAATCTATTGAAGACTGAATCTTGTAATTAAAGAGTTTCTTCTGAGTAGAAGCAATATGAAGTGTTCCAATAAAGTCTTTTCCACTTTTTAATGTAAACGAACGATAAGATTCAAATTTCTCTCTTGATGGATGAGCAAGAAGAATATTTTCAAAATACTTTTCTTCATAAGTAATTGTATGATTCTTTTTAGACTGCTGCTCGTATTCTACCTTACAGATATTCCAGAATTCAGCTCCGATAGATACATCAAAAAATTCCGTTCCGGTTATATATACTTTAGCAGGATGACTATCCAGTATCAGGGCAGCAGCATCAAATGCACAGGCACTGTAAAGCATTCTGAAAATCTGCTCTACAAGGAAATCAATTTCTTTTACAGCAGAATATAACTGAATTACATTTTGAGTCATATTAAAAAAGAAATAACTGTTAGCCATTGCTGTAACAACCCACGAAGCAAGTGTTTCTTCTTCTGATTTATCTGAAGTTTCAGTTTCTTTCTGTTCTGTATCATCTTTTGTAAAAAAGTCCTGAACCTCTACATATCCGTTTCCGAGCAGTTCCTTAACGGTGTCTACGAGAACTTCAATATTATCATTTTTTACAAGCACAACCCGGTTAGCTTCTCTTGCAGTATTCCAGAAATCAAAAACAGAATCATCTACAGAAACAAGAACAAAAGGCAGAGCGCTCTTTGGAGAACCGGTCTTAAGAATGTGACAAAGTTCAATACCGTTAATTTCCGGAAGTTCTTTATCCGCAATTATAAGATCCGGCGACTCATGAACAATCTGTTTGAGTGCAGAATATCCGTCTGAAAAAACTTCCGTCTCATACCCAAGTTTTTTGAGTTCCATACAAATTATCTTAGAAAGTATTTTTGATGGGACAGCAACAAGAACCTTACTCATGCAGCAGCTCCTTTACCTTTGCAGTAAGGCTTTCGCGTTCAAAATCAGATTTTACAATATAGCCCTGTGCACCAAGATTCTTTGCCTTATCCAGGGTGTCGCTTTCGAACACAGAGGAAACCATAATAACCGGAATATTTTTAAATTCTTCTTTATGGCGCATATTGTGAAGAAGGACAAATCCATCCATACGAGGCATTTTTACATCAGTTACAACAAGATCAAATTTGTGCTGCTTCATTTTTTCAAGAGCATCAATTCCATCAACTGCTGTAGAAACATTATAGTTTTCTGCTTCTAGAATAATCTGTTCGATATGGCGGGTTGTATGAGAATCATCAACAACAAGTACAGAATAAATCTTCGGCATTTTGCGAACTTCAAGATTCTTAATGTCGTAAACGTTTACAACCTTGAAGCGGCGGATTGTATCTGGAATATTCAGAACCGGAATGATGCGGTAGTTCTCATCAAATACAACACCCTGAAGCGCATTAAAATCCTTGAGCAGAGGTGGTACAGGCTTAATTACGACAGTACCATAGTGCAGAATCTTATCTACCATAATTCCAATCTTTTTATTCAGATATTCAAGAATGACAACAGACACCTCTGTCTTTGTATTTGTTCTCTTGATTGAATTATTATTGATAATATCAAAATCAAAAATCGGAACCAGCTCATTATGAATATTCAAAACCGGACCGTGCTGAAGCTGCAAGAAATCAGCTTTATTTACCGTGAGAATCTCTTTTATGTAATGTGAAAGAATCAGATATGAACTGTCTGAAACAGAAACAAAAAGTCCATCCTGTGTAGCAAGAGAAGCCGGAAGAGAAAGTTCAAAATCAGTTCCCTTATTAAGCTCCGAGTAAACTGTAATTTTTCCCTTAAGTTTATCCATTTCTGTTCGCACAACATCAAGACCAATACCGCGCCCAGAAAGTTCTGTCTGCTCATCTTTTGTTGAAAAGCCCGAAGCAAATATAAACTGCAGCAGGTCTGTAGAATCTGCAGAAAGAATTTCAGCCTCGCGTTCAGGGAACAGACGAAGAGCTTTCGCACGGATTTTTTCATAATCAATTCCGTGACCGTCATCTTTTACGTTTACAAAAATTCTGTTGGAAACCTGGCTTACAGAAATAGATATTGTTCCCATCTCAGGCTTACCAAGTTTTTTACGTTCCTCCGGCGATTCAATTCCATGGTCAATTGAGTTTCGTACAAGGTGAATCAAAATTGCAGGAAGCTTTTCCAGAATAAATTTATCTATTGTGATTTCTGACTGCGGAATATCAAACTCAATATTTTTTCCGGTCTTTAATGCTTCAGCTACAATTGAACGCTTAATAGGGCGCAGAATCATATCAAACGGAAGCATGCGAAGCGAGATGATATTTTTCTGAATATCAACGCTCTGATTTTCGAGAACGGAAATATTTTCTGAGAGCTCCTGGAACTCCTGGAATTCAGAAGCTTCACTTTTACCTTTTAAAACCTCAATCTCGTTCTTGAGTTTTATCTGACGCATAATAAGTTTGTCGAGAGACTGGAGAATTGAATCAATCTGTGAAATCTGAACCTTGATTGTCTGAGAATCGTGGAAGAACTCCGAGTTCTCTTCATTCACCTGCTCATCCCCAGAAGCATCAGAGTTCTCAACGCTCTCCGACTCAGCCTGCTTCACCGAGAAATCAGTATTAAAATCATCTCCCTCCATTGACTGGTCGATATTATTAAGCACATCTTCATACTGTTCAAAAGTGCCGTCTGATCCATCTTCAATACTATCAATTACCTTATGCAGCAGATTGTTTACGCCCATTAAAAGCTGAATTATTTTATTTGGAATTTCAGTCTGGTTGCTCTGGATATTTTTAAAAACAGTTTCCAGATGGTTAATAACCTTTTCAATCTGAACATATTCCATCATACGGGAAGACCCCTTCAGCGTATGCAGAAGGCGGAGAATTTCCTTTAAGCAACCTGTATTTCTTTTTTCTTTTGATGCAAGAATTGCAATATCATCAAGAGAGTCAAGAATCTCACGAGCTTCGGAAATATAGTCTGTCTTAAACAGGTTTTTATCAAGATTCATTTACTGCCCTCCTCCCATAGAAAAAGTATCGCAAAGCGAATATATGTAAGCCGGACTAAAGGAATCCAGCGTAAAGTCATAAGGAACATCGTTTCCAGAAGAGGAAATCAACTCCTTGCATTTTGAAAAACAGTTGAGCGCCGGTGCAGTACGGCCAAGATCTCGCAGCACCATTCCGTGATAGAAAAAGGCCGGCCAGAAATCAGGAGAAATACTTTCGGCATTTGCAAAAAAAGTTTCTGCATCTGCACGGTTGTCTGCATGATACTCAACATAGCCCTGCATAAAGTACGAATATTTTTTTGTATCTTTTCCGGAAATTGTGCGGGCGATGGCACGGGCCTTAGCAAAATCACCGCGGGTTATTTCTGTGCAGACATCTTCATAAACTTTCTTTACGTCAAAAGAACTGCCTTTTGAAACTGCATCAAGAGCAGCCTTTGCTTCTCGAAGGTTATTATTTGTTTCTGCAAATTTCTGAATCTTAACTTTTTGAACCGCATTCTGAATCTTTTCTTTTTTACGTTCAGATTCCTTCTTTTTAAGGCAGCGGTCTATTGGAGTTCCTGCCGGGTCTGCTCGTTTTGCATTTTGATTTTTCACAAAATAGTAAACATCACCTGTATTTGTTTTGTAAAAATTGTCAGGAATTACTGTATTATCAATTGAGCCGATTTCGTTCATTGAAAAGAAAAGTCTGCCGTCATTCTTAAGACGTTCAGTAACTTTTTTAGTAACAAGGATTCTTGTCTCTTTATCAAAATAAATGAAAACATTTCTCATAAAGAGAATATCTACATTCTCAAAGAACGGCAGTTTATCAAGCCCATCCTGAATAAGATTAAACTTAAAGGTCTGGATACGATAAAGAAAATCACGGTTAAAAATTATTTCCGTTTCGGTTCTTGTTGAGAATGGTTCTAAAAGCTTGTGATATTTCTGACCGTCAGAACGAAGTGAGAATGAAGAATAGCGGCCTCTTTTAATTGCAGCCAGAGCGTTATCATCAATATCAGATGCGTAAATTGTCAGATTCACATTCATAGAAAGTGCGAGCGCCAGAAGAGAAATCGGTTCTTCTCCAGTCGAACAGCAGCAGGTCCAGATTGTAAGATTTTTTCCCATATACTTTGGGAATATTTCTTTTTTCAGATAATCAAACTGTCGTTCCTCGCGGAAGAAATATGTTTCATTTACTGTAACGAGATTTATTACTTCATCAAAATCTGGAGTATGAGGAACAAGGCTGCGGCAGAATTCCATTGGAGTCATTCCTCGAACAGAGGCTTTCTTTTCTATATGCGAAATGAGAGTCTGCTGCTGCGATTTAGCAACGTAGATACCTGAATAAACGAGAATCTTGGAATTTAACAATTCAATCAGTTCGTTCATACAAGACTCCATAATCGCTGTGGTATCTGATTCAGCGGAAGCACCTCGCATGAACCGCCCATTTCATAAGCAGCCTTTGGCATTCCATAAATTACACTGGAAGCTTTATCCTGTGTGATTGTATAAGCACCAATCTGTTTAAGATGCAGACATTCTTTTGCGCCATCTGCCCCCATTCCTGTAAGCACTACGGCAATACAATCTGCGCCTAAAACTCTGGCAGCACTTTCAAACATTTTATCTACTGACGGACGAAGGAAATTAACCGGCGCATCATGATTCAAAATGATATTAAAAGTGTTTTCCGGATATGCAACAAAAGTTATGTGAACATCTGAAGGTGCAAAATAAACATGTCCAGGCAATGGTCTGACATTATTTTCTGCAAGGTGAACTGGAATTGTAGATTCAGAACCTAACCAGGTTATAAGATTTTTATCAAAGAATGAATCTATATGCTGCGTAATAATAATTGGAAGCGGAAAGTTTTTTCCAATTCCCTTAAGGAATTCAAGAAGCGCACCAGGACCTCCTGTTGAAACGCCGACAAGTACAGCCTTAAATTTACGGCCCTTATAATTCTTTGAAACTACCTGTAAAGCTTGTGAAACACTTCCGTCTTCGTTCAAAGAAGAATTTAAGGCAGAAGGATGATTTCCAAAAACCACTGAACATTTTACATCCATAATCAGCTGCTCAAGATATTCAGCATATTCTGAAATTTTTGAAGTAGAAAAATTTATAAACTCCGGCATCTCAACGAACTTTATATTCTGCGGAGTAAAATAAGGTTTTGCATCTGGAGTATAATAAATAATTGCAGGAACTTGTGTTGTATGGCTGTAATCTGAAAGTGTGCTTGGTCTTTCTGAATCAAAAAGATTTTTATCTGAAATTACGATATCGGGATTCTGTTGTGACAGGCCATCTTTAAGAGCACCATAAGAAGCAGCTTCTCCGACCCACTCAAGTTTTGCGGTTTTGAGAATTATTTCTTTTAATACAGAACGAACAACGGCAGAAGAGCCAGCCACAAGAACACGAATCATAATTCCTCCAGTTCGTTATCAGTCATATAATGAATTGTCTTATACACATCTAACAGAATCCGCAGTTTCTCATCCTTAAAGCCACAGGCAAGTACACCAAATTTCTTAAACTGTTCTGCATAAAAATCAGAAAAAAGAGACAATTCACTTAATGGAATTGTACAGACCTTACATTCCTGTGTAGTGATGATGGAAATATGATTAAGCGGATTTTCAGTATCCTCAGATTTCAATACAATCATTGTTTTAATTTCTGATTCGTGAGGAGACTGCATAAAAACTGAAGCTACTTCATCAAAATCATAGATACCGCTTTCTTTACCCTGAATCTGCTTCATATCAAGGTCTTTTACACCAACTGAAGAAGCCACACAGTCATTTGGTATCAAAAAGTCTATCTGTTGATAAGCAATGCTAATAAATCTATCAGGCTGCGGCAATTTCTTTTCCTACTTTCTCTATAATTGACTGAACGTTCAGTACAAATACTTCCTGCCCGTTTATGTTAAGGGTGCCATCATAAAAATCAGAAAGTTCTGCTTCTGAAAATTTTACTACATCTTTTTCTGAGGCAGTAAAAAAGTCTTTTACATCTGTAATTCGAAGACAGGTATGACTTTCATCATTCATAACGATAAAAAGAAGCGATTTTTGAGGTTCTTTTCCTTCAAGTACGGCGGAATCAATTACAACATAAGGATCACCGTATCTGTTAAGGACACCATTTACATAGGGAGGAACAAAAGGAAGAGGAAAGACTGTTGCATCACGCAGAATTTCTTTTACAATTTCAGCTGGAATTGCATATTGATTGTTACCATCTGCCTGATTTCCGATTGTAAAAATAAGCCAGGTTGTTTTCTTTTCAACTTTATGTTCTGTTGTTTTTTCCTGTTTGCCACTTTTAATTAATGATAAAATCTCTTCTGACATAATACTATATTATAGACCTATATTTAGAATATTTCCACTAATAAATTAGTGTTATTCATGATTTTAATAAGAATAGTATTTTGAAAAAATTTGCTTTTATATAATTTTGGGCAGATAATATTTATTATGAAAAAGTTAGTTTTTTCTATAATAATTCTAACATTTTCTTTTTCATGTTTCTCACAAAGCAGTTTCTTTGATAATTATGTTTATCAGTCTTGGAGTGAGTTTGGAGGACTTTCGGGGACTACTGCAAATGACATTTATCAGACGAGAGACGGTTATATAGACATAGGAACATACGAAGGACTTGTTAAATTTGACGGAGTTGAGTTCACTACACTGAACCGAATTTCAAACAAAGAATACGATTTTGTTTCTGCGAGAACTATTATACAGGACAGCCGGGGAGATATATGGGTTGGCTCTAATGATGAAGGACTTCACAGAATATCTGATGCGGGCAATAAGACTTATAAAATGGAAAACGGTCTGCCTAATAATTCAGTTCGTGCTCTTTGCGAAGATACCATTGGAAACATCTGGGTTGGAACAGCCAGCGGTGTAGTTTACATTACTCCAGACGGGAAACTTATAAATCCTCAGTTCGGAGCCGGAACCACAGCAAACGGTGTAATCGCATCAAATCTTTTCTGCGATGACCACGGACGAATCTGGCTTACGACCTCTAATGAAAATGGACTCTTCCTCTGTGAAGATGGAGTTTTTAAACCTCGTGAAGAATTCGAAAAATATTCAACCTATTTTGCAACGGCAATTTACCAGGATCATAAAGGAACTTTCTGGGTTGGTCTTGGAGACAAAGGAATTGCCACAATGCGCAACAACAAGGTTACTCTTTTAAAAACAGATACACTGCTTGACCACACGCCAACTTGTACCATTCTTGAAGATGACAACGATGTAATCTGGTTTGGTACAGAGCATGGTCTTGTCGTTTATGCAAATAACAAATTCGAAGAATACAAGGGAGCACCTGAACTTACCGATTCAAATATCAACAGAATCATTCAGGACCGTGAAGACAATATCTGGTTTGCTACAGACCGAAACGGTATTGGAAAAATGACTCACGGTAAATTCATAATGCACCGCCTTGGTAAAACTGTGAACAGTATTGTAGAAGCTCCTGATGGAAAAATCTGGGCAGCAACAGACAAGGGACTACTGTGTTATGAAAATGATGAACCTGTAGAAAACACACTCACGCGATATACAAAAGACCTTCGTGTTCGTCACGTAGAAGCAACCACAGATGGAAAAATTCTTGTCAGCTGTTATACAAAACCTGCTCAACTCATCTATAATGGAAAAACAATTAAAAGCTGGGATTCCGGCAATGGCCTTGCAGGAAATAAAGTCCGCGTTGCAATCGAAACTGATAAGGATGAATACTACGTTGGTACCACAACAGGACTCAGCATCATTCACAAAGATGGCAGTATTGTTTCCCTTAAGCAGAATACCGGAGATCTCGACACAGAATATGTAATGGCAATTTACAAGGATACTCACGGAATTGTCTGGGTTGGCACAGACGGCGGCGGTATCTTTCTGTTGAAAAATGAAAAGGTTTTCTCACACCTCACCTCAGCAGATGGAATTGCAGGAAATGTAATTTTCAAAATCAATCAGGATGCAAATGGAAACTTCTGGGTTTGTACTGGAAGTGGAATTACACGTATAAAAGATTTTGACACTACAAGAATCAGTAGACTTGAATGTAATACTATAAACTCTGAAAACGGAATTGGCACAAACTCAATTTTCCAGATTATGTTTGATGCTTCAAATGATGCATGGATAACAAATAATCATGGTCTTGCATCTCTTTCAATGACAGAAATTGAAGAGCTTTTTGAAGGTAAACGTCAGAGCCTTACGACAAAATATTACAACAGGAATGACGGTCTTGATTCTGACGGAGCAACCTCTACAGCCCGTGCCATCATAGACAGCATGGGCAGACTGTGGATTCCTCTTGTAGATGGAATAGCAGTTTACGATCCTCAGAAAATCCGAAAGAGTACAATACTTCCTCTGGTTCAGATTGAAACAATTACTATTGATTCAGTAACTCATCAAAATACCGGCGAACTCATTGTTCTGAAACCAGGTACAAAGAGAATTGACATTAAATACACAGGAATCAGTTTTGATGCGCCTGAGCGTTTAACCTTCTCTCACATGCTCACTGGCTTTGATAAGGATTATACAATTCCAAGTTCTGAACGCGTTGTTTCTTACACAAACCTTGCTCCAGGAAAACATTCCTTCCTAGTATATGCAATAAACGGAAACGGACTTCAGTCAAATAACGACGAAATGATGTTCTTCTATCAAAAGCCATATATATGGCAGCGTCCTATTTTCTGGGTTGTTCTGTTCTCGTTACTGGCAGGTACAGGAATTGCTTATTTTTTAATTCGCGAACACAGAATCAAAATGGAAAACATCCGGCTTGAAGCTCTTGTTCAGGCGCGTACCGTTGACCTTGAAATCGAAAAGGATAAATCAGATAAACTTTTGCGTTCTATTCTTCCTGATAAAATTGCTGACAAGCTTAAGGAAACAACCGGCGACAAATCTTTTGGTGAAGATTTCGAAAACGTTACACTGCTCTTCTCTGATATTGTCGGATTTACAAAAGTTTCCAGCGGACATAACGCTAAAGAAATTGTAAAGGCACTCAACAATCTGTTTACCCGTTTTGATGAACGTGCAAAAGATATGGGTGTCGAAAAAATCAAAACCATTGGAGATGCTTACATGGCTGCCTGTGGTGTTCCTGAAGCAAATGAAAATCATGCACGAATAATGATTGAGTTTGCAAAGGGCATGCTGAAAGACCTTGCAGAATACAATGAAACCGCAGATATTAAATTCCAGATTCGTATCGGTCTTAACTGCGGCCCTGTAACAGCAGGAGTAATTGGAACTCATAAGTTTATTTATGATGTCTGGGGAAATACAGTAAATGTTGCAAGCCGAATGGAAACAGCAGCAAACCCGGATGGAATAAGAATTACAGAAGATTTGAAAGAACATCTTAGTGATCAAAAGGATTTAAAATTCAGTGAGCCTATTGAATGCCAGGTAAAAGGCAAAGGCAAAATGAAAACTTACGACGTTTTATAGATTTAGGATAGGAGAGATATGAAAAGATATTTTACTCGGGCGGTTATTGTCGCTGCCTCTATTTTGTGTATTTTAACACTCGTTTCCTGCAAGAAACCTAAAAAGAAATATGTTAAGGTTGGTATTCTGCACTCCCTCACAGGTACTATGTCTATAAGTGAAGTTGGAGTTAGAGATGCAGAACTTCTTGCAATAAAAGAATTGAATGAAGCTGGAGGTGTGCTTGGCTGTCAGATAAAAATAGTAGAAGAAGACGGCAAAAGTAATCCCCGCATGTTTGCAGAAAAAGCACGTAAACTTCTTGAGGAAGATAAGGTAGCAACTATCTTTGGCTGCTGGACTTCTGATTCCCGCAAGGCTGTCAAAAAAGTTGTAGAAGAAGATTACGGTCTTCTCTGGTATCCGGTTCAATACGAAGGCTTTGAAGCAAGCCCTAACATCATGTATATGGGAGCTGCTCCAAACCAGCAGGTAGTTCCGGCAATTGATTACTGTATTACAAACATTGGAAAACGAATATATCTTCTTGGAAGCGATTATATTTTCCCTCGTACTGCAAATGCAATAATTAAAGCTCAGCTCAAAAACAATGGCGGAACATGCGTAGGAGAAACTTACGTTCCAATGCATGAAGCAGATTTTTCTCAGGTTATAAAGGAAATCCAGAAGCTAAAGCCAGACGTAATTATAAATACCCTGAATGGAAATTCTAACCAGTCTTTCTTTTCTCAGTTAAAATATTCTGGTATAGATGCTGACACTATTCCTGTAATGAGTTTTTCTGTTTCTGACAGCGAAATAAAATCTATAGGAATTGAAAAACTGAAAGGCCATTATGTTGCCTGGAACTATTTTGAATCAACTGCATCTGCAAAAAACACAAGATTTGTTTCTGCTTACAAAAAAGAGTTCGGTCAGAATAAAGCTGTAGGAGATCCTGAAGAGGCTGCATATATTGCTGTAAATCTCTGGGCTTCTGCCTGCACAAGAGCCGGAACCTTTGACGTTGAACCTGTAAGAATTGCAGCTAAGGGGCTAACCTATATCGCTCCAGAAGGAATGGTAACCCTCGAGGGCTCTAATCAGCACCTGAATAAAATAACCCGTATTGGAAAGATCAATGAAAAAGGTCAGATAGATGAGTTGTATTCTTCCGAAGCACCCGTACGTCCAGATCCTTATCTGAGCACTTATGCGTGGGCCCGCGGATTATAATCTGTAATTACAGTTTATAAATGAACATTTCCTGTAAGAGAGGTTGATCTTTCAACCTCTTCTTTTTTTGCATAGAGATGAGGCTGTCTTGTCGTAACGGTGGTTCCTTTTCCAATTTCGCTCTTAATATCAATTGTTCCGTTCATAAGATATAACAGGGTTTTAGCTATACTCAAACCAAGACCTGCACTCTGAATACTGGCATTAACCTCGTTATCTTCCCGCGCAAAACTTTTGCAGATATAAGGAATAAATTCCGGTGAAATTCCAATTCCAGTATCTTCACAGATAAAAGTTATAATACATTCATTCGGATTTTCAGCCTGTTCCTGTCTGAGTCCAAAACGGATTTTTCCGCCTTCAGGAGTATATTTTATTGCATTCATTAAGATGTTCATTACAACATTTGTTGTATGCATAATATCCTGATAAATATACGGATTAGTAATTTCCGACCAGTATTCTACTTCGATTCCTTTTTCATTTACATCTTTTTCAATAAGGGCATAGGTCTTTTCCATAGCCTTTGTAATATCAATAGGAACCTCATTCAGCTGGATATCACCGTTTTCCATCTGGGCAAGCTCATAAACATTGTTTATAAAGCTGAGCATATGTTCTTCTGATTTTTCAATTTTCTTTATATTTGCAAGAGCCGCAGAGTTGTCTTTCACGCTGTTCTTGATTTCATTTGTGAGACCGACCATTGTCTGCATGTCTTCGAGAATATTGTGTGAGACATTGTACATGAAAATATTTTTTGCGCGGTTTGCATTTGAAGCAAGGTCTGCAGTTCTCTGTAATTCAATTTTTCGGACAAGTTCTGCCTCTGCATCTGCCTTTGCCCTTTCTTCCAGAGTAATATCATTAAGGAATACGTAAAAAATATCACCGTAATTTTTTGTCTTTACAAAACGTCCATAATCCTTTACGTATTTTACAGAACCATCCTTTGCCTTTATCCTATATTCAACATAATCAATATTGTTATGTTCTGTAATTTGCATATCAATGCTTCTCTGCACGCGGGTAAAGTCATCAGGATGAACAATTCCACAGAACGAGTTTCCTACATAATCCCGGAATTCTTCAGCTGTCGAACATCCGTACATGCGGATAAGTTCGTTGTTAAAGGAAATAAGTTCCAGGCCGCCATCTGCATGATAAGAGAAGAATCCTCCAGGAATTCCTTCTGCAACCTCATTCGCAGCCATCAGCATATCTTCGCTAAGAGACGTTCTGGTTTTAGCAAAATCTCTGAGTGTGATATTTCCACAGGAAAGGACTGAAGATTTTTTCAGGTATGCTTCAAATTCTTTTACAGGAAGCGGCTTTGAAAAATAATAGCCCTGTATGTAATCACAGCCAAGTGTTCTTAAAATCTTAAACTGCTCTACAGTTTCGGCACCTTCGGCAATTACAAGAAGCCCCATGCGATGAGCCATTTTAATGATATTTTCAATTACAATTTCATTTTTTACAATATTTCGTACAAAGCTGATATCAAGTTTCAGAACATTCAAAGGAAAAGTGGAGAGAGAGCCAAGAGAAGAATAACCGGCACCAAAATCAT
Organism: Treponema bryantii; assembly: GCF_900111035.1. Taxonomy (GTDB): domain Bacteria; phylum Spirochaetota; class Spirochaetia; order Treponematales; family Treponemataceae; genus Treponema_D; species Treponema_D bryantii_C. The sequence continues at coordinate 122,554 of NZ_FOFU01000002.1, forward strand.
CCATCTCAATTACAAAGCCCATTTCCTGAGTTCTCTTAACCTGAGAAATAATAAGATCCGTATTTTCCGAATAAAGAGACTCCGTTACTTCCATGTGAATAAGACTGTGGTCTATATTATATTTTTCAACAATCTGATATTGCTTATCAATACAGCCAGACTCTATAAAATCGCGTCGGGAAACATTAACAGAAATCGGAACCAGAGGAAGTCCATCCTGTTTCCATCTCTGAATATCTTTACAAACCTGTTCAAGAACAAAACAGTCTAGCTTTACAATAAAACCATTTCTTTCAAAAAGCGGAATAAACTGCCCCGGCGACATAAAACCATATTCAGGATGATTCCAGCGAACAAGAGCTTCTGCTCCTGCAATATTCCCACTTATTGTTTCATGCTTCGGCTGATAAAAAACCTGGAACTGACATTCTTCAAGAGCCCGCTCCATTGTTTCTGTAATACGCTGTTCATTCAAAAGCTGACTCTGCAGTTCATCTTCAAAAAAGGCATAGTCTTTTCCATACTTACCTTTAATTCTACTGATTGAAAGGAATGCTCTGTCGCAGCAGATAACAATAGGGATCTCAACATCTATCGGAGTATAAATTCCCATCTTAACTATCTGATGAGGAATTGGTGCTTTATCAAGAATCAGTTTACTTATGCGTGTAAGGCGCTGCATATCAAAATCATGTTCTGATTCAAAGAAAAGAATATACTGGTCTCCACCATAACGGCCAGAAATTCCTTCAGGCAGAGCCTTCATCATTTCTCTTGCAGTAAACGCCAGAAACTCATTACATTTTTCTACGCCATACAAACTGTTAGAAGATTTGAAATTATCAAAATCAAAAGCAATTAAAGAATATTTTTTTTCCGGATTGGCAGCTATAAACTGTTCCGTTTTAAGCAAAAACGCCTTTCTTGTCAAAAGTCCGGTAAGTGCATCTCTCTCAAGTTCATCAATAGCCTTATTTGCTTCTGCAAGTTTTATGGCAGTTTTAAGGCGATTTAAAACACGTCTTTCATCATAAGGCTTTTTCAGAAAATCCAGAACCTCGAGTGTTAATAATTCAGCTTCTAAATCTGAATTTTCTATATCTGTACTAATAAGAATTGGAATCTTTTCGGTCGGAATAAAGCCACGAAGTTTTTTGACAATAGGAGCGGCCAGTCGAATATCAATAATTGCAGAAGCAATATCATAAAGACCGTTTGAAAGAATTTCAAAAACATCTTCAGGTGAAGTATCTATAACTGTGTACTGAGATGAAATAATTTCTTTCAGCAAGGCTATATTTTCAGCATTGCTGTCCACAAGGAGAATTTTAGTTTTTTCAGTGTTGTATTGATTGCTCATCTACAGTCGCACTTAATATATATAATTATACCACAGTTTATAGGCATTACAAATTTAATATTTCTTTCGTAAACAAGAAGTTAAGTCACTTCTGTGCCTTGTCAAAACTGAAAAAATCTTTCATAATTTATTATGGAAAATATATCTATCATCTTGTCCGATCTGGACGGAACTCTTTTTCACGACGATAAATCAATTTCAGATTATTCAAAAGCTATGATTGCAGAAACACAGAAAAAAGGTGTGCTATTCGGCGTATGTACTTCACGTGCCGGAATAAATGCAATTAAATATCTGGACGGACTTTCTCCGGATATTCTCATTACAAATGGCGGTGGCATTGTAACCTGCAGAGAAAAAATTTATTCCTGTGAGTTCTCCGTTGAAGAAATACGTACTCTTATAGACGCAACTTTTAAGGTCTTTGGACCAGATGCAGTTCTTTCTGTAGACAATGAGTTTGGACTCTACTCAAATTCAAAAGAAGAACTTCCTGATAAATTCTGGGAGTACAATGATTTTTCTGATTTCAATGAACCCTGCATGAAACTTTGTATTGAATCTCTGGACAAGGAAAAAATTGAAAAGGTTGTTTCCAGCATTGGTCTGGACAAAATTGATTATCTTCCATTTTCTGATATTCCATGGTATAAACTCAGTAAAAAGGGTGCAACAAAAGAAAAGGCTATAGAAGCACTGTGCAGTCATTTAAAAATATCTCCCGCACAGATTGCAGCCTTTGGCGATGATTATAATGACATCGGAATGCTAAAACTCTGCGGCAAAGGCATTGCCATGAAAAACGCAATTCCAGAAGTTCAGAAAATCGCAGATGAAGTTTGTAAATCAAACGAAGCAGATGGCGTTGCAGACTGGATTAAGGAAAATATTTTATGATTAAGATTTTATTTGTATGTCACGGCAATATCTGCCGCTCACCAATGGCAGAATTTGTTATGAAAGAACTGGTACGCCGCGCCGGCCGCGAGCACGAATTCTTAATTGAATCAGCCGCTACCAGTCGTGAAGAAATTGGAAACGATATACACTACGGAACCCGGACAAAACTCCGCGAAATGGGTATTCCATTCAGCCGCCGTGCTGCCCGTCAGATTACAAATGCTGATTATGATGAGTTTGATTATCTTGTCGCAATGGACGACGAAAACGAATATTACATGAACCGCTGGTGGGCTCCAGACACTGACCATAAAATAGTACGGCTCTTATCCTTTGCAGGTAAGAGCCGTGACATTGCAGATCCATGGTATACAGGCAACTTTGACCAGACTTATGAAGATATTCTGGAAGGCTGCACTGCATTCCTGGAAAAATTATAATGTAGCAATAGCTTTCTCAATTCTGGCAAGAGACTTCTCTTCGCCAAGAACTAAGATAGAACCGATGAGCGGTGGTGAAACACGGCTTCCGGTTACAGCCATTCGGATTGGCATCATAAAGTCGCCAAGTTTAATTCCAAGAGCTTCTGCCTTAGACTTAGCAAGAGCTTCTGCACCTTCGTGGTCGAGGCTGAAGCACTGGTGAACAAAGTCTTTAGCTGCTTCAAGAACTTCCTTAGTCTTTGCTGCATCAATCTTCTTTGGAACAAGCTGTTCTACTGGAGGAACTGCAGGTTCTGTAAACATAAAGTGAACCATTTCTGCTGCTTCTGTAAGGAACTTAAGACGTTCCTGGATAAGAGGCATAAGTCCCATCAATGTCTTTTCAACATCTTCTGAACTCATGTTCATACTCTTGTCTACGCAGTAAGGCTTTCCGTCTTCGCCAAGAGCAACGCCAGAGAACTCTGGACCAACATTTGGTTTTGGCTGTGGGTTCTCAGGATTGATTTCGAGAGTTGCATCGCCAGTACCTGTAATAAATGGAAGAGTCCATTTGTACAGTTCTTCTGTTGAGAGCTGGCGGATATAGTTAGCGTTGAAATATTCAAGCTTCTTGTAGTCGAATACAGCCGGTGCCTTATTGAGGTGCTCAAGCTTAAATGCCTTTGCAAGTTCTTCCATTGTATAGAATTCTTTTCCTTCTTCGTAAGAACAACCGAGCATAGCAACGTAATTTACGATAGCCTGTGGAAGATAACCGCGGGCACGGAACTCGTTCAAAGATGTAGAACCGTGGCGCTTAGAAAGTTTCTTTCCATCTGAACCGTTTACCATTGGAAGGTGACAGAACTCAGGATGCTCCCAGCCGAAAGCGCGGTACATCTGAACATGCAGTGGAGTAGAAGGAATCCATTCCTGAGCGCGCATTACGTGGCTGATTTTCATAAAGTGGTCATCAACAATATTTGCAAGGTGATATGTTGGGAAACCATCAGACTTAAGCAAAACTGGATCTGGAGAAATATCTTCGTTCTTCCAAACGATATCGCCGAGAAGGTGGTCAGAGAATTTTGTTTCTCCTTCCATTGGAACCTTAAGACGGATTACGTATGGCTTACCTGCATCGAGATTAGCCTTTACTTCTTCCGGAGTAAGGTGACGGCAGTTGCGGTCATAACCTGGAGCCATCTTATTTTCTGTCTGAATCTTGCGGATACGGTCGAGGCGTTCTGCATCACAGAAACAGTAGTAAGCCTCTCCCTTTTCTACGAGTTCATAAGCATATTTCTTGTAAAGCTCAAAGCGTTCGCTCTGAACGTAAGGACCGTATTCGCCGCCTTTTGAACCGCCTTCATCCCAGTCGATTCCAAGCCATGCCATTGTATCGTAAAGATTTTGAACATATTTTTCATCGTAGCGTGTACGGTCTGTATCTTCGAGACGAAGGATAAATTTTCCGTTTTGTGAACGTGCAAAAAGATAATTAAAAAGTGCAGTGCGAACACCACCAATGTGCTGCATTCCAGTTGGGGAAGGTGCGTAACGAACTCTTACTTCACTCATAAAAAACCTCGTTATTTCAAAAAATCAATAATATAGAAAGTAATGATTGATTATAATGATTTTGAAGAGTTGTCTCAATAGATATGCTATCGGTGGCGGCGGTCGTGCTTCTTATAATAGGCAGCTTTATCTGAATACATTTGTTCATCTGCACGGCGGAAAACCGACTGCACATCTGAATCTTTTCCAGAAGCATAAATTGCATATCCTTTTGAAATGGCAAGAGGAGCTTCTGAATTAAACTCTGTATTTTTTTCATTTGTTTCTGCAACTGCAGAATCTATAGCCTTAAAAATTTCATCTAATTTTTTATCATCAGATATATCTAATACAGCTGCAAATTCATCTCCACCTATTCTGTAAAGGTTTTCTGAACCAACGAAGTCTTTTAAAATATCAGAAGCTGTAATAATCAGCATATCACCATAGTCATGGCCAAAACTGTCATTTGCAGGCTTAAGTCCGTTAATGTCAAAAACAGCAATAGAAAAATCAAGTTCTCTTTCTGCCAGCTGTGCATCAAGTTCTTTAATAATCTCTACATAAGCGTTTCGATTTGCAGCTCCAGTGAGAGCATCTGTATAAGCCATTTTATGAGCATCATCAATATACTGCTGAAGTTCGTTCCGTACATATTTCAAACAATTATACAGTTCCTCAAATTCATCTCGTTTTAAAGACTGAGAATCCTCCTCATACAGCTTGTAAGAATCATTATATTCAAAAGAATCAGAACGACGACCGGAAGCTATTTTTAATGCATGAGCAAGCTCATCAACTTCTTCAGTAAGCAGATTCATCTCTATATTGATAAATGATAACCGTCTGTGTAATTTACTGATTACAAGAAATACAATAATGCCACCGGCTAGCAGCGAAACAATACAAATAATCAGAACTGTTATAATATGTTCCCTTAGCCGTTTTTCATACCAGTCTGCATCAGCATCAACGGCAATTATTCCACCAACCTTTCCTTTGGAATTAAAAACCGGAACGTAAGCACTATAGAATCGTCCCCATTTATCTTCATACGGTTCTTTATCAAAAGCCGCAATTCCAAGACTTGCAGAATAAAGAGCATCTGTATAAACAATCGGCTCACCAAATTCACCCGGGTCAACAGGAGCAGGATCAATAGTAAACGAAAACTGTTTATTTCCCATATCCCGGATTCCATAAATATAATCAAGTTTAAAGTTATCCTGAAAGGCGCGTAGAATTCCCAGTGAATACTGATACTCAGGAGTATCTTCATCTTCTTTCTGAAGTTTTTCAAGCACGTCACCATCAAGGAGAGACGCTGCACTATTCAAAATATCCAGCATACGCCCCTGCATCTGTTGGCGTAAATCATTACGTGACTGAAGAATTAAAATTGTTCCAAGCGCGCCGTTAACAACCAGTAATAAAATAGAGATAACTAAAACTGATAGTTTTGAGAAACTGGCTCTGGATTTCATTTATTTTGTATCCTTACACAAGCTGACAGCAGAATCAAAATCCAGAGGTTTACCCCATACAAAGCCCTGAATAAAATCACACTTGTGCTCTTTCAGAATTTCAAGTTGGTTTTCATTTTCAACACCTTCTGAAATAACTTCGCAATTCATGATATGGCCCATATAAATTACAGAATCAACCATGTCACACATAACAGGATCTGTTTCAATATTATCAATAAGGCTCTTATCAATTTTCAAAAGAGTTACAGGCAGCTTCATAAGCTGAGCAATTGAAGTATAACCGGTTCCAAAATCATCAAGGGCAATCTGAACTCCAAGACTCTTAAGCGACAGGATATTTTCTACCGTAGTCTCCATAGATTCTGCAAAAGAATATTCAGTAATTTCAATTTCAAGATTTTCTGGAGGGAACTGAATTTCATCAATAATCTGTTTAAGTTTCTGTGCAAAATTTTCTGTTCCAATATTCTTTGCCGAAACATTTATTGAAAGAACAAAATCTTTTTTTTCATTTACAACAACAGGCTTAAACTCTGTCATAGCACGGCGCAAAACATAATCATCAATAGAAGTGATTAGATTTGTTTTTTCCGCAGCAGGAATAAAATTTGCAGGACTAATTATTGAACCGTCCGGCTTTTTACAACGAATAAGAGTTTCAAAACCACGGAGTTTCTTTTCATTTGTAGTAAACTGCGGCTGATATACAAGGTAGAAATAATTATTCTGCATTGCATCTTTTATAAGAAACTCTGCTTCTTTCTGTTCAAAATCCTGTTTCTTTAATGAATCAGAAAAAAGACACATTTTTTGATTCTGTAACTTGCGGGCCTCCATCAGCGCAATTTCTGCATCACGCATAACAGAAGCAGAATCCTTGTAATTATCATTTGAACCAATATGAACAATACCTGCTGCAAGAGAAACAATACAACTGTTTTTTACAAGCAGATCTTCACCTTCTTTTGGAGGAAGCATCATGACTTCAGAACGGATTACATTTTTGAGTTTTTCTTCCGGTACAGTTTTTTCATTCAGCAGCATTGCAAAAAGACCGCCGGTAATTCTGAAAAGCATTTCGTTCTCACCAAGCTTACCTTTCAGTTTTTTAGCAGTATCAACTAAAATAAAATCTGCGGCACGAATTCCATATACATCATTTATATTCTTAAAATCTTCTATCTCAATACATGCAAGATAAAAAGTTTGTTTTACGCTGAGTCTTTCATTTACTTCTTTCACATAATAACGTCTGTTTGGTAAGCCTGTAATAAAATCTGTAAGGCTGTTCATAGATGATCTTTTATAGAAGGAATAAATGATGATTATTGAAACAAGAGAAACAATATTAGATACAATTCCAGGAAGTGGTGCCAGAGAATGAACGGTAAAAATAGGAATCAGGGCAAGAGCAATCGATATGCCCATTATTGTAAAAGCAATTTTGCTGCCCTTCTTAAAATCTATAAATACCATTATGATACAGCACAAAGCATTAACGGCAGCAATAATACCCTGTAAAGAGACAATCGGAATTGTAAAACTTCCCATCGTCAGAATTCCGGAGTTTCCATTTGTAGTAGCTGAAATACAATAGATACAGAATATTGATAGTGTTGTAAACAAGGCTAAAAGAAGAGATTTTTTATAGTAAAACACTCAAATATCCTCCAGAATACCTGACGTAATAAATTCTCTCCCCCCATCCTTAAATCACAAGTTTACGTCTGAACTTTTCGATATAACATAATTTTATCATGAGCCATTTATATCTGCAAGAAAAAAGGCTGGTCAAAATAATTCTTAACTTATTTTGAATCATGCCGTATAATATAAAGGATTATTGTTAATAAAAATTTTAACAAAAAACAGGAGATTTTATGAGCTCAAAAAAAACTTACGCTAATGGCATCTATGTTCCGTGGTACGGATATTTAATGATTTTCCTTCTATATGCTACACCATTTATGGTAATGACACCAGTTGCTTTAATTACTGGTTTGTTCAGCATGGATGACTTTGGACTTGTTTTCGGAGCTCCAATAATCAACTTAATGGTTGCACTTGTCGTAATTGCAGGTGCATGTATGACATTTCTGTTGCGCTATATAATCATGAAAGCACAGCTTACTCCAGAAGGAATTAAAAAGTTCAATAAACAGCTTAAACTTGTAGACCTTTTTAATATTGTAATACCAGTTGGTTCCATGATTCTTATTGGACAGGTTATGGGTATCTATGTACGAAATCATGGCATACATCTTTCTGCATTTAATGGTGGAGAGCCAGGAATCTTCCTTAGTCTTTTGATGCTTGGTTCTCTTTTTGATGTAAGTCTTTTGTTCTATATTCTTCATATTCGTATTATTGAACCAAAACTCTATGTTATTCCTTTTAATAGCAAAGAGCTCCCTCTCAATATCATCCAGAGAAACGTTCTTACACTTACATTTGCACTTCTTGGTTGTGTATTCCTGATTATATCTGTTCTTACCCCTGCAAACCTCGCAGCAGGTCCTTCAGTTGTTTACAAACGAATCCTACCAATTCTGATTTATAGCGTTGCTTACTTTACTGTAGCTACATTACTTCTTGTTGCAGATATTATTCATTGTCTTAAGCAGATTGCAGCCATTACCTCAGCACTCTCTCAGAAAGATTATACTGTTGCAGATGGTAGACCAACACATCGTAGTGAACTTGGTATCATTATTCAGGGAATCAATGCATTTAAAGACCAGGCTAGAGATATGCTTCGCGAAATCGATGTTTCAACAAGAAAGACTTCAAATCAGTCTGATGACCTTGTTCACAACATGGACCTTACAAAAGAAAACGTTGCAAATATTGTTGAATCACTTTCAAGCATGAAGCAGGAAATTGAAAACCAGTCTGCTGGTGTAGAAGAATCTAACTCTTCTATCGAACAGATTATGGGTAATATTCGTGCCCTTAACAATTCTATTGAATCTCAGGCTGCAGGCGTTACACAGTCTTCTGCCGCTGTAGAAGAGATGGTTGCTAATATTGCAAGTGTTTCTCAGATTCTTGAAAAGAACAATGTTGTAGTAAACTCTCTTACTGATGCAGCTGATAAAGGTCAGCAGCAGGTTAAGACAGCCGTTAAAACTGCAGATGCTGTACTCCAGCAGTCAGCAGGTATTCTCCAGGCTTCAAGTATCATTCAGAGCATTGCCAGCCGTACAAACCTCCTTGCTATGAATGCCGCTATTGAGTCTGCTCATGCCGGTGAAGCTGGTAAGGGATTCGCAGTAGTTGCTGAAGAAATCCGAAAACTTGCTGAACAGTCTGGAGATCAGAGTAAAGCTATCGACGAAAACCTCCGCTCTCTTTCTGAAGCTATTGCCGGAATTACAACTGATATCAATCACGTACAGGCAGCATTCGAAAATATTTATGAGCTTTCTCAGAAGGTTCGTGAACAGGAAACTGTTATTGCCAACGCAATGGATGAACAGACTGCAGGTAACCAGCAGGTTCTCGAAGCAATGCGCGCTATCAGTGACACAACTGTAGAAGTAAAGAATGGATCTGCAGAAATGCTCGTTGGTGGTGAACAGGTTATCAAGGAAATGCAGAATCTTTCAGAAGTAACAAGAATTATTTCTGATAACATGAATCAGATCAATGACTTCTCTCAGCAGATTTCTGATGCTATTGCAATTACAACAGCTTCTACAAACAGCACTCAGGAAAATCTCAAGGGACTTATGAAAGAGCTGGATATGTTTAAGCTCGGTAAATAAGACTCGCCTTTATTAAGAAAAACACGGCAGCGCGCCGTGTTTTTTTTTGTCTTTTATGTTATACTAAAATCTCCGGGAGCATTAAAAAATGGCTGATTATCATGAATTTCCGGCTGCCCCAGAAGGTACGCCAGTTTCAAATTTCGTACATCTTCATGTACACTCTGACTATTCTCTCTTGGACAGTTGTGCCACACTCGACAAGCTTGTTGCAAAGGCAAAAAGTCTTAACATGCCTGCCCTTGCCCTCACCGATCACGGAAACATGTTCGGTGCGCTCAACTTTGAAAAGCTCTGCCATGTAAACGGAATCAACCCGATTGTAGGTGAAGAATTTTATGTTGCCTACGGAAGCCATTATGAAAAAGAAGATGTTCCTTACAGCCATAAAGGAGAAGAAGGAGACCGTCACGCACACTACTTCCACCTTATTCTTCTCTGCGAAAATCAGAAGGGCTATGAAAATATGTGCTGGCTTTCCAGCCGCGCCTTTTGTGATGAAAATGCACTTTATTATGGTAAACCACGTATAGATTTTGAACTTCTTGAACAGTATCACGAAGGAATTATCTGCTGCTCTGCATGTATTCAGGGAGAACTTCCTCAAATGCTTCTTGCAGGAATGGACGCAGAAGCAGAAGAACTTGCCCTTAAGTATAAAAATCTATTTGGTCCTGATCATTATTATATCGAACTTCAGGACCACGGAATTCCTGAGCAGAAGGTTGTTGCAGAAAAACTGATTGCACTTGCTCACAAACTCGACATTCCACTCGTTGTAACAAACGATATTCACTATGTAGAAAAAGAAGATGCCATTGCTCAGGATGCATTGCGCTGTATCGGCTTTAAAAATCTGCTTCATGAAAAGCATGCCAAAATGGGCGGCGACATGGATCTGGACAACTGGTATTTCAAAACCGAAGCTGAAATGCGCGCCCTGTTCCCGCAGTGTCCTGAAGCTTACGATAACACAATCAAGATTGCCAACATGTGTAATCTTACAATCAAACAGTATTCAACTCCTGAACTCAAGGAATGTTTGCCGCGCTTCGAACTCCCTGCCGAGTTCCGAACCCACGGCGACGACTATCAGAGCGACCAGAACGACTATGTAAAATATCTTGTAGAAGAAGGACTTAAAAAACGCTACAAGGAAATTACACCGGAAATCCGCGAACGTGCCGACTACGAAATGAACACCATCTTTACAATGGGATTCTCCGGCTACTTCCTTATCGTATGGGAATTCATCAACTGGTCTAAATCAACTTATGACAATGTAAACAAAAGGCCAAAGCCATATATCCCGATTGGTCCGGGACGAGGTTCGGGTGCGGGTTCTCTTGTAGCCTACGCCATGACCATTACAGATATCGACCCATTCAGATATGGTTTGATTTTTGAGCGATTCTTAAACCCAGAACGTGTTTCCATGCCGGATTTCGACGTCGACATGGACTTCGACTATCGCCAGGATATCATCCAGCATACCCGCGACCTTTACGGTGACGCAAACGTAGGACACATTGTAACCTTTGGTACCCTTAAACCTAAGAACTGTATTGCCGATGTTGGCCGTATTTTGAATATTCCACTGTCAGAAGTAAACGAACTCAAAAAATGTATTCCTGATAATCCTAAAGCAAAACTCAAGGATGCATTCAGTGAGCCTACAGAAAAAATGCCAGATGGCGGTCAGCTGATAAAATACAAAGATGACCCGCGCTATCAGGAACTTTTTGATCTTGCATTCCGTCTTGAAGGTGTAAAGCGAAACACTGGTCTTCATGCATCAGGAATGGTAATTGGTCTTACTCCGCTTCCAGACTGGGCTCCTGTATTTAAGGATCCTAAAACAGGTGAAGTTGGTGTTCAGTATACAATGGATATTATTGAGCCTTGTGGGCTCGTAAAGTTCGACTACCTTGGACTCAAAACCCTCTCGCTTATCCGATATGCAGAAGCAATCATAAATAAACACCGTCCGGAAGGAACTCCGGAATTCATTACCGCCAACGTAAGTGAAACCGACGAGCAGACCTTTGACCTTTTTGACCGCGGAGACTCAGTTGCAGTATTCCAGTTTGAATCTCCTGGTATGCAGAAGATTCTCCGTGAATGTAAACCTCGCTGTATCGAAGAGCTTGTAGCGTTGAACGCGCTTTTCCGCCCGGGTCCACTTGCCTACATTCCAAAATATATTGAAGGAAAATGGCATCCAGAGAAAATTGAATATCCAGACCCTTCTCTTGAAGATCTTCTGAAAGAAACCTACGGTATCATGGTTTATCAGGAACAGGTAATGAAGGTAGCCCAGATTATTTCAGGCTTCTCTCTTGGTGGTGCCGATATGCTGCGACGTGCCATGGGTAAGAAAAAACTCGACGTTCTTATGAAAAAGAAGGAAGAGTTTATTGCCGGTGCCGTTAAAAACGGACACACAGAAGAACACGCCGGCGACATCTTTGAAATCATGATTCCGTTTGCGGGCTACGGATTTAACAAGTCTCACGCTGCCGCTTACTCGGTTCTTGCTTACCGCACAGGCTGGCTCAAAGCGCATTACCCTGCCGAGTTCATGGCAGCGAACCTTACAAACGAAATCACATCTACAGATGGTCTTCCGTTCTACATTGAAGAAGCGCGCAAGATGGGAGTTGCAGTAGATGCTCCGGACGTAAACCGCTCTGATATTATCTTTGACGTTGTAGACGGCCGCATTGTCTTTGGTCTTAAAGGAATCAAGGGAATGGGAGAAGGAGCCGCTGCTGCAATCGTAAAGGAACGCGAAACAAACGGTCCATACAAGAGCTTTATGGACTTTATTATGCGTGTATGTGGTCTTGTTGAAAAGGATGAAGACGGACGCGAAAAAACTCTTGTAAATAAAAAGGCAATAGAAGTTCTCATAAAAACCGGAGCTTTTGACCATCTGAAAGAAAAAGATGGAACCGTCTTAAACCGCCCTACACTTCTGGCAAATATGGATGCCGTTCTTGATTATGTTTCATCTTATCTTGAGGATCAGAGAAAAGGCCAGGGCGATTTATTTGGTGAACTTGAAGAAGAAGAAAAAAACTTTGCAGATTTCCAGTTTAAGAAGATTGCAGATATTCCAAATATGGAACTTCTTAATATGGAAAAAGAATGTATCGGTTGTTATGTAAGCGGACATCCTTTGGACAGCTACCGCAAGGCAATTGACAGAGCCGTTACCGTAAGGGCAAGCAACATCAACAGAATTGCAGAAGAAAGCAAGGCAGAAAAGGCAGCCCTTGAAGCAAGCGGTGCAAGAGCATGGCAGATGCGTGATGCCGGAAAATCATATGTTGCACTTGGCATGCTTACAGGAATCCATCAGATTACTACCAAAAAAGGTGCTCAGATGGCCTTTGCTAAACTGAATGATATGGACGGCCAGATTGATTTAACCTTCTTCCCAAAAACATGGGAGACAATGCGCGGTCAGATTGAAGATGGCAGTGTTTATGCCTTCCGTGGAAAAGTTGATGGCAGCCGCGATACACCGTCTCTTATCGTAGATGCAATTGAAGACGTTGAAAAGATGGAAGAGCATTCTGCACAGTCCGTACATATCAAAATAGACTCAAATTTCACTTCTGAATCAGCAATTTCGCAATTACGTGATTTTTTATTTGATAAAATGGGTAAATGCTCAGTATATTTTCATATAGACACGGGAAATAATCCTTATGTCGTAAAGGCAAATGACCAGATTTCCGTAAGCGCCGATGACACAACAATTAAGGCACTTAAGGAAATCAATTTCGTACGGGAGGTTTGGACAGAGTGATTCAAACAATTTTAACTATTTTAGCCGGAGTTCTTTCTATTTATACACTTTTATGTTTTGTATATATTCTGATGTCCTGGTTCCCAGGTGCAAGGTTTACAAAATTCGGACATGTAATGACTGCAATCTGTGAACCTTATATGGGACTTTTCAGAAAATTGGGATTTCTGAGAATAGGAAGCATTGATTTTTCTCCTATTGTATCTATTGGAATTCTTTCTCTTGCTTCTGCAATTCTTGCTGGAATTCAGCGTACTGGCAGAATCTTCTTTGGTGGAATTCTTGGAACAATTTTGAGCTCTCTATGGGGAATTGCTTCTTCAATCATAGGAATTTTTACACTTTTGATTCTTATCCGCTGGATAGTTCTTCTTATCAATAAGGGAAGAACCTCTTATGACTCTGGCTGGAATCAGGTTGATATGATTTTGAATAAGATGTCATACAAAATCGCCGGAACATTTTCAAAAAAGAATATGAGCTACCAGACTTCACTTTTATTGTCATGGATTATCCTTCTGGTAACTCTTGGCGTTGGACATTTCCTTATTCTGATTCTTGTGAACCTCTGTTATAGAATGCCTTTCTAATTTTCTGAAGTTCTTTTGATTTACTGTGGGAGCACGCCTTGAAGATTTCTGATATAAAAACCCCGGTTTCTTCAATTTCTGGAATCGGGCCTCAGCTTACCAAAACGCTGGCTAAAGTTAATATCTTCACTGTAGGCGATCTGCTCCAGTATTATCCGCGCGACTACGAGGATAGGACACGTAAAGTAACGTTTGGTGAGCGCGGACAGAACGGAAAAGTGCATACAGTTGCTCAGGTAGTCCGCCAGGAATGGTTCGGCTATGGGCGAATGAAAACACTCAAGCTTATTGTTACAGACGGTACAGGAACTGCAGAACTTATCTGCTTCAACCGTGCCTTTTTAGAAAAATCTCTTGTCCCGGGAACTATAATCACTGTGACCGGGCAGTTTTTTGTAAAATACGGTGCTTTACAGAGCACTGCATTTGAAGCAATCAAGCACACAGAATATACGGAATCAGAGCCCGGTAAAACGCTCGACCTCACATCCATTTCCCCAAAAGAAAGCGGTGTAATTCCAATTTATCCTCTTACAGAAGGACTTACTCAAAAAGCTATTTCAAAAGCCATAACACAGGCACTGTCACAATATGCGTTTGGTATTGAAGACGAGATACCGGCCGAAATTATACAAAAACGCGGATTACTTTCAAAACAGGATGCAATCCGCCTTATTCACCGCCCCACCGAAATATCCCAGGCGGCGGCCGCGCGCCAGACACTTGCCTTTGAAGAACTTTTTCAATTCCAGTCTGTGATTGCAAAACGAGTCTTTGAGAGAAAAGGCGCTTCGGGAGTTCTCGTCTCTTCAGCTCCGCAAAGAGAGTCCGACCAAAAAGTTGTCGACCTCAAAACCTTCACTGACAGCCTTTCCCCGCTGCAGCTCGATTTCTTCAACTCCCTGCCCTTCCCGCTCACAGACGACCAGCGCAGCGTAATTTACGAGATGGATGCCGAAATTGACCGCGCCTACACCGAACGGGAACGAATTCTCAATCAATTAGACCGTGGCCTTCCACCACCAACTACTCCAAGCTTTACCATGGCCCGTCTGCTTCAGGGAGATGTAGGCTCTGGAAAAACGCTTGTATCTCTTTTCCTTTGTCTGAGAATAATCAGCTGGAAGGGTCAGTGTGCTTTTATGGCTCCAACAGAAATCCTTGCCAGACAGCATGCTGAAACTACTGCAAAACTTCTGGCACCACTTGGAGTAAGAACAGCCTTCCTTACCGGAAATCTCCGTGCAAAAGGCCGTAACCCGCTGCTCAAAGCCCTTAAAGAAGGCGATATTGATATTGTCGTTGGTACACACGCACTTTTTTCATCAAATGTTGAGTACAAGGATATGGAGCTCGCTGTAATTGATGAACAGCATCGCTTCGGAGTTTTACAGCGCCAGGCAATTCTAGAAAAAGGTAGAGTAACTAACCGCGGCATGACATTCGAACCAAATCTTCTTATGATGAGCGCAACTCCAATTCCACAAAGCCTTGCTCTCACTGTATTTGGTGATCTTGATATTTCATCTATTCATACAATGCCAGCCGGGCGAAAACCAGTCACAACCTATCTTGTAAAAGAAGGAAACGAAATCAATGCTTACGAAGCCGTACGTAAGGAACTCGATCAGGGACATCAGGCATATTTTGTTTATCCGGCAATCGACAGCGATGAAAACATAAAATCGGCAGAGCGGGCCTTTACCCACCTGCGTGACCACATCTATCCTCAATATAAATGCGCACTTGTTCACAGTAAGGTCGACGAAGAAGAACAGGTTCAGATTCTAAATGCCTTCCGTGACGGCGCAATTCAGGTCCTTGCTGCTACTACAGTAATCGAAGTAGGTGTCGATGTCCCGAATGCAACCTGTATGGTAATTGAACAGGCAGATCGTTTTGGTATGGCACAGCTTCATCAGCTGCGAGGACGAGTTGGCCGCGGCACCGCTCAGTCTTACTGCTTCCTTATTTACAGCAAAGACATTACAGAAACCGGCATTGAACGAATGAAAGCCCTCCGCCAGAGCACAGATGGATTTTTCATCGCAGAGCAGGATCTTAAAACCCGAGGTCCTGGAGAACTCAACGGCACAGTTCAGGCAGGAGAACTCGGTTTCCGAATAGCAGATCTTTCCCGCGACATGGGCATTATGCAGGATGCCAGAATAGATGCACTTTCTTTTATCTCGGAAAAATAATTTTTTATTTAATTATTGAATTTTCTGTAATATAATTATAGATATGAAACGGAGAATTGCAGTTTTCGCCAACGGCTGGAACAATCTTGGAATCGCACAGGCTCTTAAAGGAATTCAGGAAGTAACTGATAAACAAAACATTGATATCTTTCTATTTTTAAGTTTTGCAGCGTTCAGCCACCCGGAATCCCGACAAAAGGGCGAAGATTCCATTTTTTATCTTTCAGATTACAAGAACTTTGACGGTGCCATAGTTTTTTCAAATATGCTTAACACCGGAAATAATCCAGATAATATATCAAAGCTTCTGGTAGCAAATGACGTACCGTCTGTCAGTATTGGAGTCCCGTTAGATGGCCTCAGTTATGTTGGAATTGATAACTACAAAGGCATGTTCGAAATGGTTGACCATCTTGTTAAGGAACATCATATAAAAAATCCAGCCTTTTTTGCAGGAACAAAAGAACATCCAGATTCAAATGAACGTCTAGATGCAACAAGAAAAGCCTTATCAACAAATGGAATTGAACTTAAAGACGAAAATATCCGCTATACAAACTGGGAATATATTACAAGTATTAAATATGCGATGGAGTTAACTAAGCGGGAAAATCCACCGGATGCTTTTATCTGTGCAAATGACAATATTGCCATTGCAGTCTGTATTGGTTTGAGAGACCATGGATTTTCAGTACCTAAGGATTTTATTGTAACCGGCTTTGATAAAATCTCTTTTGCCTCAACATTTTATCCTTCCATCACTACAGTTTATCAGGATTTCGAAAAAATCGGATACATTGCAGCCTGGCAGCTTATAGAAAAAATTGAGGGAACCGCAAAACCTGAGAAAGTTGTGGTTTCATCTTCCTTTGTAAAAAATGAAAGCTGTGGTTGTATGTCTGAAAGTGAGGGTGATTCATACCGTAAAGATTTCTGTATAAATGCATATATGAAAGAAATGGAAAACATCATATTCCAAAGTCAGGAAACTGATATGATAAATTCCATTTTCAATTGTTCAAACTATCCAGACTTCAAAAAATCCCTTATGAATTACTATAAATACAATAGAACTTTTGCAGATAAGGATTTTTACTTCATTCTTGATTCCGAAGCAAAAAACAGCTTTATAGATGCTTCTTTTAAAGGTACTAAACAATTTTCTGATTATATGGATTGTCTTGTCGGCATAAAAGGAAAAAAGATTTTTAGTAAAGAACATTTTCCGCGGCAAGACCTGATTCCAGACTTTGATGACAAGGCTAAGCCTTCTGTTTATACCTTTACTCCACTTCATTATGATGATTACATTTTCGGATATATTGTTGTTAAAGACGCTGTTGATTTTCTGATTGATACAACTCTGAATCATTATATGATCCAGATAAATGGAAACCTTGAGCAGTATCGAAAGAACTGTAAACTGGATGAAATGAACAAAACTTTACTCAATATTTCAAACACAGACCAGCTTACAGGACTTAATAACCGATTTGGTATGGAACAGAATGGTATTCCTCTTCTGGAAAAAGCAAATGCGCGTAATCAGAAGTGTGCAGTTGTATTTGTTGATATCAACAGAATGAAATATATCAATGATAACTTTGGCCATCTTCAGGGAGATCTTGCCATAAGAACAGTTTCCTCTGCATTGCTGACAGAAATGCCTAAAAACTGGATTGGTATCCGTTATGGTGGAGATGAGTTCATTGCTCTTGGTGTTTGCAATGATGAAAAGGCTGTCCAGAAATACATAAAGAAACTGACTGATAATCTTACAAAACAGGTTTCTTCCATGCAACTTTCATATCCACTTACTGCAAGCTGTGGTTATATCATTACAGATCCAGAATCTTCCAATACTATTATTGATTATATTAACCAGGCAGATAACCTGATGTATATCAGGAAGCAGGAAGCTCACAAATCTGAAAGCAAATAATCTGTTTTTTGCCTTTATGTGTCAAAATAACCCGTAAACGCCCCTCTCTAACATCACTGTATCAAAATGACACTAAATTCCGGTACAACCTGTTCACTGTGTCTTTTTAACCCCTTAAACAGGTGTAAAAATGACAAAATTCCGCTTTTTTTTATTATTTTTTTAGTTTTTTGATATTTTTTACTTGCCGTTTTCACTTGGCACATTACTTGCTATATCATAAGTATAAAAGGAGATTATGCCATGACACGCGATGAAAACATTCTTGCTATGTACCTTAAAGAAATCAACAAGATTCCTATGATTTCACACGAAGAAGAAGTTGAGCTTGCTCAGAAAGCTCAGGCTGGCGATAAAGCTGCTAAAAACAAACTTGTAAATTCGAATCTCCGCTTTGTAGTTAATGTTGCAAAGAAATACCAGAATCATGGGCTCGATCTTTCAGACTTAATCAGCGAAGGAAACCTTGGTCTCCTTACTGCTGTAGATAAATTCGATGCTTCAAAGGGCTATCACTTCATTTCATATGCTGTATGGTGGATTCGTCAGAGCATTCTTAAAGCAATCTGCGAAAAGAGCCGTGCTATCCGCCTTCCACTCAACCGTGCTAATGAGCTCGTTCAGATTGAACATGCACGCAAAGTTGTTGGAACAAAGAAAACAGAACAGCAGGAATATGAAGAGATTGGAGCTATGCTCAACATGGATGCTTCACACGTTCGCGATATGATTAACATCAGCCGCGAAATGATCAGCCTTGATGCAGAAGTTAATGATTCAGATAACGGACATTCTAAGGTCGGAGACTTTTTCGAAGATAACGCTTACGATCGTCCAGAAGAAAAGGCTATTGAAAAGTCTATGCATGAAGAAATTGACGGTGTAATAAATACACTTCGTCCAAACGAAGCTCGTGTTATCCGTATGCGTTACGGCCTCAACGGAGCAAAACCTATGTCACTTAAGGAAGTTGGAGAAGAATGCTCTCTCACAAAAGAGCGTATCCGTCAGATTGAAAAGCATGCAATTGTAAGACTGCAGCATCCTACAAGAGCACGTCGCCTTGAAGCTTACGTTGCTTAAAAAAATAAATGAAATCATAAAAAAAGACCGTCGTTACCGACGGCCTTTTTTTATTGCCTATAACAATTAGCGCATAGCAGCTAATTTAGCATTTACTTCGATTGTGTGTTTATCAACATCAAACTTATAGAGCTCATCAAATCCGAAGCCCTTTACTTCTGATACCATATCATCCCACATCTTATCGAATGCCTTATCATCAGCAGCAAAAATCATACGCCATGAAGCGTCACAAACAGAGTGATTTACACTGTTGCGGATTACAGAAATATCTGCCGAATCAGATGGCAAGCTTACACTTACACTTGGACTTACAACAAGTGCATTGTTCTTAACCATGTAGTCTGTAGCATTTGCTGCATTGTATTTCTTTTCCCAGTCTTTTCTCATCTGAGTCATATTCATTTCTTTGTATGACTTCCAGTACTGGTTGTTGTAGAGTTCACCAGTCTTAGGGTTAGTACACATAGAAGAAGCAATCCACTGGTTAATTGCATTGAATCCGTCGCTGTATCCACCGCCACCGAATTCTGCTGGAACAGGAAGGTTATCCATCAAAGCATTGTCGTTCATCTGGATATACTTTCCGTCTGAGCCAACTTTATAGTTGAAACCTTCAAGACCTGCATGCTGAATAATCAAAGATTCTGGACTAGCGTACCAGTCAAGGAATTCCATAATTCTCTTATACTTTGCAGGATCAACTTTTGAACCAACACCAAATACACGTCCGCTTCCGTAGTAAGAGTCTGAATCAGCATAGTATTTCTGATCCTTTACAGGAATGAAACAGAATGCAGATCCATCCTTATAGCGTTCATTTGTATTCCAGAAACCAATTTCCCATGTGTACCAGATGAAGTCTACCTGACCGTTAGAGATCTTAGCACAAACTGAGTTCCAGTCCTGTGTACCAGAATCTGGGTCTACAACTTTGAGTTTGTAAGCATCGTTAAGGAACTTAAGCATCTTGTAGTATGTTCCACTCTTTTCTGTAAGTGGATAGAAAGTCTTTCCATCTTCCTTAAGAATTGCAGAACCTTTAATCTTTTCACCATACCAGGTATTAAGCTGAACAACGTTAGCAATACCAATCATACCGTCACCACCATCCCAGTCTGGCCAGAGTGAAAGTGGATATGCTGGATCACCATTAGCATTTGTCGGGTGAATTTTTCTGATTTCTACAAAAGCCTTAAGAAGGTCATCAAGATTATTAATTTCTGGAGCGCCAATCTTGTTATACAAATCCCACTTGAGCTGTGGAAGAGAATAAATTCTTTCCTGGCTTACAGTTGTTGGAGATGTATCTGTCATTTCTGTAGGAATACCATAGAACTTTCCTGCAGAGTTTCCTGGAAGTCCTTTATTGAAAGTAGAAATCTGATCTTCGAACTTCATGAGATTTGGACTTGCCTTGAGTTCAGCAGTAATGTCCTTAATAAGTCCTGCTTCAAGACAATCGTTGAACTGAGTTGCTTCAAGAAGAACGATATCTCCAAGATTTCCAGAGCTTGCGCGAAGCTGATAGATGCTGTCGCCTGCAACCTGTGGAGCAATGATGTTCAATTCAATGTTAAATTTGTCCTTTACAACTTTAGCAAACCAACCAGACTGCATACCCTGATAGTTAGCAGCAACATCATAAATTTCAAAAGTCATAGGTGCATTATCATCACCAGCTTTTGAAACTTTCTTTCCATTACCGCAGCTACAAAGCAACGCAGCAGAAACAGCCATTACGGTAAGAGCAGAAAAAATCTTTCCTTTTTTCATTAGTGTTTCCTCCTAATTTTTTTTATATAATCGAATCGCAGATTCGTATTAACCTTTTACAGCACCAATCATAATTCCCTTTGTAAAGTAACGCTGGAAAACCGGGTAAACACAGATAATCGGCAATACAACAATTACAGAAACAGTCATTCTTATTGAAGTTGCCGTTGATGCATGGGCAAGACTCGCAGCCATAGCCGCAGCTGATGTACTGTTATTTACCAGAGCTTTAAGAGAACTTGCCTGATTTATATATTGATACAAAGTAAACTGAAGTGTGTACAATTTTGGATCTGTTACAAGAAGCAGTGTATCCTGGAATGAGTTCCACTGTGCAACCGAAGCAAAAATCGCAACTGTTGCAACAATCGGCTTAATAACAGGCACAATAATACTAAAGAAAATCTTAAGGGTACCTGCACCATCAATTACAGCAGCTTCTTCAAGTTCCTTTGGAACACTTTCAACAAAGGTCTTACACAAAACAATGTAGAACGGCTGAACTGCAACCGGGAAAATATATCCCCAGAAACTGTTTGTAAGGTGCAGGTTTTTCATTGTAATGAACCATGGAATGATTCCCGCATTAAAGTACATTGTGGCTACTGCATATCGATACCAGAACTTTCTTTTCCACAGACTCTCACGGGTAAACATATATCCCAGAAAGGCTGCAACAATTACAGTAAGCATTGTTCCGATAACAGTTCTTAAAATTGAAATCTTAAATGCCGAAATCAAACCGTTTATCTTCATTACCTGTGCATAGTTTGTAAGATGAAAACCAATCGGATACAGAAGAACCTTTCCACGCTCACTCAAATCGTTTGCACTCATTGAGTTGATGAATATGTAATAGAAAGGATATACACAGACAAAAGCAAAAAATGTATAAACGATATAAGTTGAAATATTGATTATATGATCTTCAAGTGTAAGTCTTTTTAAACTCATTTTCTTTACCTCACAATAACAGACTACAGCAGGCTGTCGCCGCGGATTTTCTTTGAAACCCAGTTAGTAACACATAGCAGGATAATACTTACAAAAGTTTTCAGAATACTGATAGCTGTTGAAAGTGAATATCCACCGCTACCCATTGCAAGGTTATAAACATAAAGATCAAGAACTTCTATTTTTGCTTTATTGAAAGAGTTTGCAAATACAAAGTACTGTTCCATTCCGTTTGAGAGGAAGTTTGCAAGACTCAGCATTACAAGTACAAAATATGTTGGAAGGATACTTGGAATTGTAATATGCCAGATGCACTGCATACGCGATGCACCGTCTATCTTTGCTGCCTCCATAAGAGACTCATCAATTCCTGTAATTGCAGCAATATACATAATTGCAGCCCAACCGGCATTTTTCCAGGTAAGCCATAACCACTGCTTAAACCATACATGGCTCGAAGACTGCAGGAACATAACCGGTTCATCAATAATACCCATGTTCATAAGAACACTGTTTACTGCACCTGTACTGTTGAAAACGCTGAATGCAATGGAATAAACAAGAACCCAGCTGATAAAGTTTGGAAGGGTTGTAACTGTCTGAACAAACTTCTTAAAAGGAACTGATTTGATTTCATTCAGGAAGACAGCAAATATCATCGGGAACCATGAGAACAAAAGACTGAGCCCGCTCATTGCAAAAGTATTAGTAAGAACCTGTACAAGTTTTTTTACCTTAACAGGATTTTCTACCATCGAAATAAACCATTTAAAACCAACGAACTTTTCCCAGGAAAGTGGAAACGGAGGTTTATAATCGAAGAATGCATAAACCCAGCCATATAACGGATAATAAGAAAAAACAGCGATAAGAAGAAGGAAAGGCAGTATCATCAGAAAGTCTTTCATTGAATTCTTCTGTCGGGCAGTCTTTAAGAATTTCATAATCACCTCAATACTTTTTTTGTTATAACAATTAGTTAAACGTTTTTAGTAAAACGTTTAACTAATTGTTAATTATACCACGGAATTTCCATAAGTCAATTTTTTTCTAGGGGAATTTTCTTACGTATAAATAAATGTTTTTACTCCATACAAATTAAACCTATGACCTGTCCTTTTATATCAGTATTAGTAATTATCAGTTCATTCTGATTATTACACTTCTCAAAAATTACAAAAGAATACGGAATCAAAGAAACATCTGTATCTTTCTTTAATTCCGGAAGTTTCAAATTCCATTTTTTTCCTGTTTCGATAAAACAGTACTCCCGATTATCAGGAAATAATTGAACAGGTTCTCCAGAATAAGGATCAAGAAGCATGGATTCTATATCAGAACGCTTATCATTTAATTCTTCTACCATATTCACATAAAGGATATCCGTTTTTAATCCAAAAATATTTCCAATATGTTCCCATCCAGTTCCTTCACTTGCTACAAGTCTCTGAAGAAAATCGATTCCGCCTCTGTCAATAATTTCCAGAGGATCTTCAGAATTCCAGGTTATTCCTCCCTTTTTCCAGAATAACCAGCTTAAAAACATTGTTGCAGCAGCACGGCGGCCATTAGTATCTTCATTGCCCATAAAATCTGCTTTACACACAGAATACTTTTCCAAATTATTCAGATAATAACTTAGATTACTAATATTTCCTCCAGAAATACCATAACCACACAGGCTTTCACTTAAATGGCTCATCGCTTCATCCAGAAAAGTTTCTTCAACAGGAGGATTAGTTATTTTTTTTAATACTCGCGAATATGTCTTGATGTTATAATTAATTGCATGAGTTAACTCGTGGGCAATAGTTGCTGAAATGCAATTTACGGAATACGAAAATTTTTCTGCCTCCGGAACTGCAATATAAAGAACATCCATTTCATTACTGAAGGGAGATTCAATATCTCTTGCATAAAAATCTTCGGAATTAAAAAATCCTATTGCCGTTTCTTCCTCATTTATTGTAGGTGTAAACAAAAGAGAGATTTTTCCATCATTATCAATATCCGGAAGTTCACCCCACAAAGTTTTTAAGCGGGGAATTATTCTATTTTCAATTTCATTAATACACAAATCCAGAGAATTCTCGTTTACACGAATATCAGAGTATTCTTCTGGATTTTTTGGATACCATACAACATAAGATTCTGAAACATGAATTACTTTTGCGAGAATTTCATGAGGTTCTAAAGACTGATACTTTGTATTTATAACATAAAACTTTTTTTCATCATTTAAGGAATAAACATTTTTATTAGCAGTTCGCGAACTATTCGATAGTATTTTTTTCCCTTTGGCATTGCAATCAATATGGAAATCTCTTTTTAATTCCCTCTCTATACTTTTTTCATTAATAGAAAACTTACTGACAGATCCATCCAGAGCTACAAGGCCTGGCTTATAAACACCATTTGGAATTGATAAAGCCTGTTGATTGGAATTAACTAAATACCTGAAAGTCTGCCCATGACTAATACTACGCTCTTCAACATAAATCAAAACAGACTTTTGATTATCCCTAAATACAGCTTTTATATTATGTACTCCCGGCTTTAGTTTTACCGTAAATCCGTTTCCATTCCCTAAAAATCCCGCTTTATCTGAATACCATAATATTTCATCACTATTCAAATTTGTTGATAGAGTGATAAGAGAATCTGAATAATAAATCCATTCTGATTTTGGAGTAATAATGTTGTAATTAATTTCTTGATTTTGAATATTTGTGCAGGCAGAAAAGAAGAACACAAATATAAAACCTAAAGAAGAAATTTGTATTTTTAATTTTTTACTGAACATTAAAACTTATATTCCCAGTTGAAAAAACTGAAACTGAATAATAATCTGCATCTTCAAAAAGAATATCTCCATAGGATTTTTGTTGTTGAATCTGGAGGTAAACGTATGAAGTTCCTGCAGGAATTGTATTTGCAGGAATTTCAATTGTTTTATTATTTGTAGATACTTCATATAAAATTTTTAAGGGAGTCCTTATAATTACTTTATATGTACACTCATCCATTGCAGAAAGCCAGGTAACTCTAATTGGATAAGCCGTATCAAATGAATCATATTTCTGATAACTTTGCCCAATTTGATTGGTCATTTCTATTAACTTATAATCGATAGAATCTTCCAGATAGGTATGAGGTATACTATAAACAACAGGAGAATCAAAAAGCCGAGACTTTACAACGACGGTATAAAAGCCATCCGAAGGTTTATCTATCAGCTTATAATAACACCCCTGTTGAAAATTGTAATCCAAAAGCGAAACTGTGTTTGCAGAATCCTTTATAGACACAATTGCGCCATTAACTATATTCCCATCTGGACCTTCAATATAAACTTTGGCTTCAACCTTATCATTGTATGGCGAAGCCAAAGAAATACGTATATCTCCAGATAACGAAATACTCGAAGAATTTCTACATGAAATAAAGTCTAGTAGAAAACATATTGTAAGCAAAATTATCAAGAAATATTTTTTCATAGCTCGTATTTTTATTAACGTTTTTTGTTAGTTCTATTTTTTATTCCAAGGATCTCATCTGCATAATCATTAATTTTATTTCTTGAAGCACTTCCAATGTCAGTAATATTTGCATGATTGCGATTATTGTAGATGATTCGGTTTGTTTTATTAAGTATTTTGGTCTCTGCAGAAGAACCAACTTTACTGTAAACTGGTAATTGCTGACTGCTTACAGCAACAAGTCCATCATTAGCAGATTCCCCAATTAATTCGTTAATCTCTCGCTTGTAATTATAACACCAGTCTGCAGCCTTATTACAATCAGAAGCATAAGCAGGACTATTTGTAAATAAGCCGATAATTAAACAACTTTTAGCTATATGAGCTATATAAGCAGCATTGAATACGTCTCCCGCAATACGCATTCCTTTATCAATGTTATTGCGAGTAGTTTCATCAGCCATACTTAATGAATCATTATATCCACCAATAAGAAAATTTAAAGGCAAATTTTTATCAACCTTCATATTTACATCTGTGGTTTGCACTGTTGAATAAACAGTTCTTCTTTCCAATGTAGGATAACGAATTCCTAACCAGCCCTTCTTCCATACAACTTCAAGTGTAGTGCCAGAAGCAACTTTATAATAATATGGTTTTTCTTCAAGAACATATTTCTTTACAAAATCACTTTGTGGACACATATCTCTAATCTGTGCATAACTATTCCAGCCGGTATTATTCATAATTGGATATGCAAATCCTTTTGTTAAACCAAGCCAATTACACAAAAATAGATTACCTAAAGCATATACACCATCAGCAAAAGCTTTCTCAAAAATACTATTAAATATAAAATCAGATATAAAATCAGTTGGTGTAAAATCTAATACTTTTACAGTTCCATATATACCATCAGTAAGAATGTTTACATCCGTATAAAGACCCGATCTGAAATTTGCTCCCTTATTCTCAAGAAGTTTCAAGCCTTTATCTATGCCAGAAAAAGTAACTACACCTTTGAGCTGCTTATACAAAACCGGGTCCTTATTTTTTAAATAAGTACTCATAGCCACAGATCTTAATCCACCCTGACTATGTCCAAGGAAAACAAATGGAACAGGTTTTTTATCAGACTGATTTTCTGCTGCATAAAATTCTTTAAGCAGAACATAAGTTTCTTCAAGCATTGGTTCAATACCTTTTGACTCGGCATCATAATGCGAAAAATCAAACCCTTCAAAGTAAACCACACCTTTTATTCTTTCACCGCGATTTACACTTCCTGTATTCAATTCTGGCAAAGTATCATTTATGTATACTCTTGCAGTTTTACTCCAGAAACCACGACCAGCTACATCTTCAAGCCCGGCATTTGAAAAAGCCTTAATTCCAATTATTAAAAATAATAAAACAGTTATAAAAAATCTTTTATTCATATATTTTCTCCTAAATTGTCTCATGTAAATCCCATGTAAACACAGCTGGAATAGGATTTCCGTTCTCTGCATATAACATGAAATTTACCTTATCTTTTCCATCTTCTGTTTGTGTGCTTAAAGTAGGAATATCCAACGAAGTCTCATATAAAACTCCATTTACAGTAACTGTAAAGAAAATCTTTAAATTCTTATGATCTTTAATCTGCCAGTTATGTGGAACATAAAAAAATCTATAAGAATTGCTGCCAGAAAGATTGTAAGTTTTTGTAAAATTACTCATTGTATCTGAATCTTTTTCTTCACATTGTGTAAAATCTGGAACATTTAATTTTTCACATTTACACATAACTGTGATATCAGAATCTGTAACTCCCTCTAGAAGCAGATAAGTATTATAAACTTCCTGAATTCCAAAATTTATATCATCACACCCAAAGAGAAAAAATGTCAAAAATAAAATAATCAAACAATATTTTTTCTTCATATTGTTATAACTCCATAATCAACTTAAATACAGAATCATCAATAACATTAATTTCTATGTTGTCATATAATTCTATAATAGTTTCTATGGAGCCAGGATCTGCTGGATCTCCCAGTGGCATATCTTCGATTGTCACGGCATTGCCAGCATCTACAAGCTGTTCATATTCATCCTGAGAAAGTTCCGGGATATCATCCAAACTTTCAAAGTATTCTATATCTTCAAGACCTTCATAACGGATGTCCGACTTCTTATCAATAATACTGTATTGTCCAATCTTAATTATAAGACCATCTTCAATTTCCTCATAAACAGGAGAAGTTGTTACAGTAACAATTGAACCATCTTCCATTTCTGTAACAGTTTCAACAGTTTCCATTAATTCATTGGTTGTATCATAAGAAACCTTTGTTAATAGTCTTTTTTCTTTATCAGTTGAAAAATATTTCGATGGTAAACTAACAGAAAGAACTTTTTCAGATTTATCTTCTGACATATCCAAGGCAAGTTTTGTTGCTTCAGTTTTTATTCTAGAAAGATCTATTTTTGTAAAATTCTCTTGTGAAATAATATACCCCAGATCATTAATTAATTTTAAATCACTTTCTGATGCAGTAATTCTCTTTTCAATCTGATTTGTTTTAGTATCAACTATAATAGTATCTGTACCATTTGACATAACCGTTTTGGCAGCTACTTTCTCTTTTGCAGGAAAATCAAAACGCACATACTGTTTATCAGCTACTGTCTTAACAGCCATTTTATACTGTTCTCGAAGTTTTGCGCCACCAGCTCTACGGTTACTATCATCATATACAGAAACGGTTGCTGCAAAGGTATCAATACAATCTGTTTTTGACGTATCCCATGTTACTGTTGCTGGATTTTCCTCAAATAATCGAGGAACCGAATTTTGTGAGTCATTTTTACATGACCCAAGAATGAATGTTGAAGCAATCGCTACGATAAAAAAAGATTTTGAAATTTTTCTTTTCATAGACTCATCTCCTTTTAATAAATTAATTGTTCATACGAACAATTAAAAATATAAGCCCGAATTATTACCACCGCAATTCCCGGTATATAAATTTATGACTAATGTCACCGCTTTTTCATAAAATTTGTGATAGATGTCACAGCAAATTTCGTGTTGTATGACCTTCATCATATTTTTTTTAATGACAAAAAGAAGAAAAATAAGAAAAACCAGCATAATTGTATCAACCATTAAAAAATGATAATATAGAACAACATTTTCATTATTAGAGGCCGTTCGTGACGGCCGTTACGAAGGAGGGTACATTATGGTACCAGTATTAATTAAAGATTTACTGGCTTCGGCTCCAGATGGCCGTAAAGTTACAGTATGTGGTTGGGTTCGCACAGTTCGCGACTCAAAGGGTCTTGTTTTTATTCAGGTGAACGATGGAAGTTGTTTCGCTAATATCCAGCTCACCTTTGACCGCAATAATCCTTCTAATAATGCAAATGTAAATGAAATCGAAGAAGAACTCAAAAAGCTCAACACTGGAGCAAGTGTACGCGCAGAAGGTCTTTTGATTGAAAGCCCTGCAAGCGGACAGGCTGTAGAAGTAACTCTCGAAAGCCTCAAATGTCTTGGTCAGGCTAATCCAGATGAATATCCATTGCAGAAGAACAAGATGTCTATGGAATACCTGCGTGACAACGCACATCTCCGCGCACGCACAAACACTTTCGGTGCTGTTTACCGTATGCGTAACCAGATGGCTTTTGCCGTTCACTCATTCTTCCAGGAGAGAGGCTTCCAGTACATCAACGCACCGGAAATCACCTGCTCTGACTGTGAAGGTGCAGGAGAAATGTTCCAGGTAACAACTCTCAGCCTCGAAAAGATTGCAGAGATGGGTGTAAAAGCCGGACAGGGCGGAATGAAGATTGAAGACGCTCACAAAATCATCGACTACAGCAAGGACTTCTTTGGAAAGAAGGCATCCCTCACTGTATCAGGTCAGCTCGAAGCAGAAACACTTGCTACAGCATTGAGCCGCGTTTACACTTTCGGACCTACTTTCCGTGCAGAAAACTCTAACACTCCACGCCACCTCGCTGAGTTCTGGATGATTGAACCAGAAATGGCATTCTTCGATCTCAACGACGACATGGACATTCAGGAAGACTTTGTAAAATATCTTTTGAACTGGGCTCTCACAAAGTGCCGCGAAGACCTCGCATTCTTTGACAAGAGAATTCAGCCAGGCCTTATCGAAAGTCTCGAAAAGGTTGCTAAGGCTAAGTTCACAAGAATCAGTTATACACAGGCAATTGAAGATCTTGAAAAAGCAGCTGCTAATGGTGCTAAGTTTGAGTTCAAGCCTTACTGGGGCTGCGACATTGCAACAGAGCACGAGCGCTATCTTACAGAAAAGATTTATAACGGTCCTGTTATGGTTTTCAACTATCCAAAGGAAATCAAGTCTTTCTATATGAAACAGAATGATGACGGCAAAACTGTAAAAGCTGTAGACGTTCTTGTTCCTGGAATCGGCGAACTTATCGGTGGTTCTGAACGTGAAGAAGATTACGGCAAACTTAAGGCAGAAATCGAACGCCGCGGAATGGACGAGTCTATCTACGACTGGTACCTCGACCTCCGCAAGTTTGGTACAGTTCCACACTCAGGCTTCGGTCTTGGTTTTGAACGCCTTCTGCGCTACGTAACAGGTATGGACAATATAAGGGATGTTATTCCTTATCCTAGAGCACCAAAACTTGCTGATTTCTAATACAGTTTTAGAACAATAATCAAAAGCCGGATTTCTCAAAGAAGTCCGGCTTTTACTTTTCCTATTCCCAAAATGTCCTTATAGGACTATTATATAAATATGACCCCGATTAAGGCATATTTAAAGAAAAAGTTCTCCCGCTTTGGACAGATTCTTTATCTGACACTTTCAAATTTTACAAAAAACGCATTATGGGAAAGTGCTTCTTCCTGTGCCTTCGGTTTTATTTTTTCTTTCATTCCTATCACACTGATTATCTTTGCAGTTTTAATCGGAATTCTTAGAGTTAATCCTAACATCTATAATTTCATTATTTCTTTTTCACAGGAGCTGACCTCTCTTGTAAACCTTCAGCCGGTCCTTGATAAAATGATGCAGACAAAATCCATAAACGGATTCAACATCTTTCTTGGTGTATGGGTAGTCTGGATGGCTCGTAAGCTCTTTAATTCTATAATCGGTTCGATGAATAAGATTTTCAGACCGGTTTCAAAACGAAAATCATGGTTTAATCAGATTCTTACTTTTATCAGCGAATTTTCAATGACACTGATTATTGCGGTTGTAATTCTTGTTGCATTTGCTTTCAGCCAGCTGATGGCTCTTCCTGTTTTTCAGAATCTGCTTCAGTACACACCAATTCTTATGTCACAAAGTTCAAAAAATCTGGGTACTCTGGTTTTGTATTTTGTACTTTTTATCAGTACAACTATTGCCTACCGCTTAATTCCAGGAACAAAGCCTTTGCTCCGACGCTGTATTTTCTATGCAGGCTTATGTACACTCAGTTTCTTTATCGTATCTTTTTTTATCAATATGTTTTTGAATGTAACAAAATATAACACTATATACGGAACCATCAGTTCGCTTGTAGTTTTGATGATGAAGGTTTACTTTTTCTTTATTATCTTTCTTTTCTGTGCTCAGATGATTTATGTTTCACAATTCTTTGTTACACTACTCCGTTCAGAAATCTATCAGCTTCCAGCCTATGGAACTAAAGGAATCGGAGCCTACCTGCGCCGCTTCCTCTTCATCAATCCATCTGAAATCCAGACAAAAAACAATACATTACTTCTTGATGTAGGCCAGACTTTATTTTCCGCAGACCAGAAGGTTGATTATGTTTATTATCTTAAAACTGGCGCAGTTTCAGAAGCCTCTGACAGAGGTTTTACATTGCGTACACAGGGAACTTTCCTTGGTGATGTTCAGTGTATTTTGAATGAAAACTACGGCTCAACAGTTACAGCTCTTGCTGAATGTGAATTCATCAGTTTTACATCAGAAGAGTTTATGCAGATTATTAACAAAAGCCATCATGCGGCACGCAAGGCAATTTCTAAGATTTCGGAATATACTGCAACTGTTTAAATGGTATAAACGGAGCCTGTGTCTGTTTATGCTCAGTAATTGTTTTTTCCATATAAATTAAATTATACCAGCGGTCAAATTTATAGCCGCAGCGATTCATTTTTCCAACCAGTTTATAACCTTGTGCTTCATGAAAGTGCTGACTATCGCGACTCAGATGTTCATCATTGTCTTCTGCCGGATCAGCAATTCTTGCATATAGATTTGTGATATTTTGTAAAGCAAGGATACTTTCAAGTTCTTCATAAAGAAGTTTTCCAAGCCCAAGTCTATGATAATTCAAACCAATATAAATAGAAGTTTCTATTGACCAGTCAAATGCAGCCCGTGTCCCAAAACGGCTGGCATAAGCATAACCTGCAATCTTTCCATCAAGTTCTGCAACCAGATACGGATAATTCTCGAGTGTTGTACAAATACGTCTTTCAAATTCCTGAACAGAAGGAACTTCATATTCAAAAGAAACAGCAGTATTCGCAACATAATATGAATAAATCTCCAGCAAATATTCTGCATCATCCTTTTTTGCAATTCTGATCTTAACTTCCATACCGGCATTATAGCATAAAGGACTGCCTTTTAGCAGTCCTTTATTTTTCGGTTTTATAAGCTAATTACAAAGCCTCGTTTATCTTTTTCACCTTATTTTTGTAGTACAGTGTAAAACTTGTCCAGAATATTATGTAGATTACGATGAACACAACAAACCAGATAATTGTGCTTGTTACAGTATGTGGGAACCAGCCGGAAATAAAACCTGCAATGTACATTAGTATTGAAGTAAAAATAAAATGTGTTGCTGTCTGACGAAGCAGGCTCCACTCATCAAGTTCAAAAATTACCGATGTACCGGCAAACATAGATCCCATAAGTCCTGTAATAAAATACTGAATTATAACAGCACCAATTTTTGTACCAGCAAGCTCAAACAGGCCTGTTGTAAACGGATAAAAATTTCCATCACGCATACCAAGTGATTCGAGTATCAGAATTGTCTGTCCGATAAACACACCAATCATAAATCCCAAAGCAGTTCTTTTGGCCACAGCCTTCTTTATTTCATTCTTTGTCATAATAAATCTCCTATTTACGAGTCATCAAAATCTGACTCTTAATTTTGTTCATATATCTTCTTGAAACTATTGCAAATCTTCCGTTGCCATAATTAACTTTTACAACTCCGGAAAGAGACATATCAAACTTCTCCACTTTTGAAAGATTCACAATATCCGTGTTCGAAATTCGTATAAAATCTGTCCAGCCACAGCGTCCTGCAAGCTCTTCAAATTCATACAATCTCAGTTTCAAAAGCAGCGGTTCCTCTTCTCCTTCACATTCCAGATAAACCTTTTTATCCAGACTGTAGACTCGAAGAATGTTCTGCTGCTTAACCTGAATACAGTAATCCCCGTCCCAGCCGGTAATCACCGCCTTATGCCCGCTTTCATCCATCATGCTGATTTTTTCGACAATAGTTTTGATTCCTTCAGTTTCTTCAGACGTATGAATCACGCAGTAAGGTCTTTCACATTTTTCAATTCTGATTTGTGTCTGCACTAAAGCCTCCTTATGATTTTAATGCTTACAAACTCTAGACTCCATTGTAAAACATGGAGAAGACTTTGCAAGGTTTTTATGATTCGGAGTATATACTGCATCTGGTTTTCTGTGTGTTTTTAAAAGATAAGTGGCATTATTTAATGATAAGTGGTAAAATTACCTATGCTTAAAAAGTTACAGACAGGCTATGCCTCAATTGATAAACCATGGCTTCAATATTTTTCTAAAGAAGCAATAGATTCTATAATTCCTGAATGCAATTTATATGAATCTATCTGGCAGCGTAATAAAGATAATCTGGATAAAACTGCTCTTGATTTTTATGGAAATCAAATTTCTTACCGCTTATTATTTGAGAACATTAAAAATACAGCAGCTTCTCTTAGTGCACTAGGTGTAAAAAAGGGTGAAACAGTTGCTGTCTGTATGCTGAATACACCCGAAACAATTTATCTGATTTATGCGCTGAACCTGTTGGGGGCATCTGCAAATATGCTTTGCCCAATGAGTCCACCAGAAGAATTACTTCACAATATTAAACTTTGTAATTCCAGATTTTTGTTTACTCTGGACATTTTCCAAAACACAATTCTTTCCTTCCTCAAAAAAAGTGATATTCAAAAGGTAATCGTTGCAAACCTTACAACATCTATGTCACTGGCTTCACGACTTGGCGCTGCCCTGTTTAAAAAAGTTAGGACTGTTCCTCTCGTAAAAGATGCCCGCTTTTTCAGTTGGAAAGTTTTTCTTAAAAAGCAATTGGATTATCAGATAAGCAATGATGCAGACAGTACTGCCGTTATTCTTTATACAGGCGGAACTACCGGTGGTTCAAAAGCTGTTGAGTTGACTAACTACAATGTTAATGCCGTTGCCTGGCAGAATTTATACGGTGTGCAGACTATAAAACGAGAACACGTATGGGTGGGAGGCCTGCCACTTTTTATTGCCTATGGATTAGCCTGTAGTATACAAACACCGCTTGTGATAGGTATGACAATTCTTTTAAGGCTTCCAATGACAGATACACTGGAAAAGTTAATAAAGATGAAACCGAATTATATCTGCAGTATCCCAAATTCGTGGAAGGAACTTGCTCAGTCAAATAAGAAAATAGATCTTTCATTTTTCTTAGTGCCAATAAGTGGCGGTGATATAATTCCAATTACCATTGAAAATAAAATCAATGAATTCCTGAAAAAAAATCATTCAAAGCTTCCTCTTTATAACGGCTATGGGCTTAGTGAAGTATGTGCTCAGGCAACCTGCGGGCATCCTGTAAATCAAAAGCCGGGAACTGTGGGTGTTCCATTTGTTAAAAATACAATAGCTGCATTTGATTTAGAAACCGGTGAAGAACTTAAATACGATGAAGAAGGAGAACTTTGTATAAATACTCCATCAATGATGAAAGGCTATATCAATAATGAAGCTGAAACAAATAAAGTCATCAGACGTCATAAAGATGGTTTATACTGGGTACATACTGGTGATTTAGGTTATGTCGACAGTGATGGCTTTATTCATATAAATGGTCGCATGAAAAGATTTTTCGTCCGTCAGTGTGATGGTATGGTAAAAAAAATATTCTGTCCTGATGCAGAAAATCATCTGCTGCAATGCAAGGATATTGAACAATGTGTATTTGTTCAACAGCAGAGTGAAACAGAACAAAAAATTTGTGCATTTATTATTCCCTCAGATAAAACCATAAGCCAGTCAACACTGATTGACAGGGTAAAGTCTTTCTGTAAGGAATCACTTGGAGATTTTTACAGTCCGGACTGTCTTTATGTAATTGATAAATTCCCTCTGACAAAAATCGGAAAAATTGATTATAGGGCACTTGAAAAGAAAATAATATAAAAAAAGGTGGCTGCGAATTACGCAACCACCTGCATAATCAAATTTGATTATTAAAGATATTCAGGATTAAAGGATAATTTAGCTGAACCAGAAATGATTCCTCCAGAAATAGTTATTGTACCATCTTTATTATCCTGAATATTAATAGTAAATGGCTCGTCTAATGGCTTACCATTATCATTTGTTTTAGCTGTGAATGATGAATAATTTTCATTCCAATTTCCAATATAATAATTACCATTAATCTTAACATCAGTACTTGATGAGTCTATTCGATATTCATAACTATCATCAGAAAATGAACCTCTCTGGTCATACCATGATTTTGCTTTCATATACTCAGCCTTGAAACTAAGAGAAAAATCATCTGGATATTCCTTCTCATTATAAGTATCAACAATGATGTAAGTATAATCAACATTATCTGGATATGATTTCAAAATCGATCTCTTTTCAGCTTTAATTACATCTTCAATAGTATTGGCTTCTGATATTCCCATCATTTGAGTAAAAAGCTCAAGAAGTGTATTTATAACCGTAACCTGCACTTCCGAAGAATCTCCCTCTTGTCCACCACAATAACCAATGTATCTTTCGAAGGTCTTCTGATCCATAGGCGCAATCTCATTTAATTTCTCGAATAAATCTTCATATGAAACAGGAGGATTATTTATAAGTTCATTCAATTTAATATACTGGTCACATCTCTGAGCTATTAATTCATCTATTGTAAGCCATTCTTCAGACATCGGCTCCAGAACTTTTAAAGTGGTAAGCTTGATTTTATGATTGTCTAAAACTTCATAAGAATACTGCCACCCTTCTTTGATATTTTCGCCAAAATCATCCTCTACTTTTGTCAAAACCTTTGTTGCATTATTAAATGTATATTTTGTTTCTCGTCTTAAAAAATCATAATTGTAACCTCTTGAAGTGTACTCGCTCAAAGCTGGAATTTTAATAGAGATTTCTTTAGTATCTGAGATTTCATTATATTTAAGTGTTACAATTACTGTTGCTGTGCGATCAACAATATCTTTAGAAATTTTAATTGACTTTTCGTTTCCATAATTATTTATCACTGCTGTTGAAGCGTCTGATTCACAATTATATGAAAGTGCAATTGTTTTTCCTTCTACCTCTATTTCGTTTGGAAGTGTTATTTCTTCAAAAACCTTTTTTGCAGTATAAAGAATTTCAACTTTTCCTTTTGCAACCTCAAGGATTTCTGCATCAGTAAGTTCTTTATCTGCCTGTGGAACCTTTACAGTATACTCCTTAGTTTCAGTTTTTCCTTCATAAGTCAAAGTTGCTGTCAATGTAACATTATCATCACCAGTTCCTTTCTGATGTTTTACAGTTCCAGTTTTCGGATCAATAATTGATTCATTTGAAGATGACCATGTTATGCTTACATCTGAATAACCTGGAACAGTCTGTGGAAGAGTAATAGAGTCCCCTGTTACAACAGATGGAATAAGATCCTCGCTCATTGCAGCAATTGCTTCACTTAGAATATTTCTCTTCTGTGAAACCTTTACTTTAAACTCCTTTGTTTTATTCTTTCCTTTATAAGTTAAAGTTGCAGTTAATGTTACTTCATCTACTCCAGTACCTTCTTTGTGAGTAACTTTTCCTGAAGTTACATCGATAATACTTGAATCTGAAGAAGTCCATGTAATTGTTACTCCATCATATCCGGAAATTGTTTTTGGAAGAGTAATTGTATCACCTTCAACATAATCTACGATAAAATTGCTTTTCATTGCAGCATAAGCTTTACCAAGAATGTCTGGTGACTTCTGCTCAACTTCTACAGTATAGACTTTAGTTCTTGTTTTTTTATCATAAGACAAAGTTGCAGTTAAGTTTACCTCATCAACATCAGTACCCTCATTATGAGTAACAGCACCTGTTGTTGGATTGATGATAGCTTCATTCGAAGATGTCCATGAAAGTCGAACTGATTCATAATCCGGAATAGTCTTTGGAAGAGTAATGGAATCTGTATCCGCATCAACATAAGATGAAATAAAATTGTCTCCCATCTTTGCCAAAGCTTCATCAATGATTTCTGTTTCGATGTTCTCAACAGTGTCTTTAGCTTTGCCTACAAGCTGATCACAGCTTGTAAAAAGCGTAACGCTTGAAAGTAAAAACAAAGCAGAAATTAACGCTGAAATTTTTTGCATTTTTTTCATAAAAACTCCTTTAAAAATTTATTTTTATATATAGTTATACAAACCAAATTAGGATTTTATTTCTTTTTTCTATTAAAGTATAGGAGGTAAATGCATTTTATGCTGTTACATTTGTCACAAATTTTCAGAATTTTCCGTAACTTCTGTCACAAATTCATTTTTTTAGGAAATTATTGGTTATGCTTTGTTATAAATACTGATATTCTTTATGTACCTATGTTTATAAAATTCAATTATATATGAATTAATTTGTTGACATCATATATTTCACAAAATACAATTTTTATGAAATATTAAAAAATTAAGGAGTAGTCATATGGACATTAAGCAGGCAATCAGAGAGAGACATTCTGTAAGACAGTACAAGGATTTACCATTAAAAGCAGAAGACAAAGAACGTCTTGAAGCTCTGGTAAAAGAATGCAATGAAGCCAGTGGTTTGAACATTCAGTTAATCTGTAATGATCCAGACTGTTTCAACACCTTCCTTGCTCATTATGGTAAGTTCAGCAAAGCAAATAATTATTTTGCAATGGTTGCTAAAAAAGACATGGCAAACCGTGATGAACTTATAGGCTATTACGGACAGAAGCTTGTTCTTGAAGCACAGATGCTCGGCTTGAATACCTGCTGGGTTGCCGGAACTTATGGTAAGGGAAAATGTAAGGCAGACATTGCTGCTGGTGAAAAAATCATTTGTGTTATTTCCCTTGGCTATGGAGAAAATAACGGTTCCGTTCATAAATCTAAGCCTGTAGAAAAACTTTGTAAAGTTCCTGAATCAGCACAACCAGACTGGTTCAAGGAAGGTCTGGAAGCTGCACTCCTCGCTCCTACTGCACTTAATCAGCAGAAGTTCAGAATTACACTTTCTGATGGAGAACCTGTAATCACAACAAAAGGCGGTCCTATGACTCAGATTGATTTAGGAATTGTAAAGTACAATTTTGAAATTGCCTCTGGTCATAAGTGTAAATAATTAAAGCATATTATAGATTTTCTGCTTCATTCGGGCAAACTGCTCGGTGAAGCAGAATTCCATTGTACGCGGACGCTCGCTTTCCACCATCAGTTCCGCAATAATATTTGTCTCTTCAGAATCATTAACATTATTCATTATCAAAATCCTGTCAGAAAGTAAAATTGCTTCTTCTATATCATGAGTAATTAAAAGTGTTGTAAGGCCAAGTTTTCGTACAGTCTGCAGATACCATTCATGCATATGATTTTTTGTAATCATATCAAGGGCGCTGAACGGTTCGTCTAAAAGCATTACTTTTTTTGAATTAAGATAAGTTCGTAAAAAGGCGGCACGCTGTCTCATTCCACCGGAAAGCTCGGACGGATACTGAGACTGTGTACCTTCTAATCCAAATTGCTTGAACAAAGGCTCTGCAAGTTTTTTTGCATCACCTTTTTCAGTTCCCTGAATTACGAGTGGAAGAATTACGTTATCTAAAATTGTATAATACGGAAAAAGCAGATCTTTCTGAAACATATAGCTTACTTTTCCCTTCTGATTTGTAATGCTGCATCCTTCAAGATACATACTGCCGTTATCAGGTTTTTCGAGTCCTGCTATTATGTTAAGCAAGGTTGATTTGCCGCTTCCGCTGACTCCGACAAGTGAAACAAATTCTCCTTTCTTAAGAGAAAAGTTTATATTTTTTAAAACCTGTCGTTCACCAAAACTTTTATTTATAGCCTCAATTTTTAATAACGAATCTTCCACCTGGAACTCCCTTAGTTCAGATAATCATTTGTAAAACCGGTATTTTCCGGCAGAGTGCCATCGAGAAGTCCTGTCTCATTAAGCCAGCGGAAGAAACGGTTCCATCTTTCAGGATTGATATAACCCCATGGCTCAACTTCAGCTTTGTACTCTTTAGAAATCCATCTCTGGCTTGCATATACAAGGTCGCGATCGAGTTCTGGAGCAGCCTTACAAAGAATTTCTGCTGCCTCATCTGGATTATCTACAGCAAATTCATAACCACGTCTCAAAGCCTTAAGGAACTTTTTTGCAGTAACGCTGTCTTTTTCAAGGAAGTCTGTATTTGAAATGAACATAGGTGTGTAATAATCAAAAGTATCATCTATCTTTCTGAAATCCAGATAATTTGCATCTATACCTTCAAGTTCAAGTTTTACACCATCCCATGCATAGTAAATCCATACACAGTCAATTTCTGTATTAAGTGCAGTTACAACATCGTAAACTGTAGAAGGAATCAGTTTAATTTTTGAAAAATCTCCGCCATCCTGCTCAACAATTTTTCGGATTGTAGCATGTTCGATTGGAGAATCCCAGGTTGCATATTTTTTTCCTTCCAGATTCTTTGGTCTGTCAATTCCAGTTTTCTTAAGAGAAATAAGACCAGAAGTATTATGCTGAAGTAAAGCGGCAACTGCTGTTACCGGAAGTTTTTCATCATTAAGCATAGAAGGAGCAATTGA
This sequence comes from Treponema bryantii, assembly GCF_900111035.1. Classification (GTDB taxonomy): domain Bacteria; phylum Spirochaetota; class Spirochaetia; order Treponematales; family Treponemataceae; genus Treponema_D; species Treponema_D bryantii_C. Next base: position 162,044 of record NZ_FOFU01000002.1, read on the forward strand.
ATCCTGAAAGCCAACTCCAAACTGTGCACGGCCGGAAGCGACCATCATTGTTGCACCATCTTCTGAAGGCTGTACGATATCTACATAAAGACCTTCTTCTGCAAAATATCCTTTTTCCTGAGCAACATAAAGACCAGTATGATTTGTATTTGGAGTCCAGTCCAGAACAAAGGTAATCTTTTTTGCATCTGATTTTTTACAGCCGGCGAACATACTGACAGCAAAAATTGTCATCATCAAAACTGTTTTAAAATTATTTTTCATATTTACAAATCCTCTTTTCTAACAAAGAAATAAGTTTTATCAGACCAAGACTCAATGCCGAAATCAAAAAGATAACTGCAAAAAGCTTGTCGTAGGAATACGATTTTTTAACGCGTGTCATATACACACCAAGCCCGCGCATTCCGCCGAGCCATTCAGAAATTACAGCACCGATTATGGAATAGGAAATTGAAATCCTGAGTCCTGAAAAAAGACTTTTCACACTCGAAGGAAGCTTCGCATATTTCATAATCTGATTTTTAGTTGCTCCCATAGATTCCATGAGTCTAATCATATCTTTATCTACAGAAGCAAAACCTGTCAGTAAACTAACAGTAATCGGAAAGAAACAGGTAAGCACAATCAGAATTACTTTTGATGACATTCCATAGCCGAACCATAAAATCAGAAGTGGAGCAATTGCAATTGTCGGAATAGTCTGGCTCACAATCAGCACCGGGTACACTGCCCTGTGAATAAAAGTAAACCTGTCCATCACAATTGCAAAAACAAAAGAAAAAATTATGCTTACAAATATTCCGGCAAAAGCTTCTAAGAGTGTTACTTCAAGATGATAAATCAGAAGTGGAAAATCCTTACAGAATGCCTTTACAACCTTTACTGGAGACGGAAGCATAAAGCCAGGGATAAATCCGGATACACTCAAAAGCTGCCAGATTATGAGAATCAGAAAGATAAATACAAAAGGCGCAGCCTTGTACTTAAACTGATTAGTTTTCATGGAATTTCTTTGTCTTTTTTTCGATTGAAAGAACTTCGCCGTTTGGACGGTAACCGATTTTTACATAAGCGCTTACAGAAGGTGCTCCAGCCTTAATTGCAACAAGCTGACAATTCTTTACAATTTCCATAAGCTGATTATAGTCATCACCTTCAATTGCAGTTTCACAAGGTCCAACAAAATAGTTAAGACCAGTGCTTTTGATGTAGGCAATTACTTCATCAACAATTCTGCAAACTTCTTCATCTGAATCAGCCTTTGGTAAAACCTGAATAGCTACACTCGCTTTCATAGAAAACTCCTTAGAGAAAAAAAATACGTCCCGAAAATGCGGACGTAATCTGAAAGCGAAAATAAAATGATATTATCGTTCCTACGCCAGCATTATCTGGATCAGGTGCGGTCGGAACCAGGAAGTTCCCTCTCAGCCGAATCTACGTTCAGCTCCCGTGGCCATGATATTATATTTTTTTGAAAATCTGTGCAAGAGTTTAAAATATAGTTTTTTGTTAGAATTTAATTTTTCATCCCCTCAAACTTGACAATTTATATTTTACACAATACAATTGTATTAAATTAAACATTAAAGGAGTCATATGATATGAAATACGCTGTCCGATTCTATACAAAGACAGGAAATACAAAGCGTCTTGCAGACGCTGTTGCAAAAGAACTTGGTGTTGAAGCTTTACCAATAACTGAGCCTATCTCCGAACCAGTTGATATTCTTTTCCTTGGAAACTCTTATTATGCTTTTTCAATTGATCCGGAAGTACGCAGTTTTGTAGCCTCTCTTTCAAAAGACAAGGTTGGAAAGATTGTTAATTTTGGTTCAGCCGCTTTACTTAATTCTACTTACAAAAAGGTAAAGGCCGAAGCAGATAAGGTTGGCATTCCAATGGACGAAAATGAATTCCACTGTAAGGGAGAATTCAAAGGACTTCATAAAGGTAAGCCAGATGAAAATGATTTACGTGCAGCAGCAGAGTTTGCAAGAAACTATAAATAAGGAAGGAATAAAATGATTTACGATTACGAATTAACTACAGGAACAGGTGATACATTAAAACTTTCTGATTATAAAGGAAAGGTAATTCTCGTTGTAAACACAGCAACAGGCTGCGGTTTTACTCCTCAGTATGCTCCAATTGAAAAGCTCTACAAAGACTATCATGAAAAAGGTCTTGAGATTGTTGATATTCCATGCAATCAGTTTGGAAATCAGGCACCTGGAACAGACAGCGAGATCCATGAGTTCTGTACACTCCACTACAACACAACTTTCCCTCAAATGAAGAAAGCCGATGTAAATGGAGCAAATGAACTTCCACTGTTCACATACCTCAAATCTCAGAAAGGCTTTGAAAGTTTTGAACAGCATGAGTACAAAGAACTCCTTGAAAAGATGTTCTCTGCTGCTGATCCAGACTGGGCTAAAAAACCGGACATTAAATGGAACTTTACAAAGTTCATTATCAACCGCGAAGGTGAAGTAGTCGCAAGATTCGAGCCTACAGCCGATATGTCTAAGGTTGAAGAGTGTATAAAAACTCTTCTTTAGTTTATTCCCATCCAAAAGTTGCAGGCGGCTTATTTGTAGCGTCAAAGTAAAGGGCGTCTACAAATGGCAGTTCTGCAATTTTGTGAACGATTGTTTCAAGCAAATCTTTTGGCAGCATTGCAAAGCGGGCTGTCATAACGTCTTCTGAAATTACAGGGCGCAGTACAAAAGTTGCATGGTCTGCGCTACTTGCGTATGGCAGGTCGATTGTAAGATGCTGGAAGATTTTGTCATACCAGCCGCTCTTGTGGAGTTCTGTAAGAACAATGTTGTCTACTTCACGGAGCTGGTCGAGACGGCGGCGGTCACAGTAGCCTTCCTGAATCTTCAGGTCGCTGTCTGCAATACCTGGCTTCTGATACAACTTAATACAAGTGCGGTTAATATATTTTGCAGCATTTGTGATTGTTGAAGAACATGCTTCGATTTTTTCGCGCTTATCAGGGAAGTGGTAGAAACCATTTCCTTCATCAGCAAATGTCAAAAGTGCTGGGAAACGATAAGTTCTGAAATCTCCCTGAACACCTACAGAGCGAACAGGAAGTACACTGCGCTTCAAACCTGCCTGACATTTTTCACAGAACATATCTAACTTAATTTCATCAAGTTCTTTCTGTGCGAGAGGAAGTTCTTCTTCATTCTTTGCATCCGGCTTGCCATCATTACAAAGCACGTTGATAGAAAGTCCAGGACCCGGGAATGGATGACGCATAACAAGTTCATCAGAAAGTCCAAGCTTCTTACCGATTGCGCGAACTTCATCTTTATAAAGGTCGCGGATAGGCTCAATAATCAGTCCTTTAGCAATAAGTTCCTGAATACCAGCAACACGGTTATGATGGGTTTTGATTGTATGAGAGTTCTTTGTTCCACCCGATTCAATAATATCCGGATAGAGTGTTCCCTGAGCGAGAAGCCAGCTGTCATCAAGATTCTGGCGTGCTGTTACTTCGTTACGAACTGTAATAAAGTTTTCACCAACAGCCATTCGTTTTTTCTGAGGATCTGTAAGACCGGCAATTGCCTTAAGGAAGCTTTCCGAAGCATCTTCTACGATGAAGTTTGTAAAGCCGAATTTGCGGTAAGCTTCTGCAACGTTATGGCTTTCGTTCTTGCGCATAAAGCCGTTATCAATATGGAGACCAAGAACACGGTCCTGACCGAGAGCTTTATTCAAAAGAGCAAAGGTGATTGTTGAGTCTACGCCACCGCTGAGGAAGAGAAGAACGTTACGTCCGTCTGCATCCTTTTTAATATTTTCAAGAATGATATTTAATACTGTGTCCTGATCCCAGTTTTTCTGCATGCCACAGAAATCTGCAAAGTTCTGGAAAATCTGATTTCCACAAGGAGTATCTTTTACTTCACAGTGGAACTGAAGTGAAAAACGTTTTTTAGCAAGATTCTGAGTTGCGGCAAAAGGACAGTCCTTTGTGTTACCGACCATTTCAAAACCATCACCCATCTGGAAAACTGTATCCTGATGGCTCATCCAAACCTGCTGTTCACCTTCAATGCCTTTGAAAAGCGGACACTTGCTGTCAGCTCCACCAACACCGTCTGCAAAACGAAGAGTAGCAAAACCGAACTCGCCAACTTCACCTTTTCCAACCTTACCGTTGTAACCAAGCTGAACGATGTAGTGACCATAACAGAGCCCTAAAACAGGAATATCAAGATTTAAGATTTCAGAATTGAATTCCGGGATTTTTTCATCATAAACTGAAGAAGGACCTCCGGAAAAAACAATACCCTTCGCATTCTCGAAGGCCTCAAGACCAGCAGAAGGAAGGGCAATTTCAGAATAGTAGCCAAGCATACGGAAACGCTTAGCAATCAAATGCGCATACTGCGAACCAAAATCTAATACAACAATCTTTTCACGTGACATAGACAGATTATATCGAGTTTACACGTGAATTGGAATATGTATACGACAGCAATTCTATGTGCTATAATTTTATGTTATGGAAGAAAAGTTTATAAAATGGTTCATCAAAGAGATTCCCATTCTTACTGAGAAAGGAATCATTTCGGCTCAGATTGCGCACATTCTGAATGAATATTATATCAATAAACTGGCAGAACTCGAAAAACCACCTGCCCCTAAAACAGAGGCCGCACCTCCACAAAATCTTGATCCGGCATTTTCAGAACTTACCACCATTCAAACACCATCAAAAAAATCAGAGCAAGTTACTGCGCCAGTTCATTCCCCAGCCCCAGCTCGTGCAAAGAAAATATCAAAACTGTCTGTTTCTGTAATCCTTACAATAATTGCAAGTGTTTTAATTTCCTTTGGAATCATCTCACTTATTGCCTACAACTGGGCTGCAATTCCACGTATGGCAAAAGCTGTAACGGCAATTCTTCTTTTAGCCGGAGCACAAATTGCAGGAATAATTCTTCTGAAAACCGGAAAAGCCTCCGTCTTAAAAGTCCGTGAAAGTTACTCTCTGTTTTGGGCGCTTTTATTCGGTTCAATGGTTGCCTTTGTTTCCCAGATATTTAAGTTTCCGGGGGACAGTTCATCCTTTATGTTTGTGTGGACTCTTTCTACCATAATCATAACATTACTTTTTTCCGCATATACAACCTTCTATCTTTCTATGCTGTTTATCCTGATTTTTGGTTTTATTAGTATGGACAGCTCTTCTGCAATACTACTGTATCCTCTTTTAGTTACCTTATACTTTGCCGCAAGAAAATCAAAGAAAAAAGTCATTCCACTTTTTATTCTAGGCTTTGTATTTTATGTTATCCGCGTCAACCATATGTTCATCAACGGAAATATAAGGAACATGATTTTAGTTTTCTCATACGCTTCAATCGGCTACATTTTCCTTCAGAAAAAAGATTCAGAAGTTCCGTATTCTTACATGGGAATAATAATCATTGCTTTAGCTTCCATTATATCAATTTACGTCTCAACTTTTCACATCACGGGTTATCGCCTTACGGACAAAAAATATGTAATCGCTATAAAAAGCATTGAACTTGGAATAATCGGATTAATTTCTGCGGGCTTTTATGTGCAGGGAGTTGTCATTCCGTTTATAAAGAAAATCAGAAATAACGAAAAACTGAATTTTGAAAATCTGGTCTATCTGATTCCATTTATTCTCGGTCTGAACGCTCTGTTCCCAAAACAAACAGAGATTTTATTAACAGCCCCGCTTTCCGAGTGGTACAGAATCCTTATCTCTCCTTTCACCCTGATGGTTCTGTATACAATGGCAATGTTCGTACTGTATTCAAAAAAGAAACATAAACTCAGCTGGCTTTTTCTGGCATTCCTTATCCTCCAGTTATTAAAAATAAATGAACTTTCAGTTTCTCTGTATTATTCGTTTACAATTATTACAATTTTCACAATCGCAGTTATTCTTTGGAAAAATGATTTTTCGGACACAGACGAAACTTCAGTTACTCTGATTACAACGCGGGTTCTCTCAGCAATACTGTTTTTTATTCCCGCATTCATGAGCCTTGTTCCGGATTCAAATTTCTATAAACTTTCAAAAGCACCGCTTATCGGTTTCTTCGCTTACACTCCGGCCGCAATTGCAGGAACTACACTTTTCGTTTTATATGCAAAGAAAAATCTGAAAAGCTTCCTCAAAAATCTTGATATAATCATCAATCTGATTTTTGGTGTAGTTTCCATTGCAGCCGCAAACGAGGCAGATAAAACCGCCATTGATTTAATAATCAGAATTTTTGCGGTCCTGAACTTCATGTATTATTCGACCATCGCAATCAAAAAACAAGATTATAAATTGCTGCTAAATACCGGACTTTCCATAGCATTCTTTGTTTTGTCACTTATGAATCCAGAACACGGAACTTCGATTCTGTATCTTCTGTGTTTAATTCTGATTTTTGCAACCGGAAGTTTCCTGTGGAAAAACAATTTCAACACAACAGCAGAGACAAAAAACTGCCTTATTCTTGTAAGAGTTGCTGCTGTAATAATTCTGTTTTCCACAATTCTTCTTGCCCGTAACACCGGGTCAATTCTGTATAAGAACGAAGGTCTTGATCATTTCATTCTCTTTGGATTTGCACCTGTTGCAGTTTTCGGACTTCTTATGTGCGGTCTCTTTGCAAAAAAGAATTTCAAAGAATTCCTGTTGAACATCGACATCATCGTAAATACTCTGGTGACCGCAGTTATACTTTCTGTAGCTTATCTTTGTGATGAAAAAATCATACTGCTGATTCTGGAATTTATGATTGCCATAAATCTCATAACTTCATGCGTTTACATAATCAGATCCGGTCGTTACGAATACGCCTTCTATGCACTTTCTGCAGTTCTTTATTTTGTGATTTCATTTATATCACATGAGTTCTCAACAACCATCCTATATCTGATAAGTTCAATAATTCTCTTCACTTCCGGAGTTTTCCTATGGAGAGAAGACTTCAAGCTGAACGATACCAGTAAACAGATTTTATCGATTACACGAATTGTATCCGCCGTCTTCCTTCTTGGAACAACAATTCTTGCAAGATATCCAGAATCGATTCTCTTCGACAATACTGGAATTGAAACATACATTTTAATCTGTTTCACACCGGCTGCCATTTTCGGTCTCACACTTTACATTATTCTGGCAAAGAAAAATCTCAAACTGTTCCTGCAAAATCTGGATATCATCATAAACCTTATTTTTGCAACTGTGATTTTTGCCATCGCATTCATGTGCAAAGCTGAACCAATACAGTTGATTTCTGAAATCCTGATAATTTTGAATCTTATTGCAGCCTGTATTTTTATTCTGTTGTTCAGGAAAAATGAATATCTGTACTATCCTGCAATTTCTCTAATATACTTCTTTGTCTCTTATCTAAACACAGACGGAACAAATATTGCAGCTGGAGTCTTTTTCTTAATCTCTATAACAGCCGCAGTCATTCACTATTTTGCACAGACAAAAAACAGTTCTCCTGCAAAAGGAATTTATACAATCACAACAGGCATCGTACTCTTTTATGAAACTTCTCTACGGAATGCCTGCGAGGGAAATCATAATCATATTGCAAAAAATTTCTTTATCATCAGTTGTATGATTATTATGGGAGCCACTGCCATTTACTATCTGATTCAGTTAATCAGAAATCGACATCTGTTTAACCCGGCTGTTTTTCTCACTCCAGCACTTGTAATAAGCCTCACCTTTATGGATGATAAATTTTCCGTACTGCTCTCTTTCCCACTGGTTCTGCTTTTCTGTGTTTATTACTTTTATCTTGCCTATAAAAAAAATTCGCTCAAGACAGCAAACCTCAGTACAGTATATTTCGGCCTCATGCTGATGATAAGATTCTTCTCATCAGGATATGGACTTAGTGTACAGGGAATCACTTTAATTTCTATGGGAGCAATTCTTCTGATTATGAATATCCTGATGACAAAAAGGAGAGAAAAAAATGAATAGAAAAAAGATTATCGCACTTTCAATTCTGATTGTTTTTCAGCTTTCGGTAATTGCCGTTATGTTTATAAAAGCCGCCGCAGTCAGAAGCTATGCAAAGAAAAATGATACAATTGTAAGAATCCGCTGTACTGCGTACGATCCGTTCCATCCGCTCAAAGGCCGCTACGTACAGCTTAATCTGAATGATGATGATATTAAGGATGCAGAAAACAAAACCGGCTTTAAGCTTGCGAATATACAGAAAACAGCAGATGCATACTATCTGCAGGAAGAATATGCTCTGATTGTAGATTCCATGAATAACAATGATTTTAATGCACTCGAACCGGTGCTTGAATTATACATCGGAAAGAACGGCTCCATTATTCAAAAAGAACTTTACGTCCATCATAACGGCGCCGAACTTCCGATAGAACAGTATATAAAAGACTATGCGCTGTAGTTCAAAACCTGCTCGGTGATTAAAGGAATAAGCTGCTTTTTACGGCTTACAACATCCTGCAGGTAATATACACCGTCATCCAGTTTCGGGAATGTAATAAACTGAACAAACTTCGGGTCACAGTCAATCAAAAGTACACTCGACAATTTCGTAATATCAGTAACAAGCAGACACGCAAAAAGGCCTTTGTTTGCACGACGTTCAACCGCGAGCTCTTCCATAAACTCAGCCTTACGGTCCAGAATTTCCTGAGGATTTCCAACTTCAATCTGACTTGCAGTATATGTAAGTTTACCCTCTGAATATTCTTTCATATCCTGATGGATAATTTCTCCGGCAGGTCTTCCGCCAACCTTACTTCCTGCCATAAGAATCTCGTTTCCAAGTTCCTTAATGTCGAGGTCTGTAATGCTTGAAAGATATTCTGCCATATCGCGGTCTGTATCTGTTACAGTAGCCGACTGCAAAATCAAAGTATCAGACAAAATACCGCACAGCAGCAGAGAAGCCACATCCTTAGGAATAGGGATTCTGTATTCTTTATAAAGTCCTGCAATCTGTGTTGAAGTTGAACCAACCGGACGGTTAATAAAAGTAATTGGATTTTTAGTCGGAATTGAACCGATACGGTGATGGTCAATTACTTCCTGAATCTTATAGTGCTCAATGCCTTCAACCGCCTGAGTGATTTCATTATGATCAACAAGAATAACTTCTACATTCGGTTCCTTCATCAAATCGTGTTCAGAAATCATTCCTATAACTTTATTTTCATCATCAACAACAGGAAGATACTTACAGTGAGCATTTTTCAGAATTTCCTTAATCTTAGAAATTGTATCATTTGCATGAACTGTAATAATCTCCTTATCACCCATTGCAGAAACAGGCATAGAGTAAGCAATGAGCATGGAAGTTGGGGATGTTGAATAAGGGCTCACAATTACAGAAACACCGTTTGCTTCTGCAAGTTCACGGAGCTTTTTATCAATTACACAGTTTGAAGTTGTGATAAGCAGCTTAACCTTATGCTCAATACAGATGCGCTGAATGTCTTCTCGGTCAGAAGAAATAACAACAATGTCTTCACTGGCATGCGCTTCAAGACGTTTTTCAAAACTTTCTGTAGAAGAAGATCCAACGTGAATTGAAGCATTAAAGTTTTTATCTGCATCACCTGAAATATAAATCGGCTGTGCGTTTAAAGTTTTCTGAATCAGACTGATGCTTGTAGAAAAACGATGTTTCTTTTCCGGATTAAGAATTGTAAGAACACCTTTTGCAAAACCAGAATAATGCAGAAGTGACTGATAACGGCCTTCTCCATCAACAACCGGCAATACACGGGTTTCAGTTTTTTCCATACGTGCAATTGCTTCCCAGACAGAAACATCAGCCGTAACAGTTTCAACCTTATCCTGCATAAAATACTTTACCTTTGGAACTAGGTCAGGAAGATATTCAGGGCGCTGAATGCCGAATTTTTCAAATATATATGCGGTCTGAGGATTCAAGTGACCGGCACGGGCAGCCTTATATTCAGAATAGCCCAGAAGATTTTTCAGAGTTGCGTAACCGACAGCCGAAACTACAGCATCGGTATCAGGATTTCTATGTCCAATAATATAAACTGTTTTGTCCATAAGATAATAATATCAAAAAGAATGATGAGGGGAAATAGGCATTCTGAAAACTTAATCCAGACATATTATAGACTTATTATGACCTAAGTGTTTGATATTTCCTAACAAAACATTTATACTTAACGGTATTATGAAAACATTTAAATACGAAACTCATCTCCATACAAGTGAAGCAAGCGCCTGTGGTTCTTCCAAAGGTGCAGAATATATTTCAGTTTATAAGAAACTGGGCTATGATGGTATTTTTGTTACCGACCACTTTTTCGGTGGTAATACAGCAGTTTCTTTTGAACTGGACTGGCATACAAGAATCGAACAGTATTGTGCCGGCTATGAAAATGCTCTCGCTGAAGCAAAGAAACAAAATGCTGCCGACGGCGGTAATTTCAAGGTTTTCTTTGGAATTGAGCAGACTTTTTCCGGAGATGACTATCTGATTTACGGACTGGATAAAAGCTGGCTTTTTGATCATCCGGAAATTGAAACAATGAATCACCGCGAACTTTTTGATGCCGTAAACCGAGAAGGCGGGCTTATGATTCAGGCACATCCATTCAGACTCCGCGGCTATATCAATGCAATTCACATTCATCCGCGCGAGATTCACGGAGTAGAAGTCTACAACGGCGGAAATACTCCGGATCAGAACGTGCTGGCGCTTGCCTATGCAAAAACCTACGATTTTCCTATGACCAGCGGTTCAGATATTCACAACATTGCTTTTGCACAGGAAGAAAAAACTGAAGGCACAATGGCAGTCGGCGGAATGGAGTTTGATACCCCGCTGAATTCATTGGAAGACTATATAGTAAGAATCAAGAACAAAGAAGGAAAGGTTATCTGTTAATATGAAAGAGAAATTTGATGTAACACCAGAACTTTTAAAAGAGAATTTTATTGAAGTGTATCAGGCTGCAGAAGCTGGACGCGATACTAATGGAGAAATCCGTATGTTCGCTTCTCCTGCCCGCATCAATATAATCGGTGAACACATTGATTACAACGGAGGCTTTGTATTCCCTGCCGCCATCGACCGTTATCTTTACTGTGCTATCCGCAAACGTACAGACACAAAAATCATCTATAATGATTTGTTTTTCCCTGGAACTTATACTTTTGATGTTAATGATGATTTTAAATTTGATAAGGCGAATGACTACGCAAACTTTTTGAACGGAATCTTAAGCTGTATGAAAAAACGCGGACTTACATTCCCTTGCGGTTTCGAAGTTCTTGTTGCAAGTAATGTTCCTAGTGCAGGTGGAATTTCATCTTCATCTGCTCTTGAATGCGGATTTGCCTGGGCTGTAAGTGAAACATTCGGATTCAATATCAGCCGTAAAGACATTGCACTCATGGGTCAGCAGAGTGAACATGAATTTATGAATGTAAACTGCGGAATTATGGATCAGTACATCATCGCAACAGGAAAAAAAGATACAGCAGAACTTCTTGATTGTGCAAAAATTGAACATGAATATGTACCTCTTAATCTTGGAGACTATCGCTTTGTTGTCATGAACACAAAGAAGCAGCGTAAACTTGCTGATTCAAAATACAACGAAAGACGCTCTCAGTGCGAAGAAGGTCTTGCCGCATTACAGGCCGCAGGTCTTAATGTACCAGACCTCTGCAGTATTACACCAGACGTTTTTGCAACTGCAGGCTCAGCTATTAAAGATGAAGTAATTTACCGCCGCGTACGCCACTGCGTTACAGAAAACGACAGAGTACTCCGCGCCGTTGCAGCGCTCCGCGCCGACAAGCTGGAAGAACTCGGTCAATTGCTCTATGAATCACACAACTCGCTTCGCGATGACTACGAGGTTACAGGTATTGAGCTGGACACTCTCGTTGAAGTAGCCAGCAAACAACCTGGTTGTATCGGAGCCCGTATGACAGGAGCCGGTTTTGGTGGGTGTGCAATAGCACTCGTTCATAAAGACTGTACAGAAGATTTTATAAAAAATGTACAGGCAGGCTACAGTAAAGTGGTAGGCTACGAAGGAGGATTCTTTGCCTGTTCAAGCGGAGATGGGGTCCGCGAGATATAAATACTATTAACAGACTATGAGAGATTCAACTTTTTCCAAGCAACTCGCATTAATTTTGGGATATTTTGGAATATCTGCAAATTTTGGAGGTTCTGTAGTTTCTTTAATTACAGGACTTACTAAAGTATCAAAAGCAGAAAATTTCATTATTTCAGCAGGAGTTTGTTTCTTTTGTACGTTTATTCTTATTGGAATCTTTTACTATTTATGCTTCAAAAAGAAACGATATGCGAAATTTAATGCAGTTGCCATCACCTTTTCGGGTTTTGTTTCTTTCACCGCGATGTACATTGCAACCGGAAATTTTATATGTGGCTTTCCATATTACATGATGATTATTCCTATCTATTATGGATTTTCGGTTCCTATCAATAAATTAAGCCACGCACTGCCTGTTTCTAATCTTATATATTACAACCTGCTTTTTGTTCTAACCTTTAAAGCTCCTTATTTCCCCGGCAGAGCAATCATGCCAAATCTTAGCCTGCTTCAAACCAGTGCCGCATTTACTGCAACTTATATCTTCCTTTTCTATGTTTGTTACCTTGTTTCTAAACAGTTTATACAGCAGAATGAAAAACTTGAAGAATCTGAAAAACGTTACAAAGAGCTTTCCTCAAGAGATGATTTAACAGGGCTTTATAACCGCCGTTCACTCGACAATCGTGCTGAGCAGGGTTTTAGCTGTGCCATTATTTATGACATTGATTTTTTTAAGAATATAAACGATACCTATGGCCATCAGATTGGCGATGAAGCTTTAATAATGCTTTCTAATATCGTATTAAAATACTGTTCGAATGAATTTGAACTTTACCGTTATGGCGGAGAAGAATTCGTAATTCTTTCCAGACTTCCAGATAACGTAACACTGGAATTATTCAAACATGTTATGAATGATGTAAGGATGCATTTTATTGTAAAAGGAAATCCTGTTACAATCTCAGCTGGAATTGCTTCCTTCTGCAAAGATTACAACAGGACTCTTAAAATCGCCGATGAAAATCTATACCTCGCCAAAACTGATGGTAGAAATAAGATTTATATGAACGGCGAGGAAGTTTATTAAAGTGTCGGATACTTTTCGAAGTATGCCTTTGTCTCTTTAGCAACTACTCCGCTAAGAACGATAAGTGCAATACAGTTAGGAATTGCCATCAATCCGTTGAAGATATCAGCAATTGTAAATACTGCATTAACAGTGAAGTATGGTCCGATAGCAACTGCAAGAATGTAGAGCCAGCGGTAAGCCTTTACAGGTCCCATCTTTCCCTTTGTAAGATATTCAAGACATTTTTCTGAGTAGTAGTCCCATCCAAGAATTGTTGTGAAAGCAAAGAATGCAAGACAGAGCATAAGAAGGAACTGAACAGAATGTCCGTCACCACCAAGTACCTTTGAGAAAGCAGCAGCAGTAAGAACAGCACCCTGAGCACCAGCATTCCATTCTGCAACACCACCAATGATATCACCATAGAAAGCAATTACAATTGCCAGACCAGTCATTGTACAGATGATGAGTGTATCAATGATTGTACCTGTCATGTTTACAAGTCCCTGCTCTACAGGCTCGTTTGTCTGAACAGCAGAAGCTGCGATTGGTGCAGAACCAAGACCAGCCTCGTTAGAGAAGATACCGCGTGCAATACCCTTCTGCATAGAATCTGTAATCTGCTTGAATACAAATCCCATAGCTCCGGCACCTACAGCCTTCCATCCGAATGCACTCTTGAAAATCAAAGCAAAAGCTCCAGGAATCTTCATTGCGTTCATAATGAGGATTGAGAGTCCGAGGAATACATAAATAACAGCCATTGCAGGAACAACTTTTTCTGCAACTTTTGAAATACGCTTAATACCACCAATTACAACGAGTGCTGTACAGATTGTTACAACTGCACCGGCAATTACAGTTGCCCATGTGTAACTGTGCTCACCAATTGAGAAAGCGATATTTGTGCTGTTAGGGTCAAATGCGTTGTTAACTGCAGAAGTGATACCGTTAATCTGAGTCATTGTACCAATACCCATGATACCGGCAAGTGCTCCGAATACTGCAAAGAGAACTGCAAGCCACTTCCACTTAGGGCCCATACCTTTTTCGATTGTATAGAAAGGTCCACCAAGAACGTGTCCGTCTGGGCTTACTTCACGATATTTAATAGCAAGCATACATTCTGCATATTTTGTAGCAGTACCGAGAATAGCGGCAATCCACATCCAGAAGAGAGCACCTGGACCACCAGCTACAAGCGCTGTTGCTACACCGACAATATTACCGGTACCGATTGTTGCTGAAAGTGCTGTACAGAGGGCTGCAAAGCCTGAAAGCTCACCTTTACCTTCATTTTCCTTAAAGATTGATCTGAAGGCACGACCAAACTTTGTGAACTGAATGCCACGTGCACGGATTGTCAGGATAAGACCTGTGGCAAGAATAAGGACGATTGTAGGGATTCCCCACACGATTCCATCAATGGAATCAAGAACTGAACTGAAAGTCATTTTTCCACCTTTTAGAAAATAATGTTATACCTTTGAAAACATCCGGGTGCACTGGCTGAATGACATAACAGACTTTGCAGCCACCGAAAGTTTCCTACTATATTATATCGGATTTTTTGTTTCTATTCATCAATACAAAGGGCGAAATCATACTAATTTTTTATAGAATTTGACAATTTACGAATTTTTCAACAATATACAATGCAATTATGGCACAGAATAAGAATCGCGGCGCTTTGCCGATGCTCAAACTCACACTGCCTATCGCAATGGAGCAGTTTTTCAGAATTTTAGTTTCTTCTGTTGATACAATGATGCTCAGTTCTTACAGCAATGAAGCAGTTGCTGCTGTAGGTCTTGTTTCTCAGTATGTATTCTTCCTTACAATTATTTTTTCAGTAATTGGAACAGGTTGTTCAATTGTTCTTGCACAGTACCTTGGTGCAGAAAAATCAAATGATGAATTAAATCACATTGCCCAGGCCGGTGCAATCATGGTTTTCTTTATCTCACTCCTGCTTACAGCCCTTGTTATTTTTGGGACAGGATGGCTCCTTGGACGCTATCAGCTTGAAGAATCAGTACGCCATTATGCATGGCAGTACTTTGTAATTTATGGCGGCTGCTGCTGTTTCTTTAATGCATTCAGTCTTCTTCAGGGAGCAATTCTCCGCAGCTACGGCTACACAACAGAAGCAATGATTGTTTCTATCGCTGCAAACCTTACAAATGTCCTTGGTAATGCACTTTCACTTTACGGCTGGTTCGGACTTCCTGTTCTCGGTGTTCCTGGTGTTGCAGGTGCATCTGGTCTTGCAATGGTTGTTTCCTGCATCCTTTTCTTCTTCTTTATCCGCCGTCGCCGCGATGTAATTTTCCACATACACGGAATTACAAAAGTTCCACGCGAAGCCTTTAAGCTTGTTTTGAAAGTAGGTGTTCCAACTGCAGGAGAAAGCCTTTCTTACAACGTAAGCCAGATTACAGTTATGGCAATGATTTCTACCCTTGGAACCTATGCCATGTCTGCCCAGGTTTACACAATGACAATTCTGCGATTTGTATTCGTTGCAGCAATTGCTATTGGACAGGCAACCCAGATTAAGTCCGGATACTTTGTTGGTGCTCATCAGAATGATGTTGTATACAAAAAAGTTTTCCGTTATCAGCTCGTAGCAACAGCCTGTTCAATGATAATGATTGTAATAGTCAATCTGATAAAGAATCCTGTAATCGGTATTTTTACCAAAATTCCGGAAGTTCACGCACTTGTAAGCACACTTCTTCTTTACTCAGCTTATATTGAATTTGGCCGCTCGCTGAATCTGATTTATATCGGCGGACTCAAAGGTTCTGGAGACGTACGATTCCCGGTATTATACGGAATCTTCTCTAACTGGACAGTTCAGGTTCTCTTAAGCTATATTCTTGGAATTAAATGTGGCCTTGGACTCGTAGGCTTCTGGCTTGGAATCGGTACAGATGAAACAACCCGCGGTCTCGTAATGCTCTGGAGATGGAAGAGCCGCCGCTGGGAAAAACACCGTCTTGTAGAATAATGTAAAACGTTTTATGATGAAGCCTCTATGAAACTCTTCCAGAACGAACCAAAATTCTACAAAAGTGTTTTTGCACTCGCTTTACCTATTGCACTACAGAGTCTTATCAGTATCGGCGTAAACATGCTCGATACAATCATGGTCGGAAGCCTTGGAGAAAATGCACTTTCGGCCACCTCTTTAGCAAACTCATTTATCAGTATCTATCATATCTTCTGTATGGGACTTGGAATGGGAGCTTCGGTTCTCGTTTCCCGCTACTGGGGAATGAAAAAAGCAGCCGATGGGCACGAAGAAGCAGCAGGCCGAGCACTAAAACAGACAGTCTGCCTTATGCTCCGTATTACCGTTGGTCTCGCAGCCCTTTTTGCAATTGCAACCTTAGCAATGCCAAGCCTTCTTATGAAGATGTACACCAGCGACGAAGAGATTATCCGCCTTGGAGATATCTATTTCCGCTGGTCTGTAATCACCTATTTCTTCCTTGGAACTTCCCTGGTTTCTACGATCGTACTTCGAAGCGTAGGACAAGTACGCCTGCCACTATACGTTTCCATAGGTGCGTTTTTTGTAAACCTTGGCGCCAATTATGCATTTATTTTCGGAAAGTTCGGCGCACCCCGTATGGAAGTAGCCGGTGCTGCACTTGGAACACTGATAGCCCGCCTTTTTGAAGCCGCAATGATCCTGGGCTATCTTTTCTTTAAAGATAAAAACATCCAGTTCCGCCTGCGCGATCTCTTTATGAAAACAGGCTCTCTTCTCGGTGAATATATCAGAATCAGTATTCCGGTTCTTGTAAGCGACGCAATTCTTGCAATTGGAAATAACTCCGTTGCAATGGTTATCGGTCACCTTGGAGCCGCCTTTGTAGCAGCCAACGCAATAACAAGCGTTACCCAGCAGCTCAGCACAGTTGTAATTCAGGGAGTATCTCAGGCCGGTGCCATCGTTACAGGCCAGACACTCGGTCTCGGCGACAAAAAGAAAACAATGCAGCAGGGCTGGATGTTCCTCGGCCTCGGTTTTGCACTCGGAGCCCTTTCAGCAATCTTTATCATGGCAGTAAGCAAGCCGATAATTTCCACCTACAATGTCAGTGAAGAAACAGTAAACATTGCAGGCCAGCTCATGGCAGCAATCAGCTTAATCATAATCTTCCGCGCCACAAACAGCATCATGACAAAAGGAGTTCTGCGCGGTGGTGGCGACACAAAAATGCTCATGCTCGCCGACAACGTCTTTTTGTGGGTCCTTTCAATTCCTCTTGGCTGCCTCGCCGGCTTTGTCTTCCACTGGCCAGCCTTCTGGATTTACGTCGCCCTCAAAGCCGATGATATCGTAAAAACCTTCTGGTGCGTCATCCGCCTTCGCAGCGAAAAATGGATTAAGAAAATAAGCACAGGAAATAATTCTGTAAAATAAATATGAAGGGGGAAGCCTCCCCCTCGGCCGCACTTCGTTGCGGCCTACCCTCTCTCCTAAGGGGGACACCCCCTTAAAATCCCCCGCTTATTCCTCCTCATATTTTTCAATTAAAATAGAGTAATGTTATATTATTTTCCGTTAAACGTTTTACTATTAAATCAGGAGATTATAAAATGTCAAAAAAAGCTAGAATCACAATTCATCCAAAATTCACTATAGGTGAGATTTCTCCTCGCCTTTTTTCTGCATTTCTGGAACCAATCGGAACCATGGTAAATGGAACAATGTATAATCCAAAACATCCAACAGCAGACTCTCAGGGCTTCCGTACAGACTTTATAAATGCCCTTAAGGAAACAGGACTTCCTGCTGTACGTATGCCGGGCGGTAACTTTGTTTCTGCATGGCAGTGGAAAGACTCAATTGGTCCAATGGAAGGCCGCAAGGCGCATCTTGACCCGGCATGGCATCAGTATATTCCAAATGATGTCGGTCATGACGAATATCTTCAGTGGGCAGAAAAAGTTGGAACAGCTCCAATTTACACCGTAAACCTTGGAACCGGGACATTGCAGGATGCAATGGACTGCATTGAATATACAAATCACGAAGGCGGAACTTACTGGTCAGACCTCCGCCGTAAATACGGACACGAAAAACCTTACGGTGTCAAAACCTGGTGTCTTGGAAACGAAATGGACGGACACTGGCAGCTCGGCTCATGGGAAAAGAATCCTACCGGTTACGGAACTCTCTGCCACGAAACCTCAAAGGCTATGAAGTGGATTGATGAAACCATCGAAACCGTAGTATGCGGCTCTTCTGCTTCATTTATGGACCACTATCCTGAATGGGAAGCAAAGGTTATGGACCAGTGCTACGACACAGTAGACTATCTTGCCCTTCATCACTATCACATTGCAAAGCCGGGCGACATACTTTCACTGCTTGGAGGCTCTCTCTATTACGAAGACTTTATCAATACAGAAGCTGCAATGCTCGACTACATTCAGGCAAAGCACCGTTCACCACGCAAAGTAAATATTTCTTTTGATGAATACGGTGCATTCCCTCGTCCTTTCAGCGAACTGAATCCGGGTTATGGCCCATACAACATGGCACGCGTTCATTACAAGTTTGATCCGGAACGAAAATATATTCGTCACGACCCGGACAATATGCCGGAACGCGAATTCCCTGGCGGAGATATGATGAAACTCCTCAGCATGACTTCAATTCAGCTTGCACTCCTTCGCCACGCAGACCGTGTAAAAATCGGCTGTATGACAGGAGGGCTTAATGCTCTTGCAACAGCTAATCATGATCATGTTTGGAAAGCCGCAACACACCATGCTTTCCGCCAGTTGATTGATTACGCACGAGGAACTTCACTTCAGACTATAGTTTATTCAGAAACCTTTGATATGCGGGGATACGCAATTGATGACACATCTCAGTACACAGGTAAGAACAATGTAAACTATATAGACAGCGCATGTGCATGGGATGAAAAACAGGGCCGCCTCGCAGTCTTTGTTATCAACCGCAACGAAACCGAAGAATATCCGCTTGACCTTGATGTACGTGGATTCGAAGGCTTTAAGAGCTGTACAAATTACGAAATGTTCAGCAAAGACTTTGAAGCCAAGAGCAGCTTTGGTAACGACTGGCAGGCTCCTGAAGCTTCCTGCGTTAAAAATGAAGGCGGAATTGCATCCATAAATGTAAAACCACTTTCGTGGAACGTAATTATTTTTGAAAAATAAAAAATAAAACTTTCGCGACAGCATTTTATGCCTTATAATTTTTTATATATCAAAAATCGTGAGGCATAAAATGTATCTTACTTACACTGTTTACGCGCTGATGTTAGCGCTGTTCATCTGGGGCGGAAAATTCGCCGGATTCAAAAATGACCAGTTCCATGAAGATTCCTCTTCTCTGGATTCAATGAAATCTTTACGTGGCTTTGCTGCAATCGGCGTAATCTTACACCACATTTCGCAGGAGCAGGCCTTTCAGCAGGCAGGAGGCTATCAAAAGCCTGGAGAAATGAGCATTTTTGTAAATGCGGGCTTTCTCTTTGTAGCAATCTTCTTTTTCTGCTCTGGCTATGGCCTCATCAAAAGTCTTGAAACAAAACCTGATTATCTGAACGGCTTTATGAAAAAACGTGTTCTTAAAGCCCTTGTAATTCCTTATTATGTCAGCATTCTGATTTACGGAATTCTTCGATTTGTAAGTGGTGAACGCTTTGCTCCCGTACAGTGGGTTACAAACCTTCTGGGCGTTTCAATGATGAATCCTTATGCCTGGTATCCGATTATTGCAGGCATTCTTTATACTGCTTTCTATCTGATTTTCAAGAATATCAAAAACCGTAAAGTATGCTATCTGCTTATGGCAGTTGTGATATTGCTTTTAGGAATGATTTTCTGTGTAAACGGACATTTCCCTTGGTTTGCAGGTCCTAAAAACTGGTGGCTTTCACCATCAAGTCCATTGTATAAAAAATGGTGGGCACAGCAGCAGGTATGGTGGCTTTCTGGTGAATGGTGGATTAATTCCTGCCCTGCACTTTTCATTGGTATGCTTTTCGCACACTATGAAGCAAACATCAGAGAATGGTTCAAAAAGTTCTACTGGGGAAAACTCGTGCTTGTACTGGTAATCACCTTTGGAACCTTTGCGCTTGCAGGCTATGGTCAGATGCGTTTTGGCTGGTGGTCAGAATGGAGTGGCCGCGGTCCAGATATCGACAGAAAAATCGCAACTTATTTCTGCGTAATTCCTTACAGCATGATGTTTGCAATCTTCCTTTACACAATTATGCTTAAATACAAGGTATCAAATCCTGTAAGCCGATTCTTTGGAAAATATTCTCTGGAAACTTATATGATGAATCTGATTGCAATTACAGCATTCCGCTTCCTGCTTTATCGGACTGGAGGAGCTCCTGTTTATAAAGCAGGACACTATAATCTTGCAATCTATTTTGCAGCAGTATTTGCAGTTACTATTTTGCTGGGATTGTTGTACAAATTCTTATGCGGATTACTTCAAAAGAAATTATAGATATTTAAACAAAAGATATCCAATAGCGAAACCGGCAGGAATAGCGAGAAGAAGCAAGAAGCCTTTTAGAACTGGATTCATTTTTTTGTTTTCAGTTGAGGCATCAAGTTTTACCTCATAAAGAGTCTTGTCGGTTTCGTCTTTAATTTTGATTTTTCTGTTCTCTGGCATATTATCCCCGCAGTCACCCTGAACCTTCGCAGCACAGCTGCTCGGAGACTCGCTAAAAATAGTCCACTGGACTATTTTTGCCCTGCAACGCAGTGCCGCTCCCTATGTTTCAGGGGCATAATAAATAATATAAATCAGAAACGAGGATATTTCAACGGTTCTTTTACGTATTTTCAATTACATTTCGTGAACGAATTCATACAATTCAAGAACGTCTTTATAGAAAACACCATAAACATACTGTACAATTACAACATTCTTTTTGGGAGAAAACTATGAAAGAAAAAAAGTCTAAATCAAGAATCAACGCAGTGCGGAATAATTTCTATGCACTGCGCCTCGTCTGGCAAATGTGTCCCGGGCCTGTAATTCACATGGCGATTGCAAGACTTCTGTCTTATTTCGGCTGGCTGTTTTACAGTGCATTCTTTATGAGATACGTTATCAATGCACTCCAGTCTGGTGAGACCTTTAAATCAATTATGATTTTCATTGGAATCACAGTTGCTGTTTTTGCAACGATGGCTCTCTACAACAGTTTTATCCAGGGATATGTTGCACCATTAGCAAACACTTCATTGAATAAGCAGCTTTATCAGAAACTGTTTAAGAAATCACGTAATGTTGAACTTGAATGTTTTGAGAACTCAGAGTTCTATGACAAATATACGCTTGCAATGAAAAACGCAGACACCCGGCTTTACGACACTGTAGATCAGCTGTTCGGAGTTCTGTTCGGTTTCTTTGCCAGTATTTTTGCCTTTATTTTTATGTTCCAGGTAGATAAGCTTTCAGTTGCTTTTATCCTCTTTCCAATAATCGGTAACTTCTACTTCCGCCGCCTGATAAACCACCTTGAATATAAGAGACAGACAGACATGGCTCCTCATAACCGCCGCATAGATTACATCAACCGTGTTATGTATCTGAAAGATTATGCAAAAGAAATCCGCCTTACAAAAATCTTCAATCTTCTTAAGCGTCAGTATACAGAAGCCATTACAGGAGTTGCAGATGTTTGTAAAAAATACATCAACAAATCTGTATGCTTCCACTGGTTCTGGGTTATGTTTACCTTCTCTTTTATTTTTGAAGGTCTTTTGATTTATGGAGCCTACAAAACTCTGGTAAAGGAAACAATGTCTCTTGCACAGCTCGCCGTAATTACAAGCATGATGGTTTCAACAACCTGGATTCTGATTGGCTTTACAGATTCAGTAACAGCCAGTCTTAAAAACGGACTTTTTGTTGATTACCTCAAATCATTTTTGGAATATGAAGAAAAGATCCCGGAAGATTATGATGGAGCAGATCCTGGAACTAAAATAGAATCAATTGAGTTCCGAAATGTTGTTTTTGGATATAAGGATATTCCTGTTCTTAAAAATCTTAACATGAAGTTTGAAGGAACAAAAACCTATGCACTGGTAGGCCATAATGGAGCCGGTAAATCTACAATCATAAAATTACTTCTCCGTTTTTATGATCCGACAGAAGGCGAAATCCTTTTGAACGGCCGTAACATAAAGGAATTCAATCTTCAAAAATACCGCGCTCTTTTTGCGACAGCCTTCCAGGACAACAGAATGTTCTCTATGAGTGTTGCAGACAATGTAACTCTCGGTGAAGACATTGCCGCAGAAGAACGTGAAAAAATCGTAAACGAGTCACTTCAGCTTTCAGGTGTTTATGAAAAAGTTATGAGTCTTCCTAAGGGAATCAATACTACCCTCACCCGTGAGTTTGATGATGAAGGTGCAGTTCTTTCTGGTGGTGAATTCCAGAAAATCGTTGTTTCACGTGCCTTTGCAAGACGCTGTCCTATTAAGGTTTTTGATGAACCTTCAAGCGCACTTGACCCGATTGCAGAATATAAGCTTTTTGACAATATCTTAAAAGCCTGCAAGGAAAACATGCTTCTGTTTATTTCTCACCGGCTTTCTTCGGTTCAGAATGCAGACCATGTATTCCTTCTGGAAAACGGTCAGGTTCTTGAAGAAGGAACTCACCGCGAACTTATGGACAAGCAGGGCCTTTATGCAGATATGTATCAGAAACAGGCCGAAAACTATCTTGCCGACAAAACTAAACAAACGGAGGGTATCTGGGCATGAGTAAGAAATTAAGACCACATATATACGGACCAGAGTTTAAGGAATCAGAAAACGTTCAAAAAAATAAGTCCCGAAGTTCTGTCTGGAAAAACCAGGTTTTCCTATGGAAGCTCTGTTTTAAGACCTGTCCAGGCTTTATGATTTATCACCTTTACGACGCTTTCCGCTATCAGGGAATGATCTTCCTTGAGCATGTGCTTGGAATCCGTTACGTTCTACGCTGTGCAGAATTTCATGAACCGTTTACAAAGGCACTTTTATACATTGGAATTATCCTTCTCATCAATATGATTCAGATTATTCCGGACGGCTTTTACTGCTACAGCTGGAAGTTTAAGTGCAGGCCGCGCCTCTACCGCGCCCTTAAAGAGCAGATGTTCAAAAAGGCCTCTGAGATTGACCTCTACTGTTACGATGATCCGGCCTACTACAACGACTTTGTTCTCAGTGTTTCGGAATCAGAAAATGCAATAGACCGCTTCCTTGATCTTTTGAATATGACAGTTCAGGCACTTACAACACTGTTTACAACAGGAATCTTCTTCCTTGTACTCGATCCTATTGGTGTAGTTTTTGTTTTTGCATCATTTATCCTGCGCTTCTTTGTTTCAAAGAGTTTGAATAAGGTAAACTACGAAAACCGTGTTGCCGTAAATCCTCATATTCGTAAACGCGATTATGTAAGCCGTGTTTTCTATCTTAAGGATTTTGCAAAAGAACTCCGCCTTCATCCGAATGCAGGAAAACAGCTCGAACAGGAATTTGCCGAAGCCAATGATGAAATTATCAAAGAGCACAAAAAGGTTGCCGGCAAACGAATCTGGTTCCAGTTCTTAAAGGATTATGGAGTTGGAGACTTTTTGATTGATGGTCTCTACATTACCTACCTTGTTTATAAGGCAGCTGTTCTTCATACTGTAAATTACAGTGATGCAGTAATCCTTTTCAACCGCACCGGAAGTTTGCGTGGTAGTATGGGAAAATTTGCGGATCTCGGTCCTAAAGCACACGAAAACAGTATGTTCATAGATAAAATCCGTTCATTCCTGGCTTACGAACCGCGCCTTAAGGATGATGTTGGTGACAATGTTCCAGAAGGAGCCGGAGAACTTTCTTTGAGCCATGTTACCTTCAAGTATTCTGAAACAGGCCGTACTGTTCTTGATGATATTTCTCTCACCGTAAAACCTGGCGAGCATATTGCCATCGTAGGTTATAACGGAGCTGGAAAAACAACACTCATCAAACTGCTGATGCGTCTTTATGATCCGACAAGCGGTACAATCACTTATCACGACAAAAATGTCGCAACACTTTGTCCGCGCGAATATCACAAACGAATTGGTGTTGTTTTCCAGGATTATCAGATGTTCGGTGCAAACCTTGCAGAAAACGTTGTTATGGATAATATGACAAAAGAAGAGATTGAAGAAAAATCTCCTGTTATTACTCAAGCCTTAACATCTGCAGGTTTTGAACACAAACTCAATCATCTGCCAGACCGTCTCTTTACTCAGGTAACAACAGAATTTGATAAAAAGGGTGTTGATTTTTCTGGTGGTGAAAGTCAGAAGGTGGCTATTTCCCGCGCCTTCTACAAGAACGCCGACATCTTAATTATGGATGAGCCATCCAGTGCCCTCGACCCTATCGCCGAGTACGAACTGAATAAGGCAATGGAAACCGCGGCAAAAGGAAAAACCGTGTTCTATATTTCACACCGTCTTTCTACAACCCGCGACGCAGACCGCATCATCATGCTCGAACGCGGCCGCATTATAGAAGAGGGCACACACACAGAGCTCCTTTCTAAAAACGGCAAATACGCCGAAATGTGGAATGCACAGGCAGGAAAGTATAATTAATCACTATCACCCTGAACCTGTTTCAGGGTCAATGTGAAAAGCGCTCCATGAGGCTCTGCGGTTCCAGCCGAAATACCGGCCCCCAGAGCTTCTGCGAGCGTTTTCGCAATTGCAAGCCCTAAACCAGAACCACCGGCACTTCTTGTATGAGCCTCATCGGCACGATAAAAGCGCTCAAAAACATGAGGAAGTGCTTCTTCTGAAATTCCAGGACCATCATCACTTTCCGTGATGATAATCTGTCCGTCTGCGGTCCTTTCAAAGCTGAGGCGGACATTACATTTATCCCCCGCAAATTTCATACTGTTCGAAACAAATACAGTAAGAATCTGATGCAGCATTTCCGGATCTGTTTCCAGAAGCACATCCCCTTCTGAATCAGAGAATATCTCAAAACTTGCCTCAGGATATACAGAAGCAAATTCTTCTTTTACACGCTGGAACAATTCACAAATATCAACTTCACAAAGCTGCGGCTTAATCCGTCTGCTTTCAATCCGCGAAATCTGCAGCAGATTTTCAATAATTACATGCATTGATTTTGCTTCATCTTTGATTGCATTCAAAGATTTTTCCAGCTGTTCAGGATTTTCTTTTCCCCAGCGAAGCAGAAGATTTGCCTGCCCGGAAATAACAGTAAGCGGAGTATTAAGTTCGTGGGAAACATCACTTGAAAACTGACGCTCTCTGTCAAAATCAGCTTTAATCCTCAAGAATAAATCATTAAAGGCAACAGAAAGCTCATCTATTTCATCCCCCTGCCCGGTAAGAGGAAGCTGCCCGTCAAGATTATCAATCGTCATTGAACGAGCAGTACGGGTAATTTTTACAACAGGTTTTATAGTATGCTTAGTCAGAAAAAGGGAAAAAAGAAACGAAAGCAATAAAACAGGCAGCGACATCAGCAGAAGAGAAGACGGAAGCTGCGGAAAAATCTTTGAAAACGAATCATTTTCAATATTTTCAGAAACCGCAATTACAATATCTCTTCCTGCAAGTCTGTATGTTTCTCCATAATAAAGAACATCAAGGTCTCCATCATAAAAAAAATCTTTTTCAAAATGATGTACAGCTTTTCCTTCAGTATCTTTAAGCAAAGGTAAAAAAGGATCATTAGTTGCTATAATTTCTTGTGATTCAATGTCATATGCAATAAATGAAAGATAATACGGAAAAGCGTCCATATTGAATTCATTTTCATA
This sequence comes from Treponema bryantii, assembly GCF_900111035.1. Taxonomy (GTDB): domain Bacteria; phylum Spirochaetota; class Spirochaetia; order Treponematales; family Treponemataceae; genus Treponema_D; species Treponema_D bryantii_C. The sequence goes on from NZ_FOFU01000002.1 coordinate 188,113, forward strand.
CAAGTCCAGGCAGGCTTTTTTCATTTCTGCAGTCTGTGATGCCTGAACAAACGAACGGAGAATATACAAAAAAGAAAGTGAAAGCAGAATAACAGCAAAGGTAAGAATAAACATAAAGCGGAGAGAAAGCTGTACTGCAAAAGATTTCTTCATTTTTCTTAACCCATCATATAACCGGCACCGCGCACAGTTCTTATATATTCATCCTTTGTATATTGAGAAATCTTCGAACGCAGATATCCAACATAAACATCAACCGTGTTCTCATCAATAAAGTGTCCTACACCCCAGATTTCATCAATAATCTGCTGTCGTGAAAACACCTTACCCTGATTTTCAATAAGAAGTTTAAGAAATAAAAATTCAGTTTTAGAAAGCTGAACTTCATTTGAATCAATTGAAAAACTCATTCGGTCAACATTCAAAGTAAGATTTCTGATTGATGACAGTACTTCCTGTGGCTTTGAATAATTTACACGACGGAACAACGCATTTATACGGGCAAGAAGTTCTTCAATCTCAAAAGGCTTTGGAATATAATCATCAGCTCCAAGATTCAAACCGTTAATTTTATCAATAGTTTCTCCGCGGGCAGTTTCAAGAATTACAGGTACAGTAGAAACCGCACGAATCCGTCGCAGCACTTCAAGTCCATTTAATTCAGGAAGCATAATATCCAGCAGAATTAAATCCGGTTTTTCTTCTTCAAATTTAGACAAAGCTTCACGGCCAGTAACTGCAAGACAGGTTGTATACCCCTCATGTTCAAGTTCTGGAATTATGAAATCCGAAATACCAGCATCATCTTCTACAATAAGTATTTTCATCTTTACCTCTCTACTTCAATTAAAAGTTCTACCGGCTCAATAAATGTATTATTGAAAGAACGTATATTGCAAATTCGCATTTTGAATGAATTGATAGTTAAAGGAACCAGCATTTTTACTGAAGTTCCCTTTTTATTAAATAAAAATCGGACAAAAGGTGGAAGCGGTGTATTATTGATAAGAATTGAATCAGGTTTTATAGACCGTGGATTTATACTCTGATTAAAAATAATCTCAATAAAAATCAGATTCCCTTCCTTTTTCGTACACTTAGTCTGAATTATCTTCAAAGGAAGATTTTCTGAATACGTTCTGTTTCCTCTATATTTGATTATATTGTCCGGATCTTTTGGAAACTGTGGAGGAGGAGGAAATCTGCCAGAATCACCAGAGGGAATCCCCTGTGCATTTAAAAGAGAAAATCCAAAAATCAGAAAATAAAAGAAAATGTTTTTCTTTAAGAAAAACTTCATACACTAATTATAATCCAAAACAAATAAAAATAAATGAAAACAATCCTTATATTTCCTAAGAGTTTTCTTAAACTTATCTAATAAAAAAACGCCTGCAGTCATTAAAAACCACAGGCGTTTTTTATAGATGCTGAAACAAGTTCAGCATTACGTTATTTCTTAAGCAACTTAGCAAGATTCTTAGCTGTGAATGTCGCACGCTTACGCGTGCTTACCGAGTTTGCTGCGCAAACTCGCCATTACTTTTTCAGAAGCTTTGCTAAATTTTTTGCGGTAAATCCTAAATATTCGGCAACTTTGTTAGCTGGACCTGATGTACCGAAGGTGTCGATACAGAAGCAGTTCTCTTTTGAAGTGAACTGGAGCCATTCCATAGAAATGCCGGCTTCTGTACATACAACACGCTTTGTTTCACCAATGATTGCATCCTGTTTTGCCTTAGGAAGGTTTTCGAACTTCTTAAGATCTGGAACAGAAACAACACGAATCTTCTTTTCTGGAACTTCTGCTGCAGCCTGAAGAGCCATATTAACCTCAGAACCACTTGCAAGAATTGTGATATCAGGCTTGTCTGCACCGTTCTTTACGATGTAAGCACCGTTTGCAGCCATGTTCTTCTTCCAAGACTTGTCATCCTTTTCATAAACAGCGAGTGCCTGGCGTGTAAATGCCATACAAACTGGATGATCCTTAGAAGCATAAGCAATCTTCCAAGCTTCCATAGATTCTTCAGGGTCACCTGGACGGATAGCCTGAACACCAGGAATAGCACGGAGAGAAGTCATAGTTTCAATTGGCTGGTGAGTTGGACCATCTTCACCTACGTAGATAGAATCGTGTGTGAATACGTAGATAACTGGCTGCTTCATCAAAGAAACAACGCGGAGAGATGGACGGAGGTAATCTGCGAATACAAGGAATGTAGCACAGAATGGGCGGAGGCCACCGTGGAGAGAAATACCTGCACAAACAGCAGACATTGCAAACTCACGGATACCGTACTCAATTGTACGTCCGGCGCGGTTTTCTGGGCTGAATGTTCCGTTATCAGTTGCCTTGAATGCAGTCTTGTTTGGTCCCATAAGGTCAGCAGAACCACCAACAAGGTTAGCATAACGTGCAGCAATTACGTTCAAAGCCTTTCCAGAAGCATCACGTGTAGCACAAGCATCGCCTACTTTGTAAACAACATCTTTTACAGTGTCATCAGTTACAGCATCTGAATGGTAAGCATCCCAGAGCTTCTTGAGTTCAGGATTTTCTTTTGCCCATGCAGCAAAATCAGCATTCCAGTCTGCTTCAGCCTTAGCAAATGCAGCCTTCTTGCTTTCGAAATATTTGTAAGCTTCAGGAACTACATAGAAGTCCTGATCAACTGGAAGTCCAAGCTTCTTCTTTGCAGCAACAATGCCTTCTGCACCAAGTGGAGCACCGTGTACATCAGCAGTTCCCTGCTTTGGAGCACCTTTACCGATTACAGACTTGAGCATAATCAAAGTTGGCTGATCCTTGCATTTCTTAGCTTCTTTTACGAGCTCTACGATGCCTTCAACATCATACATGCTTCCCTTAAGAACCTGCCAGCCATAAGCCTTGTAGCGAGCTGCAATATTATCTGTGAAAGTAATATCTGTATTACCATCAATAGAAATCTTATTCTGATCGTAGAATACGATAAGTTTACCAAGTTTTAGATTACCAGCGAGAGAACAAGCTTCAGAAGCAACACCTTCCTGAAGACATCCTTCTCCTACGAGAGAGTATGTGTAGTGGTCAACAATCTTGTGACCCTTTGTGTTGAATTTTGCAGCGAGCATCTGTTCTGCAATAGCCATACCAACAGCCATTGAAACGCCCTGTCCGAGAGGACCACCAGTACATTCAACACCATCTGTATCACCATATTCCGGGTGACCAGGACACTTAGAACCAACCTGGCGGAAGTTCTTAATATCGTCCAGGCTTACTTTGTATCCGGCAAGATGAAGGATACTGTAAAGAAGCATAGAACCGTGACCTGCAGAAAGTACAAAACGGTCTCTGTCTGCCCATTTTGAGTTTGCAGGATTGTGCTTCATTACTTCACCATACAATACTGCTGCAGCTTCTGCTGCTCCAAGTGGAAGTCCTGGGTGACCAGAATTTGCCTTCTGAATTGCGTCCATTGACAAGCTGCGGATTGAAAGTGCAACTGCCTCAACACCTTTTTTGTTCATAATTTGATACTCCTAATATATTTTTTCAAAATATTAAACGTTTTACTTAACGATATAAAAATCAGCCTTTAATTAAATAAAGGCTATTTTTATTGATCCAATTCTTTGATTATAGAAGAAAGCACAGCTTCATCTGAACGAAGTTCAAGAGCCTTCTTAAATTTAGAATCTCTGAAAAGAGCAGCCAGAGATGAAAGAACCTTAAGATGAATCTGCGAATTGTGAGCAAGCAGGATGAACATTACAAATACTTCACGCTCATCAGGTGCTTTCATATCAATAGGATTTTTAAGGTAAACAACACAAATACGCTGTTCTGCCTCATTTCGCATAATTGGTGAACGAGCATGAGGAAGAGCAATTCCATTTCCTACAGCAGTACTCAAAACCTCTTCACGAGCACAAAGAGCATTGTAAACAGTCTCAGAAGTCATTCCAGCTGGAAGATCAATCATCTTACAAACCTTGGCATAAATCTCCTGAGGAGTGCTTCCTTCTACATTCTTGAAAACACCGCCTCTGTGAATCAACTGTGCCAAATCAACTTCAACTTCAGTATCCATATATTTCTCCCTAATTTTTTATTCCGTTTTTACTATTTCAAAGCCCTTAAACCTGTTGCTCTCCAAAGCTGAAAAAAGAATACCGCTTATTTCTTCAAAAGTTTCTTCCATTCCATCCAGAGAAAGAGAAACATCATCAGTTGGAAAATGCGGTCTCATATAAACATTTTCAACTTCTTCCAGAAGCCTGACTACATGACTGTAAAGCTGAGAAAGAATAACCAGTTCCTGCTGAGGAAAATTATCTGCAGCAACACCTGAACCACCAATCTCACAGAACAGTTTACTTACATTTGTAAAAAGCGCAAGAATTCGTTTTCGCAGCTGTGCAATCGGATAATCAGAAAACTGATTATACATCTTTTTAAGTATATCATTACGCTTTTCTATATTCAATAATACAAGTCGTCGCTCAGCAGAAGAAATCATAGCCATATTAGGGAAAATCTTTTGAAGCACATCATCAAAGCTTTCCGATTCATCCTGGTCACTTTTAGACTTTTTATTTCTGCTGTCGTAAATCCTGTCTTCCAGAATAGCATCAATTACACGCGGAGTAAGCGTAAGAGCCATATCCGAAAGTAAAGTACCACGGTCAATTCCAAGCCCATTCCACTTACCAATATAAGGAACAGATTCACCTTTTCGCCAGATTCTCGTTTCAACACCATAAGGCTCAAAACCAATTTTAGTAGTATGAGCTAAAAACTCTTCAGTTGAACCGCAGCAGCGGATACAAAGCTCCTCCTGATTTTCCAGAAACAGATATGAAAGCTGTTCTTCAATAGAAGAAGCCGGCCCGTGCTTATCAAAACTTTCAAGAAGCCCATTTTCAAAATGAGTATACCATTCTTCCCGCTGAACAGCCTCATCAGAAATCACATATTCAGAAAGACAGCTGGACTGAACATTCATTTCAACAACGCCATCACACCAGTTAAGAGCACGGCAAAGGATTCTGTCACCATACTTAAAATCCTGGCCGCCGTTTATCTCTTTTAACGGCCAGCAGGTTAAACAGATTTCCTGAGGCATAGAGTATTGAACAGAACTCAGCGGAATAGAAGTGTTGTTTTTATCATTAAAGATATAAGGAAGAATATATCCTTCTCCATAAAGAGCAAAAGTATCCATTGCAAGATTCATAGAAAAAGTATGAGCTTCACTTTCAATATTCTTCCCGCAAGACATAATACTTATAGCATCAGGTGGAAGTTCAGGATTTACAAAAGGAATACAGCGATGACCAATCAGAATATAACCTTTTTCAACTTCCTCACGACTTGGCTTAAAGCTGAACCAGCGGCCAGTAAAAACTCCAGCTTTAGTTACATATTCATTATTTACAAGAGAAAAGGCATATTCCGAAACCTGCAGAATATCTCTGGCATCGGTTTTTGTGATTTTAGCACCTTTGGATTTCAAATACCTGTAAAAATCATCAACAGTAAAAATATCAAGCTGCTGTGTTAAATATTCTTCTATAATATTGTTAGTTCTAAAATCCACAAACCTATTTTAATCTAAAACAAAGAAACTGTAAATTAGTACCGCAATTTGATATAATCAATTTTATGAAATTAACGTTTTTAGGAACAGGAACAAGCCACGGAGTTCCCGTAATAGCCTGCGATTGTGCAGTATGTAAATCCTCAGATTCAAAAGACAAAAGAACCCGCAGTTCAGCATATATTCAAATAGATTCAAAAGATAATTCACATAAATATATTCTTATAGATGTAGGACCAGATTTCCGTACTCAGGCCCTGCGCGAAAACATCCGCCAGATAGATGCAGTTTTATTAACACACAGCCACGCCGACCACCTGCATGGAATAGACGATCTTAGAAACTTTTCCTGCATAATGTCCAATAAACCGGATAATCCTCAGAATAAAAAATACGACAGGCCGCCTATCCCGTTTTACACAAATGAAGGCACCGCCAGCGATATTAAGCACCGTTTCAATTATTTATTCAGCGAAAAAGCTTTTGGCGGTGGCCATGCAAAAATCAGCCTTAATCCAGTCGCTAAGACATTTACTTTCGATACAATAAAAATAACACCAGTCCCAATGATGCACGGGCCTCTTGAAACCGCAGGCTGGCTGCTCACAGAAAACACACCGGAAGGCCCTCGTTCAATAGCCTATCTCACAGACTGTAATTATATAAGTGATGAATCAATAGAACTAATTCACAAAGAATGCGGGTTAGAAAACGGTGGCCGTCTGGTACATCTTGTAATTGACGGCCTTCGAATAAAAGAACATTCCACCCATTTCAGTTTTCTGCAGGCCCTCGAAGTCTCAGAAAAAATCGGCGGTGACCACATCTGGTTCACACATCTTACACACAACTCGTCTCATATCCAGACCACCGCATACATAGAAGAACACCGCGCCGAGTTCCCGGGTCTCGCCACCGCCCTCTCAATCCTCCCCGCCTACGACGGCCTTTCAATATCAACAGTGGCTGAGTAACCGCCACGACAACATCGGTTGTATCAAAACCATATTTAAAAAAAATAAACCCCGCTGACATCCAACGGGGCTTTCATGCGACTAAAACTAAACTTAGTTCTGAGCAGCTTCTGTCTTTGGTACACGAACCTTCTTCTGAACGAAACCACTGCTAAGGCAGCTTGAGCAAACCTTAATTGTTCTTACAGTTCCGTTAGGAAGAACAGCCTTAATGCTGTGGAGATTTGGTCTCCATGTTCTGCGAGTATGGTTCATAGATTTACTTACTTTATTACCAGACATAACGCCTTTTCCGCAAACATCACACATTCTAGACATTTTCTTTATCCTTCCTTATATAAAACAGTTTTCCCACACAAAATTACAATAGTTTAGAAAGAATATACAAATTCAAAAAAAAAGTCAATGACCGAATCTTGAATTTCTGAAAATTCAAGATTTATAAAGGGGGATGTCTCCCCCTGTCTCCAACCGCCTCCGGCGTTTTCCGCCACCCCCTCTCCTAAGGGGCTCCGCCCCTTAAAAACCCCGAAACAGTCCGTTTTTTTTCTTATTCACCGTCTTTTGACGTTTTCTTTGATTTCTCCAGCTTTCCTTCTACAAATTTTCCAAGTACAGATTTGAGATCAATTCCAAGTGTTTCACCCAGACTTTCAGAAACCTGTGTTACATTTGTCATTATATCTTTAGTCAACTTTGATGAATCACCGCCGTACATGTAAATCTTATCAACATTCTGATATGCCATACCAGCCGCCTCAGCGATTTTTGGAAGCTGTTCAAAATAAACTTTAAGAGCATCCAGCTGCATCTGCTGTTTAGCGGCATCACCATATTCCTTAAGAGCTTCTGCCTTTTCACGCATACCGTCTGCTTCTGCAACAAGCTTTGCCTTAACTGCAGCAGCTTCTGCTTCACCCTGTGCCTGAATTGCTTCTGCAAGAGCCTTTTTACCGGCAGCCTCATTTTCCATAGCAATTTTTTCAGCTTCTGCTTTTTTCTGTCGAGTAAAGGCTTCTGCTTCTGCCTGTCGCTGAATTTCAAAAGCCTCGGCCTCGGCCTTTTTCTGACGTGAATAAAGTTCTGCATCAGCCTTCTGCTGAGCTGCAAATTTTTCTGCCTCGGCAGTTTTCTTTACTTCAGCATCAAGAGCTTTTTCCTTAATTGAAACAGCCTTCTCCTGAATTTCAATCTGTTTTTCCTGCTTTGCAATATTAGCATCAGCTGCTTTAATTTCGAGAACCTTACGCTGATTTTCTGTTTCAATTCCTTTAGCTGCTTCTGCCTTTGCTGCCTCTGTATCAGCCTGTAACTGCAAAGAAGCCTTTTTAATGGCAAGGTCTGTCTGCTTCTGGGCAATCTCAAGTTCTGCTGCAACACGAGCCTCATTAGCTTCTTTATCAGCCTGTGCCTGTGCAATTTTTACTTCTGCTTCTGCAGCTGCCTTTGCTTTTGCTGCATCCTTTGAAATTGCAACAGTGTTTTCAATACCAAGATTATTGATTACACCATTATCATCCTTAAAGTTCTGAATATTAAAGGTTGTAAGCTCAAGTCCTAAATCAAAAAGATTTGGCTTAACATTTTCAACAACCTTTTCAGAAAGAACCTTCTTATCACCCTGAATCAAATCTTTTAATTTTATTTGAGAAATAATTTCACGGATATTTCCTTCAAGAACAGGAGTAACAACCGTAGCAATATCTGCTGTTGTATAACCGATAAACTTAGCCGCAGCCTTTTTCATTGTTTCAGGATCTTGCGAAACTGCAATGTTTGCAACAGCATCAACTTTAATATTGATTGCATCCTGTGTTGGAATCGAATCCTTAGAAACAAAATCCACCTGAATATTTTCAAGTGTCATATAATCAATTCTTTGTAAAAAAGGAACTACAAAAATTGCTTTACCTGTTACAGTTCTTGAACCAAAAGGTCCAACCCTAATTCCAATCCTGTTCTTAGGAACTTTCTTATAAGAAACAAAAAAGAACAAAAGAACTAAAACAATAAGAATCATGCAAAGAATAAATAAAGGTGTCATAGAGGTGTCTCCTAACTTTTTTATTACCATAAAAATATGATACTTTTAAAGTATAAGTCTATTATTTGTCAGGGGCAAGAAAAAAAGTTGATTGACCTGCTATTTCCCGTACTGTGCTTCAATATCGCGAATCTGGTCGCGGAGTGCAGCTGCCTGCTCGTATTCCATGCGGTCGGCACAGGCAGACATTTCTGCAGTAAGCGCTTTAATGAGTTTATGGCGTTCTTTAGGATTAAACAGATTTGCTTCTTTCTTAAGAACTTCAAGCTGAATTGAAGCGTTTGCATCTGCATCCTGCTTTTCATGAATGAGAATATCTTCAACAGCTTTAGAAATTGTCTTTGGTGTAATTCCGTGTTCTTTATTGTAAGCTTCCTGAACCTCGCGGCGGTGCTTTGTTTCTTTTACAGCCGCTTCCATTGCAGGGCTCATGTGGTCGGCATACATTACAACCTTACCTTCAGCATTGCGGGCAGCACGTCCAATAATCTGAATAAGCGAAGTTTCCGATCTTAAGAATCCGATTTTATCTGCATCAAGAATTGCAATAAACGACACTTCCGGAAGATCAATTCCTTCTCGCAAAAGGTTAATTCCAATCAGAACATCAATTTCACCGGTTCTTAAAGATTTCAAAATCTCAACTCGTTCAAAAGTATCAATTTCTGAGTGAATATATTTAACCTTGAGTTTAAGTTCTGTAAGGTATTGGGTAAGGTCCTCCGCCATCTTTTTTGTCAGTGTCAGAATAAGGCTGCGTTCGTGTCGCTCAATGCGCTCGCGAACTTCCTTGTAAATATCTTCCATCTGACCTTCGCTTGGTCTGATTTCTACAATAGGATCAAGAAGTCCTGTAGGACGAATCAGCTGCTCTACAACTTGTGTACTCTGCTTAATTTCTTCAGGGCGTGGAGTTGCAGTAACATAAATTATCTGATTCATCTTTGCATCAAACTCAGCCTTCTTCAGAGGGCGGTTATCAAAAGCACTAGGAAGACGGAATCCAAAATCAATAAGATTCTGCTTACGACTACGGTCACCTTCATACATCGCACCAATCTGAGGAACAGAAACATGAGCCTCGTCTATCATGCACAAAAAGTCATCCGGGAAATAATGAAGAAGTGTTGCTGGTGGCTCGCCTCGCGCGCGGCCCGAAATTGGGCCGGAATAATTTTCGATACCCGGGCAGGTTCCCATTTCACGGAGCATTTCAATATCATAAGTTGTACGGGTTTTAAGGCGTTCTGCTTCAAGCATTTTACCGGCAGCGCGCAGTTCTTCTACACGCTCATCAAGTTCAACCTGAATGCGGTTCGTTGCTTCAATCAGTTTATCCTGAGGAACGACAAAGTGCTTTGCAGGATATAAAACAGTTTCTTCAAGTTCACCGGCAACAGAACGGTCCAGAACATTAAAACGCTGAATACGGACAACTTCTTCCCAATCCAGAAGAATTCTGTAGGCTTCGTCTGTTTCCATATAAGGCGGGAAAACTTCTATTACATCGCCTTTAATACGGAAGTTGCCGCGCTCAAGCACGTTATCATTTCTGTTATACTGCATTGAAATCAGAGAGTTTGCAAACTTTTTGATATCTAAAGTCTGACCAACTTCAACATGAACACGCATGCCCTTATAAACATCAGGCATACCCAAACCGTAAATACAGGAAACTGTTGCAACTACAATTACATCACGGCGTTCCATAAGGCTGTAAGTTGCCGCAAGACGCATCTGGTCGATTTCACGGTTGATATCGCAGTCTTTTTCTATATATAAGTCACGGGCAGCAACGTATGCTTCCGGCTGATAATAGTCGTAATATGAGACAAAGTATTCTACAGCGTTATTCGGAAAAAAAGATTTAAACTCGCGGTAAAGCTGGGCAGAAAGAGTTTTATTATGACTTATGATTAACGTAGGACGCTGAACCTTCTCTATGATTTTTGCCATAGTAAAGGTTTTTCCAGAGCCTGTTACACCCTTGAGAGTCTGAAACTTGTCACCACGCAGAAATCCTTCTGCAAGCTTTTCAATAGCCTGCCCCTGATCTCCGCTAGGCTCAAAAGGTGAAACTACCTCAAACTTTTTCATTAACTCTCCACCAGCTTAATCTTCAAAGTTACGTTCTTGCGATTTCGTCGAACCACAACAGTAACGACATCACCAGGTCTCTTGCTTTCAAGAGCTGAATAATAATCAGCAAGAGAAGTTACGGCAATATCATCAATCTGAGTAATTACATCGCCGCCAATATAAATAATGTCTCGTCGTGAACCATAATATGCAGCTTCAGTACCACCTCTAAGGCCCGCAGCCTCTGCATTTCCGCCTCTCTTTACCTCTGAAATCAAAACACCATTCGAAATATCAAGGCCCGCATACTGTGTGATACGACGGCTCAACTGAATAACAGTTGCATCAATAGTTCCGCGCTGAACTTTTCCATATTTAATCAAATCTGCAACAACACGAATCGCAGTCTCAGAAGGAACAGCAAAACCAACACCGGCAGAGTTTCCTGAATTTGACTGAATCATAGTATTGATTCCAATCATTTTTCCAGTTGTATCAAGCAAAGGACCGCCAGAGTTTCCAGGGTTAATAGCCGCATCTGTCTGAATCATATTGCGGATAATTCTGTTATTAGAATTCTGAATAGGACGTCCCAGACCAGAAACAATACCTGTAGTCATAGTTCGTTCCAAACCGAACGGGTTACCAATTGCAATTACCCTCTGACCAACTTTCAAAGCAGTAGAAGCACCAAAAGAAATAGTCTTAAGTTCTATTCCTGCAGGAGGTGTAAACTTAATTACGGCAAGGTCGCTGTCTAAATCTGTTCCTATTATTTCAGCCTCATATTGAGTACCATCAAAAAGAGAAACATAAATTTTAGTTGCATCCTGAATTACATGAACATTTGTAAGAATATAACCACGCTTATCAATAATAGAACCACTTCCACTTCCTCCTTCCTGTACATAAGGCTGAAGGAACCAGTCATAGGCTGTTATCTGAGTATTTATATTCACAACCGCTTCATTACAAAGTGAGTAAACATTTATATTCTGAGCTTCTTCCTGAGTGTAACCCGAACCTCCATTTCCACCGGCAACAGAAATCACAGAAGCAGGATTCTGCTCAAGAAAAGAATACGAGTTCTCAAAATTATCTGAACCCGAAATAATATCTGTACCTTCCGGAGTCGTACCCGCAACCTGAGTAACCTCCGCCTCAGTTGCAGCATTTCCAGAAGCTTTTTTCTTAGAAATATTTATACAAACAGCCGCAGTAACAAGCACAGCAGCAACAACACAAATCACAGTAGTACGAATAAGCTGAGCATTAGAATATAGTTTCATACCTATAATTTAATAGAATCAGGCCATTTTAACAATAACATTTTTCTTTTTATTCCTAAGAAGCATTTTGCTGTCAACAAAACTAAAATATGAATCCCTGCACACAATAATATGATCAAGCAGCTCAATACCCATAATTTCTCCAACACGTTCAAGATTATGAGTCACCTGAATATCTTCTTCTGAAGGTTCACAATTTCCAGATGGATGATTATGGCATACTATGATTGCCGCCGCGTCCTCTCTTATTGCTGCTCCGAAAATTTCACGCGGATGTATTAAAGTTCTGTTTAACGTACCAACCGAAATCACATGAATCTGAATTATTTCATGACTGCCATTCAACGTAACAAGAAGAAAATGTTCTTTTTTACAAACCGCATAATTCTGTACAAAAGGAACGATATCAGATGAACTCGAAATCGGTGCACAAAGATGCGAATTCCGCCGTCTTCCCAGTTCAAGAGCCGCCGCAACAGCCAGTGCTTTTCCTTGCCCAACCCCTTTAAGCTTAAGCAGATTCTTTACCACCTCGGAGGGATCTGAATCATCAAGAGCATCAACTATTTTATCTGCCATTATTTCCACCGGCATCTGACTATTCCCCGTCCCAAGAATAAGCATCACAAGCTCCTCATCAAACAGATAAGAAAGCCCATGCTCCATTGCAGATTCCCGTACCGACGGTCTAATTTTTTCTTCATTACTGATTATTTTCATAAAATCCTCTATCTATAATATTGCTTTCATAAGCCAAAAAAGGAAAAGATTTTGAAAAAAAGTGTCTGAAATTCAGATTTTTTTCTGTTTTTCCGAAAATCAGAATATGATGAGAAAATTTATTTTTGCTGCCACTCTTGCTGCAGCTCTTTTTACATTAAATTCCTGTGCTTCTTTACCAAAAGCCAGAAAACACATTGAACTTTCTAAGAATATTATGGATATCGGCCGCTTAAATGCAGATCAACTGGCAAACTATTTTATGAGCCGCAATGCAGAAGCTGACCGCGAACACATAAAAAACTTTGCTCAATATTATATAGATGAAGCTGCCGTAGAAGGCGTGAACTCAGACGTAGCCTTTGCACAGATGTGCCTTGAAACCGGATATCTTCGTTTTGGAGGTCTTGTTCAGCCTGAGTTCCACAATTACTGCGGACTTGGCGCAATGGATGCAGAACATCCCGGCGAACAATTCCCAGACGAGCAGACAGGCGTCCGCGCCCATATTCAGCACCTTCAGGCTTATGGCACAACAGAAGATGTAAAGCTCGTTAACGAACTTGTGGACCCGAGATATAACTGGGTCCACAAGACAAAGTACGTTGAAAATATTTACGGGCTGGCCGGTACCTGGGCCACAGATCCGTTATATGGACAGAAATTAGAAACTGTCCTTACAAACATGGGCTATTATTAAGCACCAATAGTAGTTCCAAAATATTCCTTATCTTCCAGAATAGCCTGGATGTTAGGAATATTCTTTCCACCTGCACAAATTACTTTCATACCAAGTTCGCTGGCCTTTTTTGATGCAATAGGATCAAAAGGACAGTTCTTTCCAGGTGTCCATTCATCTCCTACCATCTTGCGGAAGTCTGCCCAAGAAATTGTATCAAGAGGTTTAGCATCAGGATTCTTGCGTGGATCATCTGTATAAACCTTTTCAATATTAGAAAGATTTACGATAGTCTTAGCATCAAATTTTTCACCAAGATAAACTGCATCTGTATCAGTAGAGAATCCTGGTTTCCAGCCTGCAGCAACAAGCACCTGGCCATCAAACTTCAGATTTTCTTCAGTTGGATTGTAAACGACATCGTTTTTACTGTAATCACCAAAACAAGCCTTCAAAAGCTGAGCATTCAAACGTGTAGCCATAATACCAATCCAGTCTGCTGCATTTGCATCAAAAGCATCCCCAGTCTTTTCGCAAACTTCCTTTAATCCATTCTGATATACACGTGCAGGAGCTCCACCACCAGCAACCAGAATCAATCTGTTCTGTTTGTCTGAATCAAGCCATTTCTTACACATTGTAACAAACTCGCTCAAAAAAGCGCTGTCCGGCTTATCCGGAGCAATAATTGAACCACCAACACTCAAAATCTTTGTCATACTAAACCTCCACGTCATCCTGAACTTGTTTCAGGATCTACTAATAAACTCCCTTTACTACCGGAACACTCCAGTAGCTGCTGTATTTTGCTGTATCTTTATTTGCTTCTTCCCATATAGACTGCAGGGCAAAACTTCTTGGCTGCTGAACAATCTTACTGTCTGCACTAAACGGCTTAAGCTGACTCCATCCTCTTGAGAAAAGAATATGATGCGAGTCCATATTTCCAAAATAGTAAGCTCTTTCATCTACAACATCACTGTCTGTCCAGCGCTTATATTCAAGCCCTGCACCGAGAGCAGGATCCGCAGGAACCCAGCCTACTCTATCAATATAGAATTCACACCACCAGTGAGCCTGACTCTGCAAATCCTGATTGACTAATACACCGCCATCTGTATAAGCCGGAATCTCAGCAGCTCTCAACAAAGCAGTATAAATAACTGCAAAATCATAAGCATCACCGCTTCCTTTTTTAATCAAATCAAGCGGATTCGAATCTCCGTTACGAACCTTTGCTTCAATCATACAGTTATCGCAAAGATATTCATAAATCCGTTTTGCTTTATTCCAGGCATTTTTTTCTTTTCCAATAATCTTATCACAAAGCTCTTTTACAGCCTTATCAGAACTTGGAACAAGAGCATCAGACTTAAGTGCTCCACTCAACAGATTTTTTTCTGTGTTCTTATAATTTCCAATTTTAACAGGATTTACATTAGTTCTTACTTCAAAAACAGGAAGAACGAAAGTCTGCTTAAATACACTCTTTGGAGTATTATTTCTGCTCTTTGTAATCTGATGAATCAAATTATTCTGATAATTTAATAAAATCGGTTCCGGCACAACCTCAGTAATCTCAATATTAGGCTGAGCAGGACAATTAAAAGGAATCGGACAGCGAAGAGTAATTGTAGAAACATCATCTGTCACAACATCAGCAATATCAGCAGTATACTGAACCAGATATATCTTCTTATTAAGATATTCCTTACGACCCGCATCAGTATTGATAGTAATTTCCTTAGGATCAGACTGTTCACGGCCTGTATCTACAATTACAACACCACTATAAGCACCATCAGGAACACGAACAGTGATTTCTGTATTCGACCAGGAAACATAATCAAAATCATCTTCGCTTGCAGGAATCATATTCTCAGTAAGCATAACCATGTTCTTATAGTCAGCCTCACTGATTTTATTATTGCAGTCCATAGTAAAAAGCACTTTAGACTGATTTTTTGAATCACCAAAATTATTTCCGTAAATCACAAGAAGCTCACCCGTACTAACCTTGTCCGAAGAAAGCATAGTGATTAACGGCTTTGTAACCTGCTGCACAGCAGGAACCGGAACAGGAATATCAACCTCATTTGCAAAAAGAGCAGGTTTTGAACGAAGTTCCTTAGTTCCAACAACAAGAAGACCATCCTGTACATTAGCAGGAAGTACGAATTTAATACAATTATCTGTCCACGAAATATAAGAACTGGCAGTAAGTTTTGACCCCGCTATTTCTACATAGCTCATATCACGTACAGCCCCAAAATTCGAACCGTTAATGATAACAAGGTCACCGGGAGAACCAACAGGAGGAACAACAGAAGTAATTTCAGGAACAGGTTTATTCCTGAAACCAATGAGATAAATAGAACCGAGAATTATACATATGATAAAAACAACAGAAAGTACCCGGAGTGCCGGATACTTCCTCAATGAATAACTAAACTTTCCAGAAGAATCCACTAATGTCTGCCTGATACAAGATCCATAGGAACGTTGATTTCAGTTGTTACCGGGAAATCACCCATGCCAGGAACTGTAATCTTTATAGAAATTGCTTCGTCCTGAAAATCTGGTCTCAATACATCGACATCGTTTACATTTCTTGTAAATACCGGATTGTTTTTATTTTTTGAAGACAAAACAACATCCTGAATATTACCAGAAACGACAACGCTTCTTCCACTATCAAACGGAACATTATTGTCCGAAGTTCGTGCTCCTGTAGACACTGCTGTAATAGGAACAGTAGAACCAGAACTTACAGACTGAAAAAGGCGTGTTTTTTCGACAGCAGAAACTTCAGTAGAAGCTTGCTTTGATTTTAACCCAAGAGGGAGCACTAATGCAAGAACCGCAGCAGCAGCAATACCAGAAGCGACATAAGTTATTACTCTGAATGAAGATTTACGAGGAGCCTTCAATACATTGCGATTATAAGCCATTTTTATCTGAAGTCTCTGGAAACTTTCGTCCATGAACTTCTCATCCAGATTCAAAGCAGAAGAATCAGCTTTAAACAAATTACTAACAGCCTTAAGCTGCTCTAACTCTTTACGGCACTTTTCACAATTAGCTATATGAAGCTCATACTCAGCCTTGTAGTTTTCAGGCAACTCACCGTCGAGGTATACAGAATGAATATCTTTACTCGGGCAAAAAGACATTATCTTCTCCTATAATTTTTACAAGCTGTTCCCTTGCTCTGAAAATTCTTACCTTTACATTACCTTCAGTAATTCCAAGAATTCTTCCAATTTCCTTATAGTTCAGGTCTGCATATTCCCGAAGCATAAGAACATCCTGCAGGTTTTCCGGTAATTTTTTCAGAGCTTCCCTTGCCTTACTTATGGACTCAGCCTTAAGCAAGTCAACTTCCCCAGTCTCTGTTTTTCTATGATCCTCATAAAGGACCTTTTCGTAAGCCTTACGCTCACGTTCTTTACGTTTTATATAATTTATGGATGCATTCTTTACAACCCGAATAAGCCAGTACTTAGCATCATTTATTGTAGGAAATGTCAGATTCTTTTCATTAGCTTTAATGAGAGAATCGTGAGCCAAATCCTCTGCAGCCTCTTCATCGTTTACAATTCTATATGAAACCTTAAAGAGCATCTGCATAGTTGCATCATAAATTTTCTTAAAATCAACCGGATTTCCGGCGCATAACGCTTCGTTACTCTCCTGTTGATTTCCAGTTATATTATTAAACACAATACTATCCCAAAAGTTACAAAAAATTAACAGGAATTACCCGCGCTTCCATGTCGGACCATTCGGTGTATCAATTATAATAACACCTCGAGCAGTCAACTGGTTACGGATTTCATCAGCCTTTGCAAAATCTTTTGCTTTTTTTGCAGCAGTACGTTCTGCAACAAGTGCATCAATTTCAGCTGCTTCAGGATCTCCCGCATGAGAATCTGCAGCAGAATCAGCTGGTTCAGTAGCAGCAAGAGCTTCAAAACCACCCTTAATAACATCAAGACTCAATACAGAATCCATCTTCATAAGAGCGGCAAGAGATGTACTAGCCTTTACATTTCCCTTACCGGCAGCTTCTTTCTGAAGAGCAGCCATAGCAACAGGTGTAGCAAGGTCGTTTTCAAGACCTTCGCGGAATTTAGCAAGATTATCAGTTTCGCAATCTATACCTGCAAGAACAGATGCAAAGTTATCTGCAGTCAATCCGAGACCTTCTTCTGAATTAGCACGAGAAATCAACTTAGCAACACGTGAATAAAGTGCCGCACGTCCGTTCTTAGCAGACTCAAGAGCTTCAAGACTGAATACAAGCTGCTTTCTGTAGTGACCACTCAAAAGGAAGAAACGATAATCAAGCGGAGCATAGCCCTTGTCTTTAAGAGAGAAACCACGCTCTGGAGGTAAAGAAGTCTGAAGGGTAATAAAATTACCGCTGCTCTTACTCATCTTACCGCCCTCAAGAATAAGGAACTCATTGTGCATCCAGTAGTTTACCCAAGGTCCCTTAGCGCGCTCAGCCTCATCAAAAGAACCTTCCGACTGAGCAATTTCATTAGTATGATGAACAGGCACGTGATCAATACCGCCTGTATGAATATCAAAATGCTTACCAAGATATTTCATACTCATAGCAGAACACTCAATGTGCCAGCCAGGATATCCGCGTCCCCAAGGAGAATCCCAGGTCATAGCCTGATCTTCAAACTTAGACTTAGTAAACCACAGTACAAAGTCACCAGGATTGCGTTTGTTTTCATCAATAACAACAACCTTACGTTTACCAGCCCCTGCCTTAAGCTCATCAAGATTCAGATTAGCAAGCTTACCATAATCTGGATAAGTAGAAATATCATAATAAAGATTTCCGCCAGCCATATAAGTGTGACCGTTAGCTTCAATCTTTTTAATCAGCTCAATCATGTCATCAATGTGTTCAGTAGCACGGCAGATAACATCAGGATGACGGATATTCATAGCATCCATATCCTTCATAAAAGCATCAGTATAAAAATTAGCAACCTCAAGAACACTCTGATGTCTCTCGGCCGCAGACTTCTTCATTTTATCTTCACCGTTGTCGCCGTCATCAGAAAGGTGACCTACATCAGTAATATTCATAACATGCTTTATATCATAACCAAGCAGAGACAGAGTCTTATCAAGAATATCAAGAAAAACATAAGCACGCAGATTACCAATATGCGCATAGTTGTAAACAGTCGGGCCACAACCGTAAAAACCAACGTGCCCCTCCACAATCGGCTTAAACTCTTCCATCCTGCGTCCCATAGTATTGTATAATCTCAGTGCCATAGTTTACCTCGTATTTAGAATTTAAAGGGGAAAACCTTCCCCCGCTCTTATCGGAAATCCGTTAAAATGCGCACAGACGAGCTATGCTCGGCTGCCTTTGAAAATTTTCACATTTATTGATAATTATACTATTTTCCGACCTCTTAAACAACACACCCGATTTTTTAACACCGCTCATCCATACTTCCACACAGCTCGTTTTCCTACTATAATAGAAGTATGATAGATTTCCTTGCTTCAATGCTTAAGGTTGCAAAAATACCTTACACAGAAAATGAACCACTTGCACCAAAATCAACCTTCAAAGTAGGTGGAACCGCAAGGCTTTTTATCACACCACAAACTCCAGAACAGCTTGAAGCCGCAATAAGTGCCGCCCGTTCCGCAGAACTCCCCTATTTTGTAACAGGCGGAGCCAGTAATGTCGTTTACCCGGATGGATTATATAATGGCGCAATTATTTCCACTCAGTCAATCAAAGAAATCTTTTATGACCC
The DNA here is from genome assembly GCF_900111035.1 of Treponema bryantii. Taxonomy (GTDB): domain Bacteria; phylum Spirochaetota; class Spirochaetia; order Treponematales; family Treponemataceae; genus Treponema_D; species Treponema_D bryantii_C. Next base: position 207,290 of record NZ_FOFU01000002.1, read on the forward strand.
GGATGAAACTACACCTGATGGCTCAGTTCTCGTAACCTGCCAGTGCGGTGTTCCAATGGCAGCCTTTGTAGATTTCTGTACAAAAAAGAATCTTACCGGGGCAGAACAGTTTGCAGGCCTTCCAGGTACAGTTGGTGGCGCCGTTTATATGAATGCACGCTGTTTTGACCGTTCAATAAGCGATCTTCTATATTCAACATCACATATCGAATACACAGGCGAAAAAACAAAAATAACTGAACTGCCTTTTAATGCCGCCGACTGGGATTATAAAAAATCTCCATTCCAGGCACATACAGCAGAAGATGGCTCACAAACTAACCAGCGCTATATCACACAGGCAACATTCCGTCTCACACCTGCCGGCGCATCAGCCCACGACCGCATAGTCGCAGACTGCAAAAAATACATCGCAGAGCGCGTAGACAAAGGCCACTTCAAATATCCAAGCGCCGGCAGCGTATTCAAAAACAACCACGCCTTCGGAGCACCAAGCGGTAAACTCATAGACGACTGCGGACTCAAAGGCCTCACAGCCGGCGGAGCCCAGATAGCACCTTTCCATGGAAATTTCATCATAAACACAGGTAATGCAACAGCCGACAATATAAGAACACTGGTAAAGTCAGCCCAAAAAGCAGTAAAAGACAAATTCGGCTTCGATCTTGAACCAGAAATCATTTTTGTTTAGTTTAATTGACCGAATCTTCAATTGACAAATAAAAATTCTAAATTTATACTTATATATTGAATAATCTTAGGAGAGTAGACTCTTGCTGCAGTTACAAATTGTTAGTTTCAGAAAAGGTTCATATCTTGTCGTAGAAGGCAAAGAAAACACCGACCATTTTTACATAATCCAGAAAGGTAACGTACAATGCATGAAATCATCAGGATCAGGCCTTGCACCAACAATGTACGGACCTGGAGACTTCGTTGGTGTAGTTCCTTGTATGTCAGATCACCTTCAGATTGAAACCGCAATTGCCACAACAGATGTAATGGCTATTTCTGTACGCAAAGACCAGTATCCTGAACTTATTTCTCAGAACACACCTGTTGCCCTTAAAATAATCAAAACTTTTGCAAACCGAATGCGTGTTATGAACGAAATGCTTACAAAAGCTACCCTTCATTCAGTAGTTCAGGACACCTACGAACAGATTTTCAAAGTAGGTAATTTTTACGAGAAAAATGCACTTCCAGATGTAGCTGTTTACGCATACTATCAGTATCTTAAAACAAAACCTCAGGGACCAAATGCAGACCTCGCAAAACAGAAGTTTGTAACACTCAAACCAAAAACACATGCAGTTTATTTTGAACCAACAACAGAACCTACACGTCAGTATCCAAAAGATACAATGATTTTCTCAGAAGCACAGACAGGTTCAGATATGTTTATCATCCAGAGAGGTGAAGTTTCAATTACAAAGATTGTAAATGGAAACGAAGTAACTCTCGCAGTACTTAAAAAAGGCGATATGTTTGGAGAAATGGCTCTTATCGAAAACAAGCCCCGTTCTGCTAACGCACTCGCACACAGCGACTGTACACTTATGGTAATCAACCGTTCAAACTTCAATCAGATGGTAGCAACACAGCCACAGCTGATAGCAAAACTTACTACTACACTTGCAGACCGATTGTGGTCTATGTACCGCCAGCTTGATAACGCAACTCTTACAGAGCCTCTCGCAAAAATGCTTGATATGCTTTCACTTCAGCTCGAAAAACAGCGTGTTAAAATCGGCTTCTCAAAGCTTTCAATGCAGACAGAGTTTACACCAAAAGACCTCGCAAATATGTGTGGTCTTGCAAGTGAATATCAGGCAAAGGCTATTTACGACTTTGAACAGTATGACCAGATTCGTATAGAAAACGGCAAAATCTTCATAAAAGACGCACAGGAACTTATGAAAGCCGCTGCCTTCTATCGCAAACAAAATAAATAATCTAAACCAATTATCTTCCGATAATTAAGTATGATTTTATTCAAGAAAAAAAGCCTTAGTCTCATTCTTTTTTCTGCTTTTTCATTATTTTTATATGCAGAAAGCCTTCCGCATGGATACAAAGACATCATGTTGGGAATGAGTCTAGAAGAAACTAAAGAAAACTTAGTAAAAGATCCAGATTTCGGATACCACGGAGATCGTGACGTTTCACTCATCCCTCATTCAAGCAAAACTCTTATTGAAACAGATGCACAACGAGGTTTCGGCTCAAATTTCCTTACCCGCTGCTGGTTTCAGTTCTCATTCGATGAACTTTATATTATTACAATCAATATAAATCCGGAAAAAATAGACTATTACAGCATTTTTACAAAACTCACAAAAAAATACGGGGAACCAACAAGTTTTAGTCCTCAGGCAGCCACCTGGACAGATGGTGCAGTCACTATGAGTCTTGAAAAACCACTTACACTTAAATATATTGATAATAAGATTTTTGAACAGACACAAAACTATTCAAACATCCAGGCATCTCCAACAGAAATAACTCAGGAAATGTTTCTGGACGAACTCTGATTCAAAAAGGATAAACATAAATGAAAAAAACAGCACTTCTTATAGCCGTATTACTACTTCTTACACCATTCATTTCCTGCAAACCACAGAAACTTCCTGTAAAAGATATAAAAATAATCCGCCAGGACGGAACAGAATTCACAGTAGCAGCAGAAATTGCAATAAAACCGGAAGACAGAAACCATGGATTTATGGAACGTAAAACCATTCCAGACGGAACAGGAATGCTGTTTATATTTGAAAGAGACCAGCTTTTATCCTTCTGGATGAAAAATACCCCTCATCCGCTTTCAATCGCTTACATAGATTCAAAAGGCAAAATCAGAAACATTTTTGATATGAATCCATACAGCACAGATTCAATCATCAGCACAGTTTCTGTTCGCTATGCTCTTGAAGTTCCACAAGGCTGGTACAAAAAAAACGGCATCACCGAAGGTGACACCGTTATTCTACCGTAAACATCTGCAGCACGTCATTGCGAGGAGCGCAGCGACGTGGCAATCTATTTACTCAGCTTCCTGCTCCAGCTTCATCAACTCAGCTGCCGCAATCTTATCTTTTGGATCAAATTCCAAAACTGCAGTAAAGTAATTACGTGCTTCCTGTTTATTTCCCATTGCAAGCGCAAGATATCCAAGATTTGAAATAATCTTTGTGCTTTCAGGTTCAAGTGAAAGAGCCTTCATAAGACACTTCTTTGCTTCTGCAAAATCTTTTTCTTCAATATAACAGAGTGAAAGCTCATTATAAGTATCAGCATTTGTATCACCGCCATATTTAAGAGCTTCCTGGAAAGCCTGTTTAGCATCAGCATAACGTTCAAGGCGTCTAAGTCCCCAGCCAAGCATGAACCAGCCGTTCCAGACCTTTGGATTACTCTGCAAAAAGTCTCTAATCTGCTCAAGACCTTTTTCTTCCTGACCACTTGAAATCAAATCATATGCAGCCTTAAAGTTCTCATCATCCATATTCTGATTATTGATATTGTTGATGATTTCCTGAGCACGTTCTTTTTTATAAACTCCGTTTTCACCCATTTCTTCATCACTTGTTTCACAGGTGAGCGCAAGATAAGTTTCAAAAGCATCCTTTGCCTCACGGAATTTATGCTGTTTCATATAATAAAAACCAACATTAAAGTAAACATCAGGAAGAGGAGGCTCAGCATTCATAGCCTGTTCGTAATAAGAATATGCATCTGCATCATAAGCATCAGCATCTTCAAAAAGGCCAGAGTTTCTGTAAGAATCAGCACGCTGATCAAGGAACAGAGCCATATTAAGAATTATTGCAACATCTTCAGGATCAAAACCAATTAAAGCACGGAAGATTTCTTCTGCAAGATCAAAATCTTCATTCTTTGTTTTAAGAATAGCAGCTTCGCAAAGCTCTTTCTTAAGATTAGGCTTAATCTTTTTAAGAAGCGAACGATAATAGTCCAGCTGAGTATTCTTTGAATCATAAGCAAGAATTGTAAGCATACCTGCAAGAATCTGCTCAGGTTCAATTTCCTTTGGATTAAAGTCATCTTCTGACTGACCAGGCTTTTTCTGTACTGGTAAAGGAATAGTCGGGTCAATCTCAAAAGAATTGCATGACGAAAGGTCAAGCTTTGGAATGTTTACAAAATAAATCGATTCCAATGGGTTTGAAGGATTCATAATAATACCACTTAAAAAATGAATTTAGTTTTTACTGTTTTCCAGCCTTTTCCAGAGCAGCTTTCTGTGCAGCAATTTCTGCAGCCCTCTGCTCTGCGGCTTCCTTCTTAGCAGCAGCCTCAGCCTCTGCTTTTTCAGCAGCTTCTTTGTTGTTAATCTGATTCTGGATCAGCTGCTTCTGATAAGAAGTAATATAACTATTGATATGGAATTTATAAGTCATAGGAATTTCATCAGGAATAAATTCAATATGAACAATTGAAATATCCTTACGACCTGGCAAAAAGTCGGATTGCTTAATAATTCCCTGAAGAGAAATCTTTTCATTTGTATCAATAAAGAACAAACGAAGATCTACATTTTTGTTCTCCAGGAATTTTGGAATTCCAACAAGCATTGCTTTTGCACCGCCGAAAGAAATATCCTTCAAGATACATTTTCTAGGAACACCAGCAATAAAGATATATGACTCTTCCTTTGGAATATTTAAAAGTCTGAGAGAGTTCTCATTGATTGCAATACGCTCTTCTTTACGATTCTGGAAGTTTTCATTAACTTCTATGAACTCTCCAATACGCAGAATTAAATCATCCGGCGGACGCTGTGTAAAATTAAGAGTAAGCATTGCCAGCTCATTAGAATCCTGGAATGGTTTAATATCAATTACGTTACAATTTACAGAGAACTGAATTGGTTCATTATTCTGATCGAAAAAGCAATAGCGGATACTTATAGGTGCAGTTCTGTTTTTCTGTACTGTTGAATAAATTCCACTTGCTGTACCAATTATTACCTTAGCCTGCTGCAAAGATGAAGAATTTATGATACAAGGCCACTGTCCACCGTTACTCTTTAAATATATTTGACGAGGGTCAATGCGAAGAGACTTAAGATTTGCCTTCGTAAAAACAATTTCCTTATCACGATAATAATCATAATATCTGGAAATGTGATGACTAGTTGCTACGCTCATTACCTTATAATTATATTTCAACTTTCGGTTTCTTTCAAGGTAAACCCTTAAGAATATTTCCCGAAAAAAAAACCGTCATCCGATTTTGATGACGGTTTATAAAGTCTGTAAAACAGAACTTACTCAGCAGCAGCTGAAGTTTCTTCTGCAGGAGCCTCTGTAGCAGCTGCTTCAGCTGCAGGCTTAGCCTTTCTTGCTTCTACGCGAGCTTCATTCTTAAGCTTAGCGTTGCAGAACTTACATACTTTTACAGTCTGACCATTAATTTCCTTTTCCCAAAGAACTTTGATGTCTATCTTTCCACAGATAGCACAAGTTCCTTTTCCGTGTGCAGGTAATGATCTAATTCCAGATCCACGATGGTTCTTTGACATATCAAACTCCTATTTAAGCTTAGTTAGCAGGAGCTTCTTCTTTCTTTTCAGAAGCTTTCTTTGTAGTTTTCTTTGGCTTAGCCTCAGAACTTGCATCTTTTGCCTTTGCTGCAGGCTTCTTAGCCTTAGGCTCAGCCTTCTTTGCAGGTTTTTCTTCAGACTTTTCAGCATCAAGCTTATAGTCAACCAGCTCAAGAATTACAACGTCTGCAGCATCGCCCTGACGATATCCAAGCTTAAGAACACGTGTATAACCACCGTTTCTTTCCTTCATGCGAGGACCAATCTCTGTGAAAAGCTTGTTCAAGATTTTTTCATCCTGAATAAACTTTGCAGCTTCACGACGATTGTGTACAGTATCTTCCTTAGCTCTAGTAATGAGCTTTTCAGCTGACTTTCTTACTTCAAGAGCCTTAGATTTAGTTGTAGTAATACGCTCATATCTGAAGAGCGAAGTTACCATATTGCGTGACATAGCACGGCGGTGTGCTGTTGTACGTGAAAGCGGATTAAAACCATTTCTATGATTCATCGTTTTCTTCCTTCTGCTTAATTATATTGGCAGCATTCTTCAGATGACTATAATCTGTCATACCAAGTGTAAGGTTCCATTCCTGGAGCTTTTCCTTGATTTCCTGCAGACTCTTCTTTCCAAAGTTTCTAGTCTTTGCAATGTCATCTTCAGTCTTCTTAGTTAATTCGCCGATTGTACGAATATTTGCATTCTTTAAACAATTTGATGAACGTACTGAAAGCTCAAGTTCCTCAACTGGAGTGTCGAGAATCTTCTTGATTGTCTCATCGCCCTCGTCACCTTCATCACCACCAGAAATTTCACTGTCGTTGAAGTTGATAAAGATAGCAAAATGATCTTTAGCAATCTTTGCAGCCTCACCCAATGCATTTACAGGTGAAATTGTTCCATCAGTCCAAATCTCAAGAACAAGCTTATCGTAGTCATTACGCTGACCAACACGACAAGGCTCAATAGAATATTTTACTTTTGGAACAGGAGTGAAAATGGCATCCATAGGAATTGTACCAACAACCTCTATGTAATGTTCATTCGTTTCTGCAGGTACGTATCCTCTACCAAGGTCAACCTGAATTTCAATATCAAGCTGAGCGCCTTCCATCATGGTAAAGATAACCTGATCTTTAGTCATAACTTCGAGCTGACCTTCCTTAGCAAAATTATCACTCTTTACTACACCAGGGCCTTTGAATTCATACTGAATAGTGTCTGATTCAACGTCCTCTGGCAAGCACAAACGTATCATCTTAAGACTGTTGATAATCTCAAGTGTATCTTCAGCTACATTTGGAATTGCTTCAAATTCACTGGAAATTACATGAGAAATACCACTCTCGTCATAAGATGTAATACGGATAGAGGTAATTGCATAACCTTGGATAGATGACAACAATACTCTTCTTAAAGTGTTTCCAACTGTTGTACCAAAACCTGTTTCAAACGGGTAGGCATAGAACTTCTGATAATTCGGATTGGTACTGTCAATCGGTTCAAATGAAATACCTTTAGGTTTTTTGAAACCTTTAAGCAAGTTTTTGCGAGCCATCTAAACTCCTCTTTATTATTTAGAATAATATTCAACAATAAGGTTCTCTTTAACTGCGTAGTCAATATCTGAACGTGCAGCCAAGCTTACAACCTTTCCAGTAAATTTTTCAGCATCTACTTCGAGCCAACCAGGAACTACTTTGTTATCGCTGTTAGCGAGAACAATAGTCTTGATTCCAGCAGAAGTTCTGCTTTCTTCTTTGATAGAAATCTCATCGCCTACTTTTACGAGGTAAGAAGGAATATCAACCTTCTTTCCGTTTACAGTAATATGACCGTGATTTACCATCTGTCTTGCCTGCTGACGTGTCTTAGCAAATCCCATTCTATAGATAACATTATCAAGACGAGATTCAAGGATCTGCAGCAAAACTTCACCAGTTACGCCAGTCTTTTTTGTAGCCATTACATAGTACTTGCGGAACTGCTTCTCGAGAACACCATAGATGAAGCGGAGCTTCTGCTTTTCTGTAAGCTGAAGACCGTATTCAGACTTCTTAGCGCGTCTAACTTCTTTCTGATTTCTCTTTGATTCCTTTGTATAACCCATTACAACTGGGTTGATACCCAAGGCTTTACATCTCTTTAAGAGAGGCTGTGTGCTTTTACCCATAACGTATTCTCCTTAAGATTTACATGCGTCGAGTCTTACGAGGACGACAGCCATTGTGAGGAATTGGAGTAACATCAGAAATAGACTTTACTCTCAAGCCCATAGCACCAATAGAACGGATAGCGTTTTCACGACCCATTCCTGGTCCCTTTACATATACGTGTACTTCACGTAAACCGTAACTTGCAGCCTTCTGCAAAGCTGTTTCAGCAACAGACTGTGCAGCAAAAGGAGTAGACTTCTTTGCTCCACGGAATCCGAGTCCGCCTGAAGATGCCCATGAAAGAGCATTTCCCTTCATGTCTGTTACAGTTACGATAGTATTATTGAACGTAGCCTGGATATAAACATTTCCTTCGTATACGCTCTTTTTTTCCTTTCGTTTCTTAACGGTAGCCATTATCTATCCTCCGCCTTATGCTTTCTTCTTGTTAGCAACAGTCTTCTTCTTACCCTTACGAGTACGTGCATTTGTACGAGTTCTCTGACCGCGTACTGGAAGACCTCTCTTGTGACGAAGACCACGATAGCAACCAATATCCATCAAACGCTTAAGGTTAAGACCGATTTCTGAACGGAGACGTCCTTCAGTCTTGTATTCAGCGTCCATGATTTCACGAATTCTTGCCAATTCATCCTGTGTAAGATCGTTAGCCATTTTTGTTGGTTCAATCTTAGCTTTTTCGCAAATTTCTTTTGCAGATGAACGGCCGATACCATAAATATAAGTTAAAGCAACAACTGTGTGCTTATTAGGGATATCAACTCCCGCAATTCGAGCCATCTGTTTCTCCTTAAGCCTTAGCCCTGTCTCTGCTTATGTTTTGGGTTTGAACAAATGATACGGATAATACCATTTCTCTTAATTACCTTACACTTATCACAGATAGGTTTTACACTGGTTCGTACTTTCATATAAAAGCCCCCATGAGAATATTTTTTACCGAATTTTAGGCACCTCGCAATGAGAGCAATTCGGTAAAAGATAATATATCACATATTCCCAGTTCTTTTCTACTGTTAATTCACGAATTTTCTAAAATTTCTTTCTAGAGATTTCGTGATCTAATTTTGCCCTTCTTTGTAAGTCCTTCATGATGATGCATTTTAAGGAGAGCCTCAACCTGACTCATTGTATCAAGATCAACACCAATCAAAATGATCAGTGAAGTTCCGCCCATAAGCTGTGCAACTGACTGTGGAAATCCGAACCAGCTCTGAATGAGGGTTGGGATAATAGCAATCAATGCAAGGAACAATGAACCTGGTAATATAAGTCTGTTCAATATCTTTGTAAGGTACTCTTCTGTCTTATCTGTACGCACACCCGGAATGGAGCCGCCGTTTTCACGGATGTTCTTTGCAATTTCTGTAGGGTTCAGTGTTACCTGAGTGTAGAAGTAAGCAAAGAAGATAATAAGAATAACCAATACTATATTGTACCACATTCCATTAGGAGTAAGAACTCTTGCGATAGAACTAATCCATCTTGCAGAATTTTCTCCCTTTGCGACTGACTGAACAAACATCAGTGGCATTGTAAGAATTGAGTTTGCAAAAATCAAAGGAATAACGTTTGAAGGGTTAACCTTGAAAGGAATGTATGTGCTCTGTCCGCCATACATTTTTCTTCCTACTACGCGTTTAGCATAGTGTACAGGAATCTTTCTCTGTCCTGACTCTTCATAAATTACCAATCCGATAATTGCAATGAACATGATGATTACAAGGATAACAAATACAAGCTGAATTTCGCCAGCCTTTACTTTCTGAGCAAGCTCAACAATAGCATTAGGCAAGCGGGCAACAATACCTGCAAAAATCATCATTGAAATACCATTTCCAATACCGCGAGCTGTAATCTGATCGCCTAACCAAACAGTAACCATAGATCCGGTTGTTACTGTTACGAGGAAGAGGGCCTTGAAGGCCATCTTATTCTCGAGAACAATACAACCAGGGATACTGTTTGCATAAACTGACATACCCCAAGCCTGGATAACACAAACAATGATTGTTCCAATACGTGTGTACTGAGCAATCTTTCTCTGGCCACCATCTTCCTGAGATATGCGTTTAAGGAACGGGAAAATAATCACAGCAAGCTGCATAATAATCTGCATTGAGATATAAGGCATTACACCAAGCATCAAAATAGAGAAGTTAGAAAAAGCTCCTCCTACGAAGAAGTCCATGTAACTGGCGAATGCGTTCTTATTCTGCGCAGCTAAATCGTCAAAGTATTTAATAAGAACATTTGCATCAATTCCTGGTACTGTAATTACAGATCCTAAACGGAAAACTGCGAGAATCAGGAATGTAAAGAACAAACGGTCTCTAATTTCTTTAACTTTAAACATATTAACAATTGGATTGCTTGCCATGTTCTACTCCGCCTTATTTTGCTTCTTCAGCAGATGCTTCAGCAGTTTTTACTGAACCACCAGCTTTTTCGATTTTTGCTTTTGCAGATTCAGAAACTTTGTCAACAACAATGTTCAATTTCTTTGTAACTTCGCCGTTTCCAAGAATCTTTACGAGAGGAGCACTCTTCAAAGAGATGAATCCCTTTGCTGCGAGAGCTGCCTTATCTACAGTTGCGCCATCATCGAATTTTGCATCAAGAAGCTCAACATTTATACATACATATTCTTTCTTAAAAGGATAGTTTGAGAAACCTTTGCGTGCAATACGTCTGTAAAGAGGCATCTGTCCACCTTCAAAACCTACGTAAGGACCAGCCTTACCAGATCTTGACTGCTGACCTTTGTTACCCTTACCAGCAGTTGTACCGAGTCCTGAAGAAGAACCACGTCCAACACGCTTAGGATTTTTGTTAGCACCCTGAGGAGCGCTAAGAATTGGATTATACTCTGCCATTTTAGATCTCCTCTACCTTTACAAGGTGTGATACAGCAGCAACCATACCGCGAACAGCGTCTGTGTCTGGGAGTGTGTTAGAAGAAGAAATCTTCTTAAGTCCAAGACTGCGAACTGTTGCTTTCTTTTCTGGTTTCTGACCAATAACGCTTCTAATTAATGTAACTTTCAACTGCTTAGCCATACATTAACCCCACAATTCGTCCAGAGTTTTACCTCTGTTGGCAGCAACCTTCTTTGCGTCCATAAGCTTTGAGATAGCGTCGAATGTTGCGCGAACAACATTTACTGCTGAGTTAGAACCCAAAGACTTAGACTGAACGTCTGTTGCACCAGCTGCATCCATAATTGCACGTACAGTACCACCAGCGATAATTCCAGTACCGGAACAAGCTGGCATAAGCAATACTTCAGAACTCTTGTATTTACCAATGATTTCGTGTGGCAAAGTGCCGTTCTTCATAGGAATTACTACAAGATTTCTCTTTGCACGATCAATACTCTTCTTAATAGCTTCAGATACGTCATTAGCTTTACCAAGTCCGTATCCTACGCGACCTTTTCCATCTCCAACAACAGTAAGAGCAGAGAAAGACATACGACGTCCACCCTTTACAGTCTTACATGTTCTGTTAAGAGTAACGAGCTTTTCTACAAACTCCTTCTCTTTTGGATCTTTATCAAAGTTTTTCTGATGTTCCATAGTAACTCCTAGAATTCGATACCAGCTTTACGGGCACCATCAGCGAAAGCTTTTACAACACCATGGTACAAGTAACCATTTCTGTCGAATACAACCTTAGTTACATTCTTGTCCTTAAGGCGTGCTCCGAAAGCTTCACCAAGCTTTGCAGCTCCATCAGTATTTGGCTTAAGAGCAGCAAATTCTTTTTCCAAAGTTGAGATTGAAGCTAAAGTCTTTCCTTCATTATCATCAATTACCTGTACTGAAATATTCTTGTTACTGCGAGTGATAGTCATTCTTGGTCTCTCAGCAGTTCCGAAAATTGACTTACGGATATGAATCTTTCTGTGCAAGCGTTTTCTGTTTTTATCGTTCATCTTCTTAAACATATAGCTTCACCTTATTTAACACCAGTCTTACCGACTTTACGTCTGATAACTTCGTTGTCATAACGAATACCCTTTCCTTTGTAAGGTTCAGGTTTTCGTAACTTACGAATCTGAGAACTGAATTCTCCAACCAACTGCTTGTCGATACCTGAAATTGTAAGCTTTCCATCTGGAGTTGCAACAACTGTAAGTCCTTCTGGAATGATTGCAATGTAGTCACTTGAGTAACCGAGGTTCATTACAAGCTCTTTACCCTTTACTTCTGCACGGTAACCAACACCAGTGATAACAAGAGTCTTTGTAAAGCCTTCTGTTACACCTTTTACCATGTTGTTGAGCAAACTTCTGTAAAGTCCATGATAAGCATTTGTCTGCTTAGCATTGTTCTTAGTTGTAAGAACTACTTCAGTTCCTTCAACCTTGATTTCAATTTCATCATGGAAGCTCTGCTTAAGTTCACCCTTTGGACCTTTTACAGAAATAACACCGTTTGCAACGTTTACTGTTACACCTGCTGGAATAGCAACAGGAAGTTTACCTACTTTAGACATTTCTTCCTCCCCCTATTACCAAACAGTACATACCAATTCGCCACCAACCATCTTTTCAGAAGCTTTCTTACCAGTTGTTACACCAGCTGAAGTTGAAACGATGATTGTACCATAACCGTTATAAACGCGTGGCAAATCTTTGTAACCAGAATAAACGCGGCGACCAGGTGTAGAAATCTTCTTAACACCGTGGATTACCGGATTATTATCATCATCATATTTCAAGAAAATGCGAAGTGTGTTCTTTCCTTCTTCCTGAATCTTCTTAAAGTTTTTGATGTATCCTTCTGTCTTGAGAATCTTTACGATTTCAAGCTTAAGTTTTGATGCAGGAACATCTACTTTCTCGTGGCGGGCCATAGCCGCATTACGAACCTTTGTGAGCATGTCTGCTACTGGATCTGATGCACTCATTCTATTCTCCTACCAACTAGATTTTGTTACGCCAGGAAGCTGGCCTTCGCTTGCCAATTTGCGGAAGCAGATACGACACATCTTAAACTTACGCAAATATCCACGTGGACGACCGCAAATCTGACAGCGGTTATACTGTCTTGTTTCGTACTTAGGTTTGCGGGCTGCTTTAATTAACAATGATTTCTTTGCCATACTTCACCTACTTGCGGAAAGGCATATTGAACTTAGTAAGAAGTGCTTTTGCTTCAGCATCAGTGTTTGCACTTGTTACAAAAGTGATATTCATACCAGCGATCTTTGTGATCTTATCGAAGTCGATTTCTGGGAATATCAACTGTTCAGTAATACCAACTGAGAAATTTCCGTGTCCGTCAAAACCAGTTGCTTTGATTCCGCGGAAATCCTTAATACGTGGGAATGCAACATTGATGAGACGATCAAGGAACTCATACATAATGTCACCACGCAATGTTACCATTGCGCCCACTTCATTGCCCTCACGCAGTTTGAAGTTAGCGATACTCTTCTTTGCCTTTGTCTTAACAGCCTTCTGACCTGTGATTGCTGTGAGGTCAGCTACTGCGGCATCAAGGAGTTTCTTATTTGTGAGAGCTTCACCAACACCCATACTTACAACAATCTTCTTAATTGCAGGAATCTGCATTGGAGTTGTGTAGCTGAACTCTTTCATAAGAGCAGGTGCGATTTCGTCTTTATAGACTTTCTTAAGCCGAGGTACGTAATTTGCCATTACAGAACATCTCCACATTTACGGCAAACGCGAACTTTCTTGTCGCCGTCGATTTTATAACCAATCTTTGTAGGACCGCATTTTTTACATACGATTGCTACATTTGAAATATTAAGAGGAGCTTCGATCTCAGCGATACCGCCCTGATCCTGCTGGCTTCTCTTCTTCATTGCCTTCTTAACGATATTTACACCAGAAACAACAACACGTTCTTTCTTGAGGTCAACGCGAACAACTTCTCCGCGTTTTCCCTTATCTTTTCCAGCAATTACCTCTACTGTATCGTTCTTGCGGATTTTTGATTTAGTCAACATATTCATTTCTCCTTAAAGAACTTCCGGAGCAAGTGAAATGATCTTCATAAAGTCCATATCACGGAGCTCGCGAGCTACAGGTCCGAAAATACGCTTTCCCTTAGGGTTCTTGCTATCGTCTACGATAACACAAGCGTTATCATCGAAACGGATATAAGTTCCGTCTGGGCGACGGTATTCCTTTGCCTGACGTACAATTACAGCTTTCTCAATTGTACCCTTTTTGATAGTAGATGTAGGAATTGCATCCTTAATAGCTACTACTACGATATCGCCGATACCAGCGTATCTGCGATGTGAACCGCCGATAACCTTAATACACTGAGCAATTTTAGCTCCAGAGTTATCAGCAACTGTCATACATGACTGCATCTGAATCATAATCTTAACTCCTTCGCTTATTTAGCACGCTCAATGATTTCTGCAAGGCGCCAGCACTTGTCTTTGCTGAGCGGTCTACATTCAACGATACGTACTGTATCTCCTATATGAGCATCATTATTTTCATCATGTGCCATATACTTCTTTGATCTGGTAACATACTTCTTGTAAAGACGGTCCATCTTCTTTGATGAAATTGTTACGACAATTGTTTTATCCATTTTGTCTGATGTAACAAGACCAACAAATGAACGTTTTGCAGCCTTTACAGTCTGAACAGTATTCTCTTCCACGGTTCAGCTCCTACTTATTTTCTCCGGCGAGTTCTTTCGCACGGATGAACGTATTAAGGCGTGCGATTTCGCGGCGCATTGTACGTTTCTGCATTGGGTTATCTACATGAGAAATCACCATCTTGAAACGGAGATCCATGTATTCCTTTTTCAGCTCGTCACGTTTAGCTACGAGTTCTTTATAAGACAGTTCTTTATCGTTCTTTTTCTTTGAATCAGCCATCTTATTCCTCCTAGTCGCGTGTTGGCTTTACAGCAATCTTTGTAATAACTGGAAGCTTATCTGCAGCAAGCTCGAGAGCTCTGTGTGCGAGATTGATATCTACGCCTCCAACTTCAAACAAAATCATACCCGGTTTGATAACAGCTGCCCAATGATCTGGAGCACCTTTACCCTTACCCATACGAACTTCAGCTGGTTTCTTTGTAATTGGCTTGTCTGGGAATACACGAATCCAAACATTACCTTTACGATCCAACTTACGGTTGATGGCAATACGGGCTGCCTCAATTACTCTGGCATCAAGCCAGGTTGGTTCCATTGCAACAAGTGCGATGTCACCAAAATCAATGTGATTATCGCGTGTCGCATTTCCTTTTTCGCGACCGCGCTGTACCTTACGGTGAATTACTCTTTTTGGACTAAGTGGCATAACTAACTCCTTGCCTTTTTAGCAGGTTCAGAACCCTCAGTCTTTTCAGCTGCCTGACGAGCTGGACGTCTTGGTTTCTTAACGAGCTGACCAGCATCTTCATTGTGGTCGATACCATAGTTCATACCGTTGTAAACCCATACTTTAATACCGATTTTACCGTATGTAGTAAGAGCTTCGTATGTTCCATAGTCGATATCAGCACGAAGAGTATGAAGAGGTACACGTCCTTCCTTGTGCTCTTCAGTACGAGACATATCTGCTCCACCGAGACGACCACTAAGACGAACCTTTACACCCTGTGCACCAGCACGCATAGCATTGCTTACTGCCTGTTTCATAGCCTTGCGGAATGAACCACGGCCAACAAGCTGACGACCAACATTCTGAGCAATCAAGCTGGCATTCAAATCTGCACGCTTAATTTCCTTAATCTTGATCTGAACTTTCTTTGTAAGCTGCTTCTGAATATCTGCACTAATCTTTTCGATTGATGCACCTTTAACACCAATAATTACACCTGGACGAGCTGTGTGAATTACGATTGTAACGCGCTGTGGATGGCGAACAATCTCAATCTCAGCTATATCAGCATTTTTACACTCTGGGAGTTCAGATACCATTTTACGGATCTTAATATCTTCGAGAACTAAATCTGCATATTCACGTGGATCTGCATACCAGCGTGACTGCCATGTCTTGTTTACACCTAAGCGCAAACCAATAGGATTAACTTTCTGTCCCACTTTATTCCCCCGCCTTCTCGTCAACGATGACGGTAATATGACACATACGCTTCAAAAGCTGATCTGCACGACCACGTGCGCGGAACCATACTCTCTTGAGTCTTGGACCTTCATCAACTCTGATTTCTTTTACGTAAAGCATATCTTCATCCAACTTACTGTTCTGGTTAAGTGCATTTGCAGCAGCAGACTTCAAAGTAGCGCTAATCAAAGTTGCACCTTTCTGTGGCATGTTTGCCAAGATAGCCATAGCTTCAGTGTAGGATTTCTGATTAATTACATGTGCAACAGGACGAACCTTTGTTGGAGATGCAATCAGGAACTTAGAAGTGGCTACATAACCTTTTTTCTCAGCCATAATATCCACCTATTTATTAGCCTTTAGAGGCAGTTTTGTCTGAACCACCATGGCCCTTGAATGTACGAGTTGGTGCAAATTCACCAAGCTTATGTCCAACAAGGTTTTCTGTAATATATACAGGAATCCATGATTTACCATTATAAACAGAGATTGTGTTTCCAACCATCTCTGGGATTATTGTAGAGCAGCGAGAATATGTTTTAATCATTTTTCTGTCTGCTTCTTTATTCATTGCCTGAACCTTTTTGTAAAGTGATTTCTCTACAAATGGTCCTTTCTTAACAGATCTTGACACGATTATCTCCTCGCCAACTACTTCTTACGACGACTAACAATGAACTTGCTAGAAGTCTTTCTCTTGTTACGAGTCTGGTAGCCCTTACAAGGCTGTCCCCAAGGAGTAACTGGGTTACGTCCCTTACCAGCACCTTCACCACCACCAAGTGGATGATCAACCGGGTTCATAGCCATACCACGTACTGTTGGGCGGATACCCATCCAGCGCTTATGACCAGCTTTACCGAGCTTAACGTTCATGTGCTCTTCATTACCTACAACACCGATTGTAGCATAGCACTTTCCGTTAATCTTTCTCATTTCACTTGAAGGCAAGCGAACGATAACGTAGTCACCTTCGCGACCTGCAATCATTGCACTAGCACCAGCAGAACGAACAAGCTGTCCACCCTGACCAAGTGTCAATTCAATGTTATGAATAGTGAAACCAACTGGAATTGCATTCAGAGGAAGTGCATTTCCAACTGTTGGAGCTGCATTTTCGCCAGAAATAATCTTCTGACCAACCTGCAATCCCTTTGGAGCGATGATATAACGTTTATCACCGTCAGCATAATAAATCAAAGCGATGTTAGCACTTCTGTTTGGATCGTATTCGATTGTCTTTACGGTTCCAGGAATTCCGTGCTTATCACGTTTGAAATCTATATCACGATAGCGTCTCTTGTGACCGCCGCCCTGATGACGTACAGAAATACGACCACCAGCTCCGCGTCCTGCATGAGACTTACGACCTGACACCAAAGTTTTCTCGGGTCTATCAGTTGTCAGTTCGTCACGACGCAAGTCAACACGTCCACGTGTACCTGCTGTCATTGGCTTAAATACTTTAAGAGCCATTTTATATCCCCTTAATTCCTACCAGATTATACACCTTCGAAAGCTGCAATTGTTTCGCCTTCAGCGATACGTACGATAGCTTTCTTGTAAGATGCAGTACGACCTGGTTTTCCACGAAGTCGTTTCATTTTTCCAAGCACATTCATTGTTGTGCAGTCAACTACTTTTACCTTAAACAAGCGTGTTACAGCTTCTTTAATCTGTGTCTTTGTAGCATCTGGGCGAACGATGAAAACATATTTGTTCTGTTCACGCAACATGCTTGCCTTTTCAGAAACAACAGGCTTAATAAGAATATCTTCGTAATTCATTATTTAGCCTCCTTATCTTCAGCATAAAAGTCAGACAGATTCTTTACTGCAGACTCAAGAATGATTACCTTGCGTCCATAGAAAAGTGTGTGTGCTTCAAGACGATTATAAGCAAGGAATGAGAGGTTAGGAATATTGCGTCCTGCCTGCTTGATCTTTGCATCATCATCTTTAAGGATAAGAACTGTTCTTTCGTCTTTAGCAAAGTTCTTAAGAATAGATACTAAGTCCTTTGTTTTTCCGCTTTCTACAGTAAAATCCTCTACAACAGTAAGTCTGTCGCCCTGAGCGTGTGAGCTCAAGATTGACTTCATTGCAAGTCTTTTTTCTTTCTTTGGAATTGAATAGCTGAAATCTCTTGGTTTTGGTCCGAAAATTGTACCACCACCTACTGTGATTGGAGACTTCTTATCACCGCGACGTGCATTACCAGTACCCTTCTGTTTGTAAGGCTTATTGTTTGAACCATGTACTTCAGCGCGAGTCTTAGTACAAGCAGTACCAACACGTCTGTTAGCTAATTCGTTTGTAATAGCGTAATAGATTACGTCGTCATTAACTGGAAGACCGAATACTTTATCATCAAGAGTGATTGTACGCAGTTCTTTACCAGAAGTTGAATATACTTTCTTTTCCATATTCTATCTCCTATTTCTTTACTGCGGACTTCACGATGAGTGTACAGTCCTTATTTCCAGGAACAGCACCGCGAACCATAATTACTTTGAGCTCTGGATCAACTTTAACAATCTTCAGATTCTGCACAGTAACTCTTTTGAATCCCATGTGTCCAGGAAGCTTAATATTCTTGAATGAGTGACCTGGAGTTGTACATTCTCCTGTACCACCCGGCTCACGATGGAACTTAGAACCGTGTGTAGCACGTCCACCATGGAAGCCCCATCTCTTCATAACACCCTGGAACCCCTTACCTTTTGATGTAGCTGTTACATCGAGGAAACGACTACCTTCAAAGAGCTCAAGACCAACAACATCTCCAATATTTACTTCTTTTTCGAAGTTGCGGAACTCTTTCAAGTGGCGCTTTGGAGTAATGTTCTCTGGGAATTGTCCGGCATATGCCTTGCTTGCTCTTGAAGCTTTCATATCATCAAGACCAAGAACAACTGCATCATAACCGCAATTTTCCTTTGTTTTCTTGGCAACAACAACATTTGGCTCGACCTGGATTACGGTTACTGGTGTCAGATTTCCGCTTTCGTCGAATATCTGTGTCATGCCAACTTTCTTTGCAATCAGACCTTTCATTCTGATATCTCCTATTTGGGATTTTGCTACTAACTATTCACAAAACTCCCTTAATATTCTCAGGCCGTCATCCCAAATCCAGAGGGACCGTACCTATTAAACTAAAAAAACTGTAATTACTGTGTAATTACTACATCTACACCGGCAGGAAGCTCAAGCTTCATCAGTGAATCCATAACGTCCTGTGAAGGATTCATTATGTCAATAAGGCGTTTGTGTGTACGCATTTCAAACTGCTCACGTGACTTCTTGTTTACGTGTGGTGAGCGAAGTACAGTCACCTTGTTGATTCTTGTAGGAAGAGGGATAGGGCCAGAAACCTTTGCTCCCGCTTTCTGTACTGTCTGCACGATGGCTTTAGCACTCTGGTCGATCAGAACTGCATCAAATGCACGAAGTCTGACACGAATTTTTCCATTAGCCATTTAATTTTACTCCTTTTTCACAACTAACAGACCGATAAGCAATACCAGCCTGTTAGTTTGAAAAAAATCTTAACTATTCGATAATCTTTGTTACCTGTCCAGAAGCGATTGTGTGACCGCCTTCACGGATAGCGAGTTTAAGACCTTCGTCCATAGCGATTGGGTGAATAAGTTCACCGATAACCTTTACGTTATCACCTGGTTTTACCATGTCTGTACCAGCTTCGAGTTCGATTGTACCAGTGATATCTGTAGTTCTGAAGTAGAACTGTGGGCGATATCCTGTGAAGAATGGAGAGTGACGTCCACCCTCTTCCTTTGAAAGTACGTAAATCTGAGCTTCGAACTTTGTATGTGGAGTGATAGACTTTGGTGCAGCAAGAACCTGTCCGCGAACAACGTCTTTCTTTTCAATACCACGGAGGAGGATACCAACGTTATCACCAGCCATACCCTGATCAAGAGTCTTCTGGAACATTTCGATACCTGTTACAGTTGTATCAGCTGTTGGGCGGATACCTACGATCTGTACAGCATCGTTCATGTTTACAACACCACGCTCGATCTTTCCTGTTACTACAGTACCACGACCAGAGATAGTGAAGATGTCTTCGATTGGCATCAAGAATGGTTTCTGATCATCACGAACTGGATCATCGAACCATGTATCCATAGCTGTAAGGAGTTCTTCGATACAAGCTGTGTTTTCTGGAGTTGCATCATTCAAAGCCTTGAATGCAGAACCCTTAATGATTGGTGTATCAGCAGAGAATCCATACTCCTGAAGAGTATCTTTTACTTCTTCTACTACGAGTTCGAGAAGATCTGGATCATCAACCTGGTCAACTTTGTTCAAGAATACGATGATCTTTGGTACACCTACCTGACGAGCGAGAAGCAAGTGCTCACGTGTCTGTGGCATAACTGAGTCTGGAGCAGATACTACGAGGATAGAACCATCCATCTGAGCAGCACCAGTAATCATGTTCTTAATGTAGTCAGCATGTCCTGGACAGTCGATATGAGCATAGTGTCTCTTGTCTGACTGATATTCCAAGTGACGAGTGTTGATTGTGATACCACGTTCCTTCTCTTCTGGAGCGTTATCAATTTCGTCATACTTAAGGGCCTTATCACCATATTTGTTAGCACAATATGAAGTGATAGCAGCTGAAAGTGTAGTCTTACCATGGTCTACGTGACCAATAGTACCAACGTTCATGTGAGGTTTAGTTCTAACGAACTTCTCCTTTGCCATGTTTTTCTCCTTGCCGGATTTAATTTCGTCCTGACCCGGCATATTTATTTTTTATGTGCTGCACTTTAAGCCAGAATATACAAACTTCCTTTACCAGGAGTCAGCATATTCGCAGACACACTATTTGAATGAGAAGATAATAATTGATAGAAACGGATAAGAAACATATTTCAAAAACATTCCATATTATTCGAAATGTTCCAACCCGGTACCACCGATCATTATCATCTGATTGACAACTAGTCTGGTATATTCGAGTTTGCCTTTAGCGGCGTCAGGAATACCCATAATCTGTTGTCTATATAATAATCACCAACGGTGAAAATTAACCGCATTAAGGGCCGCAACTACCTGAAAATCATTTCTGATTAACTTTACGGTGATGCCAGATCTGAATGACTATTTTCAATCAAACCTGCCTGACTTCTCAAAGAACCCAATACCCCTGTAAATTCAAAAAAGGGCAAGTTCACACAATATACAAAATTTAAAAAATAAATTCAAGAGCAATTCTTGAGTTTTATTGAAAATAATGTAGTTTTTCGCATTCTTTTCAATATACAATTTAAATAAAAAAAACGGGCGGCACTCGAAAGCACCTCCCGTTTTATAAATCAGGCAGCTATTAAACTACCATCTGTAGTGAGCGAAAGCCTTGTTAGCTTCAGCCATCTTATGTACATCTTCACGCTTCTTGTAAGCAGTACCTGTATTGTTGTAAGCATCAAGAAGTTCAGCAGCAAGTGTATCTGCCATTCCGTGTCCGCTTCTTGAACGAGCTGCATCAATGATCCATCTCATTGCAAGTGCTTCACGACGTGATTCACGGATTTCCATTGGAACCTGGTAAGTAGCACCACCAACGCGGCGTGACTTAACTTCTACCATTGGCTTTACATTTTCAAGAGCCTTAAGAAGTACTTCCAAAGGATCCTTGTCTGTCTTAGCCTTAAGGTTATCCATTGCCTCGTATACGATCTTTGTACAGATAGATTTCTTTCCGTCAAGCATCATACGGCAAACGAATTTTGAAACAACCTTTGAGTTGTATTTTACATCCGGCAACATCGGACGTTCGATTGATTTCTTATGTCTTCCCATCTTAGTCCTCCATTATGCCTTTGGCTTCTTAGCACCGTACTTAGAGCGTCCGCGCTTGCGATCTTCAACTCCAAGAGTATCTTTTGTACCACGGATGATATGATAACGTACACCAGGGAGGTCCTTTACACGACCACCGCGTACTAATACTACTGAGTGTTCCTGCAAGTTGTGTCCAATACCTGGAATGTATGCAGTAACTTCAATACCATTTGACAAACGAACACGCGCAATCTTTCTGAGCGCTGAGTTTGGTTTCTTAGGTGTCTGAGTCATTACACGTGTGCAAACACCACGTTTCTGTGGACAGCCTTCAAGAGCTGGAGCTTTTGTTCTGTTTGCAGCAGACTTACGACCCTGATGAATTAATTGATTAATTGTAGGCATCGCCTAGTTCTCCTGTTTGTTCCGGTCAGCACCCCGGAAATATTTCAAAACCCTTCAAAAAGGATAGGTTTAACGATTATAGTAAATTCAAAAAATGAATTCAATACAAATTCTTTGAAATTCTATGAATTTCATGTAAAAAAGCGCAGTGGCTTTGAATTCCTCTCCACCACCGCGCTTTTTTTAAGTTTTATGACTATTTAATTAGTCATTATCATCAGCTTCAAAACTTGGTTCTTCAAGCTGTGATTCCTGTTCAGCCTCAAGCTTACGGCGTTCAAGAATCTCGTTCATCTGAGCGTCAAGGTCACGGTCGCTGTCATCAAACAGCTTGATGTCCTTGTAATTCTTGATACCTGTACCAGCAGGAATCATATGACCGATTGCAACATTTTCCTTGATTCCATGGAGTCCATCTGTAGCACCAGAAATTGCAGCGTTTGTAAGAACGCGTGTTGTTTCCTGGAATGAAGCTGCAGAAATGAATGAGTCAACTCCAAGAGAAGCCTTTGTAATACCCTGGAACATTGGACGTCCAACAGCTGGCTGTCCACCGGCAGCGATTACACGCTCATTCTCTTCATGGAACTTATATTTATCAACCTGCTGACCGAAGATGAACTTTGTATCTCCAACAGATACGATTTCAATCTTGCGGAGCATCTGGCGTACGATAATACCGATATGCTTATCATTGATGTCTACACCCTGCTGGCGGTAAACGTTCTGGATTTCATCCATAAGATAATTCTGAAGAGCGTTTTCACCGAGGATTGCAAGTACATCCTGTGGATTTGGAGATCCGGCACAGAGCTGTTCACCAGCTTCTACCTTATCGCCATCACGTACAAGCATACGCTTTGTCATTGGAACAAGGTGCTCGAACTTCTTACCATATTCATCAGTAATAGAAATTACGCGCTTTCCTTTGCGAACATCCTTAAACTCAACTGTACCAGAAATCTGTGCAAGTACACATGGATTCTTTGGTTTGCGAGCTTCGAAGAGTTCAGATACACGAGGAAGACCACCAGTAATATCCTGTGACTTCTGTGCTTCCTTGTTCATCTTAGCAATCATATCACCAGCTTTAACCGGCTTTTTGTCATCTACGAGAAGGATGGCACCAGCTGGGAGGAAGTAGTTACCCTGTGGGTTACCAGCTTCATCAGTGATGATGATACGTGGCTGCTTAACATCAAGGTGAAGATCTGTGATGTAGCGTTCTGTCTTACCAGTCTGAAGGTCAACCTTCTCTTCAAGTGTAGAACCTACGATTACGTCTTCGAAGTGGATGTATCCGTCACTTTCTGCAAGAATAGGCTCGATGAACTGTTCGAATTCACCAATTACTTCGCCCTTCTTAACCATAGCGCCAGCCTTTGTGAAGATTGTAGAACCGTTAGAGATTTCAATCTTCTGCTCTTTACTTGTGATGTAAATTACACCGTCGCCCTTAACAACCTTACCGTTAACACCGGCAATAACTTCCTTGCCCTTGTGCTTGAGGATTGGGTCACCACGCATAAGGCTCTTTCCATCTTCAATAAGAAGTTCATCTTCTGAAGTGAACTTAATCTTATCAAGGATACGGATAACAGTCATGAAACCTTTACGTGTAAAGAGCCACTTGTCATTCTTAACAACGTGTGTACCTTCAATATTCTTAATGAAAGCATCGAACTTAAGAACGATCTTGTTATCGTTTGTTGACATCTCAGCCGCACCACCCGAGTGGAAGGTACGAAGTGTAAGCTGTGTACCTGGCTGACCGATTGACTGAGCAGCGATAATACCAACTGCTTCACCAATTTCAACAATCTTATTACGTGCAAGGTTCTTACCATAACACTTAACACAAATACCGTGCTTAGCTTCACATGTAAGAACTGTGCGGAGCTTAACCTTTTCAACACCAGCAGCTTCGATCTTCTTAGCCATAGCTTCGTCGATGTACTGGTTTACGTCGCAGATCAATTCACCCTTAGCGTTTACAACACGCTCAATTGTATAGTGACCTTCAATACGCTTGCTGAGAGGAACCTTAATTTCATCTCCCTCTTTGATAGCTGTGTAGTCAATACCGTTGATTGTACAGCAGTCTTCTTCGTTGATTACTACATCCTGTGCAACATCAACAAGACGACGTGTCATGTAACCAGCATCGGCTGTCTTAAGCGCTGTATCCGAAAGACCCTTACGAGAAGCGTTAGTTGAAATAAAGTATTCAATAACGGAAAGTCCTTCGTAGAAGTTTGACTTAATAGGGAGCTCGATAATATCTCCGTTAGGCTTAGTCATCAAACCACGCATTGCGGCAAGCTGAGAAATCTGTCCACGAGAACCGCGGGCACCAGACTTAGCCATCATGTAGATTGTGTTAAAGCCCTGCTTATCTTTCTCAAGATTATCCATCATGAGGTTTGTAAGCTTTTCGTTAGTACGAGCCCAGATGTTTGTTACACGCTGATATCTTTCTTCTGCTGTAATAACACCCTTTCCATACTGGTTGATAATATCTTCAACATCCTTGTTAGCCTGTGCCATGATTTCTGGCTTTTCATCAGGAACGAGGATATCCTTCATACAAAGTGTTGCACCGTAGAATGTAGCGTTCTTGTAACCAACATCCTTGATTGCATCGTGCATCTGGATTGTGAGCCAGGAACCCTTTGTATGATATACATGTTCGATCATCTTCTTCAAAGACTTATCGAACATCTGGCGGTTTACATATTCAATTTCTGCAGGCATTGCTTCGTTGAAAGCAAGACGTCCTGCTGAAGTTTCAATAAGATCACCCTTCTTGAATGTCTGAGTTCCACCAAGGAATCCGTCATCACCCTTAACCTTAAGAGCATCAGCATCGAATGAATCCTTAGGAGCTGGAACCTTAATAAGAGCCTGCCATTCAATAGCACCAAGTTCAGCAGCCATACGTACTTCATCTGGTGTAGAGAAGCGCTTGCCTGTTCCCTTAGCATTAGGTTTGATAGCAGTCATATAGTAGATACCAAGTACCATGTCCTGAGATGGAGCAACGATTGTGTTACCGTTAGCTGGGTCAAGGAGGTTTCTGGCAGAAAGCATCAATGTCCAGCATTCCATCTGAGCAGCCTGTGTAAGTGGTACGTGAATAGCCATCTGGTCACCATCGAAGTCGGCGTTGAAAGCTTTACATGCGAGTGGGTGAAGCTTAAGAGCTTTTCCTTCTACAAGTACAGGTTCGAATGCCTGGATACCAAGACGGTGAAGTGTAGGCGCACGGTTCAACATAACTGGGTGCTCTTTAACTACTTCATCAAGAATTGCATATACTTCTGGAGACTCAGACTCTACGAGAGCCTTAGCCTTCTTAATATTAAATACTACGTCCTTGTCTACGAGCTTCTTCATAAGGAATGGCTTGAACAATTCAAGAGCCATCTTTGTAGGAAGACCGCACTGCCAGAGCTTCAATTCTGGTCCAACAACGATTACCGAACGTCCAGAGTAGTCAACACGCTTACCAAGAAGGTTCAAGCGGAAACGTCCCTGCTTACCTTTGAGCAGGTCAGAAATTGACTTAAGTGGGCGGTTTGAAGCACCCTTAACAGCACGCTTTCTCTTTGTGTTGTCGAACAATGCATCAACTGCTTCCTGAAGCATACGCTTTTCGTTGCGGATGATGATGTCTGGAGCAGAAAGCTGCTGAAGTCTCTTAAGACGGTTATTACGATTAATAACACGGCGGTAGAGGTCGTTCAAGTCAGATGTAGCGAAACGTCCACCATCGAGCTGTACCATTGGACGAAGCTCAGGAGGAATAACTGGAATTACGTCCAGAATCATCCATGAAACTTTGTTTCCAGAAGCGCGGAAGTTCTCAACGATTTCAATACGGCGGAGAAGTCTCTTGTCAGACTTAGCACCCTTTTCAATCATCTTTGCGCGGAGTTCTGCAGCAAGTTCATCGAGGTCAAGGCGTTCAAGCATAGTCTTGATAGCCTCAGCACCCATATCTGCTGTGAAAGCAGAACCTGCATAGTGCTCCAATGCTTCCTGATATTCTTCTTCTGTAAGGAGCTGTCCTTTCTTAAGGTCAGTATCTCCTGCATCAATTACGATATATTTTTCGTAGTACAAAACCGAACGGAGTGCTGCAACCTGGAGGTCGAGCAAAAGACCCATACGGCTTGGAACTGAACGATAGTACCAGATATGGCTTACAGGTGCTGCAAGCTCAATGTGTCCTGTACGTTCACGGCGAACCTTGAAGTGAGTAACTTCAACACCACAGCGGTCACAAATTACACCCTTATAACGGATAGACTTGAACTTACCGCAGTAACATTCCCATTCCTTAGTTGTACCGAAAATTCTTTCACAGAAAAGACCGTCTTTCTCTGGGCGGAGAGTTCTGTAGTTTATAGTCTCAGGCTTTTTTACCTCACCATAAGACCATGAACGAATAGTCTCTGGAGAAGCCAGTTTAATCTTTAAGCTGTCAAAATCCTGCACATCACGCATTTGCATCCTCCTTATCAAAACCGGAAGCATTCTTGTCAATCAGTTCCTGATCACGTTCTGTAAGAGCAATCTGCTTACCCTTAGCATCATAAATTGTGAAATCAAGAGCCAAACCACGGAGTTCCTGTACCAATACGTTGAATGATTCTGGAATTCCGATTGGAGATGAAGGGTCGCCCTTAACGATAGATTCGTAAATCTTAGAACGTCCGTTCATATCATCAGACTTAATAGTCATCATTTCCTGGAGTGTGTTAGCAGCACCGTAAGCTTCGAGTGCCCAAACCTCCATTTCTCCAAGACGCTGACCACCAAACTGTGCCTTACCACCAAGAGGCTGCTGTGTAACGAGAGAGTAAGGACCAGTAGAACGAGCATGCATCTTGTCATCAACAAGGTGATGAAGCTTCATATAATAGATAACACCAACGAAGATTGGGTTTACGAAAGGTTCACCTGTACGTCCGTCGTGTACAATCTGTTTACAGTCTGTAGAAATCTTAAGTCCTGTTCCGGCAACTGCCTTGTTAGCTTCTTCGAGCTTAGCTTCGATCATCTTCTGAGAAGGTGATTCGAATACTGGAACTTCAAAGAACTGGTTGAGGTACTTACCTGCAATACCAAGTTCAGACTCAAGAATCTGTCCGATGTTCATTCGGGAAGGTACACCAAGTGGGTTCAAACAAACGTCGAGTGGAGTACCATCTTCGAGATATGGCATATCTTCAACAGGGAGAATACGAGAAACAACACCCTTGTTTCCGTGGCGTCCGGCCATCTTATCACCTTCGCGAAGCTTACGCTTGTTAGCAATAAGAACCTTAACTACCTTATCTACACCTGGGAGCAGATCGTCACCTTCAAGGCGGCTCATCTGCTGAATATCAATTACAACACCTTCAATTCCGTGTGGAACGCGAAGTGAAGAATCACGAACTTCCTTAGCCTTCTCACCGAAAATTGAGTTCAAAAGCTTGAACTCTGGAGTTGTTTCTGTTTCAGATTTTGGAGTAACCTTACCAACAAGGATATCTCCAGAACGAACCTTAGCACCAATACGGATGATACCTTCTGAGTCGAGGTTAGCAAGAGCTTTCTCGGCTGTATTAGGAATATCACGTGTAATACGCTCTGGTCCGAGTTTTGTCTCACGGATTTCAATCTGGAACTCTTTAATATGGATAGAAGTGTACATATCTTCGCGAACAACGCGCTGAGAAATAAGTACAGCATCCTCATAGTTGTATCCGTTCCAAGGTACGAATCCTACGAGAATATTGCGTCCGAGAGCAAGCTCTCCGTTGAATGTTGCTGGTCCATCAGCAAGCACATCACCTGCTTTTACCTTTTCACCAACATTAACTGTAGGGCGCTGGTGGTTACATGTATCATTGTTAGTTCTCTGATACTTCAGGAGGCTGTATTCATCAACTGCCTTAGAACCATCAACTTTAACCTTAATCAATTCACTTGAAACGAAGATTACTTCACCATCATGCTTAGCCTTGATAAGAACACCAGAGTCATAAGCACACTTTCTTTCCATACCAGTACCAACGTGTGGTGGTTCTGGGAAGAGAAGAGGTACAGCCTGACGCTGCATGTTACAACCCATGAGCGCACGGTTAGCATCGTCATGCTCAAGGAATGGAATCAAAGAAGCAGATACAGAAATTACCTGACGTGGAGAAACGTCGATATACTGTACATCCTTTGGAGAACGCTGAGTATAGTTACCACGGTTACGGCAAGAAATTGTTTCAGTTGGGAAAGAACCATCTTTCTTCATACCTTCAACAACCTGACCAATGTAGTACTTATCCTCATCCATAGCAGAAAGGTATTCAACTTCGTTTGTAGCCTTTCCGTTTACTACCTTGCGGTATGGAGCTTCAAGGAATCCGTAATCATTGATGCGTGTGTACATAGCGAGAGATACGATAAGACCGATGTTCGGACCTTCAGGAGTCTCGATAGGACACATGCGTCCATAGTGTGAATAGTGTACGTCACGAACTTCGAAGCCGGCACGGTCACGAGAAAGACCACCAGGTCCGAGAGCGTTAAGACGACGTTTATGAGTAAGTTCAGCCAGAGGGTTAATCTGATCCATGAACTGTGAAAGCTGAGATGAACCAAAGAACTCTTTGATAGCAGCTACGATAGGTTTGATAGAAATCAAATCCTGTGGCTTCATTGTATCAGTTTCTTTGAGACTCATTCTTTCCTTAGCAATACGTTCCATTCTTGCAAATGCAGACTTAAGCTGATTTGTCATCAACTCGCCTACAGAACGGATACGGCGGTTTCCAAGGTGGTCGATATCGTCAATCTGTTCTTCACCAATGTAAACCTTGATAAGGAACTTCATTGTGTTGATGATATCATCCTTAATAAGAGTGAAGTCTTTTACATCATCTGAGTAATCAAACTTCTTGTTGAGTTTGTAACGACCAACACGACCGAGGTCATAGCGGCGCTCAGAGAAGAACAATGAGTTGAGGTCTTTTTCAGCCTGCTCAACTGTCATTGGCTCACCTGGCTGAAGGATTGCATATACAGCAGCGAGACAATCTTCTTTAGTTGGTTCGTTATCTACAGAACCTTCTTTTACAAACTTAACTTCCTCACGTTCGAAACAGTTGATAATCATCTGTGAATCGAGAGAAGTATTCTTTTCATCACCATTAGAATTGCTGCGTGTATCGAAACGGATTACGCAGATTTCTTCGATTTTGTTTGCAACGAGGTCATCGATATCATGTGGATGAAGCTTTGTTCCGGCATTGAAAAGTCTCTTTTCGTTACCTTCTTCATCTTTAATAAGAACTGCAGAAGCAAGAACCTTGTCTACAAGTTCATCACCCTTTACAACTTTTACATCTTCTACATCGTAGAAGCAGCGGATGATTTCTTCACGTGTTGAATAACCAAGTGCGCGAAGGAATACTGTACCAAGAATCTTCTTTTTGCGGTCAATCTTTGCAAAAATAAGCTCTTTTTTCTGGTCAATTTCAAATTCAAGCCAAGATCCGCGGTACGGAATAATACGGCTTGAGTAAACACCCTTGTCATGGCAGAAAATTACGCCAGGCGAACGGTGAATTTGGGAAACAACTACGCGTTCAGCTCCATTGATAACAAATGTACCACGGTCTGTCATAAGCGGAATGTCGCCCATATAGATATCTTTCTGGAGGATTGCTCCAGTCTGAAGGAAATTCAAATTGATACGGGCTTTTAAAGGAACCGAATAAGTAAGTCCCTTCTGCTTGCACTGCAACTCGGTGAACTTCTGGTTCTCCCAGTCGAGCTCATAAAACTCATACTCCAATGACATATCGCCGTTAGGACTTTCGATAGGGAATGTTGAAGTAAATACGTCCTGAAGTCCCTGATTAAGAACTTCTTTCTGCTCTTTCAAGGCTCCTGCCTGAAGGAAATCATCATACGATTTTGTCTGGATTGCGATAAGATCAGGAACATCCATAGCGTGCTGGATGGCCTTTCCATAATTCTGACGGTTGATTGTTCGAGTCTTTGCGAACATCAGATCCCCCTGATGATATTGTGTTTCGGTTTGTTAACTGCTACATGCTGGAAACTCCGCACAGCACAGAAAACACCGATATAAAAAAATGCCATAAATACGACTAAAGGGGATACCCGACACTTTTACATGCCAGACATCCCCTATAGATAGATTGTCAGATTATTCTGACTTATTTCTTGCTAGCCTTTCCACCAGCTTCTTCGATCTTCTTGATCATTTCGTCAGCGTCAGCCTTGCTTACGCCTTCTTTAAGAGCCTTTGGAGCACCTTCTACGAGTGCCTTAGCTTCACCAAGTCCGAGACCTGTGATTTCACGAACAGCCTTGATTACTGGAATCTTCTTTGCTGCGTCGAATGATTCGAGAGTTACTGTGAACTCTGTCTGCTCTTCAGCACCACCAGCTGCTGCACCTGCTGCAGGACCTGCTGCTACTGCTACTGCTGCTGTTACGCCGAATTTTTCTTCCATTGCTTTTACGAGTTCTGAAACTTCAAGAACTGACATAGATGCGATTGCATCAAGAATCTGATCATTTGTGAGAGCTGCCATATTGTCTTCTCCACTATAAATTAGTTATATTTTCCACCTTTCAGGTGGCCGCAGTTTTAGCTCAACTGAGCCGTTCTGCATTTTACACACGACAGTCGACAGCTATGAAGCCTGAAGTGTGTTATTGTTTGTTGTTTTGAAAGTCAAACTAATTAGTTTGCACCTTCTGCTGCTTTCTTGTCTGCATAAGCCTTCAATGTAGCGGCAAGCTTCTGAGCTGGACCGTTCATTGCAGACATAAGCATAGCGTAAAGCTGCTTCTTTCCAGGAACCTTTGAGTAAGCCTCAATCTTAGCCTGGTCATAGATTTCATTAGCGATGCTAGCACCCTTTACTGCGAGAGCTGGAGCATCTTTTGCAAAGTCGAAAAGAACCTTTGCAACTTCGTTAGAATCTTCTTTAGCCATTGCTACTACAGTAGGGCCTTTGAGATAGTCAGCAACATTTTCTACTTTCATATCTTCAAAAGCGATACGTGCGAAGTTGTTCTTTACAACTTTAAGCACAGCATTCTTCTCACGAAGTTTATCACGAAGAGCAGTAATCTGCTCTACTGTAAGACCGCGATAGTCAGCGAAAATGAAGTCGCTGTAATCAGCAAATGTCTTTTTTGCTTCTTCAATAGCCTGAGCCTTAGCTGGCTGAATTTTCTTTGCTCTTACTGCCATTATTCGCCTTCCTTATAGTCAACCCATACGCCTGGGCCCATAGATGAACTTACAGAAACAGACTTAACAAAACCAGCAGCTGCACCAGCAGGCTTCTTCTTGCTTACTTCAGAAAGAAGAGTATTTACGTTTGCAACAAGCTTATCTGTATCCATAGAACACTTACCAACAGCAATGTGTACGATACCAGTCTTATCAGCACGGAACTCTGTACGACCCTTCTTGAGTTCTGCAACAGCCTGAGCTACGTTAGGAGTTACAGTACCAGTTTTAGGGTTAGGCATCAAACCTTTGCGTCCAAGAACCATACCAAGACGACCTACGTCTTTCATCATATCAGGTGTAGCAACAGCAACGTCGAAGTCCAACCAGCCGTCCTTTACCTTTTCGATATATTCTTCACCTGCGAAAGCAGCACCAGCATCAAGAGCTTCCTTTACCTTGTCTCCCTTACAGAAAACAAGAACTTTCTTTTCACCCTTGAACTGATTTGGGAATACCAATGTATCACGTACAGTAGCATTTTTCTCAAGACGAAGTACTACGTGAGCTTCTACAGTCTCATCGAAGTTAGCAAACTTCATGTCCTGAACCATTTTACAAGCTGAAGCTACATCATATTTCTTTGAAAGATCATACTTTGCAGCAGCTGCGTTATATTTCTTTCCATGTTTCATATTACTGCTCCACCTCTACACCCATACTGCGAGCAGTACCGGCAATGATTTTCTTTGCTGCTTCGATATCGTTAGCATTGATATCTGGCATCTTTGTCTTAGCGATTTCTTCCAGGTCTTTCTTAGAAAGAGTAGCAACCTTGTTACGAAGAGGGTTTCCTGAACCCTTGTCGAGTTTACAAGCTTTCTTAATAAGAACTGCTGCTGGAGGAGTTTTAAGAATGAATGTGTAAGATTTGTCCTGATATACTGTAATTACTACAGGGATTACAAGACCTTTTTCCATTGACTTAGTTCGATCGTTGAATTCCTGAACGAACTTTGGAGCTGAAACTCCGTGAGGTCCAAGAGCTGGTCCAATTGGAGGAGCTGGTGTTGCTGCTCCTGCAGGACACTGCAATTTGATCACGGCAGTTACTTTCTTTGTAGCCATTTTATTTCTCCCAATGTTGGTGTGAAAGCTTCATATAGAAGTCTTTCTAACGAAATGCCTATGTCCAACGGACTTGCATCTCTCCCAAAAACAGGATCAAACGGTTTGTACTTGGGATACAAACCCCTGAATTTGCTAAATATAAATTATAAAGAACTTAGGCTTTTTCAGCCTGAAGGAAGCTTACTTCTACTGGAGTTGGGCGACCAAAAATCTGAACCTCAACACTAAGCTTCTCTTTTTCCATATTGATTTCTTTTACAGTACCTGTGAATGATGCGAAAGGACCGTCGGCAATCTTAACTACATCGCCAACATTGAATGACTGACGTACACGAACCTGCTTATCACCCTTGATAACACCAGACTTCTGAAGAAGATTCATAGCCTCATCTTTTGTGATTGGCATTGGACGATTCTGACGGCTTACATTTCCAACAAAACCAGTTACACCCTGAATCTTGTACAATTTAGCACAAGTATCTTTCCAGCCAATTTCTGGAAGATCCATTTCAAGCATAATGTAACCAGGAAGAAATTTATTAGAACGAGTTCTTTTTTTACCGTCTTTGATTTCTACAACTTCTTCAACAGGAACCCTTACATCAATTACAACTTCAGGGTCAATTCCCGCATTCTTATCTGTTGGATATTTTTCAAGAAGTGATTTTATTGTACGTTCAATCTTTCCTTCATATCCAGTATAGGTATGAAGAATATACCAGCTTTTAGACATCCCTTTACCGTCCTATTTCATTACAATACGGAACAGCTGAGAAAAACCAAGATCAAGTAAACCAAGTATTACAGCTACTACAATTGTAGAGATGATAACAACTTTAATTGAAGAAATGACATCATCTTTAGTAGGCCATACAACCTTCTTCAACTCTGCTCTGCTTTCTTTAAAAAACTGAATTACCTTAGCCATAACACCTTTCCTTTATAAAATCAGGGCAGGTAGGATTTGAACCCACGACAGGCGGTTTTGGAGACCGCTGCTCTACCAGCTGAACTACTGCCCTATATATCTAAACCGACCGAAGCCGGATAAATATCAAAAATTATTTTGCTTTTGTTTCTTTGTGAAGAATGCTCTTCTTGCACCATGGACAATACTTATTCTTCTCAAGTTTGCCTGTGATGTTCTTACGGTTCTTGTAAGTAGTATAATTCTTTCTCTTACATTCTGTGCACTGCAAAGCGATAATTTCAACAGCACCTTTCTTCTTGCTTCCCATATTTAACTCCTAAATATATTCGCTCAAAAAATTTTCAATTTCAAAAGCCCACGTGCAGAATCGGACTGCAGACCTCCACATTACCGATGTGGTGCTCTACCAACTGAGCTACGGGGGCATCATGCAGTATTCCACACTAACTCATAGAAAACATGCGTTCTACGAATATAAACTAAGAAATAATTTTAGTCAATAAAATTCTTCATGAATTTATGAAATTTCACCTGAATTTTTCATAAATTTTATAACTTTTATTTCTATAAACCTATAGAATATATAGATAGAATATTTATATATTCTATGATATTATTTATCATCATTTAAAACAATGGGGTTTTCTATGAATATTGATATGCTGATAGATGGAATTCTGGATTCCTATGACAGATACGGACTCATCAACAGAAACCATACCGAAGATTTTCCAAACAGACAGAATGTAGTTTCGATTCTTTCTGATATTCAGACTGTAATTTTTCCAGGCTTTAAAACTGCAGAAGATATTGATTCAGTAAATATCCGTTACATTACAGGACAGAAAGTAAACAATATAATCGCTAATCTGACACGCGAAATTCAGAAGGCATTGATTTATACAAAGGCCCAGACCTGCACACATGACGAAATCAATAATATTGCAGAATCACATTGTTTTAAGCTGGCTGAAAAAACAGCTATTGCATTAATAGAAGAAATACCAGAAATCCGCCGCAAGATTCAGCTTGATGTAAAAGCAGCCTTTAATGGCGATCCTGCTGCTAAAAGCAACGAAGAAGTTGTTCTTTCTTATCCTGGTCTCGAAGCAATTCTTGTATACCGTATTGCGCATTTCCTTTATGAAAACGGTGTTCCTATTATTCCTCGAATTATGAGTGAACACGTTCATGGCAAGACTGGTATTGATATTCATCCAGGTGCAACAATCGGTGAATCATTCTTTATTGATCATGGAACTGGTGTTGTTATTGGTGAAACCTGTATTATTGGAACAAACGTTAAGATTTATCAGGGGGTAACACTTGGTGCTTTAAGTGTTAAAAAGAATCTTCAGAACAAGAAGAGACACCCTACTATAGAAGATGATGTAACAATTTACGCAAATGCAACAATTCTCGGTGGTGAAACTATTATTAACCGCGGTTCAACCATTGGCGGTAACACCTGGGTTACAGAAAGCGTGGCAGCCGGATCAGTAATTACACAAGGATAGGTAGACCTAAAAATTGCTTTCGCAATTTTTTTAACGGTCTGCTATTGAACAACGCCCGCCAGCGGGCTTACACAGGTTAAAAAAACAAGGTTCCCAGACAGTAACACTAAAAGGGAACCTTGCCGTCCAGCGTTGCTGGACATCGGAGAGAGTTTATCAGCTTATTTACAAGCTGACTTTAATATAATACCATCTTATTCAGATGTCAATAGTTTTGTGAAAATTTCACAAAAATTCCTTAAAAAAATCCGACCGAATGAGGTA
Organism: Treponema bryantii; assembly: GCF_900111035.1. Lineage (GTDB taxonomy): Bacteria > Spirochaetota > Spirochaetia > Treponematales > Treponemataceae > Treponema_D > Treponema_D bryantii_C. The sequence continues at coordinate 242,444 of NZ_FOFU01000002.1, forward strand.
CTATGGCAAAAAAAAGTGGATCTGTAAGCTACAGATGTTCTAACTGCGGTTATACACAACCAAGATGGCTTGGCCGCTGCCCGGAATGCGGAGAATGGAATTCTCTTGAAGAAATCATAATCGACAAAAACAATGTTACACCCGCAGGACGTGGCAGTGAAGCAGTTGAAAAGCAAAAGCCTGTCGGTCTTGCGTCGGTAAAAGCACAGGAAAACAGCCGTCTTTCTACAGGAATAGACGAATTTGACCGTGTTTTAGGAGGCGGAGCCACAAAACGTTCTGCAATCCTGCTTGGAGGAGAACCTGGAATCGGAAAATCTACTCTGCTTTTACAGACAGCAGCCAGTGTTGCACAGTCTGGAGCAGTAGTTTTGTATATAAGCGGCGAGGAATCAGCTGCACAGATAAAAGAAAGAGCTGACCGACTGGAACTTTCCTGCAATGGAATCAGTATTTTATGTACTTCCCGCCTGGAAGACTCTTTAGATGCCTTAGATTCACTTAATCCAGCCTTTGTTATTATAGATTCTATACAAACAATATACAGCGCAGAAGCCGGAATTATACCTGGTACCGTTAATCAGCTTAAATATTGTGCAAATGAGTTCATTTCCTGGGCAAAAGAACGTGATACAGTGCTTATTATGACAGCTCATGTGACAAAAGAAGGTACAATCGCCGGTCCAAAGTCACTTGAACACATGGTTGATACTGTAATTTCGTTCGAACGCAATGCAGATGACATAAGATTCCTTCATGCACAGAAGAATCGCTTTGGTTCTGTAGATGAAATAGGTATTTTCAGCATGAGTGAAAAAGGATTAACACCTGTTTTAAATCCCGCATCTCTCTTTTTAACCCAGAGAAAAGAAAATCAGCCTGCCGGAGTAGCCTGTACACCAGTTTTTGAAGGCAGCAGAGTCTTTTTAGTAGAGATTCAGGCCCTTACAGTACCTGCAAAAGCCAGTGTTTCACGTATTTACAGTGAAAAAATTGATTCCGGACGAGTTGCAAGGGTTGCTGCCGTCATCGAAAAACGATGCGGACTGTGTTTTTCCGATCAGGATATATATGTAAACGTTGCCGGTGGCATAAAATTAAGCGAAAGTGCCATAGATGCAGCCTTAGCAGCAGCACTTTATTCTGCCAGAACTGATATTCCGGTAAAAAACGGCACCGCAGTATTCGGGGAATTAAGCCTCGCAGGTGAAATCCGCCCGGTAAATAAAGCAAAACAACGTATCAAAGCCGCAGAAAGCCTTGGTTTCAACCAGATTTTATCCCCACAGGACGGCAATAACCAGGGAATTGCGGACATAAAAACACTCATTAAGACTATTTTCCGCTAAAAGCGTGCACTTTTAACCTAAAGTGTGTCATTTTATTTATAGAAACTGCGTAATTATGACACACTTAATTATCATAAAATAAACGTAAACTTGGCTTCCGGTCACGTATTTGGGTACAAAAAACGCGCCATAAGGCGCTACACGTTGTGAGTTGTAGAGAAACTATAAACTGCCGCTATCGCGGCAGCAACTCACAAAGTGTTTTTTGCACCCAAATCCGCTCCCTTGCGCCAGATTCGCTGTTATTTTAAATCAATCCTGTATACTTGGCACGATATTTGCTATATATAAAAGTGTAAGCTAAACACTTACAAACAAATCTAAATACAAAGAGGTATAGATATGAACGAACTTTCATTTATTGATTCACTTTTTAATGACATGATGGGTAACACTCCAAGTGTTATGTATTGTACAAATACTCCACGTGTTGACGTAAAAGAAGAAGATAACGCCTACACTCTGGAAATGGAATTGCCTGGCCGTTCTGAAAAAGACGTAAATATCGAGCTTGACCACGACAATCTTACTATTGCCTCTAAGGTTGAAGAGACAAAAGAAACTAAAGAGGACAAGAAAGATAAAAAGACTAAGTACATTCTTAAGGAAAGACGAAGTTCAAGTTTTGAACGCCGCTTTACACTTCCTACAGATGTTGATGCCGAGTCTATCAAAGCAAACTTTAAGAACGGTATTTTGACTATCAACATGGCTAAAAAAGCAATTGCAGCTCCTAAAAAGATTGCAATTGAAGCCTGCTAAAGAACAAAAGGCATAAACAAAAAGCGCGGTGGATAACACCGCGCTTTTTGTTTTATCATATATCTTTTAAGATTTTTCCGAAATGAATCAAATAATCTATAAATGATGCATAACTTAAGATTACACAGATTCCAAAAAGGACATAAACTCCAATTTTAAGACCACCCCAGAATTCTGGAACTATATCCATACGAAGCATAAGTTCAAGAAGAATTCCGTAGAACTCAGCAATTATATAAACCACTGTCTTAAGCTTTCCGCCTTTTCGCGCTGCAATTGCAGTTCCCTGTTTTGCTGCAACCATTCTTAAAAAGTTCTGAGAGAACTCACGAAGCATGATTAAAACAAAAAACAAAACCGGCATATATGAAATACCGCTTTTTACAGAATGCATGAGACATACAAAAGCAGTCAGATGAAGCACAACATCAGCAAACGGATCAAAAAGTTTACCGAAGTCACTTACTTCATTATGCTTGCGGGCATAGTGTCCATCAAGGTAGTCTGTAAATTCCGCAAAGACAAGACAAGGAATAGCAATCAACAAAGAGAACTTTGTACCGCAGCCTGTCCAAATCGGGATGAAATATAATAAGAAGAAAATAGGTGCAAAAATAATGCGAGTAAAAGTAAACTTGTTAGATAGTTTCATACAAATATTATCTAATTTATAGAAAAGAAAGTCAAGTTAGAAGGACTTACTGCAGTCTATAAGAGTCGCTCGATAATCCTACTGGAAAGTCTTGAAATCATGAATAATGCTTACTGCGGACTTTGCATCGTAGCCTGGCATCTCTTCGCGTATCAGCTGCAAAGCCTGTTCTACAACTGCCGGAGAATCAGATACTCCATGAAGAACAACTGTATTTCCCTGAATTGTAGCATGCATGAACTCAATATTAAGTTTTCTTTCCATTGAAAGCTTATTTACAACAGTCTGAGCCTTCAAAAGATCATCAATAATCTTATTCCCCTCTTCTTCCTGCTTAATAGTAACCTTCTTTTCTACGAGCTCAGCTATAACATCAACAGCAAGTTCAAGGCTCAAAAGACCGGTATTAAGAACTGCATGATAATTTACAGGATCATTGATATCTACGTTATAAAAACTTGAATGAAAACCAGCTCTGTTTGCATCACTTTCCTGAATACGCTGAAGAGCCTGTTTTTCATCCCAGTTAAATTCTTTACGTAGACGATCGATACGGGTTGCTTCATCAGCTATAAGACGCACAGAAATATTATTCGGTACATTCTGAAGCACAGCAAAAGCACCACGTCCTATAATCACCACATTCTTCTTCTCTGCGGCTTCCAGGATTGCATATTGAGCATAATTCAGATATTCATCGCGGTCTTTTGTAAGAGATGCAAAGAATCCGGGTTTACGCTCGTCAAACTTCGGCATTTTGTTCTCAGAAAAGCCAAGTTCAACAATTCTCTTTTCAATTTCTTTTCTTGTGATGAACTTATAGCCGAGTCTTTTTGCAAGCTCGCCGGCTACTTCATCACCCAATGCTGCTACCTGTCTTGAAATTGTAATTACTGCCATAAGTTCACCTCTCGAAATAAAAATTTGATTAAAAACAGGCTGTTGATATTTCAATAATCTGTTTATAACCCTATAATATGATAAAACGAGAATTTGAATCTGTCAAAAAGTAACGGAGATTTTTTATGAAAAATTATTTTCTGCCTGAAGACGAAAAACTTAAATGGAAAGAAGGCCCTTCCGAACCACTTTTAAAAACCGTTGTCTGTACTGTTACAAAACGACATAACGTTTCTTCTGATGGAACAGAAGGTGATTACATCATAATGGATGCTCCTGACTGGGTAATTGTAATTCCAGAACACAATGATAAGTTTCTTATGGTAAAACAGTGGCGTCATGGTGAATCTGCATTAAGCGTTGAATTCCCAGGTGGCGTAATTGATAAAGGAGAAGAACCTGAACAGGCTGCCCGCCGAGAACTGGAAGAAGAAACAGGTTTTAAGGCAGGAATGCTTATTAAACTCGGTTCAGTAAATCCAAATCCGGCTCTTTTTAAGAATCATGTTCATTTCTACCTCGCTCAGGATTTAAAGGCTACAGGAAAACAGAATCTTGATGATGATGAATTTATAAACTGTATGGAATTATCTAAAGAAGAAGTTCTTGAAGGAATGGGTACTGAGCAGTTCCCACATGCCATTATGGGAATGGCGTTGAGCCTTTATATTAAGCATAACGGCGGAAAGATATAGATATAAAAAAAGACCCTCGGATCAAGTCCGAGGGTATCTGAAAATTACTTACCGTAAGTTTCGTATTCCTTCTTAGGATCGTAAGTACCTTTACGGTATTCACCAGTAAGGCTTGGAATCTTCATCTTCATACCTGGATGGATAAGGTTTGGATCCTCAGGCTTTGGCATGTTGTTTTTGTTTGCCTGATAAAGATTTTCCCAAAGCAACGGGTTGTTGTAAACATAAGGACGACCAGAAATATTCCAGTAACAGTCTTTTGTTTCTGCCCAAGGTTTTACAATGTAGAACTCTGGAAGTGGAGTAACTTCTCTGATTCCATCAAGAGCGGCAAGTGAAGCCTTTGCATAAGCATTTGCCTTTTCAAAATCTTCACCTTCGAAAGAAGTTTCTGCCTTTTCAAGATTATCTTTTGCTGAAGTATAAGCCATTGGGAATGTGTTTGGAGCATCAATCTTTTCTGCCCATGCAATCTGATTCTTTGCAAGCTTAATATTGTTTTCTGCTTCACCACGAGCCATCATCATTCTGATATAAGCTTCAGAAAGAGCGGCATTTTCTTCTGCTTTCTTTGAATACTCTACAGCATCATCATACTGTCCTGCATCAAGTGCAATTTCAGCCTTCTTTGTATACTCATCTGCAAGCTTCTGGAATGTATTATTCTTGTAACTAACTGCAAATACAGAAGCTGCAAGTAATGCTATTACTAAAATCGAAATAATCTTTTTCATAATTACTTAGCCTCCGATTCATCAATATCATCCTCAAGTTCTTCAGCAATATCAGCCTCGGCCTTTTCTGGATCTTCATAATCATCAGCTTCAAGAAGAACAGCATCTTCATCTTCGATACCTTCAACTTTTTCTGTGATTGGAGCCTTAACATCTGCTTCTTCAGCAAACTTCTCACTTTCTGCTACACGCTTTTTAGCTTCTTCAATTGCAGCCTGTGCAGCAGCACGCTTAGCAGCTACATCTTCATAAAGATATGTAAACTTTGTTTTTGCATCTTTATATTTGTCAACAGCTTTCTTTGCATTCTGCATTGCATAGAGTGAATCACCAGTCTGAATAAGATCTGCTGCTTCTTTATACTCTGCTTTGCGGGCAACACCAGCTTTAACGCTATCAGCCTTTTTCTTTGCTTCCATTGCAGCATCGCGTTCTTCTTTTGCAAGCTTCTTATAAGCTACGTTGATAACTGTATTAAAATCTTTAAGTGCATTTTCTGCTTCTGCAAAAACTGACTTATCAAAATCATCTGAATCTGCTTCAAAAGCAGCTTCTACCTTATTGAGGCTGCTAACACCTCTATCGTAGTTATTCTGTGCATAAGAAGCAAAACCGCTTTCGTCAATTTCTTTCTTTGCATCAACTGCCTTGCTGTAATTTGCAAGAAGGTTATATCTGTCAATGATTGACTGTGCAGCCTTTTCCGGATTGTCACTGTCTTTAAGACCAGAAAGAAGGTAATCGAGCTTACTCATCTGCTCCGGACAATTTCTATCAGCACCTGCTTCAATAGCAACTTTTCTCGCATCATTGATTTGTTCCATAAGCTGAGCAAGTTTAGCAGCTTTTGTAAGACTCTCATCTACAACATTTTCTGATACATCTTCTATAGCTTCCTTTACCTCGGGAGCTGCTGGCTTCTGTTCTTCAGCAGCAGGTTTTGAACCGCAGGAAATAAAGAACAAAAGAGTGAAAATAGAAAGAAGAATTATACTAACTTTCTTCATATTTTACCTCACAATAGTTATTTTATTATATTTTACTATAATTACGCCAATCTTACAACGATAATTAAAGTATACAGAATTATAACAACTCAATGTAAAAAAAATTACAATTTTTTTTAAGGAGGCAGTCATGGCAGATGATTTCTCTTTTAAGATTGAAAAAAATCTTGGAACTGTTGCCGAAGGAAAAGGCGGCTGGAATCTTGAACTGAACCTTGTATCATGGGGTGGCAGACCTGCTAAATATGATTTACGCAGCTGGTCCCCTGACCACCAGAAAATGGGAAAAGGTTCTACCTTTACAGCAGAAGAGCTGAAGGCATTAAAAGAACTGCTTAGTACTCTTGCGATAGAGTAGACAACTGAGCTCCATTTTTAATAACTATTTCATAAAGCATTTTCTGAAGAAGAACATCTTCCATTTGAGAACCACCGGAACGAATCTCCATATCTGTTGAGGCAAGCACTGCAAGAATTGCCGCAGACTGTCCCATTGTCCACACCTTAGCTGCACTCCTGTACTGTTTCTGAAGCATTGCTTGCGGAATTGCCTGCTCTCCGCGTTTATGCCAGTCCTGAAGTTTTCTAAAGCATGAAGCGAGTCCTGCAATAATCATTACAGAAGAATTTTCTTTTGAAAGTCTGATTTTCTGAAGAATCTGAAGGCCTTTTTCAAGACGAACAGGCGCAGCATCGGCGCTGTTGGCCAGCTCACGGAAAAGGCTGAAAGCGTTTTCTTCACGGCTGTGAGTTAGAACAGAGTCTACATCCGCCTCGGTGATTTCGTGGTCTTTTGGGAAAAGAACGAAGAATCTTGAGCACTCGGCAGCGAGAGACTGCGTATTATTTTCTATTAACTCTAAAATCAGTTTGGCCGCGCCCTGCTGTATACGGTATCCGTTTTTGCTGAAATAACTTGTTACCCAAGGCAGCTTATCGCTCTCAAACATTTCCCAGAACTTTTTGCGGTTTGCAGTTGGAATAAGTTTTTCGAGTTTTGAATCTACACTGATTTCATCTGATACAAGAATCAGAATTGCAGATGGCTCTGGATTTTTCAGCCAGTCCGAAATCATCTGAATCTCATCTTTCTTCTTTATAAGTTCTGCATTCTTACAGACAACACAAACACCATCAGAAAACAAAGTGCCGCTCTGAAGAATTGTCATAACTTCACTGAAAGGAGTTTCGAGAAGATAGAATGAATGCTCGTCTATTACACCGAACTGTTTTTTATGAGCGGCTTTTACAGCGTCAACTGCTTCGTTGCGCTTACCGAACTCCGGACCAGTGTAAAGATAAATAGGACCTGCTGCTGCCATATAATTCTGCTGCCTGATATTTTAGTAAGTTCTTACGATATTTGACAGAATTCCAACAATACGAACGTCTGTACAATAAATAGCCTGGAAATCTGGATTTTCCGGCTGAAGACGAATTCTTGCAGACTCTTTATAATAACGTTTAAGGGTAATAGCATCATCTATTACAGCCACAATAATCTGTCCGTCAACAGCAGTTGAAGCCTGCTCTACTACAGCAAGATCACCATCAAGAATTCCGGCATTTATCATACTCTGGCCGCGAACTCTAAGAGCAAAATAACTTTTACCCGGGCGAACAAAAGGTTCTGTAAGATTTACATATCCATCAAGATTTTCTTCACTTAAAAGAGGTTTACCTGCAGCAACGTTTCCCAAAAGAGGAACTTTGCTGATAAAAGTCTGAGGTTCTTTTTCACGACAATCAGAAAGCACACGAATTGAGCGGGCTTTTTTCTGACTCTGAGAAAGGAAGCCTTTTTTCTGGAGGGCAAGAATATGATCCTGAACTGCACGAAGAGAAATACCAAAATGTTCACTTATATCGCGTACAGTTGGTGGAAATGAGTTTTCTTCAGTGTAAGAGGAAATATAGTTTAAAACTTCCTTCTGACGATCTGTAATTCCTCTCATTATTAGTCCTCCTCAAAACGACTGTTAAACAACTCCTCAATAACCGAGGCTGCTTCAGATTCATCGGGACCAACAACCTGCATTGTAAGCTGAGTATTATAACCAGCCCCCATAGCTATTACACCCATAATTGATTTTGCATTTACAGTTGCTCCATCTCGGGTGAGGGTAATTTCGCTTTCAAACTTGTTTGAAGTCTGTGCAATAATTGCCGCAGGTCTTGCGTGAATTCCTGCTCTGTTCTGAACTGTTAAAATCTTCTCGATCATTTGAATTTCCTTGGCAGCCTCTCTGCCGCATTTATTTTAGTAAGAATCGTCATTACCGTTGTAAACAGTCTGCGCTTCTCCTGTCTCAATCCACTTAAGAACGTTCTGATTGAAGTCCTTTGCAGAGTTATATCCCATATTCTTAAGACGCTCGTTCATAGCGGCAGCCTCAATAATAATAGGAAGGTTTCGACCCGGACGAACCGGAATCTCAAGTACAGGAACCTTAACTCCAAGCAGTTCCTTATATTTCTGTTCTGTACCAAGACGGTCATAAGCCTTGGCAGAGTTCCAGTCTTCAAGCTGAACAATAAGCTGAACTTCCTTCTGGTCGCGGATGGCACCAACTCCATAAAGCTGGGAAATATTGATGATACCCAGACCTCGGATTTCCATATGGTGGCTGATAACTGTATTTGCACCGCGTCCCAGAATAATATTTCCGTTTACACAGCGGATTTCAATAATATCATCAGCAACAAGACGGTGTCCGCGTTCTACAAGCTCAAGGGCTGTTTCACTTTTACCAACACCGGAATGTCCAGAAAGCAGAATACCGATACCGTAAACTTCTACAAGAACTCCATGCAAAGTCTGTCGCGGCGCAAACTGATTTGCAAATACACGAATTATACGATTTGAAAACTCTGTAGATGTAAGACTTGTCTGAAGCAGTGGACAATAACTTTCTTCTGCAATACGACGAAAATCTTCTGTTGGCTCCAGATTGTACGTAAAGATACAGCACGGCATCTGAGAGCGGAAAAAGTTTCTTATTGAATCTGTATTTTTTTCTTTATGAAGTTTCTGTAGATAGGCTGTTTCACCGCGTCCGAAAACCTGAACACGATTACTGGCAAAAGATTCATAAAAGCCCGAAAGAGCAAGACCAGGGCGGTTAAGTTCAGGAACTGTAATAGCACGTGGTAAACCACGGCGCCCTGCGATACACTTAAGATCAAGAGCATCATGTCCCGAAAGTTCGAGGTCAAGCAAATCCAGAACTGTGAATTTCTTATCTGCCATATATTTTTACTATACACACTTTAAGATATTTTAGCAATACCAAAAAGAAATTTAAAAATCTGAATTTGTTTTTTCAGAAAACCCGTGTTACTATAAAGGTGATGAGAATTCATCTGCCTGCGTATGCGGGATCTAAAAATACTTACAGCTGGAGTAAAGAAATTTACTTCCTCGAGGAGACTACTATGACACCATCAATTAATGCAGTAGGTTTTACACTTGAACAGAAGCAGTCTGACATGATTGAATCAAAACTTAAGAGAATTGCTTACGGTGATGATTTGATTGTTGATTTACTTATGAAAATCAAGCATGACAAGACCTATGTTTTCGATACTACAGTAAACTTTAAATGGGGCACTTCAGCTCATGTTTCTGGAGAAGATTTTGACTTTGGTGCAGCATTGAACAAGATGATGGATGTACTCGATAACAAAATCAAGAAGGAAAAAGATAAGGTTCAGCAGAAATAAACTGCGGTTTGCGGTGGTTTCAACAAACTAAACCACCGTATTTACCGTTTATACGAATTTTTTAGTCCAAGTTGGGCGCGATATTTTGCCACGGTACGACGGGCAATTTTCGCGCCCTTCTGATTTAACAGCTCTGTAAGTTTCTGGTCTGAAAGATTTTCATTTTCAGGTTTAGCAAGTATCGCCTGCATTTTTTGTTTGATTCTTTCAGATGAGATTTTTTTGCTGCCGTCGCGGTTATTTACTCCAGAAGTAAAAAAATAACTTGCGGGAAAGAGGCCCCATTCTGTCTGAATATATTTACTGCCGTTTTTGGCTGACATTCGGGACACGGTGGATTCATGAATCTCAAGTTCTTTTGCTATCTGCCGCCTTGTAAGCACGCTGAGATGTCCCGGCCCCTTCAGGAAAAAGTTTTTCTGCGCTTGGACTATTGCACAGCCCTGCATGACAATTGTAGATTCGCGGAACTGTAAAGAAGAAATCAAAGCCTGTGCTTTTGCAACATTCACCTTATCCATCTTAAAATCTGGAGAAATTCTGATTTCCGGCAAAGCACCCGAAGCATATTTTATCTGAAAATGAAAATCTGAATTGAGGGAAACAAGGCCTCTCGAAAAATCATCATCAGAGGCACCCGGTTCTTTTGTAACTGTAAGGACTACGTCTGGACGGCCCGTATCCACTGTGGCAACTGAATTATATCCCTGGGCTGGATGTGGATTCAGGGAAAGGATAAATTTCAGCGCGGACGCGGCGGCATCTTCATCCAACGGGAGATTGTCGAGCGCGGACTGTCCCGCGAAGGCTTTTTTATGCCAGGCTTCCTTAAAATCAATTAACTTGCGGCTGATTTTTGAAGCATTGGGCGGATTAAGAAAATCAAGATGCCCATCAAGAATAAAAAGAGCAAGTTGATTCGGATTTTCGGAAAGTCTTGCCTGAACTAAAAGACTTTCTTCTGGAGTACGGCAGCAGGTACCAATCGGGTCCAGTGCCTGAACTATATTAAGACATTTTTCAAGCACAGCTTTTCTATTATTAACAATTGTTGCAGGTATTAAAGTTTCAGGAGAAAGCATTGAACCATAAAAGCCGTTCTTATCCAGATTATAAATAAGCTTTGTACACAATTCCAATTCATCATCAGAAATTTTCATTGCATTTAACTGATGAAGAAGATGAGACTGTAAGGTTTCTCCATAGTCTTCCTGATTTTCAAGTATCTGCTGATATTTATCTGAAGTTTCAGAATTGCCATATCTCGAAGAATATTCTGCTGCCGGGAGATTAGAAAAAACAGGTTCCCTTACAATTTCAAGAGCAGGATTCTCACTTACCGCTTTATATATTTCATCTCGAAGTGTTTCATTTCCCATTGCAAGATAGTTCAGAGCTGTAATCTGAACCTGGGAGAGACGTTGAATTTGCTTTTGTTCCTGGCGGAGTGTAAGAGATTGAGTAACACTCATAATCAAAATCTTCATTATTATAGCATAAAATTGATTCAAACTGTATACTTGCATTTATGAAAAAGATAGAAGACTTTGGACTTTCCATTCCGGAAATCCTTTTACCAAAAAACATTGATGTTTCGAGCTGGTCTGTAATTGCCTGCGATCAGTATACTCAGGATTTAGACTACTGGAAGAAGGCAGAAGCTTGTGCCGCAGGTAAGCCTTCCACACTCAACCTGATTTTACCTGAAGTTTATCTGAACTCTCCTGATAAACCAGAGAGAATTGAAAAAATCAGAAAAACAATGAAAGAATACATTGACGGTGGAATATTTGATACAGCTAAAAACTGTTTAATATATATTGAAAGAAAAACTGCTTTTGGCCGCATCAGAAAAGGTCTTGTTGCTCAAATTGACCTTGAAACCTATGAGTGGAAGCCATTCAGCAAAGCAAATATCCGCGCCACAGAAGCAACAATCGTTGAACGAATTCCTCCTCGTATGGAGATTCGCCGCGGAGCACCTCTTGAATTACCACACATTATGCTTCTGGTTGATGATAAGGATGATTTACTGGTTGGCGGAACTGGAAATAAAGTAAAATCAAAGGCTCCTTTGTATGACGGTTCACTTATGTGCAACGGCGGATCTATTACAGGCTGGGCTGTAGAAAGTGAAAATGAAATTGCAGATGTAACAGAAGCTGTTTCTAAAATCGCAGATAAAAACCGTGCTGCAGATGGTTCTACCTTCCTTTTTGCTGTTGGAGATGGAAATCACTCTCTGGCTACTGCAAAAGCTGTCTGGGATGAATATAAAGAAAAACTTACAGCTCAGGGTGCTGATGAAGCTGCTTTGAAAGCATGTTCAGTACGCTACGCTCTGGTTGAAATTGTAAATATTTATGACACAGGTCTTACATTTGAACCAATTCATAGAGTTATTTTTGGAGCTGATGTTGAAGGTTTGATTTCTCATCTCGCAGAAAAACTTGGTGGAACTGTAAGTGAAGTTTCAGGAGCAGCTGAACTTGATGCTGCTGTAAAAGCTTCTTGGGCAGACTTTGGTTTTGCATATAGAGAAGGCGGAAACGGAAAGCAGAAATACGTTCTTCTTAAGACCGGAATTAAAGAACTTGCTGTTGCCCGACTTCAACCAGAAATTGATGCATTCCTTAAAGGAGCCTCAGGTTCTGAAAAACCAGAAATTGACTACATCCACGGAAGTGATGAAACCCTTAAACTTGGTGAACGCGAAAACGCAGTAGGAATTCTTCTTCCTCCAATTGCAAAAGATTCCTTCTTTGAAACAATCAACGGTCGTGGCCCACTCCCAAGAAAAAGTTTCAGTATGGGTGAAGCAGACGAAAAACGCTTCTATCTTGAATGCCGAAAATTATTCTAGTTAAATAAAAAAGGATTGTCTGAAAAGGTGGCTTGAATGTTCGACGAACTAATCAAGCCACCTTTTTTATTTAACAGACAATCCCCAAAATAGGAGTATTTTTTCTATATATGTAGATTTATTCTGCAGCTGTTACAGTAAAATCTGAGATTGTGAAAGTACAGCTTCCAAGAGATGTTTCACCTTCAGCATGCTGTCCAAGCTGGATTGCAAGTTTTCCGCTTACATTCTCAAGAGTAATAGCCTTAGCTGTATCAGCTTCAAGTGTATAAACTACATCATTAACAGTAATCGCACCTGCAACTGATGAAGTAACCTTGAATGAAAGATTAGATGTCTTAGAAAGTCCATACCAAATCTGTGTTCCAAACCAGCAAGCTCCTGTAACAGTCTGTGTCAAAGATACACTTGTTTCTGTTGCAGTCATATCTGACAATACAACATTTGAGCCACACCAGTTCTGATCTGCCCAGATACTGAAGTAATCTGCAGGAGGATTTGCACCTTCAGTAGTTGTTGTTGGATTCCAATATTTTGCATAATCTTTTGAAACTGATACTATGATTGAAATAGCTTCAGAAACAATATCACCTGATTTTGCAACAACTGTAATTGTTTCAGCAGCATTACCACCTGTCAAAACATTTCCAGAAATAGTAGAAACAGGATTTTCAGAAGTGATTTCAAAAACGGCATCCTCAATCTCAAATCCATACTGATCAAAAGCTGACAATTTTACAGTTTCACCTGCAGAAATTGTTGTTGTAGAAGTTTTGATTTCTACTTTATTTACAGTATAATCTGTTAATTTTTCAACTTTTACTTCAGAAATCTTAAGGATTGTATCTGCAGCATTTCCACGAAGCGCAAGAACAATACTTGAAGTTTCATCATAGTTGTCTGCTACAATTCCATAAATATCAAATACTGTTGCTTCATTTGCGGGAAGATTTTTCTGTGTATCAATTCCAGAATAAAGCACACCATTAAACTGATTCTTAACAAACATAGTTGTAATTTCTTTATCAGCTTCAAGTGTAATTGATGTATGAATTTTATCACCTGCAGCAACTCCAGCAGCCTTGTTTGGGTTAGCAATAAAAATCTGATTACCCCATTCTGAATCATTTGCATTTGCCACACTTACTGTATATACACCATCTTTATAAGTTACAGCATTGTTTGCATCTGAGAAAGTGATAGTAAATTCGCCATTCTCAACAGGTTTTGGATCTGGATCAGGTGTTGGGTCTGGATTAGGATCCGGATTAGGATCTGGATTTGGATCAGGGTCAGGATCTGGTGTTGGGTCTGGATCAGGATTTACGATCTCAGGATCTGTTGGATTCTCTGCCGGTGCACAGCTTGTGAAGAGAAGAGATGCAGCCATTACTGCAGCTCCAAAAATTTTAAGTTTTTTCATTTCTTGCTCCTTATATTTTTTTTATTTTATTGGACATATTTGAGAGATAAACTCTCGTTCTCCGAATCAAAATATGTAACATCTTTGAATGCAAGCCATTCTTCAGAAGATACGCCATCACTTCCAAAAGCAAAGATAGCCCATGCATTACTTACGCCTTTCTGTGTAAGAGTTATTGTCTGCCAGCTTGTAGTAACATTGATGTTTTGTTTTACTAAAGAATCATTTTTGTTCTGATTTGAATAACCAGCCCAAATTGTCATATTATTACTTGCCTTTACCTTAAAAGTAACCTTTGAAACTTTTGACATGTCATAATAAATACAGTCTTTTGGTGAAGCTGCATTATCCTGTACAATTGCACCACCAAACCATGCTCCTGGAATTACAACACATTTCATTCCATTTTCAGAATCATACGATGCGTCAAAGCCCTGCCATACCTGTAAATCAATTGGATTATGAGTACGGTCTGAAAATAAGGCGCCCCAGGAATCTCCAATAGTATCTGAAGTTCCAGAATTACCTGGATTACCGTTATTTACACCAGGGATTGTAGGATTGTTTGCATTTCGCCCTTTAAGTTCTGCTTCTGTCAGAAGATCACAACCTGTAAATGAAAGTAACATTGAAATCATACCAACTGCTATCATGATCTTTTCAATTTTTTTCATAAAAGCCTCCTGTACTTTTTTCTTTCTTAATTGTTATTCTGAAATTTACAAAATGAAAGTCCTGTAAATTTCAGAATGGTGTTTTATTTTCTGTTATTGATATACACGAACGTAATCAACAAGGAATTCTGCTTCACCGTTAAGATTGTTTACGTACGCATCACCGCCAAGAGTTCCACCAATTGCCAGATTCAAAATAATGTAAAATTTCTGATTATACGGCCAATTGGCTTCTGTACCATCATTGTTATAACTTCCCACAGCAACATCATCGTAATAGGCAGTTATTCTATCTTCAGTCCATTTAATTCCAAATGTATGCCATTCAGATGAAAGATTATTATCATAGATTTTTGTTCCAATACTCTGACCACTTCCACCTGAATGTCCTTCAGCATGAAGCGTACTGAATATTTTATGATTACCAATTGCAGGAGCATTTTCCATAATGTCTATCTCACCACACTTTGGCCAATCACTACGATTTTCCGGCATCATCCAGAAAGCTGGCCATGCACCAGGACGATCGGTTACCTTAAGACGTGCCTCAATATAACCATACTTCCAGGTCTGTTTAGAATTGATACGGGCACTTCTCCATTCTGATCCGTTATGATAGGCTTTGATTTTTAGAACTCCATCGCCTACGATTGCTGTTTCGGCCTTGGTTGAGTTATCAACATAATTCTGCTGTTCTGCATTTCCCCAACCATTGTTACCATGACCAGTCTGATACTTCCATTTTGATGTATCCGGAACTCCGGTATAATCAAATTCATCCTGCCACACACAAGTCAGACCGTCTTTTTTCAGAACATCCTTGCCGTTTTCATCTTTTCCAACTTCAGTCTTAACTTTTTCGTCTGCTTCTTTCGGTGGAAGGAAAATGCAAGATGTACTCATAATTGCTGCTACTCCTGAAAGCAGCAGCAGTCTAATAACAAAAGAATGCTGCTTTTTCATATTTTAAAGTCCTATATTTACGTAAGTTGTGATTTCAACATAAGCTGAACCATCTACTACAGCTCCATTAGGCAATGCGTTGTATGCATCTGAGCTGTATTTTCCGAACTTGCGGCCAATAATTGAAAGACCAATTCTGTTCTTTGCATCAAGGAAAGAAGGATTATCTCCAAAGCCGTAAGCAATATCAAAACTGAACTGCAATGGGAAAGTCTGGTTAAAGTTTCTCCACCAGCTTTCTGGTCCCCATGTATTGAATGACCACTTTGTAGAACCAATCCAGTGATTGTAACGAACTGCAAGTCCTGCATTTACAAACTTAACTAACTCCGGATAATCACCCTGATAAGCTCCTGTAAGGGCACCAAGGCATCCACCATCAGCAGTTGCAATAATACGAAGTCCTGGAAGTGGATTTGTTACGATTCTTGTTCCAACCTGCCAGAGATTTCTCTGCTCAGGAAGTGCACCACCGTTATACCAGATCATATTGCTATACTTTGCAGTTGTTTCATTTGTAACTGATGTCCATGTATTGCTCTTGAAAGGGAGATTATCTGTCTTTCCGGCGTAAAGGGTATACATTCCGGTAAGAGAGAATGCAAACTTTGCACCTTCAATATCATCACCATTCCATTCGTGGAACCAGGTTGCTCCTTCAGGGTCATAAGTAAGAACTGCTTCAACTTCAATTGCCTGACGGTTTCCAAGACCTACGATAAATGGAGAACCTGTAAGAAGGTCACGGCCCTTTGGCTGCTGAAGTGGAACGCGAGCTCTGACAACCGGCTTGAATACAAAATCACCATATCCAACATCAACTCCAACCTGAGCTTCAAATCTGTTCCCAGCACCTGAATCTGCTGTAAAGAAACTTCCTCTAACTTCTGCAGGATTTGTATCTGCTACAAGACCGCGGTAGATTGCGTTTCCGTAGATGTACATATGCTGGAACATACTTGTACCGAGCTGAACATAACCGCCAAGTGTATCAAGATAAGTAATCTTAGAAGTATTACCATTCTGATCGATATATTTTGCGCCAACTTTTTCACTACCAGCATGGAGAACACCGAGTTTGAGAGTTACCCATGGATCAAGAACTGCTGCTGCATAAATTGAAGCTTTTCTTCCGGCACCGTATGCGTTATATGGATCCAGAGCAGGACTTGATTTAGCACCAAACTCTTCTGCATAAACAAGGCCGATTGTGAAGTCCGGAACAAACAGAGATTCTGTAGGGAACCAGCGGAAGTAGTTTGCCTGAACCTGAGGCTTTGCACTTCCCCAGATTTCTGGTCCACCAATTACTGTAAGTCCTTCAAGGAGATTCTTTCCTACAAACTCAAGAGCAATCGGAGCCTTTGAACCATAAGTGTCATAACCGATAATATCAAAAGCTTCTTTTGAAATATTAAAAATATCACCTGTGTTTTCAAAACTTGCATGTCCAACATGGTAATAACCATTTATGTCAAAAAGATTTCCAGAATAATTAAGTGATGCCGAATAGAAATCTACATACTTAAGTTCTGCTTCTGGCTGTGTAGTAGAATAATCTGGTCCATCCTTGTAGTAAGAAGCCCATCTGTCTCCAAGATTTGTATAAGGAGAATCTGTCCAGGCTTTGATTACAGCTGTACCAGAAAGATTTTCCATTGGCTTTACAGTCAGGCCGAGGGTTGTTTCTGCAGTAACAGTTGTCTTAACATTCTCACCCTTTGCATTCTGATATTCAAAAGATTCTTTTAAGTGACCATTATCTTTAATAGCACCCCAGACTCTGTTTACATACATTGGAGTTGTTACCTGAACGGTTGCATCAAGAGTATCAATCTGAACGAGTTTATTTTCATTTATCATTTCTTTGATTGATTTCTCATTTCCCTGTGCAAGATACATTGAGGTATTCAATGATGCAAAAGTTTTATTTATATCAGATTCTGAAGATTTATAAAGTGAAAGCTTCCAGATGTCCTGAAGAAGGTAATATGAAGCACGTGGAATTCTCTTGTTGATTCCACGATCTGTGAGCTTGCTCTGAGCACAGATACCAAACCATTCCTCATCCATGTTGTTGAGGCCATCGCGATAGTCTAATTCATAACCAGAGTTTGACCAGGTACCTGTGTCATTATGAAGTTCAAGATCTTTGTTCTGATAGTGTTTCCACCATTCATCCATCCATTCAAATACAAAACCACCGATTACATTCTGTGAACGGCCCTTTCCATAGCCCTGCTGATAGATTTCTTTCCACTGGCTCATAAGATAAGCCATCTGAGCATACTGATCTTCCTGATGAGTGATTTCGTTGTAAGCATCTGCTCCGGCTTCTGTGAACATAATTGGCTTGTCGAGAACTTCTGCAACATTTTCGTAGAATGAATCGTAGAAGCGGAATCCACGATAAGCGTTTACACCAAGAATATCCAGAGAAGGACAAAGTTTCTTAATCAGTTCGAGATACTGAGTATCACCATTTACAATTCCTACCGGGTGGAATGGGTCGATGTCTTTACAGGCAGCCATTGCCTCTTCAAGAAGACTGTAGAGGTAACCTGCTTTTACAGTATTCTGTTCACCAACAGGAAGGTTTTCAATTTCTGAACCTGACCACACAAGTCCGTAGTTACTTTCGTTTCCGAACATGTACATAAGAACACCGTTTACTGCACGATACTTTTCAGCTGTCTCGACTGCCATTTCAACAAGAGTTTCGCGTGTGTACAAATCAGAATAATCTGTATTGGCATACCAGGTGCCGTTTACTGTTACACCATAACGTCCAAGAAGATTATTTACGATTGTGTAAATGCCGTACTTTGTATAAATGTACTCTACCCATTTTGGAGGAATGTCACTGAAACAGCGGATTGCATTTACACCCATTGCTTTAAGCATTGGCATATCTGTATCAATCATGCGCTCAATGAACTCGTCACTCTTTGACCACAAATCATAAGTATGTGTTTCTCCGATTGGAGTATATGACCATACGATTCCCTTTACTTCAATTTCCTTACGGTCTTCCATAAGGCGCCAGCCGTTTGCATCTTTTTTTACTGTGATGAACTGAGCAAAAATTGAAATATTGAGGAATAATAAAATGCCTGTGAAAACGGCAAAACGTTTTTTATTCATTTTCAGCCTCCGCTAAATCAACTACAATGCCGTCTCCCCAGGAACTTGCATCTACGTAGGTATTATCTTTGCTGCTATTCCAGTGAATGAGACGAGAACGTTCTTTTCCGTCGTCTGCATCGTTAATCTGGAAGTCACCACGAACCTTCTGCTTTGGCTTTAATTTTTTAATACTCAATAGAGAGAATGGAACAGCTGCTTCAATCTTGTAACCATGTTCGCTGTAAACAATTGCAGCCTTAATACTTCCGTTCATTGAAACATCGTTCAAACTTACATCGTAAGCAGATTTATTTGTTTTGCTCTGTGGAACAATTCTTACACGGTGATCTGTACTCTTGTAGAAGGTATGATAGCTTGTATCTGTACCAAAAAAGAATTCAATTGAATCATCGCGCCAGCCCTGTGGAGCAGGAAATTTATTTTCCTGTGGCTGATCATCTATGATGTCTGCAAAAACATAGAGATATGAATCATCTGCTCTAACCTTAAACAGACCATCTGTATTTTCAGGATTGAACATTCCACCGTAAACCATTCGGCGAACACGGATTCCATCCAGTCCATCCCATTCATTAAATTCACCATCTATTACTGGAGATTTAGAACCTGAGTAATAAACCTTGAAATTCTTTTCCTGTTCACCTGCATCTGCAAATGCTTCCTCAGGAGGATAATATGGTGCATCAACAATCTTCTTTGCATTTATTGCAAGACATGATGTAAACATTGTCAAAAGAATGCCGATTCCCATTTTTGGAAAAAAATATTTTGTTTTTTTCATTTTTTTTGCCATCCTTTTTTTAGTTTGTTTTTACATTCCAAGTTTTGCCTTGTTTTCATTCATCAGCTTTGTCTGAGCTGCAATTACCTTGTCTACGCCTTTGTCTTTCTTGTACTTGTTGAACTGTGCTACAAGTGAATCAAACTCAGCATCTGATTTTGCACGGATAAGCTGTGGAAGAACCTTACCCCAGCGTCTCTGAATATCTTCACAGATGAGCTGTTCTTCTGAACCAACCGGAAGAGTAAGTCCATCGTATGCAGCAAATGACTGAACATAAGGACGTGTCCAAAGCTGTGGCTGTCCGAGAGAAGGAGCATATTCAACTCCCCACTGTGCCTGCCATGCTGTATCCATAAGCATCCAGTAGGTATACATGATTCCAACATCAGTTTCCTGCTTGTTCTTATCTGTTGAATCAAGCTTTTTCATTTCTGGTGTAAGCTCAGGAATTCCTTTGCTGTTGATTACGTATGTCTTGTCTTTGATACCGAAGTTTGTATCCATCTGACCTTCTTCACTGATGAGGTAAGAAAGGAACTGAATTGCACGAGCCTTATCTTTACAGTTCTTAGAAATCAAAGTTACAGTCCATCCTGCAATTCCGCCTCCTGCGAGAGTTGGATTATCGCCACGGCTGTTCTTTGGGCCATCAACAGCGATATAAACAGAGTTTGGATCTCTTGAATAAAGTGCATGCTGTGCAGCCTGCATATCCCAGTTCTGATAGAGCATACAGAAATAACGTCCCTGTGCTGCTTTCTCTTCAATCTGGCTTCTCTTGTCTACGAACATATCTGTTGCAATTAAACCTTCAGAATGTGCCTGACGAAGTGTCTTCATCCATCGCAGATATTCAGGATCATCTGTAAGTCCAAGATCAGCGTTTACGAACTTCCCGTTTTTCTCTGGAGGAATTGCAAGGAAGTGAGCAAGATAGCCCTGAAGCTGTGAACAACCTGTATCACCGAATTCATTTGTTGTGAAAGGAATAAGTGGCTGACCATTTACTGAAGGGAACTTTGCCTTTGCTGCACGGAGAGCTTTTAAGAATCCCTCTGGAGTTGACATATCCGGCTTACCGATTGCTTCATACATATCTTTTCTTACAAGGAAGGTTTCGTTTGATGTGAGTTTTCCGGCATATTTTTTATAGTCTGCCGGTGTATAAGATGAGTTTGGATAACCGTAAACATGACCATCTGCCTGTCTGTACCAGCCAAGCTTATCTGTATTTGTTACCCTGAAGAAATAAGGATCATATTTTTTTGCAAGCTCATCGAGAGGTTCAACAAGACCTGCATCAATCATCATAGGAACCTGTCCTTCCCACCAGCCGATTGTAATAAGGTCTGGAAGTGCATCACCTGCGATCATTGAGTTGAGTTTTTCTGATTCGTTACCTGCAGGTACAACGAAGTTAATGTCTACACCAGTTTTTTCTGTGATGTACTTTGAAACCATAGAATCGCCCCAGTGACGAGCGAACCAGCTAAAGTTAATGTACCAGTCGAATTTTATTGGTTTGTCTGCGTTTAATTTCCAGCCAGCAGTACTTGCTGTTCCAGGTACTGTGCCTTTTGATTTTGCCTGCTTTTTTGGTTTAGCATAAACTGAAGAAGCCAATACCATAAGCACTAATGCGAATGCAATAAGTTTTGTTTTTTTCATACCTTACTCCTAAACTGAAGCCAAAGGCGACTTCGATTTTATTACAGAGTGAAGTATAGGTTTGAAAAACTGTGATTGAAAGTCAGAAAAATTTCGAAATGGTTTTCTTTTTTCGGTTGAACCGAAAAAATTGGAGTTTGACTTAGGGAAAATCTTTTATCTTTTTATTTCAGACGATGAATCTCAATATTGATTTTATAAAGTTCGGCAACCTTAAGACATCTTTTTTTGCACAAATCTGAAATTCCATTTTCATCTTTTTGCACAAGAATACAACGGCGGGATGCATTTTCCTGCTGATTAAGTTCGCATACGGCTTCAAAAGTTGTACCGCTTCCTGCAAAAAAATCCATGATTAAAGCATCTTTTGGCTGCCGTGTTATAGCGATTAAATGTTTAATCAGATTTACCGGTTTAGGATTATCAAACGCACCTTTTTCACCAAGCAGATTGTCTAAATGATGTTGTGCGGCTCTTGTACTATCGGTGCAATCTATTATATTACGAGGAATTACCTCAGTTGTATCTTCATTAAAAATTTTTACTCGAGGCACTTTATCGTAAGCTGGTGCAGAGCCCCAGAAAATTCTATTGTCGGCAATAAGCTCTTTCATGTGAGCTTCATCTGTCTGCCATTGACGGGTCCAGACTTTTCCACTCGGAGAAACTATCGAATAGTAGTTTTTATGATTAGGATTTGAGCGGGTTTCAGTAAAGGAAATGCTACCTGAAAACCAGTTACCGCGCGGGTCGTCGTCTACATTTTTTGTTGCCCAGCCGGTGGCTTCGACTTCACGGAAGGCATGAAGTTTTCGTTTATCACGGGCATAACAAAGGGTATGCTGCTGTAAGGTTCGCGACCAGGTATCTTTTTTACCTTTGCCATGCAGCCACATAAAATCATTTACAAAATTTTCTTCCCCAAAAATCTGGTCGCAGAGAAGTTTGAGAGTATATAATTCACTCTGGTCTATTGCAATAAAGATACAGCCGGTGTCGGCAAGTAAAGGTCGAGCCGCAACAAGACGTCGCTGCATAAAACTTAGCCACGCCGAATGCCTGTCCTCCCCGGAAGCAAAATCATCATTATAAGTAAAATCGTTCCCGGTATTATAAGGCGGATCTATATAAATCAGATTGATTTTGCCGGAGAATTCATCCGCCATTTTTTTCAGGACAGGATAATTATCTCCTTCAATAAAAAGATGAGAATCTGTTATAAGTGGAGGGTCAAACTGAGTTTTTTGTAAAAGGGAATTGTCATCATAAGGCTCTGGAAAATCTGTCCAACTCAGTTTTATAGGCATAGTTAATTATATGATTTCTTAGATTAGTGGGTCAAGGTAATTTAGCAAGGGCGTTGCGGGGGCGGCGATTGAGCCCCCGCAGAGAGGGTAGCCCGCAATGAAGTGCGGGCGCAGGGGGAGACATCCCCCTCCCATTAATTAAATAGCTGCGAGGCCAAGTTTGATATCTTCGATGATATCTTCTACGTTTTCGAGACCACAGCTGAAGCGAACCATACCACCATCGATTCCAGCTGCTACGAGCTGTTCATCTGTAAGCTGGCGGTGAGTTGCAGAAGCCGGATGAAGAACGCAGGTGCGGATATCTGCAACATGAACTTCATCACAAGCCAGTTTAAGAGCATCCATAAAGCGAACTGCAGCTGCACGGCCACCCTTAATGCTGATAGAAATTACACCACAAGTTCCGTTTGGAAGATACTTCTGAGCACGCTCATAGTATTTATCTCCAGGAAGACCAGGGTAAATTACCTTTGCAATTTTGTCTGATGATTTGAAGAACTCAGCAACCTTGCGTGCATTTTCACAATAACGCTGCATACGAACAGGAAGAGTTTCAATTCCCATATTCAGATAGAATGCGCTCTGTGCTGCAGGGTAACAACCAAAGTCGCGCATAAGCTGTGTGCGGGCTTTTACAATATAAGCAGCCTTGCCAAAATCACCAACATAGCGAAGTCCATGATAACTTTCATCTGGCTCAACCATATCAGCAAACTTGCCTGTAGCCTTGTAAGCTTTTTCCCAGTCGAAGTTTCCTGAATCTACGATACAGCCGCCGCCCTGTACAGCGTGACCATCCATATATTTTGTAGTTGAGTGAACTACGATATCTGCACCCCACTCAAACGGACGGCACAAATATGGAGTTGCAAAAGTATTATCTACGATAAGAGGAAGATTATTGTCATGAGCAGCCTTTGCCCAAACATCAAAATCAAAAACTGTAAGTGCTGGGTTTGCAATTGTTTCACCAAAAATACATTTTGTATTAGGTTTAATAGCCTTACAGATTTCTTCATAGCTTGCATCAACATCTACCCAGATACATTCAATTCCAAGCTTTTTAAGAGTAAAACCAAAGAGATTGATTGTTCCACCATAAATTGAAGAAGAAGCAATAAAGCTGTCTCCAGCACAACAGAGGTTCAACACAGAAAGCAATGAAGCTGCCTGTCCGCTGCTTGTGAGCATACAACCAACACCACCTTCAAGATCTGCAATTTTCTTTTCAACTGCATCACAGGTTGGGTTAGCAAAGCGTGAATACATAAATTCAGTAGGCTTGTCAAAAAGAGCAGCAACGTGATCGCAGCTGTCAAAACGGTAAGTTGTACTCTGTACAATTGGGATAGTTCCAGGACCACCATTTTCTGGTTTATAACCTGAATGCAAAACTTTTGTTTCAATTTTCATAGTTTATTTTCCTTATAAAAAGGGCAGGCCTAGCCTGCCATAATATTAATGATGGAACAAACGGATTCCGTTGAATGCCATAACCATGTTGTAGTCATCAGCAGCCTTAATAACAAGGTCATCACGAACGCTTCCGCCCGGCTGAACTACACATGTAACACCAGACTTTCTTGCACGCTCAATGTTGTCTCCGAATGGGAAGAACGCATCAGAACCAACTGCAACGTTTGTATTCTTTGCAATCCATTCTGCTTTTTCTTCGCGAGTGAAAACTTCCGGCTTTACCTTAAAGAAGTTCTGCCATTTGCCTTCAGCAAGAACATCCATATATTCTTCACCAATGTAAACGTCGATTGTATTATCGCGGTCTGCACGTTTAATTCCGTCTACGAACTGAAGTCCGAGTACCTTTGGAGACTGACGCAGCCACCAGTTATCAGCCTTCTGACCAGCAAGACGAGTACAGTGAACACGGCTCTGCTGTCCAGCCCCTATACCAATTGCCTGTCCGTCCTTTACGAAACAAACCGAGTTAGACTGAGTATATTTAAGAACGATGAGAGAAATTACAAGATTGCGCTTGTCATCTTCGCTGAGATTCTTGTTCTTAGTTACGATGTTTGAAAGAGCTGACTGCTCGTCAATCTTAAGAAAGTTGTGGCCCTGTTCAAAAGTAACACCGAAAACCTGTTTTCGTTCAAGGTCAGCTGGAACGTAATTAGGGTCAATCTGAATTACACAGTAGTTACCGTTCTTCTTAGCCTTAAGAATCTCGAGAGCCTTCTCGCTGTATCCCGGTGCGATAATACCATCAGAAACTTCCTTCTTGATAAGAAGAGCAGTTGCTTCATCACACTCGTCACTCAAAGAAATAAAATCGCCGAAAGAGCTCATGCGGTCTGCACCACGAGCGCGGGCATAAGCACAGGCAAGCGGAGTAAGTTCAACATTGTCAGTAAAATAAATCTGCTTAAGAGTGTCTGAAAGAGGAAGTCCAACAGCAGCACCAGCAGGTGAAACGTGCTTAAAAGAAGTAGCTGCAGGAAGTCCAGTTGCTTCCTTCAATTCCTTAACAAGCTGCCAGCCATTGAGAGCATCCAGCAGGTTGATGTATCCAGGTCTTCCGTTTACAACAGTGATAGGAAGATCGCCGCTTTCCATGTAAACCCTTGCAGGTTTCTGATTCGGATTACATCCGTATTTCAATTCAAGTTCTTTCATAGAGAAACATAATATAGAAAAATGGATAAAAATTCAAATGAGGGGAAAGCCTTCCCCTGGCTCGCACTTTGTTGCTCGCCACCCCTTCCAGCGGGGGTCTCCCCCGCAACGCCCCCGGCTAATCCTCGGTAGACTCAGAAGACTCCGTACTCTCAGGATTCTCTATTTTTACAAAAATATTTTTTGCAGGAACGCTGATAGTATAAAAAATCAAAGCCGGCAGAATCAAAATTCCTGCGAAATACACCTTAAACGTAAGTGCAAGCACCAGCAATTCTACAATAACTATTCCAAGAGCTTTAATACTTGAATTAGCATACTGCGCAAAAAGAGCTATTGAGTTTCTGAGAGTATTTATAAAAGTGTTTGAATAACGTGCAATCAAAGGATAAGAATAAAAATTCAAAACAAGAACAACAAGAAAATAAACAGCCAGTAAACCAATCTTAATCAGATTCAAACCATCATCCCAGGCAAGATAAACAAAAAATCCGCCAAGACCAAATGTAATCACAGTAAACAGTAAAATCAAAAAACCCTGAATTAAATCCTGTCGGAACGCTTTAAAAAAGCGGCGGGTAATTCCCCTGAATGACTGAACTTCTTCATCATCATCTGCAAGACGAAGCGTTACTGCAAACGCAGCACAAGTTGAAGCACCAGCCGTAAGAACAGGAATACAGCATAACAACCAGAGAATATTTACCCATAACAGGCTTACAAATTTCTTTATTAAATCCATTTTATCACCTTTTACTAACTAACGTTAGTTATTATTTTCTTCATACAATTTATAAAGATTTCTTGCAACAGAAGTTGCATTTATCTTTGCGACAGGACAATTACACAAAACAATCACAGATACTTTTCCATCAAAATAATAGCCATCGTAAGAATTGAAAACATTTGTTACGCCGGCATGGAAAATTGAATCGTCGTGTCGGTAAACTCCATAGCCATAAGATTCAGAATCAATCATTTTCTGAAAAGTCTTTTTCTTTACAACTTTACCACTTGTAAAAAGCACATTCCATTTAAAGAGGTCTGTAACATTTGAATTTACATCTCCACAGCCAAGGGCAAGAGCGGCGGGAATGCTGTAATATCGGCCTTTATAATCATAACCGCGGGTATCTGTTTTTTGAAACTCAAGGTTTGAATGATTCATTCCGCAGCGGGTAAAAATATTTTTCTGTATATATTCGCTGTAAGACATTCCACTCACCTGCTCAATTATTGAGGCAAGAAGATAATAATTTGTGTTGCAGTAAAAATATGTACTGTCCGGTTCGGCAAGAAGCGGTGCTTCGCTCAGATATGTGAGAACAAGATTTTTATCCACCGGCTTGCAGGCCATCTGATTTACTTCGATATGACGGTAAATATTTTTAGGAAAGAACTCATCTGCAGAATTGATATGATCTGTAAGCCCTGACCGCATATTCAAAAGCATTTCAATTGTAATTTTGTCACCGGCTTCGAAGTCAGAAAAGAACTTAGAAATCTTGTCGTCCACCGCCAGCTTTTTCTTTTCCACCAGCTGCATCACCGCGGCGGCCGTCATCTGCTTACTTATAGACCCGGCCTCAAAAGTACTGTTAATGCCTATCGGCACCTTCTCGGGGGCCGCCGCCTTCACATCGCAAACACCGTACCCTTTTGCAAACACTATTTTGTCGCCGCGCCCAATAAGCACCGCGCCCTGGAACCCCGACTCTGTAAGATAAGAATCCGCCGCACCAGCAAATTCCCTGTACTTTGGATTTATAACTTCTGAATCATTCCACGACTGTTTTTTAATGTTTGAGCAGGAAGCAAGCCATAAAGCAGACGTTAAAATAAAAAGAGAGACACCAACGAAAAAAACGTGAGTTCGCGTTTGTTTTTCCATCGTGTCTCCTTAAAAGTCGGCAAGCACAGCTTGCCTCTGAGCCATTCTTTCGATAATCCTAAAACGAGTCTTTCGGCTCGTTTTTTTACGGATTTTCGATTTCAGGCTATTACAGATTCTTATTCAAAATACGCTCTTCGTACTTACCAGTTTCAAGATCAATAAATCGTACAAAAAGTGAAACCTTATTCTCTTCGTTCAAAGAACTCCAGATTGTATTTGTAAGAGTTTCAATGTCGCCTTCAATCTTGAGTTTTACCGGTTCACCCTCAAAACTTGGAAGAGGATTTCCATCACCCATATAAGTGTGAATATAATGTCCCTCACCCTTCTGAGGATTATCGTAAGTGTAAGTAAAGCGAAGAGTATTATCGCCGTTACCACAGTCACTCTTAAGAATAGAAAGTGAGTAAGCATAAGCACCGTTTACTCCGCCTTCAAGATCAAGCAAAGAAGAAATACGTGGAGTATAGTTTGGAGCATCGTGCTCGTACTTACGGCTGCGAAGAGACTGTTCAAAAGTCTTTCCTTCTTTCAAACCATCAAAAATTGTATCTGTCTGGTCCCCGTTTGTTACGATTGTCTTTTTTCCAAGCTCACGAACTGCAGCATAAATGATAAGACTTGGGTCACCAGCAATCAAAGACTCATCAAAAGCTTTTGTGCGAACAACCTCAGTTCCATTTTCGTTTTCTGTAACAAAAATACGGTTGCGGCTTCCTGCACTGCGGCCCATTGTCCAGTAAGCAGAAACTGCATATTTTCCATCAGCTGATAAACCAGCAATAATTCCTCTTCCAGGGTAAGTTGTAGAAGACAATTCGTTTTTAATTTCTTTCATTTTTTGCTCCAGTATTTATTCAGCATCACCGTGCTGCTTTTCTAAATATTCCATAACTGCATCAACAGTCTTCTGTTTTGGATCTGCTTCATCTGCAGGTAACTTTGCGAGAATATTGTTTCGGAATTCCTTACAGTCAATTACAGGACTGGCAGTAAATGTACATTTACCAGTTTCAAGAATATCAGCAAGCATATCCTCAGGGTTCTCAGGATTTATGCGCAGACAATTTCCATTTATTGAAACAAGAATCATCTTGTCAAAAAGACGGAGGTAACTGTCAATTTCACGAAGACCGCGTTTTGTTTCCGGCTGTCCAGGACGATAACGTGTACCACTAGGGAATACCAGGATCATCTGACCACGTTTTTTGCAGGCATCCATAGCACGCATAGCAGCAAAGTTAATTTTTCTGGCTCTCTGCTCTTCTGCAGCCTTTTCTTCTTCGGAAATTTCCTTTCCTTCTACGGCATTCAATGAACGTGTAGGATAAATTACAACACGAGTAAAGCCTTCTGTAAATGCACGTACACCGGCACTTGCTTCATTAAGCTTCATTCCTGCTACAGCTACAATTCTGGAAGACATATCCTTTGCCCAGTCTTCGCCGTTCTTTTCAAGAAGATAAAGAATTCCAGGTAAATCAAGATTTGTGTAGTGCTCCATAAGAATAAGGCCAGATTTTCCTTCGTTTACAACTGAATCATAGAAGGCCTTAAAATTTTCAATGTTTCCCAAACCTGATTCAGAATTGAATGCTTCATCCAAAAGCTTCCACATGTAAGGTCTGAGTTGAAGATTTGCTTCTTCATAAACTTTTGTTTCATCAATTTTCGCAGCAGCGTGCGAAAGCTTAGACATTTCAGCAAATACACTGCCGAATTTGTCTTTCAACATAATTCCCATAATGCTTCCTTGAAAACAATAGTTATAAAAATAATAGTTAAAATCCATTATAGATTATTTATTACTTAGATACAATAATAACCTATATGATGAAACGAACTCTTTTGACCATTGCAGCAGCACTGCTTCTTATTACAGGCTGCAGCTCAAAAAACAAAACTCCACAGACTATTGAAAATTCAGATGGTTCTGTGAGCATTACCCGGATTGATGAAGATGGAAAAGCGATTCTCTTCAATAGGAAGTTTGGCAAAGATAAAAATGTCACACAGGTAAGACTTCACGATACTTCCCGTGCAAATCCTGTTTCAATAGATTTATCTCCTTATGAAGGAAAAGATATTGAAATCCAGCTTTCCTGCGAAATGTTCATTGATGATAACACTACTAAAAAAACTCAGGTGATATGGATGATCAATGAACTGGAAGAAAACTTCCCAAAACTTTTTGACAGAAAGGTAGATAACGGAAAATGGTTCAGCGTAAATAAACATCTTACACTCCATCTTTCCGGAAAAAGACAGCTGTATGTTTCCGGGGGCACACTCAACAAGGAAGCAACTGTATACATTAAAAACTTCAAACTTCGTCTCAATGGAGAAGGTCTTACAAAAGGTGCTCCTCAACCGGAAGTCTGGACAGAAGTTACTGGTGTAAAAGATGTTCTGAAAGATTATTTTGATTATTTTGGCTTCTGTGTTTCCTATAATAACACCTTCAAGGAACCTCTTTTACAGAAGGGGCTTCCACTGCATGCAAGTGTAATTACTATGGAAAACGAATTTAAACCTGATTTTATATTCGGATGGAATAAACCCAATAAACTTACAGAATTCCGTGGAGAAGATGGAAATCTCTACGAAGTTCCAGCAGACATTCCAACCTTTAAGCAGATGGACAGCATTCTTTCTGACATGAAAAAACTCGGCTTAAAGCTCCGTGGCCACACTCTTGTATGGCACAGTCAGACTCCGGCCTGGTTCTTCCAGAAAAACTTTGGTCGTAACGGGGAAACTGCCCTTGTGAATCCAGATGAAATGAATGCCCGCATGGAATGGTATATAAAAACAGTTCTTCAGCATGTTGCAGAATGGGAAAAGAAAAACAACAATGGTGAACATATGATTCTCGCATGGGATGTTGTAAATGAAGCAGCCTCAGACAATGCTACAGACGCAAATTTCCTTCGTGATGCAGGTTCAAGCAACTGGTTTGCAGTATATAAAAACGAAACCTTTATTGTAAATGCTTTCCGTTATGCAAATAAATATGCTCCAAAAGATGTAAAACTTGTTTACAACGACTACGGCTGTGCATCCACAAACAAAAACAGAGCAATCTGCAAAATCATTGATGCAATTCAGGCAGCACCAGATGCACGTATTGATGCAGCCGGGATGCAGACACATGTCGGCATAAATGATTCTGCCGCAAACTTTGAAAAAGCCGTTCAAAACTTCCTTGCAAAAGGAATCAATGTTCAGATTACAGAAATGGATGTTGCAAATGGCAGTGCATCATACAATGCAATGCGCCTTAAAGACTTCTATAAAACCTGGTTTACAATGTTCATTAAGAACCGTAAACAGCCTGGAAAAAATGGTATAGAAGGAGTTACTCTCTGGGGTGTACGCGACGAATGGACCTGGCTTAACGGCATGCATAAGGGCCATACTCAATATCCTCTTTTATTTAAGGATAAAGAATTCCACTGTAAACCTGCTTACTACGGTGTAATCGAAGCTGCAAACGAATAAATCCACCGCCATATTCCATTAAAGAAGTTCCTTTTTTCTGCCGATATTAAAATGAGGTATTGTATTATGAAAAAGGGAACTTCTATATTTTTATTTCTTATCACTTTTCTCGGAATAACTCTTTTTTCCTGTAAATTAGAATTTGACGATACAAATTTGTATGATAAGCCTGGTGTTGATTTATCAGATAAGCAGGTTACACTTATTATTCCTAAAGTAAACTCAAAAACTAAATATTTGAATGTATACAGAAGAGACAAAGAAAATGATGTTGTTACAACAATTGCTCTTCTAAATCATCCTCTTGCACTTTTAAATGATAATAAGAATTATCGTTTTATTGATAAACTTATTAAAGATGGACATTCTTATGATTATCGAGTCCGTTACAATATAGACGGAGAATATTATTATACAAAATGGTCAGACGTTATAGAAATAAAAGCCTCTGAATTTGATTCTTGCTATTATGAATCTGATAATTTAACTTTCAGAACAACTGGTGTCAGCCTGAAATACAACAAAGATAAGCAGACTATAGAAATAAACGGAACAATTGTTGAACCTGACTTTCCTGAATATATAACAGACAGTTACTACCCAATGTTGATTATTCAAAGCGAAACTGCTACTCAAACCTTCGCGCTTCCTTCAATTGCAAGCGGAACAACACTACCACTCTTAGGACTTCTTCCTCCTGAATTTCTGGACACTGAATTAACCATCAACGGTATTGTTGGACAAAAAATGATTTTTGATGATGATTCTAAACCTATAGAAGACAGACTGATTAAAGAAGTTATCTGGACTGAACCAACAGCAATCAAAGTTACAGGTGTCGGAAGCTCACAAAAAATTGTAGTGCCATCACAATTAGGAACAGACGGTTTCGACTACTCCGCATCAATATACTAATCACGCCGCTGCGCAAAATGACAATTGAACAAAAATTGTAAAAATGGTAATTTAGACCAGTATGAATACTCTGGTCGCATTATGCGCAGTTGGTGCCGAGCGAATTCTCGGCAACGAAATTAAACATTTAGGTTATAAACTCAATGGAAACGCACCGGGAAGAGTTTCTTTTTTTGGTGATGACGATGCTTTATTCAAAGCAAATCTTTGTCTGAGAACAGCAGACCGTGTTTACCTTCAGCTTGCAGAATATGATGCTCTTGATTTTGATGCACTTTACGATGGAACTTACGCTGTAAACTGGCAGGATTTTTTACGAAAGGATTCACGTGTCATTGTAGACAAGGTGCGTTCTTACAAGAGTAAACTCAACTCTGAACACTCTATTCAGGGAATTGTTCACAAAGCTATCTATTCAAAACTCGGAGATGTATGGCACATGGCTTCTATGCCGGAAACCGGTGAAGAAAGCAATGTCCGTGTTTATGTTGATGAAAATAAAGTTCTGGTTCTTCTGGACCTTTCGGGACTTCCTCTTCACAAGCGTGGTTATCGTGTAGATGGTGGTATTGCACCTCTCCGCGAAACACTTGCCGCTACTCTCCTTCAGGAAATGATGTGGCGTCGTAAAACACCGCTTCATGATCCGTTCTGCGGTTCAGGTACAATTGCAATTGAAGCAACTCTTTATGCTTTCAACGTAGCACCGGGTTTTGGCCGCCGCTTTGCTCTTGAAAATCTTCCTATCTATAACGAAAAACGTGCTCAGGAAATTAAAGCAGAAGAAGCAGCAAAAATCCGAACAGATGTAGAAGTTCGTATAACAGGTTCTGATATTGATAACTCTGCCGTTGAACGCGCTAAGAAAAATGCCGAATATGCCTGCGTAATGGCCGGCCGCGCACTTAAATCAATTGATATCAGTGCACATATCCCTCGCCCGGATTTTATTCAGTCTGATTTTGCAGATTTAGCAGCACCTTATGATTCTGGACTTCTTCTCTGTAACCCACCTTACGGTGAACGCCTAGGTGATGAAGAACAGGCTCGTGAATTATATAAGAATATGAGCAGTCTCTGGACAGACTTTGAAGGCTGGGACATTGGCGTAATTACATCTAATCCAGACTTCCAGGAAAGTTTTGGACATAAGACCTCGGCAATTAAAAAGCTGAAAGCTGGAAATCTGGATACTTCATTCTACATTTATAAGCGATAAGGAGAAAGCGAAATGGCAATTGTGGTAGAACACGACAAACGTAAACAGGAAATTTTACAGAAATCTCTTGACGTGTTTATTGAAGAAGGTTACGAAGATGCAACCTTCCAGAAAATTGCCGATCGCTGCGGTATCACAAGTACCACCCTTTATATTTATTTTAAGAATAAACATGAAATCTTTTTGGGCAGTATAAAAGAGCTTCTTTCAGAACTGGAAATTGCACTTAAAAAGATTATGGCAGATTCAGCTCTGTCTGCAGAAGATGCACTTCGAAAAATTCTTTCAACACTTGCAGATTCAATCGAAAGCAATAAAAAACTTTTCAGTGTTCTTTTGAATTACCTTATGCAGCTTAAAAAATCCGGTGTAGACACAAGCGAACGTGTTCGCCGCCGTGTTATCCGCCTGCGACATCTTTTGACTACAATCCTCATTAAGGGAATTCAGAATAAAGAGTTTAAGGAACTTAACGTAAAAGATGTAAACGATACACTTTACGGCCTGCTTGAATCCGCAATCTTCCGCATTGCCGTTCTGAATAAAGACGACGTTACAGATGTTCGGGCTGCACTGAACACTACAGTTGATTTATTCAAAGCTTAAAATAACGTTAAATAAAATAAGGCCGTCATTGCGAGCGCAGCGAAGCAATCCATATTATATAGATTGCCACGTCGCTGTCGCTCCTCGCAATGACGGCCTTTTTGTCATCCCGAACTTGTTTCGGGATCTATTCTAGAACTTAGCTTTTCTAAGTCTTACTTTCTCGATATCCTCACAGAAGAGTTCGCGGAGGTCGTTAAGGCCAAGTGCCATAAGAGCCATACGGTCAATACCGATACCCCATGCAAGAACAGGACAATCAAGACCCATAGCGCGAGTAACTTCTGGACGGAAGATACCAGAACCACCGAGTTCGAACCAGCCCAATACAGGGTGCTTGATATGAACTTCGATTGAAGGCTCTGTGAACGGGAAGTAACCTGGAACATATTTTACTTCTTCTGCTCCGGCAATTTCTGTTGCGAACATCTTGAGCATACCAAGAAGGTCGCGGAGAGTTACGTCGTTTCCGGCAATAATACCTTCAGTCTGATAGAAGTCAGAAAGGTGAGTTGCATCTACCTTATCGTAGCGGAAACAGCGTGCAATACCAAAGTATTTGCCTGGAACTTCAGCCTTGTGAAGCTGGTGTGCAGAAAGTACAGTTCCCTGTGAGCGGAGAATAAGGCGGCGTGTGAACTCGTTATCGAATGTGTAGTTCCATCCACGGCTACCAGTGTTTCCACCAGTTTCGTGAGCAGCCTTTACATTGCTCAAATATGGTTCTTCAATAAACTTTGCGTGTGTAGGATTCTTAATGCGGTATACATCGTGAATATCGCGTGCAGCATGGAACTGTGGCATGAACAAAGCATCACCGTTCCAGAATTCAGTTTCTACAAGCGGACCATCGAACTCCTGGAAACCAAGAGAACAAAGTTTGTCTTTTACAGACTCAAGGAACTGAACATATGGGTTTGTGCGGCCAGGAATGATACGTGCAGGTGGAACTGCAATGTTGTAACCACGGAATGTACCGTTTTTCCATTCGCCAGAAGAAAGCATCTTAGGTGTAATTTCACCAATTTCGTTACCTGTAACACCGGCACTCTTAAGGGCATCGCGAACAGCTTCAAAACCGCTCTGAAGCTTGTAGAATACAGTTTCGCGTTCAATCATCTTGAAAGGAGAATCTGCAGCACCGCGCTTTTTAGCAAGACCTTCCATAGCAGAAGCTTCAGCAGCGCTTAAATCATCTTTATTAAGAAGGCCACCTTCAGCAGCGATAGCCTTTTTTACAAGGTCCATAGTTGCTTTAATGCGCTCTGGAAGAGCAGCTCCAGTATATTCAACCTTCTTTTCTGCATTCATTTTAAGAACGCCGTCTTTTACAAGAGGACCAAAAGCAGAACCGACATCTTTCTGCTCAAGACCAATTCCTGCAGCAATTTCCGGCATTGTGTGAGCCCCCTTATCTTTAAGGAAGTTTACCATGCGCTCTTCTACAGTACCAGTTTCTGCGAGCTTGCGGCCCATCTCTGTAATTTCAAAAAATGTATGTGGTGTACGGCGGATTTCTTTAAGAAGTTCCTTTCCAGAAAGCCATGAGAATGCCTGATTTGCATGACCTTCCTTGTATTCCAGTTCCTTCTGGAGTTTTTCTGATGTAAGCTCATCCTGTCCTGAATACTTTAACAAAACCTTAATTTCAAGCGGATGAAGATTTTTTATGATGTTTGTTACTTCCATATAGCAGACCGTTAAGAAAAATTGCGAAAGCAATTTTTTAGGTCTACCTCCTTTAAAAAATTAAAAGCCGACAGAGCATTCTGTCGGCTTCAGTTTATCATATTTCAAAGAAATACTGAATAGGTTAGCGTGTTAATTTAATATGAGATGCATAGAGAGTCTTACGCTGTTTTCTATCATCCTTGTAAGACTTAATCTTATCTTTCTCCATATATCTATAATTATAATACTTATTCTCTTTTATAAAATCCTGAAGACAAGCCATTACTGTATTCATAGCTTCTCCCTTATCAAAAGTTACATAGAGAGTATCATAATAAATACGAAGTTCATCATGCATAGGCTGATATTCAATTTTTACCGTAGCATTTTTGTCTGTACAATGCTGATTTTCAGGCACAATGATCTGTGTCGTAAGTTTTTCGTTTTCAAATCTGTCTCTTTCGAACGGATCATCCGGATTATCACCAATAGTCTCAGCAAAAATAGAGCCCATAAGAACCGCAAAAACTGCAAGTATTGATAAAATCTTCTTCATATATAAACTCCTGTTGATGTGTTTAATAAACACTATACTCAATTATTTTACCGCATTCTAGGAAAAAATCAAGATTTATTACATAACGTCCTGAATCTATACCCAGAGTGGGAAACTTACGGATTAAAACAGAACCAGTTATCTCTTTTGGTTTGTTTTTTATTGTTTTTCTATAATGATTTCTTATAGCAGCCTTCAAAGACTCACGGGCAGCCTCCTCTATGCCCTCAAAACCTTTTTCAACTGAACCATAACCTATTCCCGCAATAACAGGATTCTGAATAGATGCCCACAGATTGTAGCTTTGTACCTGAGAATCTGTTCGGGTATATTCTACCCAGCAGTTCAGGTTATTGTTTGAAATCCACGGAGATGCATAAGTAATGCCATCGCGAATCACATCTGCAGGAACTATTTCTGTAATTTCCAGATACTCTTCTACCCCTCTCGCCTTATCATAAGGTACATAAACGAAATTCCAGCCATAGACCATTCCGTTTACTATAAAAGGAGCCATTTTCCGCATCTGAGAAATCGGAAAATCAAACTGGCCTTCATCCTTATCACTGGAAAGTTCCAGTCCCGGATATGCATCCAGTTCTGCCCACAACGGCAGACGGATATTACGCACAACAGAAGGAGTCTGCGCAAAAAGGCGGCTTGTACACAGCAGGCATAAAACAAATACAGCGAGAAATCCTTTATTTACCT
This sequence comes from Treponema bryantii, assembly GCF_900111035.1. Lineage (GTDB taxonomy): Bacteria > Spirochaetota > Spirochaetia > Treponematales > Treponemataceae > Treponema_D > Treponema_D bryantii_C. The sequence continues at coordinate 278,805 of NZ_FOFU01000002.1, forward strand.
TTTGTACGTTTCTTTCCATATTTTTACAGGATGAATTCCCATTCTGATTACAAAATAAAGCCAGGCAGCAAAGAATCCGAACAGATGAGTCATATGAGCAACATTCGATCCATTACCAAAAAACTGGCTTCCCAATTCAATCAGTGCATAAATGAATACAAGAACTGGAGCTGGAACAGGAATCAGCCCCCAGATAAAAATCACAGAACGTGGGAAGAACACCGCATAAGCAAAGAGCACAGCATAAACCGCGCCACTTGCTCCAAGCAGAAATACCATAGTCTGCCCTGTGAATCTGTACACAAGGAATGAAAAAAAGCCGCTCAAAGCGCCACAAATCAGATAGAAAAGCAAAAATTCCCGGCTGCCGACCGCTTTTTCAAACCCCAGTCCAAACACAAGCAGAGCAAGCATATTAAAGAACACATGCTGAATATTCTGATGCACAAACATGTAAGTAAAAAACTGCCAGTACATATGATACTGCTCTACCAGTATTGGATTCATAGCACCATAGTAATGAACATATTCAGCGATGTTTGGATACACAAAACGTATACCAAAAACACAAAAATTTATAAGAATGAGTAAAAGAGCATACCGTCTGTATGTATACGGAAATGGTCTTCGTAGAAAAAACTTATTTTTTGGCATTTGCAGATTTAAGCGAAGACTTTAACTTTGGATCAAAGTAAGTTACGCGGTTCCTTCCGTTATTTTTTGACATATAGAGCCCCTGGTCAGCCTGATTTACAAACTCATTTGGCGAACTCACCAGATTTGTCTGAGCATCAAAAACAGAAACTCCACCAGAAATTGTTACATGAAGATGCTGATCATTATATACAAAATCATGTTCATTTATTGTTGAACGGATTCTTTCGGCTACAGCCATAGCCTCATCTTTACCCGCTTCAAGCAAAAGGGCTGTAAATTCCTCTCCACCATATCGGCTTGCAACATCAGATTCGCGAAGATTTTTGCGGATAAGATCAGCTACACTTTTCAGAACAAAATCCCCACATTCATGACCGTAGGTATCATTAAATTTCTTAAAGAAATCAATATCAAACATAATTACAGCAATATGCTGATTATTAAGAAAAGCTGCATCTATAGCTTCGGTTAACAGATTGAAGAAATAATACTTAAGCTTAAGATGAGTCATCATATCTGTAGATGACATTTCCAGCAGAGCAGCATTATTGATTGCAACCGACGCCAGACTGGCAATCGACATAATCTGATTTAACTCATATTCAGAATAAGAAGCATCATCTTCAATAGCAATACGTTCCTGCAGAACGAGCATACCGTTAAGGTGATTTTTCTGAATAAGAGGAACTATAAGAGTTGGATTCAATGTTTCAAGAATTTTAAGATGCTCGCAGTTTGGACAGATTTTCTTAAGTTCTTCAAATGTAAGAGGACGTTTTTCTGAATTAAGAATAGCAGCAACCGCAGTGTTTACCGGAATCATTGTCTTCTTATCAGAAAGAAAATCCTTTGAGGTTTCAAGAATAAAGTTTTCATTAGTAATTAAATCACGAACAAAGATTTCAGCTCCAAGAACATGCATCTGAGCCATACAGATATAAACAATAGATTCAAGAAGGTTACTGAAATCAAGATTCTGGCAGAAAGATTTTGCAATATCAAGGAGCTGTTCAAGGTCATAAATTTTCTTCTCGTACTGAATAGTCTGTTCCAGTACCTGTTGCTGAGACGAATCTTTACTATCGCTGAACTTCTTCCTATTCATGCTTTATATCACCACTATTTATAATAACATAATTTTTCATAATTTCAAAAAATATATTCCAGTTGGCATAGTTGGTCTCAAGGAAGTTTGTATTATCCCTGTTTCGTGAAGACATCATCAAAACCTTAAGATTTGAAATTATTTCGCTTGAAGGCTTTTTAGCATCTGCAAGGAGCTCTCCAAGCTGACGGCTCAACGAATTGAGATTTGTACACAATGACTGTAAAACTTTATGCGCATCATCATTGATAGACTGAACCATCTTTTCGAGCTTTTTGAAAAAGTCCTTATCTTTTTTGCTATCCTTTATATAGCTTTCAAGAACGGCAATACTATGTTTTTTATCCTGACCAAAGGATTCCTCAAATTCTTTGATTTCCTTATCAGCATTAATGGCAGCAAATACAATTGAAGAAAAGTTTGATTTATAGGCAGGATTATTAAAGAAACCTTCAATTACAATATCATTAAGAAGGGCTTTTGATCCTTCCGGAAGATAGAACTTGATGAAGGTTTTAAGAATTCGCATTGGAAGAATCCATTTAAATGACATAGAAACTTCTGTCTGCAGGAGATTGTTATAAGCCTGACTGTATGAACCAACCTCTTCTAGAGGAATATCCGGAAACAGAGAAGATACTTCATCAGAAATTGTTTCATCCTGAATTTCAGTCTTAATTCTCTGCTCATCAGAATCAAAACGCGCCTGAAGCATATTTGCAAAATCCTGACGCGGAGAACCTGTATATTTTGCAACTCCCGGCTCATAAGAAAGATCCTGACGACAAAGTCTTATAAGTGACTTAAGTTTATCAGGATTGATAACTCGTGTAAGAATATAGTTGATTTTCTTAAGATTTCCGAGGTAATTCTTCTTTTCATTTTCTTCCAGATCTGCACCCTTACGAAGCTGAGCAAGGGCAATTACAGCTTCTGCAGTTGAAGTTGAAATCTGAAGTCCACTAGCCTGATAATAAAGATCTTCCAGAAGGTTTTGTGCAGTTGCAAGGGAGATTTCTTTATAAGACGGCTTATACATTAAATCTGCAGGAATAAAGTTAGTATCAAAGGCCTGAAGGAACGGAGTATAGTTATAACGGCAGAATTCTACAAGCTGTCTAAGCTGAAGAAGGTCTGCATCCATCTTTTTAAAACCATCTGTATTAAGCGCCTTTATAAGCCGTTCAAGTTCCTTTCTCTGATGGATATAAATTCTGTCCGGATTCTGATCCTCTGCGAGAACATCTGCCTTTCGGTTTTCAAAGGAAAGAGATTCCAATACTTCCTGATCTTCAAGAGGATACCCCGTAACAATAAGCTGAGCTTCAAAACGACGCTGTCGCTGAATATTATTAGGACTTACTGTAACAGAAAAAAGATTGTCTAATGGACGTGTATTCTTGTAAAGCGCAAAAATGGCTTCTCCAAAGTTTGGAAGGAGCATACTGTTTCTGCAAATTGCTGGCTGAAAATCTCTGACTTCCTGTTCCAGTTTTTTCATCTGCTGCTTTTTCTGGACTTCAGGCGAGGAACGTTTAAATATTGATTCGAATAATTCGGAAAGAGTTTTTATAAATCCCATTTTTACGCAAATATTTTAACCCAGATTTATAAAATTAGCAAATATATCTTTGTAGTCAGCTACAGTTGCGGCGTGAACAATACGAGCACGAAGAGCCGCACCGCCGGAAATCCCTTTTGAATAAGCAGCAAAGCGTTTGCGCATCTCAAGACAAGCATGCTGTTCGCTTGTTTCTGCAACAAGACGCTCCAGTTCGGCAAATCCAGTTCTTACACGTTCCTCGGGAGGAACCGGCTCATAGCTTCCTTTCGTCAGCAAATCTGTGGCATCCCGGAAAATAAAAGGGTTTCCCATTGCCCCGCGCGCAAACATCACCGCGTCGGCACCAGTCTGAGCAAGCATAAGCCGCGCATCTTCCGGCTTAAAGAGGTCTCCACTACCAAACACAGGAATATGACGGCCTTTTCCCTCACGTGTTTCCCAGTCTTTTACCAGTTCCACGAGTTCTTTCATTATATTCCAATCCGAATGCCCCTCGTACCCTTGCGCGCGGGTCCGCGGGTGAATCGTAATCGCACTAACACCAGCCTCAAGCGCTGCAGTTGCCGCCTCGCGCCAGGTCATCTGTTTAGACTCCCAGCCAGAACGGATTTTTACAGTAACAGGAATGCCACCGTCTTCCGGGCGGCCACCCGCAGCCTTCACAACTGCCTCAGCCACCTTAAACAAGCGGTCCGGATCGCGTGTAAGTGCCGAACCTGCGCCAGTTTTAATAATTTTAGGCACAGGACAACCGCAGTTTATGTCTATAACCTCGCAGTGAGTTTTCTCGAGAACAATATGCGCTGCTTCTTCCATGATTTCCGGCTCGCCACCGAAAATCTGAACCGAATATGACTTTTCGTTGCAGGCACGTCGCATGAGGATTTCTGTTTTCAGATTCTTGCGTACCAGAGCTTCTGCACTTACCATTTCGGTATAGGTAAAGCACGCTCCGTTTTCTATGCAGACAGAACGAAACGCCGCGTCACTGTAGCCAGCAACCGGCGCTAAAAAGAGATTTCCTTTTAATTCTACGTTTCCGATTTTTACCGGATGATAAAGATTTTCCATTATTCTGGAAGATTGAAAGCTTTACAGCTGTTCTTCCACAACTGCTCGCTGAGAGCCTCAAGATCCATTTCGAGCATTTCTGCAAGGAAGCGTGCTGTAGATGGAAGATAAGCAGGCATAGTTCGCTTTTTCTCGCGGAACTCTGCCGGAATCATAAACGGACTTTCAGTTTCAATCAAAATGCGGTCTACAGGAATGTTCATAACTGTTTCGTGAAGGTTGCGGGCATTGCGGTATGTAAGGTTTCCTGCAAAACTGAACCAGATATTCTTATCAAGACACTTCTTTGCAAAAGCAGCATCCTCAGAATAACAGTGCAAAATAGCACCAGCATCAGGCATACGTTCTGTAAGAACATCATACAAATCGCGGCCTGCATCACGGTTATGAATAATTACAGGCAGATTATGAGCCTGTGCAATCTCAAGCTGGGTAATAAAAAGTTCAATCTGACTTCTCTTATCACCAAACTGTTTAAAATAGTCCAGACCTGTCTCGCCTACTGCAACAACATTAGGCAAAGAGAGACTTTTTTCGATTGTATTTATCCAGTCATGTCCAGGATTTGTAACTTCAGATGGAGCGACTCCTACAGCGTGGTAAATTCCCGAAATAGACTTCAAATTCGGATAAACCTTATTAAAATCATAGAGACTATTATTGATGCTGACAATGCGGGCAACTCCTGCCTGCTTTGCCTGTTGTATTACGCGCAATTGCTCAATAGGATCATCGTAAATCAGCCCGATGTGAGCGTGAGTATCAAAAAACTTCATGGCTTTTGCTTCCTAAAGATGAGATATAATAATATAAAGATAACATAGTAATGTGTAAACGTCAAATTTAAATAAAAATGATGGTTTGGTATTCCCATTATATAGAGTCTGAGAATTATGATGCTTAAATGCGGAGTGGGAAAATCCATTGGGCTGCATCGAGGAGTTTTGGCGCTTAGCCATCGAAAACAATCCGAGGATTTTTCGAAGAAAAACCGCAGGATTGTTAACACAAAAAACTAGCTCGCCCGCAGCCCAATGGGTTTTCCCACGGGAGCATTTATGCATCATCATACTCGGGGTATTCACCGATAATATAAGTATAATCTCTCATCTTTCATCAGATGCGAGTGTGCGTTTGACTTAATTTATCCTAATATGGTATAATTTTACGAATATGTCGAAGACTCAGAAAGCTTTGAAGAAATTTGAAAAGCAGGTTGCCTCAAACGTTAGCCATGGCTTTGGTGCATTTACACACAAAGTCGGCCGCTTTTTCGTGCGCATTTTTAAAGTTTTTGACAGCAAGCTTACCATCATGATTGTTCCTCACTCACAGAGTAAGGTTATCAACTTCCAGACAAATGTGTTTGCACTTCTGCTTGGAGTTCTTGTTACAATCGGGGTTCTTGCTTCCTTCTTCTATTATAACAGACGTTCTATTTCAGCAAACATGGAAATCTCTTCTCTCGTAGAGCAGAATCGTGCAACTCTTGCAAGTCTCGATGAACTCCGTGATGAGAATGCAAATCTGTTCCAGGCTGCAAAACGTTTCCAGTCATCTCTTTCACAGAGTCTTTCTTTACTTGGTATTGATCAGGTAAAAAATAATTCAGAAACTTCAGCTTCTAACGGCGACCTTTCTGCCCTCTTCAGTTCTACAGAAGTTACTCAGGGCTCTCTTAAAGAAGTTGCCGATGTAAAGGAGCTCACATCATATCTTGAAGATGCTGTAAAGCCTATTGAACAGATTGGAAAGATGCTTAAAACTCAGCAGAACCTCTTTACAGAAATTCCAAGTATTTGTCCTGTAAAAAATCCTAACTACCATATCTCTATGGCATTCGGACCAAATATCCATCCGCTCAACGGTAACTGGTATATTCACAAAGGTCTTGACTTCTCTACCTGGCGTTCCGGTGATGCAGTTCTTGCAACTGCTTCTGGTCAGGTTGTTACAGTTGGATTTGATAACAGTTTTGGTAACTATATCATCATCAAACATAATCACGGTATGTATACACGCTATGCTCACTTGAATTCTTTCCGTGTAAAGAAGGGTGAAACAGTTAGCCAGGGACAGACAATCGGAACTATCGGTAATACTGGTGTTTCAACTGGACCGCACCTCCATTATGAGGTACATATCGGTTCTGACGTAGTAGATCCTGCTAAGTATATCAACATCAATTTTTCAAAATAGGTTCCTATGGCTTTACGAACAGATGACATTTCAATCAACACAATAATCGGAAAAGGCTCAGCAATTTCCGGCAATATGAAAGTCAATGGCTTTATTCGTGTTGATGGAGATATCGACGGCAGCCTTGAAACTGACGGAAATGTTATTGTTGGTGAAAATGCCAGAATCCGCGGAAACCTTACTGCTAAATCTGTAATTATTGGTGGAATCATAAAAGGAAATATAAAGGCTAATGAAAGCGTTAAGATTCTTGCTGAAGCCGCTGTAATTGGTGATATTATTTCCCGAAAGGTTCAGGTGGATGGCTCGGCTATCATTCACGGCCACTGCATTTCCATTAAAGATGAAGCCGAATTCGGAAAAACCTCTGGTGAATATCTTCAGTCGAAGGCTATTAAAGAAAAGGTTAATTTATAAATGGCAGAAATTGATTCTCTCGGATCAAACTATTACTACTCTGGCGTTCAGAACGCCTCCAATGAAGCAATAAAACGTAATACTAAAAAAGAAGAAGTCCGCAAAACTGGGAACGCCAAGAAGCTTGATTTTGGTAAATTACTGAAAGGTGAAGAAGTTGAGGAGCCGCAGTTTATTGCCGAAGGCCTGCCGCTGGAAGTTCAGGCGATGTCTATTGATGATGCCGCCGTTTACCTTGCAGATGCTGTAGGAACTGCCGGAAACGATTTTTCAGACAATCAGACACAGGAAAACCTTGAAAGATTTAAGACTGCCGTAAGTCAGTTTATCCGTTTTGTTGTCGTAAATAATTTTAATGTGAATAATCTCAATTCTCCTAAAAAAAGAAGACCAGCTCAGCCCCCAAGGCTTTTTGTTTTTTCTGATTATACTCTTCCTAAAGGAAAACCAAGACAAAAGGTAAGCGTTGAAATCATCAATCAGAAACTGGACGCCCTTGCGCGCGAAACACTTTCCAATCAATCTGATAATCTTAAGATTCTTGCACAGGTAAATGAAATAAAAGGTCTGATTGTAGACTTGATGAGTTCATAATTCGTGAGGTATACTGAATTATTATGAGTGATATTTTTGAAACAGATATAGATAACGAGAACGAAAATCTTTCGTCTCTTGAAGATACAGACGTTACTGAAACTTCTTCCGAAAATCTTGTTTTTGATTTTCCCCTTTATCATATAAAATTGGACTACTCTTCTGAAACCCTTTATGCAAAGGCACCTGAAGGTAAGGTTCAGATTTCTGCCGGTGATTTTGTAATCGTTCCAACCCGCTATGGAAAAGATATGGCAAGAGTTCTTGGAACTGCTAAAAAACCATTGGGAATTAAACAGTCAGATATAGTAACAATTGACCGCAAGGCCTCTGAAGCAGACCTTAAACGCCGTCAGGAACTTATTCATAAAGAAAAAGAAGCCTTCCCTATTTTTAAGGAAAAAGTTGCTAATCATAAGCTTGATATGAAGCTTGTTGAAACTCACTTTCTTTTTGATGAGCAGAAGGCACTGTTCTTCTTCAGTTCAGACAGCCGTGTAGACTTCCGTGAACTTGTAAAAGACCTTGTTTCTGTTTTCAAAATGAGAATTGAACTTCGTCAGATTGGTGTCCGCGATGAATCACGTATTACAGGTGGACTTGGAGTTTGCGGCCGTCCGTTCTGCTGTCATGGGGTTTCAGATAAACTCCGTCCTGTATCAATCAAAATGGCTAAAGACCAGAACCTCTCTTTGAACTCAATGAAGATTTCAGGTCAGTGTGGCCGTCTTCTCTGCTGTCTTTCTTACGAATACGACTGGTACAACGAAGCCCGCAAGAGTCTTCCTAACGAAGGTGTACGCCTTACTTATGATGGAACAGACTTCCGCATTACAGAAGTAAATCCTCTAACCTCTATGGTAAAAATGCTTGGAGATGACGGCCGTCTCCTTGAAGTAAACGCAAAACGCTTCTACCGAGACGGAAACCGCTGGAAGATTAATTAGCCTGCAATCGAAAATCCTTTAAAAAACGAGCTGTAACAGCAGGTCATTTTAAGATTATCGAAAGAATTTCTCAGAGGCAAGCTGTGATTGCCGACTTGTAATAGTTTAACTTGAATTTCCACAATTATGATTTATAATATAATGTACTATGATTTACATTAAGAAGTGGACAGATTATTACGAAGACTTTTTCCCTATTGAACCGAATCAGCTGGAATTTTTCTCAGCTATGGGGGATGAGTTTCCTGTACCCGCTAAATTCCTCGGAGTGGAATGTGGACCAGCTTTACTTACTGAACAATTGCAGGAGAAATATGATATTACCCTGACAGATTCCTTCACAGAATTTGTTAATATTGTAAACACACGTCAGGCAAACAAAGAAAATCCTGCACACATTTTTAATCTCAACCCGGCAGATCTTGCACGTTATCTCGGCAAGAATTTCTTTAACATCATTACATGTCTCTGCTATCGCGTTATTTTCATGAAGGACAGAACTTTAATCAAAAAATTCCTTTTTGATTCTAGAATGCTCCTTTCTGAAGGCGGCTATCTTGTGCTTGATATTTTGAACTTTTCTAAATATGACTTTTCTGAAACAAAGGTTGAACTGCCTGCAAAAAAGTCACAAAGAGCAACATTGTATTCATCTGTAATAAAAAATTCAGATCAGGCTTCATACAAGTTGTTCCAGCATGTAGTGACTGCAAGCGGCAAGGTAATCGATGAAGTAAAAGATGAACTTGTATGCCCTATCAGCATGGAAACTATCCGTTCTTATGCAAAAGAAGTAGGCTATTCATCATGTGAATTCTATAACGATTACAAACGCACTCCTTATACCACTGACTCAGACAAGGTTATCTGCGTGTTGAAGAAATAACGTACTTTCATTAAAATAGTACGTTATGAAAGCTACAAAAACAATTATCTCAACACTACGCGAAGCTCCAAATGACGCAGTTATCGCAAGCCATCAGCTTATGATGCGCTCTGGTTTAATCCGCAAACTTGGAAACGGACTTTATGCTTACATGCCATTCGGATTCCGTTCTTTAATGAAAGTTGAAAAAATTATCCGTGAAGAACTTGACAATGCAGGGCTTCTCGAAATCAAACCTACAGTAATCGTACCCGGTGATTTATGGAAGGAATCTGGCCGCTGGGACAAAATGGCTGGTGAAATGCTTACTGCACAGAACCGCCAGGGCCAGGACATGGTTGTTTCTCCAACTGCAGAAGAGGCTTTTACAGCTATCGTTCGCGATGGTCTTTCTTCTTATAAACAGCTTCCATTCACACTCTACCAGATCAATACAAAATACCGCGATGAAATCCGCCCACGCTATGGTGTAATGCGTGGCCGCGAGTTCACAATGATGGACGCTTATTCTTTTGATAAGGATCAGGCAGACCTCGACGCTTCTTACGACAACGTAGCAGCTGCTTACCGCCGTATCTTTAAGCGCATGGGCCTTACAACTATCTCTGTAAAAGCTGATACAGGTTCTATGGGCGGTTCAGGTTCAGAAGAGTTCATGGTTGAATCAGAAGTTGGTGATGATACACTCCTCCTTTGTCCAGACTGTGATTATGCTGCTAACGTTGAAAAGGCAGCATGTAAAACAGAAGTTCCACTCGACAGCAATGGTCAGCCACAGAAAAAGACTGACGCTGCAATTGAAGAAGTTGCAACTCCAAACGTATTCAGCATTGAGGATATGGAAAAGTTCTTTGGTGAAAAACCAACTACATTCCTTAAAGCACTTGTTTACAAAGTTTACAACTGTGCTGTTGACTTGTCTGGTACAGAGTTCTACAAGAATGCTCAGACAGTTACAGAAGGCGGCCAGACATATATTCCAGAGACTTTCTTCTGCGTACTTATCCGCGGCGACCTCGATGTAAACGAAACAAAGCTTGCAGCAGAACTTAAAGCTTCTGGTGCAGAACTTGCAAGCGACGAAGATGTATTGAAGTACTCTGGTGCTCCACATGGATTCGTTGGTCCAGTTGGAATTAAGATTCCTGTAATTGCAGATAAGTCTACTGTTGATATGCACGACTGTATCGCAGGTGCCGGAAAAGCAGGCTTCCACATCAAGCACGTTGAACCAGGCCGCGACTTCACTCCATTTATGACTCTTGATGTTCGTACTTGTAAAGAAGGCGATGCTTGTCCTGAATGTGGCGGAAAGTTCTATATGAAGAAAGGTAACGAGCTTGGACACATCTTTAAGCTTGGTACAAAATATACAAAATCAATGAACGTAACATACCTTGGAGAAAGCGGAAAACCAGTAACTCCACTTATGGGATGTTATGGTATTGGTGTAGACCGCACTCTTGCTTCTATTATCGAAGGACATCACGACGACAAGGGAATTATCTGGCCTATGACTGTAGCTCCATATCAGCTAGCAGTTATTCCTGTTCAGTACAAAGACAAGATGAAGGAAGTTGCAGATAAGATTTATGAAGATTTGAAGGCTGATGGTATTGAGGTTATTCTCGACGACCGCAACGAACGCCCAGGCGTTAAATTCACAGACTCAGAACTTATCGGCTACCCAATCCGCATCGTAGTTGGTGACAAGAACCTTCCAAACGTAGAAATGAAGCTCCGCCAGGATGCAGAAGCTACACTTGTTCCAGCAGACGAAGTTGCTAAAAAGGCCGCTGACATTGTTCGTGAAGAACTCAAGAAATTAAATGCGTAATTTCCATAGTCATTGCGAGGAGTGAAACGACGAAGCAATCCATAATAAATAGATTGCTTCGCTTCGCTCGCAATGACGCATCCTTACAGGACTTCCATTTATGAAAAAAACTATTCTTTCCTTAATCACATCAATCATCCTGACAACCACTGCTGCTGCGCTTCCTGGAACTACTTCATTTATTCCAGACAGTGCCGGTGAGTATGTTTACTATCGCGACACTTCATTTACCCGTGAAAGTTACGTTGGTATTCTGATGTACGATGAAGCAACCTATCAGATCCGCTACATTGCACCTCAGGATAACACAGAAAAGCTTCCTGAAAAAGAAATTGCCCTTCTGCTCACAGTTGATGCAAAGGCAGATTTCTGGAATATGACCGGTGAAAAAATAATTTCTACAATTCTTCCTGATACTGATGACACAGAAATTGTAAACTATCTTCATGATCTGCTTTATGAATTCTCTGCACGCCGTATTAAAGCTGATGTTGTAGAAACAGATAAGCTTATTATTGATCAGGATTATGCTCAGTTTGGTGGTAATACTTCAATTACTTTTGATGCACGAGTTCCTCTTTTTAATATTCGCACAATTGCAGATGAAAAAGGAAACAAAGTTTTTGACTGTGTAACAATAGGAACAATTAAATCAAGCGAAGACCAGACTTTCTCACAGTTTAAGGGAATTAACACAACAAAGCCTGCTGTTCAAAAAGAAACAAAAAAGCCTGCAAAATCAAAGGTTTACAAGTTTGAAAACCGCTCTGTAACTTTGGATGAAGCATGGGAACAGAAAATGGAAAACTTCTGGACTTTAGGAAATGAATCTCTGGTAACAATGTCTGTACTTCCTAAAGTTGCAGAAAATAAGTTTTTGAATGATCTGTATGTTCAGAGAAAACTTCTGGAAAGTTCTGAAGGCTCTTATATCGATTTCAAAAACAACGAAATTACCTATACAGCAGCTAAAGACAATTATAAGATTGTTACAGTCTCATATTTCCCAGAAAACAAAACCACAGTCTGCCTTACAAAACTGCTTACACGCAATAAAGAAGGCGGATTCGATTATTTTTCAATCTCTACATATCAGACAGCTTATCTTAAAACATCTGCTTACTTTGATAAGATTGTAAAAAGCTATCGCTAGAACGAGCTCCTCGAAAGAGGGGCTGCAATCAGCACGCCTTCACTACCAAGATAATCTCTTTTTTCACCTTCAATTAAAAACTGAACGCTTGTAACAGTAGAAAAGGCTGTTGCAGTATAAACAATCTGCTCCAGCTGATGAATATAGCCTTCAACCCCATAGGAATTGATTTCAAAATTTTCATTAAAATTCAAATAAGCAACTCCGCCCTGTACCTTAGCGCTTAAAAGCTTTGTTCCAGGCGGAATAAGACTCATAAGATTACGTTCTCCCGAAATTGTTGAATCAGGTCCTTTAAGCAGCAGATTTATAGCAGTTGTCAGCGGAGAATCACTCTTTGCTACCTTACGTTTAATAACCTGACGTACAACAGCGCCATCACCATCAATATTTACAAAACAAAGCTGGAGTTCTGTTGTTCCTGTAGCCTGCTGTTTCTTTTCATTTTCCGCTTTCTTTGGAGTTTCCTCTTTAGGTTTTGCAGTTTCAACAGGTTTTGCTGATTCTACAGGCTTTTCCGGCTCTGGCTCAGTATATTTTGGAGCAGGAGTTTCTTCAGTTTCAATTTTTATAGTAACTTCATCATTTTTTAGAGGAATTGTCTCTGGTTTCTTTGTTTCCACCGGCTCATGATTTTCAATTACAGTCGGTGTACTGCCAAATACCTTATCAAAGAAGGCTGTTTCCTTCAAATTAGTGAATATCTGATCTTTTTTTACAAGAAATATAACTAAAATAACCAGCAGGCCCAAAAGTACACAGGCTGCTGCAAATAACGTGCTGTTTTTCTTTGATTTTTTTTTCTGTGCCATATTCTGATTATCGGAGGTTTTCTTGATCAGGTTTATCGGAAATCCGCTTATTCTTGACAGATGAGCGGCAAATAGAATAAAATAAAATCATTAAGGGCAAAGGCGCTCATTCAATCTTACGACGGGACTGTCGCCGGATGGAATGTGCGCCTTTTTTCGTTCACGAGAGGTAAATATGTATTCAGAAAGTGAAGTTTTAGAGTATGTACAGGAAGAAGATGTAAAATTTATTCGTCTTGCTTTTTTTGATTTGAAGGGTGTACAGAAAAATATTTCTATAATGGCAACTCAGCTGCAAAACGCTTTTGAAAACGGAGTCAGCTTCGATGCTTCTGCAATTTACGGATTTGAAACCGCAGAAAAATCAGATTTATTTTTGCATCCGGATCCGACAACCGTTTCTATCCTTCCATGGCGTCCAAATACCGGAAAAGTTATAAGAATGTTCTGTACAATTTCGCATCCAGACGGAACTCCGTACAAAAAAGACTGCCGTACCCTTCTCGCAAACGCAGTAAAAAAGGCAAAAGACGACTTTGGAATTGAATTCAGCTTTGGAACTGAAATTGAATTCTACCTCTTCAAACTCGACGAAAAAGGCGAACCAACAAAGATTCCTTTTGATAATGCAAGTTATATGGACATTGCTCCGGAAGATAAGGGAGAAAATATCCGCCGTGAAATCTGTTTTACACTTGAACAGATGGGTATTCAGCCGGAAGCAAGCCATCATGAGGAAGGTCCTGGTCAGAATGAAATCGACTTCCATTATTCAGACGCCCTTACAGCCGCAGATAACGCTGCAACCTTCAAATGGATAGTCCGCACCCGTGCCGCAAGCGCAGGTCTTTATGCAGATTTCTCTCCAAAACCACTTACAGATAAAGCAGGAAGCGGTTTCCACATCAATATTTCCTGCTCAGATAAATCAAAAAACAGAAACGTTCTTGCAGGTATCTTAAAACATGCTGAAGAACTGACTTATTATATGAACTGTACAGAAGCTTCATATGACCGTCTTGGTTCCTGCAAAGCACCTTGCTATCTTGCATGGGGATACGAAAACCGTTCAACCTTTATCCGTGTTCCAGCCATCACAACCGATGAAGCAAGCCGTATGGAAATCCGAACTCCAGACAGCGAATGTAATGTTTACCTGGTATTCACACTTTTAATCCACGCAGCTCTTGATGGAATTAAAAATAATCTGGAACCTCCGGAGCCTGTAACTGAAAATCTGTTCTCTAACTCTTCTAACAGTCTCAGTAACCGTCCGGTAACTCCATTGAGAGACCTCAGACTAAAAACTCTGCCAGACACTCTGGATTCTGCAAAAGAAATCGCTGAAAAAAGCTCATTCATTAAGGAAGTTCTTGGATTCTAAAAATGACAGAAGACACCCACAGCGTTTTAGTTGTTACAAAAGACTCAAAACTTTCTCAATCTATAAGCGTAATGCTCATGCCGCCGCTTTTTGAAACAGAAGTCCTGTCTGATTTCAATGAAGCAAGGCGCCGTGTTTCAGAACGCACTTACAATATCATTCTTGTTGATTACTCAGATGGCGAAGGAGCAGATTTTGCAACTGATGCTTCAGAATCACTAAGTACAATACTGCTTTTGACTCCGCCAGCCCTTTTTGAAGAAGTAAGCTATCGTGTTGAAGGATATGGAATTATCTCTATCACAAATCCTTTTGATCAGTTCTATTTTTACAACATGATTAAGGCAGCAATTGCAGTTCAATACAAGGTACAGGTACTTTCAAGCCAGACTACAAAACTCAAAGTCAAAATGGAAGAAATCAAGCTTGTAAACCGCGCAAAAATGCTGCTTATGCAGAATATGAGTATGACAGAACAGGAAGCACATCGATTTATAGAAAAAAATGCAATGGACCGCAGTATGAAACGTACTGCGATCGCTGATGAAATTATTAAGAGATACGGCTAAACCGGATACTCGCCGTTAAAACAGCCTTTACAGAACGAATCTGCACCGAAGGCTTTTCTCATTCCTTCAAGACTTATAAAAGCCAGAGAATCAGCCCCAATCTCCTTTCTGATTTCCTCAAGTTCGTGATTACTAGAAATCAGTTCATTCTTACTTGGTGTATCAATTCCCAAATGGCACGGAAACTTAACCTGCGGAGATGATACGCGGAAATGCACTTCTTTAGCTCCAGCGCGGCGGAGAATCTGAACAAGGCGGCGGCTCGTAGTACCGCGAACTATCGAATCATCAATTACAATCACGCGTTTACCCTCAAGGTCGCTGCGAATAGCATTCAGCTTTACAAACACCATATTCTCGCGCTCTTTCTGAGTTGGAGCAATAAAGGTTCGGCCGATATATTTATTCTTGATAATGCCCATTCCATAAGGAACTCCGCTGGCTCTGGCATAGCCCTGTGCAGCTCCAAGACCACTGTCTGGAACTCCAATTACAATATCAGCATCAACCGGAGATTCTTTAGCTAGTTCCTCACCCATCCTGTAACGAGCCTCCTGAACAGAAATTCCATCAATCTCAGAATCCGGACGCGCAAAATAAACGTACTCAAAAATACAGGTTCGCTTTTTATCTTCTGCGTATTTTTTAGAGCGCAACCCATCCTTGTTAATTACCACAATCTCGCCCGGCTCAACATCACGCACAAAACGTCCATTTACAGAGTCAATCGCACAAGATTCAGAAGTAATAATGTAAGAGGGGGAAGCCTCCCCCTGCGCTCGCACTTCGTCGCTCGCTACCCCTTCCAACGGGGGCTCCGCCCCCGTAACGCCCCCGCCAATCAGACCAATACATAAAGGCCGGATTCCATTAGGGTCCCGAACTCCAATCAGCATATTCTCAGTCATAATACAGAGCGCAAACGAGCCCTTAATCAATTTAGCCGTCTGCACTACAGCTTCAACAAATCGCTGCTGATTCAGTTCTCCACTGTTTTCTTCTTCGTTCGGCGTTCCCAGATGACCGCCGTTTTCAATATATTTTCTTACAATCAGTTTTAATATAACTTCACTATCACTCGAGCTTGAAAAAGTACTGCCGTGGTCTTCAAGCATTTCCCTAAGCGTTGTATGGTTCACAAGCTGACCATTATGAGCCAGTGCAATAGAACCATTCTTAAACGAATTCATAAAGGGCTGAGCATTATCAATTGTTCTGCCGCCTGCAGTCGCATAACGAACATGACCTACAGCAATACTTCCATTAAGAGCTTCAAAATGTCCCTGTTCAAAAACATCACTTACAAGTCCCATTCCTTTATGAAGCTTGATTTTTGTTCCATCACTAACTGCAATTCCTGCACTTTCCTGTCCACGATGCTGCAGACTTGTAAGCGCAAAATATGAAAGAGCTGCTGCATTCTCTACTCCATAAATTCCTGTAACACCACATTCGTCACGAAAACCCATAATTACCTCGGTTAAATAAAAAACGCCGTAGACATAATCCTGCCAGAGCAGAATCATATCTACGGCGTCTTTGCCTTAATTGCCTATATTATTGTAAAATACGGGCCTTCTGTCAATCAGCTGTAAAAATCAGTTTGTGATTATTCGGTTTCGTCCATTAGTTTTAGCTTCATACATTGCATGGTCAACACGGTCAAAAATAATCTGCGCAGTGTCATCTTTTTTTACCTCTGTCAGACCAATACTACAGGTAAGCTTAATTACTTTCTTAAAATCTGTTTCAGAAATCTTCTGTCTCAGCTCATCAGCAAGTTTTGCAACTTCATCAAGCTTCATATCGTAGCAGACACAAACAAATTCCTCACCACCCCAGCGGCCGATTGTAAAATTATAAGGAGCAATAAATTCATTTATCTCTTTTACAAACTGCTTAAGAACAATATCTCCAACAGAATGTCCATATTTATCATTTACACTCTTAAAATGGTCTATATCAAGCATCATAAATGACACAGGAATACCTTTTGTATGGAAAGCATCAATTGAATTGATAATTTCGGTTTCAATTCGTCCATGATTATAGATAGATGTCAGCGGATCCTTCGATGCAAGCTCTTCATATCGTTTTAGAGTATCAAACAGCTTTAATGAGTTATCATGAATATCCTGAACCATAAACACAAATCTAAAATCATCTGTATTTGTAGTTTCTGTACGGCTGAAAATCAGTTTTACCCAGATAAAAGCACCTTCCAGATTCTTCATCTGACAATCAAATGAAGTTGTACGGCCTGGTTCAAGATTATTTTTAAGATAATCAGGATCTGTACGTTCAAGGAAAAGCTTCTGATCTGCCGGCCAGATCATATTTACAATCATCTGACGCCAGGTTGAATACTTAACATCGTAATTCATCGGGTCATTTGAAATTTCTGAAACATTTATACTGTAGGAAATATCTTTAATTAAATCGACATACATTGAAAAAAGGAATGTACTTTGAATTGTATCCAGCTTGCGGTCGGTAAGGAATTCTCGAAGATATTCGCAGTTATCCAGTTCATCAAGCATGAAAATATAATGACTTGCAGTTTCATCAAGCGGATAAATGGATATTTGAACAAGATGAATCTGATTTTCCCAATTGATTTTGACACGATCTACATATTTACCCTTAAATTCACCAATCATCGGAATAAATACATGATATTCTTCTGCAATCTTGTTGGAATTATCATTAAGGTGAAACCAGAGTTTTTCGATTAAACTTTTATAACTACCATTGTCCTCAAGAAAATTCTCAAAAACTCCATGTTTTTTTATGGTGTGATAGCTATCGTTCTTAGCGTCTACGACAATGATTGAATCAATCTTGTCAAATATCAAATCAGAAATAGATTCTTTTGAATAGGCATTCATTTTTGTAATCCTTTTATCTTACGTACCTATTATTATTACACCGAGTTGGCAAGAATTCAATCTTTTTTTTATTATCTTGATTAAGCCGTCTTTTTCTGATATTATAACAAACAATTCGGGCCATTAGCTCAGTGGTTAGAGCAGAGGACTCATAATCCTTTGGTCCTTAGTTCAAGTCTAAGATGGCCCAGTTCTTATATAAGATTCCGTTCATTTGCGGAATCTTTTTTTATTTCTCTATAAACAAACAAGCATAGCTTGTTTGTGCGCATTTTTGAAGTAAAGCCTAAAACGACCCGCTGTCGCAGCCCATTTTTTAACGGTTCTGCTATCGTTGGCGAGTTCAAGTCTAAGATGGCCCAGGTTTCGGTTGTATACAAAAAAATCCAGTCTTTTGACTGGATTTTTTTTAGCTTACTCTACTGTAACGCTCTTTGCGAGGTTTCTTGGTTTGTCCGGGTTGTAGCCGCGCATGATTGCGCAGTAATAAGCGAACAGCTGGGCTGGGATTACGGTAAGCAGCGAAGCAAGTGTTGAAGAACACTCCGGTATTTTACATACTAAATCAGCCTTTCCTTCAAATGCATCACCAGAATCCTGGGTAATTACCATTACAGTTGCGCCTCGGCTCTTTACTTCAACCATGTTTGAACCGATTTTGTCATAAAGTTTAGGCTCGCTGGCAATTGCAACAACCAGAGTTGCAGGATCAATAAGAGCTATAGGACCATGCTTAAGCTCTCCGGCTGCAAATGCTTCAGAATGCATATATGAAACTTCCTTAAGTTTCAATGCACTTTCAAGGGAAGTTGCGCTGTCAAACTGACGGCCGATATAGAAAATCTTGTCTTTATTAAACTGCTGTGAAGCAAACTTCTGTATTACATCTTTTCCATCAAGAATTTCCTGAATCTTAGAAGGAATACTTTCAAGTTCACACAAAAGCTTTGTAGCCTCTTCATCAGATAAAGTTCCGCGAAGTTTTCCAGCCTTAACAGCAAGCAGGAATAAACAAAGCAGCTGAGTTGTATAAGCCTTTGTTGAAGCAACTGCAATTTCCGGTCCGGCAAGAGTATAAATTACATCATCTGCTTCACGGCTGACAGTTGAACCAACACAGTTAGTGATTGCTACAACCTTAAGTCCCTGTTCTTTAGCAAGACGGAGAGCACTTAAAGTATCTGCAGTTTCTCCAGACTGAGAAATAACCATAAAAATATCACTTGGATCAAGAATTGGATCACGATAACGGAACTCAGATGCTACATCAACATCTACCTTCATACGGGCAATCTTTTCAAAAGCATATTTTGCAACAACGCCGGCATGATATGCAGTTCCACATGCAGTAATTACTACACGGCTGGCCTTTTTCCAGGCTTCATCCATCTTGTTTTCTTCAAAATAAACATCAACAGGCTTACCACTTGCATCTTTTACAATACGAGGACGCATTGTATCTGTAAGACCTTTAGGCTGTTCATGAATCTCTTTAATCATAAAGTGTTCATAACCGCCCTTTGTTGCTGCATCCATATCCCATTCAACATGACTAGGCTGCTTAATGATTTTTTCACCATCAAAATTGAACAAATCAACATGATCTGTATAAAGAACTGCGAGTTCACGTTCCCCAAGATAGTAAACATCACGGGTATGCTCCAGAAGGGCTGGAACATCAGAAGCAATGAAGTTTTCGCCTTTTCCAATTCCAACGACAAGAGGGCTCTCTTTACGGGCAGCAATAATTCTGTCTGGATAATCCTTACAGATAACTCCAATAGCATAAGATCCTTCAAGAACATGAAGGGTTTCAATTACAGCCTTAAAAATATCACCACTTGCCTTATACTTCTGATCAAGCAGGTGTACAACAACTTCTGTATCTGTTTGAGATTTAAAAACAATACCCTGAGCCTGAAGTTTTGCCTTCAAGTCTGCATAGTTCTCAATAATACCGTTATGAACAATAGAAATTGAGCCGTCCATATTTGTATGTGGATGGCTGTTCAAGTCACTTGGCTCACCATGAGTAGCCCAGCGGGTATGACCGATTCCCATACATCCCTTAATGAAGTCACCGGTCTTATCATATAAAGCCATTTCAGTATCAGAAAAATCCTGTTTTTTTACCTGATCAGGAATAATCTCACCTGTAATTTTTTCAGCAAGATTTAAAAGCTTTCCTTTTGCTTTCTGAACAAGAATTTCTTCCCCTGTATATATAGCAACACCAGCTGAATCATAACCACGATATTCAAGCTTTTTTAAAGCCTTAATCAAAACCGGTGTCGCATTTTTATTTCCAACATAGCCGACAATGCCGCACATAATAATCTCCTGAGATTTTAATAGGATTATTCTACAAGAAACCCTTGCTTTTCGCAATCAGTGGGTAGAGGCGTTTTTCTGTCCGTGAATTTAGACTGTTATACTCTTACAAGTGTATAAACAAAAGCAGAATTCCAGTAAATTGCAACTTCGTTAGTACTGTAACTTGGTTCTGCATCAGCATAGCACTTAAGAGCCGGTTGACCTGCGAGATGTTCTTTTGCATAAGCATCAAGAAGAGCACCACATGGCCCGCCTGCAAGCATTCCCGGATAAACCTTTTTACTTGCACCACTTGGTCTGTGATGAGGATGTACAACAGATTTTGTTCCAGCACCTGTAACATAGCAGTAATTCAAAGGATTGCAGCCAAGAATAAAGTCTATCTGAGCCTTTGCAGCTTTTATGAATTCTTTTCTACCTGTTAAATCAAAAGCCATGAGCATTATATGCGCAAGATCACAGATTGCACCATTACTGCCCCAGAAAACAAATTTTGAACAGTATTTAAAAGCCGATGCATCACAGGTTTCAAGATATTTTTCTGCCTGCGAAATTATTCCACTGTGAATCTCTGAAATAAGGTCTGCATCCAGCTTATCTTCATTTTCCAAAAGAAGCTCTGTACCATAGCCCGAAACAAAAGGCCAGCCAAAACCTTCCTGCCAGCCACAGTTCCAGGGATGCTTTGGATCAGGTTTATCTTTCTTCTTGTCTTCACGATATTTCAGAGCTTGAGAAAGATAATTTTTCTCTCCTGTAGCTGCAAAGAGAGAACAAAGGGCAAAATAACGTTCATCGCGGACATCATGGTCACCATAACCGCCCGTAGTTATTTCCGGAGGATTGATATAAAATTCATCATCATGTGAGAAAAGATAATTCTGAGCTTTGATTGCAGCCTGCAGAAGCTGAGCTGAAAATTTTGGATCACTTTCCTTATAAAAACCACTCGCATAAGCAAGACAGCCTGCAAAATCAGCTGTAGCCGCAGTAGAAACAGGAGCCAGTACAAGCTGATCTTTTTCTTCCTGAGGCATTATAAAAGGACAAAAATGATAGCAGGAAATCTTATGATAAACCGCACCATCTTCTCTCTGCATCTGAAGCATCCATTCAAGTTCAAAACGAACTTCACCAAGAAGATCAAAGCCTGAAAATTTCTGAGGACATTTCTTATAGCCGAGCAATAAATCCATTACGGCTTTTGAACCGGCAACAACATAACGTCCATAGTCGCCCGCATCATGCCAGCCACCCTGAACGTTTTTCTGTTCTCCAGTTCCATAAACTTCAGCAATTCCTGTATGGCAGATTCCCTGCCCGCAGCGTGAATCAGTAAAATATTTTAAGGTAGAAAGAGTTAATTCATCATAAACGTTATCTGAAAGAGTGAAAGGAAAGCTTTTTTCTTCGCCAATCTGGATATAATATTCACCTGGTGTCTGAACCGCAGAAAAATCGCCGGTAAAATATCCGCCGCCCGATTCTTCATCGTCCGGAGCTGCAATAAGAGGACCAGTCAGAACTACTTTTCCACCCGCTTTTTCACAAACAGAAAACTGTTCTGCTTCACCCTTTGCAGTTTTACTTACGAAAACGTTTTTGTTATCAAGTATGCGATAACCAAGTTGATTGATAAAAATTTCTGACTCTTTCATAACATAATGTTATACATATATTCAGAAAAAATAATTGAATAAAAGTCTATGCTAGTAGTTGAAATTTCCGCAAAAAAGCTGTGTAAGCGGAAGATTCAAGGTTTCTTTACTTCCATCTTTAGATATCAGATTGATTTTTACAAAACTCTGACTGACTTCCGTTGCAGTTCCATCTCCGTAAAAAGCACCAACCATTTCCAGATATTCATCTTCTGACATTTCTTCATCATTAAAAACAGGAGCCAGGAAAAGATCTAAAATCATTCTAGTCTGTTCATCCGAAGCCTTATAAAAATCTTCCAGACTTTTACGGGTAATTGCTGTTATCAGCTTTCCTTTTTCAGCCTTTATGATTTTTGATGAGAAGATATAAGAGGTCTGTTTTTTATCACACATAGAGATTGAAACAGCCCCACCCTTTTTCTGATTTATTACGATATCTGAAAAACCAGCTTTAGCAAGTTCATAAGAAACAGATTGTGAATCTATCAAAAGGTCACTTGTGGAAACAGAATAATCTTCTGCACCCAAACCTGCTGCAGAATTAATCAGCTTTGCAAAAGCCTCTCCAGATTCACCTTCAAAACGGATATCAACAGAATCATCCTGCCGCAGAGTAAGAGTTATTTCTGTCTGACAGGACATAAAAAGAGCTGCAAAAATCAAAATAAAAAATGAGCGTATTGCTTTATTCATACTATTTAAACAAACTTCCAATACCCAAAGTTACCCTGACACCTGTAAAAAATACAAGACCGGAAGATATAGAGTTTGTAAAGGAAAGCGCAGAATTATCAGGTCTGTTGAAAACAGTATAACTTATATCCTGAACAAGCTGAGCTTTTGCCTTTCCAATTGCAATAGACGGAGTTGAAAGTGATACTCCTATAATTCCCGGGAATACAGAAGCCTTTACGTCTTCTCCAGTTACCATCATTCGTGCATTTCCAAAAGTAATTACCGGGCCCGCATAGAATCTGAAATAATCATTTACAGTTGCAGAGAACATAAGCGGAATCTGGAAAACACCCATTCCATAATTAAATCTGAAACCGAGACCAAATCCTGGCTCCAGAGGCCATTTTGTGTAACGCACGTTTGTATGTAAATCAATACCACGCCACTGGAACATAAAGGAATTAGGAGATATCAAAGACCAGTCACAGAAAAGAGAGGCATCTGCTGCAAGGACATCAAGACCTTCTGCCTTTGGATTATAATAGCTGCTGCCTTTAAAGCTTATATTACTGCCAGAGTTTCCAGAAGATTTCTTTTCATCAACAAAATCTTCTTCTTCAAAATCTGTTTCATTAGAATCTGAATTTGCCTTTCGTTTACCTGAAGGCAAAAATTGTCCGCAGGCAACATATTTCGGCTTCCAGTAATCCTGTTTAAGAGATGAAATAATAACGCCGGTATTAGGGCCATCACTTATTGCAGAAATAAACTGATTATTTCCTATATAAATGCCAACATGTGTGATTGGTGCAGTATTATTTGTTTTGAAAAAAAGAAGATCACCAACTTCCTTATCCTTATCTGGAACAATACGGCAATAGTTATAAAGAGCCTTTGCAGTACGAGGAAGCTGCTTTTTGATTGATTCACGAGCGGTATAATAAACAAGACCAGAACAGTCAAATTTATCCGGGCCGATTGCACCAAGTACATAAGGTGCTCCGACATGCTTTTTTGCTTCAGTAACAAACTGTTCACGCATAACCTGTGCTTCGGCAGGACTTGTATCTTCTGCGCAAAGTTTTATACAACACATGCAGAAAACAAGAAGCATAAGAGAAAGTGTTTTTTTAGCAGCCGCTCGGGCACTTTTTTCAGTTAAAAAAGCCTTAGCCTTATCTATAATCATCATATTTATATTGTCGATATTTTTTTGCAAAAATTAAGTTTCAGACTTAAAATATATCATATGGCAGAGATAAATAATATTCCATGGAAGTACCTTGATGATTTTAGGGGCTCAGAGTTCAAAGGTGAATGGCCTACATTCCCTGAACTCCTTCGCATTCAGGCTAAAAGAAACGGAGAACGTCCGTGCTTTACAGCCTTTGATGGACCAGGAGATTCTAAGCGCACTCAAACCTACAACGAAGTTCTTGCGAATGTGACTGCACTTGCCGACTGGTTAATTGAAAACGGTCTTAAAAAAGGAGACCGGGTTGCCGTTATGGGAAAGAATTCTCCCGAATGGGCGACAGCTTACCTTGCTGCTCTTTTTGCAAGTGGTATTGTTGTTCCTGTTGATAACGGACTACACGAACCAGAAGTAGTAAATATCGTAAACACAGCAAAGCCTGAATTTGTTTTCTGTGACGACGATAAAGCTTTTTACTACAAAAACAATTGTCCCGGGGTTAAAATATATTCGCTGAATCCGGAAGCCGGCGAACGATATGTCTATAATCTGAAGGCAAAAGCTAAACCTGAACCAAATGAACCTGCTACCGAATATGATACTGCAGCCATTTTGTTCACCTCTGGAACCACAGGAAAGCCAAAAGGCGTAATGCTTTCCCACAGGAATCTTATTTCTGATGGCTTTATTGCACAAAGGAACTTTAATCACTATAACACAGATGTTTTCTACGCTCTTCTTCCAATTCACCATGCTTATACAATGCAGGCAGCCTTTATAAACCCGCTGCAGACCGGTGCTTCAATTGTATTCGGAAAGAGTATGGCTGTTTCTAAGCTGCTCAAAGAACTGAAAGAAGGAAAAATCACCGTCATGCTTGGTGTTCCTCTTCTATATAATAAGCTGCTTTCGGGAATCAGAAGAGGCATTAAATCAAAAGGACCTGTTGTTGCAGGGTTTCTCGCTTTTGTGAGCTGGCTTTCTTATATGATTAAAAAGGTTTTCCATGTAAATCCTGGAAAACAGCTCTTTAAAACAGTCCTTGAACAGGCAAGTATTTATACAATCCGTGTTGCAATTTCGGGAGGCGGCCCTCTTGCTGCAAGTGTCTGCCGTCAGTACAACGCTATGGGTATTGATTTTATCCAGGGCTACGGTCTTACAGAAACTTCACCAATTATTGCATTAAACCCGGTTGAACACTTTAAGAGTGAAAGTGTCGGCATGTCTTTTGCACCTTACGAGGAAATCAAAATCCTTAATCCGGAAAAAGTGATTACCAAGAAAGGTGTTGAAGAAGTTGGTGAAATTGCAGTTAAAGGACCTATGGTTATGCAGGGCTACTATAATATGCCTGAAGAAACCAAGGCTATGTTTACTGAAGATGGATTCCTTAAAACCGGAGACCTTGGAAGCATCGACAGCGAAGGCTTTATTAAACTTTGCGGTCGTGCCAAGAATCTTATTGTAACAAGCGGTGGTAAGAACGTTTATCCTGAAGAAATTGAAGATGCATTCCAGTTGTATGATGGAATTCAGCAGATAACAGTTCGCGGTTATTATGCAGATGATGAAAAGACTTCTGAAGAGATTGAAGCACTTATTTATCCTAGTGATGATCTGTATAAATCACTAGGATTTGAACGAAATAATGAGTTTGTTCAGGATGAGGTGCTTGAAGCAGTTCAGAAAATAGTAGCCAAAGTAAACAAAAACTTCCAGGCTTACTCTCAGATTTCTAAAGTAACACTGCTAAAAGAACCTCTTGAAATGACAACTTCTCAGAAAGTAAAGAGAAATTTCGTGCCTAAGACTTACTAGCGTACATAATTTCTGATTTCTGAACACATTTTGATTAAATCGTCGGGGCGGCGCTGGTAGACTGCATAATAAAGGTCTGGCTGGGCGCCGCCTTTGCATGATGCTGCCCAGAAGCGGACATCATCTGCCTGGCGGTCATAAGCCTGTGCCCTATAATGTACCGGTGCAAGAGCAGTTTTATCAGAAAGAAGTGTCTGTGCATCTTCTGTAAAGAAGGCTCCAACATATCGTTTACTGTTTGAATTGTCAGAAAGCAGCATTACCGAAACAGCCGGTGCAATCAAACCATAGTTTTCTGCATTCTTATCTGTCGGCATCAAAGAAGATTCATAGTTTTTGATTACGTTATAAGGTATTTTTCTGTGTTCACTTAGCAGTGTAAAGAAACATGAAAGCTGTTTATCTTCTGCAAAGAACAAAAGGTCATTTCCCTTTCCATTAAACCAGGCAGGATGAGTAAGTCCTTCCTTTGGCCAGGTTGTAAGTTCATCAAGAATTGAATGAAGAGTCAGATTCTGACCATCAAGAACAACATCAATAACAGATTCCAGATTCTCTGCCTTTCGAAGCTCTTCAATCAGCTTATCATAAGAAGAAAGACCACCTTTTGCCATCACAAGAGCACCGATAAAATCAATCAGAATACGATTTTCAGCACCATTACAGAAGAACGGACTGAATACAGCGCCTTTAGCAGTATTCAAATAATCAGTCAAACTTTTATAGCTCATAGGAATCTCAAGTTTGATTTTGTTCATAACTTCTGTACTGAAAGCCAGTTCACAATGATCAAGAACAATCGGAATGCATTTTTTATTTCTGAGCGAGCTTGGTATTGTTTCCAATACTTTAGCAGGAATATCCTCTGCAACTCCGGAAAGTGCAGATGTAATTTCTCCGTTCCAGGTAAAAAGCATGTCGTATTTAGCTTTTATAATCTGAAGGTCAAAATCTCCTTCAGAAATAACATCAAAATCAAGAATAATATTCTCTTCCTGAGGAATCTGAGCTTTTAGAAGTTCTGTCATCTCCTGAGAAAGGCCGTAGAAAGCGACTCGGACAGTTCTGTCGGCTTTTCGCTTACGGTTTATTTTAACTCCGACACAAATACCAATAATAAGCAGGATAGCACAAAGTGTACTGATGCTATAAATAATTGTTTTCTTGTTGAAAAGCTTTTTGATTTCAAATTTCTTAGTGTTTTTCTTGTTTTTTCCGGATTTCTTACTCATATTAAAAATATCGGACAAAAATGCGTCTTTTCTTATCTTTTTTCTTATATATATATTTCACTTGCAAGCACTTCCGTTTCATTCTATAATATATGCGTGGCAAAGCTTTTTGTTGTTGGAACACCGATAGGAAATCTTGGGGATATTACTTACAGAGCAATCGAAACGCTCAAAAGCGTAGATTATATTGCGGCTGAAGATACCCGCCATACGTTGCAGCTTTTAAATCATTTTGAGATTAAAAAGCCGCTTATTTCCTGCAGGGCCCAAAACGAAAGAGTTGCTGGGGAAAAGATAGTCAAACTGCTGGAAGAAGGACATGACGTTGCTTATGCTAGTGACGCAGGAACTCCTGGAGTTTCTGATCCGGGCGCTGTTCTTGTTGATGTTGTTCGCCAGGCAGGTTTTGATGTGGTGCCGATTCCAGGCCCTGCTGCGTTTGCAACTCTTGTGAGCGTTGCGGGTACGGGCGGTAAAACACTTATTTTTGAAGGCTTTCTTTCTCCAAAGCCAGGCAGACGTCGAAGCCGTCTGAAAGAGCTGATGGAAACCGGAAATGCGGTAGTAATTTACGAAAGTCCGTTCAGAATTACTAAACTTCTTGCGGACATTGCCGATATTGAAAGTAACCGGCGCATCGTTGTAGGACGTGAATTAACAAAACTGCACGAGGAAATAACCAGTGGAACGGCCGTTGACCTGTACAATGATTATTCTTCGCGACAAGCTATTAAAGGTGAGTTTGCAGTTTTTATTTCTGGTGTAAAAAATATTAAGAATTCTGATGAATCTACCGATAATTAAAAGGTAGAGGGGTAGGACGTTATGATGATAAATGGTGTAAACAGTGTAAATCCACTGAACAATGTTCAGAATCTCCGCAAAACCGAAAGCTCTGCAAAGGTAGACCGCGAATACGATTCTATCAGCGTATCTGACGAAGCCAAAGAGATGGCTGAAGCTTACTACCTGGAAAAAGTTGCAAATGAAACTCCAGATGTAAGAGCAGATCGCGTAGCAGCCGTTAAAGAAAAGCTCAAGGATCCAAATTATTTGAATGATGCCGTAATTAAATCGGCAGCAGACAAATTTCTGTCTGCAATTGGACTCTAATAGCGGCCTTTAATTGACTCTCAAAAGACGGAACACGCTTCCGTCTTTTTTTGTTTAGAGACATAAAAATGGAGAATTAGGAGAGAAGAGGAAAAAAAATGGCAGATTTAGCATTCAGAATAAATCCAAATATTATTTTAGGGCCTTATACAATCAGCCGTCTTGGCGCTCAGGTTCATGAATGGGGCTCACGCTACATGGTAATCATGGATCCTATGCTCAATGAAGCACAGCTCGCCGGTCAGATTATGCAGTCTTTGATAGACCGTAAAATTGAAAGCTTTGTATTTGCAGAACTGGCCGAAGGTCCTACTACACAGGTTATTTCACGCGCACTCGGACTTGCTAAAGAAGGTCACGTTCACGGTATTATTGCAATTGGTGGAGAAAAAGCAATTCAGGTTGGACGTGCAGTTGCTGCTTATTACAACGAAGTACATGATTTTTATAATTTCGTAGATGGTGCACTTCCTACAGCTAACGCAATTCCATGTATCTGTATTCCTACAACTTACAGAAGTCCTTTTATGTTTACACAGGATATTCCAATTGTAGATTCACGCAGCCATCAGCTTAAATTCCTTCGCGTTCAGGGTGGTGTATGCAAGCTCGTACTTACAGATCCTAACCTAATGCTCACACTTACAGATAACCAGAAATCTACACTTTCAATTGATTTGATTTCAATTGCAGTAGAAGCTTATCTTTCTCAGAAAGCAAACTTCTTCAGCGATATGTTTATAGAAAAGGGCCTCGAGATTCTTTCTTATGCACTCGACGGCTCACCTACTCTGGATATTACAACTCCTGCTGAAGTTCTGCTTGCTCAGGCAGGCTGTCTGATTTCTCTTGGAGCTGCAGCTTCAAGCGTTGGAATTGGAACTCTGCTTTCTTTGAGTATCTATTCTCGTTATCACAAGAGTAAGTCTCTTATTTCTTCTATTTTGCTGCCTTTCCAGCTTGAAGATGTAACAAAATTTAAGCTTGCAAAGGTTGAAAAGCTTGCTCATATTATCCGTGCATGCCCGGAAGAAGCTAGCGGTGAAGATGCTGCTAAACAGTTTATTGAGTACGTACGTCAGAAGATTGCAAAATCTGCCCTGCCTACCCGTCTAAAAGATTTAAACCTGACAATTGAACAACTGTCTTTGCCGGTTGAGGATATTAAGGCTGTTAATCTTATGAACAACCTGCCTCGCAGCATGACAACAGATGATTTGTTTGATTTTGTGAAGTTGGCTTACTAATGATAGAACCCGGCAAACTTTTTCAACTTGAGGGCGGACAGAAACGCCGTAAATTAGCACTTACATTTGGAGCGCTTGAGCGCGATATTCTCGGAATTGCAGAAAAAGGTACGGAGTATACTTTTACGAGTTTGCCGCGCGCCGAATATATACGGCAGGTTGCGGCTGTGTTACTGCGGGATCCTAAATTGAGCGAGGAAGCCGGCGCGCGGCTGCGCACGCTGCTGCAGACAGAACCACTCGACGAGCTTCGTGTGTGCAACTACGCCCGCAACACACTTTTGGAACTGCTCGGAACCTTTCCTGCGGAGTGGGATCTCGTTATCGCGCCACATGCTGACCCGACCACAGAAGACGGCACCGTCCGCGCCCGCGACTTTTTCCCGGGAGTCTGTGTATACGCAGAAGATATCCGCTCGCCATTTAACATCGGTTCAATTTTCCGTACCGCTGAAGCAATGGGCGCCGAAAAAGTTTTAATTTCACCGCATTGTATTGATCCTGAACAGCCGCGAGCAATCCGCTCAGGAATGGGCTGTATAGAAACCATGGGCTGGGACCGTGTTCCCCTTGAACAGCTGCCCTCAGATATTCCCGTTTTCGCGCTGGAAACCGGCGGAACTCCAATCGAAGAGTTCAAGTTTCCTGAACGCGGCATCTGCATCATAGGCTCCGAGGAACTTGGAGTAAGCCCCGAGGCCCTCACCCGCGCCACCTACGGCACAGTAACAATCCCAATGAAAGGGCTTAAAGCTTCATTAAACGTTGGTGTGGCATTTGGAATTTTAATGCAAAAATGGGTAGAGTCGCTTCAATAGTTTTATTCGCCGTACTCTTTCTTATAACCTGCTTCTAAATCGCTTACAAGCTTATTAAACTGACGCTCATCAACAATATTGAAAAGTTTAAGGGCATATCTATCAATCTGATAAAAATCAACCATTCCACGGGAATAAAAATCAATTGTTTCGGCAACATGAAGAATAGCAACTCTGTTCTTATCTTTATCAGGCACTATAGAAAGTCCATTCCAGCCGACAAGGTCAAAACAAACTCCCGAATCAAACCCATATCGTTTAGAAGCTACAAGACTCAGATAAGTTGCCGCATTTCTATGCATGAACATGTCCAGAATATTATCTCCATATTCAGGATACTGTTTACTTAACTCTGTGATATATTCAAGCTGATTTTTACTTGCCCCTGCCAGAAGAACCGCACCCATACTATTTAAAAGACCAAGCAGGTACATATATTCTTCATCCTGTGGGAAAGTATCTTTAAAAGTACAGTTCTTATAAAGATTATATGCATAGTAAGCAACCTTTCTTGAATGGAGCAAAATCTGTTCAAAATATTCAGAGTTCTCAACCAGACGGTTATGAGGATTGCTTTCGCTGTAAATAAATTTCAAATCATAATCAGAAAGCATAGCTATTGCCTTCTGAAGATTGAAGCATTGTTTATCCTGCTGAAGCACATATCTGAATGGCAAAATTGAAAGAGATAAATCTTTTCTGACTACATCATAAAGAGCCTTACGATCCACTGTTCCTTCAACATTGACCATCTTACTTACTTCATCAAAATGAGATTTCAGAATTGGTATTGAATCTTCTAGATTTACAAACTCATAAGAAAGCATTTCAACACCACAGAAAACTGTTGAATTACAAGGAAGTATAATTCTTGTAACAGTTTCATTGCCTTCAGAAAGGACCTGATAATTGTCCTTTGAGAGTCCTACCTTCTGCAGCATAAGAATGATGATAATGATACCAAGTCCGGCACCTTCTGACTGATCGAGTACATTTGTGAAAACCTCGTCCATTTCTTTATACTGCTGAACACTGTCCAGTTTCTGCTGGATACGTTCTTTTTCAAATATTGTAAGTGTTGAATTGTTTCTGATTTCTATGTAGATTTTGTCGGCAAGAATTCTTAAGGAAAGTTTTATATAAAGGCCAGCTTTTTTCTGAAGTTCAAGATAATGATCTATATTTGTAAGGGTATCCATCTTAAAGTTTTCCATACCCTTTTCGTAATCATCCCGATTATTTATATCAAGCCCTTTTTCTTTGAAGTAAACTCTCTTTGTATTGGCTTTTTTGGCATTCGTAAGAAGTTCGCTTAAACAGAAATTAAGATATTCCTTCAGATGATCCTGATGACACTCTTCCAGAAACATTTCCATTACACTGCGAATATACACTTCGGTATTTCTCGGCAACGTATATGAGGTCATCTCTATTGGCAACTGCAAACCGACGGAGACTCTTATTTTATCCCTGTCGATTTCCAAGCGTTCTTCTAAATCATCCATATATACTTTTTAATATTATATACCCTAAATACCATAAAATGCAAAAAAAAATGATTCTGCATTCATAAAAACCGATAACTAAAACGTTTTTATTTGACTAAAATAGAGAAGCAGACTTATAGTTAACTATGGACTTAAAATTGACTCCACAGGATATTGCAGAATGCATAAGCGCTCTGGTTGCCCGAAATAAACTCTGGAGTAAAAAGAGAGTATATCTTTATTTTATTGCCAATAAGACTGCAGGCTGTTTTACAAATCCCCAGAAATCAGAACATCTTAAAAGATACTTTTCTGATGTTTATGATGCTATTAAAGACCAGCCGGAATGTGCCACTTCTGTTTCCTATAAGATTTTTTCTACTGAATATGCAGGACACGCAAAGGATTTAACTCAATCAGTCGTTGCCCAGCTGATTGCAACTGATGAACCTGATTCAGAAAGCATGATTGTTACTGCAGGCGGAGATGGCACATCTCTTGAAGTTCAGACTGCACTTTTTAAAGAAGCTATGCAGGGGCCTAAGCATAATGATGCAATTATGAATCATATTACGATTCTGCGTCTTCCACTTGGAACCGGTAATGATGGAACTGATGGCCACAAAATCGAAGAAACAATTGAACTGCTGAAGGGTGGCCTTGTTTTTGCTAATGACAGGGCTGTTCGTATTTACCCTGAGAATGAACCTGATAAAGCTGCTATAAAATCCTATGGGAAAGATCCGGCAAAATATGGTGATATAAATTTCTGTGCACCGTGGTATGCCTTCAATATTGCCAGCATTGGCCTTGATGCCTATGTAGTTCATATGACTAATACTATAAAGAAAAGACTACCTGGAAATTTTTATCATCTATGTGTTCCATTGAGCGGCTTTACTTACGATAAAGTTTTTCCTTCAGGAACTGTAACAATTGAACTTTTTGAAAATAGAGAAAACAAGTCTGGAGAACTGAATTTACCTATTACTCTGCTTGCCTTTGGCGCTTCAGGCTACAGAGTTTATGGTGGTGGTCACAATATTCTTCCAGATTCAAACAATCTTTGCGTTGCTCCAAAAATCTCACTATGGACTTTAATAAAGGATAATCATCGCTTTGTTGATGGTTCTTTTAAGGGAACTAAACTTGCTACTCTTCATAGTGTAGAAAAGATCCGGCTTTCTTATGATAAGTCTATTTTGCTGCAGTGTGATGGAGAAACTGTTCTTCTGACTCCTGCACATTTTCCAATCATTATGGAACTTACAGATCCATGTCTTAGGGTTCTCAAACCTGTCAGTTTGTGATATAAATACGTCAATCTGATGGAAAACGAAAACTCTGAAAACTGCTTTTATAAAAATGGACTCCACTTTGAATGCCAGCGCTGCTCTTATTGCTGCGGTCATTCTCCTGGCTTTGTATATCTTTCTAAACGAGATTTAATGACTCTCTGTTCTCACTTTAACATGAAAGTAGCTGAGTTTGTTGCAAAATACTGTCGCTGGGCAGATTATTATTATGGAACTCAGGTACTGGCTCTTCTTGAAAAAAAGAATTACGACTGTATTCTCTGGGAAAATGGCTGTTCTGCTTATGAGGCTAGACCTGTTCAGTGTTCAACTTATCCATTCTGGTCATGGATGATTGCTGATGAAAAGACCTGGAATGAATGTGCCGCCGAGTGTCCTGGTATGAACAAAGGACGCGTGTGGCCATATGAGGAAATCGAAAAAAACAAAAAGGCTTATACAGATAATGTACCTCTTCACAGAGAAGAGGTAGAAGCAATGATTGCTAACGGAGAATAGCGCCCGTTTTATTTCCAGCTTGTACTTACCGGGGCTACTAATCGTGCCGACTCATTACCATCTTTTCCGCTGAACTCTATTCTCAGTTCTTTCTGACCTTTTGTCAGAGACTGTGGTAATTCAAAGCTTTTTACAAACTTCTCATCATCACCATCACAACTTAGTGTATAATCTGCAATCAGTGTGTCACCGGATTTTATAATTATCTGCTTACCTTCATCTGTTTTCAGGAAAGTACAATCCAGATAAATCTTTTTATCTTCATCTGGAAGAACCTTAAACATATACGAGAAACTTCCGCCTGCCTTTGCATAACGGGTAAGCTCGTGAGGATCAGCAACAGAACCAGTTCCAGTTTCCTGCATATATGGCCAGGTTGTTTCATTACCTTCTGTCTGAGCACCATAGCCCACACCGATTCCTTCAATATAGTTTGCGGTGCTGTCTGCAGAACTCTGTGCCATAGTCTCAAGCATTCTGATTTCTTCTTGAGAATCAGTGAACAACCAGTAAATACCATATCGCTGATTATTGATTCTATAATACGGAGTAAAACAAAGAGTTCCATACCAGTCTGCATTTCTGAGAATAAATCTCAAACCTTCCTGTTTTTCAAAATGTTTATTGATATTCTTCATAAACTCATCTACTGGTTCTTCCACCAGCAGTGTCTCTGTAGCAAGCGGTTTAAGTCCACTGGTTCCACCGTAGTTTCCATTAAGCGGCATCTCGAGTCCGCGGACAATCTTATTTGCACAAACATCGCACTGCACCCCGACCTGTCTCAAAGACATTTTACTGTCGCGGCCGAGTTCCGCAGCCAAAACCACCGGTCCATACTTAAACGCAAAGCAGCGGCTGTTGTCCGGAAGATTATACGCACGAATCTCCATAGGGAAATCAACAGTTATCTTATCTCCATTCTTCCAGCTTCGTTTAATATAAAAATAATCAATGTCTTTTGTTGCACTTGCAGAAACTCCGTTAATCATAAAACAAGGAATGCCGGCAACCCAGTCTGGAATACGAATAGCGATTGTAAAATCAGACTCACCCGCCTTCACAGTTAATTCAATTTTTCCACTTTCCGGCAGATCCGAACTCTGACAAATCACTACGTTCTTAGAGTGCCATCTTACTTCCGAACTTACAAACTGATTCACATAAAGCGTGTCTTCATCATAAAAATACAGACTGTCTCCAAGCTTTGTGAAATTCTCAAGACCAGTTCCCGTACAGCACCAGAAGTAGTTTTTATTTACATCAATATTGCAATAAGTCTTAAAACAACCTGTAGCCATCGGCTGAAAATAAGTTGTCATTCCAGTTTCATGATTTACAGAAGCAAGAATTGCATTTACAAAAGTATTCTCATAATAATCTGCATATTTTTTCTCGCCTGTCAGCATGAAAAGTGTGCGGGTTAATTTGAGCATATTATGAGTATTACAGGTTTCGCAGTTACAGTTACTTCGTTCAGCATCAAGAATATTATCACGGCCAAAATGCTCACACTCACTGTTTCCACCTGTGATGTAAGTATGACGCTCCGTTACGATTTTCCAGAAGGCCTTACAGTACTCAAGATATTTCTGCTGTTCGGCCGCAGCCCCGCTTTCTTCAAGCAGAGTTACACAGCGGTTTATAGCGCCAACAAATTTCGGGATTGTACAGTTTGCGTGCTTGTTATTCAGAACATCAGGCTTGCCACCTTCACGACTGGCTGCCAGAACATCTTCAAAAAGTTTTTCTTCATCAAAAGCATGAGCCGCATTCTTAAAATGCACTGCGTTCTCATAACCAGCGGCCTTTGCAACTTTATAAAGCTCATAAAGGCAGTCGTTCATTGCGCCATATTCAACGGCAAGTACATGGTCTCTCTGTTCAGCTGTCCAGCGGCTGGTACGGTTATAAATCCATTCACCAAGTTTTTCTGCCACTTCAAGTGAACGCTGGGCTGTGTCACTATCTGCAAGCTTTGCAGTCTCCACAAGCCCATTCACAATTTTATGCATTGTGTACCAAGGCACCCAGGTATCGTTATAATCAGCAGCTTCCATCTTATCAAACTGAAGTTCAGGCTTAGAAGGATCTGCCATAGTGGCACCAAAAACAAAACCTGTACCTGTCGCATTCTGACATTCTGCAAGTCCTTCGATTATGAGTTTTAAACGGGCCTTAAGAGTTACTCCGTCAGTTCCTGAACAATCTCCGTAACCACCTGCACAAGCCTGGGCAGCGGCAGTCAGATAGTGCCCCAGTGTATGTCCGCCGATTCTTGTATTTTCCCACCCACTGTAAGGTCCACTTGCCTTATTAGGCAGGCCGGCAGTTAGTCTGAAATTATAAAGAAGTCTGTCTAGATCAAAGTTATTCAGAAAATCAACATCCTTCTGAGTAACCTCTGTAAAAAAATCATCCTTAAGAATTACATCACCAAGATTGAAAGCCTTAATCATATTACCTCCACGTCATGCTGAACTTGTTTCAGCATGACGAGTTCTTCTATATCTTTTTATTTTTTACCCACAAATATCTGAGATAAGCTGTGAATCCACTCAGGAACCACACAATTCCCACAGACCACCAGATTCCCCATACGCCGATAGCCGCAATAGATGTTAGAGCAATTGGTACTGTAAATCGTCCAATTACCTCTGTAATTCCGTTAATCAGAGAGAAGGTTGCATCGCCTACTCCGTTAAGAACACCGCGCACCATATAAATCAGTCCAAGGAAAATGTAGAACCAGCTGGAAATTCTAAGCGCCTGCGCACCCATAGAAATTACTTCTGCATCCTTTACAAAAACTCTTGTAACTCCATTTCCAAAAATCTGAATGATTGGAATCATCACAAGTGTAAAGATTGTCATCATCAGCATGCTCTTTCTGTAACCAAGAATGAGACGATCTTTCTTCTTAGCGCCAAAGTTCTGTCCACTGAAAGTTGAAAGAGCTGCACCAAGTGTCTGATACGGCTGATGAATTAACTGCTCAATTCGGCTGGTTGCGGTAAACGCTGCAACTGTAACCGGACCAAAGTTATTTACAACACGCTGAAGTGCCATGCAGGAAATTGCAATCAGAGAGAACTGAAGTGAAATTGGAACACCGAGTCTTGTACACTTCCACAAAATATTTGCATCCAGGCGAACATCTTTTTTATGAAGTTTAAAGTACGGATTTGTTTTGAAAGCAAACGTAAGGCACAAAAGTCCACAGACAAAATTTGCTATCAGAGTTGCAATTCCCGCTCCCACTACTCCCTGATGCAAAAAGTAAACAAAAATAATGTCGAGAATTACGTTGAGGATGCATGAGAAAATCAGAAAATAGAGCGGAGTTTTTGAATCTCCAAGAGCTCGAAGCATAGAAGAAACAAAGTTATAAATGGAAATCAGAGGAAGGGCACAACACATAATTTTCATATAAGCTGCAGCCTCATCAAGAATTGATTCCGGAGTTTTCAGAAAAACAAGAAGAGGCTTTGTTGTAAAAAATGCTACTGTACCAATCACAAGAGGAACTAGCACCATGATAAACGCCGTATTTACAATACAAACCTTTACTTTTTCATCATTTCCCTCTCCAAAAAAGTGTGATGTAATAATTCCACCGCCGGTTCCAATTCCGTTACAGAGCGCAAAAAAGAAAAAAGTAACAGAACCTGTGGCTCCAATTGCAGCAAGTGCATGTGCTCCAATAAGCTGGCCTACAATTACTGAATCTGCAAGATTATAAAGCTGCTGAAAAATGTTTCCATTAAGCATTGGAACAGAAAAAGTAAGCAGCAGGCGGACAGGACTTCCTTCCGTCATGTTAATCATATTTGATTTCATCTCACTATCTATTATAACGCTCAGCAGTTTAGTGAAATTGTATAATTATATTTGAAATATGTATGATACATGTCATGCTGAACTAGTTTCAACATCTATAAACAAGCTCCCGAAACAAGTTCGGGATGACAGAATTTATGTAATAATGACAACCCATAAAAAATGTAGTATAATTAAAGAAATGAAGCCCGAGTCAAACACCTCAAAGGGTATTTTTTTTATAATCTGCTCTGCATTTTTCTTTGCTCTGATGGCCGTTTTTGTTCGGCTTGCAGGCGACATTCATTTTATACAGAAAGCCTTTTTCAGAAACGCAGTTGCCTTTTTTATTGCCCTTGGCGGAACTATTCGCGATGCACGTCATAACGGGAGGGCAGCCATTCAGATTCCTAAGGGTGCAATGCTTTATCTTTTTCTACGCGCCATTGCAGGCTCTGTCGGTGTATTCGGAAACTTCTACGCTATAGACCACATTCTTTTAGCAGATGCGGCCATTCTCAATAAAATGGCTCCGTTCTTCACAATTCTTTTCTGCTTTATAATATTAAAGGAAAAGATTAAAACTGTTCCGCTGATTTGTATCATCATTGCTTTTTCAGGATCAATTCTGATTGTAAAACCATCCTTTAACTTTACACAGATGATTCCAACACTTGCAGCATTTATGGGTGGCGTTGGAGCTGGTCTTGCATATGCAAGCATCAGGAAATTGAGCTATCTTAACTGTAACGGCAAAATCATCATTCTGTTTTTCTCTGCTTTTTCAATGCTGCTATCAGTACCGTATTTAATTACAAGTTTTAATCCTATGACCCTAAAGCAGACTCTATTACTCTGTTGTGCAGGTGGCTGCGCTGCCGGCGGACAGTTCTCGGTAACTGCAGCATACTATCACGCACCTGCCAGCAAAATCTCAATTTACGATTATTCACAGGTTTTATTTTCTACCCTGTTTGGTCTGGTGTTCTTCGGTCAGATACCAGACTGGATGAGTCTTGCAGGCTATATAATTATCATCTCAATGGCAGTTGTGAATTATATTTACACTCACAGTCATGCAGAGGTCGATAATTCAACAAGTTTCTGAATATGAATTTCCATAATATCAAGGCAAGGAACCGGGCAATTGTTATCATTCAATGCCAAAGGTAATTCTGTGCATCCCAATATAAGAGCTTCAATTCCCTGCTCTTCTTTCATTTTTTGAATAATCGAAATAAGTTCTTTGAGAGATTCTTCTTTGACAATTCCATATTCAAGTTCATTTGCAATATGATCATGAACAATTAATCTGTCCTCTTTGCAAGGTGTACATACTTCAATTCCGTTTGCAACAAACGCTCCGGAAAGATAATCCTGCTCCATGGTAAAAATAGTTCCAAAAAGTCCAACCTTTTTAAAACCTTTTTTTACAGCATATTCTGCAGCTGCAACTGGAATACTTATAAATGGTTTATGGACAGCTGGTTTTAATTTATCAAAAACAACATGCATTGTTGCTGCAGTTAGCGCAATTATATCTGCACCACCATTTTCCAAATTCTGGATTTTCGCACCAATGTAATCTGTCAGTTCGTCATATTCTTTTTTTGCAACAAGATCCAATGCCTTATGCAAATTCAAACTTTCGATTGCTATTTCAGGAAAACCAATTCCACCAAGCTTATTATTTATTCTGGTATTGAGTTCCTTATAATATACAAGCGTAGATTCAGGTCCAGTTCCACCAATCAGTCCAATTTTTTTCATAAATACCTCTTTTTTTTAATTATGCATTTTATTTATTAAAAATAATTATATATAATACGCAAGCACCTTATCAACATCATAAATAGTCATATTTTTACATAAATTCGGAAAATGTCATAATTTATTTGAACACTAAGGCTGGAACCACTGTCAGCGAAGGTTGATGCTTAAATAAAGTTTGTCCATAGATGAGTTTCTTTTTCAGGGAGGCCAAACTGCTCTTTTCCGAGAGCTATGGACTTCATAAGGAAGCTCATATTACGGGCGAGAACACGGAGAGTCTGCATACCTTCTGCATCTTCAGCAGCTTCACCAGCGGCTCCTCCGTGAATATTGTTCCAGTACTGACTTGTAGCGATAGGCATTCCGCTTATTGTAAAGAACTTATTCAAAACATCAAAAGCAGCAGTAGTACCACCACGTCGTGCACAGATAAATCCGGCTCCAACCTTCATTGTCTTATCAAAATGGCTGCTATAGAAAAGACGCTGTAAAAAAGCCTGTACAGTAGCATTTGGAGCAGCATAATAAACAGGTGTTCCTACTACCATTCCGTCAGCAGCTTCAAGTTTTTTGGCAAACTCATTAACTGCATCATCAAAAACACAATGTCCAAGCTCTCCACATCTTCCGCAGGCGATACAACCGCGGATATCTTTATTTCCAATATTAAAAATCTCAGTTTCAATTCCCTGAGCCGCAAAAATCTTTTCCATCTCATGCAATCCAAGCAAAGTATTGCTGTCTGGACGTGGACTTCCATTTACCAAAAGAACTTTCATATCAACCTCTTATAAAATAATATAATTATAAGATATTTTAAGGGAGGGCAGAAAACAAGAAGAATTCTCTATTAAAAAAGAACGTTTATGCTATTCCAGAGCCCAATCTAAAACGTTTATAAAGGATTTATTTCCTAAATTTCAGGATATGGTTTATAATATTATTTATGAAATGTATTAAATGTGGCACTATGCTTCCAGATGAAGCTCATTTTTGTTTTAATTGTGGATATCCTACAAGCGATGTAAAGGTTTTACGCTCCTGTGAAGAATGCGGAAACACCCTCAGCACAATGGACAAATTCTGTTCGCGCTGTGGCGTTCCTGTAAAAGTTGTAAAAGAAGGTGATGGAGCAGCACAAACCTCAGAAAAGCCACGTGTAACTTTAGGAAAAAATCCAAAGATGATTTTGATTCCTGGAGGCCAGTTTGTAATGGGAGGAGGTTCTCACAACAGCCTCGTTACTCTTGTAAGTTATTATTTAAGTGAAGTACCAGTAACTCAGCAGCAGTATGCTAATGTAATGGGTAAAAACCCTTCAAAACTTCAGGGTGAAAATCATCCGGTTGAAAGCGTAAACTGGTGTGAAGCAATCATCTATTGTAATATGCTCAGCAAACTTAATGGTCTTATGCCATGCTACAGTATTGGAACAACAACTGATTTAAGCGCTTTTGAAGCAACAAGCCCAGTATGGAAACGAATCAACTGTAACTTTACTGCAAACGGATACCGACTTCCAACCGAAGCTGAATGGGAATATGCTGCCAGAGATGGAAAGACCTCTACCCCAAGTCCTTATGCAGGAAGCACAAATATAAATCAGGTTGCCTGGTACGGTGAAAACAGTGGAATTACAAGTCACGATGTTGCAACAAAAGATCCTAACGGATTAAAACTCTATGATATGTGCGGAAACGTTTCTGAATGGTGCTGGGACTATTACGTACCAAATCTGCCTACAGGCGCACAAACTAATCCACATGGTCCAAGTACAGGTGATATGCATGTAAAACGAGGAGGAAGCTGGCTCGATGATCCTCAGCAGTGTACAGTTTTCTATCGTAGTGGAAGTGCACCAAACGGAAAGAGCAGCAGCCTTGGATTCAGAGTTTGCTGCAGTGCCCTTGGCGATACAATGTAACTTGCAAAATAAATAAAATGGTGAGAAAATAGCAATATGACAATTACAGAAAATAAATCATCAAATTCTCTCGAACTCGTAATCAGCGGCCGCCTTGATACAGGTACAGCCCCAGAACTTGAAGCAAAGCTTAAACAGATTGATAAAGATACTCAGACCTTGTATCTGAATCTTCAGAATATTCAGTATATTTCCAGTGCAGGACTTCGTGTTGTTCTTCTGGCACACAAACTTATGCTTCCAACTGGTGGAAAGATGATTATCCGTTCACCGTCTGCATTCACAAAACAGGTACTCGAAGCAACTGGAATGGACAGCATTCTTACTGTCGAATAATACATTTTTTTATTGTTAATTTATTTTTCCCGTCAATAAATTCGTATTCAACCGAATCCATAAATTTCTTTGTAAGGAAAATTCCAAGCCCGCCAATTTACCGTTCATCTGCACTTAAGGTCAGATCCGGGTCTGGCCGTGCAAGCGGATTAAACGGCTTTCCACCATCACAAAAAACAACTTTAAGAATGCCAGTTCCAACCCCATCTACGGCAAAATCACAACAGATTTCAGCTTCTTCAGCCCCTGAATAATGTGCAATATTTACAAAAATCTCTTCCACCGCTAAATCAATTTGATTCAGAATCATTTCATCACAATCAGAAGGAATTTGAGAATGAATAAAATCATTTACAGCCTGCATACTCTCATCTGCAGCTTTTATTATAATTTGCTTCATTCCACCCCCTGAAATAAAAGTTCAAGCATTGTAATATCATCAAATTGAGGTGCAGTTTTTACAAAAGCATCAATATCACTGCGAACAAATTCAAGCACCTCTCGAGGAGTTTTATTTCCAGCAGATTTCATAACTTCAAGCAGACGGTTTTCTCCATAAAGCTCATTTTCTGAATTAGTTGCCTCAGTAACACCGTCAGTATAAATAAAGAGCCGGTCACCTTTTGCAAGAGTTGTAGAGTGCGTTGTATAAGGAATACCATCCATCCCGGCAAGCATTAAATTAGGTTTAGTTGTAAGATATTTTATTTCACCATTCTGCATAATCAGAGGTGCATTATGGCCTGCATTTGCAAATTTGAGTTCACCAGTTGAAAGAGTCAGAATACCCATCCAGCAGGTAACAAACAATCCGCTCTCATTTCCTTCACATAAGATTGTATTCACATGTTCAAAGATTTTGGCAGGATTAAACTCGTGCGCCGCAGTATCCTTCAGAAGCGTTTTTGTAATAACCATAAACAGAGCCGCAGGAACACCTTTACCACTTACATCACCAACAACAACCGCAAAATGGTCATCATCAATCATATAGAAATCATAAAAATCACCGCCAACTTCCTTAGCAGGCTCCATTGAAGCAAAAAGCTCAAGTTCTTTGTGATTATCATAAGGCGGGAACACACGCGGAAGCATTTCGGCCTG
The DNA here is from genome assembly GCF_900111035.1 of Treponema bryantii. Lineage (GTDB taxonomy): Bacteria > Spirochaetota > Spirochaetia > Treponematales > Treponemataceae > Treponema_D > Treponema_D bryantii_C. The sequence continues at coordinate 321,241 of NZ_FOFU01000002.1, forward strand.
AATCTGCTTAGCAACATTCAGTTCAGCTCCAAGGCGTTCCTTTTCTGCAGTAGCAACAGTAAGGTCTTCAATAAACTGATTCAAATCCTTACTCATCTTTTTTACAGATTTTGCAAGAATACTGATTTCATTATGACCGTGGATTTTTTCCAGAAGTCCCGTTAATTCACCGTGATGTTCTGCTAAATGACTGGTTTCGTATGTTACAAAAAGAATAGGACGAATAATTCCCAGATAAAGGAATAGCGCATAAAGAGCAATAAAGAGAGCAGTAAGAACCAGCGCCCAGATTATGATAGATTGAAGAAAGCGCTTTTTGTACGCTTTGATTTCATGCATCGGCTTTACGACACTGACAATCGCACACGGTTTTCCTGCAGAATCAAAAAGAGGAACAGCACTAGTAACATGGCCGCCTCCTTTTTTATAAGAGAACATACTATAATTATTACCCTGTTCAATTACACTTCGCAACTTACTTATATAAAACTCGTCTTTCTTTTCAAGAGACTGAACATAACCGAGTTCAATTATTTTACTGTTCAATTCCTTGCTGTTTACAGTATCAAAAACATAAGTCCGTGATTTGAAATCTGTAGCAACAGTCGTAACATAAACATATACAAGTTCTGAGGCTTCTGTAATATCAATCAGACGCTGATTAGTCTCTTCCCATTCAGCATCTGGACCGTCATTAAGCCAGTATTCAAGTTTGCTGCCATCTATGTAAGTTGCAGCTGTCTGAGCAAATTGTTCTGTTACAGTTCCGTAAATAATTTCCAGTTCCCGCTTAAATTCCCTGTAACCATTGTAACTGTTTACGAGACACATAAAGGCACCAAAAATTACCGCGCCAAAAATCAGTTCAAGGCCAAGTACAGAAATGCGAAACTTTTTTTTCATCAGAAATACCTCAATAAAAATTATACATCATAATTGAGGAAAGAGAAAAATTATTTTTGATAGATATTAAGATGTTCCTGAATACGATTTTTTACAAGCTCAGCAATTTCAGTAGTAGACATTCCATCATATTCTTCCGGGGCAATTGGTTTAAGATAGTGAACCTGAATAGGATTAGTTGTTTTAAAGCCTTTATCAAAAATCTTGAAAGAATCAACAATAGCAACAGGAAGGATTGGACAGTGAGCTCTCTGAGGACTTTTAAAACTGCCTGCCATAAATTCGCCAAGCTTTCCATCCTGTTTCTCATAGCCGCCCTCAGGAAAAACCATGTAGTTTAAGCCCGCTTTCAGGTCCTTTGTAATTTCGCTGTAAGCCTTTACAACAGAATGAGTATTTCGTTTTAAAAGTCTCTGCGATTTTATAAGCCTGCAAACCTCACGAATAAAAGGCCGGTGAGTAACGCTATCATCCAGAATAACCCCAACCTTCCTTGGAAATGTATACCAGATTGCAAGTGGATCAAATTTTTCCTGATGATTTGAACAGATATAAAAACCGTCTTTTTCCGGAATATTTTCAAGCCCGTATGGAACTACCTTAAGTCTGGACTCTTCAATGGCAAACGTGATCATCTTTAGACAATAGGCATACATTTCATCTTCCGTATATTTACTCTGATGAAACGCCATATACACCATTTTCGGATAGTAGACTACGATTTTGAAAAAATTACTTGAAATTGCCTTAAACAATATTGAAATGCCACGTTTTTTATTCATAATCAGCCAAGTAAGTCAATAATAACATTATTTAAAATGATGTTCAAATAGTTGAGAATATCATAATGAAAAAGAAACAATTACAGTTGAAACCTAAAATATTTCTGCTGCAATTATTAATTGCATCTTATGTTTTCAATAAAGATAGATTCCATATTTTCTGTAACTGGAATAAATATAGAATCGTTTTCAATAATATTACATATTACAGATTGTGCAGGATGACCAAATATATTGCCGTTTCCAAAGGAGACCGGAAGAACAAATCTTTGTTGGTTTGCTTTTAAAAATGAGAAATCAAAACTATGTCGGCTTCCATGATGAGGAACCTGAATTGTACCTGTTTTCTCTCTTATTTCTTTATCATACATGATATTGACAACTTCAGATAAGTTGCCATCACCAGTATAAATACAGCCTGGTTTGAATAAAGGTAAAATATCATAGCCCCAGAAAAAATTATTATTGCAAATTGTTAGGTACTCTTTTTTATCTTTTACTGGACCTGAATACACAAATAATGAGTTTAAATTGATCTTATCTGGCAAATTATAATAGGCTTGCTTTATTTTATCTTTGTTTTTTATACAATAATCAATATCTTTTAATGAGTCATAATCAAGTTGAAGAGATCCTAATTCTTTTTTTAATAATTCTAATCTGGATACCCTTTCCTTATTATATGGAATATATATCCAGTCATCATTTATTGTAATTCTGGTATCACTCATGATTTCCTGTTTATTAATCAAATCATCTATCATAATTGAACCATCTGTCGAAGGAATATCCCCCTTATTATTTTCAATATCAGGTTTTACATAAATAATGGCTGTATCACTTCCAAAAAAAGTTTCTGGAGAAGTGAGTAAATCATACGAATCATTTTGATCTTGTGCCTTATAAACATTTTGAAGAATAATTTTTTTATCATCATGAATTAAAGGAAGAATACATCTCTTAATTGGAAAGTTTTCATGTAAAGTTTGTATAAAATTTACATGATCACTATCAAAATGAGAAATAAATAAAATATCTATTTTTTCTTCAGGTTCAAAACTATTTTTAACTAATCGTTCAGCATTTGAAGATTTTGTTAATTCTCCACAATCATAAACAACATTAAAATTTTCAAATCGCTCTGAATAAAAAGCACCTTGACCAATGGGATGAAATACTCTTAACATTTTTTCCTTTTCTTCAGTTTTTAAGGAGACAAAACGCAGACTTGCGGTTTGTCTCCTTATGTTTTAACCAGACTAACGTAACTGTGCAGTTTCAAGACATGAACCGGTACTTGTAGAAATCTGATAGCCTAAAATACCATTCGATGTTCCGTTACCATAAGTTTTACTCCAGTTTACAGATTGGTAACCATTTAAAGTATTGGAAATCGAACTATTCTTTATTTGTCCATTAATTTTAGAATCTTTAAGTACCCCATTATTCTTCCATACTCCAACATTTACCTTATCTTCTCGATTAGTTGTCATTCGGCTTGGTGAAGGAACAACTGTTACTTCCCATGCACCTGTAAATCTTTCATTTGAATCTGCACCAGCAGGAGCCTGATTAAAGGTAGCTGTAGCATCAGACACTGTAGGATCTACCAGGTATGCATACTTTGGCATTTTGATTGCAGAAGTATAGTAACCGATGTATGGAATTGCATGACCTTTAGAGTTCACTGCGACATCCAGAGTCAAGTGTTCACCAACTGCACCAGATGCATCAACTGTACAAGTAGATGCAGTACTTGATGGAGATTCAAGATAAGCATACTTTACATCTCCATTACCAGCATAAGCGGCAATATGAAGATGATTGTCCTTATCTGCCACAATATGACAATATTCTCCACCTTCTGCAAAAATTGTTTGTGGCTCAGTCCAGTTTTTAGCAGTTGCATCTCCCTTAAGAGACTCCCAAGCTGTAATAGGATCAGTAATAGAACTGAATTTACAGCAGTTATCTTCGGCATCATACCAAACTACACAGACAACGTCTTTTCCATTGCTCTTAACAACTGCAACATCGACATACTGACCAGCACCTCTACCAGATATACCAGGCACATTTTCTCTTGAATAAACATTGTTAGCATATCCAGATATAAATGAAGCACCAGATTTACCGTTTGCAATTACCTGACAATTAGTTGTTGCATAGTATGAAGGAGCACCAGCTTGATATGTATCATTAAAACCACCGGTATTTCCTGTTGTAGCACCAGAGAATGTACCTGCCCTGAATCTTATCTGATTTGTAAGAGCATCATAGTAAACTAAATACAGGTTTGTATTTGTTCCAGTTACAGTTGAAGCAAACTCCGGAGAAAGATAACGATATTTCATAAGAGAATAGGCAAATGTTCCATCTCCTGTCTTAAGCGCATTTTCTTCCAAGCGAAGAGCATGGAAATCATTCACTGTACCTGCTGCATCATTTAATGTACCCGCTGTACTATGTAGACCTCCACCCCAGCGACTTGTATAGAGATCCCATTTATCAACGGAACCACTGCTATTTGTATCACCACCAGAACAAACAGAATATGTATAACCTAAATCATCTACATGGAATCCAACACAAGGGCCTGCAAAAGTATCCCAGTCTCCTGCCCAATAAATTGATGAGTAATTATCATTATAACCATCAATTATTTCAGAATAGTCTTCATATCGATTATTTCTCCATCGTTGTGCTTGATAATGGAATGACTTTGGATTTCCACCCATACTGAAATACAAACCACCATTTGCAAAAGCATAATTAAGCATTCCAGTTGTCTGGTTTATTTTCATATTGATACCTGTTGTAAGACCATTTATTGGCACTGCAGCACTATCATTGAATTCCCAGACATCAAATTCTACATCATCAGTAAGAATGTTGTTTGTGTCGCCATTTCCCTGGCGGTTGTACCAGTTTGCATAAGCATCACCAGTTTCACTAGCTGTTCCCTTGGCATCATTTTCGTTAATGTTATTCATTACAGGTATACCATTAACCGTAAGATCCAATTTTCCAGTTGAAAGCCTTGCAACATTAAAGCCAAGTTGTCCATTTGTACTATTATCAATTTTCAAGGAATCAGTTGCGTTACCAACAGTAAAGGTATTACTTCCACTTACGATAGTTGCGCTACCATTAATATTGAAACCGTACAAAATAACATCTTCTGAAGTATCTGTAGTAAGTGTTATACTAGAATCTATATTTGAAACGATAGACTGTACTGGATAGTGTCCTAATGCAGTTCTGTTATAAACAGATGGATTTGTAGTCTTATGCTTTGAAAGTCTTGTTTTAACCGTAGTAATATACGGTACAATATCCATCTTGTAGTAATAGGTCATGTTATCTTCACAGTCAGACTTTTTGTATACAATAGTACTGCCTGGAGTTGATGAAGAGACCTTTGTGTTACAATAGAAATCTGTATAATAAGTTGTAAGAGCATTCGGCTGCTTCTTTGCATTACTCCATACATCAACCTCTTTAAGAGCTGTTTGTTTTGTATTTGTATCAACTGTATGAGTAGATTCTCTTGAACCTCGTGCATCTACAGCCCAAACAATAACTTTCTGATCAAGTTCAGTTTTATTTGTTCGTTCTGCTGTATCTACTGTGAGAGTCCATTTAGCAAGGTGACCGTCACTATTACAATAAATATCCTCTACAGAGAAGCCCCATCCATCGGCAAAAGCTCTTGATGTCCATGTACCGTTGGTATATGTAGAAGCTAACTTTTCTGTATCAAGTTTTGTATGGTTATCCATTTGAACATAAAGTTGATTAAGTTTTATATCGTCAAATGCATAACCTTCAATCTTAATCTTACCAGAAACTTTAGGGTCATCACCTAGTTTAGTTTTTCCAGTTCCTACTTCTGTATTCTTAATAGCATCGGTAAGTTCTTTTTCAAGTTCAATATGACCTTCTGCAATTAATTTGTTGTCACTGTCTTTTGTCCAACCTACAGAGTTTTCTGTCTTTGAATTCCAGTAGAATGGACGAATCTTTACTTCTGGAGCTTTTACATCGGTATAATTATTCTGAAGAGCAATCTGCATTTCACAGCTGAGTTTTGTGTCACCTTCTGTGCTGTCAGAAATTACAATATCGAACCATGTTGGAGCATTTGATGTAGAATTATCCAAAGCTCCAAGTATTGTTGCTCCATCGAAAGTGATTACACTTTCTGTATTACCAGTAACGTAAGTTACAGAGTTTGCATCTGTAACTGTTGGTAGATTCTGACCATTATCTGTTCCAGATACTGCAGTTGTTCCATCATCATTTGTGATTGCGGCCTTTGCAGCACTCTTCAAAGCTTTTGACCCTGAAGTTGTTGAAGCTGTAAAGCCTGTAATCTCTTTTGTTTCTGAATCTACAGTAAAGGCAGCTTTTTTACCAATCTTGTATTCATAGTACAAATCACCGTTTCCACCTACAATTTCTGGGATAAACTTAACTGTATCTGTTACCTTCATAAAGGCTATAGAACTATTTGCCGCAATTCCATCAACATCATCAGCATTACCAGAAACAATCAATTTTGAAGTTACATCATTTGAACGATCTGTTGCTTTTCCATCAATTGTTGGACGAACGCGGGAATAATATCTGCTCTTTGTTTCATCCTCGTAATCTGCTGCATGGACTCCAGTATTACGCCAGCCCTTTGCGTTTCCGTTATAATCTGTCCAAACTGTAACACCAGCAAGACGAGGTGCATTATTTGCCACATTTCCAGAATATGATTTTTCGGTAGCGTTTCCTGCTTTATCAAAAGCTACAAAGTGTATTGTAACTGGACCATCAAGCATATTCTGAGAGTTGAGAGATGCTGACCATGGATAAGAATTAGTCTGCTTTGTTACCCCTTCAATTAACCAGTCACCATCTCCACCAGATATTACAGTTGTATCTTCAACATTTTTCTGGTAAAGACCATTATAGGTTGCCCCCTGCTTTTTACTTTCTGGAGAAAGATTATCAATTACCAAAGCTGGAGTTACGTAAATTTTCTTTGATGAATTAGAAGTAGTCAATGTACCATCTACAGTGATTGTTGTTGTAGTAACTGTCTTAATCTTATAAATTACGCCATCAACCTTACAAATACCACCTTTGCGTATCCAATCATCACTTACAGAAACTGTAATTGTATCTGATTCGGTCTTTGTGGCGGTTAATTCTTTCCAGTAAATACCATCGCCATGACTTGCAACTGAAGTATACTGGAAGCCTGTTGAAAGATAATAATTGTTATGTTTATCATTTGTTCCAGAAGATCTGTCTTTTGTTACCAAAGGATCAAGAACGTTTGTTGTATTTCCTATTGTTCTTGTAAAATACATAGCAATTCTTTCAAATCCACTCTGTTTTCCTTCTTCATCGAAGGTTCCGTAAACTGAGTACATACCAGAAGAATTTTGTACCTTATTTCCAGTACCAGAAAGTTCGACTGCATTATCATCAGCACTTACAGTTGCTTTGAAGTCAGGAGAAGTACAATCGTAATTTACTGTGATTGTACGTTCTACAGAGTTACTTTCAGCTGTAGCATCTACTGCAGAAATCTTATATGTGATAGTGCCATAACCTGAATCTTCTCCAATTGGAATACGGAAATCATAATCATACGCAGTAATTGTATGCTCAGTTGGTTCTGTATAATGAGTAGTATGTTCTGAAGACTGAACAACCTTATCAGATTCAGAATTGTTTATTGTACCTGTATTTGTGGAATTATTTCCTTCTACAAGAGTATGAGATGCAGAGCCATCATGCCATAACAACTGTTTTACACCATTACCATCTGTAACAGAACCTATTAAATACCACTGTCCAGAAATCCACATATCTTCCTTATAGGTGATACGCTTATCGATATTGCTTTCCGAAAACTTATTAGCAGCAGTTTCATTCTTAAGTTTTACAAGCTGCATATCACTAAGAGAAGGAGCATTCTTATCAATCTGAACTGTTCTTGAAACTGTATCACTTATTTTTCCAGAAGCACTCTTTGCTATAATATTCACAGTATAGTCAGGAGTTGCATTTTCTTTTTCCAATTCATGATGACTATTAATAGCAAAGTTCCAGCTGGTTGGTGTTCCACTAACTTCAATACCTTTTAAAGTAGAAGTAATGTTTACAACTCTATAATAAGGTTCAGAACCTGTTGATTTATTTTTTGTATCTTCAATTAATTTATCAAGTTTTGTCACCCAATCATCATTTGAATTATCAATTGAAGTTGGAACAATAATCTGTGCATAAACCTTTTCAACTGAATTTGTTTCAATTGTTGTTTCGCCCGAGAATCTGATAGTTCCACCGAGTTTTGCATTATCATCTGGATAAGTAATCTTAACCACAGGTTTATCGCCATTTGGTATTACTTTAAGAGATAATGCCTCTGGTTCAGAAGAGTTCTCTATTTCGTCTACAACATAAACCCACAATTTAAGAACTTCTGTATCATTATAATTATCGATATCAGATACTTCATAAAGGTCTTTAAGCCATTCTCTTAATCTTTTTTCATGAGTTACACCTGTGATAGCAGTGGCAGCTGTATCGCCATCAAATTTAATTACAGCAGAAAGTTTATTATTCTCAAAGAGAATTTCTTTCCAATTTGTTCCTATACGATTTTTTGCTTCAACTGGTGTAGTTACATCATCTTTTGTAAGAGAATAATATACATGTTTCATATCTGCTGCATTAACAGTTCCACCAACTTCTATATCTTTGATACCATAAACTGTCTGATTGTCTTTATGACTTGTAAACTCAAATTCTGCTGGAGTGTTATCAATTGTAATGCTTACAGTTTCTGTTGTTGTCTTTGCACCATCAAATACTTCAAGCTTACACTCTCTGAGTCCACTTTCCATACCAGTCGCAATAATTTTTGCAGATGTCCACTTATTATATGTGTGTCCATCTACTTCTTTTGTTGCATCGGTATCTGTACTTGCAGCCTGTTTGAAATTGTAAATATAGTAATCATTATCCATATCTTCTGCTGCTGTTGAATAGCCAGATACAGTTGACTTATCACTTGAATTCTTTGGAACCTTAAGTTTTATTGTATCGACACCATTTATATCATAAGCATATACACGAATATAGATTTCCTTTTTATTACCAGTTCCACCTGTTGTAGGTTTGCTGCTTATTGACTGCCAATTTAAAGTAGTAGTTGCATAAGTCCATCCTTGACTTGTTATAAATGGAGCTGTCGTATCTATTGTTGTACTAACAGCAGAAGCCTTGATTGTTGTACCAGTTTCTGGAAGATATCCAAATTTATTATTTTTACTGTCAACAATTTTTACAGAGTTCAATACTTCTGTTTTCTGAGCATCTGTAGAATAAGTAGTTAAATCGCTGGAAATATAATCCTTTGTACCATCATTTAACTTAAACCAGATTTTCTGTGGACCATCAGATAGTTTTAATTTGAATGAACCATTGGTATAAGTGAAATCCGAGTTCGCAGCTGGAGTTGTCCAGGTAGTTGAAGTAGTTGGTTTTTCATTTCCAATATAACAACTTATAGTAGACGGAACCCCGTCATCATCAGAAACATTTCCATAAATCTCGTTATTACCAAAGATAGACTCTGCAAGATCAATATTTGTAAGTGTAATAACAGGGCGGTCAGTATCCTGATTTACATAGATATCTTTTGTAGCTTCTGTTGTATTTCCGGCAGCATCTGTTGCAATTGCTTTGATTGTGTACTTTGTGTTATTGATAAGAGTTGTTGTATTACATTCGGCAATCCAGTTATTGGCTGTACTTTCTGATGTCTGATCCAAATCATTCCAAGCTGTTTCACCTGCTTTCTGATACTTAAGCACAACTGTACTGAGTTTATTTTTATCGCTTGCTGAACCATTAATTGTGATTGTTCCGTTTACATCTTCAACATCAATACCATTTACCTTTGTTTTTGAACCAGGTGTTGTAACTGATTTGAAGCTGACAGATGGAGGATCACTATCCTTTGTAACAGTAAGAATCCTTTCCTTTGCTTCATTTCCTGCTTTATCTGTAATGAGTGCGTAGATTGGATTTGTTTTGTCTGGATCATATTTATCAACACCATTTGTAACAGGAACATTTACAATCCAGTAATTTCCAGATTGTGTTGCAGCAATTGTATGATTTCCATACGCATATTTAACTGCAGCAATTCCAGAATTCATATCTGTACCTGAAGTTTCTGCATCAGCAACTTCAATCTGAAGATCATATCCATAGTCGCCATTTACAAGAATTTCTGAACTTGACTCATAGTTTGTTGTACGATACTTAACCTTAGATGTAGTAAGAGTTGGAAGAACTGTATCTACATAAACAGTTTTTCCGCCTGCATCTTTAACATTGCCTACAACATCTTTTATCTGTACCTTGATTGTATTACTTCCTTGTGAAGTACAGTTTACAGTTGCTGTATAAGTTCCTTCTGAACCAGACATTGGATTCCAGTGGGCACCATTATCTATAGTATATTCTACTGTAGAAACTCCCGAACCATTTGCTGGATCTGCTACATCCACGATTTTAATATTGATGAATGATGATTTATACCAGGTCTTGGCAGCATCACCTGTACCAACAGTGGTTCCTGTTGAAGTAACTGAAAGAGTTCCATGAGTTGGAGCTGCTGTATCGACTACAACTGTTCGCTGAACAGAGGAAGAACGACCGGCCTTGTCTGTTGCTGTAATTGTAAGAGTATGAGTTCCATCAGTAAGTTTATTTTCTGTTTGTGTATCTGTTCCAGGATTTATTTCCTTAGACCAGTTACCATTTGTAATTGCAGTTCCTGCAATTGTCCAGTTTTTTGCATTCTCGCCTGTACCATCTGTAATTACGATATTTTCAATTCCGTTATTATCTGAAGCTGTACCTGACAGTGTCAGTTTTCCGCCAGCTTTAACCTGTGCTCCAGTTGTATTTACAGTTGTTTCGGTAAGGGTTGGAAGTGCTCTATCTACCCAGAAAGGTTTTGAGAATACCGATACATGGTTTGCATCACTTCCAGAGACATTGTCTTTTGCGTAGATGTAAAGATACCATCTTCCTTCTTTGAGATTTGCAGCAGCTGTTCCTCCCAGATTTTTTTCAACTGAGAGTTCACCATTATCTATAGAAGTCCAGCCAGTTCCTGTTGAAGCAGAAGTTTTTATTGCATTTTCATTGGCAAATGGAGTTTGTGTGAAAAGATATTTTGCTGTCTGAATTCCTGAACCCGCATCAGATACAGAACCTGCAAATGTATATTTTGCATCTGTAAGAGTTTCAACCGATTCCGCAGGAGCATTCAAATTAATAACTGGTGCTACAGAATCTTTATAAACATAATAGGTCTTTGGCGTTTTACGACCAGCAACATCTTCTACTTCTACTATAATCTCATTTCTCTGATTTGGTGTGATAGTAATAGCTTTTGACCAGGTCTTATTTGTTACTTCAACAATATCGCCTCCAACTTTAACCTGCTTGATTCCATTAGTATCAGAAACACTTCCTGTAAGAGTAAATGTTGTTGCGTCATAATAGAAATTCTGTTTTTCGGTAAGTACAGAATCTTCATATTTTACATAATCAATAGAAGGCTCTTCTTTATCTACAACAAAATAACGAGGACGAAGTTTTGTATTTGTTGCATTTTTATTTGTTGTTGTTACGTTACCAGATTTATCTTCTGCTTTTACATGGAGATACCAGTTTCCTTCTGTCAGTTTTCCATCTGCGGCTACATGACCTTTAATCAAATCTCTTGAGATATAGAAATCACCCCCACTAAATGTTTCTCCAGTTCCCCAATCAGTTGGAGTAGAATTATCATTAGTAAACTTGTAATAAATTTTTGCAACACCTACACCGTCATTTCCATCATTTGCATTAATTCTGAAAGTATAGCTTTCATCATCAAGAGGATTTGCAGAATCTGCCTGAGGAAGCTTTATTTCAATGCCAGGACCTTTTGTATCGCGGTGAATTGTAATAATATTTTCCTTTGTATTTCCTGCAAAATCTTTTACTTTAATAGTAATTTTTGTTTCACCATCCTGAAGTGTTGGAGTAATTGTAAACTTATATGTTCCAGCTACAAAAACAGGTGTAATATTCGTTGCTGAATTTGTTGCTTCTACTGTTACATAAGATGCACTATTTTCAAAATTTGTATCACTTACTATACCTGTAATTGTTACAGCGGCTTCGCCAGAATAATAATCTCCAGAAGTTATAGAAGTAACTGTTTCACCAGCAGCATTTTTGAGGTTTGTTGCTGTGTAACTTACAATTGGAGTAATTGTATCTATTTTTACAGTAGCAGTTTTTTCTGCAGCATTACCAGCTGCATCTTCTGCAAGAATTCTTAACGTATTATTATCAGAATCGTTCTGGAAAATAATTGTTCCACTATAGACGCTTCCAGATTTAGCAAGAGGAATCCAGTTTTGTCCATCATCAAGAGAATATCTAACCTGAGAAACTCCTGTATCACCTGCCTGTTTATCTTCTGCTGTCAATGAGAGTGCTAAATTCTTAGAATTATACCACTTAGAATTCTCATGAATTTCACTTGCAAGTTTTACATCAGAAATTACAGGCTCATTTAAATCTACAGTAATAGATTCATCGCCTGTTCCGTATTTAGGATTCTGTTCCTTATAATTTACATCATGAACTTCATAATAAACCTTATAATCTCCAGAAATTGTAATACCTGCCTGTGTTAAACTAAAGGAATCTGTAATTGTTGGATTTGCACTATCAAGTTCAGGAATTTCATTCTCTTTTAACGTAGTTTCACTGAGAATCTCATCATTTGATTTCTTAATAGTACGAATCAAAGTAAATGGTTTCTGATCAGATTTAATAGCAACATGAGCAACTATATTCTCACCAATTCCTACAGGATCCTTATCAAACTTTATACTCTTAATAACTGGTGCTGCAGCTGTAACACGTACATAGAAATTTCTAATTACAGCAGGATTATTCTTATTATCAGTTACAGAAATATCAACATTATAAATACCAGGATCTTCTGGCATAATTAAATCAAGAGGATATTCAGTAACATCGTTAAGTGCTATAGTTACTGCTTCCGGATTATAATTTGTTCCAGTAAGCTTATAAGTAACCGAACTAAGACCATCATCATCTATCAATCTGTAAGAAACAGTCTGATTACCAGAATACATATTCTTAAAGTTTGATTCTTTTTTGATATCTTCTTCAGATAATTTTACCGTGTTAGTATTTGCAGTCTTTGGTAAAATTACAGGTGCATCTGTTGACTGATCAATTGTAAAATCTCGTTCGAATAAAGTTTTTGAAATATCTTCAATATCAACACCTTTGTTTCCTGCACGGTCTTCTGCAAACATCTTTACTTTGATTTCCTTTTTATTAGAACCATCTGCAATATCTTTTGTATGAATTATAAAAGACTGTTTTGCAGGTGTTGTAATGTAATGTTTTACAGTTGCTTTAGTTTCTGCTCCAACCATAAATGGTAACTCATTACCATTTTCATCTACAATTATAAAGTAAGGGCGTCTGTCTTTTCCTTCTTCAAGAGCTGTCTGAACAGTATCATAATCATCAAGAATAGATACCTTCATAGTTACATCACCGTTAAGATAACCATCCTCTCCAGAACCATCTTCTAAATCAAGATCGTACTTTTTTGCTGTCGGTAACATGCTATCAATACTGATTGTTGGACCATCAATATCATAGATAACAGTTTTTGTACGAGTTGTCGGCATGTTATCCATATCTGAAGTAATATCAAAAACATACTGATTACTTTGTGTCTGATCAAATTTGAAATTATCTCCATCAATTGGAATTTCATATTCAAAATTATAAATAATAAGGCCGCCTTCGATTTTCTCCTTGTCTGCTTCTGTAACCTTATGAGAATAAATTTCCTGACCAGTTATTTCCTCACCTTTTTTACAAACAATAGAAATTGTTGGATATCCATCTGGAACTGAAGTTGTACCGGCAATTTTAAGAGTCTTACCTTTCATCAAATATGATGTTGTTGGAGATGGTGAAGTGAGTGTTAATCCAGGGGCAACATTCTTTGCCTTAAAACGGATATAGAATACTGAATCATCAAAAGAAGGAACTATTTTGTTTCCTTCTGTATCAGCTCCTTCAACTCCAATAATATATGTTTTTCCATACTCAAGGGGTACAACTGTACCATTTTTATCTTTACAATTCTCTTTCTGAATTGTTGTAAGGAACTGTCCATCTCCTTTCTGCTGGTATTCTGACTGCTGAGGATAAATTTTACTACCGAGAACTTCCTTTCCAGTTGCATCAGTTGAAACTGGAATAAGATAGACTTTCATATTCTCTGTATCCAGAGAAATTCCATCCAAACCTTTTGCAAGCTGAATTGTAAGTGAACGATCATTTTCTACATCATTTGCAATGCCGAGCTCTAATCCAGAAATTGAGAATGTAGGGTTGTTAAGTGGATTAAGCTTAAAGCTACCTGCTGAAATAGCATTACTAAAAAGATTAGAAATTAATGATTGTGTTTTTGCAGAACGGCCTGTATCTGTTGTATTTTTTCCTGCTTTGAGTGCATATAAATCTGGAATTTTGATTTTTGATGTACTGGCAGTAGCTTTCTGATACTCAGTCTGGAATTTTTCCCAATCTGCCCAAAGAATATATGATGGCTCTGAGTTTCCATCATTATCATCTTCTTTTTCTTCACCTGCTACTGGATAACGTTTTGCGCCATCATATGCAACGATTTCACAATAATATGCTTTTTCACCAGCTTCCTTATCATCACCATAAATGGCAGAATAAACATCTTTATCGAGGAATTTTGCTACATCAAGAGAGATTGTTGGAGGTATGCTTGTTATTTCCTTTTCATAAAGAATTGTAGCTGGATCATCTTTGCTATAGAATTTTATTACAATCTTTTCTATATCATTATCATCTGCAGCCTGTCCTTCAATTGTAAGATACTGACCGTAAGATTCTATCTTATTTGTATCTGTTTCCTCTTTTTTCGAAGAAGGTCTCGATAAAACTACTACTGGTGCAGTATTATCAATAACATAAGAACGGGTAGTTTCTGATTTATGCCCTGCGGTATCTGAAATTTTAATAGTAACTTCATATTTTCCATCTACTATTTTTAAATTTGGTTTCTTTGGATCTGGCTTTGAAGGATCAATCAGACATTTCCAATTGTTTTCATCATACATTTCTCCTTTAAATGAAAAAACCTGATCTGTTTCGTTATTTTTTAAGAAAACGTCAATATCTTCAATAGTACCATCATCTGTCCAAGTTCCACTAATAGTAAATGTATCACGGATAATTGCAGATGTCTTTGGTGTGTCAATTGAAATCACAGGTACATCAACATCGACCGAAGCACCCAGACCAATTTCACAGGCTGCAAATAGATTCAAACTAAGTGCAAGCGTAACCAAACCAAACTTTAAAAGAATAGAACTAATACTTTTTCTCATATACAACCCCAGAGTATATAAAAACATTTTTTTGAGGTCGCCTAAAGGACAAATGATGTAACTAGAGATGAGTTAGAACTTTTTATTACCCTTTAAGCGACAACTATACTTATATAGTATCGGCATAAAGCGTCTGAAATAATATACATTATTTCGATTTTATTTTAGCACAGGTTTGAAATCTGTAAAAGAGAATTTTTTATTATAAATACAGAGGTCCGCCTTGAATCGGCGGACCGTTCAGTTATTTCATTTGGGCGGTTTCGATGAAGCCACCGGCTCCCTTTGTTATAGCGTAGCCGAGAATAGGATTCTTTGATCCGTTACCGTAAATCATTCCATTACTATTTTCTGCAGTAGAATTACCAACATTTGCTCCTGCCGAACCTGGAGTTATACCATTTGGTACATTTTCATCAGTTGTTGAATAAGTCAGATTTCCTGAATTATCTTTCCATACACCTACATTTATATGATCTATAGAAATTTTACTGTTACTAGGAATGACACTTACTTCCCAATTCTTTGTAAAGCTCTCATCTTCTGCACCTGAAATAGAACTTACATCAGATATAGATTCTTCAGAAGCCCAATATGCAACTTTTGGTCTTGCACAGCTGCTTCCATAATAACTGATATATGGAACAGGATTAGAATCCTTTATAGCAACATCAATACTTAATTCTGTTCCAACAATACCATAAGAATCTACAATACAAGTTTTGGCACTTGCAGGTGCATCAAAATTGTCCAGATATGCATACCAGACATCTGCATTTCCATTATCATAACATGCAATATGGACATTGCCTTCACCATCTATTACAACCTTACAATATTCACCGATACCGTTTCCTTCGCCAAATATTGCAACAGGTGTACTCCAACCAGTTGCAGCCTGTGAGAATGAATCTATACCTTTATCTGAACCATCTTCATTTTTACCCAAATATGTATTATCACCTTTATATGTTGGTGCGGTAATTTTTTGTGGTGTTTTATTATAAGAATAAAGCATCTGATTATTCGTTGCATCATACCATACAGCAACAACAAGATCATCTGTAAAACTGACTGGTTCCTGTTCAGTACCAATATTATAAGTATTTCCAGCACCCTTTCTTGCAGCAATACTTACATATTGTCCGGCATGTACAGGAGCTCCTTCTCTAGTCATTACAGCTGTATTTGCCTGGTAATTATGATTCTTGTTATCAGATCCTTTGTAGAACGTTTTTTTATTTTTTGTCTGTCCTGCTATTAAAGAAACATACTCCAATGTATACGGTAAGTCCTTAACAAGTTTTGATCCTGTCAATGACTTTGTTCCTTCTGAATTATCTGTCTTTGCATCACCAGAAACAGAGGTAGGGCCATAATAATCATAGAAAAGATTATTTTTACTTCGCACTTTATTAGTAGCATTCTCTAAAATACCCCACTTAAATCGAATTTCTTCATTTATTGCATCATAGTAAGCAAGATAAACTGTTGTACTAGTAGCAGTTGCGCTCGCAACAGTTGTAGCTATTGATGAGGATTGTATTCGTTCCTTATTGATATTATTTCCATCAAAAGTTGAACCATCTGTAGACTCTCCCTGACCTACAAGTTCAATTCTTAACTGTCCTGTTCCATTATTATGTCCATAAGATTGATCATAAAAGCCTTTGCCCCATCTGCTTGTAAATATTCCAAATGCATCAGCTGACGGATTACCATTAATATCCCCACCTGCAGTAGTACCAAAAGAATTTCCGTTTGCATCATAGGCGAATCCTATACTTGTCCAGAAATCAAGTCCCTGTTCCCAGACATCATAAGATTTATCAAGACTACCCATGCTAAAATTCAGAGGCCCACTTGCAAAAGCAAATCCTACCTGTTTATTCTTTGGATTGATTGCCATAACTGGCTGTGACAATGGGCCACTCTTAGGCTTTCCGGCCTCACTATTGATTCCCCATATATCAAAAACAATATCATCTGTAAGCAGATTGTTATTATCACCATTAGGCTGGCGGTTGTAGTAGTTATCATAAATTGTTTTATCACCTGTTGGATTATCATTCAAATTTACCGTTTTACTATATGAACCTCTACTATCATTATAGTTTTCATTGTTTAGAGCTTTTACACCATTTATCTCAAAATCATATGCACCAGAACTTGAGAGTGTTGAAATATCCAATGTTGTATTATCGCCAAGGTTATAACCTGCAAATATAATCTCCTCATCAGAACTGACAGTATAATGACCGAGTGCTGTTCTACCATAAACGCTTGGATTATTCTGTTTTAATTTACCAAGTTTTGTTGTTATACCAGTAATATAAGGAACGACATCTACTCTATAACTAGGAGTGCGATTATCTTCATAAACAATAGTATCATCACTTAAAGTCTTACTATTTTTTTGAGTAATCAATGTTGTACAATCCATATCGAGATAGAAAGAAGTTGATTGAGTTTTTGCAACTGACCACTTAACTGCTGAAACTGAAGTCTGGGATAGATTTTCTACAGAAGATGCTTTCTGATTCTTTCCAAAGGTTCCATCTTCGTTCAGACCACCACGGTCCTTGACCATAACCTGAATCTGTCTGTTTGTATCTGCAATTCCGTCAATTTTTGCTGTATCTATGGCAACCTTCCAATAAACAACATTGTAATCAAGACCATTTTCTTCTGTTTCTACAACTTCATCTGCTGAAATAAATTTTATGCCATTGTTCTGCAAATCTGTTAAAGCTTTCCAACTTCCAAGAGTATCTGGATTTTCTTTTTCGCGGGCAGCTATTTTTATAAAATCATCACTTGCAGTAAGTCCAGTAAACTTTAACCACAATTCGTCTACTGCAACATTGTCTTTAGCTATACCTTCCAGATAAACAATACCAGAAAGCTTAGGATCTTTATCATGAAGCCCTGTCTTTTCTTTAAATGTATCAGAAGGCAAATCAGCTTCAAGTTCTATATGCCCTTTAGAAATTTTCTTTGAATTAATTAATTCATAGTAAATACTGTTTATTGAAGAATCTACCCAATAGAATGGTTTTATCAATGCTGTTGGTTCTTCTCCATCATTAAGAGCTACATAGAATCTTAAAGACAAATCAGCCCTGTTGCTGGTATAACCTATTTCGGTTCCTGATGTATGATCCCAGATCTGGAAGTGGAAATCCTTAGCACCATCTGTAATACCATGTAAATTTGAAACTGTTAATTCAATTGGTGTTTCTTCTTCACGAATATCATCAGAATGGGTAGAAGCCATTTGAGTAACTATTCTCTTACCATTACTGTCCTTAATAATATTTGCATCATCCTTATCACCAACATAGTATGTCCAGCTTAAACCATCGTTACCACCAACAATTTCCGGAATAATTTTAACATTTCCTTTCACTGTTAAAATTGGATTTCCGCTCAAAACAGAAATACTGTTTCCATCATTAGGAAGTGCAAGACTATAAATCTTATTTCCATTAGGAGACTGACCATTTACTGTTACATTTTCAACTTTATTCTGACTTGTTCGGTTATATAAACCAGAATACATTGTCTTCATTTCATTTTCAGTTACAGTTCCGCTGCCGTCGACATCGCTTCCAAATTTTACGCCTGCTATTCTTGGGCGGTTATTCGAAACAGTTCCACTGTAATTTTTATAGGTTGCATTTCCAGCTGCATCAAAAGCTACAAAATGAATTGAAATAACTCCATCTTTTATATTCTGTGAATTTATTGCAACTGTCCATGCATTGGTTGATTTTGTGTAACTTTCAACCATCTGATCTCCATCATCATTTGCAATCTTATTTGATGTATCTCCGAAATATGTTGTTCGACCTGTTTCAGAAACAGTATTATCAATAACCTGAGCAATTGTAAAATCAACAGAAACAGTGCCGGAATCAATTGCTGTATCCAGCATAATTGTATTCTCAACAGTATCAACTGATTTTATGAGATACATTACATTATTGATTCTACACAGACTTCCATTATGAACAAATGACGGGATATCTTGTGGAAGTGTAACATGCATATTACTTGCTGTACAATTTGAAATAGTTTTCCAGTAAAGATCTGTATTCGACTGAGGTACAGTAAAATCACTCTGCTGGTAACAGTTTTCTGGAATTCCACTTTCAGAAGTTCCCTGTACTTTCATAATATCAGTGAGATATGGAACAGAGGCATTTCCTATTTTTATGTCTCTTGTAATATAGAAAACAATTCTCTTAAAACCACTGCCCTGACCATCATTAAATGTTCCAGATATTTGATAAGTTCCTTCTGTCTGAATAATCGAATTACCAGAAATCTCACTTAATGAAGTTGCTTCAAACTGAGGAGCTTCGTTATCACAATTAAGACTTACTGTGTACTCAGTTGTTTTTCCTCCCTGTGCTTCTTCTGCAGAAAGCTTAAAGTTTGGACCATAACATTCTTCTGAACCAATAGGACTTCCTACCGGAACTTTTATAATATAATTTGAATTACCAAATGGTGTTGATTTTGCTTTTATGTCTTCAGTTCGATTTATTCCTGTTTCATTTGTTTCTGTCAAAATAATATTACCAATGCCACTGTCATCTTCAACAGAACCTGTAAGCCACCATTTTCCCTGAATCCACATTCCCTCTGTATATAGAATACTGGCTGTTTCGTCTCCTGATCCCTCTGCATTATTTGCAAATTGGACAAGTCTCATTTTATTTACGTTACCAAATATTGGAGAACCAGGATCCAGATTAAAGTGCAGCTCCTTTATTTCACTTATCTTTCTATTATTCTTTCCAACTGCTAATACACGAATCGCAATTATACTGTTAGATTTATCTGCCTTATTTAATTCGCTGTGTAAATTTGTTGTAAGGTACCAGTTCTGAGGAGACCCCTGCGCTTTTATTGCATGGTCATAAGGGACCTCAAGACCTGTTGATTCTATACTGTATCCAACATTTGACCAGTTCTCAGAGCTCTTTAATTCAGTTTCCCAGTTTTCAGAGAAAGCTCCATTCTTATAATCTTTATCTATCTGTATGAATACATCTTCGACAGTATCTGTTGCAATTGTTGTAGAACCAGCCAAGGTTATTGTTCCACCAAGAGTCATATCCTCTTTTGGATAAGATATTTCTACTTCTGGTTTATCCCCCTGTGTAAGGATAACAAGAGGCAGCTTTGAAGGACTTTCAATTCCAGAGTTATTCAGTTTATCTACTGCATAAATCCAGAGACAAACATTTTTCTTATATTCATTATAACTTGTACCCTGGCCATACAAAGCATTTACATACGAATTGAATAATTCCAGATAGCATTCATCTTTATGATTATTTACATTATCTACATCACCATTAAATACTGCGACAATCGCATTGGTATTTTCAGTTGAAATATCGTAATACTCAGAAGGCATATCTGTTTCAGATTTTGTTATAGCCATCCAAACCTTATCAATTCCATTATCATCATCTGCTCGTCCACTGACTGTAACACGATTATCTGCAACACCTTCATTACCATAAACTGAATCATTTTTAGAAGGATTTATTATAGAAACAACAGGTGGTTTTCTATCTATACAGATATTTGTAAAACCTTTATTTATTGGCTTATCAGCGTTATCAGTAGCAATAATAGTAATAGATTTTTCTGCAATACTTATTGAGCTTATATCTATTTCGAACAATGAAATCTGCTCTTTTCCATCATTTACCGATTCTGATTTTATAGAATTTATTTCAACACTATCATATAAAAGTTGAATTGATTTGATTCCATTAGCATCACAAGCCTTTGTAAGAACATAAAGTTTTTCTGATGGTCCACCAGTTACTATTGAAGTAGCCAAATCTTTCCATTTAATATCTGCACTATCTTTTGTCTGATTTCCATTTATAATAACTCCTTCCATATTTGTAACAGCAGAACAATCATCTAATGTATATGCTATTACTGGTAGAGTTGGATCTACAAGATCGATGTTCAAATATACAATTGAATCATATTTTCCATCAGAATTTCCTATAATCACATTTTCATTATTCTCTTTCTGAGCAAGAAGTTTTGGAGAAGATAGAGCCTCCTGTGAAGAAGCAGCGGCTTTTGTAATGAATTCTTTTATAGTATCACCAGCTTCTTTCACTTTGAAATATAACTTATGCTCATTATCCTTACTTCCATCTGTTGGAAGATTAATTGTAAATTCTAATGAACCTGTTTCATAGCAACTTATCCATTCTGTTGAATCAAAGGAATACCACATATTTGATATGGTATCATCATCCTCAACGATTCCTCTAATTTGAGAATTTTTAACCCAACTAGGATTTGCCTCACAAATGCCATCTTTTATTGTAAGACCACTTGTAAAAGAAATAACAGGACGATCACTTTGAGGATCTACAGTAACTTTGCATGGTGCAGAATATCCTACATTGTCAGCTATATCCTTAGAAGCAACAACAAACCATACATCCAGTGTTGATTCTTCAGAAGATCCTTCCTTAAGAGTATTTGTATTTATATTACTAAATGTCCAGCTATTCTCATTTTCAGAGGTCTTTAATTCAACAAATTTCTGATCTGGATTAGGAGTTGTTAATTCATTCCATATATCAGCTGATGTAATAACTGATTTTGTACCAAGGGTTTCATTTCTTGTATAATAAAGAATGATATTTCCGTTTCCTTCTTTAAGCCCCTTTGCATCGGCTGCAGTGCCGGTTAAACTGATTTTTTCATTTACCTGAACCCCAGCTGTATATTTATCTGCATCAGAAGGTGCTTTTATTGTTACTTCTGGTGCAATTGAATCCATTATGATTGTTCCAATACTTATGGTTGCTGTATTGCCAGTTCCTGCTTTATCCTTTGCTGTTGCATAAACAGAAACTGTACCTTCATAAATTTCCCCATTATCATATTTCAGTTTTGACGTATCGACAGTTGCATTCCATGTTTTACAGCGTTCTGCTTTTATCTCATCTGAAAGTTCTTCTGTAGAACCATCTATTGGATATGAAGCAATATCAGGCTGAAGATTTACATTGAAAGAGATTTTCTTTTTTTCTGTACCACCCTTTTCTTTGTAAATATTTGCATAAACCTCTAACGTATCTATTCCAGCAGGAATATCCAGGACTGAACCATTCAAATTAAAAGTTTGAGTTGCATTTGAATACCGTATTGTATCGTCATTTGCAATAATCTCAGGACCTTCTGTATCTACATTGAGATAATAATAATTATTTTCATCATATGGTTTTTCTACAATTGAATTTCCAACTTTATCTACCGCAACAAAAACAAGATAATTTTCTCCAACTGAAAGACCTGATATTGGTGCATAGAAATTTGATTCAACATCATCCAGATAATATTTTCCTGCAATATTATCTTCTCCATAATCAACAGAAATTGTTGTTCCATCTTTCTGATAACTTTGTGTATAGAAAACTCGTTTCTTTATTATTTTATCACCAGAGAGGAAAGCAACAGTACCATCACATTCAGTTTCATAATTCTTATAGAATGATTCAGTCTCCCCAGGCTTTGTGTGATAAACCTTATAATAAAGCATATCAAGCCCGCTTCCTGAATCAGAAAATTCTCCACGTACTTTTACTGTTTCTGAATTTCCATAAGTTTGATTTGAATATTTTCCGCCAACATCAATATCTTTATCTTCATTTGTTGAAACTTCAGTATTATCATAATTTCCAATTCGGAATACTATATCTTTACCTTTCGCATCCAGTTTATGTATACCTACAGGAGGATTATTATCAAAAATGATTTTCAGAGTTTTCTTTGTCTGATTTCCAGCAAGATCAGTAACAATAATATCTGCAGTTACACCACCGTTTCCATCTGGAGAAATATTATCAAAATTCAAATCTGCAAAACTAAATCTGGCAGAAGTTGAGGTTCTCGAATCTAATCCAGGTATTATAAGTTTAATAGATTCTATACCTGTATCATCTGTTGCTATTCCAGAAATACTATATTTTTTTCCTTCCTTGTTGTTCAAATAATATGTACTGTCTTCTATAATGAGCCCATTATTATTTGTTTCTTCAACTTTTTCATAAGCATTTGTAAACTGAATATTTGAGATTCCAGGGGCAGTTGAATCATAATTAAGAACTACTGTTGCATAAATTGAAATAACTTCATTGTCTTCATTTCCAGATGTTCTCTTAATATAATAGATTAAACTATGTGGGAAAGCACCATTTGAACCTAAATCTTTTAACTGATCATAAGTTAATTCATCAGTATATTCTCTATCTTGTGAATCTGTTATAGCTTTTAGTTTCTGCTCAATTTCTGCATCTTTTGAATCAACTTTACGATAAAGTGCATAAGGAGTTGCTGAATCACCCCATTTAAGATTTATTTTTAATTTGCTATCCGGATATTCTGTCCAGGCAACTTTATTTTGAGAAATATAATTTAATGAACAGTTTGTATCTATTTCTATTTTTTCAAGGTTAGACTTAAGTTTAAAAGCATACAAACCTTCAGAAATAATTTTACCATTATCTTTACCCTGAGAGTCATTTCCTTCAACAACAACGACATAATATTTCTCTGTTTGCACATCGTAATTAGAGCTGTCAATTGTTCTTACTGTTTTAAACTTATAAGATTTTCCTGAAAGTGAAATAAAAGCTGAGCCAAAAGGAAGTTCCTGTTCTGTATTTTCATCTTCAATATGAAATTCTTTACCAGGTTTTATAATTGTGACTGGAGATTTTGTTTTATCTATTACTCCAGTTGAATTACATTCCTGCAGATAAACTCCAACAGTATCTGGCATGATTAGATATCCATCAAGTCCTGGACTGACTTCAACTTCAAGATATCTGTTTCCTGCAGAAAACTGATATGCTACATCATTAGACATATCTTTTCCACTATCAAGAATATTAACCGAACTAACAACAAACTTCGGATTATTTGCCGGATTTATTGAGAACTGACTTTTATTAACTGCATTTTCAGCAAGTTTTTTTAAAACCTCAGAACTATTCAATTTACCTGCTTCGGTAATGTTTTTAGTTCCGTTTTTGATATGATAGAGCTCTGTTGTATTATATTCATTTAGAAAAACTTCAGACAAAATAGAATCCATATAATAGTCTTCAGTTTTATTTCCCTTTTTATCATCAGCTGTCTGCTCACTGCCATCCACAGGAAATCTCTGTGCATTATCATAAATGGTAAATGAACAATATCGTTGAGATGCAGCACCTATTTCATCAGCAATGATGACTCCATTTTCATCTGTATGACCATAAATCTGCGCATAGATATTTGCTTCATTGGCAGTGTAAGAGGCAATCTCTTTTTCAATAGTTAACGGAATATTATCTAAAGGAATACTAGCTATTGGAGTATCACTATCAAGATTCTCATAAATATTTACTTCTATTCTACTAACTTCATTGTCATCAGCAGCCTTTCCTTCAATGCTAAATGTTCGGCCATAAGAGTCAAAACTTACTTTACCAGCTTCTGCTATAGTTGAAGGTCTGGAAAGCAGCATTATTGGAGCGGTATTATCAATTGTAAATGTAGTATTTTGTGTTGTTGTATGGTCGTTTGCATCTTTAATGTATACACTAGCCTGATAAGTACCATCAATAATTTCTGTTTCTCCTTTTTCATTTATAGGAGAAATGGTGACTTTCCATTTTCCAGTTCCACGCTTTACTGAGTTTTCTTCTACAGTACCTGTAAGATTTATTATATTTGTACTTCCATCTGTTCTCTGGAGTTTTGCAGAAACACTAACTACAGTTCCATCATCTGTATAACTTCCACTTAGCAAGAAACTATCACGAATAATTGAATCAACTGGAGGATTTAATATGTAAAGAGCAGGTGCTTCCGTATCAACAGAAGCTCCCAGCCCTATCTCGCAGGATATCGTTAAGAGAATTGAAAATATTGATAATAAAATAATTCTTAGTTTCTTCATAGTTATACCTCATAATTACAGCGCACTTAAAACTTATATAACTTTTCTAAAGAAACTTTATTAAATAGAGATTATTCTTCAACTTCTATTTTCGGCTGAATTCTCTATTTTCTTGACTTTTGATCTGTATAAATATAACATTTTTTTATAATTTGTCCATAAAAAAACAGGCATTTCAGAGAATTCAAAGAATTTCCCGAAATGCCTGTTTATAGTCGGTAAGCATAGCTTACCGCTTAGCTATTCTTTTGATTATAGACTACTTTGCACCAAAAATATCAAAATATCCTGCAACGAATACTACAAGGATGATAAGCGGAGCAATCCACTTGAGGTAGAACTGAACAGCCTTGTTCTTAGGGAACTTAAGTCCGTCACCTGTATCAGCCTCAGCGATAAAGCCGTCCCAACCCCAGCCCTTCTTGTGCATACAGAAACAGAGGAAGATTAAAGATCCAAGTGGAAGGAGGTTCTGGCTTACGATAAAGTCTTCAAGAGCATCAATAGAACCGATGTGTGAACCGAAGTGCACTCCAGACCATACGTTCATACCAAGAGCAGCAGGAGTTGCAAGAATCAGAATAGCGATGAAGTTAATGAGTACAGACTTGCGGCGGCTCCAGCCAAAGCGGTCCATTGGGAATGCTACGATGTTTTCAAATACAGCAATTACTGTAGAAAGAGCAGCAAAACTCATGAACAGGAAGAAGAAAGCACCAACAATACGTCCGGCAACAGGGCCCATAGCGTTGAATACGTTTGGAAGAGATACGAATGCAAGACCAGCACCAGCACCTGGTTCAACTCCGAATGCAGCACATGCAGGGAAGATGATAAGGCCAGCACAGATAGCAACAAAAGTATCAAGACCAATAACGCGAACTGCTTCGCCAGTCAAAGAATGCTTTTTATCGATGTATGAACCGAAAATCTCCATAGAACCAATACCAAGGCTCAATGTAAAGAATGCCTGACCCATAGCAGCATAAATTGTATCCCAAAGTCCATGCTCACCACTTACAAGAGCCTTAAAGTTTGGCTTAAGATAGAAAGCATAACCAGCACCACTCTTTGGAAGGAAAACTACATAAATTGCAAGACCAATCATGATTACAAAAAGTGCAGACATCATGATTTTTGTGATGCGCTCTACACCTTTCTGAAGACCAAGGAAGCAGGCACCAAAACCAATTACGATTACAACTACCATCCAGATAAGAAGGCTTGAAGGAGTTCCTACAGTAGCACCAAAAGCAGCACCAACTTCATCAGGAGTCATACCTACAAACTTTCCGCTGATCATTTCAAAGAAATATTTAAGGAACCATCCAGAAACTACTGTATAGAACATCATCAAAAGATAGTTTCCGGCAACAGCAAAACCATTGTACCAGTGCCACTTTGTTCCGGCAGGCTCAAGCTCTTCAAAAGCAGCAGCCATACTCTTGCGGGATGCACGTCCAACGGCAAATTCACAAATCATTACTGGCAGACCAAGAATTACAAGGAATGCAAGATAAATTAGAACAAATGCGGCTCCGCCGTATTTTCCAGTAATATAAGGGAAACGCCATACATTTCCCAAACCAATAGCACAACCAGCAGACAAAAGAAGGAATCCAAGTCTGCTACCAAGATTTTCGCGACTATTATCGCTCATATCAAACTCCTGTTTTTTTTATACTTCAAGATATTGTATATAGAAACAGAAGAAATCGTCAAGGGTGATAGTGCCACTTTCAACAGTTCTGCATGACGTTCCTATTTTTTAAGGTGTGCCTTAATACGAGCTTTTACATGAGATTTCAGATGTTCCAGCTCATCCTTATACTGGATACTCTTCATTGTAGGGAAGTGAGCCATAAAGCTTTCAGCTGCTGCATGACGGGCATTCTGAATACGGTCAATTTTATCGAGGATACTCTGGCTGATCTGATCTTTACTGATTGCAGCATATTCCTTAACAGAAGCAAGCATTTCTTCAATATTTTCACTGCGGAACCAGGTCTCGTTACCATAATGATCGCGCAAGCTTTCGCCGAATACCTTGATTTTTTCCATTGTGGCACTGAAATCAACAAGTTTACGAACAGTAAGGAAGATATCTATAGTAAGAAATACTCCAATTGCATCTGCCGAAATCATAACGACAAAATCACCAAGCCAGGTAAGGAAATGAAGCATCTGAGGATAGACAAAGCGGATTACTCCAAGCCCAAGGAATCCGAAGAGAACTGAGTTCAAAAGACAAATTCTTCCATTAATATTGAATTTATAGTGTGAATAATCCCACCAGCGTGTATGAAACATTTTTTCCATAAACCAGCTTACAAAATATTCAACTATAGTGCATAAAATCATAGAGGCAAAAAACAGAGGTATCCAGGTAGAATACAATTTTGCAGGTAGCAGAAGAATTACAATGCCGCCAAAACCATAGACCGGACACAGAGGCCCATACAAAAATCCGCGGTTTACGAATTTATGCTCATGAAAGATTCCTACATAGAGAACTTCGGAAATCCAGCCAACCATACTGAACATAATAAAAATCAAAAAAGCGGCCTTAAAAGGCAACTCGTAAACGGGCATCATATTCATATCTTTAAATATAATCATTTTTCTATTATAATTCAAATTTATGGAAGTATTTCTCGGAATCCCTGCGGCCGACGGAACCGGAATTGGTACAGCTTTTGTAATTCCAGACCCGGTAAAACGTGCTATTCCGCAGCATCACATCAATATTGATCAGATAAACAGAGGCTGGTCTCGTTTTGAAGCTGCTGTTCAGACAGTCACTCTGAGCCTTTCTGAGCATCTGGATTCTCTTTCCAAAACCAGTGAACGTGACCGTGCTCAGCGCGAGGTTTTTGAGACCTACATCCTTATGCTTGAGGACCCGGTTTTTAAGCAGGAAGTCCGCGACTTTTATGAAAATCAACTCTTTAATATAGAATATACTGTTCAGTTTAAGGCTGAAGAATATGCTGCAAAGCTTCGTCAGGCCGGAAACTATTATCTTTCTGAACGTGCCCAGGATATTACAGATGTATTTGGCCGTGTCCTCGACGAAATGCTCGACATTCATCCTTTTGATATCAACAGCGTTCCAGACGGCTCGGTAATTCTGGCAACATCCCTGAGTTCTGCTGATACAATCATCCTTAGTAAAAGAAAGATTGCCGGACTTGCCCTTAGTGAAGGTGGTGTTTCTTCGCATGTGGTTATTCTTGCCCGCAACTACGGCATTCCAACTGTTGTCGGTCTTGAAGAAATCAGCAAAAAGGTTCGCAACGGTGAAACTGTAATTATTGACGGTAAGGACGCTGAAATCCTCGTTAGTCCTGACCGTAATACAATAGAAGAATATAAGGCAAAAATCCGCGAGGAATACCAGAGAAAGCTTAGTCTGCGCTCGTTCCTGAGCAAGCCGGCCGTAACAAAAGACGGTACCCGCTTTAAGCTCTACGCAAACATTGGTACTCCTGAAGAAGCTGAAATTGCCCTTGCTGAAGGTGCTGATGGAATCGGACTTTTCCGCACTGAGTTCCTTTACATGGCACAGAGCGGAGCTTCGCTTAATGCGGCAGCTCGTTCTTTCAGTGAACAGACTCAGTTTGAAGCATATAAGAGCGTTCTTCAGATTATGGGTGATAAGCCTGTTACTATTCGTACCCTTGATGCCGGTGGTGATAAGCTGATTAACTCAGTTGATTTGCCGGCCATCGAAGAAAAGAACCCTCTGATGGGACTTCGCGCCGTTCGCCTCAGTCTTGAATATCCCAATATTCTGAAAACCCAGCTTCGCGCTTTGTACCGTGCCAGCGTTTACGGAAATCTCGAAATCATGTTCCCGCTTATCACAAGCGTTGATCAGGTAAAAGAGTGTCTTGAACTCGTAAATGTTGTAAAGCAGGAGCTTACCAGTGAGAAAATTCCGTTCCAGGAAGACACTCCGGTTGGAATTATGATAGAGACAGCCGCAGCAGCCCTGATTTCTGACTGTTTGAGCAAGGTAAGTGACTTCTTCAGTCTTGGTACAAATGACCTTACACAGTATACTCTCGGAATTGACCGCGAAAATCAGCATGTAAGCGGACTTTACAACGAGTTCAGTCTTGCAGTTCTGCGCCTTATTGAAATGACGGTTCGTTCCGCAAAAGAAAACAATATTCCTCTGGCAGTCTGCGGTGAAATGGCAGGCCGACAGGACAGTGTGATGGTGCTTGCGGGTATGGGTATCAGAAACCTGAGTATGAGTCCAAAGCTGATTTCAAGTACAAAGGAACTGCTTTCAAGATTCACAATCGCCGAACTCGAAGCAATTTCGGCTAAACACTTAAATAACCTCTAGGGAAAAACATGGCAAAGAAAAAGAATAAACCTGACTTCTCACGTCCAAAAGAAGAGGCGTTGGAAGAAAAAAAACAGAAGGCCGCAGAAAAGGCCGGCGCCGAAGAATCTGATTTCATTACTCCTGGCGCTGTAAACGGAATTACCATAGCTCCGGACGGCACGGTTACCGCTACCGGCGACACAGATCCTGAAGATGCCGAATATGACGGACTTCCTCTCGTTGTAATTGCCGGCCGCCCTAACGTTGGAAAATCAACTCTCTTCAACCGCTTTTTACATCACCGCGTGGCTATTGTAAACGATCAGCCAGGTGTTACCCGCGACCCTGTTGAAGCAACTGCAATTATTAACGGAAAACCTGTTCACCTCGTAGATACCGGCGGATATAAACTTACCCGCGACATCGGTACAAAAGAAGCCGAACTCGACGACTACGTTGTTGAGCGCTCCCTCGATATGATTGACCGCGCCGATGTTGTGATTCTTCTGCTTGATGCAGGCGAGATTACCGGTGAAGACGAAGAGTTCATCATAAAAATGCGCCCTTACTGGAACAAGCTGATTGCTGCAGTAAATAAAACTGAAGGCGGAAAGAACGAAGCAGAGGCCTGGAACTACGCTAAGTACGGTTTCAACGAACTTATGCTGATTTCGGCAGAGCACGGTGACCATATCAGTGACCTCGCAGACGCAATTACTTCGCGCTGTGACTTCAGTAAAGTTCAGGTGCTCAGCTCGGACCGTCCTATTAAGATTGCAATTCTCGGAAAACCAAATACCGGTAAGTCTACTCTCAGTAACCGCCTGACTCACAGTGAGAACTCGATTGTCTGCGATTATGCAGGCACAACCCGCGACGTTGTGGAAGGTGAATTTGAGTATGCCGGCCGCCGCTTCAAAGTACTTGATACTGCGGGTATTCGCCGTAAGGCGAAGGTTCATGATGACGTCGAGTATTACTCTGTAAACCGCGCCATAAAAACCCTGGACGAGTGTGATGTTGTATTTCTGATGATTGATGCGGTGGAAGGTCTTGCAGAACAGGACAAGAAAATCTGTTCGCTTGCCTTTGAAAAGGGCCGTGGAATCATCTTTGTTTTGAATAAATGGGATTTACGCGAAGAGCAGGACAATAAGGCAATTAAATCTGTTCGCGAATGGATGAACATCATGTTTGCTCATATGGATTTTGCACCTATTCTTCCTCTTAGCGCACTTGAGGGCAAAGGCGTAAAAGATTTGCTTAACACTGCAATTGAAATGTATGGTCAGCTTACAAAGAAGATTGGAACATCATCTTTGAACAATGCCCTTCAGGACTGGCTGGAGAGATATCCGCCGCCAGCAAGTAAGACTGCACACTTTAAGATCCGCTATATGACTCAGCAGAGTGTAAACCCGGTTTCGTTCATTATTTTTGCAACAAGACCGGAAGTTGTTCCTGAGCCTTATGTTACTTACCTCAAGAACCGAATCCGTGAAGACCTCGGTTACGACATGATTCCGGTTCAGGTAGAGTTCAAAGGCAGCCGCCAGAAGTGGGAAGTGAGGAAGGCCGCTGGCGGCCGGTGATAAATAGCAAAGCGTTAAAAAAATTGCGAAAGCAATTTTTAGCTTTACCATGACTGGGAAGGAAAGAGATTTATGTACACAATCGGCCAGATAGAAGACCTGACGGGTGTAAAAGCCCATGTTCTCCGCTATTGGGAAGAAGTCGTTCCAGGCTTCACCCCAAGAAAAGATATGTCCGGCCGCCGTCTCTACTCACAGCGCGAAGTAGACCTTATTCTTCGCCTCAAATATCTGATAACCGAAAAGAAGTTCACAGCCGAAGGTGCCGGCCGCCAGATTATCGAAGAAGCCCAGGCCGTTCAGGACAACGCCGACCTCATCAGCCAGATCCGCGACTGCCGACAGCTTCTTACAGAAACGTACCTTAAAGTAAAGAAGAACAATGAAGAACAATAATAAGAACACAAAACCACGTCATCACGAGGCACACCTAAACACACGTCATTGCGAGGAGCGCAGCGACGAAGCAATCCATTCGTCTCTCTTCGACACAAGCGCGCTTACCCGCGAAACTGTTTCTATTCTCAATTCCTTTGACGAAATTATTCAGGGAGTTCGTCCTTTAAATAGCCGTCAGCTCCAGCAGCTGCCGGAAAATATCAGAAATCTTTCTCATCAGCTTACAGACGACCGCGCAAGCCGCCGTCTTGGTTATATGAACGACAATATTCAGCTGAGTTCTTATGTACGCTATTACACCTGGTGGAACCTTGTGCGACTCACCAGACTTTTTGCTAATATTCCGGCCATAGTTTTCCCTACCACAGACTGTACCTGTCTTGACCTCGGCAGCGGCCCTCTCACAGTAGTTACTGCTCTCTGGCTTGCACGACCTGAACTCAGAAAACTAAAGCTCACATGGTACTGTCTCGACGTCTCTGCTAACTCCATGGCTCTTGGTGAAGATATTTTCCTCTCTGTAGCAGCCCGTACAGGAGAAGAACCGTGGCACATTGTACGCGTAAAAGGTGCTTTCGGTACTGCAATCAAACAGAAGGCAGGCTTTTTGACCTGTGCAAATATGTTTAATGAGCTCGACCAGGCAAGCGACATGCCGCCTGAGTTCCAGACAAAGAAGTATTACGAACAGATTCAGCGTTACTGCGAAAAAGATGCCGGAGTTCTCCTTGTAGAACCTGGTGTTCCAAAAGCAGCGCGCACTCTAAGTCTGCTCCGCACACGCTTTATAAAAGACGGCCGTACTATCGCAGCTCCTTGTCCTCATGCAGAAGAATGTCCTATGAGTGGCTTTAAAGCTTATACAGGAAGTAAAAATAAATGGTGTAATTTTGCCTTCAGTACAGAAGATGCACCGGCTAAACTTCAGAAACTTTCTGTTGCCGCTAAACTGCCGAAGGAAAGAGCTACACTGAGTTTTATTGCTGTTGAAGCAGCGACATCTGCGGTAGTTTCGACAGGCTCAACCACCGTATCTACCGAAACCTCGATCCGCATCGCCTCAGACAAGCTCCGCCTGCCAAACTACATGTGCGGTTACTATGCCTGTACACAGTTCGGACTTGCCCTCATCAAACTGCCGGACGAAAATAACAAGCGACTTCCAAAGCCACCTTTCCGTCCGCAATCAGGCGACCTTATTCAGGTTAAAATAAAAACACCGGATTCTCTTCCAAAGGACGAAAAATCCGGTGCCGTAATTATAGAGATTTAGGTAGATTATTTGCCAGTAACTGCGCCGCAAACTCCGAGTACAATACCTGCTACTACCATGTAGAAGCCAACCATTGCTCTCTTAAGAAGCTGCTTACCAATTGCCTTATAAATTCCACCGCTTGTCATGAAGCCGATGATAAGAATAATTGCACCTGCAAGAACACAAAGAGCAAAAATCAATTTAAGGCCTTTGAGCTGTGGAACAAAACAAGCAACAATACCTGCGATTGCTCCTGCAATAATCAAAATAGAGCCAATTGCAACAAATCCGCCCTCTTTAGCATTTTTGATAAAATCAAATCCATTTGCTGAAGAACCGAACAGACCCTTAAACATTGGACAGAAGAATCCAATTGCAACCAATGCCATACCAATTAAATAAATAAGTGGTAAGCTACTCTTTTTTCCCATAAAATCACTCCTTTCATTGGGTTAGTTTTTTTGTTTAACTCTCTTCGAAAACGTTTTTGTGCTTATAATATTATTTTATCACAGTTTTTAGGATTTTCAATAAAATTACACAAACTCAATGCCTGTATCCCGGCATAAATGCTGAACGGCAAGTCTTCCGGTATAAACTGCTATTGGAAGTCCTCCAGGCATCTGAATGCGCTGGCCAGCAAAGTACACACCCCAGATTGAATCCAGAGTCTGAGGATAATTTCTCTGCTTTCCGCCCTTTTCCCATACGCTCATCCAGCTGCCTTCATAAGAGCCGGTATAGCGTTCGTAAGTACAAGGTGTAGCCACATCAATCACTTCAAAAGCAGAAGCTACCTCAGGAATAAACTGCGACAGTTCTTTTACAAAAAGCTCGCCTAATTCCTTCTTTTTCTCTTTATAAGTCCCGTCAGCCTTTGCAGCTTTCCAGAAATAGTAACAATCTCCAATCAATAGACAGGTAAGAGTTGTTCCACCCTCCGGAGAATGCTCTTTATAAGCCGCATAATTATAAATTCGCAATTCTGTCCATTTACAGCCCGCATATTCAAAAGGCTTTTCAAGAGGAAATACGCAGCAGTACGGAAGACGTGACAAATCAGCTTTAACACCAAGGCCAATAAACATATTCTGTTCTGTAACAGCCTCATGACGCATTGTATTTACCCAAGGCTCATCAATCATAGTATCAAAAAGACAGTCTACGGCAGCACGAGCATCCTGAGTGACAATAACAGCATCAGCCTCAAACTCACCCTTGTTTGTTACAACCCCGCGTACCTCATAATCTTCAACCTTTACATTTTCTGCCTTTGTACGGAATTCAATTTTTCCGCCAAGAGCCTTATAGGTTTCGAGCATATTATTTGCCATTCTGATTGAACCGCCGTCTGGATATCCGCAATCACCACAGGCAAACGAACCGAGTGTATATATGAAGGAAAGTGCATTATATCTATAGCCGATTACGCTGCTCAAAAGATGGCGCAGATTTTTATTCTTAAACTTTGCAAGATATTCAGCATAGCTTACATTCATCAGATATGGCACGCGCAGAATAGCCG
The DNA here is from genome assembly GCF_900111035.1 of Treponema bryantii. Classification (GTDB taxonomy): domain Bacteria; phylum Spirochaetota; class Spirochaetia; order Treponematales; family Treponemataceae; genus Treponema_D; species Treponema_D bryantii_C. The sequence goes on from NZ_FOFU01000002.1 coordinate 355,601, forward strand.
GAACCATTTTGATAAACTCCATAGGATTGATAGGAGCCGGAGTTTTGCACTTACAGCCACGCACATCAAGAACAGGCAGATGAAAGTTCGTAAAATCCTTTACGGCACGACACATCTTTTTAATCATGTGCTTGTCTTCAGGGGCATATTCAATAAGAGCCTTCTGCATCTGTGAAATATCACGATAAAGACTCAAAATTTTTCCGTTCTCATCTATTAAATTATAAATCGGATCGCGTAATTCAATAGGATTATTATCCTGAAGGGCACCGGTTTCATGCCAGATGCGGTTTAATGGCATTTTCGGACTAGAACCAGTAAGCCAGTGCATTCCGCCTTCAAAATAATATCCCTTACGACTCCAGCTGGTAGAAAGTCCACCTGGGATATTGTGCTGTTCCAGAATAGTAACGTCAAAACCTGAACGGGCAGCATAAATTCCTGCAGAAAGACCGGAAATTCCCGCTCCAATAACAACAACCTTATACATATAATTGGATTTTATCATATCAAATCTTATTAAAGCAACCTATTTTTGTATACTTGACTTTTAGGGTCGTTACTATATAATTCCCATGATATGTCTCAAAGTATATATATAGCTCTGGCTGGCATTTTATCAATCATCTCTATGCCAATAATCCTTAAAATTTGTAAGAAATTTAGTTTATATGATTATCAGAATGCCAGAAAGATTCATTCAGGAAACATACCTCGTCTCGGTGGAGTTGGAATTTTCCTTTCATTTATAATTGCTTCAGTAGTTTTTTTGTCTATCAATGATGTCAGCAATCTTAATAAGATTCTTCCTATTATGATAGCTGGAACTATTGTATTTATTTTTGCCGTACTTGATGATCTTCTTACACTTCCTGCACTCGCAAAGCTTATTGTCCAGCTTATAGCAGTTTCTGTTGTTGTTTTTAACGGTTTCCGCTTTAAGCAGATTTTCTCATGGGTACTTCCTACTCCTGTAAGTTTAATTCTTACCTTTGGATGGATTCTCGGCGTAATCAATGCATACAATCTGATTGATGGCTTGGACGGTCTTTGCGGAAGTTTCTCTATTTCTGCAATTATTACTCTTGGAGTTCTCTATATGCTGACAGGAAATCCAGAGTTTATTCTCTGCTTCATTCTTGCCGCTGCAGTATTCGGATTCCTCTGCTTTAACTGGCCGCCAGCTAAACTTTTTATGGGAGACGCAGGAAGCCAGTTCCTTGGCTTTATGATTTCTGTATTCCCGCTTTTTGAATCAAACGACGTATTTGAATTCAATAAATTCCTTATTATGATTGTGATTACAGCTTTCCCGGTTTTCGACACAATTGCCGCAATCTGGAGACGTTTACGCGATAAGAGACCTATTATGTCTCCTGATCGTTCTCATCTTCATCACAAGCTTCTGAATATGGGATATACAAAAAAGAGCGCTTTGTATCTGCTCTGCTTCCTTCAGATTCTTTTGTGTACTTCTGTAATTATTTCATATTTCCTCGGTGCAAGACGTGGTATGGCACTTCTGATTGAATCAACAGCTTTTGTAACTCTGTTCTTCAGTTTTGTACATTACACAAACCGCGCCATTATTATTAAACAGAAAAAAGAAGCTCTCGAAGAACAGAAAGCTTCAGAAAATGAGGATTCTGAAAAGACAGAATAAAATTATATAGAAAATATTTCTTTTCTATGAAGAACGCCCAGCTCGTGAATATTAGATTCCAGCGGGGCGTTTTCTTTTTTATTAGCCTTTATAAAGTCAGTAAGATCAATCGGAAATCGATTCATTGAAAAATGCTGAAAAACATAAACTCTGTTCCAGGCAGCCGGATTTTCTGCAAGCGCATTCCTTAGTGTATCGCGGTACTGACAGAACATTCCCTTTTCTTTCAGTTCAGAATAGCCAACAAGCCAGAGTTCCGTGCCAAGTGCCGCATGAAGAGCAGCAGTTTTTTCTGCCATCCAGATTTGAGATTCTTTTATAAGTTCTGCAATTGACGGGCCACCCTGTTTTGAAATTGTTTTGAGTTGGGCGGTTTTTGCACTGTGCACCGGTGTTTTATTTAGAATTATGACGTTCTTGCGGAAATCAACTCCAAGCTCTGAATTACGACGGAAGTAACCTTCAGCAATTTTCCCTGCCTGCCCAACAAGATAGCGGTTATTTTTGGCAAGCTGCTCGTCTTTTCCAGGATTATCACCAATCACTATAAGCTTGATATCATCTTCTGGTGTAATATCGTCAAGTGAGCGATTATATACTACTGTAGTTTCAAAAGGATAGTCTGGAGTTTTTGCAATACGGGCTGCTTCCTGCTGTAAGCGGGTAAGTTCTGGAGCAGAAGCTTTCCATTCTTCTATCTTCTGCTTAAATTCCTTGTTAAAATCACAAAAATACTTCCACTGCTCTTCTGTCATTTCTGATTTACCTTTTTCTTTTTACTTTTCAAGAATTATAGTATAGAATATAAACATTGCATTAGCAAATATCCAATTATACATATTATCTGGAGGAACTATGAAAAAACTTCTCGCATTTGCCCTTACTGCAGGTCTTAGCCTCTCGCTTTTTGCAGCAGATATCTTCAAATACGCTCCAATTACTGGAAACGTAAAAGCCTATACCGAAACTAACTTCTCAATTGCAACAAGATTCGGAACCTTATACAGAACTCCAAGCTTAAAGATTACACACATTTTTGATTCAAACGGAAAAGAAGCTTCATCTTCTGAATTAACTCCAAAAGATGCTGTAATCAATACTATTTCTTCTACTTACGATTCAGCTGGAAATCTTGCAGAACAGCTTTGTACAAGTGCTGATGGAGAAATCGTATGGAAAAACAGTTTTACCTATAAGAATGGTCTTAAAACAGATGCTTCTGAATATGACAGAAAGGGTAACCTCCGCGCACGTACAATTTATACTTATGACAATAACCTTCTTACAGATGAATCAAGCTATGATGGCGAAGGGGCTTTAATCTGGAAGACTATTTACAAGTATGATGACAATAACCGCGTTATTTCTGTAAATGAATATAATCCAGACGGTTCTCTCAGCGAAAAAACTGAATATAACTATACTGAAGCTGGTGCTATTGATTCTGCAGCTATGCTTGATGCCTTTGCAGGAAAACAGACTTCTTTAGTTTTCCGCTATGGTGCAAACGGTGCTTTGAATGAAATCACTACTTATAATTCTGATAAGCAGGTTATCAAGAGAACTCTGATTAAATATGATGCAAAAGGAAACGTAAATAAGGTTTCTGAATATGATGTTGCAGAAAAGTTCGGTACAACTGTAAATGAACTGGTTGCTATGTCTGAATACAACTATGAATATAACGGTTCAGCTGCCGATGCAAAATAGTAATATGGTGGTTGAGTAGTCTGAAAGACGTATCTAAACCACATAAAAAAGGCCGGGCATTTTTTTAGTGCCCGGCCTTTTTATATCTGATGTCTATTAATAGTTCTGTGCTTCAATCTGGAAATAAGCCTGAGGATGTGCACAAACTGGGCATACCTTTGGAGCTTCTTTTCCAATTACGATGTGACCACAGTTGCGGCACTGCCAGATTGCATCACCTTCGCTTGAGAATACAAGTTTGTCTTCAATATTCTTAAGGAGCTTGCGGTAGCGCTCTTCATGATGCTTTTCGATTGCTGCAACACCTTCGAACATCTTAGCAATTGCTTCAAAGCCTTCTTCGCGTGCTGTTTTAGCAAAACCATCGTACATATCTGTCCATTCGTAGTTTTCACCGTCTGCAGCTGCTGCAAGGTTCTCTGGAGTTGTTCCAATTCCACCATTGAGCAATTTATACCACATTTTTGCATGCTCTTTTTCGTTTTCTGCAGTCTCAAGGAAAATGGCAGCAATCTGCTCATATCCTTCTTTTTTAGCCTGACTTGCAAAATATGTATACTTATTGCGGGCCTGTGATTCGCCAGCAAAAGCCGTCTGCAGATTTTTTTCTGTTTGTGTTCCCTTAATGTTCATATTTTCTGAGCTCCTTTGATATGGTCGCGTACGACCAAAATTGAATAAATATATTTCTTCAAATATAATCTGAAAACCCGCATAAGTAAATGAAAAAAGTGTTATATCCATAGAAATAATTTAGAAAACAGCACTTGAAAACTGAGGACAGATGTTTTACCATATAATATGGTGGGTATTTTGCCGATATTTTAGAGAGGATTTTTATGAAAACTATTGGTATCAAACTTGCAGACGGCTCCTTTTATCCTGTTCTGGAGGATAATACTCCTTCAGAAAAGAAACTTGAGCTTACAACGGCGCATAATAATCAGACTAAGGTTATGGTTGACCTCTATCGTTCTGCAACCTGTTCTATGGATGATGCCGAATATGTTGATTCCCTCCAGATTGAAAATTTAACTGCCCGCCCTAATGGTGAGACTGATATTAAATTCAGTATTTCTCTCGACGAAGATAACCAGCTTTCTGCAAAGATTGTTGACCCTGAAACTGGTAACGAAAGCAATACAACTATCACTCTTGTTTCCCGCACTCTGGAAGAGCGTCTTATTACTGATGATTATGATATTAACGATTCGGAAGAATCTGTTGGAAAAGGCGCTAAGGTTGCCGGTGCAGTAGCGGCTGGTGGACTTCTTGCAGCAGCTGCGGCAATGGCAATGAAGAACTCGGATGAAACAGAGGAAACTGAGACTGAAGAAGTAGTCGAGGATGTCGCAACTGATGAAACTGTTGATGCAGAAGATACTATTGAAGAGTCTGATTTTTCTCTGGATGAAACTGCAGTTGAAGAGCCGGTGATTGAAGAGACTGCTGAAGAAATTGTTGATGAATCAGTTGAGGAGCCGGCTGCTGAAGCTGAAGAACCGATAATTGAGGAAAATGCCGACGAAGTTGTTGAGGATGCAGAGTTCAGCGAAGATGTCGTAGAAGCCGAAACCACTGAAGATGCCGGTCTCCCAGACATGAACTTTGATATTCCAGAAGAGAACTCTGACGAAACTCTGGTTACTGAAGACAGCAGTTTACCGGATATGGACTTTGATCTTCCAGATGACACCGCTACTGATGAGACGATAGTGGAAGATACATCAGATGAAACATTTGCTGCTGATACATCAGACGATACAATTATTTCTGATGAAACAATAACGTCTGACGAAACTGTAACTTCGGATTCAGATGAAGATTTTATAGAAGAAGATTCAGGATTGCCTGATATGGATTTTGACATTCCTGATGATACTTCTGATTCAACCGATGTTGATTTTGGAACTGAAAATGAAACTGAGAATTCGGATTTCCCGGATGACTTCTTTAATACAGAGGATGATATGAAAGACCCTACTTTTGACACAGAAACTCCTGCTGCCGGTGGCTTGAACTTTGACGGACTTTATGATGAAGAAACCGAACGCGGCACTCCTGCTCAGACTGACGAAGATGATGTAAAGAAAAAGACAAAGGTTCCTGTAATAATCTGTATAATCTGCGCAATCATCTGTATTATTGCGACAGCTCTTATTCTGTTTATTATTCCATCAAAATATAATCTTATTACAAAGAAAAATGCAAAAAATGCTGATACAACAGTTGCTGTTGCAGAACAGCCTGCTCCAGAGCCTTCTCCTGCTCCAACTGCTGAACCGGAACCTGAGCCTGCTGTTCCAGAAGCTAAAGAAGATGAAATCATCATTATTGAAAAAGCAGAAGAAGTTGTTCCAGCTCAGCCACCTGTTGCAGAAGAAAAGCCTAAGGATATCACTTACAAGATCAAATGGGGTGATACACTCTGGGATATTGCTGATACTTACTATAAGAATCCTTGGCGCTACAAGTATATTGCACGCTACAATGGAATAAAGAATCCTGATTATATTATTTCTGGAACTAAAATAGTAATTCCAGCTGAGTAGGAGCAGCAGATTATGCGCCCTACTTCCTTTGCTTTACGTCGTTTTATAAGTTATTTTCTCGCTTCATTTATGCTGCTAAGTGCCGTATCTTGTAAAGGTGCGCCGCATCCTGAAGGCCAGGAAAAATTCGGTGATGATACTGAATATTTTATTGGTCTAAGACTTTTGAAGGAAGGCAATGAGAACGCCGCCCGCGAGAAATTCAAACGCTGCATAAAAAAAGGAACCCCCGTAATCGCGCAGAAAAGCGCCGAAGCACTGTGCACCTTCGGAAATATCCAGGAGAAGAATACAGCCGCCGAGAATCTGCTCAAGCAGTTCCCCGGAGATGATGCGATTCTGATTGCCGCCCGCCAGTTTTCTGCTTCCGGAGAAATCAACAAACTGATTGAGTGTACCTCTAATCTGGATTTTTCCACCGCAAAAAATGAAGTAATCCGCCTCCGCCTGGAGGCAATGGGCCACCGCGGCGACTCTTCATACGAAACCGAAGTCTACCGCTGGTTCACCGAGTGTCCTATGTCCACCGAGCACTACCAGTTCTACCGCGACTTTTACAATCACCCAGACTTTACAACTGCATACGAAAATCCAAATTCAGAAATGGCAGCTTCTCTGGAATTTACACCTCAGCAGTTTGCAATGAATTACAGGATTGAATCTTATAAACGCAATTATTCTTATACAATTTACTGCTCAACAATGCTGACAGAATATTTTAAGGATAGAGTACTTTCACCAGTCCCTCAGTTGATTTCCGATTTCGGAAAAAACTATTTATACGGAAGCGTAGAATATACAAAAAATGCCGTACTGTTCCGCCAGCTTGCACAGGATTTTGCCGGTACACCAGCGGAATACTATTTCTGGTTTTATGCCGGCCGTTATTATGAAAAAGCCGGTATTTTTTACAGACAGAGCCGTCAGTGTTTTGAATCAGCTATGGCAACCGCCGAAACACCTTTCCAGAAGGATAATGCACTGTGGTATCTTTTAAACACTTCCCTCAATTTCTCAATGGATTCTATTATTGAATCAATCGATGAATATTCCCGAGAGTGGTCTGACTGCGAATATTTTGAAGATTTCTTTGAACAGCTGGTATCAGCTCTACTCGCCGCAGGCCGCTGGAATGAATTTGGAAAGATTTATAAAGCTATTGACGGTTACGCATCAGATTTAACAACCGCTCAGTTTGCCTATATATACGGCCGTCTTATTCAGGAAAATCTTGCAGAAGGAACTGATGAAGATGTAATATCTGCATTTACCCGTGCCTGCCAAGGAGGAAGCTCTTTATATTACAAGGCACTTGCAGCATACCGGCTGGGACTCTATAAAAAGCCAATTGAACTAAAAGGAGTTCTCTGCTCACCTATGAGCGTTCATGAATCACAGAATTCTCACCAAATTCCCGCCGCTTCTGAAAATACCCGTTCACAGGAAAATCTCCTTCTTGGTTATGCTTATTTTGGCTTTCCTGAACTGATTTATCCTGAATGGCAGAAAACTCAGGGTTCTACAATCTCAACAGAAACAAACTTCTATCTTGCAGACTTCCTAGCAAAATGTGTTGATCCGGCTGTTCCTGAGACCTCGGACTATTATACCCAGTCACTCCGAATTGCTGCCCGCGCCCAGCGACTTGCTAACCGCGAAATCACAAGAGAAGAACTTTCACTTGTTTATCCTCATTATTACGAAAATTTTGTCTCAAAATATTGCAAAGAATATAAAATCAGTGAGCCTGTGATGTACGCCCTTATTCGAAGCGAAAGTTTTTTTGATGCGGATGTCATAAGTTCAGCTGGTGCCATAGGACTTACACAACTTATGGAATTTACAGGCAGCGACATTGCCCGCCGCTTCAAAATGTCTGATTACTCCCTCACCGACCCGGAAACTAATATCCGCTTTGGTACATATTATCTTTCAACTCTGATTTCCCGCTGCGAAGATTCTGCCCTTCTCGGATTTTTCTCATATAATGCCGGAATTACAAGAGTTCGCCGCTGGCTTCAAAGTTCCCTCATTGAATTCGGTAAAAAGAGCAATATGCCTCTGGATCTTTTCCTTGAGACCGTACCTTTTGCCGAAACCCGTGAATATGGTCGAAAACTGATTTCTGCAACCCTGGCCTACGACTGGCTCGAAGATCCGCATAATTTCGAGCAGACTGCAGCGAATTTGATTGAATAGTACCGTTTTTTTTATTATCTTATAGTAGACTTTATTAAACACCGGCCGTCCGCGGCCTTATACAGGGGTTAATATGATTGAAGATCCAAAATTGCTTGAAACTGTAAAAGAAGCTCTTGAAATGTTCCGTCCACAGCTTCAGGCTGACGGCGGAGACATGGAGTTTGTCTGTATTGATGATGATTATAAGGTTCACCTGAATCTTACTGGTGCCTGCGGTGGATGTCCAATGGCTGTTATGACTCTTAAGATGGGAATTGAAAGATACCTTATTGATGCATGCCCTGAAATTAAAGAGGTTGTTCAGGATAACGCCCAGAATCTTGATGATATGGGAATGGGGTTCTAAATGAAAATTGAAAACGACAAGTGGGTTGAAATCCACTACACACTTAAAGACGAAGCTGGTCAGCAGCTTGATTCTTCTGTTGGAAGCGAACCACTCGGTTATGTTCACGGAAGAGGTTATCTGATTGCTGGCCTTGAAAATCTTATGGCTGGTCACGAACCTGGCGATAAATTTTCTGCACGTATTGAGCCAAAAGACGGTTATGGTGAATATGATGAGCGCCTTATTGTTGAACTTGACCGCAATAAGTTTGAGTTCGACGGCGAAATCACTGTAGGAATGCCATTCCAGATGATGACTCCACAGGGACTTTCTATTGTTCACGTTACAAAGGTAGAAGGCGATAAAATCACTATTGATGGAAATCACGAACTTGCCGGAAAAACTTTGAATTTTGATATCGAAGTTGTAAATGTTCGCGACGCAACAGAAGAAGAACTTACACCAACAAGCGGATGCGGCGGTAGCTGCGGAGGTTGTGGTGGATGCGGTGGCGGAGACTGCGGCAGTGGCAGCTGTGGAGACGGTGGTTGCGGCGGCTGTGGCTGTAACTAACTGATACTACTTAATATCCAATGCGTCGATAAGAGTTCTAAAATTCTCTTCTATCGGCGCATTTTTTATGTCCACAACAACATCAGCTATTGCCTGATACTGCTGATAACGATCGCGATATTTTTTCATCAGAATGTCCTGTATCTGAGAAAGCGATGTCGGATTTTCATTCAAAACATAGGCAGGTGCATTTATAAAGGAACCTGTTTCGGTCTGCTGGATTTTTGCCATAATGCGGCTAACCGAATGTTTAATATCCAGCTTCAAGAAAACGAAAGTACCACAATCGCGAAGAGCCTGAAGGGCCGGCGGATTATCACAGATTCCACCACCAGTTGAAACTACAATCTGACTGTTTCCAAATTCCTTCATAATTGAACGGCAAGCTTCTTCTTCTGCAAGTGTAAACTCTGCAACGCCCTTTGTTTTGTACAAAGTTCGAAAATCAATTCCACGTATACGTCCAATCTCATCATCTGTATCTATGAAATCAACTCCAAGCTTCTTTGCAAGAAGTTTTCCCTGTGTAGTTTTTCCGCAATGTTTACAGCCCATAAGAACTATCGAATTATTCATGCTTTCGCTCATAGTAACAGTATAGCATGCGAATTGTAAAAATTAAAGGTTTCGTGTATTCTTTAATTAACGTAATTGCCGTGCGCGGCTTATTCAGGAGAGTTCCATGGGTATAGCACTTTGTTTTGTTCCTCTGATCCTTGCCATCGTGATTTTTTCGACTGCATTTAAGCTCAGGCTCACACATCAGCTGATTGCAGTTCTTCTTGGCCTTGCAGCTGTTCTTCCGATTTCTTTTATCCAGTACTTTATGCCTGCAATTCCCGGATTACCACTCTCCCCTGTTGTCCGCGCCCTCTTGAAATCAATCCTGCTTTACGGCCTTGTTGAAGAAGCAATAAAAACTCTGGCTTTACTTCCCCTTACTCATAAACCTTATGATGAAGCTAATTGCGATAATCCTGCGGCCGGCCGTCTGAACTATTTACTACTCGCCTTTACTGCAGGTCTTTCTCTGGGCTGCTTTGAATCTGTTGTTTATTATTTTGATCACCTTCAGATTGCAAACAGCCGCGGCGCAACACTTCTTTATGGTCAGATTGCTGTAAGAATCTTTACTTCTGATGTTATACATATGATGTGTACAGGACTCTGCGGATTATTTATTTATTCCTGCCGTAATAAACCTGTACGTATTTCCTGCATGATAGCCGCTGTACTGCTTCATGGAATTTATGATTTCTTTGCAGGCTTTTCGGGAGATATCCGCTGGTTTTCGGTTGCAGTTGTCCTTATGGCCATTATTGAATGCAGAATAAAATATACATCCTTGAAAACTGACGAAAACGCTACTAATTAACACTCTTTTCTAACATTTTGTGCAAATTTTTGTAAAAAAACACCAAAATTTGCCAAAAATTCCGCATTCGGCCTTGACAATATCCGCCTAACCACCTATAATACCCAAACAATACGACGCGGGGTAGAGCAGTTGGCAGCTCGTCGGGCTCATAACCCGGAGGCCGCAGGTTCGAGTCCTGCCCCCGCTATAACAGACCACTCAGAAATGAGTGGTTTTTTGTTTTAAACTGAAGATTACTGAACCTCGATAGACAAATAAGACCAAAAATAGTAGTATTCTGCCCTTGGTTACCTACAATATAACACTAGATTCTAAAATTGGCAATTCAATAAAATTCATCTGAATTCACTGAAATTCAACTTTTACTTAAACTCCTTACTTTAAGTTCGTGGGCCGTAGGTTTTTGGCCTACGGAACTTGTGATATAAACTTAAAAATATAAGTTTGGCAATGTTATGGTAATGTTCCGGCAATGTTGGACAATGTCTTGGCAATGTTCGGCAATGTTTTAAATTATCCATCAGAACTAAAAACTCTTTTTTTTTACATTTAACACCAATTATCACCTTTACTTTTGGTGTTAAAAGGTGTTAAATATATGTAAGAGGTTTAATATGGCAGATATTAAAGAATTAGAAGAACAGATAGCAAAACTTCCCATTGGATACATTACAGAAAAGGTTATAAACGATAAAAAATATTACTGTCAGCAATGGAAAGAAAACGGGAAATCAAAAAGCCGCTATATTTCCGAAGAGGAAGCAAATACTCTCAAACCTCAGATTGAAGAAAGAAAAAAACTTCAGAAAGAATTGAAAGCTTTAAAAAAGACTCTGCCCGATCCCGTTTCTGAAGAAACAGAAGAAGAAACTCCAGAACCAGAATTCAAAATGTCAGCACTCTTTGGAGAAGCCCTTTTAAAGATGGCACAGACAGCAAGTCAGTATGAACGAAGAGACTGTTTTTCTAAGATTCAGGATTTCTTAAAGACCCCAGCTGCCGATAAAGTTTGTCTTGTTTTTGGTCTCCGCAGAACCGGAAAGACAACCCTTCTGAAACAGCTTGTTCTTGCCATGAATGAAGAAGAACAAAAATCAGCCATCTATATAAAAGCATCAACAGAAAACACAATTGAAGAATTGAATGCAGATTTGAAGCTTGCAAACAAACTCAAATATAAATATGTCCTTATTGATGAAATTACACTTATTGAAAAATTCATCGATAATGCTGCCCTTCTTTCGGATGTGTATGCAGTTCAGGGAATGAAAATTGTTTTATCTGGTACAGATTCCCTGGGCTTCTGGTTTGCTCAGAACGAAGAACTGTATGACCGCGCAGTTACTATTCATACAACATTCGTACCTTTCCGCGAATATTCCCGCCTTCTAAAAATCGATGATATTGATGAGTACATCCGTTACGGCGGAACTCTGAAGGCTGGTGAAACTAATTTTGAGGATACCGATGCAAATGCGTTTGACGCCTCTTTCCGTACTGATGAATCTACACGCCGTTACATTGACACTGCAATTGCACAGAACATCCAGCATTCCCTTAAATGTTATGACAGGGGAAATCATTTCCGCAATCTGATTGACCTGTACAAAAAAGACGAACTCACAAATGCCATCAACAGAATCATCGAAGATATGAACCAAGCCTTTACAGTTGATGTTATTACAAGAGATTTTAAATCCAGCGATTTAGGCTCTGCAAAAGATCTTCTCCGTCGTGAAAAAGATGAAACAAAGCGCACAGATTTTCTGGATACCTTTGATGCAAGCGATGTTACGAAAAAGCTTATGGAAATCCTGAAAATCCGCAACAAGGAAAGACAGTCCATCGAAATCGAAGAAGTTCATATTCAGGAAATTACCGAATACTTAAAGGCCCTGGATTTACTTGAAATCGTTTATACAGAGAACATTCCTATCAGCAATAAGAAGCAGGAGCGGATTATTTTTACCCAGAGCGGAATGCGATTCTGCCAGGCTCAGGTACTTGTTTATTCTCTGATGCAGGATGAAGTTTTCGGCTCCTTGACTGGAGAATTACGCGATATTATCACAGAGAAAATCTTAGAAGATGTCCGCGGCCGAATGCTTGAAGATATTGTTTTTCTGGAAACAAAGCGCACTTACGGTACAAAGCGCAATGTCTTTAAGCTCAAATTTGCTTCCGGTGAATTTGATATGGTCGTTCAGGACAAAACAAAAAAACAATGCGAGATTTTTGAAATCAAACACAGCAAGGAACTATTTCCTGCTCAGTACCGCCATATTAATGATGAAGAAAAGATTTCTCTCACGGAAGCTCAATTCGGCAAGGTTGTACGAAAATGCGTACTCTATCGCGGAGAATCCCAGATGCTTGAAAATGGCGTTGAGTATAAAAATGTGGAAGAGTTTTTGAAAGGGTTGAAATGAGAAAGCAGATTATACAAAATTTCCTACCACCATTATTTCTAACCATTTTTAAATTGATGAAAGTCTTTCAACAACTTTTTGGGCAGTTGTAGTTGAGGCCAGACCGTCCTGGCTGGTTTCGCGGAGGCATTGGGGAAGAAGATTTCCGATACGACCCATGGTTTCAAAAACTTCGTCGGCGGTAATGGCACTTTTTATGCCGGCCATTACCATCTGGCTGGCTATTATGGCATTTACGGCGCCTGAAACGTTTCGTTTTATGCATGGCACTTCTACGAGTCCTGCAACTGGATCACAGGTTAGTCCCAGCATGTTTTTCATTGCAAGAGCGGCGGCATCTGCTATCTGCTCATTTGTACCACCCTCCAGAAAGATTAATGCACCTGCAGCCATGCTACTGGCCGAACCAATTTCTGCCTGACAGCCGCCTTCTGCGCCTGAAATGCTTGCTGTATTCGCAATCACCTGGCCGATTCCTGCTGCAACATACAATGCCTGAACAACCTTTTCCACGGCCGGAGCCTTCTTTTCATAATACGTCAGCAGTACGGCCGGAATCACACCGCAAGAACCTGCTGTAGGTGCTGCAACTATCCTTTTCATACATGCATTGGATTCCGCCATTTTCACAGCTTTTTCCATCACCATTGTAAGAAAATCTCCTATGAGCCTGTTGTCCTGTCGACGGAATTTTTCAAGTTTTGCTCCATCACCACCACTAAGCCCGCTATGAGAACGTAAATCAGCTGAATAATTTTTGTCGGCCTGGACCATTGCATCGAACAGCCGCTGCATCCGGCCGAATGACTCCTCGTAACTTACATTGCGCTCCTGTAAATCATCTTCTAAGACTACCTGCCAGAACGGTACATCCCGCTCATCTGCAATTTTTATAATTTCCTGAATTTTGTTGAATCCCATAAATGCACCCTGCTACTTCAAACTGTAATAAGTTACTTTATTCACACCTTCAAGCTTTGAAAGCCACGTCAATGCTTCTTCCGGAATCTCCTGATCCAGCTCCAGAACCATAACTGCGTCCCCACCACGATTTGCCCTGTACAATTGCATTGCCGCAATATTTACACTTTTGTGCGAAAGCATGCTTGTTACTTCGGCAACGTGCCCTGGCTGATCCTTATTGTGAACAATCAAAGTAGGGTTTTCACCGGAAAAATTAGCACTAAGCCCATCAATATTTGCAATATTGATAACCGAACCTCCAAGCGATTCTCCTATAATTTCAAGTTTACGCCCGTTTTTCCCAGTCAACTTCAACTGCACAGAATTGGGATGATAATTTTTCAAGTTTGCTTCACCAAAAATCAGTTCAATTCCGCGCTCTTTTGCAATTTCTATACTTTCGGGAATTCTGCTATCATCTTCATGCATACCAAGCAGCCCCGCAACTAGGGCAAACGTAGTTCCGTGCCCCTTTCCAGTTGCCAGAAACGAACCATAAAGCAAAATCTCAGCTTTGATAATGGGCTCTCCCAGCAGTTTTTGCGACACATATCCAATTTTTACCGCACCAGCAGTATGCGAACTTGAAGGTCCAACCATCACCGGACCGATAATATCAAAAATATTCATACTTATATTTCCGTTCAACTCGTTTTGAAATATTACATACAATTTCATAGCCGATTGTGCCAATTGCATCCGCCATATCATCAGCAGTAATAATTTCATCCCCATCCTGACCAAGCAGCGTGACTTTTGTTCCCATCTCAACGCCCAAAATATCAGAAACATCAACCATAATCTGATCCATGCATACTCTTCCCAGAACTGCAGCCCTCTTCCCATTTATCAGAACATAGAAATTATTGGATAAAAGCCGGTTGTACCCATCAGCATATCCGACACAAACTGTAGCAATCTTCATTTCCCATTCTGCTTTAAATGTTCTACCATAGCCTACAGTTTCGCCTGAGTGAAGATTCTTTACCATAGAGACTACGCTATACCAGCTTAAAGCAGGTTTTATCCCTTCTGGCAACTGGTTCTGATAACTTGGCTTAAGTCCATAAAGAATAATTCCGAGTCTGGCAAACACAGATTTTTCACATTTATTCCAGAGGCCGCCGGCAGAGTTCAAACAGTGAACATAAGGAAGATTCAAATCTTCTATCCGCTTTGCAACTTTTTCAAATTTTTTAATCTGATTATTTGTAAATTCTACAGCTTCTTTATCCATAGAGTCTGCTGTGCAAAGATGAGTAAAAATACCCTGAAGGCAAAACTTGTCAGAATATTTTCGTATTACCTCTTCACAAAAATCCGGATAATCTGCATCAAGACCAATACGATTCATTCCTGTATCGAGGGCAAATACAGCCTTTAATCTCGGACCTAATTTAGCCAGCAATTTTGCATGGTTTTCATCGACAACGGCTTGTGTTATATCATATTCAATTAAGTTCTGAGCCTGAGTAATAGGGGTATAGCCCAGAACGAAAATCTGTCCCTGGATTCCGCTGGTCCTGAGTCTTACAGCTTCATCCAGAGTTGCAACAGCAAAATCTGTTACGCCTTCTTTCTGTAGAACTTCGGCAATTTCTGCATCTCCTTGCCCGTAGGCATCGGCCTTTACAACGGCCATGATTTTTGTTTTTTCTGGAAGCTGATTTTTATAAATTCTGTAGTTTTCAATTATCTGAGAAAGGTTTATTTCTGCCCAGCAGCGTTTGTCGGTTATAATCATCTTGCCTCCTTTTTTTATAAAGCTTCGATTTTTATATTTTCCTGAAGGAGCCGTTCGCGGATTAGTTTTACAAAATTAAGGGCCTTAGGGTTATCACCATGAACGCAGATTGAATGCGGACAGATGCTGATTTCTTTTCCGGTGATGGTTTTTACTTTCTCTTCCTTTATCATTTTGATAACACGTTCTATTACTTCTTCTTCATCTGTAATTACAGCGCCGGCTTTTGTGCGGGCAACAAGAGAGCCGTCTTCTTCATATGCCCTGTCTGCAAAAACTTCGTTAGCACATTTTAGTCCAACTGTAGCTGCAGCTGTTAAAAGCTGGCTGCCGCTGAGGCCAAGAAGAATAAGGGAGTCATCAACCTGGGCAATTCCTTCTGCTATTGCAAGGGCAAGTTTTTCGTCTTTTGCTGCCATGTTGTACATAGCACCGTGAGGCTTAACATGATTCATTTTTACGCCAGAAGCTTTACAAAAAGCATTGAGTGCTCCGATCTGATACTGCACCATTGCCTTAAGTTCTTCTGGAGCAACGTTCATATTGCGACGGCCAAAGCCCACAAGGTCTGGATAGCCCGGATGTGCGCCAATGCTCACGCCACTTTCTTTTGCAAGCGAAACTGTCTTTACCATTACAAGAGGATCTGAAGCATGAAAGCCGCATGCAATATTTGCAGAGGAAATAAATTTTATAACTTCCTCATCCATACCGATTTTATAATTTCCAAAGCTTTCGCCTAAATCACAATTCAAATCTATTTTCATATTGCTGCTCCAAGGGAATCAATTATTTCTTTTTCTATTTCCATTCCAAAACCGTCTACGCTGACAATCTGCTTTTTAAGGACGCCGTCTACACTGCCCATCTCAACAGTTTTTTTGATGAAGGCCTTTGCTTCTTCAAAATCCATAAAGACTTTTACGCCGCTTAATCTTTCCAGATATGCAATGATTGCATAGGCTCCCCAGTTTGAAACTGTCGCAATCACAAGTTGGTCCACGGTTACGACACAGGGCTTAAGGGAAAGCTTTTCTTCTATGATATCAGCAACATTTCCCATGCCGATTTCATTGCCGCCGTCACCAACGCCTATAGTCGGCACAATTCCAAGTGCAATGCGGAAGAACAAATCTGCAGCTGCGGTTTTATCTGTAATGCTTACACCGCGCATATTTGCGTATTCGCGGGCAGCATTTTCTCCGCAGCGTTCAATGCTGATTAAGCCGACCGGGGTATAAGTTCCAAGCTGTTTCATACACCAATCCAGGTCAGCATCAAAAGGCATATATAGAACCTGGATGCCTTCTGATTCAAAGAAACCCTTGCAGAATTCATCTGTGAGAATCACCGGCTCATAACCCAATTTCCGCAAAGCCTTTGCAAGAAAAAGAGTTCCCACAGGACCATCCGTTTCGGCAAAGCCCGCTACAAAAAATCCTGTTGTAAGAAAGACTCTTCCCTTTTCCCAGCCCAGGATTGTCTGAGCAGCCTTCTCTGCATACCTGTCAGTTTTATAACCGCGCAGAATATCCATTCCTCTTCCCGAGTGTCGTAAAACTATGTCTTCTATCGATTCTTTTGATTCAGTCTGGCTCTCTTTCATAGGCAAAATTAAATGATGTTGGCTTTATAGCCTGTCTCACGTTCAAAATCTTCGACCGCAGCCTTCTGCAATTTTCTAAGCAAATCAGTAGCCTTACCGCCAACCTTCTTGCCGTCAATCTCGCAGGCCGCAAGTCCCAAAGTTCCCGCCGAAGTTATGAAAACTTCATCTGCATCAAAAAGTTCATCAAGTGTGAAAACACGCTCTTCGTAAGGGATGCCCAGTTTCTGACAAAGCGAAATGTAATGGCGGCGGGTAACACCTGGAAGAATAAGTTCGTCTAACGGTGGAGTAATATAAACTCCATTTTTGATAATGTTTACGTTTGTGTGGGCACATTCAGTAACACGTTCGCCGCGGTGGAACACTACTTCCTTTGCGCCAGCTTCAAAAGCCTTCTGACTTCCAAGAACACTAGGAAGAAGGTTCAGCGTTTTGATATTGCAGTGGAAGAAGCGGGTATCTTCTTCTGTGATCAGTTTACAAGGGGTACGAAGGTCTGTGAGTTTTGATTCTGTAATATTGATAATCAGATTTGGTTCTACATCTGGGAAAAGGTGATTTCGTGGAGCGGTACCGCGCGTAACTTCCCAGTAAACAAAGCAGACTCCATCTGAATCCATAGCATCAATACACTTCTGAAGTTCTGCAAGAAGCTCTTCTTTTGAAAGTTTAAAAGGAATCTTTACAGCTTTAAGGCTGTTATAAAAACGCTCCAGGTGCCAGTCTTTTTCAAAGATTTTTCTGTTTGCGCTGTAAGTTGCATCGTAAACTCCGTCTCCAAAAAACATAGCTCTGTCCAGGAAAGGAATTGTAAGTTCCTCCTGAAGTCCCATTTTTCCGTTGTAGTATGCAACATTCTTCATATTCTAGCCTCCAATATTTAAGCGGTAGTTGCCGCGTTAATTTTGCAATTGTGCTTCCGGGATATCTGTAATAAGCATGTGGCCCGGCGCATGGGTAATACAAAAATCCGGTTTTGAATTCATAACAACACTTTGTGGAGTAACTCCGCAGCACCAGAAAACAGGAACCTCTCCTTCTTTGATTGTGCTTGGCTCTCCAAAGTCAGGTTTGTTTATATTCTTAATTCCTATTGCTTCAGGGTTACCGATGTGAATCGGAGCTCCGTGAACCTTAGGAACTTTTGCCGTAACAGTAACAGCCTTTACAATCTGCTCATAAGGAATTGGTCTCATTGAAACAACCATCTTTCCGCTGAAAATACCTGCAGGCTTTGTATCAATATTTGTAAGATACATAGGGACATTGTGATTTTCAGAAATGTTTCTTACATCAATTCCGTTTGCCATAAGAGGCGCTTCAAAAGAAAAGCTGCAGCCAATTACAAAGGTCACAAGATTGCCCTGCCAGAAATCGCTTACGTCTGTAAACTCGCCTACAAGTTTTCCTTTTTCCCAGACTCTGTATTTTGGCAGGTCTGTAGTGATGTCACATTCTGCAGCAGAAGTATTAAGAAATTTGTTTCCGGCGTCTCCGACTTCCAGAAGAGGGCAGGACTGAGGATTACGCTGACAGAAGAGCAGAAAGTCATAGGCATATTTTTCCGGAAGAATGCAGAGATTTGCCTAGGCAAAACCGTCACACATTCCGGAAGTCTGTCCGGTAATCTTTCCTTCGCGGATCAGTTTTCTCACTTCGAGGGGTGAAGTGTTTTTGTATGGATTCTGATAAATCATTTTTAAAATGCCTCCTTTATATTTTCCTGATCAGGTTCTCAGGGCAGTAAATTAAATCTTACCTTAGTGCTAGGAAGAGCCTGAGCCAGACGATACATTGCAGATTTTTTTACGCAGGCTATTTTTGCATAACCTCCTGTTGTCTGCCGGTCTGCTGCCATAACCACAGGAAGTCCTGCAGAAGTTATCTGTACAGCTCCGAAAGGAATTGCATCAGAAATAATGTCTGTCTTTCCACATTCAAGACCCGGTCCTGTAAAGCGGATTCCCATTCTGTCGCTTTCGGCAGAAACCGTATAAATTGAATCTGTAAATTTCTTTACAATTTTTTCTTGAAAAAAATCAAACTGTGAAGATTTTATGCAGTCTAAAAGAAGAACGTCTTTGTTCTCTGTGAATCCTTCTGTGCTTTTGTTATCTGGAACTAGCAAAGGATTCTTTTTATTAATTCCGATGGCAAGCTGATCATCTGCCTGAAGTTTTCTTCCCATATATCCGCCGATTTTACTCTTAAGATTTGTTGAAGAACTTCTAAAAACTTTTGGTACCAGAAGCCCGCCGCTGAAAGCAATATATGAGCGAAGACCTTTTGAAGCAAAACCGCAGCTGAGCAAAGAACCAGCCTTCGCAGATATTTTTTTATTCATCTCAATGCGCATCCCATCAAGGGTTGCGTTTTCAAATACGGCACCTGTAATTGCAAAATCGCAGGCAGTAACAAAACGGATTGAAGGCCCCGCAAGCGTTGTCTCAAGACAGGCGGCATTTTTTTCATTTCCACAGATTTGATTTGCCAGGGCAAAAGAAATCTGGTCCATGGCGCCGCTCTGTCCGATTCCATATTTCTGAAAGCCTGTAATTCCTGTATCTTGTATTGAAGTCAAAAGTCCAGGTTCAAGAATCTTTATACCGCCGCCACATTCGTAAACTTCTTTCGAATCCGCTGCGTCGTCGGAAGTTTCAATGGAAGCTTCGGAGTTACCGGCCACTTGTGCCAGCCACAGGCTTTCATCAAAGTTTTCAAACTCTTCACGAGTAATCGGCAAGAAACGGATTTTGTCTCCGGCCTCATACAAAAAGAAAGGTTTCCTCTTTACATCAAAAAGTCTAAGAGGTGTACGGCCGATTATGTTCCAGCCTCCCGGCGACTCTACCGGGTAGAGGCCGGTCTGTGCTCCACCGATTGCGACACTTCCTGCCGGAATCTTTGTGCGGGGAGTTTCCAGCCTTGGTGTTTCCAGCCGAGGATTCATTCCACCCAGGTATGGGAAGCCCGGCAGAAAGCCCATCATGTAAATCAGGTAATCTGAAGAAGAATGAAGCTTTATCACTTCCTCCTTAGAAAGCTTTGCATGAAGGGCAACCTTTTCCAGATCGGGCGCAAACTCCTGGTCCTCATAACAGACCGGAATGGTAATTGTTCTTTTTGAATCAGTGGATTCAGTTTTTTCCTCTTCAGATTTTTGAAGAGCCTTCTGCGCAAGGTCTTTCAATAAAGATATCTGGCAGATTGCTTCATCAAAATATATGCTGACTGAACAATAGGTCGGAAGAACTTCGAGAACTCCGGCTATATCTTTTGCAATATATTCGAAGGTCTTTACAAAAGCAGAAATCCGGCTGTTTACTTCGGGGCAAATTTTCTGCTCAAACTGAATTTGTAGAGAATCTTCGCTTGCCTGAACAATTTTCGCATCAACCGCCAAGATATGCCTTCTGTACTTCCGGGTTTGAAATCAGTTCTTCGCTGGTTCCGCTGGCAATAATTTCACCTGTCTGCAAAACGTATCCGCGGTCTGCAAAATCAAGTGCAACCTTCGCATTCTGTTCAACAACCAGAAGAGTCATCTTCTTTTGAACATTAAGTCTCTTCAAAGCACGGAACATTTCGAACATCAGCTTTGGCGCAAGTCCCATACTTGGTTCATCCAGCATGATAAAATTACAGTCGGTCATAAGTGCACGTCCTACTGCAAGCATCTGCTGTTCACCTCCAGACAGAAGTTCACTTCTCTGCTTACGTCTTTCATACAGACGCGGAAACAAATCATAAAGTAGATCGTATAATTCCATAGTCCTCATTTCATGTTGAGGTTCATTCTTACGGCCATAGCATGCCATCTGAAGATTTTCTTCAACAGTAAGATTTCCAAAAATATGACGGCCTTCCGGAACAAGACACATCATCTTTTCCTTAATCAGAACCTGAGGCTCTGTTTTTAAAATACTGTAATCGTCATAAAGAATGTCTCCAGAAATTACAGTTGGTGCTTCCGGCTTAGGTAGGCGCGACAAGGTGAGCAGAGTAGAAGTTTTTCCTGCGCCGTTTGCACCAATCAAAGTGACAATCTCTCCTTTGTCCACATTAAAGCTGATGCCATGCAAGGCTTCTATATTTCCATAACTGACTCTTAAATTTCTTACATCAAGTAACATAAGCACCTCCTAAGCCTTTTTCTTTTCCGGCAATCCCGGATAAGCATCCTTAATACTGATATCAGCATTTCCAAGGTAAGCTTCAATTACAGCCGGATTCTTTTGAATTTCTTCCGGACTACCTTCTGCAAGTTCCTTACCAAAATTGATAACCTTAATGTTATCTGCCAGTGTGTTTACAACCTGCATTTGATGTTCAATCATCCAGATTGTGATGCCAAAAGTTTCATGAATCCACTGAATGTAAGAAATAAGGCCATCAAGGTCAGAAGTAGAAAGTCCAGCAGCAGGTTCATCAAGCATTAAAAGTTTAGGGTTGAGACTGAGGGCACGGGCAATTTCTACACGGCGCTGAATTCCATAAGGAAGATTTTTTGGATAATCCAGAGCCTTGTCAGCAAGACTGAATTTCTCCAGAAGCTCCCAGGCTTCTTTATGAATCTGAGCTTCGCGTTCCTTGTATTTTTTTGTCTTTAGAAAGACATCCTTAATTCCAAAACCAAGACGTGAATGCTGGGCAATACAGATGTTGTCGAGAACAGTCATATCGCTCCACAAACGGATATTCTGGAAGGTACGGCCAATCTGCAGATCTGCAATAACATGTGGCTTCATACCGTTGAGCCTTGTTCCGTCAAAAATAATGTCGCCTTCAGATGGAACATAAAAGCCGCTTACCAGATTGAAAACAGTTGTTTTACCTGCGCCATTCGGTCCTATCAGGGCATTTATTGTTCCTTTTTTTATATCAACATTTATATCTGTCAGTGCCTGCAAACCACCGAATCTGTGTGTAAGGTGTTCTATCTTCAATAATGTTTCGCCAGATTCTTCTCTCATGCTGCACCTCCTTCAGAAGCTTTTTCTGTGACTCTTTCTTCATTTTTATTTTTTGGCAGAAGCTTTTTGAGCCCTGGGAAAACGTGTGTAAGTTCTCTTGAGCCCATAATTCCTTCCGGATGGAATTCCATAATCAGAATCAGGATTAAAGGAATGATTACCCACTTTAAGATCTGGGCAGGGCGAAGCAGTTCCAGCAGAATTGTAAATACGATCGCAGAAAGTACCGAACCACTCAAAGAACCCATACCGCCAAGATAAACCATTACAAGAGATTCAGTTGATTTCATGATTCCAAAACTTGAAGGGTTTATGAAACCAAGAAGGTGAGCGAAAAGCCCGCCCGCAATTCCTGCAAGGAAGGAACTGAAGGTAAATGCGATGAGCTTCATGTTGTTAGTGTTGACTGACATAATCTCAGCTGAAATCTCATCATACTTAACTGCACTGATTCCCTTTCCTAAAGTTGAGTTCATCAGGAAATGAATTGAAACAATTGCGAAAACGGCAAAGACAAGAGCCCAGACTAAGATCCATGGAATGTCAAAAACATCTGCCATGTTGTTCATTACACTCTTCATTCCCATGAGACCGCGACTTCCGCCAACCAGAGGAATGTTGTTTATTGCTGTTGTTACGATAAAGTTTGCAGCAACCGTAATAATTGCAAGATAGTCATCACGAGTTTTGAATGAAGGTATTGCAACTATAAGACTTACCAACATTGCTCCAAGTCCACCAATCAAAATACAGATTGGAAATCCTATTACAGCAAGTCCTTCAGGTAAAAGCGCATGTCCGGTAATTGAGTTTCCATCCTTAAACAGAATCAGCGAAACAACGGAAGAAATATATGCACCAGTTGCCATAAATCCTCCGTGTCCACAACTGAACTCACCCATATAACCGTTTACGATGTTCAGGCTCGCAGACATAATTGCATTTATACAAATCGTTACGATAATTGTCTGGAAGTAATTATTGATGATTTCGAACTTAGCAAGAACTGTAAGAATCAAAATCATTACAATTGTTGTAACTGGAATTGTCAGTTTTCTTTTTCTTTCAGAAGGATTGAAGCGTGCATCAATCCGCCCATTCATCTTTTCTAACCAAACCATATTCAATCCTCCTTAAATCTTTGTACTCTTTGCTACACCAAAGAAACCTGTAGGCTTAATTGTCAGTATGACTAGAAGGATTACGAAAGAAATCAAATCCTTGTAGCTTGAAGGCAGGAAGGCTGTAACAAAAATCTCAATGAAGCCAAGCAGGAAGCCGCCGATAAAGGCACCTTTGATATCACCGATTCCACCAACTACGGCTGCAATAAAGGCCTTCCATCCGATAATCATTCCCATGTATGGATCCATAACCGGATAAGACATTCCGAAAAGGATTCCGGCTACTGCTGCCAGGGCAGAACCAAGGGCAAATGTAAATGTGATAACTGTATTTACAGGAATTCCCATTAAAGGAATTGCAAATTTGTCATAAGAAATGGCGCGCATACTCATTCCGAGTGTTGTTTTCTGAACTATGAATTGCAGAATAAGAAAAATCACAACCGCACTTACAATAACCAGAACCTTAAGGCTGGTGATTGTAACCGGTCCGATATTCCATACATACTTTGGAAGAATATCAGGGAAGCTTCTTGCAGATGCACCAAGAATTGCAAGATTTCCATTTTCAAGAATGAAGCCTATCATTAAGGCTGTAATAACTACATAAAGTCTGTTTGCTCCCTTTGCTCTAAGGGGTTTATAAGCTATTTTTTCTATACCAACACCTAAAAGGGCTGTAAGGGCCATAGTACAAACAAGAGTAATTACAAATAAAGGTACTCCTGCCAGGCCCGCAAACTTTGCAGTTAATCCGGCTACTACAAAAAAAGCGATGTAGGTTGATGTCATGAAGATATCTCCATGAGCAAAGTTTATGAGCCTCAAAACGCCGTAAACAAGACAGTAGCCCAGGGCAATCATTGAATAAAAACTACCCCACTGCAGGGCATTAAAAATGTTTTGAATAAAAAATGTCATACACACCTCCATCGTACAAAATCTTTTCTTGTCCCAGAAAATCTGGTGGCCGGAACTGCCGATACCACCAGATTTCAAAAGGTAACTTATGGCTTCAAGCTCTTTACATATTCGAACTCGCCTTCTTTTGTTACACGAACTACAACGGCTTCCTTAACTGGGTCTCCATCCGGAGTAAATTGCATATTTCCTGTTACACCGGCAAAACTCTTGATTTTACCCATTGCATCCTTGATAGCTACACGGTCCTTTTTAAGGTTTCCTGTAAGACCTGCATCCTGAATTGCCTGAAGAACAATGTAAGTTGCATCGTATGTAAGGGCAGCAACATCGTCTGGTACATAACCGTAAGCCTTTACATACTTGTCAATGAATTCCTTTGTCTTTCCTGTAGCACCCTTAGCTGCGTAGTGTGTTGTAAAGTAAGCACCAACTACGGCTCCCTTTGAGAGAGGGAACAAGTCGGCAGAACCCCATGAGTCTGAACCCATAACCGGCTTTGACCAGCCCAGATCCTTTGCCTGTGAAGTAATAAGTCCTACAAAGTTGTAGTAGTCTGGAAGGTAAAGGAAGTCAGCGCTTGAGTTTACAACCTTTGTGAGCTGAACACTGAAGTCCTGGTCCTTCTGACCGAAAGATTCAAATACAACAACCTTTCCGTATTTTGACTCCCACTCACTCTTAAAGAGTTCTGCAAGTGTTTTTGAATAGTCGTCTTCGAGGTTGTAAACAATTGCTACGTTCTTTCCGCCGAACTGCTCACTTGCGAACTTAGCTGCAACTGGAGCCTGGAACGGATCAAGGAAGCAGGCACGGAAACAGAAAGGACGGCCTTCTGTAGCCTTAGGGTTTGTAGCCCAAGGTGTAATCATCGGCACCTTCATGTCGTTGTAGATTTCACCGGCAGGAATTGCGCGTCCTGAACCTTCTGGTCCGATTGATGCAAGAACTTTATCGATATCAATCAATTTGTTTGCGGCATTAATAGCAGAGTCTGACTTAAGCTCGTTATCAACATAAACAAATTCAAGAAGATATTTTTCGCCCTTTACATCGAGACCGCCGGCAGCATTGATTTCATTTTTGATGATTTCACCAGCGAACTTAGCGCTTTCACCAACTTTTGGTGAGTCACCGGTAAGAGGAATATTAAAACCAAGTTTGATTGTTTTCTGCTTTTTTGCAGCAAAAGCATTTGTCATTGCCAGAGAAGCAATAACACCAAGTAAGATAATTCTTCGAAGTCTTTTCATATTCGGCCCCTTGTCTTATGCAAAGAGCTTTTCTGAAAGGACCAGCAAAGCTCCCTGCACATAAAATAAAATGTCATACGACACTTTTTCATGCACACAACGTCTTTGCTGACTTATGTTCTGATGTCTTCACGTTACAGAAAAAAAACTTTTAATACATTGGACAAAGTGCATAAAAAAAAAGAATATTTTTATGCACTTTGTCCATAGAGTATCTTTATTTTACCCTCAATGTATCATAAATTTTTATCTGTTCTTCTTTGGAAAGAACTTTCCAGCAATTTGCAGGACTGCCCGACGCAACAGAATCGCCGGCCATCTTTTCTTCCATGGCGGCAAATTCCTGCAAATCAATTCCGTATTCTCTTAAGGTTGGAACTTTCAGCTCCTTTGTAAGAGCTTCCAAAGCCTCAAGAAATTTCTTGGCCCCAACTTTTGGATCACAAGCTTTCTCGGCAGCTCCTATAGTAACTGCCAGTTCTGCAAATTTTTCATAACAGCCTTCAAGAACTGCACGAAGACATTCCACCGCAAGCATAGCATTTGAAATACCATGCGGCACGTGGAAGCAAGCCCCTATAGGTCTGCTCATTCCATGAATGATTGTTGTAGGCGCTCCATTAATCGCAACTCCCGCTTCATAGGCGGCAAAGCTCATATTCTCGCGGGCTTCTTTGTTTGAACCGTCTTTACAGGCAATCGGAAGATATTTAAAAATCCTCTTTACTGCATCAAGACAATACATTTCCGTTACAGGATTTGCTTTACGACAGGTATAACTTTCTACTGCATGACAGAGAGCATCCATTCCAGTTGCCATGGTTATGCTTTCTGGCGCAGAGATTGTGTAGTTATAATCTATGACGGCAAGCTTTGGTAAAAGAGAATCACCTTTATAAAGCAGCTTCTCATTTGTTCCCGTATTTGTAAAAACAAAATATCGTGTAACTTCAGAACCTGTTCCTGCAGTTGTTGGAATCAGAACTAAAGGTGCAAAGTTTCCATTCAATTCCTTGCCCTTATAGTCAATCATTTTTCCTGGCAGCACAGACATGGCTGAAATTGCTTTAGCAGTATCAAGCGGAGTTCCTCCTCCCAGACCGATTATAAAATCACAGTTCTCAAATTTAAAAACCTGTACACCAGACATAATCATTTTGTCATCCGGTTCTCCAGGTAAATCATTAAAAACCACTGATTCAATTTTCAGAGAGGAGAGAAAATTTTGAAGCTCCTGGGTGAGACCTGTTTTGGTAATTATTTTTCCTGTTACGATTAAAGCTTTTGTGCCTAATCCAGATAATTCCAAAGCAGCATTTTTTAATGCACCTTCGCCGAAAAATATTTTGGGAACGGAAGTAAAATTATAATTCATATTTACTCCAGATTGCTGTCAACAATACTCAAAACATCATCAAGCTTTGCAAGTTCTTCATCAATCTGAGTTTCTGTAATAATTAATGGAGGCGCAACAATGATTACATTTTCGTGCGCATAGGTGAAGAAGCCACGGCACTTCAGTTCTTTTACAATTGCACTCATTATTCCCTTTGGATCCTGACCCCATGGAACAAGAGGCTCTCGTGTTTTTCGGTCTTTTACAAGTTCAACTCCACTGAACAGACCGATGTAGCGGACATCACCAACGCATTCATGTTTTGCCTTAATTTCTTCGAGTTTCTGTCCTAGATATTTTCCAACCTTCTGAACATGTTCTTCAATATTGTTTTTCAAATAAAATTCCTGGCAGGCAACTCCGGCTGCGCAGGCAAGCGGATGTCCTGAATAAGTAAGACCACAACTCAGGTATTTGTCATCAAAGAAATGTGCAATTTCATTTTTTACGATTGCGCCACCAAGCGGAATATAGCCTGAGTTTACGCCCTTTGCAAAAGTGATGATATCTGGAGTAACGTCAAAGTTCATATAAGCAAACATTTTTCCGGTTCTGTACCAGCCTGCCATAACTTCATCACAAATCATCATAATGCCAAATTCATCACAGATTTTGCGTACACCTTTAAGATAATTTTTTGGATAGATGATGATGCCATTTGAGCCGACAACAGTTTCCAGAATGATTGCGGCAATTCTGTCACCTCCTTCAAAAATTACCTGTTCACGGAGCTTTTCAACATAATATTCACATTCTGCATCTTCAGATTCAAATTTGATTTTTTCCTGATAAGAGTAAGGTCCGCGAAAGTGAATAAAACCCGGAATAGCAGGCTCAAGAGCAAAGTGACGCGGTTCGCCGGTAAGATTTCCAGCACCAAAGGTAGAACCATGATAAGAACGGTACTGGCTCATAACCTTAAAACGGCCGGTATACATTCGGGCAATTTTGATGGCATTTTCATTTGCATCGGCTCCACCATTTGTAAAAAAGACTTTACCAAAACAGTCAGGAAGTCTGTCTATAATTGATTTAGCAAGTTTTGCTCGCGGTTCAGCCCCCCAGGAACCCTGAACATAAGCATATTTATCGAGCTGAGCTTTAATAGCCTCTGTCATTTCTTTATTTGCATAACCGGCATTTACATTTACCTGTTCAGAAGACATATCTGCATAACGGTTGCCTTCGGAATCATAAATATAAATTCCTTCTGCGTGTTCAACAACAGTTGGATTTAATCCGCCCTGTTTACTCCAGCCAAGCAGAACATTTTCGGTCTGCATTTGTGCAATTTCATCTGCTGTCATAAAATCCTCCTAAAAACAATAAACACCGAATAAGCGGCGTTGCTTTGAAAATATCACAATAAGATTTTTTATTTATTGACAAAAAGTACAAATATTATTATTTTTTGTGTGCAAATTGCCCGATAAGGCAATGTTTTGTAAGGATTAGTTTATGGCTCTTTCACTTCAAACAATTTTTAATTTTACAGAAACTCCTTTTAAGCTTAAGCTGCTGGCCGGAAAAAAAGGCTTCAAAAAAAATGTAAGCTGGGTTTACTATACCGAAGATGCTGCAACAATTGAGTTTATAAGAGGCGGAGAGCTGGCCGTTACCCTTGGCGTTAATTTTGAGAGAAGTAAGGACAATCTGGGAATTCATTCTGATGATTATATTTATATATTTTTAAAAGAGTTCATTGACGAATTTATAAAACATGATGCAACCGGTCTTATTATAAATACTGGCAAATACATAAAAGAAATTCCGCAGAGGGTAATTGATTATTGTAATGAAAAAGATTTTCCGCTTTTTTCAATGCCCTGGGAAATTCACACAATAGATTTAATGCAGGAAATCGGCAACATGATTGCTAATGATAACCTGAATACAAAATCAGTTGAAAAATATTTTTATAAAGCCATTTTTGAACAAAATGATTTTGACCCGCTACAAGTCAAAAATACAATTTTTCGAGACACCAAAGAATTCATGATTGTTCTTATAGAGCTTAAAGAAGAACTATTTAATGATGATATGATGAAGATAAAACGTTATGTAGAATACAATTTCTGCTCGCACTTAAATATCAAACAAAACGAATATGCCTGTTTTATACATAATCATAGAATCATTTTTATTATGAAGGATGCAGGATTTTATGAAATTCATGAAATTTTTAATAATGCAAAAGCCGACAAGTTTTTCAAACATTCAAAGATTTCAATTTCAGATGTTACAAATTCTGTAACAGGGCTCAGCGAAATCTACATCCATGCAGAAGCTGCATTAGAAATAAATGCCTCCCCGGAAAAAATAAATTTTTATGATGATTTAGGAATTTATAAAATTCTTATTGATGTTAGAAACAAAGGAATCCTGAAAAACTTCTATAAGGAAAAACTGGGTAAACTTGAAACAATGGGAGAAGCAAAACATGAAGATTTTCTGCATACCCTGGATTTGTATCTGAAAACTGGCGGTAATATTTTACAAGTTGCTAAATTAAACAACGCACACAGAAATACTATTATTTATAGAATCAATAAAATGGAAGAATTGCTTTTTTCAGATTTTTCAGATGGTGAAACCCGTACCGAACTGCAGGTTGCACTTTATATAAAAAATCTTTTAGAAAAAAATATGTTCGTTTAAGATTCATAGCCCCAAAGCAAAATAATGTGCTATAATCTTACTATATTAATTAAAAGAGAAAAAAATATGTCAAAAGAAGCATTTAGAGAATAGGCAAGTAATGGTGGCAGTCGTTCACAAGATCCTAATTATATAAACGTATCCGCAAATTGAATTTACGTTTACATTACAGTAATATACTTTTTCTCGAGAAATTCGCTCCATTTTGGAAATCTGATTTATTTGGTTGATTTGTTACTTTGTACTTTCTTTATTCTAATCTTTGCTTTTGATAAAGGTTTTATTTCTTCGATTTTAAATAAGAAAACATTTCAAGATTTCGGAAACAAGGCAATGTATATCTTTTTAATACATTATCCAATAAGAATATATTGCGCATGGTTCGTCAAAAAAATATGGGGTTGGACTCCAATTTCTTCTATTTTCTTCATTATTTTTATTTTGATTTCAACCTTTTTTATATCAGATATCCTGTATAGAAATCAAAAGGCTTAGTCTATATTCTTCAATATTATAAAAAAACTCTTTATGTTAGCCCTCTTAACATTGCAAATTGGAATTTAAATTCTATCAGAAGTCCAGAAGGCTGGCCGTCTGGCAGATAATCCAAAAAGACAGAGTCTTGTTGGCGGAGGTTTAGAAAGGGCAACGTTGCCCTTCTCAGGATTCCAAAGGGCAGAGCCTTTTGGTGGCTATGAAGTGGAGAAAAAAAGCGGTGAAAGACTTCCTTTTGGGGAAGCTTTCATTTGCCCGCGCTTTTCGTAACGGAATAGACAAGGGGTCGAGGGGATATGCCCTCGCACAATAGAAGTTTGTTCGCAGATTTTTGTAAAAAACGCGGGCAAACTTCTATTGTGTTAGAACTTGGTCACAAGTTCTGGAGGTGCCCAAAGGGCTCTTTATTCTTGCGGATTTGTTGATTTTTCTGATAGCGTAACGTTGCTTTATCTATGCAAATAAAAAAAAAGGCCAGATGACAGCTCCCTTAAAAGACTGAATCCGTCAACGGATAACTGTTATCTGACCTAAAAAAAATGTCATCACTCGGTTCTCGTAAAAAGCAAATGACATAAATCAATTTTTATCGTTCTATGTCATAATCCCGTTTGTGAGCTTTTTTTTTTCTCTGCTCAGGTTCATGGCTGACGGAATCACTTAAGACTTTCAGCTTTGCATCAAGAAGTTTTGCGAAAACAGAGGTCTTGTCTCCCGCCTTACTGTTCATCCATTTATCAACGTATGCGGAATGCTTTTTAGCCCATGGCTCATTCTTCAAAACAGAATCATACTGCTTCAAGGCTTTCATAAGTTCCTCGTTTTCAGGGTCAAAAGATTTTACGTTAGCAATCTTATGAATATTGATGAAGGCCTGGCTCTTGCGTTCCTCTTCCAGAAAAGAATTGCTAGGGCTTCTTAATACAGAATAGAATACTTCATCTTTGTTATCCCTGATAAAGTTGAATAAAAGCCGTTCCCGCGTTTCTCTCTGCATCTCTGCCAGAGCCTCGAGTTTTCCGCTTTTAGTCATACCTGATAAAGATCCTTTTACACCATCGATAAATTTATCAGCTTCGTGTTTGAGGAATGATAAATGTTCCTTTGGAAGAGAAAGCTTAAATTCTTCTTCCTCTTCCTCTGGCTCTAAATCCAGAAATTCACCAAAGAACTCTTCAAATTCTTTATCGATTAAAGCGAATTTTTCAGCATCTCTTTTTTCTTCAAGATATTCTACCCAATCTGAAAAATCCATTCCTGATGGAACATAGTTCCCGTTTGAAAAACTACTCATACTGTTGTACTCCTCTAAGTAGTTGTTTAATCCCACCAGTCAATTTCTTTTCTGGTACGGGTTATTTTGTTTTTACGTTCCTGAACTTCTGGAATTGCTTCCTTAATTTCACGAACTTCCTTAATCTGGCTGAGGGTATTTCCTCTCATGCCCTTTTCGATGTACTCTCCGAAATTGCTGCAGTAGCTTTGCCTCATGTCTTCCGCAACAATCATCAGTTCATCAGGTGTCTTGTTCCAGAAGTGTTTTGCAAAATACTGCGCCTTATGAAGCCATCCGCAGAACTTTTCTTCAAGGCCGTTAAACCATTCGCAAAGGCCTTTTCCATCTCTTCTTCTTGCCATAAGTCTTGCATCGTCAAACTTTATGTCATCTGCAAAAGTGAAGTATGGGGTAGCCGCATTGTTGTTGACTTTCTCGGCCCTCTCTGCGAGTTCCTTAGTTTCCTTCAGCATCTGGTCTAAGGCTCTGTCTTTTTCTTTTACCTCCTCCTTTTTCTTTTTAAGTTTCTGCACGAACTTGTGAAGGGATTCGGAAGCATGCTTTCTGGCGTTCGCTAAGAAAGTCTCTTTTTTTGCAACATTTTCCTCGCGCTCTATTAATTCATCTTCCCTGTCGCTCAGTTTGAATTCCCTGCTCTTAATGTCATACTCCTTTTGTACAACATACGCGTTATGCTCTTCCTTTTCTTTTTCAAGGTCCTTTGCCTTCTGCTTGTTTTCTTCAGCTTGTTTCTGGTTGTCTTTTTCCCACTCAACATTATCAGCCGATTCTTTATCAACTGCCTTTACATTTTGAAGAAGTTTTTCTCCAAGTGCGTAAACTTCACTTTTAAGGCTGGGGTCTTTTGAATAAATGTAATCTTCCGTTGTAAGATGGGCTCGCTTTTCATTCGGATTCTCGATTTCAAGGCCATGCTCACGTGCGATTTTTACTAAAAGATTCCTCTGCGCATTAGTCCATTGAATCAGGTTTGTTACCATTCGCGATTTTGTGATTTTCCCGCCTTCGGCTTCTGCTTCTTCAGTCTGTTCTGTTTGCACTGGCTTATCTTTAAGACTTTCAAAACATTTCATACGCTCGTTCAGCGGAACTTCTTCAAGCGAAGGCTCTTCCTTCTTTTTTCTGCGGGGTTTCTTCCTCAGACCGTAGACTTTCTCTGCGACTTCTGGATCAATCTCTATGTTCATGATGCCTTGTTCAAGTAAAGCACCGTTCATGGAGTTTTGAATCTTCTGACCGCGTTTGCAGTTGTAGGCTATTGGGATGTAGTCTAAGTGCATGTGGGGCGCACCTTTTACAAAGCCACCGTTTCCATCCTTCCGCATTTCATCCGCATGATAGTAAGCACCGATTACCTTCATGTTCGGATTCTGCTTCTGAAACTCTTCCAGAAAGGCCTTGTAAATTTCCTTCTGGACTTCTGGATCTGGCATCTGTTCAACGTTTCCGATTGTAATAAGGGCTTCCCTTACGGGTACAAGGTCTTTTGATTTCTTTACCTTCTCCCAATAAGAGTTGAACTGCCGTTCCTTTTTCTTCTGCTTGCCGTTGTATTCCCTGAAAGCTTCTCCGAAAATCTGTTCGTAGGCTTCCTTTGGGGGAACATCAATCCATGTTTCGTGCAGTCCGCCTTTTACAATATGATCCTGCTTTTCACAATATTTGGGGTCTCTGATATTATGTTCTCGACAAGCCTGATAAAGCTTCTTGCGTTTTCTCCCGCTTGAATCAATTCCATCTTTTTCCATTCCGCCGTTGTGGAAAGATGCCGTATAGCTTTCGCTCACTGTTGTACTCCTTTGGGCAGGCTCTTTCACTTTTGGCTTTTGGAACAAAGGCCCTGGGAGTAGCCTTTGTTTCCGTTTTAACTTGTGTTATGCGCTCAGAGATTTTTCAAGATCTTCAAGGCTGATTCCTTTTCTAATCTCACTGATTGCGTAACGAACACCATTTGCAAAGGCTTCATCCGTCTTTGTTTTGGATACTGACTTTGCAGTTGATTTTTTTGCTGCAGGCTTTGCTTTCACTTCTTCAGTTTTAGCTTCTGCCTCCGCTTCTGACTCAGGCTTTGGAGCTGCTGGGGAGACAGTCTCTTTGTCGGTCTTTTCTTCAGACTTTGGCTCTGGCTTAGGCTTTTTCTTGTCCTGAATCTGCTTGTAAACCTGATTCATGCTAAGCTCATCCTTCTTAATAGCTTCCAACTGCTCAGGGCTTGCTTCCTTCAAAACAAGCCTTGTCTTTTCAACAGTCTTTGCAGAAACTCCAATCTGCTTTGCGATGATTTCAGATGCCTTTCCCTTTTCACCGACTACGTTTCCTTTTCCTTTCTCAAAGTTGAAGTTTGCGACTGCATCTAAAAGAGCTTGTCCGCTTAAGTTTCTGCGGTTTATCTGCTCTTTGATTGCAAAAGTCTTTGCTTCTTCGATGTTTGCAAAGTTGTGGATGATACAAGGAATTGTCTTGTTTCCCAGAGATTCCCAAGCACACTTTCTTGTGTGGCCGTCAATCAGGATGTATTCTTTTCCACGCTTCCAGATATGAATTTCGTGACCTGACTTAAAACCTTCTTCTCTCATTGATTCCCGCATCTTTTCCAAAACATCTGCTTCCATAACTAAAAGCTTCTGGAATTCTGGAATGAGGACAATGTCTTTAATTTTGAGAGTTTTCTTCTCTCCGATTTTCTGAGTGGTGTCTTTCACCATGCTGATAATGTCGTTAAGTTTCATATGTTTACCCTTATGTGTTGTTTATAGTTTAGATTTCACTGACAATCAGGAATCTATTACCAGACTGCCAGTGCCACCTTCAAAAGTACTTATGCTGATTTCTGTAAGCGTTCAACGAATGCCAGAACATCAGACTTTTTGTACTTTCTTCTGCGTCCGTCTTTGATGGCTCTTTCTTTCAGCCAATCATAACGTTCACAAGAATGAAATGAAGAAGGTGCGCATCGTAAGTATTCGATGACTTCCTTCTGGAGCCAGAGTTTATCTGGTGATGTTTCATTTTTCATGTGCTGCTCCTCCAAAAGATTAAGTTTTAACTCTCTCCGATTATTTTTTAAGCTCCTACTTTTTCCGGTAAAAGCTTAACTCCATTTTCTTCTTCATCTGCTTCATTATCCTTTATGACATAAACTGCATCCGAGCTAAGTTTTTTAAGAATTGGTGAAAACAAATGTTCCGTACTTTCTGCAATCTTATTCAGGGCAATTTCTTTCTGAATATGATTTGCATAATTGTTGAATACGCTTTCAGTTTTATGGCCTGAACCAATCATACAGATTCTCTGGTCCCCGATATCAGAAAGTGTATTTGTACACCATTCATGACGGAAACTGTGGAAAGTGATTTCTTTTGGATTCGGATAGCCGATTGATTCCAGAGCCCTTCTGAGATATCTGTTGAATCTTTTAGGTGACAAAGGCTTGTCGGGACTTTGAGGGCTGAAGAAGATAAACGATTCAGGTCCTGTTCCCCACGGATTAAAGGATGCCTGATTCAAAATCATGTCTCTTAATTCAGGCGGGATTCTGAATTCTCTTTCTTCTCCGTTCTTTGGAGATTTGAGTCCTTCATAAGGGCTGTATGAATGGCGGATAAAAATTCTGTCTTCACCGATATCACGAATCTGAAGTGCAAGAATTTCCCCCTGGCGCATTCCAGTAAAGCAGGCAATAACGCATGCAAGCTTTACACGGTCGTTATCCCATTCAGCATTGAAGAGCTTTATAGTCTGTTCAAGTGAAAGAATAACTTTTTTCTTTGGAGTGCTCTTAGGAAGAATGATTCCTGAATAACAGTTGTTTTCCGTCATTCCGTTCAGGTGTGCCCATTTTAGGGGAATTGTCACCGCCTGAAGAACAGCCTTTACAGTTTTTGGTGAAAGCTTCTGAGTAGACTCAGCCATAAAAATTTTCTTCACATCATCTCTGGTAATTTCTCCAAGAAGCTTTTCTTCCAGAAGAGGTTTCCAGTAATGCTTGATAATGTTTCTCATGTTCAGGATATGGCGGTTTGTTTCAGAATGACCTTTTAATTCCATTTCACGAAGATAAGCAGATTTATCCCGAGTCCAGAAATCAATAAGGTATTCCATTGCATCACAGTCACCTTTTGCATTTGTCCGTACAGCGGCTTGAATGATTTTTCGGGCTTTCATTACCTCGATAAGATCATTAATTTCCTGCTCAGACAAATCATTCGTCCTGAGATAGTTGAGAATAGAAATAAATGTGAAGGATTGTTTGCCGATTGCTCTTCCAGTTCTGGATGTTCGTTCAGGTACACAGCCTTTTACGACCCATTCCATTACCGTACGTTCGGCATCAGTTTTGTTTTCTTTTCCCGTACTTTTGTTGCGGGAAATTGTTCCGTCTGGGAGACGGACTTGTGCATACCAGAATGGTGAATGCTTTGTTTTGAATAAAAGGTAAGGTTTATTCAACTTACTTTTCCTTAACCGGGCAGGCAGGAAAGTTATTTGTACTTTACCATTATGGTTTCTAAATGTAAAGTACATTCTGACAAATACGCGTATTTTTAAGCCTTACCGTTTACTTTATATTCGAATTTCCAGTTATATGCCCCTGAAAATAGCAAATATAAGTAAAGCTAATTCCTTATACCATATAGAATTAAACCATCCGGATTCTAAATGGCACATAGTGGGCCATCAAGGTTCGAGTCCTGCCCCCGCTATCCAGAAAACTTCCTGAAATCTCAGGAAGTTTTTTTTATTTAACACTAATTCTCGAGATCTCTTACCAGGACTCGAAACGGAGTGAGTGGTCCAAAAAAAGGCGAGCAGTGCGGAGCGTTTTTTAGGAACCAGCGACAGGAGGTCGCTGGTAACGAACGCAGGCGTCGTGGAAGGAGCGGACACGATGTCCGCGACTGGAACCCCGAGTCCTGCCCCCGCTATACTAAAGAACTTCTTGTGAACTCAAGAAGTTCTTTTTATTTAACTTCGATTATTAAGATTTCTTTACAGGACTTATCTTCTTAAAATACATTTCAACTGCATTCGAAAAGAAATACAACGAACTCGTAGAAGAAGGCGACGGTTTTGAAGACGATCCAGACGCATACGAATCAGAAAATATTTTCTTTGTTCCGCCAGAAGGTCAGGAAGACGCTCTTAAAACTGTTATCAGTCAGTGCGAACTATGGACGGATAATGTCGTTGATTTTGATGAATCAGATAATAGCGTTTCTTATTCAATAAATAATGATTATGGTACATTGAGAGTGGCTGAACAAAATCCAGATTATGGAAAATAAAAATCTATCGAATTCATCCATTACTAAAGCAAGGTAATTTTTCCTCACAACTCCGTATACTTTTTATTGCTTCCCTTCGCTTTATCGACAGGATATTTTTTCTCATTCATATCCATTTTCATATTGATGATTTCATCTTCGTTGAGGTTAAGTGCGTCCAGCATATCCTGGCAGTAAACGAGGACATCTGCGAGTTCTTCTTTTACATGCTGGAGGTTGTAGTCTGTGTCGCTCCACTGAAAACATTCGAGCAGCTCGTTAGCTTCAATCGAAATTGATTTAGCAAGATTCGCCGGACTGTGGAACTGAGACCAGTCGCGGTCTTCTACAAATTTTCTAATGCGTTTTTTTGTCTGTTCTGTCATACTATTTTCCCCTAACAAAACTCCGGATAATCTTCTTTTGCAAAGCCGTACTCGCGGTCACCAAAGAGTATCAGTGTAGTTTCATCGAAATCATTCTTGTGTTTTTTCATTGTTTCAACAGCTACTTTTATGGCTTCACGCTGCGGATAGCCATACACGCCGGCGGAAATCAAAGGAAAAGCAATTGTCTTAAGCCCATTTTCCTTTGCGAGCTTTAAGGAATTCTCATAGCAGGCTGCCAAAAGAGATTCTGACTCAGCAGGTGAATGTTCGTAGTAAACTGGTCCAACCGTATGAATAACAAATCTGGACGGAAGATTATAGCCTTTAGTGATTTTAGCCTCGCCGGTTTTGCAGCCGTGAAGTGTACGGCATTCTGCAAGAAGTTCGGGTCCGGCAGCACGGTGAATTGCACCATCAACTCCGCCACCTCCAAGAAGAGAAGAATTTGCTGCATTTACAATTGCATCGCAGCTAAGTCTTGTAATATCACCCTGAATAATTTTCATATTTTAACTCCTCATACACTCATCACACCATTGTTTTACTTTCTGGCCGACCTCTTCAGGCGATAAATTATCTACACGAAGAACATCGACATTCTCACGTCCAATAAACCAGGCTCGTTTTAGCGGCATCATGTATTGAAGATGATGTTCAAAAAAGTTTCGGGATCTGGTTGTATCATTCTGTTTATGCTGTCTCAAAACTTCATCAGCAGCGTCTAAAAAAAGAATTCTATCTGGGAGACATTTTCGGACTTCAGACAATTCCTTTTTAAGTGCATTTTCTATTTCCCAGTCTTCACCAATGCTTTTAGGATAATTAATGGTATAAAACTCAATCTCTTCAGCACCATAATCCATAATGCTGCAGGGATATTCGACAGCCTTTTGATGCCGCACAACTTCTTTATGAAGCCATAATTTCTGAATTTCCAGATAGTCTGGATACTTATTTTTGTCTAAACCGCGCCTTTTAACCTCTTCAATTACATCAGTATTATCCTCATAGCTAATATTGATATAAGGAGCATGTTCCTGAAGATATCTGATCGCAGTTGTTTTTCCAACGGCCATACAGCCCTGTAAAGAGAGAATCATTTTTTTTTATTTTACCGTATGAATCACATAAATTATAGAGCCAGTTACAATTGCTTCGCCTTTTATATTACATACCCGCCCAATCTCAAATTCTCCCTGACTCTCGTAAACCACAAGTGATCCGGGAGTTATTCTTTTTGCGCGGTCAATAATAAGAAGATCACCATTGAATATACACATGTTCCTGAAACGGTCTGTATCCACAGTCATAAAAACCGTTGCCGTAGGATGCTTAATGTAAAGAGAGTTCAAATCTATTCTTTTATCATGAAATCCCTGTGCAGGACATGGATAACCTGTAATCATAACTTTCTTTATAATACATTTGGAATACTTTAAAGTCAATTAAAATAATCTTTTGGAATACTTTAGTTTTACTTTTTTCTGACTATATGTTATAATCTGGATGATTGGAATGGAGACTTTTATGGAAGCAGTTGAATTCTGGACAAAAATCAAAAAGAATCTTTCTGAAATTGGAAAAACT
The DNA here is from genome assembly GCF_900111035.1 of Treponema bryantii. GTDB lineage: Bacteria > Spirochaetota > Spirochaetia > Treponematales > Treponemataceae > Treponema_D > Treponema_D bryantii_C. The sequence continues at coordinate 394,109 of NZ_FOFU01000002.1, forward strand.
CAGGAATGGCTCTGCAATGAAGCAGGACTGGACCTTCAGTCAATGAGAAACCGCATCTATAAAGAACGCTTTCCTTCTATACAGGAAACGCTGCGTATCCTTGAAGTTTTTGGTACCACTGCAGAAGAGTTCTTTGGAATGAATACAGAAAGACTCGAAAAGACATTTGCAAAAGATGTACTTTTGATTCCAGTTGTGGATCAGGTATTTTCAGCAGGAAAAGGCCAGTATCTTCCAGACAATGACACAGTAAATGAATATATATCCGTTCCAAATCATCTGAAGAAATACGGCAACAGTCTTTCGGCCTCTAAAGTTCGCGGAGATTCAATGGAGCCTACCCTTTTTGATGGCGACACAATCATCTGCGATATCAACGGATACGACGGCACAGATGGTATTTACACAATTCACTATAAAGGCAACGGTTTTGTAAAACGACTCCAGAGTACAGGCGACGGAGTAAAAATTATTTCCGATAATCCCCGTTATGAGCCAATGTTCGCAAACAGTGAAGACGACAGCTTTACCGTAATTGGTAAGGTTAGAGCCGTACTTCATAATATGTAAATGTCAGATAAAACTTACATCGCAATAGACTTAAAATCTTTTTATGCCTCTGTTGAATGCCGCGAACGTCTTTTAGACCCGCTTACCACAAAACTTGTAGTAGCAGATAAAAGCCGTACCAGTAAAACAATCTGTCTTGCAGTAACGCCAGCGCTCAAAGCTTACGGACTCAGCGGCCGCTCACGACTTTTTGAAGTAGAAGCTAAGGCTTGCGAAATCAAACGACAGACCGGCAAAGAACTGGACTACATTATTGCAGTTCCACGGATGTCGCTCTATATCAATTATTCCACCCGCATTTACAATGTATACCTTCGATATTTTGCACCCGAGGATATCCATGTTTATTCGATAGACGAAGTTTTTATAGATGCAACCAGCTACCTTTCTTTTTATAAGATGACAGCTCATGATCTTGCAGTAAAAGTTATCCATGATGTGCTTACAGAAACAGGAATCACAGCTACTGCCGGAATTGCCCCGAATCTGTTTTTATGCAAGGCAGCCATGGATATTGTTGCCAAGCACATTCCCGCAGATAAGGATGGAGTAAGAATCGCAGAACTTGATGTTGCAGGATTTCGACGGCAGCTCTGGAGCCATCAGCCATTAACAGATTTCTGGCGGGTTGGAAGAGCTACAGCTCGCAGACTCGATAAATATTTTATCCGTACAATGGGAGACATAGCCCGCACCTCGCTGGAAAATCCCGAACTACTTTATAAAGAATTCGGTATTGATGCTGAGATTCTCATGGATCACGCCTGGGGCATTGAACCCGTTGGCATGAAGGATATCAAAAACTACAAATCCGAAGCAAAGAGTCTTGGAAGCGGCCAGGTACTTCACGAGCCGTACACTTATGACAAAGCAAAAATCATAGTTCGTGAAATGGCAGAGATTCTGGTACTGGATCTGTTTAAGAAAAAACTCGTCACCGATTCAATTACGCTCCACGTTGGCTACGATATAGAAAGTCTGTATGTACCAGGCTTTGATGGTGAAGTTGTACGGGATTATTACGGTCGAGAAATGCCAAAGCCTGCCCACGGAAGCTGGAGCTTTGGAACAGAAACAAATTCATCAAAGCTAATTGTAGAAGGTTTTGTTTCAATTTTTGAAAAGATTGTAAATCCTTCATGGCTTTTCCGCAGAATCAATATAACCGCAAACAATACAAAGCCAGAAAGCGAACGGCAGCCCAGTCTGTTTGATGAACTTACATCAGATGAAGGCGGAGTAAATCATCAGAAGGAAGACAGCCTTCAAAAAGCCCGCCTTGAAATAATCCGCAAGTTTGGAAAAAACGCCATATTAAAAGGAATGAACCTCGAAGAAGGCGCAACTACCATTGACCGCAACGCTCAGATAGGAGGGCACAAAGCATGACAGAACAGGATGATAAATATGCCGACCTTCTCGACTACAACTGGAATCACGACTCCTTACAAAACCGCATGCCTCTTTCTCAGCGCGCTAAAATATTTTTACCTTTTGCAGCACTTACCGGCTTTGAAGAAGCTCTTGAAAATACATTACGTGCCGAAATAGCCGAGATGGAATATAATGGAAAATCAGATGAACTCTAAACCAACAAATATCGCTCATTATCATCTCCCCGGACTTTTTGAATTCTACGAATTTTATAAAGTATTTCTGCCTTTATATCGGGAGCATAGGGAATACTTTTTTGATTGGTGTGATATTTCATCAATTTATGGTGCACCATCTGATTGCCTTTGGGGCGGTGGTCGAGCTGCTTTTGGCAATGCCAATGTAAAAGATGTAACTGCACTTTTGAACGAATATGAAATCTCTGGCCGGCTTACTTTCAGTAATTCACTTCTTCAGAAAGAATATCTTACAGATAAAAAATGCAACAGACTCTGTGAGATTTTTGAAAAGACAGTCATTAAAAACGGTGTGATTGTTCATTCTGATTTACTGAGTGATTATCTTAATCAGAACTTTCCAAATCTATATCTGGTTTCATCTACAACAAAAGTTATAACTGATTTTGATGCTTTTCTGACAGAACTCAATCGCCCTGAATTCAAATATGTAGTTCCTGATTTCCGATTAAATAAAGAATTTGAAAAACTTTCCGCTATCCCAGTTTCTCTAAAAGATAAGATTGAGTTTTTATGCAACGAATGCTGCAGCTTTACCTGTAAGGAACGCAAAGCATGTTATGAAAATGTTAGCCGTAAAAATCTTGGGCTTGATGTAAAAGATCATATTTGCAGTGCACCAGGTGGAAAAGACGGATATCGTTTTTCACTTGCAATGAAAAATCCAGGATTCATTGGAGTATCAGACATTCAAAACAAATATCTGCCAATGGGCTTTTCAAATTTTAAACTTGAAGGCCGGGGACTTGGCAGTGCAATTGTTCTGGAATTTCTTCTCTACTATATGACAAAACCCGAATATCAGCTGCAGGTACGTGAAGCTATATATCTTGATTCAATGCTGGATTTATTTTAATACTCCATTTAAGAGCTTACCAAAATCTATACCAGGTCAAAAATATCTTATGCTTGATGCCGAACTTTTCCGGGTATTTTTCTTCCAGCATGGCACGATGTTCTTTATCAAACTGAAGCAGTTGTTCTTCGTTCATACTGGCCATCACACCACGACTTGCAAGCATTCGTCCATGCCAGCTGTCCCGTGTAAATGGAATTTCTGTTATGAAAGTCTCCAGCTGAGGATTTTCAAAATAGTGACGGCGTAAATCCTCAAGAGCACTTGCTGCCCCATGCCATGACGGATTGATTTTCTTTACCAGCGCATTACTGTCCTGAGTTACAGGTTCTTCCTTCATATAAGAAATATAAAGTTTTAAGAAAATGCCACCTTTTTTTATCAGTGATTTTATTTTTGGAACAACAATATCAGGATTAAAATACCAGAAGCACTGACATGCTGTAATTGCATCAAAAGAATGTTCCGGATAATTGAGTTCTTCAGCAGAAACTTTTTCATAATGAATATTATCCATTCCCAGAGAAAGATTTCTTGCAATCTCGAGCTGTTCTTCTGAAATATCTGTTGCGGTTATATCAGCCCCATACTTACAAAGATTTCTCGGGAAAACGCCGGTTCCTGTTCCAAGGTCCAGCCACTTAGTACCTTCTTTTCCAATTCCAAGAGAATACAATTTTTCAAAAAGATTCTTCGGATAAATATCCCTAAAACGCCCATAATATTCTGCAGTCTTTCCAAAATCAAAGGCTTTGCCGTTATCAACCTGAATCTTATCCAGCGTACCATTTTCCGGTTTGTATAAATCCTTACTCCGATACTTTATATCATATGGAACATAACTCAAAATCGGAATATCAGATTTTTCATACTCAGCCGGATTACAACCGAACTCTGCAAAGAATGCGCGCTGAAATCCATCAGGACTGTCATAGCCTGCTTCCAGAGCAACATCAAGAACTTTCCTCTTCTCTTCCTTAAGCTTCCGGGCTGCCTCAGAAAGCTTTGCCCGTCGGATAAAATCTGCAATGCTTATACCAACAGTTTCCTTAAAAATTCGGTAACACTGCCATTCAGAATAATCTGTACGGGCTGCGAGATTTTCTATAGTCAGATTTTCATAAAGATTAGAAAGAATATACTTCTGAATCTCAAAAACTTTTTCTTCTTTTTCACTGAACATATTTTGATTATACGCCTAAGCCGTCTGCTTTTCTCGACTTTTTTTGCAGAGAAAAAACAATTTAGTTTTTCGTAAAAATCAGATGATTAAAGAACGACACTTTTTTGAAATCGTCTATTGTTCCAACGCGGGTCTCCAGTTCGAGCATCGAGTTGTACCATTCATCGGTGTATTTGATTTCATTATTTGATGAGAGCCCGTAAAATGCACGGATTCCGTAGAGCTCTGAAAGTGTCATTTCGTTTCCGAAAAAGTTTGTAAGATATTCGTTAGTGTAAACATCGCGGTTTCCAAACATGCTGTCTTCAGGCTTTTCATCTAAGAGATCAAGCGCAGCTTTCGGATTATCTGTTAATACGGCACAGCCATAAACACGACCATAAAGATTATGCTTTATGATTGATAAGCGTCCTCCCGGTTTTAGAACCCGTTTCAGCTCTCCAAGAATCTCATCTTTATTTTCTACATATTCGAGAACATTATGACAGAAAATGAAATCATAAGTATTGTCTGCAACCGTTTTCAGATATTCGGGCCCCTGGGTAATCAGATTGTAGTCATCACTTTCAAAACGAAGTTTGTACATTTCTTCATTCGGCTCTAAGGCAATTACATCATGATTTTTCTCATAATGCATTGCAGTAATACAAAATCCCGCTCCAAAATCAAGAATCTTAAGCCTCTTGTCATTTGAGAATTTTAGCTGATTAAAGATTACATCGTAGAATATTTTGCCCCAAGGCTGTTCTACCATTTTCCGGTAGTTTTCGATTGGTGTAGACATTTTTAACTCCTTTCACACTTTTATATTTTTTTACACTATTGAGTCATTATGCTTCTGCTTAATTCATTGAAGATACATTCTATTGAATACTGATCCGGCGTTTTATTTTCAAACCAGCCGTCTTCAAAAAGTTTTTTTGCTGCATTTACGCCACGAGAATTATATACAGAAAAGTCTGCCAGCATACTTTCAAGTTTTTCATTATCCTGATTGTAAAGTATCTCCTTGATAGTCTGCAAGCCTCTCTGAACATCGCCATATAATGAAGGCATCCAGACTACATCAACATGTTTAGAAGCTAAAAAATTACTCTTGCTTAGAAGCTCAACTGCACCACCGTGATCATCGTGTGCACCAATAATCACTTTTCTGATTCCACCCATGACTAAAGTTCCTAAACACATAGGACACGGTTCAAGAGCCGCATAAAGAGTATATAATTTTACATTTGGATATTTAGTAACATCTAGATTTCTAACAGCTTCAACTTCTGCATGAGAAACGCGAGGATTCGGTATTTCTGTTTCACCGATTTTATTTCTTCCCACCGAGATAATATTTCCGGTTTCATCAACAATTACTGCTGCAATGGCTTTGCTTTTATGGCAGACAGATTCCCATTCCATTTCAAATATTTTCTGCCAGATAGTTTCCAGCTCTTGAAAGTCCATTTTTTACTCCTTTTACACTTTTTATAATTTTAGCACAGGGTAAATTACGTTTCTTGATATTTTTAATCATTTAAAAAGTCTAAAATTCTTTTATTTATATCGTCAATCTGTTCACCAACAAAATGAGGACGATGACCTCCTCCGAGTACTTTGTAGATTTTTGCAGATGGAACTTTTTCCAGTAATTCCTCACAAGTACCAAATGGATCATTTTCACCATTGATAAAAAATGCAGGACATTTTATATTTTTCCACTCAGCATCTGTTAGACTTGGGCTTTGCTGCCAGTCAGCAACTGTGTTTCGTAAGTATGTCTGCCAGTCGCCTCTATGTGCTTCATGGTGTCTGGATTTAATATCTTCAATGAAATCTATACTGTTATTCTTCAGCAGATTCTCCGGCAGGAAATCCGTTGCACCTTCCGGTCTGGGATAGGCAGCTCCTCCAATTGTAACCAGACTTTTAACTTTTTGCGGATATTTTGCTGCCATGTAACAACCAACGTAAGCACCGCAGCTATAGCCAATTATATGAGCCTGTTTGATTTCCAGTTTATCCAGAAACATTGCCATATCATCTGCAACCATCCGACTGTTCCATGTAAGGTCATCACATAGGGTTCTTCCATGCCCACGAAAATCAGGATATAAACATCTGTACTTACCTGAAAAAGGAATAATTTGTCCTGAAAATGCCAGTAAACCTCTGCTGAAATGGCTATGCAAAAACAGAACTGTTTCGCCCCTTCCAAACTCTTCATAATACAAGTTTAAATCATTTAATTTTACGTAAGGCATATAGTCACCTCATTTTAAATTTCAAGGGCAGCAAAATGGCCACCCCTGTTATATTACTTCTTCTTTACCGGAATCCAGATTGCACAGTGATAATCTGAAGTTGACGGATCGCCATCGCCATACCACTCGATGTTTACACGTCCCGGGAATTCAAAGTCAGGATTTCCAGGCAGCCACTCTTTCCAGATTTTTGTGTTTACATCCTGAAGTGCTTTTGGACATGGACCATAACAATCGAATATTGCCCAGTCAAAATCAGGAAGCTCGTAAACAGACATGCCTTCCGGAATTTCGCCGCCCTTGTAAAGACCTGCAACAAAATAGCGGAACTTGCCTTCGCCAATGTCATCAACACAAACACCGTATTCGCCGATATTGTTTTCTATGATTGCTTTTTCGTAGTTGTTAGACGGAGCTTCGCCACTCCAGACACGAGCTGCATATTTTTCGCGAATTTCATCCCAGAACTTTGGAATCTCTACATAAGAAGTTTCGCCGTCAAACTCGCGTGCAAAACCAATTACCTTAAAGCCAGCCATAGTTTTAATTTTGTAATCCATCTGATTACCTCCGTGAATAGAAATCTCAATTTTCAGAGGAAGAAATGGTTTTACCGGAGAGCCTTCACGCACCTGCGACGGACTCACACCGTGAAAGCGCGAAAAAGCCTTTGTAAAACTTTCGGGAGTTTCATAACAGTAACGGAACGCAATGTCGATTATTTTTTCATCAGTTTTCTGAAGGTCCAGCGCTGCAAGGTACAAACGTCGGTTTCGAATATACTCACCAAGCCCGTACCCCGTCATCAGCGAAAATCCTTTCTGAAAAAAGAATGAGGACATAAACACCTGATCCGCAACATCCTGCGCAGAAATGTCGTCTTCCAGATGCGCTTCCATGTAATCGATTGCTTTTCTAATACTGGTCAGCCATTCCAATGTCTTTTCTCCTCTGACAATTTTATTCTAAACGGAGATTATTTAGAATTCTTGTCAATTATTGTCTAGTTTTGTCCAGGAGATTATTCTCCCATTCCTAATTCATCCCAATCTTTATAAAGCTTTGTATAATCCAAGGTATACTCAATCAGTTTTCCGCGAGATACTTTTTCTACAAGCTTGCGGACGATTTTTTGGGAGATAGAATACAAATCATTTGAAACAGAAAAAAAGTCGTTTGAAAAAAGAGTTTCTTTTGGGTAATCGATTTTTATATTAGTATTATATGGCTGTTCTGCAAGATAAGTTGCGAGACCTTCGCCCATTATGAATGACATTTTACTGTTGTCTTTACAAAGCTGATTTTGACAGATGTGAACAAACTCATGAATCATAATTTTCTGGAAATCTTCAATAGAATCATTTTTATGTACCTGAGTTTTTTTGTATTCATCATAAGCGAGTACATAAATAGACGGGCCGTTAGCACAACCAACTATATAATCCTGATATTGTGTGCCAGATATGTTTTCATAAAACTTAATCCAGTCATCTAGTTCTGAATAAATCTGAATGTTCACATGGTTGTCTAATTTCTCTATTCCCCAGAAATCAAGAATACGCTGAAAATTTTTTGAAAGAGCCTCGTTTATTGTCTGAACAAGTTTTTCACTTTTTTTGTCGTATTCGATTGAATACACATCACTTTCATAAATCATTTTTTTATCTCCTCAATATAAATTCATAGTCAATATATTTGCCGGAAAACGGCGTTTCATTATTTTCCCGTTCACTAACTTTTACAAAACCCACACTCTCATAATTTCTTTGATTATTCTGACTGCCTCTGCAAGCTGCGCATGTCCTAAGCCCTGCCCTTTGCATTTTATCAGAATGCAATTATGGCCTATTTCAACATAATCAGGACTGTGTCCCGGATCCCAGGAAATGTGACCGACAGGCCCACCATCAAGAAGTGTGATAAAAGAAAACTTCTCTGCCGCTACAGGATTGTTATATAAAAAATCATCGTATTCTTTCCAAGTAGTATCCCAGATCTTTCTACATTCTTCATTAAATGAATAGGCATCTACCAGTTGATTATATAATGTGCCACGGGGAAAATCTGTTGTCTTTTTGAACTCTATCATTTGGACCTTTTGATTATAAAATTAAACCATATATTTTGGTTTGATTATCTTAGTATAAATAACAATAAGAACTGGAACACCAATAAAAGTAAAGATACCAATAAACACACCCGAAATCAGTACACTTGCGAAAGCTGTAGATGCAGGAATCAAAAATAAAATGCCATAAACAATCCACATGATTCCATTTGCACGATTATACTTTTTAACATCACTTACATCTTCCGGAGAAATCTTATCACCCGACCAGAAGTTTGCAGGAGTCTTGCTGTGGTAATAAAACAACCCACCCCCTGCGTATAGTAAGAACATAAAAATACAAACTGCAAACATGATGATCTTTTCCATTATTTTCTCCTGATAACTTTTTATATCGCCTTGCTCATAAACATTTCCATCGGCTGTTCAAAACCTGGAATATTCATCACAAGACTACCGCAATCATTATAGCCGTTTTTTCTGTAAAAGTGCTGGGCGGATTCATCTACCTGAGTTGAAGTTAGAACCATACCGTAACCCTGGGATTTCATATCCTGTTCCCAGTGGTTTAGAAGTTGTTTTCCATAACCCTTATGCTGTTCCGACCAGTCAACAAAAAGCATTGTACAAAACGGTGTGTTATCCCAGAACAAATTATATCGTAAAAGTCCAACAGGCTTGTCGTCTGCAAAAAGCACATAACCTTGTTTACGTTGAACTTTGTTTTCGAATTCTTTTTCGGGTAAGTGTTTGTCGAGTGAGTACCAGAAGGCTTTATCTTTTGATGTTACGTATTCTATTTTTGTCATTTTACTTAATTAATTATCCTACAATATAACATTATAACATAACTTTTCTTTTTCGGAAAAAATATGATAAAATAGTTAAAAAAGGAGCCCACCATGAAACATCACTACAAAGAAATGCCAGAAAACTTAAAAGGCACCTATGCCGATTACTCGCACAATTTCGGTTTCAACTGGAAGGAATTTGTTATGACAGTTCCGTCTCCGCTGCTTCTGGTTACAACATACAAATCAAACGGAATGCCGAATGCCTGCATGCAGTCCTGGGCGACTTTTACTTGTGCAAATAAAGGCAACGGCTATTATGCAATTCTGGCGAGCGTAAATAAAAACGGTCATTTTTATAAATCTCTCAAAGAAACTGGCGATGCAGTAATCAATTTTATGTCGGCAGAAATTTTTACAAAATGCATGGCAACCATTAAAAACAATCAGTTTGAGGTTGATGAGATTACTGCCTCTGGACTCACTCCTGGCAAGGCAAGCTGGGTAAATGCACCGCTTGTTGAAGAATGTTTTATGAATCTTGAAAGCAAATACGTTTGGGAAAAAGAAATTGCACCAGGCGATGACCATGTGCTGCTTTGTCTTGAAATTATCGGTGCTCATATTGACGACGAACATCTTTCTGATCGTACAGGAGAAAATGGAATTCTCTTCAATATTCATCATCAGCAGAACCCAGAACTCACCGAAAAAACAGGACACGACTGGGCAGCTGTACTTTCAAAAAAGATTGATATGGGAGAATACTAAAAAATAGAATTAATTTCCTCTCCACTCTTCCAGAATCTTCAAACCTTCTTCAACATCATAGCCAAGAACTTCCTGGATTTTTTCGAACTTCTTTTTGGAATGAATGGTGTCCATAACTTTGAGCAATTCTTTTTTGTCATGTCTTTGAATGAACAGTGCCATCACTCTTATAGCGTTAGTATCTTTACCCAACGCGTAAAAGCCTTTCTTACAATTATAAAGCTCGTCACATTCATAACAGCCGTCGAGGCCTTTTTCCTTGCAGCAGGCAGTATTCGGGCAAACTCCATCCGGCGAAGAAATTGCATAAGAACAGGTATTGTAAATTGTTCTGCATGAACCACACCAGGAAGTCAAAAAGCAGTGTCCACACGAAAGCCCGCAGTAAGCAATCTGATCTACACCTTTCTTTGCCTGCTGGCACAGTTTATTTTTGATACGCTGCATTGCTTCAACATGCATAATCCAGTGACGCGAGAATGGCATCTGTATCAAACCTTTGATATTTTTACCGCACCAGTAATCTATCAGCCACGACGCACGCTCGTCAGAACTTACACATTTACTTTCGACAAGTCTTTCTCTATCCTCACCTGTAAACGTTTTTTTCAAGTCTTCAAACTTCAAATGTTCCAACATCTCATTTGTAAAATCCATCACAGCCTTGCAGTAATCATAAGTTGCCTTGATATTAAGCTTCTTTGAAAACTCAATCAGTGTGTCACCAGCAAGTTCGTTGCCGGTTGTGATGATTGGACTGGATGTTTTTTCCTGCCAGCCGCCATCAAAAAGAATCCGCTTATTTTTCAAAATCAATTCGTGGGAAACAATATCTTCAATGCGGAAAGTATGCCAGAGGGACCACGCAAGGGTTGTGCAATGGTTCCCCTCGCCGTCTCCGAAAGGCAGCTGGTAAAAAGCCACCGGTGGAAAAGTTTTCACAATGAAAGAAATCTGTTCAAAAAGTTCGGTACGCAATTCAATCAGCAGCTTTATGCCTTCATCAAAAGTTGCTTCCTTTGAAATGAGAGCCTGCATTTTTTTATTTTTTTCAGACCAGTCTTTATTCATCTAAGCCTCCGCTAATCACTCTGCCTCTTTACAATTTTCAAGAATCCGCGCCAGCATCTCTTCAAACTGAATTATTTCATCATCAGAAAATCCCTTGTAAAAAATTTTATTCATCTGAGTTGAAACCTTCTGAATAATCTTTGCAAATTCCTGTTCTTTTCCGGTAAGGGAAATCAAGGTAGAACGCTTGTCCGTTTCAGATGATTTTCTTTCAACATATCCATCACGTTCAAGCCTATCGATAATCCCCGTTAATGTCGATTTATCCAGACTCGTTTTTTCGCAGAGAGTTTTGATTGGAACACCATCTTTTCCCCATAATGCAAAAATGATTCGTCCACGGGCACCTTCTAAATCTGCCATATCGTTTTCGCGTAAGATTTTATTCCAGACTCTTCCGCAAACCTGATGCACCTGAGACAGAAGAGTTCCACCACGTGTTTTCTTTACCATTAGTTTATGTTCCCAAAACAATGCGGACTGGCATTGTACCAGCCTTCAATTTTTGTAGAAGTAAATTTGAGCACAGTGTAGTCAGGATCAGTCTTTCCCTTATGATAATAAATAAGCCAGCCAGTCTGCCACAAATCTTCTTTAAGACTCTGGTCAGTTACTTCTTCGATTGTTCCAGTAGCGCAGATTCCCTTGAACTTTTCCGGCTCACAAAAATAAAGCGCCGCATTATGATTGTTTCTAATTCGCTCAACCTTTTTAGAAGACGTATTAGTTGTAAAATACATAGTCAACTTTTCACCCTCGACAATCAGCGTCTTGCCTTCTAACTTCTTATACTTCTTCGGGTTACAGAGATTCAGCAATGCACGGATTTCAGGCCGACCTTCCTTATCAACAGTTGCAAGATAAGCCGCTTCAGATTTCTGAATAATCGAAATTACATCTTTCATTTTTCATACCTCGATTTTTAATATAGTTTGCATACAAACTATATTAAATCACAACAAATAAACTGTCAAATTTTTCTTACCAAGACTTTCAACGCACAAGCTCACTAATCATATCCCAGTCAAAACATCTCTTATAATTCTGATTTGGAAACTCACATTCCCTATTCCACGGACGGTCAAAGACCATAACCTTCAAATCTGGAAGATGGTTTAAAAACTTAAAAGCCGCCGGAGAATCTTCAACTGCAAAATCAAAATGCATTTTGTAATAATCTTCAAGTTCAAGATTAAAACTGCTTCCCTTTATAAAATTATCCCGACCATATTTATTAAGACAATACAAATTAACACGTTCCAGTCCGTGCACATTCAGCCATTCCCGAGAGGCCTCGTAAGCACTGAAAGGACGTCCGGTTATTATTTTTACATCATGTCCCTTATCAATCCAACTGTTAATAGTTTTGATTGCCCCTGGAGTCTCCTCATAAGCAAGCAGCACATCCTTCGTATGTCCTTTAATCATCATCTGATCATACTGCTCATCTGTCAAAGAAAAAGATTGCTGCAAATTAAAATATTTAATCTTCTCATAAGGAATATCAAGCCCAAAAAGTTCATCAACAAGTTTAGAAAAATGCCGTGCCGTCTCACATAAACAATCATCAAAATCAACATAAATAATCATAATTTCACTATAAAACTTTTCCTTCGTAATATCCAATCATTTCATATAAATAGCAATCTTCTGAAATCAATTTTAATTTTTGTCATAAATTTTTGGCTTGCCTAAAAAGAAACCTTGCATAAGTGTTATTGGATAATTTTTGAGATAGTCATATTCTTCCTGGGTTTCAACACCTTCCGCTAGAATTATAATATCTTTCTTCTGCAGGTAATTACAGATATCAATCAATGTTTTTTGATTTGTGATATTTGTATGAATATTTGAAATTAGTTTGCGGTCAATTTTTACAATATCGGGGTTATAGAAATTGATACATTCCTCATCGATATTTTTTCCAGTACCGTAGTCGTCAATTGCTACAAACTCACCTGTCTGAGATCTTTTAAACTGTGAAGTTTTTTTATAGTGGGCATGACTGTCAAACTCTGTGTATTCGAGAATTTCTAGTACAAGGCGTTCTTTTAATCTGTGCTGTACCAGCTGATGTACTTTTTCAAGCATTTCATCTGAAACAAAGGCTGAGGGAAATGAATTTAAGAAAAGTTTTCCTGTAAGATTATTTTCTAAAAAATGTTTTGCTCCATAATAGGTTGTAAACTCTTCAATTTCATTTAGCCGATTGTGACGGGCATATTCTGCTATGACTTCCATTGGTGTATAAGGTGTAGGTCTCATGAGTGCTTCATAGCCATAAATATTGCCTGTCTCAATTTCGAAAATCGGCTGATAAGCGAAATTAATCTTCTCCGGTTTTGACATCAAGTCAAAAATTACAATATCTTCTTTGCACATTACTATAAGTATAGCATAGTATTGAAAATTTACACTTTTTAATTTGTTTCATCTTTTATTTAGCTTTTGACTTTGTGATAACCGGAATCAAAAGAATCATCAAAATCAGAACGACAGGGAAAGCAGTTCCAACCAGTAAACCTGCTTTTAGGTTGTTGCTGAAAATCTGTGAAATGTTTCCAACAAGAGCAGGCCCTGCTGCGCCACCTAAATCTCCAGACATGGCGAGCATAGCAAAAAGCGCTGTTCCGCCCTTAGGGATTCTTGGAGAGCAGATACTGATTGTTCCCGGCCACATGATTGCTACTGAGAAGCCGCAGAGAATACAGCCCAGAAGTCCGAGCATTGGAATTGAAGAAAGAGATGCAAGCAGATAACTTACGACACACAAGGCTCCTGAAAAAATCATAAAGCGCATAAGGTTAAGCTTGTGACCGAACTTTCCAAAGAATGCGCGGACTGTTCCCATCGCAACTGCGAAGAGACATGGACCTGCAAGGTCGCCAATATTTTTTGAAAGCCCGAGAGCCGACTCTGCAAATGCCGAAGCCCACTGTGCCATAGAAAGCTCGGAAGCACCTGCGCAAATCATAAGGATGATTGCCACCCAGAAAAGTGGAAGTTTGAACAACGCCACAAGCCCCATTCCCTTTTCACCACCATTAGGCTGTTCAATCGGACAGGTTGCAAAATTGTAAATGTTATAAAGCGGAATTACTGCCCAGATGCAGGCAAGGATTTTCCAGTTGCCAATACCAAGGAACTTAAAAAAGAGCGTAGAAATAACAATCACTCCTACAGAGCCCCAGCAGTAAAATGAATGCAAAAGACTCATAACAGCTTCCTTGTGATCAAAAGGACATGCCTCTACAATCGGGCTTCCAAGCACTTCGACCAGCCCGCTTCCAATTGCGTAAACGACAACACTTATGATGATTCCGACAAACGGATCAGGAAAAAGCTCCGGCAGAAAAGCAAGAAGAATAAGGCCCGCAGCAGAACACAGACAGGAAGTTATGATGCATTTTCTGTAGCCGATTTTATCTACAACCTGAGCACAGATTATATCTACGACAAGCTGTGTAAGAAAAAACACAGCTGGTATAAGTGCAATTTTTCCAAGCGAGACCTCATAACTTTTGTTGAACATCAAAAACAAAAGCGGTGTAAAATTCGCAGTAATCGCCTGAGTAATAAATCCAAGATAGCAGGCAAGCAGTGTTTTGTTATATTTCTTTGAGTTCTGTGTCATGGGAATCTCCTTGTTGATTTTAAGATATCACAATCCAGCTCTTTTGTATCGTATTGAAAATCTTATCATCAATTTTCAACTCACCGATTAACAGCGGAGAAACTGGATTATGCGCTTTCATATTTTCCAGAACCAGCTTTGAATCTGCATTTGCATAACAATAACGGCACAAATGACCACAGGAATTGTATGCACCTATATCGCCGTTTAAAAAACAGGCACATTCTTTTCTTGCTGAATTCTTTTTCGGAATCTTAAGCTTTTTACCGACAGCATTTTCAAGAACTTCGATAGTCTGACAACCGGAACAATCTGCCCCAAACTGCTCCAGTTCTTTTCCTTCAGCACAGGGGCGCAAAGTCATTCCATATTTTGCAGCAATTTCTACAAAAGCTTTTCCGAGAGTCAGTCTCTCTTCCCTATTCACTTCTCTTGCTTCAGGAAAATTTCTTCGCACTTTCGGATACAAATCAATAAAGCTGATTACAGCTGTTTTCGTTGCACCACACAATCTGCGTGCAATATTTTCAAAAGCCTTAAGGTGATATGGAATCGTATATTTTTCAGAAATAAAAATCGGGTCGTATCTCCAGCCAACTTTGTCAGCTCCAAGTCGTTTTCCAAGTTCAATAATCCCATCTGCAACTGCAGCTTTCTCCGGAACGTTCGGTTCAATTTCCTTACCATAAGGAGTGAGCGAAACATACCACCACTGGTTATATTTCGAAAGCTCATTCCATAGTTCTTCATTTTTCAAAACTGGCAGAGGATTCTTTGTGCAGAAAGTAATCAAATCTACAATCTGAGGATTCAATTCATAACTCGAAACAGATGAAGGATAAAACGGATTTCTCACCATCACATATCCTTCTTTAAGCCGGTTCAAAAACCACTGAGAATAAAAAGCCGGTATGTCTGTTCTCTGCCCAGTCTGAATTATCATATCTATAATTATATCGTAATGACACGTATTTTATTCAATGACTTTCAAATAATCCTATGTTATACTTAAAAAATAAGTAAAATGTCTTATTCAATCATAAGTTTACTGGCATTAATACTCAACCTCATTCTAAACCGAGAAACTCTTATAAATGTTAAGAGCCGGTCCGGTGAACTGAAAACTGAACAGAAGTTTATTACCCGTTACCGACAATTTCTAATTATTTCGAACTTTTACTTCATTGTCGATTTTGGCTGGGGTCTTTTGTACGAATATCACGACATCGATGCTCTCTTTCCAATTTTATATTCCGATTGTGTTTTCTATTTTCTGCTTATGTTCATGACAATGCTGACATGGATGCGTTCTATTGTTGCTTATCTGGACAAGAAAGGTCGCCGCAGCAAAGTTTTGCTTTGTGCAGTATGGACAATGTTCACGCTTGCACTTATATATCTGATGATCAATCGTTTTCATCCATTTATTTTTTCTTTTAATGAGAAGCATGAATACGTAACCGAATCGGGTAGACATATAGCTTTTATTCTTCAGATTATACTTTATTTTGTGACTACAATTTATATGTTTTTTATAGCCCTCAAATCAAAGGGTACAGAGAAAGCAAGGTATAGAGCGGTCGGGCTGACTTGTTTTGTGATGAATTTGTTCCTGATATTACAAATTTTTGATTACAGATATCCTTCTTACGCTACGGGGCTTATAATCGGAATCTGTGTGATTCACTCCTTTGTCGAAGCCAGTGAAAGAAAAGAAAAAGAGATCTATGATAATATCGCATCATGTATGGCAGAAGATTACGAAGCAATGTACTACATCAATATAGAGACTGGAGAATACAGGGAATTTTCAACCAGCCAGAAATATGATTCTATGAATGTTCCGGTTGCAGGCAAAAATTTTTATACTGAAACTCAATTAAATATTGAAAAATATGTACACCCCGATGACAGGGAATTTGCTAAAAACCTGCACTTAAAAGAGACAATGTTAAAAAATCTCAAAGGTAAAGAATCATATTCTTATAAATACAGGATAATGATTAACGGACAGCCCCGACATTTCCAATTTACAGTAATGCTTGCAAATGATAAGAGGCATTTTGTTCTGGGCGAAAAAGATATTGAAGATGAATTTACCGCCGAAAATATGCGGCTCGAAAATCAGAAAAAGAATGTTACCTTCACTCAGATTGCAGAAATCCTTGCTGTCAATTTTGACGTAATTTATTATGTTGATGCAAAAGACTCCAGTTATATCAGTTATGAATGCAGGAATATTTATGGACAATTAGATATGCAGAAATCGGGTGATGATTTTTTTGCTGATTCTAAAATTGATATCACAAAAATTGTTCATAAAAATGACCGCGACCTGCTGACCAATTTTATCAACAAAGATTATATAATCAGTGCGCTTACAGATAAGAAAAGCTGCAGCGTAGATTATCGTATTGTAACATTCAAGCAAACGCATTTTGTCAGAATGACAGTTCGAAAAACTTTGGATGACACTCATTATATCTTTGGAATCGAAAATATTGATGATGAAATCAAAAAAGAAAAGCAGCATCTTAAAGCACTGAATACAGAAAAAGAACTAGCCAGACGCGATGAGCTGACAGGTGTAAAAAATAAAACTGCCTATAACGAACTGGAAAAATCGATTCAGGATAATATCGACAACGGAATGGATTATCTGCCTTTTGCACTTATTGTATGTGATGTAAATAACTTAAAGAAAATAAACGATACATTAGGTCATGTAGCCGGAGATGAATATATTAAAAAATCAGCAATGCTTTTATGTAATACATTTGTACACAGCCCTGTATTCCGAATTGGTGGAGACGAATTCGTTCTGTTCCTTGCTGGTGATGATTTTGCAAACAGAGAAAAACTTATAATCAGTTTGCGTTCTCAAGTTCAAAAAAATCTGCAGTCAAAATCAGGTCCAATCATTGCTTCCGGAATGACAGATTATAATCCCGAAACAGATACTCTTGTAACAGAGGTATTTAATCGGGCTGACAAAGAGATGTACAAAAATAAACGTGAACTAAAGAAAGAAGAGAATCAGCTTAAGAATTAAATTTTCTTCTGAAACCATTTAAGATCGTACCAGCGATCAAATTTTTTCCCGATTCCAATCATATGAGCTGCTTCTCTGTAGCCCTGCTTCAAATGGAACTTTGGGCTGTCCTGTGTAAGATACTCATCTTCCGTTTCTATAAAAGCTGTTCCTGCCAGAAGATTGATAATTCCCATTTCTTTTAAACGAGCTTCCAATTCTCTATAAAGCAGTGTTCCTGCCCCCTGCCTTCGATAATCTTTATCAACATAAATGGAAGTTGAAACTGTCCAGGAATAAGATTCTCGTGAACTGTACGCACTGGCATAGACATAGCCGATTATCTTTCCATCTTTTTCGCAAACAAGATATGGATATTTCTTTTTTGTATTTCTGATTCGTTCTTTGAATTCTTTTAAGGTTGGAACATTATATTCAAACGAAACCACTGTATTTAAAACATAATGACTGTAAATCTCTAAAAGTCTTTCAGCATCTTCAATCTGTACATCTCTGATTTTTAATTCGCTCATTTTTTTCTCCAGTAATATTGTTATAGCAGTTTACGAATTATTTCTCTATAAAAAGATTCTTTAATGCGTTTGATATTTTATTTTTTTTCTGATCTGGATGTCCATGTTTTTAATCCGCGTTCAAGTCCTTCATATAAAGCACTTCATCTTCAACAACTTTTCCCATTACAGTCTTGGTAAAAGATTTTACAAAGGTCATACCATTTCGTTCTGCTACATGGCGGGATGGAAGATTGTCAGACTTCATATAAGAAATGATTTGTTTCACTCCCCTGTTCTTTGCGTAATCTGAACAGGCACGGGCTGCTTCAGTTGCATACCCCTTTCCGCGGTATTCTTTTCTAAGATGATAGCCGATTTCATGAAACAAATCATCTTCCACCTGCTGCATTGTGATTCCGCAGTCGCCTATAAATTCGTCTGATTCTTTTTCAATTACAGCCCAAAGTCCAAAGCCATATTTTTTGTAATTATCAATATTCCATTTTATCCAGTGCTCAACTTCTTCCCTCGAAAAAGGATGTGGATAAAATCTCATAGATTGTGGATCCGAAAGCACAAGAGCAAGTTTATCGGTATCGTCCAAAGTTAGTTCCCGTAATTTTAGACGTTCTGTTTCAATTATGTAATTCATTTTTAATTCCTGCAAATCCATATTCCCGTATATTCTTTTATTACATTCAACTGCTTTTGAATTATATCATTCTTCATTGAATCACCAAAAAAGGCACCCATTATTTTTCCAGCATCTTCATAATTGTTGAATTTATAATCTGTTTGAATTATGTGTTCCTTAAAACCATTTTCAACAAGTGCTTGGTAAAATTTAGAAAGCTTTTCTCCCGGAGGATTTGGAGATTCAACATTCGTTCCCAATGTTTCAATGAAAATGATTTCCTTTGCGCGTTTTTTAGTTTCGCTGATAAGATACTGAATAGTCTGATCTCTATTTTCATTTTCCTGAACAACCAGATGACCGAAACTCCAGCCTTCAATTATTATGTCAAAGGTATTTTCAATAGTATTTAATTTACTGTTATCAAGAACTGAATATTCAATTTTATCCGTCCACTTTGATAAGTTCTCTTTTGCTTTATCTAGCATATGCTGTGAATTATCATACGCAAAAAGTTTTTTCGCCTTGTCGATGTAGTTTCTGGAAACACGTCCGGTTCCTATTCCAAATTCACCGACAACTTTATTTTCCCACTGGATATTGTCATTCAAAAACTTATAAAGATTGTTTTCGTAATCTTCATGATTTACTAATTCATCATATAAATCTGAAAAGTTTTGATAGACATCGAACATGTTTGACATAAATTGACTCCTGTTTTTTAATCGAATATTATTCTATAACAACATCTGCTGTTTCCAGACAAAATTGTTTCTATACATTCAATTTTGAATTTTCGGTCTGGTACAAGAGTCTGAAATACATATATCATACTTTGTCTCGAGCATTCACAAAGCTTGCTTGATTTTATTTCAGCCTCGGTATACAAGGGACAGCCACATTTTGTGAAAATAAGCTCATAGACTTTTCCTGATTCTATAACTTTTCCAGCAAGTTCTTTCTGTTCATTAACCTGCAAAAAGAATTTATCCAGATTGCCGTTGCATTCAGAAAATAAATCTCTGTAAAAATATTTTAATGCATCACAGGCACACTGCTGGGCGCACTTGGAAAATAATCGCGAACATTCTTCTGTACCCATTTTTTCAAGGCCATCATTTAAACCTTTAAACCAGTTATTAAAAAACTTTGTATCCATATTTATCCTTTTTGAGATTAAGCATTTTTACAGTTTCTTAAGGAACGAATGTTTTGTATCCTTTTCGAAACCGTTTTCTTTATAAAAGTTTAATGTAGTTTCGCGGTTTGAACCTGTTTCCAAAAAGATTTTATAACAATTCTTGTTCTGTGCAATTTTAATTGCTTCCTGCAAAAGCATAGATGCAAAACCTTTTTTACGATAATCCTCGTGGGTAACTACATTTTCTACAACTGCAAATGAACGCACGTTATGAGTGAGGCTCGGAATAATTGCAAGCTGTACGGTTGAAACGACACGATTATCTTCCTCAACTACCAGGAGATATAAATTTTCGCTTCTATTCATTTCATTGATAAGCTTTTTCCAGACCTCAATGTCCTGTTCTTCTTTGGGCGGATACTGTGTAAGGAAATTGAAATACAAATCCTTAATATCAAATACGTCTTTTTCTTCGGCTTGTCTTATTAACATTTTTTAACTCCTTTTTGTACTACTTATGTACTTAAATTAAATTCCCATAATCACGTTTCGCATAAAAAATACGCATTATGTAAACTTCTTTTTTATCATCATTAATCAAATATAGTGCTATATAATTTTTGTAGAAGATAAATCGATGATATCCTTCTGACTGTAAAAATGAATCTGGACTTAAAGAATACATATATGGATTTTCTGCAATATTATTTGTCTCTTCAATAAATTCTTTAAGGAGATTATCAGCAGCCTGTTTATTACAGAGCGTATTGGAAATATAAGTTACTATTTCTGATAAATCTTCCTCTGCCTTTTGCATAAGATGAACATTATAAGCCATGCGATTTCCTTATTCTTGAAACCGCATCTTCAACGGAAGAGTAGTTTCCATTTTTCAGGTCCTCTTTTGCTTCTTCTAATTTTCCATAAACATTTGCAAGGAACATATTTTTTTCGTAAGTTTCCATGCTCATTATTACCATATCGCCATAACCATTTTTTGTTATGAAAATAGGTTCTTTGTCTTCATGACACAAATTAGAAATTGCTGTTGTATTTTTCAAATCTCTGATTGGAACTATTCTTGGCATATTTTCACCTCGTGGGATTATTATACCACGACATATAAAACTATGTCCATTAAAATACGCAAATTCAAAAATTCTTCCATTTCGGGATTCCAAATATATGTCATTTCAATATTTGGATTTATAGAACTATCATATTTTGTACCTTTATAAATATCAACTATTTCAATTTCTATATTTTTAATTTTCTTTGATAGAGAAATCTCATTTCTTTTGTATATTACCCCCAAAGTTTTATAATCCAAACTTTTTTGAAACGAGTTCTAAAGTGCCCTGAACACCTAATTTTTCGTCACGGAGAATTACGTTGAAGCCGGAGTTTAGGAGGCGGTTGTAATTTTCCTGAGAATTGATGAGTTCGAGGCCTTTGCGATAATTTTGGAGGGCGGCTTCGGGATCGGGCTCTTCCATAATCAGCTGATATAAAAACTGCTTTTCCTTATCGGGACGTTCGAAAAATTTTCGGACAGAAATATCCGGGTCGGAAAGCATAATCAGGACATGGTCGTGTTTTGCAATTTTTCGCAAGGTTTCTATTGAGATATTTGTATCGACGAAAATCTTTTTATTCTGCGAATCTTCTTTTTTAAGCATGTCCTCCAGAATCCGTAGTTCGAGGATTTCGCACTCTTTTGCAGCACCGTTAATCCATGCAAGATATTCTTCCGGGCTTCGTCTGATAAACTCGTGCCAGTCCTGCAAATCACGTGTATATGTAACGTATGGAAATTCCTTTGCATCTAACTCGGGCAGTAAAACATCATGATAGTTTTCCTCGCAGGCAATACCGTTGTATTTTTCTGCAAGCAGTTTAACCATTGTAGATTTTCCTGCATAAGCAGTTCCGGTTATAAAATAAACATTTTCAAAAATCATTTTGTAAACTCCGTATTCTCATCTGGCTGTGATTCTGCTTCTACCCAGAAAGGTTTGAAACCGCAGTCGAGAGCGGTTTTCCAGGACGGAAGATTTGCAAGACTCGTACCGTAATATGGAATTGCTCCGCGACGGAAAGTTTCGTTTCGTAAAAGTGTTACGAGAGATTTTGCGATTCCACGGCCACGGTATTCTGGTAAGACGTCGATTCCAATCTGCCACAATTCTGGTGTATCTGCTGAGCAGCCGGCCATTCCCATACTTTTATCGCCATCCATTGCAACTACTGCAAGTACGTCGGGACGCTCTGGTTTGAACTTGTCGCAGATTGCGTTCGGAAAGTTTTCGTTTCCGTAAAAGGGAGTGATATCATTCTGCTCAAGCCATTTGATTTTCAGGTCAGTTTTTACATCTATCAATTTTGCTTCTGGCACAAACATGTGATGAGTCAACGCCATTTTATAACCATGCTTTCTAAGCTCTGTTTCTAGTTCGAAATAATTATGCTGCTCGAACAGCCAGATTCCCTGTTTGCCTTTTACCCAGTTTGTAAGCCAGGGATGTATTGATTCATCAGCTGAAATTACTGTGTTCTTTCCAAGAGTCGCCATCTGCAGGAAGAAGGGCTTATCTGAAAACTTTCTGCGGTCTGGATGCTGGTGCTCAGTGGTTATTATATTTTCTGTTTTATCAAAATCCTGCGGCGAACAATTAAACTCGACCGCAAGCTGATTTTTTATCTTTTCTTCAATTTCTTTTTTACCTGGATTAAAACTCATTTTTACCTCTGATTTGATTATATCAGAAAAATCCGCCAACACCACAATTTTTGTCACTCTGCCGTTACATTTTTGCAGCCAGAAAGCGGTGTAAATAAATCATCTTCTGTGTTACCTTATAGTCAGCGAGGTGAATATGATTTTAGGTGAAAAACTCAGCTTACTCAGAAAGCAAAACGGATATTCGCAGGAAGAACTGGCAGATAAACTGCACATTGCACGTCAGACTGTAAGCAAATGGGAAAACGGGCTTGCCGTTCCGGAACTCGACGGGCTCATTGCTCTGAGTAATCTTTATCATATTCCGATTGACCGCATTGTAAAAAATGATGATGACTGTAATATTCCCCTGACGGAAAATGAAGATAAAACTGACCGCACAGAACTCATCCGATTCCTAATAAAAGCAAAGCAGAAAACCTACGCAGGACACGGAGCTGAGGTTGCTCCCAGCCGCCCTGCTTCACACGATTTAAAATATGAAGAAAAAACTCCGGCTGGTGAACTCCTTTACATAGACACTTATCTTGGTGGAAAGGATTTTGCTGGTGAAGAAGCTGTCTGGAAAGATGGAGTACCGCTGTGGTCTATGAATTACTACGGCCGGGTAACAGGAGAGCCGTTCTCTGGAGATTTTCTAAAGGCAGCCCTTTTTGAAGTTCCAGCTGATAAGCCTTACCGCGGTCCAGACATTTTCCGGCAGGGAGATTATACCTACCACTGCCAGACCAACGGGGACTTTAACTGGTTTCAGGGTTATGAAGATATCTTCTATCTGGATACAAAGATTTACGAATTACATTTCCATGGCGGGATTATTGTATAAACGAAGTACCTGAAATGCTGACGGCGGAACAGCCCGCCTACTGAATCTCAATTCCTGTCATATCAACACCAAAGCCGGTAAGCACACCTTTTATTTCTTCGGTATAGGCAAAAACATCAGGCTCATAGCCGACACCCTCGCCCTTCCATTTTCCATCATCGGGAATACCGCAGATTATTGTTGGAATCCAGCCCCATACATTATTCTTGTGTATTGATTTGCATTCACCATATCTTTGCATTCCGCCGGTAAAAGTGCCGACAGTTGTAATGTCCAGCTTATTTACGTATTTCCCGGCAATCATCCACATTTCGGCGGCAGAAAAACTGTATTTATCCTGAAGAATGTAAATCTTTCCTTTATAGTTTTTATTGATGAGTGATTCAAAAAACCGAACCTGCTGCATCTGGCCGCCACCATTATTTGAACGCGGATCAAGAACTATATAATCATATTTACAGGCCTTTGAGGCGGCTCTTGGAAATTCTTTCCAGTAAGGATTATTAAAATCTTTTGTACTTTCTGAACAACTATTAAAGCGGATGTAATAAGCGTTTGAAGTTGCTTTCTCAAAATAGGTGACTATAGGATCAATACTTTTTTTGCTTTTTTCATCTGTAACAAGATTCTTGAACTTCCATTCAAGACATCCTTTTTCACCCCTGTCAATTGTTATCGAGAAATGATAATCAAAAACGTATTTATCTAACAGAGCAAAGAGTTCTCCAACGTTTTGGCATTCATCAATCATCTTGAGTTTAAAACCCTTTTCTTTCATTTCTGTAAAACCAATGTAGGTAGTTCTAATCATAGTAGAAACTGCAGACTTCTCTTGTTTTGTAAGAGAAAAAAAGGAAAAGTCGTATTGTTTAAAAGCATAGCCGGGTTCCCATGTATTTGCTTCAGTGATAGGCCCTTCAGCGAAGCCCCACCAGCAATTATTATCACTTCCCCACGAAAGATTGTATTTGATATTATCTGGATCTATAAGTTCATACGAAAAAGTCTTTTCTGACTTGGGAGCCACATGCAGTTCCTGTGCTGAATCTCCCTGAAAAACTGTAAGCCAGACTTCAAGATCTGTTGTGTTTATTACCTTTGTTTCAAATGCAAAAATACTGCTGAAAAGTAAACAGATAATAAAACTTGTAAATAATCGCTTTGATGTTTTCATTTATAACCTCTCTTCTTTTATTCTACCATAAATTGTTCCCCCCAGGAACACATTGCATCCAGAATTGGAATCAGCGACTGACCAAGCTCCGTGAGACTGTATTCAGTTTTTGGAGGAACAACCGCGTAGACCTTACGGTTAATCAATTTATCATCCTCAAGTTCATGAAGCTGCTGTGCCAGCATTTTGTCTGTTATCTTTTTGATTTTTCTTTTGATTTCATTGTAGCGCAAAGTTTCATCTTTCAGATGATAGAGAATAACGGCCTTATACTTGCCGCCAATTTTGCTGATAGTTGCATCTACAGGACAGTTATATTTATTCATAGCTTATACTTTCCTTTTGGATAGTATATAACAAAAAAGTACATTCTTGTCAAACCGATTTAATATGCTATAATGACGGCGACTAGTCGTAATAAATATTTTTGGAGAAATATTATGAATTTTTTGAATCTTGCTAAAAATCGTTTTTCTGCCAGAAAATATCTGGATAAGGAAATCCCACAGAATGTTCTTGATGAAATTCTTGAAGCCGGCCGAGTTGCCCCAACTGCTGCTAATTTACAGCCAGCCAGAATCATCGTTATTAAATCTGCAGAAGCTAAAGAAAAGCTTGCAAAAGCTGCAAATATTTACAAAGCACCGGTAGCTTTACTCGTTTGTGCTGATGCTTCAAAAGCATGGAAACGCCCATTTGATGGACATCAGACAATTGATATCGATGCCTCAATCGTAACTGATCATATGATGCTCAGTGCCGCTGATAACGGAGTTGGTTCTGTATGGATCTGCTATTTTAAGCCGGATGTTATCAAAGAAGAGTTCAATCTTCCAGATAACCTTGTACCGGTAAATATTCTTGCCCTCGGCTATACAGAAGAAACAACAGACAGCAACCGTCACGCGACAGCAAGAATCCCTATGGATGAGCTGGT
This sequence comes from Treponema bryantii, assembly GCF_900111035.1. GTDB lineage: Bacteria > Spirochaetota > Spirochaetia > Treponematales > Treponemataceae > Treponema_D > Treponema_D bryantii_C. Next base: position 419,934 of record NZ_FOFU01000002.1, read on the forward strand.
GTCTTATCTGTAATTGCTCCTGGTAATTTTCCACACAAAGCGCTGAATAAACTCTTGTTTCGTGATATTCTATAGACAAACATGAAGTCAATTTTTACAATTCGTGTGGAAAAACCGCGCGATTAAGGAACAAATATGGCAAGCATTTTGATTAAAAACACAACCCGAGAACAGCGCGAGCAGATTGTCCGCGAGTCGCTTGGTGATGAATATGATGTTGGCTGCGGATACGAATCTACAGGTATCAACTATCAGCTTTATATTGACGGTGTAAAAGAACTCCGCGAACTCAATATGGAAGCAAACTGCGGCTTTGAAGTAGCTCATCCGGAAGAAAGAAAATCCGGCTGCAATATGATTTAAACTGATATAAAAAGAGGACAGAAAATGGTAAAGCACATCATCTTATGGACATTAAAAGAAATGAGTGATTCTGAAAAAGAATCAGTAAAAGCCGGAATCAAAGAAGGTCTCGAAGGCCTCAAGGGAAAAGTCCCAGGCCTCGTAGATATCAAAGTAATCACCAGCGGCCGCCTCGCTTCTTCCACTGCCGACCTTATGCTGGACTCAAGCTTTGAATCAGAAGAAGCTCTGAAAGAATATTCAAAACATCCGGAACACGTTGCCGTGGCTGACAGCAAGGTTCGTCCTTATACTGCAAGCCGTTCATGCCTTGATTTTGAGGTGTAAAAAATGAAACTCTTCGGTAACAGTAAAAAGCAAGAGCCTGCCGTACATTTCAATCCCGAAACTCAGTATGCCGTAATCCGCTCTTCAATCTGTACCGGAGAAAAAGTCGCCGGCTTCAAAAACAAATCCGACGGCCACTTCACCGAAGTAATGCTCATCCGTTCTGCTGCGGATGAAAAAGAATTCAAAGAGACATACGGTGTTGAATCGGTGTAGGTGGAGTATTAGCAATGTTCTTCAATTAGAACTGAACAAGGTTTAATATTTCCATCGTATTTGTAACCGTAAATTCCTGCCCATAATCCTGCGATGGCCCGCCTGAGCGGTTTATCAGAATTGAATGACAGCCGATATTTTTTGCAGCGTTAACATCTCGGGATGTGTCGCCAATCATAACCATGTTTTCTGGTGCAATTCCAAAATGTTCAGAGATGTCTCTAAGTCCTTTTGGATTTGGCTTTTTATATCCGCATGAAAGAGACGAAACATATAAATCAAAATAAGGAAAAAGTGGCGATACATAATTCTTGTGCATAAGATCGGGCATGCCGGTCGCGACATCTGTCATAGCTGCAATCTTAAATCCGGATTTTTGCAGCTTCTTCAGGACAGGAATCGAATCATCATAAATTACTGGCTCAAGATGAAGGGACTCAAAAAAGACATCGATGATTTTGCTGATTGGAAGAGTTGTGTTCCACCCTTTTATGATATCTTCAAAAATTATTTCCGGATCAATCTCCTTTTCTCGAGGATTCACTGCCGGGTTATAATCTGTAAAAATCTGAACTGAAGCTGCAATCTGCTGATCGGACAGGCCGAGCTCTAATTTTTCATTTACATACTCAAAGGATGTTTTATAATACCCGGCCCAGCTCAGATGCATGCCCTTATATTCCATCAGAGTTCCACCCAGGTCAAAGACAAATAGTTTTATATTATTCAGCATTCTCTAAATCTCCAGCGACACTGCAGAATAAACTGCATCACGCAAGGTGGTCCATTTATTATCTTTTTCAACTTTTGCAAAAAGAGTTCTGTCTCCAAATGCATCAAAGTTATTTATCTTTGCAGTGAAGGCCAAGCCTGTCGATATGACATCCTGCTCTATTGATTTAGCCAGGTTTTCAGTTGAATATTCTTCAGGCAATCTGAATGGCGGAATCAAAGTAACATGAATCGGAGTTAAATGTCCGGAACGGCAGCCGTAAGCCTCGTTCATATAACGGCGGCAATCTTCAAGTGTAAGGGTAATATCCTCTGGCGTAAGAACTCCAATAAAATGTGTCTGCTGTGGAAGGTTTTGTTTTTTCATATTTATCTGATTATATCATATTTGAGATATTTTGAAATTAAACTACAATTTTAATGCAAAGCAGCTTACTTCTATGCTACAATCCTAAAGAGATATAATTATGAAACATATATTCCACGTACATACATTCAGATGCAAGCATGGTTCCAATGAAAGTGACGAAGAGTTTATAAAAGAAGCTTTATCTTTAGGAGCTGAAAAAATAACTTTTACAGAGCATTGTCCATTCCCGGAAAATCCGTTCAACAACCGTATGGAAATAGAACAGCTTTCTGAATATATTGAATCGCTAAAAAATCTACAAATAAAATATCAGGGACAGATTCAAATAGAAACAGGTCTTGAAGTTGAATTTCTTCCTTCAATGATAAATTACTATAAATATCTGTATGAATTAAATCTGCATCCTCTAATTATCGGGCAGCATTTTTTTCAGCATCCGGATGGAACTTATAGTTTTGATGACAAGGACAAATCTGATGAATATATCGGCTGTTGCAATGCAATGATAGAAGGAATGAAAACCGGATATTTTAATATTGTTGCTCATCCAGACAGATTCTTTCGTCGTTGTAAAAAATGGACACAAGAGCTAACTGATATTTCAAACAAACTTATAGCCACCGCTTCTCAATACAATATCATTCTCGAAAAAAATCTTTCGTCATATGAAAAACATATCGAAAAATCCCATCATATTTTCTGGAGAAAAGAATTCTGGAATCTGGTTGAATTGTATAATCAGACAACATCAAATCCAATAAAAACTATTATTGGTTTTGATGCCCACTCAACAGAACATATGATTAAACGAATGGAATATATTGAATTATTAAACCAGAAAAAATAGAAACCTCGGAATAAAAGGATTCAAATAAATGAAAGTAATCATACTAAACGGACCGATGGGGGTTGGAAAGACCGCTGTTGGCAAATACATTGCAGAACATACTCCGGGAACAGCCTTTATTGACGGCGACTGGTGCCTCGACATTCATCCTTTTGTTGGGAACCGCGAAACCAAGACTATGGCCGTGGACAATATTCTTCACATGATCGGCAACTATAAAAAATGTTCTGAATGTAAGATGATTGTCCTGGTCTGGCTGATGGATAATGAATGGGTCTACAATTCGATAATCGAAGGCATCAAAAAACTGGAACTGGAAATAAAATCCGTTACCCTGACCTGCAATCACACAACCCTTACCGACCGCTGGCACAATGACAAAGAATGCCCGTGGCGAACAGACGAGTGGCTAAAAGTCAGCACAAAATCTCTTGATTATTTCTCGTCGCTGGGCAATACTCTTGATACAACCAATCTTTCAATAAAAGATGTTGCTGAAAAAATTATAAACGGATAGTTCCTATGAGTTACGAAAAGCCTTTTATCACATATGCAGTTTCTCTTCATTTTACTCAGGATGTAAATGAAATCATTTTTAATACAATGTCCTCAATCGCAGAACAGACTGGCAATGATTTTATGATCAAAAACAAGGTTCCGCCACATGTGACAATCGGCGCATTTCACGGAACAAAAGAAACAGAAGAGAAACTGATTCAGATTGTTAAAGACTTTTCCAAAACACAAAAGTCCGGCGTAGTGAGATTTACAGAAATCGGAAACTTCAACAACAAGGTCCTTTTCCTCAAGCCTGCAAAAGACGACTTTCTTTCTACAATAAATGATGAACTTCACAAAATAGTGCTTCCAGAATTCGAAGCAGGCGAAAACGAATATTACATCCCGGAAATCTGGTTCCCGCACACTACCCTTGCCACAGGCCTGAATCAAACTCAGTTTTCCAGAGCGCTAGAACTCGCAGAAAAAATCACCCTGCCACTGGAAGCAAAAATCCACGACATCGGCTTTTACCAGTGCTCACCGTTCCTGGAATTAAATAGATTTCCGTTATCTTCAAATCTGCCTTAATCAGGTTACCTCGTGCAGCCACTTTCCGCTTAATATTCTGATTACGCCAATAATCGCCTTTACAATCGATTCACTTGAAAGGAATAAGAATATCATTGGAGCTGGAAGATGGAGTACAAAGGCTGCTACATATCCCAAAGGAATCGCAACACCCCATAGAACAACCAGTTCACCGACCGCAGAGAAAACAGTATCTCCGCCTGCCCTGCACACACCGACAATCCAATCCATACAGAAAGAATTGAACGGATAAAGCAGAATCAGAATCATAAGAATCTGAGTTGCCATCTTAATTATTTCAGGTTCAACATTGAAGAGGAACGGCAGTAATTTAGAAAGTGGTAACAGAAAGATTCCAACGGCCGTCCCAATCAAAGGCATAAACCACATTGAACGCAGTGCATATGCGCGGGCTTCATCAAGTTTCTTTTCACCGATTCGTTTTCCAATCAGAACACCCATTCCGTTTCCAAAGCCCATACAGAATACCCATGTCAGCTGACTGATAGTTCCCGTAATACTGTAGGCAGTAAAAGCATCTGTTCCTGCATGAGCATAGATTCCGTTGTATACAGAAGTTCCAAGCCCCCAGAAAGTTTCATTGATAATAACCGGAAAAGCAATCTTTATATATTTGAAAACAAAACTCCAGTCAAAGCCCAGAAGTTCACGGAGCTTACCACTGATTTCATATTTGTGAGAATATGACCAGCTTACAAGAATTATAAGTTCAACAACACGGGCAAACACAGTTGCAATTGCAGCCCCCTTAACACCCAGATGAGCAATAAAAATCAAAACATAATTTGCACCGGCATTTGTAAACAAAGAAACTGACGTACAAACGAGCGGTAGTTTAACACGCTCTGTACTTCTCAAGGCCAGCGTAATAGAAAAACTGATAGCCGTAGGAATGTAAGACAAACACGCCAGACGAAGATATTCACCGCCAACCTTTACAACCTCAGGATCCGGAGAATAAATACCAATCAGTTTATTCGGAATAAAAATTCCAAGAATAGTAAAAACAACAGAAACAAACAGCGCAATCAAAGTCATCAAACCTAATGACTTTCTGATTCCCTTAATATCTTTCTTTCCCCAGAACTGAGCGATAAAAACTCCGCCGCCAGAAGTAATTCCAAAAAGAATCATATTGAGAATAAAAAAGATCTGATTGCCAAGCCCTACCGCTGCAATTTCAACACTTCCAAGCCGCCCGATCATAACAGTGTCGAGCATGTTTACAAAGTTCTGTAAAAGCGCCTGAAGAGAAATTGGAATTGCGATTGCCACAAGTGATGAGTAAAAGCCTTTAAGTTTCATATCGCACTATTATGAGGATTATTGTGAAAAAATCAATCTTTTCGATTACAGTTGTACTTTAATGAAATCTAGTATCCCATAGTTCCATCTATAGATTCATCATTTTCAACCCAGGATGAAACTTCAATAGTTTTATATTCTTCGTGATTCAGTCTAATTACAACAGTTTTTATACCAGCATTGATTACCATTCGCTTACACATAGAACAGCTGTTTGCATTTTTGATATAAGATTTGTCGCTTACTTCAATACCAGTCAGATACAAAGTCGAGTCAATCATTCTGTCTCTAGGAGCCGAAATAATCGCATTAGCTTCTGCATGAACACTGCGGCAAAGTTCGTAACGCTCACCACGCGGAATATTCAGTTTCGCCCGAATACAATAACCAAGGTCCGTACAATTTGCCCGTCCCCTTGGCGCACCCACATAACCCGTCGAAACAATTTCATCATTCTTTACGATAATCGCCCCATAATGTCTGCGCAAACATGTGCACCGTTTAGAAACCTCCTCCGCAATATCAAGATAGTAATTTGTTTTGTCTCTTCGTGTGTCCATTTTTTTCTCCTGGCCCGACTCGTAATATTCATATAGTATAACACAGATTTTTATTTAGGGAGTTTCAATTTCAAATTTTTATGATGAAGGGGAAAGTCTTCCCCTCGCTCCAGCCCGCTGCGCGGTCTTCCTCTACCCCTTCTCCTAGGGGGACACCCCCTAAAACCCCCGCCGCATCCCATAACAAACCGCACATTGTATAACACACTCTCTACTTATTATAATAAAACCAACAATAGTAGAGAGAAAAATCTAAAAGTCTGGAGATTTGAAAATGAAGAAATCAATTATCACAACCTTCCTTCTAGTTTTTACGAACCTCTTATTTGCCAATGAATATGAAATAAAAACAGTTCAGGAATATAATAACGACAAAAACCTTATTTCCATAAGGCCATCAGAAAAAGTTGTCCCACAGGATGATGAAACCGGCAATCGTTTATTCATAAATGATAATGGAGATTTTTTTATTTATAACTGGGACAAACTTACAACCTTTAATCTGGCAGATAAAACCCATCTTCCTGAAAAAGAATATAAATATGACTTATCAGATTTACCATGTCTTTATGGATTACACAGAGTAAGCAGTGATTATTTATATTATTCGTGGACATATACTTCTTATCTGGCAGTAAACATTAAAACTGGAAAGCGAAAATTTCAGGTTAGCATAAATGATATTTTTTGGGATGATTTTGTTTACTATGATGAATCAACAGATATTTTGTTTTTCCGTGATTCAAACAAAGCTATGCATAGTATAGTTCATCCGGGAATGAATGATGAAGAAATAGAGTCCATCGCAATTCATCCAAGCGGCGACATCTACATCCTCCGCATAAACTGGCAGACAAACAAGCACACCCTTTACTGCATAGAAAACACCTGGGATCCACAGTGGCGCGAGCAGTGGTACAAAGAACATCAAAAGAACTAAGGTAGCAAAAATGAAAAAGAAACTTTTACTTACAGCAACCATTTTCTCCATGAGTCTTTTCTGCTTTGCGCAGGAAGTTGAAAGATTATTTCAAACCAGCGAAATAAAGCATCATGAATCACTAACTTCTGAAAGCCCGTTTGGAATATATGTTGATGAGGTAACTGATAATATCGAAATAATGAATGGTAACTGGGATGGAGGTACACGCATCTCTCTAAACGGTAATCATGAATCTGAAACGATAAATGATTTTACTTCGTTCTGGGCATCAGCATCTATTAGATTAGAGAATAAAATTATAAGTTTTTCTGATTCATTAATTACAATTCAGGAAAACAAAAACATATTTGTAAAAATAAAAAATGAATGTGCTAATGGAATTAGTTTTATCCTGAAAAAAGGAAACGGATATATTGTCTATTATGTTGACGAGTCAGGCTATCCCGGAGCCGTAGATACAACCAGTCGAATTTATTCAAGTGAAGAAGCAATGGCATATCTTAAAGAATATGACCCCGAAAAATATAGGCAAAGCGAAAAAAGGGCAGCGGAGCTGGAACTCTATAATGATTTTATCTGCAATCGTATCTTAATTTGGGGAGAAACATATTATACTGTTAAAAATGATTCATATATTTTAAATGGGTTAATTCAGTATGACAAAAATGGATATGGCTATCAATTATCATTTGATTATGAAAGTACAGAGTTATGTATTGTAAATCCAGAAGGAAAAAGAAATATGCTCATACAAATTGATAATGGCTATAAACATCTACTTAAGAATGAATATTCAGGTCTTTCATCCAGCTGGTATGTTGGATATGGTGGTAACATCTACTATTATATGGCGGGTGAAGCTTACACCGAAGTTTTCCGCATCCGTCGCACCTGGGGTGATCCAGATTTTTATGCTATGGCCATCAACGGGTACACAGACGACTCTTACGGCCAGTACGTAAACAAGATTCTTCCAACCTTGAGCAAAGCAGAACTCCGCCTTTTGCGGAACACAATATTCGCAATTTACGGCGTTCATTTTAAGAGCGCAGACCTTTCCGCTCATTTCGCAAAACAAGTCTGGTACACAGATGAAGGCAAAACCTCCGGCGAAATCACACTACCAGCCCATCGCCAGAAGCTTGTTGAAATGATACAAAAGTTAGAGAAATAATTAGAATATATCTGGAGATAAAAGAAATGAAAAAACTTATTTTATCAGTAATATTTTTACTAAACACCATTTTTATTTTTGCTCAAAAATTTGAAGTCACCAAAGAAATTAAATTCGGACAGCCAATCAAATATTATGAAAACTGGGATCCAGTAGAAGGTGGAAATCCTGGTATTTATCAGATGCAAAGCTGGAAAAATCAGTTGATTCTATTTGATACAGATAATCATTTTTATTTTAATTTAGAGAATCCAAATCAGAAAAGGGAATATAAGTCTTTATATAACATTCTTTCTTTTTCCCAGAATGATGAGATACTTGTTTTAGGTGAAAAAGGTTCTATAAATAAAATTGATATCTATACAAAAAGCAAAAATATAACCCAACCAGATTATTCTATTGATTATAGTGATGTAAAAGATAACTTTAGTTTTTCTCTTTATTATACTGAAAATAAACTTTTTTCAAATGGAAATTCTGGTTTGATATATTGGGAGCTTCTTCCAGATGGAAAAACAAAGTTTCATAATGCTACTCAAACAAAACAAGAAATGGAAAATGGTCTTGCTGAACATTTAGGATTAAAAAAAATTGGCTCTCAAAAATATTTTGGTGATAATTGTATCAATGTAAAAAAAGCTCCAAATTTTGCTAATTATTGGAAAAATATAAGTATCAGGAATGAAAAATATGAATGGCTTTCTAAAAGTTTTTCAACTGCGTTTAGCTATGAGGGAACCGATAAAAAAGGTTTATCATATTATTCTGCTATTGGTAATGGCTTTAATATTAATTTATCAACTCATCCAGAAATACCATATGAATTTATTGTAGCAGTATTAGATCCTTGGACTTATGAAGTTTATATATGCGAGTTACCTGCTGGGGATTGGAATCCTGTTCGCAATTCAAACGGTCTTATTGCAATGAATAGTTCTTGTATAGATTTTGAAGGAAATTTTTATTTGACCGACTGTAACAAAGAAAAAGGCTGTTATGAAATTAAAAAGCTCAGTAATGACTGGATAAAACAATATGATTTCTATAAACGAGAAATCGGAATCATGAATACAAATCACATTCCACTTCAAAATGAAGCAAAACTTTCAGCTGAAAATAATGGCTATAATTTTGATCATGAATATCTGTGGATATTAGAACACCAAAACGATTGGTGCAAAGTTCGTAAAGTAGACGGCCGCGAAGGTTGGGTAGAAACCAAATACATCAATTTTGATAATCAGGATTCAGCTTCATCAACAAACGTAGCTGTAAGCAAAGTAATGACTTGCAACGACAATCTTCGCCTTCGTTCTCAGGAAGCAACATCAAGCAGTGTAATCACAACCATGCAAAAAGGTACAAAAGTCAAAATCCTGAAACTTGGTAAAGCAGAAACTATCGATGGCATAAACAGCAACTGGGTACAGGTAGAAGTTCTTTCCGGTGCAAAAGACAAAGACGGTAAAGAAATAAAACCAGGCACCACAGGCTGGTGCTACGGCGGATATTTGGATTAAGGTTTGAATATGAAAAGAACAATTTTACTTATGGCAATTATTTTCTCAATGAGTCTTTTCTGCTTTGCGCAGGAAGTTGAGAAACTTGGTGAAATACAAGATATATATTATAGGGATGGTGTCGCAGGTGGCCCCGGAAGTCCAAATGAGCTTGCCGTAAATGAAGTTGATAACACGATAAAAATCATTAATAGCACATCTGATTATACTTATTATGATTTGACTACTCTGGAAGGTATTAAAAAAACTGAATATAGGAATACCTTTGCTTTGATGCAAATAGAATTGGGAGATTTCGATATAAGTTACTATAGCGATGTGTTAATTCTGGAAAAAGACAATGAACAAATTCAATATATAGCTGGATATGAAAATATCTTGTCTGGAATCAGTTTCATTCTCAAAAAAGATAATGGCTACATAATTTATTATGTCAACGAATACGGATATCCAAATGCCGTAGATACCACCGGTCGTATCTATTCATCTGAAGAGGCTATGGGATATCTGAAAACTTATGACCCCGAAAAATATGCCCATAGCGAAAAAAGGGCAGCGGAACTCAAGCTCTACAATGATTTTATTCGTAATGATGTTCTTATTTGGGGTGACACTTATTATTCAACTTACGATATTTTAACGGATTTTTGGAAACCAGAACAATATTTATATGGAAAAACTGACGGAGCCATTTTATATGATGAACAAGGAAATGGTTATGGTGCTAATATCCGGTTTGAAGGTATAAACAGTAATATCTGCATAAATGACACAAATGGAAAAAGAATTGCAAGAATTTTATTGCAAGACTATTCCAACATATTGTCCGATCCTGATGTTTATAATCATTTATTTGTATCAAGCTGGTACGTAGGCTTCGGCGGCAACATCTACTACTACATTGCTGGCGAAGAATACACCGAAGTCTTCCGCATCCGCCGCACCTGGGGAGAGCCGGACTTCTACGCCATGGCAATAAACGGCTACACGGACGACAATTACGGCAAATACGTTGATGAAATCCTGCCGACTTTGAGCAAAGCCGACCTTCGCCTTTTGCGCAACACAATCTTTGCAATTTACGGCGTTCATTTTAAGAGCGCAGACCTTTCCGCGCATTTCGCGAAGCAGGTCTGGTACACGGATGAAGGCAAAACATCCGGTGAAGTGACGCTTCCGGCACACCGCCAGAAGCTTGTGGAGATGATACAAAAGCTGGAAAAGCAGTAGCTATAATCCCAAAAGAAAATCTGTGATTCCAATAATTGTAAAGCCGTTTTCATCTTTTGTTTCTTTGACAGGACGGTTGATTACTATGATTTTTTTTATCTGGTCGTTCAATAGGATAAATGGGCGGACTTCGCGTTTTTTTGTTTGTGCATCCGATATGTTGTCGGTAATCTGAAGGTATATTGTTTCGTTGCCTTTTGTTGCCATAAAATCAACTTCGTAAGTTTTTCTGACGCTTTTTCCGTTTTCGTTTTTTTCTACAGAATCAAAACAGCCGACATTCACATTGTAACCGTGGTAAACAAGCTCATTGTAAACAATGTTTTCAAGAATCTGTCCTTCATCTGGATACATAAAATCAAGTCTGGCATTGCGAAGCCCTGTGTCGCAGAAATAATACTTTCGGGTAGAATTGATGAAATTCCTGCCTTTTAAATCGTATCGTTTGGCTTCACGGATTATGAAAGCATCTTCGAATGCCTGAATGTAAGAAGAGACCGTTTCTTTGCTGATTTTTTCTTTTCGCTTTGAATGAAAAGTATTGGAAAGCTTTTCGGCATTAACAAGTTCTCCTGTGCATGTAGCAAGAATTGTGCATAATTCGTCTAGAGCTTCTTCGCGACGGAGCTTTTTTCGTTCAAGGATGTCCTTAAAATATGTTGTCTTGAAAAGTTCCTTAAGGTAAGTTTCTTTTTCATCGCGAGATTTTAAAACTGCAAGTGGCATGCCTCCGTGCTGCATATATTCATACAGGGCTTCTGATTTTTCCATTTTAGTCCAGTCACAGAATTCTGCAAATGAAAGTGGCTGAAGATGAATTTCTGTAGCTTTATCACGAAATTCTGTCACAATGTCACTTGAAAGCATTTTAGAATTTGAGCCGGTAATATAAAGATCAATGTTGCTTTCGTGAGAAAGCCCAAGCGTTACATCTATAAATGAAATTACTTCGGAATCTTCTTCTTTTGCAAGAACGGTTTTTCCGTCTGTTAAGTCAGGATTTACAATCGTGTAGACACGTTGGATTTCGTCAATGAAAACATAGAACTGCCGTCTTTTGTCGGAGCATTTTGAAAGAATGTATTCATTTAATGTAAGGGGATTTCGGTAAGCCGCATTTTTTGCATCATCAAGTTCAAGAATTATTATGTTGTCTTCTTTAACACCTTCATTTATCAGATGAGTTCTATAAAGTTCTTTAAGGAGATAGGATTTTCCGCATCGCCGTATGCCAGTAATAACTTTAGGAAAGCCGTCATGTTTTGCATTTATAAGCTGATTGAGGTATTTTGGACGATTCGGCATTGATTTTATTCTCCTTTTTTGTAGAATTCTACAGAATTGTCGATTAGATAATAGAGCATATAGTGATAGTTTTCAATAGAGAAATAAAATTTATGCGCTATTTAGTGAAAATTGCTAAATCTGATTTTTGTTATTGAACGAATAACATAATTGGGATAGGCTAGGTGTTGAATTATTTAGGAGTACAGGAAAATGAAAAAACTGGTAGTTTCAATACTGTGCATGATGATTTTTGGCGCAATATTTGCAGATGACTATAAGCTTGAAAAACTGCACGAGTTCGAAAATAAGAAAGAAAACGGATATCTCTTTATAAGGTCTAACGATATGTTAGGAGCTTACGAAGATGTTACCGGGAATTCCCTGAAGATAGATTCAGACGGCAAAATCTATGTATATCAAGAAGATACAAGGGTTGTATATACTCTGGACACAGCGGATTATTCTTTGAAAAACAGAAAAGATTTTGGCCTGTTCCCTGGAACAGCCTTTTTGTCTGTGGACAAGGGCTTGTTGGGCTTTCAGGTTTATGAAAATGGAGTTTGTATAATTGACGAACAAACAGGCAAGAAAATCGTTGATATCGAGAATCTGAGCACAATTATCCGAGCCTCTTATTATTCAAAAGAAAATAACGTATTTTTATATGTAGATTATAATTCCGCCATTCACAGCATAATTAATCCGGGGGTGAGCATTGAAGAGAACAAAAAAAATTACAAAACCCCAGATCAGACGATAAGGCTTTTTTCTAAAAACAGCGAATATGGCAAAAAAGGACTTTTGATAGAGGACGATGCATTGTATATAAACGGAGTTGTTTATTATTGGTATGGTATACAGGTAAATGGATATATGTTCTATACTTCAGATGCCCCAAATATCTATTTATTCAAGAACAATGAGCTGATAAAAACTATGAAAGTATATTCTGAAAATGAACAATTAGAATCGGTGGCTGTTCATCCTTGTGGCGACATCTACATTCTGCGCATGAACTGGCAGACAAACAAGCATTGCCTTTATCGCATCGAAAACACCTGGGATCCAGAGTGGCGCACACAGTGGTATAAAGAACATTCTATAAAATAGTAATGATGTGCATAATGAGGTAAAAAAACATGAATATAAAAATCACAAATACAATTACCACAGAAGAATATTTAGGATTACGACAGGCTGTTGGCTGGAGTGTATTTCCGGCTGAACAGGCTGAAGGTGGATTGCAAAACTCTCATGTAATTTGTTTCAGAGATAATGATAAAGCGGTCTCACTGGGACGAGTAATCTGGGATCATGGATATTCTGTTCTTATTGCAGATGTGATTGTTGCTCCCGAATATCAGGGAAAAGGACTCGGCCGAAAACTGATGGAAGCAATCATGGAATATATCCGAAGCCTTCTTAAACCCGGCTATCGAATTATGATTTCGCTGATGGCCGCCGAAAACAAACAGGGCTTTTACAAAAAGTTCGGCTTTATCGAAAGACCAAGCGATTTGTTCGGTCCTGGCATGCATCAGTGGATTGAATATTAAATGGACTACAGTTATATTTTTCGATCGGCAAAAATTAAGAAAGACTCTCTGAAAGCGACTGGTTTTACAACAAGCGATGACAACAGTTATGAAATGGGAGTGCCAGTTTCCAACGGTTCATTCAAAGCCGACATCACTTTAGTGCTTTCCGACCAGACACTCACCGTCCAGCTTTTTGATTCTGCAACCGGCGAAAAATATCCGCTTTTTGATATCCCTTCTCACGGCGCATTTGTAGCTTCATTACGCGAAGAAGTCCAGAAGATTATTGATGACATTAAAACAAAATGTTTTGAGTCAAATGATTTGAAAGATGATTACATCGCCTGGATTAAATCAAAATTTGAAGCAGAGCCTGATTACCCGTGGCCGGATGATGCGCCCTACTCTTTTGTCTTCCGCTGTCCGAATGAAAAATGGTTTGCACTTGTTATGAGAATTAAATACCGCCAGCTCGCTCTCACAGGCGATGAAAACGTCTGGGTTGTAAATATGAAAGCCGACCAGGATGCCATCCCGAATCTCATAGATCACAAATCAATCTTCCCCGCCTGGCATATGAATAAGAAACACTGGATTACAATTCTGCTCACTGCAGTAACTGATTTCAATAAGCTGTGTGAACTAACAGAAAAGAGTTTTACGCTTGTGAATAAAGCATAAATCCGAATCCGATATACTATAAGCTCTTTTCTTCTTCCAGAATCAGTTTAACATTGTACTTTTCAATGTCTGATAATTTGTCTTCTGAAAAGTTTTTATCTAATGGGTAATAGCCTTTATATTTTCCATCTATTTCCTTAAAGCCAAACCATCCGTATTCTGCACATTCGACTTCAAACAATTCAATTAAATCTTTTGATTTAAAAGGATAGCCATTAAAAGCATAGATTGCGTTTCTGAGCAAGCGTAACTGAGGCTTTGTATACCAGAATAAACTCTGCTTAGTCAATTCCACGTTGCAAGGAACAAATCTCTTTTTTTGCAGAACTCTTGGACCTGTATCGCCAAAAATATTACCCATCACAATTGTAATGCATTTTGTGTATTCATCCGGTTCAATATTTGTATAAACAGCTTCCCAAACATTGTCACTGACTCTTTTCATTGAACCTTCTTCTGGAAGTGCAAGCTGAATTGGAGAAGAATAGATGAGATTACTCTGGATTCTTACTGTCATCTTTCCAATCGCATTTTTCCAGCTGGAACCGGTGCCATAAAGATACTTTGCTATATTGTAGGATGGAGCTTCGCGACCATAAGTAGCTTTATATGAAATTCTGGTTTTTGTTGTCTTCTTAGAAGGAAACTTAATTGTTCTTACATATGCATTTTCAAGTTCTGTAGGTTCATTTGAACTCCAGTTCTTCTTAATCGGGTAATCGGTATAACTGGTTTCAACATCATTAGTCCAGCATTTGAAATCAGAAATTGTTCCTTCTCCTCCAATTCCTAAACAGAAAAAAGGAAAACCGATTTCGAGACTGATATCTTTCCCGGTATTGTAAAAAGAGAAATCAACAGTAATTTCGTAATCCTTAGGATTTAATACAATGTTTATGATTTCCTCAGACATTTCGACATCAACATTGCCTTCCTTAGTAGGAACAAGTTGGCCGCCTGCCATAAAGAAATAAGTATCGTTTGCATAAAGGCTGAAAACCGAAAATAAAAGGCTAAATAATATAATAATTTTTTTCATAATTTTTTTTAACTCCATTTTTTAATATATAAAATCGAACCTAAACTGTCTATCTATTCTCTAAACAGATCCGTAACATGGAACTGAGTTAAATCTTTTACAACCTCTGCAGCAATAATCATTCCTGCAACCGAAGGCACGAAGGCATTGCTGCCGGGAGTCTGTTTTTTTGGAGAACCTTTGCGGTCAGGTGTAACTCCGGAAGTATCTTCAAAATCAGGATCAGCTTCATCGACCTGCGGAGGAATTGCAGTCTCAGTTGAGAACACAACCTTGAGTCGTTTGATGCGTCGCTTCTTAAGTTCGTTTCTCATAACTCGGGCAAGCGGACACACTGAAGTGCGCGTGATGTCAGCAACCTTGAGCTTAGTCGGGTCAACCTTATTTCCAGCACCCATGCAACTGATAACCGGCTTTTTAAGCGCCTTTGCACGAGTGATGATTTCAAGTTTTCCGGTCACAGTATCAATGCAATCTACAATATAATCGTACTGAGAAAAATCAAACTGATCGGCAGTGTCGGGCATGTAGAAGGTCTTCCATTTTGTTACTTTACAGTCCGGGTTAATGTCATGAATACGCTCTTCGGCAACATCAACCTTGTCCCTGCCGATTGTAGACTGCAGCGCGTAAAGCTGGCGGTTCAGATTTGAAAGACAGATTTTATCATCATCAACAATATCAATTGCACCAATCCCGGAACGAACCAGAGCCTCAACAACATAGCTGCCTACCCCGCCAATGCCAAAAACAATAACACGGGCATTGTAGAGTTTTTCCATATTCTCTTTTCCGAATGTAAGTCTGGTTCGTGCAAACTGATTTGTGTTCATATTAAATTATTTATCAAACTCAGCAGGTTCTGCTGCAGGTACTTTTGCGAGGACATCATTGAACTTATCTTTTGAAGCTCTCTGAGCACGTGCTTCGAGGTAATGCTGAGTTTCAAAAGCGGCAATCTTTTCTGCTACAGCTGATACGATAAACTGATTAATTGAGATATTGTCCTGATTTGCAATATCTTTTACAGCTGTGTGATAAGAATCTGGTAATCTTAAGCTCAGTGTACTCATATTTATACCTCATCATTTGAGTTAATCACTACATTGAGTATATGTAATACATTAAAGTAAGTCAATTTTTAAGCTGGTTTTCTCATTCTACGAATTTCTTGTTGACAAGTTTACTTGGCAGTGTTATAACACTCTTAGTTGCAAAGTATACTTGGCATTGCCGGTGGTTGAGCCAGTCGAAACCACCATAGGAGTTACTATGAAATTACAAACCTTTCGCAAATTTCTTATTACATTCTCAATGCTGCTTTTTCCAGTTACGATTTATTATTTCTCACCCTACCTCATCATTATGGCAGCGATGCAGCATATCATAAACGGAAGCTTTATTGTTTTTACCCTGATGTTTATTCTTGGAATGTTCTTTGGAAGATTATGGTGCGGCTTCCTTTGTCCTACCGGAGGTTTGAGTGAATGCTTTGAACGCTTCTCTCCAAAAAGTCCGAAGCAAGGCTGGCGCAATTATCTCAAATATGGAATCTGGGTAATCTGGCTTTCTGGACTGATTATCTGCCATGTACTGGGAAAAGGCGATTACACGATTCAGCCATTTTTTATGACTGATCATGGGATTTCAATCTCGAACATTTACAGCTATGTAATTTACTATGGAATTGTAATTTTGTTTCTGATTCCAGCAATCATTCACGGAAAACGGGCTAACTGCCACTACATCTGCTGGATGGCACCCTTTATGATCATGGGGTATAAGGCAGGACGTCTGCTTCATCTGCCACAACTGAAAATTAAAACAAAGCACGAGAACTGCATTGGCTGCGGTGCCTGTAACAAAATGTGCCCAATGAGTCTTGATGTAAAAAATTTAGTTGCCGACGTAAAGCATGACGAGCTTCGCAACGCCGAATGCATCCTCTGCGGAGAATGTATTTCGACTTGTCCTAAAAAGGTTTTAAACTATAAAATTACAAATAAATAAGGAGCAACCGCTAACGCGGAGTTTATAAGGAGAACGAAAAATGACAAAAGAAGAAATCCTTGAACAAAGCAGAAAAGAAAACAACGATAAAGACGTATTTGATTTAGAGGTTCAGAAAACAGCGGCCACAGCAGCATTCTTTTCTTCATTCGGATTGTGTGCTTTTGTTTCAATCCTCAGCTGGATATTCACAAAGCGAGTAAGCGTTCAGTGCTGGATGATTTTCTTCGGTATGCTCACAGTTGCTTTTTGCGTAAAGTTTTTCAAGATGAAAAAACTGCATGAACTTTTTGTTGCGCTCGGCTATCTTGCCATTTTTATTTTGCTGACAGCAGTATTCATTCTGCAGCTGACAGGCCGCCTTTAAGGAGATTTAGAATGAATGACACACTTGTTTTAAAAAATCATCTTAAAGAAATCCGAAGTGAAAAAAATCTTTCTCAGAATGCACTTGCAGAAATGGTAGGCGTTTCGCGCAACACAATCAGTTCCATAGAAACCGGCCAGTTCTGCCCTACAGCAAAGCTCGCCCTGATTTTATGCGTTGCGCTCGATAAGAAGTTTGAAGAGATTTTTTATTTTTAAGAAGGGGAAAGCCTTCCCCTGTCTCCAGCCCGCAAGCGGTCTTACGCCACCCCTTCTAACGGGGGCCAGCCCCCGTAACGCCCCCTAAAATTATCTGTACAATTACACAGTTATATTGCGTGTTATTTTTTTATCTAAATACATTTCATACAAAATATCACCATCAAAGCCTATAATTGATATTTCATACTCTTTATTATCTTTTGTTTTAAGTCTTAACTTTGATAGCCCTGTTCTTTTTCTCAATTTTTTAATTTCTGTAATTTCAGAAAATGGTACATAAAGATTCAGAAAGTGAAAACCATCTTTATCTATGTATTCATATTCAAGATCCGAATGCTTTATTCTTCTGAATGACAAAATAAAAGCAAATAATGATATTGTAGCTAACAAACCTGTAATACCCAGAAATAAATAAATAAAATAGCCTTTAGATCTTTCTACATAAAGGTTTAAAAAGCATAATGATGAACCCAAAAATATAAACAATACATCTCTTTTAGTGTTTTTATGTCTTTCTGTAATATGAATAAATCGTTTAGAGTTTTCAAATTCCAGGAATTTCTTATTGTAAATATTTTCAATGCTGTTATTAAAAAAGTATTCCAGGAGTTGAGCTATATTTTTATCATGAAATACTTTTATTGTTTCTTTTGGAAATTTAAATGAAAATACAGGCTTACTTGCATTCTCTGATACTAACACTTTCTCCAGTTCATCAAATAAATATGTTTGCGTTCTAAATAATTTTTTTATAATCAGAGAATCATTATCTATTTTATATTTATACCAGATATATCTTTTTTCTATTATTATGTAAGGAATTGCACAAAGAAAAAGAATTGAAAACGCAACCGGATATAGTTTTTCGACAAATCCAAATACAGACAAAGCTGGCATAATAATCAAGCAAAGCAAGTAAATTATCTGCTCTTTTGTTGTATAACCAATGTATTTTTTCATTTTTTACTCCAGATACGCTGCAGAATCTTGTACAAAAAATCTTAGAAACCAAGTTTTGTCTGGATTCTAAAAAATTCTTCAGGACTTACTTCCATCGATCTTTTATATAACTTTTTTAAAGTTTCTGCATTTTGCTTTTTGTCAGTATTGTATCGTTTGTATGAAGTTGCCAGAATTGAACTAAAACATGTATCCTGGTATTTTGTTCCAGGATATACTTCTTGAATTGTAAGTCGAATTTTTGTTGTTGGTTTTTCAAGAATTACTTTATTGAAATATACATAATCATCAAAGGAAATCGATTTTGTAATATCATTGTCCAAATCTTCTAATTTAAAAGTTTTTACACGGGCATTCTCTTTATAAAGCTTCATGTTATTAATATCTGAGTATCCATTAATCAGTTCAAGTTCAATTACAGGTTCTGTAAATTCAACTGTAATGAATTCTCCAATACCGTTTCCATCAACTCCTTCTACCCATGGAATATGATTATAGTTCCACCAGTATGGATGACATCTACAACCTACTTCAAAGGCTTTACCTAAATTGTCAGGAGTATATTTTATAATGCGTCCTTTTATTGTTTCCTCAAAAGAAGATGAAGCTGAAATTGATTTAATATTTCCATTATGAAAACCTTCAGTTCTATCTGAATCATCATAAGTGTTTTCTCCATCGTTTTTAAAATCCCTGAAGACCTGATTAATTCCACCTGTTATGAACAACATAGAATACTGATTGTATTTACATTTCAAGTAACCGTCCTTATCTATTGCCAGACAAGATCTTGGAAGTACTGTATATAAACCAAGATATCCAGTTACAAACCATATATTATTATCATCATAAAAGAAATAAGATTCTGCATCCGGTTCAATATCAAAACAATCTAATACAGCAGGTAAATTATCTGTATCAGCTTGAACAATTTGTACTACACCTGCTTCTTCAAGTTTATCTATAAATGATGCAAAGCGTTTTTTTGATACATCTTCTTTATCAAACCTGCTTGTTGCTTTTCTATTTATCCACCCGTATTTTGAATCAGTAAGATTGTCGATTCTTACATAATACCAGACTTCCTCTTGTTTATCCGTTGCGACATATGTTGCCCTTGTCTGAAGACGCACACCTTCAGCAACAGGAATAGAAAACTTCTTATTTATAATTTTGAGTTTCTGATTAAAATTTCTTCTATCATTTGAATAACTAAAATCAGCGATTGGGTTCTTTGTTATAAATATTTTATTGCTTGAAGAATCCGGGGCTTCAAAAAAATACGTTTCTTCTGAAACTGTTATATTTATATGAGAACAAGTAACATCGTAATTATTTATTTTAAAATTATTTAGAGCCTTTGATCTGCTATCATCTATAAAAGAAAATCCATTTATTACATATGTTCCTGATTTTTGTTCCTCTAAATCAAAACCTTCTGGCTCCCATATTAAGAAAGAATTGTCTTTATTAGGAAACAGAATCTTCTGCCATTTTGAAATATATTCAGGATCAGATTCATCTGCAATGTACTCCGGATATTCCAGATGAATTTCATCTTTTGTCATTCGAAGATTTCCTCTCATCAATGGAATTCCATTTTGTTGAAATTCATAAACTGCTGATGTATCATCATCTGTCTTTGGGCCATTAAAAACTATCTGTGAAACAACCCCATCATCATCAATATATTTTAATTTTCTTGTTCTTGATGGAATGGTTATAAACTGTTGTGAAGCTTGATCACTAGATTCAACTTTTATTTCTTCTGTAAGAATATTAGATGATTCAGTTTTTTTTGTGCATCCAAAAGCAAATATACAGATAAATAAAATAATAAATAATTTATTTTTCATTTTTCTTTCCTTTGCGCCTTAGTACAGACATTTACATATTTTCTTCTAAAATATTTTACCATAGTTTTTTACACGATGTAAAACATCGGAAAGATCTATATAATTTCATATTATTGCTTTCTCCTAGATTGAAATATAAAAGATTTGTATAGATTTATTCTTTCTTTTTAAAAGTGAGAAGATTATTATAAAAATATGGCTGATTTCTTTTCAATGTCTGCAATCTCACAGGAACGTCACTTTGAATTAGTTAATGATAAATCTGATAATTATGATGTTCCTCTTTCTTCATTCTGGTTTTCTTGATACTAAGCTATGCTAAAATATATTCAATCTAATTTAAGGAGTCATTTATGAACGAAATTATCAAAGCAATGAAAGAACGCAGAAGTATCCGCAAGTTTAAGGTAGAGCTTCCATCAAAAGCAGATCTTGAGCAGATCGTTGAAGCTGGACTTTATGCCGCAAGCGGAATGGGAAAACAGGCTACAAAAGTCATCGTTGTAACAGACAAAAAGCTTCGTGATAAAATCATGGAAATGAACCGCAAAGTTGGCGGATGGGACAAAGGTTTTGATCCTTTTTATGGAGCTCCGGTAATGATCATTGTTCTTGGAGAACTCGAGAATGGTAACCGTGTTTATGACGGCTCGCTTGTAATGGGAAATCTTATGCTTGCAGCTCACTCTCTTGGACTCGGAAGCATCTGGATCCACCGTGCAAAGCAGGAGTTTGAAAGTGATGAAGGAAAAGAAATCCTGAAAGAACTCGGCATCGAAGGTGAATGGGAAGGTATCGGCCACTGCGCTGTAGGCTACATGGATTGCGAACTTCCACCACCTCCTGCTCGCAAAGAAGGCCGCGTTGTCTGGGCAGAATAAATCCATTATGTTCAGACAAATGAAAAAATTCGATAGAAAAACCGTAATAGAATCTTTTCGAACTTCCATTCCGATTATGGTAACCTTTGTTGTTATAGGAATTGGATATGGAATTCTTATGCAGAAGCACGGCTTTGGACCTCTGTGGTCTTTGCTCTCTGGTTTTGTTATTTACAGCGGAACAGCTCAGTTTGTAAGCGTTGCGATGCTTGCTGATTCTTCTTTTTTTATGGCTGCAGTTACTGCACTGATGATCAGTGCACGCCATATCTTTTTCAGCATTTCCATGATTGGCAGATACAAAAACGAGGGCCACAGAAAATGGTATCTTTATTACGCTCTGTGCGATGAAACCTATGCCATGCTGAGCAAAGATAAAATGCCCGAGGGCGTGAACGTCAGCTTGTACCGTGTGCTGGTAACCGCCTTAAATCAGTCATCATGGATTATCGGTTCTGTACTTGGCGGCCTGCTCGGCTCGCTGCTGGAGTTTGATTCAACCGGAATTGATTTTGCGATGACGGCTCTGTTCACAACTGTATTCATCGAACAATGGCTTTCTTCAAAATGTCACATTCCATCAATACTTGGTGTTGCCGCTACTCTGATCTGCCGCCTTCTGTTTGGAAGAGATTTATTTCTGATTCCTTCAATGGTGGTCATAATTATTGTGCTGACACTCTTACGTAAAAAAATCGAACCAGAAGGAGAACTGAACGATGAGCGACTTTAAGCATTCCTTAATTATAATTCTTGTCATGGGTGTCGTTACGCTTGCTACAAGAATTCTTCCTGTTCTGATTTTTGGACGGAATGAAAAAATCCCGAAATACATTATGTATCTCGGAAAAGTTGTTCCTTATACTGCAATGGGACTTTTAATTGTCTATTGTTTTAAAGATGTCTCTGTAGTCCAGGCACCGCATGCAATTCCAGAACTGATTGCCATGACCGTCGTAATCGCTTCATACCTTTGGAAACGCAATGCAATTTTCAGCGTGGTCATTGGAACTGTGCTTTACATGCTGCTGGTGCAGCTGGTATTCACTGTCTGAAAGTCTTTTATCAATTTGTCAAAAATCCCTTTTACCCTATCCTCTGGATTTCCATGCAGGAACTCATGCCAGAACTCGAACGTTGTTATAACATTTGACGCCGCAATATGTTTTTTTATAAGCTCAGGATTTATGACTTTTCCAGAAATCTCTTTTACGGCATTGGTATACATATTAAGAATTTTATCCAAATCAATCTGAATGCCATCAGCTCCGAGTCTGCTCATAAAGAAACTCAAGTCTTCGGAAGCTCCGCCTATAGCAACGTTCTGCCAGTCGCAGACGCAGATTCTTCCATCATCAGTTTTTAATAAATTATCCCAATGAAAATCTCCGTGAATCAAAACTCTGTCTTCATTATTATGCCAGCAGATTATTTCATTTATCTTTTCAGCGATAGGATTCAATGACTCTTCATCAAAAACTTTTGGATGCTCATTCAGAACACTTCTCCAACCGTTGAGACAGTAATCAACACGTTCTTTATCTAAAGGCTCTTTTCTGTTCTTCTTCAGAAACTCAGGGATTTTATCATTATGAATCTTCGCTAAGGTATTAATGATTTTTTGAAGCTCACCATCAGAATTGGAACGTTCAAGCGAAACATATTTTTTCATAAGAATGATTATCTCATCATCAGATAATTCCACACTTAATATTTCCGGGAGATATTCAGACGAAGTATTCATTTTGCTCTGATAGAACAAGGCCTCTTTTTGATATGTGTCGAACATATCGTTCTTTAACATATCCCTCTGAACATGTTTTAAGATTTGTTCGCCATTGATTTCATATACATTTGCGCCGCTTTGGCCCACCCTGATTTCTGAAACTTTATTTCCTGATAAATACTTTTTGATGTCCAAAATATTATTTCCTTCTTATTATGTTTAATATAGAAAAAGGCAAACTGAATAGCCCGATAACGATAAATGCTATTCCCATTACAAAACCAGTTTTTTCCTTAATACCAGACACCATCATAATACCGGCAAAGAGGATCATCAATGAGTTTAATATAAGAGTCTTAGGATATCGTTTTACCTTTTCTTCTTCAGATGCATCTTTTTTTAAAACTGGAACAACATTAATCATTTCCAGAATAAAAAGAACAACAATTGCAGAAAAACCTAACCAAAAACAAATATTCATTTTTAACTCCTAATCTATTATAACATATTTTATAATCGAAATTGGAAATATTCGTATAGATCTATTCTTTCATTTTACTGATTTGAAGATTATCATATAATTATGATTCCGCAGATACCTATGGTTTGAGCTATAAGAAATGCATCGTTTTACCCTTTTCTTATACTCTGCATACTCGTCGCCATAAAGTGTGGAAGTACAGGCGTCATACTAAAACCCTCACATAAAAAGTACCGCTACCACTTCCCTGCTTTTTTATTTTGCCGGAATCGCAAAGTTGCTTAAGGGCTTTTTCTATGGTCTGACGAGCTAAAGATGGGCACTCTTCCTGTATGTCACTTTTTGTAAATTTTCCAAGACGAGAGCTCGTTACCTTTTCAACCATTTCAAGAGCAGAAAGCTTATCATCAATAAGATTAAGGCGTTCTTCAAAATCGCGATAAGCAGAAAGAATAATTCCTAAAAGATATTTTACAAAAGAAGTGTTGTCATTTTTACCTTCGTTCCATTTTTCTGAACTTTGTTCCAGAACATCATAATAAGTGTCTTTTGTTTTTTCGATCTTCTTCTCAAGACTTATGTATTTACAGACAACAAAGCCGGAACGATAAAGCAGAAGCGTTGTAAGAAGTCTGGACATACGACCGTTACCATCATTAAAAGGATGAATACACAAAAAATCCTTGATGAAATTTATGATTAACAGGAGAGGTTCTATTTCACCAAGCCCCATCGCTTTATTAAATGTATCGCAAAGCTCCTGAACTGCACCCGGTGTTTCAACAGGAGAAAGCGGTGTAAAAAGAGTACGAGAAGTTCCGTCCGCAAAATTGGCAACAATATAATTCTGCGTGTTTTTTAACTTTCCTCCAAAATCAGGATTAGAATACTGATACAAATATTTATGGAGCTGCAGAATGTAATTTGGAGTAACAGGAATATATTCATAGTTTTCATGAACAATATTTAGAACATCCCTGTAACCCATAATTTCTTTTTCATCGCGGTTGCGTGGAGTAGTCTTGTCCTGAACCAGTTGCTTGATTCGAGTGTTTGTAGAAACAATACCTTCTATTTTATTTGAGCTTTCGGTGCTCTGGATTTTGGCAATTTCAACAAGTTTTTCCAGCTTGTCTTTTTTCTGTCGCACAAATAATTCCTGTCGGCCTTTGTATTCATGAATTTTTGCAATATACCCAAGCACTTCGGTATCAACTGTGCAATTTGAAAGCTTTGAATAATTAAAACTTCGCATCTCCTACAAGACCTCTTTATCTCCTATTTTAGTGCTATAAATAGGAGATGTCAACAAAAGGTAGGAGAAAGCTGAATTTACTCAATAGTCTCGATAAAAAAGACCGGCATGCCTCAAATGAAGTATACCGGTCTTACAGGTATTTATGCCGTTATTTTTTAGCCGGCTCCCACTTACACCTTACAGGTGACATAATTGAGCCATCTTTCTTCATTTCTGCAAAAGCCTTATCAACAACCTTGCGGTCTAGTCCGGTCAACTCAGCAACCTTTCCTGCATTCAATGGTTCTCCGGCCTTTTTAATGGCATCTAATATTGTTTCCTTTTCAGTCATGGCAATATATTTTTACATACATCATTTCCTCGTGGGTTAGCTTCCGATTTCCATTGACAGAAAGAATGTACTTTTCCAGAGCAGCGCAATTTATTTCATTCATATATCGTATAAATGAATCGTAACCCGAAGTGTGCAGCAGGAGATTCACAAGATATTCTTTATTTTCTTTATACAAACGTGCTCCATCATAAAGCGTTTGCTTCCACGGATAACCATCTGCCCCAATCTGATTCATGATGTCTGCAACAGCTCTGGTGTGTTCCCATGCAATAAGATCATATTTATCTTTAAAATGGCGGTAAAAGGTTGCCGGTGAATATCCGCAGTTGTCTACAATCTCTTGTATTGTAATCTTATCAATAGTCTTTTTCGCAGCAAGCTCCTGAAAAGAAGCTGTTAAAATTTCTTTTGGCGTTTGTCTTTTCATATCTGATTTTTCATCCACTCAATATTCATCAGAATAAAATCTTTTACATCGCGCTCAAGATTTAATTCCTATTGAATTTCTTTTAGATCTTACAGCATCATTTTGTGATATTCTTAAATTATTATTTGAAATTAAGGTTCCGATTTTATAAATTGTATTACTTCTAGATTCAAATTTCAAACTTTTTATTCCCAAAAGAAAACTTGTGATCTTGTTTCTTCTATTCGATTAATAGTTTTATATTGTCGACTACGAAATCAATTTCTTCATCAGTTGCCTTTTCTATAAAATCGCAGTTTCTTTGTTTCCAATCGAGATTCTTTATTTGGTCACTAAGAATACAACCATTTATTGAATGATAATCTAATACCCCAATAATCTTTATAAGCAAAGTTATCTATACCAATTAAAAGTTCAGTAGTTTTTTTGAATCCGATTTTTTCGAAAGCAGCCTGGCGCTCAACGGCATACAAAGGGATTTTTGTTATTATTTTATCTGTATCAAATAGCTCGTAAGCAGGAGGAACAATTAAACCTGCAATACTTTGAATAACCTCTGCAGTTTCGAATTCAGATTTCAAATCAAGTCTGAGAACTCCTGTGTGATTGAAATAATCTTCGGCTGTACGATGAAACAATTCTATTGTGCCGATAGCGGTATTGCTCTTTTTTTCAACGATGGCCCAGCGTACAAAATATTTTTCTTTGTACGAATACAGCCAAAATTGAATTGCTTCATTCATTCGTTCAATTGTGGAATAATAAAAGTTGTCACCATGGCAATTGTCGCTGTTAAAAAATGGCAGCGCGTTTTTATCGCTGTAAACTTTCAGCAAATCATTTGCATCTTCGGGTGTTACAAAGCGCAAGAGATAATCGCTGTTTTCAAATACTGGAACTTCTTCGTATACGGGCTTCATTGTTTTCTCCTTATCAATAAATTAAGGGAAATTTTCCTCTAATTTCCCTTATTTCCCTCTATTAATTATTCATATCTAGAATAAACTTTTTATTAATATATTTCGTTATCAAAGCGTTAGCGATGGGAGCCCCTGGCCGACCGCAGGCGAAGCCGAGGACGGTGAGCGCCCAAATACTTTTCATTGACTATACCGTTCCTGACTGCTATTATAACCCTACCTATACAATAGGCAAATAAAAAAAAGAGGACTATATGAAAACAATCGAAACAAAAACTGCACCGGCAGCAATCGGACCTTATTCACAGGCAATTCTTGCAAACGGATTTCTTTATACTTCGGGACAGATTCCGCTCAATCCTGAAACTGGAACAATCGAAGGATCTTCTATCGAGGCTCAGGCTGAACAGGCTATAAAGAACCTCGGCGAAATTCTTAAAGCCGCAGGAACAGACTTTTCTAAAGTTGTAAAGACTACCTGCTTCCTCGCCCACATTTCAGACTTCGCTGCCTTCAATGCAGTTTATGAAAAGTACTTTGTTTCAAAGCCTGCACGCAGTTGTTTTGAAGTTGCAGCTCTTCCAAAAGGCGCGCTTGTTGAAATTGAAGCTGTAGCTGTTGTAGAGTGATGCAACCGGCTGGTGCGATGTCTGTAAGGGATGGGAAGAATGATTATTATATCCACACACTTATAAACTTTTTAGTAATCATGATTTTGCCGTACTCTGTTGTAATTGGATAGGCATCGCCAAAGTCTATCATCTTTCCTGAATCATCAAATACTTTTCGATCTTTTACAAGCAGGGCTTTCTGTCTTAGATTGCCATTTTCATTGATTTCCAGAATTAGAATCGCATTGTCACCTGAGTTTGATTTTCTTTTTATGAGGACTTTTACTCCGTTTTTTATTTCAATCCATTTATCAAAAATTATATTATCCATAAACTATACTTTCTGTACTTCAATTATTTAGAATGCTATATATTTTTGCTTAAACGAAGCATATAAAATTTTTCTGTTTCATTCTCATTACTTTGAAAAGAAAAATCTATATTTTTAAAACCCATTTTTATCCAGAATAAAATTGCTGCAGAATTTTTCAAATCAACATTCAGTACTATTCTATTAAACCCTGAATTTTTCCATTCGGTCTCAAGAAGAGTATAGATTTCCTTACCATATCCTTTTCCATGAAATTTTTTATCTTCAAAAAAATCTCCAAGAAAAATAGTATCAGCAGACATAAATTTTTCGTAATATTGAACGTATACACAAGGTTCTTTGCTTTCAGTCAGTCTGAAGCCAATAAAATGATTGTTTTCTAATACCCCATTTTCTGGTATTGACGGATTTTTTATATCAGCATCGTACTCAAAATCTGAATCATATCCATTGAAACTACATATATATCTTATTGAATCTATCAAGCACTTATAATCTTTTATATTTTCTTTAGTTATTGTTTCTTTATAAAATTTCATTGATACCTCTGAGAGATAATACTTTACATCATTCTGATTGCGTCGTTTTTTATTTATACCAAATTCTTCTTAAAACTGATATATCATCATTTACAGAAATCTCTTATTTCTATAATGCAAAGAATTATTTAAAAAACTAGACTCTTACATTTTAATTGATTACTTTTTAATTGTATACAATCTATTATATAAGGGGTATTTTATGACAATTTATGATTTTATCGTACAAGACAAAGATGGAAAGAAAGTTAGCCTTTCTGAATACAAGGGAAAAACTGTTCTTATTATTAACACTGCTACAACATGTGGATTCACTCCGCAGTATGCAAACCTTCAGGACTTATATAGCCGCTACCAGGATAAAGGATTTGTAATTTTAGACTTCCCTTGTGATCAGTTTGGACATCAGGCTCCGGGAAGTGACAATGAGATTCATCAATTCTGTACATCCCGTTTTGGTATAAAGTTTCCTATGTTCCACAAAATTGAAGTAAACGGTGAAAATGAAGAGCCGCTTTTTAAATATCTGAAATCACAGAAAGGTTTTAAAGGCTTTGATATGAATAATACTCTTGCCAAAGCCATAGCTTTCCAGCTTAAGCTCAAGGATCCAGATTATGAAAAGAATGCTGATATCAAATGGAACTTTACAAAATTCCTTATTGATAAAACCGGCACTGTTGTTGAGCGCTACGAGCCAACTGCCAGTATGGAAAAACTGGAAGATGATATCAAGCAGATTCTTTAGTAATTCTTAATGGTGGAAGTGAACACCACAGCCAGAAAAAGCACTTGTTGAAATCGAACCCTTGGCTATTGTAGAGTGAGATTCAGGTTAGGCTAGAATCTCACCGTTTCGCGAAATCACAACAACTCGCCATGGAAGGAATTTTCCGCTGGCTTTTAAGGCTTCGGTTGCAGCACGCTCAAGACCTCCACAACAATGTACTTCCATACGAACGATTGTAATGCTTTTGATGCTGTTGTTACTGATTATTTGAGTGAGCTTTTCTGTGTAATCACCTTCATCAAGTTTTGGACAGCCAATCAGAGTAATATGATTTTTGATAAAGTCACGATGGAAGGCCGCATAGGCATAAGCTGTACAGTCTGCCGCAATTAAGAGATTTGCGTTTTCAAAGAAAGGTGCTTGTGTCGGCAAAAGTTTTATCTGAACTGGCCACTGCATAAGTTCACTTGGAACTGTGTGATTATCATAACTTTCAGAAGATTCATTCCGATTAAAAGTATGCATTGCGCTGCCAGGACATCCTCCTGCATGAGCATGTGCCATATGACCGGCTCCGCCTTCATTCTGAGCTGCTAAAATCTGTTTTCTCATTTCTACAGCTTCAGGACTATAAGCCGCGCTTTCGCGCTCTTCAATTGTGATTGCATCTGCAGGACATGCTGGAAGACAATCCCCAAATCCATCACAAAAATCATCTCGCAAGAGATGAGCTTTTCCATTCTCCATAACAATCGCATTTTCATGACATGCAGAAGCACATAATCCACACCCAGTACATTTTTCTTCATCAATCTTTACAATCTTTCTAATCATTTCAAAACCTCACTATGGAAATCATAACAAAGATACTAAATAAAGAATGTTGTTAAAACAACAAAATGCGATTATTATAAATAATATGGAAAATCAGGTTCTTCTGAAAAATCCGCTTTTCTCTGGAATTAAGGAAACAAAACTTCCTGCCGTTCTGGAATTTCTATCTGCAAGCGAGCACGACTTTATTAAGGGTGAATCAGTTTTTCATTCGGGCACTGTAACCAACCAGATTGGAATTGTTCTTGAAGGACGAGTTCAGATTGAGAGCAATGATTTCTGGGGAAACAAAACTATTTTGGATAGTCTTGGAAAAGGAAAAGTTTTTGCAGAAACTTATGTACTTACAAAAGTTCCTCTGATGGTTGATGTTGTTGCGACTCAGGATTCAAAAATCCTTCTGCTTCAGATTGACAATCTGGGCCTTGGCAAAAATTCATTCTCTCAAATCATTACAAAAAATATCCTTGGAATCTCAATGAAGAAAAACCTTCACCTCTCCCAGCGGATTTTCCATACAAGTTCAAAAACAATTCGCGGCAGACTTTTATCATATCTTTCTTCTCAGGTTCCAGCCAAAGCACCCGCCGCTGAGTTTGACATTCCCTTTGATCGTCAGCAGCTAGCCGACTATCTTGAAGTTGACCGCTCTGCCCTTTCCGCCGAACTCAGCAAAATGAAAGCCGATGGCCTGATTGATTACTGGAAAAATCATTTTAAGCTGCTGTCTGGAGTTGAAAATTGAGCATATGACGGGTAAACTAGTAAACAAATAATAAAGATGTACAATATGAAAGTAGCAGTAACTTACGAAAAAGAAACTGGAAATATATTCCAGCATTTTGGAAAAACTCAGTATTTTAAGATTTATCAGATTGAAGATGGAAAGATTGTTTCATCAGAAGTAATTGATAACGGCGGAAACGGACATCACGCTCTTCCACCATACCTTAAGAGCCTTGGAGTAGAAACTCTGATTCTTGGAAATCGTGGACAGGGTGCTGTAGATGCAATTACCGCAGCCGGTTTAAAAGAGCTTCCAGGAATTACAGGTAGTGCAGACGAAGCAGTTGAGCTTTTTGCAAAGGGAGAACTCAAGCCTAACTTTGATGCTAAGTGCGATCATCACGGAGAACACCACGAAAATCATCACCACGGAATTTTGGCCAGAGGCTAAAATGAAATTCGCGGCAAATCTTACAAATTGATTGTGCAGATTTTATAAATCATATCAGGAATGATCTGGCATCTGGTTTGATGATAACGTTCCTGATAGTACCCTTCTCTACCGAGGAGGGGAACTCCAGTTGTAGAATTATCAGAAACAACAAGTAAAGCAATGGAAGGCACTTCCATTAATTCTGTGACTTTATAAAATGTACTGGTTTCCATTTCAATCAGTTCTGCTCCAGTAGCTTTGATTTCATCCAGATGTGAATACTCTAAAGCAATTGAATCTGTAGAAAAAACTTTTGCAGTCTTTAATAAACAACCATTTTCTTTTGAAAGCTGACAAATCTTATCTACATAATTTTTATCTGGATAGATTTTTTCAAACGGATGAAAATCACTAAGTTTGTTATCAAAATAATGAGAAGCATAAACTCCTGAAATACACTCCACTGGCGTACAAAAATCACCTATTTCAAAGTTTTCAGATAAGCCTCCAACAGCTCCAATGAAAATACACTTTTTGAACTTCATTTCAGAACAAATAATCAGATTATCCAGTAAATTACATCCCCCACTGGCAGTCTGAGCCCAGGCTATTTTATAACCATCTTTTTCAACTAAAAAACCAGAAAAGTATGCATGCTGAGCTAATTCCGTAACCTTGAAACTTGGATCCTTAATAATTTTTGTTGGTTTCCAACCTGGAGCAACTACAAGAGCGTCATAGAAAATGTCAGAAGGAAAACCAAACACTTCTTTGTACATTACCCCTGAGTTATATTTCTTCATGTTTTCAATTGCTTTTTTTAATTCTTGTTTCATTCTTTTATCCTGAATTTTTTTATAGCAGATTATAAATTATTTCTCCATAAAGCGTTTCTTTAATTTTTAAACTAACTCTTTGTCGATTGGGTATTTGGTTTTCATTGTAATCTCCTAATTTCCTAACCCAAACTTTTTTGAAACAACTTCCAGTGTGGTTATAAAATAAACGTTATCAAATATCATTTTTTTTCCTTTTTTTATTATATCATGTTTTTTAGAAAATACACTCATTGAAATCTAAGTAGTGGCTATTGTAGAATAACAGATATGAAAGTCGCAGAAATTTTTACAGAAAGAGCACATTTAATGTGTCCGAACATGTGCTTTGGAATAGTAATTTGCATAAACAAAGAACTTAATGAAAACAAGATAGCCGATACCGTGAAAAGGCTTTCTGCGGCTCATCCTTTTCTCAGGGCACTTATTTCACACGAAGAACAGAGAAACAGATTCTTTTATGATGTAAAGGAAGACTCGCAGGTAGAGTTTTCGCTCTGTTCCGGTAATGTTTTGAATGTAGATTCACCTGAGATTATTGCTGAATTTGAGAGAATCACTTCAAGGGATTTTGATCTTTTCAAAGAAGGAATGCTAAAGATTTCTGTCTGGCCATCGGGCAGAAAAACTATCGTACTTATGGTTTTCCATCATCTTCTTGCAGATGGACGTGCCGCCCTGGAACTTTCAAAAGAATTCGCGGATTATTATGCACTTGAAAAACAGCCTGTATTTGCGGAAGAAAAGCTTATATCATCTGCTGCGGAATTCCCTGAAAACTCACGTCTTTCATTTATCAGCAGATTGCTCGTAAACAGAGCAAACAAACAGTGGAAGAAAGAAAATAAAAGACTGACCATCGAAGATTACCACCACTTTGCAGATGATTTTCTCAAAAATGATAAGGTAAAACATAACCTTTCTGTTTTTCAAATTTATGAAACTAACAGTATCGCAGAAAAATGCAAAGCGGAAGGCATAACGGTAAACGATTATCTTCTGGCAAAACTGTTTACCGAAGATAAAACCAGAAGAATTGTTATAGCAGCGGATCTCAGAAAATCCTTAAAATGTTATAATCCCGGGGCAATGGGAAATTATTCCACAGCTTTTTCTGTTGAGATTAATAAATTCGATGATGATCTTTTTGCAGTAGCAAAGCAGGTGCATGACAAGGTTCGAATAACAGCTGCCAAGCCGTCATCTCTTTATCTTGTATTGCAATGCTATGCCGCTCTTGAGCCAGGTCTGCTGGATGCGGCAATGATGGCAAGCAAAGGCAAGTTTGAAAGTAAAGCTGCTGAGTTCATAGGCAAGAAATTCTTCCACCTGGACAGCCCGGAAGGATACAGCATCACAAATCTCGGAAAAACAGAATGCGCTGTAATAGAAGATGCATACTTCATTCCGCCTGCTTCACCCGCAATAAAGAAAACCTGGGGCGTACTTACAATGAACGGCAAAATGAGAATATGCACAAGTGAGCGATAAGTAAAGAGTATTTTGAAGAAGGCATTCCACAGAAGAAATAATCCAACCTTACCCTTCAATAACCCGCTTCATCTCTTCCAAAAAGACATCTGCAGCCTTGGTAAACTGCTGACCTCGTCGCCAGACTACATACATTGCTGTTGTAAGCTCCGGCATTAGCGGTTTAAAACAGAGAGGACTTTCTGCGCTCGTATCTACAAGTCCTTCAAATGTTAATAGATAGCCGGTTCTTTCGCGGGCAAGAACAGAGCCGTTGTAAGTCAAATCAAGAGTAGCGACAACATTGACCCGCGAAATATCATCGCCCATCCATTTTGGAAGGTCGGCCGCAAGTGACTGACGGGATATCATAATCGGCTTATCAATTAAATCTTTAGGCTCAATAAAATCACGGTCAGCAAGTTCTGCATCGCGTCTCATTACAACCCCCCATCGGTCAACTGCATGGACAGTAAGACAGTTGAATTTTTCAAGATCTACATTTTCTACGATTACGGCAAAATCAAAAAGCCCTTTATCAAGCTTTTCAAGAACTCGTTCGCTGTCTCCTGCATAAAGATGATATTTTATTTTTGGATGTACAGTTTTAAGATGATTTATACACTTTGCCAGAAAAGAAATATTTTTGGACTCTGCGCAGGCAATTGCGATGTTTCCGGTAATCTCATCTTCTTTAAGCGCCTTAAAATCAAGCAAGGTCTTATCTGCCATCGAAAGAATGTCTTCTGCACGGTCGCGTAAAAGTTCTCCGGCTGGAGTAAGCTTTATTGCATAGTTGGTTCGTTCAAAAAGCTTTTCGCCAAGCTCCCATTCCAGGTCTTTAATCTGGCGGCTCATGGTTGGCTGAGTAACATTCAGATTTTCGGCGGCCTTTGTTATGTTGGCACAGCGGGCAGCTTCAAGAAAATATTTTAAAACACGAAGTTCCATAAGATTAGTATAATACAATAGGAGAAATCAGTCATTCATAAAAAGCATTTCTAGTTATTAAAACAAAGTATTGGTAATATCAAAAAACATGCGTTATCTTTTAAGCATGGAGGACGCAATGAACGAACATTACACATTTGAACTTTTACCAGAGGTTTCACGCAATAAAGTAACTTTTAAAAATCATTTTGGAATTGAACTGGCAGGTGACCTTTATATTCCAAAAAACGCTGCCGAAAAAGGCAACCCAGCTATAGCAATTTCAGGCCCCTTTGGTGCAGTAAAGGAACAGTCATCTGGATTTTATGCAAATCAGCTGGCACACCGTGGATTTATAGTTCTTGCTTTTGACCCTTCATATTGTGGTGAATCTGGAGGACAGCCCCGCTACATGAACAGCCCGGACATCAACACGGAAGATTTTATGGCAGCAGTAGATTTCCTTTCAACACGCGAAAACATTGACAGCGAGAAAATCGGGATTCTGGGAATCTGCGGTTGGGGTGGCATGGCTTTGAATGCAGCTGCAATTGACACAAGAATCAAAGCGACCGTTACTTCAACTATGTATGATATGAGCAGGGTTACAGCCAACGGATATTTTGACAGCGCCAATTCCGCACAGGCAAGACACGAAGAGCGCAAAGCTCTTATGGCACAACGAACAGCAGACTTTAAAGCTCTTTTGGCTGGCGGAACTTATGCACTTGCCGGTGGAGTTGTTGATCCTCTTCCTGACGATGCACCTTATTTCGTAAAAGATTATTATGATTATTACAAAACTCCACGCGGTTACCACGAACGCAGTCTGAACTCAAACGGCGGCTGGGCTATCAGTGCCTGTACATCACTATTGAACACAAAGCTTCTTGCTTATGCAGATGAAATCCAGAGCGCAGTTCTTGTAATGCACGGTGAAAAAGCTCATTCGCGATATTTTTCTGAAGATGCATTCAAGCGTCTTACCGGCTGCAACAAGGAACTGGTAATTATTCCCGGTGCAAGTCACACCGATTTGTACGACGGCGGAAAAAACAATGCAATTCCTTTTGATAAGCTTGCGGATTTTTTTGCAAAGTATTTGAAGTAGAGGGTTGCTGATGAAAAAAATATTTATAGTTTTAATGTCAATTTTTCTTCTTGCTTCTACGGCCTGCGCTAATGGCAGCAGGGGAATAAAATCATCTGACATAGGAGTACTTTCTGATATGAAAATCTCAATTCAAATTACAAGTGATAGTGGCAGCCACACGCTCGCCGCCACACTGGCCGACAATTCTTCTGCCATGGCGTTTTACGAGTTGCTGGAAAAAGGCCCTGTCACAATCAAAATGACCGACTACGGAAACTTTGAAAAAGTTGGCCCGCTTGGAACAAAGCTTCCACGCAACGACACCCAGATTACCACACAAGCCGGCGACATCATTTTGTATCAGGGAAATCAGATTACAATTTACTATGACTCTAACAGCTGGAACTTTACCCGCCTTGGAAAAGTAGACGGGGTAACACAGGCCGAGCTCAAAAAGATTCTTGGCAAAGGCAATGTGACGGCTGTCTTTTCTGTAATGGAATAGAAGGAAATGCTTTTGAAAAAACTATTACTGATTTTTGCGGTATTGCTTATGACAGACTTAATAGCAGCAAAAGAAAACCAAACTGTAAAACTAAACTCTGGATATGAAATGCCTACTCTCGGTTTGGGCACATGGACGCTCACAGGCGAGACTTGTGAAAATGCCGTTTATGCCGCGCTCAAATCTGGCTACAGATTAATTGATACTGCAAAATATTATGGCAACGAGAGTGAAGTTGGAAACGCAATTCGTCGTGCTATAAAAGATGAAATCTGTAAGCGGGAAGAAATCTTTGTAACTACAAAACTCGTTCCCTGGTCAAACAATCCGGATCGTGATATTGACGATTCGCTTAAACAGCTTGGTCTTTCTTATATTGATCTTTGTCTGCTTCATCAGCATGGATCGACTTCGGGTGATGATGCAGTTTACAAGGCTATGATTCGTGCAGTTAAAGACGGAAAAATCCGTTCCATCGGAATCTCAAATTTTTACACCGAAAAAACTGTTTCGCATTTCATAAAGGACTTTGAAATCCCACCGGCAGTCATTCAAAACGAAAACCACTTGAAATATCAGAATAATTCTTTACGTGACTGGGCAGCCAAAAAGGGAATCTTTATAGAAAGCTATTATCCATTCGGCGGTCGCGGCCACACAAAAGAGCACCTGCAAAATGAAACCGTGCTGGAAATCGCTCGTGCCCACGGCAAGACGGCTGCACAAATCATCGTCCGTTGGCACCTGCAGTCGGGCTACATCACAATTCCCGGAAGTTCAAACCCAGCACACATTGCAGAAAACTTTGATGTTTGGGATTTTGAACTTACTGAGAATGAAATGAAAAAACTAAACGCGCTCGATACAGGGCGACGTTATGAAAACTGGTAATAGATTTAACACAAGGAGACTATTATGATTTTAGACAAGATAAATTCACCGGCAGATTTGAAAAAGATTTCTGTTTCAGAACTTCCAGTAGTAGCAAATGAAATCCGCGAAGGTCTTTTCAACCGCCTTACAAAAATAGGCGGACACTTTGGACCGAACTTTGGTTTTGTAGAAGCAACAATTGCTCTTCATTATGTTTTTGATTCCCCAAATGATAAATTTGTATTTGACGTTTCCCACCAGGCTTATGCCCATAAAATGCTCACAGGTCGAAAGGCCGGCTACTTTGACGACAGCCGCTTTTCAGAAGATTCTGGCTATACAAATCCAGATGAAAGTGAACACGATTTTTTTAACATCGGGCACACTTCTACTTCAATTGCACTGGCTTTAGGTCTTGCAAAAGGAAGAGACATACTCGGCAAAAAGGAAAATATCATTGCCATCATTGGAGACGGATCTCTTTCTGGCGGAGAGGCACTGGAAGCTTTGAGCGTTGCAGGAAGCGAGCTTAATTCAAATTTCATTGTGGTAGTAAACGACAATGAACAGGCAATAGCTGAAACCCACGGCGGGCTTTATAAGAATCTAAAGGCCCTCCGCGACTCTAACGGCAAATCTGAAAACAATATGTTCAAGGCATGGGGCTTGGACTATATCTACGAAGAAAACGGAAATGACATTGCTTCATTGATTGCGGTTTTTGAAAAAGTCCGGGATTCAAATCGCCCTGTTGTTGTTCACATTCACACACAAAAAGGTAAAGGATACGAACTGGCAGAAAAAGACAAAGAAGGATGGCACTGGTGCGTTCCATTTGACCGGGCAACCGGAAAACCGACCGTTAATTTTGGAAGCGGTGAATCATACTTTGGCGTGACCAGCCAATATATAGTTGAAAAGGCTAAAAAAGACAAGGATTTTGTAGTGGTAACTCCTGCTATGCCGATGTCTGTGGGACTTGGTCCTGAAGAGCGGGCTAAGCTTGGAAGTCAGTACATCGACACAGGCATTGCCGAAGAAGCGGCTGTTGCCATCGCGTCGGGAATTGCCCGCCGGGGTGCAAAACCTCTTGTTGTGACCAACATGACTTTCTTACAGCGTGCCTATGATCAGATTTCCCAGGACGTGTGCATCAACAAAACTCCTGTCACCATGCTTATGAATTATTCATCATTTGACGGACTTACAGATGTAACCCATCTTGGCATATTCGGTCTTGCCGCCTTTACAAATATTCCAAACCTTGTGGTGCTCTGCCCTTCAAGCGCAGAAGAATACATTTCCATGCTGGACTGGAGCATTGACCAGAAAGAAAATCCTGTCCTCATTCTGATTCCCGGCAATGCCGTGAGCCACCGCCCTTCAGACAAAAACTACAGTGCCCTGAACCGCTTCAAAATTGAAGAGCAGGGAGAGAAAGTTGCAGTCATCGCCCTGGGTGATTTTTTCCAGAAAGGAGAAGAACTTGCCTCTGCAATCAAGGAAGGCTGTGGATTTACCCCTACCTTGATAAATCCTCGTTTTGCCTCAGGCCTAGACAAAGAATTGCTTTCAAGCCTCGAAAAAGACCATCAGCTTGTAATCACTCTTGAGGACGGAATCCTTGAAGGTGGGTTCGGCCAGAAAATTGCTTCCTTCTATGGACCAGACAAAATGCTGGTAAAAAATTACGGCCTGAAAAAACAATTTTATGACCGCTACAATCCCTCAGAACTTTTGCAGGAATGTGGAATGACGACCGAGCAGATTGTGGAAGATATAAAAGCTTTATTGAAGTAAATGGCGGTTGTGCCCTAAATATTCAGGAGGAATTTATGAAAACAAGAAGATTTGTATTTTTTGCTACACTTTTGCTTGTATCGGCAATCAGCGGTCTTTTTGCAAAGCCAAACCCAAAGGCAGCAAGCTACAAAACACACGAAGCAGCGGCAGGCGACAAGTCCGCTCCTTTAGTTTATTTTATCCGCGACATCAGCCCGGAATCTCTGGTAAAAGTTTATCAGGCAACCGGCTACAAGACCAGCGGCAAAACAGGTGTAAAGGTGAGCACTGGCGAAAGCGAAAATTCAAATTACCTCCGTCCTACCCTCATCAAAAATCTTGTAAAGGATGAATTGAATGCGACCATTGTAGAATGCAACACTGCTTATGGCGGAAACAGAAGCAACAACATTGATCACATGAAAATAGCCCGTGACCACGGTTTTCTGGATGTTGCAAACGGCTTTGACCTGCAGGACGCAGAGGGCTACATGACAATCCCTGTAAAAGGTGGTGTATGTCTCAAGGAAAATTATGTCGGAACTCATTTTAAGGATTACGACACCTATCTGATTCTTTCTCACTTCAAAGGTCATGCAATGGGTGGCTTTGGTGGGGCAATCAAAAATCTTTCAATTGGATTTGCTTCAGGAATGAGCTGCAAGAAATCTGGAAAGCTCAACATTCACTCTGCAGGCCGTAGTGTTACAAGATGGACCAGCTGTCCTCAGGATGAATTCCTTGAATCAATGGCAGAGGCAGCAAAATCAGTCTGCGATTACATGCAAGATGGAAAAGGCATTGTCTGCGTAAATGTGATGAACCGACTTTCTGTAGACTGCGACTGCGATTCAAATCCTGCAGAGCCAGACATGCACGACATTGGAATTCTTGCAAGCCTGGACCCGGTAGCACTGGACCAAGCCTGCGTGGATTTAGTCTACAAGGCAAAAGATTCAGGAAGCCTTATTGAACGCATTGAAAGCCGTAACGGAATCCACACGCTGGATCATGCGGAAAAAATCGGTTTTGGTTCCAGAAATTACCGTCTGGTAGAAATCAAATAACTAAAAATATATTCAGGAGAAACAAAATGAAAAAACTTATTCTTACACTTTTAATTGGAGGCTTTATTATGACAGGAGCATTTGCAAAGACAGCATTCGTTTACTTCAGTGCGACAGGAACAACAGAACGCATGGCAAAAAATGCCGCTAAAGAAATGGGAGCTGATATTTTTGAAATCCAGCCGGTGCATAAATATACCGACGCTGACTTAGACTGGCATGACAAAAAATCACTTTCTTCGATTGAATGCAACGACCCAAAAAGCCGTCCTGCAATTGCAAATAAACTCGATATCTCAGGCTACGACACAGTTGTGGTTTGTTACCCTATCTGGTGGGCTTATGCTCCAAAAATTGTTTACACCTTTGTAGAAAGCCAGAACTGGTCGGGCAAAAAAATGATTACTCTTTGTACCAGTGGCGGCAGCGGCCTTGGTCGCAGCGGCACAGATTTGTCTAAGTTTGCAAAGGGCGTAGACTTCAAAGGCGGAAAAGATTTTACCCGAGGCTCTGCTGCAGACGTTAAGAAATATATTGAAGGTTTGTTGAAATAGGAAAAATAGGAGTAAAATAATGACAAAACCCCAGCGCTTAAGAATGACTATCGACATTACAATGACAATTCTTTCCATCATACTCATGGGCGGAAACTATTTGTTTCCGGCAGACATCGTGCACGAAATCTTAGGCGTGGGGCTTTTTGTCCTG
This sequence comes from Treponema bryantii, assembly GCF_900111035.1. GTDB lineage: Bacteria > Spirochaetota > Spirochaetia > Treponematales > Treponemataceae > Treponema_D > Treponema_D bryantii_C. The sequence continues at coordinate 460,085 of NZ_FOFU01000002.1, forward strand.
TGGGCTGTCCATATTATTTTGAACCGTCGCTGGTACGGAGCTATCTTCAAAGGGAAATATAACCCCTACCGCGTAATGCAGACCATCATCAATTGCTGCATTTTGATTTGTACAATCTTCCTTATGATAAGCGGAATCATCCTTTCAAATCACATCTTCACATTCTTGAACATTCAGGGAGGTCTTGGCTTTGCCCGCATTGCGCATCTGCTTGCCAGCCACTGGTATTATCTGTTTATGTCGCTGCATATCGGACTGCATGTTGGACGCCTCTTTCAAAATGTTACGGCAAAAATCATTCCGCGTATTATTCTTGCCCTGGTCTGCGCTTACGGCATTTATGCATTCATCGCCCGCGGAGTATGGAAATATCTTATCCTCCAGCAGCAGTTTTTCTTCTTCGACCTGGAACGCGGCTACATCCTTTTTGCTATTGATTATATTTCCATTATCATTTTGTTTGCAACACTCTCGCACCTTTTGGCAAAGAGTTTGAAAAAAAGTAAACTGTAATTCAGAGGTATTTTTGTGATTATCGAAAATCAGACTTTTGATGAAGAGAGAGCTTTGTACGGCCTTAAGGACCTTACTGTAAAAAACTGCCGCTTTGATGGTCCTGCTGACGGTGAATCCGCTTTTAAGGAATGCCGTAACATCGACGTGGCCGGCTGTTTTATGAATCTTCGATATCCCTTCTGGCATGTAGAAAAAGCAAAAATCACCGATACAAACTTTACAGAAAACTGCCGGGCTGCCCTCTGGTATGATAAAGATATTTTGATTGAAAACAGCAGACTCGGCGGAATTAAGGCAATTCGTGAATGCGAAAATATCAGCCTGAAAAACTGCAGCATTAATTCTCCAGAGTTTGCCTGGAAAAGTCAAAAGCTGACAATTGAAAATGTCACAATCGAAGAATCTGAATATCCCTTTTTTGAAATCCGTGATGCAAAAATTACTGGTTTAAAAATGAAGGGAAAATATTCTTTTCAGTATGATGTAAACATCGAAATTACAGATTCAGAGCTGAATACAAAAGATGCCTTCTGGCACACAAAAAATGTCACCGTTAAAAACAGCATTGTAAAAAGCGAATACCTGGGCTGGTATTCAGAAAATCTCACTCTTATAAACTGCCGCATTATTGGAACTCAGCCTTTCTGCTACTGCAAAAATCTCGTGCTCAAAAACTGTACAATGGAAGATTGCGATCTTGCTTTCGAACGCAGCACCATTGATGTAGAAGTAAGCGGAAAAATCGACAGCATAAAAAATCCTCTTGCAGGAAAAATCACAGCAGACTCAATCGGCCAGATAATTCTGGAAGAAGAAATCTGCGATAAATCAAAAACGCAAATTATCTGCAAAGAATAAAATATCAGGAGAAATAAAATGGCAATTACAGTAAATCTTCGTTACACAGGAAAAAAGGGAGCGGCTCAGGCCTTTGCACGCGAAATGATTTCCAGCGGCACCGTCGAAAAAATTCGCGCAGAGAAGGGAAATCTTCGCTATGAATATTATCTACCTTTTGAGGAAGAAAAAGCCGGCAGCAATGACAGCAGCGAAACCATCCTCTTAATCGACTCCTGGGAAAATCAGGAAGCAATTGATTTGCACCACGCAACACCAATGATGAAAACAATTGCCGAGCTTCGCGAAAAATATGACCTTCATATGACAATTGAGCGTTTTGTTTCTGATGATAAAATTCCTGAGCAGGATAAAGCTTTTATAAGAAGTTGATGTTAAAAAACTGTTTACGCTATAATCATCATATGTTTAATTACATCTGGCCGCTTTTAATCATTGTTTTTTCTAATACACTTTATCAAATCTGTGCTAAGGGCATTCCCCAGCAGATGAACACTTATGCAAGCATGACAATCACATATGCTGTGGCAACACTTTTTTCGGCTGCTGCTTTTTTTGTTACCACAAAGGGCGGAAACATCCTAAAAGAATTTTCCCACACCAACTGGGCTACAATCGTTCTTGGAATTGTAATTACAGGACTTGAAGTGGGCTTTATTTTTGCTTACAAAGCAGGCTGGAAAGTAAATACCCTTTCCGTTACAACAAACGCAATTCTTGCCATTGTGCTGATTGTTGTAGGCCTTATCAGTTATCATGAAGTAATCAGCTGGAGCAAAGTTCTGGGTGTTGCAATCTGCCTTGTGGGATTGTATTTTATTAATAAGAAATAGGAGTACGCAAATGTTCAGGCCAATGAGAAGATTCAAGCAGCAGATTTCGGATAGCGAATGCAAAGAGATTTTGAAAAATGAAAAACGCGGAGTTCTTTCCCTGCTCGGCGATGATGGCTATCCTTACGGACTTCCTCTTTCTCATCTTTACAGCGAAGAAGACAATAAAATTTATTTTCACTGTGCAAAGGAAGGCCACAAAATTGATGCCATAAAAAACTACAATAAGGCAAGCTTCTGCGTTTATGACCAGGGTTACCGAAAGGAAGGCGAATGGGCACTGAACATCAACAGTGTAATAGTCTTTGGAAAAATCCGCCTTGTAACAGACCCGGACCTTACCCGCCAGATCTGCATAAAACTGGTTTATAAATTCACAGACGACCAGGCCTATCTTGAAAAAGAACTCACCAATGCCCTGCCGCGTGTTCAGTGCCTTGAACTTGAAATCGAACACATGACTGGCAAGCTGGTGAATGAGTCGTAAAGCAGAGTTCTTTGCAAAAGGAGAACTCAAGCCAAACTTTGAGGCTAAGTGTAACCATCATTGTGAGAACCACAATTAGATAATCGTCTTTCATAACAAATGGAAATATTTGTATAGATTTATTCTTTTTTTTAAACTGTTTTAATATTACCATTATATCATGGTTGAGTTTCTTAAATTATCTGCAGTTTCAAAAAAACGACATCTCGAATTAGTTGAAGAAAAATCTGATATTTATGATTCCCCTGAAGTCTACGGTTTGAACTATCAGGAAAAGATTCTCGGAGGAAACGGTTCATCAGCTTCTCCTTATAAAATTGAAGTAAGCATTCAAAATACCAGCGGAATTGATTTCGAAGGAATTATGCGCCTTGAAATTGAGGCAGACGGTAAAGCTGATTTTTATCTCCCGGGCTTTATGTATGGTTCAAACAGAGGAGACAAGCCCTGGAAAGTAGACTGTAAATTTCCCCGGCTTAATTCTGCTTTCACAAATCCTTCAGATTCTGATTGTCCGCTTTCTTCATTTTATATGGTAAGGGGAGACAGACTTTCTCACCCATGTGCCTTGATGTACATAAATGGAAACTCTCCAAAGATTCGTGGCTTTCACACTTCTCCATATTATTGCGAGAAAGATTTTGTACAGTATGGCGGCTTTACCTGTAATTCCAAAAGGCAAACTGTCGGCTATACCTTCGGTTATGAAAATGCACCCTGGCTTTTTATTCAGTCACATACAATTCTTCCAAGACAAACTTCGAAAAACTATTTTACTTTGCAGACAAATCAAAAAATTACACAAATCTTTGATGTTTATGATTTTGATGCAGCTTCGGTAACAGATATTCACAAGGTTATCAGAAATGTTTATGAGGCATATCACGAAGCTCCACGCCAATCGGCATCTCTGGAAGAAGCAATAAAAGATTTATCACTGGCGGTCTGCGATTATGCTTGGCTTCCCTCTCAAAAATGTTATTCGGGTTTTGTAAGAGAAGCAGGATTTGATCAGAAGGGCAAGGAAAGTTTTTCTTATAATGTAATTCCTTCTATTTCCTGGACCAATGGAATTGTTGTTGCCTACCCGCAGCTTGTTGCCTCTGCTCGTCTAAATAATAAGAAAATGAGGGAACAAGCTCTTGAATGTATTCAAAATATTGTTGATAACTCCCTGAACAAAGCATCATCGCTTCCGTATGAAACTTTCGACGGACAAAACTGGACCTGTCACGGCTGGTGGTATGGCGGAATGCACAGCGGAGGACACTCGGCTTATCTCGACGGTCAGTTTACTTATTATCTTTTGAAGGCTTACCAATTTGAAAAAGAAAATGGAAGGATTCACGATGACTGGCTCACCTTCTCTAAAACTGTAGTTCATGCTCTTGAACGAGAGATTAACCGTGTGGGTGAATATCCTTTTGTTTACTCCGAGACTGATGGAACTGGTATTGAATATGATTCTCTTGGAAGCTCATGGGCACTGGCCGCAAGCATTCTCTTTGCCTTGATTACAAATGAAACAAAGAATCTTCCTCTCTTTGAAAAATCTCTAACACATTATTACGAGACTTTTATTGCAAAGCTTGAATGCTATGGAAGCCCACTTGATACAGACAAGGCACCAGATAACGAAGGCGTGCTTGCTTTTATAAGGGCAGCAAAGCTTTTTCATCAGCTTACAAAAAAACAACTTTATCTTGATTATATAGAAACAGCCTTGGACCAGGAATTCTCTTACAAGTTCTGTTATAACGGCCGTATCGAGGTTCCGCCTCTAAGTAAACTCAAATGGAATTCCTGTGGTGGCAGCATTACTTCAGTCTGTAATCCTCATATACATCCTATGTCTTCATCAATTATTAGTGAGATGGCTTACTTTATTGAGCATGCAAAAAAAGATTCCCGCACAATTGAATATATCAAAAATCGCATGAAGGATACAATTTTATGGGGCTGCCAGACTTATAATCATTTTGATGGAGAATTTGATTACGGCAAAAAAGGCTGGATATCGGAACGCTTCTGTTACAGTCAGGGCCTCGTTGTCGAAAAATATAAAGACGGAAGTCCTTCTTCAACCTGGTTTGCTTTAATGCCTTGGGCAAGCAGCAGCGTGCTGGAAGGGTTACTGTATCAGCAGCTTTAGCAGTTGAAAGGCTCTTCCTCTTATTTTTTCACGCCAGCCGCGAGTACCTCGAAAAGTCTTACTATTTATTCCTGAACCAGCCCAAAATACTTTTCAAAGACTTCACTGCACTTTTTCTGTTCATCGTTAAGGCAGATTGTAAGCGAGCGCTTTGTATCTCGGTTGTAAAAGCTGAAAAACTGCACGCCAGGATCAAAGCCCTCAAGAAAAACGATGTGCGGATTTTCTTTGCGCAGCCAAAATCCAAGCCCATATAGTCCGTCATCACCTTCAATACAAGGGGACCAGGCATCTTCAATAAAAGGAGAAAGGGTGCTTTCCGGATTCAGCTCAGGATCAAGATTATGCCAGAATTGTGCCATGTCTGCAATTGTAGTAAACGCGCCGCCGTCTCCGCCACCAGTTACGGGAATTCCGTAAATGTTACTGCGGCCGTTTTGCTGATAGCCGGTTGCGCATACAATTCCATCAGGGGATGTCTCATCAAGCCTAAAAAAGCCCGTACTTTTCATGCCAAATTTTGTAAAAATATGCTGCTTTACAAATGACGGAAAACTCATGCCAGAGACAGCCTCAACAACAGCCGCAAGAAGCACAAAGCCGCCATTAGAATACTTGAAGACACCGGCAGAAGAATAGGGTGCCTGTTGTTTTTTCCACATATTTTCAATCAGAGGAAAAAAATCTTCCGGTTTTTCGTAGTGATAGTTTGCATTTCCACACAGGGCTTCTTCAAAATCATCTACAAAATCTTCATCAAAATAATCCGGCACACCTGAAGTGTGATTCAAAAGACTGCGCACCGTCACTTTTTCAGAAAGCCAATCGAGCGAACCGTATTTCCCGGCTTTTGCGGTCAAAAGTTTTTTCACGCTGTCATCAAGATTGAGCTTATTTTCTGCGGCAAGAGTCAGAATTGAAACAGCCGTAAAGCCTTTTGTGCCAGAAGCCGTGCCATAGCAAAAGCTTGTGCTATTCTGTATGCGGAAGTTTTTGTTTGCAAAACCATAGGCGCCGTATTCGTAAAGCTTAGTTCCTTCGTATACACCAAAAACACCTGAAAAATTTGTAAAACTCATAATACCTTTTCCTTATTTAGCGTATCCCTTCATCCCTTTTTCCAGAAGAGTCGTCGCAAGCTCAATCATTTCTTCTATAGGAATCTTACGGCCGTCGGCGACCCACTGGCGGTAAAGCAAAACTACGCAGTTATTAAAGGTCAAAAGGATGTTGCACACACTCTGGTCCAGACCTTTGAGAGGACGAGATTCTGCAGCCTGCTTTGTAACCCGATTCTGCATTCTTTCGCGGATATAATCAAAACGGCTGTCGCAGGTCACACGCTTGAAAAAATCATCCTGAGCTTCCATGTATTCAAAAAAGGCCCGCACAAGTTTTCCGGTTTCCTTGAGCTGATTAATTCCCGAAACAATCGCGCTGTATTCGCTGGAATGCTTAGCCTGGATCTCTGCAAGCACATCATCCACACAATTATAATGAAGATAAAAAGTATTGCGGTTGATTCTGGCCACCTGGGTGATTGCCTTTACTGTAATTTTTTCATAAGGCATTTCGCAAACCATCTGCTTAAAAACACTCTGAATTGCTTCCTTTGTTCGGACAATGCGCGGGTCGAGTTTTTCTTCAGCCATTTTTACCTCCAGAAAAAATGTTTTATAGGCATTATTGCAACATCTGTCGTTTAAACGACATTATACCATAACCTGTTCTTAATAAAAAGACATGTGTCGCTTATAATTAAGATGTAAAACCAAGGAGGAAGCTATGGACTACACCCCAGGCTATGTTTATGAACTTATGGAAAAAGGCGGACCAACAGATGTTCGTGAGCCTTATTTTAAGGAAGCTGTCAGTGAGATGATGCGGGCCAGGAAACTCTGCGCAATTGCAAATGCAAAGATGCCCGATGACGAAAGTTACGTTTCTGACCTGGAAGAACTTTTTGGCCGCAAGTTGGATGATGTTCGCATTCTCACACCTTTTATCTGCGATTTTGGAAACCGCGTAAAGTTCGGGAAAAATGTCTTCATTAATCACTCTGCCATTTTATCGGCATCCGGTGGAATAGAGTTTGGCGACGGAGTTTGCATTGCGCCTGGTCTTCGCATTGCTACAATAAATCACGACTTTAATGAGCGACACACAAAATACACCTACGGTAAAGTCACAATCAAAAAGAATGCCTGGCTTGGAATGAATGTTACAGTTTGTCCCGGCGTTACAATCGGCGAATATGCAGTGGTTGCAGCAGGAGCTGTAGTCACAAAAGATGTTCCGGATTTTGCGGTAGTCGGTGGGGTGCCTGCAAAAGTTATTAAAATGCTTGATCCTTCAGAACAGAAGGAATAGGAGGGACAGATGAATCTGAAAAAAACACTTATCGGCTTGGGAATAGCAGCTTGCCTTGCAGGTTCGCTATTCGCACAAAACAAAACTTCAAAGGAGACTAAAATGGGAAAATCACTGGTAGTTTATTTTTCGCTCGCAGGCGATCAGTATAACGTTGGAATTATAAAAGAAGGAAACACTTCAATCATCGCAAAGTTCATTGCAGAAGAAACAGGCTCAGAGCTTTTTGAACTTGAAACTCAAAAGCCTTATCCGACCGACAGCTACAGCCGCCTGACTCAGATTGCAAAAGATGAGCAGAACAAAAAAGCCCGCCCAGCCCTCAAAGCTGATATCGACATCACCGCATACGACACAATCTACATCGGATACCCGAACTGGTGGGGAGACATACCAATGCCGGTTTACACATTCTTAGAAGCCCACGACTGGAAGGGAAAAACAATCATTCCTTTCTGCACCCATGAAGGAAGCGGACTTAGCGGAACAGAAAGCCGAATCCGTTCAACCTGCAAAGGCGCAACCATAGAAAAAGGCCTTGCCGTTCAGGGAAAGGTAGCCCAGACTAACAGAAGTGTTGCTAAAAAAGCTGTTCAGGATTGGCTTGCAAAATTGGGAAAATAAGGATTTCTTACAAGAACAAAACCTTCCTTAATTCTATTTGCAAGCCACTCGGGAAAGAAAGCCGGAATGTCTGTGCGCTGACCGGTAGTTAAAATCATAGCATTTCCCTTTTATCTGCTTTTTTCAATTTGTATCCAGCTGGAGCTTCGACGAAACTCGGTTGGAGTTAAGCCCGTTTCTTTTTTAAACTGCCTCATAAAATGAAACTCGCTTTTATAACCGCATTTATTAGAAATTTCTGTAATAGAAAAATTGCTTTTAGAAAGAAATGATTTTGCTTTTTCAATCCTTCCTTTTATAACATCATGAATTACGCTTACTCCAAAAGTATGGGAATATAGGTGCTGAAAACCTGAACGGCTTAAGTTCATATAAGCTGCCATTTCATCTATACCTGAGAAAAGAGCAGGCTCTTCAAAGAGTCTGGTTCTTAAATAGGTGAGTCTGTCATTCTTACCGGCAAGAACATCTGGAGGTTGTATGATTTTTGATTTAGCCTGTTGTGCAGTTTTTAGGAAAAGAACAGAAGTAAGAAGAATTTTTATTTCTTCATGATAAATATCAGCAGAAAAATGATTATAAGAAATTTGATGAATTAAAGAGGAGATTTCTTCAGTACTGCCAAGAAAAACAGGAGAGTCAAATACAATCCCTCTTTCAAGAAGTTCTGTCTTATCCTCTTCTGTCATATTAAAGAAAAACCAGTCATCTTGATAGTTTTCTTTAGCTCCTTGATACATGCAGGGAGTCTTTGGCTGTAAAAGTACATAGGAATGTTTTTTTACAAGGTTTCGCTTTCCGTTTATATAGAAGATTGCATCAGATTTTACCAGCAGAAAAAGCCAGGCGCCAGGACCTTCGGGTCTATCCATTCTAAAATCTTCTTCGTGAGTATAATTATAGCCTATTGCACCGATATTTATATTCATACCAAAATTATACACTAAAATGCAAATTCTGCACAAAATGTTATAAAAAATAGATTAAAATGCAATTGTTTTAACAAGTTTTGACCTTATTATGTTGATTATGCAAGGAGGTCGAAAATTATGACAAAAATCTATAAATATCTTTTTTCTGTGATAATATTAGTTCCTCTTTCTTTTGGCTGTTCCTGCAAATCGCATGTTACTTCTGGGAATGAAAATCAAAAGGAATCTGACAATACTGACCAAGGAGAGCTTACTGTGAAAATAAGCAAAAATAACTTGAAATTGACAACAACAGCAAATCCTATTTCTGCAAATGTATTTTGCGCAGATCCTACAGCTGTAGAATATGAAGGTCGACTTTATGTTTATGGCACAAATGACCATGAACAGTATTTGAATGCAGAAAAAAATACCTACGAAAAAATCAAGTCACTGGTATGTTTTTCAACTGTTGATATGGTCAACTGGACTTACCATGGAGAAATCAATGTAGGAAAAATAGCACCCTGGATTACGAACTCATGGGCACCTTCAATCTGCTCAAGAGAAGAGGATGACGGGCTAACCCACTTTTACATGTACTTTTCCAACAACGGCCTTGGTTCCGGCGTTATTACAGCAACATCACCTCTAGGGCCATGGACTTCTCCCTTAAATAAAGCTCTTGTTTATCCTGGAGTAAAATCTTCGACAGGCGATACTCTTACAGACTGTCCGAGCCCCTTCGATCCTGGTGTTTGCATTGATGAAAATGGAGATGGCTGGCTTTCTTTTGGAGCTGGAAGAGCAAGTGATGGTACAACAGAATTTCCTGGAAGTGCAAGAATTGTAAAACTTGGAAGTGATATGATTTCCATCGCAAGTGATTTTGTTGAAATCAAGGCACCATATCTTTTTGAAGCAAGCGAACTGAATTATATAAACGGCACATATGTTTACACCTTCAACAACAGCTGGGATTCCCGTGACGTATGGTCAACAACAACTGCCAGTTCTTCTTCAGCCTGTTCAATGTCTTACATGACAAGCAAAACTCCATTAGATACAGACAGCTGGGTTTATCAGGGACATTATTTTAAGAATCCTGGAGAAATGGGTCTGACCTGGGGGAACAATCACACCCATTTGCATAAATATGCAGGAAAATGGTGGCTTTTGTATCATACAATGATTCTTGCGGAAAAAGCAGGAATTGAAGGCGGCTTTCGCAGTATGTGTGTAGATAAGGTTACCGAAAGTATAGATGAAGAAAATGTAAAAATTAGCAATTGTCAGGGAACAAGGGAAGGTGTGAGTGCGCTGAAGAATCTTAATCCTTTTGAAACTGTAGCAGGAACAACCATGTTTACCTGTGCAGACATCTGGTATGAAGATATTCAGGACCCTTCATCAATTGCTGTAAAAGCAGCAAAAGACTGCGGCTGGATTATGGTAAAAAATGTAGATTTTGCTGACGGTGCATCAAAAATCACAATTCAGGCAAAAGGCAGCGGGGAAATTCTTGTTTATGCAGATTCACATCCTGAAACAATAGAAGATGAATCTAAAGCCTTAGCTGTAATAAGCTTTAATGATGCTTCTTATAAAACTGTAGTGAAAGACTTTTTAAGCACTGTGGAAGGACTTCATAACCTTTATTTTGTGATGAGTAAAAAGGATATATGCTTCAAAAACTGGAGCGTAGAATAAAAAATGCCATATTGTAATCAGATGTTTTATGGAGGTTTATTATGAAAAAGAATTTAATTTGTTTTAATAGTATTTTGTTTTTTTTATTTACATCATGTGCTGGAATTTCTCCAACTGTAGAAAGTAATCCTTATGTTTATGTAAGTGTAGATGATAATGATTATGAAAACATGGAAGCCCTTCAGCTTACAAAGGTGATGGGAAACGGAATCAATCTTGGAAACACCATGGATGCTTGTGGTGGCGGTTGGATTGGTTTCAAGAAAGATCCTTTGGAATATGAACATTGCTGGGGAATGCCTGAAACACAAAAAGTAATGTTTACAGCTTATAAGGAAGCAGGCTTTGATTGTGTACGAATTCCTGTTTCCTGGTTGAATGCTATGGATATTGCAAATGGGGATTACACAATAGATTCAAGATATATTAATCGTGTGGCTACAATTGTAAACTGGGCACTGGAGGCAGATTTATTTGTAATTCTTAATGATCATCATGATTATGAATGGTGTGCACTTTTTGGACCCGAAGAAACCCGGGAAGAAGCTTACAGAGTTTTTGATGCAATCTGGGATCAGGTTGGAACATATTTTAAGGATTATTCTTACAAGTTAATTTTTGAAGCAGCTAACGAACAATGGGGAGCCGGATTCTATCATGCCTTTTCAATTGGTGGTAAAGATTATACTATTGACACAGAAGTGAGTGAATGGTCTTCTTCTGCAGCTGACTTTACGGCCTTCCAGAATAAATGTTATGACATTATTGAAGAAATAGGTCAGTATTATGTAGATAAAATCCGTGCACAGGGTGGAAAAAATGATAAACGCTTTCTCCTTATGCCAGGTTATGACACTAGTATGACTTATACTGCCGATAGACGTTATAAAATGCCAAAGGATTCTGCAAATGAAGATATTAAAAAACTTCTGGTATCTGTTCATTATTACGGACCTGCTGCTTATTCAATTCTTTCTGAAGATGCCGGCTGGGCAAATGTTGCAAACAGCTGGGGTACTGCACAGGAAGTAAAAGAGCAGAATGAAGATTTTGCCCAAATGCAGCGTTTTACAAATGAAGGATATGGTGTAATTGTAGGCGAATATGCGGTTGCAATGCTAAAGCAGTCTGATGGAACTTATGTCAGAAAAAATGATGATATCAAATGGATGACAAATGTTCTTGATAACTGTGATAAATATAATTACTGCCCTTTAATCTGGGAATGTAATGATTATTTCAAGCGTGGATGGAAACGAGTTAAAATCAGTGACTGGGAATCACAAGACGTTAAGTGCGAACTGGGTTTTGTAGATTCAGACGTTGCTGACCTCTTCAAAAGCCGCAGTTACGCTGTAGAAAAAGCAGCTCTTACGAATGAATAACTTCCACTCTGATTATTATATGTATGAGCGACTGGGCTTTGTACAGCTGGGCACAATTCCAAAGGTATTTAGAATGAAGGACGGACATTTTGAAAATATCTGTCCTTATTATCATGAATTGTAAACGACGTCCCGTCCTAAAGTAAAAGCCCCTGATAAATCTCCAGATCCTTATTTCCAAAGACATTGAAGACAACCTTCTTCACGCTGGAATCTGGATTTTCTGCCAGCCACATTTCAATCGTCTCAACTGCAATCTGAGCGGCAAGGTCAGCAGGGAATCTGAAAACTCCGGTTGAAATGCAGCAGAAAGCGACCGATTCAAGCTGATTTTGTGCCGCAGTTTCAAGGCAGTTTTTGTAGCAGTTTGCAAGCAGAATCTTTTCGCGGGGTCCCACGCTTGTGTAAATAATGGGGCCAACAGTATGAAGCACATAACGACTTGGAAGATTAAAGGCCGGGGTGATTTTGCAAAGTCCGGTTCCTTCTTCGTGCCCCTGCTTTTGCATCAGCTCGTAACAGGCAAGCCTGAGCTGAATGCCCGCAAAGGTGTGGATACAGTTGTCGATGCAGATATGAAGGGGCGCAAAGCATCCAAGCAAAGCAGAGTTTGCAGCATTAACAATCGCATCAACTTTTAGCGTAGTGATGTCGCCCTGCCAAAGATATAGCTGCCCGCGGTGGTTGAGTTTATCGAAACCACCTGTTTCACGTACTGGCTTTAAATCCGCTATATTCGTAATCCCCCGCTCTTTATTAACCTGCTGCAGGTACTCATCCTGTATTCTCAAAAAGTCTTCGCTAATGGAATATGGACCACGAATATTCATCAAAGCCCGGAGTATATCGCACTGACTTTTTTCATCATCAGGAATCACAAAGCCGCCTTCATTTCCGGGCACAAGCCCCAGCTTAAAGCCTGCACTACCCTTATCTTCTTTGAGGAGTTCTGTTATCAAATATAATCTACGTTCTGCCTGTGTCATAAGCTTTTTAAAACCTCATAAATGTCATTATTCACGCATATGCTCTGCTTTTCAATCTCCCGAGGAACCTCTGCTTCTCCTTTATTTATGCAGATGTAAGTGGCCTTAGGATTTGCATAGGTCATCTTCCAGAAAGGATATTTGATAATGCCCGGAGTATTACCACCAACACCAAGCTCCAGATAAACAATCTTTCCGTCTTTATTCTTATTCAGAAAATCTTCATAACGGCCAGCTGCCCTATTCCAGCCTTCATCTTCCACAAAAGTGTCGTCAGCGCGAAGGTTCATGCTCATAGGCTTTCCGCACACAGGACAGCGGGGAACCAGTTCAGAAGGAACAGTCATTTTTATTCCTTCAAACCCATTTTCCGGGAGTTCAAGGCTGCCGTCATCCTGAATTACAAAGCCCTGTTCCCTGATCATTTTTTCAACAAAAAGCTGATTATCGTAAGTTTTCTTGTGACAAGGCTCCGAGCACTGCCAAAGACCGTAATCCCCCTGAGTATAAAAGAGTCGTGACTTATCAAAACCCGTTTTCTGAAAGCAGTGGTCAACATTAGTCGTAAGAACAAAATAATTTTTATTCTTCACAAGTTCAAAGAGTTCTTCATAGACAGGAATCGGAGCGTTCATGTAGCGGTTAATCATTATGTAGCGGCTCCAGTAAGCCCAGTTTTCTTCAAGAGTTTTGTAAGGATAAAAACCACCGGAATACATATCATGAAAGCCGTACTTCTTTTCAAAATCAGCAAAATATTTTTGGAAGCGAAGTCCGCTGTAGGTAAAGCCTGCAGAAGTAGAAAGTCCCGCTCCAGCACCGATGAGAATTGAGTCTGCATTTTGTAAGATTGATTTGATGTTTTCCATTCTCCACCTCTATAGATTAAAAACAACAGGCTTAGAAAAAGCTTTATTCTCTTCAAGTCCCTTAACATGACCAAGATTGTTCAGACTGCCGGAAATCTCAGAAAGATAGAAAACCTTGAACAAGGAATGATTTACATCATTTTTGTACAGCTGGCGAACTATGGAAGATTTTTCCATAATCATTTTCTTAACCGTAAGATTTTCTTCAAAGACAACCCTTGCACTCATGCGAATCCAGGCTGTATCAATTTCATTCTCCATAAGACGGGAGCCACAAAGGTCAATATAAGGATTCACAGAAAGCTCCTTGAACATATCCTTCTGGCTGTTTGTGCAGAACCACAGCTTTTCATCATGGACTACCATGTACTGAACAGGCCTCACCTTTGGCTTCCCATCCAAACCGATTGTTGCCAGATACTGTAAGCCTACTTTATCAAGATATTCTGCAATTTCTGTAACTGTCATTCGTGGCTCCTTTTAAATTATTTTACTGGGAAAAACATTCCAGCCGACATATCAAGATAGTTCAGACCTGAATATTTTGGATATGCTGACTGCACTGCCGCCTTAAAGCCAGCAGCATCAACATTTTTGATTGCGATGTTTTTAAGCCCTTTAAGGTATTCTATCTTCATTTTAACATCATCCAGATTTTCCACAACATAATGACTTGTTAAAACGAGGCCGATTTTTTTCTGAATATAAGATTCCAGTACGGAAATGAGAGCGTCGGCATGAGCTTTTCCTGCGACAATTGAATGAACATCGTGTCCCAGCATGTGAATATAAACCACATTGATTTCAGGAATGAAGATGTCGAATGCTTCCTGAGTGCGGGTAATTTTCATTTCCACACCGCAAAGGGTCAGGCTGTCATCTTCAATAAAATCCGTAGTCGTATAGATTGATTTATCGAAAGCTTCCCCAAATGCTCCCGCGAAGTTTGAAACAAGCCCTGCCCCGCCACCGTTGTGATTGTAATCATCGGCATTTTTTGTCGAGTAGACCTTGCTTCCCTTCATAAAAGAAGCGCCCGCTCCGTGATAGGCGATTACAGCACCTTCATATTTCAAGCCTGTGTCGGAAATGTATTTTTCCAGCTCCTTAATGTTATCAAAAAAGCATGGGGATTCAATCATAAAGCAACGGCCGTCTTTTTCAACAAGAAAACATTCGTCAGAAATCAAGTCATTAGTCTTGAATGCGTGAAGCTTGATTGAACCAAAATCATAGATTTCCATTACGCCCTTTGAAAGCTGAACTGATGTGAACTGTGTCTTTTCCATAAAATTACCTCGTTAAGTTTTTATCTTAAAAGCAGGTGATCAAGCTGATTAAAAGATATGTTTTGCTTTTCTGTTGTAACTTAAATTTTACAACTATGAATAATATAGCGTTGTAATTTATAAATGTCAAGTGATGTTATTTATTTTTTACAACAAATCTGATATACTGAAGCAAGGACAGGATTATGAAACTAAACACAAACCTTACAGTTGCCATTCACACTATTCTCTGCATTGCTTATTTTGAAAAGGATAACAAGGTCACTTCCGACTTCATTGCGGGAAGCACTGGCATGAACCCGGTAATTATCAGAAAGATTTTAGGAAAACTCCAGGCAGCTGGAATGGTAGAAACAAAAGCCGGGGTCGGAGGCTCTACCCTTTCAAAGAAAGCCGAAGAAATTACCCTTTTGGATGTCTACAAGGCAGTGAGCGAAGAAAAGGAGAGCGAGCGTTCTGTTTTTAATTTTCATGTAAATCCTAATTCAAAATGTCCCGTTGGCAGCAAAATCCATGCAGTTCTAGACCATCCATTAGATAATGCCCAAAAGGCTTTGGAAGAAGAATTGAAAAAAACAACAATTAAGGATTTGATGGGAAAGCTATAATCTAGTGCCCTATCTGAGTAATAGGTAAACAAGGATATTTAGATATATGATAAATGAAAAAGTTTTAGACTTCCTCAAAGCTAAGGGATATGCAGACAGACTCACCGAACACAAAGAAACAATCGATACCGTAGAACATGCAGCACAGCAGATTGGCTGTTCTGAGGCGGAGATTGCAAAGACGCTTTCATTTATTGTGGATGAAAAACCTGTTATCGTGGTAATGGCAGGTGATGGCCGTGTGAACTCGTCAAAGTTCAAAGCTCTCTTTCATACAAAACCAAGCATGATTCAGCGAGACCAGGTTGAAGCAATTACCGGCTTTGCTCCCGGCGGAGTCTGTCCTTTCAATGTTCCAAAAGAAATCCCCGTATGGCTCGATGTTTCAATGAAGAGATTTGAATACGTTCATCCAGCAGGCGGAAACTCATTTACTTCGGTAAAACTAACTCCCTCTGAACTGGAAGAAGTATCAGGCGCCACCGGCTGGTGTGATGTCTGTAAGGGCTGGGAAGAATAGAAGAAAAAGCCAGATTTTACAACTCCGCAACCTTTCGAAGAGTGTTTGCCGTACGGATTGTAATCATCTCCCCGATGCCAGGAGTCGCAGTCTTTTTCCACCAGTTGGCCTTTGCATATAGTTTGCGATCAAATGACCAGAAGGCCGCATTTCCGCAAATTTGGACTTTTTCTAGTTCTGCAGACGGCTCCCCGATTTTATCGGCCACTGTTTCAATACTGTTTGGAGCAATGGCAAAAATCAGATTGTCATAAATATCTTTGCTGTCACTTCCCCACCAGGATGGTGCTTTTGAAAGAAGACATTTCAATTCATCCTGAGGTATCACAAAAACTGGAATCTCAAGATGAAAAGTTTCTAAGATGATTGTACGAATTCTTTCTGCAAGTTTTACTACATCTGTCTCATCATCAGAAAAAATCACATTCCCGCTGTTCAGATATGTTTTTACATCTGCAAAACCTTTTTCGCCAAGGGCAGTTTTCAGTTCAGGCATGGAGATTTTATTTTTCCCACTGATATTTATTTCGCGAAGTAAGGCAATGTATCTGGTCATTTTGCTCCCCTATTTTCTTTCCTAACTACAGGCATTTTTTTATCTTAAAATAAAATCAGTAATACAATCATACCAGTGAACATAGGTTTCTCCGTTTACAGAGAGCCGTTCATTTTCAGGAAGCTGTTCTGTCCATAGTTTTTTGTAACGGTCCAGGTGCCAGTCATTTTTGTTGAATCTTCGCCACAAAATTGTTCTGCCGTTTTTATCCAGATAATGTTCAGATAAAATATTCTGATTATAAGAGCCAAGGTCTACCACACAGACTGTATCATATTTTTTCCCGCCAATGGTAACCTCGTATCTTCCAACAATATCCATTACAGGGTTTTGATTCTGGCAAGTAACTTTATCATACTCTTTTTTTATGAGACCTTTCGGTGATAGCTGAGTTTCATGACCACAATTATCTTCGCCATAACCCCAGTTTTCTACGAACTCTTCTCCATCCAAAAAAGTTACATAGTGCTTTACACCATCAGCCATATAGCTTGTTGCAAGATAGCGGCAATGTGTGTCTGTAAGCTGGGCAACAAATCCCCGCACACTTTTTTCTTCCGGCTTTGAAAACTGATATTCTTCAGCAGTAATTTCAACACCTTCAATTCCATGAACTGTTGCCCTGCCAATAACCTTCATGTCGTAGAGATAATCACATTTTCTAGATGGTAAATCATAAATCCCCCAGCTGATTTTTTCGTTTAGCTTTGGAATCAAATGCCAGCCCATCAATTCTTCCCATTTTAGAGAAAAAGATTTTTCATCTGATTTTTCAATTTTATATTCTGGAAGATATTCCGGTAAATTATTATTTTTCATATTAATACTTCTCCTTAAACTTTTTCTTAGCACTATGAAGCCTGCTTTTTACAGTTCCAAGTGGGATTCTAAGTTTTTCTGCAATCTCTTCTTGTGTCATTTCTTTCCAAAAATAAAGATACAGAATCTGCTTTTCTTTTCCGCCAAGTTTTTCTAAAGTTTCCTGCACCGATTGAATTTCTGTAAAGCCCTGCCTGCCTGGCATAAGTTTTGTTTCCAGCAATTCTTCTACAGGAAGCTCAAGAACTTTTGCTTTTTCACGAAAATAATCGTTGCATTTATTTCTCGCAATACTGATTATCCAGGCTTTGAACGATTCCTTATTTTTTAATTGATTAAACTTTTGCATTGCAGTGATATAAACATTCTGCAGAATATCGTCTGCATCTTCTTTCACGCAAATTTTAAATCGAACAAAGCGTTCTATTGAAATCCGTTCCCGAGAAATCAGTTTTTCAAATTCACTCACATTTTTTTCCTCCGTCTTAGAAGTAACCGGTTCGTTAATATAGACGAAGTTCAAATCAAAAAGGTTCATTTTTGTAACTCTATTACATGATTTATTATAACAGATAATTAGACACAAAACACTGAATTAATCTTGGCTTTATGATAAAATAAAACATCAACTGGAAATAACTATGGCAAGCATTTTGATAAAAGACACAAGTCGTGAGCAGCGTGAGCATATTGTCCGCGAATCACTCGGCGATGAATACGATGTTGGCTGTGGAATGAATTAGTAAAGGTCGCTAATATGGAAATCAACAAAAAAGATATGAAAGTCCTGCTCAAAGCCCAGCAGGGAGAACTGGATGCCGTTCTCATGTATAATGCTTTGGCCGAAGTTGCAAAACACCAGAAGGACAAGGACACTTTCCGTCAGCTTGCAAAGGAAGAAGGCCACCACGCCTCAGTTTTTCATAAATTGACTCAAACAGAACTTACTCCAAAACACACAAAAGAAATCCTCCTTCCTCTACTCTACAGAATCTTCCCAAGATGGATTTTATATCCCGCAATCGCACAGGGCGAATATGCTGCCGTAAAAAATTATGCACCGGTAGCCGAAAAGTTCCCCGAAGTTGAAAGCGTAAAAAATGACGAAAAACGTCACGGAGATACGGTGAAAGGGCTTTTGCAATAAAAAGAGATTTAGGCTTTCTTGGGTTTCTTTTCCGGAAGTTCAGCATACATACCTTCCAGCAGTTCCTGAATCAGTGCCTTATCATCAAAACTATCGAATACATGCATCAGGGTTTTTGATTCTTCATACGGGTATCGCAGTTCGGAATCTGCAAGCAGTCTGTCCGATGTCGGCGTTCTCTTTAAAAACAGCTCATCACCGCAAATATCCCCTATAAGCTTACCCTTAAAATATACAAGGTATCCGCCCATCATAGATTTTATGACAATCTCACCAGCTTCGGAAAAACATTCGCGAACATATTCATTAAATTCTCTTATCATTTTTTACACCAAGTCCATTCATCAATAAACTTCATTTCTTCTGTATGTCCCATAACTAGCGGAACTTAATCATCTTCTGATAATTTTCTACAACTTCTTCCGGGGGCATTTTCATGTCGGAATTAATCCACCATTTGATTGTTTCGCAAAAGCTCCCGGTAAAGAATTGTATAGCAAAGGCTTTTGGAACTTCGGAATGAGGCATTAATTCATCACAAAAAGTCTGTTCAAGGTAATCGCGAAAATATGAAGTAAAAAGCTTTTCAGTTTCACCGTACATGATTGCCTTGATATTTTCCTTGTGATCCTGCAGGTGATACAAAATATGTGTAAGGCGATTTGCGAAACCCTTTCGTCCTTTTGAAAAATCGTGGCTTTTTTCCGGAGCTAAGTCTTTTGAAAAAACATGGGCAAACATTTCCCGGCAGATTTCTTCCAGCAGTTCTTCCTTTGTTTCAAAGTGAGAATAAAAAGTGCTGCGGCCTATGTTTGCTTCGTCAATAATATCCTGAACTGTAAGGGCTTCGAATTTTTTCTTTTTCAAAAGCGTAGTCATTGCCTGATGAATTGCGATTTTTGTTTTCTGCTGGCGTCTGTCCATTTTGTTGTTACTCCAGAATCATCATAACACGACATGATAGTTTTATCAAACTAACTGTTCAGTATCTTACAAAGTGTATGAAAAAGTCTTAATCTCTATCTTTATAAAAGAGCAGCAGGAAGGCGCTGAAAACTACAAGTACAGAACCACAATTGTGGAAAAGGGCGCCCCAGACTGCATTCAAAATGCCAGAAATTGCAAGTGCAACTGCTGCAAAATTGATTACCATAGAAAGGCAGAGATTAAATGTGATTCGTCCCTGAGTTTTTCTGGAAATCTTGAAGAGATAAGGAACTGCATCAAGGTTGTCGTGAACAATTACTGCGTCGGCGCTTTCGATTGCAACGTCGCTGCCGATTCCGCCCATGGCAATGCCTGCAAAGGCTGAACGCAGGGCAAGAGAATCATTTACCCCGTCACCAAACATTGCAACTTTATGTCCCCGGGCTTCCTGATTTTTGATGTAATTCATTTTATCTTCCGGGGAACAGCTTGCCTTAAAATCATCAAGACCGATTTGTGCTGCAACATAGCGGGCAGAGTTTTCGTTGTCGCCTGTGAGCATAACGGTGCGGATGTTCAGAGCTTTAAGCTGCGCTACCATTTTGCGGGCATTTTCTTTGAGGGCATCCTGAATGAAGATTATGCCAAGAAGTTTTGACTCGCAGTAAAGGCCGACAAGGGAAGATGCCTCGAGGTCGGGAGAGATGTTGGAGAAGGAAGCGTCGTTTGTGGAAGGAGCATCTGAAGTTTTTCCGGCATCCTTAAAATCCCTCTGTACTTTTCCCACCATATATTTTTTCCCGTCGATTTCAAATTCAATTCCGCTGCCTGCAAGAGTTTTGTGGTTTTTAATTTCATAAAGGCCGCTTTTGTTATAATCCATAATCGCCTTTGCAAGCGGATGGTTTGAAAGCGCCTCACCCGATGCAGCAATTTTGATCAACTCGTCCTCGCTGATATCAGACAGAGTTTGAACTTTAACAACAGCCGGCTTTCCTTTTGTAAGGGTTCCTGTTTTATCAAAAACCGCAATGTTAGAAGAAGCAATTCTTTCCAGTGCTTCACCCGACTGAATCAAAAGTCCATGCTTAGAAGCATTTCCAATTCCTGCCGAAATTGCAGTTGGAGTTGCAAGCACAAAGGCGCAGGGGCAGAAAACAACAAGCACTGTTACAGCGCGGGTAAAGCCCAGCCAGAAATCATTATATGTATTGCCGATTATAGTACCTGCAATAATTGCCGTAGTAAGAGAAACTACAACAAGCCAGGCCGCCCATACGTTTGCCTTGCGAACGATTTTTGCCTTCTGTACATCTGCAGCTTCTGCAAGCTTAATCATTCGCTGAAGAGAAGAGTCGCCGGCAGTTTTTACAGCTTCAATCAAAATACTTCCGTTTTGATTTATAGTTCCGCTCATCACAAGGTCGCCCGGATTTTTCTCAACAGGAATAGATTCACCCGTCATTGCACTCTGGTCAATGCTTGTGCTACCTTCGATTATTTTGCCATCAACAGGAATAGACTCCCCTGCCCTCACCTGCAGAATGTCTCCAAGCTTTACCTGATCAGCTTCAATGATTTTTATCTGTCCATCCACAAAGAGATTTGCTTTTTTAGGACTGAGCTTAATAAGCTTTGAGATTCCCTTTTTTGCACGGTCCGAAGTAAAATCTTCCAGAATGGAACCAATCTGCATGATAAAGGCAACCTCGCCGGCAGCAAAAAATTCTTTAAGAATCAGAGAACCAATTAAAGCCAGGGCAACAAGCACATCCGCAGTAATGTCGTGGTCTTTTACGACTCCAACAATTGCCCCAAGAACAATCGGCACTCCACATAAAACAATTGCAATCCAGGCCGGATCAAAGCCTGCAATCTTGTCTACATTTCCGGTCCAGCTGAAAGTTAAAGAAGTAGCAAGCGCCACTCCCGAAATTATTACAAAAATAAGCCTGAGACTGTCGCTCTGCTTTTCGTACCATTCTAAAATATTTGACATTGTTCGTTATCACTATATTGCGGGAATTCAGGATTTTTAAGAACAAAAAATCTACTTTGTAAGAAAATGAACAAAAATTAAAATTTGTTCAGTAAGTCATTAATTTTATAATTTCCGATGAGGCTAGATTGAAAGTAACCGTCAATTCTCATGTATTTTCCAAAAATAAATCTTTGAACTAAACTTCTACGCAAGGTGGAAGAAATTATGAGATCAAATTACAGTCGTGAAGAACGTCAGAAAATTGTTGAGGAATACATTCAGTCAGGAAAATCACAGACAGTATTCGCTCCAGAATACGGCATTAAACCAAATACTTTGTCTGCATGGGTGACTAAATACAAATCTGCAGAAGCATGCCAGGCTGCAGATGTTCATTTCGTTGAATTAAAATCAACCTTCATAAAGGAAAACAGAACTTGATAATCCGTAAGGCTGGAATAGAGATTGAAATTCCTGGAAACAGTAATGCGGTAATTATCCGGGAAATCCTTACAGCAATGGCTTCTTGAAAAGAAACAGAAGGAAATGATTCTTGATTCCTCAAAGACAAAGGAAGCTGTAAACTACTGTTTAAACAGATGGGAAAATCTTGAAAACTTTATAAAATATCCTGAAGCAACTTTTTCGACCAATGCGGCAGAACGCAGCGTAAAAAGCTGGGTAATGGCAAGGCGAAATTTCCTTTTCAGCGGTAGCGGTAATGGAGCAAGAGCATCATGTTTTATTCTGTCCCTTATTGAAACTGCCAAGCAGAATGGTATTGCTCCTGAAGATTATCTCAGATGTCTTTTTGAAAAAGCCCCTTATGCTGAAACTGAAAATGACTGGGAAAAACTTCTCCCTTGGAATATTGAAATTACGCCTTATAAAATTCGTGGAGAATGGATTTAAATTGTGGTATAATTCTGTAAACGTAAATTCAATTTGCGGATACGGAAAAATGGGAATGATCATGGAAACAATTTTACACATGATAATAGAGCAAACAAAAGAATATCCCATGCGGATGATCTGCAGACCGGAAACGAAGGATTTTATTGCAAGCGACCGTGGGTCACTGGCTCACGCAAGAAACTTTACCAAGCCCTATGGCTGGATCAAAGAATCAGGCACTCCTCCCGAACCGCATTGGGATTGTATACTCATGACGGATAAGGATTATGAACTGGGTGATGAGGTAGAAGTAAAGATAATCGGAGTATTTAAGAGAGCTGACTTTGATCATAAATACATAGTTGCCGAATCAGAACGAGACATCGACGATTATGCGGAGCTGTCACCGGATGAGAAAGAAGAACTGCGCAGACTATACCCGCGTGTAGGTGATGGCGAAGGCTGGTTTGGAAAAGAAGAAGCTGATTATTGTATGAAGAACCACAGAAAGACACTATAGAGTAACGGACATTAACTTCCGGTTTAAATGACGATGGGGATTTGTGGAGATGATAGAGACGCACAAATTGCAATTTGTCAGGATGATCTATGAATACATCATCAGCAGGACCATGGCAAACAAAATCACAGACAAAAAATTCTGGATTGGTGGCAAAGAGTTTCAGATTGTGGGAAAAGTAAAATAGAGAAAAGCTTTTTATGCTGCACCTTTGGGTGCAGGGCTGCTGACATCGCCAGGGGGATCCGCAGTAACGATGTAATCGACAGAAGCGTTGCAAGGATCGACATGTATCAAACGCTTGACACCATAAAAGTGGATACAGTCAATAAGAACGTTTATGAAATCGTGAGCGAAATACTGACGCTTTGATATCAACAAATTCCAATTTGTCGATATGTTCCTGCATGGGCGAACACACCACTAGAAAGATCCTGCTGATAAATAAGATAACCGCCTGTGTCATATCTGAATAATTCTTTTCCACTCGTATTTTCTGCCTCAAGTACATTTCCGAATATATCGTATACAAAACGGTTTTCACCTTCATCAGAATACTGAATTGTACGCATACGATTGAAATTGTCGCTGCTATCATTATAGAATAGTACGTATGTTTGATTCTTCCCTGATTACATATGCTGTGTCTCTCCACTTTTCGCAAAAGGTAAATGAAATTGTTATCTCGACTTTACATGCCATTGCGGATGAAACCGAGAACCGCTTTATGATTGAAAAAAAAATTCCACCGCATATTACAATCGGAGCTTTTCATGCAGCCAGAGAAGAAGAAGCAAAACTACTGCAGTTTGTAGAAGAGTTTTCGCAAGGACAGAAGGCTGGTTCGGTACAGTTCAGGGAGGTCGGCAATTTCAACGGCAAAGTCCTTTTCCTGAAACCGGAAAAGAATCTCTTCCTTTCCGAGATAAACAAGGAGCTCCATACTCTGCTACTTCCGGAATTTGAAAAGGCAGAAAACGGCTACTATCTGCCGGATATCTGGTTTCCACACACAACCCTTGCCACAAGATTGAATCAGAGTCAGTTTTCCGCAGCAAAAGAAATCGCAAAGAAAATCTCGCTCCCACTGGAAGCTGCCATCGAAGAACTTGCAGTTTACCAGTGCTCGCCGTTTTTTGAATTGAAGAAATTCGGATTGAGCAGATAATTAGCGCAAAGCCTTATTCACAGCATTCTTTATTATTCCGCTGGAAACTGTTGCTCCGCTGACTGCATCAACATCCCAGGTATTCTGCTCTACCATCTTATCCACAATTACGTCTGCCGGATGACCAAGCCCGCATTCATGACGCAACAACTCGACCCGCTTCAGCTTATGATTTTCAACCAGAACCTTTACATCAACTTTTACAGGACCGAGTTCACTGTGGCCTTCAAAGCTCCCGTCCTCAACAGTTTCCATATCAATGTCTTCATTTTCAATTTTCGCAAGACTCTTTTTCATGGAAGCTGTTAAGGAAAGACATCCTATTGCTCCTAGTACGACTATCCCAAGAAGAACGTAAAATAATTTTTTCATTACTTCAACTCCGCAAGAATTGGCTCGATGTATTTTTTGTCGGAAATATCGTAGGAATGAGAAATCATCTGGGCCATGTTCTTTTCTGCTTCGCTTGCGTCTTTTTTATTTGCTAACATTGTTGTAAACATTTTCATCATGAACTTAGAAAAACCGCTCATTTTCTCGTAATTGAAGCCACCAGGACAATAAAATGTTTTCAGGGAATCCCATTCTTCATCGGTAAAGTTTCTGCGCATTGCAGCAGGGATATCAGGACTTTCTGCAGGGCTTCCTCCAACTCCATAAACAATGATTTTTTTGCCCGCAGCAGAAAGTTCCGGAATCTGATTTTTGAACCAGGCAAGATTTTTAATTCCACCCGCCATGAACCAGCCGCCAAAAATGATTGCATCATAATCAGAAAGTTTGATTTTTTTAGCCTGTTTGAATTCCAGGCATTCTGCCCCACTCGCCTCGCTGATCCACTCTGCGTACCTTTTTGTAAAGCCTGTCTGACTTGTGTAAATTACGATTGTTTTCATTTTGATTCCTCCTAAGCTTGAATGCCTGCGACACCGGTCACCCCGCCAGTCGCTCCTGTTAGATTTTTTTCCATTCTGGAAATTATTTGAAATACATTTTTGATTTCATCATCAGAAATGCCCTCATATAAAAGCTTTAAAAAATCCATCTCTTTATTCTGATATTTTTTTGCAAGCTTTTTTTGCTTTGAAGTAAAATAAATCCGCTGCTTGCGTTTATCATTATCATCCTGCTTCAGAACAAGGATTTCTTTTTTTACGAGAGCGTTGAGAATCTCTTTTACGTTCTGTCTGGAACAGCCCATTGTTTCGGCGAGCTCATTTGCGGTAGGAGCCTCTTTTGAATATAGATTCATACAAGCCAGAAGAAACCACTGCTTACAGGTAATCTCTTCATAAAAAGAATCCCCCGCTGCCTGCAGTCTGTTCATAAAAGCAAAGAGAAGCCCGAACAATCCAAACTGAGGCGGCATCATATTAAGAATCTGATCATTTGTTATCTGCATATATGCAATATATTGCATAATATTATAAATGTCAAATTTTTATTTCTGGAAACGAAAGGCTTCTTCCAGTCTTGGTGTTTCTATACCAAGCTCTTGTGCATCATTTATAATCTGCATAACAGAGTAGCCAACCTTGTAGTGATTATAAGCCAGTGCTTTATACGCAGGCCCAGATTCCTTGTATACAAGATTTTTCATAAGACAGCCAACAAAGCCTGCCGGTAAAATATTCATGGCTTTTATCAAAGCATCTGGATGGAAACCTTTTGCCTTTACGTAAGGCGTCATCTCACGAATATTTAAAACCATCTGGCCAAGGAGCTTTTTTGACGATGCCACAGCTTTAAATGAACCAGCCTTTAAAACTTCTGCTTCCATTGCTGCATTTGCAACATAATGATTCAAAAGCCATTCCTCTATGTTTTTCTGAACTTTGACTTTAAATCCTGCATCAGAAAATATTTTTTTAACAAAGGATTCACGCTCAGAAAGTTTTGCGCCCGCCTGCCCCAGCTGAAAAAAGTTATACATAATTCCACCCAAAGCATTACCTTCATAACCACCGCCTGCTCCAGGAAAACCAAAAACAATCTGATCCGCTGGAAAATCTTTTACCGCAGCCTTTACCTCAAGACCATAATTACAGAAAAAAAGTACTGTAGCATTTTTTGCAAAACTTTTTACCTGCAAAAGTGCACCTTCTACCTGTTCTGGATTCACACTTAAAAGAATCAGATCGTAAGTTTTATCTTCTTCAACTTCTTCTTTCAGGTTTATCTGCCAGTTTTCTTTTATCTGTTTTTTTGAACGGGAATCATAAATATCAAGTGAGACTGTGTTACCGTAATCTTTGATCCGTCCCTTACGCACAAAAAAATCTACCTTGTGACCTGCATTTTCTAAAGCCCATCCATACTGAGTTCCAATTGCTCCTCTTCCAAAAACTAAAATATTCATCCTGACCTCCTCGTCATTTGCAATGTGATTAAACTAATGTTGATTTTTCAACACTTGTTGAATAAAATATAAATACGATTGTGTGAATCTACAATCATCAAAAAGCAGCAGCTGTTGAAAATTCAACATTTCTTGTTTTTTGTTGAAAATCTAGATTTTAGCAATTCTAAAAATCTCCAGCCTTACGGAGGCCAGAAAAATGGACAGACGAATCAAGAAAACTCAGGAAGCAATTTATTCAGTTTTCATAGACTTATTAAAAGAAAAAGGTTTCAACAAGCTTTCTATCAGTGATATTTCAGAAAGGGCAGACATTAACCGCGGCACCTTCTATTTTCATTTTTCCGACAAATATGATTTATATGAAAAGTGTATGGATTTTTATGTTGGCAAACTCTTAATCAGCTGCAGTAATGATACAGAAATCAAACTTAATCCAAATGCCTTTTTGCAGATTTTCAAATACCTGAAAGAAAATTATGACATTTACCGCACCCTGCTTTATGCCGATGGGCTTAGTATTTTTCACAAGAAATTTCATAATGCAATAGAAGGACAACTGAAAAAAGCAATCAACAAGATGCCAGAGGAAATCATCCTGTCACAGGAAATTGCATCGGAGTTTATAATCAATGGCTTTACAGGAGTCGTTGAATGGTGGATTAATAATTCTATGCCTTATAGTCCTGAAATTATGACAGAGAAACTGAACGGGATTTTTTCTCCCTATACAAAATATATAGTGTAATTTTTCCAGATAGTTTTGATGATTTGAACTTCTCTCCCCTGATAATTTCCAGGGCCCTGATAGATTTGGGTGAATCCGCATTTTTCAAGGACACGCACAGAGGCAAGATTTTCTGCAAGGCAGATTCCGTAGATTTCTTTGATATTGAGTTTTTGTGCCATCGCAGGAAGAAAGGCTTTTACTGCCTCCGTTGCGTACCCTTGCCCCGTAAACTGTTTTGCAATGTGATAGCCGATTTCCCCGGAGACATCATCAATCTGGCAAAGCTGAACATAGCCGATATTTTTGCTATCATCATTTGTGATTATTGGATATACAAAAGGGCCGTCATCGCTGTCATATCGTGAAATCAAAAACTCAATTGCAGCGCGCGCTTCTTCAACAGAATCATAAACTTCATCCGGGACAAAACGTCTGGTGTCGTCGTCCTGAGAATTTTCATAGACGGTCTAGGCCATGTTCGGGGAGAAAGTTGTGATTGTAAGACGTGGGGTTTTAATATTCATAAGATTTTACTCAATTGGTATGCGGATGATATGTTTCTGATTCTTGAAATCTCCAATAATCTGGCCACCGTTTTTCAGCATGTTTTTTACGGTAGGCTCGTTGCTTTTCATCGGGAACAGCTTAATTTCTTTATATCCGATTTCTTTACATTTTTTCAATAACTCTGTGAATAAAATACTTCCGTATCCTTTTCCTCTATATTCCTTAGCGATGCCGTACCCAAGATTTCCTGCGCCGACAATCGTTTCCAGATACTCGGATGACGAATGCCTGACTCTGCCGTAACCGACAGGAATACCGTCGATATATAAAACATATGTGGTATATGGAATCCAGCCTTCCGGCAAATCAATGCCTCTGGAATTGTTGTCCGTTATCCGCAGCCACTCTTTATACTCGTCATAGGACAGGTCATATGCCGGATTGGTAAAACCGTTTTCCACAGCAGAAATTCCCTGCAGCATATCATATTCAGTTTTTCCCATATCCAGCGATAACTGTTTTAATTCTATATTATGCATAATCTTTTTTATACTCTAGAACCACATTCCCTTTCAGGTCACAATAATTTTCGCTAACCCAGGTTTGAAGTTTTTCTTTACTAAACTGGGTGGATTCAAAAATCGATGTGTCGGGTTTAAGGATAATCTGGGTTCCGTGCGGGATTTTAGAATCATTAGGTTTGCTTGTGACGGAATGCTGTGGAACTCCACGGATGAAATCCTGTTCGTATATTTTCCCATTTCGCCAGACAGTTATTGTAAGCTTTTCGCAAAGTGAGTTTACAAGCTTAAGGTCATCAAAGGGCAGGTCTCCCATCTGGGCATACTCAACCTTTGTAATCGGTTTGCCTGAAAAAAGATTCTGCAGGATTTCTTCGTGAATCACTCCATCGTCATCCAGCTTTATTCCGCGGCCATCATCAAAAATCCTAAGGCAATTATCCGGTAGCAGACTAAGCTCAATTTTTGAACAGAAGCCCCCAGCCATTTCTTCAAAAGAATTACCAAGAATCGTGAAAATCATTTTGTGCATGTCATCGCTTAAACTCATTTTTTGTTTCTCCATAGATTTTGCTTCACAATTTGCAAAAAGTTCAAACTCCGGAATTTCGTACTTCTGCAAATAGTTTCTAATATTTTTTGGAGAAGAGCCAAAAAGACTTTTGAACGATCTTGAAAAACCTTCGTGAGATTCAAAGGAATATTTCATGGCAACATCAATCACTTTCATGCCATCCAGCAAATCCTTTATGGAATATTGCAGCTTCCTGATTCGCACATAACCGGTAATCGGAATGCCGTAAAGATCCATAAATTTTCTGCTGATATAAAAAGGACTGTAGCCCATAAAATCTGCGAGTTCCTTTAACTCAATTTTGTTTTCAATGTTTTTTTCAACATATTCAAACAGCGGTTTAAAATCATCCATAAAGTCACCTCCTCCAAGACTTTATGAGATGATTATACCCCGGAGGTAATTTTGCTTCTTGATAATGTTTGCCATTCCGCAATTTAATTTTCACCCCTCAAACACTGCTCTGCCGGCGCCCATCACATCAATATCACTATTTTCCGTCGCTTCACCACGCAAGTGACTTCCCTGCAGGCCCACATAAAGGAGCCGCTCGCCAAAAGCTTCTTTGCATCGCGAAATCAAGTTTTTCATGTAGTTATCAATATTTAAATATTCCATAATTTTATCTCTCCATAAAAAACTCACGGACCTTAGCCAGCTCTTCTGCGCTTCCGCATTTCATTGAAATATGGTGGACTCCTTTAATCATTTTTGCCTCTTGTTTCCATTTGTATTACGCCAAATTTATTATCACTGCAGTTCCACCTTCAACTTTGTAGCATCCATTCTTATATTCTGCGCCTTTTCCTGTAATATGCAAAACTTGGCCCTCTTTCATTTTTACCTCACATTTCTTTTGCGAAGGATTGATAATAACCATACAGGCTTTTCCATCAACAGCAGTTCGTTTATAAACAAGAGGATATCCAGTTTCAATAAAATCAATTTCACCAAGATTTTGAAGTGCCGGAGTCTGCATTCTTAAGCTGATTAAAGCATTTACTTCATGCCACAAAGATGATTTATCTGCCATCTGCTGTTTTACAGTAGGGCGATCCGGAGCCGGATCCTGAGGAATGTAGAGCTTCTTTTTTTCAGCAGAACTAAAACCGGCATTTTTAGAAGAATCCCATTGCATTGGAGAACGCGCACCGGTCCGACCATAGCCGCCTTCTTTTGAAACAAGACCTTCAACATAACGCATTCCAATTTCATCACCATAGTAAATAAATGGAGCGCCGGGCATAGTCAAAAGAAAAGCAAAAGCAATTTTCATTTCTTGAGGATTTAAACTTCTTGCAAGACGGTCCATATCGTGGTTTCCTGATGGAATACAGATTAAACCTTTTCGTTCAGATTTTTCGTAATTCTCCAGATATTTTTTTACAAACTCTTTTACATCACCTTTTCCACGACTGGAAAAATACGGCTCCCGGCAGCGGAATAAATCATTGTAGTGAGAAGGTCCAAAATGAAGCAGAAAATCCATGTGAAAACCACCCTGCAAAGATTTATCGGGTTCACCCCACTCACTAACCATTGCTGCAGATGGAAATTCCTTATCAAGAAATGCGCGTACATTTTTCCATAAACGAATAGTACCTTTTCCATCTTCATCATTTTTAACAAGCGAGCCTGCCATATCAACTCTAAAACCATCGGCACCAAGATTCAGCCAGAAGCGCATAACATCTTTCATTGCTTCAAGAGTTGCCTGAGGTCCCGGATCATCAAAACTTTGCTGCCAGCTTTCGCTTGGTTTATAAAATCCATAATTTAATGCAGGCTGATGAGAAAAAAAGTTTACAACGCAGGAACCATCTCTGTCAGAAATGCCGCGAAGAGAGCCATAACCGCTTGGTTCTTTCCAGATTGAATCAGTCCAGATGTAACGGTCAGTAAATTCATTTTTCTGGGCTTTCATTGATTCTTTGAACCATTTGTGTTCTACGGAAGTATGGCCTGGAACTAAATCCAAAAGCACATGCATGTTGCGCTTATGTGCTTCCTTAAAAAGTTTTTTCAAGTCAGCATTTGTTCCGTAGCGGGGAGCCACTTTTTTATAATCACTAACATCATAACCGGCATCGCCAAAAGGAGAATCAAAACAAGGATTCATCCAGATTGCAGTACAACCAAGCTCTTTAATGTAATCAAGCTTAGAAATAATTCCATTAAAATCGCCAATTCCATCTCCATTAGAATCCATAAAACTCTGCGGATAAATTTCGTAAAAAACTGCAGTATTAAGCCATTCCGGTTGTTTTGTCATTTTATTTCCTCTTTTTTGCTTCTGGTATTTTCTTGCGGGCAGATTTTATTGTAACATCAGATTTGCTGAAGTTCTATATAATATTCCATTTATAAGATGAAGTTACAGATTGTAGTATGTTTATTCAGTAAATCGTAGATTAATGCTACAATGATGGATTTTGTATCCCGCAATTGCCCGGGGCGAATCCGCCAGTGACATGGGCGTTCTTCTTTGAGCTAGCGCAACACGGTCTGCTCAGGAGTTTCACCTTCTTCTATGCCGCCACCTGGAACCGAAAAGAATTTCCTGTCATTATTTGCATCTTTATAACACAACCGTTCCATCAGGATTTCTCCATTACGGACAACAATGGCTACACTTCTGTTTCTCAATTCCAATTCCACCTATTTTAAATCTTCATAATATTCCAGCAGCATTTCCTTAGAAATTGAAATAGGCTGACCTTCGAGTTCTTTGTAAATTAAATCTGTTAGTCTGAGCAAACTTGTCCACATGGCGTCCGGTGTGTCTTCGGTAATAAAAGTACTTTTGATTTTAGCAATTTCATCCGGTGGCAGCTTGTCCATTTCGCGGTTTAATTTACTTTCGAGTTTGTAGCGGTCACCGAGCAGGTCAACATACAAGGTTCTGACATATTCAATAATGCCTCGTGCCCTGAGCAGAGCCCCTCGATTAATTGCAACAGCGGCCTGCATTAAACGATGCCACACCAGACTACAGATAAACTCAATATCTTTTTTCTGTTTGTCACCAAAAATTGCATCGTCCATCCACTTGCGGGAATCAATCATTTTTTGTTCTACAACGCCAGTCTTATCATACAGCACCTTGAACGCCGGCTTCATTGCAGCGGCATGCTCATAACAGCCAAAACCAAGATCAATTTCCAGCAAATTGGAAAGCACAAAAACCTCAAGTCGTCTCTGCTCAATCTGCCCGTGGTAAATAATTTCATATTTTCGGGAAACCTTCTGATGAAAATAATCCATCACTTCTTTCATCGAATCATTTGAATCAAGCGCAACAACAAAATCCAGATCGGAATGGTCATCCGTAAATCCCACAGCCCCGGAACCAACCTGCACCAGTGCAACAATTTTTTCACACGCCTTTGCAATAGAAAGAATAAAATCAAAAGTCTCTTGTCTGTCCTGAACAGTAAAAATCATATTTGTGTTTCCTCATTTCAATAGTACAAAATCTTTGGATTGTTTGCTATACTTGAGAAAGCGCGTTCTTGAGCTTAATTTTCACTCATCATCCAAAATATTTTTAACAACCTTTGTAATCTCTGATTCGCCGCCTTTATGATTCCAGATAAACTGAACATCGCTGCCAGCTGCAGGGAGCTGCTTCAATCCATCTGCAAGTCTGCACGGAATTACAAGCTCCCAGTAACGAACGTTAAAGATTTCTCCATCCACAGATTCCACAACGCCAAGATGCTGATTAAAAATCTGCATAAAGCCTTCCTGAACTTTAACCTTGCGATAGGCAGGAAACTCTTTGCTGATTTTTTCAAGTGCAGCAGAATCTTCGATTTTTTCAAAATTCGGGCTTTCTTCAAAATGACCTTTGTACGTCGCAAACTCGTCACTCAGCGGATAACACAAATACGCATCGTAGCAATTGCCCTCTGCATCTGTAATTCCAAAATCCTGCAAGAGCTTAAAACCAAACTTAGGATAATAACCTGGTTCACCACAAAGAATTATTCCCGCAAGCCCCGCTTCTTTTGTAAGACGAATTGTTTCGCAGATCAGCGCACCTCCAATATTGTTCCCTTCCAGAGTCGGTTCAACTGCAAGTGGTCCAAGCATTGCAACTTCGTTCCGCACGCCATCCTCGCCGACGATCCATGCCCTTGTGTAAAAAGCAGCACCCACGATTTTTCCGTCCAGCACGGCAACTCGACTGATTTCCGGCAAATAATCCGCCGAAGCCCTTATAACCCGAAGCATGTTATGTTCCACACAACCCGGAAAATATTTATTCCAGAAACTGCGCATAGTCATGAGTTCAGTGTTTTTATAATCTTCCACCTTTTCCGGACGAATAATTAAATTGGTCATTTTTTCAAATTCCTTATCCATTCCATTCGCCACGCCAAACATTTTTCTACTATCGAACTTTTTATCGCTGTCTCATAGCCGTGGCAGGTGCCTTTCATATCATGAACTTCAACTGGTACACCCTGGGCCTTCAATTTTTCTGCAAACTCAATTCCTTCGTCGTGGAGGCAGTCGTATTCTGCAGCTTCAATATATGTCGGAGGGAAAAATCCCAAATCGTCAATTCCAGAAATTGATGCATACCGTGTCTGGCTGCTATCCTGACCTTTCAAATACATATCCCAGAAAAGTTTATCGCAATTCGAATCCCAGATTGGAGTGTCGGTAAAGTGTTTCATTGAAGTTGTACACATTCTTTTATCAAGGACCGGATATATTAGCATTGCACCTTTTGGAAGGGGCTGATTTCTATCGTGCAGCATAAGAGTAACCGCAGCCGCAATATTTCCTCCGGCACTGTCTCCGGTAACGATGATTTTTTCTTTGTTGATTTTCATTGATTCTGCATTTTGCAAAACCCACATATAAGTGTTGTAACAGTCTTCAATCGCAATAGGATAACGGTGTTTAGGCAGCAATCTGTAATCGGGCATGACAACCTTACATTTCAATTGGCGGGCATACCATTTTGCAATCTGATAATGAGCAGCCGATGCCCTCATCAAAAATCCACCGCCATGGAAAAACATAATGCAGGGAAGCTCACCTTCATATTGACGCGGTTCGATTACCAAGGTTGAAAGCTTTGCTCCATCATAACCTGGAGTAGAGTATTTTTCCACCATTACATAATCATCCGATTTACATTTTATAAAACCGTAAGCAAAGTTCACCATCGGATATAAACGCCCAACCATTGAGCCGCTGTAAATTGAGATGCTTTTTAATTCTTTAGATATTGGATATTTCATGATCTATTTTTTATATTTTAGCACAAACCTCCTTTTTCTGGAAACTCATGTCCTCACTCCGGCAACTTATGTGAATTATTATTCCTTTTGAGCTGAGGCTGTTTTATATTGGAGTCATCAAACAAACGGCACGGAAGTGTAACTACACGAAAAGTGTCAACGCACAAAAGTGCAAGGAGTAATAATATGAAATTGAAATCAAAGGCTTTCATCAACCTGGTATTTAAGGCTGTAGGACTTGCTATGGGAGTAGCTGTTACAGTGTTATGCATCATTAAAGAAATTGAACCAACAAGTGCTTTTATTATGACAGGCATCGGCTTGACATGTCTCGGGATTTCACAGTTTACTTTAAGTAATGAAAATAACGATTAATGTTGAACCATCAGCAGCAGAAACTTCTCTACTTGTAACCTGTAAAGAACTTACACCGCAGGTAGAGAAGCTTCTTGCTGCAATCAGGATTCTAGACAAACAGATTACCGCTAACAAAGGCGACGCTGTTTGTCTGATTAATCTGGCTGATGTTTTTTATATAGAAGCTTTAGAACGTAAAACTTTCATCTATACCGACAAAGAAGTTTTTGATTCAGAGATGAAACTTTACGAACTGGAAGCAGCTTTAGCTCAATACAATTTTGTCAGAGTAAGTAAAAACACAATCTGTTCACTTAGCAAAATCAAAACTCTAAAATCAGAAGTTGACCGCAAAATCAAAATCACAATGGAAAACGGCTACCAGATTATTGCCTCGCGCATGTATGCCGATGAACTCAGGAAAAAACTTGGAGTATAAAATGAAAATAATTCAGAAAATCATAAATGAAACTTTAATCACCTTTGGAATACTAACAGCGATTTTTGCAATCCTTACCTTCTTTATCGGGGACCAAGCCGCCAGCGTTTCTACTCTTTTTACCTGCGGAAATCTCGCAATTCCGGTAAAATCAATTTTCCAGTTTTTTATTCTTTCTTTTCTGATTGCATTATTAAAGAACTTTATATATTCAAACTATATGATTAAAAAACTGCCACGTGTATTACGGCAGATATTTTTATTTGTTCTATGTTTTATTCTTTTAGTGTTTATGATTTTAGTCTGTGGATGGTTTTCAACTGATTCAAAACTGCCTTGGCTTTTAACAGCCCTTGCCTTCGTCTTAAGTTTTTCATGCACCATTATCATCACTACCCTTCTAGAAAAAAAGGATGATGACAAAATGAACAGCGCTTTGGAAAAGTTTAAATAATATCAAAATCCGTTCTGATATTCATCACAACATCAACTTCATTCAAGATTTTTATAAGGCGTTTATCAAGGTCTGAGTTGTTGTCGCGGTAATCAATTTCTGCATATTCTTCGCGAGCTGGAAATGCGAGTTTTTCTTCTTCAAGGCTGAACTGGGCATGAACGGTCGCCTTATTTCCACGGGCATCCAGGCGAATCCACTTTTGCAATTCTGGAATATACACAGTGTTCAGAGCATGGATGATATATCCATCTCTGTCATCATCAGCGCGCGTTAGTTTCTGATAACTGATTCCCGAAGGAATTCCATTTCCACGAAGCAAGGCCGCAAGCAGACAAGATTTTGTCCAGCAGATTCCGGTTCCGTTTTTTAAAACCTCGGCTGCATTTTTTGAAACAACCTTTGCCTTTATATCCCAGGAATGAAGAATTTCATCACGGACAAATTCGTAAGCCCGCTTTATGTAGTCAATCTGTGAATCTGATTTTTCCTGAAGCTCTTTGATTTTGGCCTCAATCATCGGATGAGAAAAATTAATGCTTGGAGTTTCTTTAAGGTATTCACTCAGATTTTCATTCATCTCAAAAAACTCTTTAGCCCGCTCGCACACCTCAACCATCACTTCGGCTGAAGGTAAATGCATGCTGTCTATTTCTGATGTAGTAACTGGTCCGGTAAAAATCTTTCTGGCATTTGCGAACACTCTGTCTGCCGGAAAGAAGATATCCTTTTGGGAAGCCATAATTAAAAGCGGAGCCTTGAATGCTGCCATCTCTTTTTTGCTATATTCCTTTGGAGGCTTCATTTCCATTTTGTAGGAAGACATCATCAAATCAAAAAACTCGCGCCAGGTCTCGTCGCCCTTTCCGCCCATAGTTTCGATTACGACATCAAGAGTTTTTTCTGACGGATTGGAATAATATTTTATAAAAGGCACGACCATCTTTCCAAGCATTGGAAGAATCGGCCCATGAGCTATCCCAGACGGCACAAGAAGTAAGGCAGAACTAACTCTTTGAGGATAATATTTTGCAAAGGACAGGAACATTGCAGAGCTATAAGACGACACAACAAAAGAGATTTTTTCTTCGCCATAATGATTCAAAACCTCATTAATCCAAAGACCATATTCATCTTTCCTGCGGCTGATATTTCTGTAAGGCTCGCTCTTCCCCGGCATTCCGATAACATCGGGCGCAAGAATACAGAAGTCTTTGAGCAGCGGTAAAAAGAGTTTGAGATTAAGAGTTGTGATTCCATTACCACCGTGGATTGTACAGATTCTCGTTTTATCTTTGTCTCCAACAAGAAGGCAGTGAGTTTGGCCAAAGGAAGTTTCGAAATAATCTTCGGAATAAGGCACGTCAAGTGAAGCGAGAGTCTTGTCGTAGAAGGCTTGCATCTTGTTCAGGCTGTCCTGATTTTTATATACAAATTTTCCGTCCTTTATTCTGCCGCTCATAAAATAATCCTGTTCTTTATTTTATTCTTGCAAATGCCTTCTGGCACCAGGTGATAACAGCTTCATAAGTTTTTTCAAAATCATAATCATCAGGCAGTTCCGGAATACAAAGCATTTCGCGGTCCTGTGCCGACACGGTTGCCTTCAAGTCACTCTTCTTCAAAAGAAAATTTCCGCTTTCTAAATAATGAAGATTCTGAATTACAAAGTACAACTGTTTACAACTTGCGCGAAGTTTGTTGCGACTTTTTTCTTGCCCACCATGAATGTAGCGATGGCAGTTTTCGTGATAAAAATTTCCAAGACTGATTTTTACATAATTCACTTCGTCCTGTCTTGTTGCTGGAGGAAGCAGATTTTCAAGTTTGCCGAATAAATCTTTTGTCGTATATTTAAGCTGCAAAGCTTCCAGAGGATTCCAGTTTGCTAAATCATCCTTACCGCAAATAAAACCGCAAGATTTTTCACACCAGCCAACATCTTTGAGAATATCCCGGTAAGTTTTCATATCTTCAACTGAAAATCCATCAATAACAATCATCACATCTATATCACTGTTTTCAGTCGCCTCACCACGCAAGTAACTTCCCTGCAGACCCGCATAAACAAGCCGCTCACCAAAAGATTCCTTGCATCGCAAAATCAGTTTTTCTAAGTAGTTATCAATATTAAAGCATTCCATCACTTGCTCCAATGTTACTTTTTTTTCATAGTACAAAATCTTTGGATTGTTTGCTATACTTAAACTTGTCGAAAAAATGGACTCTATGAAAGTAATAATCTTAAACGGTCCGATGGGAGTTGGAAAAACTACCGTTGGAAAATACATTGCAGAAGCTACTCCGGGAACAGCCTTTATTGATGGCGACTGGTGCCTCGACCTTCATCCATTCATCGGAAATCGCGAAACTAAAACCATGGCCGTGGACAATATTCTTCATATGATTGGAAACTACAAAAAGTGTTCTGAATGCAAGATGATTATTCTTGTCTGGCTCATGGATCAGGCCTGGGTTTATGACGCAATTATTGAAGGAATCAAAAAACTGAAACTTGAAATAAAATCTGTCACTCTAACATGCAGTAAGGCTACACTAACCGACCGCTGGCAGAATGACAAAGTATGCCCCTGGCGAACAGATAACTGGCTAAAAATCAGCACAGATTCACTCCCCTATTTTGCCAAGCTGAACAATACTCTCGATACAAGTAATCTTTCGATTAAAGAAGTTGCTGAGAAAATAATGGCAGCAGATTAGTACTGAAGATGATTCAGACTGCAATTGGTATTTTATCTCTCCATAAAAAACTCAACCTGTTCTCCAAGCGGACCGTAACAAAAGGCCATGCGGATTGGATAAGGCGGATTTGAAGCGATGACTTTATCATTCGGTTCTATAAAAACGTCATAACCGGCAGCCTTCACCTTCACAGTAATTTCATCAACATCATCAGTAAGAAGTGCCATATGACGGATAGCGCCAAGGCAGTGAGTTCCATCGGCATTAGTGAAAATCTCAAGCAGGCCGTTACCTGTATCAATCATCATACCCTCTGCCCATTCACGTATAATCTTCAAACCAAGAATATCTATATAAAACTTACGAACGTTAGTTAGTTCTTCAGCTGTTCCGCATTTCATAGAAATATGGTGTATGCCTTTAATCATTTTTGCCTCTCACTCTTATTATAACAGAAAAGCACGCTCTTAGCACCGTATAATTCATTTCTGGATCATACCTGCATTTTTTAGCTGCTCTTCCCTTCGAACTGCCGTATTGTTGAATGTTAATATAAATTATCTTATATTTAAAGATATGTTTTTTAAGTACTGTGGTGAATGTGGACATAAACTTGATGATATTAAATGTGGCGATGATAATTGTCGTATCTGTCCATCTTGTAAAAAAATATACGGAAATAATCCATTACCAGTTGTTGAAGCTTTAGTTGTCAATGAATATAACGAAATCTTACTGTTAAAGCAAAATTATATTTCCAACACCAAATGGACTGTTGTTACAGGTTATATGCAGGATGGAGAAACAATTGAAGAAGCTGTAGCCAGAGAAGTAAAAGAAGAAACAGGACAGATTGTGACAAACTGTAAATATATTTCAAGCTATTACTTTGCTCCAAAGCACCTGATAATGATTGGTTTTATTGCTTATGTAAAAAAAGAGCAATTTGCAGATTCTGCAGAAGTTGATGATTTAAAATGGTATAAAATAGAAGAAATAGATAATGTAATTGCACGTGAAAATAATTGTTCTGGAATGCATTTTGATATGTGCAAGAAATACTTGTGTTAATGGTTGTTTAGACTTCCTCTCTATACAAAATATATCTAGGTCCTTCTTCTCCCATAGTGCCAGTAGCTTTGAACCCACATTTTTCTAAAACCTTCTGTGAGGCAGTATTGGTAAAATCAGTTTCCGCTTCTACAGACTTCACTTCTGGATGATTAAAGGCCCATTTTATTGCAAGACTTGCAGCCTCTGTTGCATACCAGTCCCACAAATCCGGGTGGTCAATGCACCCCTGAAGCATTTCTTTATAAGCCTTCTTCAATTCTGGATCTTTTTCTGCAACTATCTGATTTTCCATTTGCTCTTTATTTGCAGGATATATTTTTACTCGTTTACTTTCTATCATTTATTACTCCCAATGATACTCCATTTCTTTACAGCGACTGCAGGCATCTTCAAAGCCAAGTTTTTTATACAGTGGATATCCCATTGGAGCAGCCTTGAGTTCAAGAAAATCAAGATTCTGTGTTTTACCAAAATCCATAATCTGTTTAATTACATTGCCGGCAATTCCCTGGCGGCGTTTTTCAGCAACCGTGTAAACGTTCATAATGTTTCCGACACGCCCATGAGGAAATCTAGGATTGGCAGGTTTTTCCTGAATCAATAAAAAAGCAATTGAAATGATTTTTCCATCTTCCTCCACCGCAAAAACAAAACAATCGCGGTTCAGATGATCTTTAAGATATTCCTGAAGCTGGAAAGTTTCAGAGATAATTATACGGATCCGTTCTGCAAGTTTTACAACATCCATCTCATCATCAGAAAAAAGCACGTTACCACTATTCAGATATGTTTTTACATCTGCAAAGCCTTTTTCTATAAGTGCAGTTTTCAAATCCGGCATGGAGATTTTATTTTTCCCACTGATATTTATTCCGCGAAGTAAAGCGATGTATCTGGTCATTTTTTATATCCTACTTCCTTTTCTTCAGCTCTCGTCTCACCATTTCCAAATCACTACTTGTCAGAATTGGAATCAGCTTATTGATTTCCTCAATAGATTTATCCCACCAGCAGAACTTTTCAAGAAGTTCAATCATTTTGTCATCAAAACGTTTTTTTATTGTGCGGCAAGGATTTCCGACATTGATTGTGTATGGCGCAATGTTACTTGCAACTATGGCATTCGCTCCGATTATGGCACCGTCGCCAATATGAACGCCCGCCATGATTACGGCATTCTGCCCAATCCAAACATCGTTACCGATGACAGTATCTCCCTTGAGCGGCAAATCTTTTTTCAACGGGGCATCCATGTCCCAGCCTTCCAGCGTGTAGAAAGGAAAAGTTGAAACTGCATTCATCTGATGATTCGCTCCATTCATAACGAATTCCACACCCGCTGCAATCTGACAAAACTTCCCGATAATCAGCTTGTCACCGTTCCATTCATAAAGATGAGTCACATGACTTTCAAAATCGGAATCTGCAATATAAGTAAAATCACCAACGATAATGTTTGGATTCTTAAGAGTGGGTTTTACATAAATCTCTTTGTCATAACCAGCTATAGGATGAATTGTCATTGGATTTGGAATCTTGCCGTCTTTCATTCTGAAACCTCAATTCAATTATAACAGAAAAGTCCCCTCAAATCACTGAATAAATCTCAGATTAGTGCTAAAATGCTCACATAGGAACTTTTATGGAAATCTGCAAAAAAGATATAAATGTCCTGCTCAAAGCCCAGCAGGGAGAACTGGATGCCGTTCTCATGTACAACGCTCTGGCCGAAGTTGGATTTTGTATCCCGCAATCGTACAGGGCGAATATGCTGCCGTAAAAACTTATGCTCCGGTAGCCGAAAAGTTCCCGGAAGTTGAAAGCGTAAAGAATGATGAAAAGCGTCACGGAGATACTGTGAAAGGATTGTTAAACAAAGAACAGGATTAGAGCATGGTCGAACTTAAACCACTTGAAGCCTCTGATAAAGAGCAGTTTATAAAAGATAATCAGGAAGCCTTTAATTATGGCGCGCTGGAAGAATTCGGAATGCGGGATAATCATTTTGAAGAAGACGAACAGATTATCTCCAGAGAAACAATAGAAAACTCAATTGCAGAAGGCGAAGCCTACCGCATAGTTGTTGACGGCAAAAATGCAGGCGGTCTGGTGCGAAGTTGAAAAGCTTCATCCTGAAGTAACGCTCTGGGAAACCGTTACACCGTATTTTGAAAAACGCAACATACACTTCTACGTAAACCGCTGCGGCTTCCACATCGTGGAGTTTTATAACAGCCATCACCCAGACCCAAATGATCCCGACAGTCAGGAAACTTTAGACGAGCAGGACGGCCAGCTTAAGTTATCCTTGAACATTGTCATTCCCTTCTATTTCTTTAACCTTTTCGGGCTTTTTCTTACTGATTCCCAATACAGCCCATCTGAAGAATGGAATGCGGCTTATAATCTCGTTCAACGCATAGCCCAGTGCAAAACTTGTCGCAAGGCTCAAAATGTAAATTGCCCATACAGGAATGCTTTCAGACTTTCCGATTAAAAGAGCCACAGTTGAAAGACCAAGATAATGGAAAACGTAAAGTCCCCAGCTTCGCTTATTGAACCATTTTGTAACATTATTTTCAAAATTAAAGAAGCGGGCAAAAACTCCGATTATGGCAAGACTCATAAACCAGGCAAACAATGTGAAAAGCGGACTTCTGTTTATAGGAACGTCGGCGTAATTCTGTCCGAAATAAACGATACAGAAAGAAAGGCATAAACCGCAGGCAACCGTCGCAAAAAGCGGAAACCATTTTTTCACTCTCTTAATAACTTCGTCGTGAGAGAAAATAAAGTAACCAAGGAAGAAGACGCAGCCGTAAAGGCCGAAGCGGTAGACAACTATAAGAGGCGTATTCAAGATCTGAGCAGCACCCCAAACAAGAGCGCCCAAAAGAATCAGGACAATCACGTTAGTTTTTTCGCATAGCTTCCAGAGATGATCCTTTTCAATTTTTCTTACTAAAACCAGAAGCAAAGAAAGTAACCACAAAACCTGAATGTACCAGAGAACTCCCGTTCCGGAAAGAGCCATAATCAGGTAACGGAAGAAAAGAGGTGCCTGGTCGAACTCTCCGCCGTATCCACCCAGACTCATGTTTACATAACCCTGAATAAACTGAAAAGCCAGAAGTCCAATTGTAGAAGGTACCAGAAGCTTTGTTGTTCGGCTTCTCACAAATTCTTTGTTTGTATGATTTTCAAGATATAGGCGCGAACTGATTCCCGATACAATAAAAAGCAGCACCATCATCCAGGGATAAACAATGTACATAAAAATATCAAACCACTGAACGTCCATGGAAGTAATTTTTCCAACAACACCAGCAATTCCTTCTGCGTTGTACATGTAAAAAAGATGATAAATAACGACAATCAGAACTGTAACCCATCTGATATTATCAAGCCAGTGCTTTCTCATTTTCTCCTCCAAAACTCCGTTTGCAATAGTATAACAAAGGTTGCAATTATTTACAAAACCATCACATAAATCTGGCAGGGATTGGCTTCGTCCCAGAGAAGAGGGAATACTTCGAGTTCCTTCGATGGAACTCTTTCATAACTCCCACTCGGTAAGAGCTTCAAGTACTTTTCTTGCGATAGATTGTTTTTCAGCTGAATCTGTAATCTCCAAAATCATATCGAACATATGTATAAGCTATTCAACAACTACTTCATCCCCGGACCGCACATAACTCAACTGGTCGCCCATGATTTCTTTCATCTGATTGAAAACTGGAAGGCCAGTGCAGTGGCAGGTTGCAAAGTGAGCTTTATAGGATTTGAGTCGATTTGCGATTTCTGTGACTTCGGAAGTGTCGGACTCGGAGAACTCGGTGCGCTTCATAAGATGGAAACCACCAATTACGAGATCTGGGAGCATTGCGCTACCAAACTTCCGTTCAAGCGTTTCCATCACATTCAGAATGCCGTTGTGCGCACAGCCACAGAAAAGGATTTTCTTTCCGTCAGCTGTCAAAAGCAGATTCTGTTCGTGGTGAAATTCATCCTGTATATACTGTCCGTTGCAAAGCTCACGGAGACGCTTGTTTGTAGAAGGAAGTGGAAAGGCACGATTATCAACAGTGAAAACCTGAAGCTCGTCATCAATTTTTGTATCACCTTTCAAAAGCTGAATCTGAGGCAGCGAGAGAATCTTTTTAT
This sequence comes from Treponema bryantii, assembly GCF_900111035.1. Lineage (GTDB taxonomy): Bacteria > Spirochaetota > Spirochaetia > Treponematales > Treponemataceae > Treponema_D > Treponema_D bryantii_C. The sequence continues at coordinate 503,355 of NZ_FOFU01000002.1, forward strand.
CAATCCCGATATAACGGAAGCCCTGCTCTTCCCCGTCGAAGGCATAATATTCCCCACCTGCATTATGTTGCATGTAAATTTTTGCTTTATGATTAAGGTGAACAAACGGCAGGATTCCGCCCGAATGATCATAATGTCCATGACTCAAAATCACTGTATCAACAGCAGTCAAATCTACGCCAAGCATCCGGGCATTACGAATCACTACCTCGCTAGGACTTGAGTCAAAGAGAAGCTTATGATTATCAGTTTCAACATAATACGAAAGCCCGTGAGCTGCCTCGCAGCCGCTATCGCCTGATTCATTTTCTACAAGATTTATGATTCGCATTTAGTTTCCTACTTTCTGGTTCCATTTCTGTGAAAAAAGAAGCCCAGATTTATTCTTACTTCCTTGCGGTCGATGTCAGCGTTTGTATAGCAGCAGGTATCAAAGCCGATGAGTTCAAAGCCCTGATGAAGATAAAAGCCAATCGCGTTTGTGTTGCATGATTGAGTTTCCAGAATGATTGCACGGCGGCCTTGTGCCACGGCAACTTCTTTTGCTTTGTCCATCAGACGTTTTCCAAGCCCCTGTCCGCGAAGCTCTTCTGTAATCCAGAGCTCTGTAACCATCAATCTGTTTGACCATTCTTCTGGGCATACTTCTATGCAGGCAAGCATTTTGCCATTATCGCCTACTACGCCATAAGCTTCTGCCTTTTCCCAATGATCCTGATACAGGCCATCCGGAAAATCATATTCTTCTGGAGTATGAACAACAGTCTTTTCAAAACTCTTTTTCACCAGTCGAATATTACAGCCGTCATTTTCAAAAGGCGAAATTTCAAGATCATAATAAGAATCAGATTTTGTTACGAGGGGAATTTGAGTTCCCTTCCACTGCTCTTTCGGTAACGGAATTATTTCCAGCTTATTATTTGTCATAATAATCCTCTTTATTCTGTAAGCTCAATCTGATTGCCTTCAATAGCCACGATACAGCTTTCGTAATAACCATCGCCAGTTGTTCGCGGACCGCTTATAACTTCATAACCGTCGGACTTTAGTTTTGCTGTCAGAGAATCAACCTTTTCTTTACTGCCCAGGCTAAATGCCACATGGGCATATCCCGTCCGATTCAAGTGTTTTTCATTATCAGTCATTTCAGGTTTGTGCATCAACTCAAGCCTTGCACCGTCTTCAAAAGAAATAAAATATGAACGAAAATCAGTTTTAGGATTATGATAACCAGCATTCGAAGTTCCATTCAGATAGTTTACAAAAAAGTCTCTGGCTTTTTCTAGCTCGTTTACATAAAGGGCAATATGCTCAATTTTCATTTCTTACATCTCCGCAATTTTCTTCAGAGTATTCGCTGTCCTGATTGTGATCATTTCTCCAATTCCAGCGGCAGCAGTCTTTTTCCACCAATTTGCCTTTGCATATTGTTTTCTGTCAAATGACCAGAATGCAGCATTCCCGCAGATTTCAACCGTTTCAAGTTCTGCAGTAGGCTCGCCGATTTTCTCAACAACCGTTTCAATCCGATACGGTGAAATCGTAAAAATCAGATTGTCGTAAATGTCTTTGCTGTCAGTTCCCCACCAGGTCGGAGCTTTGGTCAGCAGTGTTTTAAGTTCGCTCTGGACAATTACAAAAACAGGAATATCGAGAGAAAACTTTTCTTGAATCAGAGTTTTGATTTTATCAGTCAGAACGATTGTGTCAGCCTCATCATCTGAAAAAATAATATTTCCGCTATTGAGATAAGTAGAAACTTCTGAAAAGCCCTTCTCTATCAAAGCAGTTTTCAGTTCAAACATTGAGATTTTATTCTTTCCGCTGATATTTATTCCTCGAAGCAGTGCAATGTATCTGGTCATTTCCCTATTATTCATACTTTATTATAAACTTTTTATCATGCAATTTAACTTTTCGCGTAATTCCGAAATGTTGCTGATATTCTTTTCAAAAGGTATATGAATAAAAAGAAATTTACAACTTAATTATTTCAAAATTTTCACAATTGCTTTTCATATATCCCTCTTAAGATTTCCTCTGCATACTGAAGTGATAAACTTTTACAGAGCTGTCCATCTCTTCATTATCAATCTTAAAACCACATTTCTTGGTATAAAAGTTTACATTCTTTTCTTTATCGATTGGAGTGATTAACTCGATCTTTTTCCAGTCATTGTATTGAGTCTTCATAAACTCAATTAATTGATGACCTATGCCCTTGCACTGGAACTCGGGAATCACACAGAGGCAGCCGATATAATAAACTCCATCTCCTTCATCTTTTACCGAAATAACGCCAATCGGTGTCAAATCATGATACGCAATATATTTTGAAATTTCGATGATTGATTTTTTCATTTCTTCAACCGAGCGGCCATACGCTGGACACACTCCATAGCGAACACAATCTTCATAAAATGCATCGTTGTAAATTTTTATGAGGATTTCTGCATCTTCGGGAATTGCTTTTCTGATTTGTAAATCCATCACTAATCTCACTTACTTACATAACCAAAACAGAAAGTCATGGCAGCAGCATAAACCAAATTCAACTCGTCGCGGTTTCTGAAGATTTCGTTCAGTTTGATTTCTTTTTCAAGATATTTGGTTGCTTCTTCTTCCGAAAATCCGAGTTCCATAAACCAATTTATTTTCTTTGATTTCTGTTCATCGCTAAGTTCCTCTCCAAAACCATCAGATTGTAATGAGGTGTAAATAGAATCCTGATCTTCATTTTTTTCATCTGCGAGAATAATCCGAACGCTGTCACTGATGCGGGCCTGAATATTTTTGATATTATTCCGTGCCATGATGACAGGCATTTTCATTCCGATATTTCCATCTGTTTTTGTTTTTTCATGAATGCGTTCAAACAGGATTTGCAGAAAACCAAGGTCTGTGATTTTACTCTTTTTAATGCCATCGATATAAAGAAGGGCGTTTACCGCATTCCAGTTTGATTCGCAGGCAATAATCATACCGTCATTTTTTGTGATGCGTTTCATTTCTGCCAGCACAGCATCGGGTTCAGGAATGTGCATCAGAACGCTATTACAAATTGCGATGTCAAAAGTATCATCTTTTTCTGGAACGTTGTTTGCTGATGAAAGAATAAACTTATGATTAAACGGGAGTTCCTTAAAAATCTCTTTTCCTTTATTGATTAGTTCTTCAGAAATATCAACTCCAGTGTAGGAACTACCGTTCGGTAGCAATGACATCAGCACTAGCCCAAGATATCCGTAACCACAGCCAAAATCTATCACATCAACTTTCTTCGTAATCTTCCAGACCTTTTCAATAAGAAACTGAAGATAGTCAATATTCAGATAAAGAGAGCGTGTCAGTTTTAAATAATCAAACTTATCATCCCAGTTTTCCATTCTAAGCCGCCTATAATGTTTTCATATAAAGAACTTCGTCTTCAACAACTTTTCCCATTACAGTCTTAGTAAAAGATTTTACATAGGTCATTCCATTTCGCTCAGCAACATGGCGGGACGGAAGATTGTCGGACTTCATGTAGGAAATAATCTGTTTGATTCCCCTACTCTTTGCAAAATCTGAACAGGCACGGGCTGCTTCAGTTGCATAACCTTTTCCACGGAATTCTTTTCTTAAATGATATCCAATCTCGGGGAATAAATCATTTTCCACCTGCTGCATTGTGATTCCACAGTCGCCGATGAATTCGTCTGATTCTTTTTCAAGCACAGCCCAAAGGCCAAAGCCATATTTTTTGTAATTGTCGATATTCCATTTAATCCAGTTCTCAACTTCTTCCCTGGAAAAAGGATGCGGATAAAATCTCATTGACTGTGGATCCGAAAGCACAAGTGCAAGCTTTTCTGTATCATCCAAAGTGAGTTCGCGTAATTTTAGACGTTCTGTTTCGATTATGTAATTCATTATTCTTCCCGTTAAGCTACAGTATCAACATATACAACTTTGAACTCTTCAAAGACAACTTCTATGTCTTCAGAAAATTTCCAGCCAAGACTTTTATATTCTTCTTCGAAAAAAGACTTATGAACTTCCCGCCAGTATTTCAAAGTTTTATCACCTTCACCTTCGATATATGCGTCTTCTTCAGTAATTTGACTGAATTTTTTGATTGTTGATTTTACTGTCTGCAATACGCAACATTCAGTCTCATCAAAATTTGTTAGTATCCAGTAATCCCCAGGTTTTGAAAAATCTTCATTATAGTACTCACAAATTTTTACACTTGCTGTAGTTGCCCGTTTTATTCCTTGAATTACTAAATTATAAAGATTATCTGTCTGTACTTTTTCATCACAAAAATGATCTACTATCGGAAAGGCTTTTTCTGTCTTTGCGGGGTCTTCGCCAAGAGACTTCAAATAATTATTCCAAACTTGATTAGGTGTACTCATAACTTTTTTCCTCTTAGTCTACCATGTAGACTAGCATTAGAGTTATTATATCATATAATCATAGTTTTAATACTCTGAATAAATATGGTAAAATGTTCATAAATAAAGTACTGCTAGAGGGGTACAAAATGTTATATGTAAAAAAAGCAAACCTTGAAGATATCGAAAAAGAATGGGCTTTTGTGCGCGATATGCCGGAAGACGAGTTCTATCTTCGTGTAAACCGCGACAATCCAGCCTCTCTAAAGGTAATGCAGAAGAACGGTGGCCGCATCGTAAAAGAAGATGACGAGCACTATTATGTGCGAATCAAAAAATAATCTAATAGAATACGTCGACGGTCATGCCTTAAAGGGCTTTCCAAGATTCATTTTACGTCTCCAGCCTGGAGCTTCTCCATCATCTGCCCAGTATTCATCCAGTCTGGAGATTTTGTCATTCACCAATTTTATAAAGCTCACAACATGGCAGGATATTTTTTTATCTGATGAATAAACATGTCCGGCTAAAATTACTTCATCTTTATTTTCAACCAAACGCTCAATTTCGCCTTCCCACTTTCCAGGATAATCGCAATTCACTTTTACATATTCTTCAACACTAAACTGTTCGTTTGTACAATGCCAAAAAATTGAAGCATCCTCAATAAAATATGACGGTAACTCTGCTCTGTCCTGCGAAATCACAGCTTTCCAAAAAGATTTAATGTTCATGCTATTCATCTATATCCAAACTGATTTTATTATAAACTCGAATCACAATTTTTGTCACTTCGCCGTTACATTTTTGTATCCAGAAAGCGGTGTAAATAAACCTTTTTCTGTGTTACCTTATAACCAACGAGGTGAATATGATTTTAGGTGAAGAAGTTATCTGGCGCAACGATACCCCGCTCTGGTCCATGAATTACTACGGCCGTGTAACAGGTGAGCCCTTCTCTGGAGATTTTCTAAAGGCGGCACTTTTTGAAGTTCCGGCTGATAAGCCATACCGTGGTCCAGACATTTTCCGGCAGGGCGACTACACCTACCACTGCCAGACCAATAGCGACTTTACCTGGTTCCAGGGCTACGAAGATATCTTCTATCTGGATACCAGGATTTACGAATTACATTTCCATGGCGGAATTATTGTTTAATTATAAATCTTTGATCAAATGAAATTTCTTGTTCCCATCAGGAATATCGTTCAGTTCGCCAATGATTTTGTAGCCGTGCTTTTTATAGAACTCAGGAGCCTGCCAGGACATGGTATCAACATGAACAGAATGGCAACCTCGATTTTTTGCTTCTGATTCTGCAGCTTCGAGCAGTTTTGCACCAAGCCCCTGCTTACGATATTTCTCATCAACCCAGAGAATATCAATATGCATCCAGCCCCAATAAGTACCGCCAAGGATTCCGGCAATTACATTTTTGTTTTCATCATATTCAACAATATTCAAAAGAACATGATTATCCGGTCCAACTTTTTCATCGTTGAACTTTCGCAACGCGTCATTTACAAAATTGATTTCTTCTTCGCTTGGATTAAAATTCATTTCCTATAAATCCATCCTCTCATCTATTTCAAAGCTTTTAAGATTACATCTGTAATAATCGGAGTATAGAATTTCGATCTGGGTGAATCCTGTGCCTGCAACACAACTACCATATCATGCTCGGGATAAACATGTAGTTCCTGACCACCACGACCTAGTCCCCTGTAGCCGCTGCCGTCCTCATTAATCCACCAGTAATAACCATAATTTTCAATATGTGAGCTTGTAGCTTCATTTACATATTCAGCCGTAATAATCTGAGCGTTGTTTAACTTTCCATGATTCAAATAAAGAAGACCAAACTTCGCAAGGTCGATTGCAGAAAACTCAATGCAATCTTTTACCTGTGTTAAGTCATGATAAACAGTACTGGACGGCGTCATAATAAAAGGGTCACTGTCAATTCCAGCATACGGAAACATATATTCATTTAATATATCGTATACCGTTTTCCCGGTTAATCTTTCAATACAGGCATTCAACAAATAAATATCTGTCACCTTATATTTAAAGACTGTATTCGGTGTATCCACAATATTCAAATCCGCAATTGCTTGCAGCCAGTCTTTTGAACGTTTTAACTGCTCACGCATCGGGTCATTCAAGTGAGGTCCATTTCTCCAATAAAATCCGGATGTCATTGTCAGTAATGTTTTTAAGGTAATCAATTTATGAAATACATTTGCCTCATCATTAAAATACTCCGGCAAAATCTGAGTAACTGGAATATTGAGGCTTTCAATCAAATTATTTTTAAGACATATTCCTATGGCTGTCGATGTGACACTTTTTTCTATTGAATGTAATGCATGCTTTGTTTCTCTATTACATTTTTCACCGTACCATTCATACACTATTTTTTGATTTTTTATTATAAGAACACTTCTCATCAATCGATATTTGCGGGCTTGTATGAAATCATCAATTGAATAAATAAGATTCTCATCCAATCCGTTTTCCAACAATTTGCCTTCTGGCAGTTCAAACATATTTACCTGTACTCCATTACTTTTTTACTTTAGATATCCGCCAATAATAGAATTTGAATTCTCTTTTAATGATTTCGGAGTTCCTTCCGCAATTAAATAACCACCTTCATTTCCGCCTTTGGGTCCCAGCTCAAAAAGATAATCACAGCAGGATAAAACATCGATATCATGCTCCGTAATAATAACTGTATTACCGGCATTACAAATTTCTCTCAACAAATAAATAAGATGTTCAGAGTCTTTCAGTGATAAACCGACAGTAGGTTCATCCAATATATAGATATTATCTTTATTTCTGCTTTTTCCCAATTCTTTTGCTAATTTAATTCTCTGGGCTTCTCCTCCAGATATAGTGGTTGTCTTTTGTCCCAGTTTGATATATCCCATGCCAACTTTATCAAGTAAATATAAAATCTGATATATTTTTGGAACATCCTTAAAAAATCCACATGCTTCCTTTACAGTCATCTCAAGCACTTCGGCAATATTTTTATTATGGTAATTAACCTCAAGCACTTCTTCTATGTACCCGGTTCCATTGCATTGATCACAGATCATATTAATATTACCAAACCCGACATTATAAACCAGAAATCCCTGACCATCGCAAGTTGGACAACCGCCTTCAGCATTTAAACTGAAATAGCTCATATCAAACCCAAAATTTTTTGCGTCCTCTGTCTCGGCAAATAATTTTCGAATGACATCAAAGACACCGGTATATGTAGCAATATTGGATGTTTTGGTTCGTCCGATTGGTTGTTGATTGATTACATAACACTTATTGATATATTCAGTTCCATGAATCTCTACATCATCAAGTTCTCTTGGATAGTCATAAATATCTTCATCCTCATTCTGTACGACACGATTTCGAATAAGCATTTTTAATTTAGGAACAAGTGTATGTGCTATCAAGCTTGATTTTCCGCTGCCTGAAACACCCGCAATGCCAACCAGTTTATATAACGGAATCGACAATGATACGTTTTTTAAGTTGTGAATTTTTGCACCAGATATACTAAGTTTCTCTTCGTGATGTAATGTAGGGGCATTTTTCGTTTGATGCTTATAATTTTCAATAAAATAATTTCTATCCTTCAAATATTTAGCTACAACTGAATTTTTGCAATTTAAAAAATCTTTATATTCGCCCTGGAAAATCAATTCGCCGCCTTCGGTTCCGGCTCCAGGTCCAATTTCAACGATATAATCCGCAATCGAAATGATACTTTGATCATGCTCTACCACAATAACTGTATTTCCCGCAGACACAATATTTTTCAAAACCTCAATAAGTTTTTCCTTCTCTCGCTCATGCAAGCCTATTGATGGTTCATCAAATATAAATGTCAAGGAATCAAAATCAGACATAATGAATGCACTGATACAAAGTCTCTGCAGTTCTCCTCCAGATAAAGTCGGAATCGGTCTGGACATTGACAAATGGCCAAGTCCCAGCATAACCAGATATTGAATTCTTAATCTGATTGCATTCACAATCTTTTTGTTCTTATCATCTTCAACGCTTAATAAAAATTTTTCCAACTCAGTCAAAGACATATTGCTCACTTCTGCAAATGTTCTATCCTGCAATCTGGTATGCGACGCAATCTGATTTAATCCAACGCCATTACATCGTGGACATATTATCTTTTTCCCATATTCGTCCGTTATAATTTCTATTTGACGCTGACTTATTAAATTATATTTTGAAGCATTCATAATTAAAGGCATAATGCCCGGAAAATTTTCCTTTCGGTCACCGTACTTTAATTTTTGCAATTGCTCATCTGTTAGCTCACCGAGTGTCTGCGAAGGAGACAGTCCATTTTGTTCCAGAAAAGCCCTGTACTTTTTCTGTGATTTGCCTCTATCCAAAAAGCCGAATAATAACGCGTTTAATTTAGCATTACTGTCTTCAAATATTTTTTCTTCATCAAATACCTTTTTTTCGCCTGTACCCAGACAATGCAGGCACATACCATTGGGTGAATTCTTCTGAAACATATCTACAGACAATGGTTTTCCGTCAGCATATTCAGGATCTGTAACTCCGCTTACTGAAAACAAAGAAGCCAGAGCATTTGTTAATCTTGTTTTAGTTCCAACCGTACTTAAGGGATTGCTTTGCCTGATGATACGTTGTTCAACTCCGATTGTCGGCGACAAACCTTCGATGCGTTCAAAATCATTGCTTGTCTCCAAAGAAAACTGAGATTCGGTTATGGATAAATATTTTCTCTTTCCTTCTTCATATAAAACATCAAATGCAAAACTGGATTTTCCACTTCCAGAAACGCCGGTAATTACCGTTAATTTTCCTTTAGGTATACAAATATCGATGTTTTTGAGATTATGTTTCTTAACTCCAAATGCCTTTATATAGTTTCCCATGCCACCGTTCTCTCTGCTGCCTATTTCACAGCATTACCCGCATAATATATTCCCGTATATTCTTTGATTACATTTAGCTGCTTTTGTATTATATCATTTTTCATTGAGTCCCCAAAGAAGGCCCCCATAGTTTTTGCAGCTTCTTCGGGATTCACCAGTTCATCGTATAAGTCTGAATAATTTTGATAGACCTGGAACATGTTTGACATATTTTATTCCTGTGAGGCAATAATTTCCTCAACTATCTCAACAGCGACAGCAACCATTTTCGGGCAGAACTCGGTGAACAGATTATTGTCTAAACAATATTTATGGCCTTCTGCTGAAGTTATATCACACCCCAATAAATCATTACAGATATAAGAGCCGCATTTTTCTTTGAAGCGATCCATCATCAAATCATTTACTTTAATTGAAACAAGGCGGCCTTCTGCGTCATCAACTTTGGACTCGCCATACAGCAGACCTAGAACAATCAATGCTCCGGTAACAGCACCGCAAACTTCACCCTTGCGCATACCGCCACCAAAACAGCTGCCAAGCTTCAGAGCCTGTGCTTCTGTTATTCCACATTCTTCTGCAAAAGCCGCAATTACCGACTGAGAGCAATGCATCTTCTGTGAAAAATAATTCAATGCCTTTTCTTTGTGATTCATCTTCTTTCTCCTTTATATTAACAATTTCTTTAATTCAAAAACAACGTCTGAAAAACGTTGAAGAAATATCCGACAAGAATAATTCCTGTCACACAGATTGAAACAAAAACTACCAGCAGCTTTGTTTTAATCACTTTCTTCAACATAATCAGTGAAGGCAAACTCAATGTTGTTACGGCCATCATAAAGCTAAGCACAACTCCTAAGAGCGCACCCTTTGCCAGCAGACTTTCAGAAATTGAAATACATCCAAAAATATCTGAATACATTGGAATGCCGGCAAACACCGCAAGAATTACTCCAAGCGGATTTTTTACGCCAAGTGTATTGATAATCCAATTCTCAGGAATCCAATTGTGAATTACAGCGCCCACAGCAACACTCAAAAGAATATAAGGGAAAACTTTTTTAAGAGTATCAGTAACAGAATGCATTGATGACACGAGCCTCTGTTTCTGAGTTGTTTTTGCTTTTGAACATGAACAGCAGCATTTTACAGGAGTAAGAAACATTTCAATCTGATCTTCCATATGAAGATGCTCAATTATAGTTCCACCAGCGATTGCAACAACAAGACCGAGTACAACATAAGCAATCGCAATCTTCCAGCCAAAGATACTGGTCAAAAGAATCAGCGAAGCAAAATCAACCATTGGAGAAGAAATCAAAAAACTGAAAGTTACTCCAAGAGGAAGTCCCGCCGTAGTGAATCCCATAAAAAGCGGAATTGAAGAGCAGGAACAAAATGATGTTACAGTTCCCAAAAGAGCCGCAATCACGCGTGCAGGAAAGCCTTTACAGCGCGAAAGGATTTTCTTACTTCGCTCCGGTGGAAAAAACGACTGAATATATGAGATTATAAAAATCAGCACAAAAAGCAGAAGGGTGATTTTAATCACATCATAAAGAAAAAAGTGAACGCTTCCACCAATGCGACTTTCTATATCAAGACCAAAAGCTGTAAGCATTTTCCCGGTAAGAGTTTTAAGCCACAACATTCCAAGTATCTGATTCTGAATAAAAGTTCCCATAATAACTAGTCCTTGCAGCAGCACTGGCCGGCAGCTTTTTTCTTTGTTGAAGTTTTACAGGTAAACTCAGAAACAGCATTTTTGAAATTTGAGAAGGTTTCGTTGTTTATCGAATAATATGTCCACTTCCCTTCTTTTCTCGAATTCACAAGATTGCAGTCAGTTAGAATCTTCATGTGATGAGAAAGTGTTGGCTGCGTAATATTAAACGCATCAAGAATTTTACATGCACACAATTCTCCACCTGTCAGCATTTTTATAATCTGAACACGATTTTCATCACCCAGAGCTTTACAGATAACTGCGATTTCTGATTCTTTCATAGCTTTCCTCACATAGATAATTATCTATATATAAAACATTATATTATACATAGATGATTGTCAATATGAAATTTAATTAAACTTTCACATCGCATCGTTTACAAGATTGTTCTCTATTATAATTCTTTTGATTTTCTCAACTGTATTTTGAACAAACGCTTCTGCCTGTTCTGGAGTCAGATATTTATATTCGCGCTCAAGTTCTCCTCTTTCATCATTACGGTAGAACCAGCAGATGTATTGTCTTCTTTTTTCAAAGGCATCTTTTGCAAAAATCGGCATAAACTCATTATCAAAATTTACTGCATTCTCATAAATTGAAAAGCCTCGAAAATCCGGATGTTGTTTTAAGTACAGAAAATCAAGATCATACCAGTCTTTCTTTGCGGTCCACACAAGCTTATGTTCATCTTCGGCTGCTTCTTCTGGGTGTGCCTGAATTAAAGGAGTATAAACAAACTTAGACCATTCAACATCAGATAATAAATGAACATAATATCCCAGGAAAAAAGAAAACTGCTTTTTATTATAAGTCTTAATGATTTCTTTATTAAAATACTGGGAACAAAACTCGTCGATGTTGATGGACGCATTGTATTTGCCGTCATTGAAATGTGAAACTGTTTTTGGAGGAGTAAACTTTGTCCAGTCCTCATTTGGAACTCCGCTATCTGGTGCAATATTTCCCATTACAAATGCGGTTTCATCAATATCCTTTAACTGATCAAGGAGTTTATCTGCGATTCTTAAATGTACCATCCATGAAGCCATTTTTTAAATTCCTTATCTTTTTAGTTTGTTATTTTTGACACAAGAATCCTGCATAATCAAAATTATACAAAGTCACTTCATTGCCAAAGATGTTTACAGGCTTAGCATATTCCTGAGCCATTCCGTCCACAATGGACTGAGCTCCCTGAATCAGTTTTGGAATCAAATCCTTATGTACCGGGAAAGTTCCGTGCATTGGATAAATCTCATCGAACAGGTCTTCGTATTTAGAAAGATGTTTAAGGCTTTCAATATATTGATTGAGATTTCGCGCTGATCCAAACATAAAGATTTTACCGTCCTGAATGCTGTCACCGCTTATGAGAACATGGTTCTTTTTATCGATAATTCCAACGCTGCCAGGAGTATGTCCAGGGAGATCGATAATCAAAAGCTCTCTGTCACAAAGATCTATAACATCACCTTCGTGAATGGGTAGAATCTTACCCTGCCTATTATGAGCATGAAGATTTTCTTTTTCGTTGGGGCTCATATAAAACTCACCAAAAGCGCTGTTGCCCGAAATATGATCAGGGTCTGCATGAGTGTTTATCAAAATGAGAGGAAGCTTTGTAAGCCCTTCTGCAATCTGTTTTGCATCAGGACAGTTCATTCCTGTATCAATTAAAGCTGCTTTCTGATTTCCACAAAGCAGATAAAATCTGACTCCATCGTCTTCAATACGCCAGGTGTTTTCATTGATTTTAATAACTTCTTTCATAATAAAATCTTCCTTTGCAATTTTCTCTTCCGAATTTTTCAAAGAAGCTTAAACGCCATCTCAAACATTTCTTTTGAATCGGTTGCGTTTCTTATATAAGTTGGATTATCCGGTTCGTATCTGACATATTTTTCTACTTCTTCAATGAGTGCAAGATAACAAACTGCAAGTTCATATCTGATTTCTGTTTCTTCAGTCAAAAAGATTTTTTCCTGAGCTGTTTCATTATATGCATCAAGCACATACTTTTTTGTTGAAAGAGGTGCTTTTTGTCCCGGTACGAAGGTTATAAAATCAGCAACCGGGTCACCCCAGAATCCGCGTTCAGGATCTATCCAGCAGATTTTTTTTGTCGCAGTATTATAAAGAATATTACTGTCCCAGAAATCAAAGTTTACCATTCTGCAAGGGACTGCGCGGAGAATCTTTTCATGTTTATCTATCAAGCTTACAAACTTCTCTCCATCAGGAGTGTCATAACCAAGGGCTTTACAATCATTTACAAGGTTTAGTGCCATTTTTTTCAAGGCTTCATACCATGAAGGTTCAAGCCCAGTCTGAATGTAGCCGAATCCATCGTTTGATATTCTATGGATTTTTGTAAGCATGGAGATTTTCTGTTTTTGAATATCTTCGTAATCCTTTTCTGTAATCCCCGCTTCCCATATAAGCTTTCCTTCCATCAGCTCCATAATGAAACAGTTGCTTTTAATTATTTGTTTAGAAAAATCTGATACATAAACTTTAGGACAGAGAATGTCTGTTTTTTCATGCATCTGTAAATACCAGAAAACTTCTGATTTCATCATGTTGTTTTCATAAGTAAGAACTTTTGCAGACTCAGGTGGAGCTATCTTTAAGGCGTAGCTATTACCGTTATCACAGATGACTTTGTAAGCCGAATTAAATTCTCCAGCCCCTAAAGCAGTTATATCAATCACATTTCCTATTTTGTGAAATGAAAACAATTCCTTTATCTCTGCTTCTGTAGCATTGTATTTTGTTTTACTGATAATCATAAGATTCTCCTTTTTATAGTTTTATTTTCCATTTTTTAACTTCTCCTAAAACTCAAAATCTATTCATTCTTATAAAATGCCCTTCCTGAATGGCCGCAAAGGTTGCAACCGCGCAAACAGGAATAGCGGTATATTTTAAATCTACAAAACGCACTGTTAGCGATAATACAAAAAGCAGCAGACCTGTTACCTTATTCATGATTGTATGAAGCATTATAAATCGTTTCTGCATAATATAGCCAGAAACAATATTGATGATTCGGATCAGTGCAATAATTCCAATCCAGACATAAAGCCAGACCGGAATGCTTACAACCGGAATCAGTTTGATCAGGCATACAACAACAAATACGATATCGGCGATAGAATCCAGTCGTGCACCAAACTCACTTGCTTTTCCTGTCCTACGCGCAACGGTTCCATCAATCATGTCTGTAATCCCGGCTGCCAGATAAAGTGCATAAAACGCAGGCGAGAAAGTCGGAAAGAAAAGAGTCGCGATGCTGAATAAGATTCTGCTGCCGGTTATGATATTTGCCATATTTATTTTATTTCATCTCTGAGAATCGAAAAATACATGCGGGATTCAAACGAACCGTCTGGCATTTTGAAATAGTCCCGCAGGGTTCCTTCGTATGTCAGACCGCATTTTTCAATAACACTTTTTGATTTTATATTCTTTGGTCTGCAGCAAATCTGAACTTTATGAAGACCTATTGTTTCAAAGCCAAATCGGATAACTGCCTTGCAGGCTTCAGTTGCATAACCTTTTCCCTGATATGCCCTTCCAATGCAGTATTCGATTTCTGCAAATTCGTTTTTGGTATCAACAAGGAAGAAAGCAATCTGACCTATGCACTCCCCGCTTTGTTTTTCAATAACAGCCCATCTGTAATAATTCGCGCGCTCATACCCGGAAATATATTTTTCAAGCAGGGCTTTCACTTCCCCGGAAGTTGAATATACAGGTTCGCCATAATTAAGCTGAACCTCAGGATCCGATGCCCAGTTCTTAAAAACAGATTCCACATCTGAGCTTTCAAATTTTCGTAAAACCAGTCTTCCTGTATTTATTGTTTCAGTAAAAGTTTCTTTCAGCATTTTAATTTCTACTCCCTTTTTAGATTCCTGTAAAAGCTGGATTGCATCTTCTATTTTAAAATTCCGATTTAAAGTGACCTCCATTCATTCCAAAGCCGGTCATAAATATCATTCAATCTGTCTATGATTTGTAAATTCACCTCAACCACTTTATCTTTATATTTTGTTCCTCTTTCTCCCATAAAATCAACGCAATACATTAGTGAATAAAAAAGGAACGCCTTGCGCTGAATGTCATCGGCATCCATTTCATCCAAAATAAAGCTCACGTAATCAGTGTCATATCCCATGTTCAGGAGTGCGACATACGTCAACGCTGCAAAAGTCAACACATCGCCCACTCCAATCCAGTCTACGTCAATAATTCCTGATATATGCCCATCCTTGACCAAAAGATTCTTTGTAGTTACATCATCTAAATACGGCGTTGGTTCAACCTTCTCAAAGTACATCTGCAATATCGGAATTTGACTCTCTACACGAATCACTTTCTCCGTTTCGAAAAAACCATTTTCTTCAATCAATACCTTTGCCCTGTCAAGTATTTCATGAACAAAATCCAGCCATGTCCAATCTTCTACATGTTCTGAAAGCCTAAGAGATACTTCTCTCTGTATGTGAACTATTTCCTTCGCAAGAATCTTTTTATCTTCTTTTGTAAGTTGCTTATATACCGCCCAAAGTTCTTCTCCCTCAATATAAGATAAAACGACGTAATCATATTGTTCAAAACTACCGCAATACAATACCCGAGGCACCGGGATGCCTATTTCCGTGAGTTTCCCCAAAAGACGAACCGTATCGTTGTATGCGTTCTTCTCCGTGCTTAACCTAACGGTGTATTTACTTTCCTTTATTTCAACAATAAATACATAGTTTGCCAAACCAACGGAACAGCGTTTGATCTTCGCCGGCTCATCATGAAAAGTTGCCCGGCAAATATTTATAATTAACTCATCCATAATTCCTTGTCCATCCGAAACTGCATATAAACCGATTGTTAATTTACTTGCATTAGTAAGTAAAATTAAAAGATTATGCTCTTTTCATTACCATTCTGACTATTGAGACAGGAGTGCCAAGAGTCCATTCCTTTTTGCATCCGTCAAATTCAAAACCGTATTTGTGATAAAAATTTATGGCCCGCTCATTCTTTTCGAGCACCCACACAAAAAAGGTATTGTATTCACTAAGCCGGGAAAGAGCTTCATTCATTAATCTATAGCCTACTTTCCGGCCATAGTATTCTGAAAGCACATAGATTGCGTCAACCTCTCCTGCATCCGGTAAATCTTCATCTCTCGATGGACTATAAACCGCAAATCCTACGACTTTATCTCCATCCTTAGCCACAAGGGTATTGTCTGGGAAATTCCTGGCACGTGCTGTTGTAGCCTCTACAGTCATCGTGTCTAGATATCTGTCGCATACTATGCCTCTATAGGATTCCTGCCATGCAGTACAGTGGACGTATCCTCTTCCGCACAACTCCTCATCAGTTTCAGCTGATTTGATAACTATTGAATCGTTTATTTCTTCCATACAATCCTCATTTAAACTTAAATATTCATCTGTCCTCTTTGTCCGTTACTCGTGACATAAATGCTACCGTCTCAACATGAAGTGAGACGATGCAATCGTTTAGTCTATCTTTGCATAATCTTCTCTAAGCATTCCGTAAATATTATAGTCACAATAAACAGAAACCATTTTGCCTTGGCGGATTGTCCCCTCTTTTATGAAACCACACCGCTCAAGAACTTTATTTGAAGCAATATTCCTAACATCAGCATTCCCATTTAAACGCTCAATTTCTGTATTTTCAAATATAAACCGTATTACTTCCTTTAAAGCTTCTGTAGTAATTCCCTTATTCCAATATTCAGGATGAATACGATACCCTATATCTCCTATCCTCAAATTCTGGATATTAAATACTTCAATCATGCCTATCACTTTATTGGTTTCTTTCAATACAATTCCCCAATTAAAATCAAGACAAGGTTTTCTTTTTACCCATGGACGGGCATCAATAAACATAAGTTCAGGATTTCTCTCATTCTTACTTGCTTTTCGACCCCAGTATGTATAAATCTCATCTCTTCCAAGCCACTCTTTTAAATCAGGTACATCCGCTTCGTTAAGCACACGAATAATCAATCTGTCCGTTTCAAGAATTGGTTTATCTATTTCGTAATCTTTTAACATAGTATCTCTATTTTCTATTATACCACGATCCTTTGTTTTTATCCTGTAGAAGTGCACCTATAATTATATTTGTTTGCACAACGTGATAAAATAATGATATAATTATGATAATCTAGTTAACTCATTAAAGAGGTGATATCATGACACAGATTCGACCGGTATCTGACTTAAGAAATAAATTCTCTGAAATTGAAACATTGGTAGCAGAGCGACAGGCTCCTGTATTCCTTACAAAAAATGGTTATGGTTCAATGGTTGTTATGAGCCTTGAAATGTATGACAGACTTACTGATAACATTGAATCAAAACTTGATGAAGCTGATTTACAAGCTAAAACTGATTCAACTCGTTATTCGGCAGAAGAAGTATTCTCCTCTCTTAGAAAGCAGATAAAGGCGAGATAATGGAATATACAATTAAATTCATTCCTTTAGCACGACAAGATTTAACCGATATCGTGAACTATATTCTAAATGAATTTCAGAATCCAATTGCTGCAGAAAACACTCTCAATAAAATTGAGAAAGCAATTTATGAACGACTTGAAGATGGCCCTGAATCATTTGCAATCTGGCCTTCAACTAAAAATCGTGAGCATCCATATCGCCGAATAAATGTTGGAAACTATACTGTCTGGTATGTTGTGATTGATAACGTAATGGAAATCCGAAGAATCCAGCCAGCAAGAAGGAATGAAGAACGATTCTTATAGTATTCTTAATTCTGACTCCCTTTTCCAGATTCCTGCAAAAGCTGGATTGCATCTTCCATTGTGATTATCTTTGCGTAGCGCCTTCCCCACATAAATTCGTTGAAATACTTGTAGGCTGTTTCCTTATCAAAATAGGGATTGTCATAGGTTGAGTTTGTGTAGGCGGGAACATAGATATTGAACCCCCTCTCAAATCCGCTTTTAATTGTGGCATCCATGCAATAGTCTGTTGAAACTCCGATTGTAATAATATCTTTCTCGCCTTTGGAATTCAGATAATATGTCAGCCCCGTCATGGGATGAAAAGCACTGTTTACATTTTTTTCAAATCGCTTCTCGCCAGCTCTTGGAGCAAATTCTTCATACACTTCATAATTATCTGTAAGCTTATCAAGATCGGTTCCAGGTCCGTCATCATGCTGAACATATGCGACTTCAACATTATTTTCTCTCGCAACAGCAATCAACTTTTTGATATTGTTTTTTACCGTTTCGAATGCATACAAACTTTCGTTAAAACATCCCTTCTGTGTATCTACAACTAATAGTAACATTTGGTTCTCCTAAAGTACTTTTTCTCATTTTGCTTTCTTAGTTTTCTTTTCCGGGAGTTCTGCATACATGCCTTCCAGAAGTTCCTGAATCAGACACTTATCATCAAAACTATCAAATACGTGCATCAGAGTTTTTGATTCTTCATACGGGTAACGCAGATCGGAGTCTGCAAGCAGTCTGTCTGAAGTCGGAGTTCTCTTTAAGAAAAGTTCATCACCGCAAATGTCACCTACAAGCTTTCCGTTAAAATATACAAGGTATCCGCCCATCATAGATTTTATGACAATATCACCTGCTTCAGAAAAATAGTCACGAACATATTCATTAAATTCATTCATCCTGGTTGTCCTCCATCAGTATTTTTTTATGCAAATAAATCTTTTCCAATCTCATAAGCCTTTTTCAGATTCGCATCCCAGTTCTTTTCGCGAAGTGGATTTTCTCTGGATGTGCTGTCAAAGACAATAAAGTCTGCCTGCGCAGTCCTGTAATTTGCATCGCGAAGATATTTCTGCTCTGTCATATCTGATTTAAAATCCATTTTGTATAAATCAGAAATAACATACTCATTTCCAGAATCAATAATTCCCTTGATAAATGAGTCGCGCACGTGACTTGTAAAAGATTCCTCAGACGGATGACAGTAAACGATAAATGCTTTCATGATTATTCTTATCGCTCCATATAAAACTCAACCTGCTCTCCAAGCGGGCCGTAGCAGAATGCCATGCGGATTGGGTACACAGGATCAGAAAGAATATCTTTGTTGTTCGGTTCAATAAAAAGGTCGTAGCCGGCAGCCTTCACCTTCGCCGCAATTTCATCAACGTCATCAGTAAGAAGTGCCATATGTCGGATTGCACCAAGACAGTGAGTTCCATCAGCATTTGTAAAGATTTCGAGCAGGCCATTGCCTGTATCAATCATCATACCCTCTGCCCACTCACGTATGATTTTCAAACCAAGAAGCTCAATATAAAATTCGCGGACTTTGGCTAGCTCTTCTGCTGTTCCGCATTTCATTGAAATATGGTGTATGCCTTTTATCATAAAATATCCCTCCCGATTTTTATTTCTTCGCCAGATACAAAACATAAGTATATTTGAAAATAATGCAGTTCCCATGGGCAAGAACATTTGGAGCATTATCGTAATGAAAGCTTCTATGCTGGTATTCGTATTCCGGCTTAAAATACTGATCATATACTTTTTGAATATCATCACACAAAGCTTCATTCGTTGAACGGTACTCTGCTGAAACAAGCATCATTGCAAGAGTGCCGCCTTCTTTGAGCAGGCTGTAGGTTTTTGAAAAAGCAATATCTTCCGGGATCCACTGAATGGTTGCTGCAGAATAAATCATATCATATTTTTCTGAACCAAAATCATGAGTAATAAAATCATCATTTACGATATTAAAGTTCGGACGCTTGCCATATTTTTCATGCATCTTTGCATAAAGGTTTTCACCAAGTTCAATCGCATTATAATCGCAGCCTGTATCCAGAATCGGATCAGTTGCCTGCCCGGTTCCTGGCCCAATCTCAAGAACAGATTTCCCAGGTCCTATTTTTGCATAATCAATTAAAGAATCAAAAAGTTCTTTGCTATAACGGGGACGATACTTATCAAACTCTTCCGGAATTGTATCAAATATTTTTCGGAATTCCATTTAACCCTACTCCCACTTAAAATTCATTTCCTTACAACGACTGCAGGCATCTTCAAAGCCAAGCTTTTTATACAGCGGATATCCCATAGGAGCAGCCTTGAGTTCGAGAAAATCAAGATTCTGAGTTTTGCCAAAATCCATAATCTGCTTGATGACATTGCCAGCAATTCCCTGGCGTCGTTTTTCAGGAACCGTATAGACGTTCATAATATTTCCGGTTCGGCCATGAGGAAATCTCGGATTCGCAGGCCTTTCCTGAATCAGCAAAAAAGCAATTGAAATGATACGATTATCTTCCTCCGCTGCAAAAATATAACAATCGCGGTTCAGATGATTTTTGAGATATTCCTGAAGCTGGGATTGGATTGTCGCTTCTGTTTCTGGTGTCTGAGGTCCAATGTCTTCACGGATAAATTCCATTCGACATCTTATAATTTCATCAAGTTCATTCAAATCAGCCTTTTTGTAATCAATCATTTTTGCCTCTTGTTATATTATAACAGAGATTTCTCACAATACATAATTTTACCGGACAAAAACTCATGCACTCAAAACTTCCCTGCCTTCCTCTTCCTCTATATCAACCTCTACCATAGTAGTAACGACAATCTCATCCATCGGTACTCCAAGAATCTGGGCAAGTACAACTAGGTTATCTATAGTCGTCATGTTTTTACCGGCAAACCAGTTGTATACAGTTTGAACGTATGGAAAGTTTAGGATTAACTGCAGCTGGCGAGGTGAAATCCCCCGCTGTTTCATAAGTGTTTTGATTTTTGCGCCTGTGGCATCCAGGTCTAATACAGGTCTTAAAAATGTAGTTTTCACGTTGATTACTCCTTTTATTTCGGAGCTCCAACGCTTTTAGGAAGGCTTACGCTAAAACTCCGTTTACAAAAATTGACTTACAATTCGACGAATTGTTTTTATGCCAGCATTTATTCTCATGGTATGAATGTTCAGTACAATGACACTCTGTCCACGAATGTTTGCTATGTTTGAGAAGAGTGGAATTGTAATATTTCATAGCGTTCATCTCTGAACCTCCATTAAGAATCAGCCGGCACAAGCCAACTTTTTGCGTCGTTTCAACGCTTTGTGATTTTTTCAATATATCATCATAAACAAATCTTGTCATTAGCGACGCTCTTTAATTTTGCCATATAAAATATTGACAAATCCATGTCTACACATTATCTTATATATACCTACTAGTTTAGTAGGTATATATAAGATTCAGCTTATAGGAGTACTCATGTCTAACTTAAAAATAGAAAATCTTTTTGAAGATGATATTGATATCGATCCAACAGCTTTGCCAGATTACACTACTCTTGATTTTGTAAGCAACGACTCTCATATATATGGTGAAATCATGTGGCCTTCAAGTAATTCAAAAAAGCCACATCCATGTGTAATTATGTTACATGGTTTTCCGGGAACTGCCCGTAATGATGATATTTCTCATGCGCTTTGCCGTATCGGTTGTGTTGTAATTGTTCCACATAACCGGGGTGCCTGGGGAAGTCAGGGAAAATATTTAATTACTAATTGTATTGAAGATGCTAAAAACCTTGCAGAGTATGCACATACTCCAGAATTCGCAGAAAAATATGATGTTGATCCAAATCAGATTTTTCTTCTGGGACACAGCATGGGTGCAAATTCTGCCTTAAATGCAGGAAAGGTTCTGGACTGGATAAAGGGAATCATTATGCTTACTCCATATGATCCAACCCGGTATTTAAATCGTGCAAAAGAAAGTTATTTCCGTTCTCTTCTGGAAGAAGGTAAAATTCTTCAGTCTGATGGAATTGATGCAATTTACGAGGATGTAGTTATCAACAAAAACAGAATCTATCATCCGAATGCTTTTGAACAGGTGAAGGATAAAAATCTTCTTGTGTTTGCAGGAACTTATGATTCAGTTTCTCCTGTCAATGAAATGGTTCTGCCATTATGGAAACTTCTTGAAGTCCATCAGACAAAAGCTATTCAAAAGAAAATTGAATATCCGACAGAACACGGACTTCTCGGCCGGAGAATTTCTGTAATTAAAGAAATTGCAGCTTTTATAGACGCTGTAATTTCATAACTGCGGTAAATTTATTTCACGCCAGAACTTTCTCAAAGAACCACTTATATTCTTTTTCTTTCATTTCAACATAAGCTGAACGGTTATTTTCACCCACTTTCGAAAGAATCTCTTCTTTGATTTTGTTATATTCTTCAACGAGTTCTGGTTCGGCCCGGAGCCTGTTACGAAATTTTAAATGCCGCTGGAGTTCAGCATTGTCTTTTACACACACATAGAGATGTTGTTCTATATCAATAGGAACATTCGTATCATCAAAAGCTTCACGTCCAGGAATTCCGCGGTCCCCTTCATGCTTATAACCAATTGCTTCAAGTTGATTTTTCAAGCGCAAAAATTGAGCTTCATCTTCAACAACAACATCAATGTCGATTATTGGCTTTGCACTCATTCCGGGAATTGATGTACTTCCAACGTGTTCAATTGAAATATATTCTGTTGTGTTATTCTCGAGCAATTCCTTTATCGCACAAAACTGCTCGGGCCATTTTGAATTGTATTTTTCTATTACCATTTTTACCTCCATCCATCCTTTGTTGGCAGATTATAATGAATTAAGCACTTTACAAATTTTTTCCCGAAAATCAGATATACAATCTATATTCTTTTCAAAAGGTATATGAATAAACAAAAGCTTACAAGATAATTTCTGCTCCTTAATAAAATTCAAACCGTTCCAGTAAACAAGATTACAAAAAGAAGTACCTGGATTAGAACTTTCAGAAAAATGAATATTATTTAATTCAAGCAGTTTCTCAAAAGATTCAATTTCAAAATTTGTCTTTATACTTTCTTTTTGATTTTTAGCAAGTAATTCCAGGCACAGCTTATTTTTAATCAGAGGCTTCTGCCCAAAACAAATAATCATTTCTGTGTCTGTGATTTCGTTTTTTAGGATTTCAGAATCTTTAATCTTATTACTTGGTAAATAAATAACCGGAAACGGCATTTCTTTTACGAGAAGATCTGCAGAGGTATTTTTAAATGCCAGCAGTTTTAGTTTTTTCCTGTAATTGTTTTGCATTTTTAGCACCATTTCCTCTCGGGTGATTATTAAAAAATACCTGAACTTTTTTCCCTTCTTTTGTAGCTGTATGAATTATTGGAACAAACTTACTGATTTCATCGTCTGAATATTCATAATCATAGCGGGCACTAGAGTTGTTTCCTGGATCATCTGAATACCAGGCTTCTGCATTTCTTCCATGAAGCCGGATGTAAGCGATCTGCCCTATAAATTGTGATTTCTCCATGAGCTGTCCATCCGATACTTCTGCTGCCGGCAAGTATTTCAGATTTGGCATATCACAAAATGCAACGGATGCCTTTCTCTGAACAAGTCCTTCAAAAACTGAATTACGAATCCATTCTTTATGCCGAAACTCTATTACAACAGGATACCCCTCAAACTCAGCAATCAGTTTTGCAAGATAAATCCTGTTCTCATTCGTATAATGAAAACTCTGTGGAAACTGAAAAAGCACTGCAGAAAGAACCTCTTTTTCACAAAGCGGTTTGATTGCTGCCTTAAAATCCTGTGCTGCATTCTGCCACAACGGAGTCACTTCATGTGTAAGCAGCTGATTAGCCTTAATACTAAACTGAAGTCTCCCATCACTCCTTTCATAAAACGAAAAAAGCCTTTCCGCAGTCGGCATATTATAAAAAGTATTATTCAACTCCAGCGCATTAAACTGAGTTGCATAATAAGCGAGAAAATCAGCCCTTTTTATTTCACCCGGATAAAACACACCCTTCCACTCCGGGTAGTCATATCCGCTGGTTCCGATTAGTGTGGTGGACATGGAAAATTAAAATCCCTTCTTAATCGCCTCTTCCATAACTGATTTCAAGGTAGCTGTAAAGAAGGTCTGGAAATATTTTTTGAAGATTTCTTTATCCATTTCGCCATTATGCTTTATATACCAGATGATTTGACTGCTGAGCAGTTCTGTATAGCTGAAGCCGATATAAGTCTTAAAATCTTCCGTAAATTTTACTGAATTTTCATCACCAAAATACTCGATTGTCGCCCGAACCATTTCATAAAGGTCTTTTTCAAAAATTGTTTTCAACTGAGTTTCGCCCAGAGAATCATAAGCACACTGACATAAAGGTATATTCTGATCGATATAGTCTAAGACAAAATCCATTGCCTGCGGAATTGAAGCATTTGCCTTTTGGAAGGAATCTGCTACCTTTTTTACTTCCTGAGCATACGCAAAATACAACAAATCGTAGTTGCTTTCAAAATGATAATAAAAAGTATTTCGATTGATATTGCATTCGTTCACTATGTCCTGAACCGTAACCTTAGAAAAAGGTCTATCCTTAATCAATTTTTTAAGAGCTTGGGCCATCATCAATTTTGTTTCAGAAGTATTATCGTTCATACCGTCATTATTAGACATTCATGAAAATTTGTCTATTGTCGATTAACTCAGATTTTATTAAATTCCAAACAAACAACTCGTTATTATACATAGGAATAATATAGATGAAGAAGATTTCGTTAAATGCATTACGAGAGAGCAAGCTTTTACGATACGCTATTTTTGCTGCAGTTGCCGTCATTTTTGTTTTATTAACGATTTTAGTAACTCGAAAAAAGCCGGTTGCAGAAAAACCGGATACAGTTCCTGCAGTAGTAATTCAAAAGCCAGAGAACGGAACTCTGCTTGAATCAGTTACAATTTCAGGCTATGTAGAAGCCAATGCCATGATTCCTGTTGTACCTTTTGTTTCTGGTACAATTAAAGAATATCCTGTCCGCGCCGGTGACTTTGTAGAAAAAGATACCCTTCTTGCAAAGATTGACGATGCACCGTTCCGCCAGCAGATGCTTCAGGCACAGGCTGCTTATTTTGCCGCACAGAGCACCTTTGACCGAATCAATAATCTTTATAAATCTGGAGCTACAACCCAGCAGAATTATGATTCAGCTAAAGCTCAGGCAGATGCTTCTAAAGCACAGTATGACCTTGCAAAACTTCAGGTTGATTATACCGAAGTCCGCGCCCCTGTAGACGGCACAATTCTCATTGCAGATCAAGCCGTTGGTGGAATAGGAAATCAGACCCAGCCTGTCGCAGTTCTTGCAGATTTAACAAATCAGGTTGTTCGACTTAAGGTTCCGGAAAAATATTTTGATCTTTTCACCCTCGAACGAGACAACCTTAAAGTAATAGTTACCCGCCCTGCAGAAAAAAATATGTATGAAGATGCAGTAACTACTGCCACAATCGAAAATATCGCTCCTTATGTTTCACCACAGAGCAAAAACTTTATTGTTGTCTGCCACCTTGATGAGCCTGGAGACCGTTTCCGCCCAGGTATGTTTGTAAAAGTTCAGGTAGCTTATAAAACTTACGAAAATGTTCCGCTTATCAGCTTAAAAGCGCGAAAAATGGACGGATCTTTCTATATATTTGATGAAAATACTTCAACAGTAAAATATGTTGAAGGACAGGATTTTCCTGTTGATGAAAACAATTTCATAGTTCCAGAAGAATACCGCAATTCATATATAGTAATGGATGGTCAGAATTTTGTTTTTGATGGCCAGAAGGTCCGTGTTTTTGAAGAAGCTCTGAATGAAGCAAAAAGCACAGACAGGACAGGAGAATAATAACAATGAAAGTTTCAGAATTCTCAGTAAAACATCCTGTCATTATCACAATGCTTTTGATTGTGCTTATTGCATTCGGCTTTTTTTCGCTGGGTGGAATGCGTACAGAATTCATGGAAGACATTTCCATGCCACAGGCAATCGTGTACACCGTGTATCCTGGTGCCAGTGCCGAGGATGTTGAAAACGACATCACAAAAGTGCTCGAAGATTCCTTTGTAACTCTTCCTCACTTTAAGGCAATCGACAGTACCTCTTCAAATTCCCTCAGCTGGATTTTGATTACTTATGCTGATGGCTACGACCCATACGACCAGCTCCCAGAGCTCCGAAACCGCATTTCCGAACTTGTGGAAAAGCTCCCTGACGGAATCTCCGGAGAGCCCCGCGCCCTCGTTGGCGGTATGTCCATGGTTCCAATCATCAGTTTTTCTGCAAGTTCAGGTCAGGACACTGCACGCCTCACCCAGTATCTTCAGGATGAGCTTACACCTCTGCTTACACAGATTGACGGTGTTTCTCAGGTTACAATTGACGGCGGTAAAGAGCTCGCAGTTAATATCAAGCTTGATGTCGACTCTCTTACATCTAAAGGAATCGCCGTTTCCACAGTATATCAGGTATTAAATTACGGAAACGTAAATCTTCCGCTTGGAAACGCCAGCTATCAGGATCGCGCAATTCAGGTACGTTACGCCGGTGGGTTTAATTCCCTCGAGGATATAAAAAATCTTCCGGTCGGCGTTGGCGACGGTTCAACAATAATCCGACTGAGCGATGTAGCCGAAGTCACTCTTTCTTATCCTGAACAGAATGTTTCTGTTTCTGATGGACGTGTTCCTCTCACAATCGTAAACGTAACAAAGCGTCTCGACGGTGATACTACAAAAATCATCAAAAAGGTTAAGAAAGCAATTGCTGAATGTGAAAAAAATACAAACGGTGCCGTTCAATTCCATATCATCAGCGACGACAGCCGCCAGGTTCGTGCTTCTCTTAAAGCCGTTATTCAGAGTGGTATTCTCGGTGTAGTTTTTGCCGTACTCGTAATCCTGCTGTTCATGGCAGACTGGCGAGCTACCCTTACAATCAGCCTTTCAATTCCACTTTGTATTTTATTCAGTCTGATTGGCTTACGCATTCTGGATATTTCTCTGAACCTCATGACACTTTCCGGCCTTGTTATTTCGCTTGGTATGGTTGTCGATGGTTCCACGGTTATGCTCGATCAGATTTACCGCTATTATAAACGCCGCGACCAGGAAACCGGCGAAATGGAATATACAGTTACCCAGAGCATCTACAAGGGCTGGGACGAAGTTTCTGCTTCCATCCTCGCCAGTGCAGCAACAACTATCGTAGTATTCGTTCCAATTGCGCTGCTCGGTGGTCTTATAGGAAGCGTTCTTCACGCAGTTGCCGTAACAATCATTCTGGCAATCTTCTCTTCTTTCCTTGTTGCCGTTGTAATTGTTCCATATCTGCTTAAACTTTTCCTTTCTGAAAACGGTCCAAAAGTTCGCGGAAAGCCAAGAAAGTTCGATCAGGTGATGTCAAAAATCGAAAGAGGCTACAGAAAGGTACTTGCACTTTCTTTAAAAAATCGCGGTTTTGTCGTGCTTGTAGCCCTGTTTTTGCTCGTTTTTTCGGGTTTTATAGCCCTCAGATTGGGAATTTCCTTCATTCCCTCAACAGACTCAGGCGATTTTTACATTTCTACAGAATTCCCTATGGGAACCGAAAAAGAGCAGACACACGAGAAAATGCAGGTTGCCCAGGACCTTCTCTACCAGTATGTGCCTGAAATTGACAACGTGGTTATTTACGAAGGTCAAGGAGATTCTTCAAACTTCTCTTCTGTTTCTACACCTCATTATGCATATACTCATGTTGTGCTTGTACCGGTTTCTGAGCGTAAAAGAAACGTCCATGAAATCATGCTCCAGATTCAGGAAATCTGGGCTGCAGTTCTGCCAGATTCAAAAGTCTCTGTACAGAATGGTGGTTTCGATAAACTCGTAGGTTATGTTGCTGATGGTGGTGGTTATGGTATTACTCTGATTTCAGAAGACATAAATACTCTTTATGAAACAGCCAGCAAAATCAAAGACTACCTGGAAACTGATCCAGAGGTAGTAACAGCTAAACTCGACACAGACTTTGATACAAGTACGATGGTCATTGATATGAGCCAGGAATATCTGAGCTCTCTTGGAATCACAAGTTATGAAGCGGGTATCACTTCTGCAATTCTTTTCCAGGGTGTTGACTGCGGACGTTTTAAGGAACTCGAAAGTGGCCGCCGTTATGACATGAAGATTACTTCAAACATCACAGATAAGAATATTACTGCAGACGCTATCTCAAATCTTCATATTGTAACTCAGAATGGTCAGGATGTTTCCTTTGCAAATCTTTCTGATATTAAAGTTGAAAAATCTATTTCACAGATTAACCATTCTAACCGTGCTAAGAAAATAACTGTTACAGCCTCACTGGTAGGTGAAGATACAAGTGGAGTTTCACAGCGCGTTAATCAGTTTATCGCAAATAATCCGCTGCCAAACGGAGTTCACTCAAAGGCCGGCGGTATTATGGCTCTCATCGGCGACATGATTACTCCAATGATTTCTGCCCTTCTGATTGCCGTATTCCTCGTATACACCGTAATGGTAATTCAGTTCGAAAAGTTCCGTCAGCCGCTTTTAATTATGGCAACAATTCCATTCTGTTTTATCGGTGTTGTCGGCGGTCTTCTGATGTTCGGTTCAACCCTGAATCTTCTTTCATTACTGGGACTTATTTCACTGGCCGGTGTTGTTGTAAACAATGGTATCATTCTGATTGATTATATAAATCAGCTTCGTGCTCAGCGCCGTCAGGTTCTTGCACGCACAAAAGGAACTCAGGATAAAGATGGCGAATGGCATATCGCACTCAATACAGAAGAAGAGGATGAACTCTTAAAAGGTTCTGTACTCGATGGAGCTGCCAGCCGAATCAAACCAATTTTAATTACTACTCTTACAACCTTACTTGGTGATATTCCAATGGCTGTTGCAAAGGGCGAAGGTTCAGAACTTTATGCTTCTATGGGACAGGCAATTACAGGAGGTCTTTTGACCTCTACTCTCATCACCTTAATTTTAATTCCGGTAATCTATTATCTTAGCGAAAAAAATTCAATCAAACATAAAAGAGGTAAATATGAAAAAGCAGTTCAATAAAACAATTCTTAGTGCAGCACTTTTTGCAGCAACCCTTATCTTCTCAAGCTGTTATTCAGTTTTCAATGGTGGAACTGGTGGTCAGATTGTTGATGCAGAAAGTACATCAACTCCTAAAAGAGGAATTGCAAATGTAGACATTTACGCCTACACAGAATGTGGTGTAAGAGATTCAGATTATAACAGATGGAAGGAAGGCACTGTTTTTGCTCCATCAAATTCTTATTATGGTCACACAACTACAGATGCAGATGGAAGCTTTGTAATTTCAAATATCGTATGGAAAGAAACAAAACCAGATTTTGGAAAAGACGCAGACTATACAACAATCTATCTGTTGTATTATCACGAAAATTACGGACTCACAAAAGATCAGACTGTAATTACTTCTGACAGCACAAGTGATACTGTTTATGCAGAACTTACTTCCATCAGAAAAACAACTGTCCTCAATATCAGCATTTATGATGTAGCCTCTTCAAATCCGACTTCAAATAACGTTCTTGTAAAGGTTTCAGTTCCACAGAGCACAGATACAATAACTGCTCCTGCAAAAGTTTATGAACAGACAATTGCAGGAAACGGTACAATGAGTATCAGTTACCCTCGCTGGAAAAACGCAGATGATAAAGCTGATGGAATTGAAAACACTCCGGAAGTAAATATTACATACTTTCAGAGTTCTGATTTAATTACCTGGAAAGCCTGTGCCAATGCAGATAACGAAGCACAAGATTATTCTTTCTTAAGTGATGATTTTAAAATCAAAAAGACAATTCAGAACAGCTCGTATAATATTTCACTTTATGGAAAGGCAACAAGAATAAACATTCCGACAGTTAACGGAACTCTTGGTGATACAACTTCTGCAGACAGTGATGGCATTGTTATCAGCATGAAAGCAAAAGATTCAAACGGAAACTTCACAATCGACTGTGGAGAAACTACAACAATTGCACAGCAAATTGGAACAAACGGAAATCAGACTCATGGAAATTTCAGCGGTCTTGGATCCGGTACTTTTATAAATGACACAACTTATACCGGAAAATATAAAGATATCGAAGTTCAGTTTTATGCAGATGGAACTTCCACAGGTACTGTAAAAACTCTTCGCAGTGATGCAGGCCCTTATAACTTTAAACTCTAATTCAGGACACACGAATGAAAATAAACAGATTATTTTTTACATTTGTGATTTTCTCAATTCTTAATGCAGGCATACAGGCACAGGAACTTTCCGAAACTCCTGAAACTACGACACCAGCTTATACACTGGAAGTTCTCCTCACAGAAACTGAGATGAACCATCCGGAATTACGTAAACTTCAGGAAGAATATCGCCGCAGCATTCTTGATTTGAAAGATGCCTGGTGGAGTCTTGGCCCTACAGTTGATCTTCAGGCAAGCGGAACCTATATGGTAAATCCTCCTGTTGGTGCAATGTATATAAATGCAGATGATATAATCAATTCAATTTCCTGGAACGGGCAAAGACCTAGAAACAGCGGCCAGCGAATCAAGGTTTTTGACGGTATGGAAAATACTCTCTACAATTTTGAACTTACATTAACTCAGCCGATTTTCACCTGGGGAAAAATCACAAACGCAATTAAACTTTATGATCAGGTTTCAAAAATCAAGCAGACACAAATTTCTCAGCAGACAGAACAGCTGAAAACAGAATTAGAAACCCGTCTTATAAGTCTTTATTATCTCTCAAAGATTCTTGAAATCATTGATGAAGAAGACTTATACACAGCCCGCATGGTCGAAGTAAGTGAGAATGCAGAAAAAGCAGGTATGCTTATTCATCAGGATGTTGTAGATGCAAAGATTCAGGCAAAGGAACTGGAAATTGCAAAGCAGGACTTACTTGAACAGATGAATGATCAGCTTCTCGAATTAAGCCGTATAACTGGAATTCAAGCTTTAACGCTTAATGATATAAATTATGATTTTGTACCGGAACTCGTTTCCTCCTTTGACAGTCTGATACAAACTAATCCAACTGAGCTTGAAGCAGAGGTTCTCTCTGGAAATCAATCTTCAATCAAAATGCTTACACAACTTGAAAATGTCAGCAAGACTGCAGAGAAGATTTCCCGAGGATACGAAAACTGGAAGCCAGATATTGCACTGCAAATGAGCAGTGGATATTCTGGTTCCCGTTTCCCTCTTTTAGAACCAAACTGGCTTAGAAAAGATGATTATTCCGTAAATATTTCTATCGGTATTAAGGCTACAATCTGGGATGGCGGAAAAAAAGTTCGCGATGTATCCCGCAAAGTCAGTGATGTAGAAACTGCAAAAATCAACAAGCTTGATGCCCGTTCAACAATCAGCAAAACCTTCAATTCGCAGTGGAATGCTGCACAGGTTTGCAAAATGAAGATTGAGTATCAGGAGCTTAAGATAGAATCTGCTTCAGCAAAAATCGATCAGAAGCAGAAAATGTATGAATCAGGTTATGGTTCAGAAACTGATGTTCTTTCTGCAAAAATTGAACGCTGTAATGCACAGATAGAAAAAGAAAAGCAGGCATTAGCCAAAGCCGTTGCCTGCCTTACAATAGAATATCTTAGAAAATAAGCTACTGTTCAAATACTATATTCAGCTGTCCCTTTACCTCGGGCAGCTGAATACGGTATTTTTCTGCCAGTGCCGGGCCACACGAGTTGGAGCCCACACCTGCCATTTTATAATCCACACACAAAACTGTATTGCCACACTTTTCCAGTTCAAAGTTATGGCGCTTAGTCCAAAGTTCTTCTTCTGTATAGTTAGATACATTAAAACTGATATTCTTTTGATTACCTGATTTCGGCTGAACTCCTGAACAAACTAACGTTAGTTTGTTATTTGAAAGCTTTACATAACGACATCCATAATGCGAAGAATTTTCCTGTGGCCGGATATATGGTTCATACATATCATCAACCTTAGCCTTAAATTTTCCTACCCATGTTGCCTGATGCTTATCAACATAACTTTCTGTCGGACCATAACCAAAGTATTCTACCTTATTAAAAGATTTATCAAGGAAGAATCGAAGGCCGATTCGTGGAAGTATAAAGATTCTTCTGGTAGCAGTAACATCAAAATTAACTGTAAGACCTGTAGCAGCACTTATCGTGTAAATAACAGTGCCATACAGGAATGGCTGATGAATACTCCAGACAAAACCCTGATTCACTATTATGCGAATTGATTGACCATCTTCAGAAGGCTCAATTCGTGAACTATAAACCTTCACTTCATAATCATGAAGATGTGCTCCAAACCATTCACCTTTCATAGGATCATTGTCCAAAGGAGCACGCATGAAATTAAAACTCAATGGCTTTTTAAGAATCTCTGTTTTTCCAAATTTTATTGAATCAAAAACTCCTGTACGGCGATTAAAGGAATAGGTCATGTTATCTGCGGTAACTTTATAACGAAGTCCTTCAGGTTCTACAAAAAGCTTTCCATATTTAATACTTGTACTGTCTGCTTTAACATGGAATGTTTCCTGCCAGTTCTGATTTTCATTCTGCTTTTCAGAGGCAGTTACAAATTTTATGAGTGCTTCAATTTCTTTACGCGCATTCTCCTGAACACCTTTTGCATCCCGCTTTCCCGGCTGGAAAGGCTTAAGGCCTGGAAGTTCAGGCATAAAAGAAGCTTTTCGGAGAATTTCTGCTTCATTATCTGAATCAGGCTCAGCCGAAAGCTGCACCTGATCAAAACAAACTTCGTAGCCTTTTTCACACCAGAGTTGATTCTGTTTTTCTGTAAAGATAAATCTGATATAAGAATCTTTTCCTTCAAAAGCAGGAAGGTCATTCAAAACGAGTTTTGCTTTGCCAAGCGGAGGTAATGAAGGAAATTCTATTTTTTCTGATTTTACAATATCACCGTTTATCGAAAGTTCGTAATGACAATCCAATACAGTTGCAGCATCTGTAAATGCAAGAAGATTTGTAAACTCAAAACCTGCTGAACCAAGAGCAGTCTTTTTGCTTTCCGGAAGTTTACGTACTCGCACCGGACGATAAACCTGTTTTGCTTCAAGAAGACCTGTATGAGGACGACGGTCAGGATACACAAGACCATCACAGCAGAAGTTGCCGTCATTATGTTTTTCGCCCCAGTCTCCCCCATAACCATATTTCAATTCACCATTACGAGTCTTTCCAAGAATTAAACTGTGATCACACCATTCCCAGATAAAACCGCCGCAGAAACGTTCTGAACTATGAAATACCTTATGATAATCTTCGAGATCTCCAGGACCATTTCCCATTGCATGACAATACTCGCAGAGAATAAATGGGCGTTTTTCTTTTTTATCCTCCGCCATCTGTTTCCAGTCCTGAACACTCGGATACATTCTGGAAACTAAATCGTAAACAGAGTCGCTTGTGTCCCCCTGATTATGATAACTTTCATAATGCAAAAGTCGTGTATTATCGAAAGCCTTAATCCACTTTGCTGCCTCTGTAAAGTTATGACCGTTTCCAGATTCATTACCCATAGACCAGATAACAACACTCGGACGGTTTATATCTCTTGTAACGCAGAGCTTTTCACGGTCTAAGATTCCCTTATAGAAAAATTTATTACTTGCCACAAGTGCAATTCCAGAATAATCAGACCAGTCCCAGTGAGCTGTATTATTTACAACTACACTGCCATGCATTTCAAGATCAGCCTCACAAATCACATAAAAACCATAACGGTCACAAAGTTTGTAGAACTCTGGCGCATTCGGATAATGCGAAGTTCGGATAGCATTGATATTATGCTGTTTCATCAGTTTGAGGTCTTTTTCGATTTTTGAAACCGGAGAAACAGAACCTGTATCAGGATAACTGTCGTGACGATTTACTCCACAGAATTTAATCGGCTGACCGTTAATCTTAAGTACACCTTTTTCACTTGTAATCTTTCTAAAACCTACTTCTTCACCAATTACTTCATCAGTAGTTTCAAGCAGAAGTTTATAAAGAACTGGAGTCTCAGCAGACCAGAGCGCAGGTTCCTTTACAGGAATCTCAAGCAGATTTCCCTTTTTAGCTTCGCCTTCAAAAATCTGATTTCCATCAGGGGCACATAAACTTACCTTTGCATCAGCACCATAAACAGTCAGTGATAAAACTGCCGAACGGTAG
Source organism: Treponema bryantii (assembly GCF_900111035.1). Lineage (GTDB taxonomy): Bacteria > Spirochaetota > Spirochaetia > Treponematales > Treponemataceae > Treponema_D > Treponema_D bryantii_C. The sequence continues at coordinate 537,556 of NZ_FOFU01000002.1, forward strand.
TTGTTTTTCAAAACCGTTGCAACACGGTAATCAGTTATTCTCTTTTTAGGGCGAGACAGTACATAAACGTCGCGGAAGATACCAGAAAGACGAAGCTTATCCTGATCTTCAAGATAGGTTCCAAAACACCATTTAAGAACCGCAACTGTAATCAGGTTTTCTCCCTCTTCCAGAAAAGCTGTAATATCATACTCACTTGTATGATGCGAAACTTCCGAAAATCCACAGAACTTTCCATTGATATAAACGTATGCACAGCTGTCTACACCTTCAAAACATAAGATGCGCTGAAGCCCGTCTGGTATATAATTATAAGTACGGTAATAAACTCCAACAGGATTTTCATCCGGAACAAACGGTGGATTATATGGAATCGGATATTCAAAATTTGTATACTGCGGTTTATCATAACCGTGGAGCTGCCAGTTTGCAGGCACCGGCATTTTCTTTTTATCATTCAGTGCAGAACGTGCAATCTTACCATCTGCAAAATCATCTTCAAGATCAATCAAGCTGTCATAATAACGGAAGCCCCATTTACCGTTTAGAAGTTCAAACCGCGAAGATTTCTCCCGCGCCCCAAACGGATTCTGTCCCTTCTCTTTTCCAAATGGAATAAAATAACAGTGACTATCCAGAGTATTTACATGAAAAACATCTGGATTTTCGTGATAAATCATACAGCTCTTAGCTGTGCCCTTTTTTGAAATTTGAGTAACGTTCATATTATCAGTATAACGTTTTGCATTCCTCTATTTAATGGCCCGTTCATTATATCCATAACTTTTATTTCAAATCGTAAAAATTTAAACCTTTTAAAATAAATTTTTTAAACATTTGACTTCCTAGTAAAACGTTTTATAATTACTAATTAGGTAAAACGTTTTATTAAAAATTCACAAGGAGTTCAAAATGAAAAAACTAAGAATCGTTTCGGCTCTTGCTGGTATCGCTATGCTGGCAAGTGTATTCTCTTCATGTGCTGATTCTTCACCAGAAGATACAACAAAACACTATCCTACAGATATCTTTACTGTAGATGAAGCTGATTCCTGCGGTATTACCTTGCGTGATACTAAAGAAGCTTTTACCATTTTCACAAAGGGATCTGCAGCTTCTGATATAAAAACAGAAACAGATGGATCTGTAACCTGGATTGCAACTGCTGCAGGCGGTGGCGGCGGTGGAGTTTCCTTCTATGTAAAATCAAATAAAGAAGAAATCAACATTGCAAATTATGAATCTATTGAAATTGAGCTTATTTACAGTCCAATAACAGGAAAGTGGAATCCAAAGGCTCAGAAACCTGGTTTCTGTATGAGAATTCTTCCTTGGGACTCAACAGGTATTTTTGGTGGTTATGAAGATCTTGAATACTTTGATGCAGACGAAGAATATGGTACATTAACAAAAACTATTGCAATTTCAGATGAGTTTGTTCAGAAAATCAAGGCAAGTTCAGACTATGACTCAATTCTTGGTTTCGCACTTAAATTCAACGATTACCAGAGAGGAAATGATGATGGAGACCAGCTTAAGGTTCAGTTAAAGAACGTTAAGTTTAATGCAAAAGCAAATGCACCAGCAGATACAGCTTTTTCTGATGGTTTGACAGATGCACAGCGTGGTACAGTTGAAGAAATCTGGTATCCAACAAGAGACTGGAGTATTGCAGATGAAGCAGATGTAACAGATGCAGACAGATATAACAAGCATGGTTGGGTTTACCTTCCAGCAGGTTATGATGCTGAAGATACAACAACAAAATATCCAGTATTTATTCTTCTCCACGGTTTTGGCCAGAATGAAAATACCTGGGGACTTACAAATGAAGGCCGTGGTGGAAAGATTAAAGGTTATATGGACCGCGGAATGGCCAGCGGTGATGTTGAAAAGTTCATTCTTGTTTGTGTAACTGGTGTAGCAGATAAATCTTGGGGACCAAATGGTTCTGGATCCAGCTTTACAGGTTATAACTACTTTGGTGGAGAACTTAGAAATGATCTTCTTCCATGGCTCAGAGAAAACTATAACATTAAAGATGGTCGAGACAATGTTGCTCTTGCCGGCCTTTCAATGGGTGGTGGACAGACATTCAATATTGGAATTGGTCAGAGCCTTGATCTCATCAGTAACTTTGCCGGATTCTCTGGAGCTTTGTTCTCAACATCAGATGAGTTTATAGCAGGAGTAGATGGAAATGCAGCTTTTGACGGTCTTAAGATTCATAACCTTTATATGATCTGTGGTGATGCTGACGGTTTGGTATACGGTTCATTCCCAGGCTATGTTGAAGCAATGGCTGCATGGGACCGTGTAGAAAACTTTGAATCTTATGTATTCCCAGGTGGAACACATGACTTCCCAGTTTGGTACTATGGATTCAATGACTTTATCCACATGGTATTCCAGGAAGGCGTACAACTCTATAACGACTAAATATAATTAGTACTATATAGAGAACGGCCTGCTGTAAGAAATTGCAGCAGGCCGTTTTTTTTATGTCTATCCAGGCCATATTTATTGTTATCATTGATAGAAACAAAAAATTCCTTTATACTTTTATTTATGGCAAAACAAATGATCATGGGAAATCAGGCAATCGCGCTTGGTGCCCTCAAGGCTGGAGTTAATCTTGTTGCCGGATATCCTGGCACTCCTTCCAGCGAAATTATTGAATTTATTTCCAAGTATAAGAGCAAAACCGGAACCTACGTTGAATGGTCCGTAAACGAAAAAGCCGCCGCTGAAGTTGCAGCAGGTGCCAGTTATGCAGGAAGCCGTACCCTCATCACAATGAAGCAGGTAGGTCTCAATGTTGCAAGTGACCCTGTAATGTGCCTTTCTTACGTTGGTGTAAAAGGCGGTATGGTAATTGTAAGTGCCGATGATCCGGGTCCAATTTCCAGCCAGACCGAGCAGGATACCCGTAACTTTGCGCAGTACTCAAAGCTGCCTTGTTTTGATCCTTCTACCCCACTCGAAGCCTACGAAATGATACAGGAAGCCTTTGAACTTTCTGAAAAATATAATACTCCGGTTCTTCTGCGTCCAACCACCCGTGTTGACCACGCCTACGAAAGCATGGAGTTCCCTGAGCTCGTCCCTTGCCGTAAGCCTGGCGAGTTCGAAAAAGATTCAAAGCGCTGGGTAATTTTCCCTCGCGCGTCATATCTGAATCACAAGAGAATCTTTGAAAGAAACGAGAAAACCTTACCTAAAGAATTCTCTGAAAGTAAGTGGAATTATATTAAAGTTGGGGAAAGCCTTCCCCTCGGCTGCACTTCGTCGCAGCCTACCCCTTCCAGCGGGGGACACCCCCGCAACGCCCCCGTTGCCTTTGCAGTCGGCGGAATATCTTACTGCTATCTTATGGAAGCACTTTCCATCCTCGGAATCAAAGATATCCCTGTTTTGAAGATTGGAAATCCATATCCATTCCCAAAGCCTTTAGCAGAAGAATTCCTAAAGTCGCACGAGCAAATCGTTGTTTTTGAAGAATTAGACCCGGTTATTGAAGAAAATTTAATAAAAATCGCCGGATACGCACGAGTAAATTGCCAAATTCGCGGAAAACTCGACGGCACAGTTCCTGAGGCCGGAGAGCTCAGCGTTGAGATAATTTCAGAAATCATTAAGAATCTATTAAACGATAAAGGTAACGCAGTTTCACGCAGTGAAACTGCAGGCACAGGTGCGACAAATTCATCGCAAACAGAAAATTCAACACCTGTGCCACTCCCAGTCCGCCCGCCAGTTCTCTGCGCAGGCTGTCCTCACCGCGGTTCTTTCTACGCTGTAAAGCAGGCAATGAAAGGCAAGAAAACTGTATACTGCGGAGACATCGGCTGTTACACACTTGGTAACGCAATGCCACTCGATATGACAGACACCTGTCTTTGTATGGGTGCTGACATCACAATGGCTCAGGGCTTCTATCACAACGAACCGGACCGCCATTGCTTCAGCTTCATTGGTGACTCAACTTTCTTTGCAAGCGGAATCACAGGCGTAGTAAATGCAGTTTACAATCAGGCAAAACAGACAATCTGTATCCTTGATAACTCAACCACAGCAATGACCGGCCATCAGCCACATCCAGGCACTGGTATGACAATGATGGGCGAGATTGTTGAAAAAATCAGCATAGAAAAGATTCTTGAAGGCATCGGCGTTTCACCGATTATTCAGGTAAATCCGTTTGATCAGAAGGCAGCTGTAGAAGCTGTTCAGAAAGCAAGCGAGGCTCCCGGAGTAAGCGCAATTATCTTTAAGGCACCATGTATTGCAATTGCACAGAAAGTCGGCTGGGAAAAACCGCACGCACTTACTGTAAATGCTGATAAATGTATTGGCTGCCGCAAGTGTATAAATGAACTGGGCTGCCCGGCGCTGAGTGTAAGTACAAAAACTAATGCAAAGGGTAAACAGTTAGTTGAAATAGACAAGAGCCTATGTACAGGATGTAGTTTATGTTCACAGGTTTGTCCAACAGGAGCAATCAAATGAGTAAAAATATAATTATTTGCGGTGTTGGAGGACAGGGAACTGTTCTGGCCGCTAAGGTACTTTCTCAGGCTGCAATTTCGAACGGAGAGCGCGTGCTTTCTGCTGAGACGATTGGTATGGCTCAGCGCGGTGGTTCGGTTGTGAGTCATGTGCGTATTGGTGAGGATGTTTATTCTCCGCTGGTACCTCAGGGTCAGGCCGACGTACTTATTGCTTTTGAGGCGGCTGAAGCTGTACGCAACATTGCGTTCCTTAAGCAGGGTGGCTCGGTAATTGTAAATAAAAAGGTGGTACAGCCTGTTACTGCCAGTCTGAGCGGAAAAACCTTCGATGAAAACGAAATGATTTCTTACCTCGAAAAAGTGGCCGGTAAAGTAATCGCTGTAGATACTGACCAGGCGTGCAAAGATCTCGGAAGCAGCAAGGTTGTAAACATGGTACTGCTTGGAGCAGCCAGCAAAACCGGGCTTATCTCAAAAGATGAGCTAAAAGCTGCACTTAAACTCCTTGTAAAACCAGAATTTTACGAACTCAACGTTCGCGCAATTGACTATTGATTTAAAATATTATTTCCTTTAGTGTTTAATTGCGTAGAATATTCAATTAAAAATAACCCCTAACAGGAGAGTATTCGGATGGTAACGAAAAAGGAAAAACTTGTTGTTGATAGCATGGATAAAGCTATCAAATCATACATGGATGATAACTGTTCTCCCGAGGATTATACAAAACTGGTTTCTAAAATTGAAGAAGATCTTGAGGAAGCAGTTCGTCAGAAAACACTTTCAGAAGAAGAATTTGAAAATACAAATAACCTTCTGAATGAATTTGAAAGCAGAAAGAAAAAATCAGAATAATAAAAAAGATTGTCCGATGGGACAATCTTTTTTTATGCACCGAACTTAGATTATTATATTCTTTATCTCTTCCTTCCAGTCGTGGCTCCATTTAACATTTTTCATAAAGATAATTGACGTCACACCCTGAACAGAAGACCAGATTCGAATAATATCCAGTTCCTTTTCATAGTCAGAAAGTCCTGGCTTTTTTTCATCAAAATAGCGGGTACACAAATCTTTTAGAAGTTTATACGGCTTAAATATATTTTCGTCTGAACTATGGAAGTCAAGATTCAGGTGAACATAGCCTCTCGAAAACAGGAAGGTAAAATATTCGGGATTATCTATAAAGAAAGAAACATAGGCAATTCCCAATGCTACAATTCTGGCTTCAACATCTGCTTCTGCTTTATTAACTGCCGCTTCCAGGTACTCTGTAAAGGCTTCTTCAACATACTGCTTTATGGCGGTAATCATCTCTTCCTTATTTTTAAAATGTGCATAAGGAGCTGCCATACTAACGCCACATTTTTCTGCCAGTTTTCTCATGGACAAGGAATCTTCCCCTGAGGTATTTATCATTTTGATGCCTTCTTCTATGAGGGCATTCCTTAAATCTCCATGATGATATTTATCTGACATGTTTGAGCATTGCCTCTATTACTAAATCATTTTCCTCCCACAGTGGTGAATGGGCTGAATTATAGAAAGTATAGAATGATTTTTCGGGAGCTTCAAGTTTTTCAAGAAGTTCTTTTGCCAGTGCCGGCGGACAGGTGTAGTCATAATAACCTGAGAAAAAGTAAACCGGTATCAGGCAGGGCTTATCAGCTTCTACATGATAGCTGCGGTAAGCTGATTTTGAACACAGGATTTTGCCCTTCCAGTAATTTATTTTTTCCTGCGAAGTATAGCATTTTGCTGACATCTGTTTAAGAAAAATGTCTTTTGCATCTGAACGCATTTCCCGCGTTGTTGCACAGCCTGCACTAAGCAGGACATTTTCCCATTTTGCGGCAAGTTTCTTTTGCATTTTGATTTTGAATTCGCCCTCTTTTGTGTAGCCGGCAAGTTTGTTCATCTTTTTGAGGGATTTTTTATTGTCAGTTTTTTCAAACTCGGCCTTCATAAAATTGTAGCCTTCTTCGTAGCGGCGTATGCCCTGAGTATAATCCTGCCCCATTCCAAAATAGCAGTAAAAATCTTCTGAATCAGTTTGCGCAAGATAAAGTCCAAGATGACTTCCGCTGGAATGAGCCATCAGATAGATTTTTTCCTGGTGATATCTTGATTTCAGATATTGAGCAACTTCTCGTGCATCGGCTGCAAGGCGTTCCAGAGAGATTTCTTCCGGCTTGATTTTTTTGTTGTAGGAAAGGCCTTCGCCAAGGTAATCCCAATAGCAGACTGTAAAGTGATCGGCAAGTTTGTTCGGGTACTGTTCAGCGTAAACCTCGTTGAGCCAGATTTCCGGTACACCGGGACCACCGGAAATAAAAAGCAGCACGGGATTATTTTCATTTGTTGAAGTTATGAACATTCCGTTTAAGGCGCCGTTTATTTCTACCCCAAGCTTTCTTGTATTTTCGAGTCCTTTTGCCTTTTCTTCTATACCGACTTTAAGAGTTGCGCAGCCTGCCATATTCATCACTCCAAATGCGATTAAAACGCCGACTAATATCTTACTGTTTTTTTGCATCTATGATATCTCCTTAGGCTTTATTAGAACTTATACATTCCGGAAATTGTTGCATAAAAGCCACCGTCGTAATCCTTTGAGAACTTGTCGCCTTTTGTTCTCAAAATCTGCTTACCACCAAATGAATAACCGCCGCAAATTGTAAGTGCTGTAATGCTGAGTTCTCCATACACAGAGTAATACTGATATTTCAACGAGTTCTCAGTGTTTATACGGAGCTTCTTCACATTACTTGCCACACCTGCAGAAACACTGACAAGTTCATTAAATGGCTCTTTTTTTACAGGATAACAGCTGAGTGCACAATCCCACTGCAAATCAACAGGTAAATCAAAACCGGCAAGAGCCGCATTTAAGCGTATACGAAACATATTTTCCGGAAACAGCATCAGATTGATCATAGGAAGTCCCGTCCATTCCATTTCTGTTTTTATGAATTGATTTTTGTACGCAAAATAAACCATAGGAAGCGGCACCACAAAAATATCAATCCCGCCAATTACAATTCCTGTATCTGTAGCAGCGAGTCCCCCACCTACTGCCAGCGTCATTGAATCATTTTTAATAAGTTCACGGCTGTAAAACAAAAGTCCTTCATAGTTCTTATATGATTCAAAAGGATGAGCTCCCCTTCCTGTCACTTTTAATAAAAAAGTGTTCCTTCCAAATCCAATCTTTCCAAAAACATCCATTGAATGAAACTGCTTTTCTTCAAAATCTTCGAGACCTTTTGAAATTATGTCCTGTCCGTAAGAAAGACTTGCTGCAATTACATCCGGCATATTCGAACTATCCTCTTCATCTTTTTGATATTTAAACAACAGGGTACCAGACGGACTAAAAAGATAATTATCATCTTTTAATTGAAGTGCTCCAAATTCTGCCATTGGAATTATATTAAGTTCAGCGCACAGATTAAAAAGAACTACAGTACTTAAAAACAGAGCTGTGCTGAGCTTTTTCAGAATAATTTTAATCATTATAAATCTCCTTATATCTTAACAATGTTAAGTTTATATCATGGAATATAGTGGTTAATCTTAACACTGTCAAGATTGTTTTATAAATAATAAAACACTCAACATTTTGGATTCTCGCTGATATAATTAGTCATATGATTTTTTGTAAACGCACATCTTCTATCTCTATTTTTCGTTTAATATTGCTTATATTAGTTATTTCAATTACAGAAACTATCTCTGCCCAAAACAATAGAATACAACATCCCTCAATTGAGCCTTCATTTACATTGGATCAAGTTCTCGTCGCAACAAGCAAAGAAAAATATTCTTCAGATGAAATTTTTAAACTGACACTTTTATTTTCAGAATGTCCACTTGAATCTGAAACTGGTATTCGATGTTTAGAAAAGTTTGAATCAATAAAGACGGATGTAACAGCAGATTTGTTTATGGAACTCGATGTTCAGGAGCGTGGACGTAGAATTCTTAAATATCTTTATCAAAATTATCTGACAAAGTATAACTTAGATCAAACACGCATAGATGTAGCTTTAGAAACAGGAGTTTACAATTGTGTTTCATCAGCTATGCTTTATCTTGCTGCAGCAAAAGCAGCTGGCCTTGATGTCCGCGGACAGAAAACTACACAGCATGCTTTTTGTTCTGTTTATATCCCATCAACAACACAGGGCCAATTAATTAAAATAGATGTAGAAACAACAAATCCTTATGGTTTTAATCCTGGAACAAAAGAAACAATCGAAAACGAAGAAAACATAAAGAAATATTATGTCGTTCCTAAGAAGTATTACTCTAATCGTTTAGAAGTCAGTGACGGAGTTTTTGCAGGATTAATTGCTGGAAATATTTGTACAGACTGTATTAAACAAGGCGACTATAATCATGGCGTTCCTTTAGCTGCAGCCCGTTATGATGTTGTTCGTAATGAGAATTCGAAAGCAATAAGTGATGTTCGGCAGGAATTTGATGTTCTTGCTGCTAATTATGTAAATATAAATCCAGGTAATGCCAGTCTCTATTATGAAGTTGTTGAATGGTTTACAAACTTTATAGACCGATGGGGTATAACTCCTTTTCTACAGAAAAACATGGATAATGCATTCATTAACCTTCAGGTTCTTTGTGGAAAGGAAAAGAATTATCCTCTTTCATTAAAATCATTTAATCAATTCGAAACATATGTAACTCCACAGCAACTTTTAAAATCAGAAGAAATCAAAGCTGATATTCTTTTCTCAACAAATACGGAAAATGCTTCTCCTGATCTAAAGATTGATATTATAAATAAATTATTATCCTTAGAAGATTATCAGTCAGGGGCTTTCCAAAAGCGAGGTGCACTTTATCTGGAACAGGCATGGCTGGAAATACTTAACGAATACATGAATAAAAAAGAATATCAGACGGGAATTAAAAAAGCTGACGAAGCACTCACGCAGCTTCCACAAAATCCTAAAATCAAAAATATGCGTCAGTATTTCTACAGTAATTCAATTGCTATAATTCATAATAATTTTGCAAAAGAAGCAAATTCAAAAAAATACGACAAAGCTCTTCAAATTGTACAAGAAGGGCTTGAATTATTTCCAAACGATAAAACCCTAAAAAAAGATTTATCTGACTTACAAAAGCTTTTAAACCAATAAACGATACCTCACATGTTTCTATTGACAGATACATAACACTATGTTATTATGTTACTGTAAATAGAAACTAGCCTAAAATCGAGAATCCGTTAAAAAACGAGCTGCGACAGCGGGTCGTTTTAGGATTATCGAAAGAATGGCTCAGAGGCAAGCTGTGCTTGCCGACACGTATCAGAATTAGGAGACATCTTATGAAGTTAACAAATTTACAACTCGAACAGATTCGCGCTCAGATTCGCCGCGTTAAGGCTTGCGGAAATCCTTTTTATACAGAGCGCTTTAAGAATGTAAATCCGGAAGATATTAAAACTCAGGAAGATTTTGAAAATCTCGTGCCATTCTGCTCTAAGCAGGATCTCCGCGATGCATATCCACTCGGACTCGCATCAGTTCCAGAAGAAGAGATTGTACGTATCCACTCTTCAAGCGGAACAACAGGTTCTCCAGTAATCATTCCTTATACAAAGAAAGACGTTGAAGACTGGGCTACAATGTTTGCACGCTGTTATGAAATGGCTGGAATCACAAACAAAGACCGCCTTCACATTACACCAGGTTATGGACTCTGGACTGCAGGTATCGGTTTCCAGGCTGGTTGTGAAAAACTTGGTGCAATGGCTATCCCAATGGGACCAGGTAATACAGAAAAGCAGCTTCAGATGATGCAGGATCTTAAATCTACAGTAATCTGTGCTACATCCTCTTATGCACTCCTCCTTGCAGAACAGGTTGAAACACGCGGTCTCAAGGACAAGATTTGCCTTAAGAAGGGTATTATCGGTTCTGAGCGCTGGGGTGAAAAAATGCGCAACCGCATTAAGGATATTCTTGGTATTGAACTTTTTGATATCTACGGTCTTACAGAATGTTACGGACCTGGTATTGGTATCAACTGTCCGGGCGAAGAAGGAATCCATATTTTTGATGATTACATCTATATTGAGATTCTCGATCCTATAACTGGAAAACCTGTTCCTGAGGGAGAACTTGGAGAAATCACTCTTACAACTTTCGTAAAAGAAGGTGCTCCACTGTTCCGCTTCCGCACACACGACCTTGCAGCTTTTATTCCAGGCGAATGCAAGTGCGGTTCAAAATACCCACGCATCACACCAATCATGGGCCGCAGCGACGACATGGTAAAGGTTAAGGGAAACATCATCTTCCCAAGTACAATCGAAGACGTAATCCGCAGTGTTCCAGGAACTTCAAGCGAATACCGCGCAGTTATCGAGCACGTTGATGGAAAAGATAAGATGACAATCTTTGTAGAAGTTGAAGGTGGTACAGACCGCACAGAAGCAGCCCTCACAATGACTTACAACTTCAAACAGAAGTACAACATGACTCCTGAAGTAAAAATTGTTGGAATCGGTGAACTTCCACGCAGCGAAAAGAAAACAAAGCGTATCGAAGACAAGCGTTTCGACTAATAGATTTTCATAATAGCCAGCTGTATAATAGTTCTATGACAATCACAGAACTACAACAGCTGCTATTTGAATATGAAGATAAAAAGTATGCCGATTTTTCAGCAAAACTGATTCCAACCCTGCCACGGGAAAAGTTTATCGGCATACGCGCTCCAGAGTATAAAAATATTCTGAAGCGAATAAAAGATGATCCTGTAATTCCTGAATTTCTTAATACCATTCCCCATTTTTATAACGAAGAAAATATCCTGCATGTTCAGCTGATAAACAAGATTAAAGATTTTGATGATTGTGTGTCTGCCCTTGAAAAATTTATGCCATATATTGATAACTGGGCTGTAAATGATGGTGTAAATCCCACTTGCTTTAAGAAACACCGCGCCGAACTGATTGGCCTTGTACAGAAATGGATTTCTTCAGAAGCAACATATACCCGCCGCTGCGGTATGAAAATCTTAATGTCAAATTATCTTGATGATGATTTTAAACCTGAATATCTGGATTTACCTGCTGACTTACGCTCAGACGAATATTATGTAAATATGATGACTGCCTGGTTGTTTGCAGAAGCTTTGACCAAGCAGTGGGATTGTGCTGTGAAGTATATTCAGACTCACCGTCTGGATAACTGGACTCACAATAAAGCAATTCAAAAAGCCTGTGAAAGTTTCCGCGTACCGGATGAAAGAAAAGAATATCTGCGTTCTTTAAAAGTTAAAATCTGAAATAATTATTGTCCAAGAGCTTTGTACAATTACTGATGCATTATTTACCTGGATAACTGATTTCGTCGCCCCAGCTTTTTACTTCTTCGTAAAAGCCCGGAACCTGCATAAGGCCATAACCCCACAAAAATGCACGGTCTTTTTCTGAAAGTTCATCCAGACCAAGCCATAATACTTCTTTAAGCGGTGGATTTTCATTTCCTTCTTCTTCAGGATCGTAGCCTAATATCGGTTCCTGATCATCCGGGACTTTTACTTCAAAGGCATATTCTGTTCTGTTATGATTGTATAATTCAGAAAGCTTGCGAACTATTGTGCCATCAAGGCCGCATTCTTCTTTGAGTTCGCGGATGGCAGTTTGTTCAGGTGTTTCGCCTTCTTCTATTCCGCCACCGGGAATTGAATAGAAATCATCCTTTCCTTCGCTTGGGTAATTTAATTTTTCTACAAGAATCTTTTTATTTCTGATTACAAAAGCTACACTTCGATTTTTCATTTTAACTCCATTTATTCTTAAATATTTTAAAATTATATCATAGAATAGGGAAATAGCCAGTTTTTTAGCCTAAGGTACAGAGCTTTCCGCGAAGAATATAGCCGATTTTCATATAGCAGGCATTGGAAGATATCCTTGCATTGCGGCTTCTTGTCATAATGCATGTGAGAACAAAGAAAGTGTACTTGTTTTCTTATTTTAAGTCTTTTTTATAATAAAGATAAAAAATCAGATTTACAAGCGATGTAATAATCCAGCTGAGCGGATAACTTACAAAAATTGTAAATGGTGAATGGAATTGGGGCATCTGGAAAATCACACCAATCCAGAAAACACGGAATACACAGCAACCCAGCATTATCGAAATAACAGGCATAACTGAATGCCCGATTCCACGGATTGAGTTTCCAAGACAGTGCATAATTCCACAGATGAAAATCGGCAGGAAGGTAACAGCCATTCGGCTGAGTCCCGCTTCTATTACATCAGGATTCTTTGTATAAATTGAAAGCAGCTGTCTTCCAAAAATATAAAACAGACTGCCGGCTATAAGTCCGGTTACTGCCGTGCAAAGAACACAAATCACAACTTCTTTTTTTATACGCTTTGTATTCCCTGCTCCAATATTCTGTGAACAGAAGGTTAAAGTACCGGCAGTAAAACCATTCATAATCTGATAAAGAAAATCTTCAAGACTAACGGCCGCAGAATTTCCGGCAATCAGTGCTGTTCCAAACTGATTTATTGAAGACTGAATCTGTACATTTGAAATAGAAAACATCACACTCTGAAGTCCGGCAGGCAAACCAACTTTTATGATTTCAATAAAGCTTTCTCGATCAATAGCAAATTTTCTGAAGTCAAAATGAAAATCATCTGTTTCACGGATTAAAAGTATAAGCACAAAAACAGCCGAATAAGTCTGCGAAATAACCGTAGCCCAGGCAACCCCCGCTACATTCATCTTAAATCCGATAACGAATAAAAGATTAAGCAGAAGATTGAAAAGCCCTGCACTGAACAGAATATAAAGAGGACGTTGTGTATCACCCTTTGCACGGAGCAGGGCACTTCCAAAGTTGTACAGCATTGTTGCCGTAATACCGGAAAAATAGATTCGAAGGTATCGGGCAGAAAGTGGCAAAACCTCTTCTACCGTATGCATGCGAATCAGAATGAACTTAGAAAGAAAAAGTCCGAGCAGAGTAATACAGCCGCCACAGATTATCGATATCGCAATGGAAGTATGAACCGTCTTTTGAATTTTATCAGAATCTTTTGCACCAAAATGCCGGGCCGCAATTACATTAGTTCCAATTGCGAGTCCCATAAAAAGATTTATCAAAAGATTGATAAGAGAGGTACATGAACCAACTGCCGCAAGAGAAGCGTCACCAGCAAATTGTCCAACAACAGCTACATCCGCCGCATTAAAGACAAGCTGAAGAAAATTCGAGCAAATTACGGGTATCGAAAATTTCAAAAGGTTACCGAAAATCGACCCATGAGTCATATCAAGCTGATTTTTTCTATTCATCAAGTCTACTTTAGAACTTTTTATCTTATTATGCTACAAAAAATATTAAAGGATAACTTTAATTGAGTAAGCTTATCGCAGATGATACAATTATGAAATGCACTTCTTTCAGTGTATTAAAAAAATCAAATGAAAGCCTGATTATTGCAATATTATTTCAGAAGGAGAACACAGCATGGAAATCAGAGACAAGAGAATTGATGACGGAAAAGCCTTTGACTGGGGTAAAACTTCTAAAGAATATGCAAAGTTCCGCGATATTTACCCGGAAGAATTTTATAAGAAAATTATAGATCGTGGACTTTGCGTAAACGGTCAGAAAGTTCTGGATCTTGGAACCGGTACCGGTGTTGTTCCCCGCAATATGTATAAATACGGTGCTCAGTGGACAGGAACGGATATTTCTCCTGAGCAGATTGAGCAGGCAAAAATACTGGCAGCAGATGGCAATATGAAAATTGATTTTATTGCAGCCGCAACAGAGCAGCTTGATTTTCCAAAGGAAAGCTTTGATGTAATCACCGCGTGTCAGTGTTTCTGGTATTTTGATCATGAAAAAGTTATGCCTGTTCTTGCTGATTTTCTTAAGCCGAACGGAAAGCTTGTAATCTTATATATGGCATGGCTTCCATACGAAGATAAAATTGCAGGCAATAGTGAAGAGATGATTTTGAAATACAGTCCTAAATGGTCTGGCTGCGGTGCAACACGTCGCGAAAACTGGGTGCCTGATGTTGCCTATAAATATTTTGATAAAATTGAACACGAAGAATATGACCTTATGGTCCCGTTTACAAAAGAAAGCTGGCACGGCCGTGTTAGAGCAAGTCGCGGAATTGGAGCATCACTTAATCCAGAAGAACTTGCAAGATGGGATGCAGAACACCGCGCCCTTCTAGATGAAATCGCTCCCGAGAAGTTTGATATTTTACACTACGGTGCAATCACAGTTTTACAGAAAAAATAGGAGGTTTATATTTTGACTGACAGTACCTTGTATGAGTAAAACTCATCCTATCTTTATACCAGAAGATACATATGTCCCCATACAGTGACGATTAAGAATATTACAAAACTATACTTTTTAATGTAAACTGTAATAAAGGAGTAAAAAATGAATAAGAAAGTTGAACTTTGGGATGCATATAATTCTGATTATGAAAAGATTGAAGGCGTAACATTAATTCGTGGACAAGAAGATAAGATTCCGAAAGGAGTATATCATCTTGTATGCGAGATTCTTGTTCGTCATATAGATGGAACTTATCTTTTGACAAAACGTTCTCCAGATAAAATTCTTTATCCTAATATGTGGGAAGCAAGCGTGAGTGGTTCAGTACTTCAAAATGAGACTGAAATTGAAGGTGCTCTTCGTGAACTTCGTGAAGAAACAGGCATTATTGCCGATAAACTTGAATTTCTAAGTAAGGAGCTTGGCAAAACCTGCTGGCATATAAGATTCTTATGTGTAGTTGATTGCGACAAGCATTCCATTCAACTACGGGAAGGTGAAACCTGTGATTATAAATGGCTGTCTGCCTCTGAAATTCATGCAATGTCAGATAAAGAATTACTCGGTTGGCAGATGCGGAAACATATCTAGTATAAGCCCTGGAGGAATAAAAAGAAAATAAACGAATTAGGTGACGGTTCAGGTTCTGAATCAACACTTGCTATGTAATAATATGGAGTTGCAAATGACAAAAGTTTATTTTATCAGACATGCAGAACCGGATTTCACAAATCATAATGATTTATTGCGCCCGTTGACCCCAAAGGGAATGCAGGACAGAAAAATTGTTACTGATTATCTTGAAGATAAAAAAATTGATGTCGTACTTTCAAGTCCATTTAAAAGGGCTGTAATGACGATGGAAGATTTTGCCGGTAAGTACGGATTCAATATTGAAACAATTGATGATTTTCATGAAAGGATTGTTGGTACTGAATGGATAGATAATTTTGGAGATTTTGCTAGAAATCAGTGGGCCGATTTTGATTATAAGCTTGATGGTGGAGAAAGCCTTAACGAAGTTCAGACAAGAAATATTACGGCGCTGAAAGAAGTGCTTCGTAAATATGATGGTAAGAATATTGCTGTTGGAACTCATGGAACAGCTCTTAGTACAATCATCAATTATTATGATAAATCTTTCGGTTATGAAGATTTTGAAAAAATCAAAGACGTTATGCCGTGGATTGTTGCCTTTGAGTTTGACGGAGAAAAATGTGTGAGTATAAAGAATTTTAAAAAGCCTGAGCTTTGGGATGCTTATAATTCTGATTATGAAAAACTTGAAGGCGTTACGTTGATTCGCGATGATGAAGCTAATTTCCCAAAGGGTGCTTATCATCTTGTGTGTGAGGTTCTTGTTCGTCATGTTGATGGAACTTACCTTTTGATGAAGCGTTCACCTAACAAAAACTGGCCGGGCATGTGGGAAGCAACGGCTGGTGGTTCAGCACTTAAAGGTGAAACTGATGTTGAAGGAGCACTCCGTGAGCTTCGCGAAGAAACCGGCGTAATTGCAGATAAACTTGAGTTCCTCAGTAAAGACCTTGGCAAATATTGCTGGCATGTAAGATTTTTGTGTATAACTGATTGTGATAAGAATTCGGTTCAGCTTCAGGAAGGCGAAACCTGTGATTATAAGTGGCTGCCGGCTTCTGAGATTCTTGCAATGTCTGACAAAGAACTTCTCGGTTGGGAGATGAGGAAACATATTGTGTAAAAAACTTATATAATTAAACTTGATATATAACTGGTAAAGGACTTGAGATAGAATCTCTTTTGTAAGGTGACAGAATGAAGTACAGAAATGCACAGGACATTTTTCCGGAAGCTCTTTTGAAACAGATTCAGCGATATGTTTCTGGAGAGACAATTTATATTCCGGCCGGAAACGGAAAAAGATCCTGGGGCGAAACTTCGGGTTATCAGCAGTTTATCCGTGAAAGGAACGCAGCAATAAAAGCGGACTTTGAAGCGGGAAAAACAATTGATGACCTCATGGAAAAATACTGTCTTTCTTATGATTCGATTAAAAGAATCGTTTACAGCAAGAAGGAGGTTTCTATGTTAAAGTACAGTGCAACTTTAGAATCGGCAAAAGCATATGCAGAAGCAGAAAAGCTTGATGCCTGGATTCATTTATATTTGAACGAGGAAGGACGCAATATTCCTTTTTCTGATGGCTTAAAAAAATGCGACAGATATTATTTCAGTCCGGCTCTTGTGCCTCTTAAGTTTTTCAAGAGATGCTCGGGCCCTGAACCAGAAATGAAGTATCGTGTTGATGCGCTCTGGTGGGATCATAAGCTTGGTGAGTTGAAAAAGACAATCGAAGCAACTCCGGATTTTGTGAACAAATGCGCACCGATGTTTGTTGAATACACAGGCGGCGAGTTTGTTCTGAATGACGGCAATCATCGTCTTCAAGCCTACAAAGACCTTGGTTATGAAAAAGCCTGGGTTCTTTTCTGGATTACAGAAGAAGACGAATATCAGGACTTTTTGAAAAAGTACGGCGAGTATGTAAAAGACTGCGTTGTAATTAGAAAGTAAACATACGGTGGTTGAGCCTGTCGAAACCACCATTTGATGGAGATTAAATTATGAAAATTATATGTGTAACCGGTGCCTGCGGTGTCGGAAAATCTACGATGCGCGCCTTTGTGGGCGAACGTCTCGACGAGAAGATCTTTGCCTGCATCGATACTGATGAATGCGGAATCAACTGGCATGATTATGCGAATACAGATCATCCGGAAGGATACGCAAATGCTTATCTTGCTGAGGCTGTTCGTCGTGCGGCAGGACGTACTCTCGTGCTTTTCGGCTGTACAAATCCGATGGATTATATCACCAAAAATACAATTCCAGACGAGGTTGAAGCAACTTACTTTGTAACCCTGGTTGCAGATGATGAAGTGATTCGGGAACGCCTGCTTACCCGCCCGGCTGAGCGTGGTTTTAATGAAGGCAATATTCCGCCTCACATTGAATACAACCGATGGTTCCGCCGCAACCGTGGCAAGTTTCCGCTGCAGTTGGATACCGGAAACCTGAGCCAGGAAGAAACTGCAGACAGGATTGCAGAGTTTGCAAAGCATCTGTAAACTGAATTGTAAATGGAACTGATAAAAACAATTTTTGACTGCGTGAAAATTTACAAACTCAATTCCTGTTCGGATAATCGAGGTTCGATGACTTATGTTTATGAAGATGGCATTGAAGGTTTTGAAGCAAAAGAATCGCGCCTGTACACGATGTCCAGAAAGGGCACTTTCTTTGGGATTCATTATCGCGAAGAAGCAGACCCGCTGACAAAGTTTATTTCGGTGGTGAAGGGTCGAGGCCTGGATTATGTTATTGATTTACGTAAGGATTCGGCCACTTATCTGAAATGGGAAGAAATTGAATTATCAGAAGAAAATGCGCTTGCAGTTTTAGTTCCAGCTGGAATTGGTCATGGATTTCTGGCCATGGAAGATAACACGATGCAGTTTTTTGCAATCGACAAGAGCGGCACGGATGGACATTCAAAGCAATTAAATTATACAGAAAAGAAAATCAGCTTAAAGCTTCCGATTCCAGTTACTGATATTTCAGATTATGATTTGAATGCACCGTTTTTAGACTAGCGAAAGGCAGGTAAAAAATATGAAGATTGGAATTACTGGTTATGGAAGTATGGGTCGAATGTTCGTTGAAAAATTGTCAAAGAACACAGATGCAACGCTTTACGTTTATAACAGGACTATTGAAAAATTAAACGGATTGGCTCCGGAAATCAATGTTTGTTCAAGCAATGCTGATATTGCCTCGAAGGTTGATATTCTTATTATGTGTGTGCCACCATTTGATATTAAACAGGTGCTTACAGAAATAGCTGATTCAATACGCGATGAGACGCTGATTGTTTCATTGAACGGCAGTGTGTCTTTTGCTTCAATGCAGAAAATTGTAAATCATAAAATGGCAAAGCTGATTCCAAGCCTTACTGCAGAAATTGAAAAATCACAGACTCTGTTTTGTTTTAATGAAAAGGCCAGTGAGGACGATAAAAAAAATCTCATGTCGCTTTTTAAATGCATGGGCGATGTAATTCTTCTTCCAGAAAATGAAATGGGAATGGGCTCGGAGCTTGTTTCCTGTATGCCGGGATTTATCGCTTCAATTTTTGATGTACTGTGTTCGGCTGCACGCGAGCATACTTCAATTTCTGATGAACAGATAGTTTCAATGGTTCTCAACACAATGTGCGCAACCGGCGAATTGATGCTTTCTAAAAATATGAACTTCGAAGAGATAGTTTCACGAGTTGCAACAAAAGGCGGTATTACCGAAGAAGGAGCAAAGGTTATTTATGAAAAGTTCCCGGAAATTGCCGGAGAACTCTTTGAAAAAACTCTCGAGAAACGCCGCCAGACCACATTGAAAGCAGAAGAATTATTCTAGTTTTTGCCTAAGTGTAACATTTAATGTTACAAAAATTTCTCAAAAAGCATATATCAGTTGGTAGATTTGACGCATATCATGTGCAATAATAAAGCTACCAGCTGGAAAGGAATGCTTATGAACTTAGGAAATAATATCTGCTTTTTGAGAAAAAAGAAAAAGCTAACACAGGAACAGTTTTCAGAACTGATGGAAGTGACCCGACAGACGGTGTCTCGCTGGGAAACTGATGAGGTTGTGCCGGAGCTGGACAGGCTGTCACAGATGTGCAGCATTTTTGCATGTTCGCTAGACGATCTTGTTCGAAAAGATCTGACATCAAAAGAAGAAGTATACTCGCCAGTGGAAATCAAAAAGCTGCCAGCCTTCAGAATGGCACGATATGTAATGATTTCACCATCCCCAGAACAGGATGTTATAAACTATATGATGGCTTGGGGTAAAACAAGCGGGCTTCTTGCGGCTTGCCCGGATGCTAAGCTCCTTGGCTGGGATTTTCCATTTGTATCACAGGAACAGCAGATGCGTTTTGGGCTTCACGGTTATGTCGCGGCATATGTACTTCCAGATGGATTTGAGACGAATTGCCCGGGCGTGGAATATGCCACAAACAGCGAGGCAGAATATGCGGTAATAACTGTGACAGATCCACATGCACGTTCGTTTGAAAGAATCCCAGGCGGCTACCAGCGAATTATGGAATATCTTCAGGCTGGCAGCTTTAAAGAAAAATTCCCGGAAAACATCATCCCATGTTTTGAATACGAATATGATAAAGACGGCATTCACTACATTGATATTTTTATTTATACAGATAGTGTCGTAAGGGGAAAGTAATGAGTTTGCAATTTCTTAAAGCCGGCACTGCAGATGCTGTAACTCTTGTTGGTATTTCCAAGCATGCTTTTGAAAGCGATGTTGAAGTTGGTGCTTCTGAGTTGTGCGGACCTCCGGGATATAAGTCAATTCCCTTCTATACAAAAATGGCGAGAATGAATTGTCTTTATAAGCTGATTGATGATAACGGACTTACTGTTGGCGGTGCTGTTCTTTTTATAAAAGATAATGAAATGAATGTCGGCAGAATTTTTGTTTCGCCTGTACATTTCCGCAAAGGCTACGGCATTTTTATGATGCAGCAGATTGAGACGATGTTCCCAGAAGTTCAGATATTTACTCTTGATACGCCAGTCTGGAATATCCGCACGAATGCGTTTTATCAGAAGTTGGGATACACAGAAGTACGACGTGACAATGATTTTGTGTATTATGAAAAGCGGGCGTTACGGGCCGGCGTTTGAGGCCCGTAGAGGGGGTAGCGAGCAACGACGTGCGAGCGAGGGGGAGACTTCCCCCTATGAATTGAGAAAACAATGAACTATTCAAATACAAACGAACATTTATACAATGACATCGCTCTATGGGAAAAAACTGATGGTAGAGATTTATTTCTTGAGATGCCACTTACGGAAAAGGACGGTCCCACAGTTCTTGATTTCGGTTATGGCTTTGGTGAAAATCTTTTTGCTTTGAGTAACGCTTATCCCAATGGAAAAATCTATGGAATTGATTGCAGTCCTGTTTGTCAGAAAGAAGTTGGTGAAAAGATTGCAGCGCGGGGGATTAAAAATATCACCTTAATAAACAAAGAAGTTCACAATCTGCAGGATTTTGAAAATGACTCTCTGGATTTAGTTTTGTTGTATGATGCACTTCACGGCGGCGACGGTAAAGGCAAGTACATGCTTTTTGAAGAATCTCACCGCGTATTGAAAACTGGAGGTTGCCTTTCCATCCTGCCCGTACACTTAAGTAACTGGCGCGACCGCGAGGGCAAAAAGAAAACTTATTCTCTTAAAATGATTATCGATGAAGTTCAGTCTTTTGGTTATGAATACGCTGGCACCTGCAGCCAGAAAGGCATTCACTGGGAAAAGTGCCACACGCTGTATTACATCAAAAAAGGAATCATAACCTTTGATATACTTGAGCGAGTTGATGTAATGAATTTTAAGAAAAAATAATTATAGTAATCGGCTATTTACAGAATTTACCTACAAAACAGTCGGTTTTAGTGATTTTGTAGGTAAATTTTGATTGAACTGTAGTGTTGATTCAAGAAAAATACCTACAAAAATGGCAAAATTGTCAGTTTTGTAGGTATTTTTTTAAAAAATTTATAGAAATCGATTTGATTTTGTGTTTTTTTTACCTACAAAAAAAGGAAATTTAACATTTTTGTAGGTAAAATCAGAAACTGCCCCATAACAAAATCCATTTATTTACCTACAAAATACATGAAAACCCTAATTTTGTAGGTATTTTTCTTTATCTCGAATATACTTTTACTTACTTGGCAGACAAAATTGAGCAATTTTTGACAAGAACTTTTTTCTGATAGAAGATATACTTTTAATTAATTGGAGAACGTCATGCTGAACTTGTTTCAGCATCTTTTATATTGAGATCCCGAAACAAGTTCGGGATGACGGGAGAGGAGGCAAGAATATGGAAGACGCAATCTTAAACTGGTTACTGGAAGATGAAAATCCGGAAGTAAAACTCAGAACCCTCAAAGAGGCACTGCATCTGCCCGACAGCGACGAAAAAGTCATCGAATGCAAAAAGCAGCTGCTCGAAAGTAAGACATACGCGCGCGCTTTGAACAGACTTCACAAACCAAAGAACTGGGATAAGTACGATGCCATTCTTGCCTTTGCAGAATGGGGACTTACCCGTGCCGATATTGGTAAAGATATTGATGACGAAGTTTTCGGTCTGATTGAAGCTACTGGTTTTAAGATGCTTTGCGGTGAACCTCTTCTCCTGCGAAATCTTGTAAAACTTGGATATTATGATGAAGAAATTGTCCGAAAGGAAATTGATGCACAGCTTGCGCTTATTCAGGAAGATGGCGGTTTCCGATGTATCAGCACAAACAAAAAAATCAATGACCCGAGAAAGCCTCACAAAAGCTGCATAAAATATACAATTGAATTTCTTATGCTTGTTGCCGAACTTCATCTTCAGGGAATCAAAACCGAATGCGAAGAAGCTCTTGTTCACTATTTCACAAAACGTAACATTTTCTACCGCACCGACGACATGAAAACTCCTGTGTTTGACGTTATGCTTGGAACCTTCTACACTCCGGATCCAATAAAAATCGGCGCGCAGAATATTGTTTACGCTCTCAAAGCACTTGGCTGTCCTCTCGATTCCGAAGCAATGAAGGAAGGCATCAGAGTTTTGAATCAGCACAGACTAGAAAACGGCAGATACATTTTGACTGATTCAAAGAGCGTTCCTGCATTCAAGGTTGGAGATGTTGGCCTAGAAAATAAATGGATTACACTTTATGCTTATATGACGATGTAAAAAAAGAAGACTGCTGGCTGATGGAGTTAGTTTTATGAATGCAAAATTATTAGGAGTTTTCAGCGGATTTCCAACTCATCATTTTACAGATGAAATTGCAGAGGTACTTCGCGAAAATCTGGGCGAGCGAAAATGTCTTGTTTTTATAAGTGCCGATCCGGAAAACTATACACAAAATGATGACGACAAAGACGGCATGCACCAGATGTTGGCTGAACGTGGTCTGGGCTTTGCAGAGCATCATGTGATTGACCGGCGGACGAACGCGGAGACTGCATCAAAACTTGTACAGCAGGCTGATTGCATCTGGCTGATGGGTGGTGAAGTAACCTGGCAGATGAAGCTGATTCAGGATCTTAATCTTGCTCCAGAGATTTTGGCTAGCCATGCAGTGATTCTTGGTGTAAGTGCCGGTTCAATGAATATGGGGCCTTATGTTGCCGAAGTCTGGGAGTCAAAGACAATGTACAAAGGGCTCGGCCTTACAGATGTCATCATCAAAGCACATTATAAACCAGATGAATGGTTTGTTCCGAGCCTAAAAGAAATGTCGATGGTTCGTCCGATTATTGCCATGGAAGATGAAAGCGCAATTTTCATAAACAGTGACAAAACCTGGCGACTTGGAAAGATGCATAAAGTTGATAAAGGAGAAATTACAAGTCTTTGAAAGCAATTGAACAGATATTAAAATTATTTTCTCTTGAGGATTTTAACTGGCACGAAGTTGAAGGTCACGAAGGTGGACGTAACAGGATTTTTGTTTGCAGTAAGGGTGATGAAAAAAAGTTTGTGCTTCGGATTTCTTCAACTGGTGACAGAACAGAAATGGACTATCTTGCCGAAACGGAGTTTGTTCATTATCTTGCAGAGCATGGTGCTCCTGTTGCAGATGTGATTCCGAGTGTAAATGAGAAACTTGTTGAAGTTGTTGATAATGATGGAGCACGTGATTTTGTCTCACTTTTTGAATATGCAAAAGGAATGCTTTTGTGTGACAACGGTTACCGTTACCGAGAAGGCGCATCGCTTGAAGAATATTTTTATAACACTGGTAAGGCACTTGGTAAAATACATGAAGTCTCAAAAAACTTCACTCCAACTACAGCCCACTGCCGCCCAGACTATTTTGATAAATACAATATGGAACACATAAACAATCTGATTCCAGACACTCCGACTTTTTATTCAGATTTGAAAAAAGCAATTGGCGCCTGCCTAGAAAAGTTTCGAAAACTACCGACCGATAGTCAAAACTACGGTTTAATTCACTTCGACTTCAGTGACGGCAACTATCACATAGATATGGCAAACGGCAATATTACAGTTTTTGATTTTGATAACTGTATGTACTGCTGGTACATGTTCGACCTCGCAAATCTCTATCTTCACGGCGAAGGCTGGTTCCGCAACGAACCAGATCCCACAAAACGAGCCGCCGGCATGAAGCATTATTTCGACACAATTCTCAAAGGCTACAAATCAGAAACCACAATTTCTGACGAATTCCTGAATCAACTCCCGCTCTTTATAGACATGGTCTTAATCGAAAACATCGTCGACGAGTTTGAATGCGCTGCTCGCGAAGGCGAAGAAGTAGACTACGAAGATATTGAAGATGCCGCAAATCATCTGATAAACTAGAGAAAGAAAAATGTTCAACTTAGAAACCTATATCCAGAATCTAATCTCAGAATGTAAAACCACTTTCAACACCCGACTTTTATACATGGGCCTGCAGGGAAGTTATCTCCGAGGCGAAGCACATGAAAACAGCGACATTGATATTATGGTCATTATTGATAATTTTACAGTAACTGACATGCAGACCTATCGCGAAATCCTGAAGAAAATCGGCTGGTACGAAAAGTCATGCGGTTTCATCTGTGGCAAAAACGAAATACAAAACTGGAATCCGCTGGAAGTCTGCCAGCTCAAGTTTACCACAAAAGATCTTTTGGGAGCCCTCACAGATTATCTTCCGCCGGCAACCAGAGAAGACGAAACCAATTACGTAAAAATTAGTTTAGGAAATTTATATCATGAACTCTGTCACAGATTCATTCATGCAGACAGAGAAAAGAACATCGCTAAATTCCGCGGCACCTGCAAAGGCTTTTTCTTTTTGATTCAGAATCTCCATTATCTTGAAACTGGCGATTTCATTCTCTCAAAAAAAGAATTGAAAGAAAAAGTTTCCGCTACCGACCGACGCATTCTTGAGTTCAGTGACCTCCCAGATAACTACAATTTCGACGAAGCCTTCTCGGAACTTTTTGACTGGTGTCAGAATGCGTTCAGCCGTTTAGAAGTTTAATTGATTAAATGGATAATAATTATGGCATTTGTAAAAAACGGCAACTTTATGCAATATGCTATAATCTAGATTCAATCTCCCGCTGAATAAAATCCACGCGGTCAAAAATCGTAGGCTTAAAATACGAAGCCACCGCAACAACGGTTTTCTTCTCCGGGTTAATATAAATCACATTACCGCTGTTCCCGATAGCCGCATAAATTCCCTTCTTCCTGCTGATAATCCACCACAAATATCCGTAATCCATTCCACGGAAATGTTTACCTTCAACCGTGCGCGGCTCCGTCATCTCCCGAATCCACTTAGACGACACAATCTGCTGCCCGCCGTACGCTCCCTTGTTCAAACACAGGAGCCCAATCTTCGCCATGTCACAAGCCGACAAACAAAGTCCATAACCCGGTGTTCCAAGATTCTGGCGGTCACTAAACCACACAGCCTTTTTCGGAGTCTTCTCAATAGTAAACTGTTTATGCTCCTCGGCAGACTTAGCAATATAAACCTCATGCGCCGGAATTCCTAGCGGCCCGAACAAAAACTTATTCGCATAGTCCACAGTAATCATGCCAGTCGCCTTATAAAGAATCCCAGACAAAATATGAATGCAAACCGAAGAATAACGGAACTCCCCTGTCATCCCCTGACGCCCGCCAAGAAAATCCAGAGAAGTGTAAGTCCAGTTTTCACTCGAGCACACCTTAGACCACGGGTCGCCCTTACCCTTATACGGAGCCCTCATCGTAAGCAAATCTTTAATCGTCACCTCATAAATAGTCTTCTCGCCGCGCTTTACCTTATATTCCGGAAAATAATCCAGAACCTTATCATCCACACTTTTAATCTGTCCCTTATCAATCGCAATTCCAATGAGCAGCGCCATCACACTTTTAGTCACCGACATCACATGCGCACAGTCGTCCACTTTGTAGCCGTTCCAGCAGTCCGAATAAACTTCCTCGCCGCCCTTATAAGCCACCACCTGGCAGATGTTCGGCTGCTCCGTCTCAATCAGTTTGTGCATTTCATTCTTGTTCATAAAATCTCCTTAAAACTTTGAAATAATAAAGGATCCTTATATTTATGGATTAAATACTTTGATTTTTAATTAGTCAATAAATTTTTTTATGATTTTTCTTAGATAGTGAAGGGGAAAGCCTTCCCCTCGTTCCAGCCCGCTACGCGGTCTTCCTCTACCCCTTCTCCTAGGGGGCCACCCCCTAAAACCCCCGCCCCCGCCGCTCTCTCATAACAAATCGTACATTGTATAAGGCACTTTCTACCTATATAATAAAGTCAGCAATGAAAAAGAAACTTTTATTTACAGCATTTATTTTCTCAGTGAGCATTTTATGTTTCGCGCAGGAAGTTGAAAAAATTGAAGTCTTAGAAGATGTAAAGTATGAAAGATATCCCGGAGGTGGAATGGGGCATTTTCCACTAGGAATATATTTTAATGAAGTAAACAATCTCCTGGTCGTACAGGATCCTTTGCCTGGAACTATAGTAACAATCAATCTGGAAACTAAAGCAATTTCAAAAGAAGAAAAACCGTTTTTAAGTGAACACGCACCATTACTCTTGGTATTAGGAAATAATTATTGGGGAGTTTATTCGGATTCTATTGAGTATTCAATAAATAATACACCTTATAAATACATCAGTGATACAAATCCTGGTATAAGCTTTATACTCAAAAAAGATAGCGGTTATATAGTTTATTTTTTAGGCGGTGCCATAGATTCAAATGGACGTATTTATTCAGAAGAAGAGGCAATGGCATATCTGAAACAATATGATCCCGAAAAATATGAGCAGAGCAAAAAAAAGGCTGCTGAGCTGAGTCTTTATAATGATTTTATTAGAAACAATGTTTTGATTTGGGGAAACACATACTATAAAGAACACAATACATTGCAGCAATATGATCTCCAAGGATATAGATATTTTTCTGAAAATTATGGAAGTCTTGGTAACGTCCTTGGATGTTATTTAAATGATGATAATATTTTTTATTTAAAAAATCTGAACTCATATTCAGAAATTCGGAAAAGTGGACAAGACTATTCTTTTAGCTGGTACGTCGGCTTTGGCGGTAACATCTACTATTATGTTGCCGGTAAAGAGTATACTGAAATGTTCCGCATCCGCCGCACATGGGGAGAGCCGGACTTCTACGCCATGGCAATAAACGGTTACACAGACGACTCTTACGGCCAGTACGTAAACAAGGTTCTTCCAACCTTGAGCAAAGCAGAACTCCGTCTTTTGAGAAATACAATCTTTGCCATTTATGGTGTTCACTTTAAAAGCGCAGACCTTTCCACTCATTTCGCAAAGCAAGTCTGGTACACAGATGAAGGCAAAACCTCCGGCGAAATCAAACTTTCGGCGCATCGTCAGAAACTTGTTGAAATGATACAAAAGTTAGAAAAATAATAAAGAACGTTTTTACAACAATATGGAGACAAAAATAATGAAAAGAAAAATTTTATTTATACTTTTAATTTTATTTCAAATTCAATTATTTTCACAAGAATATCATTTAAGAAAATTAATGGAATTAAAAAATATAAAAGAAACTGAAAATCTTTATAGAAGAAAAACAGAAGATCTTGAACCTTATGATGATAATACAGGAAATGTTTTATGTATCGATAATAATGGAGATATATATATTCAATGTATTGATACAAAAGAACTATTAAAGATAAAAAATAATAAATTAAAACTAATTTATAATACAAATTTTCTTATATATAATGTTGAAGAAGTTATTACCGCTGTAACTGATAAAAGCTATATTTATACAGGTTTATGGGGTGTATTTAAAGGATTTGATAAAGAATTTAATCAGATATTTAATATAAATATATATAAGGATAATGGCATAATAATTGAAAATAGGCAATCTTATTACCTAGAAAAAGCCAATGTATTATTTTTTTGGGATAACAAAGAAAACATTTACTGTGTAGTAAATCCTGGAATGGATAAAGAAGAAAACAGAAAAAACTTTCACAATACAGAGGAAACAAAAAGAATGTTTAAATCTGATGTGGAAATGAATGGAGTAAAAATTAGAGTAACAAATTCTAATAATATTTTTATTAATGGAAACTTTCATTTCTGGAAACAAGATGAACTTGGAAATTATAGATATCAAAAAGTAACAAATAATTATTTTTTAGTTTATAACAAAGATAATATTGAAGAGAAGTATCGGATAAAATTTCCTGATGATACCGAAGTAATAGAATCATCCGCCTTACATCCAAGTGGAGACATCTACGTTCTTCGCATGAACTGGAACACTAACACGCATAATCTTTACTGCATAGAAAACACCTGGGATCCACAGTGGCGCGCACAGTGGTACAAAGAACATTCAAAAAACTAAGTGATCAAAAATGAAAAAGAAACTTTTATTTACAGCAATCATTTTCTCCATGACTCTTTTCTGCTTTGCGCAGGAAACAATAACTGCACAATCTGAAACTCTAACAACTGTTGCCTTCGGCAAAGATTCAGCAGGACTTATTTTCCAGCACTTTCTAAAACGGGAGATTTGTTTTACTTAGACTATTCAAACGAAATGAAAGAACTACTGCTTTATTGCATCGAAAACAACTGGTCTCCAGAAGCTAAGCAGAATTTGGAATAACCGGGGGCGTTGCGGGGTGTCCCCGCTGGAAGGGGTAGTGGAAGACCGCAGCGCGGGCTGGAGCGAGGGGAAGGCCTTCCCCTCGTTCATTCCATTTTTTGACAAACTATTCTTTATAACATAAAATTATATGTATAATGAGTAACACAATTAGAATTATCAGTATCGTAGTGCTTTCAGGGTTGGCTTTCTTCTGTTTACAGGTTGGAGTGTTTTTATTATCTGGACATAGGCTGAAAAATAACAGTCGTCGTACGCTGATTCTGCTTCAGTTTATTACAGGCGCTTTGCTTGCTTTTGATGCCATGGCTTATATCTTCCGAGGTACAAGCCAGGTCGGCTACTATATGGTCCGCATAAGCAACTTTATGGTTTTTGCGCTTAACTACTTCACCACTTTTTTCTTCTGCTTTTATTCTGCTGAATTTATTAAATCGGATGTTCTGGATTTTAAGGTTCTATTCAAACCTCGTTCTTCAATAAGGAATGGGGTTCCTGTTCAGCTCTATATTGTTTTCTACATTTGTGTTACTGGAATTATACTAACTATCGTTAGTCAGTTTACCAATCTCTTTTATTATTTTGATGATGCAAATCTTTACCACAGAAGTGCTCTTTATCCTGTGAGTATTGTCCTCGGACTTTCTCCTGGACTTATAACATGGGCAATGCTTTTTCAATCTCAGAAGATTTTACAAAAAAATGTTTTGATTTCTCTTGCTATTTATCCTCTTTTTCCAATCATCGGAATTGTACTGGCTTTGTTAGTTTATGGAATTTCCTGGATTGATATTGGATATGGCATTGGTGCCCTGCATCTTTTCTTCTCTTCCATCAAACTTATGGAACTCGAATTTTATTCTGATAAAAAAGATGGTCCTCGTTTGAGTCCAAACTATAAACAGGGTGTTACTGTTCCAGAAATGAAAAGACATATTACAAGAAGTCATGTATGGCAGGTTATCGCTGCAGTTTCCGGTGGACTTCTGCTGGTAATGATTATTGTTTCTATTACCGGAATCAGTATACCTGAACGAAAACTTGTTATAAATAAACCTTATCTTGCGAATGACAAATCTAAATCTGTATGTGTTACTTTCCTTCGTGATTCTGAAAAATTCTGGAATGATGACGGAGACTTGACCCGCCTGGGTGCTCAGTATAACGGTGTAATCTATAACAATATGATGGCCACCGTCATTACAGATTGGAATGTTACTATTGATGTTTGTGAAGACTGTACTATTGATCCGGGGCCATGGAACGGAAACTTTACTATTACAGATAGACTAATGAACGTTCGTAAGCCTCAGGATAAGGACGAAGAAAATCTTCATGGAGCTGATTATTACCAGGTAACTCCACTTAAGAATCTTGGCTTTGGTTGTATTATGTACTCTCCTGCTGAATATTCCCCGTTAGATTCAAAAATCATCTTTACATATGAAAGTGTCCTTAAACCATTGTCTTATTTTCTATTCCAGGTTGGCTTAGTTGTAATTTCAATTCTTTTCATTGTGTCTCTTACGATTTCATTTACTGAAGGAAAAATTATCCGCGTAGAAGAAGAAAACAGAAAGCTTGAAGACACTGTAAAGGAACGCACTAAGGAACTTCAGGAAGAAAAGAATCGTTCTGAAGAACTTCTTTTGAATATTCTTCCAGAGGAAGTTGCAAAACGTCTTGCAATGGACAGAAATGCTAAAATTGCAGATAAGATTGAAAACGCTTCTGTACTTTTTGCTGATATTGTCGGCTTCACTAAAATCACAAGTACTCTTGATGCTGATACAATTGTCGGAGCTTTGAACTCACTTTATTCCAGAATTGATGAGCGTGCAAAACGTGAGGGCATCGAAAAAATCAAAACTATTGGTGACTCTTATATGGCCGCAGCCGGTCTTTTTGGAAACGAACCTGCAGAAAAAAATGCGCTCGCAATTGTTAATTTTGCACGCGGAATGCTTCAGGATATTGAAAACTTCAATGCCACAAGCAATGTAAAGCTCTTTATGCGAATCGGAATCAACAGCGGAAACCTTATTGCCGGAGTTATCGGAAAAACAAAATTCGTTTACGATATCTGGGGTGACACTGTAAATGTTGCCAGCCGAATGGAAAGCTCAGGCGAAACCTCTAAGATTCATGTTTCAGAAAATACTATGGCACTTCTTAAAGGTGCTGTTAGTGCAAGCGCCCCTGTCGAGATGGAAATCAAAGGCAAGGGCGTTATGAAGACTTACTTTTTGTAATTAAACAATTCCCCGCTCAATTGCACTCGTAATATCTTCGCCGGTGATGATGGTCAAAGTTTTAGCATCATAATGCTCTTTCATGAAACTTGCACCATCTCCCCGGTCTACAATTGCAACAAGGGCTGCTACTTTTATATCAGCAATTTTCTTTAGATTTTCAATTCTGCCGGCTACAGTCTTACCGCTGTTGATTAAGTCGTCCACGATGACAATTCGTTCTCCATCTTCAAGCGTGTGTCCGCAGATTGTTCTCCCACGGCTGTCTGGAACTTTTCTATCGCTGCAATAGTTTACGGTGATACCATATTTATTTGCAAGGATTGTTGCTGTGGCAGCTGCAAAACTTATTCCGTGATAAGCCATTCCTACGATGCAGTCAAAATCAAGGTGAGCTTCCATTATCAGGTCGGCAAAGAATTCACCGAGCTTTGCAAGATGAATGTTTGTAGTGAAGTTTTCCGTATTGATAAAGTAATCCGATTCAGTTCCTTTGATTTCGAACTTACCTCGCTTAAGCACACCTGCATCTGCCATAAGACGGATAAACCTTTCTTTGTTGGTGTATGCTGCAAGCTTAAAGCCCATCAGTTCATCAATTGTTACCCCAAAGTAATTTGCAAGAATTGGAAGCATTTCTAAATCTGGAGAACCACCGTTCTCCCATTTGCTCACTGCCTGATAAGAAATGTTTACTGCTTCTGCAAGCTCTTCCTGAGTAATTCCTTTAGCTCCTCTAAGTTTTTTGATAGTTGCGCCGATTGTGTTCATTTTGTACCTCTTTTATTTTATTTCCTTGCAAGGAGGTTTATACACATCATATTGCCAATATACCTGACTGACAATCGACGCGTTTTGTAGTTTTACTCAACTTTCGGTTGAGAAGTTTTTCTCTAATTCATATATGACATATCGCTGACTTTTTTGATGATACGTTTTCCGTCGTCGGTTTCAAGCATAATTGAAACGCCGCCTGCAGCGCCATGCATTTCGCAAGTGTTTAAGGTCTCCACGCCCAGCCCTAGAAACATGATATTGAATACACTCAATAAATCTCCGTGTGAAACGATGATTATGTTCTGTTCGTTATTCGACATGATCTCATCAAAGAAGGGCTTCAGGCGATTCCATTCGTCACGGCGGCTTTCACCATCGGAAAACATTTTGTCGTCTATAGTTTTCTCATCACGTTCCAGATTTTCTCGCAGCCATTGAACAGACTTTCCGCAACATTTACCAAGATTTCTTTCCCGCAATTCTGTACGAAGTTTTGGTGTAAGATTCAGAGCTTTTCCAACTTGTTCTGCAGTCTGTTTTGCACGAATCAAATCAGAAGAATATAAAACAAAATCTTTTGCACGGTCACCAAGTTCTGCCTGTAACTTTTCGCCGATTCTTTTTGCCTGTTCAATTCCTTTTTCTGTAAGCTCCCAGTCCGTCCAGGAACCAACCATCCCGTTTGTGTGATGAACCGATTGTGTGTGCTGAATTGTGATTATAGTTTTCACTTGAGTCTCCTCTGCTGAACAATTCTGGTTATACCCATATAGCATCACTCAAAACTTTTGAAGCCTTGAGTTCTTCTACACAAACCGCATTGAGCAAAAACCAGGCCCGTTCATCCTCTGTCATTTCTGTGATTTCTTTTGTACCGATTTTGCGTGAGAGGTTCTGTTCTATATTTTCTATTGCGCCGATTTTACTCTGTATCTCGCTTTTCTTTTGTTCCCATTCCACTTTTTTAGAATAAAGCGCATCCAGAAAGGCCTGCGATTTAAGCCCACCCTTCATAATTTTTTTGATTTCGTTAAGTGTAAAACCTAATTCCTGCAGCTCTACAAGTACGTTGAGTTTTTTTACCTGGTCGGCAGAGTAATAACGATAACCAGTTAGAGGATCTATCTTGCAGGGAACTAAAATACCTTTTTTTTCATAAAGACGCAGAGCCTTTGGTGTTGTTCCAAAAAAATCTGCAAGTTCACTTATTTTTAATAATTCATCTTTTTCCATTTTTTACTTGACTCTGTCCCTGGGGCAAGGTTTAGCGTTTTGTTATGAATATTATAACACGCACATTTTATAAAGTGAAGTTTATGATTTTTCTGACTTTTATAGCAGATTTTATTTTTCTTGCGGTTAATCTTGTCTGGAATAAATATCTGGCAAATCTGATTGATCTTGTTACTGCTGGCGATGCAGGAATGGGCGGAGCTGACAATACATCTATTCAGGGGATGCTGTTCGAACTTCTGATTATTCTTGCTGCCTTCATTTTTATGAGTGGAGCAAACGCATTTATTTCCGGTGTAACTACAGCCAGAATAAATTATGAGTTAAGACAAAATTATATCGAAAGCATTGCGCGTAATAGTGTTTCATTTATGAGAGCAAAAGAGATGGCGGTGAGCGGCGGTGAAATGACTTCTGTGCTATTGAATGAGTTTAATGCAGTTAGTGTTTTTATTTCTGAAAATCTGTTTTTCATCTTTGATAGTTTTATAAAATTTCTTGGTACCTTCGGGTGGTTTATTTTTTTGAATCCGTTTCTTGCGTTTTCTTCAAACCTGCCTGTCTTTCTGATTATTCTTTACGTTTCTTTTTCGAGTAAGATTTTGAAGAATTATACAATAAAAGCAAATGAAGAAAATGCAAAGCTGAATGGCGTTACAGAAAGTCTGATGTCGCTTTTCCCGGTAATCAGATTGTATCAGGCACAAAAATTCATACTGACAAATTACACGAACAGACTTGAGGCATGGGAAAAACTGAATATCTCCATGGAAAAAAAGAAAGCACTTTTGATGTCAATTTCTGCAGTGATGACATGCATACCTTTGCTGCTTTTAGTTTTAATTGGCGGCAATCTGGTTATCAAAGGCGAAATGACAGTGGGCGAACTTTATATTTTTATAAATCTTTCGGGGAACGTTTCTGGCATTTTGATGAACATGCCGTCCTTTATAATGCAGTTCCGTATCTTTGCAGGAAACCTCCAGAAAATCAACAAAGCAGGAGAAGAACAATGATACAAATCGAAAATCTTACATATTCTTACGATCAAAAAACTATACTAAAAAATCAGAATCTTACAATTCCTAATGGAATGAAAATCGGAATAATTGGCGAAAGCGGTTCCGGTAAGACAACTTTAATCAAACTGATTTCCGGCCTTTACGAAGTTCAGCAGGGACAAATTATTGCAGAGGGAAAAATGTCTGTGGTGATGCAGGGGAACAAACTCTTTCCATTTACCATCAGAGAGAATATCACCTGCGGCCATGAAATCTCAGAAGAACAGATTTGGGAAGCGGTTAGAATTGCACAACTTGAAGAATGGGTAAAAACTCTTCCCGAAGGTTTAGATACTTTTACAGGAGTTCGCGGGGATAATGTTTCTGGCGGGCAGGCACAACGAATCTGCATTGCAAGAGCGATTGCACAGAATCCTCAGATTTTGATTTTAGATGAAGCAACCTCTGCTTTGGACATGGAAACTTCAGCCCATCTTATTGAAGCCCTGCAGAACTGGTGGAAAGAGCGTACAGTAATTTCCATTGCGCATAGAAAAGAAGCTCTTGATTTCTGCGACAAAATCTACCGGCTGGAGGAGGGCGTTTTATGCTGAAAAAACTTGGAATTAAGAAACAGTATTTACACTTGCTTGCTTTACGACTTCCTTTTGAGGCCGTCCGAAATCTCATAAATGCGCTTTTCCTAAAACAGGCTTTTGAAGCAATCGAGGCTTTGGATTTTATGAGGCTTGGTGTTGTGTGCGGACTTTTTTTGTTTGCTAATTTATTGCTGTTCACTTATAACGGAACTGTGTGGCGTTTTTTTGCAGCTTTTTATGCAGGCCTTCAAAAGAAATTAAAGTTGTATATCTTCAATAAGCTTCTTGCAAAACCAATCGAAGAGATTGATAAACTTGCTTCGGGCGATGTCCTTTTGCGGATTAATCAGGATGCGCAGATGACCGCTGCAATTTACGGCGAGCCTTGGAATCTTGTGTTCCTTGTGAATGGAATTGCAAATCTTATTTTGTCTGCAATCTTATT
This sequence comes from Treponema bryantii, assembly GCF_900111035.1. Taxonomy (GTDB): domain Bacteria; phylum Spirochaetota; class Spirochaetia; order Treponematales; family Treponemataceae; genus Treponema_D; species Treponema_D bryantii_C. The sequence continues at coordinate 572,547 of NZ_FOFU01000002.1, forward strand.
CTGCGTTTTTGATTTGAAATTATTTCTGATTGTGCTTGCTTTTGTGATTCCTCATATTCTGATTATAACCTGGATTGTCTCGCCGCTCTTGAAGTCCGTTCAGAATAAAATACAAAAAGCTTCCGCAGAATTAACCGACATGTATGAGTCTTTCGTAAATCTGGCTGACACAGTTTTTTTGTATGACTGCTCTGATTTTTTTCTGAAGAAAATAAAAATCAAAAATCTGGAATTAAAACTGCTCTTCATAAAAAAGGCTTTATACAAAGCGATTGAGCATGCTGTTATGCCGCTCTTTGGAATAACGGGATATCTTGTTCTCATGTTCCTTGGAGCAGAGAAAATCAATGCAGGAATAATTACACTCGGCTCTCTGCTTTATGCGTTTCAGCTCCGTGGCGGTGTTATTATGGCAGCAAACATGATTGCTACCAGCATTACGACAATTTCTGTAAATAAAGCGGGATTAAAGAGACTGGAAGAGTTGTAAAGATTTCTTCCTTGACACAAAAATCATTTTTCTATATCTTCATACCAAGATGAAATTTTTTGTAATCGAAACTACATACACAACCGTCTCAACCACAGTTACCACAACTACAGGTATTGGTATGCATTTGGATTACAGAAAAGAATAAGATTGCAGATTATTAGCTGATATAAACTGACCACTTATCTTTTCGGTAAGTGGTCTTTTTTTTTGGCTTAAACTGATTTCAATAGGTTCACAAGGAGGATGATTATGGACTTACACGATTTCAAAGATGTTGCAGAAAATTACGACCGTTATTTAGACGTAATGTATTCGCAGGAAAATTCCATGCACGAAAACTTTCAGGAGTTTTATCTGGAGCTTGCAACAAAATATGGCAGCGGAGGTGTTGTTGATGTTGCCTGTGGAACAGGTGCAGTTCTGCTCTATCTTGCAGAGCGTGGCATTATTGCTGATGGAACTGACATTTCTGAGGAAATGTGCAAAGTAGCCGGAGCTAAAGCAGAAAAGCTTGGTCTCAAACTCAACATTTATCCAGCCGACATGACAAAGTTTAACTCAGGTAGAAAGTACTCTCTTGCAATTATTGCCCGAAGCGGTTTTATGCACCTGCCAGATACAAAAACTCAAAAAGCAGCACTCCAGAATCTTCGCAATCAGCTTACTCCGGGCGGCATCCTCACGCTCAATACTTTTGATCCATGGCCGGCAGTTCAGGCAGCTCAGATAAATACATCGCCAGACGATTACAGCTTCCGTCTTGAATACACAAACAGCGATGGTAACCGTGAAAAGATTTATAACGCAATCTCATATAATCTTTACACACAGCAGATGTACGGCAACTGGAAATTCGAAACGTACAACGAAGCAGGCGAAATTATTGGAGAGCGTGTTCGCCCCCTCTTAATGCGTCAGACATACAGAAGCGAAATGTTCCTGCTGGCAGAGCTCTGTGGTTTTGAAGTTGTGGACATATACCGCGGTTACAAAGGTGACAAGGAAGATTTGAATGATCCATCGTCAGCATCAAAATACAACAGCAATCTTATCTGGATTTTGAAAAGGAAGGATTAATATGATAAAGGAAATAAGCAAAAACGAATTCGCAGAATGCGTAAACGTAATAAAAAAAAGTTTCCAGACTGTTGCAGACGAGTTTGGTTTTACAATCGAAAATGCACCGCGATTTACAGCGTTTGCAACTACAGTAGAACGGCTCTTTTATCAGCTTGAAATTGAACACAGACTGTTGGTGGCTTATTATGATGATGACGGAGACGGAAGAATCCTGGGGTATTATTCGCTGATGTTTCTGGAGAACTCTGAATGCGAACTTAGCAATCTTTGTGTACTGCCGGAATTCCGACATCAAAAAATTGGTGAAGCTTTGCTGGAAGATGCAATGTCCCGCGCCAGAAATAAAGGTTGCAAAAAAATGAAATTAGGAATTGTAGAAGAAAATAAGAGAATCCGAGCCTGGTATGAAAAGCACGGTTTTACTCACACCCATACTGTGAAATATGATTACTTCCCATTCACCTGCGGGTATATGGAAAGGGAATTAATTTGATTATAAACAGTTCAATTCAAAATGATAATGTTGCTTTACCATGCCGTCTTCTGTGAATTCCTTTACAAGGATACCACCACAGCGCATGGCGGTTTTAGTTGAAGCAACATTATCTTTGTCGCATGCTACAATTACTTCAGTAAGTCCGGACTGTTTTGCAAAGTTCAGCATAAGGTTTAATTGCTTTGAGGCATATCCTTTTCTTCGTTCGGAAGGTCTGATTCCATATGCAATATGACCGCCGTTTTTTAGCTCGTCATTCAGCGAATGATGAAACTTAATGCATCCAATCAGTTTTCCATCTGAAAGACGTTTGGAAAAGAAAGTACTCGTCTGAATATCATTATCTGATTTCATTTTTCTGATGGAATCAATATGCTCCAGCCAGTCATCAAAATCATCATAATATGCAAGACCACCGCTTCCATGAACCTGCATATCTCCGGATTTAAAATGCTCTTCTTTGTACTGGAGTATTTCTTCCTTTATTTCTTTGGATGGAATGATTAACACAAGTTCATCGTCACTCAGCATATTAGTCCTTCCTGCAGCAGAACATGCCGTATTCTTTTGGAACTGACAAAACACCATCGACCATCTGCTTTGTGAGAAGGGCGTGAATTTCTTTTTTCGGTACAGCGCTCAGTGTAGTCATACTGGAAAGTGAATAAATATATTCAACCAGATCATCAATATCTGTTACAGCGAGTGAATCTTCGTAGTTCAATCTTTGGACATTAGAAAAGAAGGGGGCAAGAAGTTCTTTTCCATTTTGAAGTGTAAAGTTTTTATTCACATTGTCTTCAACGCCATACGCGCTCAAAGTCTTAGAAAGATATTCTATAATTCCGTGTTCTCCAAAAGTTGCGCAGTAAAAGGCTCCACCTGTTTTCAGAACTCTGCGAACTTCAGACAAACCTCGCTTCATATCCGGCACATGATAAAGCATCATATTTGCAATCACAACATCAAAGCTCTCGTCTTCAAAAGGAATATCCTGAATATCAATTATCTGATATTCAACATTGGCATTGGACCCGATATTGGTCTTTGCGTTTTCAAGCATTCCTTCAGAAAAATCAGAGAGAATAATTTTTGAACACTTACTCATCAAATCTACATGACCTTTCCACATATCGCCTGTACCGCAGCCGAGCTCCAGCACCTTCATGCCCTCTGTGATTTTATAATTCGAAAAAATCCAGTTTCCAAAACCCATTTTATTTGTGGAATATTTTTGATGAATTGAAATGCGCGTATTTAAATTGCTCGCGTTGGCATACTGTTTTTTTACATTTTTTTGATTATTGATTGTACTCATTTTTCTATCCTGTTTGATATTCCCCAACAGCGGATTTCATCCAACTGTTCGGCGGTGAGTGTTCCGGCATCATATAGGTGCTGATATTCTTCATCAATCGAACTGTCAAAAACGAGAAGGTCGTCGGTGTTTATTGTAACAGGTACTTCATTTTCAACGAGGATTTTGATAGGATGTTCTGCATAGCTTTTTGCATATCCCAGTTTGATGTTGCTGGTAGGGCAGACGTTCAAAGTGATTTTTCTGTCTGCAAGCAGTTTCATTACTTTCGACGAGTTCACAGCGTTTATTCCATGATGGATTTCATCCAAACCAAGAGTTTCGATTGCTTCTTCAATTTCTTCTGCTGTGCCGGTTTCTCCAACGTGCATGCGTTTTAGAACGCCGTATTTTTCTGCGATTCTGTACAGCGGGATATAATCAGAAAAAGGTTTATAGCCTTCACCGCAGCAGACATCAATTGATTTAAAATATCCGGAACTGAAATATTCTTCTGCCTGAACGAGCGCTGGTTCTATATCTTCATAAGAAGCAAACGCAAGCTCCGGCTCATAAACAGCATCCGGACAATATTTTTTATGCAGCGCATCATAATAATCACAAAAGGCCTGCAGGCTGCCGTAGTCTTCAATATCAGATGCAGAAAAGCTTGGCGCAAAACGTGCAAGATGATTTCTGCCAGCTTCGACAAAACAGCCTTCGCGGCGTGTATCAGCCTGCTTGTTGTCGTGAGCCCGGCAATAATCTCTGATATTATTTACATACCAGTCCTGCATTCCCTGTAGACCATCAAAAACAGCCGGCGGTTTTGCAAAGGTATGATTCATTCTTTCAGAAAGCCACTCTACTCTACAGCCTCGTCCAATATGATTATGCACATCACTTTTTGGAATTGAAAGAAGAGTCTGTGTATCATGATTTTTTAGTGCGTTTATAAAATCGCTTGAAAATTTATCTGTCATAGTTTTGTTGATGTGATCTCTGGCTGCATGATTTATCTATATTATTATCGGATTCATTAGTTTGCGAGAAGAAAATAAAATTGTATTTCAACGGATTTATAAATCCAAGTTTTTCTGAAAGTTTCATTGAAGCAATATTTTCTACATCGCAGGCCCAGATAGGTTTTAGGCCTCTTTTCTCAACTTCTTCCAGAGTTTTTACACAGACTGCAAATGCAAAACCTTTGCGCTGTTTATCATCATCAGTGATAATTCCAAGTTCTGTATATCCGCGGGCAGTAAAGGCTGCTTCGCTCTCACTACAGATTTCGCCATTTTCGATTGCATAAAATCCGAAAGCAATTTTCAGGAAGTTCTCTTTTGAACCGTAAACACGCTCATGAAATTCCTTCCACGGAACCTTTTCGTATAATTCGCTGTCGTATGGTTTTATTTCAACGTCTCTAGGTTTCTGCTCAATAGCTTTTCTTTGAGTATATTCGTGTCGAGGAATCACAGTTCCCAATTCTGCCAGCGGAAACTTTGAACCTCTCTCAGGAGTCCAGACTACCTGAATCCATGCGTGTTTAATTATTTCTCGTAAGGTCTCTTCAATCCATTCAAAATCTGCGGCGTCGCTGATATAAACCCAGCTCATATCAAGCTGACAGATTGCTTTAGTCGGCGCATTAATATCATCAACAAAAGTCTTACCCAGCAATATTCCATCAAAATAACACCACAGCGCAGAAGTGTTCGGCTGCCTGTTTTTGAACAGCGGAAAAATCAAAGCTTTCTTTTCTTCAGGTAACTGGTAGATCATAATGTCCTCCTGTGTAGTGATAGGTTTTTACCAGATAATATTGATTTTATAGGAAACGGGACATTATTAAGATGATTTACGGCATAAGTGTGATTCGCCGTACAAACCTTATACATCCTGTGCATAAAGCCGCCAGATACCGCCGTTATGGGAGCTGTAATTCTCCCAAGCAAAAGAGTCTCAAAAAGCTGTGTAATCAGATTCTGAAGTTCTAACTGCATGATTTTATTATAGTATTTATTTGAAGTGTCTGCATACTTTTGAAATGGATTTATATCGATTTTATAATAAAAACCATAAAATTTGCCGTTTTCTAGAGTTTTTTATGGTGTTCTGGCAATTTATTCTAATAAAAACCATAAAAAGCTGACTTTTTTGCACAATTTTATGGTTTTTAAGTCAATTTCAAACTGTTTTTTAATCAATCTGTCCGAATTCAATTAAAAATGCCATAAAAAATGCCTATATCGCATTGAATTTTATGGCATTTTGAAAAAATACTTTATTCTTTCCTTCCACGAATAACCATTGTTACGGAAACAGAAGTGTCCCATTGTTTGATTCCGTCGCGATAAAGCTTAAGCCTTTTATCATACTTTTGATTGATTGCAGAAATGACCGACTCCGAATCTTTTGAATGTGTAGAATAAATTGCTTCTAATGCACATTGTCTGCCAGCCTCGATTATTGCTTCGGAAAATTGTTTTGAATATTGAGGGTTATCTGGCGTAAGGTTTATTGCTGCATAGCCTGTGGAAACATCTGTAAATCCAAACTTTTCCATCGAAGCAGGAAGTTCTGCTTCTGTCATTGGAAATCTGCATACCTGAAATTTCTCAAGCTCTTCCTGGGCATCTGGCTGGGTTTTCCAATAAGCTTCTTCCTCTTTAGTTTGATTTAAACAATCAGCCGCACATCCAATTCCTTTTCTTGCCGAAAGACAAATGCAGATTCCGCCTGATTTTAAAACCCGTTTTTGCTCGCCCCAGAAAGCAGAAGGTTCAATATGTTCCTGAACAGTATTCGAAATAGTGATATCAAAAGTATTATCTTCAATAGGAAGCGCCGTAGCATCGGCTTCCATAAAAGAAACACCTTTTATATTATCCTTAGCAAATTCAATAAACTTTGTATCTCTGTCTATTCCAGTGATTTCTGCATTCGGATACCACCTGTGCAAGGCTTCAGCCAAGGCTCCGGGACCGCAACCAATTTCAAGAATCTTAAGAGACTTTTGCTGATCAATATTAAAGAGGTCTTTGTAATTCGCAAAGAAAATATCATCGAACCTGAGCTTGCGGCTCAAATATAAAGTCATGATTCCCTGAACATTTTCGGACCAGATTGTATTCACTTTCTTAAACTTCCATTAATAATTTTTATTTCTAACATAGATCAGTATAAAGTTCAAGATTTCATTCAGCCCCTTGCTTAAAAACTCTTTGTCGCGGATTCCAAATTCATGTCCTGAATCAAACCATTCCTGCCAGGCAATATCAAAACAGTCTGCTTCTTTCACAGAGATTTCACAGGAGCTGCTGCATTCTTTTTTGAGGAGATTTTCCCACCAGGTAACAGTTTTGAATAACTGTGAATCATCACCTTCTGCCCAGGTTTCAAAAATTGTTTTGAGTTCGCCCTCAGGTTCTTTTTTTAATCCTGGAATTGCAATCATCACACAGCCGCCTTTTTTGACAAAGGGCAAAATCTTTTCGCCAAACACGCCTTCCTTGCATCCAAAGTAATGATAAGAATCAACGCTCACAATTGCATCAAAATAGTCGTGCGCAAAAGGCATGTCCATTGCATCACCGTGGATTGGAATGATTTTATCTTCAAGTTTGTTTTCCTTTATGCGCTTATAGTTTTCTGTTGCAGCAATCCAAAGGTCTAAAGCATAAACAGTCTTTGCATTTGTTTCATTTGCAAGAAACATCGAAGTCAAAGCGTAGCCGCAGCCCAGATCCAGAGTCCTGTCAAAAACTGCATCGGCAGGTTTTCGCAGAATAAGCTCATCCAGCAACCTGAACGAGTTTGGTCCCATAAGATAATCTTTTGTGAAATATTTTCTGTAGTTCTCGATGTTACTCATTTTTTAACTCCTACGTACATTGCATGTCCGCACATTTCTATAATTGACTTTTCTTCTGAAGTTGAATCAATCAACTCGAGGATTTTTGAAAAGACATTCTTATTTTTGAATTTGAAAATCACATCTTCTTTTTCGTAACCAAAGCCACGGATGGAACGGAGCTCTTGTTTTTCAAATCCGTTTGCGATAAACAGATTTTCAATTTCTTCTGATGTCGGATAGTAGCCTTCCTGAAAGCCGTTGCTCGAAAGATTTTTAAACTTGCCAGAATCAAAGCAATCTTCCAAAGTATCGATGCTAACCTGGTCCGGGCTCCAGCAGAATCTTTGAACGAGCGCAATACTTCCTGCCAAATGAGGAATAAAACTTGCAAAAACTTTTCCGCCGGTTTTGAGAACACGTTGTATTTCGGCAACACATTTCTCGCGTTCATCTTTTTCTGTAAGATGATATAGCGGGCCAAAGAGAAGCACTACATCAAAAGAGTTATCTTTATAACAGCTAAGGTCTGTTGCATTTACCTGGTCGCAGGAAATCAGATTTTCAACTTTGTCTTCTTCTTTCTGTTTTTTTGCCTGCTCTAGTAAGGTTTCCGAAAGATCTGCAAGTGTGACCTTATATCCCTTCTTCGCAAGAGGAAAAGAATAAACCCCTGCACCACCGCCAAGATCTAGAACCGAGATTTTAGCTCCATCATCCAATGCTGGAAGATTCTTCTCCAGAATCCTCATCGTCATCAAAAACTCAAGTTTTCCGCTGTTGTCATTTCTGAGTCGATTTTTTTCATCAAAATGTTTGTAATAGTTTTTTACTTTTTCAAAATCTGTCATAGACAATTATAGTATAAGTTATGAATAAATAATCTTCAATCTTAAAAGGTAGCACGTTAGGCTAATACGAGGTGCATAAATAAAATACTACATAACACCAGAAACCCTATACTAAAAGTTAATATATTTTATTTTTTGTAAAATTAAAAAAGCCATGTTAAAATAAAAGTAAGTTTGGGTTTAACAATCTGCTATCTTTGTATGATTGTTATATATATTTAATTATATGTTTATATAAAAAGAGGATGCTTATGTCTGATATTTATCGTTTTCGATGTATTGCAAGCAGTGGGGCTGGATACCGAGCCGTAATTAGTTACAAAAATCCAAATTGTAAAAACTGGAGCAAAACAGACAGAGTCAGTGGACCTGTCTCTGTAGGAATTTCCCGAGATGTTTTTCTGAAAGACATTAAGGAAATAAAAGATGGAGCCAGTGTAAGAATTGTAATGGCGTATGGGGTAACACGTACAGAAGCAAAAGAAACTTTTACTTATAAAAGTAATTCTGCTAACTATGCTGTGTATGATGGCTATATCTCAACGAAATCAAAAACTATAAAATGTTTGAACGTTATCTGCGAATCAAAAGAAGAAGGTGAAGTTTCTGGCTTTAATTTTACTGCAAAAGCAGCATACGCTTTTAATGTAAATATCGAATATCAAAACCCAGGCAATAAGGCAAAAATCATTTCTGAAGTAGTCCGAGTTAATTCAGGCACTCCAGAAACAATCCATATAGGAGAGTTCTCAGAAATTTCAGATGGAGCAAAAGTTCGTTTTATAATGGATATTGTAGCAGGCAGAAAAGGTGTACGTGCAAATCAAGTTTTTACTTTCAAACGTGACATAACATGCCTTGCAAAATATGAATGTACTGGAACTACCTATGACGAGACAATTAAATACTTAGGTAAAACAGATTTTAAGCCGGCAATATTTGTTGGTGGAAAAGGTAGAAATTCCAGTATTTGTTCTTCAGGCAACAAAGGATTGACCAGCAACACCTTCGTAAAAATTGGAAATGACAAATTATCAAACTTGATTCAATTTGGTGATGATGGACATGTAGCATCTATAGCAATGGACAAAGCAGGAAAAACAATAACTACTTTTGCATCTGGTCCTAAAGGTGCTAAGCTTAGGGGCCACTTATGGTTTATGGATGAGCAATACAATTGTTATGAAGAAGATATTGCTTACCATGGTAAAAGACCTACAGAAAATACAACTAAAATACAAAATTCAAACATTAAATACATTTCATGGAATGATAAACTATTGGGAGGAGACTATAACCCTGCTCTACGGCTAATAACTATCAAAGGTAAGTTCGAAAAAACTTTCAATCGATTTGGTTTTGTAAGAACAGAAAAGGATGGACGATTTTTTTATAATACAAAAATTGATTGTCCACAAAAGGATTTTGGTTATTTTGATCTTTACGACTACTGTTTCGATTATGCAACAAATATGGAAAAGAAAAAATTCGAATTCACATCAAATGGAAAAGAATACATATTCTGGCTTTGGAAAGGAAATTATTTAAACCTTGGTGCAGGTGCAGAATTAGGTTTTTATGAATTCGAAAGAAACATTAGCCGTAGAGAAGCAGAAAAAAGCATTCGCTTGTTTGTAACAAATATTATTCTTGCGCTGTTTGCAAGTTTAATACCAGAACCAATAACTTGCGCAACCTTGACAGCAACAATTAATTCAATCCTATCAGAAGTCTTTTCTATGCATAATCAGGAATCATATAAATTTTACAAAGTCGTAGACGAAAGTCAGTACCTGAAAATGGCAGTTAATTTACATGGAAAGAATAATCTACCAGCAAATATATCTAGTTATTCTCCAAAAGATAATCAGTGGTGGATTACAACCTTTGTTCCATATCTACAAGGTGTTCAACCAAAAGATCTTGCGCCAACGTACACGATAACATTTACAAAAGATAAGGAACAATTGTTCAACGACTTTGTAGATACACAAATTAAGGCTTGTAAAAACAAGGTAGAAATAATAGAACGTGACAAAATTGTGATTAAAGGAATAGCAAATGGCTGGACTTTTGATAGAAGAAAATTGACACTTGAATACACTTTCTAAAAACTATCTTTGAGCATTGAGAAAATCCCGAAAGTTCATATAACTTTCGGGATTTTTTTACGTAGTTTTTGTTTTCACCGGAATCCAAAGTTCGCACATTAAGTCTGGTTCCCCTTCATCAAAATATATTTCAAAATCTGGAGCTTCTTTTGTCTGCAAACCGCTTTGTGGAAGGAAGTTCTGAAAATAATTTTCCCACGCTTTTGAAATACAGTCACCGTCTTTGCCGTAGCAGTTAAAAATTACATAGCGACTTTTTTCAACCTGCCATTTTCTAAAACCATCCGGTACCTTACTAAAATCAAAATCATCAGGAACAATAACCGCCAGCGCATATACAAAAGAAGTTGAATCTTCCTTGAGTTCTGAGCAAAGTCCGAAAACTCTGTTGTCATTTTTTGCACGGAAGGTCTTCAACAAATCAAGTTTTTTGGTTTGAATGCATTCGCCCCAGAAATCAGAAATGCTTTCATCGCTCTCATCTTCAATTATGTCCACAGAAAAAGAACGCGGAATCACAAGAAAGTTTACAGTTTCCAGATCTGTCATTTTATATTTGATTGGAGTGGCACCTTCCATCGTAACTCTGATACTGAGCGGATTATACATTGCAAGAGTTTTGCTTCCTGCTTTTACCACGCCCGGTGTAATTCCATGAAAACGCGAAAAGGCTTTTGTAAATCCATCAACAGAATCAAACCAGTATTTCATGGCGAGGTCTGTTACTTTGATATCTGTGTACAAAAGTTCCTGACCGGCGAGCGAAAGTCTTCTGTTTCTGATGTAAGCACTTGGAGTGATGCCGGAAATAAAGCGAAAGGTTCTATGAAATTCATAAGGCGACATGTTCACCTGTTTTGCAACATCAACATAAGTGATGTTATCAAGCAGGTGAGTTTCTATAAAATCTACAGACTTTTGTAAAATTTCAAAACCAATCATTTATCGTTTCCAGTGTGAACATGGCGTGTTCAATATCAAGTCTGGACTTTTTATTTTCCAGAATTGATTCCAATACATTATGACATACAAGTTGATAACAGTTCTGCTGTTCAAGCTTTATTTCTTCCTGTTTTTCATCAGTGAAGATTTCAAACTTTGTGTCCGTTCGCCCATTCTGATATCCGTCTTCAAAGTAACGGATAAAGGCCTTTTCAAAGGTCGCTTCAAAACCCACACTGAAAGGACAGGAATTAAAAAGCGCAGAGTTTCCGTGAATTGTTGCCACTGCATTTTTGTAGCCAAACTGTGCGGTTACGGCAGCGCATTCAGGGCGGGCATCTCTTCCTTCAACATTAATTTTATCAGTTTTCCCGAGTAATTGTAACACAAAATCAATGTCATGGTGCATAAGATTCAAAGCAATATTTTTTGAATCAAGATTTCCCCACCAATGCGGAGTCTGACGCTTTATCTGAAAGTTGATTAAATCGCCATATCGCTTATCTTCTTTGATTTTATTCAAAAGCTGATAAGGATACTCAAACTGCAAGAACAAATCTACAAAAACTCGACGTCCACATTCTTTTGCTGCTTCAAAAATCTTTCGTCCATTTTCGGAAGTGTCTGCCAGAGGCATTTCAACAAAAACATGCTTACCAGCACGCATAGCTTTTATGGCATATTCTGCGTGAACCTTAGTTGGAAGACACACATCAACAAGCTCAATGCTGGTATCATTCAATATGTCATCCAGATTTATTGTAGTCTGAACTCCAAACTCTTTTTCAATTTCTGCCAGCTTCTCAGGATTGCGTCCCCAGACAATTATCTTATCTACCAGATTTTCCTGACAGAAAAACTTTGCATGTTCCTTCCCAAATCCTGTTCCCAAAATTGCGATATTCATTTTCTAAACCTCCATGAAAAGTTTAGATCCATCACAAAATATTTACTCGAACATTCTTGCGGAGTTTTGTCCCCTAATTACCACACTGCTTTTTCGCCGGTCACTTTTTCGCCAAGCCAGCTTGCGTTGTATTCAACAAAGCATTTTGTATACGGCAAATCCTTATATTTCTCCTGACGTTTGAGAATCGGATAAACCACGCTTCCCCAACCAACAGAGATTACGCCGACAATTGCGTACAATGGTCCGAGCACCAGCGACTGAATTGTATGACCATACTCGTGAACTCTCGCACCGGTAAAATAATCACCTTCATTATTTGGAACGAAAATGAATAGCCCAAGACTCAAGCCTGCCCAACGGTTATCCCACTGCGTTTGAATTGCACCTCTATAAAATCTATGCGGCTTTGTGATATGGATTAAGAAAAAGAAGAACCCGATGATTGTCTGTCCCAATCCCCATGTGCACTGAATCAAAATATACAAAAGATATAAAATACGTTTCATAATTTCACTATAAGTTATGATTACCGAATCCGCAATGTGCACAAAGGCAAGATGCATAAACCAAAGGGTAAAATGCACATTACCGCCAGTTACTTTCTATTCTCCCATTCTTCACGAGTAATAAGACACGTGAACTCGCCCGAAGTTATACCGGTTTTCGGGTAAGTTCGGGTTCCCTTGTCATCAACTAAAGTCATTCCGATTTTTTTCATTACGCCAAAGGAAGCTGCGTTCTTACAGTCGCATTGTGCATACACTTTGTTGATTGAAAGATTTGTGAAAGCAAAATCTAAAAGTGCTGCTGCCGCCTCAGATGCGAAGCCCTGCTTGCGATACTTCTTGTTGATTATCCAGCCGAGAGTTGCATAGGAATGATCTTCACTATGGCTGAGATCTGCATCGCAGCCACCGATTATTTTTCCTTCGTAAATGATTACAAACTCATAATCCAGCTGATCCGGAGAGCCCCAGTCTGCAACATTTCGTTTTACAAACTCTGCAGTCTCTTCAAAACTATCATTCGGTAGCCAGAACATCATTGTAATTTCTTTGTCGCCGGCATATTCATGAATCTCTTTTTCATCACCAAGTTGAACTGGGCGCAATGTAAGTCTTTTTGTTTTTAATTCTGTTTTCATTTAATCATCTCCATTCACATATTTTTTAATCTGAGTCTGTTTACCCTGGTATTTGCCGACTCCCTGGTACTCCAAACTAAACCCGCATTTCTCCAGAACCTTGCATGAAGCAACATTTTCCGCATCGCAGATTCCGTATATTTTCTGAATCCCCAGCTGGTTCATTATCACCGGAAGAAAAGCTGTAACTGCTTCTGTTGCATAGCCTTTTCCCGTAAACTGTTTTGCAATATGATAGCCGACTTCCCAAACAACACTCTCAGTTGGAACAGCCTGAACATAACCGATATTCGTTTTGTCTTTCAGCAGTACAGGATAGACGAGTGGCCCGTCAGCCCCTTCATATTGTGACATCAAAAAATCAATTGTTTCTGCTGCATCTTCAACAGTTTCAAAAACCTCGTCCGACAAAAATCTGCGTGTATCTTCATCGAGCGAATTCTGATGAACAGCCTCTGCCATGTCGGGAGTAAACTTTGTGATTATGAGACGGTTTGTTTCAAGATTCATATCATTGTTCCATCCACTGATTCAACCAGTAAAGCTGATAGTCTATAAACTTTTCATCAATGCAATTTATACCGTGAACTTCAAGAATTGTTGCCTGCAGCTGAAAATGTCTTATTGCAACCCAATCGTAAAATGAAAGCTTTTCTTCCTGTGATAATGGATGATGGCGAGTATAGCCGGAAATAAAGTTTTCATAAACCTTACGGGTGATTTCGATATCTTCCTGCTGCAGATTAAAATAATTTGTCATATCGCACATGACCATTACATCAAACATGAGAGGAGCCTGGCAGACAGTGTCAAAATCTAAGAAATAAATCTGACCGTCTTTTGTCTGCAAAAGGTTCCCTCTATGAAGGTCGCCATGGCAAATACCATAAGGAAGTCCCTGAACCTTTTCCCAAAGCTGTTCACCAAACTTTTCATAATCAGAAATTTTTGGATATGACTTCTGACGCAGGAAATCAAGATAACGTCCTATGAAAAACTGTTTGTCGCGGCTAACCAGCTGAACAGGGCAATCCTTCATCAGGCTATGAAGCTTACCAACAAGCTCGCCAACCTTTTCTGCACTTTCAGTTTTTTCAAGGTCTGGTTCCTCGCCTTCAATAAATTCCTGCAGAAGACCCAGACACGGCTCATCATCAGAAATCTCAACAATTGCCTGCCCGGCTGTAGTCAAAATTGTTCTTGAAACAGGAAAACCTTTTCTTTCCAGATAGCCCGTAATCATAACCGATTGCTTTGCTGTATCCTTAAAGGCATTTCCAATCACCTTGAGTAAATATTTTTTTTCACCATTAACAATATATGTTTTGCAGCCACCTTCTCTCAGAAAGTCCAAACTTACATTGTCCAGCCCATATTGGGTTTTCAGCAATTGAATCAGTTTTTCTTCCATACCTAGCACTTTCTCCATATTGTCCAGTGATATCCTTTCCCATATCCAATCTTCTTGTAGAACTCGTCGTCGCCGCCGGTCATGTGAGTTGCGCCGAGAGGCTTGAGCGTGCGGTAATGCTTTGTAAGAGCGGCCGCCGCCAATCCCCGTTTTCGATGATCCGGATGAGTACAAAGCGGTTCCATATAAGCAAGATGATTTTGAGGAACCCACCACATACCAGAGAAGCAGACATATTCTTCGTTTTCATCTGCAATGATGATATTGTACTGTGGAGTTTCATGAGGAGTTGGTGACATGAAAGAAGCCCAGCCGTCCTTATGAGATTTTGCCGGACTCCATTCCAGAGAATCGTCGTATTTATCCCAGCCCACAAACTCGCCGCGCTCGCCATGACCAAAACCATACCAGCAGAGCTTTGAACATTTTACGATATCAATGTCCTTATGGTCCACAAAATGATAACCCTCCGGCAGCTCATAATTCAGCTCATTCTTAAAATCAAAAATCATGTCCTCATATTCATAGACCTGTTTGAAGCCACGCTTTGCCACCGCATCCTTTAAGAACTGCTGCCCATCCGAAAAGACAAACTGCTGCTCGCCATTAAAATGAGGCATAGTGGTAACGGCATATTCAATAAGCTCGTCTGCAAGAAATTCATACCCCTTACGAACATTGAAATAAATATCTGTCACCGGTGCTTCGTAATAAGCAAATGCAACAACCTTGTCTCCATCGAACCAGAATCGGTCCAAAAAAGAATATGACGAATCCATCCAGGTTGCAGTAAGTGCATATTCAAAAAAAGGCGCTGGCCGTCCGCTGTCATTTTTCCAGTCATAAGTTTCTACAAGAAAATCCCACACGAGATTTATATCTGATAATAATTGAAATTGTTTTGTTGTAATGTTCATAGTTTTTATTTCCTTTAATTTTTATAGAAGGGGAAAGCCTTCCCCTCGCTCCAGCCCTTCGGTCTTCCGCTACCCCTTCACCTAGTGGGCTTCGCCCCCTAAGACCCCCAATTTTCTGGTACAGTTAATATGACATTTAAATGTCATATTAAAACAGCTCATCCAATAAAATATAATAATTGATTTTGTCCCAGTCCGGTTCAACTCCAAGAGCTTCAAAAAATAGTTCAGGATTAAAATCCTGATAAATCTTTTTACCCCAGGTGCCATCTGCATTGTGTTTAAGACTTCGATAGCAAAGTGCAATGTCCAGCCATTTGTCGTTTACACCAGTGTCTCCCAAATCTATTAAACCGCTGAGCTTACCGTCCTCTATAAGAATATTCGGAAGACAGAAATCTCCGTGCGAAAAAACAGGTTCGCGTTCTGGTCTGTTGTTTTCCAGCCATTCAAGCAAAGCCATAGGATTTTCAAAACCATCCGGTCCAAAAGTCGTCAGTTCTGCATCACTCACATCGATCAAATTGTTTTCAACGCGAAACCTTGCTTCTTTAAGTTCATCGTCCAAAGTTATGCATCTAGGACAGTCAGAAATATCCACACTCCACAAAAGCTTAAGCGCCTGGGCGAGAAGTTTGCATAGCTCCTTCGGTCGCGACATGTAGTAATCGTCACAGCTCATTTTTCCTGTCACTCTGCTCATAAGAAGGAACTGAAGTCCAGCGGCTTCATCCTTCTCATAAGCAATAACCTTTGGAACAGGTAGCTTACCTTCCAGCCAGCGCATCATCTTTACGAGCTCATCATTTTTTTTAGCGATTTTTTCAATCTTAAGAACATAGTCATTAAACATCAGAACTTTCGCCTGGGACTTTCCCATATCATCACAGGTGTAATTTTTCCCAGCAACAAGCGCTTTGATTTTTTCCGGAAATTTAAGGTTTTCAAGCATTTTTATTATCCTTTCTTAAAACTAAAACTTCATCAAATCATCAAGTGTATCCGAAGTTTCAACCGGAACCCAATGTCCCTCCATGCAGGTTTCGGGATTAAGCGATTTGATTTTTGCTTCCAACTTCTGACACAATTCCTTGTCTTTGATTCCTGTCATAAAATCATCACAGGTTGAATCTCCAAGAAAAAGAACTTTGTCCTCTTCAATATAAACCAGTGTTGAATCCTCAGTATGCGGCGCTTCAGTCTCCACAATCCGAACCTTACAGCCGCCAAGGTCAAGTGTCATTTCACCGGAAAACAGAATGTCAGCCGGCACAACAATCACTTCCTTGCCGCCTGCATATTCTTTTCTGATACTTTCATGAATAGCAAGAAACTCAGCCGGACCGTTAGTTTCAATTTTGTTTTTCCATTCCAGGAGATGTCCGTTTGTCTTTTCGTTCGCAATGCATAAACCGTTTACTGCATGCATACCAAAAGTATGATCCCAATGCCAGTGAGTAAGTACAGTGAGCGACGGCAAGGGCAAACCTGCACTTTCAAGTAACGAATAAAATTCCTTTACATGATTATCAGAATGTCCGGCATCTATAGCGAGACTCCAGTTATCACCCTTAACATATCCAAGGTTAGGTCGGTCTCTTTCTGATTCATAAGGCATGATCCAGATGTGTTCAGATATTTTTTTGAGTTCCATAGTTTTATCTCCATTATGTCAGCATGACACAGTTCTTCTAAAATCTTTTTGCCATTGGTCTAGTTGTTTGTTCTTCAACAAAACCATTCTTCTTGTAAAAATTGTAGGCCGGCACATTCGAATCTGTCAGAAGGAAAATCTGTTTGATTCCAAGTTCCTTTATTGCCTTTTCAATTTCTGCAATAAAAAAGCTTCCGGCTCCCGCTCCCTGCCTGTCAGTCTTTATGCAGAACTCATTGATGATATATTCAGTTCCTGAATACCAGTGCTTCACATATCCCAGTGCTATTCCAATCAGTTCGGCATCATCAAACAATCCGTAGGTCAAAGAGTAGCCCTGACCAACAAGATCGTTGATGTACATGTCCAGCTGATTTGTATCCGACCAGTCATCATACCAGGGTGCAATTGTGAAAACACTGGTAAACAGATTTTTTATGATTTCCTTGTCATTTATACTAAGCCTTTTTACTTTAAGCATGCTTCCTCCATTTTTATAATTCCAGCAGCATATAGGCCAGTTCCTGAAAGCCACTTGTACGCGAATTAAAGCCTTTTGGATTGCGGCCGAATTCTACAAAGCCAAAACTTTTATATAAAGCTATAGCTCTTTCGTTTTCGGCAACTACATTCAGTTCAAGCTGTTTATAGCCGGCATCTTTTGCACATTGAACACAGGCGTTAATTAGTGCCTTGCCTAAACCAAGTCCCCAGTATTCTTTAAGAATACTGATTCCCAATTCAGCACGGTGCTTAAGTTTAAACTTCTTACCCACAGCCTCGATGCCAGCTGTGCCCGCGATTTTTCCATCAACAACAGCTATAATTTCTATTTCATTAGAACTGTTTGTTTTCTCTTCAAGAAACTGTGCTTCCTGTTCCGGGTCATAACTATTTTCATCTGGGTAGGAAAGCAGATAGTCAGTTTCGGCATGAGTAAGATTAAATACTTCAAAAACCTCTTTACCATCTGCCTTATCCCCATTCCGAAGCAATGCTTCTTTTCCGTTTTTCAAAATAGTTTTCTGATTGTATTTCATTTTTCATCTCCATTTTCATCTTCAAAATCAGTTCATAATACAGCAGCCTTAAGCGTATAAGTATGATCCCAGTTTTTAAGAACTTCTACACTTGAAAAACCAGCTGTCAGCAGAGCTTCTTTTTCGTGCCCTACAGTTAACGGTGTGTCGTAGTGATAGAACTCACCGTCAGGCAGATTTTGTTCTTTTCTCAAACGAAGCAGCTCCTGTCTTCTGGTGATTTCTTCTTCATCACTCATTGCAAAATAATCAGTAAGAATAAAATATCCGCCGGTTTTCAAAGCTGCCTTGAGTTTTGTGTAAAGTGGAATTTTTTCTTCTTTCGTAAAATGATGCAACGATTCAACTGACACAGCCGCGTCAAACTGAGCTTCTCCAAATGGCACATCAAAATATGAACCTAAGATCAGATTGATATCCTTATCACTGAATTTCTTTTTCAATTCATTGAGCATGCCAGCCGCAAGATCTATTCCAGTAACTTTTGCATCTGGATTTATGGCAAAGAATTCGTCCAGTTCCAGACCAGTTCCGCAGCCTAAATCCAGAATTTTTGTTCCGCTTTCTTCAGGCAGACAACCTGCTGTAAACGGATAAAATTCCTGTGCAAAATCTATAGTATTCAACTGATGCTCTTCATAGCCTTCAGTTCTTGAATCAAAAAAGTCTCCCATTTTTTCTAACATTTTTTTCTCCTGAGTAAGATTTTTACAAATCCCAGCCCCTGTAACGATTCTTCTGATACTCCCGTGTAAACCGTGCAATCTGCATCATCTTTGCCTTGCCCCATTCATTTTCCTGATGGAGCTGCTGATAAGTTGCCCAGCGTTCTTCACTGAGTGTACCATCTGCAAGTGCCGCGAGTACTGCACAGCCCGGCTCATTAGTATGAGAGCAGTCATTAAATTTACACTGATCAAAAAGGCTGACAACATCAGAGAAGGTTTCGTCAATTCCTTCTTCCATGTCGAGCACACCGATTTCACGAAGTCCTGGAGTATCCATAAACCAGACACCACAGTCCAATTTAACTAACTGTCGGTAGGTTGTAGTATGACGTCCTTTTCCATCTGAATCGCGGATATGATTTACTTTCATCAAATCATCACCGTTCAGCGTATTAAGCAGGGTAGATTTACCAACTCCCGAAGAACCTACAAGTGCAATTGTCTTATCCTTCTGTAAATACGGTTTCAGATTTTCAATGCCAAAACCAGTCAATGAACTGATGGCAATAACATCAGCCTTGTCACAGATTGCTTTTGTGATTTCAACCTTAAGATCTACTTCATCACACAAATCAGCTTTAGACAAAACCACAACTGGCTTTGCACCGGTTTGCAGCGTTATAGAAACAAATCGTGCAATTCTGTTTTCATTATAATTCTGGTTTAGCGAGGTAACGATGAATACATAATCAAAATTTGCAACGATGGTTTCTTCCAGAAGATTTTTAACAAAGGCTTCTGCATGTCCGCTTCTGTTTGGGCGCTTGAATACAGTAGTGCGAGGGAGCACTTCATCAATCAGTGCGTCACCGTATTCATTTGTAATAACCTTTACATAGTCACCAACAACAGGCGGCTCAAGTCCGAGATTGTAAAATTTTCCTTTAAGTTTTCCGAGTAATTCAACATCTGAGTTTACAGTTTTGTCTTCTCCACATGGCAAAAGTGTAAACTGATTTTTCTGCACGCAAGATACACGTGCGGTAATAATA
Organism: Treponema bryantii; assembly: GCF_900111035.1. GTDB lineage: Bacteria > Spirochaetota > Spirochaetia > Treponematales > Treponemataceae > Treponema_D > Treponema_D bryantii_C. The sequence continues at coordinate 592,469 of NZ_FOFU01000002.1, forward strand.
TTATTTGTTTTCAATTTGATTTCCTAAAATGCAAGAGTTAATAAAGAGAGTCATGTAGATGCTGAAACAAGTTCAGCATGACGTCATCCCGAACTTGTTTCGGGATCTCTTTATCCAATGCAGCTCCGCTTTCAGGCAAAAATGTGGGAATGACGTAACGTCTTACATTATGCAATAACAGCGGAGGTCGAAGAGTTAGCAATATCAAAATAAATCATAAATCTTTCTCAACCTCCTTAAGTATTAAGTATATTTTTACACTATCACAAACGATAATTGTTGTTCAAGTATTTTACTCAGCAAAAATCTTCAAAAGCTCTGAAAAATTGTTTACTGTATAATCCGGTTTGCTCTCCGCAGACATAGGAATCTGTAACGCACCAAAGCCCTGCTTAATCCAGACTGTTTTCATACCAAGAGATTTTGCCGGTGCTATATCATTATCAAGTCTGTCACCAACCATAAAAGCTTCTTCCGGTTTGCACTCTGCAGTTTTCAGTGCATATTCAAAAATCTGAACATCCGGCTTCATCACCTTTACATCCCAGGATGAAATTACATACGAAAAATACTGAAGTATACCAAAGTTTTCCAAACGCTCTTTTAATCCATCAAGCTGATTTGCAATAACACCAAGCTTATGATTTTTTGAAAGAACCTTTAAAACTTCAGGCACCTCTTCATAAAGAGTTTCCAGTTCAGAACGATACGGAGCAACCTCTTTAAAATTAAATTTTTTTACCACTGTGCGATATTGCGGAAGCCAGGCAATAGTAGCTTTTCTGATTTCATGAAATAGATCAACTACAGAAAGTCCGAGCGCTTTTGCTTCTTCCGTTTCTACCTGTTCCTGACAGCGTTTCTCCCATACAGCATCTTCATTTACCAGTGTGTATCCTACATCAAAAAAAATAGTTTTCATTTCTTACATCCGTTTATCGTTTTACTATAGTATACAATGAAAACAATAATAAATGAAACAGTTTGTGCAATACTTATTCGAATAGTCTGCAACTGATCAATTTCAGAAATACTCACTACATGCAAGATATTGATTATCGTATTATTCACAAAATGATCTGCCATTCCTGCATAAAGCGAACCAGTTATTTTACTAAGCATTGCATATTTAAGCCCAATCAAAGTCGATGAACCTATCAAAATCAAAAGATTCATGATAAGCTGCATTCTATTACTGTCTCCGTCTGTAAAACTTCTGATTGGTCCTACACAATGCCACAAGCCGAATAAGAGAGACGCAAATATAGCTGATGGCCAGAAAGAATATCGTCTTTCAAATAAGTTCTGAAATAGTCCCCGGAAAACGCCTTCTTCCATCACAACATTTATGATATTTCCAAAAATACAGATGATAAAGAAAATTGCTTCTGTATGATTTCCAAGATTTCCATTTACAGAGTAACTTGTTACAAAAAGTGACAGTTTATCAAACTCTCCAAGATTTTGAACAATAATGATTTCAACTGTGTAAGCTAAGAAATAACAGAACAGTCCAAGGAGAAATCCTCTTAAAAGGTTCTTAGAAAATTTGGAACGCAAAAATCCCATTTCTCCTGGGGTTATATAAAGAAAGCCCGCAGTTACAAACAAAACTATAATTCCTAAAAGCTTATGAATAAAAGCTTCACCAAAAAACGTGGAATCTGTGCGGATTAAAAAGTATTCCAGAAATCTAAAGCAAAAGCAGATAAAATAAACAGTTAGAACATAAATCCAGATCTTATTTTTATTTATATTTTTTTCCATATCTATTGTAACAATCTTCAAGCTGATTTTTGATACCATACAGGCTTCATTTTCTAAAATAAATTTTTAATAAACCGCTTCTGATCCTTTTCTGAAACATATCCCAGATGTTCATAAAAACCATGAGCATTTGTTCTGTTAATTCCTGAATTAAGACGCATCATTTTTATTCCATTTTCTTTTGCCCAGTTTTCTGCTTCAAGAAGAAGCGCCTTTCCAACACCAAGTTTCTGAAATTCTTTTTTTACAGAAAGAGCCAGAATATTTGCCATCGTTTCAAAATACAAAGTATCGTAATGTTCAACATGAATATATCCCGCAACTTTACCATCCAGTTCACAAACAAAAACAGCTTCGCGCTTTAAATCTAAGTTTTGAATCTTTCGTTGCACAAGATTCAAATCACAATTATATCCAAGCCCCTCGACTGAAATCTCACAGATTGCCGGAGCATCTTCAATTGCCAATTTTCTGATTATCAGATCTTTCATTCTATCAATTCCTGTTTTTTAATTTTTCTTCAAGATATTTTTCATCCATCATTTCAACACCAAGGAAACGACTGAATCTACAGAAAGCTTCTTTTATTGCTTCAATCATTTTATCAGTTATTTCAATACCCGGTTCCCACCACCAGTTTTTTATTTGAGCCGGAGTTTTTCCTCTGTTCGGTTCCGGCTCAAACCGTGCAACAAACTGATTTTTATAAAGCACAGGAAGAACATAATAACCGAACTTTCGCTTTGCTGCTGGAGTATAAACTTCCCAGGTATATTCAAAATCAAAAAGCTCTTTTATCATTCCCCGGTCCCAGATAAGATTATCCAGTGGTGCAATGAATTGAGCCACAGAATTCCTTGCAGGTTTACCCAAAAGTTCTTCATCCTCTTTTCGGATATAAAAAGTTTCTTTTGATCCTTCAATTGCAATTTCCAGAAGCTCACCTTCATCAACAAGTTCACGAAGAAGCTGAGTGCGAAGTTTTGTATCTGAAACATAAAAGCCAAGCCAGGTGCCACCATTTTTATTCCACACCATTCCCACTGCACCAATTCTGCGCTTGATATACCATTTTGCAAAATCATGATCATCTTTAAATGGTTCTGCAGTTTTTAGAATTTTCTCTGGAAAAAGCTTTTCACTTAAATCATAAACCTTATGAGTTTTATTTTTTGAACTGATTCCAAGTTCCCCCGAATGATATAGATAATCAAGGGCAGCACTCGAAAGTTTTTTATGCCCCCAGGGACCAGAATCTACGTTATTTCCAATATTAATTTTTGCAGCAGGAAGAGGACCATTTATTCGAATGAACTCTTTTATTTCATCAAGCAAATCTAACGCCTCGAGAGATTTCCTCCAGGTCAAAATGCCCTTTAACTGCTCTACTGTTTTCTGACGAATACGAGCCATTGAAGGATAATCTTCTGTTGGAATTATTGAAATCATCTTATCTGGTGAATCATATAAAACCCGTTCTTTATAAAGTAAATCAAATAAAACATCCGAACGATAGTTAGCAACACGTGATTGCAAAACTAAATCTGCATTACGGCCGACAACATCCAGAGGATCATACTGAATACAGCGAACTTTCTGCATGTATTCCACTACACCATTCGGACCTTTTAGTTTTCCATTACCATTCAGATTCTGATAGTTTACGAGAAAATTTCTTGCTGTTTCTTTTTTTATTGTTTTCATTTTTTCTAATAATATATTACAGCATACCTGCAAAAAAGGATAAAAAAATTGCACGAATTGTAAAAATTCGTGCACAAAATGCTTCTGTTATTAAAGTTTTCGCTTAAAAATATAAGTTTTATAATCTTCTTGTTCATCACTGAAAGGCTCATAAGTGTCTTCCTTCAAAAGTGTGAATCCATGCTTTATATACCACTGCCAGTTGCATTCACAATCTGTCCAAAGGTAAAGATTTTTCCAACCTTCAGCACGAAGTTTTTCACAACACTTTTCAAGAATACTTGAACCTGCTCCTGGCTTTCGACTTATAAAAAGAGAAAGCTTTATATCATCATCCTGCATAAGGCTTAATGTTCGTTCGTCCATCAATGTGAGAAAAGTTTTACTCATACCAGAGGCAGTTTTCCATTCTTCCGGAAATCTTTGAGATTCCTTAGTAAACCATTTTTCAACATTACTGTAATCGCCCTTACGTGCAAAAAACGCTGCAGAATGAATCTCGCTTGGTTCTCCATCATCTACCAGCTGGAAACGATAATTATTTTCCCAAATATTATTTCTTACAATGTATTCAACATTAAAACGCTTAAACTCATCATTTCCAACTGGCGGAAACCACAAAGGCTCAACTACATCAACAATAAGAGGAAGATTATTAAAATCAAAGGATTCAAGATGTGTACTCATAGAAGTTTCCCAATTATTTATATCCGTAGTATAGCACATTTATTAAGAAATGAATTTGTATCTTTTTTATTTTCCTGATTTCATCTCTTTCTTGTTTTCATACATTTTCTGATCTGCCCCCTTAAGAATTACAACAAACTCATCTCCACCAATTCTGAAAACTGGTGAATGAGAAAAAACAGAACATACAATTTCACAAAGTTTTTTAATTGCGTAGTTTCCTTCTTCATGCCCATAAAGTATCATTGATAACCTTTAGATTATTCAGATCTATCATTGCAATTCCAAAGTTTATCAGATTACCCATATCAAGCTCATATTCCATTTTTCGTATTGTTCTGTCATAAGCAGTTTTATTTCTGATTCCTGTAAGAGAATTCTGATTTGCAAGCTCTGTCATATGAGTAGCATGCTGTTTCATAATTTCTGCATTTCTTTCTGCAAGAAGAATTCCCTCAACATAATCACGCATATCAACAGCCAATAGTAATACTATGCCACATTGGTTTTTCAGCTGTGCTCTTTTCAATCAGCTTCATAAAACTATCTCCATATAACAAGTTATTTAATTATATCATGGAAAAATGGAATTTAAAATTTATTTGTTTTCCTTTATCATTAAGAGAAAATAAGGTTTTGATTATGCTTATTGATTTTCATACACATTTAGATTTTTATAATCAAACAGATTTAGCTGCACAGCTAGCTGAATTTTCAGGAACAATTATTGCGGCCTCTGTCGATGAAAATAGTTTTTTGAAGAATTGTGAGATTGCGTCACATACACCAGATCACTGTCATATAATTCCTACCTTTGGAGTCCATCCAAATTACGCAGATGAAAATGTCACATTTCTTGATAATCCCGAAACGAAAAAACGATTTGAAAAATATCTTGAACAGTCTCCTTTAATCGGTGAAATTGGAATGGATTTTTGCTGGTCAAAATGTTCTGTTGAAAATCAGGAAAAAGTTTTAAGATATTTTTTAGAATACTGTAATAAAACTGCGAAGCCCTGCGTAATTCATACAAAAGCTGCTGAACAAAAGATATGTGATATTCTTTCTGATTATCCAGATGCTCCTGCTGTAATTCACTGGTATGATGGACCAGAGAATATTTACAGAGAATTCTTACGTCGCGGTTATATGCAGACATTTGGTGTAGAAACTATTCGGTCTGAACATTTACAGAAATTACTGAAAATGACTCCTCCAGAACTGCTGCTTGCTGAAACTGATAATCCTGATTCAGAGCCCTGGCTTGGTGGAACCAGAAATGATGTTGGTTTGATTGAAAGGGTCTATAATGAAATTGCCGGACTTCTCGGTATGAGCCGTCCGGCTTTTGAAAAACTTATTGAAGAAAACTTCAATAGAATATTACCTAACTAACGATAGTTAGACAAACTAACAGTATTCACCCCACTCGCAGCCAATGTGTTTAGCTTCAATTTCATCTAGAAGTTTTGGCTTAGCAAACAGACGTTTTTTCCAGAGCTTTACAGTACCGCAGCCGGTTCCACCATTCCATAATCTGTTATGACGTTTCGCCCCATCTGGAGACTCATAGTTTACCAGAAGCATTTTTGATTTGTCGCATTCCACCTGAGTTTCCATGATAGCCTTTGTTGTTTCCTGACGGACATACCAGATAATTTTATCTTCAGTTTCCTTGCAATCAAACTTTGTACGGCAGAAAGTCCAGAATTTTGAGAAATTGAATTCATAGGATTTTCCTTCGTACCAGAAGTCACTCAGGAGTTTGCGATTAAGAGCGATTCCAAAAGCCTTTGGACGACCGCCACCGATATCGAATACAGAATCTTCGAGGCGTTTACCTGTTTGTTTACTTACTAGATCGCAAGAAGAAAGCCAGACCCACGGAGAAGTAAAATCTGCACCCCAGTTTTTATCAGCATAACCGAACGAACGTTCGTTAGTAATTATATATTTCTCGCCATTTGCGGTAATACTTCCTGAATAAAGAGATTTCATTCCTTCTGCATGCCAGTACATTTCAAAGGCTTTAAGTTTACGGAACAGTGAACCTGCACCGTAGCCTACATTAAAGGCAACCTTTTTATCTACATTTATATCCCACTGCATTGAGCCGGAATTACACATCCATTCAGGATGAGCTGCTGCGTCTTCCGGAGAAATCTCCACCTTACCAATAAGGCGTGTTTCACAGGCAGAACAGTCTCCTGCTTTTACAAAATAGCCATTATCGTCGTGCCCAATATCCACATCTTTCAAGGCAATAAACTTATGAAGCTGTGTAGGATTATCACCCCACCAGCCGCACTTTAACATGAGATAACTTGGACGGCGACCTGCTTCACGATTTACGGGAAGCTGACCACATACCGGCTGATCCCCACCTAGTGCCGGATTACATGTAAAATATTCGATAAAGAACGCGCGTTCTTCTCCAGTCTTCTCATTAACAGCTGTAAAATTATGCCACCACCAGTCGTATCCTTTGCGGGCAAAACGGCCGTTGAGCATCCAATCATTTCTCTTCAAATCCGATTTGTTCATATTTTTAAAGATAATATCAAATTGAAGAAAAGGCAATTTTATAGTATCACTATGAATATGACTACGAAGGAAAAAGTTTTGAAATTGCTCGTGGATGCAAAGGGCCAGGCTGTTTCGGGAGAAACTCTCGCGGCTGAATGTGGTGTGAGCCGTGCTGCTGTCTGGAAAGCCGTAAATGCTTTGCGCGAAGCTGGCAATTCAATTGAAGGTACAACAAACGGCGGTTATGTTCTTTCTGATAATGATGTTTTTACCGCTGAACTTTTTAAGGAAACTTTTTCTTCACGTTTCCCAGAACTTTCTGATTGTCATATTGAATGCTTTAAGGAAATTGATTCTACAAATACTTATGCAAAACGAATCCTTGCTGAATGCGGAAATCTTCGTGGACCAGACGGTAGCCTTACCGAAGCCGGCAAAAAATATCACTGCTCAGTAATTATTGCCGAAAGCCAGACTGCTGGTCGTGGTCGCTTAGGACGCACCTTTGTTTCTCCAGAAAAAACCGGTATTTATATTTCTGTGATATATGCTCCAAAGGGTGGAATTACAAATCCTGCAAGGTTGACAGCGTGTGCGGCAGTAGCAATTTGCAGAGCGATTAAAAAAGTATTTGGTGATATTTCTGTATTAACCGCAGACCCACAAATTAAATGGATCAATGATATTTTTGTTGAAGGTAAAAAAGTCTGCGGTATTCTTGCTGAAGGTGTTGCCAATTTTGAAAGCGGAATGATTGAATCAGCCGTTGTTGGAATGGGAATAAATATTAAAAAGAATAAGACTGCATTTGAAGGTGAACTGGCAGATGTTGTTGGTACGCTGGAAGATGCTGTAACTCAGACATCTCCAGAAGCTGCAGGTTCAATTTCTAGAACTCGTGTCGCCGCAGAAATCGCCGGCCAGGTTCTTAAGATTTTTGAAGAAGATGCTTCAAGTCCCGAAACACACAAAGCAATCATAAAAGAATATAAAGAAGCCTCGTTCCTGCTTGGCCGAGAACTTACAGTATACCCTCTGATTGGCGATGAAAAAACTGCTTACAAAGCTACAGCTACCGACATAGATGATAATGCAGGACTCATTGTCACTCTGGAAGACGGAACTATAAAGACACTGAACTCTGGAGAGGTTACGCTGAAGTCTTCTGCCGTATTGAAATAGCCCGTGCTGAATTATATGCCTGCTTCATACCAACAGAGAAGAATACTGGAAGCAGAACAATAAACATTCGGAGAGATTTCTTCCCGCCGCGAGCTTTCCAGGCACGCTCTGCCTGCTGCCAGTTTTTTGAAACTTGCGGTATAAAGCAGATAAAAAGCGAAACTGCCTGCGCAACCGGAGTTTCTTTCTTTGCATGAAAAAGTCTACGAACTGCAAGCTCCATGCTTTCGAGTCCTTCGCGAATTTGTAATGAAGTTGAAGTTTTAAATACTATTGATGCACTCTGCATTACACAAAGCAATTTTAATAAAAGAATCCAGGTTTCTGTTTCATTTCGAATAAAGCCCGATATCTCCAGCTGACCCGATGCCACGCTTCCAATCAGCTTTGCAAAGATCAAAAATACCGCATAGTATAATATAGCTTTTAGATCTCGCAGCTGTTCTCGAACAGAGAACTTCAATACAAACGCAAGAATAACCTGCATAATACAAAGCCAGATTGTACAATAAAATGGCAGTTTAAACACCGCAACACTAACTACAGGGATCAAAAGAATCTTAATCCACGCAGGACAGCGGTGCAAAAATGAGGAACCAGGTTTGTAAGAAAAAGCGGTATCTTTTGTCATTCCCATATTAGATCTTTCACTGATTTATAAGCAACCAGCGGATTTCTGATATTCCATTCTTCGAGGTTTTGCTTTAGACCTTCTTCCGGAGTATCATCAAAAACTTTTTTACCACGGAATAAAACTACCAATCGGTCGGAAAGACCGAGGCATTTTTCTAACTCGTGTGACAGTATTACAACTGTTTTACCTTCTTCCTTAAGCTGGCGGACAAGTGCGTTTACCTGCTTAACTCCTCCAAAATCCAGGTTGGCATATGGCTCATCTAAAATAATTACTGGAAGCTTCATTGCGAGCATACAGGCAACGGCTAGTCGACGTTTTTCACCACCAGATAAAAAGCGTGCCGGAAAATCAGCTTTGTCTGTAAGCCCTGTTTTTTCCAGAGCTTCACGTACAGCTGTCTGAACTTCTTCTTTTTTCCAACCAAGATTTTTCGGACCAAAGGCGATATCCTCTGCTGGGGTTTCACCAAGAATCTGAGTTTCAGCTTCCTGGAAGACGAGGCCGACCCGGCCTTCAACATGAACTCTGGAATCTGTTCCTGAGTTATCCGCATCCATCAGTCCGGCAATAATCTGCATCAGAACACTTTTACCTGATCCGTTTTCGCCGCCTACAACGACGCACTCACCCTCTCTGATTTCAAGGCTTACGTCATCTAAGGCTTTCTTTGGACCGGCAACAGTGCTGAATGTTTTTGATAAATGACTAATACTTATTTGAGTCTTCATATAAATACTGAGCAAGTACCGGACGCAACTTCAACGCAACCGGTATGGCAATTACAGCCTTAAGAATATCTCCAGGAATATATGGAATTACGCAGGCAGCCATTGTATAAGCAAGGGCTGTTTTATCTGCAGGAACTTTGCCGGCAGCAGTTGCCCAATACGAAAATCTGATTACACCCGGAATATACAAAATCACAAGACCAGTAACAACAGCAGCAGAAACTCGAACAACAACCTTTACAGTCAGTTTCTTTTCAGTAACACTCGGCTTTCCAGCAATAAAACCTGCAGCCACTGCACCAAGCAGATAACCAGCCAAAAAGCCACCGGTTGGTCCAAGCCATACAGCAAGCCCGCCGGTTCCACCAGAATAAACTGGAAGACCAATCAAACCTGCAATTAAAAAGAGAGCTGCAGGAGCACCAGCAAGGACTCCTCCTAATAATACAGCACACAGAATACATAAGGCATTCTGCAAAACAATCGGAATCACACCAAGAGGGATTCTGATAAAACAACCAAAACAAATAATAGCGGCAAATAACGCGATGAAAGAGATTTTTAAGACTGACTTATTTTTCATAAGAGAGACTATAGCAAATAAAAAGGGTATTGTAAACCTGTATTTAAATATAGGTTTACAATACCCTTTTTATACTTTCGTCATTGCGAGCGAAGCGAAGCAATCCATATTAATAGATTGCTTCGTCGCTTCGCTCCTCGCAATGACGTCAGATAAGAATTACCTTGTACCCTTATCGTATGGAATACCCTCAGCCTTAGGAGCGCGGGATTTCTTTGAAGTGAATGCAAGAACTACAAGAGAAATGATGTATGGCAGCATCTTGTAAACATCACCTGGAACAAGATGAATCAATGCATCAAATGCAGAATAAGTATCTGCAACGGCACGGAATGCACCAAATAGCAAAGCACTGGCTGCAATACGAAGCGGATTCCACTGACCGAAAATCATAACGGCAAGTGCAAGGAAGCCCGCACCGGCAACACCGTACATAAAGTCCCACTGTGAGTTTGCAGCAGAAATGTAGATGATTCCACCAATTCCACCACAGAAGCCTGAAATCAAAACCCCTGCATAGCGCATTTTGTATACATTGATACCTACGCTGTCTGCAGCCTGAGGATGTTCACCACAAGCCATAAGACGAAGACCAAAGCGTGTTTTGTTCAAAAGTACATAGAGAATCACTGTCAAAATCATGTAAATATTGAAATCTCCAATCAGGAAAACCTTTCTGTTTGCAATATAATCAAGAATTGCAGAAGGGTTTGTACCACCCGATCTCGCATTATTAAACGACTTAACAATAACAATAGCAGCGGCTGTAGCAAGCATATTCATAGCTGTACCAACCAGAGTCTGATCCGCCTTAAAGTTAATAGCCGCAACTGCAAGGAACAGAGAATATAACATTCCGAAAAGAACACTCGCAAGAATTGTCAGCAGAATTATAACAAAGGCCGGAGTTCCAGCAGGCAGAGAATAAAGCACGAATGCACCGCCAAGCGCACCCATTACCATAATTCCTTCAAGACCAAGGTTAATTACACCACTGCGCTCACTGAACATACCGCCGAACGCAACGAAAATCAAAACTGAAGCATAAATTAAAGTATATTGAATCAATAACATAATTAACCTCTCTTGCCCTCGGCATCAGCAGATTCGGCCTTTACAGGCTTTTCCTCTGACTTCGCAACCTTCTTCTTTCTTTCCATCAGCTTACTTAACTGTGTCTTAAACAGGAACATGAATGCACAAGAATAAATGATGATAGATGAAATCAAATCCGCAATCTGAGGGTTGAAGTATTTTGTATCAATAAAGCTTCCGCCCTGAGTGATATGCTGAATAAAGTAACCCGAGAAGATTACGCCAATCGGATTCAGCTCACCAAGGAAAGCAACCGCAATACCATTAAAGCCCATAGCAGGAACAGTCGAACTTGTCTTCCATGGCTGAACATCAGTCAGATAGAAAAGTGAAGCAGCAAGACCGGCAATAGCTCCAGAAACAGCCATAGTCAGAATCAGATTTTTCTTATCTTTCATACCGGCATACTTTGCTGCATGCTTGTTCAAACCAGTTGCACGAAGCTCATAACCAAGAACTGTTTTCTTCAAAAGAATATTGATAAGAATTGCTACAACAATTGTCAAAGGAATTGCAATTGAAACATACTCGTTATCATGGAAAAGAGCACCAAGACCAAGAGTTGGCAAAAGTGACTGAGGTGAAGTTGCAGCAATTGAGAAGGTTTCTGATTTACCAACGTTCATAACGCGCTCATTCTGCATCAACACATTAACAATATAAAGTGAAATCCAGTTGAGCATGATTCCCGCAATAACTTCGTTTACATTACAGAAAGCCTTCAGAAGGCCCGCAATACTTGCCCACAAAGCAGCACATACTATAGCAAACAACACACATACAAACCATGGAAGATGCCAGGCCAATGCAGTCCAGAGTGAAATACCAATTCCGATACAATACTGGCCGGCAACACCAATATTGAAAAGTCCAGATTTGTAAGCAAACAAAACTGCAATTCCACAAAGAATAAGCGGTACAGCCTTTACCAGAGTCTGACCCAGGTAGTAAAGCTTTTTACCGTTATTTCTATAATACATCCAGTTTTTCAGGATTACGCTGATAGCCTTTGGCGCATGTTCAGCATTGATAATCAGAAGAATGATAAAACCTATAAGAATACCAAGAAGCGCACAAATTACAGCTGAAAGAATTGATTTAGAAGTATCAGAAGCAAGTGCTGTCTTAAATTTATTACTCATCTTTTGCCTCCCCACCAGCTTTCTCGCCTACATTACGTTTAGCACCAGCCATGTAAAGACCAAGCTCTTCCGGTGTTGTCTGTTTTGGATCCAGTTCACCGACAATCTCGCCTTCATACATTACAAGGATTCTGTCGCTGAGATTCAAAACTTCTTCGAGTTCGTAAGAAACAAGAAGTACAGCCTTTCCTGCGTCACGGTCTGCAATAATTGCTTTATGAAGATATTCAATAGCACCAACATCAAGACCACGGGTTGGCTGAACTGCAATCAAAAGGCTGTGCTCTTTATCGAGTTCGCGGCCAACAATTGCCTTCTGCTGATTTCCACCAGACATTGCACGGGCGATTGTTTTATTACCCTGTCCGCTTCGAACATCGTATTTATCAATAAGCATCTGCGAATAAGCAGAAACTTCTTTTGTCTTTATAAACTGATTCTTCTGGAACTGAGGCTCCCAGTAACGCTGAAGCACCATATTCTGTTCAAGAGTGTAATCCAGAACCAAACCATGCTTATGTCGATCTTCAGGAACATGGCTCATACCAGCTTTGCTTCTTTCACGGATAGATTTTTTAGTGATATCTACACCGCACAAAGTGATTTTTGAAGCAGAATGAGGAGCAACACGCTCAAGACCAGTAATTCCCTGAATAAACTCAGACTGGCCGTTTCCATCAATTCCGGCAATACAAACGATTTCTCCGGCACGAACCTGAAGGCTAACGTTATGAACGGCAAGCTTTTTATGAACATGACTTTCAACGCAAAGGTTTTCAACATCAAGAACAACTTCGCCAGGCTTAGCAGGCTCTTTATCTACAGTGAACTTAACGTCGCGGCCAACCATCATGCGGCTGAGCTCTTCCTTGCTTGTATTTGCAATCTCAACAGTACCGATGTAGCGTCCTTTACAAAGAACTGAACAACGGTCAGAAACTTCCATGATTTCGTTGAGCTTATGTGTAATAAAGAGGATTGATTTTCCCTCTGCAGCAAGATTTTTCATAATCTGCATAAGCTCTTTGATTTCCTGAGGGGTAAGGACAGCAGTAGGTTCATCAAAAATCAAAATCTCATTATCGCGGTAGAGCATTTTCAAAATCTCTACGCGCTGCTGCATACCAACTGTAATGTCTTCGATTTTTGCGTCAGGGTCAACTGCAAGACCATACTTCTGACTCAGATTGATGATTTTTTCTCTGGCAGCTTTTCTATCAACAAAACCATGCTTTACTGTTTCGCTGCCTAAAATGATATTATCAAGAACGGTAAAAACTTCTACGAGCTTAAAGTGCTGATGCACCATTCCAATTCCAAGAGCCGTAGCATCATTAGGATTTTTGATTTCAACTTTTTTTCCATTCTTGTGGATTTCGCCTTCTTCCGGCTGATAAAGACCGAAAAGAACGCTCATAAGCGTAGACTTACCAGCTCCGTTCTCGCCCAAAAGTGCATGGATTTCGCCTTTTTTGAGCTGAAGGGTGATATTGTCATTCGCAATAATTCCGGGGAAACGCTTAGTAATATTAAGCATTTCAATGATGTATTCTTCACTCATAAGAAAGAATTATATACTAAAAAGAAAGGGATTTAAACAAAAAAAGCGTGAACACCGGAGAGTTCACGCTTAATAATTTCCGTTTTGTCGGCTCGCAAGTCTCGCCTCTGAGCCGTTCTTTCGATGAACCTAAACAGGCCCGCTGTCGCAGCCCTGTTTTTAACGGTTCTTCGATTTTTGGCTTATTTAATGTTCTGGTAGTAGTTTACTTTTACAGTAACTGCTGGAGCCTTGTCGATTGCGTTAGAAACTGTAACTTTATTAGCATATACATCAGCTACAAGTTTCTTGTAATCATTTACTGAGTAGTTCTTCATTGTCCAAGTATCTGTTGGAAGACCTACATAGTTCAAAGAAAGGTCTTTTCCTGATACGAGACCGAGGTTAGCAATCTTTCCAGAGTAGTCAGCCCAGTTTCCAGCCTGAATAGCAGAAAGAGCAGCGTTTACTGTTGCAGAAAGCCCCTTCATAGCAGAAGTTACACACATACCATCAGCGTAACTGTTAATCTGTGCTGTCTGATCAACGTCAACACCAATTACCTTTCCGCCAACTTTAGAAGCAGCTTCACAAGCAGAAGACCAGATAGCTCCACCACATGCGAATACAACTTCTACACCACGGTTCTTGTACCATCCGTCCATAGCAGCTGTAATTGTCTGGTCGCCGTAGAACTGTCCACCATAAACATATTCAATTGTTACCTGATCAGCAACTTTGAGTTCTTCAGCAGCCTTGTTAGCACCCTGAACAAATCCGTATCCGTAGCGAACTACAGCTGGAACAGCCATACCACCGAGGAATCCAAGGTGACGATATCCTTCTTTTACTGCAGCGTAACCTGCGAAGAATCCAGGAAGCTCTTCTGCATAAACTGCACAGAATACGTTAGCTGGAACAGCAATACCACCGAGGTCACCTTCGCTGATATCAAGACCGATGAATTTAGCATCATCATAATCTTTAGCTACCTTTCCAATTGCTTCACCGAAAAGGTATCCAGGAAGAACGATTACATTGTAACCATCCTGATAAGCAGCATCGATAGAAGCAACGCGGTCTGCGTTTGAATCTCCGGCTGGTTTGTAGTACTGGAACTCAAGTCCGTTTGCTTCGGCGTAATCTTTACAAGCCTGGTAAGTTGTCTGATTGAAAGACTGATCTGTAATATCGCCTGAATCTGTTACCATAGCGATTTTGATAGAAGCCTTAGAAGACTTCTTTGCTTTTTTTGCTTTAGCAGCAAAAGTTGATGAACAAACAAGTGCCATCATCATTGCAATTGCAATAAGCTTTTTCATTTAAGTTATCCTCCAAATAAATGATAGTATCACTATTATAAAACATTACGTTATAAGTATCTACTAAAATAGGAAATTCTAAATATATTTGACAATCTGATTTTTAGCGTTAGACTTTTGAATATGGCAGAAAAGAAATCAATACTTCAAACTATTCAGGATTTTACACAAAAACTGGAAGAATTCTCTCAACATAATGGTGTTCGTATTCCTCAGGAGAATTCGGAAACTCAAAAACTAACAAGACTTCAGCAGCATATAAACCAACAGGATGAAGAAAAGCGGGCACTGCTCCGTTCTCAGTTTCAGGAGTTTGCAATGCCTGTAACACAGGATATCGAAAAAGATGAAGAAGATTTATTGAAGGCTTATGAATTATTCTGCCAGTTGAAGTCATTAGATGAACAAAGCGGCGACCGTCAGACTCATCTGAAAAGTCTGGCACTTTCAAGTCCGCTTTGCCATAAATCAGAATATGCCGCAGAAGGAAGTACTCGTTTTGCCCTTCTGCGCTTGTGGTTTCTTACAACAAAGCCAGATGCTCAGTTTGTGCCAGAAATAACTGAAGACTCTAACGGTTCCGTTGCACTTGAGTTTACAGATCTCGATCTCTGGCAGCCATCCTCATTTGAAAAAGAAATTATGCAGGCTTTTGATGATTAGAGCTTCTGCACCTTTTTTTGATTAAGCCAGATAAACGCAATCACACAGATAACCGCAGAAAGCAGGCTTCCAAGTGGAGCTGCACAGCCCATTGGGAAAAGTGTTTCCGGCCAGTATTTTGATGCCAGCCATGCGCCCGGTATTCGCACAAGTATGATTGATGTCACGTTGTGAATAAATGAAAGAATTGATTTTCCCATTGCACAGAAATAACCGCTGAAACAGAAATGGATTGCGGCAAAAACACAGTCGAATACATAAGATTTCAGATACTGAGTTCCAAGATTGATAACAACCTCTTCGCGGGTAAAAAGTGCAATAAGAGGATGCAAAACAAACTGAAGGGAAACCGCAAAAATCAGACCAATACCAGTGGCAATTGCGGTGCCGGCATAAAGAGTTTTTCGTGCACGATCATAGTATCCGGCACCAATATTCTGAGCGGCAATTGCGCTGACTGTAGAAAGCATGCTTGAAGGAATAAGGAATAGGAAGCAGATGATTTTTTCAACGATTCCAACGGCAGCCGCTACGTTTACACCACGACGGTTTGCAATAACTGTAATCAGCATAAAGGAAATCTGAACAAAACCGTCCTGGCAGGCAACAGGAACACCAATTTTTAAGATTGGAACAAGTGCATCCTGCTGAAGTTTGAAATCTTCTTTTGTAAGTTTAAGGCTTTTTGATCGCACAATTGCAATCAAACTGATAATAACGCTGACTGCCTGAGCAATAACTGTAGCAATAGCTGCACCCTCGGCCTTCATACCAAGCACGCCCATAAAAATGTAATCGAGAATGATATTGAGAGTACAGGCGATGATTACGAAAATCATAGGACTTTTTGAATCGCCCATGCCACGGAAAATTGAAGCAATTACGTTATATGCAACAATAAATGGAATACCGATAAAACAGATTCGAAGATAAAGAACTGTCTGCTCAACACTTTCCGGCGGAGTCTGAATCAGACTTACAATTCCGCGGCATGCAAGCAAAAGAATTACAGTAATCACAGCTGAAAAAATCAGGAAAAAAGTTACTGTGTTACCAATGATTTTAGAAGCACGTTTTGAGTCTTTAGCTCCAACAGCCTGACCAATCAGAACTGTGCCGCCCATCGCAAGCCCAACGATAATTACAGTAAACATGTGCATTACCTGACTTCCGATAGACACAGCAGAAATTACATCTGCGCCGTTGAACTGGCCGGCAAGGAAAAGGTCTGCCATGCCATAGAGTGTCTGTAAGAAATAAGAAAGAAGATAAGGCAGGGAGAAAACAACAATGTTTTTTAAGATAGAACCCTCGGTAAGATTTTTTGTCATAAGGATTATTATAATGAAAAATTCACGTCATTGCGAGGAGCCCGACAGGGCGACGTGGCAATCTATGTAGCATGGATTGCTTCGCTTCGCTCGCAATGACGTAGTTTAGAACAATCTCATCAAATCTTCAATAGTCTCGCGTCTTCGGATAAGCTTTACGCTGCCATCCTTGCAGATGAGAACTTCTGCAGGGCGTGGACGGCTGTTGTAAGTCGAACACATACTCCAGCCATAAGCTCCGGTATCGAGAACGCAGGCAAGGTCTCCGCGCTGCATTTCCGGAAGCTGACGATCCTTAGCAAGAAGGTCACCGCTTTCACAGATGTTACCGGTTACTGTCTGTTCCATCAGCTTGTCGCGTGGAACAACTTTTCCGTCACGGATAACTTCAATATCGTGCCAGCTGTCGTACATACTTGGGCGAACAAGCACATTCATACCGATATCAGTTCCGGCAAAGGTCTTTCCGTTGTTGTGCTTTACTGCATGAACGCGTCCAAGAATTACGCTGCCTTCTGCAACACAGAAACGGCCAGGCTCAGACTTGAACAAAACAGGCTTTCCATATTTTGCAACAAAGTCGTCGAGAATTGGCTCAAGACGCTTCTTAAAATCTTCCATTGGGAAAACTGCTTCGTCGTCCAGCTTGTGATATGGAATACCATAACCACCGCCGAAATCAACAAACTCAAGATCCTTAAACTGAAGTGCAATGCGAAGCAGGTTTGTAACTGCATCGAGGTAAGGCTGTGGGTCCATAAAGAGCGAACCAATGTGCTGGTTGATTCCCGCAATTGTAAGATTATATCTGTCTGCAATTTCAAAAATCTGAGGAATAAATTCTTCAGAAATTCCAAACTTAGTTTTCTTACCGCCGGTAACAACCTTTTCGTGGTGGCCGGCACCAACACCAGGATTGATGCGGACAGCAACCTTACCGCCCTTGTTCAAAGAGCCGTAAAGCTCGAGCTGAGCAAGTGAGTCACAGCTTGTCATAATTCCGTTATCAATTGCAAACTGCATTTCTTCTGCACTAACGTTGTTTGGTACAAAGAAAATGCGGTCGGTTGGGAAGCCAGCCTTAAGCAGCATCTGGATTTCTCCAACACTCATAGCATCGCAGTTGTTGCCCTCTTCAAGAGCAAGCTTGAGGATGTGGATGTTTGTATTGGCCTTAACCGAATAGTTTGCAGTGTACTTATACTTTGTAATTACCTTAGCAACAGCGTCCATACGGTTACGGAGAATCTTCTCGTTATAAACGTAGAGCGGTGTGCCAAATTCCTGTGCAAGCTTTTCAGGGTTGTTGCCTTCAAAGAAATTAACATTTTCAATAAATGAATTCATAGTGTTCTCCTTTAGTAGGTTATAGGTTCCAGGTGCTAGGTTTTAGGAAGGAGGGGGAAGTCTCCCCCTCGCTCGCACTTTGTTGCTCGCTACCCCTTCTCCTAGGTGGCTTCGCCCCCTAAAACCCCTATTTGCCTACAACAAGTGTGCTCTAATCTCTTCACCAGAAAGTGGACTCAGGTAAGCTGGTGCAACATCGAATACTGTCTTACAGCCTGTCTGGCCTTCCTTGTTCATTCTGTAAACTGCGCGGGCGTAAGCAACGAGAACGCTAGAAGTGAATGCAGGGTTTGAGTCGAGCTTGAGACTGTACTCAATTACGTTGTTGAACTCGTTGTCCCAGCCAGTTTTTCCAGAACGGATTACAAATCCACCGTGTGGAATACCAGAGTGGTTCTTCTTCAATTCTTCTTCGCTGATGAAGTGAACTGTTGTGTCGTAATCAGCAAAGTAGTTTGGCATCTCTTTGATTTCTTTTTCAATGCGTGCCTTATCAGCTCCTTCTTCTGCTACAACAAAGCATTCACGAGTGTGCTTCTGGCGAGTAGTCAAATCAGGATTGCTTCCAGAACGAACTGCATCCAAAGCAGCCTGTACAGGAATTGTATACTGCTTACCATCCTTTACACCTTCAATACGGCGGATAGCATCAGAGTGTCCCTGGCTAACTCCCTTACCCCAGAAAGTATAATCCTTTCCGTTTGGAAGAATGCAGTTAGCATAAAGACGATTCAAGCTGAAAAGTCCTGGATCCCAACCACAGCTGATAAGAGCAGTGTGCTTGAAGTCCTTTGCTACTGTATCAACATTTGCAAAGTGCTCAGGGATTTTTGCGTGTGTATCGAAACTATCGATTACATTGAAATATTTTGCATATTCTGGAGTCTGTTTTGGAAGGTCTGTTGCAGAACCACCACAGATAATAAGAACATCAACTTCGTCCTTGTGTTTTTCAACTTCTGAAACGTTGTAAACAGGAACACCTGCAGTCAAGATTTTTACAGTTGAAGGATCACGACGTGTGAATACAGCAGTTAATTCACAATCTGGATTCTGCTTAACAGCAGCCTCAACACCTCTACCAAGGTTACCATAACCTAAAATACCAATTTTCATTTTGTACCTCTTTTACGCTAAAAGCGTTATTTTATCTTTTAATGCCTCTTTCATTACTTCAACCAGATTCTTCTGGCCGGAGTATAGACATGTATTATGCTCATCATCTGTAAGCTCGCCGGTAAGCACATAAGCTGAATCAGTTATAAAACGAATCTGTCCTTCTTCAACTTTTGTGTTGTAAACCTTTGCGCCCTTAACTGAATAGTCCTGAGTAAGCAGTACAATTTTCTTTCCTTCCGAAATAAGACGTTTAAGATCTTCTTCAAAATCCTTTACAATCTGTGCAGGAGCCATCAGATAAAGGCGAAGTTCAGTTTTCTCAATCATCTCACGCATTTTATTGCGGATATTTTTTGCGCCTACAATTGTGATATAACCGTCCGCGGCAATTACTTTCTGAGGCCCGTGTTTTTCCAGATACTCAGCAGATTTTTTGAGTTCAGATATTTTATTTGATGTAAATGTTTTGATTTCAACAGGACGATACTTTGTAGCCTCGCCCTCAACAAGATAAGCAGCTCCCTTTTCTACAAGAGCATTAAGAGCAGCATAAACATTTGAACGGGAAAAACCGGTATCCTTAGCAACCTCATAACCGGTCATATCACCATGATTTAAAAGTGCGGCATAAATTGAGGCTTCCTGTCTTGTGAGAGAGAACTCTGTAAGAATGTCGATAATCTTTGTTTCAGCCATATCAAAACCTCAAATCAGTTTATCCCGCGTCGTTGCGTTATTAGTAGTATTGTTTAGTACTACTTGTGACAATATACAAAGAATTTCTGATTATGTCAAATTTATAATTGATTAACAGGAGAAAAGATGTATGATTAGGTAAATCGATTAACTAATTTTTTGAAAAAACGAGGAAAAAATGACACCAACCGAACCTGCAAAAATCACAGACAATAAATATCGTTTTGATAGTTTTACTAATGGCCAGGTACTTCCTGGAAACGTAAAAGGCCGCCTTCCTGCAATGGGCTGGAACAGCTGGAATGCTTTCGGCAGCGGAAACACAGAAACACTCACAAAAATCATGGCCGACAAAATCATTGAACTCGGACTCGATAATCTCGGCTACCAGTATTTAGTACTAGATGACGGCTGCTATAAATCTGAGCGCGAGGACGGAAAGCTTGCAAATGAACCTGTAAAATTTCCAAACGGCTTCCGAGCCCTTTCTGATTATGTTCACGCTCGCGGTCTTAAATTTGGAATGTACAATGATATTGGAACAAACCTTTGTGCCGGTGCTGCAGTAGGAACCTGCGGTTTTGAAAAGACAGATGCTAAATCTTACATTGACTGGGGAGTAGATTTCCTCAAAATTGATAACTGTTATTACCTCTGGGATAACGCAACTTTCTCAAATCCTGAGAACGCAAAGTACGTTTTTGCCCCAAATTTGAAAGAAATTCAGTTAAAAAAAGGCGAATTTTCGATTTTACTCAGCGCCGATAAAGGAATTTTGAAAGGTCGTGGCGCTTCAATAAAAGACGGCTATGCTACAGGAATCGGAACTTTTGACGGTACAAATACCGGAACAACTCCAGTTGGACCAATGAGCAGTGAGCTAGTTTTTGAGGTTGAAGTACCTGAGGACGGCGATTACGAGCTGATTGTAAATTACGCAACTGCCCGCCAGAACGGATGCGGAGAATGGCTTCAGGTGGCATCAGGGGAAGCTTCGGACGATAATGAGAACTCAGCTATTTTCTTTGACAACCTCCTCCCATCAACAGAAACTCCGGAAACTTTCGAGGCTTCCGCCCCAATCAAAATTACCCTCAAAGCCGGACGCAACAAAATCCGCCTTATGAATCATCGCCGCCAGGAGAATACTCTCTGCTCTTATGCCGCAATGCTCGAAGGCCTCAACGAAGCAAAACCGGATCACGGCGTTCTTCTCTCACTCTGCGAATGGGGAAAAACTCAGCCACAGAACTGGGGCTATAAAGTTGGTAATTCATGGAGAATCTTAAATGACATTACTTTCCGCGTAGGCTCAGACGATAACCCGGGCTTCGGTAACTGGACAGACCCTGGAACGCCAAGCGTAACTTCACAGTACAACAAGGCTGTTATTATGGATGAATTTTCCGGACTCGACAAAGGCTGGAACGACCCGGACATGATGATGGTTGGAATGAACGGAATGACTACTCAGATGAGCCAGACTCATTTTACAATGTGGTGTATGATGAACTCTCCTTTGATGCTCGGCCTCGATTTACGCCGTGTTCAAAAAGGAGATGAACTTTACAATATAATTGCTAACCGAGATCTCATTGCTCTTAATCAGGATGCACTTGGTATTCAGGCAAAACGTATTTTCACAACTGCTGCAATTCCTGAAAACCTAGATGCCGCAGACCGTACACCGGACCGCGCCTACATCACCGACTGCGACCGCGTAGATATTCTTGCAAAACCTCTTGCAGACGGTTCTCTCGCTCTCTCATTCTTCAACCTGAGTCAGGAAAAGAAATGCGGTGACTTTGCGGTAGATACAGCACTTATTCAAAAATATCTCGGCGATAAATTACCGGAGAGCTTCTACGGTGCCGGGGCAACCGGCACTGCCAGCTCCTACGCAGCCCGCTACACTTTCAAGAATCTCTGGACAGGCGAAACCGGCACTTTTGAAAACGGCCGTTTCGCTGTTTCAGAAATTGAAGGTTGTGGAAACATTACTCTGAAGATTTCTCCTGTAGAGGGATAGGCGTGGAAACTGAAGAGATCTCGGTCGGCGAGTTTGTAAGCCGGCTGTTTGAATTAAAACTCGCCCGAACTCAGACGAATTCACCGCGCAAGTCCGCCGCCGCGGAAGATATTCTGCGGTACGGGCATTATCGCGGATGGCTGGAAGATCAGGATGAACGACACCCGGAAACCCTGCTAAACCGTCAGACAGCAGCACGCATAGCGCATATGTTTCTGCTGATTGAATGCGGTCTCCCTGACTTATCAGATATAACTCCCTCAACTGTCCTTAAAGATTTATACACCTGCCGGGTCTGCGCAAATCATATTGCACAGATTTATACACGTGGCATTATAAAAAGCTGGAATGAAGACGAAAAATATGATCTTCAAAATAAAAAGGAGTCCGATTCTTCGGACTCCTCTGAGTTCTTTTTTAATCATCTGGCTCAAGTTTCAAAACCTGACGCCCTCGAAATAATCAGAAAACTAGAACAGATTCTTTAATTGATTTCCCAGCTGCTTTTTAGCCTCATCTGTTGCTTTTCCTTTCAGCTGTTTTTCAGCTTCAGTACGTTTCTGATTAAGCTGCTTTTCAAAACCAGTGGCAGTTGATAAAGAACCTGTCAGTTTTGTCTTGATATCATCAAGTGAATCAAACTGACCAAGAGCTCCACCACTTGCCTCATTGATTTTCTTTGTAAGTTCAGTCTTCAGATTATCTTTAATTTCAGCAAGCTGAGCTTCCATTTCTTTCTTAAGTGAATTGATTACCTGAACATCTGCATCAGAATCCAGATTCATCTTAAGTCCATCAGTAAGAGTAAAGCCGCTTGTAATGCCTGCACGAACTGTATTGATTCTACCCATTACATTTGAATAAATCTTCGAAGCATATTCAGGCTCAAACGGAACTGTAGCAATCTTCAAATCTGTAAGAAGTCCTTTTCCTGAAAGTTCAAAACCATCCTTATCGAAAATCTTAAGGATTGCATCTACTGCACACTTAGCATCGAACGAAGGAACTCCAGGATATTCACCAAACTTTTCTGCAGGAATATTCAAAGGAATATTCTTAAGTCCATAATCTGCACGAATAAGAGGTTCCTTTGTATCAGTTCTAAAATCTACAACAAGCTTTGCTTCATGCTGTAAATTATAAAGTTCCATATTGAAATCAATCTTAGCAGGTTTATTTATTATATCCTGATTACTTGCAATATCTGTAGCCTGGGCAAAGAAATTAGGACCTGAACCTGCCATCTTTTTAATCCACAAAGCAGGAACCTTATCCTGTCTGTAGAAGATGTCCCGACCTGGTGCACGCTTTACAGAATACTTCTTTTTCTCTTTCTTAACCTTTGCTTCTTTAGGCTTACTACCCTGTTTTGTCTTCAAATCAAGAATATAATCAACACCCTTCATTGCATAAGGATAATATTTTCCAAGCACATCACAGGCAACATTTTCAAACATTCCGCTAATCAGCTTTGTTCCATCAGAAATATTCAAAGACTTAATTTTATTGATTTCAGAATTTGCAAAGTTCATATCATGTGTAACTGCATTCTGAACGCTCTTTCTAAGTCCATCTGCTTCGGCTAAATCTGCATTAAAGTTTTTCATAACTCCATTAGCATCATTCTTTACCTTTTCAATATTCTTCTTTGTTGAATCAATTTTTTCAATGAATTCTTTAATCTTAAGCGGATTATTCTGAACTGCACTGTAATCAAAGTTCATAATATCATTAACAGATTTCTGAAGCTCATCGACTGTCTGCTGAACCTCTGCCGGCTTAGCCTGCCACTTTGCAACAATCTGAGGAATCTGCTCCTGAACCTGCTTAGAAAGCTCTGGCGTCTGAAGCTGTGAATAAAAATTATTCATTAAAGTTTCAGGATTAAGCTGATTGAAAAGTCCTGTAATATTGCTTTCCAGAGAATTAGCTGCAACTGCTTTTTTCTCTGCAATCACCTGTCCAAGCTTAGATTCAGATGCTTCTTTTGCTGCCTTTTCCTTCTGCTTTTTGATTTTCTTTTCTTTCTTAGGTGGAAGTTCTCCAGAAGTCTTTCTTTCAGTACCTGTATCGACACCAAGTACAGAAAGTTCATCTGCAACAAAACGCTTTCTTAAAAGCTGTCCTAAATCAAAATCCACTGTAATTGAACCAATATCAACGAGATTTTTCATATAATCGTCTTTATTGGCAATCTCAAGCTTTTTAATCTTAAGTGATGAATCAAGCAGCTTAAAATCTACATTCTGAATATCACACTTTGCCTCAAAAATTGTCTCGCAGGCATAAATAATTCCCTTCTTTACGATTATATTTTTGAAGGTAATAAAGCAGATTGGAATTGCTACAATAAAGGCAGCTGTAACAATAAGCGGAACAAAGTTTACACGTCCTTTTTGTTTCTTTATCTGCTTTGCCAGTGCTTTAAGGCGTTTCATATCTTTCTTGGCAAGCTGTTCTGCTTTTTCTGGTGGAATTGCAAAAATTGGAATCTGTTTAGCACCCTTTTTCTCAATTTCAGTAAAAAGGCCTTTTACATATTTTTTATCTTCAGGAACATAAAGTCTTTTATAGATTTTTTTCTCGAGTTTCTTAGCTGTATATTTCTTTCTGAAAAGTGATGGTATCTTTTTCATCTTATTGCCCCCTTAGTCCTTCTTGGCTGCAAGAGCAGCTGCTTTTTTTACAAGCGGAATCTTCGAAATAGCAACTATAAACTTAGTTTTTCGAAGAACTGGGACAATTTTATTTCTCATAAGCCAGATTAATAAACGTGCAATTACATAAAGCGGTATATAAAGGGCTAGACCACATAAAAGGGAACCTGATGCTATTGTATTATTGAATTTAGTAAAGCCTACAAAAGGAATATCCAGCAGCCATGCAAAAACCGGTTCGAGTTTTGGAAGAGTAAGGAACCAGTAGCCCACTGTATCAAACAGTGGATCGAACAATGGCGCCAGCAATGAAAAACAAAGTGTACAAAGAACAAGTGCACCCTTGTTTATTCTCATAAATAACACAAAAACTGTTATGATAAACCAGAAAATATTGTTTTTAGGAAGGAATCCAAGCAGCATTCCCAAACAAACCGCATGAGCAATTTCACCAGGATGTGAATTGCTGTTCAATGCTTTTAACAATTTGACAATGAATTTAAGCATATTTGACTCCGATTTTAAAATCTTAATCTTTATTTTAACAGAAAGGTCAGAGTTTGCAAGAATAAAAAAGAAGGGCTCAGAGGCAAGC
The DNA here is from genome assembly GCF_900111035.1 of Treponema bryantii. Taxonomy (GTDB): domain Bacteria; phylum Spirochaetota; class Spirochaetia; order Treponematales; family Treponemataceae; genus Treponema_D; species Treponema_D bryantii_C. Next base: position 617,819 of record NZ_FOFU01000002.1, read on the forward strand.
ACAACTTATCTCTGAGCCCTGTTTTCACGGATTATCGATTTCAGGCTTATTTTGCATCACGTGCAGAAAGTGCGTACTTAACTACACGGAAACCAACATCATCATAAACTCTTGTAACAGGTGCTGCATCTTTTGAAACTGCAGTTACGCCTTCTGCTGTTTTTCTATAGCTTCCGCCACGCATAATACGACGCTGAATACTTGCAGGCCATGCATTATAACACCATTCCCAGGCATTTCCATTCATGTCATACATTCCAAAAGTGTTGGCATCTTTTGTCATAACATCATGTGTTACACCATCAGAATTGTCTGAATACCATGCAACTGAAGCTAAATTCTTATTTGATATATTAGCCCAGATTTCAGAAGCCGGATCTCCTCCACGTGCAGCAAATTCCCATTCAGCTTCTGTAGGAAGTCTGTATCCATCTGCAGTAAGATCGATGATTGCATTTTCAGCTTTTCCATCTCCATCCTTTGCAGTATCAGCTTCCTTAAGCACTGCACCATTGTACTTGTAAACTGGACCAAGACCATCTTTTTCACTTGCTGCATTACACCATACAATTGCATCACGCCAGCTGATCATAGTCACCGGCTGATTTGTGCCTGTTGGAGCTGCACCATCTACACCCTTATTTCCTTCACGTCCAGGATTAGCAAAGGTATAGCCATTGTCTTTTGCCCATGTATAAACCTCATACCAGCGGGTATAAGTTGTTTCTGTCTGGGCGATATAAAATGCCATCAAATCAACAGGCTGTTCTACAGAAGCTTTTGAAAAAGCTGAATCTCTTTCTGCGGTAGGAGTTTCTACAAATTCAATAAGATTCTTTGAAAAACCGTTCTTTGATATAAAAATTACACGTTTTTTAGATTCCGATTTTGTACTTACACTTTTTTTTGGCTTAGAGGCACATCCTGTAAAAATCATTGCTGCCAGTAAAGCCGAAATTGAAAGAATTGTTAATTTCTTCATACTGATAACTCCTTGGTTTTAAACCTATTGTTATTTTACCATGGATTATAACATCCTTCCATTTAAAAAGTGTTACTCAAATTTGGTTACATTTTTACTTTTAAGTTCTTATTATTCTGTTATATTCAGTTTTTTTGATTGCCTGAATGAAAAAGCCATCTTATAATCAAATTCAAACTATATACAGGAGTTCCTATGGATCCAAAAGCTCTTTTTTCTCTTTCTTACGGTGTTTTTATTCTCGGCTCGCATGATGACAAAAAAATCAATGCCTGTGTTACAAATACCTGTATGCAGGTTGCTGCAAATCCTAATCGTCTTGCAATTACTGTAATCAATCAGAATTACACCTGCGGTCAGATTAAAGAGTGCGGAACTTTTGCCCTTTCTGTCCTCGATAAATCAGTTACATTCCCTACAATTGAGCACTTTGGCTTTCAGAGTGGCCGTGATGTAGATAAATTCGCTGATTTTGAGCATTCCCTCGATGCCAATGAAAACCCTTATCTAAACAGTCAGATATGCGCCCTGTTTACCTGTAAGGTTATCAGTTCTCAGGATTTAGGTACTCATACTCTTTTTGTTGCTGAAATTGAAGATTCTAAGGTTTTAAGTGATAAAGCTCCTCTTACCTATGCTGATTATCATAAGGATATTAAGCCTAAGCCAGGTGCTGCAGCCGAACCAGACAAAAAGATTATCGGCTGGCGCTGCAAAATCTGCGGTTACGAATATGAAGGTGCCGAACTCCCGGCCGAGTATGAATGCCCTATCTGCGGACATCCAGCCGAGGATTTTGAGCCTATTTACGAGAAATGATCTTAGCATTGATTAACTTACGACTCAAATAACTTTATTTGAACAAATATAATAAGTTCTTAAAAACTTACATTTTCAACAAAGAAGTTCTTATGAAACTAATTTCTATTTATTAACCATTTAGATATGCATAGCGAAAAATGACCTGGATTGTGAATATCATTCTCGACTCCTAAAATCCCCCAACGAAATTGTTTTTCATATAAACCATTTTTGTTCGTTAGAATTATATTATGCTTTTTTAGAAATAATAATAATTCTTCCCTATCTTTGACTTCACATCCTTTAGATATTCCAAAAGATATAAATTCTAATATTCCATTGGATGAGAAAATCATTTTTATATTTCCCTCTTTTTCAAATAATAAAATATCATTTATAAACAAGTGTTGATAATTATTAATATTTCTAATTACTTTGGGAATTTTTATTGTTTTAGCCAAAACATCAGTTAAAGAATCATTAATTGAAATCTCAATATCGTTGATTAATAATACACCATCTAATAAATTTGTCATAAAACTTACCTATTTGTTAAAATTATAGTTAAAACTGGCTCAAGATTAGTATAATCAGGAATATAAAATTGTATTAATCCTCCTGGCCCATATTGAGGGTTAGCAAGAGACTGAGAAACAGCGACATTCATATCATAATCTATAAATACTTCTCAACCATAGAGCAAAATCTTTTGAACGAAAGTTTGCGGTATCAATGCCACAGTTTTTTTTAGAAAAATGAATATATATGAAAAGCACAATCTGATGTTCAAATGATTATCTAAAAGTCTCTCCCCTTTCAACTTTTCCGTTTTCTGTATTAAGAACATATCTTCTTCCAAAAAAATCGAAAACAACACACTTATCATTTACTATACGGATTCCTATACATGGTTCTTTTTCACTTCCTACATTTTTAATTTTTGAAGAATCCATTCTCCATAATAATTCTGAATTAAAAGAATAACAAAATACATTATCTATTTCATTCGTATCCAATACCAAAATTAATTTAGATTTATATTCAATTGCTTCTAATATTTTTTTATCAAACAAAAATTCTTTATTATTTATTATTATTTTGTTTCCTAGAATATTCATTATTTAATTAACCTCTCGTTTACAAATTCTCCAACATTTTTACCATTAATCATTAAATCATATTGCAAACCACCTCCTGAATAACCAAATAAAGGACCAGCAATGCCTGATCTTAATAATGTTCCTGCCTTTAAATTTACATCACATTGGTAAACTGGAGTAAATGGTTATGAATATTTATTTTGAATTTCAGAAGGTGATAGTCCTTTTATATCTTTCTCTCTCATAATCCAAGGTCCTTTGTTAAATGAGTTCTGATTATCATAAACTCTAACAAATTTTGAATCTTTCTTAAGTTTCAAAACAGAAACATCTGTGCCGGATTTATACGGTGGTTTTAACCCTCTTGTTTCTCTTAAGAAGCTATTAACTTGATCGGCTGGTGTAGTACTTAATGTTTTATATCTTCCAAAATTACTTGTTATAGTATTATTTATATTAATAAATACATTATATACCTTGCCTCCAAAAGATGACAACTGACTATTAAACTTTATTTCAAAATCAACATATCCCGCAATTAAAGATTGTTCTGCTATTGATGTCCCTATAGCACTTATTGTTGCACCTAATGCTGTAGCTCCGATATACGCTCCTGCAAGGTCTATACCAGCCTCTATCGTACCATAACATATATATAGCATTCCTTGAATTATTTTTCCTTCAGAAATGCACTCTATTCCATCTCTACCAAAATCAGCTCCAAAATCTAATTTTATCAATCCATTGATTGAGTAATTTAATCCATTAATTAATTCAGAACCAATATTTGGAGTTGCAGTTGGTCCTGTTGGCCCACAACTACCAGAAGATGAATTATCTCCTCCATTTCCAGTTTCACCTCTTTCCTTTTTACGAGCCTCCATATCTTTCTGATACTGCCATGCTGATATTGTATCTTCAAGCCCATTAATATCTGAATGACTTATTGGATTCTGTCCCGCATAGCCATACCAGTTTATACCATCACGGGCAGGATCTTGGGTAAGCCATGAGTCACCATCCTCACTTCTCCAGCGGTTCCAGTGATATGTTAAACCAGTTTCTACATCATAGTCACATCCTGTGTACAGACCTTCAAAGTCAAGTAGTTTTGTTGTCTCCCCTGCTTTTATTCCGAAGGCGGTATAGCCAGATTTCCATACCAGTTGGTAATTGTCATCATAGACCTCGGTAACACTACCCTGGATATCTGTAACTGCATATCTGATTGTTTCAATTCCAGCTTCTGTTTTATCCATGAATCCTGCTATCTGATTGTATAAATATACAAAACATCGAGTTGTTACAGCAGAGCCAGAAGTTTTCTTCTGATATGTCAGAGCCCCATTACGGCCATAGGCATACTGAGTTGTTTCAGCAACCGAATTTGTTTTACTTATACGCTCAATTCTATGGTTATTTGCATCATAAGTATATTCTACACATACATTCTGTGCATTATCCGGAGCATT
>NZ_FOFU01000004.1 GCF_900111035.1 Treponema bryantii
ATTCCGGATGGAACAAATCTGATTCTTCATTCTGATCAAGGCTGGCAGTATCAGATGTATGATTATCAGAGGCGACTGAAAGAAAAAGGAATCAGGCAAAGCATGTCGCGAAAAGGCAACTGTCTTGATAATTCGGTAATGGAGAATTTCTTTGGATTGCTTAAATCTGAGCTTTTTTATTTACAGGAATTTGAATCTGTTGAACATTTCAAAAAAGAATTAGTTGAATATTTGTCTTGGTACAACGAAAAGAGAATTAAGGTTAAATTAAAAGGACTGACCCCTTTACAATTTAGGAATCAGTCCTTAAAATCAGCCTAGTTAAAGTGTCCAATAATTGGGGTGCACTTCAGTGAAGTGCGTCTTTTTTTTACTTACTCAGTAAAACTTAGCAGTTCTCTGAGAAGTATTTGATTGTTCTTACCTGTCCAAAGGATTGCGAGCAGTGGCGCAGCAATCCGACTGGACTAATCGAAAGAACAATTACGTACTTCAATAAAAAAGACCTCCGGAATTATCCAGAGGTCTTTCATTCATTCAGATTTTAATAACAATTAGCAGTTCTCTGAGAAGTACTTAATTGTTCTAACCATCTGAGATGTGTATGAGTTCTCGTTATCGTACCAAGATACTACTTCTACCTGGTATGTATCGTCGTCGATCTTTGATACCATTGTCTGAGTAGCATCGAAGAGTGAACCATAGCGCATACCGATGATATCGCTAGATACGATTTCGTCTTCGTTGTATCCGAAAGATTCTGTAGCAGCAGCTTTCATAGCAGCGTTGATAGATTCCTTAGTGATGTCCTTACCCTTAACTACAGCGAAAAGAAGTGTTGTAGATCCTGTAGGTGTTGGAACACGCTGAGCAGAACCGATCAATTTTCCGTTCAATTCAGGAATTACAAGACCGATAGCCTTTGCAGCACCTGTTGAGTTTGGAACGATGTTCTGAGCACCAGCACGTGAACGGCGGAGGTCACCCTTGCGCTGTGGACCATCAAGAATCATCTGATCTCCAGTGTAAGCGTGGATTGTTGACATGATACCAGACTGGATTGGGTATGCATCATTAAGAGCCTTAGCCATTGGAGCGAGACAGTTAGTTGTACAAGAAGCTGCAGAAATGATGTTGTCGTTCTTTGTCAAAGTTTTGTGGTTTACATTGTAAACGATTGTTGGGAGGTCGTTTCCAGCAGGAGCAGAAATTACTACCTTGCGAGCACCAGCTGTGATGTGAGCCTGTGCCTTGTCTTTAGATGTGTAGAAACCTGTACACTCGAGTACTACGTCTACTTTGTTAGCTGCCCATGGACAGTTAGCTGCATCTTTTTCAGCATAAATTTTGATTTCTTTTCCGTCTACGATGATTGAGTCATCAGTAGCAGAAACAGTGTGCTTTCCTTCACCAATCTTTCCACAGAATCCACCCTGTGCTGTATCATACTTCAAAAGGTGAGCAAGCATTTTTGGGCTTGTCAAATCGTTGATTGCAACTACTTCATAACCTTTTGCGTCAAACATCTGACGGAAAGCCAAACGACCAATACGGCCGAAACCATTAATAGCAACTCTTACATCTGCCATTTTATATCTCCTAAAAAATTAGATTAAGATTTTATATCATATAAAATAATGAATTTGTGAGAAATAGTCTATATATCGGAATTATAAGTTTCCTTCAGGCTCCATAAATCCGGATATCCCACAAATATATACCAGCTATAAAGTAAATTTCATATAATTTACTTACTCATCAGTTACATCTCCGACAGTTTCGAATACATCCTCAAGATCACTTGGCATAATAAAACTAGACTGGAACTCTATAAGCTGCTTTGCAAGTTCTTCTTTATTATCTTTAAGCTCAATTCCGAACATCTTCATAAGAGTAATCAAAAGAGATTTTACAGAAGGCAGTAACTTTGAGAAACTATCTGAATCAGCTTTTAGTTTTGAATATAATACAGGAGGTTCATTGAGATTCATAACCCCTGCAAAAGTATTCAGAGCATCTTCACCAAGGATATCACAAAGCGAATAAATAACTTCAGGACTATAAAGGTCTATTTTAGTTTCATCCAGTGTATTTGCAGGTAGTTCTGCAGGAATTGATGCTATGTCATTTTTAATAAGATAATCGATAAGTGTATCACCTATTTTGCTATTTACAGGTGTTTTTACTCTATACCGCTCATCATGAAGGTGCAAAGCTGTCATATTATAACAATAGGCCGCAAGTTGAGAACAAAAGAACGGCTTTTTCTTATCATCATATGTAGGAAATAAAGGCTCAATCCATTGAGCCAGAGCATAACCAATAAATTTTAAGAAAATCATAAGTTTTTTGGCTTTTTCATGATTATCTGCAACTCTAGTTCTAAAAAGACAAATCAAGGCTGCCACTGTAGCCTGTGCCATTGCATAGCTGTTATTTTGTTTATCTTCTTCTACAAAATCTGGAAGTTCGTTCAGAACAACCGAACCATCAATACCTTGTGGTAATCTATGCACTTTTACAATATAAGCATCTCCCGGATAAGCTGGGGTTCTCAAACGACAATATGGAAGAGTTGCTTCAGCAACGACACATTTTAATACATCATTTTTATCTTTTTTAAAATCATAAGCTAATCCCACATGAGTAGTTTGTGACTTTTCAGCCCAGATAATAAGTTTATCAATCAAAACTTCAAAATTTTCAAAAAGAAAGTCTTTTATTGACTGGTTTGGTTTTAAAGGTTTAAAATCAGGACCTTTTTTAAAGCTGTACAATAAAATATCACCTTTTTTTAATTCTGATTCCTTCATAAATTTTTTCCTCCTAAATTATACATAATTGTATTTACAAGCCCTTGTTTATAATACAATTCATCAAAATCAATTAACTCTACACTATATTTTTCTTCTGTGTAAAGTTTGAAAATATAATCTTTTGAAAGATTTATAGTTTTTATACAGGAATACTCAATATTACCATGTAATCCAGTTACTATTGAATCAACGGGAATATCAAAAGCTTTGGAATAACTCTCTAATGTGGTCCATTCATCAATATTAATTTCTGATTGTCTGTCCAAAAATTCTACATCACACCCTACTCTTTTTGAGGAAAGTGCACACATTACCATTTCATTTGAATGAGAAAGACTAAAAAACAAATTACTTCGATTTTCAAAAAAAGGTTTTCCATTTAATGTATATCTGATTAATAGATTAGATTCATCTTCATTTTGATTTTTTAATGCATAGGACAATAGCACACCGGCACCAAGAGAAAGATATTTATCTTTATTCTGGAGAAAAAAATCTATCTTTTTTTGCCGATATTCAGGAACTAATTCATAAAAATATTCAAATAATGAAACTTTCTTTAGAGGCTCTGTATTTGCAACATAAAGTTTAGTACTCATAATTTTTTATGTTATAGTTTATTGTATATTTTGAATCTGTTTTCTTAACAATTCCCCGTAAAAGAAGGTTAAATCTTTATCAAGATATAGACCAAAATGATTTTTATCTTCAAAAGGTATTATTTCCAGATTTGGAATATATTTTTTTGCAATTTTAATCTTTCTATTATGTTCTGTAGCAGAAGAATATTTTAATGCATCCAGCAATATGACACGTCCATTATATGGTTTCATAGTTTTTCTGGATGTTATCTTGAAAACCCTGTTATACGCATCAGATACAAAATCAAGATATTCATCTTTAATATCCTGATTACGTATTTCCAAATAGTATTTCTTTACCATTTCTTGAGTAACTACTAAAATTTCCTTATCGGAAAGATTTTGTGTATCATTCAGATAGGTATCTCCCATAATTACAAATGGCTTATTACCATGCCTTTCATCCCATAATTCTGCCAGACTATATGAAATTTCACCACCAAAACTGAATCCGACAAAACCACATACATTTACATCTGGGTCAAGTTTTTCTTCAAGTTTCAAATAATAAAATTCTATAAGTTCATTGAAAAACTCATTTTCTTTTCCAATATAATCTGAAGTAACAGGATTAATTATTATAAGATTAAATAATTTGCTCCATACATCATACAAATGAGCTATTTCATTTATTCCTACAATTCCTTGAGAAACAACAAGCAAAGGCTTTTTATTATCATAATCATTATAAAACCATAAAACATGATCATTATTCATTAAGACTCTACGAATTGTTTTATAATGCATGATATCAGCTATATTCAGCTTCAAATCAATTTCATTTCTAATCTTAAGAATAAGTTTCATCATCATAAGTGATGTAAAACCGAGTCGTATTAAATCATCAGTAACTCCAAATTCAATTCCTGGCAACAGCTCTTTTGCATATTCCAGAACCTTAGCCTCAACTTCATTTTCAGGAGCTTCATTCAAAATTATTGTATTTACTTCAGGCTTTGGCAGTTTTCTTTTATCCACTTTACCATTTGCATTTAGTGGTAATTCTTCCAGTCTCATAAATATAGAAGGAATCATAAAATCTGTAAGTTTCTGTGCCATGAAGTTTGAAAGAGCAATTTCATCTATTTTCTTTTCTGAAGTGTAATACATAACTATCTGATCATTAACTACCTGTACACAAACCTGTTTTATTCCTTCATAACAAAGAGCAACACCTTCGATTTCTCCCAGTTCTATTCTTAAGCCTCTAAGTTTTACCTGAGTATCAATTCGCCCAATAAATTCAATATTTCCATCGTCTGTCCATCGGGCAAGATCTCCTGTACGATACCCCTTTATACACTTTCCTTTTACTTTTATTTCTGTAAATTTTTTTTCATTTAGTTCAGGCTGATTCAAATACCCTCTTCCCAGACCAGCTCCACTTATAAACATCTCTCCCGTCATACCTTCAGGCACAAGTCTTTTTTCTTCATCTATGATGTAAATATCATTATTATAATTTGGCCGACCTATTATCTTTCCATTTGTCTTACCTTTTATTTCATAAGTAGTGACACACAAAGTTGTTTCAGTAGGACCATAGCCATTTATAAATCGGAAATCAGAGTCATTGTTTTCGCTTGGTGGAAGCAGCTCACCTCCTGTAATTATAAGACGTAAACTATGATTCATATTTTTTAATAGACAACCAATTTGTGTTGTAAAAAAATTAACAGTTATTTTATGTTTCTCAAGGAATTCATTTACTCCTAAAATATCTTTTCGTGTTTCTTCTGGAATCACATATACTGCTGCACCAACTTTTATACTCGGATAAATATCCATCATATGAGCATCAAAACCAAAATTTGAATATGCAGCAACACGATCTTTTTCTGTTAAACATACAGTTTCCACATACCAATAACAGAAGTTTATTACATTTTTGTGTTCAAGAGCTGTTCCTTTTGGTTTTCCAGTTGTTCCTGATGTATAAAGGATTATAAAACGATCTTCAGATTTTACTTCCGGTAATTTATTTCTATAATCAGCACCTACATTCAATCCGCTGATCTCTTCCTGTGTAAGAATACTGCCTTTAAAATCTCTCAGTTTCTGTTCTGCATATTTTTTTTCTGTCAGAATCAATCTTACATCAGCATCTTCGCACATGTAGATAATTCTTTCTGCTGGAAATGTTATATCTAATGGCATATAAGCACATCCCGCTTTCATTATCGCATATGGATATATCGCAATATTCTCACTACGCTCAATCATTACTCCTACTGCAGATTCCTTTTCAAGATGATAATCCTGTATAAGTTTTGCTGCCAGAGCATCGGTTAGTTCATCAAGTTCCTTATAAGTCAGTCTGTGATTTTCATACACAACTGCTGTTGCATCTTGAGTTTTTCTGGCGCGTGTACGAAGTAAATCTATCAAGGTTTCGCGCTGATCATATTCAAACTTTTCGCCTTCAGATAATTTAATAAGTTTTTCTTCTTCTTTTTCAGAAATAACTGGTATATTTTTCAGCTGTTCATTTATATTTTTCATATAATTAAGAACAACATCTTTGAATGTTTCTGCAAGTTTTTCTAAAGTCTTTTTATCATTTTTTTCTTCACTTGATTCAAGACAAATTTCATATTCATTGTTGGTTAAACGAATAATTACACATAAATCGTTATGAATTAAGTTTCGTTTTAATTCTTTCCCATAATATTCTATATCTTCAAACTTAAAACTAACCTGAATGCTTTTATTAGCTCTAAAATTGAAACTGATATGTGGGAAATCGCCAATATCATTGAATAAATGACCTGCCGGATAATTGGCATTCTGATATGCAAGATTTGTTTCTTTTTCAATATTTTGAATTAATTCTTTTACAGTTAATTCTCCAGACAAATCTGTCATAACGGGAACAACATTCACGAACATTCCAAATGCACGCATTTTTGCAAGCCCCGCTCGACCATGATATGCTGAACCATAAGCTATCTTGCTCTTTCTGGATAAACTGCCTATAACCAGAGCAAACGCTGCTTGAAATAATAAATCAATACGAATTTCATTTTTATTACAGAAGTCATCCACAAGCTTTTGCTCAATAAAACTTGATATCTGTAACATTTTTCCAGTTTTTGGTTCATTTGAGTCTGAAAGTGTTGCAAACTCTACATTTTTAAATTTATTTACAAAATAATTTCTAGCAAGCAGATATTTTTCTGTTTGTTGCAGCAGATTTTCTTCTTCGGCAATTTCGTAAAGTTTTGTATCTATAATCTGCGGCTTATTTTTACTATAAGCATTCAATTCCTTATTTCCCAAAAGGGCTAACGTAAAACCATCTGCAATAGAATGATGTATATCTATCAGCATATATACATCTTTTTCAGTCTCTACAATATCTATTCGATACAAAGGTTTTCCATTAAATAAATCAAATACTCTGACAAAATCGTTTTTTATATAATTTTGAAATTCTTCTTCTGAACAATTCCAGAGTTTTATATTCTTTGGCATATTCATATCAGGCCACTGAACAATTTCGCCGTTTTCGGTAGTCTCATAACGATTATTCATTATTGAATGACAATTTATTAATGTTTCAAATGATTTTACGAGTTTATTTTTGTCAATCTGTTTACCCAGTTTGGTAATTGTAGGAATATTATATTGTGTTGATTCGGGATATTTTAAGCATTCTAAAATAATGCCCAGCTGGGACTGTAAAAGAGGATATTTTTTCATTTTGACTTTTTTTACCTTTTATTACTTTTAAATTTTTTGTTATTATACAATAAGATTAATTGTAATGCAAAAAAAATTATTTGGTACTGTCGGCGCTGGTAGTTGGTTTGTGACGGTTATCAAAATATCCACCGTCTTCAAGGTAACGACGACGGGTCATAATAAGATTTATAAGCTCCTGGTACATATTAAAATCTACCTGGATAGCCATTGGCAAAAGGAAAAATTCGGTTTCATCACAGTAGCGCTCAATAAACGCTGGGTCTGTAACATAACCAAGAGAAATCATATTGGAAATGCGGTCTGCACACTTAAGGATTTTGGCCTTCTGACTTCCCTCATCAAGAATACGGCATAAAAACTGCTTTTTGTTTTCTTCTTCTTTGCGTGTAACTTCATGAACAAGCTTTAAAACTTCCGGACCATCATCATCTGCATTTGTAATTAAATCTGGAATAAAGCCCGGAATATCTTCTATTGTATCATGAATAATTGAAGCCTTAAGAAGCACTGGATCTATATAGCCATAGTCCAGAAGAATTGCAAAAGTATCCATCTGATGGCGGAACATATTTCCACCTGCATGACGTGCTTTACCGATAAGGGCTGTAGCAAGCTGAATATATGGAGCAAAGTGAATACTGCTGAGTTGAAGCATCTGCTGTTCATTCATATTCTGAGGCTTATCTGTTTTCATTTCGTAATGTGGCTTTGACATATGGACCTCCTTTCTGCTCCTTTCTAGAATACCTTCCGCTATTATCGGCAGAAAGCTTATTTAAACTTCACAAATTCTTCAAAACGATTTCCAAAAATATCAACTGCTTCACCATAGAAATAATTTTTCGGTCGGATAAGTTCAAGATGATAATTCATTTTATCCTCCGATTCTCCAAGTTCCGCAATTGAATAATAGAAATCGCCGGTATAATATTTTATAAATTTCTGTGCTTCATAAGTAGCTACAGGCTTTCCGTCCTCATAGCGCACACATTCTGTAAAGTTGAATTTGATTTTCTTTGAATCGATTTTATAGGTACCGTTCCATACAATAATGTTTGTAGAATCTGCATATGAAACGCGCAGCATTACTGTATGGTCTGGTTTAAGAATAAGGTGATGATAGTAGAGCTGCATATTGTTATCATAATTCTGCATCACCCATTCGCTGTCATAGAAGGGACTGTTTTTAAGCGAAAAGCAAGACGTCAACACAAGAGAAACTGTGAGGACTAATAAAAATGATATCCACTTTTTATTTTTCATAAGTCTCCTTTCGCATGTTTTCAGGTTCTAGGTTTTAGGGTCTAGGGGATTTAAAATCCTAGCACCTGACACCTAGAACCTGTAACCTAAAAAAAACTACTGCAACTCTTTCAAATAGCTCTGAAGTGTTGCAATCTTACGCTGACTTTCTGCAAGACGGGCTTTCTCTTCCTCAACAAGATTAGCCGGAGCGTGCTTTGCAAAGTTTCCGTTGAGCTTGTTCTCGCTCATTCTTGCATAGCCCTGCTCTTTTTCAATTGTTTTCTGGAAGCGGGCGATCAGCTGTTCCTTGTTGATACTTTCATCAACGAGGATGAATGCTTCAAAGCCCTTACCTACAGTACCGATTGAGCTGGCAGGTTTTGCATCAACAAACTCAACCTTAGCAACACCGGCAAGCAGCTGAATCATTTCAACTTTTTCGCGTGCAACTTCGGCAGCACTACCCTTTTCAACCAGAATAGCAATGTTGATTTTTTCTGCAGGATCAATTCCACACTCTACGCGGAGAGCACGAACCTGACCGATAAGATCTTTGAGTGTATCAAAGCGTGCATTGATTTCTGCGTTGTCACGCTCAGCAACGACCTCTGGATATGGAGCGTTGATAAGCATGCCGTTGTAGGTTGATGTAGTAATAATCTTATTTGAAGCATTGCGTGTTGCAACAAGTTCAGCAAGAGGCAGCTTTCCATAAATCTCTTCTGTAACAAATGGAATATATGGATGAAGCAGGCGGATGCTTTCTTCGAGGATATCCATCAAAACTGTTGCCTGACGGTCTTTTTCCTTATCATCACCGTTCTTAAAGTTAATCTTTGTAGCTTCAACGTACCAGTCGCAGAACTCATTCCAGAAGAATTCCATAAGTGCGCTGGCAGCGTCATTGTAGCGGTATGTATCAAGTGCTTCGCGGGCAATCTTAACTGCATTGTTCAGGCGGCTGTAAATCCACTTGTCGAGTTCTGTAAGGTCTGCGTCTGTAACTGGAATAAGATTGCGTCCTTCAAGGTTACCAAGAAGATAGCGCGAAGCATTCCAAACTTTATTACAGAAGCGGCTTCCAAGCTTGAAGCTTTCCTTATCAATAAGAACATCCTGTCCCTGAGCACACATAAATCCGAGTGTAAACTTAAGGGCATCGGCACCGTACATATCAATAATTTCGAGAGGGTCCATTCCATTTCCAAGAGACTTAGACATCTTGCGGCCCTGCTTATCGCGAACAAGTCCGTGAATGTATATATCGTGGAAAGGAGCTTTTCCTGTAAACTCAAGACCGGCCATAATCATACGGCAAACCCAGAAAGGAATAATATCGTATGCTGTAAGTAGTGCCTGTGTAGGATAGAATTTTGCAAGATCTTCAGTTTCCTGAGGCCATCCCAAAGTAGAGAAAGGCCAGAGCCATGAAGAGAACCAGGTATCAAGTACGTCAGGATCCTGTTCAATATTTTTTGAACCACATTTTGGACAGCAAACTGGATCTGTACGGCTACAGATTGTTTCACCACATTCACAGTACCATACAGGAATTCTGTGTCCCCACCAGATCTGACGGCTTACACACCAGTCGCGGATATTTTCCATCCAGTGGCTGTAAGTATTTTCCCACTTCTTAGGATAGAATACCAGTTCACCTTTTCTCCATGATTCAAGAGCTTTCTCAGCCATTGGCTTCATTTTTACGAACCACTGGTCAGAAAGATAAGGTTCTACAACTGTTTTACAGCGGTAACACTTACCAACTGCGTGAACGATTTTTTCTTCACCCTTGAAGAGGCCTGCGGCTGTCAAATCTTCAATTACTAATGCACGAGCCTGTTCTGGTTTGAGTCCACGGTATTTTTCAGGAACATTTTCATTCATTCTTCCGTCTGGAGTAAGAAGATTGATTACTTCCAGATTATGACGGAGACCTACTTCCCAGTCGTTAGGGTCATGAGCCGGAGTAATCTTTACCATACCAGTTCCGAATTCCATATCAACATATTCATCTGCGATAATTGGAATCTCTTTTCCGGTAAGAGGAAGTTTGAGCATTTTTCCAACGAGTGCCTTGTAACGGTCATCGTTAGGATTTACGGCAACGGCTGTATCACCAAAGAAGGTTTCTGGACGAGTTGTTGCAACTTCAATTTTTCCGCTTCCGTCAGCATACTCGTAGTAAAGGTGGTACATTGCACCCGGTGTATCTTCGTGGTCTACTTCATCATCTGCAAGAGCAGTACCACAACGAGGACACCAGTTTACAAGGCGCTTACCTTTGTACATAAGACCGCGTTCATAAAGAGTTACGAATACATCGCGAACTGCGGCAGAAAGGCCTTCGTCGTATGTAAAGCGCTCGCGGTCCCAGTCTGTTGAGTTACCAAGTTTTTTCTGCTGCTTTACAATAATATCATGGTGCTGATGAGTTACTTCCCATGTGCGTTCAACAAGCTTTTCACGGCCAAGGTCAAAACGAGTTTTTCCCTCTTTTTTAAGCTGGCGTTCAACTACGTTCTGAGTTGCAATTCCGGCATGGTCTGTACCTGTAAGCCAGAGAGTATTATCACCCTTCATACGGTGATAGCGAACTACGATATCCTGGAGAGTATTGTTGAGACCGTGCCCCATGTGGAGTACACCAGTTACGTTTGGAGGAGGAATGACGACAGAATAAGTATTGGTTTTCTTGTTGCAGTCTGCGCACTGGCACTTGTACTGCTCGTGTACTGGGGAAGCCTCATCTGAAGCCGGCTTAAAATAGCCTTTGCTGTCCCATTCATTGTAAATTCTGTCTTCAAAAGATTTAGGCTCGTAGGCCTTTTCCAATTCAATTGCTTTCATCTGTCATTCCTTCCTTAAAGCATTTTGTTTTAAAATATTGCTGAAAATTATAATGAATTCACGAGTATTTGTCATTATCTATAAATGACCTGATTTTTATACTTTAATTAGGTTAGAACTTCATTTTTGTAGAAAGCTTTATATTTATTTTCAACACATCAGTTCCTGCATATTGTTCATATCCTTCAAGTAAACCTTTCTCAATTCCTCCAAAAATAAAACTAGTCTCAAGATCAATGCATAACAATTGAGTTGGTTTATATTCTAAACATATAATTTCTTTAAATCGAGTAAAGTATGCCTTCTGAACAGAATTTAAATAAAAGTCACGATTTGTGCCATTATCATCATAATGATAATCAGAATTATAAAAATAAGAATATGGAGAAATGAATGTTCCTAAACCAATTTCAAACTTATTGTTCAGGGGAATAATAGCTCCAATACCAAAGAAAATAAAAAAGCTATTTCTTTTTAAGTCAATTCGAGATATTTTCGAATAATGACGGGCATTAGGACTGTCCCAAGAAACTTCTTCCCCTGTTTTACTGTATGTTTCACTTCCATACCAGCCTTCGCCATCACCAGATTGAAAAGAATCATAATAATAATCAAAAGATAATTCTGGTATTAAAAATAATTTCCATATATTAATTCTATATGATAATGAAAAATTAAAGTCAAAATTTTGTATTGCATAATTATTACTAATAGAATATGTATTTTTTACACCATGGGTGCCCCAATCGGAATCATACATTTTCCCACATTTAATTGGTAAACCATAGGTAAAACCTGTTTTTATTTTAAAATTGTCAAATGAGACATCTGATATTAAACCAATTTTATACAAAGGAAGACATTGCCAATCCAGATAGCTGACAACACCTTTTCCGGAATAAGAATAAACATACTCTCCATTCTTTTCAAAAGAAGCTCCAAATGAACCGCCAAATGAAAAGGAAGTTTCAGAAAAACAAGAAAAAACTAAAATTAAATAAAAAAGGATAACAATAAATGATTTTTTTTTCATGATTCTATACAGAAAAAGGCTGTCCTTATGGACAGCCTTTTTAGAATTAATTTAATGAAAGATTAGTCCTCAAAACCTTCTACAGGGAGATCTTCACCCTTGATTGAAGAGAATCGCCAGAAACCATTGAGTGTTTTTCCACTATAAACATTTACATAGCAACCTATTTTTGTCTGAGTTTTCTTTGTATATCCAGTAACTTTTTTACCTATTGTTACTGTCTTATCAGCTTCCTGATCTTTTTTAAGTTTATAATTATCTAACTTTTCCGAACCATAGTAATTTACAGTATAAGAACCATCATCTTCAGCAATTACTTCTACACCAATTGTTGCAGAACCATCAGTAGATAATGTTCCAAACTTTGAAGAATTTAAAGCATTAAAATCTTGAACAATAATTTCATAAGCAGTTGTTTTAGTACTATCTTTTTCCTTAATTGTACTTCCTGTAGGAGCACCAAAGTTATTATTCTTAAAATCAGATTTCTTTACATTATAATACTGTGAAATATAAGTCTGCAGTTGTTTATTATACCAACGATAACCAATTGTAATAAAGTTTACAGTTTCATCATCATTTTCTGTATAATTAAATACATAACCTAATTGACCATTTCCTTCATTAGAGTTTTTATTTTCATCTGTAAGGGTTAAAGCAGCAAAAGCACCATAGTGTTTTGTAGAGAATAACTGCATTTCACGTACAAAATCCCCAGTTTCGTTTGTATATCCCTCACCATCTTTGTCACCAACATAAGCTTTAGCTGTTGTTCCATTGATTACTTCACCGTCAACAGAATCATCACCACCTACTGTGATACCTTTACAACCAGCAAGTCCAAGTACAAGTGCACCGGCAGCTAATCCCAATAAAACCTTTTTTACCATTTTCATAGTAACTTCTCCTTAGTTTGTTTCCCGCGCGGGGCGGGTAGTTTTTGGTTTGTACGAAAAAAACGGTCGTTAAATTCGTACAATAAATTAAATATATGACGATTATATGTATTTTGCAAGTTTTTTTCCTGCAAAAAAGGTCATATTTTATTTCTTTAATTTGATTACTGTTTCGTAGTCTTTTGTAGTCCAGTCTGGATCGATAACCATATCGAGATCTGCATTGAGAGCAATGCCTTTTTTGAAGGTATATGAACGTTCTGTATCCTTACAATCAAAAGAAATTGATACGCCTGAAGTGTCAGCTTTTACTTTGAAATTCTGAACTGTGCCATCTTTAAAGGTGTATACTTCTTCACCAGTACTAGTTTTTGTGAGTACGATTTTTCCATCTGCAGAGAAAGTCCAGTCTGCATCCCAGTTTTTGTCCTGCCAGGTTCCTTTGATTCCACCAAGGTCAAGAGCAAAAAGGCCGGTTGCCATGACAGCAGCAACTGCTAAAGCCAATAGTTTTTTCATAAAAAAAATCTCCTTTGTGATAGTATAAATTTAATTCTATCACAAAGGAGTGTGGTGTCAAGCGTGAGCTCCCGAAACTTAGGGAGCGACGGCTGAAAGCCGTCAAAATGCTCCCCTGGAGCATTTTGAGCGAGTCTCCGAGCAGCTATGCTGCGAAGGGTTCGGAATGACAGTGTTTATTCATCTAATGTGATTTTGTTTCCGGTATACAGGAAGTAGTAGCGGCCCTTTGCAGCGATGAGTTCGTCGTGAGTACCGCGCTCAATAATATTTCCATGCTCCAGAACAATAATTTCGTCGGCATTGCGGACTGTTGAAAGGCGGTGTGCAATTACAAAAGTTGTACGGCCGCTCATCAAAGAGTCCATACCCTCCTCTATCAGTTTTTCTGTACGTGTATCAATAGAAGAAGTAGCCTCGTCCAAAACAAGTACCGGAGGATCAGCAACCGCAGCACGTGCAATCGCTAAGAGCTGGCGCTGTCCCTGACTAAGGCTTGCACCATCACCTGTGATAACTGTATCGTAACCGTTTTCCAGATGGCGGATAAAGTGGTCGGCATTTGCAAGCTTTGCAGCCTCGTAAATCTGAGCATCTGAAGCTTCAAGGTTTCCGTAACGGATATTATCTTTTATAGTTCCTGTGAACAGGTGTGTTGTCTGCTGAACCATTCCAAGAGACTTACGCAAACTTGCCTTAGAAATCTCATTCAAAGGAATGCCGTCATAAGTAATCTTGCCGTTTCCTTCCGGTACATCATAAAAACGAGACAACAGATTGATTGTAGTTGTCTTACCAGAACCTGTAGAACCAACCAAAGCAATCTTCTGACCAGGCTTTGCGTGAATGCAGATATCATGCAATACAGTTTTCTCAGGTTTGTAACCGAAGGTAACGTGATCAAACACAACTTCACCTTCGAGCTTACGAAGTGAATTATCTGCAGGATTCTTCCATGCCCATTCACCTGTTGAAGCATAAGACTGAACAAGCTTTTCAGCACCATCATTTTCCTTTGCTTCATAAGCGTTTACAAGAGTATATTCGCCTTCATCAATTTCTTCTTCTTCATCGATTACGGCAAAAATACGTTCCGCGCCGGCAAGTGCATTAAGAACTGAGTTTGCCTGCATACTCATCATAGAGATTGGCTGACTGAAAGAACGTGTGTACTGAAGGAAGGCTGCAATAGTTCCAAGATTCATGATTCCAGTAAACCAGTTGAAGTTGATTACTCCACCTTCGCCAAGAATCATAAAGGCAGCGGCAGTAATAGCAACAACCGCGTACTGCATATGACTGAAGTTGTTCATCATAGGTCCCATAAGACCACCGTAAGTCATAGCATCAGTTCCGGCCTTACGAAGATTGTCACTCAAAGTTTCAAACTGCTCGATTGCCTTAGGCTCGTGGTTGAATACTTTGATTACCTTCTGACCTTCAACCATTTCTTCTATAAAACCGTTCATTTCACCAATGCATTTCTGATTTTCGCGGAAAGCTTTTGCAGAGCGTTTTCCAACAGCAGCCATGCTCAGTGTGATAAGGAACATAGTTACAAGCATGATGATTGTAAGCATCGGGCTCAAAGAAATCATCATTACAAATACAGAAGTAACTGTAATAATTGAAGAAAAGAGCTGAGGAATTGTCTGGCTCATCATTTCACGAAGAGCATCAGTATCGTTTGTAAAGCGCGACATGAGCTCACCGTGAGTGTGTGCATCATAATATTTGATAGGAAGTTTCTCGAGCCGGCTGAACAAATCACAGCGCACGTTGTACAAAAGGTTTGTAGAGATGTACAGCATGAGACGTGAGTTACACCATGAAGCAAGAACTCCAACACCAAACAGACAAAGAACTCCAATGAGAAGCTTTGCAAAGCCCGTAAAATCAGGATTCTGACTTCCAATCATCGGAATGATGTAATTGTTCAGTGCAGGCTTAATAAGGTAAGTTCCGATTACAGAAGCACCAGAACTGATGATTACACATAAAAAGACAACTAACCAGAGTGCCTTGAATTTTCCCATATATTGAAGGATGCGGCCGATAGTCTTTTTTGCATCCTTTGGTTTTCCAAAACCTTTATTTCTTACTGGTGGCATTAGTCTTCACCTCCTGCAAGGTCTGCGTCTCCGCTACCCTGCTGCTGCGATTCAAATACTTCGCGGTAAATCTTGTTTGATTTCAAAAGTTCGTCGTGAGTTCCAACACCACTTACAGTTCCTTCATCAAGAACGATAATCTTATCTGCTTCTTTTACAGAAGAAATACGCTGAGCAATGATGATTTTTGTAGTTTCCGGAGCAAGCTCTTTTAGAGCATTGCGGATGCGGCCTTCTGTAGCAGTATCAACGGCAGAAGTACTGTCATCAAGAATAAGAATCTTTGGATTTTTTAGAAGAGCACGTGCGATACAAAGTCTCTGCTTCTGACCACCGGAAACGTTTACACCGCCCTGTCCGAGCATTGTGTCATAACCTTCAGGGAAAGAAGTAATAAAGCTGTCTGCATCGGCTGCCTTACAAGCGGCAATAATCTGATCTTCTGTGGCATTTTCATTACCCCAGCGGAGGTTGTCTCGGATTGTACCACTGAACAAAACGTTCTTCTGAAGCACCATGGCAACACTGTCACGGAGCACTGTAATATCATAATCGCGTACATCAACACCGCTGATTTTTACAGAGCCCTTGAAAACATCATAAAGTCGTGGCAAAAGAGAAACCAGAGAAGTCTTAGAAGAACCGGTACTTCCGATAATTCCGACAACTTCACCGCTCTTAATTTCAAGATTGATATCTTTAAGAATCAGATTGTCTTCGCGCTTACCGTAACTGAAATCAACCTTATCAAAGCTGATTTCGCCGTTCTTTACTTCCATAACAGGATTTTCAGGATTTTTGATATCCGGAACTTCGTCGAGTACTTCAACAATACGCTGATTAGAAGCCTGAACCATTACGAGAGAAACAAAAACCATTCCAAGGAACATGATAGAAGAAAGAACCTGAGTTACATAAGTGAAGAAGCTGATAAGCTCACCACTGAGCATGTGACCGCCAACGACAAGTCTTCCACCAAACCACATTACAGAAATCATGGAAACATACATAACAAGCTGCATTATAGGCATCATAAAGATAATGCACTTTTCTGCATGAACCTGTGCTGTGCGGACATCGTCGGCTGCCTTTCGGAACTTTTTCTCTTCAAACTCACCACGAACATAAGCCTTTACAATTCGAATTCCAATAAGGTTTTCCTGAATTGCACCGTTTAATGCATCAAACTTTGCCATCATCTTCTTAAAACGAGGATGCGCAATATTTGAGATTGTAAGGATTGAGATTACGATAACCGGTACTGCAATCAAAAAGAGAACTGCAAGCTGAGAGTTCATTCTGAAAGCCATGATTGTTCCGGCAACAAGCATAAACGGAGTACGGATACACATATGAATGAGCATTCTGTACACGTTCTGAGCCATGTTTACATCAGTTGTAAGACGAGTTACAAGAGATGCTGTACTGAAACGGTCAATATTTGCAAATGAAAAACTCTGAATCTTGCGGTAAAGTCTCTGGCGCAGTGTACAGGCAAAGCCCTGTGCTGCAACTGTTGAAAAACGGGTTCCCAGCATACCGCAGATAAGTGATATAACAGCGAGTCCGACCATAATGGCGCCGTATTTAACAACAAACGGCAGGTCTTTTCCCGCAATTCCAACATCAATGATTTTGGCCATTATAAAAGGAATAACAACTTCCATCAAAACTTCGCCGATCATTACAACCGGCGAAAGAATTGTATTTACTATATATCGCTTACTCAGGCCTTGAGTAAGTTTTCTAACTGTAGACATGTATTTAAAGTTAACAAAAACGTTTTATGATTTCAAGCGTTTATGTTAAATAAAGAGAAATCTCTTAGAATTTTCTTATTTTGTACAACTAGTCGTCATTGCGAGGAGCGCAGCGACGTGGCAATCTATTAAATGGATTGCTTCGCTTCGCTCGCAATGACGGAAGAGTATTATCGGATTTTTACTTCTTCAAAGCCTAGAGCCAGCATAAACTGAGTGATTATGCGGATGGAATACTCGCGGGCTTCATCCAGAACACCATCTGCTATCATATCTTCCAATGCTTCTGCCTTAGCTTTTTCTATTTCATCAAAGACTTCCTGAGTTGAAATAGGTACGAATATACTCTGCTTTTCATCGAAAACACTCTGGCTCACAATCTCATTGCCGAGCACCTCCGCCTCAGGTACGCTAAGCGTTATAGTTTTTCCGTCGAGCGAAACACTGTATGAAACATCAGTTATATCAGCAATTCCCGCACGAATAATCCCCGTGTACTTAATAATACTGTAGCTCTTTGCAAAGCCCGAAGTTTTTTTCAGGGTAATTATGTCACTGTAACGGTATTTAGCAGTTACCAACTCCTGACAATAAGAAAGCTGACGGTCTACCAGCGCCAGTTTGTTTTCTGTTTTTACGCCGGCAAAACGATTAAATGCAAAATAGCCGGCGCCCAGCACAATAGCAGCCACAACAATAATTGTCACAATTCGTAAAAGGATTCTGGTCCCAAGACCTGCACGTTTTTTTTCTTTTTTATCTTCCATATTAAATATTATACCCTAAAATCCTTTTTTTTGTTGTATTTTTTTATATTAGTCTATATCTTTAAAATAAGATTCCGAAACAAGTTCGGAATGACACGAGGAGGAGGCGCCAAAGATGGCTGACGAAGAAGTAAAGAAAGCTAAACGTGTACGACGTAGCGTAGGCCCTGCCCTGCTTTTCTGGCTGATTATGCTGGGAATTGCGGTAATTGCAGGATTTTCAAGTGTTTATGTAGTTGATGAAACTGAAAATGCAGTAATCACAAGGTTTGGAAAATACACACAGACTGTTGGTTCCGGACTGCATTTTAAACTTCCTTTTGGCATCGACAAAAACTACAATGTCGATATTAAAACTCTCCGCGCCGAGCAGTTTGGTTTTAAGACAATTAAAGCAGGACGCAACAACGAGTACAAAAACAATATTTCTGAAGAATCAGAAATGCTCACAGGCGACCTTAATATAGTAGATGTTGAATGGGTTATTCAGTATAAGGTAACCGATCCTAAGCAGTGGCTGTTCAATGTTTACGAACGCGAACAGACTATCCGTGATATTTCCCGCTCGGTAATCAACACTCTGGTTGGTGACCGTGCAATTTTTGATGTAATCAGTTCTGATCGTTCTACTATTCAGAATCTTGCTCAGGAGCAGATGAACGAAAACTTTAAGGCACTCGGACTTGGAATCAACGTAACAACAGTTCAGTTCCAGAACGTAGTTCCTCCAGTAGAAGTTCAGACTGCTTTTGAAGATGTAAACAAGGCAAGTCAGGATATGAAACGCTTTATCAACGAAGGTAAGGAAGCATACAATGCAGAAATCCCTCGTGCTCAGGGTGAAGCAGACCGTCAGATTCAGGTTGCAGAAGGTTATGCCGCAGAACGTGTTAACATGGCAAAGGGTGATGTTGCCCGTTTCAACGCCGTTTACGAAGAATACAAGCGTGCTCCTAAAGCAACAAAAGAACGTATTTATCTTGAAACTATGGCAGAGATTTTTGGCAGCGAGAAAAAGCCTGAACTTATCGACAGCGAGCTTGAAAATCTTGTTCCTGTAAAAAATCTTAAGGACTAAAGGGAGGACAGACTAATGACTAAAGCAATGAAAAAATTTATAGGCTGGCTTATCGCTATTGTGATTCTGTTCATTCTCTTTGTTTTGACAGGACCATTCTATATCGTAAATGAAGGAAAGCAGGTTGTTATTACCCGCTTCAGTAAGATTGTTGATTCTCACGAGGAAGCAGGTCTTTATATCAAAGTACCTTTCCTTGATCAGGTAACTGAATATCCAAAACTGATTCTTTCTCTTGATGGCGACCCACAAAGCATCACTACTAAAGAAAATCAGTATATAATAGTAGATACTACATCAAGATGGCGCATTACTGACCCGGTTGCCTTCTATCAGAACTTCCAGACGCTGGACAATGCTTATAATAAGCTTTCTGATATCGTTGACTCTTCATGCCGTACTGTTATTACTCAGAATCGTATGAGTGAAATCGTACGTTCTTCTAACATCATCAATGAAAGAAAGAATACAGAAGCAGAAAAAGATGAAGAGACAAAAGAAATCGACAAGCTTGTAAATGCAGATACAGTAAACGAGGTAGTTACTAAGGGCCGCAGCGAGCTTTGCCGCCAGATGACAGCAAAAGCACAGGACGAGGTTCGTGGCTGGGGTATTGAACTTCTGGACATTGTTCCACGCCAGGTAAAATACTCTGCAGAACTCAACGAGTCTGTTTACAACTCTATGATTAAGGATAGAAACCAGGTTGCACAGGCTTACCGCTCACTTGGTGAAGGTAAAAAAGCTGAATGGCTTGGACGTCTTGAAAATGACAAGCGTACTATTGCTTCTGAAGCATACCGCAAGTCAGAGGAAATCAAAGGTGCTGCCGATGCTGAAGCTGCCGCAATTTACGCTGCTGCTTACAACAAGGACATTGAGTTCTACACTTTCTGGAAGAGTATGGAATCTTACAAGCAGAATCTTAAAGATTATCCTGCTACTTACAGTACTAAGATGGACTACTTTAAATATCTTTATGGATCGGATGGTAAACGATAATGCAGTTACTGACAATAGAAAACGGAGAGCTTAGACTTAATTCAAATCTTGATGAGTATACTTTTGGAAAAACAGGTCACGATAATATCCTCAGTTATGAGGGTGTGATTTTTGACGGTAAAAACTTCCGCCAGTGGACTTTTGAAGATGTAAAATCTTACGACGCTGAGAAAAATGGAAGTCTTCAGCGACTCGTTTTCTATTGTGCTAAAAATCCTCTGGGCAGTGATGCTGAAAATGTAAAGACACTTGCCCAGTATTTTGAAGAAGGCGGTGAAAACGCTCTTACAGCTGTAAAAGCTGTATGCACTGCCATTACTGCTGCAGCCACAAATGGAAATCCGATTCCATTTGTTGGAGCCGGTGGAATTTTGGTCGATGGAGAAAAAGTTCTTTTTGCTCCGGAGGCATTATTCAGTTATGCAGCAAATACACTTCCCGCAGAAGAAACTCTCAATCAGCATACAGGTTTTTTGAATGATACAATAAAAGACCTTCCTGCACTTTGTTTTGAACGGGCAGCTATAATCTACAGACTTCTTGCAGGCCGTCTTCCATTTACAGCAACAGATTCTATTGCCCGCAATGCAGATATTTTTGACCGAAAATTTCTTCCGATTGAATACTGTGTTAACGGAATTGACAGCGGACTTGCCCTTGCAATCAACAATGCACTCAAGCTTAATTCTACCGCTGTAAATGTTCCTGGAAAACGCAAGAAGGGAAAATCAAGTGAAGATCTGCGCCCTGTTGCAGACTTCCCCCTCGAAAAAATTGATGAAGCCTTCCGCCTCAGTCAGAATAATAAAGAAGATAAAGACTTTGAGGAAAAGGTTTCTGCCTATATTAAAGCACAAAACTCTAAAATCAATACAAAACGCCATATCAAGCGAAACGCAACTACCCTTACTGTAATTGCGACTATCATAGTTATCGTTATCTGTGTTACTGTAAGTACATTAAGAACCCGCGGCGAAGATTACACTTCTGTCGGACTCACTTCAACTCAGACAATCCGCGCCTATATGAACGGTGTAAACGAAAAAGATACTATGCTGCTTTCTGATTTTGGAGATGGAAAAGCAGCCGGTGACTATGGTGATATGGTAAGCCGCATTTATGTTATGCATAAACAGCGTCTTGCTTATGGAAATGATAATGGATTTGGCTATCCTGCAAACTGGCTTTTCTATATAACTGATGAAGCAAAATACAAGCGCTCTGGTATTTACGGAGTTACAAACCTTAAGATTGATGGAAAAGCTGAAACTCTTGCAGTTGAACTGAAGAAGAAAAATCAAAATCCTGCTCCACTTGAAAAAGAAGGAAATATTAAACTTGAGAATGGCAGTACTTCTGTTCACAAAGTTGAATATTATCTTCTTTATACAGAAGGCGAAGAGGTTGATTATATAGTAGAAAAAGTAACTTCTACAGTTACCCTCACCTTCAAAAAGAACCGCTGGATTATAACTGATATTCAATATGATGGAAAAAATCTTGGTGTAGACTGCGACGCATTTAAGAAGGATTACTTTGCTGCCCTTGAAAAAACTAACGGTGAAGTTATTCCTGCCGTAGACAGCCTCCGCTCTAAATATGAATGGCTGCCGGAAAAAGATGCAATGCAGAGAGAAAAAGAACAGATTGAATACTATCTGACACATCCATATGCCTCTCTAGGCCTTTAATCATATTGACAATTTCTCAATATTTGTCATAATAGAATACGAGGTTAACTATGGAATACAATGTTGAAAAACAGCACGCGAAGGGAAAGCTTCACGCTATTGAGCGTATCAATGCACTTTGCGACAAAGATTCATTCGTAGAAACATATCAGGGTGTAAAACACAACTGTACCAGCTTTGGAATGGACAAAAAAGACATTCCTTATGATGGTGTAATCACAGGTTTTGGAAAAATAAACGGACGTAAAGTTGCAGTTTATGCACAGGACTTTACTATTCAGGGTGGTTCTCTTGGCCACATGCATGGCCGCAAGATTGCCGACCTTACAAAAATGGCTATTGATGCCCGCTGTCCTGTAATTGGAATCAACGATTCGGGTGGAGCTCGTATTCAGGAAGGTGTAGAAGCTCTCGGTGGATACGGTAACGTATTCAATCAGAATGTTCGCGCTTCCGGTGCTATTCCTCAGATTTCTATCATCGCTGGTCCTTGTGCCGGTGGTGCCGTATATTCACCAGGAATTACAGACTTTATCTTTACTGTAGATAAGGTAACTCAGATGTTCATTACAGGTCCTAAGGTTGTTAAGTCTGTAATGTTCATGGACATTTCTGCAGAAGACCTTGGTGGAGCTACAATTCACGCTACAAAATCAGGTGTATCTCACTTCCGCTGTGAAGATGAAAAATCATGCTACGAAGAAGTACGCCGTCTTCTGGACTATATCCCACACTACTTTGGCGACAAGATTGAACCAAACGAAAAGTTCAAGTTTGATGAAAAGAAAGCCGCTAAGAGAATCAAGGAAATCCTTCCTGAAAATCCACGCCAGGGCTACGACGTGCGCGACGTAATCAACTGCGTAATCGATGAAGATTCATTCCTTGAAATCATGAAGGAATTTGCTATTAACTGTGTTGTTGGTTTTGGTAAGATTGAAGGCCGCACAGTTGGTATTGTTGCTAACAACCCTAAGGGAGTTGGTGGTGTATTGGATTGCGATGCTTCTGATAAGATTGCACGCTTTATCCGCTACTGCGACTCTTTCGATATTCCACTTCTTACTTTTGTTGATGTTCCAGGATTTATCCCGGGACCTCAGGAAGAGCAGAAAGGTATTATCCGCCACGGTGCAAAGGTAATCTACGCATACAGCGAGGCTACTGTACCAAAGCTTACTGTTATTCTTCGTAAGGCTTACGGTGGAGCTTACATTGCTATGTGTTCTAAGCATCTTGGTGCAGACTTTGTTTACGCATGGCCAAAGGCAGAAATTGCTGTAATGGGTGCTGAAGGTGCTATTGAGATTCTGTTTGCTAAAGAGCTTAAGGATCCAAACAAGGCTGCTGAAGTTCAGGCTGCGTCAGAGAAATATAAGAATGAGATTATGACTCCTTATATTGCGGCTGAGCGCGGATACATTACTGAGATTATTCAGCCGGAAGATACTCGTAAGAGAATCGTGGCTAGTTTCGACTTCCTTGAAACAAAGATCTTTACAAATAAACCGCTAAAGAAGCACGGAAATATTCCACTTTAATCAGTAAGGGCTCAGTTATGAGCCCTTTAATATTTAACTGTAAATTTTAGGGATTTCAAAAATGCGGATCCCAGCGACGGCAAAAAAATAAGTTATCCCCCCACCATTCACTTGGCGCTGTAGCTTCGCCAGTGCCTGCGTTGGCGGGGTCCCCCCTTATTCTTTTTGCCTGCGTCCCACATTTTTGAAATCCCTAAAATTATAGAAACTATCAAATACTCTTAATAAAAGCGGCCATTACTGTGAAAGCGTCGGGCCTGCCATTTTCTGAGGTTTCTCTTCTATTTGAGCCGTAGATGAAACTGCCGTTTTTTTTGGTACAACACGTGCACGCAGGGTGAATCCAGATGTTCTCCTGTGGGACGCCGGCGGTGCGGAGCGCAGCTAAATTGGCTTTTTCTAACGAGAGTCTGTAGAGGGTGCCGCCGCCGCTTTTCCATGATACTTTTACGCCGGGTTCGAGCGGTGTTACGCAGTCGGGAGTGAAGTTCTCGGAAAACCATTTGGCACGCTCTTCATTTACGATGTAACAGCAGGCGCGGATGTGGGGGCCGATAACTACGCAGAAGTTTTGGGCGCGGGCGCCGTAATCTTTTTCCGCGAGTTTTATAGCGTCAGCAACAATGCCAGTTCCTTTCCAGCCGCTATGAACTATTCCAAACACTCCAGTTTCCGGCTCATACAAGTAAAGCGGCATACAGTCTGCAACGGTGACTGTTGGTATGAGCGAACGGTTCACGGTAATTATTCCGTCACCGATTTTATCCTGAGTATCACCGGCGTTTTTTACATTATAAACGATATGAGTGTGATCGAGCTGTACGGGAACAATTGCACCTTCAGTACTACCCAGAGATCGAAAAACTTTTGCTCTATTCTGATTTGTTTCATTCCAGCGGAAACGCATGCTGCCGGCGGCTTTTAAGGTAAGCCCACAAACTGGTGCACCCTCTACTACTTTACCGGCACGGTGAAATTCCAGGAACTCAAAAAGATTACTGTTCTGTTGCTGCATCAATAGGCTCCAGTTCTGACAGGTAGAATACGGCTTTCTTCAATGTTTCCCAGCAGGTTCTTAAAGAATCTTTCCAGACTCTATTGTTATGCCCCTTTATTACATTGATATTCTGAAGTCCATCATGAACCTTATCTCTTTCTTCAGAAAGAACTCCGCTAAGGCATTTATCAATCATTCTGGCACCTTTACCAAACTTCTTTACACATTCACGGATTTCAGTTTCAGTTGTAGTCATCATTGAATCAATCTGATTCTGAACCTGGAAAGAACGGAGTCGGCTTGTAGCAAATTCTTCAAACTGAGCACCATACTCACCTTCCGGAGCAAGACGTTCCAGAAGTTCCTGCATTTGACTCATTGCCTGTGCAAAAAGATTTAAACCTTCTGAATATTCAATTCTGTTTTCATTACGAATAAAAACGCCTTCCATCATAACATCATTCAGATAAGGCATCATATCTTCATATTCATTTTCACAGAACCAGGATAAGAAACCTCCTGTAAGCTCACATGCAAAAGGAACTCTCATCCATAAAGCCTGCCACGGCCGGTATTTCATTACCGGGAATTCTGAAAGCTCAAAATCGTTATTAAGATATGTTTCAAGATTTTTCTTTTTACGTTCTCGAAGCCAGTCTGCCCAGCGAACATCGATAATCTTTCGCCAGTGACTGCGGAAATTAGGGAACCAGCCCTCTACTCCATCTATATTACCAGGAAGCCAATCATAATCAGCATTGATGATTTTTCCAACCTTAATAATTGGAACATTGGAAATAAACATCTGTATTATACCAAAGCATTGATTTGCCTTTGCTATAAACTCTTTGATTGTTCGTTCAATATCTTTATCCTGTGCATTTTTTGTAATCTCCTTTCGCTGTGAAAACATCAGCATAGCTTCCAGTACTTCATTCTGTACGGACATTACATTTGAGAAAACTGCGGCAAAGCTTGAGAAATCATTTACCGCATTTCTGTACGGACAGGTATAATGATTTCCCGAAAGGTTTGTAAACTGTGAAGTAAAATGAATATACGGAAGCCTTGTAAACTGACGCAGCCAGTTCAGGGAACTTACAGCACTATACAGATTGCTTTTTGCAGCACCATCAATATTGTTTAATATACTATCAAGATTTTTTAATAATCTGTTTTTAGTTGCAAGATCAGGCTCTGTATCAAAAGAAAGAGAGAACGGATCTGCTTCTGCTGTAATAATATCTGAGAGTTCCGGTGTAACAAATGAACTCAGAAAAACATAAAAGTCACCAGGATTTTCATCTATTATATTGAAATAAGGTTTAAAAAATTCGGCTGAAGATCTAAGAGAACGAAGATGTTCATAGAAGACAGAATCAATAAGACCATTTTTATGATTTAAGATTCCAGGATGATCACGATTTATTCTTCGTGCCATAGAAGCAAGAACATCTTCATTGTATATTTTTTCGGGATCTTTTTTTTCAAGAAGACTTCTTAGCCAGAGGAAAAATCTGTAAAGAGCAGATTCACCTTTAAAACGGATATGCAGACTGACATTTTTCTCGGGATACTGTTCTTCGGTTTCTACAAGCTGAACAACAGAAACTGCAGACTGATTTATTTTTTCAAGCATATCACTGCGTTCTACCGCATCCATTCCGGCAACAAGTTTATCGAACGCACTTCTGTTCATTTCATCCGTCATACTTTAATTATGTACGGAAAATCCTTATTCTTCAAGAGTCAAAAAGATATTAATACAATTTTATTTTCTAGTAGACAATAACCGAAAAATGTACGATAATATATTGAATTCTAAATCAATAAATTCGGAGAAAATTTATGAGAAAACTAAAAAACTTGGTATGCGTATTATTCGCTATTTTTGCTGCTTCATCACTGTTTGCCGCTGGTTACAAGGTTGAATCTTTTACTGGTAAGGTTACATATGAATCTGCACCAGGAAAATGGATCGCTGTCGAACAAGGTCAGGAATTATCTGCTTCAACTGTAATTCAGACTAGTGTTAATTCAAGCCTTATTCTTACCTTAGACGGAGCTAAAATCAATATCAAAGCAATGCAGAAAGGAACTATTGAAAGTCTTGCTTCTGCAACTTCAGGAAATACTGGAATTAAGAAAGGTGCATCTCTCAAGGGTTCTGGTGTTGCTGCCGGCTCTGATAAAACTAGCAAATCAGTTGTTACAGCTTCTTCCCGCGCAAGTGAAGCAAAGGAAGATTATGAATGGGACGAATAATCCTATAATTTAAATCAAAGCAAATCCTGTGTTCTGGTTTTCCAGCACAGGATTTTTTTTTAAGAGAGAGACACATGAAAAAGTATACTTACCTCCTTATTCCATTTATTTCTGTTATTATCTGTTCCCTTTTAATTTTTACAAGTCTGGATAAGCAAATTGCCGATCTTTTTCAGAGAACCTTGCCAAAGCTCAAGGAATCTGATTCTGTTGTAATGGTTAATATTGACGATTCCTCTGTAAACGAAATTGGAACCTGGCCTTTTTCCCGTGAAATTTATGCTGATGCGCTCGTAGTTCTCAAAGAACTGGGATCAGAAGCTGCTATATTCGATTTAAGTTTTCTTGATAAATCTCAGGCAAAAGTTAATCAGGAATATGTAGAAAGCGAGCTTCCTCACTATGTTGATGAAGATTTTTCTGAGCTTTCACAAAATATCACATGGCTTTTAACTGAAGCTGAAGGCGATACTATTCAGGAAGATGTTTCCAGTGTAATGGAAACTGTTCAAAACCGAATTAAAACCGCCATTCAGTATTCTGTACGTAATGCAGATGATAGTCTTGCCAATGACTTAAAGTTTTTTGAAAACTCTTATGTTACTCTCACCTTTGGTACCGAAACCCCAGACCTTGATGAAACCACAGAACAGTATCTTACAGATAATCTTTCACTCAAAAATATCAGTGTAGATAAAAGCGCAAAGGTTCCTTCCTACTCTGGAGTTGAACCAGCTATCAGTGATTTTCTTTTCAATTCAAAAAGGGCAGGTTTTGTAAACGCAGATGCCGATAAGGATGGATACCTCAGACGCCTTTACCTCATTATGGAATATAATGGAAAATATTATCCACAGCTGCTTTTTGCACCAATTTTGAATTATCTTGGAAATCCTGAAATTGAAGTAAAGCGCAATAAAATTATTCTTAAAGACTGTCATTTTGCAGATGGCACAAGAGATCTTAAAATCCCGCTTGCACAGGACGGAACCGTACTAATCAAATATCCGAAAAATGTAAGCTATTATGATTATAACGATACTCCGTTATGGAAGGTCTACAGAATCCGTCTTCTTGAAAAAGCAATGGCAGATAGTCTTCAGTTTCTTAAAGAAAATGGATTTTTCAGTTACTGGGATGATGATCTTCCATACGAATATTATGACGCCGCAACCGGTTATATTCATGACGCTCTTGTTTCTGATAATGAGGCTGATGTAACTTATGATGATTATTTTGCCTACAAAGAAGCCTTTTATGAAACTACCAGAAACTTTTTATATGGAGACACAGAAAAGAAACTTCTTGATTCTGTATCTGGAGATGATGAAACTGCAGCATGGATTTCTGAAACTATGAATACTGCACGAGAAATTTTTGATGATTTAGTAAATTCTCGTGAAGCACTTAAGAATATAGTAAAAAATTCTTTCTGTATTTTTGGAACCTGTGCTACAAGTACAACAGACTTCGGTCTTACTCAGTATGAAGAAAAATATCCTAACCCTGGTGTTCATTACGCAATTGCAAATCAATTACTTTCAGAAGATTTTGTAACAGATTCTCCCTGGTGGATTTCGGTTATTATTGCAATTCTTTTGTGCTTTGGATACGGCTTCTGCTCTGTCAAAATTAAAAGTACAGGAAAGCAGCTTGTTGTTGGAGGTTTAATAGAAGGGACAGCTATTATTCTACTGCTCCTTTTCTTTATAATAACTAAGATTTATATTGGTACTGCTATTCCAACAATATCTCTTGCAATCACCTTTATTGCTATTACAATTTTGAATTTTATCAGTACTTCTAAAGATAAGAAATTCATTACCGGTGCTTTCAGTCAGTGTCTTTCAAAAGAAGTAGTTGATGAGATTGTTGCGAATCCATCTTCTTTCAAACTTGGTGGTGAGCGTGTTGAAATGACGGCAATGTTTACTGATATCCAGAAATTCTCTGGTTTTAGTGAACTTCTTAATGCTGCTCAGCTTGTAGCTCTTTTGAACTTCTACCTTACAAAAATGTCTAACCTTATAATGGAAGAACGAGGTACTGTAGATAAGTATGAAGGAGACGCTATCATTGCTCTTGTTGGTGCACCAGTTAAGATGGAAGACCATGCAGCGAGAGCCTGTGCTGCAGCAATCAGAATGAAAAAAGCTGAAGTTGAAATGAATAAATACATCATTGAAATTGCAGCTGGTTCTAAACCTGATGATATGGAACAGGATCTTTATGATGCCTTTAAGATTATGGTTCAAAACAAAAGAACTCTTTTCACACGAATTGGTTTGAACTCTGGTGAGATGATTGCCGGTTATATGGGGTCTGAAAACAAAAAGAATTACACCATGATGGGTAATAACGTAAACCTTGCAAGCCGTCTTGAAGGAGTTAATAAGCAGTATCATACAGGTGGTATTCTGATTAGTGAAGCAACAAGAACAGATCTTTCTGATTCATTCCTTGTAAGAAGTCTTGACCGAGTTCAGGTTGTAAATGTAAAAACCCCTATCCGTCTTTATGAACTTATTGGTTTTAAGTCAGAAGCAACTGATACAAAACTTACATATCTTGAAGAGTGGGAAAAGGCAATGCATAAGTTTGAAGCCGGAGACTATTCTACTGCCCTTTCTGCATTCAAGGCTCTTTATTCACAAGACAGCGAAGATAAGGTTGCCGCTTATTATGTTGAGCTTATAGAAAAGTTCTTTGCAAAAGGAAAAGTTCCAACAGAAGCCGATGATTTTGGTGTAGCATACAATACTGAAAACCCATCAGATATGAATCCGGAATGGGTTGGCACAAAGTACGAAATCAAAGGTACATTCAGATTATTACAGAAATAAAAAAATCCTCCGGTTATACCGGAGGATTCCAAAAGACTCTTAACAATTCCCTCTATTCAGAGGGAATTTCTTTTTAATTCTTTCTTCCCTTCTTATAATACCAGAAAACACCAAAGCTGGCGATGATTGCAAGCATAATCACAATTACCGAACTCTTTGATGAAGACTTTCTTGTATCAGCAGACTGATCAGCAGGTTCTATTTCAGCAGCAGCAGTTGCTACAGGTTTGATTGCACTAATCGATTCTGTTTCTTCTACAGTCTGTGTAATTATACTGTCAGCGTTTTCAAGGATGTCTGGTTCCTTTGAAACTGTCACATCATCTGTAAGTGTTGCTTCTGGAATATTCAAAGCCTTGTCAGAAACAATCTGAGGCTGTGTTACAACCTGATCAAAACTATCATCTGCCTTCTTTGAAGCTTTCTTCGAAGTCTTCTTTGCTTTCTTAGCGGCTTTCTTTGCTTCTTTTACAGACTTTTCTGTAACATCATTATTTACAGCAAGTTCTGATTCTGTAGCTCTGTAACGTCTAATATTATTATCAGAGTAGGTATTCTGGTCATTATTACTTATCTTAGCAGCAAGATCTTTTATCAATCCCAGAACAGAACGACCACTCATATTTGGATTTGCAACGTTGGAATCAACAACAGGGAATATAGCTTTTTCAACCTCCCCATGATTTGTTATAACTTTTACTGTAACAGTTTTAGCAATTGTTGTTCCACCTGCTGCCTGTAAACCATAATTACCACCATAATTATCCTGTACTGAAGCGATGTTTCCATCAATATCTATTTTTGTTATAGTAAGTCCTTCAGATAAAGTAACCGTAAATCCAACATATGAAAGATTATCTGACCAGGTTTCCGGATTTGTAGGAGTTATAGTAACATCAGAATCTTTGATTTCTCTCTGAGGAATTGTCAATACATTAAATTGTATAGACTCATTATTGTTGAATTTAACTGATACATTTTGTGGACCATCCCAGAGTTTTCTCATACCGCTTATAACTACTACAGTCTTATTAACAGTACCATTTTCTTCCTTGAATGCAGCATCAGCATTATAAGCAGCTACAGCTGTGATGTTATTAACTGTAGCACCATTCTTAAGAGTTACCTGTAATTCATAACTTGTTGAATCATTCCATGTAGCGGATGCTATTTCAATGTCATCAGCAGTCAGTTCTTTAGCCGGAATTGTAAATACTTCTTTAGTTATAGTTTCGTTAATCTTAAGATATACTTTCTGAGCACTCCAGTTTTGACCTGGAACATTCTTAATGGTAACGGTAGTTGCACCAGTAGTCCATTCAGCAGTTACTCCTTCTGCAGCATTTTCTCCAGTTCCAATTTCAATACTTGAAACATTTCCTATTCCTGCTCCACCTGTAAATGTAATTGGAAGAACATATTCTGTCGTTTCTGATACCCATACTTTCTTAGTATCTTCTGCAGTGTTTATAGAAATGTTTGCTTCACCAAGAGCTATAGCCGGAATTGTAAATACTTCCTTAGTTATTGTTCCATTTATCTTAAGGTATACTTTCTGATCACTCCAGATCTGTGCAGGAACATTCTTAATAGTAACTGTAGTTTCACCACTAGTCCATTCAACAATTACTCCTTCTGCAGCATTATCTCCAGTTCCAATTCCAATACTTGTTACGTTTTCTATACCTGCTCCATCAGTAAATGTAATTGGAAGTACATACTCTGTTGTTCCAGATTCCCATGTCTTTTTAGTATCTGCATCTGTATTTATTGAAATATTTCCTTCATTAAGTGCTTTAGCCTGAATTGTAAATACTTCCTTAGTTATTGTTCCATTTATCTTAAGGTATACTTTCTGATCACTCCAGATCTGTGCAGGAACATTCTTAATAGTAACTGTAGTTGCACCACTAGTCCATTCAACAGTTACTCCTTCTGCAGCATTTTCTCCAGTTCCAATTTCAATACTTGAAACATTGTCTATTCCAGCTCCACCTGTAAATGCAATTGGAAGAACGTATTCTGTTGTTCCAGAGATCCATGATTTTGCATTTTCTCCTGTGTTTATAGAAATATTTCCTTCACCAAGAGGTTTTGCTGGAACAAACTTCTTTACACTACCCTTTAATTCATCATTATTATTGAGGATAATTGTAACATCTTTTGCGTTCCAACCTTTGACAATCAGACTCTTATCAATAGAAACTTTAATACCAGATATATTTAACCAGCCTTGTTCACCATCAAGTATTGGTTGAATTGGTTTATCAGTATCATTACCCTTATTGTAGTCATTAAAGGTAACTGTCGAAGCAACTTCTTCACCACCAACCTTAGCTTTTACAGATTTTATAACACTTCCACTTGGAATCGATACATCAAATGTAAACTTTTCTGCTGTTTCTGACCAGCCTTCTGCAGGTGCAGTAACACTTACACTTGTTAAACAGTCGTTTACAATCCACCATGTGTAATCACCATGATCAGGATTTCCAACTATATATTCAGAAACATTTCCAATTTCATCCTTAAGATAGAATTGAATACTGCTATGAATTGTTGCAACATTTGGTAATTCGAAACTATAACAATCTGTATTGCTAAAATCGTTATTCTTCCACTTTATACTTGCTGTATCAAGATTCTTCCAGCCTGAATCAATATCTGTTGCCCCACCGGTTACAATTGTTTTGTACTGTATTCCATTATATTTTTCAGTAATTTTTGTTTGTGGAATATAGATAATCATATCTTTGGAATAATAATTTGTTTTATAATTCCAGCCTGAATCATAATTATCATAGGCAATTTCAATTGAACCATTTTTTCTGTATCCCTTTATACCATTATTAGCAGAACGAACATATGCAGAGTCAATCACAGGCGCTGCATCATCAATCTTCCAACCATATTTTTTGGTTGTGTCATTATCATCCGATTTATACATCAACCAGTAGTCTGAGCTTGTCTCACCGCAAAGTTTGAAATAAATATTGCTGCCATCAAAATCATCATTGTTCTTGAAACAACCAGATGATGGAGTTTTCTCGGAATCCTGATCTTCATCATATTTTAACTTAAAAGCGACATAACAATAATAGCGGTCTTTATCTGCTGTAGTACCACCAACTTTATCGTCATTTGCAGGGTTGGAATCAGTATTTAATGCAGAGGTATAAATCTTGAAGAACTCTGCTCCTGTATCACTAACACCTCGCTTTTTTCGCTCATTTTTACCAGTTCCCCAAATATCCCATAATTCTATTGAAGATGGGGTTTCAAGATATTCATCACCAGCTATATCGAACAATGAACAGCGAACAATCAAATATCCACCATCAAAATATCGAATACCAGGCTTTCCATATTGATTTCCACTTGTACTTCCAGGAACAGTCAGGAATTTCGCAAATGTAAGGTGATCATCATGCATCTGTTGTAAGACATCAGTTTTAATAAGATCTGAATGTTCAGGATCTTCAATTAATCTAATATCTTTTGCTTTATGTGGATTTTCATAACTATAAATAATTTTAAGAGCCGGACTCACATTTCCAACAATATCAACTGCATAATACTTTATTGTAAATGGACTATAATCGTCATCTTCTCCTGTAGGTAAGATTTCTGTAAATTCATGTTCAAGTGTTTTCAAACTGTAGATACCTGCTGTAGTACTTGGAGTAAGAGTATTACCATTTTCATCTTTATCATTTAATCTGAGATAACCAATAATCTTATTATTTGAGGTTGGGAAAGTTATCGTAAGTCTTTTACGAATCTCATCACCTTCACCTTTTATAAGAACAGTTCCTGCTGAAATTTGTTCCGTATATACATGTGTATCCAAATCTGTAGTACTCTTCGAACTGAGATTAGTGTCTGAGTAACCCATACCATAAGTTGTAATTTGTTTTACGATATTTGCTCGTTTACCATCTTTCTTAATTTCTCCAACTTCAATAAATGGAGCACTTGGAAGCGGTTCGTTAACTGTATCATCACCATAAAAGTTGAGTTTTGAAATTATAACTTTTGGATCTGTTCCAGTGGCTGCATTTGGATTAGTATATGCAAATCCTGGATATACATCTGAACCACTAGTAACATTTCCAAGAGCATCCTTAAAGTAGATAGTTTCAATATCACCACTTGCGATTTGAATTTCTGCATTGGCAGGATCCTCGATTAATGTCCAGGAATCTTCTGTTCCTGTCAAACTATACCATATTTTCTTCAAATCCCCAGCATAAGTTCCGCTTTCAGGAACACTTCCAATTCCAGAATCAACTACAGCAAAATTGAGCTTAAGTTTACCTGTATTATCAGCTGTATAATAGTAAGTACTTCCAATTTTACCAATAGAACCCTTTCCAAGAGTAACTATTGGATTTGGAGTTGTAGTTGCAAAAGTTGGAGCTGCTTTATCAAGATACAACTTAAAATACTGGCAGTTAGAGTTACCTGAAATATCTGTAGCAAGAATCTGATAGTAGGTTCCTTCGGCTGTATATGTAAGTTTATCGTAACCGCTGCTATCTGAAGTACCCATTGCACGGATTACAGTAGTTGATTCAGTTTCACCTTCTCCAAGCCACCATGATGTGTTATTTGATTTCCATGAAGTTACAGTTACCCACTTACTTGTATCAGAATCCCATCGATTAATCTTAATATCATCAAGATACTCATTTTCTGTTTTGATTTCTGAATCAAAATTAATCTGGAATTTAACAGCATTTTCTTTAGTGATATAAATTTCTTGAACTTCACCTGTTTTGAAATGGCTTATATCATCATAATACTTATTAATTTCCTCATTGTCAGAATTCTTTTCTTTATGTTCGTAGAATCTTACTCCTCCAAATGATGTATAAACACCTTGTGTTCCTAGACCATTTTCGACATCGGCAAATTTACCCTGACCTGAAGAATCAAGTTTAGTTACAAAGGCAACACTGGCAATCTTAGGAGGTTTATTATCGAAATCATAATTCAAAGAATGTTCTTGTACGTTACCAACATTATCATATACATAATAAGTATCAGATGTCAGACCATGATATCTATTATAAGGAATACTAAGATATGATTTTCCACCTATCTTTTCAGCAATACCTGTTCCATCATCGCTGAAAGAATAGCCCTTTATACCAGAACCCGTTTCTGCAAAATACTCTTCCGGAATATAAACATCTATATTTTCTTCATTTATTGCCTTTTCTCCAGCACCGGCAATCTTTAACAGAGGGGTACTAGCAGTTTTCTTAATATAATACTGACCTGTTTCCAATTTCTCTGCTGTCGAAGTTGTATAAGATGGAGCTACAGAGTCATTTATAAATTTTACGCCAGAGGCTCCCATCCTGTAATGAGAAATGTTTCCTGTCCAGTCCATTACATGGAGCCAGAGTTCAGTTCCTGTTGATGTACTAAGTTTTCCGTAAGGGAATACTGTATTTACTTTAGTACCAGAATATTTTCCTGAATAATCTGTGCTGCCATAATAATAGGCATTCTCCGGCTTATATGAACTTGAGCCATAGGTAAATGAACCATTTGCTATATCTTTTGCTAGACCACCAGAATTTGTTACTGGCCCCCAACCTACATACCAATATACATTCGAACCAGTATACCAACTTGAAGAATCTGTAAAACTTGTAGAAAAATTTACATTGTTAGAAGTAGACCAGGCAAATGCACGAACACCAGTATTTTCAGAAACAACCAGATCAACAAAGTTATTATATATTGAATAAGTTTCATGACCATCTGCTTTATGAGTTGTACCATTACCAGCAGTTGAATTAAGAGTTGCTCCATTCTGCAAACTTGTATGTGTTTTTGATGCATGAACATAAACATTGCCATCACTATCCACATAAGGCACAAATCCGTTGTTACTTGCAACAAGCTCAGCAATATTATCTGCTGTTATTTCGTTTGGATTTAAGCCATGTCCCCGGGTTGTTACTACTGGAGCTTCATTATCATAAAGCCAACGGTCAAACATTCCGCTTGTTTCTGTTGTAAGTTGATTTCCGGTTGCATTACTGTTTACAATCTTTGCAATTTCATAGTTTCCTACACGGTCTTCAAAAATATACCAGATGTAGTAAGGTTTAGGTTCCCCGTTTGTTTCATTTATAGTCCAGCCAAGGGCTGTATAATCAGGCCTTGGATAGTCGAGGAGGATTGTTGTACCTGTAACCTTATATCTTATATCTTCTTCAGTAGAATCATCTCTTAGAGAAGTATCGTTACTTGCCTTTACACCAACCCATGATGTTCTAAAACCACCAGAAGAATTTTTTACATTTACTCCAGCCGAAATAATTTCATCATAAGTTGGTTTTGAAGAATTTTGTGTACAATAAAGCAAAGCACGACATGTATAATCAGATTTACTTGAATCAGAACTTAAAGGCTCAGGATCTGTTACTTTTCCTAAATCTGAATTAAACAGAATATCTTCTGGATAGTCACGCTTATATGAGCGAGTATCATAATTCAAGGTAAGTCCAATCTTAAATTGCTGAGCTGTATTCGAATAATCTATATTTGGATTATAATAAGTTGCATATTTTGCATAGTCTTTTATAAATCCACGTTTTGTACCTTCACCACCCTGGTCACCATTACCAGTGTTATGATTCCAGGTAAAACCAGTTGAACCTGAACTTAAAGGCCATGCTACACTTGGACTAGAAGTAACATAAGTCATATAAGGATTCTGCATGATTATTGGAGTAGCAACCATACCATTTGATGTTTCTGCATAACCAAGTTTTTCATCTACTACAAAGCTTATGGCAACTTCTTGTCCATATGAGCTGGAATCTGTATCACTATCTGTATATACACCACAAACAACATACTGCATGTTACCACAACCATCACGCAGGAATACTGAAATTGGAGCCGTACTATGGGTGTTTGGAATTTCGATTATAAGGTTATTATTTGAGTCTACATAGCTGGAAATTGAGGTACTATTACATGAAAAAGTATCTGTGTAAGTTGTTCCTGAGCTATATGAATGCCAGTAAGAAACATCGGTTTCATATATATACCATGAATTTGAAGTAGGACAATCTCCATATTCGAAATAATCTTTACCTAAATAAGAAGTACTTGAGCTTGAATGTGACTGTCCACTAGGGAAAGTAGTTCCTTTTGGAACAACTGGAGAATATTTGTATTTACCGCTTGTACTATTACCATCTGCACTAGTAGGCCAAGAACCATAGAATGTACTGATTGCATACATTTCAATTGGAGAAGAACTTATTGTTGAAGAAAGGTCAGAATAAGAGGTTGTTGTACTTGCTTCTGAACCATCAATTTTTGTGATTGGTGTTGCTGAAGTATATGTTCCACCAAGATTTAATTGAATCTTATATTTGTTACTAGTTTTCTTTGTTACATATTTTTTAGTTCGTATGCTATAAGCAGAACTAGAACATGCCCAGAATCTACGGAATTCATTACTATTTGCTACTGTAATGGCTGAATTTGTATAAGCCTTTGCACTGTTATCCGGCATCTGCAAAAGAACACGATTATTAAGGCTGTCTGCATTGCTGCCACTGCCCCATTCTTTTGCAGGTTTTGTTGTATCCTGTACAACAGCAAAATGGA
Source organism: Treponema bryantii (assembly GCF_900111035.1). Taxonomy (GTDB): domain Bacteria; phylum Spirochaetota; class Spirochaetia; order Treponematales; family Treponemataceae; genus Treponema_D; species Treponema_D bryantii_C. The sequence continues at coordinate 37,405 of NZ_FOFU01000004.1, forward strand.
ATATTTCGCTACAGTTACCGGCCTCATCGACAATTACTGCAGAGTATTTTCCAGTTGTAAAACCAAACCAGAGAGCTTCAGAATCATCTGTAGCTGTAGGTCGTGAACCACGCTTATCAGAACTGAGGTTTGTTCCACTTGTAAGAAGAGCTGCTTTTGTTTTTGAGAAGTTAGAATCTAAAGAATAATAAAGGAATGTTTTTGGTGCAGTATCATCTTTTCTTGTGAAATAACCGCCCAGTTTTGTTGTATCTTTTGCACGGATTCCAAGAACAGCACCATGAGTAAAGTTTGTATTTAACGATGATGATGAACTTGAAACCTGTCCGTTATACTGATAGAAACCAGTATTGTAAGTTGTTGCAGTATAGAATGTTGGAACATTTGTTTCTGTACCATAATTAATCAAGACACCAGTTCCATTTTCATCGTTTGCATGTGGGTAAACATTTATAGTTGGTACATAATATGAAGGTACACCACTATAAGAACTTGAAGAGTAATTTGCTGTAAATATTTTCTCTAATTCTGGAGGAGTATTATCGAACCAGATTTTGTCACTTGCAGCTGAATTATATCTTCCTATAAGGTCATAAGCAGTGAGTAAAACTTCTCTTTCAGTTCCAGAAGTTACAGATTGAATTCCATTTGTAAGCTCAACATTTGTAATCTTAACCTTTACAGCCTGGCGTACTACAAAGTTTTCTGCATTTGTACCAGTTGTCTTAAGAGTAAGTGTCATTTTGTCTTCTGACAATACAAATGGAATTGCAGAACCATTACACAAAACAGCTTCATTTCCATCAATTGATGTCATTGATATAACTGAATTATCTGTAAATCTTGCGCCACTAATTCTAAACTCATGATAACCTGAACCAGTTTTTTCTGAACCGTCAAGTTTGAATTCCATATCTACAATTGTCTCATTTGTGTAGTTTTCTGAAGCGGCAATTGTTGGTATAGAGGCATCTTTTGAATATGCACGGTCTATGAGTTTAAAATCTGTTGGAGTTGCAGGCATGCGGCTGTCAGAATAAATATAGCTTTCATAGGTATCTATATCTCCTGTTTCGTGCATTGCAACGTCCTGAACTTTTACTGTAATTTTGTTTTTAGAAACTGTGGTTTCAGTATCTTTAATATCAATACCTACATTCTTAACCATAACCTTGAACTTCAGGTTATCTCCATTTGCATTCAGAGCATCTATAGAATTATCAATTGTAATAGTTTTATTCTGTGAATTTACTGTATATGATTTTGCAGCAGTTCCTGCAGGAGGCTCTTTCAAGTCATAAACAGGATTTCCATATTCATCAACAGCCCATAGCTGTGTACGGTTATTATCAAGAACTGCATTTTCACCGAAAGTAATAACCTTAATACCAGAGCCCTGTTCTTCGATTGTAATCAAAACTGGAATAGAATCAGCAGCCTTATCTGTACCACCTACATCTGCATACTTAAGCCAGTTGTTTCCACAGCCAGCTATATCTTCTGCCAATATTTGAGAACCACCATTTACGATAAGTTCTTTTGCATTAATCACGCCTGGAATTATAAGCTTATCATTTAATTCAGGAGGGATACTATCAATTGCAATTGACTTAGAACAATTAATCGTATTTTCTGCCGCATCGAGTAAGTCAACGTCAATTACATAAGTTCCCTGTATATTTGTATTTGTGAGTTTAAGGTTTTCAAATTTAAAGCTTCCTGAAGTCTTTGGAGTTGTTAAAACAATGAATTGTTTGTTTGAATCAATTGAATAATCTGTACCTTTAATCAGTTCTACATCATTATAATATAGTTTGAAGTCAGAACCAGAATCAAAAGGATTTTCAAATATATCTGTTGTATTGTTTAGAAGATGAATTGAAAATTTAATAAGTTTTACACCGGAAGTTGCTTCTGTAAAGTTGATTTTAAGTTTCTGTGTATCTACTACCCAGTCACCTTCGCACTCAAGTGTAACACCTGTATCTGCTTCTACCCAATTTATACCATCATTATCATTAATCTTTGGTTTTGTAACATCATAAATAATTGTATTAGAGTTTTTGTTTTCAGATTTCAGACCAACAAAGTCTGTGATACCTGCTGTTATAACCTGAGCCCCTTCTGTATCTGAAACAATCTGAACATTTGTAAATTTTATTACATTTGCACTAGTAAATACCTTATCGAAATTAACTGATTTTTTATCTGCAGAGAAATCATAACCATTTGTAAGTTCTATTCCATCTACAAAAATCTTTGTTGCGGCTGTAAATACTGCATTGTCTGAAAGGTAAATTGTCTTTATACCACTACCCTTTGAAAGTTCTTCGGCTGTAAGTGTAAGAGTAAGAACGACATCCTTTTTATCTGTAAAATGATCTTTATCATAAGCCTTGCTGATCATGTTTGCAGTTGTATTGGCCGTATCTTCTACTTTGAGAGCTGCAATTACAGGAGCTGTATTATCAGCAAAAATAAGAGTACCGGTTGTTTCATCAGGATAGTAAACAGTAAACTGCGAATTGCTGCCGCTTGTACCAGCAACAATATTTGAACCACTGTTATTTACAAAATCATCAACATGCAAATGAAGCTTATTACCTGTATCATCATTTATCTTCTTCAGTTCTACGTTCTCAAGAGTTATCACGATTGGTGTTACAGGAGAACCTTTAAGAGCTGCTGTATAATTATCAAGCAGTCTGATTGTATTATTTGAAGTATCAAGAGAATAATCTTTTCCAGCAACAAGATAATTATTGTCTCTCTTAAGTTTGGTATCTGTTGTAAAGCCGATATCATCTGCTACCTTAATATATTCAAGGCCTGAGCCAGATTCATTGATTTCAACATTTAAAGAAACCTTTGTGAGTTTTTTGTTTTCATCATAATAATCTTTTGGCATCCACCAGGTTTTAGCTGCAGTCGCATCACCATAAACAGTACGTGACTGTGCATTAAGAACCTTTACCTTATTAACGACTGGAGCTGTTGTATCTCGGGAAATAAGTGTTTTTGCAGAAGTTGTTGTTTTATTCATTGCAGAGTCAAACAGATCTACAGTTACTGTATAATCCCCATCTTCCTCACCAAGGGTAAGTCCGTAAATGAATAAGGTTCCTGTTGTAATCTTTGAAGCATCGGTTACATTAAATGCTTTAAGATTATTTGTTGAAGCCTGGTCATCTGAAGCAATTTTAATTTCACGAATGCCAGTTGAAGAAGGAGTTGGATTTTCAATTGTTGAATCTGCATACACAACTTTAAACTTTTGTGGATCAAGAGGAACTGCAACTTCTGTGTTATCTTTCTTTACATGTATTTCAAGACGACGGATACCACTTCCGTTATCATCTTCATTTAATTCTTCAAATGCGACTTTTAGAATCTGGCTGATTACTGCGTCTTTAGAACTGTGAAGAGCCTTATTTCCGTTTGCATCTACAAAGTCACCATAATTATCAAGAAGTTTAACAGTTGGCTTAGTATTATCATACATGATTGAGTCGAGAACTACAGGCTCAGAAATATTACCCATATCATCTTTTAAGTAAAGTGTAATATCAACCGGACCATCCTGTGCAGCTTTTGCATTTTTAAGAGAATATAAAAGACTTTCACCTGAAGTTTCACTGTGGATACGAACCCAATCTTTTGATGAAACATCTGGAGTACTGCTGTTCTTTCCTACAATAAAGGACCAGAAAAGATTATTATCTAATGAACGAAGTTTCTGATTACCGCTATCAACAATCTTATTTTGTGCAGTATCAAACAGCTGCATTGTTCCTAAAGTTTCACTGTTGTACCAGCCATAAGGGGCTGCTTCAGATTTTGATTTTACAAGCTTATTCTTTCTTACTAAATCAGAATTGATTGGAGTACTATCTTTTACAACAAAGATTGATTTATAACCGTTATCGTGTTTTGTATAATATGTGGCACCAGCTTCTTTATCTCCTCCGCTGTTTCCTGTCATATCAATACCCCAGACATCAATTTTAATAAGACCATCTGGAAGTCCACTTATATCATAAGTATAAATAGTTCCTCCAGAATACTTTGTGCCATTTTTATCTAACGGTACAATTTCTGTGAAAAGATTATTTATTTCTGCATTTGCACTTATTGTTCCCGGAATGTAAATATTATTTTTCTTTGGAATAGTTGTTTCAAGATCATCACGATTTGCAGTTACCGGATTTCCTTTTTCATCTGTATTTTCAATATAAAGAGAAGCACTAATTGCAATGTAGTTTACGTTATCTTCGCTTAAGTCTTTTGCAGGGTTAATATCAGTGTTTCCAGATGCAATAATATCATTTGCCTTTACATAAATATTTAATTTATCTTTTACACGCTGAGCAAGCAAAGCATCTGTATATTCTGTGCTATTGATATCTTTTGGAGCATTTTTTGCTGCTGTTGTTGCTTTACCGTCAATTTCTCCATCATGGAAAGAAACAAAACCTGTACAAATATCTCCCGGTCCACCCACAAGTACTTCGATAATTGGAGCAAGTGTATCTGTATTTGTTCCTGTCTGAAAACTGAAGGTATAGTTGCCGTTCATTGAAAAACCGTAGCGGTCACAAAGTCCTTCATAAAGAATAACTGTAATTCGCTGACGGTTATCAAGTAAGTTCTTGATTAATTTATTGCCATCTTCGTCTTCTTCTTCCTTAAGTTTTAAGGTGAGCATTTTTCCAGAATCACTTAATTTGTGACTAAAGAAATCTGTAATATCTTTTGCTTCAATTTCCTCATCGTCATTAAGGGTTGCAGAACTTGTTGTAATTGAATAGTTTAAGTTTCCTTCTGAATCATAAATTGTAGATTCATCAAGAGGTTTTGAGAAAAGAATTCGGATAGATGTATTTTTTACAACGTTATAATCCGCATTGGCAGGAACTGACTGAACATAGGTAGGTCTATTTGTTACAATCGGAATAATAAAAACATCAGTTCTTGAAGATAATACTTTTACTTCAGTTGAAGGACTTTTATCATTTGAAAATTTAACAACTGAAGATGGAAGCTCTTTATCTTTAAAATTTGTGTTGTAATCATCTTCATTTATAAAAATAAGATTTGAATGCTGTTTAGTGGTTGCAAAATCTTCTGTTGAGAATGCAGCCCATTTTATAAAGCCGTAGTCATCACTTGTAATTGCCGAAATTTTTGAAGCAACATCTACCTTCATTCGTGTATTTCCAGAAGGTTCTGTAGATCCCATTTTTGCATTTGCATAACGAATATAAACATTGATTTCTGCAGCGTTTGCATCGTGAACTTCTGATTCTATCTCTGACATGAAGTTATCATTTGACATCCAGCTGTCACAGGCTGCCACTGATAATGCTGTAATAAAGAGAAGTCCTGTAAATAAAAATACTGATAAGAGTTTGTTTAAGTTTCTCATTTTTCTTTCCTTTTTTTTGCTATAAATAAAGCTGCAATAGCGGCGGCAATTCCTGCTGTTGCGGCAATAACTGGGATTTTTGACTTATTATTCGGTTCATTAACCGTTGTTTCCGTTACTACTGGTACTGCTACGGCAGTTTCTTCTGATGTTGCAATTTCAGCCTCTGGAATTACTTCAGGTACTGGAATCTGTTCAACAGAAGTGATGGTAGTGTTTGTAACTGTCTCTGCAGTGTTTTCAGATATAGATTCAGTAATAGTTTCTGATACTGTCTGTGCTACAGTTTCTGACAAAACCTGAGGTAGCGTTTCAGGAACAGAATCCGAAACTGTCTCGGTAATTTTTTCTGAAACTTTCTCCGTTATATTCTCAAGCTTAAACTTAGTGATTGCTTCTACTTTTGCAGCTTCTTTTTCTGAGAGGAAGCTTGTAAACGGATTTACTTCGAGAACTGTATTCTGAGCAATTTCTGTATCTTTTTTATCTTCAACTTTTTCTCCAGGATTTACAGCAAAATCATATTCGTCTTTATAAAGGAATGCCTTTTCATTCTGGTAAACGCCCATTTCTTCTTCGAATGATTTCATTCCTGGAATTGACTCTACTTCGTAGGCTTCTTTTGGAGCCCATTCTTCTGATGGCTGTGTTGTAAATCTTGGAACGGCGCGTAATGGGACGTCGGTGATTAATGAAGTAACAGAAGCTTCAACCGGTTCTGCAACTATAATCTCAGAATCGGTAACAGGTTCTTCAATTTCTGCTACGGCTGTAGTTTCAGGCTGAGGCACGAGAGTTTCTTCTTCTGCTGTTTGTTCGATGCGTTCTTCAGAATTTTCCGCAAGTTCTACAGGGGCAGATTCTTCTGTAATTATAGACTGTTCTGCAATTTCTGTTTGTTCTGCTAATTCAAAAGATTCTGTTGGCTCTGCAACTTCCGTTTTCTCTACAACTTCTGACTTCTCAGCAACCTCAACTTCCGCAGGCTCAACAAACTCAGTCTTTTCAAGCTGAACAGGCTGTTCAAGTTTTTCTTCTGCGAGTGCTACAAGGTCATCTATTGTAAGGAAACTGAATTCAAGCTCAGAAGCAATTCCAACGTATGTTTCATTTACAGCTTCTTCTGCAACGGTATCTTCGACAACTTCAGTTACATTCTTATCTGATGTATCTTCAGAATTTTCTCCATTAGCATCGTCATCACCATCACCACCTGTAAGAGGTTCTTCTTCTTTTTCAATTTTTTCACTTTTCTCTTCGGCAGCCGCTGGTACTACTACCGCAACCTGTTTATTGATTTCCAAGTCTGGTGATTTCTGCTCTGAAGCCGGAGTTTTTAATATTACATCTGTAGTCTGAACTGCAACCTGATTCTGAACATTCTGAACACCATGAACAGTTTTTTCATTTTCAAGACTGTTTATCCAGATTGTATTTTCAAGTCTGTCTGCAAGCGAGAAACTTCTTCCCGTTGTATCTTCGAATGCACCCAGATACGAATACTTTTTAGCAAGGTCATGGTTAGTATTATATACCTGCTCATAATAGGTATCACATGAAGTATAATCTCCAAGTTCATATGAACAGCGTGCCAGACCAAGAGTTGCTAAAATCACAGAGTCATCTTTTGATAGAACTTCGTTATACCAGTTTTGAGCTCTTTCATAATCTTTTATAGAAAAATAAAGATTTGCAGTATTTAAATATGCAGGAAGATATTTTTTCTCGCGGGCTACACGGAACTGCTGCTCTGCAAGTTCAAAAAGTCCATAACGTGCATACAGGACACCTAAATCATTATAGTTTTGTGCTGATGGAGCTGCTGCAATTCTATTTTCATAATATGCAATTCTTGGAGCAATCTGTTCCATAACAAATTGATCAACAGAATGAGAAAAAAGCTTTGCCACATACTGTTCTTCCGGCAAAGTAAAGCGTGCAGTTGCACCAGGAACATTTACAGGTCTATAGATTTTCCAGGAATCTTCCATCTTGTAGAGCATTGCACTGCCCTTTCTATTGGCAACATTCCATTCCCAGGCACCCTTATGCCAGGCTTTATTAAACCCTTCATCAGTAAGTGTAATTTCCAGAGGAACCCAGACATTGTCTCCATCAACAATGAACTCATCAAGATTAATGAAATACTCTTTTGCCTGCTCTACCGTAAAGCCGGAATCAAAAGCCATAAAAATATGACCAGGAACTGTAATAAACGCAGTTTTAATTCCTATAGATTCAAAAAGTGAACAGACCAGAATTGAAAGGTCATCACAGTCTCCACCACGATACATAAGAGTCTGATATGGGAACTGAAGGAAGTCAATTGAAGCTGTTCCGACATTGTCTTCAAATGCTGAAGTCGGATCTTTTACGTAGTTTATACCGAACTGATCAAGAGCTTCAAAAATACCCATTGCATACTGAATGTTTGTAGGTAAGCCGTTACGTACATTATCTCTGATAGTAGAAACAACATACTTGGCAAACCACATAGCAGCAGGGTCTTTAGAAGATACAAAAGCAGAAGCACAGCGGTCATCTTCCCATGACATATTGTTTCGTCCGTAAACAGGAACTATCAATGGGAATGTAGCAGATCTCTTTGAACCAAGATATTTATATTCAACAGTAATGGTTGTAAGCGAATCATTTTTCTCATTGAGGTTGAGCATCTGCTCGTTGAAAAAAGCTTTTAGATCAACCGTAAGAGTCTCGCCCCTGTAAAGGATTTTTGTTCCACCACAATTCTTTGGCTGCCCCATATACTCAGGATGATAGAATGAAACCTGAACATCTGTTATGGCAGCATCTTCATGATTGCTGATTTCAATAGTTCCGAACGGATTGTCGTTATACCAGGAATAGAAAACCGGGAAGACAGGTTTTAAATTTGCAGAATCAAAACTAACATTTGCTTTATTAGAAAAAGCTTTAGTAAGATTTATAGAAAGAGCAGGATTTACATCTGCACTTGTAATAAACTTACCATCTTTATAAGCCAGATGTTCAACAGCTCCACCAGCAGAAACTGCAAAAACCGGATTGATTTTATAAGAGAAGGCAATGGAACCAGTAACGCTAAGTCCATTTACAGTTGTTTTTGAACCAGAAGAGCCCTGTCCGTTATCGTATGTAGAGTTGTAATATCCGACACCGGCATTTATATCCATACCGATTCGGTCAGTTATCGGTAAATGATATCCGACACCTACCTTACCACCGATTACAGAAATATCACCAATATCCTCTTTTGTATTAAAACGATACTGCTTATAATCACCTTCTGCAAAAACATTAAAGAACTCAACAGGCCTGTATGTAAGTGCAACTCCACCACCAAAGCCGGTTGCAAGACTTTCATCAAATTTTATAATAGGGAAGGAGATGTGTGGGAATACGCTCAAGATGAATTCCCCACCCTCAGGAACTACAGGCGCAGTACAGAGAATAGCAGCAGCAGAACCTATCACTGCCTTTTTAGAAAATCGTTTTACCTTTCTTATTTTTTTAGATTGTTTTCCCGACACTTTTTAAACTCTCTCTTATTCATTCTTCAGCTCACTCTGGATTCGATTAAGGTTAGACAAAGCTGTTTTATTCTCCGGATCAAGCTCAAGTACTTTCTGATACCAAGACATTGCCTCTTTATAATTTTTCTGCATAGAAGCAATGTTACCAAGATTATTCATAGCAGGGATTGATCCCATTTTTGCCGAAAGCTGATAAACAGGAATTGCGCTGGAATACATTCCGGCACGAACATAGAGCAAACCAAGCTGATTATAAAGGGGTGCCGAAGCACCTTCCTTTAAGATTCTGTTTTGTACAGCTGCAATCTGAGGGCCAAACTCTGCAGTAATATAACGAGAAATATCAGTTTCTACGATTTCTGATATTTTCTTTTCCGATGTATTAAGAGCAACATTTTCGCCACTAGAGAAACTTGCCGGCGGATAATAAGTCCATGCCGAAGAAATATCAACATAAGAATAATCTTCTTCTGCTTCTGTAACAGCCATAAATTCTTCAACAGCTTTGTACCAGCTGTTTATAAAACCTTCACCAAATACTTTCATTGAAAGAGGCAGCCAGACATTACCATCATCAAGAACAAGAACGCGATCCGAACCATCAAAGAAGTTATCTATATGATTTTCAGAAATCTCAGTATTAAAAAGAACAATAAAATCATCAGCAGTTGCAATAAAACCAGTCTGAATACCAACTGACTGAAGAAGTGATATCAACAGGATTCCTACCTCATCTTTATCACCAGCTTTATAAAGCATTGTCTGATACGGATACTGGATATAATCAAGAGTTTCAAGATTAAGATGATAAGTATCATAAGGTGAAGAAGAATCTTCCTCGTATTTTATTCCAGCCTGACGCATACCTTCAAAAAGATACATTGCAAACTGCATATTACGATTAAGACCCGAACGAAGATATCGGCGGGCAACTCCAACAAGAGACTTTGAAAACTCCATTACTTCTGGAGAAGATGCAGAAACATAACTTGCAAGTACAGCAGGGTCCACCCATCTTGTCTGATTACGATTATAAATTGGAATAATTATCTGAGAAACAGCAGTTCTTTTCTGACCAAGAAGTTCATAATCAATTTTTACTTCAGCTGGAATCTGTCCGTTTTCTGTAAACTGCAAGATAGAACTTGAAAAATCAGCAATCAGCGGGATAACTTCTGTCTTATGCTTGCGCAATACTGAAATTGAGCCACACTCAATATCTGAAGCAGTATAGCCCTCTGCTCGAATATATACATGTACATTTCTGATTTCAGCAGTTTCATCATTTGAAATATAAATATTACCAAAACTGTTTTCTTTATAAATTGAAGCAATCAAAGGGAAAACACTGTCGTCACATTCTGCAGTTGCACTTACACTACCCGTTGATTTTTTTGTGTCATATCGATAAGTTACAGACACTCCACCAGATACACCTTGTAAAAGTGGATTTCTGGCCCAGCTGTCATACTGAATATCCATCCAGGACGCAGAAAGACCAACAGAAAATGACGGATTAATTCTGAATGCAAAAGATGCATCTGCCCTATACCACGGCTGATAATGAATCGCAGAGCCTGAAAGAGCCAGACTCGGTCCACCAGAAACACCTGCAGAAAAAGAAATTCGTGAAAAAGGATAAAGAGTTACACCAACCTTTAAGCCGACAGGAACAAAGAAAACATTTTTTGCTTCTGATTCACGAAGCTTTGAAGATGACATTTTAGGAACTGCGTAAAAACCTGCTGTTGTTCCAACATTCAATGTATCCCATAAAGCAACACCAGTATCCAGCATACCACCAAAACCAAGCGAATCATATTTTTCCGATCCTCCAGTTAGAAAAGGAAAAAGCAGCTCTGGTGTACCTGAAAAAACTAATTCAATTGCATTTACAGGCAATAATAGCAAAAATGATAATGTAATGGAAAAAAAGACTTTTTTTATCAATTTTAAACTTCTCCAAAGCAAATTATAACAAATAAAAGAATCTTTTACAAGTAATATAGAAGAAAACAATTATTTTTGATTTTATAAAAAAAATAATGCTGTTTAGTAGATAAAGATTATTGAACAAGGTACTGTAAATTTATTATAGTTTTGTAACATCTTAAAATATATAACTGTTTATTATATAAATTACATTAATAAACATGTATGGAGTTCACAAAATGAAAAAAACTTTATTAACAGCAGGCTGTCTGATTGCTTTTGCTTCAATTCTGACTTCCTGTGGAACAACAAAACAGGTACAGTCTGCACCAGATGCGTATATTACAGATGATGAGGTTACTGATACAAATACAGATAGTACAGTTTCAACAGAAGAAAATTCTGAAGAAGAAATCGTTGCCATGAGAAAGAAAAAAAGTGCCTTAGAAAGCTTCTTTACTTTTGGAAATGGTGATGAATATATAAAATTTGATGAAACAACTGTATTCACAAAAGAAATAACCGGTATAAAAGAAAAGAATGCCACAACAGTAATCAGATATGATAATCTTATGGCTGGATTTGGAAGCTATAATTCTGCAGCATATTATTACCTTCAGTTCGATAAAGACAATCGTGCTATCCTTGCAAAGAATGCAGAAGCATATTTTTCTGATTTCGAAAATAAAAGACTTCAGAGAAAAGGCCGCCATACAGACAGAGCTTATGGAAAAATTCGCTATCAGTTAAACTGGGGTACTATCAGCAGTTCAACTCCAAACAATGGTATTGGAGATGGTTACTGCGGTTATGAATTTGTAAAGGGTGCGCCATATTTTACTATCAGTAATTATGAATTCAAAAATGAATATTATGAAAGAGCAGGAGATGCAACTACAAGATACTCTCCTTCAGTAAAATATTACTTTACCCGTGCTCAGCTTAAGCAGCTGTTAAATTTACTTTCTGAAGAAAACATTACTCAAACTATCAAAGAGAATAACTTAAATTATATTTCTAATCCTTCTTCAGCTGACACTTATTAATATTCAATAAGAATAAAAAAAAGACTCGCAAATGCGAGTCTTTTTACTTATGAGACGGTTCCTGCGGGAATCGAACCCGCCTTTCAGCCTTGAGAGGGCCGCGAACTAAACCGATATTCGAAGGAACCAATTGAACTCTATGTGCTATTCCCGCAGGAACAATACACAAAAAAAACTGAACCATTCCTGATTCAGTTTTATAGTTCCCCAAGGAGGATTCGAACCCCCACAGTCAGAACCAGAATCTGAAGTGCTACCATTACACAATCGGGGAATAAATAAGTGAGTATTAATATAATGATTAACACTCACATTGTCAACAGGCTAATGCCTATTTTTATTATTTTTTTGTTGTTTTTTTAGCCGCCGGCTTTTTAGCAGCAGACTTCTTATCAACTGATTTGTTTACAGCTTTTGATGTTGGCTTCTTAGAAACTTTAGGAGCCTTTGGAACTGTTGTATCTACAACAGAGTTGTCATCACTTGCAAACTCAGAGCGAATGTATTTATCTGCTTTCCAGTCGTTAATCCATGTGTTTCCATCAAGGCAGTAACGAAACTGATATTCTTTATTTGTTTCGAGCTGCTTTTTTACTGAAAAAGAACCTGTCGGATCTTTTTTCATAGGAATTGAAGTAGGATCCCAACTGTTAAAATCGCCTGCGAGAAACACTTTTGTTGCTCCGGCTGCAGCTTCTGGATTCACTGTAAATACAACTGTACACTTTTTTCCATCACTAGAAAATGTTTTCTTTAATGACATAAATATCTCCTGCGTGCGATTGTTAACAACCGTACTTTAATTAACTTTAATTTTAATCTTATATCTGCTTAAAATCAAGTCTGACGCAGCGAGTAAAACGTTTCCCTTTTTTAGATTTCTATCTGCCAGAAGCGGAATCTCTTTTAATATATAATCACCTGCAGAAATCACAATAGAACCATATTGATTTCCCTGCACTACCTCACCCCAGCAAAAATCAGGGAGCTTCACTTCTACTTTTACAGAATTCATATTCTCAGCCATAGAAGTCCCTGTTACATACGGAACAGTAAAGGTTGAATCAGAATATACAGGAACCAGTCGCAGCATTTTTTCTGATGAATTAAAACTTCGTACAAGATATGGATGAACCTTAAGCTCCACAGAATAATCTGCAAAATTGCGGAAGGCCCATTCCATCAACTCTGTGCCATCATGCACACGTCCAGCCTGACCTTCACGGGTATTCTTTCCAGGTCCACCCATTGTAACAGAAAGAAAACGGGTTTCATCACGCACAGCTGTGAGCGCAAGATTATAACCGCTTTCATCTATATAACCAGTCTTTAAACCGTCACAACCTTCAAGCTTTCCAAGAAGAGGATTTGTATTATCCTGAGTGATAGGCATTGTGATTTTCTGAGGAAGGCCCTGAGAAAAATCCTGTGCAGCTGGCTTATCACCAGGAGCAAGATTTCTTGCTTTCGGATAAGTAAAATCTAAAACGCTGTGAAAACGATGCAGCGACTGAGGATGACGGCGTAAATAAATTGCCGCAAATTCAGCCATTTCCCGTGCCGTAGTCTGATTCTTTTCACTGTACCCAGAGCTTTCTACAAAGTGAGTATTTTCAAGTCCGAGATCCTGAGCCACAAGATTCATACGTTCAACAAATTCTTCCATTGAGTCGCAAACAGTATAAGCCAGAGCATAAGCCGCATCATTACCAGAACAGATTGAAAGCCCAAGCAAAAGTTCTTCCATAGTTACACGCTGATCTTTTCCAAGAAACATAAGTGAACTGTGAGGTGGCATATTGCAGGCCCAGCTTTCAGGAGGAAGTGGAATTACCTGATTATAAGAAAAACGTCCACTGGCAATTTCTTCTTCTACAACATACATAGAAAAAAGTTTTGTCATTGATGCAGGAGGAATGATTGCATCGGCATTTTTTTCATATAAAATATTTCCATTTGAAACATCAATTAAGATAGCTGATTTAGCCCAGATGTCCAGCTGAGGCTCTCCAATGTTATATGGAAGTTTTTTTAAAACCTGATATTCTGAAGGATATTTTTCAATAAGAAGCTGCGACAGAGATTCGGCCTGCTCTGCAGATAGTTCAATTGGCTGAACAGTCTTTTTAAAACTGATTGCTCTGCTTAATGTAAAAGCACAAAAACAAAAAATAAGTAAAACTGCTGCAGCAACTAAGGCATGCCACAGACGGAAGCGTTTTGAATCTTTATTATCTGACATATACTCTCTCTAGTGTATATTTCTTAAAAGGAAGTCTGCAAGTACAAGGGCTGTCATAGCTTCTACAACAGGAACAATGCGTGGACACAGACAGATGTCGTGACGGCCCTTAATCTGGAGCTCGGTTGTTTCATACTGAGCTTTACCGTCCTCGCCAAAATCCCCAGTGCGGCGAACCGTCTGCTGCGGCTTAAAAATACTCGGCACAGGCTTTACGGCAACGCGGAAAATAATATCCGCCCCAGTACTCAATCCGCCCAAAACACCGCCGGCGTGGTTCGAGTCAAAAACAGGCTGACCATTCTCGGCATGCATACAGTCATTGTTTGTGCTGCCGAAAGAATCTGCAGCTGCAAAACCATCGCCAATTTCAAAGCCCTTAACCGCGCCAATGCTAAGCATAGCCTTTGCAAGATTTGCATCCAGTTTATCAAAAGCAGGCTCGCCAAGACCAACCGGACACCCCTGAACGATACATTCGATAATACCACCAGCACTGTCTCCGGCAGCTCGGAGTTCTTCGATTTTTGCGTTCATTTTTTCTGCTGCTTCGTTGTCCGGAGCACGCAAAGCATTCTGCTCTATCTGTGAAAGGTCGCGCTTTTCTGCTGAAATACCAGCCGCGCGGATTGTATATGCAGTAATCTTAATTCCATGCTGTGCCAGAAGCTGAGCAGCCACTGCCCCACCGGCAACACGCGCAAGAGTTTCCCGTCCGCTCGAACGTCCACCGCCGCGATAATCCCGACATCCGCCATATTTCACATCATAAGTATAGTCAGCATGGCCGGGGCGGAACGTCAAATCCAGATTTCCGTAATCTTTTGAATGCTGCGAAGTATTGCGAACCTCCAGCGCAATCGGGGTACCGGTTGTACGGCCTTCAAAAACTCCCGAAAGAATCTCTACTGCATCAGCCTCAGTTCTTGCTGTAACAGAAGCATTCAGTTTTCCATCTGGAGAAACACCCGGACGGCGTCTGTTCAATGCTTTCTGAATCACCTCAGCTGATAATTCAATTCCAGCAGGACAGCCATCAATAATACAGCCAAGAGCAACTCCATGGCTTTCACCAAAGGTTGTTACAGAGAAATTTGTTCCAAAAGTATTACCATTATTTTTCATAATCATCATTATAATAAAATTTGTAGTTAAAATGAAGATAGTGTATAATAGATAAAAGGTATGGAGTTTACGTTTTCAACGGCCAGACTGCTTATTCAAACAGAATTTGCACCTCTGGTATCAGTATTAGTTCTCATAGCTTTTATTAAAACAAATGTCAGTTTTTCTGATTCAACGAACCGTAGCTTTTTACTTGCCTGTGGTGCAGCAATTCTTCTTACCGCCTCTGACAGCATGCGTTTTATTTCAGCTCACATGGATCATCCAACCGTTTACCGATACATTTCGGCTGGCGTTGGTTATGCACTCCGTCCTATGATTCTTTACCGCTTATCAGTAATTTCAGCACGATACAAAATCAAAAGAAACAGACTTTTTACGATTCCTTTGATTTTCTGTGTAATCATTTCACTCACAAGCATTTTCCCGTTTGCACGTGGGCTGATGTTTGATTTTAATGAAGCAAATAAGTTTGTACGAGGACCTTTTGGATTCTTATCACATATTGTTTGCGTCTTCTATGCCTTCCAGGTAGTTTATTATTCCCTTAAGAATTTTAATTACAATAAATATGAACCGATTATTGTAATCATCATGGAGATTGCAGCGTTTACTGCAACCCTTATGGAAAACCGCTATAAGTATGATTTTGTACTTTCTCAGGTTCTGATTTCTTCTATTATATTTTACTACTTCTTCCTGCTTACACAGACTTACAAGCGTGATACTCTCACTCACTTCCTGAACAGACGCTGTTTTTATCTGGAACTTAAACATCTGCAAAAGGAACCTTTGATTATTCTCTCAATGGATTTGAATAATCTTAAGATGTTTAATGATACTCAGGGCCACGCTGCCGGTGATAAAGCAATTGTTACAGTTACCACAGAAATGTTTAAAACCTTCAATAGATATGCAAAGCTTTACCGCACTGGTGGTGATGAGTTTATGGCGATTTTCCGAAAGAGCAGCATTTCTGAAGTTATAAATCTGGTTTCTGTTTTCCAGAAGAATCTTAAAAAAACTGAGTATCAGGTTGCATGTGGTTATGCAAGTTACACTCCTGGTGACGACATCGAAAAAATAATTTCACTCAGCGATGAGAGAATGTACGAGAATAAAGTAAACTTAAAGCAGAGTAAAAATATTTAGTTCAACTTCATTTCTTCAATTATATTGAATATTTCACCGAAAAATTATAATATACTCCAAATATAAATTTTACATAGAATTATTACAAATCGAAGTTTGTAAATAATTGGAGGTATAAGATAAAACCTGCCAAAATGTTGTCAGGTTTTATCTTGCAAAGTTTCCTTCGGAAACTTTGTTATATACTGCACATTCTCATTTCATTACGAATGTGCTAAAACAATTATTATCAAATCTGAAGATTTGCTAATAATTGTTTTTGGAGGTATGTTATGAGTATTTTTCGTGGCGCTTTTACAGCTTTGATTACACCAATGAAGGCTGATGGTTCAGTTGATTTTGAGGGCTTCCGAAAAAATGTCAAACATCAGCTCCAGGAAGGTATAGACGGTCTTGTTCCACTTGGAACCACCGCTGAAACCCCTACCCTCGACGAAAAGCCAGGCAGCGAAGAAGATCAGATTATTCAGATTGTTTTTGAAGAAGTTCGCGCTTTTGAAAAAGAAACAGGCAAAAAGATTCCAATCATTCTTGGTGCCGGATCAAACAATACAAAGGATGCAGTTGCTTATTGTGAACGCGCAAAGGCAGCTGGTGCAGATGCTGCTCTCGTTGTAACTCCATATTACAACAAGCCATCAAAGGAAGGAATCTATCAGCACTTTGCAGCAGTTTCAAAGGTTGGAATTCCAATCATCGTTTACAACATTGCTGGTCGTACAGGTTTGAATATTCCAACTGATTTGCTTGCACGTATTGCAGAGCTCCCTAACATCGCTGGTGTAAAGGAAGCAAGCGGATCTGTTGCTCAGATGATGGAAGTTATTGGTCAGATTAAGAACAAGAAACCTGACTTTGCTGTATTCAGCGGAGACGATTCTTTGACACTTCCTTTAGTTGCATGTGGTGGAGACGGAATTATTTCTGTAGCTTCAAACATGATTCCAGCTTTGATGCACGAAATGACAGCTGCAGCTTTGGATGGAGACCTTAAGAAGGCCCGCGAGATTAACTACAGACTCGCTCCATTCTTCAAGGCAGAGTTCTGTGACGGTAACCCTTCATCAATCAAATATGCAATGAACGTAAAGGGTATGCCAGCTGGTTCTGTAAGACTTCCATTGGTAGAAGTTACCGATGATGCAAAGAAGATCATTGAGAAGGCAATTAAGGACTGTAATTTATAAGGTTATAGGTGCCAGGTTATAGGTGCTAGGGATTTGAGCAGGCGTTGCGGGCGGCGTTTGAGCCCGCAGAGGGGGTAGCGTAAGACTGCGTAGCAGGCTGAAGCGAGGGGGAGACTTCCCCCTACCCCTAGAACCTAAAACCTAGAACCTAAAAAAAGGAGTAATATTATGAGTGAAAAGATAAAAGTTGGTGTACTTGGCGCAACAGGAATGGTTGGTCAGCGCTATATTAAGTTGCTGGAAAATCATCCATGGTTTGAAGTAACATACGTTGCAGCTTCTCCACGTTCAGCTGGTAAACCATATTCAGAAGCTGTAAAAAACCGCTGGCTCATTGGTGCAGATATTCCTGCTGCCGTAGCTAACCTCATCGTAGAAGATGCTAACGACGAAAAGAAGGCACTTGGAAAGTGTCAGTTTGTATTCTCTGCCCTCGAAATGGGTAAAGATGAAATTAAGGCTCTTGAAGCTGCTTACGCTGCTGAAGGAATCCCCGTTGTCTCTAACGCATCTGCTAACCGCTGGACAGAGGATGTTCCAATGCTCGTTCCAGAAATCAACTACTCTCACCTCGACGTAATTGCTGATCAGAAAAAGCACCACGGATGGGACAAGGGATTTATCGCTGTAAAGCCTAACTGTTCTCTCCAGACATACATGATGCCAATCCACGCTCTTATTCAGGCTGGATACCCAATCAAGAGAATGATCGTAACAACTCTTCAGGCTACTTCTGGTGCCGGATATCCAGGTGTTTCTTCATTCGATATGATTGATAATATCGTTCCATTTATCGGTGGCGAGGAAGAAAAGACAGAAAAAGAATGTCTCAAGATTCTCGGAACAGTAAAGGACGGAAAGATTGAAAACGCAGCAGGTCCTCTTGTTTCTTCTACATGTACACGTGTACCTGTAGTAGACGGACACACAGCTTGTGTTTCACTTGAATTTGATCTTCCAGAAGACAAAAAGCCTAGCCTCGAAGAAATCGAGAAGATCTGGACTTCATATACATCAGTTCCACAGGAACTCAAACTTCCTAGCGCTCCAGAACATCCAATCGTTGTGCGCCACGAAGAAAACCGCCCACAGCCACGCCGCGACCGCGAGACTGAAAAGGGAATGGCTTGCGTTATCGGACGTCTCCGCCCATGTAACGTATTCGACATCAAGTTTGTAGCATTGAGCCACAATACAAAACGTGGTGCTGCTCTTGGTGGTATTCTTAACGCTGAACTTTTGAAAGCTAAGGGTTTCTTTAACTAGTCTGTAATTGAAAAACCAAAAAAGGTGGTTGAGCCAGTCTCGACCACCTTTTTTTAAACTTGTAATACCCATTTAGACAGTATATAATAGACTGAATGGAACGAGTTTTTTCAGCATTAAGGACAATACGCAATACCATATTTTCGCCAAAGTACTCCCTCGAAAAACGAATTACCTACGCAATGGTTTTCTGTGCAATGGTTGGTGAAATTATCGGTTTTGTAGAGTCATATATGATTGGTCTGCCGACAATTGCTGTACTTCTTCCATTGATTTCTTCCCTGCTTCTTCTTGCCCTTTCAATCTGGGGATTTAAAACTAAAAAAACAAAGCTTTTTGCTACTATTTCAATATCTCTTACAGCTATGATTCTTTTTCCGCTGATGTTCTTTGCAAATGCAGGACTTCATGGTGGAATGCCTTTTTATTTTCTCGTAGCTGTAGTCTGTACTGCACTTGCTCTCAGAGGAAAAACCAGAATTATTCTTTTTATTTTAATTCTTCTGGAATATTCAGGTCTTTTTGTTCTTTATCAAATTTTACCACAGGCATTTATTCCAATGTCACATTATGATGCCTTTATAGATCAGCTTTGCAGTATGCTGATTGCAAGCCTTGTACTTTTTGCATTTTCTTTTATTGTTTCAAAACAGAATTATCATGACCGTCATAAGATTGAACAGCTTTCCCTGCTTTATGAACGTCAGGCAAATACAGATGAATTAACAGGGCTTTATAACCGCCGGTATTTCAACAATTTCTTAAAACTTGCAATTCTTACCCTCGGGGACACAGGTAAACTGCATATTGCAATGTTTGATATTGATGATTTCAAGTATGTAAATGATAAATACGGCCATCCTTTTGGAGATACAGTACTTAAAAGATTTGCAGATATTCTTAATGAATGTATTACAGATGGTGTAACCGCCTGCCGTTATGGTGGTGAAGAATTTCTTCTTTTGATTCCAAAGAAAAACAAGGAAGAAGCTCTTAAACTTGTACAGAATGTCCTTAAACAGACCAGAGAAAAAATAATTCTTGCTGAAAATCGTTTTGTTACTGTAAGTGCCGGTTTTATGACATGTACAGAAGACATGACCTACGATGTTCTTTTACAGGAAGTTGACAAGAAACTTTATACAGCAAAGAATTCTGGAAAGAACTGCGTTATTTCTTAATGCCAATCAAAACCATTGTTCTGGCATGCTCGTTATATGGAGACTTATCAAAATCTCCATAAACTTTTGTATCAGAAAATCCGAATTCAATCAGTTTGTCCCGCAGGAAAGTAGCCGGGTAAAGGCGCTGTACAAAACAGTGATCTACAACCGGTTTTGAAGCCGGTGATTTACTGAGATCTGTGTCGGCCGGATACAGTGTCCACTGCGACTTCAGCCCCTCCCAGGCACCGACAACTTCAAAATGAGTTACAACTTTATAACCTGCCCTCTCAAATTCTTCGCCGGGAGTCCAGTACATAACGGCAGTTTCACGGCTGGTACATTCCATAATGAAGGTACCGCCGGGTTTTACTGAATCTGCAATGTTTTTAAGAATCTGCATATCTTCTTCAACTGAAGCACAATAACCGAACGAAGTATAAAGATTTACAGCACAGTCAAACTGATTAGGAGCATGGAAGGTTCTAAGATCATGATTGATAAGTTTGAGCGGTACACCTTCTGCCTCGGCAGATTCGCGGGCGGCATCGAGTTCGCTCTGGATAATGTCTACACCAGTTACGTCGAGGTCGAGAGCGGCGAGTTCAACGGAAATACGTCCAAGCCCGCAGCCTGCATCGAGGACAGCAGCACCGTCACGGAGCTTTGCAATATCTTTTACGTATTGAGCTACAGTTGGTGCTTCTGCCCAGCGGGCATCATCAAACATAATTGGTGCAAATTGTGTCCAGAAGTTTTCTGATTCAAACCAGTCCATAAATCCTCCGAAATCCTACGATCGTCATTGCGTCACTTAAGCGTTACATATGTCTTACCGGCACCGCCGTCTTCAGCAGGAGCTTTTGAGAACTCTGCAACTACCGGACAGTGCGAAAGATAATCTGAAACAGCCTGCATTAAAACTCCATCACCCTTTCCGTGAATTACACTGAAATGAGGGAAGTTATGAAGCACACAAAGATCTACCTGACGCTCCAGAGCACGAACAGCTTCATCTGCACGCATACCAAGAAGACGTAATTCAAATACAGGTCTCTCATAAATTCCATTTGAAGCATCATCTGCAAGTTCAATGGATACATCAGCCTTAAGAGGAACTGAGTTTTGAGCTTCAGTTCCCTGCACAAGCTTAAGATCTTTTTCCTTCATTGACATTTTGATACTGCCAAACTGAACCTGCCATACACCTTTTTTAGTCTGTTCAACAAGAACTCCTGAAGTACCAGTACTTGTCCGAACTGTGGCGCCAGGCTGAAAAGATATCTGAACCGGAGCAGCTGCTATTTTCTGAGAACTCTGAACTTTGTTTTCCACAGCAGGTTCTGTAACAATCGAACTTGCATATTTCAATGCTTCGGCATTACTCATTTTCTTCTTTGTTTTCTTGTTGCTTCCGATTGAATGCTTTTTAGCAGCTGCCTGCTCTGCCTCAAACTTCTGTTCGTCACGGGCAAGTTTTTCTTCCTCGGCTTCGATTTTTCGATCGAGACGCATTGTATCTTCCGTAAGCTCGGCAATGTACTGCTTTACACTGAGAGTTTTCTCTCGAGTAATCTCACCTTCCTTGAGAGTACGTACAAGATTTTCAAGCTGGCGACGGCTGTGAATAAGGAAATCGTTGAGTTCCTGCTGCTTACCTTTTTTGAGGTTTGATTCCAGGCGGCGAAGTTCGAGTTCGCGGGCCTTAAGGCGGTCTGTTTTTTCCTGAGCTTCTGCGGCGAGACGTTCTGCTTCTTTCTGAACTTTATTGAGTTCTACGTGCTTGCGGTTGAGACCACGGATAAGAGCTGAAACATCAGCCTGTTCTGTTGCAATGTATGTACGCGCAGCCTTGCAGATTTCTGTCGGAAGACCGCTCTTCTGAGCAATGTCCAAAGCATGGCTTTCACCAGGCACCCCCATAAGCAGATGATATGACGGTGACAGTGTATCCTGATTAAACTCAACAGACGCATTTATACAGCACGGATTTGTGTAGCCGTAATTTTTCAAAATGCCCTGATGGGTCGTTACAAGCACGAAAGATTTGCGTTTAATAAGTTCGTCGAGAACGGCCATTGAGATAGCGGTTCCTTCCTGAGGATCGGTTCCACTGCCAAGTTCATCCAGAAGGATGAGGGTATCGGATTTTGCAGAATTCACGGCCTGCGCGATATTTTTCATATGACCGCTGAAAGTAGAAAGGCTCTGATCGAGAGACTGGTCATCACCGATATCTGCAAAGACGTTTGAGAATACCGGTAAACGGGTACCTTCCGCCGCGGGGATCGGGAAGCCGGACTGATTTAACATAGAAAGGAGCGCGAAAGTTTTAAGCGAAACGGTTTTTCCGCCGGTATTCGGTCCTGTAATTATAAGTACGCGCTTGCCGTCCATAAAGCGGATGTCTATAGGCACGGCTTTTTCTCCAAGAAGCGGGTGTCGGGCCTTAAGTAAAAGAGGCGGTTCTTTGTCTGCTGGCAATGCATAGTTACATTCGCGAGACTGTCCCCATCGGCTTGCTGCCTGAGTAGTATCAAACAATGTCATAACAGGAAGCGCCTGCTTTATTGCCGGAATAGATGGCTGAAGACTTTCTGTAAGCTCAAGCAGAATCTTTTTTATAACTGCCTGAAGTTCAAACTCTTTTTGAATCAGCTCATTACTGCAAAGCACAGCTTCTTCCGGTTCTACATAAACAGTCTGAGCAGTCTGGCTTACCTCATGCACAATACCAGGAATTCTGTTTTGAAGACTAGCTTTTACGGCAAGCACCTGGCGGCCGTTTCTCAATACCGGAACGTTACTCTGAAGCACATCACTTAGCTTCTGGTCAGATGTAAAGCCCTGCATAACAGTTCTGATTTTAGCATTAAGGCTTGCAATCTGCTTTCTGATTGCTATTATTTCTGGAAGTTCACGTAGTTCTCCATCAGGAGTAATGATACGGAAAATCTTTTTTTCCATATCTGTAATATCCGGCAGCTGAGTAACCTGTTCTGCAAGCAGTTTCAATGACAATTCCTGACCATGCAGCTGAATTGCTTTACGAACACTGTTTATGCTTGTTACAAACTGACCAAGATAATGCACCTGTTCGAGAGAAAGAGATGCCCCACGAGCTTTTATTATACTGAGAAGCGGATGAACTGGTTCCCAGCCACTAATAGGATTTGCACGACCCGCAGAAAAGTAAACACTCCACTCGCGGCTAAGATTTTTTAAATTTTCAATTTCTTCTGATTTTCGAAGAGGTTCGCGCTGTAATAGTTTTTCGCGACCTTCTGTCGAAACACAATATCCCGCGATTTCGTCGCGGATTCGATAATAATCAATTTCGGTTAAAGTTTTTGTATTCATAGTTCTAAAGTCGGCAAGCACAGCTTGCCTTTGAGCTAATCAGACCAGGAGCCTGTGCGGATTTCTTCGCTAATTCTCTGCCAGCTGTCGAAGCGTTCCTGGCTAATTACGCCATCTTCTACAGCTTTACGCACTGCACAGCCTGGTTCTGTATTATGCCGGCAATTCATTCCAAATTTACATTTGCCGATAAATGGTTCAAATTCCCTGAAGTACATTGCAAGGTCATCAGCTTCAATATCATCAAGTACAAAACGGCGGATTCCCGGTGTATCAATGATATTTGCCTTACGGCCCTGTATTCCTTCAGTCAATGTCTCATTCAAGGTCAGGTGAATCAGCGTACCTTTAGTAGTGGTATGGCTTCCCCGACCATATTTCTTTGAAAGGCTTCCTGTTCTCAGGACGCAGGTATTATCCATAACGTTTATAAGACTGGATTTACCTACTCCAGACTGGCCTACAAAAGCTGAAAGTTTATCTTCAAGCAGCTCTGCAAACTCCTGCATACCCTCTCCTGTCTTTGCAGAAATACGCAGTACCTTGTAGCCTAAGTCTTCCCAGATAGAAAGTCTTTTTTCTATTTCTTCAAACTGCTCTTCGCGCCCATCCGTCTGCATTTCAAGGGCGAGGTCCCATTTGTTGCAGACAATTACCGGAGTGATTCCCTGATGTTCAGCCTGAGCCAGAGCTCTATCCGTAAAGCGAGGACGGAAAGGTGGCTCATCCGGAGTACATACCAGAATCAGATAATCAAGGTTACTTGCAAGAAGCTGCGGACAACGGCCCTTTACATTCCAGCGCAAAAAAGTATTGCGTCGTTTTTCCAGAGTAACTATCTGACCTTTTTCATCATTAAGTTCATCCGGTTCAACTTCGACAACATCTCCTGGTGCAATTGGATTATAATATTCCTTTTCAGTTTTAATTACTTTACCTTTAATTGTACAGTTTCGGGTAACATCATCTTCACATTCAACTGTAAAAAGATTATTTGTTCCTGCAATAACAGTTCCTTTCAAATTAAACTCCTGATTCTATTTCACTGAACAATGCTTCGTATAAGGTTGCCTTATCGCTGTTTGTATCGCGGATAGTTTTTGCCATTCCCTGTGCAAGGTGCAAAAGAACTCTGTAGCCTAAAAGGGGCTCGCGATCACACACTTCCAGAAACTTTGTACTGGAAAGTGCTATACAACGACAGTCTGTTATAGCCTTTACTGTTGCAGTTCGTGGATCATCACTTATCAAAGCTGTTTCCCCAAAGAAAATATTCATATCACTGGAAAGATCTGCAAGGGCAATCTTATCTCCTGCAGGAGTCTTTCTATAAACCTGAACTTTTCCCTGATACAGGATATAGAACATATCTCCGAACTTTCCTTCTTCAATAATTACATCACCCTTCTGATAGTTTTCAACTGTCATATTATCATATACAGCACGGAGGATTCTGCAATCATTTTCATCATCAATACAAAAATCAGAAAACAACTGAATCTGTACAAGTTTAGGCAAAACGTCTTCAAACTTATCCATAAAATCCTCCTATCCTCGTACCAGAATGGCTTTTGTATTTTTCTGAATAACAAAATCTGGCGCAGGTGTAAGAACCGGTTCATTACTCTTGAGAGTCTTAACCTTTTTCAGATTATCAACAATACTCTTGATATCAGGATTCTTCTGAGCCTCTCTAAGTGCATCTTTACGACGCTGATGGAAATTACCTGTATTTAAGAGAAGGCCTACAAGGACACCGCCTTTATTACCATTCTGCTCAATATGAGCTTCATATTCACCATAGGTCTTTCCAATAAACGAAGCAGGAATATCTTCTATGATTATACCAGTATCAGCATCATCACTTATAAGGGCACGGATAACGTTACTGTAACCCATTCCGCTTGAAGCAGTTGCAAGAAGACTGTGTTCATAATCCTGTGTAAGGATGATTTCATCACAATGTGCCATTTCAAGATGCTTCTGGAATTTTGCATCGATAAGTTCAGCTGCTACATAAATTCCAGGATTCAGATTTTCCATTGTAAGAACGGCAAGTACTGTACGGCTGTCTATTTCAAGATCAGAATACGTTTTTGAACGGTCGCAAATTACAAGGGCTCGTTCTGCAGTATCAATTTGTGCACGTTTAAGAACAGCTTCATCCGAAAAATCTCCGGAAACATAATTAAGTTCCTTAAATCGAGGCTGTGAACGGATCTGCTCAATCTGCTCTGCTGAATCATTTATCATTACAACCATATCAGGTGTAATATCCGGATTTGTAGTAAGTACGGTATCCAGAATCTTTTCAAAGCCTGGTCTCCATCCGCAAAGTAAAAAATGTCCTTTCATATTCTTCAATTTTTTAAGCCCCTTATTTTTCTTCATCTGCAAATCCATGAAATAGGACGCAAGCTTACCGGTAACAGCACTGAATAACAGCATTCCGAGCACAAGCAGAACAAGCGCTGACATTCGGCCTGGAACTGATTTTACACAATAATCAAAATAAGCCGCAAAAACCGCAACTAATGTAAACCATACGGAATCGAACATTGTTTCTATTCCGCTTTCGGTCTGAGTTTCAGACGCAAAGACAACAATAGTTGCAACGGCAATTATTATAAAGATGAGAAGCCAGATATAAGTAAGAGGATTTTTGAGTGTATACTTAAGAGCGCGCTTAAAACGCTTAAAACTCCCCTGCTTTTTTTTACTCATTTTGATATTATAGCAAAAAAAGCAGGGGAAGTCAGTAAGAACACCGTTTGTACAAGACTATTTGAAACAGACATCTACTTCAAACGGCCCGTATGATGTAACAAACGGAATTGCGATTACAGGGTAGTTTTTAGGCCAGGCAATCATGTGATTGTGTCCCATTACACAAAATGGAGGCGAAATGTCCATTTTATACTGACTTAGAGCAGTAACTGCATGACCTGAAATAATGTTTGTAAACTCACTTACCAGCCCAACGGCCATATCCTCATAATCCTCCGGCTTACATTTTAATCCGGAAAGCTCAAGCATTTTATTTGCAAGAATCTTATGAAGACGGAAAGCAACGATTCCTTTTATTTCGCCGGTAACTCCCAACAAACCCGATATTTCCCACGGATGGCCTGCATGTATATCCAGAAGATGAGGTTCCTTATTTTGAGGACCTATATTGAACATATCCTGGAAAGTATTGATTCCCTCTGTGAGAAATGCGTTAATAATTTTTGCGTCCATTCCCATATCGTATATTATGATAAACCACAAAATTGGATTTGTAAAACAAAATGTTAGAAACTGAATTTACCTTTAATATAGAAACTGCTGTAATCTTTATAAGCTCCGTAAGTTCCGTCTTTTTCAGGACCTGGAGTAAAAATATAAGCTCCAATTTCAGCATTTATCTGATCAGAAAGGCTATAATTTATCGATGGCTTTATAAAGCTGTCAAAATCATTAAAGCCTATAAGTCCACTCAAACTTGCTTCCAAGGTTTCATTCAGGAATGTCTTTGAAACACTCAGAGTTGCCCCATGAGTATAGGCATCTGCTCTGTTTATGCTTTCAGTATCTCCAAAAACATAATCGCAGAAATACTGGGCTGTAAGTGTCCAGCCGGATGGCATCCAGTCTATACCGGCGAGAGCTGAGATTTCATTACGCTGTTCTGTATCGGTAAAATAGCGTTTTGGAAAGAAAGCTGCTTCTGTACGAATAACAACTTCTCTAACCGGAATTGCCGCATCAAGACCTATCATTGCCATTCGTTTGTAATTTCCCGTATAAGTATAATCAAAAACAGGCATATCATCCCAACCATAAAAACCGTAGACAGAGGCATCAAATGCCAGGAAGTAACCGGAAAGTTTTACACCATATTCTCCATTCCAGATTGCAGTATCGGGCTTTATAATCTGTACAGCACTTGTTGTTGATTCTGGAAGTGCTGCGGGTGTAAAGAACGGAATCCAGTAAATATCTGTGGTAAACTGTTCTCCAGAAAACGAAATGCGCAGAGCATCAATTGCAAGTTTTGAATCGTCACTTGCCATTGCTGCAAGATTGGACATGTCACCTGGACAAATTACATTTGTGATGTCTACACCATCGGCTTTACCCCAGGCAGTTTTCTGACGGCCAATTCTGATTCCCCAGAAGCTTGAAGTATAGTCGAACCAGAGCTCATTAAGCGACCAGTCGAGTTCGCCCGTTACAGCATCATACGAAACAGAAGCATCTGCAAGAGCTGAGCTGTTATCGTAATAAGCATCAAGTGTACCGGTAAACTCGGTTGTCCCAAGCAGAAACTTACCTGCTGAAGTATCGCCATCTGTCCATGGAACACCAGCTCCCCAGAGAGTCTGAATCTCTCCGGAGAAATCTACTCCCCCTTCCGCAATGAGAGGAAAATATATCAGTAATAGTAAAATCAATATAAAGCTTTTTATTTTCATAAACTCTCCAGACATTATCTGATTCGACCTTTTTCCAATGCTGCTACTGTGAATAAAGAATCATCAATATCTTCTGCATCGTAAACAATATTTTTTGATTCGATGAGAGACCAGGTTCCGCTCTGAACATTTTCCATTTTCATTTTTTGTGCTGTTGTAAAGCCTTTGATGGTTGTAAAGTCTGTGCAGGTGAGAACCCGGTGAAGCTGATTCTGGCGGTCATAAAACTCACATTTACGGAGAATATAATCTGATTTTCCAATGTAGCTGATATAGCGAGGATCTTTTTCTGTATGAGCCTTGCTTATACATTCAACCTTGTAGCAGATTGTGCCATCAACATCTTCTTCACCAAGAAGATTGTAATCATATTTATTGAGGCTGCGGTCTCCCATATCCTGATAAGTAAAGTCTGTTCCCATAAAACTTCCTTCACTTTCAGAGCCGCTTGAAGCAATACGACGTGTCTTTTTCATTGCAGGGAGATAAAGCCAGTTATCAGAATCTTTATTATCATCTTCATAATCAAACATAAGATATCCAGTTCCTGCTACATCTTTTGGAGTTGTAAACACGATAATACTCTTTTCTACTTCTCCATAATCCTTACTCTTCATAATAACTTCACGGATTCGGTCTGATCCTTTTTTTGAATGAATTGTAAGGGTCGCAGTTGAAGAGGAAGTTTTAGGTTCCGGCACTTCATCTGCTTTTTTCATGATATCGTAACCTGTCTCAGCAAAGAGCAGAGTACCCATTGTAATTAACGCTAAAGTAAGAAATTGTTTTTTCATAAATATCTCCTTTTGTTATTTATTTGTTTCATGTCCAAATGGCTTTGTTATAAACAATAAAACCGGTGTGAGTGTATAGTCAGCAATGAGCGCACTGCCCAAGCCGACAATCGACAGCCAGCCGATATTTACGAGAACAGTCATTGTACTTGTAAGGAAGATTCCAAACATAGCGCACAGTATGATTGTTGTCATAATCATTGTTTTTCCAATTTCACGATATGAATTCAAAACTGCCGAGCGGTAGTTTCCCGTAAGTTCAAAATGATATTTAATATGATTTGTAAAGTGAATAGTATCATCTACCGCAATACCAAGGATCATCGGCATAATCATTGCAGTAATCATATCAAGATTAACTCCGGCATATCCCATGATTCCACCTATGATTGCAATTGGGGCAACGTTTGGAATCATTGCAATAAAGCCTGTTCGAAGCGAAGTAAAGGCAATAATCAAAAGCAGCAGAATTACAATCAGAGAAGTTCCAATTGAACGGATTGACCCGCGAACAAGTTTACCGTTCATATGAGCATACTGAACAACCTCACCTACTACCCCGGCATTTGACGCATCAGGGAAGAGTTCTGCTACCCATTCTTTTACAGCATCCATATTCTGAACAATTTCTTCACCATCATAACCGGCAAGTTCAATATGGAGATAACCAGCCTTAAAATCTTCGCTGACGTAATCATAAAGATCTGAACCACCGGAAATCTCATAAAGGAACATTTCCTGACTAACAAGATTCTGGTCATCTGGAATTACATACGCGTCGGGATCATCACCATTGAGAGTACGGTTCATTTCCTTGATTACTTTTGTTACAGAAGAAACACGAGGTTTTCCGTTAGAAACCTTTGTCATACTTAGAGTTCCAACACGTTCTGCAAGTTCGTCCATATTTTTTAGAACTTCAGGATTCTTAAGAGAATCTTCGTCCTCATACTCAACAAGAACTTCATAACTGTACTGACTTCCCAGCTGACTTCGGGTAATTTCAAGAAGTCGTTTGATATAAGGAGTTCGCTCGCCCATCATATCTGAGTAATTCATATTTACTTTGATTTTGAACATACCAGGAATTACAGCAAGAAGAACAGCACTTCCTGCAATTACTGTAATCCACTTTTTATTGAGAATTGACTTTCCCATTGCTTCTACACGAAGGTCAGATTTAGTTGAACCTTCTGTGTCAACAAAGGTTGGATCTGGTTCTTTATCTTTTCCAAAGCTGTAGAGACAAGGTAAAAGAATAATTTCAAAAATGAAGACTGCGAGAACGGCAGCAGCAGTAATTCCACCAACCCAACGCATAGGTCTGATTCCGGCAGAAAGGAATGAAAGCATTCCTGCCATTGTTGTAATTACCGTAAAGAACAAAGCCCAGCCTGAATCACGAATTCCCATAACAATTGATTCTTTTCGCTGACCTGTCTTTCTGAAGTACATCTTAAAACTGTTGATATAGTGAACTGCATAACCAACTGCAAGTGCCATTGATAACAAAACTGTTACAAGAAGCATTGTGTTGTTACCTTTGATATTCATCCAGCCGGAAGCCCCCAGAGTTGTACAAAGAGCACCGATTGTAGCAATTGAAGGAACTACAACTCCGCGAAGAGAGCGGATAAAGATAATAAGGAAAATCAGCATTACAACAAATCCAAGAGCAATACGACTTACACACTGACTTGTAATCTGTTTTTCTTCCTCATATTCTGTATATGAAAGACCTGCCGGACGGATTTCCCATTTATCAGACTGATATTTTGGATCATTAAAAATTGCCATTGCGGGTGGAGCAATTTTTTGCATTGCTTCATCAAGACCTTCTGAATATTGCTCAAGATTTACGATAAGCCAGGTTTCGGTACAATCTTCACTGACAAGGGAGTTTACAAGAGATTCACGGCTCATAATAAAAGCTTTCTTTTCCGCAAGTTCTGAAGGATCAGATGGGACACCATCTTCAAACGGACTTTTTACTTCAAAACCGTCTTCCGTACCAATTGGAAGCGAAAGTTCCATGAGTGAAGTAATACTTGATGCATATGGAACATTATTTAAAAGCTCATCTCCGAGTTCATCAATCATATTCAAAACTTCCGGATCAAAAACATCAGTTCCTTTGGTAGTAATATGAGCCATTAGAGAATCTGTTGAACCGAAAATACTTTCAAAGTGATCCTGATTGATTTTTGTAGTTTCCCAGTCATCAAACCAGTCCTCTTCTCCATTATCAAGTTTGAGACGTGTAAGCCCCAGACTGCATACAACTGTTACAATAATAAGACCGATAATAAATCCCCATCGGTGCTTTATTTCAAACCTTCCGAATTTTTCAAACCAGTCATTTATTTTAGTGACTTTCATTTATCTTTCATCTCCTCCGGATAACAGTGTTATAAAAATGATAACATTGTTATCTGATAACAATGTTATCTTAGTGGTAACAGTGTTATCTTGTCAAGCACAAACGATAACATTGTTATCATTTTTATTGCAAAAAATATAAATTGCAGATAAAATAAAAAAAGTGGTTTCGACAGGCTCAACCACCGGTGAATTATGGCAGAATCATCAGCTGAAACAAAGAAAAAACTCCTCGAAAGTGCAAAAAAAGAATTTCTTGAAAAAGGATTTATGGGTGCATCTCTGCGAACTATTGCTGCAAATGCAGGAGTTACCACAGGAGCAATGTACAGACATTTTAAGGATAAAGATGCCTTTTTCTGTGCACTTGTGGATGAAGCTATAGCCACATCTACAAAAGCTGTAATGCTTGCAAATTCAGAAAATCACGCAGGACTGGACATTCCACATATGAAAGAACATATGGAATTGGAAGAACAATCGGTAATTGAATTCCTGGACTATATGTATGAAAACTTTGATGCTTTTACCCTTCTCCTTACAAAGTCTGCAGGAAGCACTCATGAACATTTCCAGGAAGAAATCTGTGATATATATACAAAAAACTGTGAAGAAACCTTTGAATGGATGTATAAAGAAAAATTAGCTACAAAAAAAGTTTCTCCAATGACAATTCATTTTATGGCTTCTACAGTTATAAATGCATACTGCGATATTATCCTTCACAATATGACAAAAAAAGATGCAGCCGCCTATATAATCGACATAATGGAATTTACACGTTACGGCAGCATGCATCTTATGGGAATTACCACAAACTGATCTTTGCCGAGTCGTGTCAGCCTTACACAAAGCATGTTTTAATTGCAAAAGCCAATAACTCAATTTACAATAATATTATGTTTGATTTTTTACGCTCACATCAGCTGGGCATTATGTTGTTTATGGAAGGAATCTGTTTAGCAACAGCCTTTCTGACTTTAATTACAAGAAATCTTCCAAAAGCAAAAAAGATTGCAATTTTTCTTCTTGAATTAAACAGTGCTCTGATTATGATTTCGAGCAGATTTTATTATATAAATAAAGATGCAACCGGAGATTATGCAGGAATATATCTGCGCATTGCAAAATTTTTTGATTATTTTTTCAGTTTTTCAATCATCTATGTAATGAACCTTTATATTAAAGATCTCAATAATGAATTTAAAAGTAAAGGATTAAAGGGATGGAAGTATAATCATTTAATAATACGACTTAATGACATAATTATGATTACTCTTACTTTAATTCTTATTGTCTCACAATTTACACCTTTCTGTTACTATTTTGATGCTAATAATGTTTACCATCGTACAAAGGGGACATTTCTATTTTTGATATTTCTTCCGGCTGCTATTTTTCTTGAAGCAATTTTTGTTATTTCAAATCATAAGATACTTTCAACTGCAGTTCGGATTCCTCTTTTTCTTTTTATTGTAATTCCATTTCTTGCAACTATTCTTCAATTCACTACTTTTGGAATTGCCTTTACTGCAATGTCTACTTCTGGAACTTCTGTTTTACTTTATGTTTTTGTCGTACAGGATACAAACAGAGAAATTGAAAGAAGTCATAAACTTGAAGTTGAAATGCTTGAAAGATACAAAAAGAAACTTGAGGAAACTGTACGTAAAAGAACAGCAGAACTTATGATTGCAAATCAAAAAGCTGAAAATCTGCTTCTAAATATTCTTCCTGTTGAAATTGCCCGTGAACTCACCGAAAATCCAAATCAGACTATTTCAAAAAAATATCCAAATGCAACTGTACTGTTTACCGATATTGTTGGATTTACAAAAATGAGCAGTGAAATGACTGCAGAAGAAACTGTTGAAATGCTCAATAATATGACACAAAAATTTGATGAACGTGCTAAAAGAGAAGGAATCGAAAAAATTAAAACAATTGGAGATTCTTACATGGCGGCGACAGGCCTTATAGAAGATGCAAATAATGATGGAGCACAACGGCTGATTCATTTTGCACAGGGGCTCCTGGAAGATGTAAATGAATTCAACGAAACATCAAGTCATAAAGTAAAGATTCGTATAGGAGTAAACACAGGTCCTATTGTTGCAGGTGTAATCGGAAAAACAAAGTTCATCTATGATGTATGGGGCGACACTGTAAACGTTGCAAGCCGCATGGAAACAAATGGAGAACCAATGCAAATCCATGTAAGTGAGGCGACTTATAAACTTACAAAAGATTTATTTCCATACGGCAAAGCTGTGAATGTAGAAGTAAAAGGTAAAGGCCTGATGAAAAGTTACTTCTTGTAATTGATATTTATTTCACTTCATTCACAAGTTCTTTTCCAGCTGTAAAATCGCGGATATTATTCAGAGTTGTTTCAGCAAGATTCTTAAGGGCATTTGTTGTAAGGAATGCCTGATGTCCGGTAATTATTACGTTCGGGAATGTCAAAAGACGGGCAAGAACATCATCTGTCATGATATCTGTAGACCAGTCGCTGAAGAAGTATTTACTCTCCTCCTCGTAAACATCCATACCAATTCCACCGATATGTCCGTGTTTTAAAGCATGGACCAGAGCCTTAGAATCAATGAGAGCACCACGACCGGTATTTATGATTACAGCATCATGCTTCATCATCTTCATTGTATCATGATTAACAATATGCTTTGTCTCTTCTGTAAGCGGACAGTGCAAACTTAAGACATCACTCTGCCGGAAAATCTCATCCTTGCTGACATAAGTTGCACCACTTTCCTGGGCCCACTTTTCATTCGGGAAAGGATCATAAGCAATGATTTTCATTCCAAAGCCTTTGAGAATATTTGCCATTATCTGTCCGATTTTTCCGGTTCCGATTATTCCGCCGGTAAGTCCATGAAGGTCACGGCCCGTCAAACCTTCAATATTAAAGTTTGCAGTTTTTGTGCGAAGATATGCCTGTGGAATATGACGTGTAAGAGACATCAAAAGAGCAGCTCCATGTTCAGCAACTGCATACGGTGAATAAGCTGGAACACGCACAACCTTTATTCCTGCTTCCGCTGCAGCCTTGAGGTCAACGTTGTTATAACCGGCACAGCGAAGTGCAATCAGTTTTACACCGCAGTCCTTAAGTGATTTTATAACTTCAGCATTTACAACATCATTTACAAAAACACAGACAACATCATACCCCTTTGTGGTAAGAGCTGTATTTTCGTTGAGTTTATAATCACGAAAATCAATATCATATTTATATTCTTCATTCATTTTTGTGAATGAAACCTTGTCATAAGAACGTGTATCAAAAAAAGCAATTTTCATAAATTCTCCTGAAGATTATCCTAACGCTACATCTAGAATCATCATCAAAACAAAGCCAATCATAAACATGATAGTGCCGAGGTTTGAATGTTCGCCTTCTGACATTTCAGGAACAAGTTCTTCAACAACAACGAAGATCATTGCACCGGCAGCAAAGCTTAGGAAATATGGAAGAATTGATATTACATGACTTGCAAGCAGTATTGTAAGCAAACCGGCAACAGGTTCAACTATTCCGGAAAGAATTCCATACCAGCAGGACTTTGCTTTAGAAAGCCCTTTTGAGTGAAGCGGCATTGAAATAATTGCACCTTCCGGGAAATTCTGAATTGCGATTCCGAGTGCCAGTGTAAGAGCACCGGCTTCTGTAATCTGAGCAGAGCCGGAATCCCAGCCTGCATACAAAATACCAACAGCCATTCCCTCAGGAATATTATGAAGAGTGACAGCAAGAACCATCATCGTTGTTTTCTGAAGACTAGTTTTAGGACCTTCCTGGCTTTCATCAAGGTGCATATGTGGAACAACCTTATCCAGAATTAAAAGGAAAATCATTCCGACACAAAAACCAACAGCCGCAGGAATAAAGGCAAGCTTTCCACGGTCACTAACCATTTCCATAGAAGGAATCAAAAGACTCCATACTGATGCGGCAACCATGACACCTGCAGCAAAGCCAGAAAGCATATTCTGTAGCTTTACATTCAACTCCCGTTTCATAAAGAAAACAAGAGCGGCTCCAAGAGAAGTTCCTAAGAATGGAATTAAAAGACCTCGTGCAATCAAAAAATTCATATTGATTTCCTTTCAAATTATTCTTTTATCTGCGAACAGATAAGCTCATACGCTTCATCATAATTTTTTGCAACTAAGCCCGGATTTTTCTTTTCAAGCCCCCTGGCTGAATTAAAACCAAAAGGAACAGAAACAATTGGAACGCCAGCCCGTTTACATGCTTCAATATCACGAATTTCATCGCCCACGTAAACAAAATCTGTTTTAAGCTGTTTTTTTGCCTGTTTTAGAGCTTTAATTTTTCCGAATATCGCAACATCAGTTTTCATGTAACTGAAGTAATCATCCAGATTATTTTTCTTAAGAAAACCAGATACGCAGGCTGCAGAGTTAGTAGTGATTATTCCAAGTTTATGGCCTTCTGACTTTAATTTTGTAAGAAGCTGTGCGGCACCATCAATTATTGAGACTTTATCGAAACTTTCATTCAAAAGCTTTTTAAAGTAAAGAACCAGCCGGGGAAGCTTGAAGAAACTGATATGAGCTTCCTTCATAATTTCCAGAGCAGAAAGTTCCATACCTCTTTCGCGTTCAACACGTTTATAACCAAGTCTTTCTGCATGGGAATTTACAAGTTCAAATCCAAGGCCAATACTATCAGCCAGAGTGCCATCAAAATCAAAAATAATCATATTTGTATCCTACTCCACTTTTTAGTGGTATGCAACAATTTTTCCTATCATATTTTTGCGACGGATGGAGAGCTGGAATTCTTTTTTTTGATAAAAAAAATGGGCCGCTGTCGCAGCCCATTTTATAACGGTTCTTCGATTATAACCTACATCTTCTCGAGGTAAGGAACAAGAACAAGCTTCATTGCGTTCTTGATTACCTGGAGAGTACAACTTGCAAGGTAGAGACGAGCTCCGGCAAGCTGCTTGTTTTCTGCAGTTACAATCGGGCAGTTCTGATAAAACTTACTGAACAGTTTTGCAACCTCGTAAACATAAGCAGCAACTTCACTTGGATCAAGATTTTCAGCAGCCTTTGCAATTACATTTGGATAATCACCAAGCTGTTTAATCAAAGCCCATTCATCTTCACTTGAAAGAAGTGCAACTGCAGCTTCTGAACCATCTTCTGCAACACCAGCCTCAGCAGCCTTAGCAAGAATTGAATTGATACGTGCACCCATGTACTGAAGGTATGGACCTGTATTTCCGTTGAAGCTCAAAGACTCTGCAGGGTTGAAAAGCATATCTTTGATTGGAGTTGCCTGTAGCATGTAATAATGAAGAGCACCAAGTGCAACCTTTTCTGCAACTTCGTCTGCATCGCCTACTTCACCGTCGCGGCCACGCTCTTTGATTGCAGCAAGGGCGTCTGCGTGAAGCGAGTCTACAAGGTCATCTGCATCAACAACAGTACCTTCACGGCTCTTCATACGTCCGCTTGGAAGATTTACAAGACCATAGCTGAGGTGATAGAGTTTATCTGCCCAGTCAAAGCCAAGCTTTTTAAGGATGTGGAACAGAATCTTAAAGTGATAATTCTGCTCGCTTGCAACAACGTAAACAAGCTGATTGAAAGCCCAGTCGTCGTGGCGGCTGATTGCAGTTCCAATATCCTGAGTAATATAAACAGAAGTTCCGTCTTTGCGGAGCAAAACCTTCTCGTGATTGTCTTCGTCCTTACCCTTACCTACAACGTCTGTAACGTCGATGCGAACAGATCCGTCTTCAGCCTTAAAGAAAACGCCCTTTTCAAGGCCTTTCATAATTTCATCTTTTCCCTTAAGGTAAGTTTCACTTTCAAAGTAGTATTTATCAAAGCTGATTCCAGTGCGCTCATAAGTTTCTTTTACACCGTCGAAAGTCCAGCCGTTCATTTTTTCCCAGAGAGCATGAACTTCAGGATCTCCTGCTTCCCACTTAATCAGCATATCTTCTGCCATCTGATTTGCTTCCGGATGTGCAGTCTCAGGCTTGTCTTTTTCGCCCTTAAGATATTTATCGAACTCAACATAGCACTGACCAACAAAGTGGTCACCCTTCATTCCGAGTGATTCCGGTGTATCACCGTTTGCCTCGTGGAAGAGTTTATATGCGAGCATAGATTTACAGATATGAACACCGCGGTTATTGATAAGGTCTACCTTGTAAACTTCTGCACCGGCAGCCTTAAGAATGCGGCTAACAGATTCACCGAGTGCGTCGTTGCGGACATGACCAAGGTGAAGCGGTTTATTTGTATTTGGAGAAGAGAACTCAATCATAACACGGCGGCCTTCGAGAGGCTTTTTTCCGTCGCTGTTAATTGAACCGTAAGTGTCGCCCTGAGCTTTAACTGCAGCAAGAATTGGAGCTGCTGCGCCAGCCTTGTTAAGTTTTACGTTTACATAAGGACCAACAGCAAGGAACTCTCCAAGAGATTTGTCTGTGATTTTTGCAACAACGCCGGAAGCGATCTGAGGTGGAGCCATACGAAGTGCCTTTGCAAAAACAAACATAGGTGCACCAAGGTCTCCCATTTCCGGATTCGGAGCGTTCTGAACTACAATTTTATCCGCGCTGACAGCTTCAGCCGCTGGATCTTTTTCTTTGATAAACTCATTCAAGGCCGCAGCAATAATTGCACGGCAAGTATCTTTAACATCTGCCATAGTAAACGTATTATAAAGAAATAAAGTGATGTTAGCAACCAATGAATTTTTTATGCTAAAGCTCGCCCGGTGCCGGATTACACAAGGCCTTTCAACAAGCAGATTATCCATCTGCCTGTCCAGCTGCCGGTAATTGTGAATTACAACTTCCAGCTTACAGCCTGTTTACGAGAGTCAATAAACTTTGCATAGATTCCGCCTTTGGCAACAAGTTCTTCATGTTTGCCCTGCTCTGCAATACGGCCTTTGTCTATTACAACAATCTGGTCTGCATTGCGAACTGTTTTTAAGCGATGTGCAATCATAATTACAGTTTTCTCTTTAGTAAGTTCTGAAACTGCATTCATAAGTTCACGTTCATTTTCAGGGTCAACATTTGCAGTTGCTTCATCAAGTATGATGATTGGAGCATCTTTCATGATTGCGCGGGCAATAGATATTCGCTGTTTTTCCCCACCGCTTAAACTAGCTCCGCCTTCACCAATTACTGTATCGTAGCCGTCTGGCAGTGCCGAAATAAAGTCATGACAACAGGCTTTTTTTGCCGCAGCGATAACTTTTTCCATTGGAGCATCCGGCTCTCCAAAACGGATGTTATTAGCAATTGTATCATGGAAGAGATAAACATTCTGAAAAACAAAGCTGTAGTTTTTCATAAGGTCGTCCATGTTGTAATCGCGGACATCTTTTTCACCAAGTGTTACGGTTCCCTTGTTTACATCCCAGAAACGCGCAAGAAGATGACAGAAGGTTGTTTTTCCACCGCCGCTTGGACCAACGATGGCAGTCGTGGTATTTGCAGGAATTTTGAGGGAAATGTTGTCGATAATTTTACGTTTGTCGTAAGCGAAGTCGATGTTGCGGGCTTCAATATTAAGTCTATCTTTTATTTCCGCCTTCGCAGCACAGCTGCTCGGAGACTCGCTAAAAACAGTCCACTGGACTGTTTTTCCCTGCTCCGCAGGTCGCTCCCTACCCTCGATATTCATTGTCGGCAGAGCCAGAATCTTACTTGCCTTAGTTACGCCAATATCAATTGTTCTCAAAAGCGCTGAATAGTTACCGCCGGCCTCAAGAGCATTAAACAACATGAATGAACAAACAAGCATTGTACTGCAGTTTGCCAGGTCCATTGTTCCAGCAAGATAGAAATATAACGAAGCAAGCATCATCGCTACACCACTGAGTTTTGCAACTAACGATTGTAAGTTTGAAACCGGAATACAACGCATCTCCATTTTGATGAGAATCTTCAGACGTTTTTCAATAACAGAATTAAGTTCACGGCGTCGTTTTCCTGCAAGGTTATATGCTTTTACTTCTGCAATTCCCTGAATGTATTCCAGTACCTTTCCAATCTCGGCCGCATCAGCTTTAATTTTTTCTGCAGAAATATCACGAACAGCTACACGCATAAAGAGATTTACAAATTCAAAAAGTCCAAAACCTGCAAGTGCAACCAGAGCAATACGCCAGTCAAAGAAGAAAAGCATTACAATAATAAGCGAAGTATCGAGTAAGCCCTGGAAGACCATCATTACAGCACGGGTTGCAACATCACCTACAGACTCCATTGTATTTGTTGTTACAGAAGTAATTTCTCCAAGACTATTTTCGTTGAAGTATCCCATAGGAAGATAACGAAGATGTTCTGCAATTTCGATACGTTTTTTTGCGCAGGTACGATAACCGCCTTCGCACTGCCACATTGCAGTTACCTTTCTGGTAATAATACCACCTATTATGCTGACACACATAATTGCAAAAGAAAGCCATACAGTATTCATTTCAAAGGCAGTTCCATCAATTGCTGCAGCTATTACTCCTCGAAGCATCACTGCTACAGCCCCTATTCTTAATGCCATAAAAAGTGAATTGAAGATTCCAACTATAATCGAACCGGTAAATTTTCTTCGGTTCTCGACATCACAAAATCTAAAAAATTTAATTAACGTTTCAAACATTTTTTAGTCTCCTACTCATCCTTTGCATCAATATGTGCTTCCCACATATTCTTATAAAGACCGCCCTGTGCCAGTAATTCTTCATGAGTTCCAGAACTGTCTATAAGGCCATCTTTAATTACATAAAGCTTGTCTGCATCTTTTACAGTTGAAAGACGATGAGCAATTACAATCAGAGTTTTTCCGGCAACAAGCTTTGCTACACTCTGCTGAATTATTGCTTCATTTTCTGGATCTGTATAAGCAGTAGCTTCATCCAGAATTACGATTGGAGCATCCTTCATCATTGCACGGGCAATTGCAATTCGCTGACGCTCACCACCGCTCAAGTGCGCTCCGCTTCCACCGACAATTGTGTCAAAACCATTTTCAAGAGACATGATAAAATCATAACAGCCTGATTTCCGTGCTACCTCTTCAACATCAGCATCGGTTGCACCTTCGCGACCCAGACGAATATTTTCACGCACACTCATATCAAAAAGAAAATTATCCTGACTTACGTATGCGACACGGCGGTTATATTCTTCGAGAGAAAGGTCTTTGATATTTACACCACCGATTTGTACGGATCCGGAATCAACATCCCAAAGCGATGCAATAAGACGGGCAATTGTAGATTTACCAGATCCGCTTGGGCCAACAAAGGCGGTGTACGAACCTTGTGGAAGAGACATTGAAACACCATGTAGTATTTCTTTTTTCTCTTCTCCTTCAATTCCTTTGTGATAACTAAAATGGACATTTTTCAAAAGGATAGAATTATCTGCCGGCTTTTTCTTATCTTCTGCTGGACGGTCGAGTTCTTCGAGTTTCATAATTGAACCGACTTCTCCAAAAATTGCACCGGCCTTTGCTATATCATCATGATAGGTAAAGGCAATAAGGAAAGGCTGGATTGCGCTGACAGCAAGAATAATCATCGTAATAAAAGTTGATGCATCTACATTTCCTTTAAAGAAAAGATACCCGCCAATCGGAAGAAGCGACAACAGAAGACTCGGTGTAACAACAGTAGCCACCGCATGCGGCCAAATACAATCTCGCATCCATTCAACATAACATGCAGAACCTTCCTGAGCAGCCACTACAAAGCGCTCATAAGAAGATTTTGATTTTCCAAAGGCTTTGATTACCTCAATTCCGTTGATGTACTCTACAGCAGTATCATTCAATGCCTTTGTTTTATCCAGAGCATACTTAAATCGAGCAGGACCATCTTTCATCATAAAGCACATAGCGATAAAACCGATTGGAAGTACAGCCATACACGCAAGAGCAAGACGCCAGTCTATAACAAACAGATAAATAACAAGTATTATTGAAAGAATTATATTTGAAGTATATTCAGGAACGATATGAGCGAGAGTTGTTTCCATACTGTCTATTCTTTCGATCATGATATTTTTAAGTGAACCAGAAGGCATATCAAGAACAGTTCCAAGTGGCAGACGGGTCAACTTATCGCACATTTTTTTTCTGATATTACCAAGCAGATTAAAAGTTGCGATATGGCTCATGGAAGTTGAAATCATATGAAAGACAACATTTCCAAGCCAGAACAACGCAACAATTCCAGCTTCACGCAGGAACAATGACCAGTCACGAACACCGGCAAGAAGCTGCTGCACAATTCTTGCAATCATAAAATACGGCGCAATACAACACGCCACACTAAGCAGAGCAAAGAACACACTTGTGATGTACTGCCCTTTTTTCTCTCCTGCAAATTCAATTATCCAGCCAACAAGGCTTTTTTTTGCAGGAGATTTAGTTTTTGATGACATAATTTTTAACCTCACTTTGTTAGTTTTTTCTAACTTTCTTATAATATCCTTTTACATACCTGTTAGCAATAACTAACCTATAAGAAAATAATTCAAAATATAAAAAAAAATTGCAGAATGGAGCATTTTTTTCTTTTTAGAGCAAAAAAAAAACGGCAGTTATTGTACTGCCGGCTAAAAGGAATGGACTTTTTCAGTATATAAATATTAGAAAGTATACTTCCAGTAAACAGGGAATGAAAGCATTGTTGTATCTTTCATAATACATGCAAACACACTTGCACCAACTGTATTATGTTCGCTGAATGAATAACCAATTCCAGGGCTAACTTCGATTGCCCAGGAATCATCATTATCAAAGTCTGATGAGAATCCACCATAAAGATTTGCGCACAATGTATCATTTATCATGTAAGTAAGATTTACTGCTGAATAAAGTTCGTTATCTTCATCAGCTTCACCACCAACA
Organism: Treponema bryantii; assembly: GCF_900111035.1. Taxonomy (GTDB): domain Bacteria; phylum Spirochaetota; class Spirochaetia; order Treponematales; family Treponemataceae; genus Treponema_D; species Treponema_D bryantii_C. The sequence continues at coordinate 79,404 of NZ_FOFU01000004.1, forward strand.
GAAAGCACTGCATTTGCATAGATACCAAACGAATTGATATTATACATTACAGCAGCATTTATAAGATTTCCTGTTACACTGTAATCTTCAAGGTTTCCGTTGTATGTAAAACCTGCATTAAGTGTAAAACCTTCAATTCCTGTATAAGATGCATAAGCTCCAAAAGTGCGGTCAGCAGAAACAACATTACGTACAGCAAAACCGAAAGCTACAGTCTCTGCAAATGTGTATTCAGCTCCAAAATTAACCATTGGTTTTTCATCATCGTGTCCAAAGTATGAAATGAAATCTAAGCCACCTGCAACCACCAGACCTTCAACTGGACGTACGAATAATCCGAAATCGCTACCCATATTGGCGTCATCAAGTTCCTTTTCAAGACAAGGAAGATAAGAACCTGCTACAGGATAGCTTCTGTGAAATCCGATTCCCAAAGCATTAACTGGACGAAATTCAATAAATGCATCTGAAATAAAATCATCAGAACCGAATTCAAAAACACTGCCATTTTTTGACGCAGTGAATTCAATTTCTACACCAAGATCAAGTTTATCAGATGAATATTCAGATTTTGCCTTATTCTTAAAAGCAGACAAACTAGTATCTGTTGATGACTCCGAAATAGAAATATCTGTAACTCCCCATGTGAGTTTATTTTCAAATGTCACTTCTTGTGCAAATGAAACAGATGCGATAAAAGCAGCTACGGCTGTAATTATCATTTTTTTTGATTTAATCATTTTTGTTTCTCCTTGTTAGTTATTATTAACTCTAGTTAGCAATAACTAACAGTGGCGTATAATAATTTATTTTATACATCTCGTCAAGCATGATTTATGATTATTTTATTTTTTTATACTCAGGTTCTGTCGAATTACCATGTTTTTATACTGGCCGTCTTTAGCCAAAAGTTCTTCGTGTGTACCAGACTCAACAATCTGTCCATTTTTGATAACCATAATTCGGCTGGCGTTACGGATTGTGTTTAAGCGGTGGGCAATTACAATCAGAGTTTTGCCGCGACAAAGTTCTGAGATTGCTTCCTGAATGAAGTGCTCGTTGTCGGCATCTACGCTGGCAGTAGCTTCATCAAGGATTACGATTGGCGCATCCTTGAGCATACAGCGGGCAATTGAGATTCTCTGCTGTTCACCACCACTGAGGTCTGCTCCTCCCTCGCCTATTACTGTGTCAAAGCCGTCTGGCAACTGCATGATAAAATCGTAACAACGGGCCTTCTTTGCAACTTCAATAACTTCTTCACGGGTAGCGTTCGTTTTTCCCATGGCGATGTTGTTGTAAATAGAGTCCTGGAAAAGATAAACTCGCTGAAAAACCATACTGATATTATCCATGAGATTTGCGACTGGAACCTTGCGGATGTCTGTACCACGGATTTTTATACTGCCTCTTTTTACATCCCAGAAGCGGGCAAGAAGATTTGCAATTGTTGATTTTCCTCCGCCGCTTGGACCGACCAGCGCTATCATCTGTCCTTTCTGAACATCAAAAGAAATATCATGAAGAGCCTCTTTATTTCCGTAAGCAAAACTAACATTCTGATAAGAGATTTCAGGAAGTCCTTTGCGAGCTGCATCTTCTGCAGACATCAAAGTATCTTTTCCTTCATTTACAATTTCAGCTTTATCAAAAACACTTTCGATTCGGTCCAGGCAGGCATCTGTTACTGTAAGGCGGGCAATGTTTCCGTAGTAAGCTTTTATTGGCGCAAACAAATCAAAAGCAAAAAGTACCATTCCCAAAAAATATTCATTAGTCATCATACCCTTTGAAGAGAGCAGACCGGAAACAAAAAGTGTAAGAGCAGTTACGATTCCATAAGAAATCAGAACAGAAGCCCACCAGGGAGCATAAGCCATCTCAAAACCGATTGAGTTCTTACTGCTTTCTTCAAAGCTTTCACTCACTTCTTTTGATTTTTCTCCAAGCAGATTAAAAGTCTTGATAATTCCAATTCCCTCCGCAAACTCCAGGACAGCGCTTGTCATTTTTTCTGCAGTTTTCTGCTTAAGCATAGAATGTGAAATTGAAATTCTTGTAGTGATATTTCCAAAAAGAATTACGAGCAGGAGGCAGGCAAGAGCAGTGAGTCCCAGCTGCCAGCTCAAAAAGAACATAAAGGCTATCATAAGCCCCTGAGAAATCATAAGACCAACAAGCTCTTCCAGAACCATCATACAGTTTTCTTCGATAAAGTTCATGTCGGTTGCAAGAACGCTGCTCACCTTGCCGATGTTTCCCTCGGTAAAATAGCCCATGGTAAGCTTACGGAAGCGGTCGCCCATCTCCATGCGTTTGTCCGCAAAAACCTTAAAGCCGGTAGCCGACTGAAGACGGTCTGTAATATTTTGCATTACAGCCTGAAGAATCACACAGGTGAGAATAATCAGTCCGTAAATAAGGCAGCTTTTTTTAGTCATTCTGCCAGCCATAAAATCACAGGCCAGAAAGAAAGAAGCCATAAGTGGCGACTTCATCACAAGGCCCTTTATAAAGCCCGGCAGGTAAGACACGCGAATCGGAACCTTGTATTTCCCGCAAAATTCCACCAGCCGATGCATCATCGAAATCATAGATTTATTTTGTTTTTTCATTTTTATATTTCTCCATCAAGAGGGGGAAGACTCCCCCTGCGCCCGCACGTTGTTGCGGGCTACTCTCTCTCCTAGGGGGCCCCCCCCTAAGACCCCCGCTTATATCTTCCAGTTTGCAGCGGCAGTAGAAGCCTGCCACAGCTTCTGGAACTCTTCGCAGTTCTTCATTAATTCTTCGTGTATGCCCTGCGCAATCACATTGCCCGCCTTGAGTACACAAATCTTGTCTGCATTTTTGATTGAAGAAAGTCTGTGGGCAATTACGATTACAGTTTTGTCTTTAACAATTTCTGCAATTGCGGCGTTCATCTTTTCTTCGTTTTCCGGATCCATAAAGGCGGTAGCTTCGTCTAACACAATTACCGGAGCATTTTTCAAAATTGCACGGGCAAGAGAAATTCGCTGTCGCTCTCCGCCGGAAAGTTGCTTGCCGCTGTCTCCTGCCATTGTGTCTATTCCTTTAGGGAAGCAGGCAAGGAACTCATCGCACTGGGCACGATGAGCGGCGTCTAAAACTTCTTCACGAGTTGCTGATGGCCGGCCTATCAGAATGTTTTCGTAAAGGCTGTTGTTGAAAAGGAACTGCTCCTGGGCTACATAAGAAATCTGATTGTTCAGGGCTTCGATTGACATGTCGGTAATGTCCTGTCCGCCGATTTTTATGCTGCCTGAATCAAGGTCGTAAAAATGAACAAGGAGTTTTGCAAGGGTTGATTTACCGCTACCCGATTCGCCGATGAGGGCGGTAGTTGTACCCTGCTTGAGGGTGAGGTTTATGCCGTGAAGGACCTCATCTTCTTTATAACTAAACTTCACATCCTTAAACTCAATATCATAATTCTTGCCTTCAAAGCTGTGAGTTCCCTGCTTGATTGCCTCGCCATTCATCATCTTTTCGAGCTCGGCAATTTTATAATCCAGCTGTGGAATCTTTCCACCAAAACTTAGGGCACGAAGAATTGAAGAACCAATCGAAAAGGACATGCACAAAACTAAAAGCAGCTGGCTCAAATCAATAGTACCGTTCAAAACAAGAAGGGCTCCAATCGGCAAAGTAAAAAAGGCCAGACAAGGAAGAGTAGAATTATAAACTGCCATCCATGGCCAGCAAACCTTATACCAGGCGAGAGTAAAATCACGATAGCCGCGAACTGCATCTCCAAATCGGCGGAAGGAATCTCCATCTTTGTTGAAAACTTTGATTGCCTCCATTCCGTTTACATACTCGATGATTGTGTTGTTCATCTTTTTTGCGGACTCGTAATATGCTCCCATTTTAGACATTCCGGCCTTCATCATCATGGACATTGCAAAAACGCCGACAGGAATTATTGCCAGAGTCAAAAGTGCAAGACGCCAGTCAAATATGAACATTGCGATTATCACGATGAGAGGAACTAAAAGATTTGCAATTCCCTCCGGAATGGCGTGGGCAAGCAGAAGCTCAAGCTGGTCGATATCGTCTGTAAAAACACGCTTTATCTGACCGGTTCCCATTTCCTTGATATTTCCCAGCGGCTGATTTTCAAGCTTTGACTTTAGCGAGATGCGGATATTTTTCAGCGTGTTATAAGCACTCACGTGAGAAAAACATAGGCCTGTCGTATAAGAGATTGCGTAAAAAGCAAGGCAGGCAAAAATCAATAAAACGCGGACTACAACAAAATGAAAGTCCGGCAGCTGATGTCTTGTAAGCGGAAGAATCAGCTGATACAAAAAGAAATAAGGTGCTACGTTGGCAATAATTCCAAGTGTTGTAAGCACCGACGCAATGACCGTATATTTTTTATACTTTCCAATATACGGAGCGACAGATTTTAACATAGGGCCTCCGAAATAACTTTTTAGTGTTAGTAATAACTAACTGTATTCGAGTATAATTTATTGCAAATATTGATTTCTACTAAAAAACGGGAGAAAATTAACAGTTTTCAGTAACAGGGGGTTTCATCATTGAATATTTTTTTGGTGAAAGCCCAAACTTTTTCTGAAATTCTTTTGAAAACCAGCTCATATTTGTGTAGCCGCTCTGCAGAGCAGCTTCCGAAACATTCACTTCTTTACTGGAAATAAGTCGGGCTGCATTTTCCAGACGTTGGTCTTGTATATATTGATGAATTGATGTTCCGTATAGAGAACGAAAAAGACGGGTAAGTTTGCTTTCGCTCATGGAAAGATTTATTGCGAGCTGGGGAACTTTATAATCATCTGCGGGATTAAATTGGATTCGGTGGTGCAGGGTTTCTACCTGAGCAATATCAGACTGATTTCCTTCTGCTATAGTTTTATTGCGTTCTATTAGGGAAGTTTTGTTATAAAAGATTCCGTGCAGAACAAGGGCAATCAGTTCAATCATTTTTGCTTCGACGTAAACGCCCTTGAACTCATGATATTTTTCTGCACTGTCAATTTCTGAAAGAACTTTATACATGTCTGCTGTTATGGCAGTTTTTGTTACATGGGTCAGAAAAAGTGATTTACCCATTTCGATTTTATCTGAATCAAAATAGCGGGAAAGAAGAGTTTCAAAAAAATCAGTTGTCATCTGAAGACTTTTGAACTGAAAATTTTTATCTCCTTCATAATTCATGGAAGTTGCATAATTCTTGTTTCTGAAAACACAAACCTCACCTGGCAGCATGTTGACAGTTTCGTGGGCGCTGTCTACCTGCCAGTCAATTTTTTGATTAATGTTGAAGATAATCTGAATCTCGTCTTTCCCAAAATTGTCCGGACGGCTTGCAAAAGTTTTATCTTTAAAACTTAGATTCCAGTCATAATAAACAATCTGATTGCGACATTCCTTTCGAAGAAGTTTGAGGTCTCCAATCTCTTTTGGAATAAAAGCAGTTCCGTCAAAAAACTCATCTGGTGAAGAATTATAGACATTTGGTACAACAATCTGATTTTTCATTTTTTCGTAAACTTAAATTCTCTCCATTTTAATCTCGCATTTATCTAAGAGTTCTTGTACTGTCCGAGCTTTCATTTTTTGAGCAGCAAGCGCAACAACTAATCCGCAGGTTCTTGAATCTTCGAGTGCTTCATGAGCAAGATATGTTATCCCAAACTTTTCGCCAAGAAATGTAAGCGCATGCTTTTCATATTCCGGCCATACCTTTTTTGCAATCTGAAGTGAACAAAAATAATTATATCCCGGTAATTTATGATGATAAAAACTGCAGGCATCCCAAATTACACCCATATCAAATTTTGCATTATGAGCAACCAGTGGAAGTCCAGGTGTTTTTTCTATAAATGGCCGTACCTTGTTATCCCAGACTTCTGGAAACTTTGGAGCATTTTTTACATCTTCATAAGTCAGATGATGAATCTGATCTATCCATTCCTGAACAAAATAATCGTTTGGCGGACAAATCAACTCATACATGCAATCTGCTTCTTTCCCATCTATATAGCGGACAAGACCAACTGAAATTGCACTGTTGCCATATTGATTAGCTGTTTCAAAATCTATTGTTATATAATCTAAACTTTGTTTTTTTACATCAGGTTCATCATCAAAAAGTGATAACTGAGAATCTTCATACAATGCCTTGTTAGTCATAACTAATTATTGCATTTTTTATAATCAGTTTCAATACAAAGTCTATTGACATCAAAATTAAATCTCTTTAAGTTAGTTATCACTAACTATAATCTACATCAAAAGGAGAATTAAAAATGGGTGATATAGTTGAAAAGTCAAAGACTAAAAAATTAACCGTCAAAGATTTGATTTTCGCCGGTGCTTTTGCCGCAATTTATCTGATCGCAGTCCTGGCAATTATGATGCTTGTTGGAACTGTTCCTATTCTTTATGTTATGTGCCCGGGTATTCTTGGAGTTCTTTTAGGTTCTATTTACCTGCTTAGCGTAACAAAGGTAAGAAAGTTTGGCACTGCTCTTATTATTGAACTTCTTTTCGCATGCATCTCTACAGGCTTTGATCCGATCGCTTTTACTGTATGTGTTGTTTCTGCCCTACTCGCAGAAATCTGTATTTTGATTGGAAGATATAAATCAAAACTCTGGTATGCAATTTCTTATGTTTTCTTCAATATTGGAACTGCAGCAAACTTTATCAGAATCTTTTTTGCAAAGGATGCTTATATCGAAAATCTTCAGAAACGTGCCGGCGGAAGTTTTGCAGATGGAATGATCAAACTTCTCTCTCCATGGTGGTCATGGATTATGATTATAGGCCTTGCCGTAGTTGGTGGAATCATCGGAGCATTTATCGGTTCTAAGTTAATTAAAAAGCATTTTGAAAAAGTAGAAATTGTTTAAGCATCAAGTAAAATGTTCTCATCAAATAATAATTCGATATTAAAACTTGATCCAAGAACAAAGCTTGTAATTTTGCTGGGTACAATGTTTTTCTCCCTCAGAAATCTCAGCGTTATACCCGCAATAATCTGCATCGCCTTTCTTGGAATTATTATATTTTTAGAAGGTGAAGGCTTTACCGCCATCAAATATTTTATTGGCTGCTCTATAGTTCTTTTGATATTTCATGGTGTCACAAAAAGCACTGTCACCTCTACTCTCGATATGATTTGCGCGGCCATAATGGTGATGATAAAATTCATCTGTCCGATTGCAATGGCGCTCGCACTATTTACAAAAACTACAAAAATGGCAGATTTAATTTCTTCATTTCAAAAACTTCATCTGCCAATGACTTTTGTAATTCCCTTTATCGTAATGATTCGTTTTATGCCTACAGTTTCTGATGAATGGGAAAGCATAAAAAAAGCAATGCTGTTTCGCGGCATAAAATTTGATCTCCGAAATCTTTTGCTGAAACCAGCTCAAACAATCGAATATATTCTGGTTCCTCTATTATTCAGTTCAATGTCTTTGATGGAAGAACTCGCATCTTCTGCAATGGCACGTGGACTCGACAGCAATCAAAAAAGAAGCTGCTATTCTGCTGTCAAAATGAAATTCTTTGATTACCTGGTTATTATTTTATTTTTAGGATTCATAGTAATAAGCCTTGTAAAATTTCAGTGAGGTTTAAAAATGATTAAAATTGATGATGTTTCATTCTCATATTCTGGAAAGGCAAAAAATCAAAATTGTCTTAAACATATAAATCTTGAAATTAAAGATGGTGAATTTGTTGTTTTATGCGGCAAAAGTGGCTGTGGAAAAACAACCTTCACCAGAATTATAAATGGTCTTGCCCCTCACTTTTATGATGGGCAAATGGAAGGCCATGTTTATATAAATGATATAGATGTTCCCCGCGAGCCAATCACAAAAATTTCCACTCTCGTAGGTTCCGTTTTTCAAAATCCAAAAAGTCAATTCTTCCATATTGATACTACAAGTGAACTTGTGTTCGGTTGTGAAAATCAAAATATGGATAAAGAGAAAATAAAAGCTCAGCTTGAAAGTACGGTTACTGATTTTCAGATTAAGCCTCTACTGGACAGAAGTCTTTTTGAGCTTTCTGGTGGAGAAAAGCAGCAGATTGCATGCGGTTCAGTTTATACAGCCCGCCCTGATATTTTTGTAATGGACGAGCCTACTTCGAACCTTGATAAAAAAGCAATAAACCGTCTCCAAAAGATTTTGACAAAATTAAAGAGTGAAGAAAAAACCATCATTGTTTCTGAGCATCGTCTTTATTTTCTAATGGATCTGGCAGACCGTTTTATTTATCTGAAAGACGGGCAAATTGAAAGAGAATTTACAAACGCCCAGATGAAAGCTCTTAGTGAAGAGGAGCTTCACAAACTTGGTCTCAGAACTACAAATCTTAATTTAATCAGGGCAACTCCTGTTTCGGTTCGGAATAAACAATCGGCAATTTCTGTCAGTGATTTATCGTGTCAGCGCGGCAACTCAACAATTCTTGATATAGATGATTTAAAGCTTCCTGCAAAAAGTGTCATTGCCTTGATTGGTGATAACGGAACAGGAAAAAGTACCTTCGCAGAAGCCCTTTGCGGAACCTTAAAATCAAACGGAACTATTTCTTTGGATAATGAAGTTTTGAGTGATAAGCAGAGAGCTGAAAAAAGTTTTATGGTTATGCAGGATGTAAATCATCAGCTTTTCTGTGACTCTGTTCTTCAGGAGTTAAAACTTAATAGCAAGGTAAGCGACGAAGAAGCCTGTTCTGTTCTTAGAAAACTGGGAATTGAAGAATATAAAGACCGGCACCCTTCATCTCTTTCGGGCGGACAAAAGCAGCGGGTTGCAATAGCCTCTGCCCTATGCTCTGGCAAAAAGATTATTTATTATGATGAACCAACAAGCGGTCTGGACTTTGAGGGAATGCAGAACTTTTCAAAAATCGTAAAAGAAACTGATTCTGAAGTTGAAGCCTCGGTTATCATTACTCATGATTTAGAGCTCATATTAAGTTGTTGTGATTATGTAGTACATATAGAACGAGGTCGACTTGTTTCCGCATATCCTCTCGATAAAGAAGGTATTGCTAAAGTCAGATATTTTTTCACGACAGAAAGCGAAGAAGCCTTTACACAAAAACGCGATAATTCCTCTTCAATTGTTCGCCTTATAAACCGAATGGGAAAATACAGAAAATATTTTTATGGAGCAATTGTCTGTATGGTGCTCGGAGTTCTTGCAAGCATTGTTCCTTATCTTATGATTTATAAAATCACAGATGGTCTTCTCAATTCAGTTTCCTTTAACTTAAAAACGATTGCTATTATTTTGAGTGGAATTCTTGGAGGCGGTTTACTTCATATCTTTTTGTATACCCAGGGACTTTCTCTTTCTCACAAAGCCGCCTTTAATACATTAAAAGAATTAAGAATACAATTAAAAGAAAAACTAAACAAACAGTCGTTAGGAACAATAAGACAAATCGGAACAGGAGCTTTAAAAAAACTTTTTACGGATGACATCGAAAGTATAGAAATCATTCTTGCACATGCAATTCCAGAAGGACTTTCAAATCTTCTTGTGTCTGTAATCGTAATTGTTTTTATGTTCCAGATAAACTGGCTTCTTGCACTAACCTCAATTCTCGTAATTCCAATCGGTTTGAAATGTATGACAAAAATGTACCGTGACGGAACAGAAAGAATGGGTGGTTATTTTGCAGCAGCTAAAAGAATGAATAACTCCATCATAGAATTTATAAATGGAATTGAAGTTGTAAAAGTTTTTAATTATCAGGAAGAATCTTACAAGAATTACGAATCTGGTGTTTTAAACTATAAGAACCTCAGTCTCATATGGTACAAGGTCTGCTGGCCATGGATTGCACTTTATACAAGTCTTCTTCCAAATATGCTTTTATTTACACTGCCGCTTGGTTCTATTGCCGTTATGACAGGACAGGCTACACTTGCACAATTGATTTTGATTATCTGTCTCTCGCTTGCAACCGGCTCAAATCTTTTGCGTGCACTTTCATTTATGGCTTCCATGACTCAGGTGAATTATAAGATTCAGTCACTGGAAAGAGTTTTAGACAGAACGCCTTTGAAAGAAGGTCATGCTGATTTTTCAGATAAATCAGAAAAGACGGATAGCTCTGAAGATATTACTTTTGAAAATGTTCATTTCTCGTATAAAGATAAGGAAGTTTTAAGAGATATTTCATTTACGGCAAAAGCAGGTGAGATGACAGCAATTGTCGGAGAATCTGGAAGCGGTAAGTCTACAATTGCAAGACTCATAGCTCATCAATATGACACAGACGGCGGCGATATTTCCTTAGGCGGAAAGAAAATTACCGACCTTAGTCTTTCTGCTCTTAATAAAAAAATCTCCTTTGTTTCACAGGAAGTTTTCCTCTTCAACAGAACCATCATGGATAATATCAGAATTGGAAATCCATCTGCTACAGACGAAATGGTAAAACAAGCTGCAAAGATTGCTTCCTGTGATGAGTTTATAGACAAACTCCCTGGCGGTTATATGGCTATGGCCGGTGATGCCGGAAAAAGACTTTCGGGAGGTGAACGGCAGCGCATTGCACTTGCACGGGCAATTCTAAAAGACGCCCCAATCATAATTCTTGATGAAGCAACCTCTTCTATTGATATTGAAAACGAAGAAAAGATAAATCGTGCTATCGAAAAAATCATAGAAAATAAAACAGTTATTGTAATTGCACATAAATTAAGCGCGCTTAAAAACGTGAACAAAATAGTTTTGATACAGGATGGGAAAGTTATTGAAGAAGGTCCTGCAAATAAGATTATGAGCAGGAGTGATTATTTCAAAAAACTTTATAAGCTTTCTGTAAATGCTGATAACTGGAAAGTTGGAAATCAAATCTTTACAAAAAATGGAGTAGAAAATGCTTAAACAAATCCGGCGAATTATAAAACTGGCAGATAAGTATAAAGGAAAAATCAGAATTGCATATCTCTTTTCATTTTTAAATTCTTATTTCACCTACTTTCCATACATGCTCAGTCTTTTTGTAATCAAAGCGCTGTTTGAAAAAACAATGAATTATAAAACTGTCGCTGTAATTTCGGGCATCTTAATTTTTTGTCTATTGGGACAGGTTTTATTCAGATATCTTTCTGACAGATTTCAGTCTACAGCAGGCTACGAACTTTTTGCGGATCTCAGAATGAAACTTGGCGACAGACTTAAAAAGATTCCTATGGGATTTTTTTCTGATGGAAATATTGGGAAAATCAGTACAATACTTTCAATTGATATGCAATTTATTGAGAGCAACTGTATGAACATGATTGCTGATTTTGCTGGAGATGTCTGCTCTCAGATTATGACCGTAAGCTTTATGTTTATACTTCATCCTTATCTTGGTGTGGTTTCTTTGGTTATCACTGCCCTCATTGTTTTAACAGGAAACCTTTGCATGAAGCACGAGCAGAGCGAAGCAGATAAAAAACAGGAACTGAATGAAGAATTATCTGAACAGGTTCTGGAATATATTGAAGGAATGAGCGGTATAAAATCTTACAATATGCTCGAATCAGAATCTAACGAACTGGACAAATCTTTTGTTCACATGAAAGATGAATGTCTCGAACTTGAAAAGAAAGTGACTCCAGAACTTAGAATGATTGAAAGCTTGAATATTCTTGGAATTACAATAATTACAGGGCTTGGAATTTATCTTTACAAAATAGGAAGTATTGATTTATACCGTACTCTCGGTATCAGTATTTTTTCTTTTGGGATTTTCAGACCAGTTAGAGAAATGTATCTTCAGGTTACAAGAATTGCAGTTATGAACAGCAGCCTGAACCGAATGGAAGAATTGTTTAATCTTGAGTTATTAGATGAAACTGATATTGAAATGATTCCGGACAATTGTCCAGCTGGAGTTCCCGAAATTGAATATAAGAATGTTTCGTTCTCTTATGAAGAAGAAGCAGTTCTGAAAAATATTTCACTTGAAGTTCCACCAAAAACTATGGCAGCTTTAACAGGACCTTCTGGTGGAGGCAAAAGTACAATTGCAAATCTCCTTACCAGATTCTGGGATATTAAGGAAGGTGAAATTTTAATTCGAGGCTGCGACATTCGTAAAGTTCCATTAAATAATCTGATGGATAATATCAGTGTTGTATTTCAGCGTGTCTATTTATTCAAAGATACAATTTTCAATAACGTGCGTATGGGAAAGCCTTCTGCTACTCGTGAAGAAGTTCTTGAATGTCTGAAGAAAGCACGTTGTATGGATTTTATAAATAAACTTCCGTTTGGAATTGATACAGTAATTGGCGAAGGCGGAGCAAGTCTTTCTGGTGGTGAGGCACAGCGTATTTCTATTGCAAGATGTATTCTGAAAGACTCCCCTATCATTATTCTTGATGAAGCAACAGCAAGTGTTGATGCGGATAATGAAGCTTATATTCAGCAGGCAATTGATGAACTTTGTGCTGGTAAAACTTTACTGGTTATTGCACACAGATTAAACACAATTAAAAATGCAAATGCAGTATATAAAATTGAAAATGGTAATTTAAGCAAAATCAAATAAATCAGCAAAGTTTTTTAGGTTGGCTAAAATACCATCGTTATAGAATTGTGTAAGTTTTGTTATATATGATTTTGCAACATCCAGTTCAACGCCTTCAATAAGTGGCGCGAAAAGTGCGTTATAAAAAGAATATGTGATTGTGCTCAAAAAAAGCTGTGTCGATTTATCTTTCTGGAACTTCTTAAAGTCTTCGAGAATTTCGGGCAACTGTTTGTTTAATTCTGTTAAATCAATTTCGCAAAGGTTTCGGGTAAAGTGTTCAAACCTCGTTCCTTTTGATTTTTGCAGGATTAATACAAACTGATCTTTGTGAAAATAAGCGTAATCCAGATATCGAAGATAATACTCTTCCGGATTTTTTGAAAAATCTTTTCTTCGGGCCATGTTCCAGTAAAGGATTTTATCTTCATTGAACATCTTGATAAAATCTGAATAAACTGGTTCAATCACGGCGGCAAAAAGTTCTTCTTTATTTTCAAAGCGGGTATAAACTGCACGCGGGCTTGTGTCGGCCTCGCATGCAATTGTTCTTATAGAAGCCCCTTCAAAGCCTTTTTCGAGGAATTCTTTTTTTGCAACTTCAATAAGTCTTTTGGAGACTCCTATAATTCTTTGCGGCATTATAACCTCAATTTTAAATGTCATTGCGAGGAGACCGAAGGCCGACGTGGCAATCTATTATTTGGATTGCTTCGCTACGCTCGCAATGACGCTGGATTTTATTCGCTCTGTAAAGTATACAATTTTTTGTAAACTTCGCAGGATTTCATGAGCTCGTTGTGAGTTCCGTTACCCACTACCCTGCCTTCATCCAGCACTATGATTCTGTCACAATTTACAATTGAGCGCAACCTGTGAGCTATCATTAACACCGTACGACCGTTAGTTAGTTTTTCAATAGCAGACTGAATCTTAGTTTCAGTTTCTGGATCAATCGACGCTGTACTTTCATCAAGCAGAACAATCGGTGCATCTTTTAAGAAGGCACGAGCTATCGAAAGTCTCTGACGTTCTCCACCGCTTAAGGTATGACCATTTTCTCCGAGCACTGTGTCAAACCCCTGAGGAAGCTTTTCTATAAACGGCATACACTGTGCGAACTCGGCGGCTTTTATAACCTGTTCACGAGTAGCATTTTTATTTCCAACCAGAATATTGTTATATATTGTATCATTAAAAAGCGTAACATCCTGGAACACAATAGAAAACAATTTGAAAAGTTCTTCCGGAGCAAGATTTTTTACATTCTGTCCGCCAACTAAAATCTCACCAGAATCATTATCCCAGAAACGCGCTGCAAGACGACAGATTGTACTTTTACCGCTGCCCGAAGCCCCTACCAGCGCAGTATACTCTCCCTGCTTTGCAGTAAAGCTTACATCAGATAAAACTTTTTCTCCATTTTCTTTATAGGCAAAATCAACATTCTTAAACTGAATATCATAATTTGAAGGAGCAAGTACTTCACTACCCGTCTGTTCAGGATAATCCATAATATGACGGATTCTGTTCGCCGCAACTTTTGACGAAATAACCGCACCAAGATGTTCGCAGGTATAACTTAGCGGCTCATATACCCAAACCGAAGCCAGCATGAAAATCAGATAAACTGAAGCAGAGATTTCACCCTTTACAAGAAGATTTGCTCCGACCATCGCAACAACACCGATTCCCATTCGAAGCAAATTGTAAGCAGTTGAAATACTCATTCCGGAAAGAAACTCAAAAAGCACAAGCCGGGGAACAAGCCGCCCCATCGTACGCCACAGTTTTTTTTGATAATCTTCGATATTTCCGGACGCTTTAAGAATCTTAATATTTTCAAGATATTCCTGAATGCGCTCAGAAATTGAAACTTTTATGTCACGGTTTTTCTGATGAGTTTTTCCGGAAATCGGATCACACAAAGCCATGGCAAGAGCCGCAAACGGAAGAACTGCAAAAAGTGCGAGAGTCATTTTTACATTCACAAAAAAAAGTGCACATACGGTTATCAGGATTCCAAGCATTCCGCCGATAAACTCTGTTACCTGATTTGCAAGAACACCTTCAATAATACCAATATCATCCATGATCGTAGAAGTAAGATCGCTCAAATCATGCTTTGAAAGAAAACTTTCGGGAAGGCGGCGAAGCTTATCTGCAAGATCCATTCGCATATTCAGATTTTCTGATGCGGCGTTGATATACTTCATCTTATACATTTTGCGATATGCAAAATACATCGAAATCACTATTACTGTTCCGGCGATAATCTGTAAAATAAGCGAAGTCTCAAAAGTTCCCTGATTTGCATACGACTCAAGCATTTTTGAAATACACTTGTAAATCATAACAAGAGGAACCATTGCAATCAGCTGAAAAACTGCAAGCCAGGCAGAAGCCTTGTAAACTGCGATTCTTGTATTTTTTGAAACGTTCAGAAATTTCTTAAGCATTTGAGGCCTCCTTTGCGCTGTCGTTTGAGCCAAGTTTCCAGCTGATTGCGCGGTTATATTCGTTTACCATTGCGCTATATTTTCCGCCGCGCTTCATCAGTTCATCATGATTTCCTTCTTCAATAATTTTTCCAGCTTCTACAACACAGATTTTATCTGCATCACGGACGGTCGACATTCTGTGAGCAATCATGATTACAGTTTTATTTTTCAAAAGTTCACTGAAAGCTTTACGAATCAGATATTCATTTTCTGCATCAGCAAAAGCAGTAGCTTCATCAAGAATGATGATTGGAGAATCTTTTAAGATTGCACGGGCAATTGCAATTCGCTGAACTTCACCGCCGGAAAGATAAACTCCCTTTGCGCCGTAAACTGAATCAATGCCATTCGGTAGTTTTGCGATTATGTCTTTGCACTGGGCAAGTTTAAGAGCTCGCATAATTTCGTCACGGCTGGCATCCTTACGATAAAGGGCAACATTTTCTGCAATGCTCATTTTCAAAAGACTGTTTTCCTGAAAGACAATACTCACAAGCTCGTTAAGTTTTTTCTGACTGATATCTTTTATGTTTACTCCGCCGAGCATCACCGCTCCATCAGTCACATCCCTGAGGCGGGCCGCCAGCGATGCAATTGTACTTTTACCACCGCCAGAAAGTCCGACAAGCGCGGTAGTTTTTCCTTCGGCGACCGAAAGATTAATTCCATCAAGTGCGAGTGGAAGTTCCGGTGCATAACGGAAGCTGACGTTCTTAAACTCAAAACCGTAATTGGCAGGGACCTCGGCGAACTCGTGGACGTCATCGCACTTGAGTTCCCCAGCAATACCCCCATCACCGTCCATTTTATACTCCATCACCTTCTCATCCAGAATCGTCTTAAGCGATTCCATTGCCTCATCCACAATAATCGATTCAGATGAGTTTCCCATAATTCGTTTTAAGATTGTCACTTCAAGAGGAATGATTGACGCAAAGAAAATGAACGATGCAAAAAGATGAATGGCACCGGCAACACCAGTCGCTCCGCCCACAACACCTTTCCACAGCACCAGCACCACCGGCACCAGCGTATAGAACACAGAGTTCATCGCCGTATTATAAAGGCTGTCCGCCGTCATCATAGAAATTGCAAACTTGTAAACGTACTCACAAAAGCCCTTCACAGAATTTTTATAACGTGCAAAAGAATCAGCTGTCTGCCCGAATGTTTTCATAACAGGAATACCTCGCACATACTCAACCGCTGCGTTCGACATATCCTTCTGCGCCTGCTGATAGGTTCGCACGAAGTCACTTCCATTTCCCATCATAATCACCATCAAAAGTACAAAGCCAATGATTACAGGAATCAGACAGGCAACCGAAAGCAACACGCTGTAACGGAACATAAAAATCACAAAGGCAACAGGAAGCACAATCGACATCGTAGTATTCGGAATCTGATGCGCAATCAGAGTTTCACTTGCGTCAGTATTTTTCTCGATGATTTTTCTAAGACTGCCGCTCGGGTTTGAATCATAATATCCTCCCGGCAATTTTCCAATATGGCAGATAAGCATTTTCTTCAATTGCACCGCAGTATTAAAAGCTGTGATATGAGAGAACAAAAGCGAAAGTCCGTAAAGTCCGTAAGCCGCACAAACAGCAAACACAATGCCCTTGCTAAACTCATAAAAAATCTCTTTATCAACGGAGCCGAGATTTCCGTAATTAGAAATAATTACCTCCGCGATTTTATACACAAAGGTATACGCATAAATATTTTCTATTGCCGACAAAGCAGCAAAAACAATGCTGATGAGCATGGTGATTTTGAAAGCGCCCATCGAGCGAAATAAAAAAGGTAGATTTGATTTTGATTTCATTTTTCTCCTCGTCATCAAGAACCGTCATACTGAACTTGTTTCAGGATCGGGATCTTTTGAAACACTGTTTCAATACACTCCTAAAAAACTGTCTGATGAAACTCACCAAACAGAAAATTTTTTTGAGGTATAGATATTTTTTAACTATTCTTTTTTTCCTTCAGATGCTTACGAAGAATCAGCCAGCCAAGATATACTCCGGCTACAGCCAGTACAAATACGATTAATGTTGAAACAACGCCCATGAAGCCGGTTGTATACTTTACCATTTCTTCCATTGCTTCTGGAGTCTGGCCGCGACCAATCCATTCAGACTTGTAACTTTCAAGAAAGAACCAGCTTGGAACGATTGATCCCCACGCCTGTCCAACATGGAAAACACCCGACGCAAGAGCGACCTTCCATACTGCAGGCTTTTCTTCGCGGGAAGCAATCACATCTGCAAGAACAGCTGCTACCATTGAAGTAATGAGCCATGGAAGATATCCGGCACCCATTATTGAAAAAATTAACATGATGATTGCCTGCATGATTGTGAACTGTCCGAACTTTCCAACCTTACGGGTAAGAAACAAAATTACAGCTCCAGTAAAAACAGCACAGATTCCAGGACTTATTGCGTGACCAAACTGTCCGAGCACCATTACAATCATACTGGCAACCAGGTAGAATACCAAGTACAAGGCTGTCAAAAGAGATGTCATTACAACATCCTTGATTTTTAATTTGCGCACACTACGCCTCCTTTTTTAATAATTCGAAACCTTCCGAATTATCTTTCATTTTATTAAATATCTGATTCAACTCACCAACTGTCGAAGCATCAAGAACAAAGTCTTTCTGAATCTTTCCATCCTCAAGAAAGATTATTCTGTCTGCAACATGGCGGATAAATTCATAATCATGAGAAATCACAAGCACAGATGATTTCTCCCTAAGCTTAATAATTTCATTTGAAACTTTTTCCATTGAAGAAACATCAAGTCCGCTCGTAGGTTCATCAAAAATAATCAGATCGCGGTCGCAAAGCATCGCCATTCCAATCTGCAGTCTCTGCTTCTGCCCGCCGCTCAATTCAAACGGATGAGAATCCTTAAACTTTCCAAGTCCAAGATATTCAAGACACTCATCGATTTCCTGCGGCGCCTTCTTTACAAGTGAAAGTTCATTTTTTACAGAAGTTCCAAAAAGCTGATAATCCGGGTCCTGCATGATAAAAAACGGCAGACTCGAAGTTGTAACTTTTCCATAATCCGGTTTATAAGTTTTACAAAGAAGTTTTGCAAGCGTTGTTTTACCCGTACCATTACAGCCGACAAGAACTGTAATCTCACCCTTGTATAATTTGAGATTCACATCTATCAAAATATTTTTATAACCAGCACCCTGTAATTCAGCAACAGGTTTTATGTGTTCTTCTGTTTTGGGCAATTTTAAAAGATAAGGAACATCAAGAGAAAATAAATCAAAACTTCTTGTATCATAAGTGCCTTTTTTGAAAGCACGCTCGCTGTTGTAAACAGTAAGCTCGCCGTTTTCCATAATGAACACTTTATCAATAATATCATTCAGATAATAAAATCTATGGTCAGCAACAATTACTGTCATGCCGTCAGCCTTAAGCCGTTCAATGATACTGCCAAGTTTCATCGCATTTCCGTAATCAAGATTTGCAGAAGGCTCGTCAAAAAGAACAATTTTTTGATTCATAGTAAGAGCCGAAGCAAGCGCAATCATCTGACGCTCGCCACTCGAAAGAATGAAGATATTTTTATCCAGAAGATTTTTAAGGCCAAATTCTTCTGTAAGCTGAGCTAGTTTCTTTTCCATAGTGGCTTTTGTCCAGCCGTAATTTTCCATCGGGAAAACAAGTTCGCTTGTTGTGTTATCAGTAAAAAACTGAGAGCGTGGATTCTGGAATACCGAACCAATATCGCTATTCAGTTCATGCATTTTTAGTTTGCTGTATTCTTTTCCATTTATCATAAGCTTGCCAGAAAGATGTCCTTCTGTAACTGCAGGTATCAATCCGTTTAAACATTTAAGAAGAGTAGATTTTCCACAACCGCTGTTTCCAGTAAGAAGAATAACCTCCCCTTTTTTGATTTCAAAGTTTACATTTTTGATTCCTTCATCAGAATCCATATATGAAAAAGTCAGATCCTCCGCCTGAAGCACAGTTTCCTTATTTATTTCCTGAACCATATAAAACCTCCTGCTAATCCTGCAGCAAAAATTGCAAGAAATACAAAATCAGTAAATCTGAATTTCTGTTCAAAATATGAAGAACGTCTTACAGGAGCATCAATTCCTTTTACAAGACCGGCAGCAGTAACTTCTTCTGAAAGTGCTGCACAACGGAATAACTGTGGAACTATAAAATACTGAAAACTTTTTACAGGATGAAGCCAGGTAAATGAAATCCCACGAAGTCTCATCGATTCCAGAATATACTTAAACTCGCGCGAAAATGTCGGAACATATTTCAAAGTGATTGTAACGGCTACTACAAGTACGCGTGGAATTCTCATAGTCTCCAAAGCCGAAAGTAACTCAGCCGAAGTATAGCGCTTTATCAAAGCAAAAACCATTGCAAAACAAGGAACCGACTGAATCAAAACTACAAAGAATAATGATAGATAAGAAAGAGACGAAAACTGTATTCCCAAAATAATCACTGCCTGCATCACTGCGTAAATTCCAATAAACGCAAACATAATTTTGAAACAGCCCATCAATATAAGAACAGTCAAAGCAAAAGCAGCCAGAAAATACTGCAGGTAAGTTCCCCTCAAAAAGATATACATTGTAGGTGCAAGTATATTTATGATAATCAGAACAATAGGATTGATATTTACTTTATGCATACATTTCTCTCTGATATGTTAGTTCTATATAACATACATCAGCATAATAACGAATTATCATTACGTTAGCAAGTACTAACAATATTTAAATATTTTTTTTGTTAGTATTGACTAACTTTTAAATACACTGTATACTATCAATCAGTTAGTCGTTCCTAACTTTTTACAAAACCATATTTATGAATGAGGTAATATATGAAAGTTGCTGTAATATACGCAAGTACAACTGGTAATACAGAGGCAATGGCGAATGCCATTAGTGATGCAGTAAAGGCCGCTGGTGCCGAAGTCATTTTCAGTACAGCTGACAGTGCAAATAAAGACGATGTGCTTTCAAGCGATGTTATTCTTCTTGGAAGTCCTGCAATGGGAGATGAAGTTCTTGAAGATTCAGTAGAAGAATTCTACTCCGGAATTGAAGGCTCCCTTAACGGAAAAAAAGTTGGAATCTTTGGTTCATACGATTGGGGTGACGGACAATGGCTCCGCGACTGGACTGACCGTTTGAACAATGCCGGTGCAGTAAGCATTGCAGAACCACTTATGGTTCACCTTACTCCGGAAGAAGCAGATGTTGAGCAGTGTAAGGCTTGGGCAGCATCTGCAATAAAATAGGCTCTTATAAAATAAATATATATTTTGAGCCGTCTGGTTTATGTCATGGCCAGACGGCTTTTTTTTGAGGATTTAAGAAATGAGTTTTGATCAGATAATTGTTCATTCCAGTTCACCAACTTTTTGTAATATCAAACCGGGAAATTTGTTCTTTGTAAAAAATGAAGACTTTGATAATGATAAGTTTGAGGCGTGGAAAGAATCCTTCTTCAAGCGAGGACTCATGGCTTTTTCTTCTCAAATATCTGAAACTTCAACAGCTATTCTTGTTCTGAATGTCTGCTGGACCAGAAAGATTTTAGCTGATGTATTTGTACAGGCTTATTTATCTGAAAAGGGATATCATACAGGCAGCGTTTTTGATTTTGTAGAGGAACTGTTTTCTCGTATGATTGAAAATGAAGGCTTTCCTCATGAAGTAGGGGTGATTCTTGGATATCCGGTAGAAGATGTGATTGAGTTTGAACATCACCAGGGGCATGACTGTAAGTACTGTGGCTGCTGGAAATCGTATTCCGATATCGATAGAGCAAAAGAATGTCACTGTAAATTTACAGAATGCAGCAGGTTGTGCGAAAAATGGTACGACGAAGGCTATTCTATTAATCAGATTATTACAAAATATCAGACATTAAAAACCGTTGCGTAAAAAAAATCCGCCCGAACTCAAGGAGCCCGGGCGGCATGATAGGACTTAAAAATCTTTAGAGTGTTTATCTTAACTTCTTATAACCGTAAACTACAGCCTCCCCCAACTCTTCTTCGATGCGAATCAGCTGATTATATTTTGCCATACGGTCTGTACGGCTCATTGATCCAGTCTTAATCTGTCCTGAGTTTGTAGCAACTGCGATATCTACAATTGCAACTTTGTTTAACATTGTATTACCTCTTAAAATACACTGTTAGTTTTGACTAACTAACACAAACAGTATATAATATCACTGATAAAATGAAAAGAGGTTATTAATGAAAGAATATGTCTGGCTTTTTCCAATTATCTTTATGTTTCATGATATGGAAGAAATAATCGGCTTTAAATTCTTTTTGCGTCAGAATGAGGAAGAGTTGAATAAGCGCTTCCCTTTTATTCTACGCCGTTACAAAGACTTTTCAACAGAAGGTTTTGCTCTTGCCGTTTACGAAGAACTCATTCTCTGTATTTTGATTTCGACTCTTGCATATTTTATTGATCGTAATTTTCTCTGGTATATCTGGCTGGGGGCTTTCCTTGGATGTGATCTTCACTTTTTTGTACATTTGATTCAGGTAAGCATTTATCGTCGCTACATTCCAGCCTGCATCACAAGTTTGATTTGCCTGCCGGTGAATACACTGATTCTCTGTAAGTGCCTTTTGTGTATTGAAGATACAGCGCTTTTCGCTGGTGCCTTTATGGCGCTCGGAGCATGTCTTGTTTTTGTGAATATCTTTATTGCACAGAAATTAATGGGTTGGTTTACTAAAAAAATTATAAGATAGGAATAAAAAATGATGTCCACCACTGCTGATATGAAGTAGTGGTGGACATCATAATAACATTGTAATTTAAATTTTGCTTTGGCTAATTATGAGCATCAATTACGGTATAGAATGCGGCATTTGCTTCGTAAGTGTCGCCAATGTCGTATTGTGGTAAGTTTTCCTTACCTGTGTCATAAATAACAGTTTTAGTTGTGGTGGTTACATTATCAACAAGATTAAAAAGAAGTGGATATGTTTTTTTACCACCAGAACTTGCTGGATTTATCCATGAAGATTCATTATTGATACCCCAGATTGTGATACAGGTAACTTTGTTGGTTCCAGAATATTTTTTTCCGTATTTTTGAAGCATTGTAAAATATTGGGCATAAGCTTGATTTGCTGCTTCTTGTGTTTCTGCAGAGAAATCAAGTTCTGAAACATGAACATCTAGTCCAAGTGCAAGATAGCGTTTAAGTGCAGTTTCGTATCCATCAACTCCAGGCCATGAAACTCCAACGTGTGACTGCATAGCCATTACGTCAATTCTAGGTGCTACTGAGTTACCATTTATTGTTTGTGCTTCACCTTCTTTTACACTTGTTAGTAATTTGCAGATTGCACTTGTTTTGTAGCCTCCGCCATATTCCATATATTCGTTATAATCATTGTAGCAAAGTTTTACATCACTTGGAGCATAGGCATTTGCAAAACGGAAAGCATTTACAATAAATTCTTCATCACCATAAATCTGGAACCAGCGTGAACCACTGTTAGCAGGAGACTTATCTTTTGTGCCATCGGTAGAGCCTCTAAGCCAGTTTTGACCATCACCTGTATAAGTTTGTCCTGCATCGTCGGCAGTTGCTTCATTTACAACATCCCAAGCCCAGATAATGTGATTTCCAGTTCCATATCCGTTTGCTGATTCCCAATTTGCAACACATTCAAGAACTGATTTTATATACCATTCATGACGGGCAGTCATTGTTTCTTTATCAACTGGATTAGTCAGAAGTCCATCGTCCCCGACACTTGCATTATAACCTTCAGCAAAGAAATCATCCGGAGTTTGAGAATGCCATGTAAGAACATGTCCGCGCATCTGAACTCTCATCTTTTTGCAAACACTCAATGTGGCATAAATAAGATTTTCGTTGCCTAACTTATTTGGAACTTTGATTGTTTTGCCATTTGAGCCAGTAAAATCAACCATTGTTTGTTTTGCACCATCACCGTTATTCCACCAGCCAAGAACAAATTGTGGTTTTAATTCATTCCCAAGGGTAATTGAATTTGCGTGCTTTGCAATACCATTCTGAATTTCTTCATAATATAATTCTGTAGGTTTACTCCAGTTAGAGCCGTCCCATGTATAAGTTGCAGTGTATTTGTTGCTGCCTGTTTGTTTCAGACCAAAGTTTCCATATTCTGCTGCAATTCCAATGTAATCAAACTGATCTTTATAGGTTTCATAAATGGAAGGAACTGAATCACTGAGCCATTTTTTAGAAACAGCTTCTGCAGCTTCGGCCTCGGCATCCGAATCACTAAGCTTTGTAATAGACTCTTCTTTTGCAGAAATATCACTAATAGAATATGAAACAGCATCTTCATTTTCATGTGTAATAATAAGTGAAAAATCTTTTAGGAAGATGATAAAATCAGCAGGAGTTATTTGATTTGTGCTAAGATAGAAATATGCACCGCTTCCTAATTCAATTGCATCGTCCCCTGTCTTAGTTCCAGACACTGTTACCCATTTACTTACGCCAGGTTCAAATATTTTACTTGCAATCACAGGGTAATTTGAGTTACCAGCGTTTATCTGCCACATTAAATTTGCATCTGTTTCGCTTTTGTTTATGACAAGCATTTTTGTTGTAAAAGCAACTGAAATCTTTTTGCCTTTATATTCAGTGAGACTTATAGTTAGAAATGAATCAGGATTACTTTTTTCCCCATCAATCTTTGTTACCGAATAATTGACAGGTTTTTCCTCTACGTCTTTTTTGCACGAAGCAAATCCAAACACCAAAACCAATGCCGTAAATAATGCGACAACTACATTAAATTTTCTCATTCAATCTACCTCCATAAAAGATTATTGAGAGCAGACTTTTTGATATGATTAGTATTTTAAGATTATAACATAGAAATTTGTATTTCTATAAAAAAAGCGAAAAAATAAGATTTTTATTAGAGAGACTGAAATTATAAAAAATTAAAAGAACACACCCTTCACAAAAATCTCAATTCCAATTCCAACGAGGATGAGGCCGCCGAAGAGTGTAGCTTTTGCGCCGAGTTTGTCGCCGGCTTTTTTACCAATCAAGAGACCTGTCATGCAAATTACGAAGGTTACGCCGGCAATAATCAGCGAGGCAACAAGCGCCATCAGAAAGCCATAATCTGCAATTGTAAATCCGACAGAAAGTGCGTCAATCGAAGTGGCAACTCCCTGAATCATCAGAGTTGCAAAAGTCAGCTTTACACAATTATTTGATTCTTCGTTTTCACAGTCACAGTGCACTGCTTCCCAAATCATCTTGCCGCCAATCCACAAAAGCAGGGCCAGCGCAATCCAGGGAATCAAAACTTCAAACTTTGAAAAATATTCAACAATCGTGTGAACACAAATCCAGCCAATCATAGGCATGGCAAACTGGAAAAAAGCATAAACGCCAGCAATAAAACACATGCGGCTTTTTTTCATGGAAGATTCACTAAGGGCATTTGCGATTGAAACTGAGAAAGCGTCCATGGCAAGACCAACGCCAAGCAGAACGCTGTTTACAAAAAAGATAAGATTCCATTCCATAGTAAGAGTCCTTAATCATGAGTCTCGCTATTTAATTCAAGCCAGGATCGAAGTGCCCGCCGGCAATTCAGATTCCAGTATGTTGACTTGTTACGTTTCTGAAGGTCCAGAAACGCCAGCTACTCCCCCATGGAAGAGATTTGAAAATGTTTTTAGATTATGCCACAAGCATGTATGACTGGTCAAGATTACACAGGAAAATTAAATTGCAACTTGGAGTATTTTTTGTTATTTGGAGTAGTGATTTTTTTATGTGATTTATATTATAATTATGTTAGTTCTTACTAACATAATTATTTATTAATGGAGGTTAGTATGAGTGATAAGCAGGACACCCGCGAAATGTTAGTCAGCGGAAATGTGTTTAAGACAATGCTTACTCTGAGTGTGCCGGCTGTGCTCGGTATGGTTGTTATTGGGCTCTATAATTTTATGGATGCCGTTTTTGTAGGACAGATGGTAGGTCCAGTTGCAATGACTGCAGTAAAAGTTTCCTACCCTTTTACTCTTATAAACAGCGGTATTGCAACCTTGATTGGTGTTGGTTCTTCTTCGGTTCTTTCACGCGCTATTGGAGAACGCGACCAGGAAACTGTTGATAAAATAATGGGAAACCTAATTTCATTTGTTTCCCTTCTTTCTGTAATTGTTATTGTTGCTGGTCTCATTTTTACACGTCAGCTTTTGTCTCTTGCAGGTGCTGAAGGTGAAGTTCTTGAGCAGGCAGTTCGTTATCTTCGTGTTGTATTCTGCGGTTCTCTTTTTGTAAACCTCGGTCAGTCTACAAACATGATTATGCGAGGAGAGGGAAAACTCAAAAAGGCTATGGCAATCATGGCAACAAGTGCAATCCTCAACATTATCCTCGATCCTGTTTTGATTAAGGTATGTGGTGAAGGAAACGGCGTTCTTGGAGCTGCCTTTGCAACAATCATTTCTCAGATTGTTTTGATGATTATGTCTTTCTTCTATTTCCTAAAGAAGAGTGACACTGTAAAAATTCACAAGATTAAGTTTGAAAAGACTTTGATTAAACCAGTTTTAAGTGTTGGAGTTTCTGCAATGTTGATGCAGGTTATGTCTATGCTTCAGCAGACAGTTTTGTATAACACAGCCTCAAAATGGGGCGGCAGTGAATGGCAGACAATTCTGGGCGCTGCCTTGAGTTTACAGGCCTTCTCATTCATTCCTCTGTGGGGAATCAGTCAGGGCTTCCAGCCGGCAATCGGTACAAACTATGGAGCAAAGCTTTTTGACCGCGTTGGAAAGTTTACACGCTGCTTTATGGTTTCAGCTACTGTAGTTGCTCTGATTTTCTACATTCCGATTATGTGCTTACCTGCAAAAATGCTTTCTATGTTTATTACTGATGCAGCAATTGTTGAAGCAGGTGCACCAATGCTCCGTGTTCTCTTTGGAGCATTTATTACTTATGGAGTTTTGATTCTTGCAATCACATTCTTCCAGGCAATTGGAAAAGCAAGCGCAGCTTCTATTCTTGCACTTTTAAGACAGCTGTTCTTATTCCTGCCTTTAGTTCTTCTTTTACCAAACATTAATGGACTTGGAATTAAAGGTGTATTCTACGCTCAGTTGTTTACAGATCTTATAGTACTTGCACTTGCCGTAATCTTTATGTGTGGAGCATTTGGACGATTTAGAAGAGCATAGAATAAAATTATCATCCTGAACTTGTTTCAGGATCTTTTTCAGGAGGTCTTATGAATAACGAAGTTCTTTTCAAAACCTACATGAATCTCATCTGTAAATGCGAGGGCGAAGAAGTCTACCGCATGATTGGGCCTGTGGGTGAAGGCATTATTAAACACACACATATTGCCAAAGGAATTGAACTCGTTTATTCGGAGCTGGAATCCTATAATCCGAATTATCAGGAAGAAAAGCGCGAGGTTGATGGTCTTGAGATTATGTACATTGCTGAAGGCCACGGAGAATTTGAACTGCAAAACAGACAGTTTGTAAGCGGCGACAAAGGTGATGTCATGATTTTCAACAGTAAAACGGCAGTCAGAAAATGTAGTCTTGGCAAAAGCGGTATGAACTGCATAAGCCTTATCATTTTTTGCGAAGATACAATTGCTTTTTTGAATGAGTTTTTTGATACCAGTGATTTTAATGATTCCAATTTTTTTAGTGAAATTCGAAAGAGCACTTCGGCGGTGTCGTATCCTGGCAGCGACCTGCTGGAGAAGCTCTTTCTTGAAATGATGAAATTACCCGGAGAGTTTTCTGCATATAATCTTAAGCTTGCCGTAGTTCAGGCAATTCTTTTGTTGATGCAGAGAAAAGACAAACGCGATTCAACTGATTTATATTTTAGCGGAACTACCGGTCGTAAGGTACAGAATGCCCGCAGAATCATAAACTCAAATCTTGAACAGGAAATTTCAATTGAAGAACTTTCCGAAAAAATAAACTTGAACCGCACTACCCTTCAAAAAGTTTTCAAAGAAATGTACGGTCTCACAATAAACGAGTACCGCACAAAATCCCGCATTCAGCTTGCAAAAAATCTTCTTGCTTCTACCGATCTTTCAATCACAGAAATTGCAGGCCGCTGCGGTTATACAAATGCCAGTAAATTTTCAGAGGTCTTCAAACGCAACGAAGGCATTCTTCCGAAAAACTGGCGTGAATAAACTCATATTCCATAGGAGGAATTTATGAAAGTTTCTAAAATCAATACCTTCTTTCGTAAGGTTGGAGAAGGCCAGATAAAGCACCGTAAGCTTTGCATAGCAATTCTTTTAATCTGGACTCTTATCTGTCTTTCTGGAATGCAGAATTTCCGTTCTGAAAGTACAAACAGCGACTGGATTGTAAACGGAAGTGAAGTTCAGGTAAACTCTGATCACTTTAAAGAAATGTTTGGTAACGACCAGTATGTTCTGGTTCTTGTTCAGGCCGATGACGTTTTTACCCCAGAGGTTCTGAATATGATAGACCGCCTCGGAGACAGGCTCGAAACCGAAGTTCCTTTTGCAGACAAGGTGACTTCGCTTACAAATATTACAGTTCCAATTGGAGTTGATGATGGTCTTGATGTAAAGAGTCCTTTTGATGATGGTATTCCAACAGATCCGAAAAAACTCACCGAAATCAAAAAGTTCATGCTCAGCCGTGAGTCTATCGTAAACAATCTTGTTTCTGATGACGCAAAGGAAACCTGGATAACCTTAAAGCTTCGTCCATTCCAGAACGAAAGTGAAGACGTAAGTAAAGTAGGTCATACCGCAGAAAAAGTCATTATGAACGATGAGTTTAAAAGTGATAAATGGTCTCTCATGCCAATTGGAAGCGCCTACACTACCGCAGAAAAAGAAGATGTACTTACAAAGGATATGGCAACAAGAATAGTACTCGGACTAATTGTAATGCTCCTTTGTCTGATTATTTTTGTACGTACAGTTTCCGGAGTTATTGTACCTTTCCTTGCAACAATTCTTGGAATTGGAACGGTACTTGGTTTTACAGGGCTTCTTAAAATTCCGGCTGATTCAGATTTAATGTCACTTCCACTTCTTCTTGGAATGGCTCTTTCCATTGGTTATGCCCTGCACTATATCAATGCATTTAAGATGCACTTCAGACAGACCGGTAAACGCAAAGAATCTGTTATTATGGCTGTAGAAGATTCAGGCTGGCCAATTCTGTTCACGGTTATTACAACCGCCGCTTCTCTGCTTTCATTTATGTTTGCTGCCATCAGACCAATGCTCTGGCTTGGTGCTGTTGCTGCAAGTGTAGTAGTAATGGTTTATTTTTATGTAATCATTCTTATTCCAATTTTCTTAAGCTATGGTAAAGACAAGCAGCCTGAAGCAATAGAAACAAAAGGTGCTACAAAGGCAGACCTGGCATTCGAAAGCTTTGGTAAAAAAATCGTAAAACACAGTAAGCTTGTTACAATCATTTCTGTACTCATTATTGCAATCTGTATTCCGGGAATTCTTAAAATGGAAGTAAACATGGATTATTTAAAGTTCATGGGAAACAAGGTTCCATTTGTTCAGCGAATTGAAAAAATCCTTGAAACAAAAATCGGAAACCTTTACAGCTATGATGTTATGATTGAGTTTGATGAGGATGATGCATTTAAAGATCCTTTGAATATGCTTGCTCTCGAAGATCTGGAAAAAGATTTAGGTAAGCTTCAGATGACAAAAATCACAAACGGAAAACCACGTGTGCGCAGCATTACAAGAATGGTAAAAGAGATGAACCGCGTTTTCAACAGTGATGATATGGCTTATTACACAATTCCAGAAGATCCGGAGCTTCTTGCCCAGCTTCTCTTCTTCTATGAAATTTCAGACAGTGAATCTCTTTTCAGTGAGCTTACAGAAAATTACAGCGCAGCTTATGTTCATGTAGAAATTTCAGATTACAATGCAAACAAGATTGTAGAAGATATTACAAAGGCAGAAGCATATGCCCGTAATTACTTCCCAGGTGCAAAGGTTGCTGTGGTTGGAACTATTGCCGAAAACGCAGCTATGAACGAAACAGTCGTAAAGAGTGAACTTAAATCATTCGGTTCTTCGTTCATCATGATTGCCATCCTTATGATTATTGTTTTTGCAAGCATCAGAACAGGTCTTATTTCCATGATTCCAAACCTTGCGCCCGTTCTTTTGATTGGAGCAGTTATGGGCTACAGTCATATGCCGCTCGACGAGATGACAATGATGGTTATGCCTATGATTCTTGGAATTGCAGTTGATGATACAATCCACTTCTCAAATCATATAAAAACAAAACTGGAGACAGGCCGCTCTTATAAGGAAGCAGTAACTGAAAGCTTCCGAGAGATTGGCAAAACTATGGGAACAACAACCTTTATCTTGTGTTTAATGTTCCTTATGTACTGCTTCAGCCCGATTACGGCTATGTTCAGAATTGGTCTTCTTTCAATGGTGGGACTTGGTTCTGCGCTCGTTGCAGACTACACTCTCACCCCGGCTTTGATTTACCTCCTCAAGCCACTCGGAAAAACTAATTCTGATATAGAATAAATGAGTTTCTCCTCCTAACTTTTTTGAGTATCCGTTTAGCGGCGGATACTCTTTTTTATTTACGGATACTCTTAGGCGCAGTCGGGTCAGTCTAGACTAAGAGTAAACTTGAATTATGTCTAATTTATATTACATAATTAGTATAATTACATTGACTTTAAATATAAAGCATTTATAATATTCTCTATGAATGAAACTTTGAGAAGTTTAAGAGAACAGAATAATTATTCTCAGGCGGCAGTGGCTTCATATCTTGGAATTTCAAGACAGATGTATATTAAATATGAAACTGGAGCCGCCATACCACCCGTTAAGGTTGTTACTGATCTTTCCAATTTTTATCGAGTTCCTTATGATGTTATTATTGAAGATAAGTTGAATCAATCTATAAATAATAAACTTGAGAATTCAAAGTCATCTAAGTATCCACATCAAAGAAGTGAAGATATTACCTGGGAACTTCATGAACCAGGTGCAATTTATAGCCCACAGGAAACCTCATCTTCATATTATCTCAAAGCAATTCTCGAAATGCTTCCAAAACTTGTTTATAAGGAACAGTTAAAAGTTCTTGAGAAAGTTTCAGGAATGGTTCAGACAGCTACAGAAGAAAAACTTAAATCTAAAAAACAAAATTCTTTTTATGATAAGTTAACGGAACTGAATAATAAATATCATCCAAACTCTCATGGAGAAAAATGGACTAGAGAGGAATTATATGAAAGATAAAAAGAGTGATCAAACAGTAACAGAAAGCAATAAAATCTTTTTTGATACAAACATTCTGGTATATTCAGTTGATGAAAATGATTTACAAAAAAAAGAAATTGCATCACAGCTATTAACAGATGCTTCAAGCTCAAAATCTGGTATTATTTCTACTCAGAGTCTTCAAGAATTTTATAATGTTGCCGTAAAGAAGCTCAAACTTTCAAAGCAGATTGCAAAAGAATATGTTGAACTATTTTCCAGTCAACTAACTGTCAGACAAGTCACCGTACCTCTTATCTTGAACGCAATTGATATAAGCATAAAAAACAAACTTTCTTTTTGGGACTCTCTAATTCTCTCTTCTGCCAATGACAATGGCTGCATTATTGTTTATTCAGAAGATTTAAATAATGGTCAGATTGTTGGCGGCACAAAGATTCTTAATCCATTTACTTCAGTCTAGTGAATTAATTCCATCTTAAAATCGCAGCAGTCGCCGCCGGTTCCGATTGTTTTTGTTCTGGTAAACTTCAGGCCAGGAATATTTCCGTAACTGTAAATGTCGTTTTCACAGAAGAGTTTTGTCAGTTCCGGACAACCTGCTTCTGTCAGGTATTTGTTGTAAGGGCACTGTGTAATGTCCATTCGGAACTCACCTTTAGGACATTCATAAAAGATATTTTTGAAACCAGATGCTTCGCCGAACATTTTACGGCTCATAGAATCCCACATACTAAGAAAAAATTTTTTGAAACCCGGTATATAAGTCATTTTGGCAAGAGATTTTCCAAACTTTGAGGACTTTTCTTTCATTGTATACTGCATGATTTCAAAAGCCTGCTCAGGAGCCTTAGCTTTTAATGAAAGATAAATTGCTGCTGTGGGAAAAATAAAACCATGGGTATGAACCTGCACTCCCTCCGGAAGGCCATCATACTTATTCAGCATATCTTCGAGCTTTTTCTTAGACAGAAGCCATACTTCAAGACTAGTATTTGCATCAAGGCGTTTTTCAATTTCTTTTCTTATAAACTTTTTTCCTTTTAGAATTTCATCTGCATTTTTCATTTTTTATCCTCGTCAGATATGTTATATCTTTTAACTATTATTAGTCTAGACTAAAATTTCTTGCCGCCTATTTTGCTTGACTAACCTACTAAATAACTGTATTATTAAATTGTTAGTTGCCACTAACAGTACTATGTCATACGTAGTTCTTTAGCTCTTATAAAATATTTATTAAAGTTTGTTGTTAATCTACTCAAGAGCCGCCAAGTTTGCCAGATGGCGGCTCTTTTCTTTTACTTCATCATTGCTTTTAAATCTGCAAAACGACCTTTTTCATCTGTATGGGCTTTATTATGCCTTGCTACCTGGGCAATTCCTTTCATTTCTGAAAGGTTATGATATCCATGACTCTTCATAAACTCTTTAAGGCCATTTTGAATATCAATTGCAACATTAGGATTTGTAAATTTAGCCTGCCCTATTTCAACTGCACTGGCACCTGCCATAATGAATTCAACCGCATCCTGCCAGGTACAAATTCCTCCTATTCCAACAACAGGAACTCTCTGCTCTGGAGAAAGTTTATCAATATCGATTGCAACCCCATGAATCATATTTATTAAACTGATTGCATCTGCACCGGCCTTAATATTCGGACAGATTATATTAAGCTCTATCATATTGCAGTCAGTTTTATCGAGCAGTTTCGCTCCCTCTACGTAAGACTCTATATCACTTACTCCACGGAAATTCTGTCCAAAGGCCAGGGAGTTCCAAGTGGTCCAATTATTGAAATATCATCCCAAAGAGTCATATGACAAAGTTCCCCAGTTCCTCTTCCCTTCTCGAGAATCATAAACTGAACCAGAATCTTTTTCTTTCCCTCGTTACTTTTCCACTCTTCAGAATGATATACGCTGATGGGTCTGTTATAGTGAACAGCAGATTTAGCACTCCTGATTAAATAAAACTGGCCTGCTTTAGGAACAGCCTGATTTGGCCGCTCACATTCTATAGTCGTTTGCAAAAGATAAACATTCGGCTGACCTTCTATTTTTTCAAGACGCTCAACCTTTGTCTTCCCAAAAAACTGTAAACCGTTTCCATTTTCATCAATCTCTGCTAAATCCATGACTGTCCACCTTTATTGTGTATTATTAATCCAGAAATTTATCCGCGAAAGAGGATGTTGTTTACAACTCCCTCGAGGTATTCCTCGCGACCAGAACCTGGATCAGATGGCTTTTTCATTTCTGCAGCACGGGCAGCAAGTTCTTCAAGAGTTGTCTGTTTATCACGAATCTTTTTTCCAATACCACTTTCGTAGCTTGAATACTTTTCTTTGATGAAGCCGTCAATTCGTCCGTCTTCAATAATTTCTGCAGCCTTAATCAGACCAAGAGCAAAAGTATCCATTCCCATAATGTATGCATGGAACATATCTTCAAATGTGTTTGAAGGACGGCGGTTTTTAGAATCAAAATTGAAACCACCTGTAAGACCACCAGCCTTCAGAACTTCGTACATCGCAAGAGTTGCATCATAAACATTCCATGGGAAATTATCTGTATCCCAGCCAAGGATTGGATTTCCCTGGTTAGCATCTACAGAACCAAGCATTCCGTTTATGCGGCTGATGCAAAGTTCATGCTGGAACGTATGATTTGCAAGAGATGCATGATTAGCTTCGATATTCATCTTAAAGTCTTTATCAAGACCATACTGACGAAGGAAACCGATAGCTGTTGCAGCATCAAAATCATACTGATGACTCATCGGCTCCTTTGGCTTAGGCTCGATATAGAAATCACCCTTAAAACCGATAGAACGGCCATAATCAACAGCCATATGCATGAGGTTAGCAATGTTTTCCTGTTCAAGCTTTACATCTGTATTAAGAAGAGTTTCATACCCTTCGCGACCACCCCAGAATACATAACCGCGACCACCAAGTTTTACAGTAATCTCAAGTGCTTTTTTTACCTGAGCAGCAGCAAAGCAGTAAACATCTGCAGAGTTAGTAGAACCTGCTCCGTTCATAAAACGTGGATTACCGAACATATTTGCAGTTCCCCACAAGCATTTAATGTCGGTACCCTTTGTCTTCTCCAGAATATAATCAGAGATTTCATCCAGACGTTTGTTTGTAACGTTGATATCATTCGGATCTTCTGGTACAAGGTCTACATCATGCCAGCAGTAGTATTTTATTCCGAGTTTTTTCATAAACTCGATACCGGCATCAACCTTAGCTTTTGCATGTTCCATAGTTCCCGGAGTCTGTCCAAAAGATTTATCTGCAGTTCCAGAACCGAACATATCTACACCATTAGCGCCAAGGTTATGCCACCATGCCATTGCAAATGGAAGATGTTCAGACATCTTTTTTCCCATGATTGTTAATTCAGGATTGTAATACTTGAATGCCCATGGGTTTTTACTATCTTTTCCTTCAAACTTGATTTGAGGAATATTCTTAAAAAACTCGCTCATTTTGAGCCTCCTATTTATTTATTGTTAGTTTTATCTAACTTTTATAAAGTTAGTATACACTAACTTTATAAAAAAAGAAATATGGAGGTCAAAAGAACTTATTTTATACACTCAACATACATTAAATCTATACGGCCGGGAACTACTTCACTGACGGTGATTTTCCAGCCGTTTGATTCCAGGAAGTTTTTATATTGTTCAGATGTCCACTGGTGTTCGAATTTTACGCCAAGCTTGAAGAGAAGTTTTTGCCAGAGATTAGGACTGGCAATTTTTCGTTCAATGAAATTTGGTGCTATAAGGAGCCCGCCTGTTTTCATAACACGTTCAATCTCACTCAAAACCTTTTCCGGATTTGGAACAATGTGCAGACAGTTTGCAATAATCACGACATCAAAAAAATGATCTGTGTATGGTAGGTTAGAAGCATCTGCAACTTCAAAAGAAAGATTTACAGGATTATTCCCTTTCTGTGCCTGCTTAATCATGTCCGGTGAAAAATCTGTTGCAACCATGCGATGGGTTACCTCTGCAACATTTTTTGCAATAAGCCCTGGCCCGGTTGCGAGTTCAAGAACATCCTTTCCCCTAACCTTTTCACGGATATGCGAATACATATAATCATAAATATTTTTCTGCGACTTCATCGCAAGTGAATAGATTGGTGCAAACCTGTCCCAGATCGATTTACTCATTTTTATCTCTTTTTCATTTAAAATATATAAATCCGCCCAGCTTTTCAGCAGGACGGAATATGATAGAACTAAAAAAATATTTATATTTTTACTTTAATTTTTTGTAGCCATAAACAGCAGTCTTACCCAGTTCTTCTTCGATACGGATGAGCTGATTGTACTTTGCCATACGGTCTGTACGGCTCATAGAACCAGTCTTGATCTGTCCTGAGTTTGTAGCAACTGCGATATCGGCAATTGTTGTGTCTTCAGTTTCACCCGAGCGATGGCTGGTTACTGTTGTGTAGCCGTGGCGGTGTGCCATTTCAATTGCTTCGAGAGTTTCTGTAAGAGAACCTATCTGATTTACCTTGATAAGAATTGAGTTTCCGGCCCCTAGTTTAATTCCCTTCTCGAGGAACTTAACATTTGTTACAAAGAGGTCGTCACCTACGAGCTGGCAGCGGTCGCCGATACGTGCTGTAAGTTTCTTCCAACCTTCCCAGTCATTTTCGTCGAGACCATCTTCAATCGAGTCAATAGGATATTTTGTGATGAGTTCTTCGAGGTAAGCAATCTGCTCATCGTCGCTCAATTCTTTTCCGTTTGGATCTTTTGGAGTTCCGTTTGAAAGCTGTTTGTAGTTATAGAAGAACTTGCCGTCTTTTTCTACAGAGAACTCACTTGCTGCACAGTCCATAGCAATCTTAATATCTTTTCCTGGCTTGTAACCAGCATCCTTGATTGCCTGAACAATACTGTCGAGTGCATCGTTGATTCCATCAAACTTTGGAGCAAATCCACCTTCATCACCTACAGCTGTTGAAAGTCCGCGCTTTTTAAGAAGCTTTGCAAGTGCGTGGAAAACTTCTGCACCCATGCGGATTGCCTCTTTTTCTGTTTTAGCACCTACAGGACGAATCATAAATTCCTGGAATGCAATTGGAGCATCTGAGTGAGCACCACCGTTGATGATATTCATCATTGGAACAGGAAGTACATGTGCATTTGCACCACCAATATAGCGATAAAGAGGAATATTCAAAGCCTTTGCAGCAGCCTGAGCAGTTGCAAGAGAAACACCAAGAATTGCATTAGCACCGAGCTTACTCTTTGTTGGAGTTCCATCGAGCGAGAGCATCTTCATATCAACTGCACGCTGTTCAAAAACATTAAAGCCCTTGAGAGCAGGAGCAATTACCTTGTTTACATTTTCTACAGCTTTAAGAACGCCCTTTCCACCATAGCGTTCCTTATCGCCGTCTCGGAGTTCAAGAGCTTCGTTTTCACCTGTACTTGCTCCACTTGGAACTGCGGCACGGCCGAAAACTCCGTTCTCAAGAATTACATCCACTTCTACAGTAGGATTACCACGTGAATCAATTATTTCACGTCCGATTACATTGCTGATTGCAACTTTGTTTAACATATTTTTCTCCTTGTCATGCTGATTCTGAAACAAGTTCAGAATAACATTTTTGTTTTATTTTTTCTTTCCCTGATTTGCTACGGCTTCCATTTTTGCTTTGAGTGCTTCCTGGTCGCCAAGATAATAATGTTTGATTACCTTAAAATTATCGTCGAACTCATAAACGAGTGGAGTACCTGTCGGAATATTTACTTCGAGGATTTCTTCCGGTGTAAGGTTGTCCAGATATTTTACGAGAGCGCGAAGGCTGTTTCCGTGAGCCGCAATTATTACGCGTTTACCAGCCTTCATCTGAGATTTAATCTCTTCGAGGAAGTATGGAATAACACGGGCAATTGTTGTCTCAAGGCTTTCATTCTGAGGAAGAAAGCTTGAATCAACATCACGATACATAGGCTGATTTTTAGCTGAACGCTCGTCGTTGTCTGCAAGAGCAGGAGGTTTTACATCAAAAGAACGGCGCCAGATTTTAACCTGATCTTCTCCAAACTTCTCTGCAGCCTCTGCTTTATTCTTTCCCTGCAAGTCGCCATAATGACGCTCATTGAGCTTCCAGGTTTTGATTACAGGAAGCCACTCGCGATCCATTTCGCAGAGAATTCCATTTAATGTATGGATTGCACGCTTAAGATAAGATGTAAAGCAGATATCAAAATCATAACCTTCATCCTTCAAAAGCTTACCGGCAAGTTTAGCTTCTTCGCGGCCCTTGTCACTAAGTTCAACATCCGTCCAGCCGGTAAAAAGATTCAGCTTATTCCATTCACTTTCGCCGTGACGAACTAAAACTAACTTTATCATAATAAACTCCTTATACTACTTCCCACATTTCGCCCATATTTTTGAAGCCACCTTCGGGCAGGCAGCCTTTACAAGGGGAACTGTCAGACTTTCCGGCATGCGCCTTACAGCCCGGACAGTGGCCACCATTGCAGCCATGTGAGCAGTCATTTTTGATATTCAGTACTCGACGAATTATACCGGCACGCTCGAGAAACTCGATGCGACGATTGATATCATCGGTACTTGTATTTAGCTCTTCGGCAAGCATTTCGATTGATCGTGAATGCCCGTCGCGGAGCAGATTTAAAAGTTCTTCCATGTTCCTTTTACCAGATAAGCAATCCGATATGATAAGCAACACACGCAATCAAAAGCGCTCCCACTGTATAGTAAAGAGCAATAATTGCAGTCCACTTAGCCGAATGAGTTTCCTGGTAAGTTGCAGCAAGTGCAACAATACAAGGCATATTGAAGGTAATCGCAAATATGAATGCAAGAGCTTCAGGTTTTGCAACGTTAGCAACAAGCAGTTCATTGATATTAGCCGCTGCACCCCCGGCTACAGTTGAACCTACAGTAATCATATTGTGGTCTGTGAAGATTGAACTTAGAACACCAATTGCCCCTTCCTTACCAAGAGAAGAAACAATAAAGGCCATAAAGTTTTTCCACCCAAGTCCAAAAATCTTTGTAACAGGCTCTATAAACTGACCAACCTTGTACAAAATTGAGTTATCCATAGAACCGGATTTTGTAAATGTCAGCAGCCAGAATATAAAAGATACAAGAAGAATGATTTTAAGAACGCGGAAGAAGGTATCCTTTGTGCGTCCAAGAACATAACGGAAAAGTGCACCCCACTTTGGTTTATGATAAGGAGGAAGTTCCATAATCATTCCGCAGCGGTCTTCTTTTTTTACAAGCTTGCGTCCAAATACTTTTGATGTAACCCACATATGAAGAATCATCACAGCGAGAATTGCAACAATGATAAGAGGAGCAGCCCCTCCGAACCATACTGTTGAAAGCATTGGAACAACTGCCCAGGCAGCACCACAAGGAACGGCCCATGCGAGTGCGATTGTGAGAACCTTCTGTCCCCAGTTATCGATAACGCGCGCACCTGCAGCGCCACCCATTGTACATCCAAAGCTTACAAGGAAAGGCATAACTGATTTTCCCTGAAGACCGAGTTTTGCCATTGTGTTGTCGAATACATATGAGATACGTGCCATAACGCCGACTTCTTCAAGAAGACCAAATACTAAAGTTACACCAAATACGAAGCCAAGCATTTTGAAAATAAAGCTGAGAGAGTTAATTACAACATCACAGATGATAGCTATGATAAAGGCTGGACAACCGATTGCAGTAAGCCCATTTGTTACAGGATTAATCAGAGCCCCGATTGCACTACCTACTCCCATAAAAGGAAGGGCTGGTATAAATGAAGCAATAAGACCGAATAGGACTGTAAGAATTACCACAGGCTTTCCCCAAACACGGTGAGTAATCATACGGTCAAACTTTCCAAGCTTACGTGTCTGTGTTTTTGATGCAACAGAACCTTCGAGAAGCTCATCTATCCAGGCAAACTTTGCTTCTCCCGTCAGGAGCACACCTTTATTTGTTTCTTTTGAATTCAAGAGATTTTTTGCAACCTCTTCATCAAATTGCTTTTTCTTTTCTCCCTCCAATGCAGCTTTGATTTTTGCTGTAACCGGCAAGTCTCCTTCTACAACCTTGGCAGCAAGCCAGACTGAAGAATAGCCGAGAATCACATTTTCAGGCACAAGAGGTTTAATTTCTTTATAAGCTTCAATTGAATTATATTTTGTCTCAAGAGCTGTAGAATCAAGAATTGTCTTTTTTCTGATTGCAGTTTCAAGAGCTGCATAAAATCCATCATAATTCTTTTTATCCTGAGCAGAAAAAAGAACAACTGGAATTCCCAGTTTTTTAGAAATTGCAGCAAAATCAATCTGCTTACCCTGCTCAGCAGCAACATCACTCATGTTCAAAATCAGAAAAGCTGGAACTTTAATTCCTGCATAATCAGCAAGCATATAAAGGCTTCTCTGAAGCTGAGAACTGTCTGCAAGAATACAGACAACATCTGCTTTACCACCTGCAATATAATCTCTGGTAATTATTTCTTCATCTGAATTTGCAGAAAGACTGTAAGTTCCAGGAAGGTCTGCTACAAGATATTTTGTTCCCTTGTATTCAAAATTTCCTTCTTTTTTCTCTACAGTTTTTCCAGGCCAGTTTCCGACATGCTGTTTAAGACCTGTAAGCGCATTGAAAAGTGTGGATTTTCCAGAGTTAGGCTGACCGAGCAATGCAATTACTGTTTCATTCTTGTCTGTCATGCAACGACCTCCACTGTGATGTTCTCACATTCATTACGGTTCAAAGCAATCATAGTGTCGCGCGAATAAACTAAAAGCGGACGATGCTTTTCGTTTTTTACGATTGTAATCTTGCATCCCGGTGTAAGTCCGATAGATGTAATCCTGCTTACAAAACGTGCATCGCCGTTTACCGAGGCGATTACTGCGCTTTGATCTTTTTTCAATTCAGAAATTGCCATTATATATCTCCTTGTGTAATAATCTGATTTTTTGTAACAGAAAGAACCGTGTAGCCTGCATCCCGTACTTCACATTCCAAATCAGCAGCCTCAAGCTCCATTTTCGAAAGTACTGTTACGGACTTCTTTTCAAGACTCGCAGTAGCCCATATTCCGTCAATCGAGTTCAAAGCATTTTCCACATGGCGTGTACAATTTGAACAATGCATGCCGTCAACCGAAAGAACATATTTAAAAGGATAGTGTGATTTATTTTTATCCTGAACTTTTACTTTTTTCTCCGGTGCATCTCGTTCACCACAGCAGGCCGAACCGTGCTGTATCCTATTGAGAGTACTTTTTACAGCAAAAAGAATAATTATTAAAAGAATCAAAATTAAGATGACTGTTCCCATAAGTTAAACTCCTTTAATGGTATTTCAAAATCGCAGCATTCTTTGATAAGTTCACGATCGTGCGTTACTACGATTACAGTTTTTCCAAGGTTTTTAAGATTACGCAGGATTTGTCCGATTTGAAGCATATGTGTGTAGTCGAGACCGCTTGTTGGTTCATCAAAAAGAAGAATCTCTCGCCCACTTGCAATTGCACAGGCTACGGCAAGTCGCTGCTTCTGGCCGCCAGAAAGCGACTGCGGATGACGGTTTGCAAAATCATCTAGGTCCAGGCTTTTCAATATGAGATGTGCATCATCTTCATTCTCTTCTTTTTGACTGATAATAACTTCATCCAGAACGCTTTCTGTAAACAGCTGATGATTTACATCCTGCATTACAAGAAAGATTTTCTTTTGACGGGCATGCCGTTTATAAGTTTTCCCATTAAACTCTATAATTCCTTTTGAATGTTTTCCTAATCCGCAAAGACAATTAAGGAAGGTTGTTTTACCTTCGCCGTTATTACCGGTAATTGCAGTGATTTTTCCAACCGGGATTTCCATATGTGGAATATTTAGGGCAACAAGACCATTGCGGTATTTGTAGCGGAAGTTATGAATTATGATATTTTCAATACCATCTTGAAGTGACACGTCATGCTGAACTTGTTTCAGCATCTTTTGACTATGCGATTCCGAAACAAGTTCAGCATGACAGTTTGAACGTAGACCCAGCTTATGCAATTCTTCTTCCGAAATCCTATCCATTTCTTCTCGAGACATTTCGCGGATAATTTTTCCATCTTTTAAAACTACCGTTCGGTCGGCAAGTTCCCAAAGATAAGATATACGGTGTTCTGCAACTACAATAGTTTTCCCTTCACTCTTCCATTTCTTAAGCAGCTCACGAAGTCCTTCGATTGTTTTCAAATCAAGATTCGCACTTGGTTCATCCAGAAGAATGATCTTATTTCCTGTAACCGCAACTGACGCACAGGCAATTTTCTGCTTTTGTCCGCCAGAGAGCTGAAAAAGACTCCTTCCCATAAGAGGTTCAAGCTGAAGATCCTTTACTGTTTTGTCGATTCTCCGTAAAATCTCATTTTCTTCCATTCCCTGATTTTCACATGCAAAAGCAAGCTCACTAGTTGTATCAACATTAAAAAACTGAGAACGCGGATTTTGAAATACAGTGCTTACAATTTTTGCAGTATCATATAATTCTACCTGTGAAACATCATTGCCATTAACAAAAACATGTCCTTGTAACTCACCTTCAAAAAAGTTTGGAATAAGTCCATTAATAAGACGAAGAATAGTAGTCTTACCGCAGCCGGATCCTCCGGTTAGTAAAACAAATTCGCCTTCTTCTATTTTTAGATTAATGTTACAGAGACTGCCATTTGAAGATCTTTCTCCAGCAGCTCCACGTTCAATCCCCTCTCCACTGCTATATGTAAAACTGACATTATTAAGTTCAATCATCTAAATCACCTTGAAGCCACGTAGAATGGTTATAGCAAGCCCTGCTCCTAAAGCAATAAAAGTAAAATAATCCCAGAATCCAAAACCTATCTTGCAAATATTTGTTCGTTTTCCTGGTCCGCCAAGACCGCGTGTAAGTGAAGCTGCCGACAATTCCTGCCCGATTTTTACGGAACAGGTCATCATCGGAATAAGGCGATATTCAATCATCTGAAAAGCTTTTGTTCCACCACATCTGATATCCCTCATAGCCATAGCCTTGTTTATGCTTGAAGCTTCTTCCATAACTGTAGGAAAAAATCTGAACATAACGGAAAGTGGAATAGTGATTTGACTTGGCATATGAATTCTTTCCATGGCACTCATGAACTCGCTGACAGTTGTTGTAGAAACGAGATACATCCCGGTAAAAACACCCGGCATAAATCTCAAGACAATTCCACACATTGCAAGAATCAGAAAATTCAGAAAACCAGTACAATGTGGCATAACAAGCATTGCAAAGACATACGCAAAGGTATAAAAAAAGACACCAAATAAAAATGGCTTAAAACGTCGGGCACTTAGCAGTAGAAAAAGCGGCAGATAATTCAGTGCAACACGAAACTCAGCCGCCCAGTCTCCGCCTGCATTTCCCAGCACAAACACTGAAACAAATACAAGCAGAATTAGTTTAGTGCGCGGATCCAAAACTGATTTTTTTGAAGTAGCGCTTAAGATTTCCATTATGCAATTCCAGCCTTGGCAAAGTGCTTTTTAAGAATCTTACGGCCAAGAAGTCCGCCAAGGATACCAAAGCAAAAGCATAAAGCGATATGAACCGGGAACATCCATTTAGGAAATAACTTTGTAAGTGCATCAATGTATTCCTGACCAAAATTCTGTCTTGTAGACCAGTATTTATCAGCAAAGAAGAATAATGGAATGTAATTACTTACGATCCAGAAACAGAAAATTGCATGAACAATAACCGCTCTTTTTGCACTTTTGTATTCGCCGCCTTTAAGAACAAACTCTGCAATCAACCCTGTAATACTACCAATAACCAGAGCATAATAAGACATACCTGTGAGCCACATAAGCAGTCCCATAAGAATGCTCATAATCCAGACCATTCCAAACTTGCGGACTTTAGTCAGAAAAAGCATAAAGGGAATACCGCCAAATAAAGGCATAAGCACAGAATAAGTTGGCATAAAAATCGGAATAAAGCCGAGCATTGCAAGAGCCATAATCACTACAAAATAAATTGCAGTAAAAATTCCGATGTTGATTAAATCTTTACCATTGAGTTTGTTTGAACTTTTCATAAAAACCTCGTTTTTTCATCGTTAGTACTAGCTAACATATAATTTTAGTATATATATCAGAATAGTTAGTGTCAACTAACCCTTAATGTCTAATGGATTAAAAAGATTACAAAAGCCCCAATGATAAACGCTTAACTTCATAAGAAAAGATATAATTCCAGTAGTGTATTTTTATAGACAAATAATTCAGGAATATAAGAAAAAAAGACTAATACAGCGTAATTCTGTTTAGAATAAAAAAAAAGGACTTCTGAAACCAGAAGTCCTTTACTGAGCTACACTGGATTCGAACCAGTGACCCACGCCTTAAAAGGGCGTTGCTCTACCTACTGAGCTAGTAGCCCATCCATCCTTGCGAATGTTTTAATAATATAGAGATTTTTCTAAAGTTTGTCAATAGACAAAACCTAAATTTATTAGAAATTATAAGAAAAAGTTAAGCCTGCAGGAGTTAAATTAGCATTTGCTCTGCCGCTTTTCTTTTCAAATTTTCCGTAAAAGTTTTTTGTATGCATGTATGGAACTATAAAACCACAGGCAGTTCCTATAACGGCACCTACAAGGACATCTGTAAAGAAATGTTTTCCACATGCCATTCTGAAAATACCTGTCGTAGCTGCAAGACCAAAGGCTCCTCCCGCAACAGCATATTTCCATTTTGAATCAGGGAAGCACTGACAGAATACCATAGTTGAGAATGCAGCCGCAGCAAATGCAAGTGTTGTATGTCCAGAAGGGAATGAACAGTTCCAGTCTCCATCTTCTACCATATCCTGCGGGTAATCATCAAAATACATATAAGGTCGGGTTCGATAAACCAGAAGCTTCATCCATTCCTTAATTCCATTAGCGAGCAGCA
The DNA here is from genome assembly GCF_900111035.1 of Treponema bryantii. Lineage (GTDB taxonomy): Bacteria > Spirochaetota > Spirochaetia > Treponematales > Treponemataceae > Treponema_D > Treponema_D bryantii_C. The sequence continues at coordinate 122,812 of NZ_FOFU01000004.1, forward strand.
TAGTTTCCAGATACATTGTTCCGATTGTAAGCCACTCTTTAGCTGGTAACACAGCAAAAACAGCTGGAGTTGCCAGAGCGAGTGCCATAGTACCAGTTCCAACAATATGAAGAGGCTTGCTGTATGGTTTCATTAATATCTGTTCAAGTGTAGAAATTTCTGACAGGTTTAAATCTTCTGCATTAAAATCATTATTTTTGATATGAAGAATTTTATCGCAGACAAGTGCAGAACCGGAAAGCAGCCCACCCACCCCAAGCTGAATACTTTCATTTACAGGATTAAGTGAGAAAGGCTGTTCATAATCAAAAGTAGCGGCAGAAAGCCCTGCTCCACTGAATATTAAAAGAAAGAACAAGGCTGTAAGTCTTGTTCTGATTTTCCTAAGATTAGTCATGTTATTTTTTGCCCATTTTTTTGATTGCTTTTTTAACGCACTCAAAAGTTTCTACGCTGAGATCATGTTCGATTTTACAGGCATCTTCTGCAGCTGTTTTTTCAGAAACTCCGATTGCAATAAGAAGATCTGTAAGAACTGTATGACGTTCATAAATACGTTCTGCAATTTCACGACCAGCAGGCTCAAGAGAAATTGTTCCGTTTTCATTTATCTTTATATAATGTTCTTTTTCAAGATTATGTACTGTAACACTTACAGAAGGACGTGAAAAATCCATAGCACGTGCAATATCAATAGAACGCACGTCACCCTTTTTTGAAAGCACAAGTATTGTTTCAAGATACATCTCTGCTGATTCTCTAATCTGCATTTGCATCCCCCTTTTTATTATCTAACATTATACTTAAAAACTCTTTTTTTGGAATAGGCCGGGAATAATAAAAGCCCTGCAGATAATCACAGCCGGAAGTTGTAAGCCATTCAGCCTGCTCCGGAGTTTCAACACCTTCTGCCAGAACAGTCATTCCAATTTCCTTAATCATTTTGATAGTAGCAGCAAGTGCCTTTTCTGCCCTCTTATCTGTAAAGGCAGCCCAGACAATATACTTATCAATCTTAATCATTTTGAATGGAAGGTTCAGCATATAACTCATATTCGAGTATCCAGAACCATAATCATCAAGAGAAAGCTCAAAACCGGCATCTGCAAGATCCTGCATGTTTTTCAAGAGGATTTCCGGTGTATGGGCAGCCGCCGTTTCTGTAATTTCAAGATTAATAATTGAAGGCGGAATTTTATAGATACTGTTGATTTTCAAAATCTGCTCGGCAAGGATTTCCTGCATACACTGAGCAACCGAAAGATTTATATCAATTTTTTTGATACCGTATGCTTCCACATCAATCTGAGAAAGAGCCAGACAAACAGACTCAAACACATATTCTCCAATACGAAGAATTGCACCAGTTTTTTCTGCAATCGGAATAAAATCCTCCGGCGAAATAAAATGTCCAGTTTCATCCTTCAGACGAATCAAAGCCTCAGCTCCAATCAGTTTTTTCTCTGCTGTAGACCAGATAGGCTGATAGAAAACATCAAAACGATTTTCTGTAAGACCATTTCGTAAACAATGTTCTATATATATAGTACGACGGCGGTATTTCAAATCAATTTCACTGGCAAAAACAACGCTCTGACGATATCGCTCATCCGAAGAAATCATATTTATGATATCCATAATTTCTTCCGGACTTTCAGCATCCTTTGGACAGTCAATAATACACAGGCGGATGTAAAGCTTTAATTCTACATTTTCACGAACCCAGGCCTTCTGAAAACGATTGTTAAGCAGAGTTATAACTCTATTCAGAGCTTCTTCATCACTTTCCCGCAAAAGAATACAGAAACAGCCCTGCTGACGGCTAAAAACATTTGCATAAGAAAAATTCTGCTTCAAAAAGTTACCGGCATCAGTAAGGAAAGCATTCAGTTTTGGAATACCAAAGGTATTGGCAATAAACATTGTGTCATCAATAAAAACTGCAACACAATAAAACCTTCGTCCAACTGCCAGATTATATCTGAGCATGCGCTGTAACGCAGACTGATTCAAAGTATCGGTTGAAGAATCTACCATCTCTTCCGGTTTTTGAATAAAGAAAAAGTAGACCAGTGTAACAAGCGACATTCCAAAAGACTCAATCAAAAGACCATAATTAAAAAGCTGCATAAGTGAAGTAACAGACATAGTCACAATGAAAAAGTACATAATCTGCATCTTCGATCTGGCAATATATCGATTGAAACAAAGAATGATAGCAAAAGAAAAAATTATAAAGAAAGCTTTTGTTGAACAAAGACCATAAAACCAGAAATTTCTTCCGCGCTGATATCCGTTGACATAATCAAAAGTAAAAACAAGATTGATATAATTATGTAGAAGCGGAGTAAGCCATACGGAAATCAAAAAAAAACAATACGGAAAAAGAATAACCGACTGAACAATCCTTATTGATTTTTTGTTAAGCCTGCCGTAAATATCAAAGGCAGAAAGGTTATATATAGTAAAAAGAACACCAAATGTCAGGTTAAATGTAAAATAGAGACATTCTATAATATAAGCTGTCCCTATAGAAAATGAAGACAGATGCTCTTCCATATAGCCGGCACCGAGCTCTGCAACTGTATTAAGAGTAACAACAGAGAGAATTACGAAAAAGACTATATTCTGGAAGGTTGGCAGACTTCTTTTCTGAAAGTAGAAAAAGATGATTACTGCATCAATAAAGAGAGCCGCAACTGCATACTGATAAATCTGTGCCAAATGTAAGATTTCCTTAACAAAATATTATAATCTACAAAATCACTACGGTCAAACTTTTATATTGTGAAAACAATTGCATTCTTCTATAATAACCGCATGGCTTACAAAGTATTTATTGATGGAAAAGAAGGCACTACCGGCCTTAAGATTTTTGAGCGTTTTGAAAAGCGCAATGATATTGAAATCATTACTATTGATGATGATAAGAGAAAAGATCCTGCTGAAAAGGCAAAAATGATCAATGCATCGGATTTTACATTCCTGTGTCTGCCAGATGCCGCCGCAATTGAATCTGCTGCTCTGTGCACAAATCCTAAAACACGCATTATCGATGCTTCTACAGCTCACCGTACAAATCCAGACTGGGCATACGGATTTCCAGAGCTTGGAGCTGATTTCAGAAAGAAAATTGAGACTTCAAACCGTGTAGCCGTACCTGGTTGTTACGCATCAGGCTCAATTGCCATCTGCTACCCTCTTGTTAAGTCAGGAATTATGCCAGCTGATTATCCTGTTGTGATTCACGCAGTCAGCGGATATTCCGGAGCAGGAAAAAAAGCCATTGCACAGTATGAAGCAGAAGGCCGTGATCCAGGACTTGATTCTCCACGTCTTTATGCTTTGACACAGCAGCACAAACATTTACCGGAAATCAAAAAAATATCAGGCCTCGACTTTGAACCTGTTTTCAATCCTTACGTTTGTGATTACTTCCAGGGAATGACTGTTACAGTTGGTCTTCACAGTCGCCTTCTTTCAAAAAAGGTAACTGCAAAAGATGTACAGGAAATGTTTGCTGCTCATTATGAAGGCAGCCGTTTTGTTCAGGTTGCTCCGCTTATGGGTGAAGGTGTTTTACCAGAGCAGTTCATTCCAGCAAATACCCTTGCCGGAACAAACAATATGCAGGTATTTGTATACGGAAATGATGATAGAATTATGATTACAACACGTTTCGACAACCTTGGAAAAGGTGCCAGCGGAGCTGCTGTTCAGTGTATGAATATTATGATGGGAATTGATGAGGCTACCTGTCTCTAAGCCCATTTGGAGAAAAAAAATGAAAAAAAAGTACTGTAGTTTAACATTTGATGACGGTCCAAATTTTGAGGGCAACGACACAATGGATAAAATGCTCGATGTTCTCGAAAAGCACGGTGTTGTAGCTTCTTTCTTTCTGATTGGTAATAAAATCACACCTGAAAACATAAAGGTAATAGAGCGTGCCGTAAAAATGGGCTGCGACATTGAAAACCATACCTGGACACATCCTGATATGACAAAACTCACAAAAGAGCAGATGATTGAAGAATACGACAAATGTGATGAAGCAATCATCAAAATTACAGGCAAAAAACCGGTACTTTTCCGCCCTCCTTACATCTGCGTAAACGACCTTATGCATGAAGTAATTCACGTTCCATTCATCTGTGGCCATGGCTGCGATGACTGGATTCCAGACTGTCCTGCCGATGTACGCTATCAGAAGATGATGGAAAACACACAGGACGGCGTTATGTACCTCCTGCACGTAAATGAAGGTAACGACGCAACCCGTGAGGTTGTCGACCGTGCAATTCCAGCCCTTAAAGAGATGGGCTTTGAGTTCGTGACAGCCCCAGAGTTGTACAGACTTAAAAATGTTCCGATGGTAGACAACGGCGACAACTGGTCTGTAGTACAATAAACCTGAAACGGTCCCTGAACAAAGTTGAAGGGACCGTTTTTTTTAGTTGAACAATCTTTTCAAAAACAGTATAAATATACAAAAGGAATGAATATTTATGCAGAATGATATTAAATTTATAGAAGGCGGTGTATGTGCTCCCCAGGGCTTCACCGCAAACGGTATGCTCTGCCACATTAAGGCAAGCAGAACAAAGAATGATACAGCCCTCATTTATTCTGAGGTACCATGTAATGCAGCCGGTGTTTTTACACAGAACCGCGTAAAGGCAGAAAGCGTAAAGCTTACTCAGAAGCACCTCGCAGACGGTAAGGCACAGGCTCTCATCGCAATTTCTGGAAACGCTAACTGCTGTACAGGCGCTCAGGGTGCAGAAAACGCACTCCGTATGGCAAAAGCTGCAGCAAATCAGCTCAACATCAAACCGGAAGATGTAATTGTTTACTCAACCGGCGTTATCGGCGCTCAACTGGACGTAACAAAAGTTGAAAACAATGCAGAAACTCTCGCAAAGGGACTTTCACGCGAAGGAAATAAAGAAGCCCGCATCGCAATCATGACAACTGATACCCAGTTCAAGGAATGCGCTGTTGAGTTCACTGTTGGTGGAAAACTCTGCCGCATGGGAACAATGTGTAAGGGCTCTGGCATGATTCACATCAACATGGGAACAATGCTCAGTGTTATTACAACAGACTGTGCAATCAGCTCAGAAATGCTCAGCAAGGCACTCCACGAATCAATTCTTGGAACTTATAACTGTGTATCTGTAGACGGAGACACTTCTACTAACGACTCACTCACAATCCTTGCAAACGGAAAAGCAGGCAATGCAGAAATTACTGCTGCCGGCGCAGATTACGATGCATTCCTTGCAGCACTCAATAAAATGAATACAGTAATGGCAAAGAAGATTGCTGCCGACGGTGAAGGAGCTTCCCGCCTCGTTGAATGTAATGTAAAGGGTGCCGCTACAATTGAAGCTGCACGCGGACTTGCAAAGGAAATCATCTGCTCAAGCCTCGTAAAAGCTGCTATGTTCGGAAGCGATGCAAACTTTGGACGATTCCTCTGTGCAATGGGCTACAGTGGAATTCCTTTTGATCCAGACAAAACAAGTATCTGGTTCACAAGCCGTCCAGACGCTAAACGATATTTTGAAAATTATGATGATTTTGAAGTTCATGGAGAAGAATCTGTTCAGGTTTATAAGGACGGAGTTCCTACAAACTTCGACGAAGATCTTGCTAAGAAAATCATGAGCCGTGAAGCCGTAGAAATTCTTGTTCAGTGCCATGACGGAGACGCAGAAGGTACTGCATGGGGCTGCGACCTTACTTATGATTATGTAAAAATCAACGGCGACTACCGCACCTAGGAGATAACGATGGCTAACGAAACAAACAATATTGCAACAGAACAGTGGTCAGAAGTACTTGTTCAGGCACTTCCATATTTTAAGCAGTGGTGCGGCAAGGTTGTCGTAGTAAAATACGGCGGAAATGCCATGCTCAACGAAGAACTCAAGCAGGCTGTAATGGAAGACATCGTTCTTCTTAATACAATCGGAATTAAGGTTGTACTCGTTCACGGCGGCGGACCAGAAATCAACCACATGCTCGAACGCGTTGGTAAGGAAAGCAAATTCGTTGACGGACTCCGCTACACAGACGAAGAGACAATGGAAATTGTTCAGATGGTTCTTACAGGAAAACTGAACAAAGACATCGTTGGTATTCTTTTGCAGAAAGGCGGTAAAGCTGTTGGACTTTCTGGTGTTGATTCAGGTCTTCTTCGCGCTGTAAAAACAGAAAAAGATCTCGGTTTTGTAGGTGAAGTTACAGAAGTAAATCCAGAAATCATCTCTTCACTTCTCGATAAAGGATTTATTCCTGTAGTATCTACAGTTGCTCTTGGAGAAGACGGGGACACAGCACGTTACAACATCAATGCTGATACAGCCGCTGCTAAAATTGCAGTTGCTCTTCACGCTGAAAAGTTCGTACAGCTCACAAACGTTCCTGGTATCCTCCGCAACATTGACGATCCTACAACACTCATAAAGAGAATTGAACGCACTGCAATCGGTTCTCTCAAAGCCACTGGAGTTATTGCCGGTGGTATGATTCCAAAAATCGACTGCTGTGAAACTGCCCTTAAAGGCGGAGTTCCACGCACACATATTATCGACGGTCGCGTTCCACACTCACTTTTGATCGAGATGTTCTCTGACCGTGGTATTGGAACAATGATTTATTAGTCGCAAGTCAATTCTAAAGGAGAGCTTCTATGGGGGATACATACATGAATGAACAGATACAAAAATTCGAAGAAATGTGTCTGAACGGCCATGTTGCCTTAAACACTCTTCTTTACGATGGCTGGATTCTTAAATTTTCTGAAGGATACACTGGCCGTGCAAATTCGATCACTGTACTCTACCCTTCTTCTAAATCTTTTGAAGAAAAAGTTCCTTTCTGTGAACAAGCTTACAAAAAGCAGGGACTTCCCTGTCTGTTTAAAATCACTGAAATAGATTCAGAATTAAATGATTTTCTTGCAAAGCGTGGATACGAACCTGTAACTCCAACAGATCTGATGATTTGTGATCTGACAACAAGTCCTGTTACATCTGAAAAAGACTCATCAATTGAATACATTTTTTCATCTGTGCCGGATGAATGGCTGCCCGTCTTTCTTAAAGTTCATGAAATAAATGATTTACATGATCAGGATGTTTTCCGCAGAATGATTTCGAAAGTTCTGGTTGATACAATATATTGCACTCTTATATATGAAGGAAAACCTGCTGCATGCGCTTCTGCTGCAATTGAAAATGGATATATGCTGCTTCAGAATGTTGTTGTTTCACCAGAACTTCGCGGCCATGGACTTGGTAAAAAAGTATGTTCTGCACTTCTTGAAAAATCACAAAAAGAAAGTGCTCATCATTCTTTCCTGCAAGTAGTTCAAACTAATGATATTGCAGTAAACCTTTATAAAAAACTTGGTTTTGAAAAACTTTATTCATACTGGTATATGAAAAAGAATCAATAACATATTCTTTTATCAGCCAGTATTATTTGGAAAATCTTACAATCTTATCTGCAATAGCTTCAGCTTCATTAACATCATGAGTTACCATGATTGCTGTAAAGCCGATTTTTTTCTGCCATTCACGGATTTGTGCTGCAAGACGGCGACGAAGATCAGCATCAAGAGCAGACAAAGGCTCATCAAGTAGAACAAGTTTTGGCTCTGTAATCAAAGTACGAGCAAGTGCCACACGCTGGCGCTCTCCGCCACTTAAAGTCTGAGGCATACGCTTATCAAAATCAGTAAGTCCAAATTCCGGTAAATATGCAGAAGCCTTTATCAGAGCTTCCTTTTTTCTCATTCCCTGGGAAATCAATCCGTAAGCGACATTATTTACTACATTCATGTGATTAAAAAGAGCACCGCTCTGAAATACCATTCCAACCCCACGCTGACGAGGAGGAAGTTTTTCAATACGCTGACCGTCGAGCTCTATTTCAAGTTTTGTTTCGTATTCCGGGTCGTTTTTTTCAAGCCCACTGATTATATTCAGCACAGTTGATTTTCCACAGCCACTTGGACCGAGCAGACAAGTCATACTACCCTTTTCACATTCAAGAGAAAAATCAACTGTAACTGTTTCCCATGTTTTATGAATATTTTTTACGCTAAAGTAACTCATTTTTTTCCAAGCGAGAAAATCAACATACTAAGGGCGGCAACAATACCACCACAGGCACAAGCCTGGCTGAAACGATATGCACCGGCAAGTTTATAAGTGTACAGTGCAAGAGTATCAAAATTACGGATTGAGAGTACCAGAGGCATAGTAGCATCTCCTAGGCTTATTGCAAAGCAGTAAGCAAAGGCTGATAACAGAACCGGTCGGCATGCTGGCAGATATACTCGCACCACGCTGTCAAACCATCCGCGGGATAAAAGCCTTGCCGCAGCATCCGTCTCATAAGATATCCGGTTAATTCCGTTCTGAATCTGCCGGTAAGCGATTGGCCAGTACAGCGCCGTCTGCAGCGCCACAAGCAAAGCCGGAGTTCCGCGATGAAAAATCATCGTGGCGCTCCACGAAATCACGACCGATGAAATCGCCATAGGAAGCACCGGCACCGTCTGCAAAATCACGCTGGCCTGCCGCCTCTTCAATTTCACCGCCACCGAATAAGCAAAGCCCAGCAAAGTACACGCCGCGCCGGTCGCCACCCCGCACTTCACCGAGTTCGCACAAGCTTTCCAGAAGCCCCGGCTCCTAAGTACTTTACCGAGTTCCCCCGCTCCGTTCACAAAAACAGCTCCCAGCGGAAAAATCAAAAAAATCAAAATCAGAAAAACAAGCGGAACAAATATAACCGCTGATCCGCGGATCCGTCTTCTCACAACCGGCACATAATCCACGCCGCTCGAGGTTGTCTGACTGCGGCGTGCCACGTAACTGTAAGCCAGCACAATTCCAAAAGCCGTTACAGTTTCCAGAAGCGCAAGTTTAGCACCGGCACTTACATCAAGAGTTGTCCTGATTGAATGATAAATTTCAACTTCAAGAGTAGAACGTCCAACCGGAGAAAAAAGCAGGACAATCATAAAACTAAAATAACAGAAAAGAAAAACCGGAATACAGGCTGCACCGATTGCTCCCGAAAGCTGACGGAGAGTTACGGTACGAAGAATGCGGGTTTCACCGGCGCCTAATAAGCGTGCGGCGTTTTCCTGTTCTCGTGGCAGACGTTCCCAGGCCTCACTTACAATCCCCGTTATAAACGGAACATTGTAAAAGCCCTGAGCAATTACAATTCCTGCTGTACTATATAGAAAGGAAAAATGTGTTCCGAAAAAACGGTTTACAGTGCCGTTCATTCCCCAGAAGCTAACATAGCCTAGTGCAACAATAAGGGAAGGAACGCACAGTGAAACCGCAGAAAACGATAGAAGTATCCTGCGTCCGGGAAAACGCCGGCGCGCAGTGAAGTATGCAGCAGGAATACCAGCCGCTGCTGCAATTAAAGTTGAGAGAAGCGCAATTTCTAAAGTGTAGAAATAAATCTTAAACACTATTTCAAAATCTTTGGCATCTCAATTGTATCGTAGCTTGCTGGAAGCACTACGTTTTTATTAGAAGGGAACATCCACTGAGTTCCTGGAATTACATTCTGAGCACTTTCGCTGATAAGGAACTCAATAAACTTCTTAGCTCCACCAGGATTCTTTGCACCCTTTACAAGACCAGCACCTTCAACCTGCATAACATGACCATCAGAGAATGTAAGGGCTTTATACTGATCCCCTTCACCATACTCAATATGATAAGCGGGACTAGTTGTATAACTGATTACAAGAGGTGCCTCGCCATCAGTAAACATTCCATAACCTACACTCCATCCAGGAGCCATAGTCAGAATAGAAGATTCAAGTCTCTTCATATAATCAGCTGCTTTATCACCGTAAACTTTATTTACCCAGGTTTCAAAACCAAGGCCAGGAGTACTTGTGCGGGCATCCATCAAAATCAGCTTTTTCTTATAAATATCTTTTGTAAGGTCTTCAAGACAAGCAGGAGCTGGAATTCCAGAAAGTGAATTCCAGATGATTGCAAACGGACTGTAATCATAAGGAGTCATAATCCAGTTTCCACCGAGTTCTTCTTCAAGACCATCTGCAAGAACTGATGCATTTGAAGGCTTAAATTTTTCAAATACTCCGCTTTCACCAGCTTTTTCTGTAAGATTATTATCTAGACCAAGAAGAACGTCTGCATAAGGATCATTTTTTTCAATGAGAGCCTTTGAAAGAATCTGAACCCCATCACCACAGTCAATGAAAGTTACTTTGATACCAGTTTTTGCTTCGAAAAGACGTGCAATTTCAGGACCACTTCCCCATTCGCCACAGAAAGAATCGTAAGTGTAAACGATAACCTCGTTGAGTCGAGCAGCGTCAACTTTAGATGATTTTTTGCAGCCCATAAGCATGGGGCAAACCAATGTAAAAATGAAGATTGATAAAACGATGAGAGTATGACTTTTTTTCATACCTACCTCCGCCGGTATTATCCGGATCAGGTTCGAAGGGTATAATCTCAGGCGGAAATGAAACGACGTCTCATTATGCTCCGCCACCCCCGGTTATAAACTAAATAAATATTTTAAGTGTGCTTGTCAAGTCGGCAAGCACAGCTTGCCTCTGAGCCGTTTTTTCGATTATAGGCTTTTCTTAATCGCGTCAAGCAGTTCCGAGTATTCTGTAAATGCAGGATACTGTGGATAATCCTTGATGATTTTTTCTGTAGAACGGAAAAGGAAACCTGCCTTTGAAGCTTCAATCATTCCAAGATCGTTGAAGCTGTCGCCCGAAGCGATTGTTTCAAATCCGATTGACTGAAGAGCCTTTACAGTTGTGAGCTTACTCTTGTCGCAGCGCATCTTGTAGCCTGTAATTTCTCCTGAATCAGAAACAATCAGTTCATTACAGAAAATTGTAGGCTGTCCGAGCTTTTCCATGAGAGGAGCTGCAAACTGGCTGAAAGTATCACTCAAGATGATTGTCTGGCAGCATGAGCGGAGTTCGTCGAGGAACTTCTTAGCTCCAGGAAGAGGATCAATCTTTTTGATTGTTTCCTGAATCTCCTTAAGACCAAGTCCATGCTCCTTAAGGATTCCGATTCTATATTTCATCAGTTTGTCATAATCCGGCTCATCGCGGGTAGTTCTTCTAAGCTCTGGAATTCCAACAGTATCAGCAAAAGCAATCCAGATTTCCGGTACAAGTACGCCTTCAAGATCAAGACAAGTGATAATCATTTTTTTACCTCAATAAAACATCTGTCATTGTCGGGTTTGACCCGACAATCTTACTAAGAAAATACAGTATTTATTAAAATATATCAAGGAATCCCCCTAACTGACAAAATCTTTCCAAAGTGATACTATCATCTTATGCCTCAGAAAAAGACAGCGCGAAAAACTTCCAGCAAAACAACAAGAAAAACCGGATCAAAACGAACTACCCGCACAACCCGCCGCTCATCAAAAAAGCCTAAGGTATATATTCCGGCTTATAAGGCAATTATTTTCTGCTGTGCTATTATCACAATCTGTATGGGCTTACTGCTCGTTACAACACTTCATGAACCGAACAAAAAGCTTCCAGACAGTATAATAGAAAGATATAAAGAAGAAATTATTGATTCAAAGAATAATAAAGAAACTGAAGCCGAGTCTGCTAAAAAGAAAAAGGATGAAAACAAGCCTAAAACTGAAAACAAAACAAAGGCAGATACTAAGCCAAAAACAGAAAGTCAGCCAAAAACAGAAACAAAAAAGCCAGAGACTCCTAAAAAGCCGCAGTCTTCAAATAAAACAGAGCCTGCAAAAACAGATAAATCAGTAAAAATCGAAACACCTCAGGCAAAAGATAAAACTCCTGAAAAGGATTCACAGAATACTCAGAAAACTCAGGACACAACTACAGTCCCTGCGCCTGTAACACCATCATCAAAATACAACTTTCCAAAAGCAAAAAATAATGCCCAGCTGATTTTTGTTTTTGATGACGGCGGACAAAATCTTTCGCACCTTACACCATTCTTAAAGCTGCCCTTCCCTATAACAGTTGCGGTTCTTCCTCAATTGGCACATTCAAAAGAGACTGCAGCACAGGTTCGTAAGGCTGGCTTTGAAGTTATGCTTCATCAGCCGATGCAGGCTGTAAATGCATCTGTAAATCCGGGACCAGGTGCCATTAAACCTGAAATGAGTGAAAGTGAAATAAAGTCTGTGCTTTTTCAGAACATCACAGAAATCGGCCCGATTTCCGGAATGAATAATCATGAAGGATCTGCCATTACAGCCGATGCAGAAAAAATGGCCACGGTGATGCAGTTCTGCTCTCAGGAAGGTATTTACTTCCTCGATAGCCGCACTAACGTAGAAACCAAGGTGCCGTATGTTGCGGGCGAACTCGGTTATTCATACTACGAACGAAACATCTTCCTTGATAACGAGAAAACAAACGAAAACGCTCTTAAAGAACTTAAAAAAGGCCTTGACCTTGCAAATAAAAATGGAAGCGTTATAATGATAGGCCATATCTGGAGTGCAGATTTTCTGCCGGCCTTTTTACAGGATGCGTACCCTGAACTTAAGGCACAAGGATACACTTTCAGTACAGTAAGCAAGAGCCGCGCCAGAAAGAACTAGAGGAACCAAATGAAAGTATTAGGTATAGAAAGCAGCTGCGATGAAACAGCCTGCGCAATCGTAGAAGACGGAAAAACAATTCTCAGCAACGTAGTTGCAACACAGATCCCTTTCCACAAAATCTATAAGGGTGTTGTACCAGAAATTGCAAGCCGTAAACATGCAGAATGGATTCTTCCTGTAGTTCGCCAGGCACTCAAAGAAGCAAACATGACCTTAGATGAGGTTGATGCCATTGCCTCAACAAACCGCCCTGGTCTTATGGGTTCACTTCTTGTTGGCTTTACTTTTGGAAAAACTCTTGCATGGGCTACAAACAAACCTTTTATCGCAATTAACCATATGCTAGGTCACCTTTATGCAGCACAACTCCAGTCAGATGTTGAATATCCGTTTTTGGGACTTCTCGTAAGTGGCGGCCACTCAATTATCTGTAAAGTAAACGGATTTGATGATCTTGAGATTTTAGGAACTACGGTTGATGACTCTGTAGGAGAAGCTTTTGATAAAGTTGCTAAGTTCTATGGCCTCGGCTACCCTGGAGGAGTTATCATCGATAACCTTGCTAAAAAAGGCGATCCGAAAGCTGCCCGCTTCCCGGTTCCAAAACTTGATGAAAAAGACCACCGCTACGACGTTTCCTTCAGCGGTTTGAAAACTGCTGTAATTCACCAGTGTGATATGTTCTGGCAGCCAGGCTACGAGCACAGCACAGAAAATATGTGCGCCGCCTTCCAGGAAACCGCAATCAAAACTCTGGTTGGAAAACTCCTGAAAGCCGCCGACGATACCGGCCTCAAAACAGTAGTCTGCGGCGGCGGTGTTGCAGCCAATTCCCGCCTCCGCGCCATGCTCGCAGAACGTACAGACATCAACTGCATCTTCCCGCCTCTCAAGCTCTGTGGAGATAACGGAGCCATGATAGCCGGAGTTGCCTATCACTTCCTCCAGCGCGGCGACCGCAGCGATATGAATACAGTGACATGTGCACGTATTCCGCAGTTTAAGCGTGGATTGGATCAGGTAAGACATAACAAGTAAAGAAATATGGAAATAACAGTTACTTCAATTGAAGAATATCTGCAGGCAATTAAAAAGATAAAGATTTCAGAAAATGTACCTTTGCTGTGGTTCAGAGGACAAAATCGATCAGAATACAGACTGCTAACTCCCGAAGCTCGACTGTCATTTAAAACAACTGAATCATTGCTTATAATTCCAGGATTTCTGAAACATTTGAATGATTTTAAAGACTTTTGTAAGAAGCAATGTCGAAAGCAATTAAAAGTCCTTGGAAATCCAAAAGATGATTTAGAATGGTCATTTTTAGCACAACACTGTGGTGCGCCAACACTTTTGCTAGACTGGACAGAAGATCCAATGATAGCGCTTTTTTTTGCTATAAATAAACTGGATCCATCAGATACAGGAGTAAATGTATTTGTCTGCTCACCAGAGAATCTGAATCATTCCGTAAGCGATAATACACCAGTCCAAAATTATCACGGTCCCGTTCCTGTTACAGAAGAAACCCGTGACTATTTACTGAGATATATTCATTTTGAGAATAACCCTTCTCTGCCCCTATGCATAAAACCATCAATCCAGAATTACAGACTGACAAGACAATCTGGAAATTTTATCATTCAGGGAAAAGATTTTACACCATTTGATTTACAAGACTGTGGAAAGTTTTTCCATAAAATCATTATTCCACGAGAAAGATTTTCCTATTTCAAAGAGCTGCTGGATCTCCTTCAGTTAAATGAACAAACAATCTATGGTCCACAAACTCCAGCAGATGAATATGCCAGAGAGCTTCGAAAATTAGTAGAAGAAAAATTCATAGACACAAAAAGATATTTTGTAAACTCGCAGAAGAATCTCCCCCTTGACAAAGTTTCTACGCAACAGTACAGTAAGAACAAATGAAAAACATCACTTACGCATACTATTATTACTGGTATTCTCACAACGCTTGCAGAGTTCTGGCAAAGTAGATGCTGATGTATATAAATCGGTAATTTCAAGGAACTCTGAAAAAGAGTTCCTTTTTTTTTGCCAAGAGAGGATTTTTATGATTATTACACTTAAACACGGAACATCTGATCAGCAGATGAATGAGTTCATTGACTCATGGAAGCAGAAGGGCTTTGGAGTTCATGTATCAAAAGGTGAAAACCTTACAATTCTCGGACTCCTCGGCGACACAAGTTCGCTCGACACAGAAATGGTCAGCGCCAATCCTTTTGTTGATACAGTACAGCGCGTTTCTGCTCCTTACAAAATGGCAAGCCGCACTTTCCATCCAGAAAACTCTGTAATCAAAGTTGGAAACACAAGCTTTGGTAACGGTGAGATTCCTGTAATCGCAGGACCTTGTTCAGTAGAAACAGAAGAACAGGTTATTTCAATTGCAAAAGACGTAAAGGCTGCCGGTGCAAAACTTCTTCGTGGCGGTGCTTTCAAACCTCGTACTTCTCCTTACAGCTTCCAGGGACTTGGTGAAAAAGGACTTCAGTTCCTCGTATCTGCTAAAAAAGAAACAGGACTTCCAATCGTAACAGAGCTTATGGATATCCGCCAGCTCAAATACTTTGACGATGTAGATGTAATTCAGATTGGTGCACGCAACATGCAGAACTTTGACCTTCTTAAAGAGATGGGAAAAACAGGAAAGCCAATCCTTTTGAAGCGCGGTATGGCAGCAACTGTAAAAGAACTCCTTATGTCTGCTGAATACATTATGGCAAGCGGAAATGAAAACGTAATTTTGTGTGAACGCGGTGTTCGCACTTTCGATAACTACACACGTAACTGTCTGGATGTAAGCATTGTTCCTTACCTCCACAAGGTAAGCCACCTTCCAATCATCATCGATCCAAGCCATGCCTGTGGTCAGCGCTGGATGGTACCGGAACTCGCAAAAGCAGCAGTTGCATGTAACACAGATGGACTTATCATCGAAGTCCACAACAATCCTGAAAAGGCTCTCTGTGATGGTGAGCAGTCTCTCCACCCAACAGAGTTTGCACAGCTTATGAAAGTTCTTCCACAGATTGCAGCTATTAACGGACGTAACGTATGATTTTTGCAATTGTAGGACTTGGAATTATGGGCGGATCAATTGCAAAGGCAATCCGCTCTTCTGCTGACGCGAACGATAAAATCTACGCGCTTGATAAAAACAATGAGTCGCTTTACGCAGCGCTCACCTCTGGTATTATTGATAAAGCGTTTACTCCTTCGGAAACAGACAAAATGCTTTCTGAAGCCGACATGCTTTTTGTCTGTCTCTACCCTGCTGCAACTCTTGAGTTCTTAAAGCAGCATAAGAATGATTATAAAGACGGCGCAATCATCACTGATATCAGCGGTGTAAAACACGAGCTTTCAGTCAGCATGGAAGAAATCCGTCCTGCAAATGCACATCTTATTTTAGGTCATCCTATGGCCGGTGGTGAAAAGGAAGGCTTTGCAGCCTCTAAAGGCGAATACTTTTTGAATCACAACTACATCCTCATAAAACCAAAAGAAGGTTATGAAGATGAAGCCGCAGTCAAAAAGCTCCGCACCATCATCAAAAAAATGGGCTTTACCCGCATTACCGAAGTTGATGCCGACACTCACGACAACAAGATCGGCTTTACCTCTCAGCTGTGTCACGTTGTTGCGAGTGCCATGGTAGAAAGTGCCGGCGACCCGGAAATCACAAGCTTCGGTGGCGGTTCGTTCGAGGACCTCACCCGCATTGCGATGATTAACGCACCGCTTTGGACAGAGCTCTTCCTCGCTAACCGCGAAAAGCTCGTTGCTCACATAGAAAATTTTGAAGCCCAGCTTAATAATCTTAAAAACCTGATTGAAACCCAGGACGCAAATGGTTTACAATCACTTCTTGCAGATGTACGCTCTAAGCGCATTCAGATGCAGAAGAACTAGATCCTGAATCGAGTTCAGGATGACAGAGGATTTATGGACGATTTACTTTCTATAAAAGCATACGCAAGCCGAGAGGCAGTTCCTATCATGCAGGATGAAGGTTGTGATTTTATCTGTGAATATATAAAGGAACACAACTGTAAAAACATTCTGGAAATCGGTACTGCCATCGGCTATTCTTCAATCCGCTTTGCAAAACTTTCGGATGATATTCATGTTACTACTATAGAACTCGACATAGACCGCCATATCAAAGCCGTAGAAAACTTTAAAGCCTGCGGCCTTGAAAACCGCATCACAGCCATTCACGACGATGCACTCACCTGCCCGCTTGAAGGCAAATTCGACCTCATTTTCATCGATGCTGCAAAAGCCCAGTACATTAAGTTTTTTGAAAAGTACAAGGCAAACCTTGCTCCAGACGGAGTTATGATAAGCGATAACCTTTCATTCCACGGCATGGTAGATGACCTCTCCCTCACACATAACTACAGCACAAAAAAACTCGTAAAAAAGATTCAGAAGTATGCAGAATTCCTTCGCACAAATGAAGAATTCGAAACTACTTTTTACGAAATCGGTGACAGAATCACAGTAAGCAAAAGAAAATAGCAGCTTTTTCTTTCCTTAAAATTTTTCTATGTTATCTCACTTTCCATGTTATAATAGTTATACATTTTAACTGGGGGAGACAAGATGAGAAATTTTACAAGAGCTTTATTTTCACTTTTTATTATTTTAATCATTTTTACATCCTGCTCATTTAAAAACAAACATAGCGAACCAATATATGATAACTGGAAAATCAAATTCAGTGATAATCAGAGTTTTGCAGCTCCATCTTTTAACGACAATTCCTGGGACACCATAAACACAGGTAAAATTATTTCCGTTCAGAATAACAATCATTATTTCTGGCTTCGAAAATCAGTAAATGTTCCAGGCAGTCTTAAAGATACTAATATATGGCTTGGCTTCCAGAAGACAAACTGTGCCATTCAGGTATATGCAGATGGAGTTTATGTCGGTTCACGATGAAATTTCCCTCCAAATCTTAGTATTAAAATCGAACAAAATACAGATATTTTAATTCCTTCAAATTGTATTAAAAACGGAACTATAGATATTGCCTTAAGGGTCTATGCTCCTGGCTCAACTGCAAAAGACATCTGTCCTTCTCTCGATAATGATACACAAGGCTATTTCATGAATAAAATCAAAAATATTTTTAATCAGAAAATATTTTTATGTATTGGCGTTTTGTGTGCATTCATTCTGTTCTATGCCTTACTGCAATACTGTATGGATAGAACAAATACAGCCTTCTTATATTTTGTCGGCTGCTTATTCTTTATCATCCTTTATTTTTATGATATGGGATCTGAGAACACTCTCATCAATTACAACATACAGCGTTCATTTACAAGAGCCTGTTTACCTGCAAGTATGATGTTTTTGATGCTTTTCTTACATAAATTTTATAACAGAAAAAGATCAAAACTCGCCTTTGCCATAGCGATTTCTGTTACCGTAATTTTCTTTGCAGCCTTTTTAATAAGTACAGGAAATGATGTTGCAGTTGATAATTTATTCTTGATTGCAATGCTTCCAACAGTCGGTGTAATTGTCTATGGTTTCATAGTTACAGTTCAGGGAATTAAAGGTAAACAGTATGATTCTATTCCGGTCTTTATTGGATTCTTTGCAGGTTCCTGCTGTGCAATTCATGATATTGTCTGTCAGGTAACAGGCGTAGTACCTTTTATGTGGACACAGGGCTTTGCATTCTTCTGCGTTGACCTTTCTGTCTTCATCACACTTGCCATAAGAGAATCAAACATAAAGAAAGAAGTTCAGAGACTTGCCAAAGAAACACAAAGTCAGAAAGACAAACTTTCCAGCGTTATTGAAAAAGCACAGATAATGGCAGAAGATTCAAATGTAGTTGCACAAAGACTTAACGAATCTGTAGACGCTATGATTAACTCTTCTTCTCAAACTCAAAACAAAGTTACTGATATCAATAATGCAATTAACGAACAGAACCGCATCCGCGAAGAAACGGCCGTAGCCATTGATAATCTTACTAACTTCTTAAAGGACATTTCTGTTGAATTTGAAAACGAAACAATTATGATTCAGCATACAACAAAGGGTACTCAGGATATTATCAACGGTATCACAACTGTTGGTGAAGGTATTTCAACTGCAGCTCAATTTACATCATCACTTTCCCAGCTTACACAAACTGGAAGTGAAGATATGAAAAAACTTATGGCCGTAATGAAAGAAATCCAGAGTTCTTCAACTGAAATTCTGGGTGTTGCAAGTACGCTTAGTACCTTTGCTCATAAGATTGACTTACTTTCTATGAATGCAAGTATCGAAGCCGCTCACTCCGGAGAAGCAGGAAAAGGATTTGCTGTAATTGCTCATGAAATTAAAGAGCTTGCAGCTCAGACTTCTCAGTGGTCAAATAAAATTGCCGAAATCATTACTTCTATAATCAGCTCTATTGATAGTAGTGCGGAACTTACTTCTAAGGTAAATCAGGCTCTTACAGAAATTGATGATGGTTCTGTAAAGAGTGCTGAACGTGTAAATGCTGCCTGGGAAGGAATGAAATCTCAGCAGAGTGCCGGAAATGAAATAGCAAAAGATGCTTCGAGTCTTGCAACGAGCGCTGCCCACATGAAAACAGAAATTGCAAGTCAGGATAAGTTTGCTACAAGTGTAATGAATAACATGCAGGATTTGTGTCAGGCATCACAGGCTGTAAATGATGCCAGTAGTGAAATTTCTGCCTTTACAGAAACCTTAAGTAAGGAAGCTCAGAACCTTGCTGCGCTTGCAGAAAACACAGCAAAGGTTGCTCATGAGCTTATGGAAATAATGAAAACTACCAGTGAGCCGATGCACCACCGCCACTAAAGTGACCGCCGCCTCCAGAGAAGCCTCCAAAGCCACCGGATGAATGAGAATGTCCGCTGCCAGAGCCTCTCATCATACTGCGGAGAGCTGCATCTGCTGCAATCCAGGCAATTGTATTTCCATTATGATAGTAGCGTCCGCGTCTTCTTCCTCTTCTTGTACCCGCAGAAATTGCACTCATGAAAAGGAATAACCAGATTACACAGATAAATGCAGGTATTAAATCTGATGAAGAGCCTGAACTTTCGCCTTCACGTACAGAACGGCTTACGGCGCTTTCATCACCACTTACAATTCCACCCATATTCATAACACCTTTTTTGATACCGGCAGAATAGTTTCCGTTCTTAAACTCAGGTACAATTACATTGCGAAGAATCAGACCGCATTTTGCATCAGTCAAAGAACCTTCAAGTCCATCACCTACTTCAATGCGCAAATCATGTTCAGCATAAGCAACAAGCAGGAGAGCCCCGTTGTCTTTTTCTTTATCGCCAAGCTGCCATTTATCGGCAACCTTAATTCCAAACGAAGCAATATCCTCACCGTCAAGAGAAGGCATTGTCAGAACTGCAATCTGAATGCCAGTACTCTGTTCAAGACCGGCAAGGTATTCTTCAATCTCACGCTCATCACTATCACGGATAATTTTTGCATAATCGTTTACACGGCCCTTAAGAGCTGGAACAGAAACTGCAAAAAGCGGAGTAAAAATCAAAATGGCTGTAAGGACAAGGCTCATCAAAAATCTCTTTACCATTCTGCGTCCTCCAGAATTACAAGTCCATCAGGAAGTTCATTTGGATTTTTCTCATGAGGCGGGAAGTTCTCGGCAAGAAGCTGACCACATTTTTCAATTGCAGTAACAAAAGCCTTTGATGCTTCACCTTTTCGAAGATTTTCAGCCAGTTCATCAGCAATCAGATTCCATAAATCCTGCGAAATATGTTTAGAAATTCCCGAATCTGCAACAATACGAACCTGACGTTCCATATAAGAAACGAAAATCAGAATACCAGAATGCTCTGCTGTATCATAAACTCCAGACTCTGTAAAATAACGGAAGGCTCGGTTTGTAACACAGGTCTTTCGTACAGAGCGTGGAATTATAAGTCGGTCAATTACCGGAATATTTGCAATATAAAAAGCAATCAGAACTGCAGCAAGACAGCTTACGATAAAGAATACCGGAAGAATCCAGCTTGGTTCATTCTGCCAGTAAAGTCTGCGGTAAAGCTCAAGAATCTTCTGTGAAAAAGGAATCATACACAGAAGAACCAGCATGCCGACACAGTCTGCCGCAAGCAGTTCCCAGAAACAGTAACGTGCGCTTTCAGGAGTTACTGCAACAGCAATTTCGCCGGTAGTCTTGGTTTCAGCATCGGCTACTGCTTTTTTTATTGCAGCAAAATCTTCATCCTTAAGCTTAAGTTTTTTTATAAGTGTTTTATATTTCATAAGACGTCCAATTATTAGAATTCGACCTTAGGAGCACTCTGTGCTTCTGCACTTGCTGTGAAATAAGGGCGTTTTTCAAAACCGCTCATATTTGCAATTATATTTGCAGGGAACTGACGAACCTTTTTATTGTAGACCTTTGCTGTATCATTAAAGCGGTTACGAGCCACTGTAATACGGTTTTCTGTTCCTTCAAGTTGATCCTGCAAAGCAAGGAAGTTCTGATCTGCCTTAAGAGCAGGATACTGTTCTGTTACCATCAAAAGTCTCTGCAGGCTTGCACCAAGATTATCCTGAATCTGCTGATAGCGAGCAAAAGCTTCCGGATCATTAAGGATTTCATCACTTATATTGATCTGACCACCGGCCTTAGAACGTGCCTCAGAAACCTGAGTAAATACATCACTTTCATGTTTAGCATAGCCCTTCACTGTAGAAACAAGGTTTGGAATCAGATCCAGACGGCGCTGATACTGGTTCTGAACTTCAGCCCAGCTTGCCGAAACCTCTTCATCCATTGAAACAAGTGAATTGTAAGTATTCTTATAGAAAGAAAAAACTCCAAGTACACAAACAAGCACAATAATCAAAGCAATAAGCCCTTTCGAAATCTTTTTCATTAAAATCCTCCAATGTATGTCATCCTGAACTTATTTCAGGATTGGTGTCTTAGTTTAAATTTATAAACGAATGGTGATATAGTCAACAAAATTTTATCCCTCACAGAGCACACGAAGGACACAGTGCTTATAATATATAAATTTCTTCCGTGGCCTCTGTGTTCTCTGTGAGAAATTCTTTTTTTTCCCTTGCCCGAATTCGACTTTCATAATAAAATATAAAAATCAGATTTTTTAATACAAAGAGGTTAATAATGAACAATTTCGTATTTTTGGGACCACCGGGAGCTGGAAAAGGATCTCTCGCAGTTAAGGTAGCAGAAGACTACAAAATCCCACACATTTCTACAGGTGATATTTTCCGTGCCAATATTAAGGCTCAGACTCCTCTTGGAGTAAAAGTAAAGGCAATTATTGATTCAGGTTCTCTCGTAAGCGATGAACTCACATTTGAACTTGTAAAAGACCGCCTTGCACAGGATGACTGCAAGAACGGATACATTCTTGACGGATTCCCTCGTACAATTCCTCAGGCAGAAATGCTTGATGGTCTTGTTGCTGACCTCAAAGTAGTAAACTTCCAGATTTCAGATGATATCGTAATCGGCCGTCTTTCTACTCGCCGTGTTTGTAAGGCTTGTGGAGCTAACTACAATATCAAAACTCTTCCACCAAAAGTAGAAGGCGTTTGCGACAAGTGTGGTGGCGAACTCTATCAGCGCGATGACGACAAGCAGGAATCTATCCTTCACCGTATGGATGTTTACCGCGAACAGACAGAACCACTCATCAACTACTACAAGAACAAGGGCAAGATTACTGATCTTGATGCATCAATTGAGACAGACATTTTGCTTGGTGAGTTTAAAAGGCTATTCTAGCAGAACCGTTAAAAAACGAGCTGCGACAGCGGGTCGTTTTAGGTTCTACCACTAAATGCCTCAGAGGCGAGACTATGCGAGCCGACTCATTAGTATGAGCCGGCTCTTTTTTTTAGGCTTAAACTATAAACTGTTCCACATGATTATGAATCTTTTCAACAGATTCTTTATTGCCGGTTGCTGAAGTATCAACCTTTTCAACCGTATCCTTCATATTTGCTGTAGCTTCAAGACTTTCCTGAACGGCAGCCATAGTAGACTTAGAGGCCGCAACAACCGCATCCATAGATTCACGGAGCTTAAGGGCACCTTCAGTTTCTTCCTCAGCCAAATCACGAATAGCATGAATAGCCTCTACAAGATCATCCGCAGCCTTCTTTGTTTCTGCAGCTCCTTCATTCTGAGCAAGCATTGCATCATAAATATTTTTAACAAGAGTTGCATTTTCAACTACATTGTCACGAATTCCCTGGAATGCAACACCGGCAGAAGTAATTGCTTCTACACCGGCAGTTGTCTTTTCCATCATCTCTTTAATCTTGCTCTGAATATCACGGGCACTAGAAGATGAAGAAGAAGCCAGAGAGCGAACTTCGTCAGCAACGACCGCAAATCCGGCACCAAACTCACCTGCATGAGCCGCCTCAATTGCAGCATTCATAGAAAGAAGGTTTGTCTGAGCGGCAATACCCTGAATAACCTTCAAAAGTTTACGAACCTCTTCAGATACAGTCTGAATCTCTTTCATAGTAGTTACCGCATGTTCAACAGCAGTATTTCCTACATCACTACGTTCAGAAAGTCCCTGAGATACTTCCTGTGCCTGCTTTGCAGTATCAGCTACACTTGAGATACTATCCGTCATTCTTGAAATGGCCGAAGAAATACTCTGAACAGCTTCAGTCTGCTGAGTTACATGCAGCTTAACTGTTTCAATACTGTCTGCAAGCATAACAATATTATCACCGGTAATTTCAACAAGTTCATCCTGCTTCTTACTGTTTTCATCAATATGCTGAAGCGAATGATTCATAACACCAATAGCACCAGTTGCATATCTTGCAGATTTTGAAATGATTCCTGCAGATTCTGTAACAGCATTTGTTTCGGCCTTAAAGTCTTTAATCATAGAAGAAAGTTTTGCCATCAATGTATTTACAGAAGAGATAAGAAGACCAAAGTCATCCATCATATTAATATTGATTCGGCAGGTTAAATCACCGTTATTTGTAATTTCATCCAGAAGATGAGATGTAAGTTTAATTCGCTTAGAAAGACCTCGCAAAACAGTAAGGAAAGGAACAGCCGCAAGTACAGCAGAAAGTGAAATACAGATTGCACCCTTTTTAAAGAAAGCAGTAAGCAGATCTCCTTGGAAAGTTCCGTTATGAGAAGCAAGAAGAATTCCATATGGAACTGTTAGCATGTTTATTCCAAGAAAGTACAGGGAAATAAAGAATACAAGACCAATGGATATAGAGATTTTTGAAGAACGGCTTTTAAAATCTACAATAGAACCAATTTCAAGCATTTCCCGCTTTTTAATAAGAAGATAATCTACCAGTTTAATTGAAGTAATGGCAGATATACCACCAAAAGCCATAGCCTGTGCAATTACAAGGAACACGCGGGAAAAGTAGTAAACATTACTTCCGTTTGCAATTCCAATGTAAACAATAATAATCTGACCAATAAAGAATCCAATTACATTAGCAATGATAATAAGAAGAATTATACCTCTGTAGCTTTTGAGACAAAGTCCGATTTCTTCCTGTGTTGCCTTACGGCCTTCTTCCTTGATTTTTTTGATTATCTGATCAAAAGGTTTTGCTATAAAATATCCGATTGCTACGGCTACAAAAAGCAGAAGAGATGCAACCATAATGTTAGGCAGAGTACCACTCCACATAACTTCAATTTCATCGTAAATAAACTCTAGAGCAAACCATCTCAACATCAGTACACTTGCATAAGTGACTGCAAATAAAACTATTACAAATGTCGCAAATACTGTCATAACTTATAATTATATAATATAAATGGCAAATTGTAACCAAAAAAAATACACCATTGTATAAATGTAAAAAATATGTCATAGTCATCATACTTTCAATTTAAGAATGATTATCAAATTGGAGTACCATGGCACAACTAATTTGCAAAGACCTTACCCTCGGGTATGGCAACAAAACAGTTATTGAAAACCTCTCTTTTGAAGTAAACAAAGGTGATTACCTTTGCATTGTAGGAGATAATGGTTCTGGAAAAACCACACTGATGAAAACCATTCTCCACCTGCTTAAACCTCAGTCCGGTTCAATCACAACAGGAGACGGTCTGCTTGCAGATGAAATCAGTTACCTTCCGCAGCAGACAGAAGTCCAGAGAGACTTTCCTGCCAGTGTCCGCGAAATCGTACTTTCCGGCTGTCAGTCACGCTGCGGTAAACGCCCTTTCTATAATAAAGCAGAAAAACAGCTTGCCGTTGCAGCAATGGAAAAACTTGGTATAACTCATCTTGCTAAAAAATGCTACCGGGAACTTTCTGGTGGACAGCAGCAGAGAACCCTTCTCGCCCGTGCTCTTTGTGCCGCACAGAAAATGCTTCTTCTCGACGAACCTGTAACAGGCCTTGATCCTGCAGCTACAGAAGAAATGTATACCTTAATAGAACAACTCAATAAAACCGGAATCACAATCATAATGATTTCTCATGATATTGAAGCAGCCCTAAAACACGCAACACACGTACTGCACATAGGAAGTGGTGGCGCAACATTCTTTGGAGACGTAAAAGAATATGATAGACACATTAATTCAATACTTTAGTTTTGCATTTGTCCGCTATGCTTTTATTGTTGGCGTGTTGATTTCACTCTGTTCTTCACTGCTTGGAGTTACCCTTGTTCTCAAACGCTTTTCATTTATTGGAGACGGACTTTCACATGTAGCCTTTGGCGGAATCTGTATTGCAACAGTTCTTGGAACCTTCATCAGCATTCCTAATGACATGTACATAGTTCTGCCGGTAACCATCATAAGTGCAATTTTATTACTTCGTTCAGGCCAGAACAAAAAGATTCAGGGAGATGCAGCAGTTGCAATGATTTCTGTAGCGTCCCTTGCAATCGGTTATCTTTTAATGAATATTTTTTCTACTTCATCAAATCTTACTGGAGATGTCTGCAGTACCCTCTTTGGCTCGACTTCAATCCTTACCCTCACCTCCGGCGAAGTATGGCTTTGTGCAGGTCTTTCAATTGCAGTAATCATAGCTTACATAATCTTCTATAATAAGATCTTCTGCGTAACCTTTGATGAAAACTTTGCAACCGCAGTTGGTACACATGCACAGGCTTATAATCTTGTAATTGCAATCATCATAGCAGTAATCATCGTACTTGCAATGAACCTCGTAGGCTCGCTTTTAATTTCTGCCCTCGTAATCTTCCCAGCCCTTTCTGCAATGCGTGTATTCAAAAGTTTCCGTTCTGTAACTATTTGCTCAGCCATTGTTTCTGTAGTATGTTCTGTGGCAGGTCTTTTGATTTCAATACTCGCCGGCACTCCAGTAGGAAGCACTATCGTAGCAGCAGACCTTACCGCATTTCTCATATTTACAATTGCAGGAGTTTTTATAAAATAGAAAGTGATGATTAAGAATATTTTCAGGGCGTTCCCCCGGCTGCGCCAGGGTCGGGCTTTAGCTCGACAGTCCTCGGCCCTTCTGGCCTGCGGTCTGCTCGCGACAATCCCTAACGCTTTCCTATCATGTAAAGGAAAAGACACAACAAATAACTCAGGTCTTCAGGCCGCTTCCGCCGCAAAGAACACAGAAGCTGTCGCAGACATGAATACCAGCTCACAGCCGTTAGTTTCGCCAGGCTCAAATACCGGCAATTCAAAAGTCGACCTCGATCTTACAAAAATGTCCGCAACAATGATATACACTACAATCTTTGATATGCTTGTAATGCCGGAAGACTATGTAGAAAAAAACATCAAAGTAAAAGGCTGGTTCGAAACCTACACTGATCCGTACACAGGCGAAATATACTACGCTGTAGTTGTCCCTGATGCAACAGCCTGCTGTCAGCAGGGCCTCGAGTTCATATGGCCCGGCAACCACACCTATCCGGATGATTTCCCTAAACCAGGAGAAGACATCACAATCACAGGACTCTACAAAATCACAGAAATCGATGGCGTAACCTACAACTACCTCGAAGCCACCAGTGTTGATTTTTAATTCACAGGACTTTTAAACACACAAAAAAAATCCCCCTTCTGGCGTGACAATGCGGAAGAGGGATTTTTGCTACTTATTATAATTTCATTCTGAAAAATTACTTATTAAAGAAGTTTGCAAGCAGTTCAACTTCAGTATTAAGGTAACTTGGTAATCCTCCCCAAACATTTGATTCACCATAGATACCGTAATCTCTGTCAGTTACATAAACATGAGTATATCCATATTTTTCAGCATTCATAAGTGCATCTACAAGCTGGGCATTATAAGCCTCATCAGAAATACCTAATGACTTATATTCGTTTATAACTTCATTTCGGAAATCTTCATAATTAAAAGCCTGATAGTATGCTGTACTTGCTGCCTGACGGAAATCTTCACCTGCTACAACTGATTTATCAAGAATAGAACTCTCAGTGATATCAGATTCATTATAAATTTTATTATTTTTTGAATCTTGAATTCTGAGCAGCTGCCAGCGGATAGCTTCATATCTGGTATTATTCTTAAGTACTTTCTGGCGGAAATCAGGAGAATCAATTACATCAAAATCATAAGCACCATGAATCAATGCAAGTTTATGAGCTACTTCTGAATTAACAGTACAAGAATCTGCAAGTCTCTTCCATTCAGGAGCAGATGCATCATAACTACTGTCTCGAGGATCTCCATATTTTGCGATAGAATATTTTTGCTCAAAACATACAAGAATATCTACAAGCTTTCCATATGCCATCTGATTACTCCAGAACATACCGCCTGCATTTCCAATTTTTATAAATTCAGGATGGACTTTCATTATTTCAGTAAAAAGCTGCCAGTAATATCCACCTTCTGGATTTATATTCAAATTATTTATCTCGTCAGCAAGATTTGTTCCCTTCGGATATTTAAGAAGTTCAGTCGGTGCAAATTCTTTTCCATTAGGAAATGTAAGAGTTGAATCATAATTTCCTGCAATCTCATATCTTGGATAGAATTCATCAATCCAGATACCATCAAGATTACAACCGTAAATATTACAATTAGCAATCCAGTTTTCAATATCACCGATTACAGAATCTTCTATTCCATTTATAGAACGATATTTGAAGCTGCCGTTTTCATTGGCAAATTCGGCAGTACATGTATGTACATAACCAATGAGTTTACAGTTCTGCTTAATTGTTCCAAGATAATCTTTAGCTGTTTCCCAGTCAAAACCACTAGGTCCATTCACTCCATTCAATACTACAAAAATATCCTTATCCGGATTATTTGCTTTAAATGATGCTACAGTTTTTTCAATCTGTTCCCAATTAGAAGCGCCTGTGATATATGCAGGAATTATTATACCATTGTTATACTCTATCTTGTTGCCTTCAGAATCTTTTGCTGCAAAATCTACAACTGTAATATTAGCTCCATTATTTGAAACAAAGCTTTTATTCTTTTCAGGTAATACAGTAGCTGATTGCCAGCCATCACCTTCTGAAGAAAATGATACATAACCAAATGCAAAGCTGTTGATTTTTTCTGCTACAAATGCTGAGTTTTCATCAAAAGGAATTTTTACAAATACCTCATGATTTTCTACAGTACAATCTAAAGTACATATAGCAGTTCCCCAGTTACTACCATTATATTTATACAACGATGTAACAAAAGTACCATCCGATTGCTTTGTTCTCTCAACTAAGAAATCTGCGCCACTTTCTGTCCAAAGCCATGATTTGAAACCAGTATCTGCATTTTCATCAGTATTTATATATAAATCAAAATTTGCGATACTTTCTGGTTCTTTAATTGAGGCATAAAGATAATTATTATCATAGATAAAATTAAAATCTTCGATCTCAAGATTCAGTTTCTTAGTTCCATAAGCAAAATTGTTATTCTGGGCAGGTAATATAGTTGCTATCTCCCAGCCATCACCTTCTGCAGAATATGAAACATAACCAAATGTGTATTTAGCAAAGTTGTCATAAATAAGATTTGATTCTGGATCAAAAGGGATTTTCAAAGTCACTTTATTGTTTTCAACAGAAGCTTCAACTTCAAATTTTGCATCTCCCCAAACAGAACCATCAAATGCATTATAGAAAGAAGTTTTAAAACTACCATCTGTCTGCTTTACTCTCTGAACTAAGATATCAGCACCACTTTCTTTCCAAAGCCATGATTTAAAACCAGACTCAGAATTTCCATCAACATTAATATAGAAACTAAGATTTGCTATATTAGCCGGTTCATCAATTGTTGCAAAGATATACTTGTCATTATAAGTAATATCCATTGTGCTATCCTGAGAAGTCGGATTAGAAGCTCTGGATGTTACACCGTCTCTATTCTTATAATTTGTTAGTCCCATTTGACAGCTTACAAAAGATAAGCCCAAAAGAACCGCAGGTAAAATTTTCTTAATCATAAAAATTCTCCATTTTAGTAAAAAGTTTTTTTGTCACGCTTACTTTTTTAATTTTTTATTTTGAAATTTCTCCAATTTTTGTTGCTTTCAGATCGGAATTCCAAAGATCTTTATTTGCAAGTTGAATTGGATAGTTTCCGTCAAAATCAGAAATTTTGAGGTATATTGTATAACTACCTTCCGGTAGTTTTGATGTATTCAAAACAAAACTTTTATCTTTTCCATCAAACACAAGGTTTGGATCTTTCTTTTCAAGAACAATGTTGCCATCTTTTTCAAAAAGCACAGTCATCACCTTCTTTCTGTGATAAGGAAGATTTGCAAAACCATTATTTATAAATGTCAGATTTATATCCATTTCAGAAAGATTTTCAGGATATTCTAAAAGCACGTCTGTTAAGACATAGCGATAGCCCATATGCTTAATCAGATATTTAAAGGCCGGTTCATTTTTATAATTAAACTTATTTAATTCACGGAAAACAGATTCTTTATAACCTATATTCAAAATTGAAAGATGATTTGTAAACATTTCAACCATTGAATTACAATTACCAGATTTCAAGTTATAGTTTCCGATCAATTCACCGCCATAAGGAGTATGATTTGTAAAGGCCTCCATAAAAGCAGTTTCCTGAGCACGATTTATGGTAAAAGTTCCAGAATCAGACTCTGAGCCAAGATAACCGTCATTATAAAGTCCCAGTCTGTAAAATTCTTTTTCAGAAGAAACAGGGGTAAATGATTCAGGAACATTTTCACAATCAAAATCAAAATCTGAATTTCTTCGTTTGATATAATCATAAATAAATCGTGGCTGACGAACTAACAATGGAACATCACAATTATTTGCTTCAAGTTCTTTTGTAAACTTTCGCATAACCAGAACAAGATATCCATTTTCAATATATTCATCATTTTTATCAGGTGTTGAATCAAGCTCTAATTCGAAATCATAATCATACTTTTCAAAATCAGCTTTTTTCATTTTTTTAGAATAAGTAGTAAAGTTCATTTCACCCCAAGGGCCAATCATTCCACACTGAATACCTGTCAACACTGATGCATAATCCTTAACTGCTTCGCAGATATCTTCAACATGAGTGAGAATTAAACCAAAATCTTCAGGCTCAACATCACGAGTTTTTCCATCACCTTCAAAATTTGGATCGTATGCAAAACGAATTAAAGCTGTTTTTCCTGCAGCTTTTACACGATTTAAAACATCTTTAATTTCATCTACCGGCAGATGAACCTTTTCTCCATTAAGACTTTCAGTTCCATCATTTCTTGTTGAAAAAGAACTTATATCAAACTCTATAAGCAGCTGATCAAATCTTGCAGTATTCAGAACTTCATTATCTTCAGGGTAAACTCCATCAGTACAAATCGGATTATGATTCTCAAGTCGATTTTTATAACTACTTTTTATTGTAATATTATCTTTTGTAACAATTGCCTTTACGACACTATAGAATCCCATATCAGGATTAAAAATAATCTTTTCGGAATCCTTAAACTCTAAATCAGGGTGAACACTTCTAATTTGTTCTTCCCCTCTTTCAGGATCCCTTTCCTTTTGTAGTGAAGCACTACAGCCAAATAGCACTGATGAGCACAATAATAAGACAGAAATAGTTCTTTTAAGCATATATAACCTCGCTATTGTTTTTATAACTGCTGTAATTCTGCAGTTATATTAAATAATAGGTAAAATCCCCTAAGGTTACAAAATTTATTATTTTTTATTTTATATTTTCACGAATTCATTTTTTTTATATAATAGATGCATTATTCCAAATGGGAGCCTGGATTTGAGACTCCCCCAAAAAATGTGAGGCGTGTATGAGTAAGTATCCATTTGAGTCCATCGAGCCTAAATGGCAGAAGTATTGGGACGAACACAAAACTTTTAAGGCAACTGAGGATGAAAAATTTCCACCAGAGAAACGCATGTATGTACTGGACATGTTCCCGTATCCAAGTGCTGCTGGTCTACATGTTGGACATCCTGAAGGTTATACCGCAACTGATATTTACTGCCGCTACCTACGTATGAACGGTTACAACGTTCTTCACCCTATGGGATATGACGCTTTCGGTCTTCCTGCAGAAAACTATGCTATTAAGACTGGAACACATCCAAAGACAACAACTAACGCAAATATTGAACACTTTACACAGCAGATTAAGTCGCTTGGTTTCTCTTATGACTGGGACCGCTGTGTTTCTACCTGTGAGCCAGATTACTACAAATGGACACAGTGGATTTTCCTCCAGCTCTACAAAAAAGGATTGGCATACGAAGCACAGACTCCAATCAACTGGTGTCCTTCTTGTATGACAGGTCTCGCTAACGAGGAAGTAAAAGATGGAAAGTGTGACCGCTGTGGTGCAGAAGTAACTCACAAAACAATCCGTCAGTGGATTTTGAAGATTACTGATTATGCAGACCGCCTTGATGCAGATCTCGAAGGTCTCGACTGGCCGGAAAGCGTAAAGGCAATGCAGCACAACTGGATTGGTAAATCAACAGGTGCTGAAGTTACTTTCACTGTAGCTGACAAAGACGGAAAACCAACTGATAATAAACTTACAGTTTATACAACTCGCTGCGATACATTGTTCGGAGCTACTTATATGGTAGTAAGTCCTGAGCACAAAATTATTCCTGAAATCACAACTGCTGAACAGGCTGATGCAGTTAAGGCTTATCAGGAAGCAGCTGCAAAGAAGTCAGATCTCGAACGTACAGACCTTGCAAAAGACAAGACCGGTGTATTCTCAGGAAGCTATGCAATTAACCCAGTAAACGGAAAACTCATTCCAATCTGGATTGCAGACTACGTATTGATTTCTTACGGTACTGGTGCAATTATGGCCGTACCTGCTCACGATGACCGCGACTGGGAATTCGCAAAGAAGTTCAATCTTCCTATCATCGAAGTTTTGAAGAGCGAAGTTGATGTACAGACTCAGGCTTGGACACAGGACGGAATCCACGTAAACTCTGAGTTCCTCGACGGTCTTAACAAGGCAGACGCTATTGCCAAGATGCTGGAATTCCTCGAAGAAAAGAAAATCGGCCGCAAGGCTATCAACTATAAACTCCGCGACTGGGTTTACAGCCGCCAGCGCTACTGGGGTGAACCAATTCCTCTGGTACACTGTCCAGACTGTGGAACAGTGCCGGTTCCGGAAGAAGAGCTCCCATTAAAGCTTCCTGAGGTAAAATCATATCAGCCAACAGGAACAGGAGAATCTCCACTTGCTGCAATTGATGAATGGGTAAACTGCAAGTGTCCAAAGTGCGGTAAACCTGCTAAGCGTGAAACAAACACAATGCCTCAGTGGGGTGGAAGCTGCTGGTACTACCTCCGCTACCTTGACCCACACAATGACAAGCAGTTCTGTGCAGCAGACAAAGAAAAATACTGGATGCCGGTAGACCTCTATATTGGTGGTGCTGAGCATGCCGTTCTCCACCTTCTCTATGCCCGCTTCTGGCACAAGGTACTTTATGATATCGGAGTTGTTTCTACAAAAGAACCATTCCAGCGCCTCGTAAACCAGGGTATGATCACTTCATTTGCTTTCCAGAGAAAGAACAAGACTCTGGTTCCTGTTGATGAAGTTGAACAGCGCGAAGACGGAAAATACTACGAGAAAGCAACAAACGAAGAACTCGAGCAGATTGTTGCAAAGATGTCTAAGTCTTTAAAGAACGTAGTAAATCCTGATGATGAAATTAAAGCATACGGTGCTGACTCAGTACGTATGTACGAAATGTTCATGGGACCTCTTACAATGTCTAAGCCATGGGCAACACAGGGTATTGTTGGTATTCACCGCTTCCTCGAAAAGGTATGGTCAGTATCTGAAAAGCCAATGGCTGATATCGATATCACTGGCAAGCTCGAAGACAAGGCACTCATCAGCGCCCGAAAGACTTTTGCTCAGACAATCAAAAAAGTAACTGATGATACAGCTACTTTAAACTTCAACACAGCAATCAGCCAGATGATGATTTTCATCAACGAACTCTCAAAGCTTCCAGAAGTTCCAAAGGCAATGTGGAGCGACTTCGTAAAGGTACTTTCACCTTACGCTCCACACCTCGGTGAAGAACTCTGGGAAAAACTTGGAAACAAGGAATCTATTGCATACGTTGCATGGCCAACAGTAAACGCAGACTTTGCTAAAGATGATACAAAGCAGATTGTTGTTATGGTAAACGGCAAAAAACGCGACACCTTCGAAGCAGCCCCAGGAACCGCAGATGACGTTCTCAAAGAAACAGCATTTGCCCGTGACGGTGTAAAGAAGTTTACAGACGGACATGAAGTTGTAAAAGTAATTATCGTTAAGGATAAGCTTGTTAATATTGTAGTTAAATAATTATTCCCCGGCAAAACCGGGGAATTGATAAGATTTCTGGATTTATAAAAAAATCCGCCTGTGGGACGTAGGAAAAAGAAAGCAAGGGGGAACCATCAGCGGCCACGCGAGCGAAGCAAGCGTGGGTAAGCGAATGATGGGGGATACCTTGCTTTTTTTTCCGTCGCTGGGACCCGCAGACGGATTTCTTTTTATATGAGCCGACTAATTAACCTCAGTCACCGAATTTATAAGGTTGAATAAGTATTTAAACCCCGTCGCAGAAATCGCCTTCTCTGCCTCATTCGACATCGACATAAAATACAGTTTATGACCAACATCTTCACTATCGTTGAAAGCAGCCATAAGGAAGCCTATTCCTGCAGGATCAAGTTCAACAAGTTTTGACATATCAAGAACGATATTATTTTTGTGAACAGCGTCATAAAGCATGTTCTGGAATTCACCGATAGTATAGGCATTCAAAGCGCCTTCGAGTTCGTATAAGTGGTAGTTAGCACCGTCTTTTTCTACAATTGATAACTGTTCCATATTATAAACCAGCCTCCTTCATCATTGCATCAAGATCGCTTAAATCCGGCATTTCAAAGCCTTCCGGCATTGTCATATCATCAACTGGGATTGCAGGCTTTTTCTCTGCAGGCTCTTCAACAGCAGCTGCTTCTGCCACAGCGGCCATTTCTGCAGCTACAGATTCTGGAGTTACAGTTTCATCTGCGACTGCATCCATCTGTGTATCTACTGGCTCTTCAGCCGGGGTTTCTTCTGCAGGAGCCTCGACAGTCTCTGTAGTTTCAGCAGCAGCCTCAGTTGCTTCAACAGCCTCACCTTCTGCCGGTGCTTCAACAGTTTCCTTCTTCTCTTCTGGAAGTCCCTCATATTTAATTACGAGGATAGATACGTCATCTTCCATTTCCTTAGACATAAACTTAAGAAGACCTTCAAAAGTAAACTGAGCCATACGCTGTGCAGGATAAGTTGAATTATCAAGTACAGCCTGCTGAACACGCTCTTTACCAAACTGTTCACCACGAAGTGAGTGTGACTGAATCAAACCATCAGTACAAGCCATGATGATATCACCATGATTAAGCTTTGTAGTTTTTACAGAAACATAAGGGGTAAGATCCTTTACGAATCCAAGAACGTGTCCACTACCCTGAATTTCAATTACGTTATTATAAACCTGAGTATACATCATCAATGCAGGAATACCACAGTTGATGTAATACATCGTATCAGTTTCAAAATCAATAAGTGCAAACAAACCAGCGAAGATAGTTCCCTTTGGAAGCGAATCTCTTACGAAGGTATTGAGCTTAACAACAAGCTGCTTAAAGTCATGAACTTCGGCTAGATAAGAACGGATGATGGACTTTAAGATGACCATGTTCATGGAAGCTGCAATACCCTTTCCAGAAAGGTCACCTACTACAAAGAGGTGTCGCTTTTCTGTGAGACGGATCATATCAATGAACTCACCACCAATGTTGTGAGCAGGAACCATCATGTATCCTATATCAACCTTTGGAGTCTTTACATGATCAATGTTTTCCTGGATGGAAGTAATGATCTGTGAAGACATCTTAATTTCACGGTTTACGACACCTAATACATCTTTATTTGAAATGTTACGCATGTAGTAACCGAATACGAAGAAGTATGAGTAAAGCTTTACAAATACGTTGTAGTCATATTCCTTATAGTGGTCACCACTGGCCTTCTTACCAAGAGTGATGATACCAAAGATGTTATGACCTTCGTTCAAAATAAACAGAGCATCTGATTTTGTATGAGCAAAGAAAGCTTCAAGTTCTTTCTGAGCAACGGCAAGATCATGCTGCTTTTCAATCTGACTCTTTACAACAATACTTTTGTTGATATTAAGAAGTGCATCAAACATAGGATTGTTTAACGGAATCTTAATATTCATATTATTTGAAGAATAAGCAACATCAAGTTCGTTCTGGCCAGAAAGAATGTATACGGTCATCGATGAAGATTCAACGTTTCTTCGCATGATTTCAAACATCTTTGCTGTAATCTGGTCCATTTCACTCTCTTTATAGTCAATCTTAGCAAGTTCCTTTTCAAGAGAAGCTTCGTAATCTGCTGTATAAAGTCTTGACGATGAAGAAAGTACAGAACTAATCCACAGAGAGAACAAAACAGCAACTGTAGAATAAGCAATAAACTGTGCAATAAAGACTTTTGTATATTCGCCGGTTGCAGGCTGTAAAAACATAGAAAGAACACCTACAGCAACTGCAGGAAGAATATATGAAACCAAAGATTTGAACAATGTAACAAACATTGCCTTTCCAGAAGGAACCGAAATCTTTGTAAGAGCCATATAGAATACAACATACATGAACAGGTATGAGTACATATACAGCAATGAGAAGGCTGGAGCTGATGTAGATACAAACTTAATTGCAAGGTTAATTGCCCACATCAAAAGAATACCTTCTGCCATTACTGAGGTCTGATATTTTTCAAGCTGAGTAGCATTCTTATCTTCCTGAAGAATTACAAGGAAGAGCATTCCTGTGATAGGAATTACATAACGATATAAATTAGTAAACAAAGATGTCCAGGTCAGAGGGAAAAACTCTCTGGCAGGAGCAGGAATCAGATACTCTGATGCAATAACAATTCCATGTTCAAAGGAAACATCAATTGTTGTAAATTGAAAGAATGAAATAATTACTGCAAATAAAACAAGAGCATATTTTATCAATGATATAATCAGATATTTTCTTGGTCTTCCAATTTCAAAAATACCAAAACTGACAATTACAAAGGCAATTCCATCCAATGCCAGACAAATACGCATAACAGGAACTATAAGAGCTTCAAAGTTCGTATAGCGCATTATAAGTACGAGAACAAACAGAATTGATTCTATTGCAGTAACAAGCATGGCAACAGAAAAAGAAGAAACTCCAAGGTTATCTGACTTTGTCTTAGTATCTATAAGATGTGTAAAGAAAATTATGAAAAGTGCACAAACAATATTAAGAATAATATAAATCATATTAGTAACCTACCTTGGCAATCATCATTGTAACGTCATCATGAAGTTTTTTATCGCCATTGTATTTCATGATAAGGTCTACAATATCATCAACCATCTGCTGAGGCTCTTTTGCAGCACCAGCCATAAGGGTCTTTTTATAGATATCTGTATCACCGAGCTCTACACCACTTTCATCCATTACTTCCGATACACCGTCGGTTGCCATCAGAATGGTATCTCCACGGAAAAGACGTTTTTCTGCAACATTAACATCACCAACATCAAGAATACCGATGAGCGAAGCATTTGAAGTAAGAGGCTTGATTCGGTAACCATCTGGCGAAGGTGAAAGAATAATAGGATCAGACATGGAAGCGTTGATATAACGGATACGCATCTTTTCAGTATCAATAATACTAAGGAACAATACAGTATATTTATCCTGAAGGTGCATTCCCTTAATCGCTTTATCGATTGCATGAAGCACACCAACAAGATCTTCCTTGTCTTCGATAATCTTTACAGTGTTCATCACCAAACCCATGATGAGGGCAGCAGGAAGTCCCTTACCAGATACGTCTCCAAGCATGAGAAGTGTCTTTGAAGCATCAATTGGAAGAATTGAGAAGTAGTCTCCCGATACGTTTACGAGAGGACGGTAGTAAGTTGCAATTTTGAGCTTTGGAATGTTTGGAATCTTCTGAGGAAGGAATGACTGCTGTGTTTCAGCCAGCTGTTCCCATTCCTTTGTTGTTGCAGAAATTTCAGAAAGTGTTGTAATTGTACGGGAACGGCTTACAAAACGCTTGTACTCTTCCAGAAGTCTCTTATATACATCGAGGTCAAAAAGTCTTGTATAACGGCAGAAAACATAAAGGTGATATCCGTCGCAGCACATAAAGAAACCGCGTGCCTTGCGGTAATTTGTAGTTACACCAATATGGCGGTCGAAAAAGTAGAAACCATCCGGCCACTGTTCAGTAAAGTGCTGATCAAGCTTATTTCTTACAGTATCAGAAGTTGAAGTTCTGTTTGGACTGTTGTAAAGAATGTAGTTTTTAGTACGATCAATAAGAAGTACAGAACAGTCACCCTGCTTTTCAAGAACATCACCAATTACAACGTAAAAGTCATCAAGGGAATAACAGAAACGCAGACGGTTAATGAAATCGTTAAGAATAACAGTTTCACCTGTTTCAAGAGTATCTTTCCTAACCTTTGCGAGAAGGAATGAACGGAATCTATTGCCCCAGAACACCGTAGCAAAGAAAACAATAAACGCAACCAAAAGCGTTATCCAAGAAAAACCTTCTGTTGTTTTTTGCGGCAAAAGCATAAGACATGACGCAACAAAACATATTATAGTCAAAACATTTATAGAGATAAGGACAGCTCTTTTCCTGGTTTTATACATGATTACCCCTGATTTTCTAACTGTATATTTTAAATAGAATGATACTATTCTATCATATTATCGGAGGAATTTGGAAAAAAGTTCAATAAATACGGTTAATCACCGAGTTTTGAAAGATTAAGGAGATTTGGTTCCTTAGGAGGATTTTCCAGATCCATATACTGCTTCAACAGATCCTTCTGTTTAGAAGAAAGATGAGTTGGAACCTGAACCATAATCTTAACGTACAAATCACCCTTACGAGAAGAGCCGCTCATTGGAACACCTTCACCCTTAATGCGGAGAAGTTTGCCGTTTGCAGTGCCATCTGGGATTTTAATTGCTAATTTCTTGCCATCAAGGGCTGTAATAGTGATTTCACAGCCAAGAGCAGCCTGAGCAATGCTGATTGGTACAGCACAGTAGAGGTCTGCACCGTCTCTTTCAAAGAATGGATGCTGTTCTACGTGTAATACAACTACGAGGTCTCCTGCTGGTCCACCGTTTTCTCCGGCATCCCCCATTCCGCGGATTACGATACGTTTTCCGTTATCAACTCCGGCTGGAATCTTAAGAGACATCTGCTTAGATTTTTCCTGAATACCTTTTCCACGGCAGCTTGGACAAGGTTTGTCAATTATAGTACCTTTACCGCCACACTTAGGACATGTCTGCTGAATAGTAAAGAAACCATTGCCCTGGCGTACCTGACCCATACCATTACAGGTAGGACAAGTCTTTTTAGAAGCACCGGCAGCAGCACCACTACCCTTACAAGCCTCACAAGGCTCATTGTGCTTAAAATGAATATCAGCTGTTGTACCGTATACGGCATCCTTAAACTGAATATGAAGATCATAGCGGAGACTTGCACCGGCTGCTGGACCACTGCTTCTTGAACTGCGTGAACCACCGCCAAAGCCACCGCCGAAAATACTGTCAAAAATATCAGAGAAGCCGCCACCAGCTCCTCCAAAGAGGTCTGAGAAGTCGTGGAAGGCATGTGAATACTGTGCTCCACCACCGCCACCAGCTCCCATTCCGTCAAGACCGGCAAAACCGTACTGATCGTAAATAGGTCTTTTTTCTGCATCAGAAAGAACTTCGTATGCTTCTGTTGCTTCGCGGAATTTTTCCTCGGCAGATTTATCTCCTGGATTTCGGTCCGGATGATATTTTACAGCAAGCTTGCGGTATGCCTTTTTAATTGCATCCTGATCAGCTGATTTATCAACACCTAATACTTCGTAATAATCGCGTTTTGCCATGATAATTTATCCAATAATAAAAAAATTGCGGCTCGCATAGTCTCGCCGCTTGAGCCATTCTTTCGATAATCCTAAACCGGCCCGCTGTCGCAGCCCGGTTTTTAACGGATTTTCGATTTTAGGCTTTATTTTTCATCCTTTACTTCGTACTCAACGTCGTCTGCTGAGCCTTTGTTGAAGCCAGATGATTTGTTTTCTGCGCCTGCATCTGAAGCACCAGCTCCAGCGTCTGCACCAGCGGCACCGTCAGCACCTGGCTGAGCTCCGCCTGCTGCTGCCTGCTGCTTGTAGAGTTCTTCAGCGATCTTGTAAGAAGCCTGCTTCAAAGCTTCTGTCTTAGACTTAATATCTTCTACATTGTCGCCCTGTATAGCCTGCTTAAGAGCTGCAACTGCATCTTCAATCTTCTGCTTTTCGCCACCATCAACCTTGTCTCCAAGATCCTTAAGTGTCTTTTCTGTAGCATAGATCAAGCTGTCTGCTTCGTTGCGGGCATCAACGCCTTCGCGCTTAGCCTTATCTGCAGCTGCGTTTGCTTCTGCATCTTTAACCATCTTCTCGATTTCTTCATCAGAAAGTCCAGAAGAAGAAGTAATCTGAATGTGCTGTTCCTTACCAGTGCCCAAATCCTTAGCAGATACGTGAACAATACCGTTAGCATCGATATCGAAGGTAACTTCAATCTGTGGAACACCACGAGGAGCTGCTGGAATACCTACGAGGTCAAAACGTCCGAGTGTACGGTTCTGGTCAGCCATTTCACGTTCACCCTGGAGTACGTGAATTGATACTGCAGTCTGTCCATCAGCAGCTGTAGAGAAAATCTGGCTCTTCTTTGTAGGAATTGTTGTATTTCTTGGGATAAGCTTTGTGAATACGCCACCCATTGTTTCAATACCAAGTGAAAGTGGAGTTACATCAAGAAGAAGAACGTCCTTTACATCACCCTGGAGTACACCACCCTGAATTGCTGCACCAACTGCAACTGCTTCATCTGGGTTTACAGCACGGCTACCCTCTTTTCCAAATATTGCCTTAACAACTTCCTGTACCTTTGGCATACGAGAAGAACCACCAACAAGGAGAACCTCGTCAATCTTGTCTGCTGTAATACCAGCATCCTGGAGAGCCTTGCGGCAAGGTTCCTTTGTTCTTTCGTAAAGGTCATCTGTCATCTGTTCAAACTGAGCACGAGTCAAAGACTTCTGAAGGTGCTTTGGACCTGTTGCATCAGCAGTAATAAATGGAAGGTTGATATCTGTAGAAGTCTGAGAAGAAAGCTGAATCTTTGCATTTTCAGCTGCTTCACGGAGACGCTGCATAGCCATTGGATCTTTAGAAAGGTCAATGCCTGTGTCAGCCTTAAAGCCGTCGATCAGCCAGTTTACGATAACACGGTCCCAGTCATCACCACCAAGGTGTGTATCACCGTTTGTAGATTTTACTTCGAATACGCCGTCTGCAAGTTCGAGAATAGAAATATCGAATGTACCACCACCAAGGTCGTATACAGCAATTGTCTTTTCCTTGTCCTGATCCTGTTTGAAACCGAATGCAAGAGAAGCAGCTGTAGGTTCGTTGATAATACGCTGAACATTGAGACCAGCGATCTTACCAGCGTCCTTAGTAGCCTGGCGCTGAGAGTCGTTGAAGTAAGCAGGAACTGTAATTACTGCGTCTGTTACTTCTGTTCCGAGGTAGTCCTCAGCGGTTTTCTTCATCTTCTGAAGAATGAAAGCAGAAATTTCCTGTGGAGAATACTTTTTCTTCTGTCCACCCTCTTCTACTTCTACACGGCAGTCTGAACCGTTATCAATAATTGTATATGGAAGCTTTGTTGCTTCACCCTGAAGTTCACTGAAGCGATGTCCGATAAGACGCTTTACAGAGTAAACTGTGTTTTTAGGATTTGTTACCATCTGGTTTTTAGCAGGTGCACCAACAATGCGGTCTCCCTTAGCTGTGAAACCTACGATAGAAGGAGTTGTACGTCCACCTTCTGAGTTCTGAATTACTACTGGTTCACCGTTTTCCATTACGGCAACACAAGAGTTTGTTGTTCCTAAGTCAATACCAATGATTTTTCCCATTTTTATTTACCTCGCTTTGTAATTTACAATTCTTTTGTCATTGCGAGGAGCGTAGCGACGTGGCAATCTATAAATGGATTGCTTCACCTTCGGCTCGCAATGACGAGCTTTATTTTACGCCTTTGGTACTTTAACCATTACCTTAGCGTGACGAATTACTTTATCCTTGAGCTTGTAGCCCTTGAGATAAACCTGAGCCAATGTTTCCTTCTTGGCTTTTTCATCTTCCATACGGCCAATTGCTTCGTGCTCGTCAGGATTGAATTCATCTCCTTCCTTGCCGTAACCAACAAGACCATATTTGTCTTCAAGCATTTTAACAAGAGCCTTGTTAATCATTTTGATTCCGTCTGCGATTGATTTTGCATCTTTTGCGTCCTTTGCAGCATCAATTGTACGATCAAAATTATCAAGACTGTCAAGCAGGTCGCCCAAAAGTCCGGCGTTTGCGTAGTCGTAAGTGTCCTGCTTTTCTTTCATCATGCGCTTGCGGTAGTTATCAAAGTCTGCAGCGCGGCGCAAGAGCTGATCCTTAAGATCAGCATTTTCTTTTTCAAGGGCAGCAATGCGCTCTTCTGGAGTCTGTTCTTTCTTTTCTTCTGCTTTATCCGACTCTGGAGCAGCATCCGCAGTCTGTGAATCAGCAGCAGCTTCCTGAGAAGTTGCTTTTTCTTCAGTCTGATTTTCAGCTTGTTCTGTTTTCTCTTCAGCCATTAGTTTTCCACCGTGAAAAATGATTTCTATATTATAAATTACTAATTTTATGTTTAAAACGTCAATAAATTTTTAAGATTTTTTTTATATTTTTATAGAGGATTCTACATAATATTGCTTATTATTCAATGAAAACGTAAGCTTTTCAGAGTGTAAATACAGTCTTTTTGCAGGTGTACCACCATATAATGTATCGCCGAGGATGGGAAGACCGCGGCTTGCGAGATGAACGCGAATCTGGTGAGTATGGCCAGTGTGGAGACTGCATTCTATAAGAAGGCACGGGCGGCCTTCTACGGTAATTTTGCGAAGGTTTCGGAAGTCTGTTTTTGAATACTGACCTCCGCGGCTTTCAGGCACTTCACCCCATTTGCCCTGCCGGGATTTTCCGGTGATTCGGCCCATATACATTTCTACAGTGAAAGATTTTTCTACATTCTTTTTATCTTCTACTATGGCGAGGTACTGCTTTGTCAGGTCATGACTTTGGAAAAGTTCTGAAACTGCACCGTTTACAGCTCTTGTTTTAGTAAACAGAATAACTCCGCTGGTTGTGCGGTCCAGACGGTGCATGATTCCCACATACGGCGGATTACGCAGAGAAGGATTTCTCTTCCATAAATAATCTACAACTGCATCATGAAGATTTGCACGGTTTCCGGTAATTGTCTGTTCAACAGGATAATTATAAGGTTTATCAACAAAAATCAGATTTTCATCTTCGTGTAATATAGAAGAATCTGTCATTTCAAAAGCAACATCATCAGGCTGCTTTTCGTAAAAAAAACGTTCAGCATCAAAGCGGACTTCAATACTGGATTTACCCCTTAACTCAAAGGCCGGACGGTTCACTACCTTGCCATTAACCTGAATTGTGCCCGCCATTATAAGCCGGCGGATTTTTGAATTGGAAAAATCTCCTTCAATCTTCGCTGCGAGCGGTAACTCACGACGAAGAAAAGTATCAAGCCGTTCTCCACCGTTTGATTCTAATTTAATTCTTGATTCTTGCATGGTGTATTTTCTTCTGTTCGTACAGATCCTGATCTGCCATCATCAGAAGCTCATTTAAATCTTTATATTCTGGACTAAAACGTGCTGCTCCGATACTCATAGAAAGCTTAAAGATTAAATTATTTCTTTCACTGATTTCTACGCAGATATTATCGATTTTTTCACGGAGTTTATCAAGAAAGGCAATGTCCATTCCAGAAGCAATAACACCAAATTCATCACCACCTAAGCGGCCTATTATATCAATCTTTCTGAAGGTTTTTCTTAATACTTCCGCAGCAGCAATAATTGCTTTATCTCCATTTTCATGACCATATTTGTCGTTTATAGTT
Source organism: Treponema bryantii (assembly GCF_900111035.1). Taxonomy (GTDB): domain Bacteria; phylum Spirochaetota; class Spirochaetia; order Treponematales; family Treponemataceae; genus Treponema_D; species Treponema_D bryantii_C. The sequence continues at coordinate 166,182 of NZ_FOFU01000004.1, forward strand.
TTCAAGCAGTCTAAATCTGCAAAGAACACAATACCATTCGTATCAACATCATCAGAAAAGAAAATCAGTTTCTGACCATATTCCATAAAACCACGGCGATTTAACAGATGTGTTAACTCATCTGTTTTTGAACTGATGCTAAGGTCATAATTACGTTCCTTAAGTTCCTTATTCATTGTTTCCAGAAGACGCTTTTGATTCACTGTCATTGTATAATCGTAAGCCTGAACAATAACACTGGTAATTACCTTAAGGAGAATACTGTTCATTCCAAAATCAGTTCTCTCTGCCTTACAGAAAAGATAACCATACTGAACTGTTCCCATAATTACCGGCTGAAAAATATAGCATCCTGGATTTGACTGCATTCTCTCACGATTAAAAAGAGATTCTTTTATATTGATATATTCGCTTTCTTCAAAATAATCAGCATCTCCATTTTTAGTATCTACCCGCAAAAGGAGTCTTGCTTCATCCGGCATATTAAAAGTACCTTCGCGCATTACTGTTACCGGTTCACGTAATACAAATACAACCAGTTTAGAAAAACCTGAAGTATCTACAATAGATTTAAAAGATTCTGCAAAATCACTCAAACTTGAAGTACCTTTTATTACATCAAAAAGATTTCCAACACGGCGAACTTCCTCATAATGACTAACAGCCGCATTAAAGACATCTCTTTTCTTCTGCTCCAGAAAATCTTCACAACCACAGGAACGGCGGTAAACAGACTTTAGTTCTGTGTTAACAAATTTTGGAAAATCAGTACCTTCTTCTTTTAGCAACCGCATTCCGAATTCTGCAGCAGCATAACCCTGTTCTTCAATTGACTGATCAACTGTGGCTAGTGTTGGTACACAGAGAATTGAATGGGAAGTATTATCAAAACCAAATACCTTCATTTCAGAAGGAATCTTTATTCCCAGTTCTGAAAAATAATCCAGAACGGCCATTCCCATAAGATCATTTGCACAGATTATTGCTTCATATTCGATATCTTCTTTTTTGTGATATTTTGATTCAAGTTCTGCTCTGGCAGAGGATCTTGTAAAGGCACCGTTGAGCACCCACTCTTCATGGAATTCCAGATTATGTTTTTTCAGGGCATTTTTAAAAGCCTTAAATCTTTCTTCGGCTTCCTGCGACTGTATTTTATTTGCTGAAAAGAAAGCTATTTTTGTACAGCCATGTTCATTTTTCAAATGTCCGACAATTTCGTCGTAAACAGAATCACAATAAGCAGTTGTATAATAAACGCCAGGCTCATCAAAATCCATTCCAATCGAAATAACCTTTTTGGAAAAGAATGGTCTAAAGAGCTCTTTCAGTTCATCACGGCTTCTGTAAAGACAATATGTATTAGAAACAATTATTACTTCATCAATAACTTTTGATGTAAGATATTCAACAGATGCCCAGCACTGGTAATCGTAAAGGCCATCAATAATATGAGGAGTTCTAGTCTGCGCAAAGAAAACGCGGACATCTTTTTTATCAGAGAAATAACGGTATATTCCATGCAGGATTTGATCTGCATATTCAACCGCAAAATTATGAACCAGAACTGCTACGTTATACAAAACCCTCTCCTTAGGTTCTATTTTATCTCATAATCCGGATATTCGCCATTAGAAAATATTTTTACCCTGCATTGTTCCATACAGACATCTTCTGCAAAGGCGGTAAGGTCACAAGCCTCTGGCCCAAGAAGATCATCAGGATGATAGGAAGTTTCTATCTCTGATTCTTCTCCTTCTCCGGCAAGACGGGACATCGCACCGTTAATCACAACAATATCATGCATTAAGGTTATAAGATTATGGCAGTGCTTTTCTTCATATTTTTCATCAAGAAAAAGCAGCTGCATTTTTTCTATGGATTTATGATTTTCTGCTTCAGGAACAAAACCACTCTTATAACTGCAATTGTTTACACGCTGCCATTCTGCAAAATCTGAAAAGAAGCGTGACGGGTATATACGAAGTGGCTTTAATATAGAAAGAAACCACGGAACTGCACGGCCCGCAGTATAGAATGTTCTGCATGCAAATGCAGTGTCGCGGCAGTAACGGATATCGGCAGCCGAAAAAGTTCCGCTCACCTTAGCTTCTACTTCTTCATTTTCTGTCTGCGGAAAATCTATATGGTTCGGATACTGTTGAACTGCAAAATCAAGACGTTCCATAAACAGTTTCTGCGAATCACCAGGAACTGTCGCATAAGTAAGATGGAAACCAAATACAAGGCCAGCTTCATTAAGAAGTCTAGCTTTATTTGCGTAGAATTTTTTATCAAAAAGAAGATGTCCGCCTTTTTCCGTGCAGACAAGAGGTATATCAAAAGAACAGAAAATATTAGAGGCCGCTGCAATAACCTCGCGGTCAATTACAGAAGCCTCAGTTAAAAAAGAAACAAAAACCTGTGGCGCATGCTGTGCCACAAGTTTCATAAGGCGGAGGAGTTTATTTTTATCACGGGAAACCTTTTCATCGGTTACGGAAAGCTCAGTAATGCCCTTTTCTGTAAGGTGCGAAATCTGAGCTTCCAGTTCCTCTGCCTTAAATTTATATTCTTTCATTTCTTCAACTAGAGCAGTTCTATTCCGTGTTTTTTACAGTCAGCTTTGATTTCGTCTGTCCAAACGCTTACCTGAGTTTCACCAATGTGAGCCTTGCGGAGCAGGAACATACAAAGACGAGACTGGCCGATACCGCCACCGAGAGTCTGTGTAAGTTCTCCGTTGAGAAGACGTGAATGGAATTCAAACTTAGCACGTTCAGGACATCCGCGTTCTTCAAGCTGAGCCTTAAGACTTTCTGGACTTACACGAATACCCATTGAAGAAAGCTCGAATGCTCTTTCAAGAACAGGGTTCCATACAAGGATATCTCCATTAAGTCCGCGGTGTCCGTCTCCACATTCAGTAATCCAGTCATCATAGTCTGGAGCACGTCCATCGTGAATAGTTCCATCATCAAGTTTACCGCCTATACCTGTAATAAATACAGCACCGTACTCTTTTGCAACCTTATCCTCGCGCTCTTTTGGAGTCAGCTTTGGATAGAGTCTCTGCAAATCATCTGCATAAAGAATCTTGATATCCTTTGGAAGTATTGGCTTGAGCTGTGGATAGCGGTCATAAAGGAAGAATTCTGTACGCTGAATACAGCGGTAAACCTTCTTTACAATTTCATGAAGATAGAAAACGGTACGGTCTTTTGGATCGATTGCCATTTCCCAGTCCCACTGGTCTACATATATAGAATGAATTGCATCAAGTTCTTCATCAGGGCGGAGGGCATTCATATCAGTATAGATACCAAAGCCTGGTTCAAGTCCGAGTGAAGTTATCTTCAGTCTCTTCCATTTTGCAAGTGACTGAACGATTTCCATTTTTGCATCGCCGAGATCTTTTACAGGGAAGCTTACCGGGCGCTCAACACCGTTGAGGTCATCGTTAATTCCTTTTCCAGCATCTACAAAAAGAGGTGCAGTAACACGTGTAAGGTTGAGTTCTGTACTCAAAGCCAGCTGGAAGAAATCTTTTATTGCAACAATTGCATGCTCGGTTTCACGAGTTCCGAGAATTGCTTTATATTTACTTGGTAATTTAATCATAAGTCAGTTCCTGAAAAATTAAGTTTACTCACCATCATAGTTAATGAGTGTTGTTACATTACAAGGTGCAAGAACAGACTTATAATTTAATGCGGGAAGACCGATAACGCCAAAGAAATCAGTTACTTCCCCGCCTCCCTGCTCAATCAGGTTCTTGGCAGCTGCGAGCGTGCCGCCAGTAGCAATTAAATCATCTACAACAAGATAGCGTCCGCCTTTTTTAATGTCGGCTTTGTGAACTTCTATTGTTGCAGTACCATATTCAAGAGAATAGCTGCACTGGTATGTTTCTCCAGGGAGCTTTCCTTTTTTGCGAATCAATACGAGAGGAATTCCGAGCTTTTCTGCAAATGGAGCTGCGAAAATAAAACCACGGCTTTCTACACCTGCAACTGCATCGAATTTAACATCCTTATATTTTTCAATCATCTGCTCAATACAAAATTTAAGAGCATCAGGATTTACAAGAACTCCTGTAATATCATAGAAAAGAATTCCTGGTTTTGGGAAATCAGGTACACGGCGCACAGCCTTATCAAGCATCTCCAATGTCATAAGAAACCTTCCGTTAAAAAAAATAACGAAATTATTATAATTCTATGCGGGATTTAGTACAAGTAGGTATTATAGAATAGAATCTACCAGTTTTTTAAAATCAGCATCCTGAACAACATCTGAATACTCAAGTCCTTCTGAAATGCTGAATACTCCATCATTTTCAACAATTACTTCTTTAGTTTTATTTAATTCTGTAGAAGCGTCTTCGAGTTCTGGAATTTCCTGATCAATATTTTCACCAAAAGATATCATTGAGAAATCTGGTTCCGGAAGATAATCTGGAATTTCTTCGGTAAGTTCTTCTACCGGAGTTTCCTGGTTTTCCTGTGGGGATGTCTCCGGCTGTGCAGTTTCTGCCACTTCCGGCTGATTATATTCAGGAATTGGATAGAGTTTTATATCAATAGTATCTGAGCCAGATACAAAATATGGGCTGAAATCGCCAAGTTTGAGCTCTTCTGCATAGAGATTTTCTACTGTTGGGAATTTTTCTGATGCGAAGAATGTTTCATTTGATGTTCTATATTTTCTTTCTGGAGCAACGAGAGATTTTAAGTATGCTTCAAGTTTAATTCTTTCTGATTTTTCTTCCTGCTCTTCTTCATCAAGAGCCTCGAGTTCCTCATCAACTTCGTCGAGTTCATCGAGTTCTTCTACCTCGTCCAGTTCTTCTACTTCGTCTGCATCTTCGAGTTCTTCTTCGACCTCTTCAGAAACATCTTCGACTTCCTCAGTTACATCGCTGTCTTCTGCGAGCTCTTCGACATCGTCAGTTACCTCGGCTTCTTCTGAAAGCTCCTCGACGTCTTCGGCAAGCTCTTCGACCTCATCAATCTCATCAACGTCTTCTGCAAGATCTTCTACTTCATCAATCTCATCGACATCTTCTGCGAGGTCTTCTACATCGTCAGTAAGTTCCTCAACTTCATCAAGTTCTTCAGCGTCATCTAGCTCATCAACATCATCTAATTCTTCAACTTCATCTGCCTGTACTGGAGTTTTAACAGCTTTTACCGCACTCACTGCAGCCCCTGCAACGACACCTGCTCCGGCTGCAGCAACAGGCATAACAATATTTCTGTTCTGAAGAACTTCTTCAAGCATACGGCGGATTTCTGCAATTGATACACCAGTTAATTCAGCTGTTCCAGAAGCATTTGCAGCTGCCGGTGTACCAGCAGCTCCAGTACTTTCCCCTGCTTTACTCTCAAAAATTGCAAAAATATCTTCCCAATTCTTATCAAGATAATCAGAAAGCTCTTTTCGGCGTTTCTTTGAATGAACAGGGAGACTCTTTATAATTTCATCACTTAAATCATTTCTGCGCTGACGGAGATGACGTGCTATATCATTCCACTCGCGTTTTTCTTTTCCATCAATATAGTTTTCAACAATTTCCAGCTGGATTTTTTTAATCCGATTCTGAAGGGTAACCATAGGATCACGAATAAAACTGAAAAGCAAGAATACTACAAGCAGAATCGAAATAAAAATACAGATATAAATGAGGATTCTGATTTCTGCAGAGAGCTCAAAAATATCACTTGTATATACAGAACTTATGCGAATTTTTCCAATTCTGTTACTTGAAAGGCTCACATAATAACGGCCGTCCGGCATTGCAAGAAGCTTCTGCGGCTGCTGAACTGCATCTCCGCCACGTAAAACTTCACTTCTGGCCTTCCAGTAGCTGATAAACGGAGAACGTAACTCATTTTTAGTTCCACGAGGAATATCAAGGACAAATCCGCCGTTATAATCATCATCAGAATAAAGAGTGAGTCCCCTACCCATCGAAACTACATCCCGACGGATAAGTTCATTTTCAACTTCATTCAGATTCAGATAGAAAAGAGCAATTCCAGAATAAATACCGTCTACCCAGCAGAATGGAACGCTGATAATAAGACGTGAACGGCTTTCATCACAAAGGAGAACAGTTTTTGTTTCACTTGTGATTTTCTGAAGCTGCTCAAACGGTATTTCACCTGCGTCTTTGATAATGTCGTTGTAATTCTTGTAGATTTTGGATATTCCGCTTTGTTTCAGTAAATCCGTATCATCATAAGAACTGTAATGAACGTTTCGCCCGTTCTTATCAACAATTCTGATACCACTGAGGGCTGGAATATCTGAAAAAAGTGTTTCCGTAAGCTTTCGGCGTGTATTTACGTCACTTTCCGAAGGATTCTGGACATAATATGAGCGCACCGAGGCATTTTTTGTCCAGGCATTGTCACCTTTTTCAACTAAAGAGAGAATTTCCGAAATGTATGAATCACAGCTCTCCGAAATCTTATCTAGCTGACCCGTGTTTTCTTCGATTTTTGACTGAGCATAAAATCTGGTTTCCAGCGTTTTAAACAATCTGGAATTTAAACTCAAGACAAAAACCGCAAACAGCGCGAGCGCCGCTAGCAGACTGAAAGCAATCTTCTGGCCAGAAGTCATTTCTACTTATACATTATCGGCATAAAAGGCCGATTTCTGCATGTCAAAAACTCGAAAATATTTGCGGAATAATCATAAATGAGGTAAACTTAACGCGATGATTGATGTAGAGAAAGAACAGCAGGCTGTTCCACGTGCATTACTGGTGGGAGAGCCCGGAAACAATTTACAGGAACTCAAGGGTCTGGTGCTCACTCTGGGCATGGATGTAATTCAACGTCTCACTCTTAACCGAATGGAAGTTCATCCGGCTTATGGCATTGGCAAAGGTAAGGCTCAGGAAATTGCAGAACTTGCAAAACAGATTGAGGCAGACTGTATTATTTTTGACTTTAATCTTGAACCACGAAAGCAGAGAAACTGGGAAGAACTTTCCGGTATTTCATGCTTTGACCGGCAGGAAGTTATCATACGTATTTTTGGGCAGCGTGCTCAGACAAAAGAAGCCGTTCTTCAGGTAGAACTTGCACGGCTTTCCTACTCGCTTCCACGACTTGCCCATATGAACAAGGACTTTTCACGACAGCGCGGTGGAGCATTTGGTGCAAAAGGTTCGGGAGAAACTCAGCTTGAGCTGGATCAGCGCCAGGTTCGCGACAAAATAAGCGCAATCAAAAAAGAACTGGCAGAAATTGAATTAAACCGCAAAACACAGCGTAAACAGAGAGATAAAATGCCTTCCTGTGCGCTTGTTGGTTATACAAATGCCGGAAAATCTTCCCTTTTGAATGCACTTACAGGTGCCGACGCATACGTAGAAAACAAACTTTTTGCAACCCTGGATCCGCTGACCCGAAAACTTCCGCTTAATGAAAGTGCCGGAGTTCTTATAACAGATACAGTTGGATTCATAAGCAATCTTCCACATCACCTTATAGACGCATTTAAGTCTACGCTGGAAGAAGCAGTTTATGCAGATTTACTCCTTCTCGTTCTTGATTCTTCAGATCCGGATGCAGAATTCCAGTATGATACAGTATGTAATGTTCTTGAAGATATTGGGGCAGATAAAAATCCGCGCCTTATACTTTTGAACAAGATTGATAAGGGTGATGATGAAAATCATACTCTTCAGAAACTCCGCCTAAAATTCCCTGATGCAATTCTGATTAGTGCAAAAGAAGAAATCGGCTTCCTTGATTTGAAATCAAAGATATACGAGTTGCTTTATGGAGATGTTGCAAATTATATTCTTCCGCCAACACAGACAGTTCTCATAAACGAACTGAAAAAAGCCGGCTGTATTGAAAAAGAAGAATGGCTTGATGATGGAGTTCATCTGACAGCCCGTGCAACTGGAAGACTGGCAGCACTTCTTTCGCCATACATCACAGAATAAAATCTATTTTATAGAAGGAAATCTATGTCACGAATAAATGACGAACTTCTCAATAAAATTCTTCTCACAATAATTGCTTTTATTCTGTTCATAATTCTTGTGGGAACCATTTACGCCCTGGCTGTAAGGAAAAAAAATACACCTCAAAATCTTATAGCCCAGGGAAAAGCAGTAAGTCTTATGAGCCCTTCAGACACTGATGAAGTTTCTTATTATGAACTTGGAACAATCCGTGTTTCAACAGCAAAGGCAGATTCAGAAGAAGGCGGCTCTATAATGATTCTTTCGCCATGGTTAGCCTACCCTGCAGGCGATACGGTTTTCTTTGAAGAGATTTCCCGAAAAAGCGGAACTATAAAAGGAATATTTCAGGCTTATTTTTCTGCAAGAACAAAAAATCAGCTTCTTACCGAAACCGAAGAAAAAATCGTAAATGTTATAATGGATGAAATAAATGCCGACATGGCACTTGGAAAAATCAGCAGCATTTATTTTACCGATTATCTGTTCCTCGAATGACACTCTTCTTAAAAAGTTATATACTCACTGTTGTTATACAACACAAACAAATAATTAACAAAAGGAATAATTATGTGCGCTAAAACTATACCAGCCAGAAAAGATGTACCTTCTAAGGATAAATGGGATTTATCTTCTATATATAAATCAGATGATGAATGGGAAGCTGCCCTTAAATCGCTTCCAGAACTTACTAAAAAAGCAGCAGCTTTTAAAGGTCGCCTCGGCGAATCAGCTGAAACTCTGCTTTCTGCACTCAAGGAACTTGAAAAAGTAAATCTTGTAATGGAAACTGTTTATCACTATGCATCACTTCAGCATGAAGCAGATGAAGATGATACTCAGGCTACAGACCGTGACGGTCGTGCAATGATGGCTTATACCCAGATGCAGGCAGAATTAAGCTTTGTTGATCCTGAAATTCAGGAAATTGAAGAAGAAAAGCTCCGTACATGGATTAGCCAGCCGGATTTTGCAGATTATCGTATTTTTATAGAAAAACTTTTACATTTTAAGCAATATATTTTGAGTGAAAAAGAAGAAAGAATTCTTTCTCTTGCCATGCAACCTGGTCAGACAGCAGAAACAGCATTCAGCGTACTTACAAATGTTGATATGAATAAGACTTTCGGTACAGTCACCGAAAACGGCGAAGAAAAACAGCTTACAGAAACTACCTGGAGTCTTTTCATGCATTCTCAGAACCGCGCCGTTCGTGAAGAAGCTTATAAAAAATTCTATGCAAAGTTTGAAGAACATCAGAATACTATTGCAGCACTTTATGCAGGTTCTGTAAATCAGGATGTTTTCAGCATGCGTGCCCGCGGATATAAGAGTTCTCTTGAACAGGCACTTTACGGAAACAAGGTTCCAACTTCTGTATATCATAACTTAATTGACTGTGTTCACAAGAATCTTCCATCCCTCCACGACTATTACAAGCTTCGCCGCGAAATGCTCGGCCTTGCAGAGGGAGAACTCCGCCATTACGACGTATACGTTCCTCTTGTAAAATCAGTTGAAACAAAGACAACTTACGAAGAAGCAGTAGAAATCTGCCGCAACGCCCTTGCCCCACTTGGAAAAGAATACACAGACCGTCTTTGTAACGGCTTACTCAATGGCTGGGCAGACCGTTATGAAAACATCGGTAAAAGAAGCGGTGCTTTCAGTTCAGGATGTTATATTGGAGATCCATATATTCTTCTCAACTATAATGAAGAAAATATACGTGATGTATTCACAATGGCACACGAAGGTGGACACAGTATGCACAGCTGGTATGCCGTACACAATAATCCGTTTATGTGCTATGACTACACTATTTTTGAAGCAGAAGTTGCCTCAACTTTCAATGAAGAACTCGTATTTGAATATCTCTATAAGAATGCTAAAGACGAAGATATGAAAAAATATCTTCTTGCAATGCGTGCAGATGATATTCTTGCAACCCTCTACCGACAGACAATGTTTGCAGAGTTTGAACTTAAGGCTCACGAACTGGTCGAAAAAGGAACTCCTCTTACTCCAGAACTGCTCCGCAAGATTTACCGTGAACTTCTTGAATTGTACTTTGGTCCAGAAATGCATTTTGAATCTAACAGCGATATGGAAGGACTCCGTATACCTCATTTCTACAGCGCATTCTACGTTTACAAGTATGCTACAGGTGTTTCTGCAGCTCTTGCTCTTTCAAAACGCGTTACAAACGGTGGAGAAGCTGAACGAGAAGACTATTTTAAGTTCCTTAAGAGCGGTGGTTCACGTTATCCTATTGAAGCACTTAAAGTTGCTGGCGTAGATATGTCTCAGACAGGTCCAGTTCAGGATGCATGTGACGAATTCAAAAAAATAATTGCGGAATTGCGAAATCTGATACATAATTGATTATTGCAATGAAAAAGGTAGCATTATTTGTTCATAATCTGACAGTAGAATATGCCCTTACCGTAGCTCAGGGAGCAGCCGCTTATTATACAAAAGATAAGGATGTGCAGTTGATTCTTGCTCAGACAAATCAGCCGCACTACCCTTATGGACTTTATGAATATCAGTACTGGGCTTCTGCCGAAATTCTGAATTCTGATGATATTGACCTGATCATGCTGGTCTCAAGCACCTACGAGACCTATATCAAAGAAGAAGAACTGCGCAAATTTATAGAGCCTTTTACAAAGAAACCGATTGTTTCAATTGCCGTAGATTTACCGTTCAAAGATGTTCATTATACCAGCTGCGACTGCGACAAAGCCTTTGATCAGATTGTAAGCCATCTTAAAAATGTTCACGGCTGTACAAAAATCGGTTTTGTTTCAGCAAATGCTACAAATTCCAGTGAAGCTCTGGTACGTTTTGATGCCTTCAAAAAAGCCCTGAAGAAAAATGGTTTGAAATACAACCCGGACTGGACAATAGAAGGCTATTTTATAAGAGAAGCTGCAAAAAACATCACCTTAGACAGATTTAAATCAAAAAATGAAATAGAATTTGATGCTCTTGTTGCTGCAAATGACCTCATGGCAGAAGGCTGCATGGAAGCCCTTGAAGAACTTAGAGTAAAAGTTCCAAAGCAGGTAAAAGTCATTGGTTTTGATGATTCTACCAGAGCTTCCTTTACAACTCCTTCACTTTCTACTATAAATCAGAATATTTTTGAGCAGGGATACAAGGCATCAGAACTTGCACATAAACTGCTTACCGGCGCAACAATTCCACGAGAGACAAAAACTTCCGCCTCTCCTATTTACAGACAATCCTGCAGCTGTATTACACAGAGTAATACAACCTTTGCAAGTAAAAATCAGGAAGGAAAAAACATTCAGAATCAGCACTTAAATTCAGAAACTCTGGAAAAATATACACAACACTTTTCTGATACAGTAGCAATCTACACACTGATTGATACCTTCCATACCACTCATACCTTAAAAGAACTTTTCGGAACCCTTTCTCAAATTACAGTACAGCTTAATTTCAGCTCAATGGCAGTTGTTCTTTATGAAAAACCAGTAAGCTTTAAGAAAGAAGAGACCATTGTTATTCCAGATAAGGCATATTTGCGCAGTTATATTGATAATAACAAGCAGATTATTCCTTATGATGATAAAGGAATTGAAATCAATCCTCATAAAAAGCTTTTGCCGGATACTTATTTTGCACAGATGTCAGGAGTTTATATTCTTCATGCTATTTTTGCAGGTGAAAAGCAGTATGGATATCTGATAATTCAGGTTCCAAACACAAAATTTGAAATGCATCATATATATCTGAAGCTGATTATAAACGCCATTGCACATGCCTATGAATTTAATCAGACTCTGGATATAAACGAAGTGCTTTCTAACCGTAACGAACGGCTTTTAAAGAATAATCACGAACTAAATATCCAGTCTATCGAAGATGAACTGACAAAGGTTCTTAATCGCCGTGGCTTTATTGACCATGCAGAAAAAGAACTCAAACGTGCCGCCAAAAACGGAAAAAGCGGTATTGTTTTCTTTGCAGATATGGATGGCCTCAAAAAAATCAACGATACCTGGGGTCATAAAGTAGGCGACATAGCAATTCAGACAGAAGCAAAGATTCTTGTAGAAGCATTCCGTGAATCAGATATAGTCGGACGTCTCAGCGGCGATGAATTTGCAATTGTATCAACCGGACTTACAAAAGGCTATATATCTGCAATAAGACAACGTTTGGATCAGCTGAACAGGCTTTATTCTGAAAAAGCAGAACTTCCGCTTACCCTTTCCATCAGTCTTGGCTATGTTGAGTTTACTCCTGAAAACTGTGAACTTGATGAACTGCTTTCAAAAGCAGACCAGGTACTCTATAAAGAAAAAGAGATAAAACACGCATCCAGAAATTCCTAAAGATTCGTAACTTTTCGTCCGATAATTGTTAAGTATAACTATACAGCATTTGCAATATACACAGAACCGTGATAAAATTGTCTTTGTTGTTAAAAGTTAGGAGACGATTAAATTGGACAAGTCAGAGTTTAAAACATTTTTATCAGCCATTCCAAAAGCAGAACTTCATATTCATCTTGAAGCAGTAATTTCATTAAACGGAATTAAAAAGCTCTACAAGAATAACTTCGGCAAAGAAATGACAAAAGAAGAGCAGAAAGAGCTCTTTTCATATAATGATTTGAACGGCTTCATTCAGTCGTTCCTTAAAATTCAGGGAATGTATTCTTCTGTTGAAGACTTCCGTATAGTTTTTGATGAACTTAAAGACTATCTTGTTAAAAACGGCATTACTTATACAGAAGTTTTCTTTGCGCCTACAGCATTCCTTAAACTTGGATTTAAATACGAAGACATGGTTCGTGTTTTCCACGAAAAAATCACAGAAATCAAAAAAGAAACCGGTATTACAATTAAGCTTTTGATGGATGTAAGCCGTACTTTTGGTTGTGATAACGCAATGCATAACTATGAGCTCTTAAAGCAGTATCCATGTGAAGACATAATTGGAATTGGTCTTGGTGGAGCAGAAGCAAAAGGCCCTGCAAAAGACTTTGCTCCAGTTTACGAACGTGCTATTAAGGAAGGCTGGCATGCAGTAGTACATGCCGGTGAAGATGTAGGTCCTGAAAGCATCTGGGATTCCATCAATTATCTTCATACAGAACGTGTTGGTCACGGAATTACTGCCATTCAGGATGAAAAACTGATGGAAGAACTCAAAAAATCACAACTTCCAATCGAAATCTGTATTACATCAAATACATTTACAAAGAAGATTGTTCAGAAAGCTAAGGATCATCCGATTCGTGCCTTCTACGACAAGGGAATTGCCGTAAACATAAACACTGATGACCCTGTATTCTTTAAGACTACCCTTCTCGATGAGTTCTGGATCTGTCACAATGATTTGAACTTTACGATGGATGAAATTAAGGAACTCGTTAAAAACAGTTTCCGTCAGTCATTTATGAGCGACAACGAGAAGAAAGAAGCAGTAAAATCTGTCGACGCAGCATGGCAGATTTAGAAAAATACTATAACAAATTCCACGAAGAACACCGTCTCACAACCCGCCATGGGCAGGTAGAATTCCGTACCACCATGCATTTCATTGAAGAAGCACTTCAGAACTTCGACGCTGATACTGCAAAAATCGCCGACCTCGGAGCAGGCACAGGACGTTATTCAGTTGAACTCTGCCACCGTGGATATGATGTAACTGCCGTAGAACTTGTAAAGCATAATCTGGAAGTGCTCCGCGCCAAGCATGAAAACATCAAAACCTGGCAGGGAGATGCCCGTAACCTTCACTTTCTGGATGACGAAACCTTTGACGTTACCCTACTCTTCGGACCACTTTATCATCTTCATGGCGACAAGGAAAAACTCAAGGCACTTAATGAAGCAAAGAGAATCACAAAAAAAGGCGGAATAATTCTTGTTGCCTATGTAATGAATGAATACAGTGTGATTTCCTACTGTTTTAAGGAACATAAATGGAATGAAGTCGCAGCTAAGGGCGGACTCAGTCCAGATTTCCACACCATCTGTGATGAAAGCGAACTATATGACTACGTTCGTCTTGAAGATATCAACAGACTAAACGCCGCGGCCGGAGGTCTTAAACGAATCAAAATTATTTCTGCAGATGGACCTGCAGATTATATGCGCCGCGAACTCAACGAAATGAGTCCGGAAGAATTTGAAGCCTTCTGTCAATTCCAGCTTTCAATCTGTGAACAGCCGGAACTGACAGGAGCAGGAAGCCATTGTGTAGACATACTCCAAAAAAACTAGTGAAAACAAAGAAGAGGGTTTATAATAAATTATGATGGATTTACGAATCATTTATTTAATAGCGTTATTCATCTCACTTGTTGCACTTTACATCTACTACGAATTCAATTCAAATAATCTTAACAAAAACTACCTTACACTATTTCTGACAACCTTTGTATCAAATTTCGGATATGCAATGTCTGTACATGCAGACACTCTGGAAGGAGCTCTTTCGGGAAATCTTCTTTCGTATATCGGAAGTATTTTTACAATTCTATTTGGACTTGTTGTTGTCATAGACATGTGTCATAAACGTTTTTATTTTATTCTTCGCTTTGGACTTGTAATCACAGCAACTGTAATCAGCATTCTTTTAGCTACAACAAAAGAAACAGGCTTTTTCTTTAGTGACCCATATATTATAAAACAGTATGGCTTAACACTCATAAAATTTAAAATGGGTCCTGCAATGATTTTATACATAGGGTTTCTTGCACTAATAAACCTTAGCGCAATACTCACCGTTATTCATTCAATTTTTACAAAGAAGAATGTTTCCAAAAAATCCCTGCAGATTCTTTTATGCATGCTGATATTCGGCACAATGGCTTATATTATTCCGATTTCACTTGGCACCAGAATAAACTTAATGCCATATACCTATATTATTATGGAAGCTTTCTTCCTGTATTTTTCGGCAAAAACAAATACTTATGATCTTCAATTGAATCTGCTTAATGTATATAAAAACCGTACAGGCTATGGTTATATTGCTTTTGATAATAAAAAACGTTTTTTAGGCTGTGATACTTTTGCTCTCACCTTTTTTCCGAAATTAGGAGACCTCTCTCTCGATTCTTATATTCCAAAATCCTATTCAAACATTATTGAAAATCTTCATTACAAAGATCCAAAATGGGAGTGGAATGAACATTGTAACGAAGATTTCAGAATTCAATATGGAAATAAAGCCGGTATCTGCACAATTCACAGAATTTCTACAAGCAGAATGAAGATGGGATATTTTCTGGAACTTAGAGATGATACAGAACAGCAGAATTATATAAAAGGACTCAATTCCTTCAACAAAGAGCTTTCTCATCTTGTTAAAGAAAAAACCGAACAGGTTACTGACATGCAGGATTCCATCATCAGGGGAATTGCGACTATGGTTGAGAGCCGCGATAACTCTACGGGTGGACATATTCTGCGTACCAGCGACTGTATTCAGATTTTTGCAGAAGAACTTTTAAAACATAAAGAGATTACAATAATCTCTCCAGAGTTCTGTAAGCTGCTGGTAAAAGCAGCTCCTATGCATGATCTTGGAAAAATTGCCGTAGATGATTCCATTCTCCGAAAACCTGGAAAGTTTACTCCAGAAGAATATGAAAAGATGAAGGAACATCCTGCAAAAGGTGCAGTAATCGTAGAAAAGGTTCTTACAGGAATTGATAACGAAGATTTCCGGAAGATTGCTGTAAACGTTGCTCATTATCATCATGAAAAATGGGATGGAACTGGGTATCCGGAAAAGCTTAGCGGAGAAGCAATTCCTCTTGAAGCACGTATAATGGCGCTTGCAGATGTTTTTGATGCACTTGTAAGTAAACGCTGCTACAAGGAAGCTAAGTCTTTTGATGAAGCTTTTGAAATTATCAGAAATGATTTAGGAAAACACTTTGACCCAGTTATGGGCGCAATCTTTATAGACTGCCGCCCACAACTGGAAACCTACTACAGTTCAACAATCAACGAGATATAACACCCTAGCGTTTCAGGTAAACCATTAACAGCATAATGTCACTGTTTCTGATTCCGCTGATACGGTTTGCCTGTCCAAGAGTTACCGGACGGATTGCTTCGAGTTTATTGCGGCTTTCTGCCGAAAGCGACGGAATACTGCCGTAATCAAAGTCTGCAGGAATGCGGGCATTCTCCATTTTGTGAAGTTTTTCCACGCGCTTATCCTGCTTTTCTATATAATACTTATATTTTGCGTCAATTTTTGCCATTTCCCAGTCTGCTTCAGGGTAGCCGGGGTTTTCCATATCAGGCTTTTTAAGAAGCAGTGCTTCAATTTCTGAAAGACGGGCATATTTTTCGTTTACAGCATCAAACTGAGCCTGAGTTTTAAGGCCGCAGCGAAAAGCGTATTTTGCAAGGCGGCGGTCTGCTGTATCGTGACGGAGCTTTAAGCGGTATTCTGCGCGGGCAGTAAACATACGGTAAGGCTCTTTTGTTCCGAGAGTTACAAGGTCATCAATAAGTACGCCGATGTAAGCCTCGTCGCGACCAAGAATTACCGGCTCAAAATCTGGAATCTTGTAAAAGGCATCAAAACCTGCATTCTTCTGAACGCCACGCTCGTAGTCATTGAGCTCGTGAGTTTCGCGTTCTGAGATTTCGGCAAACTTTGCTTTTTCTTCGTTTGTCATATCTGCCTTAGGGCGGAAAGCACCTGGCTCTGTACTTGAAGCAACACCATTGAGTGTATGAGGGATTTCTGCAAGAGGTCCGCAAAGCTTAATGTGCTCACGCGCATAAAGACCGGCATTCATTCCGGCAATAAGTCCCTGACCGGCTGCTTCCTCATAACCAGAGGTTCCGTTAATCTGTCCAGCATTAAAAAGACCTGCAACACGTTTTGTTTCAAGTGAAGGATAGAGCTGTGTCGGTTCAACAAAATCATATTCTACGGCATACCCCGGACGGCTCTGTACGGCATTTTCAAAACCGTGCATTGTACGCATAAAGGCATCCTGTACACATTCAGGAAGGCTCGAAGAAAGTCCATTCAAATAAATCTCATCTGTTTCAAGACCTTCCGGCTCTACGAAAATCTGATGGCGGTCGCGGTCTGCAAAGCGCATAACCTTATCTTCAATAGAAGGACAGTAGCGAGGACCAATACCACTGATTTTACCAGAATAAAGCGGCGAGCGGCCAATGTTGTCGCGGATGATTTTATGAGTTTCTTCGTTTGTATATACGATATGACAGTTTACAAGAGGGCGTTCTACACGCTCTGTCTCAAAACTGAAAGGAATTACTTCTGTGTCACCCGGCTGTTCGTCGAGTTTAGAAAAATCTACAGTTTTGCGAAGGATGCGCGGTGGAGTTCCTGTCTTAAGACGACCGGTTGTAAAACCAAGACGATGCAAGCTTTCTGTAAGTCCGTATGCAGCAGGCTCACCTACACGTCCGCAAGGAGCATCATATTCACCAATAAAAATACGGCCACCAAGGAAGGTACCTGTTGTAAGAACAACAGAGCGAACAGGAATAATACGGCCGCGTTCAGTAACAACGCCGGTTACCTTCTGACGCATTCCGCTCTTTGCAGCTTCTGTGCGTCCGTCTCCACGGAACTCGCCAGGGATAGTTCCCTTTTCTGCAGCACTGTCACTGTTCGGAGGAAGAGGTGTTGTAGATGCTGTAGTCAGGATATCAATTACCGTATCCATCAATGTATAAAGATTTTCAGTTGTTTCACAGGTTTTACGTGCAAGCTGAGAATAAGTAATCTTATCAGCCTGAGAGCGAGGTGCCTGAACAGCAGGTCCGCGGCTCTTATTGAGCATGCGGAACTGAATCATAGATTTATCAATCAGCTTAGCCATCTGGCCGCCGAGTGCGTCAATTTCACGAACAATATTTCCCTTTGCGATTCCACCAATAGAAGGGTTACAACTCATTCTGGCAATTGCATCTGGAGTCTGGGTAATAAGTACAGTTTTCAATCCCATTCGTGCGCAGGCAAGTCCTGCTTCAATTCCCGCGTGACCGGCTCCTACAACAGCCACATCATAATAATCATAAAAACCAGGCATTTCTTCTTCCCTATATATAGAAGTCGATTATACTTAAAATATCTCCCTTGCACAATTATATATACGTTTTTTCTATATTATGTTATAATGGAAAGGTGAATAATGTTGATTTAAAACAGATTAAGGCTGTTGCATTTGACATCGATGGTACTCTCTACAGGGCATGGAAGTTCAATCTTCGTATTGCTCCTTATTTTCTGTTTCATTCTTTCTTCTTCTTGAAATATGGTCTCGTTCGCAACATTATGCATAGAACTGAGCCAACTCCAGAATTTGTAAAACTCCAGGCTTCGCACATGGCAAAAAAGCTCAAGTGTTCGCCGGAAGAAGCAGAACAAAGACTTGAAAAGATTATTTACAAAGGACTGGAAAAATACTTTGTAAACCTGAAGCCTTGCAAAGGGGCTTTGGAATTCATTCATAAACTCAAAGATAATGGATATAAACTTGGACTTCTCTCTGATTTCCCTCCTGAACAGAAGGGTGATATCTGGGGAGTCCGTGATTTATGTGATGTAGTTCTTGGTTCAGAAGAGGCGGGAGCTCTTAAACCGGATCCTACTCCATTTCTCCGACTGGCAAAGGAATTCAACCTGCCGCCGGAACAAATTCTTTATGTGGGAAATCATCACAAATACGACATTCTTGGAGCGCACAACGCGGGCATGAAAACAGCCTGGCTGATTCTTCCGCATTGCGGATGGATTGGTAAAAAATCAAAAATAGCTGATTTAACTTTCTGGCATTATAACCAGTTATCAGACTGGTTCTTTGGTTCAGAATAACAATAAAAAATTGGGTGGGGATAAAAAATGGAAATCTTAATCGCAATTCTCTTTTCTACAGTCATTTCAATGGGAGTGTCTTTGTACTTCCGTATGCTAAGTAAGAAAGACGACCCTCTGGAACGAATCAATAAATTTGCAAACAAGAAAACTAATGAACTCAACGAAGCTTTTGGAAAAATTCAGACCAGATTCAATACGATTATTTCAGACTTCAACGCACAGCAGACACAGGCAAATGCCGCAGTAAAACTTTTAAAGCAGCAGAATGAAGATTTTAACGCTAAGATGCAGACCTTTGATCAGAGCATCAATGCAGTAAAAAACATTAAATCTCAGATTGATGCATATTCAAAAATTCTCAACGAGCTCAATGATATGACAGCTCAGGTTGAAGAGAATCTTGAACGTCTTCATAAGGAAAGCGGTGTAATTACTTCTCTTGATGGAAAGCTCTCAAAACAGCAGCAGCAGATTGTCGCAATCGAAAAGAAAATTCCAGAAATCTCAAAGGAATTCTCAGCAAAGAATGCAGAGCAGCTTAAGGCAGTTGGCACTACACTCATTGAGAACTATGAAACCCGTGCTGCAAAACTTACAGCAGATATTAAAGCATCACAGGGAGATGCAGAAAAAGCTCTCAGTGAAATCAGACAGAGTATTCAGGAAGCTTATAATGATGCTGCAGCCAGTGCAGAAAAACTTGAAAACACAGCCTTTGTTCACCTCAGCGAGCAGGCTCAGCAGAGAACAGATAAATATCTTAAAGAACTCGGTGATCAGACAGCAGCCCTTCAGAGTGAACTCGAGAAGCAGACTCTCGCAATCAGAAATGACATTACAAACAGAACAGGAATCATTCATTCTGAACTTGAAGCAAAAGAAAAAGAACTTATCAAAATGTTTGAAGATAAGACAGCCGCTGCAACTGCTTCTTACAAAGAATCTGAAAACAAGCTCCTTACAGATGCAAAAACAAATCTCATAAAGATTAACGAAAAGTTCAACGAAAAACTCGGACAGCTTTCAGAAGCCTTTGCCGGTAAAGTGGATGCACTTCAGACAAAATACAATCAGCAGCTTGAATCTATCGGCGGACGTAACGACGGAATTATTGCAAAAACTCTTGCCCGCTTTAATGAAGACAGCAATAAACTTGAAGCAGAATACACAAAGCAGATGGAAAGCATTCAGAAGAAAAATGAAGGTAACTACTCTGCCCTTTCTGAAAAGTTCAACAGTGACTTCCAGAAATTCCAGGAAGCCTATACTTCTGCTTTTGAGAATGCAACCGCTACAAATAATAAGAAGGTAAATGACTTCAACCAGCTCTTTGTAGAAGAACACAAAAAGTTTGCAGAAGAACACGAACGCCTTATTCAGGATTTTGCTGCAGCAATAAATGAATCACAGAGCGCAAACGACAGAAAGCTTGCAGAACTCAAGGATTCTCAGGATGAACAGATTCAGAGCCTGAACGAAATCTACAATTCAGAATATACAAAAATCAAGGAAGAATACCTCGGCCGCTTTGAGTCACTTCAGGATGAATATTCACAGCAGATTGACGGCCTTCAGAATGTATTTGGAAACCGTATCGAAGAGCTTTCTAATACAGAAGATGATTACAAGGCAAGAATTGAGAATCTCCGCAGTCAGCTCGAAATCAGTCTGCGTCAGTGCAACGAACGTTCAGCTTCTCTCCAGACAGAAATTTCTGACATGCAGGAAAAACTTACTGAAACCCTCAAACAGGTTGCTTCAGAAGCTACAACTTCCGTTCAGAATGCAGAATCTTCTGTACAGGCAATCAAGACTCAGTGTGATGAAGCAGAACGTAAAGCTGCCGCTCTTAAACCAGAACTCGAAGAAAAGATTGCTCAGATGAATATGAGTCTCGACAACGTTCAGAACGAAACTCTTCAGAAACTCGAAAGACTTCAGTCTGCAACAGAAGCTCAGATTAACGCAATTCAACAAGAAACAACTTCAAAGATTGAACAGCTTCAGGATGCATCTGATTCTCAGATTACAGCCATTCAGAGAGAAACTTCTGACAAACTTGAACAGTTCCAGAACACATCTGAAAATCATATTGAAGAAATTCAGAAAGAAACTGAAGAAAAGATTGATCGTATTCAGACCTCGGCAGATAATCAGATTACTGCAATTCTTTCTGAGACAGGAACAAAAATCAAAGAGTTCCAGGCTAAAACAGAGCAGGCACTTAAAGCACTTCAGAGTGATTCTGCACAGAAGTATGAAACTATCAAGGCAGAAAGCAATTCTAAGTTTGATAATTTCAGAAAAGAAACAAATACAAAGATTGAAGTTTTCCAGAACGAAGCTGATAACCAGATTGAAGACTTTAAGAAAGATGCTGCTTCAAAAATCGGAAGTTTCCAGAATGAAGCAGAAACTCAGATTGCAGAATTCAAAAAGGATACAACTGCAAAACTTGAAAACTTCCAGAACGAAGCAGACCGCCAGATTGAAGGCTTTAAGGGAGATACTACAACCCGTCTCGACAACTTCCAGAACGAAACAAATGCTCGTCTCGAAAGCCTTACAAAAATCATTACAGATTCTGTTCGCAAGGCAGTTTCAGAAAGCGAAGTTAAACACCTCAATATTCTTGAAAATGTCGACAGCCAGCTCAATGCCTACAAGAAAGATATTGAATACAAACTGTCACAGATTCAGGTTTCAGAAAGCGATATCGATACACTCGAAAAGAGCCTTAAGGCTGCAATGGCCGAAGTTCAGAACAGAATTCTCAGAGACTTCGATACCTTTACTACAAGCCAGAAGCAGAAGCATGAAGAATTCAGTAATACAATCAAAGAAGATTCTGCCGAAATTGAATCTAAGATTACAGAAATCAACCGCTCACTCGACAGCCTCAAAGAAACTGCAACCGGCAGCATGAGTGCTAAGATTCAGGAATTTGAATCAGAGTTTAATCAGATTCTTTCAACAAAGAGCAATCAGATTGATTCTGATCTTTCTGAATGGAAGAGTGACCTTGATACAAAACTCACAAAAATCTCTAACACATACGAAGACAACCGTAAAAAGCTTGAGACTAAATATCTTGATGAGTTCAAGACAGGAATTGAAGGACTTCAGACAAGAGCTTCTGATCAATACACAAAAGTTGCCGCATCCATTGAACGCACAAAGCAGGAAATGGAAGATTCAATTAAAGACATTCAGGACTTTGTTAACCGCTATAAAAGTGATACAGATAATTCGCTCAACACTCTTACAAAAACATCTGAAGAAGTTCTTAAGAAAGAAATTGAAAACAATAAAGAACTTGTACAGACTACCCTTTCAAAGCTTCAGGAAGAATTGCTTGGAGACCTTAAACTGTTTGAAGAATCTCTTAAGACAAGACAGGAAACAGGTTCATCTTCAATCGATGCAGCTCTTGCAGAATTCAATACCTGGAAGCAGCAGCTTAAAACTCAGTTCGAGGATTCAGCCGCAATCTTCAATACTGACCTTGAAAAGTTCAAGGCACAGTCTGATGATAAGATTAACGAAGAAGCACAGAAGCTTCTCCAGAATATGAATGATTACGCAGTTGCAGTTCAGAATCAGCATAATGAACTCAACGACAAGATTGCAGATCTCGAAAACAAGACCGGTACTTCTATTAAAGAATACGAAGAAAAGTCAAAATCAATTTTGAATCAGATGGGCAGTATGTACAAGAAAATGCTTGAAGATACTAAGGCTCGTCTCGAAGAACAGGATACAGCAGCAAAAGAAAGAACAGAAGCATTCAAGAAAGACATCAAGGAAGCAGAAGACAGAAATGCTGCAAATCAGTCTGCCTTCACTCTTAAGATGCAGGACAACGCAAACCTTATTCAGACCCGACTCGGAGACATTGAAAAGGAATTGCAGGACGTTAAATCTAACATTCAGAACTATGAAACTGCAGACAAGATGCGCCGTCAGCTCGAAGCAAATGTTGCAGAGCTTAACAATTCATTCACAAAACTTAAGGGCTATGCAGATTCAGCTGATAAGATGAACGTTCAGTATACTTCTATCCTTAAGATTAACGAAGAAATTAACCGCCAGCTTGCAGGAATGGAAGCACAGAAGAACCGCGTTATTGGTCTTGAGCAGCAGTTCAATAAGATGCTCGCTCTTTCAAACACAATTGATGATCGAATTCAGTCTTTGAACACAACTTCTGATGACCTGCAATCTATGGAAGTTACAGTACGTAATTACAACGACCGTCTCCAGTATGTATCTGAACAGTATGAACGTCTGGACAAAAAGGATGAAGTTGTAACACGCATTATGACTGATGTTGATAATCAGTTTGAAAAACTTAAGGAACTCGAACAGAGACTTACAAACTGTAACCGTCAGGCTGTTTCATTGCCACAGGAAATCAAAGAGGTTCAGGCAAACGTTGATAAGATTCTCCAGAGTGGACCAAAACTTACTACAGCAATAGGAAAACTTGAAGATCTTGATGGAATTATTTCTGATACAGAAAAGAGAATCGAAGCACTTAATTCTGTACAGAAAGGTATTCAGAAAACACAGCTCGACCTTGAAGGCATCAACCGCGATGTTGATAACAAGTTCAACATCTTACAGAAGATGACTCAGCAGGAACTTGCTAAGAAGCCAAGAGCAAAGGGAAATACAATAAATCCTCAGATTAACGAGACTGTAAGAACCCTTAAGCGTAAGGGCTGGACAATTGCAGAAATTGCAGAAAATGTAAAACTTACAGAAAACGAAGTAGATTTAATTCTTCAGTTACCGGAGTAGGCTATAATAGAAGAGCCGTTAAAAAACGAGCTGCGACAGCGGGTCGTTTTAGGCTCAACCAGAAAACGCCTCAAGCGGCGAGACTATGCGAGCCGCCCATACGCCTATCGTTCAAGCAAGCAAACTGCCTGTGCCTCTATGGCATCTGATGTACCAACCGGCGGGAGTTTCTCGCCGGTTTTTGCTTTAACAAAGACCTGCGAAGCTTCAACTTCAAGGATGGCAGCAATACTTTCTATTACTTCCTGACGATGAGGCAGGAACTTTGGTTTTTCAAGTTTTATAACGCAATCAAGGTTTCCAAGTTTCCAGCCCGCATTACGGACATCTTTCCACACTGCTCTCAGCAGTTCTGCAGAATCTGCATCCTTCCACTTAGCATCCTCAGGTGGAAAATACGAACCGATATCTCCAAGACCGGCAGCACCAAGAAGTGCATCAGTTATTGCATGAAGAAGAACGTCGCCGTCAGAATGGCCGTCCTCCCCTTTTTCAAAATCAAAAACAACACCGCCAAGAATCAGACGTCTGCCCTCAACGAGGCGATGTAAATCATAACCAAGCCCAACTCGAATCATCCGGCACCTCCTGGTCATTTTGTAAGTCGCTGTCATCCTGAACTCGATTCAGGATCTCCAAATCTGACGGATATGTGATTTTTATATTATTTACGTCGCCTGGAGTTACACGGACACGGCCGCAATATACACCCCAGATTTCTGTGTCGTCGGTGTATTCTTTACCATCTGCTGCTGCGCGGCCGTGAGCCTCGAGAAGTTTATTAAACTCAAAGCATTGAGGCGTCTGCACTGCAGTAAGGTTGCTGCGCACCAGATGACGGGTTATAAAACCTTCACTGTCTATTTCTTTCTGTGTATCTGTAGGAGTAATGCCTGGAACAGAGGCTCCATATTTTACAGCAGCTTCCAGTGCTTCCATAATAACTTCCCGGCTCACAAAAGGCCTTGCTCCGTCATGAATCAAAACAATATCAGGCTGGCCTGTTACAGCGAGTAATCCGTGGTAAACAGATTTCTGCCGGGTTTCAGCACCTTCAGTAATTCTGACTTCAGGAGCAATTTTACCGAGGGCTTCTATACATTTATCAATTCCGCCAGCAGGACAGGTTACTATAAAGTCTGTAATTTCAAGCCCTTCACAGGCATTTAAAAAAGTTTCAGCACAGACCGAGAGGACTGTGCCGTTTTTATAAGGAAGATATTCTTTTTTTATACCGCCGCCAATTCTTGTAGAAGAACCGGCCGCAGTAATGATAATTGCAATTTTAGAATGAATCGTCTTCGTCGTCAAAATCGTCATCCGCACCCATATCGTCAGCTGAATCATCTTCATCATCAGAATCATCTGAGCTGCGTCTGTTATTTCCTTCCGAAATATCATCCATCAAATCATCATCTTCATCATCTTCAAGAATGATAGAGTGTTTAATTTTTGGAGTTGCTCCAGGTGGCTCGAGCTTTGTATGAATCTCGGCTTCAATATCCTTTGAAGATTTTCCAAGTGCATAAGCAATTTCATCTTCAAGAAGTTTCTTTGCTGAATCATAAAGTTTGCGCTCAAGGATTGGAAGTTCCTTTACCTTACTTCTGTTGTAAAGGCAGCGAACAATTGTAGCGATATCTTTTACAGTACCCTTCTTAAGAAGGTCAAGGTTCATCTGATAGCGGAGTTTCCAGTCTGAAGTGATTGGTTCAAAATCATCTGAAAGCAGATTCAAAGCTTCCTGCGCTTCTTTGGCAGAAACTATCTGTCTAATACCAAGATTCTCTGCATTCTCAACAGGAACCATAACAACCATATCAGAGGCTTCAATATAAATCTTATAGTAAAGGACAGTATTATCTTTAAAAGTCTTCTCAAAAACTTCCTTTACAATTCCAACACCCTGACTTGGGTAAACCACTTTCTGGTTAATTTTAAATTTTTGTGCCATATTCTCTATATTATACATCAAAAAAATGAAAAATTCAATCAATATGAAATTTACAGAGAGATCAATAAATCACAGAAATCTTGAATAAACAAAAATGCTCCGACATTTTAAAGAATTAAATAAAATTTGGCGCGAGGAAGCGGATTTGCAGGGCAAAAAGACTTTGTTTGTGGCTGCCGCGAGAGCGGCAGTATAATAGTTTCTATACCACAAACAACGTCTAGCGCAATATTGCGCGTTTTTGTCTTGCAAATACGCGACCGGAAGCCAATTTTGACGATGATTATTTTAGAATGAAGAAGCTCTTATGACTATTGCAAACTTTGACATTTGTTGCTTAACTTTGCAATTTCTTGTATATTATCTGAACTTATATGACAGATTTTATTGAAAACACTGCAGATCAGACTGCAGACTCGACATTCACTGACGAAAAAATCGAAAACGAAACTCCAGACACTGTAACTTTTGAAGATTTAGGACTTGATGAATACACATTGAAAGCCGTTGAGAAAAAAGGCTTTGTTACTCCTTCTCCAATTCAGGTGCTTGCTATTCCGCGCCTTCTAACTGGGGATACTAACCTCATTGCGCGTGCCCGCACTGGTACTGGAAAAACTGCCGCTTTTGGATTACCTATTATTCAGAACGTACGCGGTAAATCAGATCATGTTGAAGCTTTGATTCTTGAACCAACCCGTGAACTTGCAATGCAGACCTGCACTGAGATGCAGTCTTTTTCTACTTCAGACTATCCACGAACTACTGTGCTTTATGGTGGCGCTTCTTACGCTGCTCAGATTAAAGACCTCAAGCGTGGCTGCGAAGTTGTAGTTGGAACACCGGGACGTATCAAAGATCACATCGACCGCAAAACTCTCGACCTCAGCAAAATCAAATACTTCATTCTTGATGAAGGTGATGAAATGCTGGATATGGGCTTTATTGACGACATCGAAGAAATTTTCCGTCACGCTAATCCAGACTGCCGTATCCTTCTTTTCAGTGCAACTATGCCTGCCCCAATCCTCAAGATTGCCGGCGATTTTATGGGCGAGTATGACATTATCGAAGAGGAAAATGTAATTGACGAAGCACTCCTCATCGACCAGAAATACTGGGTTGTAAAGGAAAGCGAAAAGATTGAAGCTCTTGTTCGCCTAATCGACATTTCACCGGATTTCTATGGTCTTGTATTTACAATGACAAAATCAGATGCAGACCGTGTTACACGCGAACTCGACCTCCGCGGTTACGAAGCGGCTGCCCTTCACGGCGATATCATGCAGAACCAGCGTGAAAAAGTTCTTGAACGATTCCGCATGAAAAAGACACGCATCCTCGTTGCAACAGACGTAGCTGCCCGCGGTATCGATATTAAGGGAGTTTCTCACGTTGTAAACTACTCTCTTCCTTTTGATACAGCAACTTACGTTCACCGCATTGGTCGTACAGGCCGCGCCGGAACAGAAGGTATTGCAGTTACATTCGTTCGTCCGGAAGAACGTCGTAAGCTCGGCTTCCTTTCAAAGAATATTAAGAAGGCCACAAAGAGCGAGTTTATCGAAGGAAAAATTCCAAGTGTAAACGAAGTTTTGAACGTAAAGAACGAACGCGTTATCAAAGAGTTGAAGGAAAAAGTATTCAATACGATTGTTGAGAGCTCGCAAAGCGAGTGTATCGAAACATCCGAAGAACTCAACAACGATGCGACATCTGCGGTAGTTTCGACAAGCACAACCACCGTATCCACCGTAAAATCTGAACTCCTCACTCCACTTTTCACAGACCTCGCTGCAGCTCTTTGCGAAGGACAGGATGCACAGCAGGTACTTGCCGGAGTTCTCTCAACTGTATACGGCGATCAGCTTTCTCCAAAGCACTACGGAAAAATCAATACTGTTTCTTCTGCACCACGCGGTGATCAGAAACGTATTTTCATTTCTCTCGGTAAAAAAGACGGATACCGTGCTAAGGAAATTGCAGACTACTTCAGCGAACTGCTTCATATTCCAGGCCGCCTCGTAGATGACATCGATGTTGCACAGCAGTTCTCCCTTGTAAGTCTTCCTGTTGCTTCTGCACGTAAAGCTATTGAGATGTCAAAATCTAACCGAAAGCTTCCGCATATGCACTTTGATGAAAAAGACGGCGGAAGAGGACCTCGCAGACCTCATAATGACAAAGCAGATTTTGCTCCGTCTCGCAGTGAACGCCCTTCTCGTGGTAAACGAGACTCTGCAAAATCAGATAAGGCACCTCGTGGCCGTCTTAATGCAAAGGGAAATAAGCCAAACGTTCATGCACAGACAGAACGTTCTTCATCACGCAAAAATGGTGGAGCTGCACTCTACAAGAAGAACGGTAAAAAAGCAGAGCGCTTCTAATTAAATTCGCTTTTTTTGCTATTATGTTTTATACTGTTATTTTAGATGAAACGGTCTGTTTTAGCAGTTTTTATCATTCTGATAACAGTATTCACCTTCTCTGCCTGCAGCAGTAATAACAAAACTGCACGATACGACGTTTCCAATTTTGTATCATATCTTGAAACACCTCCAGAATATGAACTTGGAGATGTATTACCACTCACCTTTGATTTTAAACCTCTCAGCAAAAAAAATATGAGCAACCTTATCAAGGTTCTTGAAAATAAAGATAATTATATCTGGCTGAAAATACAATTTGTTCTTCCGGAAGACCTCAGATACCGTGATCTTGGACTTTACATCGGCTATATTCGTGGTGCAGATCTTCTTTTCTTAAATAATATAAGCATAAGACAATACGGAGAATTTCCTCCGGCTGCAAACAGTGCAGGCTTTACCGGCCAGTACTTTATGTTCTCTAAATCAAATCTTGATCAGGTTGGAATAAATACAGTTCTCATAAAAGTATGGCCAGATGCCTTCGGAAGTGTTGCAACAAAAATGTATCTCGGTGAACGGCCAGACATTTATACTGCAAGCGAAAGAATCAATTTCTTTAATGCAAAGATTATCCTTTCTTTTGCCGCTATTATGCTCGTAATCTTCTTTATCTATATTTTCCTTTATGTAGTAATGAAAAATTATGAAAATCGTAATGTATATCTGTTCTTCGCACTATTAAATCTAAATACCATTCTATTCCTCCTTCCTTTCTTCCTTTCAGAGATTTTATGGGCAAAACCGACATGGCTTTCTTATACATGGGTAATTCGCCTTTTCCTTTATGGAGGTTCTGCTACAACAATATATTTTGCAAATTCATTTATCATTGCATACTTAAAGGAAAAAAATCCTCCTGCTATTATCATTGCAAGACTTATTATATATATTATTCCCTTAATCTGGGGTTTTACCCGTACTTCAACAAAAAGTCTTAATAATTTTATGCCTATCTTATATTTTTTTGCATCAATACAATTTGCCTTCAGTATCCCACGGCTTATCAAAGCCCTTATTGATAA
This sequence comes from Treponema bryantii, assembly GCF_900111035.1. Taxonomy (GTDB): domain Bacteria; phylum Spirochaetota; class Spirochaetia; order Treponematales; family Treponemataceae; genus Treponema_D; species Treponema_D bryantii_C. Next base: position 195,252 of record NZ_FOFU01000004.1, read on the forward strand.
AGAAAACAGAAAAGATGCCATTTTCTTATTTATAGGCTTTTCTCCTGTTATTGCAGGCGTAATCATTGATTCAGTATTAAAATTTGGAAATCTTAGTCCTAACCTGCCATTCTTTACGATTTATGGCTGGCAGATTACTCTTTTCATCTTCCTTGGTTCGCTTCTGCTTCGTTTTGGCGCTATGTATATGCATAACACCGAACTGAATATTAAACTCGCAGACTTTACAAATCATCTTGAAGATGTTGTAGCTATACGAACAAAAGAACTTTCAGAAGCAAACTATGTACTTTCAAAGGGGCTTGAAACAGTTGCCCATGTTCAGAAAAACTTCCTGCCTTCTAAAAACAGAGCATTCCGCGGCTGGGATTTAGCGATTTCCTATAATGCTGTTGATAATAATGTTTCCGGCGACCTTTATGATTATTACTTCTCAGACGGCATTCTTGACGGAATGGGAATTTTTGATGTATCCGGTCATGGTATTCCAGCTGGCCTCATGACAATTCTTGCTAAAAGCATTATAAGCCAGCATTTTATTACTGGAAAAAATCAGGAAGAATCAATTTCAAACGTTCTTAAGGATATCAATAAATCATATATAAAAGAAAAAGTTGATGTTGAAAACTATATAACAGGTCTTCTTTTCCGCTTCAGTGAATTTAATAAAAAAGATGTCTGTAGTGTAGAATTTGCAAACGCTGGACATCCATATCCACTCTTGTACAGCGCTGTAGAAAATAAAGTTATTGAATTAAAACCGGAAAACGAAAAGCAATACGGTATTCTTGGTGTTGAAGGTCTGGATGTTTCCTTTCCTCCTATAAGTTTCCGTGCATCACCAGATGATATCATTATCTGCTATACAGATGGACTTACAGACTGCACTAACAGCAGCGGAAAGGACTTCACTAAAGAAAGAATCATCAAAACTCTTCAGGATTATCACCATGAAAGTGCTATTATGATTATGAACCGCATAATGGACAAATTCTTTGATTTTATAGGACATGAAAAATATAAAGACGATATAACCCTTATAGTTCTTAAGCGTTCGAACTCTAAGGATTATATTGAAGAAATCTAATATTCTTATTCGTTGCTTTCTTCTTCAGTTTCAGCAGGTGCTTCTGCTGTATTTTCAGTTTCTTCTGTATTTTCTACTACAGCAGGTTTAGTTTCAACTACAACTGCAGGAGCAGGTTTTGGAGCACGATATCCAAGACGAACCTTTTCAAATTCTGTTTTATGACGTGATTTCAAGAGCAGAGTCTCAGAAGGCTTCTTATATACATATCCGGAAGAATTATAAGTTTCGAATCTAGGGTCAGTTCTGAATGCCATATCATAAATATAAATACTGTAGAACTGAGGAATACCCTTCATGATAATGTAGTGAGTATCACCCTCTGGGAAGTCTATAGTAAGAATATCCTGATCTACACCATGTTCCAGTCTGATTGTCTTAGCACAAGTCCATGCCCAGATAATCTTTCCATTTGTATCATAAATCTTCTCAAAATGAGGATAGAAGGTATTATTATATGCAACAATCGGATAAAGATTACTGAGAGTACGCAAATCGAATGAAGAACTTTCTGAAAGATAAGAATTAACAATTGCATAACCAGCCTTTTCAAGAGTTTCAGACTCAGTGAGTCTACCATAGCGCAAAAGTGCAATACCGGTTTCAACAGCCTGATTTACAGAAAGGAAGGTATCATTTTCAGAAATAGTCAATATATTACCTTCAAACTTACATGCCTCTGTAATTTTTTTAATTGAAGGATCAAGAATAGGCTCAAGAATTGAAGCATAATCCGGTGAAAGACTCATAAGATCTACATAAACCTGAATAATTCCAGAAATCTGAGCAATTGAAAGGTTATATGGATCAGCACCAGCTGCATTTGTAAGAAGTTTCTTTACATCAGTCTGATTTGGATTCAGATAAATGAAATCAGAAATCTTATGAACAGTAAATAAGTCAAAAGTTCCTCTGTCGGCACTTTCAGCAATTCGACGTTCATATTCTTTCATAACCTTTTCAAGGTTATTATTCATATCTTCAAGAGTATTGAAATATGGTGCAGAAAGATAAGTTCTCTGCTTACTCTTCTTTATACTTTCCGGAACATTTTCAATAGCATTTGTGTATTTTCTTGATTCAGCCTGTGCTGCAACATAAGAAACTGCTACCTGCTCAGTAATATTTGATTCAACGTTATTTGTTTCAAAGGCATTGATAAGATCCCGCTTAAACTGCGAAACTGTCTTTGCATATTCAGAAAGACTTGCAATAGGATTATCAATAATATCATCAAAGGTAAATTTCTGATTAGCATCATAAATAGAATAAGTTGCAACAGAATTACGAGAGGTAAAATCAAAGTGTCCGGTATTTACAGCATGACCTGCAAGTTCCCACGCATTACGCTTTCCGCTAAGAACAAGGCTGTCTTTTTCTGCCTTTACTATGCTCATATTCGATGAATAATTGTAAGGCATAGAAAAATCAGAAACTGAATCCGGCAAATCAGTAATAATAGCAAGAGAAGATGCTGGATCCTCAGAAGCCAGTTCAAACGTAACTTTTACGCCTTCTGTGAAGTTTAAAGTAATAGAGAGTGGTTCTTCCTGTTGAACATCTCGCAATTGAACGGCAGATTCAACGCCTTTCTTTGTGATAACAGCAGGATTCTGGTCATCAAAAAAGAAATTGATACCGTTATAGGAAAGTCTGGCCTTATTTTTATAGGCTATTACACCTGACTGCTCATCAATAGCTTCAAGGGTAATCTGCAGGTTTCCGATTTTTTTAATAATATTGGAATCTGTTCTAAATTGCAGGACAAAAATGCCGATGATAATAACGATATCGACAATAAGCAGTCCTAATGCTTTTTTTAATATCCGAATGCTCATTGTATTAATAGTTTAGCCAATGATTCGGTTAATTTCAACTATATACAAAGGAAAGTAAAAAGAATGATCAAGAAAAATAATTCTAAGATTGTACTGATTCTTGCTGCAGGAGCCCTTTTAAGCTCTACTATCTTCATCACAGGTTGTGCTTCAAAACCAGCAGATGACACCACTCCAAAAACAGAAGTTTCTACTCCAGAACCTAAAAAAGAAACTAAAAAGAAGGAACCGGAAGATCCTCCAAACGTAAAGTTCGTAAAGCAGCTTAAAGCACTGCTTGCAAAAGGAGATACTAAAGGCGCAATAGCTCATTTTGATGAAATTCCTTCTTCTTTGAAGAACGATCTTGAACTAAAAAATCTTCTTGGTGCTCTTTATTTTTCAGACAGCCAGTATGAAAACGCAATTGCAATAGCAGAAGAAATTCTTGCAGTTGAACCTGAAAACATGGATGCACTTGAACTGATTGCTATGTGTAACAGGGCAAAAGGTGATAAAAAGGCATATAAAGAATCAACAGACCGTATTCTTGCAGCAGATCCATATAATCCTTCTGTAAATATTCAGAAAGCAGAGGAATATGCTGTAAACAAAAAGTATAAAATGGCACGTGATTCATATAAAAAAGCACTTCGTGGAGATCCTGAGAATACAGACGCACTTTTCGGCTACGCTCAGATGTCTTACTACACAGATGATTTGAAATCAGCTAATGACAACTTCCAGAAAATCCTGGACAAGGATCCTGAAAATGCAGCTGCCCTCGCCTACATGGGCAAACTTGCTTATGATAATGAAAACTATCTTCGTGCCACAAAGTTCGTACAGCAGGCCCTTAAATATGATCCTAACAACTACGATTACTGGATGGACTACGGTACATATCTCCGTTATCAGGGAAAATTCAAAGATGCGGCAAATGCATGGAAAAAGGCCGTTGAACTTGATCCATCATACTTCCTTGCTTATGCATATCTTGCCGGAAATTATGATGATTTAGGCCAGTTTGACGAGGCTCTCGAGAACTATCATAAGGTAATCGAAACAAATCCAAAGTATTTCTATGCATATGAATCTACAGCTATTCTCGAATTCCATGCTAAGAATTACGAAAATGCAATTAAATACTTTACTAAAACTTATGAATACAGCCCAAGTTATGCCTATAGCCTTATGATTGCTGCCTGCTGGTACAAACTCAATAAGCCTCTCGAAGCAAAAAAGGTTCTTACTGCACAGCTTAAAAAACTGGACAACAAGACAACTGAATATGATCTCGTACGCTTCTATAACGATGCTTATAATAGAAATGCAGAATCAAATCTGATTCAAAAAATCACAAAAGAAACTAATAGCAATAACCGCGGTAAAATGCTATTCTACATGGGACTTTATTATGAATTGAACAAGGCGGAAGATCTCTCCAGAGAATATTACGCTAAAGTTACAAGTATGAAGGCTCCTATGTTCTTTGAATACAGGATTGCCGAATGGGGATTGATGCAATGAGCCAGACTCAGATTCAACTGGACTTTAATGGCCGCAAGATAACACTTGTAGGTACAGCACACGTTTCTAAAGAAAGTGTTGAAGAAGTAACTGAAACTATTAAAAATATACAGCCAGACTGCGTAGCCGTAGAGCTTGATGAAAAACGTGCAGATTCTATTAAAAATCCGTCACGTTACAGTCAGCTGGACCTGGTAAAGGTTCTTAAAAAGAAGCAGGGATTCCTTCTGCTTGCAAATATCATGCTTTCTTCATATCAGCGCAGAATGGGTCTTAATGCCGGTGTAAAGCCAGGTGATGAGATGATTGCGGCAATGAATGCAGCAGAAGAAAACAATATCCGCTGTACTCTTGTAGACCGCCCTATTCAGATTACCCTTAAACGAGCCTGGGGCAAAAACAGTTTCTGGGGAAAATGCAAGCTTCTTGCAACTCTTATTTCAAGCGCATTCAGCAAAGAAGAAGTTGATCCAGAAGAAATTGAAAAGCTTAAGCAGCGTAATGAAATGGACTCTATGATGGATGAACTTTCTGATTACATGCCTGTTATCAAGAAAGTTTTAATAGATGAAAGAGACCAGTATCTTGCTTCAAAAATCTGGGAATCAGAAGGTAATAATATTGTTGCCGTTCTTGGAGCAGGTCACTTACCTGGAGTACAGGCATATCTTGAAAAACTCGGAGCCGGACAGGCTTCTTCAAATGTAGCTGAACTTGAAGTTCTTCCAAAGCCTGGTATTTTTGGTAAAATTCTTGCAGTGTTAATTCCAGCTTGTATTATCGGTTTGATTATTGCAGGCTTTGTATATGGTGGAGTTCATGCAGGAACACAGATTCTTTCTACCTGGTTCCTCTGGAATGCCATTCCGGCTGCAATTCTTACAGCAGTAGCCTTTGGACATCCGCTGGCAATTCTCGTTGGATTTGTTGGAGCTCCATTTACTTCCCTCTGTCCTTTTATAGGAATTGGTTTCTGTACAGCTATTGTTCAGGCAATTGTATGTAAACCAAAGGTTAGTGATATGGAAAACCTTCAGGAAGATGTATCTTCTCTTAAAGGCTTCTATAGGAACCGTATTTTAAGAACTCTTCTGGTGTTTATTCTTTCTTCTCTTGGAAGTACACTCGGAACATTCATCGGTGGAGCAGACATAATCGGAATTCTCCAGAATCTTAAGTAAAAATAAGAATCATTAAGAGTCTTCTTAGATTCACCAGAAACCTGTTTCCTTTTTTTCAAATTTCCATTTTTATATATGTAGATACAACAGGAGATATTAATGATTAAAAGGAAACTGCTGATTATTACAGTACTGTGCACTCTGGGCTTTAACATCGCTGCTGAAACAACATCAACAGCTTTGCCGGATACAACACAACTTTTACTTTCATATATTGAAAACGATTACGAACTAAAAAATCTTACTATTGCTGCGAAAAAGACACAGCTTTCTTATGATGCTACAAAAATCGACAAAGGTTTTGATTTTAGTCTTGCAAGTGGAAACATAACTGTAAAACTTTCAGAAGACGGAACTACAATATCTGCAAAACCTTCTGTAAAAGCAGAACTTCCACAGGCATCAAATCTTTCTGCATCAGTTCAGACAAATTTAAGCTATGCAACTGATGACACTTCAATTTCTGATACTTCAGTTTCACTTGGAGTAGACATTATTTCTTCTTCAACTCTTACAAATAAGATTTCCCTTTTAAAAGCAGAACGCTCAGTTGTTGAAGCAGAACGCAAACTTGGCAAGCGGGTTCTTTCAGCTGAAAAAGAATTCTATACTGAACTCAAAACCCTTCTCTCTTCTATTAACTCTATTATGAGTGCAAAAGAAGACCTTTACAGTGATACTCTCGAATTTGAAAAAATAAAGATTCAGGGGTATTCAAAAGCATCTTCTACTTACAGAAAGGCAGAACTTAAAGTAATTACAGACGAGCACAATATTGAAAGCAGCCTGCATTCTTTTATCCATGACTTTATTGTCTTCTATAAAAAGTGTGGTTATGACATTCAGATAGATGATAACACAGACCTTATGACTCTGGTTCCATCTGATATTGAAGTAAGCACACCACTGAACATTCTTGATTTTGATAAGGAAAACTACACTTCTATTGAAAGTGCAAAATGGACTTATAAGATTAACAGCATGGAGCGAAGCACAAATAAGAACTATTCGCTTTCTGCTACAGCCGGTTATACCTTTGATAATTCAACAACTGATTCAGATTCAATTGATGCAGGACTTACAGGAAGCATCGGAGGACTTTCTCTTGGAGCCGGTGTAAGTATGCCTGTAGGTGGAACTTCAAACTACCCTGCCCTCAATTTTAGTATCAGTCTTAATCCTAATACATTCCGTAAAAATACAATTTCTAAAAAACAGGATTCCCTTACAGAGGAACAGGAACTGCTTGCAATAGAAACTGCAGAAATTGATTACGAAACCTTAATCGTAGAAACTCAGCAGAAGCTCGATTCACTTCTCTGGGAACAGAAAACTGTACAAGAAAATCTTTTGATGTATGAAGATTTGGAAAGAGATCTTGCTGCAATGTATAAGCAGGGCTTTACAACCGAAAGCGATTACCTTTCAGCAAAAACAAATCTTAATTCTTATATCGTAAAAAAAGTAATGAATCAGATTGATTTGATTATGTATAACGATGATGTTGTTATGAACTTTATTCCTGATAACGAGGTAACAAAATGAAAAAGAAAATTAAAATCATAATAATCTGCGCTGCCGTTCTGGTAGTAATTGGTATTGGGCTTGTTTTACTAAAAACTCTTTTAAGTTCTTCTGGAACTGAAAAGGTTTTCTATACAGCAAATGTTGAGACTTATGAAAATATAATCGAAATCTCAGGTACTGTTGCTGCAGCTCAGGAACAGACTCTTCAGGCTCGCAGTGCGGGTACTGTTACTGCGGTTTATGTAAAGGCCGGTGATAAAGTAAAGAAAGGCGATATCATCATTCAGCTGGATGATTCGGAGCAGCTTTACAACCTCGAAAAGCAGGAATACAACATGGCAACTAAGAAGTTGACCGCCTCGGCGCGTGAGTTGAGGCTACTGGAAACGGAGCGGAATTCGCTGCTGCAGAAAGTTGAAGACCGCAAGGTTACTGCAACCTTTGATGGAATTATTGCAGATCTCGATGTTGCAGTTGGAGATTCTCTCGAAGCTAAGGATGAAGTTGGAACTCTGGTAAACATCGACTATCTGACTGCTGAAGTTGAAGTAACTGAAACAGATGTTTCTAAGCTTGAAATCGGTCAGACTGTAAACTTTACTTTCCCAGCATACAGCAACGAAACTGTAAAAGGTTATGTAACAGGCTGGCCTGCAATTGGTACTGTGACATCTCGTGGCGCAACTGTTGTAAAAGTAAAACTTCGTATAGATGATTATCCTGATGAAATTCTTCCAAACTTTTCTTTCACTGGAAAAATTGAAATCAGTCCAACAGAGCAATATGTTGTTGTTTCCCGCTATGCAATAGGTTATGAAAACAAACAGCCATTTGTTGTACTTGCTAAAGGTGAACAGAAAAAATCTGTAAAAGTTCAGCCTTATGGTTCTGAATACGTAAAGGTTCTTGAAGGCCTTGAAGGTGGAGAAGTTTTGATTCAGCAGTCAAAACCACGTGCTTCCGGCATGAATAGAAACAGACCAGGGTCTTCAAGTGGTAACAGTAAGAATAAAAACAGTGGCGGCGGAATGCCTGGTGGCTTCCCAGGTGGTGGACCTGGCGGTCCGATGTAATCTGGAGGCTTATCATGGAAACTGTAGTCAGCTTACAGGACGTAGTTAAAACTTACGTCATGGGAGAAAACGAAGTTCATGCGCTCCGGGGAATCAGTTTTGATATTCATCAGGGAGAATTTGTTTCTATCATGGGACCTTCCGGTTCAGGAAAATCAACCTGCATGAATATGATTGGCTGTCTGGACCGCCCCACTTCGGGAATTGTAAAGATAAATGGCCGCGAGACTGCCCTTATGACAGAAAAGGAACTTGCAGTTCTGCGTAATAAAACGGTCGGATTTGTTTTCCAGCAGTATCATCTGATTTCTGCAATGAATATTCTTGAAAACGTTATGCTTCCTCTGAAATATCAGAAAGTTGACCGCGCCGTTCGTATTGAAAAAGCGAAGGCAGCTCTTGAGGCTGTCGGTCTTGGAGAACGCATTCATCATAAACCTCATGAGCTTTCGGGTGGTCAGAAGCAGCGTGTTGCTATTGCCCGCGCCATGGTAACAGAGCCTAAGATTCTTCTGGCAGACGAACCGACTGGAGCTCTGGACACAGAAACTGGAAAACAGGTTATGGAAATGTTCCGCAAAATCAATAATGAGCAGAACACAACCATAATTATCGTAACCCACGACCCGAGAATCGGTGAATCTACAGAACGCTGTATAAAAATTCTCGACGGTCAGATTGTAACGGAGTAACACATGTTAGAAGACTTCATAAATGCTTTCAAAAACTTCAAAAGCAATAAAACACGAACATTCCTTTCTTTACTGGGTGTAATAATTGGTGTTGCTTCAGTTATCGTAATCACAAGTATGGGAAGCAGTTCTACAAAGCAGATTCAGGACACTTTTGGAAGTGCCGGCCTTGATGTTGTAAGTATCAGTGCAGGTTTTATGAGCCGCCGCGGAAATTCCTCTTCTGTTACTTTTGATGAAGCGGCCCGCACAGACCTTTTTGATAATATCAAAAACATCAAAAAAATCTGGTACAAAAATACGCTTAATGCAACAATGACTTACGGAGAAACTTCATCATCTGTAAACTGCAGTGCTATTGAAACAGGCTATCTGGAAATGTACAACCTTGAACTTGAGAAAGGCAGTTTCTTTACTGTAACTGATAATGAAGAAGGAACTCAGAAAATCATTTTGAATCATGATACTGCAGAAAACTATTTTCCTGCTGGAGATGCTGTCGGCAAACAGGTAATTCTTGTTGCAAGCAACACTACTTTTAATTTTGAAGTTGTGGGTGTACTTAAAGAACAGACTACTGGTATGGAAAATGGTTCTGCATTTATTCCCCGCGGCTTTTACGCAAAGAAGATTAAACCGAATCCGGCTGCAGCAACTGTAATGGTTCAGACAACTTCTTCAGATAAAGCTGTTGCACTGGCAACTGAAATCAAAAGCTATTACACAGAAAAGACAGGTTCAGAATATTCTGTAAATGTAATGAGTATGCAGTCTATGCTGGAACAGATGAGCGAAATCACAAGTACAATGAGTATTATGCTCAGTGCTATTGCAGCAATTTCCCTTCTGGTTGGCGGTATTGGAATTATGAATATCATGATTGTAACGGTTACTGAACGAAAACAGGAAATTGGTATTCGAAAAGCCCTTGGTGCAAGCCCTGCAGATATAAGACAACAGTTTTTGATTGAATCAGCAAGCATTACCCTTCTCGGTGGAATAATTGGAATAATTGTCGGAATTATCGTAAGTCTTGCAGTGGAATATGTTCAGTCGAACGCACTGATTATCAGCACGAACGCCTGCATAATTTCTTTTGTGTTCTCGGTATTTGTGGGAATATTCTTTGGACTGAATCCAGCAAGCCGTGCGGCAAAACTGGATCCTGTAATTGCATTAAGCGGCGAGTAACGGAAAATCAATAACCATCCGACATTTCGCGGTTGGCATCTTTCTTACAAAGCTCATCATAAACAAGAGAGCGTTTGCGGAGTTCTTCCTTAAGAGGCTTAGGGAACGGCATATTACGCCAGAAGATTCCGCGAACATCCTTGTCCAGACGCTGAACACCTGTAGATTCCTTTGTCATCCAGAGAATGTAATCTTCAATAAAGAATTCCTTTACATCACCCTTCAGTTTCATCTGGTCAAAATGCTGATAGTACTGACCGGTAAGACCTTCTTCCATCCAGTAATACGAAGCCTTTTCCTTAGCAACCTGCCAGCGTAAATCAGCTACAGCTGTAAGAACGGCAATCTTTAAATCCTTAGGATACATTGGAACAACAATACGTCCACGGCTTGTTACACGATTATAGCGGTCAAAAGGTTCCCAGCAGAAACCACGGTCTCCATAAGTTGGAACAAGCAGAACATAAGGTACAATGCGGTTTGGAACATTCTTATGTATTCTGTGAAATACTCCCGGATCGAGCGATTCAATCCATGTAAGAACATCGATTACGTTTTCACGGGTACCTGTACCACGCTCAGTACAATGGTAGAATTCACGTGTAAAAATAGGGAACTGATTACCACGACGACCAACTGTCATTTTTGCCATCTGGCGAACAGTTTCAAACTCTATCTTAACGGCTTCTGTATCATTTGTTGTTACAGCTGCTCCACCACCTGCATTGATTTTATCCTGAACGTTATCGTAAGTTGCCTTTGCCTCTTTGAATTCTTCCAGAACCTTAGAAAGCTCTTTATCATTCTTTGAAAGACGATGCAGAATATCTGTAATTTCCGGCAGAAGCTTACGCTGCATTTCTGTATATCCAGCAGAATGATTTTCAAGTCCAAGCACCTGATTATGCTCACACAAATCTTCTATATCACGCTTAAGCTCACCTTCGAGCATACGGCGTTCATTTTCTTTGATGTTCAGGATATTTTCAGTACTCTGCATTTTTCCAGAGTTCTTTGACTGAAGCTGCATTAGACGAGACTGTTCTGCAGAAGCAGCCTGATCAGGTGTCATATTGGCTGTTTTCACCTGCTTCTTTTCATCGGTTGCAGAATTGTTCATGCGGCCCGATGCAATCTCTTTGAACCATTCATCAACATACATGATTGGTTCACCTTCGCGGTTTTCAACAAAAATCTTCGAAAAGAAATCCTTTGTTTCCTGTTTGAAAAGAGAAGGAAGAACAACGCCAAAGCGAACCAGCATTTTCTTTGGCATCGGGGTATCAGTATATCCCATCTTACCTACCATTCCACGAAGAAGTTCCCAATAAGATGTTACTATCTGCTGACGGTAAACTGCGCGGTCTTTAGGATCCTGACAGGTAAGATATTTTGAAAGAATCTGATGTACACGCTGAGCTGACTGATTTTCACCAGTAAGTGCTGTCTTATAATATTTTGTATCGTTAAATATTTCTGAAGGAGTATCGTTTGTAAACTTTTCGATAGGTGCAAATTCAGTACGGCTTAAATCAACTTCATGAATAGATCTTACAGAAGCAGAACCTGCTGAACTTGAAGAAGTTTCTTTACTTCCAGAAGAAGGAGATTTGAACATTCCAGAATCTGAAATATCTGTTACTGCATTATCTGCCGAGTCTCCAGTTTCTGATTGTGATAAAAGCGCTGCAATTTCTGGATCCAATCCATCACTCATAAAAAGTCTCCTATAATATCCTCAATTATAAGCCATAACCCCTATATTCGCAAGAATGAAAATGATTTTTGAAAAATCTATTGAACAAATCTCATAAATTGTATATTATTCATTCATCTTCTGGGGAATTAGCTCAGCTGGCTAGAGCATCGGCTTTGCAAGCCGAGGGTCAGGGGTTCGAACCCCCTATTCTCCATCAAGACCTGAAATCGCAAGATTTCGGGTCTTTTTTTTTTGCCTCGTTGTAAAACATCTATTTTTTCATTATTATAGTAAATATTGTTTAATTTGATATATTTTTATAGGAGCAATACAAATGGCAGACACAATGCATGCATTGGAAAAGAACCCTAACTGGAAGGGTCGTCGTGGTCCTGTTGTCCTTGTAATTATGGACGGCGTTGGATATGGAAAGTATGAAGAGGGAGATGCAGTTAAGGCTTCTAAAATGAAGTATCTCGACTGGTTTACAAAGAACTGCCCTCACACTCAGCTTAAGGCACACGGAACTGCTGTTGGTCTTCCTACTGATGATGATATGGGTAACTCTGAGGTTGGTCACAACGCTATGGGTTGTGGACGCGTTTTTGCTCAGGGTGCTAAGCTTGTTGGTGAATCTATTTCTTCTGGCAGCATGTTTGAAGGTGCTGTATGGAAGAAGCTTGTAAAGAATGTTCAGGACAAGGGAACTACTTTCCACCTTATGGGTCTTGTTTCTGATGGTAACGTTCACTCTCACATTGACCACCTTAAGGCTATGATCACTCAGGCTCACAAGGAAGGTGTAAAGACTCTCCGCGTTCACGCTCTTCTGGACGGACGTGACGTTCCTCCGACAAGCGCTCTTGAATATTTTGAACCTCTTGAAAAATTCCTTGCTGAGTTCAGCGATGTTGATTATCAGATTGCTTCTGGTGGTGGACGTATGTACATCACTATGGACCGCTATGGTGCTGACTGGAGCATGGTAGAGCGCGGATGGCACGCTCACGTTTTGGCTGATGGTCGTCAGTTTTCGTCTGCTACTGAAGCTATCAATACTTACCGCAGTGAAAATGCTGGCCTCCTCGACCAGGATATGCACGAGTTCGTAATCGCTAAAGACGGAAAGCCTGTAGGACCAATCGTTGACGGCGACAGCGTAATCTTCTTTAACTTCCGCGGTGACCGCTCTCTTGAAATTACTGCTGCCTTCGAAGAGGATAACTTCCCTCACTTTGACCGCGTACGTCGCCCTGCTGTTGAATATGCTGGTATGATGGAATACGATGGTGATAACCACAAGCCGGCTCAGTTCCTTGTAAACCCACCAAGCATTGACCGCACAATGGGTGAATATCTTACAAAGACTGGTGTTCATCTTATGGCAATTTCTGAAACTCAGAAATATGGTCACGTTACTTACTTCTTCAACGGTAACCGCCCTGGTGAATTCGACAAGAATCTTGAAACATATATTGAAGTTCCATCTGATGTTGTTCCATTCGAACAGCGCCCATGGATGAAGTGTGCTGAAATTACTGACAAGGTAATCGAAGCTATCGAAAGCGGAAAATACGACCACATCCGTCTTAACTACCCTAACGGTGATATGGTTGGACACACTGGTGTATTCAACGCTGTTGTATGTTCTATGGAAGGTATGGACCTTCAGCTTGGTCGTCTTAAGGCAGCTATCGAAAAGGCAGGTGGTATCCTCTGTCTTACAGCTGACCACGGAAACTCAGACGATATGTACGAGCACAAGAAGGACGGTTCTGTAGCTATGGGTGCTGATGGTGAACCAAAGCCAAAGACATCTCACTCATTGAACCCGGTTCCAGGTATCATCTACGACCCAGAGTACAAGGGTGAGTATGAGCTGGAGCTCAACAGCGGTCTTGGAATCTCTTCTTGGCCTAGCACATTGATGGAACTCATGGGCTACTTGCCACCAAGTGATTATGATAAGAGTATGATTAATCTGAAATAGATTATTGAATCGTCTGCCACAGTTTTAGGGCAGACGATTTTTTTTAATTATATCAACTGCTTCTTACTTTCTAATATTTTATGCTGTCATAAAATTTGTAGCCTTTTTCGTATTCATCATGTTATACTAAATAAAAAAAATACTTTTTGTACCCTGAAACAATTATAGGTATATCTGGTAAAACATTAATAATCTTTAAATATATGAATAAGATAATCTATATAAATTGATTAATAAAATGTAGAGGCTAAAAATGATTAAAATATCTTGTAAAGAAATCAGTAATGGTGTAATTGAGCTTTCAGCAATTTCCACAAACGAAAATTCTAAAAATATACAGAATTATATTTTTGGCGAAACAAAAATTGTCATTAAAGCACAACCAGAAACTTATGATATTTACTACAAAGACAAATTAATTTTTAAAGGTGAAAATTTCTATATAAATAATCAGCGGCTTTGTGAAACACGAGAACTAAAGCATTTATGTTATGGTTTAGGTGAAAAAATTTCAGAACGATTAGATAGAAATAACAGTTTGTTTGAAGCTAATAACAAAGAAAAATCAAGTTACCATAATCCTATGTACAGCAATTTTTATACAAGTTTCCCATGTATATTATTAAAATGTCAAAATAACGATTTCTGGCTAGGCTATTACTTAAATGATAGTGGTAAAACAAATATGGATATAGGTTTTACCACTATCAATAAAATTTCTATAGCTGCATCAGGAATGCAATTTTCAGCAGTTTTATTTACAGGTTCTACAATACAAAGTGTACAACAAAAAATGGTAGCTTACATGGGACTTCCTTTTCTACCAGCAATGTGGATGCTTGGCTATCACCATTCTCGTTATGGTTATAAAAATGCTTGTGAAATAGAAAATGCAGTACAGAACTGCAGAAAACTAAAAATACCGGTTGAATCAATTTGGTATGATATAGAGTTATTTGATGAATATAAGCCATTTACACTCAATCCAGATGCTTTTAAAAACTTAAAATTACACACCGAATATCTTGAGAAAGAAAAAGTTAAAAAAATTTTTTTTATTAATCCTACTGTAAGTGCTAATAGCAATTATGAACTATATAGAAAAGGAATCGAAACAAATATTTTTTTGCTTGATGAGAACAAAAAAACATATATTGGAGAACTTTGGAGTGGAAAAGTAGCATTTTGTGATTACACAGCACAAAATATTGAACAATGGATTACTGAAGCATTGAGTTTTTATCAAAAAATAGGTTTTGATGGTTTATGCCTCGATATGAATGAACCAACAGATTTTTCTTCAAAATCAAAAGTTATCCCAGATACAATAACAACATCAGATAAAAAAAGATATGCTAAAGCTTTTCATAATATATATGCAAATACTCAAGCAGCAGCGTTTTTTAAAAAGTTAAATTCTGAAGACACTCAAAAACTATTGCTTTCACGAGCAGGTTTTGCGGGTATTCAAAAATATGCAGCAATATGGACAGGAGATAATTATTCTACCTGGAATAATTTACAAAATTCAATTATTCAAATAATAAATGCTGGATTATCAGGGGCAGTTTTTACAGGTGCAGACATAGGTGGGTTCTGGGGTAATTGCGATGAAGAATTACTGGTTAGATGGTATCAGTTAGGAGCATTTTATCCATTTTTTAGAGCACATAGCGAAAAAAGTACACGAGAAAATGCACCATGGGTTATTTCTGATAAAAACTGTAAACTTTGTGTGAATGCAATACGTCAAAGATATAAGTTTTTACTCTATCTGTACAAGCAATTTTTAAAAGCAAGTCAAACTGGCATCCCCATTTTTAAGCCATTATTTTATGATTATGCAAAAGACAAAAATACTTATAATATCACAGATGAATTTTTATGGGGAGAAGATTTTCTAGTAGCCCCAATTTTAGAAAGTTCAATAAAAAAAAGATTAGTCTACTTTCCTGAAGGAAATTGGATTGATATAACTTCAGATAAAGTTTATATAGGAAAAAATTATTATCTTATAGATGTTGTAATTGATTACATACCTGTTTTTGTCAAAGAAAATTCAATTATTCAAATTTGTGATGTTGGCAAAAATGCTGCAGATATCAATACTAATTTATTGCAACTTTTAGTATTTGGATTTGTCCCTAAAAAAACGATAGAACTTATAGACCCTTCTTGTAATACAAAACGAATTAAACTTCATTCTTCTTGTAAAAGTTTAACTTTAATTTTTGAACATAATTCGAATGTAAAACAAATATTTATTTGTATTAAAAATGGAAAAAATAAAGAAACTTATTCTATCAAACGAAAGAAAAATGAAAAAGAAATAGTAATACCAATCGAAATAAAACAAATGTGACGTAAATGTGACATAATATGACACAAATATGACATAATGTGACACATTATTACTAAAAAAAAATTGACAGATTTTAAAATTCGCCCTTATACTTAACTTAATAAATACAAAACTTAAGTTTGTGTTTAATTATAAAAATCTTAAATGTAATAATGTAGGGTGTCTTATGATTGTTCGAGAAGCTGATATTAATATTACTAATGCATGTAATTTAAACTGTATTCACTGTGCATTTTCTTCTGGTGCTAAAAGCAAAGAATCTTTGAGTTTAGATGTTTTCAAAAAACTTGTAGACGGTCTTATTCCCCTTGGGCTTGAGGATATGCATTTAACAGGAGGGGAACCAACAATTCATCCTCACCTTGAAGAAATGATTACTTATGCAGTTGGGAAAAATGTAAATGTCCGTTTAATTTCTAATGGCTATGTTCTTTCAGAAGAAAAGCTTATCCGTTTTAAGAACGCCGGATTAAAAAGTATAATGATCAGTCTGGATGGTCTTGAAAAAACACATAATATGATTCGTGGTAAAGCTGATGCATTTGAACGAACTGTTAATACAATAAAAGTTGCAAAAAAATTAGGATACAATGTTCGCGTAAATGCAGTTATTTCAAAAAATAATTGTAAAGAACTTAAAGATTTAATTTTATTTGTAGCAAGTCTTAATGTCGATGTTTTTTCATTTTTTCTGTATTCACCTACTGGACGTAATGCAAAAGATCAGCTTGATGTTGTCGTAGGAGCTTTAGAATGGAAAGCGTTAATTAAAGAACTTAGAACACAGATAAAGCAATCAGATATTGGAAACATGCAAATTGCTTTTGAAAAAGGCTATTATTTTATTGATGACGATAATATGGATTTTGCTTCTTATAAAGGAAGAGGTGGCGGATGTTATTATCTTCATTCGATTTGTGATTATGTAATTATTTTAGCCAATGGCGATGTTTATCCATGTGCCCTGCTTACAGACAAAAGTATTCCTTACGGAAATATTAATGAAAAATCTATTAAAGATATTCTTAAAAATCGTTTGAATATCGGTACTTATAAAGGTTTTGAAAACAAATCAAGTGAATGTAATACTTGCAATTATTGGGAAAAATGTAAAGGTGGATGTAAGGCTTTTGTTTATGCTCACAATGAAGATTGGAATAAGAATGACCCTCGTTGTGTTTTAGGCGATGATAAAAAGTTTATTCCACTTTGTCCTTTACACAAAGAAAACTTTTTTACAGGAAAAGAAAGTGGTTACTCAGAATTGGTGGTTGAATAATTATGAGTCACAATATTTCTGAAAGAAAATCTGTAAATGATGATTGCTGCTATCGAAGATTAGAAAACAATAAACGACGTGTTATTTGGGAAATAACGTCTAAATGTAATCTAGCCTGCAAACACTGTTTTGTTAACACAAATACAGGAAAAGATGTAGACACTGATTCTTGTATACGTGTAATCAATCTATTCAGTGAAATGAATGATATAGGCAAAATTATGATTACAGGTGGCGAACCTTTTTTGCGTGAAGATATCTTTACAATATTAGAGCATATACGTAAGAAAATGCCAGATGCAGTTATTGATTTAACTACAAACATGACAATGCTTGATAGCGATAAAATTAAAAAATTACGTAAGTTACAAATTGATGAACTTACAGTTTCGCTTGATGGCATTGGAAATATACATGATGAAATTCGAGGTAAAAAAGGTTGCTTTGATAAAACTGTAGAGAATATAAAAAGTGCATTAAATGAAGGTTTGTATATTGATATTGTTTCTGTAATTTCAGCATATAACGTGAACTCAATGGATGTTATCGCTGATTTTGTTTCTAAGCTCAAATGTTCTTCACTTACCTTTAGCAAAATAATTGAGCGTTCTGAAAAAAAAATCGAAGATAAAGTATTGATTCAGTATAACAAAGAATTTGAATTAAAAGTTGCAGAACTAAGAAAAAAATACAATGGAATTTTGCCAATACGTATTGTAGGAGAAAAACATACTGGTCAAAAAATCTGCTGCAAAAAAGATATTATAAGTATTAGTGCTGAAGGATGGATAGAAAGATGTTTACTTTCTAATGATAGACTTTTAAAAAACAATATTAAAGATGAAAATTTAACTTCTGAAATGTTTAATTTTACAAACGAAATTAGATGTTTTTAATAATTAAAAACAGAAAAAATAAAAAGTTAGGGGATTTTTTATGAAGTACAGCGTAGGAATTGGAACAACTAACCGTTGTAATTTTAATTGTCGTCATTGTTATTCACGTGAAGAGAAATTTTATGATTTGACACTGGATGACATAAAGAAATTAGTTGAAAATATTGACATCTCATCAATAAATTTTGGTACTGGTGAAAATATTTTAAATCCGCATTTTTTGGATATTATTTCGTATGTTCACGAAAAAAATATCAAAATGAGCTTAACATCCAACGGTTTTTCGATTTCAAAAATGACTGATGAACAACTTTCGTATTTTCATGATATTGACATTTCATTGGATTTTGCGAATGAAGAAGAAAACGACAAAATGCGAGGAAAAGGTAGCTACAATTTTGCAATGACTGCTATTAAACGTTTACAACAATTAGGCATTGAATGCTCAATCGTTAGTTGTTTAACAAATGAAAATTCACGTCAAATTGAATCTTTATATGATTTAGCACAATCTTTAAACTTAAATTTCAGACTAAACATTTACAAAGCTGTTCACAATAAAACTCTAGCTCCAAATTACGAACAGTTCTGGAGTTTCTTTGAATGGCTTGTCGAAAAGAAATGCATAGTTACATGTTCTGAACCTATTGTTTTAGCTGCTATTGATGGGGAACCATATTTTAAGGGATGTAACTGTGGACGCAATTCATTTAGAGTAACACCATCAAGAAAAATAATTCCATGTGTTTACTGGAAAGATAGTGATATTACAATTGATGATATCGTACGTGATGGCGAAAATGCTATAAAACAGAGCAAAGAATTTGCAAAGATTCGTCAAATACCAGAATATTGTAAATCATGTGATAAGCTTGAATTATGTGAAGGCGGTTGTGCTTCACGTAGATTATACTCAAATTTTGAAGAACCTGATCCTTATTGTTTTAAATATCTTGGAAAAGAAAAACCATTTATAGACACTTCGTATTTTAGCAAAAGTGAACTTGTTCATGCAGGTTATCTTTGTACAACAATTTTAGGGAGAAAATAAATGGACAAAAAGGTGCTTGCAGAATATGGTTTTTTAATGGTACGACCCGATGCTTTTAAAAATAACCTAAGCAATAGTATTTATCAAAATATTATTGAACGAGGCTTTTTTCTGACTGCAGCAAAGGTTTTGAAACTTACTCCACGTCAATTTGAAATGATTTACGAGCAAAAAGCTCATTTATTTGTGCCAAATCTTTGGCTGTTTGGAGATATATACCGCAACACTCCATGTGTGGCCATGGTATTTAAACGTAGTACAAACACCGATTCCCGTCCTGTTCCTGAAATTTTTGACACAATCAAAGGAAATTCTTCACCAATTGAGGGTGAACGAAAAGGTATTCGAGAAGAATATGGCAGAATTAGTTCTTTTCATGGAATTGTTCATTGCTCGGATTCGATTGAGGCATGCCTAAACGATCTGCAAGTTGTTTTTAGTGATTATGAACTTGATACTATCCTTAAAAATGAATATTGTTTACAAAATAAACTCAAATCTGAAATTATTCATTTTTATTTAGAAAATGATGAAAACAAGATTAATAGTTTTGATATAGTGCAATTCAATTTGTACTTAATCAAAAAGATTATATCAACTTTATGTGTGCGTTGCCTGACACAATTAGATGATGCTGATCTTTCTAAATTTGAAAATATTTTTGATAAATATGAACAGATATCCTTAGAAGTTAATAAAATTTCAGATTTTTCTAAAAGAAAAAAAATATTTTCAGAATTTCAAAGAGACAATAAAGAACTTATTGATAGTCTTATAAAGTGTCCTCTATATTTTAATACAGACAATTATAAAAGTGGAATTAATACATTTGAAACAAATGCATTAAAAAGTGATTTTACTCTATTAAAACTTTCAATTGCTATCCTAGGTGCATATGAAGGTTATAATAAACTTGATTGTTTTAAATTTTTATCAGTATTAGAACGAGGTGGTGTTTATTTAACTGAATGGCAACAAAACATCTTACTAGCTGCACTTACAACTGATTTAAATGCTGATAGATATTGGGGTGGAAAACCATGTTATGAAATGGCAAAATAGAGGATTAAATGAGAGACGTTGCTTTAAATATAAAAAAACTTGCTTTATTTAATTTTTTTACAGAAATAAAATTTTATTCCCCTATTATTGTTATTGTTTTAAATTCTTTTTTAGGAAATTATACAACATCAATGTCCATTCTTTCAGTGATGTCTCTAGCTGTAATTTTGATGGAATTTCCTACTGGTGTTCTGGGAGATTTAGCTGGAAAAAAAACTGCTACTATTTTAGGAGTAATATGCAACCTTATTGGTATCAGTTTATGGGCCTTATTTCCAGTTTACTGGAGTTTTATTACAGGTGCATTTCTTCTGGGAATAGCTACTGCTTTTTTTTCAGGAAATAATGAAGCTCTTTTATATGATTCCTTAAAAGAAAAAAATCTACAAGAAGAATTTCATGCATATTTAGGAAAAACAAATTATACAATGCAATTTGCTCTGGTTTTTGCAGCAATTCTATCAACAATTCTTGCAAAATACTCAATGAGACTCGTATTAATCCTTTCGATTTTTCCACAAATTATAAGCCTGATTATTGCATTTACTTTTGTTGATACAAAATGTAAGACGCAGGTAAAAAATCCATTTAAACATGTAGCTGCGGCATTAAAAAAAATGGCAAAAAATCGAAAATTAATTGGAATAATATTAGCAAAATCTTTACAGGAAGGCCTTTCCTCTTCTTCTTATCAGTTGCAATCAGTATTTTTTAACAGTTTATGTCCACTCTGGTTTATTGGAGTTTTACGCGGTTTATCTAATGTACTTGGTGCATTAAGTTTCTATTTTTCAGATAAAGTCTTCAAGAAATTCTCAAAACGTATTTGTTTAATTGTCTGTAATCTATACGGACGTTTATCTAGTTTGCTTGCAATATTTATAAATACTATTATTTCACCATTTTTATTTATTTCTTCTTCATTATTTTATGGAATTTCAACTGTAGCTAACAGTTCACTAATGCAAGCAGAATTTTCTGATGAAGAACGTGCAACAATGGGATCAATAACATCATTTATTGGTTCTATATTTATTGCAATACTTTCTATTTTGGTAGGTTATATCGCAGATAGATTTTCTGTTCGACATAGTCTTTATATTATTCAATTGTTTATGTTTTTACCATTATTTATTTATTGGAGGATTTTATGAAAGAAAACATCGAATTGCTTAATGAAATTAGCAAAAATAACGTAAAAGGGTTTATAAAAAAATTTATAGACACTAATTTTTATACAGAACGGTATTTAGATGAATGTGTTGATATTATCGGAAATAACGATTTAAAAAAACTCGATAATATGAATATTTATGGAAAAGAATTAGCCTCAATAAGAGAGAAAAATAAACGAGAAGAACGTAAACAAGAAAAGTTTGCAGTTATTTACGAAATCTTTATCCGGCATTATGGAGCAACAGGTACAGATTTACAGTCGATAGGCAAATTAAAACATATAACTAAAGAAAAACTCATTGGGTTAAAAGAAATGGGAATTACTCATATTTGGCTCATGGGCTTACTTGATACAAATGTTTATCCATATATAAAGCAAGGATTAAAACCTCAGTGGATAAAGGGCGATATAGGTTCCCCATATTCGGTATTTAATTACAAAAAAATAGATCCGCTATATTTAGACGAAACAGATACCGGTTTTGATGAGTTTGACAGACTTATAAAAGATGCAAACGAAGTTGGTATTAATATAATGATTGACCTTGTACCAGCTCATACTTCCTGGTCGGTTGAAAATGACCGATGGATACCAAATCCAAATTTTGAATTTATTCCTTTTAGAACTGAAGGAAAAAATCATTACGTGGGACAATATTTGTTACCAAATCATGGTGGTATTGGCAAATTTAGATGGCGTGATACAGCAGAAATTGATTTTACTTATAATGATATCAACGATGCTAATTCCGTATATCGTTTGTTCGATGATATTGTTGCTTTTTGGCAAAGCAAAGGTATTAAAGGGTTTAGAACTGATGTTTCAGATGGATGCCCTGTAAGTTTTTGGGAATATATTATTTCAAACGCAAAAAAAAGAGACAACGATGTGTTCTTTCTTTGTGAAGCACTTTCAAGCTATGGAGATGGCTTGTCTTTCTTAGGTGAACTTAATTGTTTCGATTCTGTCTATAATTATCCATTTTACAACATTGTTCGCAATACAACTAAAGGAAACTGGGCTCAAGATTTATACCAATATCCGTTTGACTATAATTTACAAGATTATTTTCCTAATACATTTCTTACATATTTTCAGTCACACCATGATACTAACCGAATTATGTCTGACAAATATTCTTACTCAAATATTCAATCAGATGCTGAAAAAGTTGAAATTGGATTATCTCATTTTGAATATTCAGTTCTTCGTTCTAACGGTCAGATTATGGTTTATAACGGCGACGAAATTGGAGATTGTGGAAATATTGATGGAATAAGTCCGTTAAAAACTTATTATAGTTATAAAGAAGGGTTTGATAAATTATCACAAAAAAATGAGCGTGAACAAAAAATATTTAATCGCTATTCATATATTTTAAATTTTGCACACAAAGATATTATTAAATATGGTAGTTATATTAATCTATACGATAAGAATCATACCCAAAATGATAATTCAGAACGATTCTTCTACAATAAATACATTGATGCATTCATTCGATATTATCAAAATACAGTTTTACTTGTCATTTCAAATTTCAGCAGAGAAAGTAAAACAATATCTTTTGATATATCTCAACTTGCAAATATTGTAAAAGCAGAAAAATATATATTAACTGATATATCACCTGACAAATCATGTAGAAAAGATATAGAGCTTTCGGAATGTATTGTTAACAAAACAATTAATCGCGAATCTTTAATTAGTGCTGATGCATTTACACTTGATTGTGCACCACACAAGGTTTATGTTTATGAAGTCAAAACTCTCAAATAAAAATGTTTCCTTTAGCTTCGTAATACCCTGTTATGAGAGACATGAACTTTTAACAAACACCCTTAACTCTATTGCTAAACAAAAAGATGTAGATTTTGCAGATATTGAAGTTATTTTAATTGACGATGGTAGTTCCGTGTTTTATGATGTTCGTCTTCTGGAAATACCATTTGAAATTAAATATGTGTATTTAAAACGCACTAAATCATCATGCAGGTCTAAAGCTCGTAATCAAGGTATAAAGTTAGCAAAAAATGATGTAATTGTATTTATAGATAGTGATGTAATTATACCAGAAATGTATTTATTCAATTTAAAAAAATACTTTTTAGCGTGTAAAAACAGTGTAGTCATAGGAACACGGCTTTTACTTAATGATACTATTAGTATAAAAGAACTTGATATAGATACAATAAAATCAAATTCTGATTTTTTTGAATTCCGGCACAAAGTTTTAGCTCGATATTCGTTCAACTCTAATTGTATAAGATTTCCCTGGCTTTTAAGTTTTACTTGTAATTTAGCAGTAAGCAGAAATGCACTTATCAAAACTGGAGGCTTTGATGAAGGTTTTAAAAATTGGGGTATTGAAGATACTGAAATATCATATAGGCTTTATAAAAATGGTGTAAAGTTTTATATAGCCCATGATACAGAAGTAATTCATCAATATCATAAATCAGATTCAATAAATTCTGATGAATATATAAAAGCTAACTTTACGTATTTTTGCAAATTGCACCCAGAAGTAATAAAAAAAATCAACCGTGATGATTTATTAGGCATGTTTTTAGCAAAAGTATCGGTACATAAAGCTTTAAATAATTTAAAAAACAAAAAGGAAAGAAACTTAGAATTAAATGAAAACACAAAAAAAATAAAGATTTTCCTATATGTTATACTTTGTATCTTACAGAATAAAAAATTAAATGTATATGATAAAACAGTGAACGGAGATTTTTCTATATTTGTTCAAAACTTTCCTTTGTTTAATATCTATTATTATCCAGTTGAAGTACGTCCGTATTTACAAATGTATAAGTTTGAATATCACTGTTAAAAGTTCAATAAATAAACTATTGTAAAAAAAATGAAAAAGGCCCCGAGTTTGATATGTACCCCCTTTTCTGGACAAACAGAAAGGGGGTATTTTTAAGAGATATTTTTTAGTTCTTATTTTTTACAAAAATAAGAAAGTTTATTTGTTTCAATAAAAAAATTAATTTTATGATATACTCAATTTATGAGAAAATTGCACCCGCTAGACATTATTTTTGTAGTATCAGTTCTCGGGCTTGGTATATTCCTTACAGTCAAAAGTGTTTCTCACAAAGGAAGTGTTTTTTCTATAAAAGCAGACGGCAACCGATACGAATATTCTTGAAAGAAGGACGGAATCTATAAAGTAAGAGGCGCAACGGGTATTACAACCTTTGAGATAAAAGATGGACGCGTTCGTATTATTGATTCTCCGTGTCCTAATAAAACATGTGTTAATCAGGGCTGGCACTCGCCTCTTGTCTGTCTTCCAAACAATGTAATAATCACTCTCGAAGAAGAAGGAGAATTTGATACAATCTCGGAATAAATCTCTAGCATACTTAAACGCAATTACCCTTCTTTTATCTTATGTAGAAATGATTCTACCGAGATTCGTTCCTTTTTTCAGACTAGGACTGACAAACTCTGTAATTCTTTTGGCTCTGGATTTAGATTTCGGACCTTTTCTAATTCTTGCAGTACTAAAGGCAGCTGCTGCTTCTCTTATGGGAGGCACTTTATTTTCTCCATTCTTTTTGATTTCTCTGTTTCAGTCAGTTGTAAGTGCTCTTGTAATGAGACTGTTATATAAACTGATTTCAAAGAAAGCCGTCAGCATTTTCGGAATTTCTATCGCCGGCTCTGCTATCAGTGCTGTCATTCAGATTGGGCTGGCCTCACTTTACATTGGAAACAGAACCTTTAGCCTTCTGGGGCCCATGCTGATTTTTTAATACGGCAAGCGGAATTATTACGGCCCTGTTCAGTGAAAAATTCGGAATAAAAGAGAGTATAAGAGATATTGATGAAAACAAACTTGTAGAAGATGTGGTTGTGCCGGAAATCTCAGAAAATACTGAGGGACACCCCGCCACCAGTCTGCTTTTTGCAGTGGTTCTTCTGGTACTTTCTGCATCTCTGTTCTTTATAAAAGATCTCAGAGTTCTCGGCGGGGCTTTCCTCGCAGCCCTTCTTGCCCAGGCGACTCATATTCAAAAGAAAAATCTTTTTATTACCCCACCTTTCGTTATGGCTGTTTATCTTTATATCAGCAGGCTTTGAGGTACTGCTCAAAGTATGGAATATCTCTATAACGCAGGGAGCACTTTTTATGGCCGCACAGAAAGCCCTCACCCTCTCAACAGTAAGTGCACTGAGTCAGTGCGCCGTAAGTCTAAAGCCTTCTCCAAATACTCTGCTTGGCCAGACTCTTGCGTACTACAGGCAGATGAGCGACCGCTACCGTAAATCAGAAGGATCATTTTTCAAAAGAATCAGCTGTGCACTCAACACGGGAAAAATCAGTTAGAGGTTCAATAAAACCACGGAGTCCCGCACTGTAAATAAGTTCCCGTTCTTTTGTAACAAGCACAAAATCAAAATCAGTATTAGCCTTGTAAAAATCTATCGCGTCATCTTTTCCCATAACAAAAAGAGCAGTACTTAAAGCATCTGCATATTTTCCGCTTTCACAGACAATTGTTACACTTTCAAGATTGCTGTTGCTCGGACAGCCAGTTTTCGGATCAAAGATATGAATATAACGCACACCGTCTTTTTCAAAATATCGCTCATAGCCACCGCTTGTAACAACTGCCTTTGACTCAACACTAAGGGCTGCAGCAGCACCGCCTTCCCACGGATTTTTAATTCCAACACGCCATAAACTTCCATCCGGCTTTTTTCCAACCGCCTGAATATTTCCGCCAAAATCAAGCAGTGCAGATTTTATTCCGTTTGATTTTAATATTTCCACAGCCTTATCTGCTGCATAACCTTTTCCAACAGCTCCAAAATCAAGCTCCATTCTATCAGAAAGCAAAAGGCCTGCAGTATTGCATTCTACCTTCGAAAAATCCGTATTCAAAAGAAGTTCCTGAACACGTTCTGGCGAAGGAACCTTGTACTCTTCTGTAGTAAAGCCCCACTCCCGGATAACAGGATAAAGCGCAGGATTGAAAGCACCACCGGTGCGTAAATACATCTGTTTTGAAAAATCCAGAAGTTCTGAAAGTTCCGGATTTACAGGCGCATCAAGTATTTTATTATGATTTAACTGATACACATCACTATCAGTAAGCGTAGTAGACAAAATACCTTCCAGCTCACACACCTTTTCCTGAATTTCACGGCATACATTCTTCCCCTTCTTTGAAGAACTCGAATAAATACTGACAGTCATATACGTATTCATGGCTGTAAAACTTTCTGAAGTTTTAACCTGACCGCAGGAAATAAAAAGAAAAGAAATATAAAGGAAAATTACAAATGTATTTTTGTTCACAAAAAAAATCTAACAAATCCACAGAATGTAATCAATAAGTTTTCAGTAAAAAAAACAAATTTGTTAGTTAAAACTTACTTGTTTAACATAAAACATTAGGATATATTAGTTTTAGTTAGTATCACCTAACTTTATTTCATAACAATTCGAGGTAATAAAATGAAAAGATGTTTACTCAACTACGGCCTGTTAGCCGTAATGTTTGCTTTAACTTTAAGTGGCTGTAATCACGGAAATCAGGATAATCCTCCTGCCGATGATTCAGTATATGCACTTGTTAATATTCCGTATGAAGAATTCTTCAAGTCAGAAACTACAGACGGAAATTTTGACGCTTATACATCAGCAACACAAAAGGTTGCTAACGGTTCAATGAGCTATGGTACATACCACATTGAAACAACACCAGCACAAGCTGTTGCAAGAGGAATTACCTGCCCTGTAAAGATTTCAAAAGAACTGCTGAAGAGTCTGGGCGGAACAGAAATTACAGATGATTCAGCATCCTTCGATCTAACAATTTCGGGCCGTGCTGCTTCTACAATCCGTTATAGTGGAAAGCAGAATCTTTTCCAGTCTCCGGATTACAGCTACTATATTCTGAGCGAAACTCCAGAATATTATAAGGAAGCAGCTAAATCTGCTGATAAAGTTTCATTCAGCAAAATCAAGGCAAGTCCAAAAGATATGGGAACTCTTTATGTTACTCTTGCAACCGGAGAAGTCCATCATGATTTTTCTCCAACAATCGCTTTGTATAAATCCGAAGAAGAACTTTCTGAAACTAAAACCAGCATCAAAGTTGTAAAACTCGAAGAATTTTCCGGTGCAGAAATTGCAAAAACTGTTACTAAAGATGAAAATGATGAAGAAGTGCTTACAGACAAGCCGCTCAGCACATTAAAGACAATTATTGCGACTGATTCAGATGGCAAAGAGTATGGGCTTACTACACTCAGTAATTTCTTCTGGGGCAAAAAGCAGATTGGCTTTAAGGCTCCTGCAGCCAATGATTATTACCCTCAGCATGAACTTGTAGGAAAAACAATCACAAAGCTTACTTTTATTACAGAATCAGATGTTTATACAACATCAAAAATCATAAAAGGAACAATTGCAGATCCAAAAGCTGCAGATCTGATTTTCACTCCTTCTGATGATCCATCTTTTACTGTTGAAAACATTCAGGGTAAATAAACTGTAAACTACCATAAAAAAAAGGGCAATCAGAATAACTGATTGCCCTTTCTGTTTTATTTCATCAATTCTTTATACTTCTGAGCAAGTCTCTTAGACTTCACTGCAGCAAGTCCGCAATAATTGCTTGGATGCTCAAAGAAGTTTGCAGGATTCTCAACCCCAAGCTTTTCAAGCTGAGCTGTGATGTCTGCATATTCTTTCTCGTGAGTTTTGAGAACTTCGAAGAAAGTCTTTCCGCTCTGCTCTGCTTCGAGAGTAATCTTACGGATAACTTCGTGGCCGTCGTTGTAGCCTGCTTCGCCAAGCAAGATATAAGCTGGTTCTGCAAGAACGCCGCCCTTTACCTTACCACCGGCATTTTCGAGGTTACGTGCCATGCCTTCCTTATCAGCCTGAAGTCCCTTAACAACAGAGTTCATACGTGCAACTGCCATTGTAAATCCGCTTACATAATCAGCAATAAAGCGCTGGCTTGCAGAGTTTGTAAGGTCACGCTGATGTTCAGAAATCTGATCCATATAGAAAGTGATTACGCGTGGACACATAGCCTTCCACAAAGACTTAACGTGCTCACTGTTCCATGGATTTCTCTTCTGAGGCATTGTTGATGAACCAACCTGAGTTGCAGCAAAGTACTCGAATACTTCACCGATTTCTGAACGCTGAAGGTTACGGAGGTCATCTGCAAGGTTAGCTATAATTCCGAATGCAACGTTCATCTCAAGCAAGAGGCGGAGAACGTATTCAGGTTCAACAAGCTGATTTGAATATTCAGATGGTGTAAGACCAAGGAATTCTGTATAAGTGCGTTCGAGTTCTTCAGGATCTTTTACGATCATTGAAGGTCCGTTGTAAGAACCAACAGGACCAGCCAATTTACCAACAAGCTGGTTAGAAAGTTCTTCGATGCGGAGGATTGATTTTCCAAGGCGGCTTACGAACTCAGCAATGCTCCATCCGAAAGTGATAGGTACAGCATGCTGTCCGTGTGTACGGCCAACCTGTGGAGTTGCGCATTCGCGTTCTGCAATGTCGCAGAGATAATTTTCAAGTTTCTTAAGTTCTGGAAGTACGACGTTCTGTGTTACATCGCGCATACGGCAGCTGAGGGCTGTATCAAGAATATCAACTGAAGTAGCACCAAGATGGATAAGTGGTCCGATTTCTGAATCAACCTTAGTTTTCATTACGTTTACAAGAGCACGGATATTGTGCTTTGTTTTTTCTTCTTCTGTGTAAACTTCCTGAGGATCAATGTTTGCAGCAACATCATCAAGAGTTTTTGCAATTTCATCAGTCAATTTTCCACGAAGTTTGAGGTGAGCTTTTACGAGAGCAGCTTCACATTTTGCACAAGAGCGGATAGAAGCTTCTTCGGAAATATACTTAGAAAGGCCGGCAAATGCATCGGCTTCCGACAAAGAGTATCTGTGATCGATACAAGAAAGGTTTTCAAAAATGTTTCGTGTTTCCATAGCGAGATTATAACGAATTTTACAGATATGTGGAAGTTGCACAAATCTTTAAATATATTTAAGATGTCAAAATATAATAACGCCGGTCGTATGATCTGGCAGAAATTTTTATTATGTGAGGTACAACTATGACTATTAAACCTTTTGACTTTAAACTGAAAGACGGCCGCACTGCTACCATTCTTTCCCCACGTGAAGAAGATATCAATGGAGTAATTGAATATCTTAAAATTTCTGCCGGCGAAACCGAGTTTATTTTGCGTTATCCTGAAGAATGCGATAAGTATACTTATGAAGCAGAAAAAGCCCTTTTTGAGCGTAAGAATGCATCTGAAGATGAAGCTATGCTGATCTGCATTGTTGACGGAAAAGTTGCAGGAAACTGTGGTATTCAGTTCAGTTCTCAATTAAAACTCAGGCACCGTGCAGGCGTTGCAATTGCACTGTGCAAGGAATACTGGAACCTCGGAATTGGAACCCGCATGTTCGAAGAAATGGAAAAACTTGCGTTGAATAAGCCATATGTTCAGATTCTTGAGCTTGATTTTGTTGAAGGCAATACAAGAGCCAGAGCTCTTTACGAAAAGATGGGATTCAAAATCACCGGTCGCCGTCCTTCAGCAATCTGCCTGAAAGACGGAACTCTGCTCGATGAATATATGATGCAGAAGAAGCTGGTAAGAAACTAATTAAGAACCGTCATCGGATTTATTGTCTTACCGTTCTTATAAACTGTAAAGTGGAGGTGTGGACCGGTACTCATACCAGTTGATCCTACATAACCAATTACAGTGTTTGTATAAACGAAATTACCTTTACGGCACGCAGTAGACTTCATGTGGCCGTAAAGGGTTTTATATCCTGAATGGTGAGTAATAATTACATAGTTACCATAAGTTGCATTATAGCCGACTGCAGAAACAGTTCCGTCCAAAGCTGCATAAATTGGAGTTCCACTACTTACAGCCATATCAATACCACCGTGGAAAGTACGAGCACCTGCATTAAATGGTGAATTACGCCAGCCATAATTAGAAGAAAGCCAGTAACGTGCATGAAGAGGTTTTTTGAAGAGATCTCCATTGATTTCCTGGCGTGTTGCCCAGTCCAGCTCAGCATCTGGAATAAAAAGTGATGTTCCTGCCTTAAGCTCAGTATCAAGACTTACATAATTTGCATTTGCACATTTTTCAGCATTAACCTTGTATTTATCTGCAATTGTCTGTGGAGTCTCACCGTTTTTCTTTACCGTATAAATGATTCCAGGCATTGAAGGAATCTTAAGATACTGACCAGGCTGAATAAGACGACTCTGCTTAATATTATTTACACTGATAATTGTATCCTGAGTTACATCAAAAGCATCTGCAATAAAACCAATCATATCACCTGATTTTACGCGATAAGTCTGATATGTAATAATAGAAGAATCAGAATCAAAGGATTTTTCTGCCAGACCTTCCTCTGCAAGAAGCTCTTCAGCAGCAATATTTGAATCAGCATCAATAATATCTGCTGATTTTACATCTTTTTCTACAGATGCAAGAAGTGAAGAAAGGTTTTCCTCATATTCCGGTTCGGCAGTAGTTTCAAGACCTCCGACACCATGGCGTGAATCAGGACGGCGTGCTGTAATCAAAACACAAGTTAAAAACACCCCAGCACAAAAACCGAGAACAGAGAGACAAACGACTTGTATAGAATTAGATTTAAAACTCATAACTATACTTTTTACCAATTTCTTAATTATACAATGCCTTTTTTCAGAAATAAAGCATTTTTTTTCAGATATTCGTTCGGCCTCAATTGTCGCTTCACACTTTTTAAGGAACGACTTTTCTCCAATCTTTTCACTCATTTCTTGCAAATCCCCACCAGATAAGTTTCAAACGATTCTGCACGACAGGCTTCAGGTTTAAAACCTTTGGCAGAAGTAAAAGTTTCTCGCATAAGCTTTAAAAGCCTCTGCTGATCTCCATTCTGAAAAATCTTTACACAAAAATTAGCTCCAGGTTTAAGCATAGTCTGAGCATACCAGATAGCCATTTCAACGAGCTGTTCGCTACGGGCAGTATCTACAGTTCTATTCCCGGTAGTTTTTGGAGCTGCATCACAGACAACGAGGTCATAAGGACCTTCACTCTTTATCTGATTACGGATTTCCGGAGCATTAAGATCGCCCTGAATAAAAACAAGATTATCGCCTTTTACAGTTTTTGCCAGAGGATTCAAATCACATGATACAACCTTACCAGAACCATCCAGCTGACGAAGTAAGAAAGTAGTCCAGCTTCCCGGTGCAGATCCCAAATCAAGAACAGTATAATTTTTCTTAATCATTCCGAATTTCTCGTCAATTTCCTTAAGTTTATAAACTGAACGAGCAGGATATCCTTCTGAGAAAGCTTTCTGAGACCAGTAATCTGGTTTTTCGTATGAATTTTTTGCCATAGTTATTTATCGGTATAAAAAAATGGATATTTAGATAAAAAAAACAGGAGGAGCCTTCCCCTCCTGTCTTTTTTTCGTGTTTAGATTTTGATTTTTGCGTTATTTCTGAAAGAATTGTCCCTTTTTTTTACGCTGCCATTGTCGTTGTAAAAGGTCGTTTACATTGATTACAGGATTTCCGCTGGTACGCCGAGCAAGAATATTTTTGTAAATATTCAGAACATTTTCTTTTGGCTGAATGAAAGATTTATCATGACTCAGACAGAAGTACGGAACATCTATCTGCTCCATCCTTTTAATCATCTGCTCAAGCAGTTGAACGTTATATTGATGGGCTTTAAGGCGATACTTACAATAGGTTGCGTCACCAAGAAAAACATAATCCTTGTATTCCAGTGCAAGACACCCCTTTGCATGACTGGATGGAAACTGATAGATTTTGATGCCGTCTGGAAAAGTAAGGTCTGAATCAACAACAGTCCCTGCCCTCGTATATTTTTTTGTGTATTTTGTAACATAAAGAGTATCATATTTGACTTTCAAAAGATTCAGAATGTGATCCGGATGAAAGTGCGAAATAACTATATTCTTTTTGCCTTCTACAGAGTTTATAAGGCCTGCTGCCTCTGAATTTGCTCCTGTGTCAAAAATCCAGGTAACCTCAGAGCCTGCAGGTTTTATAAAAACTACATCGCTCGAGATAGGATTTTCGACAGAGGGAAGATAGGATATTTCGGGAGTAATATACACGAGTGGCATAACGATTATTTCTTTAACAAAGCTGCAAATGGATTATATGTCTCGCCGTCATCATCCTGTGAACTCATATACTGTGCTGCAGTATCATCCTGCTCTTTTGAAGTAGCTGTAGTCAAAGAAATACGCTTATTAGCAGCATCTACCTTTGTTACAACAACACTCATTTCCTGGCCAGGCTTATAAACCTTTTTCAGATTTGTATTTGCGCTAAGTCCTTCAAGTTCGCTTACATGAACAAGACCGTCTATTCCCTTATCAAGATTTACAAAGAGACCGAAATCCATAATCTTGCTGATTTTTCCATCTACCTTTGTTCCAACAGGGAACTTGCTTGCAGCCTCCTCCCAAGGATCAGACATCAAAGCCTTAAGACTTACGCTTACACGCTCATTTTTCCAGTCTGTTTTAATAACCTTTACTTTAAGTTCCTGACCAACTTCAACAACTTCACCAGCATCAGATACACGGTCAAAAGAAAGCTCACTGATTGGAAGAAGTGCACGGAAGCCCTGAATATTTACAAATGCTCCAAACTTTTCAATACTTTCTACAGTTGCTTCTACAACAGCGCCTTCTGTAATCTGAGTTGCAAGCTTACCAAGCTTATTTGCATATTCGCTTTCACCGATTTTGCGGTTAGAAACCAGAATATCTTTTCCATCATTCTTATATTCAGTAATAATGAAGCTCAGAGTTTTTCCAACATAGAAAGCAGGCTCTTTTTTATCCTTAAATCCCATCTGAGAATATGGACAGAAAGCACGTTTTCCACCGATTTTTACATCAAAACCGCCTTTAATTTCTGCATCAACATGACCTTCTACTGGAATACCGCCCTTAAAAGCATTTTCAATCATTGTATCGTCAGCAGAACTTCCTCCGATTTTAGTTGTAAAACGCATTTCACCACGAACTTCACCGGTAAAGAAAACCTTTATTTTATCGCCTTCTTTTACGCTTACGTTGCCTTCCTCATCCTTAAACTCAGCAACATCAATAACGCCTTCAGACTTTGCACTCAAATCAACAAAAACTGTGGAATCAGTAACAGCTACTACTGTAGTTTCAAAGCTGTCACCAATATTAAATCTATTCATCATATTAAAACCTCCAAAAGATGCGGTTTTAATATTACATTAAAAGAGGATTTTATGAAATAGAGGAACTAATAATATCTGGCTTCAGTAAAGTGTTTAATCAGAATGTCCTGGGACGGCATATCAATATTAACATCAGAATCAGGAACACTGATTGGCAGATAAAGCGACCAGGCATTCTTTAACGGAATGAGAGCAGCATTTTCACCGGCTTTTCTCCATTCACGGGCCCCATATGACCAGGCAAGACTGAAAGTATCCTGTGAAAGTGTAATTTCTACAGGAACCCAGAGTTTTCCTTCTGCGACTATATAATATCCTTTTCGAACAGAACCAATTTTATCTGCAGAAAGCCCTGAATCAAATGCCATATAGATATGGCCCGGAACTGTTATAAATGCAGTTTCAATACCAAGAGCTTCGAGTAACGAACAGTTAAGAATTGTAAGATCGTCACAGTCACCACCATGGTATAAAAGTGTCTGATATGGGAACTGAAGGAAGTCTACAGCAGCAGTACCAACATTATCTGTAAACGCACTCGAAGGATCTACTACATAGTTAATACCAAAGGCCTTAAGAGCACCAAAAATTGCAGCAGCGTACTGAACATTCTCCGGAATATCCTTACGGAGATTGTTTCTTACAGCAGTTTTTACAAGACGTGCAAATCTCTGTGCTGTGGCGTCTCGTCCAGAAACAAAGGCTGCTGCACGGCGATCATCTTCCCAGGTCATTGAATTACGGCTTAAAGCAGTAACTGGAATGTTATAGGTAGATGTCTGTTTTTTTCCGATTGAATAATAAGTTACAGTAACTTCCAGATCAGAAGACTTTGGCTGTATAAGTTCGAGAATATTTTCATTAAAAAGCGCACAGGCAGAAACTTCAAAAGAGTCTCCGCGCCCTACCTGTGGAGCCTGATAAATTATATATGGAGTAATCATAAAGGAATCAACGAGAATTGAAACTTCTACATCATAAATATCATTTTCTTCATTATTAACAAAAGTAAAATGACCAAAAGGATTATCAGAATAATGCGAAAAGAATACAGGGAACAGCGGCTCAACCTCATTTTCTTCCATTGAAATCTTATTAGAACTGAAAAGTCCA
This sequence comes from Treponema bryantii, assembly GCF_900111035.1. Lineage (GTDB taxonomy): Bacteria > Spirochaetota > Spirochaetia > Treponematales > Treponemataceae > Treponema_D > Treponema_D bryantii_C. Next base: position 230,287 of record NZ_FOFU01000004.1, read on the forward strand.
CGTGAAAGACTATATCTGATTCCAATACCAAGCTCGAAATTATTCATAAAAGGACTTGGTCTGGTATAGTAAGTCTTAAAGCCACCAAAGGCAGAAAGTGAAAAAGCAGGTCCAAGATAAAACTCACCGCCTACTCTACCGCCGAAAACCAGTCCGCTGGCAGATTGTATATTTGCAGCATCAGATGTATTAAAACTCCATAGTCCGGCATAAACTTCCGGAAAAACGGCAAATCTGTCATTTATTCGGAAGTTATATCCAAGACCAAGAGCACCATCAAAAAGCGACTGAATTCCTAAACCTTCTACAGGATATACTGAATAAGTAAACTCACCAGATATAAAGATTTTATCGCGGCCCCTCAAACTGACCGGAGCAATATCAATTCCGACATTTCCTCCAAAGCCACCTGCCTTATTCATAAAATTATTCAGAGGAGCTTCATAGACCGGATATAAATGCAAAGACAGGTCTAATGCCGAAGCCCCAGCTGTAAGTAAGGTAATAATGGAAAGTATAATTGCTGTCTTTTTTATTCTTAACTGTTTCAACTCTTCTCTTCCTTTCCTATTACTTACTCAACTTTTGAATTTGCATTTTCAAGACCTTTCTGGGCAACTTTATTTGAAGGGTCTTTTTCAAGAACTCGTCTATATTGAGCTGCAGCAGCGGTATAATTCTTTTCTATCATGAGGATGTTTGCAGTATTGTTCATTGCAGAAACTGTTGAAAGCTTCTGGAATTCACGTTTTGCCTCTGAATATCGGCCGGCACGAACAAGTGCAACGCCAAGTTTGTTTGTATTACCAGCTGCACGTTCACGTTTGATTACTGCTTCAATATCAGAATCAATATAACTCTGAATTGCAGCCTTTATATTCTTTACCAGTGCATCCTGTTTTGGAAGTGTAACATTTGAGTTATTGCTGTAAGCAACCGGCTTATAAAGTGTCCAGGCATCAGTTGTATCAATAAACTCATAGAAAACATCTTCGCTTGTAAGACATTTTGCAACAGCTTCTGAACCAGCCTTGAAACTTGCAGTAAAACCTTTGCTCAAAGCAGCCATTGAAAGAGCAAGATAAACGGATTCAGATTCTTCATCTATCAAAAGTCCATCTGTTGTGGCGAAATTACTTAAAACCTGAGCCGGAGAAATTCCAAGTCGAACGAGAACAAGGAAATCATCATCTAAAGGCATAAAGCCAGTCGGAACATTTACAGTCTGCAGGCAGGAACAAAGAAGAATTCCAAGCTCATCATAATCACCAGAAAGATACTGCATTGTCTGCAGCGGATACTGAATTGAATCAAGTTTATCCGAAAGATGATATTCGTTATATGGAGATGTTGTATCTGCAGAATAATTCATTCCGATAAGACGAAGCCCTTCTACCATTCCTACTGCATACTGAAGATTTGCATTCATACCCGTGTAAAGATTGTTACGGGTAATTCCTGCGACATCTTTTGCAAAGGTTGCAATTTCCTGGGAATCTGGAGAAATAAAGGCAGCAAGTCCTGCATAATCACTCCAGTTAAAGGCATTTCTGTTATTTACCGAAATAACAACTGACTCAACGGCAGTCATTCTTTTTCCAAGGAACTCATATTCTATTACAACTTCACCACTGATTTTTCCGTTTTCTGTGTATTTCAGGATTTCATCAGAAAAATCTGCACAAAGCGGGAAAGTCATAGTTGAATGGCGGTTGATTCTGGAAGCAGAACCACAAAGTTTAGTTCCAGCTGTATATCTGTTTATACGAAAATAAACATTTACATTTCTGAGTTCTGCACCATCATCATTGCGTAGATATATAGTACCAAAAGGCTCTGTTCCATAAACAGCAGAATAAACAGGATAAACGACACTATCCTGAACAACCCGAACAGACAAAGCAGAACTGCGTGTATTATTACCTACACTTCCACTGAATCTAAGAGAGAGTCCGCCATACAGTCCAGAAAGAAAACTTTCTTTTCCGGCATCAGCACAAAAACTTGCATAACCACCAAAGGCACTTACGGTAAATTTAGGATTCACACGAAAACCAAGTTCACCAAAGGCACGCCAGTAAATATCAGAGAAAGAAGTTTTCGAATTAGAATCACCATCTTTCTTCAGCTGAGAAATATAAGTAGTTGCACCAAATGCACCACCAGCACCGATATAAAGACGTGAAATAGGATAGTAGTAAAGTCCGAGATTTGCACCACCAAAAGCAACATTTATTGCCTGGTTATCTCCAGAAGGCTTTTCATAAAGGTAACCGCCTTCTCCTCCAATTGTCAAAAGATTAAACAAATCTATTCCACCAGAAACAACAGCTCCTGGAGCAAAAGACATATACTCTTCTCTCGGAAAAATAACGACAGGTTCAAGTTTGAATACAAAATCAAGTGCGGTAAGTGAGCAGATATTTATTGCTGCCAGTAATGCCAAAGACAGTATTTTTTTCATTGGAACTCAACCCCTATATTATAATAGTTAATTATATCCTACAAATTTTTATATGTCACTTAAAAATAAATAAACAGGGCTGAACAAGTACAGTTATTTCCTTTGCATTGTTATAGCCAATTGTGTTTACTATTTCATCATGTCACTTAAAAATAACTATGGAAAAATCCCTGTTTCTACCATATAATATCATTATACGTAAAAACACCCCCAGGAAAGTAAAAAATGAAAAACAAATCTCCAAAGACGAAAAAGCATAATTCGTCAAAAAATAAAATCAAAATCAATACTAAAAAAATATTTTTCTTTGTATGCAGAATTATTCCGGCAATCTTTCTTACTATTCTTTTTCTATTGCCAATGGGAATGCAGGGCATGAATCTTGGTGAAGCAGAAAATACTGCAAACCTGATTTATCCATACATGCTGCCATTTATCCATTCTTCAACTATTCAGGAAAGTATTCTTCATATTGTTTACTTTATGATTTACTTTCTCCCCTTCACAGCTCTTTTTCTTTTGATTTCAATTTTAATAAAAGGAAAGGTTAATACAATTCTTTATATTCTCACTTATATCAGCCTTACCTTCTATCTTTTCTGTTCAATAACATGCATTATAATTTTTGCAAACTGCTGGCGATGGTTTCTTACATTACCAGTTTCAGTCTATGTTGCATTAGGATTAAGTTTTATTTCTCATGCCCTGATGTCTATTTTTGGGATTTTTTTCCTTCGTGAAATGAATCCTGAATTTGCAGAGTATAAGAAGTTTCAGGCAGAATCAAAACAGAAAACAAAAATCTCAATTAAAACAAAGTTCACTGTAACAATTATCACTGCAATTGCAGTTGTCATGGTAATCTTTACACTTCTGATTCTACACAGCTATAAAAAAATGTTTACAGAAGCTGTAAGTGATGTTGGGCGTTCTCAGGCAGAACAAACTTCTACTGTTTATGATTCTGCAGATGGAAAATATGAAAAAATCGCTCCATATTTTACTCAGCAGAAAGAATCAAACAGCTATGCCGATTGTCCTTTTGAACGAATTGATATCATCACAACAAGTACACCGGGAAATATTATTTTCCAGAAAACAGGCGAACACATTACCTTTGTTCCGGCAGAAGATGGAACAGAAATTAAACTGGAAGATATTGAATGGCCTGAATATGATGTATTTTCTTATACTACAGCGACTGGCCATGTAAAGGATATTCCAGAAGAAGAAAAACGTATCTCTCCGGAAAAAGCTCGAGAATACTTTATAAACTTTCAGAGCGGAAACTATAAAAAACAGCCTGTGCTTGACGGCGACTACTGTAAATATATTTATCCGGTTTCATTTACAAGAAAAAACGGTTTTAAGCTTGTAGGATTTTCAATTGTTACTTACAAATCTGAAATCCTCATGCGTTCTTATTTCCACGTACAGATTTATGTTTTCACCATGGTTGTGATGTTCCTATACATTTCGATTATTCTTGCACTTTTTATTGCAGATTTCATCACAAATCCATTGCTCTTTCTTAAAACAAATGTCCGTAAAACTGCAAATACGCTTGAAGAAATTCTGGACGGTAATTCTAAAATAACAGCAGAACAGCTTACCTTTATTGATTCCATTAAGACTCATGATGAGACAAAGGATCTTTCCAAGGAAATCAAAAACATGGTTGGAATTATCCGCGGAATTATTCCTTACATTTCGTTCTCTACGCTGCAGGCTGCCGACAAGGATACTAAAAAAGCAAGTTCTTCCCGTGAACTTTGCTTCCTGTTTACAGATATCCGTGGCTTTACAACTTTATGCGAAGGTAAAAAACCTCAGGATGTTGTAGAAATTTTGAATCACTATCTGGATATTGAAACTGAAATCATTTTGAATAATGGCGGAGATGTAGATAAGTTTGTTGGTGATGAGATGATGGCTTTCTTCTCCGGCCCTAAAAAGGAATATAATGCCTGCAAGGCTGCTATGGAAATCCGTGCAGCAATGAGAGCTCAACAGCAGCAGGCTCTTGCTGATGGTTCTGATTATATTTCAATGGGAATTGGTATCAACACCGGCCGTGTAATTTTTGGTTCTGTCGGTGCACGAAGCCGTATGGACTTTACTTCGATTGGTGATACTGTAAATCTTGCAGCCCGTCTTGAAGGAGCAAATAAAGCTTACGGCTCTAAAGCAATTATTACGGAAGCTGTTTTTGACAAGTTGAAAGATACCTTTGTCTGCCGTGAACTGGACTTTATCAAAGTAAAGGGCAAAAATGAACCTGTACGTATTTATGAGATTCTTCAGACTAAAGCAGCTGCAACTGACAAGCTTTTTGAAATAAAAGATCTGTTTGAAAAAGGTCTTGCGGCATACCGCAAACAGGCATGGGATAATGCGGAAGAAATGTTCCAGTTGTGTAACGAAAAATATCAGGATATGCCGTCCGTAGTATTCATCGACCGTATTGCCCACTTTAAAACAAACCCACCTCCGAAGAAATGGGATGGTGTTTTTGAGCTGAAAGTCAAATGATTCACAGTCATTGCGAGGAGTGAAACGACGAAGCAATCTATTTAATGGATTGCTTCGCTACGCTCGCAATGACGTTATTCTTTTACTGCGATTCCGCAGCCTGCGTGGTCATTCTCCCAATTCTGAGCCAGACGAAGAATCTTCTTCTCACTGAACATAGCTCCGGCAAACTGCATACCAATTGGCATTCCGTCTGTGCTTGTACGTCCGGCAGGAACGTTGATTGAAGGAATACGTGCAAGGTTTACGAAAGTTGTGTAAAGGTCTGAAAGGTACATCTCGAGCGGACTGTCTACCTTTGCACCAAGTTTGAATGCAGCAGTTGGACAAGTTGGACAGAGGATGATGTCGTACTTTTCGAATACAGCAGCAACTTCACGCTGAATACGTGCACGAACTGTCATACCCTTTTTATATGTATCTCCAGAGAACTGCTCTGAAAGAACGTAGTTACCAATTACAATACGGCGCTTTACTTCCGGTCCAAAACCTTCTGAACGAGTCTTTACATAAAGTTCATCATAGCCCTGACCATCATCAACACGGCGGCCATAGCGGATACCATCAAAACGGCTGAGGTTAGAAGCAGCTTCTGAAAGAGCAATTACATAGTAAGCAGCAATTGAAGCATCAAGAATAGGAAGGTCAACTTCTTCTACAGCTGCTCCCTTATCTGTAAACCACTTGCGGGTTTCTTCAAAGCTTTTTACAACATCAGGATCAGCACCTTCTGTCTTAAGGAACTGCTTTGGAATTGCAATCTTAAGAGACTTGAACTCTGCATCAGAAAGAGCCTCAAGGCTGTTCAAAGATTTTCCTTCCGGCAAATCAGCTGATGTATCATCATACATATCTACACCGCACATAAGACTGAGAGGTTCAGCAATATCAGCTGGTGTATGACCGAGAATACCAACCTGATCCAGAGAAGAACCGTATGCTACAACACCCCAGCGGCTGAGTACACCGTAAGTTGGCTTAAGACCATAAATACCACAGTATGAAGCTGGCAAACGAACAGAACCACCAGTTTCTGTACCAAGACCAAAGAGAGCCTGGTTAGCAGCAACAGCGGCAGCCGAACCACCCGAAGAACCACCAGAGACGAACTCACGGTTGATAGGGTTACGTGTAGGACCGTAGCTTGAGTATTCTGTAGAAGAACCCATAGCAAACTCATCCTGATTACAGCGGCCAAGTGCAATTGCACCGGCTTTTTCAAGACGGTCAATTACAGTTGCGTTATATGGAGCTACATAGCCTTCGAGAATCTTAGAAGCACAGGTAAGACGATGGCCCTTTGAGTTGATATTATCTTTATTTGCAAATGGAATTCCAAGCAATGGCTTTTCTTCAAAAAGCTTATCGATTGTGCCGGCAGCGCGGGCAGCTTCAATTTCTTTATCAGCAGACTGTGCCTTTTCTACAGCGTCTTCATAAAGTTCGATAAATGCGTTCAATGGAATTGGTGCAGACTTATCTTTTTCAAAAGTTTCTACTGCACTGCGAACAAGCTTTTCGCTGGTTGTCTCGCCGCTCTTGAGAGCAGCGCGTGTTTCTTTAATTGTATAGTACATAATTAAGCGCCCTCCCCGAGAACCTTTGGTACCTGGAAATAGCCGTCCATGAAGTTTTCGGAAACTTTCTTAACGTCGCTGATTTCAAGGCCTTCTACAACTGTATCTCCACGAAGCTTGTCTGCTTCTGTTCTTGGATATGCGTCATATGGATTTTCGCTATCATCATATTTAGAGAGAATATCAAAATAACCTACAATGTCGTCTACCTGTTTTTTCAAAGTCTCCATATTAGTACTTTCAGGAGACAAACGACTTAAATAAAGCAGATTCTCAAGAGTCTGCGCGTCAATTTCTTTATGCTGTGTTGCCATAAAAGATATTATAGTAAAAATTGTGTTTTTAGTGAATATACTATAAAATCTTAAGTTATGGATATGAGATTTATTTTAGAACTTATTGGCTATACAGGCTCCCTGCTTGTAATTGTTTCTATGCTGATGACTTCAGTTGTTAAGCTTAGAATTATCAACACAATTGGCAGTGTAATTTTCTGCGGATATGCAATTGCAATTCATTCTTACCCTACTGCAGCAATGCAGATTTGTCTGATAATCATAAACATGATAAATCTGTATAAGCTGAATAATACAAAAAAAGAATATTCTGCAATTTCAACAACTGCGGGCGATGGATTTCTGGCACATTTTCTTTTTGCAAATGGAACTGATATAAAAATCTTCTTTCCTAATTTTTCTGCACCTCAGGCAGAAGATAAAATCTTTATCATTACCTGTGGCGAAGTTCCTGCGGGAATCTTTATAGCAAAGGATGAAGGTAACGGCGTTCTTATGGCAAAGCTGGATTATACAACTCCGGCTTACCGAGACTGTTCAGCAGGAAAGTTTCTTTACACACATCTGACACGTCTGGGAATTAAGAAAATATATGCAGAAACAAAAATCCCCACCCACGAAAAATACCTTCAAAAAATGGGCTTTTCGCAAGATGGGGATTCAAGTAAGTTCGTAAAAGAACTCTAAACAGTGAACTGATCTATCTGACCTCCAATGTCAGCAATAGAATCTTTCATTTCATCTGCAATCTGAGAAAGTTCCGAACCACTTTCATTAATCTTATTTGCACCTGCAGACATTTCATCCATACTGTTTTTCATTACAGAAGATGATTCCTGCAGGGCTGCAATATTTCTGAAAATAAGCTTATTACCTTCAATCATTTCCTGAGCAGAATTACTTACTTCAGAAGTACTCATGTTCATAACGCGGAGAGTTTCAATAACCTGCTTTGAACCTTCATTCTGTTCAGCCATTGCAGTTTTAATTTCATTAACAAGCTGATTTGTATTATCAATTTCATTTGATACACCAGAGAAGGCACGGCTTGATTCCTGAGAACCTTCAACAACTTCAATAATAGAAGCCTGAATACTGTTCAACTGATCACCAATTGTCTTTGACTGCTCTGTTGAAGTTTCAGAAAGCTTACGGATTTCATCTGCAACGACAGCAAATCCCTTACCGGCCTCACCTGCATGAGCAGCCTCAATTGCCGCATTCATAGCAAGAAGATTTGTCTGTTCTGCAATATTTGCAATTGCCTGGTTTGCTTCCTGAAGCATCTTAGATTTATCTTCAATCTGGAAAATCTTTTCATTTACAGCAGCCTGCTTTGCCTGTCCTGCCTGAGCCTGTTTTTCAAGCTGAGCAAAAGAATCAGCCATCTTATCTACCGAAGTATTTACAGACTGAATATTTCCAATCATCTGTTCAACAGCAGAAGAAGCTTCTGATACTCCATCAGCCTGCTGGCGAATCATCTTTTCAAGGGAATCAATATTTGCAGCAATCTCATTTACAGCCCCTGCAGTTTCCTGAATATTCTCTGTCTGCTGATTGATATGCTCGTGAACAGAATCAATATGCGAAATAATCTGTGTGATAGCACTTGCGGTATTCTGAGTACTTGAAGTCATATTTACACCAACATTACTCAGGTTCTGTTCAGAACTCTTTAGGTTATTGATAATTTCCTGCAGTTTTTCAATAAAGCGGTTTTCATTTTCAACAAGGGCCCCAAAAACCCTGAACATTGATTTACCACGCAAGTTAACACGTTTTGTAAGATCCGCATTTCCTGAACTCAAATCATAGACCGCATCATTAAGAATATTAAGATGATTAACCATCGCAAGAATCTGAGTTGCAAGAATAATAATGATGATAACTGTAACAATTCCGGCAATCAGAGCTGTACGGCCGTTTTTTACAAAATCATGCATTGTATAAACTCTTTCCATTGCAAGATGCCAGCTTACAAGAGGAATCGCAGCAAGAACAAAATCTCTTACACCAGTTGTTTCAAAAGAAATATCTTTAGGCATGTAATCAAAGCCTGAAAGTTCAGGCATTCTATCAAGAATCGGAATCTTCTTTTCAAGGATAGAATCATCTAGCGCACCTGTAATTTCTTCTCCATCATTAAAAAGATACATTGTGATAGAAGAATCCAGGCCATCATACATTTCGTTAATCATGCTTGTAAGAGGAATACCAGTTCCAAGCATACCGATTGATTTTCCATTTTCTTTTACAACAGCATTTACCCAAAGGTTAGTCTGTTTCAACTGTGGGTTATAGTTGATGTTGAAGTTATAAACATCAGTTTCATACATAGTCATGTTATACCAGTAATCATTTGGATCACTAGGATTTACAACATAACTTTCCTTCATATCACTCCAGAATACCTTATCTACATCTGAAACCCAGAAAATTGATTTTGATTTAAATGAATCCTTAAATACTCCCAGATCTTTAAAGGCAACTTCCTTGATTTCTTCATCATTTGGATTTTTCAGATATTCTTTTACGGCAGGCATTCTTAACAACTGAAGAACAAGCGTGAGCTGCTCATTCATCGAAGTTTCAAACTTTGCTCTTTTTACACGAGCTTCCATTTCCATATCTGCAAACGCCTGTGTTCGAGCATGGTTACGGGCAACATTCCTAATTAAAGTAAAAAGACCAACTGATCCTAAAAAACACACAATAGCAACAATTACAGTAGCTTTCTTTAACTTTGCGTTCATATAAAACTCCCCAAAATCTATTAACTCATTATTATTTTATTACTGCTTAGGAAAATAAGCAAATTCTTATTTATATATATAACAATTCTTTAATAAAAGGTTATATAGGAAAGCTCCTCTATTTGCATTAGAATACTATTTGTTTATATTATAATAGAAGAAATAAGAGGAAAATATGGCCGATTTAAAAACAATATTCTCAGTTGCTGCAGTTTTCTCAGACCACATGGTTTTGCAGAGAAATAAATATACATCAATTTTTGGAGAATCTGAAAACGGAACTCTGATTAAAGCAGCTCTTTTTGATGAAAAAAATGAAGCACTTTGTATAAACAGTACAGTTGCAGAAAACGGACACTGGCTGCTTCAACTTGAACCTCAGTGTGCACAAACTGGCTGTAGCCTTATAATTACAGCCGGCGAAAATAAAATCAAATTTAAAGATATTGCGATAGGTGAAGTCTGGCTGGCAGGCGGTCAAAGTAATATGGAGTTTGAACTTCAGAACTGTACAGAAGGACCGGCAGAACTTGAAAGTGCTTCAGCAGGAAAGAATGTTCGCTTCTATTATACTAATAAGATTGCATGGATGGATGAGAAGTTTTACGAAGCTGAACGCAATACAGCATGGCAGACCTGGGATAGTCCTGCAAAAGGTGCATGGTCTGCAGTCGGATACTTTTTTGCAAAAAAACTTGCTGAAGATTTAGGTTGTGTTGTCGGAGTGATTGGCTGTAACTGGGGAGGAACCTCGGCAAGTGCATGGATGCGCCGAGAATACCTTGAAGCTGACAGAGACCTGAATACTTACCTCACCGACTATGAAAATGCAGTAAGTGGAAAATCCATAGAACAGCAGTGCAAAGAATATGATGACTATGAAATAGAAAATGCAAAATGGCAGGAAGGCTTTTCAAAGCTCTGGGAAAAAGACCATGAAATTACCTGGGAAGCAGCAGAAAAAATTCTTGGCAAAAATCCATGGCCGGGTCCTGCATCATGCAAAAATCCTTACCGCCCTACCGGGCTTTATGATTGCATGCTTGCACGTATTATGCCTTATACACTGAAAGGGGTTATCTGGTATCAGGGTGAAAGTGATGACCACAAACCTCGTTCATATGCAAAACTTTTTACCTCTATGATTGAAAACTGGCGTTGTGATTTTAAGGATGCTGATTTACCGTTTGTTTTTGTACAACTGCCGGTTCACCGCTATCAGGCCGATCCAGATTTTAAGCACTGGTGTATTATCCGCGAACAGCAGGCTAAAGTTCATGCAAACATAAAAAATACCTGGATGACAGGTTGTTTTGATTTGGGCCAGTTCAGTGATATTCACCCTCGCGCAAAAAAAGTTCTTGCAGAACGAATGGAAAAGAATGCTCTGGCAAATGTTTATAATCTGATTCCATCACTTGATGCTGGAGCACCACAATTAGAAAGCTGTCATGCAATGTATGATGGAGCCGCCGGCCAGGGACGTCTTGTTCTGACTTTTGCAAATGCTCCGTTTGGTTTTGAAGTTCGGGAAGATACAGTTCGCCTTGAAGAATACAAAAAGATGGAAGCAAATCAGGGTGTGACTGTTACAGAAGAATTTACAGGCTTTGAAATTGCGGGAAGCGATGGAGTATGGTATCCGGCAAAGTTTGCCTTTGGCGGAACTGATGGTAAACAAAATACAATTATTACTTGCAGCGAAAAAGTAACTCGACCTGTTGCTGCGCGTTACGGCTGGTTTAATTACGGGCCAGTTACAATTTATGGGAAGAACGGACTTCCACTCTGTCCTTTCCAGGCAGGAGAAATAAAAGCTGAAGGAGGCGACAGTCACGCAAAAATTCAGCAGATAATGACGGTATGAGAAAAGCAAAAAACAACGTCATGCAGCACTTGTTTCAGCATCTATCAAACAGATCCCGAAATAAATTCGGGATGACAGTATTTGTTTTATTTTTTATTTTCTCTTCGCTTTTTCCACAGCCCGTGCCCGGCTCATACTACGACTTTGTCGACGCCACAAAAGACATGCCGGCTGGCCACGACAAAACCTCTCTCATAATTTACCGTCCAGACAATGTTGGAGTTCTAAACGACATCCGCTGTTTTCTGCGACTTCAGGATGAAGAGGGGAACGACGTAACCTACACCGCATGCACCGCCACTTACGAATGGATGAGCACACCCGACATCATCAGAAACTACAAAAAAACTTACTTCCTTAGTGGCGGTATGGCAATGCACCTCAAACTAAAAAAGGGCCGTTACAAAATCTCCCTCTACACACCTAAAGACCAGCAGAATAATTTTACCTACGCCGAAGCAGGCGCAAAACCATTCCAGTGGGAATCCAATATTTTTGAATATGACACAGAAAATCCAACCAAGGTGATTTTTGTCACCCCTACCCGTAACGACAATGGCTTTTATAATGGCGGCTGGATTATAGATTACAAAGACGGCAGAAAGCCGTGATTATTCACAGGTATATCCCGGCTCTTTGAACAAATATTTTTTGTCGTTTTTGATTTCTTTATCCCAGACTTCTTCTTTCCAGGAATCTTCGGGGATATCTTTAATTGCAACAGAAACACTTGTAAGCTTACAGCCTAAAGTTTCTGCAATTATTTCTGAGATTTTTTCAGCACAAAGTTTTTTTTGCTCTTCTGTTCTTCCGGGGAAACATTTTATTGTTACATGTGGCATTATCTATCTCCAATATTTTTCTATACCCTTCTTGTCATAGCGCGTTCAGTGTCTCTTTTGAAACCGAAATGTTCGTATAAGCCGTGGGCATCTTTCGTAACCAGAATTCCTAACAATGATGAAAAACGATTATCTGAAACAATAGTTGAAATCAGTTTTTTTCCAATTCCATTGCCACGGTATTTTTCATCTATAATGACATCTGCTAAATAAAAAGTTGTAGCAAAGTCTGTGATAACTCGTGCCATTCCAATCAGAGAATCTTCGCTATATACTCCAAAGACAATTGAATTCTCAATTGATTTTCGAATAACTTCAGGGTCTCGTTTTTCTGCCCAATAGGTTGTATGTAAAAGCTCAATGGCTTTTTCAACAGGGAATTTTGTTTTGTCATCACTTATAATTATACCGCTCATTTTCAATCCTTCTTATTCTGTATGATTATAACCTCATTTCCATTTCGGTACATGGCCAATCGGTGTTTAGAATATTTATTGTTTTTTTGCTTATTGGAATAAAACCGATAGATTCATAACAGTGCCGGGCGTTGGGATTGTTTTCAAAAACTCCTAGAGTTATTTTTGTTGCATTCAATTCTTTTTTAGCATAACCAATTGCGAGTTCGAGCATTGCTTTACCATAGCCTTTTCCGCGTATTTCAGGCGAAACGATTACGAAACCAAAGCGAACAACGGATTTATTATTTATATCAGGTATCCGGATAAACAGATGGCCTATAGTATTTCCATTTTCTTCAATAGCTGTGAGAGGAAAAAACTCTAACCCAATTTTACGTGTGGCATAACTTTCGTTCAGTTCGTTTCCGGACAGAGGAAATTTTCCGATTCTGTCGGCCGACCACTGAAACAAAGTTTTTTCATCTTTTATCCAACTGCAGATGATTTGGGAATCCTCAGTTTTGTAATTGCGTAATTTCATTTTTCTTTTTTTAATTTGAAACATAACAATCGGCTGAACCGATCTTTATCCATTTTTTACTCCAGATCCCGAATGTACACGATGATTATTCTTAAAACATCGTGTACATAATTAGTCGAGTATGGATATTATAACACTGAATAATTGATTTTTGAAGATTTTCGATTTGTAAGCCTGCAAAAATCGTATTTTTGGATTTTTGCAGGCCAATTCGTCATTTTTTATAAAAAACTACGCAAACTGTGCCTGACGGAGGGCGTAATAAGCACCACGCTTTTCCATAAGCTCGGCCGGGCTGCCGCTCTCGACAATGCCGCCTTTATCAATTACAAAAATGCGGTCGGCATTCTGAATTGTTGAAAGACGGTGTGCGATTACGAAGCTTGTTCGTCCCTTAAGCATGCTCGCAATTCCTTTCTGAACAAGAAGCTCTGTCTTAGTATCAATACTAGAGGTTGCCTCATCCAGAATCAGGATTCTCGGGTTGCTGAGCATTGTGCGGGCAAACGCAACAAGCTGACGCTGGCCGTTTGAAAGTTCACCGCCGCGTGCTGTCAGTTTTGTATCATAGCCGTCCGGCAGAGTTTTGATAAAGTCATCTGCATGAACGGCACGGCTTGCTTCGAGCATTTCTTCTTCCGTTGCATCCAGCTTTCCATACATTATGTTTTCACGGATTGTACCGCTGAAAATATAATTGTCCTGCGTCATAATTCCCATCTGAGTACGCAGACTCGAAAGCTCTACATCACGAATATCATTTCCGTCTATCAGGATCTTGCCGTCTTTAATATCATAAAAACGACTAACCAGATTAACAACCGTAGATTTACCGGCACCCGTAGGTCCTACAAGAGCAATTGTTTCGCCCTGAGTCACAGAGAAGTCTACATTCTTAAGAACATCTACATCATCAGTATAACCGAAGGTAACGTTCTTAAACTCAACGCTTCCCTTGATTGCAGGCATTGCTCCGGCCCCAGCCTTACTGGTAACTACCGGCTGTTTGTCAATAATTTCAAAGATACGCTCGGCACCACTGGCCGCATTTACAAACTGGTTGTAAAAATTACTGAGGTTCAGAATCGGCTGCCAGAACATTCCGACATAACTTCCAAAGGCAATGTAAGTTCCGATGGAAACACCTTCGATTCCGAGCAGTTTAATACCAACCATATAAAGTGCCATGGTTCCGACACTCCAGCACAAATCAATCCATGAACCAAAACCGTCGCACCAGCGGACGGCTCGCAGAAACTCTTTGCGGTCATCCCAAACTAACGACTGGAAGGTTTTATCAGTCTCCTGCTCTGCACGGAAGCTCTGAATAATTTTGATTCCAGAAAGGTCTTCGTTGATAAACGCATTCATGTTCGAAGACTTCTGACGCTTTGCCTTCCAGTGCTTTTCTGCCATTATCGAAATCAGGAAAACTCCACCGATAAGAAAAGGCAGACTGCAAAGGGCTGCAAGCGCAAGCTTCCAGTTTTTTACAAACATAATCACCATAACCGCAATGACCGTAACAAGGTTCGGAATCAAAGTGGTAACGGCATTTTCGATAATGTCCTTGAGCGAGTTCGAGTCACCGATAATTCTCGCAAGAATTTTTCCGGACGGACGCGAATCAAAAAACGCAAGGTCCAGTCCCTGAATGTGGTCGTACAATTCCTGACGCAGTTCCTGAATAACCTTGTTACTTGTCTTTGCCATCAAAAGCATACGAAGCTTGATTGCAAGAACGGCAAGGATGTTGATTGTTGCACCCAGCAGTACGATGCGGATAAGACCTGGAACATCGCCCGGAAGAATATAGCGGTCGATGGCGCGTTCGTTCAAAAGCGGATTCACGAGGTCTACCGCAGTACCGAATGCCATCAGTGCAAATACGCCCGCAATTCGTTTCTTATATTTAAGCAGGTAACGGAAAAGTCGTGGCATCGTTTCGAAGTTCGATTTCTGCACCTGCTGTTCATCTATTTTATAACTGTTCATAAAAATCTCCGTTTCTTTGAGGTGCTAGGTTTTAGGTGTCAGGTTCTAGGGAAGCCGGGCGTTACGGGGCGGCGTTTGAGCCCCGTAGAGGGGGTAGCGTAAGACCGCAACGCGGGCTGGAGCGAGGGGGAGACTTCCCCCTACTCCCCTAAAACCTATAACCTAATATTGAGAGTCATATGTTTCCTTATATAACCCACCAAGTTTTAAAAGTTCTTCGTGAGTACCAGACTCCACAACCTTACCCTTATCAAGCACAATAATCTTATCAGCCTTACGAACCGCACTGATTCTGTGCGCGATAATGATTTTTGTCATACCGGAAAGTTCGGCAAGAACCTGCTGAATCTCCTGTTCAGTCTCTGTATCGAGTGCCGAAGTTGAATCGTCCAGTACGAGTACCGGTGTCTTACGGGCAAGGGCACGTGCAATTGTGATTCGCTGCTTCTGTCCACCACTGAGGCCGACACCACGTTCACCAATTACTGTGTTTTCTTTTTCTTCCATGCGGTCTACAAACTCTGCAGAATGCGACTTCTCCAGAGCAGAACGAACTTCCGGAACAGTGATTGTCTCACGCGCTCCAAGGCGGATGTTTCCGTCGATTGTGTCTGAGAACAGGAATATATCCTGCATTACACAAGAGATTGCTCGGCGCAGCGTTGGCAGCGGTAGCTCCCGGATATCAATTCCATCAAGCTTAATGCTTCCGTCAGTTACGTCATACATACGCTTCAAAAGGTTGATGAGCGTTGTTTTACCCGAACCTGTTGCACCCATAATGCCGAGAGTTTGACCCGCTTTGATGCTGAATGAAACGTCGTCGAGAATTTTCTTTTCCCCACTCGCATAGGTTACATGATCAAAACTGATATCACCGCTGATGTCAAACTGCGAGAACATTGCGTTTGCAAGGTCGGCATCGGCGCCCTCGGTGTTCTTTGCAAGTTCGCTGTTTTCCGTAATGTCCGGCATTTCTGCGTAAATCTTGTTCAGACGCTTAACACTTGCCTTTGCACTTGAAAAACCGTTTGTGAGCCATCCGAGCATTTCCATTGGCCAGATCATTCCGCCTACATACTGAAGGAATGCCATCAGCTCACCAACAGACATCTTCTGGCCGCCCTGCAGCGGATTACCCTTCATAACGATAAGTCCGCCAAGGAAGAGTGACACAACAGTTAGCACTCTGGTAATAGTCTGAATCATCGGATTGTACTTTACGAAAACCCGGCTCAAATCAATATTCAATTCATAAAACTTCTGATTGTGCTTGTGGAACTTTGCAATCTCAAAGCCCTCACGCGCAAAAGCTTTTACAGTTCGCACACCGGCAAGATTTTCTGCCGCAGTATTGTTCATCTCTGAACCTTCCTGCATAACCGCGCCGTAAAGTTCATCCAGCTGCTTCTCCATCAGAATTGCAATCACAGCAGAACCAATCATTCCGATAATCGGAATCAAAGCGAGCTGCCAGTTAATGCGAATCATAAAGAACAGAGTTAATACCGTGCGGATAAAAACCTCTGCCATCAGAATTCCCATAAAGGCTGCAATATCCCAGATGCGGTCAACGTCGTCCTTTACGCGGCTCATCAGTTCACCACTGTTTATGCCGTCGAAAAAGTTTGCTGACAAGCTCTGGATTTTGCGGAACAGATTTATACGAACTTCACAGGCAATCTTACTACCGGCATAGTCACACAAAAATTCCTTGGTATACTGAAAAATACAGCGCCCTACACCAATTCCAAGAATCCCTAAAAGAAGGAAGTTCAATACTTCCATCTTCTTTGCAATCAGAACATCATCAACAATATGCTGGACAATAAGAGGGGCAGCCTGATCCAGCAGCGTACTTGCACACATAGCAATGAGCGCAATCAGATATAAAAAACTATAACGTTTAAAATAGTGAAATAAGTTCAACTTGTTCATAAGTAACAAAATTTTAGCAGAAACGATTCGGCAACGTACCGAAGACAATAATACACACGTCGAGGACCGTGCGGTCGATTTAGCGAGGATTTGATTTATAAGTGGAAACTAATTCTTCTTTGCTGGCGGGAGAATCAGTCCACACTTAAAATCAAAACTTACAACACTGTTATTCATGGGAGTGACCTCCTTAAAAAAGAATTTCAAAAGCGTACGAGGATATAAACGCTTATTGATATTTTCAATCTAGTGAGAATAAAAATTTTTGTCAAGGGAAGTAATAGATTTTTTGAAATACTACATCAAAAAAATTGAATAACAAAATTTTAAAAGTATACTACACTTTAAAAATATTCGTTTTTCATATAATATACATTTATATTGATTGAAAAAATGTTAGGTTGACGGCTCATTATGCCTCTTACTATCAGTTTGAAAAATCTTCCAGCATTTTTTCAGAAATAAAAAATCATTGGAGGATTAAAAAAATGATTGTAAAAGGTGTTTTAAATGGAATGTCAGATGGACATGGTTTACCAGGATATACTGAAAGAGCGTATATTAAAGTAAATGAAAAGCGATATAAGCGAATTGCAGCTAATAGCGTAGTTGATAATATTTTAATTGAAAATATAGGAAATGAAGTTGAAGTTTCATTATCACATTCTTTATTAGGTGGAAATTTAGTATGTGCCATAAAAGAAGCAAATGGAGAAGTTTCTAAAGCAAGTATTGTACTTATGGTTTTATTAAACCTCATACGCTTTACGTTATATTTTTTATTAAAGGTGTTTTTAGAATTTTGTACAATGTTATTTTCTTCATATTCAGATATTAATTTCGATATAGTCCTATTAATTATTTATATTTTCCCATTAATATCCTTGATTAAAGAAATTAAAGCTCGACATGCGCTAAAATAAGAAACCTTACAAAGGCGGGGTAAAGCCCGCCTTTTTTATTGATAAATTGATTCTCTGGAGTTTATCTTACTGACGACAATCTGCTGCGCAGTTCGTAGCATCTGTTCTTGAGATTGCGGACTTCGTTGAGGCTGCTCATGATTTTGGCGGTCATGTAGACATCAACGATGCCGCTGTCGAAGAAGAAGTCGGCGAAGGTGGCGATGCCGCCTACGTTCATGCTGTAGTCACCTGGCATGCTGATTCCACCGAGTACGCGCTTAAGTTCCTGCAGAAGGTAATTTACTCTGTCCATAGAGACCTTGGCATTACTGAGTTTTGAGTGCTTGATGAGGTCAACGATGAAACCGCCGCCGAGGACATCAAGGAAGCCCCAGTTTCTGGCGGATGAAAGCTGTCGCTCTGCCTGATCGAGTTCTGCAATAAGCTGATCTGTGAGTGTAATTGCCTGATTGATTTGAAGTTCGTTATTCATATTTTAAAAGATAACACTTTTTCTTATGAAATAAAACAAAAATATGATAAAATAAAAATATGAATTATGATGAACTTGTAAAAACTGCAATTGAAATGACAAATATGTCTTATGCACCCTACTCTCATTTTCACGTAGGTGCTGCTCTGCTTGATAAAAACGGAAAGGTATGGACCGGCTGTAATATTGAAAATGCGGCTTATGGACCTAGCAACTGTGCTGAACGTACAGCTGTTTTCAAGGCTGTAAGCGAAGGCGCACGCGAGTTTGAAGCGATTGCTATTGTGGGCGGTCCTGAAAATGCTGACGGAAAAGCTGTAATTGAAGATTTCTGTCCACCATGCGGAGTTTGCCGTCAGGTACTCAGTGAGTTCTGCAAACGAGATTTCAAAATCATTCTTGCAAACGGCAAAGGTGAACAGAAAGTGTTTACTCTTGCAGAGTTACTGCCGGAGAGTTTTAGTCTTTAGCCCAGTGATTGTAAGGCTTACCGCCGAGATATGTTTCTATGAGACGGCTGTTTTTATATACCGCTTTCAAAGAGAAGAACGGTCGGTTCTGAGCAATAAAATCAAGGTAGATTTCATCGGCCTGCCAGTGCGGCAGGTCGTTTATTTTTTCTATCGGGACCCATTCAAGTTCGCCTTCGTTACAGTCGGTTAAAAAAGTGCCGGAAAACTTTCGGACACGGAAAACGTGCATGAACTCGGTGTAGTACGGGGGCGATGCGGGGGTGTCCCCTGCAGAGGGGGTAGTGGAAGACTGCGAAGCAGGCTGGAGCGAGGGGGAGGCTTCCCCCACTTTATCCTCTTCACTCTTATCGACAAACGTAACAATTCCACAGTATTCGAGGTCTTCGGGATTTACAATAAGACCGGTTTCTTCGTGGATTTCGCGGCGGACGCAGTCTTCGGGGCTTTCGCCGTTTTCGAACTTACCGCCGATTCCTATCCATTTATCGTGATTATAGTCGTTCTGCTTTTTTGTGCGGTGAAGCATTAAATAGCAGCCGTCTTTTTCTATATAGCAAAGTGTTGTGTTTACAAGTGTTTTCATTTTTTTGATTTTATCTTTTTTTTTGAGTTCCTACAATTCTGTGATATAATATATAATAATTGAGAGGGAATATATGACTACGCTGAAACAGTTTATTGCATCTCGACAAATAAGGCATCTTTTTGGCAGTTCTGATCGTAAACGCGATAAAGGGCAGACAACTCCTGCTGATATTACCCGTTACGATGATATTCTTTACGGTGATGACGTAAAGCTCAAAAAATGGCAGTATCTGGACGTTTACAGACCGAAGGCTGCTGTTGAGGCTGACGGCTCTTTAAAGACTCTTCCTGTTATTATTAGTGTTCACGGTGGCGGCTGGGTTTATGGTGATAAAGAAGCGTACCAGTGGTACTGTATGCGGCTTTCTCAACGTGGGTTTGCTGTTGTAAATTTCTCTTATCGACTGGCTCCCGAAGCAAAATTTCCAGCTTCAATGCAGGATACTGAAAAGGTTTTCCAGTTTGTAGCAGATAATGCCGCTCAATATGGTTTTGACACAAATAATGTTTTTGCAGTTGGCGATTCTGCAGGTGGTCACCTTCTTTCCCTTTATGCTGCAGCCCTTACAAATGCTGACTTAAGAAAGAATTTTGAATTTATAAAGGATAAAAAACTGACTCTCCGCGGATTGGGATTGAACTGTGGAAAATATACTCTTGATGATACTGATTCAAAGTTCCGGCTTTTAAGAAGCGGTTTTTTACCTAAGGGCGGAACCCCGGACGAAGTAGAACTTGTTAATTCTGCAAATCATGTTACAAAGGATTTTCCACCTTCTTTTGTAATGACCTGCGAAGGTGATTTCTTAAAAGCACAGGCCCCTTTGATGAAAGCGAAACTGGATGCAGTCGGAGTTCGAAATGAACTGCACTGTTATGGAACTCCAGAACAACCGCTCTGGCATGTTTTCCATTGTGATCCGAAATTGCCGATTGCCGTTCAATGTAACGACGACGAATGTAACTTTTTCCGCTCGATAATGAATCAATAGTTTTTACGGACTATTTCAATAATCTCATCCAGGTCGAGGCCCATTTCGCGGCAGGCTTTTACGTCGCGGCTGAGTAATTCTTCGGCGGCAGAGTTTCGTTTATCTGATATTTCATGATGTTCAAGTTCGCATACAAAAGTACCGCGGCCTACAGCTGTGGAAATAAAACCTTCTCTTTCGAGCTGCTCCCAGGCCTGTTTTACGGGAATTACACTTACACGCAGATTTACGGCAACGGTGCGGATTGGCGGAAGCTTTTCACCGGCAGCAACTTCGCCGTTCATTATCTGATTTGCTATCTGCTCATAAATCTGAGTATAAATTGGTTTGTCACTTTTCTGAGATAACACTATATCCATATTACAAATCGTACTTTTCAAACTGGCGGGCTGCACGGCGGAAAGTAAGACACCAGCTTACCGCATAAATCACAATGCCAGCTGCCAGAATAATCAGTTGTGGAATAATAAACTGTGTATCGCGGCTTGTATAGAGCTCTCCAACTTTTGCAAGAGAATTTTCTGCTTTTGCATAATATGCCCATACCGGAAGCTCGCAGGCTGCGTAACAGATAAAATATGCAACAGCTGCTGCAATATAGCGAAGTCCTGGCTTAAGCGGATCCTTATAAACATTGCCCAGAAAAATCAGATTGAAGATTGCAAATATAATCATCTGAAATCCAAAATAAGCAAGGGTCAATTCAATGCCGGCAGTGTTTGCAGGAAAGCCTGCTGCAGTACGGATACACCATCCAAGCAATGCACAGATAAAAGCAAAGAGTTCCATCATTCCGCAGTACATAAAGCGTGCCTTTACAACATCAATCTTCTTTACCGGAAGCAACACTGTATACAGAATATCATGTGATGACTGATTTAAGGCAAAGGTCATCATAATGCACAGTGTCATATAAAAAGGTCCAACGTACATCGGGTAACTTGGAATAAAGTACATTCCAAAACAACAGATTGTCCAGATTACAGACTGCGATGCATTACCAAGGCAAAGTTCTTTTTTCAAAAGTTTTAATGTATTTGATTTCATGTTTCTCTCCTATCTGCGCTCAATATGAATCATAATGTCTTCCAGAGTTGGCGATGCAATTTCAAAACCACACTTCTCTGCCAGCGCCTTATCTTCAGTTTTCATAAGACCTTCAAAACCAAGCTGATGTGTGTGAAGTCCGATAATCTTTGATTCAGTTTCCGGGGACAACTGATCTTTCTTTCCTGCTACGCTTATATAACTTTCGCGGAAAGAATCGCGATCTGTGCTTGCAAGAATCTGGCCCTGTTTGATATAGGTGATATAGTCAGCACATTTTTCAAGGTCGCTTGTGATATGGGTTGAGAAAAGAATTGAGTGTGCACCGTCTTCAACAAATTCCTGGAAAAGAAGTACAAGGTCATCACGAGCTGCAGGATCAAGACCGCTTGTCGGTTCATCAAGAATCAAAAGTTTTGGATTATGGCTCATTGCAACCGCCAGAGAATATTTTACCTTCATTCCAGCAGAAAGCTGTTTGAACTTTTTATTCTGATCAATTTCAAAACGCTCACAAAGTACTTTATAACGCGCATCATCCCATTCGTGATAAAAGTTTTTTGTTACGTTTGTGATTCGAGAGATTTTTGCTTCAGGATAAAAATCAACTCCACCAAAAACATAGCCGACTTGATTTTTAATTTCGAGTTCGTCTTTTGGCATTGAAAGGCCGCAGAGCTTTACTTCACCACCGTCATTTTTCATCAGATTCAGCATGGTCTTGAGTGTGGTAGATTTACCCGCACCGTTACGACCAATAAAGCCCATGATATAACCTTCTTCCAGAGAAAAACTTACATTCTTAAGCTGGAAGGATTCAAAGTTCTTACACAGTCCATTGATTTCAATAAGATTCATTTGACATCTCCCTGAGCGGAACGATCGAAGCGCGTTCCGTGACTCTTATATTGTGCATATTGTATATACACAATATAACACCTACAGGAGACTGTCAAGTTTTTTTTGAATATCGATTTTTACTTTTTCTCGCTGATGAAAAGTCCTGTAATTGTAACCAGAGCTCCAATTCCACCGAGCAGTGTAATTTTTTCTCCAAGTACAAAGAAAGCAAAAATAATCGTAACTACAGGAATAAGGTAAATCGCACAGTTTACTTTAACAGTGCCAAGAATCTGGCAGGATTTATTCCAGATTGTAAAGCAGATGCCGTTAGCAACTACTCCCAGGAACAAAAGATTTATCCAGTTCACAGGATTTGAAAAACGAGTTGCGTTCAGAGTCTTATCAAAAGAAAAGAAGAACGAAGTTGTTTCCGGATTTACCAGGGTATAACGCCAGCTTACAAGAGAAAGAGGAATCATAATTAAAACAGAAAAAAAGAAAATGCGGCGTGAAACTGCTACGGTTGCATACTTTCTTCTGTTCAAAATTGAAACTATCATTGAATAAAAGCCCCAGCAGATTCCTGAAAGCAGAGCCAGAACATCACCCTTTGGATTAAACTCCAGAGCGGTATTTCCGTTGAAACAGACAAGAGCAACTCCTGTAATGGAAATCACAAAACCAATCATAAACCATACCGAAAGATGTTTTTCTTTCAGAAAAATCTGACTGATTATTGCTGTAAAAAGAGGACAGATACTTACGATTACGCTTACATTTGAAGCGTTTGTATAATTGATAGCGATGTTTTCTGTAAGCTGATAAAGGACAACTCCAGTTAATGCTGCAAGCGCGAACAGGATATTGTCGCGCATTGCAATTTTCTCAAACTTTGGATGAATAATCCAAAGCCCAAGATAAGCAGAAATAAATCTGTAAAAAAGAATTTCAAGTGAAGAAAACTCTCTGAGGAGATACTTTGTACAGACAAAAGTAATTCCCCAGAAAAAGATAGATACGGCGGCAAGGATTATCCCCAACACCTTCTGGCTGTTTTTATTCATAATGAAAGACTTTAATCTTTTCTGCTCATTTTGTAAATTGCCAGCATATCTTCTTCATGTAAAAGTTTTGCTGAACCTTTTGCGCCGTTTACACCGACTGCACATTTGTGAGCCATAAGAGCAAGGTCTTCATCAGTTGCATTTACACCAAGTTCTTTAAGATTGGTAGGCATGTTGATTTCGCGGTAGAAATCTTCCATTGCTTCAATTCCCTTAAGGGCAATTTCTTCATCTGAACCAGTTGCAGGAACGCCCATAACATTGATTGCATAACGCTTAAAACGTGGAAGACAATCCTTGTAAACATAGCGTGCCCAGCTTCCCCAGATTGCCGCAAGACCTGCTCCGTGAGCAACGTCGTAAAGTCCGCCAAGTTCATGCTCAAGCTTGTGAGTCATCCAGTCACCGCCGTCGTTTCCACAGCCTGTAAGTCCGTTGTGAGAAAGGCTTCCGGCCCACATTACTTCGGCACGTGCTTCATAATTGTTAGGATCTTTTACAAGAATCTTTGCCTGCTCTTTTACAGTGCGGAGAAGAGCCTCTGCCATAGAGTCTGTAAGCTCCATATTTCCACCGTTTGTAAAATAGCGTTCCATTGTGTGCATCATGATATCTGTACAACCGCAGGCTGTCTGATAATCAGGGAGTGTCATTGTAAGATCAGGATTGAGGATGGCAAACTTTGGACGACCATAGTCGCTAGAATAACCGCGCTTTACAAGGCCTTCTTCTTTTGTGATTACTGATGAATCACTCATTTCACTACCAGTTGCAGCGAGAGTAAGAATTACACCGAGAGGCATGCTTGCCTTGGCCTGCTTTTTATAATCATATAAATCCCAGACATCACCGTCGTTCATAACTCCATAGCCGATTGCCTTTGCAGAGTCAATTGCACTACCCCCGCCTACAGCAAGAAGAAAATCTATTCCTTCTTTTTTGCAAAGTTCGATTCCTTCATAAACAAGGCTCAAACGTGGATTTGGAACTGCGCCACCAAGCTTTACATATGGAATGCCGGCTTTATCGAGCTGGTCAGTTACCTTCTGCATAAGTCCGGAACGGATAACGCTTCCTCCACCATAATGAATCAAAACCTTTTTACCGCCGAACTCCTGAATGAGCTGGGCAACCTTGTCTTCTGCGTTCTTACCGAACATCACCTTTGTTGGTGTATAATATTTGAAATCGAACATATTTCCTCCATTTGTCTAATTGTTTTAGAATAGCACAGAACATAAAAAAGTCCCATAAAAATCTTGTAATACTTTTTTTTACTCAAAAAATCAAATCAATGATAGACTTATATTGTATTCTCATAATTACAGAGAGTGTAGCGCGCACACTTTCTGGAGCTGTCCCCGGAGACACAGGAGTAAGTTTGGCAAATCTTGATTTATTGATGCGGTCACTTGTTTTCATAGAGGATCATCTTGAAGACACTGTTCCAGTTCAAACAGAAGATATTGCAGATGCATGTTATGCATCCAAATCGGCATTGGAGAAAGTATTCAAATATATGACTCATTTTTCGATACACGATTATATTGTTCGTCGGAAGATGACTCGAGCTGCCCGAATGATGATAGACAAGCCAAACTTAAACATTCTTGATATTGCCATTCAATTCGGCTATTCAAGTCATGAAGCCTTTACGAGAAGTTTTTCACAGGTATGGAATTGCAATCCGTCAGAGTTTCGAAAACGCTGCGAAAATCGTCCCCATACTGTAGAACTGTTTCCTCGCATTACAGGCTTTATGCAACTGGAAGGAGAAAAACTTATGAGAAGAACAGTTGATATTTCTGAGCTGTATGATTTTTTTAAGTCGCGCAAAGACTGCTGGTTTGTATGCGGTGACATTGTGAGCCTTATTCCTATCAACAATATTTCACGTAAGGCTGGTGACATTGCAATTTCCGAAGCACTTCGCAGAATGGAAAGTGTATGTGGCCCTGAAGACATAGTTTTCAGAATTGGCGGTGATGAATTCGCATTGCTTACAAATTCTTCTGAAGA
The DNA here is from genome assembly GCF_900111035.1 of Treponema bryantii. GTDB lineage: Bacteria > Spirochaetota > Spirochaetia > Treponematales > Treponemataceae > Treponema_D > Treponema_D bryantii_C. The sequence goes on from NZ_FOFU01000004.1 coordinate 255,914, forward strand.
GGCGTATGCAGAAGAACTTAAAGATAAAATTCTTGCAATGAACGGAGCCATCATACCTTACGATGAGGAAGAAATTCCAATGAGCCTTTATGCAAAGATCATCAAACTTGAAAACGATGCTCTCAGGTATTCAGAGATATTTCCAAAGTTGATGATCAGAGCAGAGGAAAAAGCATAATTAAAAAAGTTATAAGCGGACTACGTCGGTCCTAAAAAGTCCGTGGTGATTACAAAAAGTTAGAAAAAACTTTGCCCTGCTGATTTTGAAGCGGGCTTCTGCTGAACTCTCAGGGTAAAGTTTTACCATCTGAACTCCGTTGTCGTACACTGCCGCAATAAATGAAATATAGTGTTCCTTTGTCATCGGATGTTCAATATGAACATAATATTCATCTTCAACAGTTTCAATTTTCAGAGTATGAGCAGAATCAGGCTCTTCTACTTCCAGTGGTGGTAATGTAATTCCACAACAACTGATAACAGCTTCACCAGTCGCCTGAATCACATTTCCACAGACAGGACAGATGTAAAACTGAACCTTTTTCATATTGAAGTTTCTGTTTTTATTCTGAACCTCATTTCCAGAAAACAGTTCAATTACAGAAATCCCAAGCGCTTTAGCCAGAGGTTCCATCAATGAAATATCTGGCAGCCCGTGACCATTTTCCCATTTACTGACAGTTTTATTGCTCACAAAAATTTTCTGTGCAAGTTCATCCTGTGTCATACCTTTATTTTCCCGAAGACGCTTAATTGCAGCGCCGGTTATATAATTGTCCATGATAATCTCCTGAGTAAGACCGTATCGGTCAGTTTCTAAAAACTCCGCGTCGTTTCCTGAATCTTAGATTATCACCTGTCGCCCCACCCTTCAACCTACGCTTCGTAGACGTATGCTTTTTCTTCTGCTATGATGAATAATATGAAAAAAGTTATAATAGCAATAATCTGTACATCATCAATTATTCTATGTACGCTCTTATGTCTAGCAGCATACAAGAAAAATACAGAATCCTATATTGAGTTCAGTTTTGTAACAAATCAATATGATGAAAAAGTCCTTTCAAGTGCTCCTCAAAAACTTATTTCCTTAAAGAAAATTGGAGCACAGTCAGAAATCACAGTACGAGGCAAAGATTCTTTTCATAATTTTTCTAAAACAAAGTTTTCAAAGAACAAGAACGATTTAGATAAATATCTCCAGAAAACAGATTTTATAGATTTTGATAATGAAGAAGTCATCCAGCTGTCTGAAAGCCTGAATCTTTCAGAACTTGAGCCACTTGACTGTGCAAAAACAATTCTTAAATCTATAAATCAAAATACAGGCTTTATAAAATATGACAATGCGCTTGCTGCTGATATTTCCCTGGGTTATACGTTTGGACGGTCAGCTAGTGAGACCTTAAAAACTTCAATGGGGACTTGCGGAGAATTTGCAAATGTTTTTACAGCTTTGATGAGGCTGAACAATATTCCTTGTAAATATATCTGTGGCTGCTGTTTAGATCCATCTTATTCCACACTTCATGCATGGGCAGAATTTTACGATGAAAAACTTGGCTGGATTCCTGTTGATCCACAGGCTGGAATTCTCGGAGTTCTCCCGAACTATATTAAGAGGCTTGAAGGAATCGACTTCCCGGATACAGGTTCAGATTTCTCAAAAATTAAGTTTGGAAACGTAAGAATAGTAGAAGTAAAAGAATGATAATCAGAAAGGCTGTTTCAGCAGACTCAAAAATAATTGGTCACGTTCACTCTATCGCCTGGAAACAGACATATCAAAACCTTTTTCCAAAGGCGTACCTAGAAGAAGATTCTCCGGAAAAACGTGAAGAAGAATTTCTGGAAACTCTAAATAACAAGTCCATCTCTTATCTCATTCTGGAAGATAATTCTGAAGCAGCCGGAATTGTAAAACTGATTTTCAAACAACAGACAATTGAAATATCCAGTTTTTATATTCTGGAAGAATACAGAGGAAAAGGATTCGGCACAAAAGCCTTTGATTTTATAAAAAAACTAACAGCAGATAAAACTGTCATTTTATGGGTACTTGAAAACAACAGCGCAGCAAGAAACTTTTACGAAAAAATGGGAATGATTTTTTCTGGAGAAACTCGAACAATAAACCGTGGAAAAGACTTCATACAATACTGTTACACTTCAGCATGTATGAAATCCCGTTCCTAAAACTTAGGAACTTCATCTAGAGTTATCACCCTCTCACTATTAAATACATTCTTCAGATTTTCAGTCTTATTATCAGTGAGCCATGTAGTATGCCAGATCATAAACCATGACCAGAATGTTCCGTCTTTCTCAAAACGTTCTACAGACGGCACCATTCCACACTCGTGAAAAGCCATTGGCTTTGATGTAATTTCTGTCAGTTTATTCCATGCACCTTTATTTGTTGATTTATCGTAATTATCAGAGCCAATGATATCAACATACTCATCACCAGGATACCAGCCCTTGCTCACCCACTCAGTGTATCCAAGAACCCAGATTAAATTATCAAGTTTATATTCATTCGTAAACTTTTCATACATCAGGCACCAGAGCTTCTTAAAGTTTTCAGCGCCACCCTTTCCCCACCAGAACCAGCGGCCATCAAACTCATGGAAAGGTCTCCAGAGTACCGGAACATTTTCATCTCGCAGATATTGAAGTGTTTTGGCAGCCTTATCCCAGCCGTTCATCAAAGTGTTATATTCATCAGTTCCTGGAGTCAAAAGCTTTTTAAAGTCCGGATGATCCTTTTTCGATTCTCTGTATCCGCTGATATCAATACCAGTATGCCAGCATATAGTAACAAGCCCGCCCTTTCTGTCCCATTCAATTGCGCGTTCAGCAACTCCATCAAAATCATTGTTCATAAAATCAAGACCACGCATCGCAGGAAGTTTTCCAGTTACTTTCAAAAGGTAGTCCATCTCATAATCCACAGATCCCATCCAGGTAGATTCCTGCTGAGCCGAAATAATCTTAGTTCCAAAATTGTCGCGGATAAAATTAAACACTGCTGTAGTCTTTTCATTTCTTCCCTGCAATTCAAGACCACTAACAACAGGCGCAGGTTTCATAACCTTAGTGCTTCTGCAGGAAGAAAACATCAAAAAAGCAGGTATCATAATTGCCATAAATCTTTTTCCCATTTCAATACCAAAACCAAGTCTACGACTTATAAAAAATAACAGATTACAGATTCCCCTTTCCGATTGTCACAGCCTGATAATCACACAGACAAAATTCCTTTTATCTTAACAGGCAAGAGGAAGAACAGTCTCCATAACATAGCAGCTGTTATTTTTACCATTCTAAAACCTCTTACCTGATATTATATCATACTATTCTGGAAGATGGTCACAGAACATTAAAAGATTTGCAGTAATTCTTTCCTGAGCAGTAAGCGGACGGAAAACCTTATTATCGTAAAGTTCATCCAGAACCATCATAGCAACTCTTGAACCCACAGCAAAATTCATAACATTAACAATCACTCTATCCTGAATCTGTGGTGGATACATTTTTGACTGAACCATTGCCTGTTCCAGTGCAAATTTTGCAAACTCCTTCAAAAGGTCTTCATCTGGCTTAGGAATCAAACCGGCAAAATCGTTGAAACTGCTTCTTACAACCATAGTGTTAATTGTTCCATTCTTTGAAAGGAAACCACGTTCACGAAGTCTCTTAAACTTTTCTGAAGTTGCTTTTGATTCTGTAATTTCTCCAGTGATAATTTCGTAAAGGCTCTCATAATCTGAATTGAGATTATTCTTCCAGGCACCCTTTCTGCAGTCAAATCTTGAATCCACCGACCACGAATATACACAAGGATATTTCTGCGAATCTCTTGTCATTTCTCCACAGCTCCAGAATTTCTTTTCGAGCTCAGAAAAATTAAATTCACACTTGTAATCAGGATCCATAACTTCAGATTTTGTTTCTACAGAAACTAAATAATCTGCTCCATCCAGTGTCTTGATTCTGTGTTTAGACAAATCCTTTTCGATAGAGAGTCTACACTTTGTAACAATTGCATAGAAAATTGCAGCAGCTTCAAAAAGTTCGCGATTTCCACCTGGAATATAAACATCCCTATTTACAAGATTTGCTACAGCAGCACGCACCTGAGGAACATATTTTTCTGTCAGGATTTTTGCAACCTTCTGCTGCATTCTTACGAGATTTGCTTCAGCTTCAAGTGAATACTGTTTTGGACTAAACTGTACATAAGTTGTATAGCGATTTCCTTTTGTTTCAACCAGAAAACCATTTGTCACAAGAAGTTCAATCTTATCTTCAAGATAAACAGGTGTCATACCCAGATCTTCCGCAATCTCTTCCACAGTCTTTGGTGTTTCATAAACACTATAAACTATGTTCAGATTGATTTTATCGTCAAGATAAACTTCAGGTCCACCCTTGCTTCCAGGGCAACCGCTATGACTGAATTCCAATGCCTTTACAGGTGATAATCCTAATTTTCCAATTTTTCTTTCCATAGTAAAACCTTCCTTTAAGTCATTACGAGCTTTGTTCAAGTGCCACTTCACTGTACCAGCGGGAAGTCCATGCTCTCTGGCAATTTGAGCAATAGACTTTCCCTCGTAATAAAAGGAATAAACTATTTCACGACGGCTTGAAGATAAAAAGCAAATCTCCTTTCGAAGTTTTCTGATTTCCTCTTCTGTTTCTCCTAAGTCGTACTCATCAAAGTAAGGCAGATTAAGACCATCCACAGAAATACCTTTTTGATGTTTTACCTGATTCACATATTTTGCATAAACATGTTCACAGATTCTCCAGACATAACCTTCAACATTTACAATGTCGTCTGTCTGAAGCATCGAAAGATAAACTTCCTTAAGCATCTCTGCAGAAAGTTCTTCTGCCTCATCATACGAGTATGATTTCTTTACGGCAAATCCATACACCTTTGATGAGAACTTTAAGATTAACTTGTCAGCCTTTTGTTTTTCCATCTTATTACATCGTACCAAATAATTATTTGATTGTTACAGCGTTGTATGCTTATATAGTGTGTAACAATGGAAAAAGGTTGGAAAAAAAAATCATTTTTTTACTACAATCAGCGGAATTTTTATTTCTTCCTGTGTAAGACCGGCATGCATACCAGGCATTTTCTGAGCTTCAAAATGAGTATTTGTAACAGATGTATCAGAAACCGCAAGCGCAACAAAATCACCAATCATCTGATCCAGTTCAGGTCTGTTTTGACCAATTCCAAAAAGCTGACAGTCAAGAACTTCTTTTCTGGTTAAAAGCAAAAATTTATCACCAAAAGTTTTCCTGAACAATTCATGGAAACTTTCCTTAAATTCATCTTTTACAAAAAGATTCATTGTACGAGGTTCAAGAGAGAAACTTCTTACAAGACAGTTCATAATCTCAGGATAATCAAGGATACAAAGATTGCGGCTGTCGATATGCCCGTGGTCTGCAGTAACAATAAGCAGTGTATCTGAAAGCTCCGATGCAAACTGTTCAATCCGTTTCTCAAGAGCAGTAACCATTTCATGTGTTTCATTACTTACAGTTCCAGTAGCATGCATTGTTGCATCCGGTTCATTCCAATAAGCGTAAATATATTTCTGGCCGTCTTCATCACAAAGATTTTTGATACGGTTTAAGATTGCTTCTAAATCCTGTGGATAAGGCGGTAAAAACGGCATAGAGGAATAAGCTTTTCCTCCTGCCTCATTGATTTTATCCACCACAGATTTATACGGTGTAAAAGTGTTTCCTACATGAAAATCAGCAGCTGGAACAATTTCATTCCATGAATCCTCAGTCCAGATTGGTTTTCCTGAAGCATCATAAGATTCCGGCTGAGCCACAGCCTTTTCTGATTTCTGTTCTGTATTTCTGAAAACAGTAACGTTTTTGTCTAACTGAGGATAATAAACATCCCAGCCAAGCCAGCCATGTTCATTAGGATATAAACCGCTCATTATAGAAGTTGTAGCAGCAACTGTTGTCGGAGGATAAACAGAATTAAAAGCCCCTGCTAAGTGAGAGCGGAAAAATCCTTCAGGTTTAAGATGCTTTTCCAGAATAGAAATTCCAAGTGCATCAAGAAGAAGTACAACAACATTTTTATAATTTCCGGCAAGAATTTTATCTGCCAGAGGCAAGGTAGCTGCAGTAGTTTCTGCACCAAACTTTTTTAAGACTGAGTTAGCAAGATTTACAAGACAATTGTTGTAATCTGGAAGTAATTCTTTTTTAATCATTCTACTTTTTTAGCTTTTTTATTTCAAAAAATCAAGAACATCCATTTGATGTACTACATGCTCAAACTCATCTAAAGGAGGACAAGGAATATGAGGCTCATAAGCACGTTCTGCAAACCAGGTGCACTGAACAGCCTTCATTCCTGCATCCCGGGCTCCGTAAAGTTCTCGAGAACCACCGTCTCCAACATAGAGACATTCTTCAGGGGCAACTCTTAAACGCTCTATCATCCGTTGATACATCTCGGGAGCAGGCTTACAGATTCCCTGCTCATAGGAAATTAATGCCACATCAAAATATGGAAACAGAGCACTCGACTTTATCAAATCCCTTTCATCAGAAAATGTATTTGTAATTAGGCCTGTTTTAATTCCACGATCTTTCAGAGCCTTCAGCAGTTGAATTGATTCTTCAGGAATATCATCAAAAGTATCTTTAAGTGCAGTAAGTCTGTTATTCACAATTGTGCGAACCTTTTCGTCTGAATAAATACCGATTTTTTTGAATACCAGAGAAAGACCTTCTTCTATCGTGTATTTTCCAGTACTTCTGTCATGCTCAATCAGATGCCATTCTTTTCTGAAACTTTCTATATCAGCTAAACCGACATCTTTTGCAATATCTTCACTAAAATATGTACGGCCGGTAAACAAAGTTACCAGCGTTTCAAACATATCAAAAACTACAGCTTTTATCATTTTTTAATTTCCTTATCAATTACCAGTATCTGATAAAGTAATTGATAACATAACAGTTCCTCCATCTGTGAATTATTATAACACAGAATTTCGCTGAAGAATCCATCATGAGTCACGAAATGTCAAAAAATGAACACGAAGTGTTATTTCAACTAAAACTTTATTCTTCGGTATCTGATGTAGTTAATTACAGCACGTAATCCTTCATCGCACAAAACTGCAACAAAGACACCGAGCATTCCCAGCTTGAATACAAATACACAAAGTGCAGCAAGGCTTACAACTCCGATAGTTCCCACTATCTGAGTGAAAAGCATCCACTTTGTGTCTCCATAACCGCGGATTCCGTTTCCGACAATTATGTTGCCTGATTTTCCAAAGAGGTTTGCTGCAACCATTATGATGTAGATAACCGACATCTCAATTACGTCTTTGTCCGTAGTAAACAAGCTCAGTGTGAGCCGTGGGAAAATTGAAACAAAAATCAACGCAAATGCAGCAACGAGGAATGCCCATTTTACCGAGGTCTTAACAACAGCCTTGTAAAGTTTAAGGTCCTTTGCTCCAGTAGCTTCACCTGACAATGTTAAAGTTCCGCTTCCAATAGCTCCAATTACCACAACAAAAAGAATCTCTACAGTAAATACCATAGAATAAATTCCCGCAGCCTTTTCGTTAATTGTATTAAGAATGCGGATTATACAAAGATTTCCGACATTCCAGAGCAGATCTTCACAGGCAGTAGGAATACCAAGTTTAATGGATTCAAAATAAGGTCTTATTTTTGCACCAAGAATTCTTTTAAGCCCGGGACTCGTAAAGAATTTATCCTTTTTAGAAATTGTTATGTACAAAAGATAAATTGCACCAACATATTCCGCAATTGTAGTTCCAAGAGCCGCACCGGCAATTTCCATTCTAGGGAAGCCGAACTTTCCGAAAATCAAAAGATAATCCAGAATAATATTCAGAACAGAGCGTATTATACCATAAGCGACCAGCGGCTTTGTATAATTTGAAGTCTGGAACACAACACTATAAGAAGCCCAGAGCCCGATAATCAGATATACAGGCGCATAAATTCTTGTATAAGTAACGCAGGGTTTCATTACATTTTCTGAAACACCCATCAACCTAAAAACAAGAGGACTGCAGAATGTCCAGAACAAAAACAACAGCACTGGAATTACATTATGAAGCTTAATCATTGAAGCAGCATAGTCTTTTGCTTTTTCAATATCTTTTTCACCAACAGACTGGCTTATAAGAATTGAGGCACCCATAGCCATAGAGAAAACGAAAGACATCGTAGTCCACATAGGAGCAGTTGCATTACCAACTGCACTCATATACAGAATATCCATTCGTCCCAAAAAGATTCTGTCTATGAACATCTGAACCTGTGCGATCAGATTGCTCAACATGATTGGAACGAAAATCTTTATAAGTTTATTTTTATACTCAGCTTTAAAAAGCATTAATTACTCCAGTTTATTTTATCGCGCTTACTCCATCACACATATTGATTGTTGTGATCGAACCATCATCGTTGTATTTAAATTCCGCAACACAGACACTGCGATGGAACAAACTACCGCCCGGTAGTTCATCTGTATGATAGAACAGATAAGAGTGTCCCTTAAAATCTGCAATACCAGGATGATTTGTAAAACAAGGGCCTTCTTCCATCAGAACTCCACCGTACTCCCAAGGACCACGGGCAGTCTTAGCAGTTGAATAAGCCAGATGCTCATTACGTTTTTCGCCTTCTGCAAAAGCAGCATAAACCATATAGTAAAGGCCATTTCGTTTATAGAACCATGGACCTTCGCCATAAGTTGTACCTGTATTATGGCTTCCCTTTGCAAAAGATTTTTCTGTCATCGGAATTTTCATTACACCAATTTTTTTATTATAAGAAATCATATCTTCATTCAAAAGAACATAACGAAGTTCAGGATTTCCAAAATACAGATATGCCTGACCGTCATCATCAATGAATACAGTCGGATCAATATCGTTCCAGTCTCCCTCATCTACAAGAGGCTGTCCAATATCTTTGAAAGGACCAACAGGACTGTCTGAAACTCCTACTGCAATTGCCATACCGCCATTCTTCTTATGAACCGGACAGTAAAGATAGAACTTTCCGTTTCTTTCAATTGCCTGAGGTGCCCATGCTCTGTCATCTGCCCATTCAATATCGTCAAGAGAAAAAATCTTTCCGTGGTCAGTCCAGTTCACCATGTCTTTTGTTGAAAAACAGCGCCAGTCATACATTGTGTAAAAATCGTTTACAAGTTTATCTTCATCATGTGTTGTATAAAGATAAAGTGTATCTCCATAAACCATAGGGGCTGGATCCGCTGTATAAATATCTTTGATAATCGGATTTTTGTGAAAGTTTTTTTCTTCGCTCATTTTTTTTACACCTGATTTTTGAGCTGCTGCCAGTGTCGTCAAACACAGCATCGCAGCAAAAATTATAGTTTTCTTCATTTAATTAATATCCAAGTTTTCTGTCCACGAGATAATGCAGAGGCTCCCCTTTTGTAAAGTTCTTGAGATCTTCACAGAACATCTGAACATTCTTATCTCTCGTATATGGAAGTGTCATATTTCCAGCCACATGTGGAGTAATCAAAAGATTTTTGATTTTCCACAAACGGTTGTCTTTTGGAAGCGGCTCTGTCTGGAATACATCAAGGGCAGCTCCGGCAAGATGACCAGATTCAAATGCATCTGCAAGAGCATCTTCATCTATTGCTGAACCTCGTCCAACATTTACAACATAAGCTCCCTCTGGAAGCATGGCGATTCTCTCTCGGGAAAGAATACCACGGGTTTCTGCAGTTGCCGGAAGACTCATTGCAAGAAGATCTGTCTCTGACAAAACTGAATCAAGTTCACTAACAGGAAAGACTTTATCGTAAACAGTTTCGCTGCTTTTTCCGCTGCGGCATACACCAATAATTGAAGCAGGCTCAAAAGCTCGCACTCGTTTTGCAAAGGTTGTTCCGATATCACCTGTTCCAAGAACTGTAATTCTGCAGTCTTTCAGAGACCTCTGCTCACGCGGAGACTTCCATTCCCCTGCCCGTGTTTCTTCCATAAATTCATTCAGACGTCTCATCATAACAAGAGAAACGGCAATCATGTGTTCTGCAATCGAAACACCATATGCACCCGCCGCATTTGTAAGAAGACAGTCCTCATTTGCAAAATAGCCGGGTGCCATAAGGGAATCTACACCAGCCCAAGGCACACAAAGCCATTTCAGATTTTTGCTTGTCTTTACAATTGAAGGTGCAAAACCATAGATAATATCAGCATCAAAATTACTTTGAGGAATTTCTGCTTCAGCAGTATAAAAGAAAACTTCGTGACCAAGAGTCACAGCTGTATTTTTTATAAGGTCCAGATGCTTTTGTTCAAGCATATTATTGATTACAAGAATTTTCATTTGAAACATATTATAATAATTTTATAAAAACTCCTAGCAGTTTGAATTTACAATAATAAAATTTGCATTTAGTCATATCTTGTGATAGTATTACTATCACTATGAGTGTTATAAATAATATCAACAGACTTGCCGCATACGGACTTAAAAGCGGTCTTATAGAAAAAGAAGATGTGATTTTTGTAAAAAACCAGCTCCTTGCTGCCCTCAACATCGACGGTTTTGAAACTCCCGAACAGGCAGCCGAAATCCCTGAAGTAGAGATTTCAGACCTGGAAGATATCCTAAAAAATCTTCTTGATTATGCAGTTGAACATACCCTCACTCAGGGAGATGGCATTGCAGCCCGCGACCTTTTTGACACAAAGCTCATGTCTATAATGACAGACAGACCATCAAACATCAGAGCAAAATTCAACGAACTTTATAAAAAATCTCCAAAGGAAGCAACAGACTGGTTCTATAAATTCAGCCAGGACACAGATTACATCCGCCGCTACAGAATCTGCCGCGACGTAAAATGGATCAGCAAAACTGAATATGGCGATATGGATATCACCATAAATCTTTCAAAACCAGAAAAAGATCCAAAGGCAATTGCAGCTGCAAAGAATGCAAAAACAGTCGGCTATCCAAGCTGTCTTCTCTGTAAGGAAAATGAAGGCTATGCAGGCCGCTTAAATCATCCGGCGCGCAACAATCACAGAATCATTCCGCTCGAACTTGCTGGAGAAGCATGGGGCTTCCAGTATTCTCCATACGTATATTACAACGAGCACTGTATTGTTTTTAATCAGGAACACTCTCCAATGTGTATTTCAAGAAAGACTTTTGAACGCCTTCTTGATTTTACAACACAATTCCCTCACTACACCCTCGGAAGCAACGCAGACCTTCCAATTGTAGGCGGTTCAATTCTTACACACGATCATTTCCAGGGAGGTGCTTATAACTTCCCGATGGCAAAAGCTCCAATTCTCAAGCAGATTACAATTAAAGGTTTTGAAGATGTAGAAGCTGGAATAGTAAAATGGCCGATGTCTGTTCTCCGCATTAAGAGCGCAGATAAAAACCGCCTTGTTGAACTTGCAGACCATGTACTCAAGACATGGCGAAATTATACAGACGAAGCAGCTTTTATTTTCGCAGAAACAGACGGCGAAAAGCACAATACACTCAATCCTATTGTACGCCGCCGCGGTGACCTGTACGAAATGGACTTAGTACTCCGCAACAATATCACAACAGAAGAACATCCGCTTGGTGTATATCATCCTCATGCAGAACTTCATCACATCAAAAAAGAAAACATTGGTCTGATTGAAGTAATGGGACTCGCAATTCTTCCGGGCCGCCTTAAGACAGAATTCAAAGACCTTGCACAGGCTATGATTCAGAACAAGGATATCAGTAAAGATGAAGTTCTTGGAAAGCATGCCGACTGGACAAATGAACTAAAAGAAAAGTACGGTTCGTTCACAGGAAAATCAGAAGAAGAAACAATCGATATTCTGAAAAAAGAAACCGGAATTGTTTTCAGTAAGGTACTGGAACACGCCGGTGTTTACAAATGTAATGAAGAAGGCCTCAAAGCCTTTGAAAGATTTATCGCAATTTTGTAATTAAAATGGCAAAGGCAACGGCCGATAACTAAACGGCTAAGCCTTTGCCTGTTTTTTTCTGGTATATATAACTCTGGTGTATTTTATTTTATCACCAGAAGTTTCACCAACTGTTTTTTCAAAATCATCAGCATTAAAATCAGGAAAGAAAACATCTCCATCTTCAACCACCAGCTGAACTTCAGTTATGTACATAACATCAACAAAAGGCAAAGCTTCTTTATACACACCATAACCACCGGCAATAAAAACTTTCTGACCTGCAGCAAGTTCAAGCGCTTCTTTTAACGAACTAACGGTAGTTAGTCCATCTCCTTCAAAGATCTTTGTTTTTGATACAACAATTGTTTTTCGATTTGGCAGAGGATGTCCGATTTCTTCGTAGGTTTTGCGCCCCATTACAACAACATTACCAGTGGTAAGTTCTTTAAACTGTTTTTTCTCCCCTTCTATTTGCCAGGGAATCATACCATTTTTTCCAATTACATTATTGATAGAGCGCGCAACAATTAAACCTGTCATTTTCTTATTGATCTTTTTCGAATAAGTTCTTTAACTCTTGGCCGATTATATCTTTGAGCCATAATAAATCTGCACTCAAAAATAATAGAAATAGTTCCTGTAAGAACAAAAATCCATAGTTTACCGAAAATAAATCCAAAAAGAATATATATTAGCGAACCACAAATCAAAGAAAAATGAATTGTTTCAGCAATACACATTGATTGAAGGATTCTCTCTGGAGAACTTGTTCTTAAAGAAAAAGATTCCGGCTCATAAGTAATTAAACTGTCCTTCCATTTTTTTACCTGGAAAAACTTATAAATTGCTTTTTCAAAGGATTTTGTACGGAACCAGAGATTATCAGGATTAAATGGTCCTCTATGCACAATACTCAAAACTCTTGGAACAGAAGCCCGCATGAGAATGTGATAAAGCACCATCAGAAATGTAACAAACAGGAAGTAAAAACGGCGGTATCCCAAAGCAAAGCAAAAGATACCGCATACAATTACAATCAAAATAAGTGATGAAATAATTATTGTCTCTACTTTTTTTACTGGATTTTCAGGCATACTAATTCCTATCTTAGTCCGCCAGCTTCAGCTTCACTGGCTTTTTTCCAGAACTGACTACGCCCAAAAGGTCCAACCTCACCGCGCATTTCCAAAGTATCTACCTTGTATTTCTTTCCATCTGCACCGTGATAAGTAATTCGACACTTATATCGTTTTCCATCACCCGGATCAATAATATATCCGCCAGACCACTTACCGGCAGCATCCTTTGACAAATCCCAAATCCAGGTAGTTCCAACAGTACGCAAAGTTCCAACATCAACATTATTCATAAAGTTGTCGTAATGTTTACCCTTTCCACCATCGGCAATTACATCTTGTGGCAAATCAGCAACAGAAAGAATCTTTCCATTGAGTTTTCCACCCTGCTCCCAGATCTGCCAGCCTGCAGTTGCCTGATTAGTCTTTTCATCATAACTAACCCAGAAACCTTCAGCAGGATCTGCTGCAAAACACATAGTTCCCAAAAGAAGAACAGCTGTAAATAAAGCAATGATTTTTTTCATCTCATCGTCTCCTATAAAATGAGTATATAGATAATAGTAGATTTTAACATAGGTTTTTCTTACGGGCAACTGATTCCAGGCCTATTTCTGCAAAGTCATTTCGGCAAGCATACAAAGTCCTTCAACAATTGCCTCGTGCTCTTTAGGAGCAATACGAGCATAAAGTGTATCAGGAGTATCGTCAGGCATAACTGGAACTTTTTTCTGAATAAGTATTTTTCCGGTATCACATCCACCATCAGCAATATGAATAGTACAGCCGCTTTCTTTTTCACCGGCAGCAATAACAGCCTCATGAACGTGATGACCAAACATTCCGACTCCACCAAATTTTGGCAGCAGAGCCGGATGAAGATTTATAATTCTGTTTTCGTATTTTTTAAGAATGTCACCGGCAAGAACAGTAAGACAGCCTGCTTCAACAATAGCCTCAGCTCCGTATTTTTCACAAGCCTCCAGCATAGCGTTTGAAACAGCAAGACGCTTAGTATCGCGGTCACTAGCCTTAGCAACCTCTTCGCCCATTACAGCGTAAGGAGAACAGATTGCAGAAGGAATTCCAGCCTTGGCAGCACGCTCCAGAGCAAAAGCCTTTTTAGAATCAGAAATTACACAGACAATCTCATAAGGACAAGAGTCGCCCTGCGCAATCTGATAATCAATCAAAGCCTGAAGGTTTGTACCGCCACCACTAACTAAAACAGCTGTCTTTAATACTTTCATATACACATTCCAAAATGGTGCTCGCAAGTCTCGCACCTGAGGCATTTTTCTCGATGAACCTAAAACGACCCGCTGTCGCAGCTCGTTTTTTAACGGTTCTTCGATTGTAGCCTAATCTTCGAACAAAACAGCATCTTTCTGGCTGTTTACTTCGCCCTTAGCATATTCTACACGGCCAATCTTGTAAGCCTTCATATCAGGACAGTAATCCTTGTGATATTTGTGAGCATTAGCATTGAACATTTCAAGAACAGCATCAGCCTCTTTTGCAGAAACAGCAAGAACAAAACCAATACCCATATTGAAAGTATTGTAAACGTTATCAAAATCAGCACCACGGCGAATCAATTCACCAAATACAGGAGGAATATCCCATGAAGCACGCTTAATAACAGAAATCAACTGCTTCTTTCCTTCCTTAGCCTTTGGATACATACGTGGAATATTTTCAAAGAATCCGCCGCCAGTTACGTGAACCATACCATGGATAGCCTTGCGGTATTTTCCGAGAACTTCCATAACAGGCTTAACATAAATACGTGTAGGTGTAAGAAGAACTTCACCAATAGTCTTACCAGTATCAGTTCCATTTACAACAAATGGATCATTTACATTTGGAACAAGTTTGCGAACAAGGCTGAAACCGTTAGAATGAACACCTGTAGAAGAAAGACCAATAAGAACATCACCTTCGCGGATATCCTCACCAGTAATCATATCTTTTTTCTCACCAACGCCAACACCAAAGCCGGCAAGGTCATATTTACCAACATCATAGAAGCCAGGCATTTCAGCAGTCTCACCACCAAGAAGAGCACAACCAGTATCAACACAACCGTCTGCAACACCCTTTACAAGTTCAGCAGCAACATCAGCATCAAGCTTTCCGCAGGCAACATAATCAAGGAAGAAAAGAGTCTGAACACCAGAACACAAAATATCGTTTACGCTCATGGCAACACAGTCAATACCAACAGTGTCATACTTCTTCATCTGGAAAGCAACATCAAGCTTAGTTCCAACACCATCAGTTCCGCTTACCATAACAGGATTCTTAATTCCCTTAGGCACTTCGAACATACCGTTAAAACTTCCAAGCCCTGTCAAAAGCCCTGGAACAACAGTTCTCTTTACCTGTTCCTTGTACTTATCTACCGCTCGGTAACCTTCTTCTACGTCAACACCAGACTCTTTGTAGTTTGCCATGTTTTGCTCCTATGCTCCTTTCAGTCGCTTTTATAGGTTATAGGTTTTAGGTTCTAGGTGCCAGGGCATTATTTAATTTAGCCAGCATCTTAGAAACTTCATCTAAAAGTCCCATAACTTCACTTAATTCTTCTTTTTCCAAATAGCCGATTCTTTCACAGATTAATAATTGAGTTTCTAACTCTGCTGCAGAACCTTTTGCTATACCAACAAACTGTTTATATTCTTTTATTGAATTTCTAGATTTTCCTTCTGCAATATTACTAGGGATTGATACAGCAGAACGTCGCATTTAATCACACAAGGAATAACGTTCGTCACCAGGGAGTTTCTTGATAAGTCTATAAATCATCTCTACTAAATCCATAGACTTTTGCCAGACTACTAAATCTTTATGACTCTCGATTCCCATTGATAATCCCTAGAACCTAGCACCTAAAACCTAGAACCTGACATCCAGCCCTGTTGAGGCAGCGTCATCAGCCAGTTTCTTTCTGAATGAAACTAACTTTTCTTTAAGTTCAGGATACTTGATAGACAAAATCTGAACAGCAAGATATCCCGCATTCTTTGCGTTGTTAATACCAACAGTTGCAACCGGAATCTGAGGAGGCATCTGTACGATAGACAAGAGTGCATCCATACCGCCAAGACCATTTGATTTGTCAGAAACACACTCAAGCGGAACACCGATAACAGGCAAAGTAGTTTCACCTGCAATAACTCCAGGAAGAGCTGCAGCAAGACCTGCACCGGCAATGATTACCTCAAAGCCTTCTTTTTCAACCTGTTCAACTGTCTGCTTAAGTAAAGCCCCGGCACGATGGGCAGAAATGATAAATGCCTTGTATTCCACGCCGAACTCAGAAAGAATATCGGCAGCCTTTTTCATGGTGTCCTTGTCGGACTTAGAACCGAAAAAAATCGCAACTTTCATATCAGAGTTATATCATAAAAAGAGATTCGTCACAAGCACGACGAACTATTCTTCGACCTGGTACTGAAGGAGAAGCAGGCGCAATTCTTCAATGTTCGACACATTAAAGATTTTGAAAATATCTGCAAAAATCTTTTTTACAGTTGAAAGACTTACAAAATATTTTTCGCCTATTTCTTTATAGCTTAGCTTGTTGTGAATATGTTCCATCAGATAAGTTCGCTGACGTTCATTAAGATTATAATCAGAAAGCTTTATAACCGAACCAGCTGGCTTACCAATGATAGTATTATTCTCACGGACATTCTTTGGAATCAGACAAGAAAACTTTGCTTTCAGAATAGAATAAATCCATAGATAAAAAGAATAACAGAAAACTGAGTATCCAATATCTATAAGCATAGCTTTAATACCATGAGTATAAGTAAGACACAGAGTAATGAAATGAATTACAAAAAGTATCCAGATAGGTTTCTTTGATTTCTCAGCCAGAAAATCTGTACATAACATAAAGATAATAGCTGCATAGAAAAAGAAAATTCCCAACTCTTCATAATGAGTTAAAATTGTAAGCTCGCTTTCAATCAGGAGAATAGCAAGCATGAGATACGAATTAGGACGGATAATATGTATGATTGTGAGACCTACACAAAGAAAATGTACAACTGGAATCACAATATTAGTATCAGCGACCTTCTCAATAATTGATTTTGGGTCACCGTTAAAAAAAAGACTTGTAATAGCTGCAATAAGTAGGAAAAATAAACCGACAACAGCAACAACCCTCTCCGAGCTGATTCTGTTACTATTCATGTTTTTAATTATAACATAAAAAAATAAATTTACCAATAACTAAATGTTATTAAAAAATAACCTTGGTTATTTTACCCTAGACGCAATATGACTACAGGCATTTTCGCCATCCATAGCGCTGGAAACAATACCACCCGAGTAGCCGGAGCCCTCACCTGCAGGATAAAGGCCGGAAATTTCAGTACATTCATAGCTTTCTTTTTCCCTGAGGATTCTCACAGGCGTACTTGTACGGGTTTCAGCAGCAAGCATCAAAGCATCCTTACATATAAAGCCATGCATATTCTGATCTATCTGTACAAAGCCCTTTTTTAAGCGTTCGCTTATGTGAGCAGGCAGCCAGCAGCCAAGCTCAGAAGAAACAATACCCGGAGTATAGCTTGAAACAGGTAAATCTGAAGATTTTCGGCCGGCAAGAAAATCAGTGAGGCGCTGAGCAGGAGCAGCCTGGCCGTTTCCATTTTTAAACGCAAGCTGTTCAATTTCACGGCGGAAGAATAATCCGGCCAGTTGAGGACAGCCGGCATTTTCTGCAGCCTGCATAAATTCTGCAGGAATATCCTCCGGACGAATCTCAACAACAATAGCTGCATTTGACCACTTGGAATTACGGGCTGCAGCCGACATGCCGTTTACAACAATTTCATCAGGGCCAGAACTTGAAGGAACAACAAATCCGCCCGGACACATACAGAAGGAATATACTCCGCGTCCATCAACCTGAGTAGTAACTCTGTATTCAGCAGCGCCAAGGCCTGCATCCGCCCCCCGCCCGTGATACTGAATTGAATCAATCAGAGTTCTAGGATGCTCTACACGAACACCAGCAGCAAAAGTCTTTGATTCCAGAGAAGCAGGGGCAACACGGGCAAGCATTTCATAAATATCAGAAGCGGAATGTCCCGTTGCAAGAAGTACCGCAGTCCCATGAAAATCACTCTTTTCTCCAGTAATTACATTTTGGGTTTCAACGCCGCATACGCGCAGTTTTCTTTCTACCTCACCGCGGGCTTCTTTATCATTTTCAGTAATCAGATCTGTTACACGCTCATTAAAGTGAAACTCACCGCCCAGCTCAATAATCTTATCGCGCATAGCATTTATTACCTGTGGGAGCCGGTCAGTTCCTATATGCGGGTGAGCGTCGGTCAGAATCTTTTCGTCCGCGCCAAAATAATGAAAGATTTTCAATATAGAACTGATGTCTCCGCGCTTATTACTGCGCGTATATAATTTTCCGTCTGAGAAAGTACCCGCCCCGCCCTCGCCAAAGCAGTAATTTGAATCCGCATTTACAACATCTCGAGTACTTATTAAAGCAATATCCTTTTTTCGCTGGCGGGTCTCACAGCCGCGCTCAATTATAACTGGTTTTATGCCGCTTTCCAGAAGCTTAAGTGCACCAAAAAGTCCTGCCGGGCCTGCTCCTACTATAATTACCGTATGCTTTTCATCTGCTCCACTGCAAGATTTCCAGGCTGGTTTCCATTCACCTGCAGATTCCGGCTTTTCACCAATATAAATCTTATAACGCAAATGCAGCTTCAACTGCCCATGTCGTGCATCAATAGATTTCTTTACAAAAACCTTTTCAAACTGAGCTTCTTTTATATTATTTTTCTTGAGTTCCCTGCGGATAAGACTGTCATGAAGCGAAAGATTCTTTTCTTCCTTGGCTTCAACTGTAATTGAGATTTCTTTAACCATTATTGGGAATTATAAAGTATTTTTAGACAAAAAAAAAGTTCTTAGACTGTAGACTCTCCAAACTTACAGTCCAAGAACTCTCTCACCGATGATAAACCGGTTCTCCGAATAAACTCTCTTCTTAGCAACGCTTCTGTATAAGGATAATGCTAATTGTCTTTTCATTTGTAACTTTCTTAATCTCATACTTTTTAACTTTAATGTAACTTTAATTTATGTTTATAACATACAGCGAAAATAACCAGTCGTCAATAACTTTTTTTGATATTTAACCATGGTTATACAAAAAATAACCACAGTTACCTGTAATATTACTGTGGTCATTCAATTTGTGCTGTTTGTGTGCTGATTTTTTGTATAAAAAAAGATTATTTTTTACAGGATAGATTTAAAAAACTGCTGTAAACGTTCACTTTTCGGGTGCTGAAAAAGGTCATCCGGACTGCCTTCTTCTTCAATATAACCTTCGTTCATAAACAGAACGCGATCTGCAACCTCTCGTGCAAAGCCCATTTCATGAGTTACAACAACCATTGTCATTCCATCTCGTGCAAGATCCTTCATAACTTCAAGTACTTCACCTACCATTTCAGGATCGAGAGCTGAAGTTGGCTCATCAAAGAGCATTACATCAGGATGCATTGCAAGGGAACGAACAATAGCAATTCGCTGCTTCTGCCCACCACTCAAAGTAGAAGGATATACATTAGCTTTATCTGGCAAACCGATTCTTTCAAGCAGTTCCATAGCCTCTTTTTCAGCTTCTTCTGGAGTTTTAAGCTTAAGAGTTACTGGTGCAAGAGTGATATTCTGCAAAACAGTAAGATGAGGAAAAAGATTAAAATGCTGGAAAACCATCCCCATTTTCTGGCGGCAAAGATCAAGATTTGTCTTTGGATCTGTTAAATCATTGCCCTCAAACAGAATCTGGCCTCCATCAGGAGTCTCAAGTCTGTTTAAGCAGCGGAGAAATGTACTCTTTCCAGAACCAGAAGGTCCGATAATTACTATTTTTTCGCCTTTTTCAATTTTAATTGATACATCTTTTAATACATTCAGCTTTCCAAAGCTGATTTTAAGGTTTTTAACTTCTATCACTTTTTGCCATCCTTTTTTCGAGCATGCCGAAAAGCTTTGTAAGTCCTACAGTAAGGACAAGATAAATTGCCGCACAGGTTAAAAGCGGAATCCAGGCATTGTAAGTAGCATTTCGAATCATATCTCCGGCTTTTGTCATATCCATTACAGCAATAAAGCTTGCAACAGAAGTCTCTTTTATTAAAACAATAAACTCACTCGTATAAGTTGGAAGCACAGCCTTTACAGCCTGAGGAAGAACAATCTTAAAGACTGTCTGCCACTTGCTCAAACCAAGTGAACGGCCGGCTTCTGTCTGGCCCGGGTCAATTCCCTGAATTCCTGCACGGAAGATTTCTGTACAATACGCACCGGAGTTAAAACCATAAGCAAGAATTGCAACAAGAAGTCTGTTTAATCCCAATGGAGCAAAAATTACAAAATAAAAGATCATAAGCTGTGTCGCAAGAGGAATTCCACGAAGAACAGTAGTATACACCTCTGCAACAGCCTTAAGAATCTTATTTCCAGAAACCTTCATCAGAGCAAGGAGGAAGCCAATTACAGTTCCAATTATGATTGCACAAAAGGCTATGAGAAGTGTAATTCCCAAACCTTCCACAATCAGCATGTACCTCTGCCCCGAAATCATTGTGTCAATAAAAGATTGAATCATATAATTCCTTTAAAAAATAAATATTCCCGCAATTTACTGCGGGAATGTAAAAGTCGGCAGGCACAGCCTGCCTCTGATTTCAGGTTGAAAATTTATTTCAACCTGGAAAACGATGATGTCAAGGCTTTAAGCAAAGCGTGTCTTGACATCATCGTAGCCTACGTATCATTTTAGGCTTATTTTCTTACGATAATTACCTGCTCAGACTCAAAATAAGTCTCAGAGAAATCAACGTTCTTTTTGCGCTCTTCATTTACAGACATACCAGCAGCAATGAAGTCAATTGTTCCAGACTGAAGAGCTGGAATAAGACTGTCGAATGCCATATCTACAACTTCAAGCTTCATTCCGGCATTCTTTGCAATTTTCTGTCCCATTGTGATATCAAAACCAACAATATTCTTTCCTTCAACATATTCAAATGGAGGGAAAGCTGCATTTGTTCCGAGTTTTACAATAGAATTTCCAGAAGAACCTTCATTTGCAGGAATCACAATATTTCCATCAACAGGCATAAATGCATTTACGAGTTTCTCGTACTCACCATTTGCCTTCATATCAGAAATTGTCTTATTGATGACAGTAAGAAGATCTACATTGTCCTTTTTTACAGCAATAGCATAAGCTTCCTTATTATCAGCAAATACCTTATCACGAATAATCTTAAGATCTGGATTGCGGTCAACAATTGCCTTTGCTGGAAGTTCATCAAGAACTACTGCATCAATTGCACGATTCTTAAGATCAAGAGCTGCATCCATTCCTGTTTTGAAAGATGCAATGTTTGCACCAGCAACATTATCCTGTACCCAGGCTTCACCTGTTGTACCAGCCTGAACACCAATTTTTCTTCCTGCAAGATCTGCAACAGAATTTATTTCTACCTTTGATTTAGAGCATCCTGCAAATGCAAGAGCTGCAGCGAGAGCTGCACATACAATAGTAATTTTCTTCATATAAACACCTCGATTTATAAATATACAATTTTATGCATATATATTCAATATTTATGCATCATTATCATCCAGCCACCATTCCGGTGTAGTATCAATAAAGATACGGCACTGTGGAATTTTCTCATATCCGGTAGAAACCTTTACACTACCCGCTCTGCATTGTGAATAAGTAAAATTATCTTCAACACACAGCTGTTTCTCCAGATAATCAGGTACCATTCTTTTCTTTGCATGATACCAGTATGAATCACCGTATTCATCACCATCATGAAACAGACGTGCAGGCTCAAAATGAACAGCATCAACGTTAGTTCCACCATTCCAGTAATAAAGCCGCTCATTATACATTACATGAAGAAATTTTTCCCAATCTTTCAGATTATGATACTTTTTGATTTCTCCCCAGGAATTCGCTTTCTCATGTATTAATAATTCAGGCAAAACCCATAATACATAAATTCCAAGATGACTATACCTTTGCATTCTCTGGCGTATTAAATCACAACTAATGTCTGACTTTTGAATTTCAATAGCAACCGGAGTATCATCAATATACAAGGAAATATCAGGGCGTACATCACCCAGATTTCGTTCCAGCTCACACTTTCTGCAATTTCTAAGTTTGTTAAAATGCTCATACATTTCTTTTTTAATTCTTAAATGAATTTCTGATTCTTTAGGAATCGGACAGTCTGGATTGTCGCTGATGTGGTAAAAATGATGAACCTTTTTGTACCCCTTTCTTAAGCCAACTTCTTTTTTACAGCAAGGACAGAAAAACGGACCTTCGTTTTTAGAAGTTTCAAAAGAAACCTTTCTTTCGTTAACCGACGTTAAAGCAACTAACATAAGAGCATTCCTCCTAATATTTTTTCTTTAATTATCGGTTAAAAAGTTTATTTCCGTTCTCCGCAAGAATTACTGCAATAAAAATCAAGAAGCATCCAGCAAACATCCTGGGTGTAAATGCTTCATGAAGAAACAATGTACTGAAAAAGATTCCAAATACTGATTCAAAACCTAAAAATAAAGATGCCAGTGATGACTGAACATATTTTAATCCAATATTCTGCAGGCTGAAACAAAGCATTGAACTTAAAAGACCGAGGTACAGCATTGAAACTATAACTTTAGAATTATTCAATACTACCAGAGGAAAAGGTCCGTCTGCTATCGGTGCAGAAATCCACCCGAAAACAGCAGCAAAGAAAAACTGCAGCATTGTTATGATGATTACATCACAACCTTCCCTGTTACATTTTTCTGTCCACAGAATATGCAGCGCATAAAAAAGCCCGCAGATAAGAGTAAGCACATCACCGCGGTTAAAACCACTCCCCGCGCCTCCTCCTGCAAAATCATTTCCACCAAGAGCAAGAAGTCCAATTCCCGTCATAGACATGGCAGCCGCAATAAAAACAAAAATTGCCGGACGTTTTTTATAAAGCGGCCAGCTGATAATTGGAATCAAAATTACATAAACAGTTGTCAGAAATGCATTCTTACCGGCAGTTGTATAAAAGCAGCCGATAGTCTGCACAAGATAGCCCATAAAAAGAAAGAATCCTGTGACGGCTCCTTTCAAAAGATGTTTTTTATCTATCAGTTTAAGTTTCTTAAAGAAAATGAGTCCCATTCCCACAGCCGCAATCGAAAATCGAATTGCCACCATATAAAACGAACCAATATAATCAAGACTATCCTTTACAACGACAAATGCGAATCCCCAGATAGCGGCGGTAAGCAGAAGGCCGGCACTGGCAAGCAGAGATACAAGTTTTTTATTCATGTGTGAAATGTACTAATTAAAGAAGGTTGGAGTCAAGACAACTATATAAAATTTCGGTTCAAAAAAACGCACAGACTGCGGGTCCCACAGTCTGTGTGTTTTTAAGACTTAGAATTTCTGAAAAAAGCTTACTTTACTTCAACCTTCTTCAAGTGCCAGATATCGCGAACGTAATCTTCAATTGTACGGTCGCTTGAGAACTTACCGGCGTTGGCTATGTTCTTCAATGCCATCTTAGCCCACTGCTTCTTATCGCCATATGCTGCGGCAATTTTTTCCTTTGCCTTGCAGTATGAATCGAAGTCTGCGAGAACATAGTAAACATCTGGGCGCTGACCTTCTACACCGTATACGAGAGAGTCGTGAAGTTCCTTGAAAAGCTGATGTGTCGGATCATAAGTTCCGTCAACAAGCTGTTCAACAACTTTAGCAAGAGCAGGATTGCAGTCGAGATATTCCTGTGGATTGTATGAGTGCTCTGCTTCCATCTTCTTAATTTCTTCTGTCAAAAGACCGAATACAAAGCCGTTTTCTTTTCCAGCTTCTTCGAAAATCTCGATGTTTGCACCATCCATAGTTCCCAAAGTTAGGGCACCGTTGAGCATGAACTTCATGTTTGAAGTTCCTGAAGCTTCGAGTCCGGCAGTAGAAATCTGCTCTGAAACATCTGCAGCAGGGAAGATTTTTTCTGCAACAGAAACGCGGTAGTTTTCTACGAATACAACACGGATCTTTCCGCGGACACGGCGGTCGTTGTTGATTCGCTCTGCAACTGTGTTAATCAGTTTGATGATAGACTTTGCACGGCGGTAACCGGAAGCAGCCTTTGCACCAAAGATAAATGTACGTGCAGGAGGGTTATAATCTGGATCTTCAACAAGGCGGTTGTAGATGTACATTACATGAAGAATGTTCAAAAGCTGACGCTTGTATTCATGGAGACGCTTAACCTGAACATCAAAAATACTTTCAGGGTCAAGGAACTCATTCTGAGCGTGCTTGAGGTAATCTGCAAGAGCCTGCTTGTTTTCTGTCTTGATTTTGATGAGTTCGTTGATTGAAGCATCATCATCAATATATTTTTCAAGATCCTTAAGCTTAGACAATTCTTTTTCCCAGCCGTGACCGATTCTTTCTGTAATGAAAGCTGCAAGCTTAGGGTTAGCATTCAAGAGCCAGCGACGCTGTGTAATACCGTTTGTCTTGTTATTGAACTTCTCTGGATAAAGTGTATACCAGTCTTTAAGCTCAGCAGTCTTCAAAAGCTCTGTATGGAGTTCTGCAACACCGTTTACGCTGAAGCAGGCGTGAATTGCCATCCATGCCATATAAACCATGTTGTTATGGATGATTGCCATGTGCTCGTGCTTGTAGTAATCATTAGGGAACTTCTGGCGCAGTTCAATTACGAGACGGCGGTTGATTTCCTCAACAATCTGATATACACGTGGAAGAAGTCCCTGGAAGATTTCGATTGGCCACTTCTCAAGAGCTTCTGCAAGAATTGTGTGGTTTGTATAAGCGAATGTATGTGTTACTACATCCCATGCTTCATCCCAGCTTACATTGTATTCATCAATCAAAATACGCATAAGTTCAGGAATTGCAACTACAGGGTGTGTATCGTTGAGCTGAATTACGTGGAGCTCAGCAAACTTAGAGAAGTCTGTTCCGTGGTCACCAACATAATGGCGAACAAGGTCCTGAAGTGAAGCAGAAGAGAAGAAGTACTGCTGCTTAAGGCGGAGAGCCTTTCCGCTTGGGCCGTTATCGTTTGGATACAAAACGCGGCTAATATTCTCTGCGCTGTTCTGGCGCTCTACGGCACGGTTGTAATCCATGTTGTTGAAAAGCTGAAGATCAAATCCGTTAGGGCTTGATGCCTGCCAGAGGCGGAGGGTGTTTACAGTCTTTGTATCATAACCAATGATTGGCATATCATAAGGAGTAGCTGTTACTTCCTCTGCGTTTTCAATAAAGAAGCGTGGCTGTCCGTCCGGAGTTTTTCCGTAAGCAATGTTTCCGCCGAACTTTACAGTTACTGCAAGGTCAGAACGTTTGATTTCCCAAGGGTCGCGGTGCTGCAGCCAGTTATCAGGATATTCAACCTGATAGCCGTCTTCAATGCGCTGCTCGAACATACCGTATTCATAGCGGATTCCGTATCCGTGTCCAGGGTAGTCCAGGGTTGCAAGAGAATCGAGGAAGCAGGCTGCAAGGCGGCCAAGACCACCGTTTCCAAGACCTGCATCAGGTTCTTCATCTTCAATCATGTTGAAGTCTATATTCATTTCTTTAAGAACTTCGTTTACAGATTCTTTGATACCGCAGTTAATGAGGTTATTACTGAGAGCACGTCCCATTAAAAACTCAGCTGAAAGATAATAAAGCTGTTTTGTAGGCTTTTTATCATACTCGTTGCGGGTTGCCATCCAGTTAGGCATAATCAATTCGAGCGCAGAAGCAGAAACCGCATCAAAAAGGTCGTGCTTATTTGCCTGTGAAATATCCTTTCCGTACTGACGGCGAAGTCTTGCTGAAAGATTCGCCTTAAACTCTTCTTTGTTGAATTCCATAATAAATAAACCTCCGGAAATCTATTTACTCATTAAAACTACAGTAGCTCCTGATATCAAAACATACCTTCTCTGCTCAGTCAAAAGCTCCTCGTTTCCTCTTTCTAATATATCATCAGGACTTTCAAATGCGGTGTCCGCAACGCGGTGCCATTTTTTGTTTCCTGGTAATGTCGGTAATGTAATTGTAAGGTCATACTGATCAAGATTAGTTGCAACGTAAAAATCATTGTCAACTTCAAGACCATCCAGCTTAAACGCAAGGAACCGGTTCATTTTTGCCCAGTCTGGTACCTTTGCATTTATATCATACCATGATATTTCTGGAATTGCACCCGTCTCATAAGTATCTCTGAAGAATTTTACACGGCTGAAAATATTATGAGCACGGCGCATTTCTATAAGTCTGGAAGTAAACCGCAAAAGACCTTTATTTTTATCTGCAAGATTCCAGTTAAACCAGCTGAGTTCATTATCCTGACAGTATGCATTGTTATTTCCCTGCTGGGTACGGCGGATTTCATCACCACCGAGCAGCATTGGAACTCCCTGCGAAACCATCAGGTAAATCAAAAAGTTTTTGATGGTTCTAAGGCGGGACTGTTCAATTTTTGGATTGGTACACTCCCCTTCAAAACCATTGTTATAGCTGAAATTATCATCAGAACCGTCACGGTTGCATTCACCGTTTTCTTCATTATGTTTTCCGTTATAACTTACAAGGTCATTGAGCGTAAAACCATCATGTGCAGTAATAAAATTAATGGAAGAAAGCGGTGAGCGGCCATCATGATTATAACAGTCTGAACTTCCGCTTATACGGGTAGCTGCGGCAGTAGAAAGATGCTCATCACCACGAAGGAACCGTCTCATATCATCACGGAACCGGCCATTCCATTCACTCCAGCGGTTATTCCGTCCACCGGGGAATCCGCCAAGCTGATACAAGCCTGCACAATCCCAAGGTTCAGCAATTATTTTGGTTTTAGCCAGAACAGGATCATCATTTATAGCAGCTGTAAGCAGGGGCAGCTCATTGGAAATAGGAGCTCCGTTCTGCGCACGGGTTAATATAGAAGCAAGATCAAAACGGAAACCGTCTACATGCATTTCCAGAACCCAGTAACGCAGGCTGTCTAAAATAAACTGTGCTGTAACAGGATTATTACAGTTCATACTGTTTCCGCAGCCACTGAAATTCATGTAATAATTCTGATCTGTTGCAGGAAGCGAATAATAAACATCGTTTTGAAGTCCGCGGAACTCAAAGGTATAACCGCGCTCGTTTCCCTCTGCTGTATGGTTGTAAACTACATCAAGAATTACTTCAATTCCGGCTTTATGCAGAGTTTTCACCATCTGCTTGAACTCACGTACAGGTCCACCTGGACTTCGGTCTGCAGAATAGCTTGTTTTTGGGGCAAAGAATCCGATTGTACTGTAGCCCCAGTAATTTACAAGCAACTCCCCGGTTCGTGGATTTGTATTAGCGTTTTCATTTTCATCAAATTCAAAAACAGGAAGAAACTCTACGGCGGTAATTCCAAGAGACTTCAGATACTCAACTTTTTCCTCAAATCCGCGGTATGTACCCGCAATTTCCCGAGGAACTCCAGAAGTTTCTGAAGCAGTAAATCCCTTTACGTGGGTTTCATAAATTACAGTATGCTCAAGAGGTCTGTTTAACGGGCGGTCACCTTCCCAGTCAAAAGCATCATCTTTTACTACAACACATTTCGGAAAATCAGAAAGATCCTGAAGTTCTCCGCCGATATTTCCTTCAAAGCCCTGTTTCCATTGTTTGTTATACGAACGGAATACTGAACCTGAAGTAAAGGCTTTTGCATAAGGATCGAAAAGATATTTATTGGAATTAAAACGAAGTCCTTTTGGAGGAATATAAGGTCCATCAACTTTATAAAGATAAAGCGTTCCTGCCCCAAGTCCTTCTATATATATGTGCCATACATCGCCGGTACGATTATCATGCGGATCAAAATCCACAGTTTTCGACGGCTTCTGGTCGTATTCATTTTCAAAAAGCACAAGGCTCACCTTGGTTGCATCGCGGCTATAAATAGAAAAATTAACACCGCCCTCCGTAAGCACCGCGCCAAAGCCCATAGGCTTTCCGTTATGAACCTTTATATCAGTCATAGTTCTAATATTTTAACACAGTTATATTAGAAATTCTAGTTTGATTTATTATCTGGCAATTTCATGAATAATATCGGAAAATTCTTTTGAATGAGCTTCCAGAAGTCCGTGAGTTTCTCCTTTCATTATAAATATTCTTTTTGCAGGAGCCTTCAGCTTATCAAAATATTCCTGTGCCTGAATATAATTAGCCTGATAATCTCTGTCTCCATTTATATTGTAGTAAGGAATTTCATATTCCAGCTTATCTTTTAATGAGAACTTATTGATTTCAGCAGAACTCCAGAAACGTTCATAAACGGCAAAGCCTGTTCCATAATACTGCACGGCTCCAATAATATCTGAAATCGAATAATACGGATTAAAAATTATTGCAGCGACCATATTGTAATCTCTTCCCTTGGCAAACATATCATAACCGTACTTTTTCATAAGCGCCTGACGGGCAAGAAGATATTCACGAGAATCTGTACCACTACTGAGCATTTCAAGATATTTACTGCTGGAACTATCACCATAAGCCCATTTATAAGCAGCCTCAACAAAGGCTTTTTCATTTTCATCCAAATCAACCACCTGGCCTGTTCCTATATAGCAATCATAATATTCAGGATATGCAAGAGCCAGATTTGCACCAAAGAGTGTTCCCCAGGAATGTCCCAGCAGAGTAAGTTTTTCTTTTCCAAGATAATCCAGAATGAACTGTGTCATCTCAAGCCCATCCTGCATAAAAATATCATGAGTAAGCTCAAGACTATTCTGATCTGAAGTAAAACTTTTTCCACAGTTTCGCTGATCCCAGGTTACGACTGTATAAATATCAGACCATTTTCTTGTAAAGGCATAATCATAAGGACTAGTAGCAGAGCCTGGTCCACCATGCAGATAAAGAAGTACAGGGTTAGCCTTATTCTGACCATAAATACTTATCCACTGTTTACTGCCGTTTATATCAACATAAAGCTCCTGATTAATTCCTCCCTTAGGAATTTTCGCATTGATTTTTCGACCTACAAAACGTACAACTGAAAAACTGACGATAAGAGTGCAAAGAATAATTAAAAACCATTTTAAAATGTTTAAGATTTTTTTAGATGCTTTTTTCATAATAACCTCACTTAGCAAGCAAAAAAATTAAATGTTTTTTTATAATATTATTCAAACTCTTTAACAAGCAAAATCTGTCACTAAAATTAAAAAAAATATAAAAAAAAATACAATAAGAAAAGTACAGTTGCCCTCTGACAATTCAACTGTTATAATCTATTACTATATGAATACTGAGAATCACGAAGAAATCAAATCAAACGAAAATAACGCACCTCTGCGCACTGCTGTTGTGGCAATCATAGGACGCCCTAGTGCCGGAAAATCTACCTTTCTCAACACTGCCTGCCAGGAACCTGTAAGTATTGTTTCTCCTATTCCGCAGACAACCCGAAACGCAATTAAAGGTATTGTAAATACTTCTTTCGGCCAGCTGATTTTTATTGATACACCTGGCTATCATGATTCAGAAAAGAAACTAAACCTTCGTCTTAGAAACGTTACAGAAAGCCAGCTCGAAGGAATTGACTGTGTACTTTATGTAATTGACTCTACCCGCGCCCCTGGTGAAGAAGAGGCGAAAACTGCTGCCCTTCTCAAAGCCTTGCAGTCGAAGGTTGTTGTTGCAATCAACAAGTGTGATTTACCAGCCAGCCGCCCACTTCCAGTACGTCAGTTTGTAAGTGAACAGCTGCCAAATATTCCAGGCAACCGTATTTTTGAAATGTCGGCCGAAAAAGATACTGGTATAAATGAAGTCCTGAAAGCACTTTATGATATTTCTCCGGAAGGAGAGCCAGTTTATGATGAAGAGCTTTACACCGACCAGGATCTTACTTTCCGTGTCTGTGAAATAATCCGTGGAGAGGCAATCAACCGTCTTCAGGATGAAATTCCTCATGCAGTTTATGTTGAAGTTGCAGATATTGAGCACCGCAACGAAGGAAAGAAATTATGGATCCGCGCCTTCCTCTGTGTTGAACGCGAAAGCCAGAAGGGAATCGTAATCGGAAAAGGCGCTTCAAAAATCAAAGAAATCAGAACTGCTGCTGTGCGAAAACTCAGCGAAATTTATATTCAGAAAATTGACCTTGATTTACAGGTCAAAGTAGATAAAAACTGGAGGCAACGAGACTACACACTTAACCGCTTGATTCCGTAATTCACTTTTATGTAGCCATTTGCCGATAATGGAGTAGGATGAGTCATATTCAAGAGAGTTTAGATTCTTTAACACAGATTCTAACACCAGCTCAGATAATTCATATATCTCTAAAGATGTTGGGAAGTATAAACAAGAATATTACTTTCCACAGTCTCAGAACAGCTTATCTGGCCTGGAAACTCACTGAAACTATTAACGATAATCGTCTTAATACCAGAAATATAGTTGTACTTGCCTTATATCACACTCTCGGATATTTCAGAGAAGACACTATTTTCGGCTACAATCCTCACGACACTAATATTGATTTTTTCTCAGAAGAAAAACAAATCACAAGTAAATACGTTTTTTCATGTTACTATCTAAAATACATGACTCCGCTTGGCGACGATGCTCTTGCCCTTGAAAATTTTACACAGCCATTTAACGAGGACATGAAGCATTTCCTTTATCAGGAAAAATATAAAGCTATCATTTATCTGTGCGCAAGAATAAGTGCCTATCTTTATCATCATGGAGATGAATACTTACCGGAAAATATTAACGAGATTGCCCCAGGCTATTTTGATACTGAATATGTGAGAGCCTTTAATATTGCAAATAGAGATAATGTTCTTGTTGAAGCAGTAAAAGATGATAACTTTGTTGATGAATTATCAGATTATCTGAACACAATTACATTTGAAAAAAAAGATTCAGAAATGCTCGAAAAACTTTTGATTTATTTTCTGGATTTTAAAAGCACATATACAGTAAGTCATGCAATAAACACTTCGTGCTATGCCCTCTCTCTGGGAAAGAGAATGAAACTTAATCCGGAAGAACTTTCGGAACTTTACTGCAGTGCAATTCTTCATGACATTGGAAAAATTGCAACACCTCAGCGTATTCTGGAATTCCCAGGAAAGCTTTCCCCGGAAGATATGGACATTATGAAGCATCATGTAAATCATTCAAAAAGGATTCTTTCCGGACATGCGCCAGAACAGATTATTGAAAACGTTTACCGCCATCACGAAAAGCTGAACGGAACAGGATACCCGCAGCATCTTACCGGTGATAAACTGAATCTTATCCAAAGAATACTTACAGTTGCAGACATTACAAGTGCACTTAATGACAGCCGCAGTTATAAAGCCGAGTTCTCCACAGATAAAACAAAATCGATAATCACAAAAATGACAGAAGCTGGTGAGCTGGATCCTGCTATTTCAAAATTTGTTCTGGAAGATTTTGATACCATTGTAAGCGAGCAGCAATATCTTTATAAGGTTCTCTGTGTAGACTTCAGTCATGTACTTGCGCGTCATAGTGATTATATTTTTGATAACACGGAATTTATGGCAGATTCACTTATAGATGAAGCGGCTCAAGACAAAGATTCAGACGATTTAGACAATATGGCAGAACTCGACGAACTGGAAGAAATATAAACCTTCAATTCCGCTCAAAAATCGAAAAGATACGTTCAGAGACCGTTCTTGTTAAATCCTCCCCTTTTCATTATATTATCTATATTATATGGAAACAACTTATAAGACTCAGGGCGTTTGTGCACGCTCTATTACTTTTACAAAGAACGATGACGGCACAATCACAAACATCAGTTTCGAAGGCGGCTGTAACGGCAACCTTAAGGCAATTTCCAAGCTCTGCGACGGCATGACAGCCGAAGAGATTGTTGCAAAACTTAAGGGCAACACCTGCGGTTTTAAGAGCACAAGCTGCGCTGATCAGCTGGCAAAAGCTGTTGAACAGGCATAATCTGATAATAATTTTGAGGTAAAATATATGGCACTTGAATGTGGTATCGTTGGACTTCCAAACGTTGGAAAGTCTACTATTTTTTCGGCTTTGACTGCGGCTCCTGCTGCGGCAGAGAATTTTCCTTTCTGTACAATTGATCCTAACATTGGTATTGTTGATTTGCCTGATGAGCGTCTCGACTTCCTTGCTAGCATTCATAATCCTAAAAAGAAGACACCTGCAAGCGTAAAGTTTGTTGATATTGCAGGTTTGATTAAGGGTGCAAGTAACGGTGAAGGTCTTGGAAACAAGTTCCTTGCAAACATCCGCGAGTGTTCTGTAATTGCTCATGTTGTTCGCTGTTTTGATAACCCTGATATTATGCACGTTCGCGACAATGCAAACGAAGCAGCTCCAATTGATCCTGAAACTGATATTCTTACAATCAACTGGGAGCTCTGTCAGGCAGACTTGAATACAATTGAAGCACGCCAGGACAAGGTAACACGCGCTATCCGCTCTCTCGGAAAAGAAGAAGAAAAGAAATACGCACCATGGATTTCTGCTGTTGCAAAAATTAAGCCACTCCTCCAGGACGGAAAATGTGCCCGCACAGCAAATCTTACAGACGACGAAAAGAATGCACTTTACGATATGTTCCTTCTTACAATGAAGCCTACAATTTATGTAGCTAACGTTGATGAAGCTTCTATTGAAGCTCAAACAAACAAATATGTTGAAATCGTAAAGAAATATGCTGCAGAAGAAAACTCAGAGGTAGTTGTAATCTGCGGTAAGTTCGAAGCTGATTTGGCAGAAATTACAGATGAAGCAGACCGCAAAGACTTTATGGAAAGTGTTGGTCTTACAGAAAGTGGTCTCGCAGTTCTTGCACGCAAGACATATCACCTGATGGGACTCCGTACCTTCTTTACAGGCGGACCAGATGAATGCCGTGCCTGGACAATTCACGCAGGTGACAAAGCTCCACGTGCTGCCGGTGTAATCCACACAGACTTTGAAAAAGGCTTTATCAAGGCCGAAGCATACACAATCGACGACCTCCGCCAGTACAAAGACGAAGCTGCAATCAAGGCAGCCGGCAAGTACCGTCAGGAAGGTAAGGAATACGTTGTTCAGGACGGAGATGTTCTGTTCTTTAAGTTCAATGTATAGTCAGGTTATAGGTTCCAGGTTTTAGGTTCTAGGTTGTAACTTCCCTAGCACCTAGTACCTATAACCTAAAACCTAAAATCGGAGTTTATTCAACATGGACATAAAATTTATTATATTAGCCCTGGCCCTCGTAATGTATCTTCTTGTAATCATCTTTCAGGAAAAGAAAGTGTGGATGACTTCGGTTGCAGCCCTTGCTGTAGTTGTTCTCGGCTTTTTGTGTCAGGGCGGCGCAATCGGCGGAAACGTGTTCAGTCAGCTGGCTGGTCCTGCAGAACTTTTTCAGCATATTTTTTTTGAACTGATTAACTGGAATATCCTTATGATTTATGTAGGCAGTATGATTATTGCCGCGCTTTTTATCTACTCGCGTGTCCCTGCACGTATCGCGGACGCGCTGGTTACCATCTCTCCAAGCACCGGAATTGCCGTAGTTTTAATTCTCGCAATGACCGGTATAATTTCAATCTTTGTTGAAAATGTAGCGACCGTTCTCGTAATGGCACCAATTGCCCTTGCACTTTCAAGAAAACTCAAACTGAATCCAGTTCCATTTATGATTGGACTGGCACTTATGTCAAATCTCGAAGGAACAGCCACACTCGTTGGTGATCCTCCAAGCATGATTTTTGCAAGCTACGCACACTACACTTTCAATGACTTCTTTGTATCTCAGGGAAAGATTTCGATTTTCTTCTTTATTCAGGCAGGACTTCTTGTCGGCTGTATTTTCTTTTACTGCTTTTTCAGTAAGGCAAAGGAAAAGGCCACAGTTGATAAAGAAGAAGTAATTTCTTACGTTCCGCTCTGGCTTCTTTTGATTATGATTGCAGGACTTGCAGTAATTTCATTCCTGAGCAGCGAGCTCGGTTACAGTTCAGGCTGTCTCGTACTTGGTCTTGGAATGATTGGTCTTGTATGGTATCACCTGAATCAGAAGAAAACTTACGGCGAAGTATGGCAGCTTGTAAAAGAACTGGACTGGGAAACTATTGCGTTCCTTATCGGCATTTTCGTAGTTGTCGGTGCCATCAGCGAAACAGGACTTCTCGGTGACTTTGCACTCTGGCTCGCACACGTTACAGGCGGCAGCAAGTTCCTCGGCTTCCTTTTGATTCTTCTGTTCAGTATCTTGATTTCCGGCTTCGTTGATAACGTTCCTTATATCATTGTTATGCTTCCGGTTGCTGGAAACCTTGCACAGGCAATGAGCATTCAGAAAGAACTCTTTATGTTCGCACTTTTGATTGGTTCATGCCTCGGAGGAAACCTCACACCATTCGGAGCATCGGCAAACGTTGTTGCAATGGGAATCCTCAAAAAAGAAGGACATCCAATTACATTCCCTGGTTTCTTAAAAATCAGTGCTCCATTTACAGTACTCACAACAGCTGCAGCTGCGGCTCTGCTCTGGGCTATCTGGGCATAAAAAATCTAATCTTTTTTACTCCAGTTCCGACAATTGTATAGAGAGGGGCAGGAGTAAAAAAATGACAAGTGCAATCGGAAATTTCAGTAACGCGTACTCTTACAGCGGCGCCATTGGTGGTGCAGCCGGTAAGCTTTATGTTCCAGTAAGCCGTTCGGCACTTCTCTACTCTCACTTCGATCATGTTTCTGGTGTTGCAGCAGGTAACGGACAGCAGGGTGTTTCAATCAGCAAAATCAGAATCTTAAACTCTCTTATAGACCGCATTTCAGCAATCAAAAATCAGCCTAAGGAATCTATTACAGACATCAGTGACGACCAGGCTCAGGTGCTTATTGAACAGTACCAGAAGCAGCTTCAACAGACAGTTGCACAGCAGTCTTTTGCTCTCGCAGGTGCTAAACCTATGGCCGGTGCTCTTTTCCAGATAGACGCTTAATACCAGGCGTTTGCAAAAATCTATCAAAATCAATATAATGTCCGCATATTTATTTATAGGAAGTTTGAAATGGGCGGATTTTTTGGCGTTGCTTCAAAAGAAGACTGTTCGTTGGATTTGTTTTTCGGAGTAGACTATCACTCCCACCTTGGCACACGACGCGGAGGTATTGCGGTTGTAAATCCCGACGGCCACTTTTCGCGCTCAATTCATAATATTCAGAATTCGCCGTTCCGTACTAAGTTTGAAAACGACATTGATGACCTTCACGGAAAAATTGGAATCGGCTGTATTTCGGACTTTGAACCTCAGCCACTTCTTGTTCACTCACACCTTGGAAACTTTGCAATCACAACAGTTGGGATCGTAACAAACAAAGACGAACTTGTTGCAGAAGTACTCAACTCAGGTTACACACACTTCCTCGAAATGAGCGGTGGTGAAATCAATCAGACAGAGCTCATCGTTGCTCTCTTAAATCACAAAGATACAATTGTTGAAGGAATTAAATTCGTTCAGGAAAAGATAAAGGGTTCTATCTCTATGCTGATTTTGACACAGGATGGAATCTACGCTGCACGCGACAAGCTTGGCCGCACTCCAATTGAAATTGGCCACAAAGACGGAGCTTACTGTGCAAGTTTTGAAAACTACGCTTACATGAACCTTGGTTACAAGGATTATCATGAGCTCGGTCCTGCAGAAATCGTATTCTTTACAGCAGATAAAATGGAGATTCTCCAGCAGCCTGGTAAGGAAATGAAAATCTGTACCTTCCTTTGGATTTACTACGGATACCCTACTGCCTGCTATGAAGGTGTAAACGTTGAAGCAATGCGTTACAACTGTGGACGCTACCTTGCACGCCGCGACAAGGATAATGTTCACCCGGATGCAGTTGCCGGAGTTCCTGACAGTGGAACTGCACACGCTGTTGGTTATGCTAACGAAAGCGGCATTCCATTCACACGTCCGTTTATTAAGTACACTCCAACCTGGTCACGTTCTTTCATGCCTACAAATCAGGAAATCAGAAATCAGGTTGCTCACATGAAGCTTATTCCTATTCAGCAGCTGATTGAAGGTAAAAAGATTCTTTTGATTGATGATTCGATTGTTCGTGGAACTCAGCTTCGCGAAACAACAGACTACCTTTACAAGAGCGGTGCAAAAGAAGTACATATCCGCCCTGCATGTCCACCACTTGTTTACGGCTGTAAATATTTGAACTTCAGCCGTTCAAAGAGCGAGATGGATTTGATTACACGCCGTGTTATCAAACAGTTCGAAGGCGACAACGTAAGCGAAGAAACTTTGCAGAAATATTGCGATCCTGATACTCCAGAATACGCAAAGATGGTAGAAGAAATCAGAAAGCAGTTACACTTTACTACTTTGAGATTCCACCGTCTGGACGACATGCTGGATAGCACCGGCCTTCCTCATGAGAAGTTGTGTACTTACTGCTGGAATGGAAGAGAATAAGGCTAAAATCGAAGAACCGTTAAAAAACGAGCTGCGACAGCGGGTCGTTTTAGGTTCATCGAAAGAACGCCTTAGAGGCGAGCCGGCGAGCCGACTCACTTGTGTGAGCCGGCTTTTTATTAATTCTGCTTAATCTTAAACGGCGCTGCAGGCAACTGATTTCGTGAATACAGATTCACCGGTGCCGGGCTATCTGCCCAGAGGTAACGAAGTTCAAGAACATCACCTACACCGCGAGGAACCTCAACTGCAACAGTTTTATCATCAATAAGTTCAGCATCAGTTTCAATCACAGATTCAACACCTTTTTTACTGCACAAAAGACTGAAACCATAAACCTTCTTATCTTTATTTTCACTGTTCAAATCAGCAGCTTTTCCATCTGTCTTACAGGCAACCAGAGAAGAGTTTCCACAGTCGAAACGGACTACATAACGGCCCTTCTTAAACTCACAGAACTCTGCCTTTGGAGAAGGTGAAATAAAGTTCTTTCCGTAAGCAACACGCAAAGCTTCCTTTGCTGCACGGTAACCGGTAGTCTTTTTCTTTTCCGGATGAAGATCGTTCCATTCACCTGCATCTATTGTTACAGCAAGACCTGCATGTCCTGCAATTTCTGCTACATCAGACTGTACCTGACGGATATTTGCCCAGCCGCCATCTTTACTTGCAATGTCCTCATTCCATCCGTCACTCCAGTTTGGTAGCTGAACAATAACAAACGGCAAATCTTTAGAGCCATATACAAATTTATGACGCCACAAGTCAATCAGCTTGATAAGCATGTTCTTGTACTCTGCCGGATGCGTAGCATCAGATTCACCCTGATACCACAATGCACCTGCAATTGCATGCTTAAAACATGGAGCAAGCATAGAATTATAAAGAGCAGTCGGAAGCCATTCAAAGAACATCTGACCAGGCATATCGCGAACCTGAACATCAGTTTTCATCTTCCAGTCGCCTGTCAAATCAATACGCTCTCCATCAAGAGGATAAAGCGATTCATAGCGTGCTTCAAAATTACGGCATACACAAGGAGCTACAAAAGTATTCTCTGTAAAAAGATAATAAGGCTTTTCTTCAAAGAATCTTAATGGACCATTTGCACTGTTTTTCTGAACACGAATTGCAATCAGATTTTTACCTTCATGCAAAGTTCCAGCTGGAACTGCATAACGTCTCGGTGGATAACAATAAGGAGTAGATCCAACCTCCACTCCGTTCACCCAGGCAGTATCAGCATCAACAATTGTTCCCATCCAGAGCCAGGTTTTATATGTATTAAAATGCTCAACCTGCTCTGCAGTGAGTTCTACAATCTTCTTAAACCAGTAGAAGCCGGCTTTTTCTACAGTAAAGTTTCCAGGAAGTTTAACATCACTCCAGCCTTCATCTGAAGAAATCCAGCTTCCATCACTAAAATCAGGTTTAGCAGCAGAACCATAAAGTTCCTTACCCCACTCTTCCTGATTTTCTGCCAGTTCCTTTTGTTTTGCTGCAGCACGGCCATCGGCAAGATATTCAACAACCTGCTTCAGATAATCTTTCTTATCACCCATCTCTTCAAGGGCCTGCATACTAAGCCATGAAGCAATAGGTGAACCGCCCTGACTCGCATTGATAATTCCAACAGGAACATCGAGTTCTTTTGAAAGTCTCTTTGCAAAAAAGTAACCGGTACCTGACATGTCGCCGAGAGTTTCTGGAGAAGCACATACCCAGTGTACACCACCGGAAATATTTTCAGCTTTAGTTCCTTCATCAGCATTAGACTGCCAGCCGACATCAACTATTTCATCCTTCTCGCCATCGAGAGACCAGTTGATAGGAATAGTAATCATGCGGATACGATCATTTTTAGGAAGTGCAAAATCTTCAGGGTATGAAAAGCGCATTCGTTCCATAGGGAGCTGTGCATTAGACTGACCAGAGCTTACCCAAACTTCACCAACATAAATGTCAGTAAACTCAACACGATGCTCATCACATTTAATGTTCATTGTGAATGGTCCACCAGCCTCACCAGGACTGAATTCAATTTTCCAGTTTCCGTCCTCATCTGACTGTGTAATTGAAGTTGTTCCACGGAATTCCATGATAACATCTGAATAAACTTCAGCGGTTCCATAAATACAGTTAATCTTATTTCGCTGAAGAACCATTCCTGAACCGACGATTCCTTTTATTTTAAAAATGCCTTTCATAACTACCCCTTACACTTATTTTACTCAACAAATCCATTCTCTGCCACTATTTTCGTAGCGGAACCAGTCAAAATCTGTAAAAAACTTTTTCTGAGTCCAGTCACCACCCGCAACAGCAAACATACCAACAACAGTACCAACAAAGCCACCGGCTACATCAGTACTTAAAATACTTGCATCGATATTTTCTGCAAGAATCATCATATTCCGTTCATCAGGTCCATATTCAAAGCTAAGCTTCTGATGTTCTGCAACAACGCGGAGAACTATCTGAACATTTTTTCGACCGCCGGTCATAACCTCTTCTGCAAGAATCTCGTCATCACCACCGGCAGCTCGAACCAGCTGAAGAATAATTATCTTTCCCTTAAGAGTAAGCTGCAGCCGGTAATTATATTTTTCATTCTGAAAACAGATAATTCCTGCAGTATCCTCATTTTCATCAAAATGAAAATCTGCCTTACAGCTCGCTTCAAAACTAAAACCAGTCTGACGACGAACTACCATTGAAACATTTCCATCACTACTAACAGGTTCAGCGCCATACAGTCTGAGAACGCCGGAATTTTCCTTGCAATTTATGTAAGCTGGATCCCGTTTTCTCAGACTCAGCCAGTAAGAAGCTAAGTCATCTGTATTAAAATCATCTACAGCTGGAAACGCTGTTGCATTCGAATCTTCAATATCACGCTTAACCGCATGTCCACTCAGACTGTAAGCTTCTTCAATTTTACCAGTCTCCCAGCTTACAACAGGCCACCCCTCTTCCCAGATAACGGGCACAAGGAAGGTTTCACGGCCCATATTACATACACGGTTTCCATTCTCACCATAAGGTCGGCTTGCAAGACAACACATCCACCATCGGCCGTCGCACCAGACAAGATCGGCATGACCTACATTGCGGATGCCGGCTCTGCTTCCAAGATGGCGGTGTGTCAAAATCGGATTAGAAGGCTTTCCCTTCCACTCGCCGTCGATTGTCTCACAGCGGGCAACACAAACTGCATGGTCCGGGCCAGTTCCGCCTTCTGCATGAATCAGATAGTACATTCCGTTAATTTTGTAGATATGCGGACCTTCCGGCCATACACAGTCACGCAATGCACCGCGCCAGATTCCTTTTGATTCTCCAAGCAGTTTACCAGTCTCAAGATCAATTTTCTGAATCCAGATTTCCCAGTTTCCGTTATACTTTGGACCTTCTGGAGCCGGACGAGTTCCGATATACCAGGTGGTGCCGTCATCATCAAAAAACAGCGACGGATCAATTCCTTCAGCCCCTTCAATAGGAATTGGATTAGACCATGGGCCTTCAGGCTTATCTGCTATAACAAAAAAGTTTCCTAGCTTATCTACCTGAGTACAAATACAGTAAAATTTTCCTTCATGAAAGCGGATTGTAGGCGCAAATAGTCCGCGCGATACACCAGCTCCAGTAAAATCAAGTTGTTCAGGACGATCTATTACATTACCTATCTGCTCCCAGGCTACAAGATTTTTACTCTTAAACACAGGAAGCCCTGGTACATATGAAAAAGAAGAACAAACCAGATAAAAATATCCGTCTGCTTCACACATTGAAGGATCCGGATAAAATCCCGGTAAAATTGGATTTATTATACGTGTTGCCATAATACTAGCATACCACCTTCTTCCTGATTTTTATAGAAGGAAACTCCCTTATTCGTTGAATAATTCTGTAATGTATAAAAGCTGAAGTCAAAATTGATGTGTTTTTCCCATAAGATTCGATTTTTCTTTAGATTTATGGGAAAAATCAGAAGACAAGCACTCATCTTCCCTCTGGATTTCCCATATAACGTTTTCTTTCTTACATTCCTATGGGAAAAATCAAAACTTATTATCTCCATTGTCACAGATTTTCCAATTTTTTTCCCATAGGATTTCCCCATTTTGGACTCTTATGGGAAAGTTTTTGTATTTTTACATCCTCACCACAAAATATATCCCATAAACTCACTGTTTTCTGCAATCCTATGGGAAACTGTAGCCTCCTCTACACTCAAATTATTAGTAGAAAAATCCTCTATCCATGTTACAATAAATAGCCGATAATAATATAGAAGATATGTATAACTGTCTGCAAAAAATAAAAGCCCATTTCTCACAAAAACTTCTTGTTGTGCTCACCATTTTTATGATGATTTGTGCGGGTGTAAGTGCGCAGGCAGTGGAATATACATGGACAGGCATCAGTGAAACAGACAATAACTGGACTACACCCGGTAACTGGAGTCCTGACACTGCATATCCACAAGCTGCTGACAAAGCAATCATCTCATCAGATGCAGCCATAACTATTGATGACGATATTACTGTATCCGATATAGAAATTACAGGCGCAACTGTATCTTTTTCAACTACAGATACCCCCAAGTCATTAACAATTACAAACAGTCTTAGTAATGACACAAACAGCAAAACATATTTTCTTTGTTCCGTAGATTTATCTTCAGTCGCATCTGCCGATTTTACAAACAGCGGAACAGTATATTTCTATAACAATTCTGATAACCTATATACCTTCAAAACTCCAGAAAATTGTAATTTAGGTAATTTTTATTTTCTTGGAAAGCTAGAAATAATTATTGATGGAAATTACTGTAGAGCCACAAACTTCAACATGGAGATTGACAGCGACACATCTTCATATTTTGCAACAGATGATTTTAAAGTTATTCTCAGCGGAACAGGAACCCTGAAAGCAACTAATGTAAATCTTACAAGAGCAAGTAAAACGGCAGGAAAAACAGGAACCTTTGAAATTGGAAAAAACTCATTAAATACAAAATTTGAAATAAGCGACTCAATTGAAACTCATTCCGGTGTAATACTGCAGATAAATGAAGGCGCAACACTGGAAACAGAGAAATATGCACATAACGCGGGTAATGCAGATGTAATTGCAAAAACAATTATAAATGGAACCTTTATAGCAAATACATCTTTTGATACGGCTATATCAATCTCTGCAAATGCAGGTTCCACTGAAGTTACAATTGGAACTGATGGCGTACTCACATCTCCAAATATACAGCCGACAACTACTACATATCGAAATACCGCAGCATCAACAATTCCATTTACAAATAATGGAACAATCAACACAAAGACATTCAACATTCCTTATAACGTTGTTAATAATGGAATTATTAACACTAATGCAACTCCTGCAACAATTACAGCACTGTCGTTTTCGGGTACAGACGGAACAATAAATCTTAAATCAGCAGAAACAACATTAACTACGACAAGTACCACTGTAAACTCCAATCAAAAAGAAATAAAACTCACAAATACAGAAGCGACAATAAAAGGAAATTATTCTCTTACTAATTTTACCGCAACTGCAGCAACAAGTATGTCTGGCAAATCCATTACTCTTGCGAATGCTGCGATAACTGCTAATTCTATTTCACTTTCAGGCTCAGCAGGATCCCTCCTCACTCTCGAAGGAAGTGGTTCGGCACATTCTTTTAAGACTTCGTCGCTCACTGCAGAGTATCTCTCAATTGATGAAAATATAATTCTCTTAAATTATTCAACAGCAATTGCACACTGTGAACCTTCTGCCGGAGACACTACTGCAAACTGGCTTAAAGTTATTCAAAATGGATGGGCAATTAAAGCCTTAAAAACTTTTACTTTCACCTGGACTGGAGATACAGATTCTATCTGGAACAAAGATTCAAACTGGGATACAGGGCTTATTCCGGAAGAAGATTGTAAAATCATAATTCCAGCAGGCTGCGATAATTACCCGGTATTAGGCAGTGATACTTATAACGGCGGTACACTTACTCTTTCAGACACAACTTCAAAAATTACATTAGGCACTGCAGACCTCTCACTTTCTGGCAAAGAAAATGAAGCGACAGCTTCTACTACACTTTCCAGCGCAGGAACTATCGTTTTCACAGGCAATGGCCGTATTACA
Source organism: Treponema bryantii (assembly GCF_900111035.1). GTDB lineage: Bacteria > Spirochaetota > Spirochaetia > Treponematales > Treponemataceae > Treponema_D > Treponema_D bryantii_C. The sequence continues at coordinate 298,821 of NZ_FOFU01000004.1, forward strand.
GATGGCACAGATGCAATAAATGATGTATCACACGGAACTGTTGAATATGCAGGCACAGGCGGAAGTGTAAATGATTTTGGCACAACCGATTACAATAACTTAATAATTTCCGGAACAAACTGGCAGATTGACGGAGATTGTACAGTACAGAATAGTTTCTCTATTGCGGATGGAGGAACATGTAAAATAAGCACCGCCACTTCAATAACAGCAGAAAGTATAACAATTGCTGATGGCGGTTCATGTTCTGTAAGTGCAGAAACAAATCTAAAAGCAAAGACTTTTGCATTCTATGGTAGCGGTACAAACAAAAATCTTACTTCGTCTGCAAATGTAAACATGATTTTCATTCCTGCAACAGCAAATGCAGATGTAAACATTCCTTCAGGTATTGATTCAAGTTTTTCTTTTGAATCAACAGGAACTCTTCATTTAGAAAATGAATCTACAGGAAAACTTGTTTTTTCTGATTCTGATACATTCAATGTTTTTGAATACAAACTCAATTTCCATAGTCCTGTTATATTAAAGCAGGATATAAAAGTTCAGAATTCAGTTACAGCCGCAGAAAGCATTACTGCAGGAGACACAAGCGGCATAAGTGCACTCATTTTCCAGGGGTCTGGTGAAATTGAATTTACCCCGACTACCGACAAAACCTATCAGAATATAACCATCAACGACACAGGTTGTTCACTTACTGTAAACAACAATGGTTATACAATCACAAACTGTACAATCACAAAAGCAACTTCCACAACCTTCGATGGCACCCCTGCAATCACAAATCTATCTGATGACACAACAGCCGGCAATATAACTTTCAACAATGGTGCAACTATTACAAATGCAGTTTCTTTGGAAACAACGGGCAAAACAACTGTAAAAAGAAATATATCTGCAGCCAGCTTCTCTGCAAAAAATCTTGTAGCAGGTGCAGATGCTGCCGTAAACACAACAGGAGCACAGACATACGGAACAATTAACGGCACCACAGCAGAAACACAAGATTTAACACTCACAGCTTCGGCAGTCACCATAAACGATAATGTTGGAACCACAAGAAGACTTGATATACTTACAATAAATGCACCTCTTACAATTGGAACAACAGGCAAACAGATTTCGGCAAAAGAAATTGATTTCGCGGGAGATATTTCGGGATCTGATAAGAATCTTACTATTACAACTGCAAAGCTCAAGAGTACAATTGCTGCAGACGGAACGTCAGCAATCACATTAAATCAACTTACATTAAGTCAGGCAACAACTATAGGGACAGAAAACGCCTCTACTCTGTCACTAAATATTTCAAAGATATCTGGAACGTCAACACTTACATTTGATGAAAATGCAACTCAAATCAACTTGAAAGATGGTATTGAAATAAATCCTAACATCATAAATAAACGAAATGTAATCTGTAATGGAGCGGCAACCTTTAATGGTACTTTTACAAATACAAGCGGTTCTCTTACAGGTGACCAGACATCTGGAAAGACACTTACCTTCAAGAAGAAATACGCTGGAACAGACGCCACTCTTATTGCAGCGAAAGCAACAAATACTACAAACGGTATTACCATCTTCCAGACTGATGTTGATTTATCTGATACGACATTTAATGCATCGGGGGGAACTGTAATACTAAGTGGAGCAACCGCACCTGCATCACAACTTCTCACTACAAAAAATGATGGAACTACAGCATTTAATAAGCTCACCATAAATGGAAATGTAACTTTTGCTACCAGCAACACAATCGATACTTTAACTGCAAATAATCTGGGAGACAAAACCCTTTCTTTTTATGACAATACGACTCAAACAGTTACAACCCTGTCTCTTACTGGAACCAACAAGGATCATAAATTAACTCTGACATCCACAGGACACTGGAATATCAGTTGTACGAATGAACCTGAATTAAAGTTTTTAATTGTAGACAATTCCACAAACAGCACTCCAGGTACACCTGCGCCAGGAACCAAATTTGTCGCATTCGATAGTATCGATGGCGGAAGCAATGTTTACTGGAACTTCCCGGATATGGAATATAAATGGACAGGCACAACTTCTTCAGACTGGAGAACTGCATCAAACTGGTATCCTGCATCAATTCCTGGCATCGGTTCAAAAATTATTATCCAACCAGCTGATAATTATCCAATACTTGATTTTGAACTTATACTTTCCGGTAATAATTCTACTGCACTAATAACAGTTGAAGAAAATGCTATATTTGATATTGCAGATAACTCCCTGACATTAGGTCTATCCGATGGAGTAACTATAACACCAGGTACGATTACAAACAAAGGAACTGTAATTATCACAGGTGTTAATAGTCAATCAATAAATTATACGACAATGGAAAACAGTGGAGATGATTCAACCGTTATCTATTCTGGAACCTCTCCTACAGTAAACTTCATATGGGATGGAGATAACTCAACAAGTAAAAAAGATTATAAAAATCTCCAGATATCTAATATCGTAAATGCCACTGCAGATTTGAATATTTCCAGAAATCTTACAATAAATAAAAATATTTCGCTTCTAACTGGTTCAATTTCTGTTAGCGGAGAAACAACAGTTCAAACAGACTGTACGACTGTAAATACATCTGGAAACCAGACATATAACGATTCAGTTACAATCACAACAGCGGGTTCTGGAGTATCAATAAACTCTTCTGATGGAAATCTTCTTTTTTCTGATACTGTAACCGGAACAAAACTTACAGTATCAGGTAATACAATACAATTCTCTGGAGTTGTTGGCACTACAACAACTCCACTTGGTCAACTTTCTATCGGCACTGCAACAACCACTACTTTTGATGAGCCTGTATACATTTCAACATTCACAGATTCTGATACTGGAAACAGCGGAGCCATCTTATTCTCTAAAGGTGGAATTATTTCAAATGATGTTAGTTTGAACACTACAGGTAATGTATCTATTACAACTGAAATGAGCTTCAATGGAGATTTTTCTCACACTACCGGAACTACTTCAATTACAGGTACTGTCACTTCTGCCGGAACAGTATCTCTTGGTGCAGCAGACAAACTGACAACATTATCAAGTGCTGAAATAAATGCAGCATCCTTAAATTGCGATATACTTAAAATTTCCGGGGATGTAACAATTAAAACCTCAGGTACTCAAACTTACAATGGAACAATAAATGCTTCTACAGCAGATTCTGATACATTAACTCTCAAATCAACTGGTCTGATTACTTTTAATGGAAACATTGGTTCTACAACGCCTTTACTAAAATCTATTACGACTACTGCAGGTAGTGCGGTTCAAATTGATTGTGAATCAATAAAAACCTCTGGAAACCAGACATATAGCGATTCAGTTACAATCACAACAGCGGGTTCTGGAGTATCAATAAACTCTTCTGATGGAAATCTTCTTTTTGCAGATACTGTAACCGGAACAAAACTTACAGTATCAGGTAATACAATACAATTCTCTGGAGTTGTTGGCACTACAACAACCCCACTTGATCAACTTTCTATCGGAACTGCAACAACCACTACTTTTGAAGATTCTGTATACATTTCAACATTCACAGATTCTGATACTGGAAACAGCGGAGCCATCTTATTCTCTAAAGGTGGAATTATTTCAAATGATGTTAGTTTGAACACTACAGGTAATGTATCTATAGATGGTTCTACAACTGAAATGAACTTCAATAGAGATTTTTCTCACACTACCGGAACTACTTCAATTACAGGTACTGTCACTTCTGCCGGGACATTATCTCTTGGTGCTGCAGACAAACTGACAACATTATCAAGTGCTGAAATAAATGCCGTTTCCTTAAACTGCAATATACTTAAAATTTCCGGGGATGTAACAATTGAAACCTCAGGTACTCAAACTTACAACGGAACAATAAATGCATCTACAGCAGATTCTGATACATTAACTCTCACATCAACAGATCTGATTACTTTCAATGGAAACATTGGTTTTGTAACACCTTTGTTAAAAGCTCTCACAACAACTCCAGATACTCCAGTTTTAATAAACTGTGCATCAATAAAAAGTTCGATATCACAAGAGTATAATGGAGCTGTTACATTAGGAACTACACTTTCCTCTCATGCAATAACTTCTTCAATAATTACTTTCGGCACAGATGCAACTATTAACGGTAATGCGTCTTTAGTTCTTGAAGGCACAACATCCTCTACTTTCAATGCAAGAATTGGTGACACAACTCCTTTGACTTCAATTGAAATAAAAGGACCTGCAATAATCAATTGTAGTGATATAACAACATCAGACACTCAAGTCTTTAACGACATAGTAACGCTCAAGCACTCTGTCATTCTTTCATCAGATAGTACTGTAATTTTCAAAGACAATGTTTCAAATTCAGACGAAGCATCTACAGCAACTCTTACAGTAAATGCAAATACAGAAATAGACGCATCCTCTGTAACAATAAAAACATCCGAATTTGATTTCTCAGGTAATATTACCGGTTCGGAAACTGACACAGTTCTTACATTGCTTACACCAACCTTAATCAGCATAGCAAATTCTTCATCCGATATCAAACTGTCAAAACTTATTATCAACCAGGATACAATTCTAAAAACTTCAAATACATCTGCACTTTATGTGTATGTCTCTGAAATAAATAATTCTGGAAAAATATTGATTATTGATACTTCAGTAAGTAATTTTGAATTCAAACAGGCTTGTATCATAAATACTGATATTCAAACCTATGATGGTTCAAAACTTACAGCATGGACAGGAATTACAACCTTTACAGGAAACCTGACTATTTCCGGTGATTTTGCACATAATAATGGAACTATAAAATTTGCAGGCACAACTCAAACACTCACCACAAAAGACGACGACTCAACAAATTTCTACAACATACTCATTTCATCACCAGCAAAAGTAACTACAGCTTCTTCATTCATCGTAAGTGGAACAAGCTGGGACAATACCACTGAAGAAAATGGATTTACAGGCACAGTAGGAACTATCACTTTTAATAATTCAACAGTACCAGCCACTTCGCCTCTTACAATCGTAAGCGGTAAAAACATTTTCTATGATGTAGCCTGTAAAACTACAGATCAGAATATTACATTTAAAGAAGAAAATATTTTCTCTCATGAAGTTACAATCGGTGAAAGTGCAAATATTCCGAATAATGTAATTATCAGCAGTGCATCAGCAATTACTTTTGCACCAGAATTGTACTGCCAAAATATAACAATCAATGCCGGTGAAAATGCGGTTACTTTTACAGATGATTCATATTTTAATACCAGCTTTACAAATAACGGCACAGGCCTGGTAACTTTTGATGGCAGCGCAACCTACGGCACATCTTTTATAAACGAAAGTCCTGCACTCACTACCTTCAAATCAAGTTTTACTGGAACTGGAAATGCCGAATTCGCTGGAGATATAAACCTCACTGATGATGCAGACAGATTTTTCTCTGCCGGTGCAGGACACAGTATTACAACTACAAACAATCTGATTGTAAACACTAACTCAGTGAACACAATTCAGATGAACTCTACACCAACCTCAAAAGTAATAGCAAAAAACTTTGTTCTATATTCTGGAAAACTGAAACTCAACGGAACTCTGGAATCCACAGGAGATATCATTCTTCTTGGCCCTGATTATACAACTCTTGATCCTCAAACAGGAATCGATGGAATCTATCTTTATAATCAGACAAGACCTTCGCCAGTAAATTACACGACTGCTTTCATAGCCGCCCCATTTAACGGTGAAGTCACAGCTCTCGAAAACACAGTTATAAAGGCAGATAAAAACTTCTATTCAAATGGAATTATACTTGCAGGACCTGCATCTGGTTCATTTGAAATTCAACTCCCTAAAACCTCTGATTCACACAAAGGCTTTGCAGAAGCAGTAAAGACCACTGTAAACAACTGCAATGTCCGCTGCTGGGAACTTCCTTCTAACACAGCTACTGATGATACCGTTCCTGCAAAAATCGCAGCCTATGAGTGTACGGATAATTCAAATAACACTAACTGGAACTTTGAAGATTTTGAAATCCTCAATGCCTGGACAGAACGCGATGACGCCATTTTTGTTGAGTTTAATTCTCCAGTCAGAAATCTTTATAATGAAATTACAAACTCACTCTCTTACCTCACCTATCAGGGAACAACAGATACACGAACTGCCTTTGCAGGAATCTATACAAAACCAGATTGTCAGAATGCAGATTTAATTGAAAATATAGATATTGAACTAACTAACGGTCGTTATTCTATCATCCTCAAAGCTCCAGATTCATGGAACACTGATGCAACAGGAACTTCTGTAGGCTCGTCAGCCCTCAGCTCAGACCGTAACGGAAATCACAAAACTTCTGTTCCATATCTTGATATCCCTCGTTCACTTACTGGTGTAAACTACATCATAACAAATAAATGGGGAAAGCGACTGAACAACTACAGTACACGCACACCTACCCCAGGCAAGTCTTACGGAACAAATGAAACATCCGGCAGTGAAACCTACGTCCTCGATAAAACAGGTCCTGTACTCTGGAGTGTTCGTACCGGCCAGGAACTTCACACAGCCTATAACAGCGCAATCGGAGAATCATGCCAGCACTCTTATGATTCACACAACTTCCTCGAGTTCCGTTATTCTGAACCGGTTGAATTTAATTCAAACTCTATTCCAGCTGATTCAGAAAATATCCAGATAACCGATACCTTTGGTGCTATCTCAGGAAACGCAGGCTTTACCACTGCCACAAACACACTTACCTTTGCAGGAATTGCCCGCCTCACCGCCCCTTCAACAAATCAGCTTTTGCTTAATACAGGCTCGCAGGGATCTGCAAACAAATATATAAATGCTCTCTACCGCACAGACGAATATTCTCTCCGCCTTTCTATAGCGGGCTGGACAGATGGAACAGTTTCTGACTATAGCGGAAATGAATATAAAAACTGGAAGGGATATATTGATGAAGCAAAACCTTTTACAGGAGCACAAGTTTTCCCTATTGATACTACTAACAATCTTGTAACAGACCTTCAGGGCAATCTTCAGATTGAATATGAAGCAAATAAAGTAGAGCCGCTTATTATATCTAACTCGATAGATGAAAATCCTTCACATCTGTTACCAGTTTCGCCTGACGTATACAGCGCCTGGGATATTTCAGAACCGGTATTTGCACCATTACGTCTTAACTCAGAAACAACCTGGACAGAAACAAAAAATGCAGATACCTCAGAAGCGATTGGAAATACAAATGGTTCCGGTTCTACACTTGACCGAATTGACTTCCATTTCTTTGATAATACACCAGCTTATTCGTCTTCTGATACAGCTGAATGGTTTACAGAAAGCGGATGGTGTACTCCGTCAACTGCAGGTGGTAAAGAAAATCTTTATGACAATACTTATACATACGCTGCAGATATCATTGGTGGTGCCCGTCAATTTGATTCTGTACAGGCAAGAAGAACTTCAGGCGGTATAAGACTTTCAACAAAGCTAAATGCTGCCGCTGGTTTTAAATATTCCACTGATATAGATGAGATAAATCCTTCAACCGCTTTTGCCACAGGACTTTCAAATATTCATACAACAGTAATTTCGCAGCTTTTCACAGGTGCTTCAGAACCACAGCATTCTGCAAATGATCCGGACGGACTTTATCTTGGAATTGGAATTACCGATACAGATCTTCCTGTAGAAACCAGTTTTGCTTTCTCATACAATTATTCAAATGCCTTTTTGACAGACCTGGCTGGAAACAGACTACGTAATAAAACCATATCAAAAACAATTGACCGTACACCACCTTCGTTCGATATAATTTTGAGTCCTGTAAATCAAAAGCAGATTTATATCGTATTCGTAAAAAAGATTCTTACAGATTCTTCTAAAATTTCTTTCAGATATCCTGATGGAAGTAACTACGATATTACAGGAAATTTCATGAATATACTGCCATCATGTTTCCAGATTATTACAATCAATTCAGATGGAAGTTATGCCCCAAGTACAGATATTGAAATTGATACCTCTATACCTGCAAAAATTGTTGAGCAGTATTCTGATAGTCACTTTACATGTATTTCTATGACACTCACAAAAGAAATCTGCTTTGAAGATATCAAAAATCTACATATTCAGCTTAAGAACCATCCGGATTTCCCTGAGACTTCACCAGATATCTACACAAACAATAACAACGCAAAGGTCACATTCATTCAGGATGAATTAGGAAATTACATGCAGATGTATTCTGCACATGCACTGTCAGATTTTGCAATCGGTCTTGTAAATCCACTTTATGCTTATTCATCTGATATCAATGAAAATGACAAACCTGTTATGAACGGACTTTATGAACAGGGAAGCTGGGCAGTTCATGATTGGGATGCAGATCAGAAAAACTACGGAACTCTTCCTAACACACATGCTGTAACAATAATTGCAAGTGAAGAGGATGGTACAGAAGACAACTCACAAATTCCTGAGAATGTACGACTATATCTTTCTGATTCTCCAGATGCAGGTTCTGTTTCAACTCAGTTTAATAAAGACTTTAAAACATCACTAAGAGTATGGCTTCCTGATTTGACAGATGGAATTTTCCGTGCGCTTTCAGCAAAAAATAACAGCAACTTTACTTATGTAGACAGCTCACTTCTGAATGAAGAAGAACCAGCAGAAGGACTGATTTTCGATATTCCAGTTGAAATGATAAACAGATGGAAGAACGGAGATCAGATCAGTTTTATTTTCGGAATTACAGAATCCGATGGCTCACCTGTTTCTATTTTCAACAGCCCATATTATGATAATGAACAGAGACGATATAACTATGCATTGAGTTCAAAAGTACCTCTGTATAGTTTACGAATGCATGATATAACAGATATCGGAACTCTTGATTTGTGGTCATTCAGGCTTAAGAGTGAAACTGCCCAGCGCGGTGGCGTAACCATCCTCAACAATGTTATTGATGCCGGCAAGGGAGAAAAGACCGTTGTAAAAATCAGTTTACCGGACGAAGGTCGTCTTAACGTAATTGTGATGACCCTGGACGGAAACATCATAACCTATCTGAACCGCGGAAATACAAAGGCCGGAGAACATTACTTTACCTGGGACGGAAAAAACAGAAATGGAAAGCCGGTTGCCCGTGGAATGTACTTTGTGCGTGTCATTGGAAGCGGCATAGACGAGACCCGTAAGGTAATGGTCGTTAAGTAGAAAATCCCTGACGACCGGATTTTCTGCCTACGCTTGCCGACATACGAAAAATCCTCTATACTTACCGAATGGAACAAGAAAACCGACTGCATACAAGGTATGAAGAAATCGGCCGCATCACCGCACCCGAAATTTGTGCACTCCCTGGAATACTTGACGATATCAGCTTGAACGGCTGCAAGGTGCATTATTCATTTCCTGTCGTTGTTGATCTGGAAAATGAATATGATGTAAAGATATCACCTCTGCACGGCTCAAACAGTTCTCCTTTGAATCTTATCTGCAGCCCGCAGTGGGTAAATGAACTCGGCGGAAGTACTTTTATAGGCTTTAAGATTCACTATTCTCCAGATGCACATAAGCTCGAAAGCTTTATAAAGCATCTTGAAAAAATCACTAAAGACGATTTACCAGATATAGTTTAATTATGGAAAGAAATCTTGCATTCCTGGCCTTTCCCGAGATGTCAGAACTTTTAATTTCTGAACTTGCAGGCCGATTTGGAATTACACAAAAGCCGGATGCATGCTACGGCGACCTTCTCTACTATGAAAAACTCGATTTGCCAGAGTTAAAAGATGGTATAACAGCCCTCCCCTACTGGGCTCGTACCGTTATGCTCGAACCTTTTTTTTTGAAGTTTGATTCAATTGGAGAAGCCGCAGGAGAATTAAAAAAACTTCAGAGAAACTGGGCACCGTATCAGTACACCTGCTTTCGCCGTGCTCAGCTGATTCAGGAAAAACTTCCATACATCAACTTAAAAGACAGAAACTTCCCGGTAAAAATTCCAGACTCACCAATGGGACTTTATACACTTATTGACGAACACACAATGATAGCAAGTGCAGCCACAAACAGCACACTTCCGGCAGGAACCCTTCATTTTATTGAAGACCACGAGAATCCGCCGAGCCGTGCATATCTGAAAATTCAGGAATCCCTTACAATGGCAAACCTTCTGAACGGCACAGATCTTCCACATGAAGGACAGCGCTGTTTTGAAGCAGGAGCATGTCCTGGAGGCTGGACATGGGTACTCGTAGGACTTGGAGCTGAAGTTTATGCAGTAGACCGAGCCCCACTCGCAGATTCACTTATGAGTAATCCTCTGGTAACATTTCAGGCACACGATGCTTTTACACTTAAACCGGAAGAACTCGGGCAAGTAGACTGGGTGTTTTCTGATGTAATCTGCTATCCGGAACGCCTTTTTGAATGGATCAATAAGTGGCTGGAATATAAACCAGACTTAAATATGATCTGTACAATCAAAATGCAGGGTGAAATTAACTGGCCGCTGATTCAGCAGTTTGCAGATATCCCAGGAAGCCGTATTGTACATTTAAACTACAATAAACACGAACTTACCTGGATTCATACCCGATAAAAAGCCATTTTACGCACAAATTCCTGTGAAAATTTCATAAAAATAAAGTTAATTAACTTTAACTATTGTCTTTTCGAATTTTTTCCGATAATATATTAGTTATTGAAGGAGAGTAAAATCATGCCAACTTTAAGTGCAAAGAAGGAAGCTTATTATCTGGCTGTAGACAACACAGACTATCCACAGAACATGAAGAAATACATCAAGAAGTTGATTTCTAACTGTGCTACTCCTGAAGAGATTTTTCAATTAACCCTTTTCTATCTCTACAATTGTCAGACTGCTTAGCTTCCAGCTCAGTAAAAAATCGTGTAATTAGAACGGATGCCTGAATAAACAGCATCCGTTTTTTTTATTTCAGAACACCAGTTGCAGCCATGATAGAAAGAGAAGTTGCAATTACAGAAACAATTGTAGTAATTACAGGAGCATACTGATTAAAATAAAACAGGAATGAGTTGGTATCTGCAGTAATTGTTGTTTCAGGAGTAATTTCGCTCTTTTTATTGAGCTTTCTTCCATCAGAATCAATAATATCTACAGACTTTCCGGCATTCATAGTTTTATTAAAACCACCGGCAAGACCAATATAGTAATCATAAGTTTTATTTGGAATATAAGGATAGCGGCCAGGCTTCTGAACAGCACCAGAAACAGATACGAAGAACTGCTTCATAGGTACACGCAATAAATCACCAGGCTGAACAACTAATTCAGTAGTAAAATTAGAATCATAAAGAACTCTTGAAATATCAATTGGAATCAGCTCTTCACCACGAACAATAAATGCATTCTGAATATCAGCAATTGCAGATTCAAAATAACTTCTTTTTGCTCTAAGGAAGAAAACATAATTCTCATCATAATCAAAAGGAACAGTTATACGGGTTGCAGTCTCAATAGAAGTAGCATTATTTTCAACATCACTATTCTGCTTTAAAACTGCACCTTCCATATACATAACAGGACGGCTTGCAACAAGAGAATCAATAAAAACAGAATCAAATGAATTAAGCACAAAATTAGAAACCTGTTTCGGATAATCCAGATAGATAACAGAACCCGGTTTTTCTGAACCGTCAATAATTCGTGTTACAGTAATTCTTTTTACATCAGCACGTTCACTAAAGCCATCAGCATAAACATCAATAAGATCTTTAAGATTTTCATCTTCAAGAAGCTCATAAGTTCCAGGACGGCGCACAGCACCAGAAATGCCTACCTGTTTATGAAATTTCTTCAAGGTAATTACATCACCCGGACGCAGATACGGATCCTGAGACAAATCACCTTCACGGCTGGCCTTAAACAAATCATAATGCTTTGTAACACCATTAGTAGAAGTAACTGTAATATCTCTGATTGAAGCATAGCCTGTTTTAACCGGATTCACTACAGAAGAAAGACGGGAAAGTGCCCATGCAGAACGTTCAGAAGTAGAAGTTACTTCACCTTTTATAATTACATTAAAAGAAGCAGGGCTTACAAGTGAGAACTGAACGCCACTCATCGGATAGTTCTTTGAAACAATATCTTCAACCTGTCTTTTCAAAGTCATATAAGATTTTCCAGCAGCATCAATAACCGCAAGGTTTGCTACCCTAACCTTATAAGTTGAATCAACCATAATATGATATTCCATAGTATTAGAGCCGGCAATAAATCCAAGTGTATAAATATCACCAGCGGTTACCATATAATCTGCATTCGACATTGCAATCTGTACACGTGAATCAACTTCCTGATTTACAGTTTCTACAGATAATTCTCCAGCGGCATAAATAGAAATGGCACTGAAAAGTATTACAATTGAAAATAGTATTTTCTTTTTCATTCTACACCTTAGCTTTATTTAATTTTTTTTGATGAGCTGAGCTTTGACATAGCTTCCGGATCTTTTTTAATATTCTCTACCGCATTAAGAGCAAAGGCAAGGAATACAGAAAGGAAGAATGCCGCAAAAGTGATAATAATGCAAAGTTTACCACGGCTTGGTTCTGATTTTCTGTCTGGAACTTCAGCATATTCGAGAATCTGGAATACAGGCTGTTCACTCGCCATAGTAACCTTAAGAGACTCATACTGAACCTTAAGCTGAGAATAAATCTGCTGCTGAGCAGAAAGTTCAAGCTTTAATAAAGAAGAATCAAGCATAATTGAAGGAGCTGAACTTGGATTATAAATATTTGAAACCGACTGCTCCAGAGTCTGAATGCGCTTCTGGAGAGAAAGAATTTCATCATAAGAATGCTGAATATTTTCTTTGAGATTTGCTTCCTGAAGCTTATTCTGGTCTATTCCAAGTTCATTAAAACGAGCTTCAATAAGATCTACAACATAATTAACAACTTCACGTGCAAACTCTGGATCAGTATCTGTAAAGCTGATGCTGAAAACTCCAGTGTCAGTATCAAAATTGGAAGTCAAAACCTTTTTAAGAGCCTCACGGCTTGCAGCTCTCGGTGATTTTTTGATTTTATAACGTTCAATAAGATTGAACTTATCAACAACAGCATCCTGAATTGTATTACTGTTTACAAGATAACCTGCAAGAGCACTGTTAGAAGAACCACCGGAAACACTAACACCAGCAAGCCCTGCAAGACTGCCAAGCCCGCTTGAGCTGAGCATAGATGAAAGACCGCCCTTAGCAGAAGAATCATCATTGATAAGCATCTGAGCTTTTGGTGTATATTTATTTGGAAGGAAAGATTTTTCAGGAGAAAGCTTTAATGAAATAATGGAAATGACTACGGCAAAAATCATAGCCGCGCCAGTAAGTCCAATAATCAGAAATTTATGCTTCAATAAAACAGCAAATAAATCTATAAGACTAATTTCATCTTCTTTTGCATTCTGGATAGTAGGATTCTCGTCCATACAAAAACTCCATTCACTATTAGTATATAATATAAACATAGGTATTATATACTATATTACAGATTAGTTTAAGTCCCCTGGAGTTTTTACAGAAAAACCAAGACTATTTGCCTGAGTCCGGAGATTTTTATAAGAAAGAATACTTTTTCCGTTTATACAGAGTTCAGAAGACCCACCTCCATCCATTTCCAGAGCATCAGTACAGCCCAGAGCCTTAAAAATTGCTGCACACTGAGGATACGAAAGCCCTTCACTTTTTAAGGTGTTTTCGCCTTCTGCAACCATAATATATAAAGTTTTACCAGCATCAGAAATTCCAAAGCCTGTTCTTGTATCATGATTTCGACGGAAAGAATCTATTACCTCACCGTTTTCGAGAACTACATAAAAACCGCCGAAAGCATAATCACTTTCTGACGCAGCTTTTTCAGACTGATTTTTTTCTATTGAGGCCAGCCAGTAATTCTGACCAACATCATCAACCTCACTCTTGAAATAAATACCTGCATAACGTTCCACAGGAGCAGAAAGCAACAGGCCGTCTGCAACATGAACTCCGACAATCTGTCGGGAAGTACCAAGTTTTGCTGCTAAATCCCAGGCACCGTTCTTTCCTGCAAATGGAGAAAGGTTTACAGCCACAGTGCAATCATATTTTTTCGCAAAGTTTTTAGTTTTAAGGCCGCGGAAAATAAACGGCTGAGCACCACCTTTGTCCGGGAAACAAGAGAGAGAAAGCCCGGCGAGAGTCAGATCAATTTTTACAACGTGGTAAATTATGGGGAACCCGGAGTTTTTGTAATCAAAACGGGAGATGCCGGGGCAAACCTCCTGCCATTCAAAAGAATCCGGAACATAAGATGAAACTGGATATAAAAGAGCCTCGTCTTCAACAGAAAACTGCGGACGGCTCACACAAGAGGTAAAAACAAGAAGTAAAAAGGCCGCAATGGCCGGTAAATATTTTCGAATCATATTACATCAAAAAAAATCCCGCCCACGGTAAATCATGAGCGGGATCTGTTATTTATTATATAACACTATGCTTTGTTCAAGCGGCTTTCGAGGTCATCCAAAATAGTGTTGAGCTCTTTTGGAAGGTGAGCACCGAATTTTGGATAGTGGTTCTCACGAATATCTTTAACCTCTTTCTTCCATCCTTCAACATCAACCTTGAGGATTTCTGGAAGAGTCTTCTTGTAGCAGTCAGCAAGACCGTCAGTATTGATAGCACCATCTTTTGGCATAAGTCCGATTGGTGTATCAACTGCATTGTCAACGCCGTCACAGCGGTCGAAAATCCACTGGAGAACGCGGCTGTTGTCACCGTATCCTGGCCACATGAATCCACCTGGAAGGTCTGGATTGTTTTCGTCCTTGCGGAACCAGTTAACGTAGAAGATCTTAGGAAGCTTGTCCTGATCAGCCTTAGCACCAACGTCAATCCAGTGCTGGAAGTAGTCACCCATGTTATATCCACAGAATGGGAGAATAGCAAATGGGTCACGGCGGATCTTACCAACTTCAGCAGCATTGATTGTAGAAGCAGCAGTGATTTCTGAACCTACGATAGATCCAAGGAATACACCGTGGTTCCAGCTGCGTGCCTGGTGTACGAGAGGTACAGTTGAAGGGCGGCGACCACCAAAGAGGATAGCAGAAATAGGTACACCTTCTGGAGATTCCCAGTCAGATGCGATACATGGACACTGCTTAGCAGGAGCTGTAAAGCGTGCATTTGGATGAGCAAATTCTTCACCCTTAGGAGACTTGTCCTTAGGAAGAGCATCACGAGTATTTCCCTTCCAGTCAACAAGCTTACCCTTTGCAGGATATCCGATTCCTTCCCACCATACATCACCGTCTTCAGTAAGAGCACAGTTAGTATAGATAGTATTCTTTTCAGCAGAAATAAGAGCGTTCTTGTTAGATTCAGCAGAAGTTCCTGGAGCAACTCCGAAGAAACCAGCTTCTGGGTTGATAGCGTAGAGACGTCCGTCTTTTCCGAACTTCATCCATGCAATATCATCACCTACAGTTTCAACCTTCCATCCTGGGATAGTAGGAATCAACATAGCGAGGTTTGTTTTACCACAAGCACTTGGGAAAGCACCAGTTACATATTTAACTTCACCCTTAGGGTTTGTGAGCTTAAGAATAAGCATATGTTCAGCAAGCCAGCCCTCTTCACGAGCAATAACAGTTGCAATACGAAGAGCGAAACACTTCTTACCAAGAAGAGCGTTTCCACCGTATCCAGAACCGTAAGACCAGATGAGGTGCTCTTCTGGGAACTGTGAAATGTATTTGTGTTCAACATCAGCACAAGGCCAAATGCCGTTGTCTTTTTCACCATTGTTGAGTGGCTTACCTACAGAGTGGAGACATGGAACCCAGTCACCGTCAGTACCAACGTACTGCCATACCTTTTCACCGGCACGAGTCATGATGTCCATGTTCAATACAACGTATTCAGAGTCTGTAAGCTCAATACCGTATTTAGCGATTGGAGATCCGAGTGGACCCATGCAGAATGGAATTACATACATTGTACGACCGTGCATACAACCTGTATACAATCCCTTCATTGTAGCCTTGAGTTCAACTGGGTCAATCCAGTGGTTTGTAGGACCAGCATCTTCTTCCTTTTTAGAAGAGATGAAAGTTCTTGATTCAACACGAGCAACGTCGCTTGGAAGAGAACGGAACAAGAAACAGTTCTCTTTTGCCTTCAAAGGTGTAGCCAAACCAGCGTCTACACACTTTTTCATAAGGCGGTCATATTCAGCTGTAGAACCGTCAACAACAACAACTTCGTCTGGTTCACACATCTTAACACATTCTTCGATCCATGCCTTAATACCAGCATGTTTAATGTCAGATACAGTCATTAAAAACTCCTATCAGGCCCTGCACCCACACAGGCACCGGACCAATTTCTGTATATACAACAGCCTCTCCAAGAGACCCTCGTATACCAATGTATAATTTAATGATTTTTTATGTGGAATTCAATAGCCAAAAATCACAATCCAACACGCCTTCCGCAGCTCGCTAGACGCTCGGCCGCTTCCCTCGCTCCGCTCAGTCCAGTGGCTGCCTTCGGCACTGCTCCACGCTCGCGGCGCATCCCCGCCCCCCAAAGAAATCGTGATCGCACAAACAAGTTCTAAAAAAATCCTGATTTTACGTCAAAAACATTCAATCTTGGCAATTATATATATGAAGAAATTGTGCGGCCCCGCAGTCCAAGCCTGCAAAAATTGAAATAACATAATTTTGCAGGCTGGAAAAACAGTCCTCCGCGCCATAATTCGAGCTTTCAGCCTGCAAATCTCCGGAAAATCAATTTTTGCAGGCAAGAAATTCTCCGTGGGAGGCGGCCTGCAGCTCGCGAACCGCACAAAAAGAAGCCGAGGCCACGGTTTCCAGCCTGCAGTTTTCAATTTTCCCGATTTCTACAGGCCGCCAGTTCACCGCCAGCAACTAAAACGCCGGCCCTGTGGCCTGCAGAAATTAAAAATTCGCAATTTTACAGGCTCACCGCGCCGCTCCCCTCCCGCCCCCTGCCTGCAAAATCCCCCGATTCTCAATTTCTGCAGGCCACATCCCCGGAAAATAAGGAGAAAACAAATGAATTACGAACTCTTATCACCAGACACCCTCACAGAACATCTTAAAGACCGCCGGCTCGAACTTTTAAACCTGTTAAATCTCAAGTTAAAAGCACAGAAAAATCTACCGCAGGGACATCTTAGAATAGAACAGAAAAAAGGCGCTCGAGCCCCTCAGTTCTACCACTTCACAAATCCCTCTGATACACACGGAAAATACATACCAGCCTCACAACAAACTCTGGCACGCCGTCTGGCCCAAAAAGATTACGACCACAAACTCATAAAAATCCTCAGACAGCAATTATCCGTTATAGAAAAACTGCTGCAAATCACAGAAAACAGAATCACGAGCTTATATACAAAATCATGTCCCGCACGGCAAAAGCTCATAACACCCGTTACACTTAGCGACCTTCAATATATAGAAGAATGGCAGAACATCACCTGGCAACCCCGACCTTTTGCCGACAATGCCCCGGAGTTTTTTACAGCCCGCGGTGAGCAGGTCCGCTCAAAATCAGAAGTTATAATAGCAGACACTCTCACACGCCATAATATCCCCTACCGCTACGAATACCCATTAGAACTCAAAAATGGAGACATCTATCATCCGGATTTTCTCTGCCTTAACGTCCGTACCCGCAAGGAATTTCTTTGGGAACATTTTGGAATGATGGATAGCCTCGAATATACATCTAAAACAGTCTCAAAACTTAAGTCTTTTAATGAGAACAACATACATCCCGGTAAAAATCTGATTATTACAATGGAAACAGCAGAAATACAGCTGAGTTCACGGCAGGTTGAAAATCTTATTAAAGAATATCTGATATAAAAAAAAAGGACCAGATAATCCCAAGCACAGCTCTAGTCGCATACCGCTGCTGGATTCCTCCTCTGACGGGGTTTTGCGACAGACACTTGAAGGGCATCTGGTCCAACAAGAATATAACAAAAAACAGGGGACGTAGTCAATTACCTGTAATTATGTAACAGCTTTATTGGCTAGTAAACTTAACTTCTAGCCATATCACTATTACACTACATATAAAATCCGACCTTATATATACAACTGCAAAGGAGGTTACTATGTGTAAATCTACAATTTATGACGCAAGAAATAATTTTTCCGCTCTCGTAAAGATTGCCGAAAGCGGAGAACCCGTTGAACTCACCCGCCACGATAAACCTGTCGCTGTGATCATCAGCTGGGAAGATTATAAAAAGAATTCTTCTAAAGGAGATTTCTGCCAATGGCTTTCAGATTTCAAAAAAGAAAATGCAGAAATTCTTAAAGACTTTGACGGGCTTCCTCTTCCACCAAGAGAATATCCGGATAAGGCGTATGAAAACAAAATTAAAAATATTTGGAGTGAATAATGAAAGCTGTTTATTTATTAGATACAAATACAATTTCAGAAATATTAAAACAAAATCAAAATCATGGAGTAATAGAAAATCTTATAAAACGTTCCGAACTATGTGCCATCTGTTCAACAGTCTGGCAGGAAGCAGTATATGGTTGTGAACTTCTTCCTGAAGGAAAGAAAAAGGAAAAGATTAAAAGCTATTTAACAAAGCTGAAAGAAACTTTTGAGATTCTTCCATACACAAGATATGCTTCTGAAATCTGTGGAGAAATCAAGGCGCGCTGTAAAGAAAACGGAAAGACTGCTGCCTTTAGTGACAGCCAAATCGCCGCCACCGCAATCGCAAACGGCATGATACTGGTCACTCACAACACTGCCGCCTACACACCAATTGCCGAAGTGAGCAATTTGAAGTATGAGGACTGGTGGGCATAAAACGCCGCACCAGTTTTATTTTCCAATCACGAAAATTGCCGGGATTTTTCCGAGTTCCGGCAATTTTTCTTTTTTCCATTCTGCCACCGTACGGGTCTTAATGTATTCTTCGGCGCAGGTGATGCCTGCCGCAATACACAGCTTTGTTTTTGGATTCAGGGCGCCAAGAATTGTTTCAATCATCTTGGCATTGCGATATGGTGTTTCAATAAAAAGCTGAGTCTGATTTTCGTTCTGAACTTTCTGCTCCAGTTTTTTGAGAGCTTTAATTCGCAGAGGAACTTCCACTGGAAGGTAGCCGTTGAAGGCAAAACTCTGTCCATTAAAGCCGCTTCCCATAACAGACATAATAATAGAAGAAGGACCAACAAGAGGAACAACTTTGTAGCCGCGGCTCTGAGCTATGGCAACCACGTCGGCTCCCGGGTCGGCAATGGCAGGGCAGCCCGCCTCGGAGATGATTCCAACCGGCAGCCCCTTTTTCAGCGGCTCCAGAAACTCGCCGATAAACTTGCGGTCTGTATGACGGTTGAGCTCGTAAAAAGTAAGCTCATCTATATCAATCGACTTTTCAGTCTTTTTCAAAAAGCGGCGAGCCGAGCGGATATTTTCAACGATAAAATGCTTAATGCCCACAATGATGTCATGATTATAAGGTGGCAGAACCTGAGAGATTTCAGTCTCGCCCAAGGTTACGGGAATTAAATAAAGTGCTGCTTCCATTTTACTATCTCCTTATCCCAGTTTTTCGGCAGCGGCTTCCCAGGCGGCGGTGGTCTCGTCGATTTGGGTGGTCACGGCTTCGATGTCGCGCTGGACTGCCTTTGCTTTTTCACCATTTGAATATACCGCAGGGTCGGACATTTTGTTTTCGAGCTCGGATTTTTTTGCTTCCAGTTCGGAGATTTTGGCTTCGAGGCGGGCTACTTCTTTTTCAATCTTGCGGCGCTCGGATTCGAGGCGTTTCTGTTCTTCCCAGGAAAGCTGAGCAGGCTTCGCCGAGTTCTCCAACGAAGGACAATCAGGCATAGCCTGATTGTGCGCATTTTGGAGGTCAAGCCTAAAACAACCCGCTGCCGCAGCTTGTTTTTTAGCGGCTTCCCCATTAGAGCGGGGTAAAACTTCCCCTCCTTCTGTATTTTCCTGCTTTTCCATCTGCTCCATGTAGAACTCATAACCGCCGACAAAATATTTGTACTGGCCGTGCTCGAGGTGCAGAACCTTTGTGGCCAGCTGCTCGATAAATCCGCGGTCGTGGCTTACGAAAATTACAGTGCCTCCGAAGCCGCGGAGAGCCTGAAGCAGAACGTCCTTAGAATGGATGTCGAGGTGGTTTGTAGGTTCATCAAGAACAAGAAGATTTACAGGGCTAAGCAGCAGCTGCAGCAAAGCAATACGGCTCTTTTCTCCACCGCTCAAAACGTCCAGAGATTTATATACATCGTCACCGCGGAACAGGAAAGCACCGAGCATATCACGGAGCTTTGGAATCAGCTCAAGAGGAGCCCTTGCTTCGAGGTAATCTAAAATTGTTTCTTTTCCTTTAATAGTCTCGGCGTTATCCTGCGAGAAGTAACCGACCTTTACGCCGGCACCCGGAACAACCTCACCGGTAAATGCGCTGTCTTCACCTGCAATAATTCGCAGCAAGGTAGACTTACCCGCGCCGTTGCGTCCGGCAACAACAAGCCGCTCGCCGTTTTCAAGGGTAAGTTCAAGTTTGTCGAGAACATTCGTTTTGCCGTCGTAAGACTTCGTAATATCATGAAGCCTCATTACAAGTCTGCCACTATGCGGAGCCGGCGGAAAACTGAAATGGATTTTTTTCAGAGATTCAGGAATCTCAATGCGTTCCATCTTCTCAAGCTTTTTCATGTATTCCTGAGCCTGGGCAGCCTTAGTAGCCTTATAGCCGAAGCGGCGGATAAAATCTTCAAGTTTGTTGATTTCTTCCTGCTGCTGCTCGTAAGCGGCGATTAGAGTTTTAAGTTCAACCTCGCGCACTTTTTCATAGTGTGAGAAGTTTCCAGGGTAGCGCTTAAGATCGCCGTTAAAAAGCTCATAAACTTCGTTTATAGTAACATCAAGAAAGTAGCGGTCATGGCTGACAAGTAAAAAGCCGCCGCGGAAATTCTGCAGGAACTGCTCAAGCCAGCTTCTTGCTTCAATATCAAGATAGTTTGTAGGTTCATCGAGAAGCAGGATGTCCGGTCCCTGCATAAGAGCCTTCGCCAGAGCAATACGCATCTGCCATCCGCCGGAGAACTCGGCAGTGTCGCGGTCAAAATCAGAGCGGCTAAAACCAAGACCAAGCAGAACGCTCTCCGCCATAGCATCTCGCCGGTGCCAGCCGCTGTCATCAAGAGCCTGAATCAACTCCGACTGCTGAATAACAAGCGCATCAGTATTACCCTGCCCCGCCTCCAGTTGAGATCCGATTTCGTCTATTTTTCTCTGCATCTCATAGCCGAATTCAAAAGCCTTATCAGCTTCTTCGCGTAAGGTACAACCGTGGTGAGTAAGCCCGCTCTGAGGAAGATATGCAATGCGGCAGTCCTTCTGAACAGCGCGGCTTCCACTATCCGGCGGAACAAGACCAGCCAGAACCTTTATGAGAGTAGATTTGCCGGCTCCGTTTGCACCAGTGAGCGCAACCTTAGAGCCAGTCTGTAAATTGATAGTTACATTTTTTAAGATATCCCGGTCACCGAATGCCAGTGAGACCTGGGAAAATTGTACAAATGCCATATTATTTCTTCATGTAAACAATAACCGGGCTCACACCGCGGCTCTTCAACTGACTTCCGCTTAAAGTTGCACCCGTAGTATCTTCGAGACGCAAAGCTCCATTTTCCAGTTTGTAAAGGAAGTTTACTTCGCGACTCATTCCATCAAATTTCATAGTGAGAACACCATCGTAAGAAGCAGCCAGATCTTTAGAAAGCGAATACTTAACCAAAGCAGAACCAGTACTCTTTGTTCCAGCATCAATTACAGAAGGAACAAGCAGTTTAAAGCCATTCCAGCGGAAAGTACCGTCTTCATTGAAAGAAATCTTACCATAGCTAGAACTTGAGAAAATCGGACCGTGAGACCAGATCTGCATATAAGCCTGAGAACGACGTTCCTTTTCTGCATTAACAATATCAGCAACACTTTCAGACAAAGTAACAAAGTTAAGGTCCTGAGGTTTACCGCTTGCATCAGTGTAGCGAAGAACAATGTAGTTTGCACGGCGGTAGATAATCTTCATAGAGATGCCGTTCAACGAATATTCATTGTCATCTGTCTTAGTAAAGCCATCATAATCCCAGCTCTCATGAATCTCATTAGTATTCAGAGAAACCTTCTTGCCTTCTAAATCAATAGTAAATTTATAAAGCGGATGAATAAGCCCAAGGTCAATATTATGGCTGTCAATCATAGTGCGGAAATAATCCGGATACCAGGTATTAGCCACAATAGTATCCCAGTGAGCATCTTCTTCCTGAGCTTCAACAATTTCACCACCGCCAACACGCTGACCGGTTGCATCCGTTTCATAAAGATTCAGATTGTAAGAAAAGCACCAGCCCATAGTACCGTCGCCAGTGAGAATGCGGTACCAGTCACCCTCAAGAGCAGTTTTGCCAGCCATAGGAGCCTGACCATTACCCTTGTAGAGAATCTTAATAACCTCACCCTTTCGGAGACGATAAACCTGCTTAGCAGTATTTACAGGTTCAGCACGGCAAGGAAGCCCGTCCAGTTTTACAGAAGCATAAGTAGCCGCATTTTCAGCATACTTAGCAGCAACAGCCTTAACCTTACTTTTTCTCACAGGTTCAGTAAGCTGCCACAAAGCCACCTCAAGCTTTTCGCCGTTTTTATTTCCAATTACATATACATGCGAAATATTAGATTTGATGTAAACAGGAACAGTGTCACCACTTTTAATCTGCTGGTCCGGAATAGTCCAGAGCACAACAGAGTAGCCCATCACCTTGTCGCTGCAGGCAGTGAAGAAGAGGGTAAAAAGAATGATTAAAGGTAAAAATAGTTTCTTCATAGTATTTATATTTCGTCATTGCGAGCGGAGCGAAGCAATGACGTGGAGTTTTCTACAACTGAACCCCAGTCTTAATTTTTTCGTTAAAGCGGTCAAGTTTCTTGCCTTCGAGAGGGTTCGGCTCACCGGCAAGTACCTTACGCAGAGCATCCATTTCTTCACCACTGAAGTTTACACCCTCATTCATATGATTGATGAAGCTTTCAGTTGCCATAGGAGCAACCTTGCGGCACATCTCAAGGATTACTTCAGCATATACGCGGATTTCATACTGAGCATGAGAATCCAGACGGAGCTTAAGGAAGTGGAACAGATTGTGAAGATCCATCTCCCAGTAAAATTCAGTGTATAAAGAAAGAGGAAGATTTATACGTGCAATTTCGCGGGCAAGACCACTGTCTAAAAGCTCGCTGTAGTTTTCATAAGATTCCTTCTGACCAGCCTCAAGCTGAGCAATAATCTTATCAGCAGTTTCCTTATCAAAAGCTTCGTTGCAGCGGCCCTGCTTATTGTCCTTACTCTGAGGAGCAACCTTGTCTTCAGCAGGAACATAGAATTCTTCTTTCATAATAGAGTAACGGCCAGACACCTCATTCATGCGGCCAGTACGATGGCGAACCCACTGACGGGCAACAAAAATAGGCATCTTAACATGGAAAGTCATTACAACCTGCTCAAACGGAGAAGTATGCTGATGACGCAAAAGATAATCAATGAGGGCGCCGTCCTGGCTCACAGATTTAGTTCCTTCACCATATGAAACACGGGCAGACTGAACAATACGCTGGTCTCCACCAAAATAATCTACAAGACGAACAAAACCTTTGTCGAGAACAGGATACTCCTTGTCCAAAATTTCTTCAGCAGCAGGAACTACGCAATGTGCCATATAAATCCTCAATATAAAAAAATGAAACAGATTCTAATAATCTGTTTCATTAATAATATAGAAAAATGATTGTATTATCAATAATCTATGAAATCTAAAAACTCTATAAAACCACAAAGTACTTCCGCTGCGAGAGCCCCAATCTGCGGTTGAGCGTAAGTGGAATCCGACTCGCTAGCGCTCGCGACGCTCAAATGCAGATTGGGGCTCTCTCCGCTCGCGTACTTTGTGATTTTATAGACCGTGAGCTAATAAATATCTATTATTATTCGCCGTTTTCAGAATCTGTTTCGTTTTTTTCTACAGAGTCTTCCTTAGCGGAAACGGAATCATCCTTCACCTCGACCACTTCGCCTTCAACAACGTTGCGGTTTGAAAAAACGTCAAAAAGAATCAGACACAGGCCGCCAACCAGAACAATAATACCAATCAGGCGGATAATTGCGTTGCCCAGAGAACGTGGGGATATCAGAATCAGAACGACAGCAACAGCCAGAAGCAGAAGATTTTCGATGATATAGCGCTTACGTTCAACCCCGGAATCCTTCAGCAGAGCCGCAGCATAAAAGCCCGCAGCACCAGAAAGCAGCAGGTAAAAAATCAGCACCCAGATCATAGCAGACCAGGCCGCGCCGCCAATCGCAAGCGGAAACAGCACAGCCATCGCACCGGCAACAATACTTACAATACTCTTAATCAGAATAGTTTTACGGTAGCCCGCATCATCAGAAATAACCTTGGTAAACTTCAGACTGTAAATTCCATACCCAATCGCCGCAAGCCCAATAATCACAACAACGAGCTTAATCCAGAAAGCAGGAAAAATAATCACCAGAAGCCCCAGCAGCGCCGCCAGAATCCCAGAAAAAAGATACCATCGTTTCATATAAACACTTCCTTTCTTCTATAGTTTTCTTTAATTATAAATCACTTCACCGGAATTGTCATCAAATATCAGAAAGGCGGGGGAAGTCTCCCCCAAACAGTTTTTATTCTTCAGAGTTAAAAAGACCAGATTCAATAGCAAATGTAAAACATACAGATGTAGAAGGAACCATTTTAAATTTACGGATTTTTGTTTTTCTTATCTTTGATTTACAGATAATTTTATTATTATAGACTAAAAATCCCTTGTCACCACAAATATCTTCAGCTTTTAGCCATCCAATTCTTTTGCCATCAACAAAAAGATTCTTTGTATTTTTACGAGCATTTTCCTTAAAAAAGACTTCCAGCTCATTCTTTGTAAGACTTGTTTTATAATAAGTAAAAAACTGAGGTTTTCCACCTTCAACTATATTTCTATAGGCCGTACAAATTCCGTGAACTGGATTTTGATTAACAGGGTTATGTTTAGGTTCTAAAGTAACACCTTTTTCTATAAGACTCTCTATAAACTTTTTAATTTTTTTTGATTTTTCCTTTTTCAGAATTTCTTTTAAATCGTCATTATTCTTTGGAATTCCCAATTCTTTATGATATTCAGCTCTAATACCTTTTATCAGTGCAGATACAGTCAATTTTTCTGTTTCAGAACTTACCAGTTCACAAACCTTAATTGAACCTTCAACACTCAACCCCCATACCCGCTTACCAATAGACAAATCTTTATTTCGTTTAATTATTGGAATATAATTATCACTTGTTTCAAGGAATCCGTTAAATCCAATATGATTAGAGAGATTTGACTCCCCAAGAGCAGGCAAAAATGGACCATAACATAATTTGTCTCTAATAGATAATCCCGATTCCAAATGGTAATCCATCGCACGGTTTGTTACCAAAGAATCATAATAAGTAGTTCTTTCAGTCTCTATATTAAAAACACCATCATTCAAATACCAATTTTTAATCCTAATATTAAGCTGATTATATACAGAAGATGATGAATGTGCTTTTATCAATTCATCATAATGTTCCTGTGCAAACTCCGGAAGCTTATACATATTTTCAGGCTTATCATCAATATGTATATTTAAATCCAGCAACTTTCCTTCATTCAGAATTGGAAAAATAACCTTATTTCCCGATTCATCTTTTTTTTTGTCTTTTTTATTATCTTTAGGATTAGTATATTCCTGTTTCTTATTTTTATAGGACTTACAAAGTTTATCATAATCATTTGTTAATTTTATCCCATCTTCAATCCAGTTATTTACAACTACAGAAATAAAGTGTCCAACAGTAGTTATAATCAAAACTATCGCAAGTGAATAAAGTACCGAATAATCAACCTCTTTTTGTTTTCTACAGAATAAAATACAAACAATAATGACAGCAGAAATTATCCCATTTAAGACATCTGTTTTTACAAGAATATGAATAATTTGATTCCATTTTTTCTTCATACTATATCCCTATTTTTTTATTTATATGAAGAGGGGGAAGTCTCCCCCTGCGCTCCAGACTCCTCGGCTTCGCCTGCGGTGTCTTCCGCTACCCTCTCTATGGGACAAAACAAGGAGTTCGTTGTCCCATAACGCCAAAAAAATAACTTCCTTTTTCAACAATAACAGACTTAATCAAATTCGTTTGATATTGAATTAAAAATAATAAGCATCTCTTTTATTTAATTTAGGTAAGCTTTAATTTATTAATTTCAATTCTGGTAAAATCTGATTTCGTAATAATTCTGAATATGTTTTAAACAAAGGTGGTTCTTGTTCAGTATTCCATTCTACTTCAATATATGGATCTTCTTTCTGATATAAGCCAGGTAAATATTGGCTGAAATGAATAAAACCTCCTCTTTTCTGATAATCAACAAAAGAAGCACCAAATAATGGCATTTTTTCATATTCGAATAGTTTTAGCTCTACTGATGGATAATCTTTTTTAATTGAATTATACCAATTTTTTATTTCTTCAATAGATTTAGCTTTATCATTAAAATCATTTTTATAAGTACTATGCATAAAAGTATTTATTGAAGTTTCAAGATTATCTGCAGCATAAATTACGGAAATTCTAATTGATTTATTTTTTTCTAGATTTATTTGTTTTATAGAATCTAATGTTCCTTTATTAACAATGGCATAAAAAACAACTTCTTCAGCATTTTTTAATTTGCTATAGAAATAGTTTTTTCTTTCTTCTTTTGGATATTCTGACGAATACACATGATTTTTGTAATTAATTCTTAAAACTGTATCGGAACCATACTCTTTTTTATTTCTTATAAATATAACTGAGTTAAAAATATGTGGAAAATTGTGTTTGTCATATACACAAGACTGGCAAATATTTTTAAAAGGTATACCGAAACAATCATTTGAATTTTCAAATTTTTCCTTAAATAAGGTATGTCCGATTACAATTGACTTTTTATCGCCAGCACCACTAATTCTACTTAAATCATTTATTGCACTACCAACAATATTTTTATTATTATTAATATCAGTTTCTATAGAAACATTTCCTACATCAATAGCAGTACGAAATAAATACCCTTTGCTCTCCCCCCATTGATACAAATCCAGTGTAAATTCAATTAATGATTTTAAATTTGAATCATTATTTTCTACACCAAGGTACATTCCATCTCCAGTACAAATTTTTACAGTAGAATTATTTTCCAGGTTGCGATTTATCAAAGTATTCCTAACAAAGTTCTGAACTTCAATAAAATAAGTTTCTTGTTGCGTATTGTTATGCTTTGAATATTCAACAAGATCAAAAACAAGAAGAAGATAAGATACAGCCATTTTAATCACTCCATTCCATTCCAGTTCTATTCTTTCCAAACATAGTCCTTGAATTATCAGGAAGACAATAAGGATTATTACGATTCTTAAAAACATCATCAATCCATTTCATTAATTCAACAGGATTTTCTGTCCAATTATATATTTTTGCAAATTTGCAATCGATATTATCTGCTAATCTTGGTGGAATTGTATGCTTGTTGTAATGTTGAATATCTTTTCTTGGATATGTAGGCAAAATAATACCAATTAATCCTGATCTTGGATTTTTTTCTGTATCACGAATACTTGAACTAATTTCCCAATCAACGTATTTTCTTTTCCAAGTTTCTGCACCAATTAATACTATTGTTACAGTTGTATCACTTAAATATTCGTCTCGTATTTTTTGTCGTATAGTATCTGTTTTGAGATTATCATCAATATCCCCATCTTTTACCGATCTATTTACAAAAAAATCACCGCCGAACAAAGCATCCAACTTGTTATAGTAATACTGATCATTATCATGATGATAACTAATAAAAACTTTATGTTTATCCATAATTTTTTTTTAACTCCTATTTTAAATATAGTAATTTTTGTTAATAAATGTCAATTTTTTTTATTAAAAGAGAAAGTGTTTATTCCTCTTAGTAAATCAAATTAGAATCTTGTATAATTCATTAATGACTGATTGATTATTTTCAATCAAAGAATCTAATTCTGCAAAAGGATTTTTTATATTTTTTTCACTTTGCAAATCTTTTAGATTTTTATAATTTATCTGCTTAAGACAATTCCCAAGCATTGGATATGTAACAGAAATATTTGATTTATCATTTTCTGTAGATTGCTCTTCTAGTTTTTTTAATTTTTGACTATTAATCAAATCTACAATTGCAAGTTCATGAAAAATCCATGGTGATGTTAGTTTTTCAATTGATTCTTCAAAACTTATTGATGAATTTGATTTTATAAATATAAAAACTGGAGTTTTATTTATCATTTTTGTAAGTGCATAAGTTACTAATGCATGCACATGAGCTGTTGATTCATTACGTTTGTTATAATCATAATAAGTTTTTTTATAAGATATTCCATATGGATCATATTCTGTTTTTACAAATTTTGTTTTTTCATCAAACTCTCTCTGCAAATTATCGATTCTAAGCCAGAATTGAGAATCTACAAATGATTTCAATTTAAAATTTTTATATAACCAATTAGCAAACTGTATAGCTAATTTTCCATCTTTACTTGAATGAGATATAAAAACATCTGCATTTATTGAACTAAACCAATCATCCCAAATCGATTCAGCATCAACACGTGCATTTCCATCTTCTAAACTGGTTTTATTTATCTGATTTTTAAGATTCTTAATTGCATTTTCTAAAGAAAGTTTTTCTGCATACGTAATTTTATCGTCTTTTTCACTTTCCACAATTAATTCTAAGTCAGTTGAATCAATATAATAAGCTTTATTCATTTTTTACCTCAATAAATATTTTATATACAAACTAGAGAATTAACAATAATTAATTTCAGTTTGGTTGATATTTTACTTGTCTCTTTCCTTCTTGCTGAACTATAAAGAATTTCTTTATAGTTGCCTCTTTTGGCAATTCGTTATCCTTGAATATATTATCCAAATGCTGTCCAATATTCTGACGTGTTGTATTGTAAATCTCAGCAAGCTGAACAGCTGTTACCCAAACATCTTCATCAGCAAAACGAACAGATATATTAGTTTTTCCATTTTCATTTTGTTAAATTATTTACTGTTCGCAGACATAAAAAAAAGCCAGCACCTCACATAAGTACCGGCTCTCAGAATTACAACTCTATCCCATTCCCCTTCAACAACTCCCGCGCCGAGTCCACGCTGTCCACACCGTGTAAATTCTTAATCGGTGCAAACTCTTTCTCTCGAACAACTTCATAGGCGAGATTGTTGTCCATCATGTGGATCATATCAAGAACAAGAAGCTCGAACTTGTAGCCGTTTGGTTGGGTTGGACTCACATATTCGACGATTGAAGGCTTGCCATCTTCCAGACAGAGCAGGCCCATTTTTTCCATAGGCTCAACCTTACGAACCACCTTCGAAGCACTCTGATAATTTCCAAGAATAGACGCCCCAATAAAAGCCGGATCCGCAATCCGCTGCAAAACAGTTCTAAAGGAGTCTCTCCCCCCCCTCGCACCAAACGCCTGCGGTGTTTGGTGCTACCCCCTTCTACGGGCAAATCCGTAACGCCCAAAAAAGAGTACAACATTTTTAATAAAACATATTTCCAATAAATCTTTAATTAGATGAAAAAGAATTTCATCATAATTACATACTCTTAAAAATATACAGATTAAATAATTTCGAAAATATGGTATCAGTAATGTTTTAAAATATTGTGTATTATGAACAATGGTTTTATAAATACGCAATATTTTAAAAGCTTAGAGATATTTTTTAACAATAGGTATTTTTCTTAACAAAACAGTCACAGTAATACTAAAATAAAATGAAAATAGATAACATATTAATAATAAAATATATAAATTTATTTTTTCTGGAGAAAATTTTAAGACTTTAAAACAAATATTTAATGGAATTGTATGTAATAAATATATACCAAAAGAATTCTCTGAAATAAATTTTATAACAACAGAACATTGATTTCTATAAAAATTCCTAATTAATGAAAAGATTCCTATTGAGAGAGAAATAGCAGCTATACTACTAGCATTAGTATTTTTTAATACCGCATCCTCAATTATGATAGTATTTGGAATGAATAATTCAATTAAAATAAATAAAGAAGGCAATAATATTAATGTTACACATGTTTTTAAGGAATCAAAGAGATTTCTATGTGAAATAGCACTTCCAAGTAAAAAATATAAAAAATATATAGATGTTATTGGAATTGTAATTCCAGTTTTTATATTAAATTTTTTTTCAAGAGTTGGTATAAAAGAAAGGAAAATAAAAAGTATTAATAAAGTAAAATTAAATTCTTTATCTGTAGCATTTTTTACGAAAGGTCTTAATAGAGGTACAGAAAAATAAAGTCCTGGTAACATATATAAAAACCACATATGAGCCCAAGATTTTCCTTCGATTAAATTTCTTAATACTATTTTTATTACAGAGATGGAAATGATTCTCTCATTAAAATACGATTCCAAGAGACAAAAAATAAAAGAAAATATTATCAAAACTGTAAGAATTCTTACAACATTCTTTTTAAGAAATTTTGACAAATCAAAATCCTTTTCAGGATTTAAAAATAATGCTCCTGAAATCATGATAAAAAGAGGAACAGCAAACATCCTCAATAAATTAGTTATAAATACCGAAAGTCTTAAATCTATTGTAGAGTAGATTGTTCCATATAAAGTTACTGGCGTACATACTACATGTATTCCAATAACCGCAAAAGTACCAATAACTCTTAGTAAAGTTATGTATTCAAATCTTATTTTATCACTTTGATTTGCCACATTATTATTTACTTCCATATTTAACATTTGAACTTTTTTCTCCGGATATTAAATGATACTATATTTATCTAAGTCATACTTTAAAGTATTTATTACAGTTTTTCCCATTTTGGAGGATGATTTATATAGCGATAAAATTTCATTGAATATAAAATTCTTTTTATTCGAGATAAATTAAACTCTTGAAATAATCTGTAAATCCCTTCCAAGCCTATTTTAGAAATCCATTTAGGAGCACGTTTTATTTTTCCACTAACAAATTCAAATGTTCCACCACTACCAATTAAATATTTTACACCTAACTTATTAAAAAAGTCTTTGTTTTCTTCAATAAACCATTCTTGTTTTGGAGCTCCAAACCCTACAAAAATAATATCTGGCTTAAAAGATTCTATGCGAGAAAGACACTTATTTCTAAAATTTTCAGAAAACGGGTATGGTTCGTATTTTGGAGAAAAACCTTCAATTTCTATACCATATTTTTCTCTCATTACCCTAACAGCTTCTGCATTAGAATCCTCGTACCCACCTAGATAAAATGTTTTTAAATTATTCTCTTTTGCATATTGTGCAA
The DNA here is from genome assembly GCF_900111035.1 of Treponema bryantii. Taxonomy (GTDB): domain Bacteria; phylum Spirochaetota; class Spirochaetia; order Treponematales; family Treponemataceae; genus Treponema_D; species Treponema_D bryantii_C. Next base: position 330,499 of record NZ_FOFU01000004.1, read on the forward strand.
AATCATAAACAATTTCACTTCCAGGAAGTTTTACTGTATCTTTAAAATCTTTTGAATATGCATTAGCCTTTTTTAACGGGACTTCTCCGTCAAAAGTAGAATAATTATTGTTAATATATTCCATGTATCTTTTATTTGTATTTGCCAAAACAATAAATTGAGCATTTACAGTAGCGATACATTTTGTTTCATTTTCAGCTCGTAAAAACAACTGATCCTTAGTTAAAATATTGAAATTAATATTACAGAATATCATAGTTTTCTGCCCTTTTTTATATTATAATCTAGATTTAATTTTTTTTGCAGGATTACCAGCAAAAACAGAATATTCATCTACATCGTGTGTAACAACACTACCAGCTCCTATAATAGAACCTTTTGATATTTTTTTACAACCAGGAAGAATTATACAATGAGCACCAATCCAAACATCATCTTCAATTAACAATTCAGTATCAGGCACTTTTCCTTGCAACCTCATAGGAATATCAGTTCTATTAGAAATATGTCCTCCACCAAGAATAGATAGATACTCTCCAACCATAACATCATTTCCTACTTTTAGCTTTGTATTTTGCACTTTTGAATAAGCACCCAAACTGGAATGACAACCGATTTCGATTTTACTCCCATTCCCTAAATAGACTCTTTTTTGTATTTGAGCACTTTTATCAATTTTTTTACAAAAGGATCGAGCACATCTTGTTCTAATAAATTTCGAAATTTTTCCAATACCTGGAAAATAGTTATCTGGCAAAAATTGGGCAATTGAATAATAGAATAATATATTAATTATTCTGAAAATTTTTTTCATCTAAATAGCACCTCGTATATAACACTGGCTAATTAACAGATTTCACCAATACATTGCATCATAAAAATCACTATATTTATAACTTCTAAGTTTTAATTCATCCATTTTATCAAACATATATTGCAGTCTGTCTTTTGAAATTGAATAATTATTTGTTGAAGTTTCAATATCTTCTACAATTTCATGAGAAGTACATGGATAAATAGAATTTGTTATTTTTGCTAAACAAAATCTATAAAATATTTGTTGTTTAAAATTTTCATCAGAAGAAAATTTATTTTTATCAATAGATTGAGAAATAATAACTCTATTGTCACAAATCTCTTCAAATGAATATAGATTAATTTTATTATTAAATAATCTAAGTATTCTAAAATATTTCAATAACTCAGTAATTTGATATGGGACATACAATCCATTTGGAAAAGCAAAAGAATACATGTAAACATATTTTTTATGAAAATCATATAAAGGTATTATGACTTGTTCATCTAGAATTGTCTCTGAATCTTTATTGTCACTTTCAAAAAATTTTGATGTAAAATTATAATAAAAACTGATATTTTTTGTGGGTCTATCTGGGGCATTATGGGGTGTTTTGGGGCAGGTTTAATGGTCGATTTGCCAGGTAATTGTGGTCTAAATAGGCTAAAATTGCGGACTTTTTTAACTGAATTTGGCCGTCTTCGAGCATTCTGGAGATTGTTGGTTCTGAGACTGATAAGATTTCTGCAGCTGCTATTATGGTGAGATTTTCGGGGATTCCTGGCAGCAATTCAAGGTCATTTTCGGCTGTGACGTAGGCTTTTGCGGCTGTTTCGTCGATGTTGTTTTCTGTGATTATCTGCATTTCTTTTCCCCTCTTCTTTGTGCTTTTTTTATTAAAATAATGTGCCTTGTTGTACTGTGTTTTCGCTTCGTTTTTTGCGTGTTTCTAAGATAGAATCCACTTCTTTTTCCAGCTGTTTTGAGCGTTGCAAAGCTTCATTTGTTCTGTATTTGAAGTATTCTTGCTGGGCTTCGCGCATTGCAGATACTTTATCTGCGAATTCTCCTGTTGTCATTCTTTCTCCCTGCTTGTGATTAAAGCAATTTCATCTCCAATCATTTCAACGTCTGTTACAGCTTTTACTTCGTAGCCGGTGACGTGTCTTACTTGTGCCAGGGCGTGGCCTTCGTGGCATAGCACGGTCAATTTATCGCATAGTTCCTGGACGGTCATTGTTTGTTTCATGCTTGTGTCTCCTCTGGTGGCTGCCAATCAGGAATGTCGTTTACTCGGTGTTGTGTGTGCTTGCTGTTCTTGATTTCTTTCTTTGCGCAGTGGGAACAGATTGTGTGTTCTGAATCTTCCCACCAGCAGAAGCCGTATTTCGGGTGGTAGCATGGATTGTTGTTTGTGCATCCGCATTTTCTGCAGACTTCTTTTGTTATAGGCATTTAGTCACACTCCTTTATCTCAGAAAGATGAAACGCATATACTTGACTATCAATATGAAGGTCTGTCTCTTTACCGTTTACTATGTCTATTTCTGAAATTTTGGCCGTCATATATTGCTTTGTGTATCCTAATCGCAGTATACAAATCGGTTTTTCATTTGGAGCTAAAGAAATAAGCGCATTATATACTCTTGTCTTCCAGTACTCGGTAAACTCTCTGTATTCCACTGTCTTTTCACCAGATTTAATCTTCTCATACCATTTCTTTTTAAGAATAAAAGTAAGCATTATGCATTCTCCTCTTTGTCCGGGATTATCTGATATTTCCAGTTGTCGTCGCATAAGATCCGACATAACAGAACCATTATTTCGCCGTAGCATAAGTCTTTGCATTCTACAGATTCTTTGTCATCGCTGCTTATGAATTTCAATGTCATATAGTCTGTTCTCCTTTTGCTTTTTTCTGCTGGATTTTGTGTTTTAGTTTTGCCAGGATAACGGCGGTTTCTGTTTGTTCTGCAGATTCGGATCTGAGTTTCTGATGATTCAGAATTGCATTTTCATTCCTGGTAATGCACATCAGATTTTCAATGCTGCAGTTGTAATGATTGCCGTCCTTAAAGCTTATCATGCAGCCTTCTGGAACTTTGCCGTTATGTTTTTCCCACACCATAATGTGTTTAAAACGCCACTGTTTAGGTTCTGCAACTTTAATTTTAAGATAGCCATCTGTGGTCATCACTTCGGTTCCAACTGGTACGTGATTGTGCGGCATCTGACCTTTCTTGAACCATCCTTTTTCAGATCCAGGAGCGCAATATCCTTTCTTGCCTTTGTTGGCTGGAACATGACCTTTTTCAAAGTGTCCTGTAAGTCCTGAGACTAGATGCATTCTGGCTCGCAGTCCTTTTATTCCTTCTGGTGTGTAATCTGTGCCAAAGGCTGAGTTCAAAAGCTCTGTGATTTCCCTGGCTGATTTGCCCTTGTTATTTTCAATCAGGAATTCGCGGATATGCTGTGGATAGCGTTCTTCTTTCATTTCACACCTCCAAGAAGCTTCTGGCGTGATGCTGATTCTGTTGAACTGTCTTTAATTGCCAGGAGAGCAGGCATATCTTTATTTAAAAGATTGCAATTTTCCATTGTCTTTATTGCCTGGATCTGTACATTTGCAACTTTGAGAATCTGAGAAGAAACGGAGCTTATGGCCCTTGCTTTTTTAAGTGTATTTTCAAGCTTCTGTGTGTCCTGGTCGAGTTCGTCATCTTCCAATTCTTCTAACATTGCAAAAAGATGATTATTCAAATCTGCAAGATTGTTTTTCATTTGTTTTCCTTCTGCGCTATGCAGTTTTCTTTTCTTCCGGTTCTTTGTGCGGAAGTGTTTTTAAGTATGCGTAAAAGGCTGCTTCGACATCCTCGGCGGGGTCTATGAGGTACTCTGCAAGGCTCCACCAGGGAATGCGGATTATGGTGTCTCGAATAACTACGCAGTCGAGTTTGTAGTAGTTAAGAAGTGTCTGGATTTCGTCGTATGTTATGCGGAGCATTGAGCAGACTTCTTTGGCGCGGTACATGTAGCGGGCACCGAGTCTTGCGTTTGTAATCAGACGACGAATCAGATTATCTTTTTCTTCTGCAGTGAGCGGAGGCTGCACCAGTTCTTCTTTTGTGAAAAGACTTTCCTGCTTTCGTTTTGGGCGTGGGCCCTTTCGTTCAGGAACGGCGGTGCAAAACTCCGGCTCTTTTACTTCTGCCTGGATTGCGTGAGGATCGTTGATTTCATCTTCCGGAAACAGCCAGCCTTGTGTCATTTTGCTACACGCTCCTTGCGGTCAATTTTAGAAAGAAATGCCATTACGCTTTTGAGTTCGTTGTTGTCACACTTTGTATAAGAATCTTTCTTGAATCTTGATTTTGCAAAGAGGTCGAGGCGTTTCTTCCAGTCTTTGCCGAGAAGTTTCTTTGCACGTGCGGTTACTGCATCGCACATTGAAGGATTTTCCCAGCGTGGATAAAAGCTGTAGCATTCCTTGCCCTGTTTTGAGAGTACGCTATTGAGGTCTGAAAAGATTTCTTTCAGTTCTTTCATTGAGCACTCTGAGCAGCTGTGTTTTCCTGTTGCTCCGGAAACGATGAGACGATAGGTTTCTTCGTCTAAGCCGGCGGAATTCTTTTGTGCATGTATCAAGCTGATTAAGCGGCTTCGGTTTGAACGTTTATCCATCTTGTCCTCCTACGCAGCACAAAGCTTGTCGAGCATGTTATCTGTGATGGAAACAAGGCCGCTGGCTTTTGCCATCTTGCTGATTGCGATTGAATCGTTGACGATTGAGCGGAACCCTCCCTGGGCATGGCGTACAAGTCTGTCTGCAGTATCCGGTGTAATGTCGATTCCTGCAGCTTCGTGGTAGTAGGCTGCAACATCTACAGCGTGTGCACGTTCAAACAGAACAATAGGATTTCTGATTCTGCTTCTAAGACGTGGGATTCTGTCTGTTTTTGTTTTAAGTCCTTCCTCTCCTACGAGAAGGAACGGAAGCTGACAGCGTTCATTTACGGCGCGGATAATTTCGAGATAGCGGACAGGAAGCTTGTCTGCTTCATCAATGATTACAAGTCTTCTTGTGTACTTGCAGTATTCTTCCAGGATAGTCAGACACTCGCCAAAGCTGTGTGGTCTTGTGTGTGCCACTGATTCGCAGATGTCGCGCATAAGCTGTGTCTTTGTTGAACCGTCTACAAAAAGAACGTAAGCTGCATTCTGATTTTCCTGGACGTACCATTTTGCTGAGTGTGTTTTTCCGCGTTCAGCAGTACCAATTGCCATTCCGATTGAAGAAGACATTGTTCCGCTTGGATCAGACAAATCATCTGCAAGTGCTTTGAAGCGTGAAACGCTTGGAGTAAGCACCAGCACGTCTGTATCAATTGCAATACCTTGTGGTATACTGTTTGTGTAGCCCGCATTCTTGAGGCGTTCGATGTATTCATTTTCCTTGTCCTGCCAGTTGGGGTATGTATGCTGGCAGATTTTGACAATCTGTGATTTATCAACACCGATGATGCGGGCTGCTTCCTGCATGGAAAGTCTGTTGTTTTCAATCCAAGTTCTTAATTCCATAATTCTTTCTCCTATCTGTTAAACTTGTCTCTGACATAAGACGAAAAATAGTTTTCTTCGCTTGCTGTCATTTTGCTTTCGTATTCAAACTTAAAATCCATTTCTTCATGGCTCAAATGTTCGCCTGAATAGAACTGGTTTAAGATATATTCATAACGCTCGCGGTCGGTGTAGAATACCGGCTTACCGTGGGCACGGAGTACGTTTTCGTTTCCGATTCGTGCAGCAAGAGTTTCCAGGAAATCTTCCTGGGAAAGACTCTCTTCGCGGCGGTTGTAAGATTCTGGCATTGTTCCAAAATCTTCTTTCCGTCTGCTTACTGCGAGTGGAATGTTGCGTACTTCTTCTTTTTCTACATCAGCTTTTTTTATAACAGGTGTCGGAATAACTGTTTCCGGCTTTGTGTATTCAAGCTGATTCTGCATTGCTTTTTCTGCAAGTTCTTCTGCAGTGTGAAGCTCTGTAAACTTCTGAGGCTCAGAAAGAACTCGCACGTTCTTGTTCTGTGTAGCAGTTTTGAACGCTTCCTGAACGGTGCGCATATTGCGTTTTTTCCATTCGAGCTGTTCAATCATTTCCTGGTCATCAAGCATGTCAATCTTCTTTACAGGACGGAGCGCAATTGCGTGATTTGTTCCAGGCTCAATTGCAAATACACCAAGGTCAAGATTTTCCGGATCGTAGCGGATTTCTATCTTCTGGCGGTTGTATGCAACAAGGGTTCCGCGGTTCTGCAGGATCATTTCCTGTGTCAAATCTGGGCCGATGTACTCTGTTCCGTTCAGTTCGATTCTGTCGCCTTTTACCTGGCGCAATGTGCTTTCCATGAAGAGATAAGCTTCATCACGAGGATCTATGAAAGTAGGCATCCAGCCGTCACGCTTATACTGTTCGAGCTTTTCTTTTGGAGAGCAGCCGAGCGTTGAATGAACGCGGTTTTCGTAGATGTCGATTGCCTTAACAACCTGATGGATGAACTCATCGTAAGTGAGGATGTAACCGTTCTGTTTCTGCCAGTCCAGACGTTTTGTTGCCTGTTCTTCTTCAGGAGCAGAAATAGCCATTCCCTTTACGAGACCCGGCAAGCACTGATCGCGCAGAATTTGTTCAAGTGTGTTGAAGAATCGCTCGATTGGTTTTGTCTTTGCGTTCTTCACGCGGGCAAAGATTCTGCGGTGCTGCTTTTCCCATTCAGCTTTTGTAGGTACCACATCTACAACAAGACCTTCTGTATCTTCTACGATGTAACGTCCGTTGTCGGCATGGTACAAATCAGCTTCATCCAGGAAACGTACTCCGTAGTTCTGCAGGCGTTCTACAATCTGGTCTGCAAGCTTTGATTTTTCGCTTGAACCGTTATCGTTGTAGGTGCTTTCAAACTTACCGAATCTTTTGATTCCCATTCGCAAGGCACGTGTTACGGTGTAAGTGTTGTATGCAATATCAAAGCTGATTCCGTAAACAAGACGTGTTGCCATATCAAGCCAGAGATAGCATTCTGCCCTGATGTACATATCCTTTTTGCCTGTAGCATTTGGATTAAGACACCAGAAGTCAAAGATATGCTGGTCTCCAACTATCAGCTGGAAAGGTAACAGTTTTGAAAGGTCACGGCTGATGTAGAACATATTATCCAGGGCACGCTGACCGCCTTTTGCAAGAAGCTTCATTGCGGGGCTGATGTTTCGGGCGTGAACGTATGCACTTGCTTCGCTTCCAATCTGCCAGCCCTGGCGTTGAGCTTCTGCCTTTGTGTTGTTGTAAGCATTGCGCACAGTACATCCGCCTACCTGCTGAATAGCGGCAAGCATAAAGTTTGTAAAGAAACTCAGTGCTTCGTCATCCCAGGCATAAACGTGGCGGCCCTGTCTTCCTTCTGGAAGGGCAAACATAGAACCGTTTTCCATTTTGCGGATATAACGCTGAACAGTAGGAACAGAAATGTTGAACTGCGTTGCAATCTGCTCATAGGCTCTTGCCTTTGAGATAAGCGGACTTCGTTTGCGGAATGCATCATACACAGCGGCGCGCAGAGGATACTTTTTATCTGTCACAGGTGCAAAGGTTCTGACAGTTCCGCTCATTCATCAACTCCCGTAAAAGCATTAAGCTCTCTGTCTGTTTCTGCAATCTCGTTTACAAGCTCGCGCACTCGTAAGCCGATGTTGCATACAGCTGCAAGACGTGTTGCCGGATTTTCTATACTTGTAAGAAAATCTGATAAAGCACCAAAGATGTTCAACTGAGCTTCGTACTGGTCGCGGTTTTCAAGATTGATTTTTGTGTACTGTCTGCCGTTGTGAAGAAGAGTTTTTGCAAAGTAATCATCATCTCCCCAGTTGAGCTTGATTTTCTTTTTTCCCCAGGTACGGGCAAGTTCTGCAGCGCGTTCATTTGCCTTGCGGATTTTGTAAACACGTTCGTGCTCATTGGTCCAGCCGGCAAGACGTTCTCCAGTTGCCATTGCGTGTGCAATAAGATGTTCAAACTCTGAGTCTATCTGTGGCAGTTCGGGATTCGCACTCTTTGCATTTTCAAGCGCATATTCTTCCGGTGTAAGAACTCTGTCGTTTGCTGCATCATAAAGCTTGAGCCAGAGGTAAGCTGTCTTTTTTGAAAGACCAACAAGTTCAAGAAAATCGCAGAAGCCGAAGGTCTGAGCATCTTCGCTGCGGCGGTCTCCTCCTCTCTGGGCAAGAGCTTCATGTGCAATCCAAAGATCGCGGGCAACATCCAGGCTTACACTCTTGAGCTGTTCAACTTTTGGTCTGAGTTCCTGTACTGCACTGTTCATGTCCCACGAATCAATTTCACGGCGGAACGGAAAAGCCTGGTCTGGTGTAAGTGCGCTATTTTTTTGTACTAGACTGTTCATTCAAAAACTCCTTTGTCAGCTGGAGCTGACATCCAGATAGCTCCAGCCGATTAATTTATGCTGCAGCTTCAGGAATAGTTTTTTCGGCAGCTTTGCAGTAGAATGATTCTTCGCCGGGAACAAGGTTGATGTGGAATTTCTTCTGCTGGGCGGCGTCGAAATTCTTGAGAGCAGCCTTGACCGGCTCTTTTTTTACCTTTACGCAGTTTGAGAAACCAGCCTTGATAAGAAGGTCTGCTGTATCTGCAGAAACTTCCACTTTGTCTGGATTCTGACGGTACCCGATTGTTCCGTTGATGAACTCGCGGCTTTTCTTTCCCTCTTCGTACAGAGTTGAACGGTTTTCGTCTGAATAGGTTTTGAGATTTTCGAGAAGCTTCTCTCTCTGCTCTGCAAGACCTGCAGAAGCCTGCGCAGCTTCTTCTCTTGCCTTGTTGATGGCGATTGTAGCGTTGTTGTCGATTGCGCTGATTTCCGCATCAATCTGGGCGATGCACTTGATTGTTTCTTCAACATCTTTCAAGTTTTTGATTTTCATTTGTTTCTCCTTACACAGTTTGCTTTTCTGTGTTATAATTTGTTTGTTGTTTACGAATCACGCGGCGGGCTTACCGTCATCGTGATTCCCATTGTCAGCCGGATTGCGTGTTGCCTCATGCTTTCCGGCTTTTTTAATTTTGTCGCGGTAACTGAAATATGCGTTCTGCCAGAAACGGCGGAGCGGTGTGTTCCAGAACCTCTGACTCAGTTCATTCAGCTTGCGAAGTTTTTCCTCACGTGTGAGATAAGGAAGTTTCTTCACCATCTGACCTTCTACATAGATTTCCATTTTCCCCTCCAAGGTTTTCTATGTCCTGGCATATTTCAGCCGGGCTTTTGAACTTTGCAAGTGTAAGAAGTCCGTAGACTGCTGCATATTGCAAACCAACGTAAGACATGTTCTTGACTGCGTAGAGAACCTTCTCTGCATTCAGGTCAAGTTCAGTGCTGTCCATGAACGGCGGCTTTCTGCCGTTTTTCCAGAGCGTTATGATTTTTTGCCTCCTTTAGCTTTTCTACCTCCTTTGCTTTTTCCATAGCTACTAAAAAAGCGTTACTGATTTCTGCAAGAGCTTTTTCTGCGCTTGCATTTGGTGCAACAAGCCTGTGACCTATAAGCTTTCCATCGCGGTAGATTTCTACACTCTGAAAGCCTCTTGCCAGGTCAGGTTCTTCTCTTCCAAAAACCGACTCGTTGAACCGAAGTTCCCACCCTTTAAAATTGCCCGATATAAGTTCTGCCATTTGAAGGCAGACGGTAACTTTCTTTTCTTCTTCCTTGCGCAAAAGCTGCATTCCTCGGTTAAGCACGCTTTTGTACTTTCTAGCCGCTTTTATAAGCTGGCTGATATTGGGTTCTTCTGAATCCTGCTGAAGGTGCTTTTCTGCAAGGTATGCACATTCTTTTGTCATGCGGCTTTCTCCCTCAGTTCGGTTACCATGTCGTTCCAGCTTTTGTAGCCGAGACGGGATGCAACCGCACGTTCTATGCGCTGGCTGTGTGATTTGCCGGAAAGAACGTTGCAAACATTCTGTTTTGAACAGCCGACTTCAAAAGCTATATCAGCGCTAGACGTTCCCATGCACTTCAATCTGTACTTGATGTACAAGCCCTGTTCAGGTGTGATTTTCTTAGATGCACGAGCAAGAGCTTTGGCTTTATTCTCTGCCATTTTTTGAGCGATGAATTCTCTGAGTTCTTCATCTGTCATAGGCTTAAGGTTTTTCACTCTTCTTTTCCTCCTTTTTTGTCGATATTCTGATTAGTTGATAAATAAATCTGCATTGTTTCCGTGGAGAATTAGCAAGTTGATTTGTCAACTTTTCATCACAATTACGATTATATCTTAAATATGATGATTGTCAAGTAATATTTACGAAAATAATCGTATTATTTACGACTTTTTGAGGAAATTATGACAAGACTTGAATCTCTTTATGAGGAAATGGCAAAAAGAAAAATGGTTGCAAGCAAAAAAGAGTTTGCAGAGAAACTTGGATTTGCTTATGCAAATTTAGCAAGATATTTGAGTGGTCAGTTAAAGACTACGATTGATGCAGAAAACTATCGTAAATTTGCAGAATCAGGAATCAACATTGACTGGCTTCTAACTGGTGAGGGCGAAATGTTCATCACGGACGTTGCAGAATCAGCTCCTCTGCAAATCATCCCTGCAGAAGGAGAAGAAACAGCTTGCATTCCCTTCTACGACATAGACGTTATGGCGCACATTGCGGAATCGCTGGACCTCAAGGAAGAAACGCCTGCGGGAGTGCTTTCCATTCCGGGCTTCAAAGACTGCATTGCGTGTTTCCCTGTGTACGGTTCGAGCATGGAGCCCAAAATCTCCAACGGCGACGTTATTGCCGTGAGCCAGGCCGTAACCTGCGACCAGATTCTCTGGGGCGAAATCTACCTGGTAATTACAGACGCATGGCGCGTTGTAAAAACTGTACATCCTGGCAAGACGGAAGAATACATTATTCTGCGGTCTATTAACCCAGCTTACGCTGGCGACACGAATCTGAAGAAAAAGGATTTGAGGGCGTTGTATCTGGTGCGAGGGGTTGTTTCGCGGCTGGGGATGTAGTAATAATTCTAGATATATAAATTTTAGGAGGTTTATATGCCATTATTTCTTGCTACTAGAGCTTCTGCTTCATCAGGATTTGCTTCAATCGGAGTTGTTTTTATTCTTCTTGTTGTCATTTTTGTTTTTCTTTTCATCGTTGCACTCATTGGTTGTCTCTTCAGAACTGCAAAAGCAACGGAAAAAACACACGAAACTTTGGAACGCATTCTGAAGATTGTGGATGCGGTTGCCAGAAAAGAACATCCGGAATTGTACGGCAAATCTGAAAGTTCAGACTCAGCATCAGATTCAACACAACCGCAATAAACATAAAAAACATCGTTGCTTCCCCAGCACTCGCTGGGGATTTTTTTTTTGTCTGCTACTCTGAATCACGGACTTCTGCACCGTTGTGCAGGATAGTAGACGGATTATAAAAAAAAATGATGCAGACAACTGATTTTTTCTCCCTGTTTTCATGTTTTCATGCTATAATTAACTATGGCAAATGAAATAAACATATCAAATGAAGAAGAGTTTATTAACTTCTTAAGTAAAATCGATAATGAAGAATATTTAAAATCAACTGTTTTGAAAGCAGACAAACTTTCAGTTTCGATGAAGATAGAAGGCGATAAATTTAATTCTTCGCTTACAGGCAGTCTTATAAAAGCCTTAGCTGATTATCAGGATAAGGTCTATCACATTTATCGGACTCAGAAATACGGTCCGTCATCCAATAAGCAGTTGACAGAAGAAGAACTTAGGGCTCTGGAAATTAAGGTTGAAATTAGACCTGGATGTACAGAAGCTGTTCTTAGTTTTGTAAAAGATATAATACCAGAGGTGGTAAAAAATATGACAGGACAAGAAATTTCAAATACAGCTATAGCTATTACAGGTATTGTAGTTGGTGCATGGGCTTTAAAAGGAATTGTTGTTCCTACAATTACAAACGCATTTAAAACAAAAAGAAAAGAAATTGATGCAAAAATAGAAATAGCTAAAACAGAAAAGGAACGTGAGTATTTGACTTCTATCCAATCCATAACCCATGATGCTATTGAAGGAATGAGAAGTGTTGCAAATGGCCTTGCAGTAACAGCTCCAGAAAGAATAGCTATAGATGACAAACCTATAACGACAAATGAAGCTGAAAAAATAGCTGATGAAATGAAAAAGCCTAGAAGACCGCCTAAATCAGATGGCTTGCCAGACTTTTACACCGTACAAGGTGAATTCAGAGTGCTTAATATAAATTACGAAAAATCTGTCACATTGATGAAGGCAGAGCATATTGAATCAAAAGTTGTTTATGATAATATTTCTTTAATGGACGGATGGATGACAGAAGAAAACCTTAAAATCCTAAAAGATGCACAAGAAAGAGATCCAATCTGGTTTAGAATTATTCTTTCAAGAGACGGACGAAGTAAAAACTTTCTTAAGAACATTGATGTAAACAGTATCGGAAAAAAAGACTGATATTTCCCCCAGCACTCGCTGGGGATTTTTTTTGTCTGCTATCCTAAACCTCGGAGGATGGCAGAATGAAAAGAAACAATTCTGAAAATAAACCTTATTACACTCAGCGAAATAATAAACTCAAACCAAACGGCGCTTGTAACGTCACTTCTATGATTGCAGCCCTTTCTGCAGCTGGATGGGATGTAGACAAGCTTGCAACAAAGGAATATCCGCAGCCGGAAGATGCGCTTATGCATTTCATCCTGGCAGACAAGGCTATTGATGCTTACTGGGGAAAAGTTGACCCTACAAAATATTATCCGCCTAATGAATGGCATTGCGTTCTTGCTTACGGAACAAACCGCTATTTAAGGCATTGCGGGCTTCTTTCTACAGGTGAGTATGCTGTTGAATGGGGCGAACGTCGCTCTGTTTCTGATATCCAGAAAACCTTGGATGAAGGTGGTGCAGCTGTTCTTTCTGGAGTTTTTACTGCAGAAGGAAAAAAGACGATTGGACATGTTGTCGCTTGTGTTGGATACAAGGCTGATGCTTCTGGAAAAATCTCTCATTTTGTAATTGACGATTCCTGGGGTGATTACCATACAGAGTATTCTGTTCAGAACGGCAACGACATTGAAATGTCTTACGAAGATTTCATGGCAAAAATCAGAAGCTGCGGGATTGATGCTAAGATGGCACATTTGATCCGCAAGGCAGGTGCAAAATGAAAGCCAAGGATGTGAGCTTAAAAGCTATTGTGCTTGCCATTGTGTGGGTTATGGTTTTGTTCCTGGTAAAAGGATTTGTTCCTGTTATCTGGGCGGGAAAGAGTTTTGGTCTTGATGCAAGAGAAATCATCATAAGCGGTGTGTTCTTTGTTGTTGCATGTTCTCCGCTCTACCGTTCTATCTGGCTTGATAAGAAGCTTGGAATCTCGGCTGATAAAACTGAGACTGAAGAAACTGCAGAAGGTGTGAAATGAAAGATGAAACAAAAGAAACTATTCGTATTGTCCTTATTATGCTTTTTGCTTTTGCCTTGCTTGTTCTCGGAAACCTCGGGAATAACGCTTTCCGAGAATCAGATGTTGCAGATCAGGAACGAGTTGAACGTTATGAGGACAGAAGTGAATCTGCTCAGAACGCAGTCTCAGAACTGGAAAGCGGACTCTCTGACGTGGCAGAACAAATGCACGGAGTTGGAAAAGAAATTGATGAAGGCATTACAGATGTCGGAGAGCTCCGAGAAGTCGGTGTTAGAATTGCAGGAGCAAGTTCAGATATTGAGGACTCTGCTTGCCGAATTGAAGAAGGAATTCAGCGAATTGAACGAATCTTATATGAGGCAGAAAAGAAAGATTGTGTTCTGGAGGACTGCGGCGGGGGTGCTGGGAGCAGTAACTCTGACTGAGGGAGTGGTTATCTGGCTGCAGAACAAGTGAGGTGGAAGATGGAAAAGTGGGGTTCTGTAATTTCTGTTGTTAAAGACGTTGTTACAATAGCCGGTTTTATTGGAATCTTTATAAAACTTGGTTATGACAAAGGCGTTAACGAAAAAGAGCAGAAAGAGATGCGTAAGGACATAGATAAAAATGCAACGGATATAAACAATCTTGGTACAAAAGTAAGTCAGATGCAGATAGAAAATACCCGTCTCATAACCACTCTTTCCAGTGATCTTGGATGGATAAAAGCAAGTCTTGCAGATATCAAAAATGATATCAAGCAAAAAAGGGAGAAGAACAATGCCTAAGAGAAACAAGATAGAAATGCAGGGCTTGGTTGAGCGCATCTGCAAGATGTACTTCAACGACAAAATGAGCCACAAACAGATAGCAGAAGTTCTCAAGGAAGAAGGCTTCGACATCAGCAAAAGCGGTGTCGGTCGCACTCTTGTTAGCCAGGCTGCGCAGATGAAAGCTTACAAGGACTCTGCAAAGAAGGCAGTTGCCATTGTTTCTGAGCTTGAAAAAACTCCGGGTTTGAATATCTCTGAGGCAAGTGTTCAGCTGGTTCAGGCAAAGCTTCTTGAAGAACTCAACAAGTTTGAAAACTTTGCAACCATTTCTCCAGAAGAGCTTTTGAAAGCAATTGCAAGAAATACTGATGCACAGGTAAAGATTGCACGTGTAAAACTCGAATATGAACGCGGTTACAAGAAAGGCTTGTTTGAAGCTGCAAAGACTGTCGAGGCAGAAGGAAAGAAAGCCGGCTGGAGCGACGAGCGCGTTGAATTTGTTAAGTCTAAGATTATGGGCTTGAAGGTGACATATGACGAAAAGCCGGAAAAAGACTAACACATACGACATCTTTCTTCCCTATCAGAAAGAATGGCTGGAAGACAGAAGTGACCTCAAAATCATCGAAAAGAACAGACGGTGCGGAATCTCCTGGACGGACTCTGCCGACTCTGTTCTTGATGCTGCTCCTGCCAATGGCTGGACAAACACTTATTACATGAGCTTCAACAAAGACAACTGTCGCCAGTACATCGAGGATGCCGGCGAATGGGCAAAGAAGCTTGGTTATGCAGTAAGTGAAATTATCGAAGAAGAAGAACCTCTTCTTGATGATGAGGAAAAATCAATCACTACATACAGAATCACTTTTTCCAGCGGTGCGGAAATTATGGGGCTTCCTGGTGTTTCGCGTTCACTCCGTTCTAAGCAGGGAAACGTTGTCATTGATGAGGCTGCATTCTTTGATGATCTTGACAGCGTTCTGCAGGCAGCAAAAGCTCTTGTTATGTGGGGCGGTAGAATCCGTGTTATTTCGACACATAATGGAGATGACAATCCGTTTAATATCCTGATTAAAAATATCCGTTCTGGCAAAGAAAAAGAATGGAGCCTGCACAGAATCACTTTCCGCGAGGCAATGGCCCAAGGGCTCTACAAAAGAATCTGCCTTAAACAGGGGCGCAAGTGGACTCCTGAAGCTGACAAGGAATTCATGGACAAGATGTACCGCATCTACGGTGACAATCCTGATGAAGAGCTTGATGTTATTCCACGTGCCAGCGGTGATAGATACTTTGGGCGCGGTTTGCTGGATCATGCTACAGCTGATGCAGACAGTTACGACATCCGCCGGCTTGAATGTTCAGACAGCTTTCTTCACAAAAACGAGAGCTTTAAGAACCGCGAGGTTGAAAAGTTCTTCAATCAGGAAGTGCGTCCGCTGCTTGGTGCGCTTGAAGGTCAGGTTTTCGGCGGTAATGACTTTGGACGTTCCGGAGACCTTACGACCTACTGGTTTGCTGAAGAAGTTTCAAAGACTCAGCTTGCAGTACGTCTTATTGTGGAAATCAAAAATGCACCGTTTGAGCAGCAGCAGTTATTCAATGACTATGTAACAGACTTGTTATCCGAGCGTAAAAAGTTCGGCGGACTTGCAATAGACTCACGCGGTAACGGTCAGCAGATTGGAGAACATGCAATGCTCCGTCATCCGGGAGCTTCGATTCAGGTTATGGAAACCAATGCCTGGTATGCAAAGTACGGAACCGATTTGCACGGACTTATGGAAAGCGGAGATTTTACCGTTCCTGATGACGAAACAATCAAGGCAGATTTTGCACTTGTTGTACTTAAAAACGGAATCCCGACTATTCCTGCAGTGCGCACGTCCGATCGTGACCAGAAGGGAAAGAGACACGGAGACGGTGCGAGTGCTGCAATGCTTTGTGTATGCGCCTGGAGAGAATGTGCAGCAGATCCGGCACCAAGCTTTTTTGTTGCAGAAAAGAAAAAGAAATCATTTTGGTAGGAAGGTATAGATTATGGCAAGAACAAACAGCGTAACAAGCAGAGTTATAAATATAAACGGATTCCGCAGCATTACAAATTATGTTTCTGACACACAGGACTGGATAAGCTCCGTTCAGGAACGCGAGAACATCTTTGAAGAAATGCGTGACGATGGTCGTGTTGAGTCTCTCATTCTTGACCGAAAGAACAAGGTTCTGCAGATGTACGGTTCATTCACAGACACAAAGAACAAGAACGTAAACGAAGCCTGTCAGAATCTTCTTACCTTCAACACTTTCTACAAGCTCAACAATATCCTTTTGAATGCGGTGCCTTATGGGATTGCTGCATGTGAAGTTATCTGGGAGTTCCGGGGCGGCTGGTATGTTCCTGTTGATTTTACTCCAATTCCAAGAACTGCTTTGAGTTTTCCTCAGCACATTGAACGTGACTGGGGTGTTCCTGTTTTGACTTCTCAGAATCTTATTTTGAGCGATAAGCGCAAGTTCATAATTCACCGCAACGATGACGGCGAGTTGAATCAGTGGGGACGTCCTACTTTGCGCAGTGCCTATACCTTCTGGAAGTTCAAGCAGCTGGGCGTTAAGTTCTGGGCAATGGCTGCCGAGCTTTGTGGTGTTCCATCAATCCTGGCAATCTTTGAAACAAAGAACGAAGACGAAGCAAAGAAACGCGCAGCTGATTTGACTGCAGCCCTGCAGAACTGGGAAAGCGGATCTTCCGGAGCTTTTGGAAACGTTAAGGACATCAAGGTTGTTTCTTCTCAGATTAACGACTTCAACAAAATCGTTGAGCTTTGTGATACAGAAATTGCCTATGCACTTACTGCTCAGGCTCTTACAACAAACACTGCTCAGTACGGAACTCATGCCCAGGGAGAAACGCACGTCCAGACTTACGACGATCTGATTAAGGGTGATGCCTACAAGCTCCAGCAGACAGACCAGCAGCTTGTTAATGTTTTCTGCGAGCTCAACTTCCCTGGAGAGCTTGCCCCGCAATATGACATTGACTCTACAGACTTTGCACCGTGGGAAGTTATTCGCGATGCAATTGACCGTGGGGTTCCTGTAAGTCTTAAAGCTCTTTATAACAAAATCCATCTGCCACAGCCTGTTGATGAAAAAGATTCTTTCGTAAAGGCTCAGCCGTCTTTCGGTTTTTCTGATACAGGAAAAGATGATTTTTTTCAGAACAGGCAGTAGAGAATCTTTTCCAGGAAAAGAGCCGGGCGCGACGGCTTGACCGTATTTCTACTGCCGCCTGGCTCAACATCTCCGACAGCTACGCAGAACGCATTAAAGCGTACATCAAAGAAGCGGCTCGCAATCCTGACATTCTTATGACTACCAAGGTACTTCCGCCGGACTGGGGAGCAATGGGAGAAGCTGCAAAGCTTTTTACCCGCTCCCTTATGATGGGCTTGGATTCAGCTGTACGCAAGAATGAGTTTGCAGAGCTTACTGCAGAAGACGTTGAAAACTTGCCTTATGCCGAAGCTGTAGAATATCTTAAAAAACGCGACGTTATAAAAAAAGTTGATTATAACAAGCTCTCCGACAAGATGCGGTTCCGAGCTTTTACAGCTTCCAGAATTGCAGACGGGGATCTTCTCAAACGTATAAACTCCGAGCTGATTAAGAATGTGAATGATGGCAAGGGGCTGAAGGATTTTCTCTCTCTTACAAAAACTGACATTCTGAATAAGGTTGGCATGGGTGCCGGTGGTCAGGGCTGGTACTGGGAAACTGTCTACAGAACCAACGTTCAGACCGCATACAACACTGGTCGCATGATGGGCTTTGAAGAAGACAAACCTCTTGCGCTGCACTTTGTCGGAATTGAGGACTCAAGACAGACAGACGTTTGCCATTCACTGAGCAATGTTGTCAGACCGTATGATGATCCACTCTGGGAAAAATATATTCCGCCTCTGCATTTCGGCTGCCGTTCGACAGTACGTGCAATTTATGACGAAGACGAATTGCCGGATGAATGGACTTCCCTGGAAGGAATAGAAAAACCGGCAAAAGGCTTTGGTACAAATCCTCTTGAAAACGACAGCTGGTGGAATGAACTTTCAAGTCAGGTTGCACGTGCGAAGGAATATGGCGTGCAGGGAGAGATTGAGGCGGCGAAGGAGATTCTTTTTTCTGGAGGAAAGTTTGGAAAAGGAGATGGAGAAAAGATTGTAGATGATGAAATCAATAATATAAAAGCCGAGGCTGTTATTGATGAAATCGCTGGAATAAAGAAAGGTATTCCGATGACTTTTGATGAAGCAGATAGTGGAAATGTTAATCCTGGTTTTCATTCTGATATTGCACGACAAGGAAATTGTCAGAGTTGTGTTCCAACTTTCATTGCTAGATTATTGGGATTTAATGTTCAGGCGAAGCCCTACGATAAAACAAATCCAATAATGAATGCATTAATGA
This sequence comes from Treponema bryantii, assembly GCF_900111035.1. Classification (GTDB taxonomy): domain Bacteria; phylum Spirochaetota; class Spirochaetia; order Treponematales; family Treponemataceae; genus Treponema_D; species Treponema_D bryantii_C. The sequence goes on from NZ_FOFU01000004.1 coordinate 349,040, forward strand.
ATAAAACAAATCTTGCTTTTATTGACAGAAATACAAAAACTTTTCCTAAAATGCTGACGCCAAAAAAAACAGGTACTGAGCTTACAACTTGGTTATTAAACCACATGGAAGATAACAAATATTATTCCGTAGGTTTTGACTATAAAGCAAATCTTTTTATACCTGGTGGACATGTACTTGTAATGTATAAAGATAAAGGTGTTCTAACTTTATATGATCCACAAGATTATACTAAAACAACACAACTAAAACAAATTTCTAATCTTCTCCGGCCAGCAAGCCCTAATTCAGTTGAAGTTTATAATATTTCTGATTGCGATTTAAATAAATATGTATTAGACTTTATCGTAGAGGCAAGGCAATGACAATAAATGACTTTGAAAATTATGCGAACTCAAAAGGTTTCCCTCATGTAATAAAGGTCGGACAATACAAGGGAGAAACAATTTATGCTGGTTTATTGTCTTTAGAGAAACATGCTAAACTGGGATATCCTCTTTTAATGAGAGCATCGAATGGGAAAGTAGTAGGGATAGATCGGCAAGAAACAAAAAAGATTCTTAGCGAAATGTAACTCTTATAAACATATACTTTGAGCAGCCCCGAACTTCCGGGGCTTTTTCTTTTTTAACCCACATTCTCAGCAAAACACAAAAACTCATACCTACACACCACCTCAAACATCTGTGATTCACCGTTGAATATCGGTGAATCGGCTATCTGTTTAAATAATTTGGGTAATTTGTCATTTATTTAAAAACACCCCCGAAATTTTCAAGATTTTAACAAATTGCTTTTCCCACAATTGCCGCGTTTTTGTGCCTCTGTGATTACATATGCGCAGAGGTCGCAAATGAAAATCTACATTGCCGGAAAGATTACCGGCGACAAGAATTATAAGACTAAATTCAAACGCGCAGAGAAGCTCTTGCGCTCGCTGGGGCATTCTGTAATGAACCCAGCCTGGATTGCTCCATCTGATGATTTTACATGGACGGACTATATGCAGATTAGCGGCATGATGCAGGCAAGATGTAATGCTGTGTATTTTTTGAAAGGCTGGAAAGAAAGCGAAGGTGCAAGGCTAGAGTTCAAGAGATGTCATCAGCTGAATCAGACTGTTTTCTTTGAAGACAGTGCTTTCAGCCTGGAAGAATTAAAGCGTTCCCCACAAAGCCGGAAAAATAAAAACACGAGGTAGTATCAGCTTATGAAAAAGATTCGTACATGGCAGCTCTGCCGCACGGGAACTTTCGGGCAGGACGGAGCAAAGATTACAGAACAGGATTTGAAAGAAATCGCGGAGACGTTCACGCCTACACGTCCGATTACTATCGGTCACGATGCAGCGCATGGCGACAACTTTCCGAAGTTCGGAGACGTGCTTGTAATTGACGGTATTTATGATGACGCAAAACACAGGGGCGAAAAGGTTCTTGTTGGTCAGGTTGTTCTGCATCCGGAACTGGAGAAACAGTTTTCCGACAAGGACGATGGTGACGGCTGTTATAAAGGCTGGAGCGTTACTATTCCAAAACGTGCAAGCGACGGCAAGCGTTATCTTCATAGCCTGGCAATCTGCGGAGCAACTCCTCCAAAGATTCCGGGGCTTGAGCAGCTTATGACAAAGAGCTGCTATTCAGACGGCGATACGGTTGAGGTGTTTGACTTCAGCGACGCAATAGATTATCAGGAGGAAATTCCTATGACAGAAGAGGAAAAGAAAAAGATGGCTGACCTCGAAACTGAAAACAAAAGGCTGAAGGAAGATGCCGAAAAAGCTTCTGCTTCCAAAAAGGATGAAGAGAACAAAAAAGAAAAGTTCTCTGATTCCAAAGAGTATGCAGACATGCAGAAGAAAATCGAAGACCTTGAAGCTTCAAGAAAAGAAGCTGTTGTAAAAGGTGTTTGTGACAAGTTTGCTGATATTCCTGCAGGGCTTAAAGACAGTGTTCAGAAGGTTGCCGGCGTTCTTGCTTCAACAACTGAATCTTTTGAGTTCAGCGACAAGGACGGAAATAAGAGCAACAAGACTGCTCTGGATCTGTTCAGCGACCTTCTTTCAGGGCTCATTGCAGCTCCAAAAAAAGAGGAAGTAATTTCTCGCCAGGTAAACACTGACGAGTTTAACGACAAAAAAGATGACGGCAAGGAAACCGACTGGGGCAAAGTTGCCGCCAAACTCTAAGGAGATGAAACATGGAAAAGGTTGAAGAATTCTTTGACCGCGGTGTGCTCCATGCTGGACACCCGCCAATCGTGGACTATGCGACTCTTGCAACATCAAGCAAGAATCTCAAAGCCGGTACAGTTTTGAAATCTGCAAACGGAGGTCTCGCACCTGCCGGAGATTCGGACACACCTTGTGCAGTCCTTCTCGCAGATGTTCCAGCACACTCAAGCGAAGCTACAACAGGCGTTCCTGTAGTTGTGCATGGTCTTGTTGTAAAGAGCCGTCTTCTGGACTTCTCATCATCAGCAGAAGCCGTAGCAAGCGAAACTCTTTCTGCAAAGCTTCCGGCTGCCGGCATCTACCTGGTACAGGGTGGATGGTCTGAATCAAACTTTCATTAATAGGAGAATGAAAAATGGCATTGTACAAAAACGGTTCCATCACCATCAAAAGTGAAGACATTGAGCGCGTAATGGCTGCTAAGCCAGAAAACACATCAAACGCTCGTGCTTATTTTAAGCAGACAAAGCTTAAGAACTCTACTCACATTTCTGCAGCAGAGTTGAAAAAAGAATACGGCAATGTTCCTGTCATTGTTCGCGGTGACAACGGTATTGTTCCAAAGCATGGCGTTGATGCAACAGACATCGTGCCAATGCCTATTGAAATTGACGACAAGATTTCTGCCGTTGATATGGACGAGCTCGAAAGAGCTACTGACCAGGGTGTTAATCAGATTGTTGATGAATACCTTGACCAGCATTCGGACATGGTTCGCGAAACAACCAATGCCCTTTGCTGTCAGGCTCACCGCGGTAAGATTGACTACATGATGAAGTCAGGCGGAGAACTTATCCGCTACAAGGTTGATTACGGTGACGTTACAAAGCTTACACTGGAAGAAAGCCTTGCAGGTCTTACTCGTGGCCAGGCAATTGCTGTTCTTACAAAAATGGCACAGCAGGCTAAGAAAAACGGTGTCGGCGGTCCTGGTGAGTTTGTTGCCGGTGCAAAGGTTTATGAGAAGTTCGTTGACTTGCTTACAAAGGCAGAGCTCGACTCTCAGATTAAGGACGAATCGCTCAACATGGGTTCCTTCAAGGTAATCATGGATAACGATTCTTACACAGACATCGAAAACGGAAACAAGGTAACAAAGTCACTCTGTGATGACTATGAAATTGTTTACCGTGCCCTCAATGCAGGACAGAAGCTCTGCTTCCTCCGTCTTGATGATGTTGTTCAGCGCAGCGCAGTTCCTGTTTATTCATTCACTGTAAAAGGTGATGACCAGAGAGGTACAAAGCTTTACACAAAGTCAAAGCCATTCCCTCTCATCAATACCAAGGGTATTGTTTGGGCTGAGTTTGCACAGACAGCAAGCTTCAAGGTAAAGTTTGGTGCAGGTGCTAATGGTACTCTTGCAGCAACTGTTGATAACGAAACCATTGAAAGCGGAGCTGAAGTAGAAGCCGGAAAGACTGTCGTTTTGACAGCAACTCCTTCTGATAACTACGAAGTAAAAGCTTGGAGCGGCAAATCTAAAGACAGCCTTGTTGAAACCGGAACAAACGAGATGTCTATCGAAGTAGAAGGACCTGTTCAGGTTTCTGTAAGCTTCAAGGCTACAAACTAATTAAAAAAAGCCATATAAAAAAAGATTTCATGAGGGCATGGGAAACCGTGCCCTTTTTTTATGCCTACACAAAAAGCCAGTCAGATTTTCTGTGTGATATTTTTATTTTGCACGGAGGTTTGATTATGCCGGAAGAAAACGAAAACCAGGCACAGCTCACAGTTGAGGACTTGAAAAAAGAGCTGCCGGATCAGGATTATGAAACTCTTACTCTTGGAGAAGATACGGTTGCGGTCCGCTGTCTTTTAAAGGCAAAGATTGCAGTTAAGGGAATGGTTCAGAGTACAGGGCATGTTTACAGCGAAGAAAACGAAGTGTGCCGTGAAGCAACTCTTAAATATGCGCTTTATGAAATGTTTGCATTTGTTGGACAGGAAAACCGCGCCCGCGAAAAACTGGAGGACTGTCAGCTTCTGATTGAGACAAACTTTGGAAGCATTATAAAAAAAAGTGATGCAGAAGCTTCTTCTGGACCTGCCGTAGGCTATATGAGTGCTGGAAGAAAAAGCCCTATGGAAAGACGGAGAAACTGATGGGAGTTCAGATAACCAGAAGCTTTGGAGAGCTTTCAAAGCGGCTTAAAAAAGGCTGCCTGGAACCTACCATGCGCAAGGTGAGTAAGTATCTTGTTTCTTCTGCAGTCGGAAAAATCAACAAAAACATTCCGCCTGCAAATGCACCTCTTGCCCAGGAGGTAAAACGAGGCAACAAAACGCTGCGCGATAACGGTCAGCTTATGGCAAGCATAGCCCCGCAAAATGGCAAGGAATGGGCAGCTGCTCAGACTAACCTCAAGTATGCAAAGATCCAGCAGGAAGGCGGAACAATCAACAGCAAGGGAAAAGGCTTGTGGCTTCCGGCAAGTGCTAAAACACGTACTCTTATGAGACGTTACAATGCACAGAAACCGGCAGAGCTTATCCAGGCAATGAAAGGTGACGGATATTCATTTTTCAGGACAGGTAAAGTGTTCTGTGCAAAAAAGAAAAAGGGAGAGCCTTTTGCGCTTTTTATCATCAAGCAGAGCGTTACGATACCTGCACGTCCGTTTCTTCACATTGATGAAAAAGACGAAAAGCACATCAGAAAAGAAATTAAAAAGGCAGTGCATGAGGCATTGCAAGGAGATAAGAATTGACAATCGAAGAAGTTGTTGAATCACTCAAAACTGAAATCAAAACACAGCTGAACTTTCCGGCATTCCTGCTTCCTCAGAAAGCCGGAAACAACACAGCGCACATAGACCTGCTTTACCAGGATATGGATCCAAACGGAGACGGAAACGAAAAGCTTTCGTTCCTGGCAGAATACCGCACAGCCGGAACTCATGCAAAATGGCTTACTCAGACGGTAAAGCTCAGACGTAAACTCAATGAAATTGAAAATAACTTTATGCCTTTTGAAGCAGACGGCGTAAAGCTTCGTGCCTACTGGATTAGGAACGGAAACGCTCAATGGGTGTACCCTAGTGAAGAAGAAAGCTCTATGCCTGCGGAATATGTTATTCCTTACAGAATAGAGATTGATATGCCTACAAGGTTAATAACGGAGGACTAAAATGAAACCGGGTGGAAAAGATGGAAAACTTTACAAAATTGCCGAAGGTGAAGCTGTAACTGGCGGAGCAAGCGTTGCCCTTACTGCCAGCGGATTTTACAAAATCAAGAGTGTCGCAAGTTCAGACAGCTCTCTTCCTGCGCCAGACACAAGCAAGTCAGGCTACAGGGCACTCAAGCCAGGCGATTATGTATGGCTGTGGAAAGGTCAGGCTCTTGCAACTGGAGATGCAGTAATTCCGCTTACTCTGACACTCATCAGCTTTGTAACTGATGTTTCAAACAGTAGGAACGGAAATAAGACCGACATTACAACTCAGGAAAATGTTGAAGTCGGAATCCGCGAATACACCGTATCTCCTTTCTCAGAAGGAAGCGGAACAATCAACGGTATGGTTGACGTTGACTCAGAAGCTCAGAAAGAGCTCTTGAATCAGTTCAGCGCAATCACAGAAGAAGATGATGACGGACATATCACAGTTTACAAGGCAACACAGCGCAAGCAGGATTATATGCTCAGCCGCCGTGAAACCGAAACTGTTGGTGAAATTGCCATGTGGGAACATTTCCCTGTAACTGTAGATTCGCTCACAATGGACAAGCCTTTGGACGGAGCTCAGAACTTCAACTTCAACTATTCGCTCGACGGCGGAAACAATCCTGGCGTAATCTACTACAAGGTTAAAGAGGTGGCATAATGGTTCTGACAGAGCAGCCGAAATACTGGTTCTATCCTGATGTTAAGGACAACCTTCAGCAGAAGGAAGAAGAACAGCTTGCCGTTGAAATCATCCGGCCTACAGGATTCCAGAGTAACGATTTTAAGAAAGTTGTTACCCGCACGGAGTTCTATCCGGATGATCAGCCGTTTGACAAGGACGGAAACTACACCGCGCCTAAAAAGTTCCGCAGCATAACCGTAGATACAAAGTTTGATTCTGCCTTGATTCTGCGCACGTGCGTTGGTGAAGTACGGAATCTTTCTGTCAAAGATACTGACGGAAAGGAACGTAAAATCATCAGCGGAAAAGAGCTTGCAGAATGCCGTGCTTATGGTATCGGAGCGATCATCGACGCAATTGTCGTTGAAGTTTCCGGAGACAAACTCACCGATTCAAAAAAAAAGAATATCGAATAGGACTGCAAATCCTATTTTCGGGCTTCTGGCCGCCAGACTGGGAGCCCGAATATGACGAAAAGTATGAATGCCTTTTTTGGCCGGAAAACGAAACCGGCTACATGAGGCTCCAGCGCAAAGATTTTTCCAACTACATTACAGACGAACTCTCTCAGCTGATTCAGATGTGGCACAGAATAAGTGCCTACGGATGGCCACAGGGTAAAGGCTATCTGGCAGAGCCTGAATTTGTGCGCTCCATTGTAGAATTATTCGACAGGGAAAAAGCGGGTTATATAGCCTGGGAGAAAAAGAATAATGGCGGACATTAACGAAGAGCTTCGCGTTCTTGTAACGGCAGAAGTAGACAAGGCAATTAAGAATCTCAAGAGTGTTGATAAGCAGACTGGTGATACAGAGAAACTGTTTAAAAAACTTGGTGGTTCCATAGGAGCAGCTTTTTCTGTAAAAGCAATTATTGATTTTGGAAAAGCGTGTTCAGAACAATTCCGCGAAGATAATCAGGCAGCAGCTATTCTAAAAAGTACACTGGAAGCAACAGGTGCAACCGCCTGGACAACCTTTAAAGAACTGGAGGAAATGGCAAGCGGACTCCAGCAGAAAACAAACTTTGCGGCAAGCTCAATTGAGTCAATGCAGTCTGTTCTTCTTGGTTTTAGAAACATAACTGGAGAAACATTCGGAGAAGCAACAAAGGCAATCCTCGATATGGCAACCGTTATGAAGATGGATTTGTCTTCTGCAGCACAGAGTATTGGTAAAGCACTTGATGATCCGATTCACGGAATGGATTCCCTCAAGAAGCAGGGCTTCAATTTCACTGCTGCACAAAAACAGGTTATTCAATCTTTTCTTGATGTAGGTGATGCAGCCAGCGCTCAAAAAATTATTCTTGATGAGTTGAATGGAACATTCGGTGGCGCGGCTGAAGCTGCAGCTGATTATTCAACAAAAATAAAAAACTCTTTTGGTGATTTACAATCTGGAATAGGTGAATTTCTAGCAGGCTTTGTAAACAATGAGGTTGGAGATGCGATAGTCAAAGGTTTGACATATTTAGGTGACGCGTTTGGTTCGTTTCATGAGAATGTCGCATTTTTGAAAGCAATAAAATCTGAAGCTGCTTATAACGAATGGTATGCAACTCTTGTTCCAGAAAAGCAGGTAGAGGCAGCAACTTATAAAATTAATGAATTATCAAAAGCTCTCAAAGATTTAAAAGACGATTCTCTTGGTCCTTCGTTCCGTGATGAACTTATAAGCAGTCTTAATTTGAGAGATTCAGAATGGGATGAAATTCTAGAAGGTGGGGATAAAGCTCTTGAAAAGATTCTTTCAGAACGACTTGAAATGTGGAACGGTGAACTTGAAATGCTCACCGCTATTGCAAAAACTGATCAGGAAATACAAGACGAAGAAAATAAACGTTTAGAAACTGCAAGCGAAATTGAAAATTTGATGCTCGAAATCTCCAAGAATTATGAAAAGCTTGCAAGTGATGAGCCTTCTGTACAACTGGAGAAATACGAAAAAGAACTCGAAGAAATAAAAAAGAAACGAGACAAACTTTCAGAACCTGTAAAAGATACTGACGGTAACATTATAGATACAACTGAGGCAATGCGTCAGCTGGATGTAGTCGAAAAAAATATCAGGAAGAAAATAGCCAATCTTGAAATTGACGGAAAGAAGAGCTGGCAGAACTGGCTGAGCGAAATTCTTGGAGTAGATAAAAATCTGTTTACAACTGGAAAGTCAGCTGCAAAAATCTACATTGAAGGGCTTGAGAAAGCAATTAATGATGCAGAAGGAATAAGTAAGGCTATTGGAGAAAAGTTTTCTAAAACGGATTTTCTGGACAGTCAGCTTGAAGACTTAAAATCAAAAATACAGGAAGCACTTGCCGTAGATCCTTCGAAAATAACAGAATCATTTACTCTTGATGAGCTTGCTAATGAAAACACAGCTCTTGGCCAGCTTGTTATAAAATACAAGGAAGTCAAAAAAGCAAGAAAAGAATCTGCAGCAACTGATGAAATAACTGAACTGGAGAAAGCTGTAGCAAACCTTGGTAAAACCGAAACTGAACTATATCTGATTAAACTCGAAGAAAATGGAGCTACCGAGGAACAGATAAAAAAAGCAAAAGAGTTAAGAGAGATTCTTGATAATTACAAGGACATAAACAGTTTTGATAATTTAGCTGAAAAGCTTGGTTATCTTGCAGAACAAGGGCTTAACACACTTGATGTTTGGGATAAAAAAACAAACAAAGTTGTTGGAAGCATGGTTTCTTCCCTTGCCCAGCTTTCGTTCGATGCAACTCTTTCTGGTTTTAAGGAATTAGGCCAGGCACTTGGTGAAGGCGAAGATGCCGCAGATTCTATGCAGCGAGCTCTCGAATCGATGGCTTCTGAAATACTGAATCAACTGCCGCTTCTGTTTATGCAGGCAGGCTTACAGCTTATTGCACAAGGTCAGTGGGCTCTAGGTCTTGGCCTTATGGCTGCGGGGCTTGCAGATCAGGTTGTGGCCGGGTATGTAAACGGCAAAAAAGAAAGTGCAAAGGCAAACGCTCTTGGCGGTGTATACGGAGACGAAACTTACACAGCTTTTGCAAAAGGCGGGACTTTCACAAATCAGATTGTTGCAAAACCGACATATTTCAGATTTGCAAAAGGAAGCGGTTTTGGAACAGGACTCATGGGTGAAGCTGGTCCTGAAGCAATAATGCCGCTTACCCGCGGTGCAGATGGTTCTCTTGGTGTTTCTGCCACTGGTATTGGTGGAGGCGACGTTCAGGTAAATATTCCGGTTACAGTCTACTCGGATGAACCTGTAGAAGTTCACGACACTGAAGACGAAAACGGACAGCGCAAGATTGAGATTCTCGTAGGTTCGATGATTAACCAGCACATAGCAGTCGGTAAAGCTGATAAAGCTTTGAAGAGTCGTTACGGGCTGAAAGTTCAGGGGGTATAGAATGACGAATATAACTTGGCCGCAGACACTTCCGCAGGTAATAAGACTAGAGGGATTGAGTGGTCAGAAAAAAACTAACGTAATCAGAACTCAGATGGATGCGGGACCGCAGAAAGCCCGCAGACGTTATACTGTTGCTACAAAAGAATTCACTGGAAGTGTTGTCCTTACGGAACTGCAGCGTGAAACGCTTGAAAACTGGTATGACAATGTGATTGGAAGTGGAGTGCTCCGTTTTGTAATGAAAGACCCGCAAACTTTACTACCAGCTGAATTTCGATTTTTGGAAGATTACACGGAAGAGTCTAATGACGGTCTTTGGATAATAACTATGAAACTGGAGAAGATGAATGCCTAATACACAGCTTTCTACACATGCTAAAGAAGCAATGACAGCCCCGGAAACAGAAGAGGTACTTCTAAACCTTCTTGATGTGAAATATGACGGAGAATCTATTCTTCGAGTAGTGGACAATAATCAGGAAATTACCTCAAATGGAAAGAGCTATACTCCATGTTCCTTTAATGTAATTTTACCTGACCAATCGAGTGACGGAAATAAGTCGTGCCGCCTGCAGATAGACAATACAGATATTTCAATTTACCGCGCCATCAAATCTGCTGTAATTCAAAGTAGAAATGACAATAAAGACATTACCTGTACTGCAGCTGTAATTATGGCAAGTGAACCTGATAACTACATTGAAGGGCCTTTGACTTTTATTCTCAGAAATATTAATGCGGATGTAAACTCTATTACCGGTGAGCTTTACGATTCTTATATGCATGATAAAAAGTTTACTACTCTCACTTATAATCCTAACGACTTTCCTGGAATGTTCTTTTAGCAAAAAAAAGAGGTTTTAGAAATGTATGAATGGTGTAAAAAGTATGTAGGAATACCTTTCGTTTCTGGTGGACGTGATTCTTCTGGCTGTGACTGCTACGGACTAGTACGCTGGATTTTTTTGAACGAATATGACTTGCAGCTTCCTGTCTTAAATGGAACATACACAGACGCACTTTGCATTGCTGAAACAAAAAGGCTTTTCCAGGAAAACATTCCAATTCTCTGCAGTGAAAGAATAGAACAGCCTGAAGAAAAAGCGGTTGCGTTAATGAAAATGAAAGGTATGCTATGCCACGTAGGCTTATATGCGGGCGACGGTTATATAATCCATGCAAGACACAGTTTAGGGGCAGTATGCGAAAGACTTTCTAGTCCACAACTTGCCGGATGTGTCGAGGGGTGGTACCGTGTCGATTCAAGTTACAGCATGTCTCAATCCATTCTCGCAGGAAAGAAAGGATTTTAATTTTGAGCAGGGAATATCAATTCAGAAAATTATAAATAAAATTGATGCACTTCACGCCGTAAATGCTGGTTGGCGTGTAATGATTGATGATGAAATCATTACAGATTTTGAACGTATACCAGAAGAAGGACAGCGTGTTTATCTAAAACTTGTGCCTGAAAATGACTCCCCAAAAGACACAGGTGCAGGAATGAAGGTTGGTGGCGCTGCACTTGCGGTCCTTGGTGTTATTTTATGTTTTACACCAGTAGCACCTCTTGGAGCTGCACTCGTTGGTGCAGGAATTGGAATGTTTGCAGGCGGTATGGCTTTATATAACATCAATATTCCAGATGTTAATATGAATGACCGAGAAAAGCCGGAACAGGATCCTTCAATTCGCGGAAGCAGAAATCAAATGAGACCATATGGTGTAGTTCCTGTTCTTTTAGGACGCAGAAGAATATATGCCGACCAGTGTGCAAATCCTTATACATGGGTGGACGATGATGGTGATATCTGGCTTTATCAGCTTTTTTGTGTCGGACAAAAGGATTTACAAATAGAAACCAATTCCATAAAAATCGAAGAGACACTCTTAAAAAATTATTCTGCAACCGGAGATATTGCAAGAATTCTTGATCCTGAAAATCCAGACCCTTTAATTCAGATGCAGATAGCCTATGGGGGAACATCTTCACCTTTGTATAATAAATGTGTTCATGAAATACAGTTGAACACCTTGCTTAAACATGAAACAGAAGACGGACAGGACGGAGCAATAATCAGAACAACTCCAGATGGAACTACTGAGCTGAATGTAGATATCTTTTTTTACAGTGGGCTTGGAAAATATAATGACAGCGGTGATGTTGTTAATACAAGTGTTGAAGTTAAAGTTGAATACAAAAGATCTAATCTTCCTGATTCTCAATATGCATTACTTGGATACTTTAATGAAGTTGACCAGAACAATGTGATAACCGGCTGTAATCTTAAAACTCGAAGACTTGCTTTAACGTTAGATCATCTTATTAGTTCTGCTTATACAGTTCGAATAACAAGAGTTTCTGCAGATAGTACTGATTCAAAAATTATAGACAGCGTATATGTTGGTTCTATTCGTGCAGCAAAGAATGAGTCTCCTGTTCGCTCTGAACGATGTCAGCAGATTACCCAAATTGGATTAAAAATCAAGGCATCAGAAAAACTGAATAATGTAATTGAGCAGTTAAATTTTATTGCCCAGTCAAAACTACCTGTTTATCAAAATGGGCAATGGACAAATGCTTTATCTTCAAATCCTGCATCTGCAGCTATGTATGCCATGCAAGGTGATGTCGCTCAGCAAAAGCTTTCAGACAGCGAAATTGAAACAGAGGCTTTTTCTAAGCTTTTTAGCTGGTGTAATAATCATGGCTATTCTTGTAATGCATATGTTACAGAAAGTCTAACGGTTAATGATTTGCTTGCCAGAATTGCATCTACTTGCCGAGCTGAAATTCTTCGAATGAATGGAAAAATCACTGTAATTCAGGATATTGAAAAAGAATCTTTTGTTCAGCTTTTTACTCCGCGTAATTCCCATGACTATAAAGAAACTATGGCTTTAGCAGATATTCCAGACGAAATGAAAATGGGCTTTGTAGACAGCAGTAAAGGATTTGCTGATAACGAAGCTCATGTTTATAATACACCGTCTGGAAATCAAATTTCCGGAGTTGAACCACAGACATCTCAATCAGTGCCATTATGGGGAGTTACAAATTCTGAACAGGCTCGTAAACTTGGAATGTATAACTATGCTGTATCTAAGCATAGATTTGTAATTGTCAGATTTTCTTGTGATTTTGAATACCTTATGTGCCGTAAGGGTGACTGGATTAAATATGCCGGAGACATTGCACTTGCAGGATTAAAACAGGGACGCATTGAATCTGTTGATGGACAGAAGATTTTACTTGATGAACAAGTCACAATGGAGAGCGGCAAAACATATGCTGTAAGAATTCGTAAGTCAGATGGTTCAGCCGTACTGTGCAATGTACAGACTGTCGCAGGCGGAACCAACGAACTTACAATTATTGGTCAGATGCCTTCTGGAATCGAAGGGTGTCTTTTTGCATTCGGAATTACAGGAAATGAAACTGTAGATTTACTCGTTACAGATATTCAGTGTGGTGAAAATCTTTCTGCAGATTTGATTTGTGTTGAATATGCTCCGGAGATTTTTGGTGTAGATAATCCAGATTTTGTATTGCCGGATTTTGTAAATCATTTGAGCGAGGTTGATTCTGTAATTGAACCGGCAGATGTCAGCGAATGGAGAACCTTCCAAACATATAACGATTCTGAAAGCATGCCTTCTACTCCTACAGGTGGTGGTACATCTGGAGACTGGCACTTGCAGCAAACCGAAAACTCAAAATGGATATCAACTAAAACTGCTGCTTCCATTTATGACGGCGAATGGTCCGCGCCGGTTCCAACCGGGAAAAAAGTTATGGATTTGCTTGTACCAGATGGTGAGATAGGAAATCCTGACTCTGTAGACGAGCTTGTTGCAGTAGCGAACAGAGATTCAATTTCAATTTCATGGAGCGCAATTAGAGATAATGGACTGAATAATTCAATTAAGTGTTATATTCTAAAAATCAGCAAAGATAACGGAGTGTCATGGAGTGACCCAATTTATCTTACTGACTGTTCTTATGAATATGTTTTTACAAGAACAGGCCAAGGCTCAGATGGATATCCTGAAGCTTCAGCTTTTGCAAATTGGAAAGTTGAAGTGGTTGCAGAAAATATCTACGGTAAAAAATCCACAGCAGAGCAGAAATATGTTGACGCAGAAAATTACGATACCTGGATTCCTACAGTGCCTTCAGATGTGAAAGCTGTAGCTAATAAAGATTATATATTACTTTCATGGTCATGTAATTTAAGAGGTGTATACGGCACAAATCTTTATAGGATTAAGAAAAATGGGACTACAATAGCAGAAGGAATTATTGAAAACTCTTTTGTATATTATTTTGACCGTAGTAGTAATGAATATCCTGAAAAATCGGATTTTGACACCAATACCTGGAAGTTTACTGTTGAAGTATATAATGAAAGTCCAACCACAAGATATGCAGATGCAGTTTATGATAAATCAAATTACAAATCATGGCTCCCTGCTATTCCAAGAATGGGTGTAACTTCAAGTGGTAGAACTATTTCTGTGGATATAAGAGCAGATGACTCTTACTGGGGATGGGATAGATTTGAACTTCAGTTGAGTAATGATAATCAGAACTGGTTTGCAGCAAACACATCAGAATCTTATGATGCATATGCCAGTGAAGAAGGTTGGAAAGGTGGTGTAGCAAATAGTGACACCGATGTTTTAAGTACGCAATTCTATATGGAACTGCCTCTAAGCGGACAGGCAGCAGATAATCCTGTAAACACAAGCTATTATGTCCGAGTAAGAGCAGTGACTCATACTAATACTGATAAAAAATCAGCATTCTGTGAATCTATAATGGTTGTGGCAAAAGCAAGTGGCGTTAAAGATATTGTAAACAGTGCAGTTACGACAGCCAAACTTGCAAATGAGGCTGTAACAGGCGATAAGATCTCAGCTGATACTATTACTGCAAGAAAATTGAATGTGGTCGCCACAAACCTCGTAAATCCCATTATAAACGATACGCCAAGTGATTCTTCTGTCACGAGAGCTGTCTCAAGATGGGCTGGGTTAAAAGCTATTTCAGATCCAGCTACTGGCTTTGTAATAGGAGAACGCACCGGTAACATTTCAAGCGATGCTTTTACAATTTTACCTGATGCTGTTTATGAATTTAAATTTGGAATTGAATGTTCAAATTATGCTTCCGGTAGTGGATTGTTTATTGGGTTGAATGCAGCTCAGAGTCTTAAATGCTATAAGTGGAATGCAACAAAGAAACAGTGGTTTTATGAGTCTACTAGTACAAATAAATATTTTCTTAGTGATTATAAAACTAATTCCAGAAAGTATTTTACAACTTATATTCTTGGGACAAATGTACAAACAGGCACAGGAACCAGCACAACTGTTCCTGCACAAAATATTCCGGCACCTGTAATGACCGATAATACCTATGAAATTTATGCGTTGCAGCTAACAGGAACACTGAGAGAAACCTTTATAAGAAGTGGTAACAATACAATTTCGGGCAGCCCAGTCTGGAAGATTATTACTCCTCAAATTTACGAAAGAAATTCTTCTGCAATTACAGCAGAAGATATAAAAACTCAGAATCTTTCGGCTATCAATGCAAACCTTGGAGACGTTGCTACAGGTTCTCTTTCATCAGCTACAAATTCAGATGGAAAGCCGGATCCTGCAAATTCGCTCGTACATATTAACGGTACTGCAGGAAGTGAAGAGTTTTTTATCGGAAACATAAAGAAATCAAGTGCTTCGGAAACAAATACTAACCATGAATTTATGTGGCTTCATAAGGTAAATGGAGTTTTCACTTTTATTCTGAAAATAACTAATTTTATTGTCACATCAACTCAATCCATTATCAAAGGAATATTACGAATAAAAAACTCTCTTTCTGACACAGATGCAAATGCCTTTCTGACTGTAAACCCAACTTCTAGTACAAACAATTCTACGCCGGCAAATACAATGAGACTGTTAGGAACGTTGCTGACAAAAGGCATCAGAAAAGAATGGACGCAACTTGATTTATCATCCCTTGATGCAAGTAAATGGTTTCCAGTAACAATTCCTCTTTCAACTGATGATTGGACAGAAATAGACTGTTATGTATCATTGGACAGCGGTACAAAACCAAGCTGGAGTTCCCATAATTCTGGATTTACCTGTCATTTGCATTTGCTTGCAATGGGGGCTGGTTGGGGTACTACGTCAGCACAGACTCTCGTTTTGGATCGGCAGTATGGCTTTACAACCGTGAATAATGTTACCGTTATTCCTGCTGGATGGACACAGATGACGAACAGCTCAACTGGAGTTCTCTGGCTTCGTGGTGGCGGAAAGTATCGCGTCTGGAATAATAAAGGGGTAGCCTTTACAATTAGAACTAGCACATACACTGCATCAGACCAAAGCGTTACTCCTACAACAAGTTACCAGTGGTCGTTTACAAGAGCACAAATGTGGGGAAATATTGACGGGAACGCCACATCTGCTACTTCAGCAGAAAAACTTACAACTGCAAGAAAAGTCTATGTTAAACTTGGAACTGCAAGTACAACAGAGACTAAAGATTTTAGTGGTGATACTGCCATTCCTGTAAATGGAACTCTTGAAGTTGCAAACGGTGGTACAGGGCAGACTTCTCTTTCCAATGTATCTGTAGGTTTTGCCGATCGTTCAAAAGTTGCTCGTTCTGTTGTTGGTTGGTGTACTACTGCAAGTGCAACACAGATAAAAGATATTACATTAGACGGATTTACTGATTCTGATTTAGTAAATAATGCAACTATTATTTTCTATCTTGCAAATAAAAATACTCATTTAACTCCAAAATTAAGGGTAGGTGGCACTGGTAATGCATCTAAGGATATAGCCTCTTCTGACATACCATTTCATAAAGGATTGTATATTGCAAGATATAACGGTGGTGGGTGGTATATAAATCCTCTGTTAAACCTTGAAACCGCAACCTCATTTAATGGAACTGCAAGTCAAGCAGGTGCAGGAATGTACGGTGCAATTGGTGTCACGGCTTGGTACTTCTCTACCACAGGCGGTTATATAGTTTATTCGAACGGTTTAAAGATACAGTGGGAAAAAATATCATTTACGTCTACAAGTATTTACACTTTTAGCAATCTTTCACTCCCTATAAGTTTTTCAAGTAAAGAAAGTGCTTGTTGTTTTGTATCTGCTATTTCTGCAGACAGTAATAGCTTTGGCAGTTCTTGTCGTTTAGTTGATGCTCAACACATATCTGGTATCCTATACGGTATCTATCAAGCAGGCGATAGATGTCAGGGAATGTGTATTTGGGCTATTGGATATTAACTGAACGGTTTAAAGATACAGTGGGGTCAGAAGTCTGCTAATACAAAGCATATTACATTTCCAACGTCTTTTTCTAATACTTGTGTTTATTTTAATTTTATGGCATATCGTACTGCATCCACAGAAAACGGTTGGCATTATTACTATAATCTCACAAAGTCAGACGTTTATGTAATGCAAAATGATGAAACCGCATTGTGGCTTGCAATTGGGTTTTAAGGAACGGTTTAAAAATACAATGGGGAAAATCAACAGGCGGTTCGTCTAGCCAAAATGTCGATGCTGTATTTTCTGTTAGTTTTACTAATACTAATTATATTATAATGGCAACTATATATCGAGATTCTTCTACAGGTGAAAATGTGACTATTCATACTTCATTATGCACAGATAGTTATGCAAGGCTTAGAACTTCTGCAAATAACAGAACTGTTTCATGGTTTGCAATTGGATATTAGAAACCAATAGTAATTATAGTCCAATCTGTACAAGCGAAGTTCGAACGATTAATCTTCACAGTATTTGAAGATACACAATAACAATCCATATTTTCATAAGCAACGTTTATACCACGTTCATCATTCGATGCACATACACAAGCATAACTTGTCCTTGATAAAAACGAAATAGGGAGTATACAAGTATATGTATTATTCGTACTTGCAATTCCTCTTACCCATTGTATTTTTAAACCGTTCTAATATCCTATAGTAAACCAAGTTACTCTATGCTGACTTGATGATTGTTGGTCTATTTTAAATTGAGAACCAGATATTAGATAAGTTTGCGGAGCATATTCTGCACCACCACCACTTGAAAAATCTGCAATTTTTTCATTGGAAACAAATGCTCTGTATGAAGATTTAGAGCTGTAAAGAACTGTGAGATTTATAGTTTCCAATCCGTGACCAACATTAGACATTCCCCACTGCATTTTTAAACCGTTCGTTAATATCCAATAGCAAGGTAGTCTATTCCATGTCCTGTAAAATAGTTTGTCTTAAATCCTGTTCTATCAACATAATATCCAAGCATATCCATTCGTAACCCGCTTGCATCATTCTTATGGTGTGTAACTATTAAGAAAGGAACATGAGTAGCAATTAAAGGGAATTGTATCAAAGTTGAGGTACTTGCAACCAGTATGTTTATGCCCCATTGTATCTTTAAACCGTTCATTAAAATTATGACAGAAATAGACTTCCACATAAATCACCGTGTTATATTATTTAGGAGGATAGATTTATGTTTTTTGGAAAAATAAAAGGAACAATTGACGAATGGGGATTTGATGTCTTTAACAGCACTTTTGAATCCTTTATAGAAATTGACAAATCAAAGCATATGTCGATTGTAAACGAAGCAAACGCTAAAGGAAAGTTAATAAAAGGCGATGAAGAAGGAAACCCTATCCTTGTAGATCCACCAGAACCGACTGAAAAAGAAAAGTCTGAACAGAGAATTAATGAACTTGAAAACTTTCTTAGAAATACGGATTGGTATGCGATTCGATTTGCTGACACAGAAGAACCGATTCCTGCTGATATAAAAACAAACCGACAGGCAGCAAGAGAAGAAATATCGAAACTTAGAGAATTATTGAATAATAACAGAACGGTTTAAAAATACAGTGGGGAAAAATGAATAGTTCACAATCTGGTGATATTCAGTTTCCATTGTTATTTACAACAACTCCTGTTGTAGTGTCAGTAAATATGAGAACTGATAACAGTGATTTATATTATTCTCAAATTGCAAGAGCAAAAAATAATCAGTATTTTACGATTCCTAGTAGTTCCAAGTGTGATTGGTTTGCTATCGGTTTTTAAACCAACGGTTTGAAAATACAATGGGTGAACTCTATTATAAATAGTGGAAGTAACACAAAAAATACAATAAATTTTTTAATCAATTTCACCAGCAAAGACTCGTGGACGTCCAACCTTGATTATCTCTTTATTTCCACAATCGCAGGTTCGGACCCTTCCAATAAACCTTCTAAAACCAACAATAGCATTACCTGGGATTGGGATACAAGGACAATACAGGCTGGTGGAATCATTGCTATTGGTTATTAACGAACGGTTTAAAGATACAATGGGGAAAAGTAGAACCTTCATCAAGTAATACACAAGTTGCATTTCCACTTGCATATACAAGTTATTACATTCCTTTGTTTGGTTATCAATCTGACAACTCAAATGGTATGAATCATCGTGCTTTAGGTGCTTATGTAATATATACTTCTTCACTTTCATTAACTGGATTCCCTGTATATGGCAGTTCGGTTATGCGAAGATTCTGGATGACTATAGGTTATTAATACCCAATTGCTATAACTGCAATTTTTGATGCATAAGGTCTAATTGTTACATTGGCATTGGTAACGCTTATAATATAAGATGTATAGTTTCCTGCTGAATCACTTCTTGCATTTGCAGAAATTGTAACACTTGGAACTTGTGTAAAAGATATTGGAAAGTTTATAGTTTTCTTTGTATCCCAAGAAGAACTTTCAATTTGCCACTGTATTTTTAAACCGTTCGTTTTAGTAACCGATTACAATAAAAGAACAACTGTCATTTTGACCTCTTATAGTCATTCCAGTTGAAGTTTGGGAGACTATAAAAACATTTGCATCGTAGCGATTTTGAGTTACCTTTTTTTGTGTTAATACTGCCTTGTAATTAGCTGATGTAAACGAGAGTAATCCTAAGCTGCTAAAATCAAAAGTCTTTGTAACATCATTACCTGTTGTAACTTCGCCCCATTGTATTTTCAAACCGTTCGTCTAGTATCCTATTCCGAAGAAAATATCATTAGTAACACTTTCACTTTGTGAATTGTATGAAGTTGCATAATAAAAAGTTCTATTATCATTTTGTTTGTTATAAGCACCACCAACAAATGTATTTGGGTAGCTATTGTCAGTTCTTTCACTCTGACCAAAAACAAAATAATCTTTGTTACTGAATGATAAATCAAAAGAAAGACTTTTACTTGAATTAGTATGTGTAGTTCTAATCCACTGTATCTTTAAACCGTTCCTTATGAATATTGATTGAACAGAGTTAAAATATAGGCGGAGGTTCGTGTATGAATTACGCTTATATCAGAGTTTCGACCAATTATCAGACGGTTCAGAATCAGAAAATTGCAATTAGAGAATACGCAAAATATCATCGCATACACAATATTATTTGGGTTGCAGAAACAATCAGCGGAACAAAGAATCCTGAAAAAAGAAAGTTAGGAAGCCTACTAAGTGCTGCAAATGAGGGCGATACAATCATAGTTACTGAACTATCACGACTCGGACGTTCGATGATGATGATTTTGGATGTGCTACAATTATTGCTTGAAAAAAATGTAAAAGTAATTGCAATAAAAGAGGGCTATGAACTTGGCGATAATATTCAGAGTAAAGTCCTTGCGTTCGCTTTTGGATTGTCTGCAGAAATAGAGAGAACCTTGTTATCGGAAAGAACAAAACAGGGCTTGGAACGTGCAAGAAAAATGGGAAAACAAATCGGTCGACGCCCAGGTCAAAAACCAAAGAAATACAAGCTTACTGGTAAAGGTGCGTATATTCGTCGTCAAAGAATTGAAGGAAGAAGTAAGCTGTCATTGGCAAAAGAGTTTGGTGTAACATGGGTGACGCTTAATAAGTTTATGATTAAAAATAAGATACAATAATATCATAATAAAAATATCATTTTTTATTATAATCTTATTCTCATTATTTATTATAATTTATATTTATCCATAAGATTTCTGTGATTTAAAGTATGGTATCCAACTTCAAAACCTTTATCTTGGAGCCAAAGACAAGTCGATGAAATTGCATCACTTGAACCACATATAAAAAAAGTTGCTTTTTTATTATTTTCTAAAAAAAGATTAACACTATTTTTCCATGCATCTAAATACTGATCATCAAAACTTAATAATACTCCCGATTTTAAGTTTTCATTTAAGTTCATACTACCTATCGATTTATATATTTCTTTTCCATTTTTTTGTATTATATAAGGACAATACAAAGCATTACCTTTTAATTCAGCATAATGAACGTCTAATGTCACTTTATAATCATCTTTGAAAATTGCCGATATTTCATCAATAAGTGGGTCATAAGAAAAATTCAAAACATTTAATGTATTATTACAAATTTCTACTAACTCGTTTTTATAATTATCTATATAGTAATAACTTTCTGATGTATTCTGAGAACAAGACATAAATGTTAATACAAAGCATAATAATACTACAAATATTCTTTTCATTTGTTTCCCTCAATTATTTAATCTTCTATATAATATAAAAATTTTTCTGTATTTTGAAAATAGTATTTCATAACTTCTAAAAATTGATAATCATTTTTTGATTGTCCAACATTAATTTTTGTCAGTGTATTACCTTCTGTTAATCCATATTCTCTATATGGATTAACATAATGAAATGAAATGTGAGGTTTATCTGGTTGACTTATTTTTCTACCATTTAAAATTGCCATAAAATAAAACCAGATATCATCAGCATATGGTGTTAATGATAAAAATAATTTTTTGTTCAATATGTCTTTATAAAAACAACCAGGAGGATAGAGTACACCACCACAACCCACTAAAAAATTTTTAAAACTAGATTTTTTATTAATTATAGAATGTGGCCATAAATCATAAGGTATTATTTGATTATTTTCATAACTAATTCCATATATATTATGTGCAATAATGTCTTCTTTTTTTTCAAGATGCTTTTTCCAAAGCTGTTCTAACCAATCTTTTTCATAGAACATATCATCATCACATGTAATAATTACATTATTAGGATAACGTTCTAAAGTTGGAATCAATTTCTTAAAAGATTTTAAATCTTCACATAAGAAAAATTCAACATTATATTTTTCAAAGAATTTTAATTCATCCGTTATAAATTTCTCATCGTCGAATGCTATATTAACAATTATTTTTTTTGGTTTTATAGTCTGATTAATTAATGAATATAAAACATATTTTAATTCATTTATTCTTTCGCCATATGATGTTAATGAAACAATTATATTTTCATTTTCACTGCTAAAAATAGGATCTATTTTTGGCAGTTTATTTATTAATTTATTAATTTTATTTAATGAAACTTTTCTTTTGCAAATAATAAAAAAAAGCTCGCGTGTAATTGGAAATCGTAATATTATATTTCTAATAATGCGTTTCATACAACAGCTCCTCTCATAAGGATTTTTCATAGATATTCTATTTATACAATAATATAAAAACTTTATTTACTTTCTTTTTTATTCCAAAATTAATTCTAATGTTTTTTAAATTTCTATTACATAAACAAAAGAAAACACCTCCCATTACGCTATAAGTTACATGGCCTACAAAAAATGAAACTATTATTGTAATTATAATGAATGAAAACTGCTTTAAATCCCTTCGTTTATATGCATTTATTAATAAATATATATAAAAAATAATTAGAACTATTACCCCAAAAATCCCATAATAATAAAACATTTCAAAAAAATCCATTTCTAAAGGATGTTTATTTACTTCTACAAATCCTAATCCCATTAAATATTTTATAAAACTCCATGAAGATGTATAAATTTCTCGAATTACAGGAATCCTTTCAATTCTACCAGACAATAATGCATTTAATATCGAAAATGAACCTCTATTACTTTGATTAAATTTGAAAATAATCATTTGAACAAGAATATTATTCATTAAAAATTTTTTAATAAGGAAAAATAACAGTGTGATAGAAACAATAAAAGCAATAATAAGTAATCTTTTCTTAATTATATTTTTAGTTGAAAAATACATATCTGAAAAAAGTACTAGAAGAACAACAAGCATTCCTGTTTTTGTTCCTATCAAAACAGATAAAAATATATTAAATAAGTAAAATAACGTTTTTCTATCTCTATTTGTATATATAATTAAAAACAATAGACAAATATAAGTATATGTAATTTCATTTCCTGAATAAAAAAAACCATTAGTTCCAACAGTCTCTCCATTATATTTATAAGGATTGTTTCCAAAACCTAAAGAACCAAGTAAAATGTTTGCAACAAAAATTATATAATTAACTTTAATTATTTGTGAAATCTGATCATCCGATAATTCATTTTTACAATATATAAATATTATCATTACAGCAAAAATCTTGAATAGATTTGAAAAACTTATAGAAAAAAATTTATTATCAATAAAAAACCAATATACCGCATAAATGAATAGTAAAGAAAAGAAAAAGCTAATAATAACAGGATAAAAAAAATTTTTAGAAGAAACATTAATAATCATTAATAAGATTAAAAATACTTTTATTAATAAGCCAATATTTGGAAATCCTTTACTTATTAAAATTCCCGCAATAGTATCAATGAGAAGATAAAATAATAATCCAATATAAATTATATAATTTATAAATATTGAATTTCTATTCACTCAATAACTCCTTAACTAGTGAAGCATTCGCTGTCCCATAATCATAATTTATCATCTTTTGAAGATATTCATTTATTTTATTTTTAGCAAAATCAATATTATAATTTGAAATTAAATTTATTAGATCTGTATTGTTTTCTGCATAAGGATAAGGCATGTCAGATATATCCATATATAATCCTCGTTTTTCTATATATTCTTGTAAATCAGGGACAAACAAAAAACCGGGCTTTTTTGTAAGAGCAAAATCCCAAATACATGAAGAATAATCTGTAATCAGACAATCTGCAGTTATCAATAAATCTTGCATATCAGGATAATCAGTTACATCTATAAAATTATCAGATATTTCAAAATTTGAATTAACAGTATGATGTGATCTAACAAGAAAAGAAATTTCTTTTCGGTATTTTATTTTCATAACATCTATTACTCTTAAAATATCTAATTCCATATTAAATTGGCCTGCATGTGCATCACCACGATAAGTTGGAGCATAAATCACAATAAAATTTGATTCTGGAATTCCGTACTTTCTTCTAACAGATTTTTTAATTTCATCGGTTTCTGAATTACTAACAAAGAAAATATCATTACGCGGCATTCCTATTTTCAAAAATTTTGATTTTGGAATATTTGTACTTGCAGACATAACTTCAGTAAAAATTTGTGAACTTGAAATATAAAAATCAGTTTGTTTGCATTGCAGTTTCTTTGTTATTATTGCATATAAATTTATTGATGGATATTCAACCTTTTTAAAAGCTCCACCACCATGCCATGTATTTACCCAAATAGAATCTTTTTTTTTAGGAATATAGGTTGATAGTTGAATATTTGTAAATACATACTTTGATGTAATAATATAGAAAAAAGAGGCAAATGTATTAGGTTTTACAATTTTTAATTTGTTTTTTTCAGAAGCAGATTTTACATTTACATTTTCTGTTGCAGCCCAAATAAAAACAAAGCCTTCGAAATTTTTATCCATATATTCATAAATTGCTCGAGGATTACATGAATACTGACTCCCTTCATAACTCATAAAAAAGCATTGTTTTGGATGTATTCTGAATATTTTATAAATTGAAAGTAATATACGTACTGTATAAAGCAAAATTAGTTTTATCAATTTAAATCTTCCTTATAAATATTTTACTGTAATTACAAAAGAATCATAAACACTTATTTTTGTAAACTAAGCAGTAAACAAACAGTATTATAAAAATGTATTATCTCATCCCATCAACAAGCCTTTTACACATATCACCAAAAGAAATCTCTGGCTTCCATCCCAATGTTTGCAGTTTACTAGAATCTAACTGCAATTTCATTACAGGATTATATCCCAATTTTTCAGCATTTTCTGCACAATCAAAAACAACTTTTGAAGTAGAATCTTCATAAAGATTGCAGAATAATTCAGCCATATCTGCAATAGAAATTGTTGAATCAGAATTAGCAATATTATAAGCTTCTCCAACATTTCCTTTGTAAAGTACTGTCAAAATTCCACTAACTGCATCAGTCGTATAACAGTAATTTCGGATTGTCTCTCCCTTAGTCTTCAAAATAATATCTTTGTTTTCTATAACTGCTCTTGCGAATTGAGCAAAAACACGATTATCGTTATATTCAACACCGGCTCCAAAAGTTTGGCATAATCGTGCAATTTTTACAGGAATATTGTATTCTCTTGAATAGGAAATACATAAATTCTCTATCATTCGTTTACCTTCAGAATAACTTGATCTTACAGAAAGTACATTTATATACCCTGAATCATTTTCCTTCGCATTTTTTATTCCTTCGTTACTATTGAATGTTCCATATACTTCCAAAGAACTTAAATAAACAAAACCTTTCAAATTTTTATTAACACATTGCTTTAAGAGATTTCTAGAACCATCAAAAGCCGTAAGAATAGTTTCAACTGGTTTTTCTACAAAAGTTTTAGAATCTGTTATACTTGCACCGTGAATAATATAATCAATTGTTAAATTAGAAATATCAAGCTTTGTAATATCCGAATAAATAGGAACTAAATTAGAACAAAAGTAATCTGTAAAAACTTTCGCAAATTTTTCTTTATTTCTACAAGCAGCATATACTGTAATCAGTTTATTATTTTCACTTGAAAACTTTAGCAATGCTTTTATCAAAATTGATCCAAGCAGACCAGTTGCACCAGTAACAAGAATAGATGTATTGGCAAAAGATTCAAAATATTGCTTATAAGATATTAATAATTCTATATCATGTTCTAAAACTTTATTCATAATTATAATCCAAAAATTTGTTGTTGTTCACGAACTTCATAAAGTGCCTTAAAGGTATAAAAATCAGCAGGAGTTGTAATTTTAATATTGTCAAAATTTCCTTGTACAGTATATAGGTCATGTCCATAATATTTCATAAGACTTGCACTATCTATCATATTAGTGTTGCCTTCTTTTCGAGCCTTTTCATGTGCTGCTAAAAGTTCCCCCATAACAAAACATTGAGGTGCTTTAGCATGAAAACACTTTGATCTATCTGTTATTGAAGTAATTTTACCATCTGTAATCGTTGCAATTGTTTCTATTGCAGGCGTAACTGTTATTGCAGATCCATGTTCTTTAACAGAAGTTATACATTCAGAGATAATATTTTCATTTACAAAAGGGCGAACCCCATCATGAACCAGAACAACTGAATCATCTGGAGCAAATTCTTTAATTGCACAAAGACCGTTATAAATACTTTCCTGACCTGAAGAACCACCAGGAACAACTTTTCTAACCTTGTCAATCTGATATTTATCTAAAAGTTTATTTAGAAATGGAATCCAATCTTCTATACAAACAATAACAATATTATCTATTTCGGGATGATTTTGAAAATTCTCTAAAGTATGAATTATAAGTTCTTTTCCATAAAATTGAAGAAACTGCTTAGGTTTTGCACGGCTATTCATTCTAGTACCGCTTCCACCAGCAAAAATAAGTGCATTATTCATTTTCTATTTCCTTATACAATTTTTGGCAACAATTACCATCAACATATTCTGCAAATTGCAGTATTTTTTCTTCTGAAACTGGACGGAATTTTTCATCTCTCAAAATTGAAATAGTTTCTTTCCAATCTTTAGCCATAACTCCATCCATATTAGAATAATAATCAAAATAATGATTGCGAGAAGTTTTCAAATAATCTTCATAATCAAACGGCATTAAAATCACAGGTTTTCTAGTAACCATAAAATCAAAATAAATACTACTATAATCTGTTAATAAAATGTCAACTTGACCGCAAAAATTATATAACTCATCTATATCATCATCTGTAATAGTTACAAAACGTTCTGAAGTTTTTTTAGAATCTAAAAACTTTGCATCATAAAAATGTGGTTTATATAAAAAAATATAATTCTTATCTTCAAGTATTTTTTCAAGTTCAATAAATTCAAATCCATATTTCACATCAAATGGATTAAAATACTTACCATTCCATTGGCTTGTTCTAAAAGTAGGCATATATAATATGAATTTACATCCTGGATATTTTTCTGATAGACTTTTTAAAAGCTTTTCTGACTTTTTATAGAAAAGTGCATCACAACGAGGTGTTCCACAATTTAGAATTCTTTTATCTGACAGATTAAAACTACTAGAAAGAAATTGTGTAAAGAAAGCAGCATTTGTACAGGTAAATCTATTCTTGTAGTTATTTACAGCCCATGGTGTCACGATTTGCATAATTTTATCATAAATTTTTCTTGCTTTTGAAATTTTCGTAATTCCATCAAGATAATCGTTTTTAATTTTTTTTAATGGCATACCATGCCATAACTGATAAATTTCAGCACCATTAAGTCTAAAAAAAGAAAACTCATCATCCCTAACTGTAAAAACTTTTCCAGCAGACAAAAGCAGTTTTTTCCCTTCCTTTGAATTAATATGAAATGCCATTATATTCATTTCGTTTAATTTCTTTATGAGTTCCTTTTTTCTTAATACCCATACACATTCTATTTCTGGATGATTATTTCTTACCCATTCATAGAAGACTCTGCTATTATCGGAATAGCGTTCTCCACTCCATGAAGAAAAAATCCATAATTTATTATTTCGTTTATGTAAACCAATTAATAACCATAGTGGTATTAAAAATAAATGTTTTATAAAGTATAAAGATTTGTTAATGAAATTCATTATATATTTCATTTTTAATACTCCTGTCTTAATAATTTTACAACTCTATTAAATCTTAAGCTAAAAACAATGAATTCAGTACAAAATGTAAGTAGAGGCACAGTTACAAAATTCAAACAATCTATACCATATAAAATAAGAAGTCCAATTATATGAATCCCAGCTCCTATCATTACACTAAGATTTGCCATTCTTAAATCACCTAAAGCACCTAACACTGGATATCCAAAAAGATATGTTGGCAACGAAATTATTATTAAAGGAATCATACAGCGTAAAATTGGTACAGCATTTGAATATTCTTTTCCACAAACAAATACTATTAACCAAGGAGCAATAAAATAGAGAATTATACAGCCAACAATTATAATTGGTTCTAAAATAAGTAATATTTTTTTTACAAGTTTATAATTCTTTTTTTGGACCATATATGGATATATACTATCTGAAATAGGTGAAAGTAACTGTCGACACATTGATGTCATTGTGTTTGCGGTTCCGTACACCCCTATCTCATTACTTGAAAAACGCATTCCAAGAAGTACAGTATTCAAAGTAGTATAAATAGAAACTGCTATACGAGAAAGGAAAAATGGAGATGCCTCTATAATATACTTGTAGGTATCTTTTAGCGAAACTCGTACAAAATATATATATTTTTTCTTAAAGATATCAACCCAAGTTAGTATAACAGCAATCAAATTACCACCAAGGGTTGCTATCGGTACAAAAAGATAATCTGAAGGATCATGTATAAAAACAAATATCAGTATTGTATATATAAGTTTAGAAAAAATGACACGATATGTAATTATACTCATTTTTTCGATTCCACGAAAAAGGTAATCCGGTAAAAAGATATTACATACTGCACCAATAAATGAGATATAGAAAAATAATTTTTTATCTGAAAATGATGATACAAATGTACAACAGATAAAAAGCACAACTAATTCTAACAATGCTATAATTAGTTTTCCTTGAATTATACCAATAGTTATATGTCCTAACTTAGTCTTATTGTCTCGATATATTGAACAAGAATTCGTTGCTGAAAGCAAAAAACCAAATTCTAATACTAAGATAAAATATGTCATTATAGCATTCGCAAATACAACAATACCATATTTTTCAGCCCCTAAAACACGCGTTATATAAGGAAATGTAAACAAAGGGTAAATATAACTAATAATTTTCATTAGGTAGAGAAAGAATGTATTTTTAGCAAGGTTTTTTTCAGCTTTGTCCATAATTAGAATATAAAAAAAACTTGATTAATCTTTTTTCTTATTCAAATCAGCCTTTATTTGAGTAGTGCTTATTTCAGGGGTACGCTCCAAATAAACGACTTCGCACAGTTCTTTAAGAAAATCAAATTTTCCTTTCCAATCATCACCAATTACAAAAGTATCTACATGATATTCTTTTACATCAGTTTTCTTTTGATCCCAGTTCTCTTCCGGAATAACTAAATCAACATAACGAATAGCTTCTAGTAACTGCTTTCGTTTTTCGTAAGAGAAATAGCATTTTTTCTGCTTTTCATTCCAGTTAAATTCATCTGTGCTTAGAGCAACTATAAGGTAATCTCCAAGAGCTTTTGCTCTTTTCAAAAGATTAATATGACCATAATGGAGTAAATCAAAAGTTCCATAAGTTATTACACGTTTCACGTTTAATAATATGACTCTTTTCATCTTACTTGTCAATGTTATCAAACTGTAAACCATCTTCTATATTATTTTTAATTTATTTCTTTAATTTTCAAGCGTTTTATAGATTTTTTTCGAGTTTCTTATAAAAAAAGTTAATGTAATGCCATTCTTTTTTTATACGGTAGGCTATAAAAGGGGTGAAAACCAAGCCCCCTGAACTGGCGATTAAACATAAATTTACCCGAGAGCTTTTTATAAGACAGCAAGGAAAAATTTTAGAGGAACAGCAGCCTGTTTTTTCATATATAATAGTACAAAGTGACTCTGCTATAGATAATGACACACTTCTTGCTCTTAAACAGATTCCTGAGTTTTACCATTTTTTGAACAGCAATACTGATATAACTCCCCTTTCTGGTGGTGACCTTGCTTTGATTCAGCATTTTATTGGGATTGGTCCTAAAATTGGTTCTTCGCTTGTAAGATTTGACGAAAACGACCGCATTGTAGTTATTGAAGGTACTCTAAAAGGCATTGAAGGAAACATCATCAAAGTTGACAAGCGCAAGCAACGAGCTAAGATTCGCGTTGAATTTGCAGGCACCGTTCACACTATGAATTTAAGTTTTGAGGATATTGAAAGAAAGGTGTGACAATTTACTTTAGTAATTTGCGGTAGGCTATGAAGCAACTGCCCTGCAGGGGACCGCCCAGTATTTACAGTTATTTTTATTCCTCATTATTATCAGAAATTGACAGTATTTTTTTTGATGAGAAGTCCAACCCCATAATTGTTCGAAGTTGTTTTATAGCTGTTGCGCGCAATAATTCAAGACGTTTAGATTGGTCAATATTCTGCTCTATTAGAATTGCGTTATAACTTTCAAGATTTGCGAGTACCAGAAGATGATGTAAATCTGTATAATCTCGGATATTCCCCTTTTTGCTTGGATTATCTTTACGCCATTCTTTTGCTGTTTGACCAAACAATGCCACATTCAGCAAATCAGCTTCATCTGCATAAACAAAAGATTTTTGAGCGAGGGTAAGCTCTGGAATTATAAGGTTCTCTTTTATGGAATCTGTATGGATTCGATAATTCAATTTTGAAAGTTCGCGATTAAGATTCCAGTTTAATGAAAGTCGAGAGTTTTCATCTGCTTTAAGACGACGGTAATCTTTTACAAGATATAGTTTGAATTCTGCAGAAATCCAAGATGCAAATTCCATTGCTATATCAGAATGTGCAAATGTACCTCCATTATATCGTCCAGCCTTTGAAACAATTCCAATTGCATTAGTTGCTTTAATCCATTTTTGAGGAGACATTGTAAACGCATTAGCACCTGCAACATTCTTAAACCCCTCGAATTTGATATGTACCCAAAATTCTGGACACATATTATGAACTAGGCGGAACGAATGGATGCTTCCCTGTATTTTACAGGAGGCATCCATTTTGTTTTAACCTGTATTCGCTTGTTGTTATAATAATCTATATATTCTGCGATTGCTACAGAAAACTCTTCAAAAGATTTAAAATCCCTTTCATGACCATAATATAATTCATTCTTTATTCGACCAAAAAATGTTTCCATAATGCAGTTGTCATAGCAGTTTCCTTTACGAGACATAGATTGTATAATCCCATGTTTAGTCAGAGCCGTTCTATAATAAATATGTTGATACTGCCAGCCTTGGTCAGA
>NZ_FOFU01000007.1 GCF_900111035.1 Treponema bryantii
TCATAATACGAAAATTTATGCATTAGAAAATAATGAAGTAATTTTTAATACTAAAGAAGATAAAATATTTGAAGTGTATTTGGAGAAATAGAAAAATGTTAAATTGGTCAAAAAGAAATTATATGTTTAATAGTGAAAAATACGGATGGCTTTTATATGCTGGTTTAAGCAATAGCTTTTTTCATTTGTCAGAAGAATTGAAAGAAAGAATAGATCTTTATCTTAAAAATGAAGCAGAATTAGATGATGATATATTACAAAAATTTCAAAAAACTGGTGTTCTGTCCCGTTATACTGATGATGAAATGGATAGAATGTCTCTGTTAAACTGGGGAAAGATGCAGGCTTATAATAAAGAATTAAGGCTGACACTTGCAACGACTTTAGCTTGTAATTTCAGATGTTCCTATTGTTATGAAAAAGAAAATTATAAAGACGTAATAATGACAGAGGAACTGGCAGATAAGATAATTGAATTTATTCTTATGAGTAAGAAAGAAAGTGTTTCCATTGAATGGTATGGAGGAGAACCTCTACTCAATATTAATATTATTAAATATATGAATAAAAAATTAAAAGAAAATAATATTAAAAATACTCAGACTATAGTAACAAATGGATATTTATTAACGAAAGAAAATATAGAAATGTTACATGAATACAATATTTCTGGCATTCAAATAACTCTTGATGGTGATAAAGATACACATAATAAACGGAGACCTCATGTAACAAATCCGGATTCTTTTAGTCGTATTTTTGATAATCTTGAGTTGCTTTATATGTATTCAAAAAGAACAGATTATAAACCTTATGTATCTATTAGAGTTAATATTGATAAAGACAATGAAAATGATTATTCAAAAGTTTTGAATTTAATAAAATCGAAATTTTATGATTTTTATGATGTCTACTTTGCCTTTGTTACAACTTCAAATTCTTGTTCTGATATTTCAGATGCTGTTTTTGGAAATAAGGAAGAAAAGGAATTTATTGACAGATTAAAAGAAAAATATTCAATTGATTATAAAGAATATTATCCAAAAAATCATGGGTGTTTTTTTTGTGCTGCTCAATTATTAGATAATTATGTAATAGATCCTGACGGATATATGTATAAATGCTGGGATGATGTTGGGGATATTAATAAAGCTGTTTATAGCTTAAAAGATAAAAAATTTAGCAATGTTAGCGTAGAAAGTGATTATATTATTAAGACATTAGCAATATTTAATGATAAATGCAAAAATTGTTTTATGCTTTATAGTTGTCAGGGTGGGTGTCCTTTCAAAGCATTAAATAAAAAAGAGCATTGTCCAGTTATAAAGGACAATATCAATGAATATCTTGAAAAACATTATGAGAACAGTAAAAAGAAAGACTTTGTTTATTAAAAAGTAAATATAATCTATAGATTATAAAATAAAAAAACTGATAAAAAACTGCGCAGTATTTATCAAAATGGAGAAAAACATGAAATACGAATTAATTGAAGAGCGGAATCTGTTCTCAACATTTGGGATTACAGATGGATTATCAGAAAACGAACTTGAGCAAGTAGGAGGTGATATTAATATTTGTTTCCGCACTACATGCTCTTGTAATGTACGAACGGACTGTACATGCAATGTTAAAACTAATAATACTGGTTACTAATACTTATTAGATAGTTTTAATGTATAAAAATAGCTGCAGTATATGTGATATTCCATGTATACTGTGGCTATTTAAAAAATTAGGGATATTATGAAATATAAAAAAATTGAGCTAATTTTAATTCTAGGTTTATTAGGATTAAATCTTTTTGCAATGGAAGACAGATCTGATCATATTGTTGGGTATCAATGGTATGAAGAACCTGAAAGAGTTGATTTAAAAAAGGATTTTACATTAAACGAATGTGTGGAAAATCTAAAAGATATTGTTTATTTGCTGGAATCCTCATATATTGGCTTCGATGAAATGGAAAAAAGAGGATTTGATAAAGAAGCTTTTATTAAAAACTCAGAATCTTTATTCTCAAATGAAAAAACTATAAAACTTGAAAAATTATCTGAGTATATATTCAACAGTCTAAAACCGTATATAAATGATGGCCATTTTTACATGAGAAGTGGAGATAATAGTTATAAGTTTTATGTTAAAAAAGTTATCTATTTATCTGATACCTATGTTATGAAATCATCATCTAGATATAAGGTTGTAGAATCAGGACAAATTTCTCCTGGAATAGAAATAGATATATCTGAAGAAAACCTGTTTAAAACTATTCATAACGGAAAAGAAGTTTTTAGATTAGGAGTTCTTGCATCAAATGGAGAACGTGATTATACAAAGTTTCTTCCAGTATCGGTAAATGGTGAAAAAATCAGATTAACATGTACTTATTTTCCTAAAACACTTAGTTCAAATGAGTTTACTGTTATTGAAACAAAAAATAGTGTGTATATAAACATACCGATTTTTGATACACATGAAGAACATTTTGAAGTTTTCAAGAAACTGGGTAAAAAATATTGGAATAAAAAAAATCTGATTATTGATTTAAGACAGAATCCCGGTGGGGAGAATTTATATTTTTATGATTTTTTATATGATTTGTATTCCGGTGAAGACGATGAATCAATTCGTACTATTTATAATGATTATTTAGGAAATAATATAAAAACAAAAAATATTAGTTCACCGCTTATAAAACAATTAATTAAGCCTTACTACGATTATTATATGAGCATTGGGGAAAAGTTATTTGCTGATGAACTTCTTAAAGTGTTGAATTCCTCTGGTATTACTTATAAAGAAAACTCTACTGTTAAAATCGAAAAGAAAACAAAATTCAAAGGTAATCTTATTTTTCTTACAAGTAAAAAATCCGCTTCCTGTTCAGAAGATATAATCATGGTTTCAAAAGAGTTATTTAATAAAGTTTATACAGTTGGAACAAATACATCTGGATCGCTTTTATTCGGAAATGTTTTCACATATGGACTAAAAAATAGCGGAATAATATTGAAAGTTTGTCAAACTCAATATTTTTATAATGATGTTTTTGAAGAAGGAAGAGGCATTATGCCAGATTATGTTGTCAGCGGAAGTTTTGAAGATACAATTAAATTTCTGACCAATGACAAAGAGATGGTAAAAAAACTAGCAATTTTGAATTAGTAAATAAGTTATGAAAGTAATTAAACAATTTGATGAATCCGATTGTGGTGCAGCTTGTATCGCAATGATTTTAAGTGAATACAA
This sequence comes from Treponema bryantii, assembly GCF_900111035.1. Classification (GTDB taxonomy): domain Bacteria; phylum Spirochaetota; class Spirochaetia; order Treponematales; family Treponemataceae; genus Treponema_D; species Treponema_D bryantii_C. The sequence continues at coordinate 3,250 of NZ_FOFU01000007.1, forward strand.
AAGTTATGTCTCTATTGAAAAAATTCGTGAACTTGCTGGAACTAATGTAAATGGCACAACCTTAGAAGGTATTGTATATGGATTCGATAAAGTTGGTTTTGCAGCAAAAGCAGTAAAAGGAGATGAAAGAGTTCTGGTAAAAGAATTTCCTGTTCCTTATATAGCTTTGATAAATTTAGACGAAGGTTATAAACATTTTGTAGTCGTAAAAAAAATAAAAGGAGATAAAATTCTTATTTATGATCCTGGATATGGAAAATATACAATATCTAAGGAAAAATTTCTAAAAAAATGGACTGGATATTTTATTATTGCAAATCCAACTCCAAACTTTGTTCAAACTAAGCATCGTAACAGTTTAAAAAAATTTATACCACTTTTTACACCTCATATAAATATAATAATGCAGATGATAGGTGTATCGCTATTGTTATCAATTATAGGAATTATAAGCGGTACATATTTTCAATTTTTTATTGATGATATTGTTGGAACTTCAGCTGAACTTAATCTTCATATTTTTAGTTTTGCATTGGTAGTTCTCACTTTGTTCACTTCCTTTTTAAATACTATTCGCTCTCAGTTTTTTAAAATATTTTTTTCAAAAACAAGTATAGCAATGAGTATGACTTATATAAAACATATTTTACATCTTCCGTTACGTTTTTTTGAAACAAGAAAAACTGGTGAAATTTTAAGTAGATTTGAAGATAGTGAAAAGGTTCGATCAACCTTAAGTGATATAGCTATAAATTCCATTTTAGATTTGTTTATTATGTTATTTGTGGGGATGTATCTTGCTCTTAAACAATTTAAACTTTTTTTAATAGTATTATGTACTGTTCCTTTAATATCAATAGTTGTTTATATAACTAATAAAGTTTTCAATAAAACCTATAGAGAACAGATGGAACAAGCTGCACAAAGAAACTCTTATCTTGTAGAAATTCTTAGTGGAATAAATGTTGTAAAAAGTATTAATGCTGAAGAATATGCAGTAGAAAAATTTGAAGAGAAATTTTGTAATGAATTAACATTAAAAAACAAGATCTGGAATATAGATAATATTAAAGATTTATTTATTGATGTGTTTTCAGGAGTTAGTGGAAATTTAATTTTTTGGATAGGTGGATATTTAATATTAAGAGATAAGTTATCTTTAGGACAACTTATTAGTTTTAATGCATTAGTTGTATATTTTACAGGACCAATAGGACGATTTTTTGGTTTACAAACCAAAATTCAAGAGGCTTTGGTTGCTGCATCCCGAATCGGAGAAATTCTTGATAAGAAAAGGGAAATACAAAAAAGTGATACTTGTGAGAATAAATTAGGGTTAATCAACGAACTTGAATTTCATAATGTAAATTTTAAGTATGGTGTTAGAAAATTACTATTTGAAGATTTGAATTTCACAATCGGTACACATAAAAAAATAGGAATAGCTGGAGCTTCAGGTTCTGGAAAATCAACTCTAATTAAATTACTGTTGAAATTTTACCCTATTGAGTCTGGAGAGATTCTGATAAATGGAAAAAATATAAATGAATATGAGTTATATGATATACGAAAAAACATAGGTTATGTCCCTCAAGAAGTATTTTTATTTTCAGGAACAATTTTTGAAAATATAGTAATGGGCAGAAACGAATATACTCTAGATGATGTAAAAAGAGCTTGTAAAATGGCCCAGGCAGATGAGTTTATCGAGGAATTACCAGGTCAATACTATAACATTATTTCAGAACGTGGAGCATCATTAAGCGGAGGAGAACGTCAACGAATAGCCTTGGCTAGAGCTTTGCTATCAACCCCTCAAGTCCTACTTTTAGATGAAGCAACAAGTGCTTTAGATACTATTTCAGAGGAAAAATTTCAGAAAGTAATTTCAGATATTAGTGAAGATATTATTACTATCACTATTGCTCATCGTCTAACTACAATTAAAGATAGTGAAATTATTTATGTAATGAATAAAGGTAAATTTATTGAACAGGGAAGTCATGAAAGTCTTTTGAAAGAAAAAGGACTTTATTATGATTTATGGTATAAGCATGGCTAAAGAGAATATTTATTATAGTGAATTAAAAGATTTTAAGAGAACCCGAATATTTTTGGAAATGACACTTCCAAATATAGTAAAATACAGTAATTGGACTATTATAACTATCTTCTTCTGTGCTTTTATATATTTATTTTTTGCCAAATATAATGTTGTTGTTAAATCTACTGGAGTTATTCGTCCTTCAGTTGATATTTCTAAAAGTATATCTCCAATGAATGGTTTTATTACTAAAAAGTGTTTTCAGGATGGTGATTATGTTCATAAAGGAGATATACTTTATATTTTTGAAAACAATACCTCTCAAACAGAATTCGATGTTTATTCACAAAAACTGGTAAATACTGAAAATGATTTAAAAGATTCTCAAAGTATTTTGGAATTTATTGAGAATGGTACTGAACCATTTATAACAACGAATTCAATAATGGTTGTAAAAAATACACTTCAAAAATTAAAATTACAATATGAACAAAATAAAAATAATTATGAAATCAGTAAAGCTCTTTCCCCCCTTTCTGTAAGTTCTGATGAATTAAAACAAAAAGAATTGGCTATGATTGAGGCCAAAATTGCTTATGAAAACTATTTAATCGAAAAAAAACTTGAAGTAACCGAAAGAATCGCTGCAGGAAAAACTTCTATTGATGAAATAAAAATGAATCTGAATAAAATTAATTCTTCATTAGACAATTGTTTTATAAAAAGTCCAGCAGATGGTTTTGTTTATCAAAGTAAAGTTATAACAGAAGGAGAATATATTACAGCAGGACAAGAAATCTTAAAAATTGTTCCTTATGAAAGTGATAAGCTTAAAATGATTATAAATATAAATCCAAGTGATATTGCAGAACTTAAAGAAAACATGAATGTGCGAATAAGTTTTCCAAAATATCCTTATTCTGAATATTCATCTGTGAATGGATACATCAGTTTTATACCAAAAGATACTATTACTTTAGAAGACGGTTCATCTTATTTTGCAGTTGAAACAACTCTTATTGATAACAACATTATTTCACGTCGTACGAAAAATGAAATTCCAATACTGCCGGGTATGATTACTAATGTAAAAATAATCACACGTACAGAGCCTTTATACTTATATTTCTACAATGAATTGTTTATGAAGCGTTAGATGAAAATTAAAAAAATAGAAAAGGATAGATGAATTATGAAAAATTTGGAAATTGAAATTAAACAAATTAATAGAATAGCAGGACGTAGAGAATCTTGTCTGTATGATGTATTAAAAACTATAGCTGCTTATTTAAATATTAGAGCAGATAATATATATATAAATGAATTTGGATTTTCATTTAATTATGAAGAATATAATAAAAGTGGATTAATAGGTAAATCAATTAAACAAAATCCTAATAGAGTTCTTGAAAACTTAAAATTACTTTATGGGTATGATTTACAGTATAGTTATTTTAAGAGTTTTGAAGAAGAACTTGTTTATATAAATAACTGTCTTGCAATAAATTTCCCGGCAATTGTACAATTTGATTCTTTTTATTTACCTTGGGATCCATTTAATAATCGGGTACATAATAATCATGTTGTTCTTATTACAGGAATCGATGAAAACAATGTAAATGTCGTAGATCCTTATTTTAATAAAAAAAATAAAATTATGAGTATTGAAAGTTTGAAGGAAGCTTCAACTTTTTATATGTATTTCAATGAGAAGAAAGCTGATTTTAGTGAAATAAATTTTAAACAATTGCTAATAGATAATTATGTTAATAAATATAAAACTCCATCTAGTAATTATTTAGATTTGGAATTTTTTAGTAGGGCTATACTAACGGATTTTTCAGTTGAAAAAGAATTTACAGAATCTGTATTTGATCAGAATGCAATTTTTAAGAATTTAAGCGATTGTGTTTTAAGAACCGGATTATTTTATGAAATTATAGATTATCATAATTCTATAGAAAAAAGTAAAACACTAATTTTAATTAAAGATGAATTAAAAAAAATAGTCAAAAATTGGAATGATATTATTACTTTAATTGCATCAAATAATTTTCAAACCAAAATTAAAAATACAAAACAAATTGCAGAGTTAATTTCTGATTTGGCAATTAAATATGAAGATATTCTTTTAAAAATCAAAACATATGTAAATGAATAAAAAAATAATTATATTTCTGGAATAACTAAAAAATAAAAAAAAAATAAAAAAAAAATAAAAAAAAAGGAGTTATTGCTTATGTCTAACGATATCGCAATTATTGGTATGTCAGTAAATCTGCCTGGAATTTCAAACTTGAAAGATTTATGGACTCTGTTGAAAAACAAAGAAACTTTAGTAAGAAAGTTTCCTGATGGACGTATTAAAGATTATGAATCTTATTTTAAGTATCTGAAACAAATTGGAATACATGAACCTGACTCTGATACTATTGAGTTTTATGATGGATGTTATTTTGACAATGTTAAAAAATTTGATTCTGATTTTTTCAGTTTCTCACCAAAAATTGCGTCTGTTACAGATCCTCAGCAAAGACTTCTGTTAAAAACTGTATATATGGCTCTAGAAGATAGTGGTTATGTAAATGATAAAATAGAAAATACTGATACTGGAGTTTTTATCGGATTTGCTGCTAACCCTGGTAATATGTACTCTGACTACTTATATCGAGTTGACTACAGTTTGTCTCAGGTTTCATTGACTGGTGTAATTCCATCAATGTTTGCAAACAGATTATCATATATTTTTAATTTACATGGTCCAAGTACAGTACTTGATTGTGCATGTTCTTCTAGTTTGGTTGCAGTTCATAATGCGAAAAATGCAATTCTTGCAGGAGAATGTTCTATGGCAATTGTGGCAGGTTCAAGAATTGTATATACTCCACTGAATTCACAAACTTCAAGTATTGGAATTGAATCTCCAGATGGATTTACAAGAACATTCGATGTAAATGCAAATGGTACAGGATATGGAGAAGGTTCTGGAGCAATTATTTTAAAACGATTGGATGAAGCTGTCAGAGATGGAGATAATATTTATGCTGTTATAAAAGGTAGTGCAGTAAATCACGATGGACATAAAGATAGTATTACTACTCCTGAATCAAAATCGCAGGCAATTCTTCTTAATCAAGCATGGAAAAATGCAGAAATAGATCCAAGAAGTGTTAAATATATTGAAGCTCATGGTACAGCAACAAGAATTGGAGATCCGATAGAAGTTGAAGGTTTAAGACAAGCATTTAAAGATTATGAAGATTATAAATGCTATGTTGGAACAATTAAAACAAATATTGGTCACTTATATGAAGGATCTGGTATTATGGCAATCATCAAATCTGCTTTGATCGCTAAGAATAGAATGATTCCTCCAATTGCGAATTTTGAACAACCAAATCCAATATTAAATATTCCAGACAGTCCTGTGATTATTCCTACAGAAAATATTCCTATACAAGAAGATAAGTTTCATCTTGGAATAAGTGCTTTTGGTTTAGGTGGTACAAACTGTCATATAGTATTGGAAAATTATGATTTTGAAGACACTAATACTAGCGATGATAGTAATTACTATTTTACAATAAGTTCTAAAACAGATACTTCATTAGTAAAATTAATACAAAGTTATAGAAACTTTATTTTGGATAACAAGGATTTGAATTTAAGAGATTTTTGTTATTCAACTAACTATTCAAGAGGATATTATGATATCAAATTTGGATTGAAAATTTCTTCTCTTTCTGAATTAGAAAGTATTCTTTCAGATATTTTAAATGAATCTTCTTATGAGAATGAATATACATATATAACAAATTCTAAATTAATAAAAAAATCTCTAAATGAATGTAATGATGCAATTCTCAATACATGGATAGAAAAAAATATCTTAAAATTGGATGATTTAAATTATTCAAAAAATGCAAGAAAGATAACATTACCAAATTATGAATTTGAAGAAAAAGAAAATTGGATTGAATTTCCAAAGGATTATCAAATTACTTGTTTAAAAAATACATATTCATTTACAAATTCAACATTAACTAATGAAATTGTTTTTGTTCCATGTGAATATTCAGATCCTAACTATTCAAAGAATAAAGCTGTAATCATAAAAGATTCAGAAAATGAATTATCATTTGCAAAAGATAAATTAAATAATATTTCAATTTATGATATTAATGTAAGTGATTTATTAAAAGATGAAGAGTCACAAATTGAAATAGTTAAGCAACTTGTAGAATTTGTAAAAGATAATTCTATTGAAAACATTATCTTTGCATTGGCTGATGAGAAAACAAAAGCAGTTTCTTATGATGAATTTAAAAAGCGTATCAGAAAGAACTTATATACACTTTTCTTATTATCTAAAGAAATTATTTTAACTGGATTAAATCTAAGTCTCTCAGTTTTAACTGAAAATTCAATAAAAGTTAAAGATTCAGATATTCCTGAGGTCCCAGAAAACGCTTCTCTTGCTGGTTTCCTGAAAGTTATTCAAAGAGAATATCCTTCCTTGAAAACAAAAATGATTGATCTTTCTGGTAGTTATAATTCTGATTCTGTTTTAGCTGAAATTTTCTCAGACAGAGAAGGGTTATATTGTATTAGAAATAATACTCTATATCATGAAGAATTTAAGGAATATACATTCAAAAATAATGCGAATGAAAGTAAAGAATATATCAAGAATAATGGTGTATATTTGATTACAGGTGGTACTGGAGGAATCGGTCTAGAAGTTTGTAAACATTTTGCTTCAATCAATAATAATATATCTCTTGTATTAGTTAATAGAACAAAACTTCCGGATATTTCAACTTGGCAGGATTATGTTAAAAACCCTGAAAATCCAAAAGTTGCTGTAAAAATACAACAACTCTTAGATTTAAAAAATACAGGAGTAAAATTATATCTATATAATTGTGATATTTCTGAAGAAGAACAAGTTAAAGCTATTATTAGTAAAGTAAATAACGAAGTTGGTAAAATCAATGGTGTTGTTCATGCTGCTGGTGTTCCTGGAAAAAGTATTATTCAGAATAAATCATTAAATGAATTTGATTCTGTCATTCGTCCAAAAATGTTAGGAAGTTATATATTGGAGAAACTTGTTCCACCTGCAGAAGTTGATTTCTATTTATATTTTTCTTCAGTAGCAACAACTTTCCCATCAGCTGGACAATCTGATTATGCAGCTGGTAATTATTATTTGGATACTATCGCAATTAATGATAGTGAGAAAAATTTGAGAAAAGTTACATGTGATTGGGTAGCTTGGAAAGAAGTTGGAATGGCTGTTGATTATAATACAAATTTTGATACTACATTCAAAGCTATTACTAATTCGGAAGGTATTCAGGTAATTGATGATATTTTAAGATCTAATAAGCCAAGAATTTTTGGCGGTAGAATATATTATGAAAGTGATATCATTCAATTTTTACGTGATTTCCAGATTAATCTGTCTGATAATATTGAAGAAAAGATTACAACTATGTTGCATACAAAAGAAGATGTGTCTGCCAAAAAATATTTAGAACACAAGAAAAAAATTGATGCTATTCAGGTTGATGTTACAAGTGGAAATGATGAATTTAAAGAATTAGTTATACTTGTAGCCAGATGTTGGTCTAATTGTCTTGGTTTTTCTGAATTCGATGCTAATGATGATTTTTTGGAGTGTGGAGGAGATTCTATTTCTGCACTTTCAATAGTATCAGATCTGTCAATTTATTTAGGTGAAGAAGTCAGCTTATCTTCATTTATGCTGCATTCTACTATTAATTCATTGGCAAAATATATTGGTGGATTAAAAAAATAAGGAAAATAGTAATGATAGATCTAACTAATAATAAAATTTTAAAATCTATTGTATTATTTACAATACCAATTTTTATTGGTGAGTTTTTACAACAATTGTACACTTTGGTTGATAGTATTTTTGTTGGACGATTCATTGATACTGCTGCACTCGCATCGATTGGTGCTGTTCAGCCAATATATGGATTAATAACTTCAATATTTCTTGGAGTTTCTATTGGATTTTCCATTTTATTGGCATATCAAAAGGGTGAAGGAAAATCAGAGGAATATTCCAAAACAATTTATACTTTATTCATTGTAACAATTGTGTTCTATTTAATATTATTTTTCCTAAAGAATATCATTACAGATGGTATTGTCTCATTTATGCATTTATCACCAGATATTTCTGAAAATGGAATTATATATTTAAATATATTGATGCAAGGGATGATTTTCTGTTTTGTTCAATTATCATTAGGTGCAATTTTACGAGCTTTTGGAGATACTAAGACACCATTGATTATGTCAATTTCAGGAAGTTTGATTAATATTGTATTAGATTATATTTTTGTAGGAAGACTGAAATGGGGTATAAAAGGAGCTGCTTATGCAACTTTGATTGCACAGTTAGCTTCTCTTGTATTGATTTTGCCAGCAGTATTTTATATCTATAAAATAAAATTTAAGCATATTATTAGCGTCAAATTCTCTTTAAGTTATTTAAAGCGTGCAGTCTTGTATGGAATCCCATTAGCTATACAGTATATATTCCTTTCAATTGGTGTAATTTTATTAGTTAAAATTATTCTTCCATTAGGGGTTACTGTTATGGGGGCCTTTACAATTATAGGAAGACTTGAACCATTTATTTCTATGCTATTTTTGAATCTTTCAAGTGGATTAACTACTTTTACTGCACAAAATTATGGTGCAGAAAAATATGATAGAATAAAAGAAGGATTAAAAAAGGTATTACTTACAGTATTTGTGCTTTCTATAATTGAGGGCGTGGGTGTCATTATTTGTTCTGGTTATATTTCAGGCATATTTACTACAGATATAAATACTAAGAAAATAGTGATTGATTACCTGGTAATAACAAGTCCATTTTTATTCTTGTATGGAATTATGGTAGTTTATCATGGTTTCTTAAATGGCTTAGGAAAAACAATTGTTCCACTTATCTGTACTATTATTTCCTTTTTGGTTGTTAGAATCCCATTATCATATTTCTTTAGAGATTGGTTTGGTTATAAAGGACTGATGTGGACTGTTGTAATAGGTTGGTTTGTTGGGTTGGTTTATACCTATATCAGCAAAGTTATAATATTCAAAAAAAAAGATTTTCAAAATAAATAAGCTGCTAGATTAAATAGAAATATAATCATAATTTCAGGTTATATTTCTATTTAATTATTTACTTAATTAAGAGAGGATGAAATGCAAAACTTATATTCAATTATTAAAGCTAATACTCCAAAATTTGGTGATAGAGTTCTTATAAAATATCGAAAAGATAATAAAGTTATAGAAAAAACATATTCTGATTTATTTAATGATTCAAATAAGTTGATTAACTATTTTACACAGGAAAATATTAAAAATAAAAAAATAGCTATTATTTCTGAAAATTCATATGAATTCTTTGTTTGCTTTATTGCAGGTATTTCTACAAATAATATTCTTATTCCATTGGATAACAGATTACCAGAAGATAAATTAGATTATCTAATTAAAACTTCAGAGACTTCTATTTTATTGTATTCGAATAATATTAAAGGTTTAGTTGATAAACTTAATACTCAAGTGCAGAAATATTGTATGCAGGATTTGTTATTAGTAGACGCATCTACAGAACTTCCAAATGTCGACTCAAATCCTGATGATGTATGTTTGATTATGTATACATCTGGATCTACCGGAGAAAGTAAAGGTGTAATGCTTTCTCAGAATAATTTTATTATCAATACAAAGGCTATTATTGAAACAGCAAACATGCCAGAGCGTTATTCAGAACTTAGTGTTCTTCCTATGTTTCACATATATGCACTTTCTTTAGATGTAATTTGGCCATTACTTTATGGAAATACAATTGTTCTTAGTAGCGGAATGAGTTCAATTTTGTCAGAATTAAAAGAATTTAACATTTATCATATTTGTGTAGTTCCAATGCTTGCTGAGTATATATGTAATGCACTTCTTCTCGAATTGAAAAAGAATCCGGCATGTTCTAGACAAGAAATAAAAAATAAAGTTGTTGGTGATGTTCTTAAACGATTTGCAATTGGTGGTGCATATATTAATACTGAATTAAGGAAAGAACTTCAGTCATTTGGAATTGATGCTTATGTAGGTTATGGAATGACAGAATGTGTTGTTGTTGCGACCGATGAAGGAGTCCGAATAAAAAAAGGGTCTGTAGGTCAAGTTTTGCCATGTAATACAATTAAAATAATTGATGACGAAATCTGTATAAAAGGTCAAAATGTGATGAAAGGATATTACAATAATCCTGAGGCAACAGCAGAAGTATTAATTGATGGTTATTTACATTCAGGAGATATTGGTTATTTAGATATTAATAACTATTTGTATATAATTGGCAAGAAAAAGAATTTGATTATTACTTCCAATGGTGAAAATGTATCTCCTGAAGAACTTGAAAAACAACTTTTGGAATTTGAAGGAATAAAGGAACTTATTGTTTATCAGAAGAACGATATAATTGCATTAGAAGTTTTTCCAGATATGAAATATTTTAATGGTAAAGATCAAAAAGAAATTCTAAAATATTTTTCTGAAAAAGTTCGATTATTAAATAATAAAAATCCTGGATATAAACATATTAAAGAAGTTTCACTCCGAGATACAGAATTTGAAAAAACATCGACTATGAAAATTAAAAGAGAAAACTATTATTATAAGTAATTATTTTTTTGTGTTTATTTATGCGATTGTCTTGCATAAATAAACACAAAAATAAAAAAATCTAGCGTTTCTTCATATCTCGTTGTAAAATATATGGTTAGATGAATTCATTTTTATTTAACCATATAAAATTTCAAATCGCATCGCTCTCAATCATGTTGATTCTTGAAGTCATCTATTTTTTACGTCCGAAAATCAAACTGCTTTCAAACAAAATCTTTTCTGTTTTGATGGTGAGTGCATTACTCTATCTGCTGTTTGATTTTGCTACAGTTTTTGCACTTGTTTATTTTGATTCATGTCCGATCTGGTTTGTTCGTTTTACGCACCAGGGCTTTATTATTTTTCTGTATATCGCTCTTTCATGTATCTATCTCTATATTGATATACTTAATCGCGATCAGAGACGTTATTCAAAGCCGGAGCTTTCGGTAATCATTGTTTCGTATGTTTTCGCTCTGGCTTCTGTTCTTTTTGCACCAATAGATTATTATATAGAAGAAGATGGAATTTATTCCTTTGGATTGATGGTAAATTGTGTTTATGCAGTTCTTATCATCTATTCTGCAATGACGGTTTTTCAGACCCTTCGACACTGGAAAAATAAGGCTCACCGTAAACAGAAAATCTGTGTACTTATGACTATGGCACTTTGGGTTGGATTCGGTGGCATTCAGATTATTGAGCCAAAGATTTTAATTTCCAGTGTTGGTATTTCTGCCATCATTCTTCTGATGTTCCTGTCGCTTGAAAATCCTTCTGAATATCTTGATAGTGAAACCCGAGCCTTTAATTACTATGCGCTTAAAACTGTTTTGCAGGAATTTATGAGCTGCAAAAAAAATTATGCGATAGTAAGCATGGAACTTGATGAAGCGTCAATCATTGAAAACTATGTAGGTACAAATGTAATTGCAGAAACTCTGGTTGAAATAAAACAATTTGTTGAAAAATCTTTTAAAACCCAGTGTTACCGCATGAACCGAATGACGCTTGCTTTTATTGTAGACAACAAGCATATTTCAAAAATCGATACCTGCCTTGAGATTCTTGCAGACAGATTCTCTCGTCCATGGGAGCTTAAAGACAGATCTGTTCGTCTGAATGCTCATGCCAATGTTCTTTTCTGTCCTGAAGATTTCCCTTTTGATGGACAGGTTGTTGAACTGCTTGACTTTGCTGAAGATACAGAAACCTACGGTCGTTCTATCGGCTTTATCAGACGAATTGATGATAAGGCCCGCGAAAAGCGAATCCGAAGCCGACAGATTCTTCATATTGTTTCTGAATCTATAAAGAATAATTCTATCGTAATGTATTATCAGCCGATTTATAGTCTTGCCGAAAAGAGATTTACAAATGCCGAGGCTCTTGTACGTCTTAAAGATGAAAATACTATCGGTTATGTTTCTCCTGAAGAGTTTATTCCGCTTGCTGAAAAGAAAGGCATGATTATGCCACTCAGTAATCTGATTTTTAATCATGTATTTGCATTCATGTCTGAAAACAATCTAAAAAAACAGCATATGAATCATATAGAGGTAAACCTCTCCGGACTGCAATCTGTAGATGCAAATCTTCCAAAACTCATGAAGTCACTTTTGATGAAGTATAATATTGCACCAGACTGTGTTAATCTTGAAATTACAGAATCTATTGCAGTAACTTCGGGCTACATGCTCAAAAAGAATATGGAAGAGCTTAAGAAGTTCGGCTGTTCATTCTCTATGGATGATTTTGGTACTGGTTATTCAAATCTTTCCAGAATAGCTAAAGCAGATTTTGAAATGATCAAAATTGATAAGAGCCTTTTATGGCCTTGTTTTAAAGAAGATGAGACTGAAGGAACTAAGAATGCAAAGATTCTTCTGGAAAATATGATTTCAATGCTCCTCAAGATGGGACGAAAGATTGTTGTTGAGGGAATTGAAACAAAAGAGCAGTTTGATTACCTTGCAAGTCTTGGCATCACTTATGCTCAGGGCTTCTATTTCAGTAAGCCGATTCCAGAAGAAGAGTTCGTTAAGTTTATTGCTGAGAAGAATTCGAAGCGTTCTTAGACGCCAGTCCTGCCATTTTATTAAATGTCTTTTCCAGATACTGTGCTTCACCCTCTGAAAGACTTGCCCGACTTAAAACACTTCTCCAGAAATTTTCCATATCTTCGCGGCCCGGCATTTTAAAGAACCCGATTTTCTGCATATCATCTGTAATTGTTTTTACGGTCTGATCTACGCGCTCCAGAGTAAGCGGTGTATAACCTCGGTATTCACCTTTTTTTTGTTTAAGGGAATAACGGAAAAGATGATAGCTCATAATCTGAACTGCATGGCTAAGATTTAAAGAGCCGAAACCATCTGAAGAAGGTATTGTAACTCCAAGATTACATTCATCAAGCTGTTCATCTGTAAGTCCGGTGCGTTCGTTTCCAAAGATAACGGCAACCTTTCCAGAATTGTTTGTGGTTGTGTCTGCCATCTCTGCAAATTCCTCTGGCAGAAGCAGTTTGCCACGTTTTTTACCCCGACGTCTTGTTGTGCCAGCGCAAATTGAACAATCGCTTGTTGCCTCTGTTATAGAATTGAAGAATCTGGCATTATCAAAAATTGCACCAGCATGAATTGCAAGTACGTGAATATGTTCAATGTCGTAGTCTGCTTTGTTGCCGACAATTCGTAAATCACTTATATCATTATTAGCCATGGCGCGGCATGCAGCACCAATATTTCTTGATTCATCCGGATGGTCTAATACAATTACAATATTTGAAAGGTTCATAAAAATCAGTATAAGAAAAAAAGCGGTTTATGGCAAATGAGTTAATTTTTGTAAAAAAAACACTTGCACAATTATTCAAATGACATTATTATTTGAATAGCTGCTCAATTGAATGTTTGTTCAAATGAACAGCAGGAGTCTCAATGAAAAAGAATGAAGAACTGTGCGAAGGCGAAGTAATTCACGAAGAGACCGTAAAAAAAGTTAGGGCAACATTTCCAGAAGATGAAATGATTTTTGACCTTGCTGATTTTTACAAGATTTTTGGTGATACAACGCGTGTAAAGATTCTTTATGCGCTTGATAAAAGTGACCTTTGCGTATGTGATATTTCGGCGCTGCTGGGAATGTCGGTTTCGGCTGTTTCTCATCAGTTGAGGACTTTACGTGAATCTGATCTGGTGCGTACAAACCGTGAGGGCAAGGTAATTTACTACAGCCTTGCAGACGATCACGTAAAGAGTATTTTAGAGTGTGGTATAGAACATATTAAGGAGAAAGAATAATGAGCGACGAACATAAACACGAACATGAACACTGCGAATGCGGACATGAACATGAACACGAACATGAACACGAACACTGCGAGTGCGGGCATGAACACGGACATCACCATGTCCATCACGAACACGATGGATGTTCATGCGGCTGCGGTCACGAACATGGACATCATCACCACGACCATGAACATGGACACGAGCATGGAGAAGAACATGAACTTACTGTAAAGCAGTTGATTTTTGCTGCAGTAATGTTTGTACTTGGACTTGTAATAGAGCATCTTCCTGTAGAAAACTGGTTTCCTGATGTAGCAAAAATTGATCTGATTCATGAAGCAGTTTGTATGGTACTGTATTTTATTGCCTTTATGATAACAGGAAAGGATATTGTAATTGGCGCTGTTTCTAACCTTATACATGGCGAACTGATGGATGAATCTTTCTTAATGTCTGTAGCAGCCATTGGTGCGATTCTTCTTGGTGAATATGAAGAAGCTGTTGCTATCATGATTCTGTATCAAGTTGGTGAAAAGTTTGAAGATTATGCAGTTGATAAATCTCGGGATTCTATCGAAGAGATTGCAAAACTTCGTCCGGATCATGCAACCGTAAAGGTTGGAGCAGAAACTCGCGAAGTAGATCCTGAAGAAGTTGAAACTGATTCTGTAATCATTGTAAAGCCTGGTGACCGTATTCCTATTGATGGTGTTGTTGTAGACGGCGACAGTTTTGTTGATACTTCAGCTCTTACTGGTGAAAGTATTCCTCAGCATGTATCTGTTGGAAGCGAAGTTCTTTCCGGCTCAATCAACAAACAGGGCGTACTTGAAATCAGAACAACACGACATGCCGGTGATTCGGCTCTTTCACGTATTCTTGAACTCGTTGAAAATGCAACAGAAAACAAGACAAAGTCTGAGCAGTTTGTAACACGCTTTGCACGTGTTTATACACCAATCGTTGTTTATTCTGCTCTGGCACTTGCAATTATTCCAAGTGTGATAATTGGCTTTAAGTCTGGCAACTGGGCATGGCAGGCAATCTGGAGTACCTGGGTATACCGTGCACTTATGTTCCTTGTAGTAAGCTGTCCTTGTGCGCTTGTTATTTCAATTCCACTTTCATTCTGTGGTGGTATTACAGCTGCTGCACGTCATGGAATCCTGATTAAAGGAAGTGTATACCTTGAAGCACTCGGCCGTACAAAAACTGCCGTATTCGACAAGACTGGAACCCTTACAAAAGGAAACTTTGTTGTTACACATATTCACGCAACAGATTCTTCTATTACAGAGACAGAACTGCTTGCTCTTGCAACACATACAGAAATGTTCTCTACACATCCGATTTCTGCTTCACTCAAAGCTGCTCATCACGACAAATGCTGCGACAATGTAAAACTTGAGAACGTAGAAGAAATTGCAGGTAAGGGTATAAAAGCTCTTGTAAACGGTAAGGAAGTTCTTGCCGGTAACACAAAGCTTATGGAACAGTTTGGTATTGATTACAGTGAATGTTCTGAACATCAGGACGGAACTGTAATTCACGTTGCAAGTGAAGGAAAGTACAGTGGCCACATTGTAATCAGCGATGAAATTAAAGATGATTCACAGGCAACTGTTGAAGGTCTTCATAAAATTGGT
Organism: Treponema bryantii; assembly: GCF_900111035.1. Lineage (GTDB taxonomy): Bacteria > Spirochaetota > Spirochaetia > Treponematales > Treponemataceae > Treponema_D > Treponema_D bryantii_C. Next base: position 18,951 of record NZ_FOFU01000007.1, read on the forward strand.
GTTGAAAATGTTGTAATGCTTACTGGAGATAACGAACGTGCCGCACATACAGTTGCTGCAAAGCTCGGTCTTAAAAAAGCTTTTGGTCAGCTGCTCAGTGCAGACAAACTTGCTAAGGTTGAAGAACTTCTTGCAGATCTTTCTAAGGGTGGAAAGAAACGCGGTACTCTGATTTTTGCCGGCGACGGTATAAACGACGCGCCTGTTCTTGCCCGTGCTGATGCTGGTATCGCAATGGGTAATATGGGAAGTGACGCTGCGATTGAAGCTGCAGACATCATTATTATGGAAGACAAGCCAAGTAAGATTGTAGACGGAATTAAAATAAGCCGCCGCACCCTGCGCATTGTTTATGAAAACCTCTATGGTGCTTTGGGAATTAAGGGAGCTATTTTGATTCTCAGTGCCCTCGGCATTTCGAATATGTGGATTGCGGTTTTTGGCGATGTCGGTGTAACAATCCTTGCGGTTCTTAACAGCCTACGTCTGCTGAAAACTAGTAAGAAATAAGATTACTTTTTGCCCAGGAGAGTAAAATCCTGGGCTTCATTACAGAAGATGATTCCGCTTCCAGCTTCTGCAAAACAAGGAAGGGCTGTGATAGCCTGGAGTATGGCATCCTTTTTATCAGACGGAACGAGAATCATCAGCATTTCTTTTTCCGGGACAATCTTCATTCCAAAGAAAGCTGCATCACCTTCTTTTGCAGTACCACGGGCACCGATAATTGTACCGCCACCGGCTCCTGCTTTACGGGCTGCAGCCATTGCATCTTCTGCATAGCCTTTGTTTACAATTACGTTTATCATCTGATATGTACTGGTTGCCATAGATTTGCCCCCTTTTATTTCTGATTTTTCGATTGAATCTGTATTACCTGCTTTTACAAAATTTCCTACTTCGATTGTAAAAAGCACTCCAAAATGTTTTTTTGTTTCTGATGCTGAAATTATTGCAGTACGAACAGCTTCACATTTTTCTTCTTCCAGAATGATGTAGACGATATCTTTTGAAGTATCGCCAAGTCCCAGAAGCTGTAGAACTCCGTTCGATGCAGTTCCGCGGCCCATTGCAATAGTACCACCGCCAGCTCCCGCTGATTTTGCTGCGTCCGATATTAGTTCCCCGCTGTCATGAGGAACAATACTCACAAGAAGCTTATAATTCATTTTTTGCCTCCTTGTTTGAGTTTATATATGATTCCCATAAGCTGAATTGCAAGCAGCGGCATCATGGCAACAAGAGCAATTACACCAAAAGAATCATTTCCGCCTTTTCCACTTGAGGCAGCACCAAGAGTAAATGAAAGTACAAAAGTTGAAGTGAGAGGTCCCGAAGCAACTCCGCCCGAATCAAAAGCAATTCCTGAAAAAAGAGAAGGGCAGAAAATCATAAGAGTCATAGCAATTATATAGCCTGGGATAATAACATATTTAAGATTAAAACCTGTAACAGCGCGAAGCATGGCAAGAGCAATGGCAATTGCAGTACCTACCGAAAGGAAAATAAGAAGGACCTTTCTTTTTATTGTACCGCCACTTACATTTTCTACCTGTTCACTTAAAACCCATACAGCAGGTTCTGCACAGACAATAATTGCGCCTAAAAGAAGTCCGGTGAAGATAAGGAGCACATACCAGGCACCACCATTTTCAACAGCAAGAGAGCCAAGCTTTTCTCCGAGTTCTGCGCCTGCCTGCGAAAAACCACCCTTTACTCCAATCAGAAAAATCGTAAGTCCTATAAAAGCATAAATAAAACCGATTATAATTCTGATTACCTGACGTTTCGTCATTTTCAAGAGTGAAATCTGGAAGATTATAAACAATGCAAAAAGTGGTGCAATAGAAATCAATGATTCGCGGAAGACGTGTGCAGCGATTTGGGCAAAGTTTTCTGATACTGCGTTAGATACTGCAGCACTTTCGGCTCCACTCAGTGGACCATCAACTATAGGCCCTTTCAATAATATCGCATAAATCAAAACTGCCATAACTGGTCCGATGGAACAAACTCCTGTAAGACCAAAACTGTTGTCATTATCATCGCGGACGCTGGAAACACCAATACCTAGCGCCATAATAAAAGGTACAGTCATAGGACCTGTTGTTGCTCCGCCAGAATCAAAGGCAATTCCAAAAAAGCTTTCAGGGGCAAAAATAGAAATTAAGAAAAGCACTGAGTATGCAATGAAGAAAGTCCATTTAAGTGAAAGATTCAAAACAGTGCGCAAGAGTCCCAGCATTATAAAAAGACCAACTCCGCCTGCAATTACAAAGGTGATAGCTGTTTTATTTACGACGGGAAAAATGCTCCGTACCTGGTCACCAAAAACCTGAATATCAGGTTCCGCAGCAGTTACAATAAATCCGATTATGAAAGCAACAAAAAGCAAAAGTAGAAGAGAACGTTTTTTTGTCAGTGCAGAACCAGTTCTTTCGCCCATCGGCTGAATACCAAGGTCTACACCAAGAAGAAAAATTGTAAGGCCAATAATAAGCAAAAGCCCGCCAACGACAAAGCGTGCGAGCAGATACTTATCAAGAGGAACAAAGGTTAATCCAAGAAACAGCACGATTGCCATAACCGGCAGAACCGAAACTGCTGTTTCTTTTAATTTGTTCAGAATGTTCATTTAATATTCTGTCAGTTTACCTTATGCGTCTGCAAAAACTTTTCCATCATCAAGCTTTACTTCAAGCTTTGTATATTCACAATGGAAATCATTCTTCAAACGGTCAAGATAGCGTTTGCTTTCCCACTTACACATAGGAAGATCATGGAGAAGATAATTTCCGCAGGCTTCAGGACGTGTCGCAGGAACTTCATTCTGAGTAAGAATCCATTCAAGACAGCGGATTGTAAGCTGACGCATATCTTCTACAGAGTATTTTCCAATCATGATGATATACATACCTGTGAGACAGCCCATAGGACCAACGTAAACTACGTCATCCTTTACTTCAGAATTTCTGAACCAGGTAGCCATAAGATGCTCAAGACTGTGGATTGCTCCAGGTCCCATTGCCGGTTCTTTATTAGGTTCTGTGATACGAAGATCATAAGTTGTAAAACCCTTGTCTTCGCGGGAAATATAGATACCAGGCTTCAAATGTGTATGATCAATAGTAAAACTCTGAACAACTTCCATAGCGGGGGTAACCTCCTTAAAAAAAACGATAAACGGACATGTCAAGGCTTTAAGCGAAGCGTGCCTTGACGTGGACGTATATTACTTTAATTTATATTTCTTTAATTACTTCCAGAAGGAAAGTGCTGCTAAGACGTGATGCTGTTTCTTCCGAATATGTTTCTTTTACAGTTTCGTCAGCAGTATCAGACATACATCTAATGATTACAAAAGGAACTTTGTTTGCATAGCATGCGTGTGCAATTGCACAACCTTCCATTTCAACACACTGAGGATGGAAGTTAGAAATGATAAAGTTTTTCTTTTCACCACCGGAAATAAACTGATCACCAGAAGCAATACGGCCTTTTGCTATTTTCAGCTTATTAGAAAAATCTGTATGTTCAAAAGCAGAAACTGCTGCATTTACAAGAGCTGGATCTGCAACAAAAACTTCCGGCATGCCTGGAACCTGTCCAAGTTTATAGCCAAAGAACACAGTATCAAAATCATGATAAACTGCTTCTGTTGAAACTACAAAATCATAAATATTAAGACCAGTACCAGTAGCTCCCGCAATACCAGTATTGATAATCTTTGAAACTTTAAAATTCAGTATTAAAAGCTGAGTACATAAAGCAGCGTTTACTTTTCCAATACCACATTTTACGATAACAACATCTTTGTTATATAATTTTCCTTTGTAGAAAATTAAATTGTTGATATTAACTTTTTCTTTTGCAGACATGCGGGCAAAAAGAGTTTCTACCTCGCTGTCCATTGCTCCAATAATTCCAATCATTTTTTTAATGCCTCTTTTTCTGCAGCGCGAGCGCGCTTTGAATAATGTCCAAGAACTTCATTTGAAAGTTTATCAGTAAGATTAAACTTTTCGATTACAAAGTTTGCACAAGTTTTATATATCATAAAGCCAAGGAAAAGACCACCGATAAAGCTAACGATAGTACTGAACTGGAAAACAGTGCGTGCAGTAGCTTCAGGAAGTGTAAAAACTTTGAAAATCAGGAAAGAGAAAAATACAAAAAGCAGCAGAATTACAGCGAGAGTTTCTACGATTTCAAAAATACTACCGAAAAACAGGAAAAGTCTTGAATTGCGTTTTTTAGCACGAAGTTCAAGTTCCTTTTTCTGACGTTCAAGTCTCTCCGCTTTTTCTTCATCAGTCATGTCCATGTGAATACCTCTTTTTTTATTTATTCTCAGATTCCTGAGATTTCTGTTCTTTAGATTCTTTTATATAAGTAATGATAAATGAAACAATCAGCATAATACCACAGACAACAACTGCTGCGTCTGCAACATTAAAGGTTGGCCATCGTTCAAGACCAAAAAGTCCATAGAATTTAACATCGATAAAGTCTACAACACCTTCGGCACGGAAAAAGCGGTCAATAAGATTTCCAAGACCTCCACCTACAATACCCATAATTGCCCAGCGCTGAACCTTAGTCCAGGTATTATTCTTAAAGTAAATTCCAACAACAATACCAATTACGATAAGAGGAATAAGAGAAAACAGTAAACGGCGCAAAGTATCAGACCAGGTTGCACCTACACTAAACGCAACTCCTGTATTTGCTACGTGAATGATTCTCAGAAAATCTCCAAAAAACTGTGCGCCTATTGTATAAAGCGGAATATTTTTCATTACAAGGATTTTTGTAATCTGATCAAGGATAACTACTAGAACTGCAAGTGAAATTGGCAGCAGTTTTGATTTTAATTCTTTATTCATATTAAAAATATACTTATAAATCTGTCGGCAGGTCAATAAATAACGTGCGAAGACCTAACTCCTTTTCTATTTTTTCTTTAAGCAGGGAAACTCCCATAGTTTCGGTGCCGTAATGGCCTCCGGCAATTACATTGATACCAAATTCTTCTGCAGGATGATATTGCTCATGAGCGAACTCACCGGTAATGTAACAGTCTAAACCGAGTTCAGCAGCCTGATCCACATCTTCACCGGCCCCTCCGGAAATAATTCCTACAGTTTTGATTTGTGATTTTCCGAACTGGAAGAGGCGGGCATTTGTTTTTGTGATTTTTGAAAGTGAAGAACAGAGGTCTTCTGGAGACACTGGTGTAGTGAATTCACCGCGAACTCCAATACTCATTCCACGCCAGAAACCGAACGGTTCAAGCTTTGAAAGCCCGAGGGCGGCCGCCAGTCCGTAGTTATTTCCATAAGGATTGTTTGCATCAAGAGGAATGTGGTAGCCGATTAAAGCAAGGTCGTTTTTAATAAAGGCGGCCGCACGCTTATAAAAATTACCGGTAAGTGTTTCGCAACCACCCCAGAAAAGTCCGTGGTGAACAACCAGAACATCTGCGCCAGCTTCAGCTGCAGCAAGAGCAGTTGCTTCGCATGCGTCCACCGCAAAAGCTACCGTCTTAATCTGTTTCTCCGCCGGGGCGGAATTCTGCACCTGAATACCATTCCGCGAAGGGTCTCCAGGAAAGTCTTCTTTTTTAAGGAACGCGTTCAGCCACTCGTCCAGTTCATTTAAGGTCATTAAGGGCCTCCACAGTTTTTTTAGCCAGGAGATTTGGAGTTGCAAGAGAAGAATCCCGCGAAAATCCAAGAACCATTGCTAAAAGAGGATCAGTCTGTTCAATACAGCCATATCCAGAAGTTTTATAGTTATCAATAGAAGAAAGTTTTAATATACCGGCAATTTCTTCCGGATTTTTCTTCATTAAGTCGTCAGCCGCAATATCAGCCATAAAATCAGCTATAAGGAAGAATTTCTTATTGGAACCACAATGTTCTCGAAGTAAAGGAAGCAGAACTGAATATTCCTGAGAAATGTTGAAAGAGTAGTATTCCTTTTGAGATGTAAACTTTTTCTCGTTCAGAACACTCTGAATAACCATAATCAGACGGCGGAGAATTTTTTTTTCGCCAATATTATGAAGCCACTGTCCGTCATCAGCATAAAAATCAGCAGAATAAACTGTAATTCCCTGGGATGCCAGCTGTTGAAGATAAGGCTTATAATGTTCTGTATCGCCTCGTTTGTCCGGCTCAAACAGCACTATAAGATTTTCATATTTCTGTGGGGTTGTCTCTGATATTTGATCTGGAGCAAACTCATAAAGTGTCAGAGATTTTTTTCCAACAGCACTGGCCTTTTCAAAACCGCTTCTAAAGCTTCCTTTATATAGAAACTGATTTTCCGAAACGTTGAGTTTTCTTGAATGCTGTTCTACTGGTGCAAAATAAATTGTAGCTGCAAGTGCGAGTGCAGAAAAGATGATTGTAAAAGCGGCCCAAACCCTCATTAACGGGCTGTAATGATCAATGTAAAGGCGTTCAAGATATCTGAAAATAGCATGGAAGTTTGAAAGAAGGACAAAGAGTGCAATTAAGAGTCCAAGAATTGTAAAAGCATCAATTTTCCATGCGAAAATCTGCAGAATCGCTACAATAAAGGTGAACGGAGCCAGTACAACAAGAGGATCTCGCCGCACATGATGTACAAAAAATACGCGCAGGTTGGTAATAAATAATAATGCAAAAACTAAGAGTTCACCGTAGAATTTCATAGAATAAATTATAATGGGATTTACGGAAATATGAAAGTCTAAAGGCCAAGAATGTGGGGCTGTACAGTGGAGGCATTATAAAGACGTAATGAAATTTTGGCGCGAGGAAGCAGATTTGTAGGGCAAAAAGACTTTGTTTGTGGCTGCCGCGGGAGCGGCAGTATAATAGTTTCTATACCACAAACAACGTCTAGCGCAATATTGCGCGTTTTTGTCCTGCAAATATGCGCCCGGAAGCCAATAGTACGATTAATTTGTTAATAAACAGGAACCTCTGCTACCCGCAATCTTGGCCTTTAGACTTTCCTTAACTGAAAATTCCCATTATAATTTACTATATGTCATACGAAGTAACAGCGACTCGAAGGAGACCGCAGCAGTTTGATGACCTTGTTGGTCAGGAATTTGTAGCGGAAACTCTTAAGAATTCAATAAAATCCGGAAAAATAGCTCATGCATACCTGTTTTCAGGTCCGCGTGGTTGTGGAAAAACTTCTACAGCGCGTATTCTTGCAAAAGCTTTGAACTGTCAGAACGGGCCTACAGATAATCCTTGTGGAACCTGTTCTACCTGTCAGGAAATCACAAAAGGTACTTCTCTCGACGTAATCGAAATCGATGGTGCGTCAAATACCAGTGTTGAGAATATCCGTCAGATTAAGGATGAAGTTCTTTTTCCACCAAGTAATGCAAAATACAAAATCTATATCATAGACGAAGTCCACATGCTTTCAACTTCGGCTTTCAATGCTCTTTTGAAGACTATTGAGGAGCCGCCTCCATATGTAATCTTTATTTTTGCGACAACAGAACTTCAGAAGGTTCCTGCAACAATCAAGTCTCGCTGCCAGCAGTTTAATTTCCGTCTGGTTGCAATTGATAAAGTAAAGCAGTGCCTTGCAGAAGCTGCCGCAGAATTAGGTATTCAGGCTGATGATGAAGCTCTCTTCTGGATTGCCCGCGAGTCTACAGGTTCTATGCGCGATGCTTACACTCTGTTCGATCAGGTTGTAGCTTTCAGTGACGGCCATATGACTTACGACAAAATCCGCGATAAGCTTGGTCTTGTTGGCATTGACCGCCTGAATACTGTTTTTGAAGCTTGTGCTCAGAACAATACAGAAGCAGTTATCAATCTGATTGATGAATTCCTGCAGGCTGGTGTTTCAATTGAACAGCTGATTTCCAACAGTGCAGATTATCTCCGCAGTCTTCTTCTTATTAAGAACGGTGTTAAAAAAGAGTCTCTTCTTGGAAATTCTCCGGAGCGTTACAGCAGTGTAGTTCTAGGAGCCTGGAATACAATCCAGATTGAACGGGCTCTTTCTATATACTTGCAGCTTTATCGTGATATCCGATATTCGCTTTCTCCTCGTTATGAACTTGAGCTTGCTTTCAGCCGCTTGTGCTGGATTGGCAATTTTGTTTCTAATGCTGAGGTTAAGAAGGCAATTGATGCGGCACAGAATCTGCTTGCAGGTGCTCCACAGCCTTCAGCAGCAGCTCCGCTCAATAATCAGGCTGCACCAGTAAATACTGCTCCAGTAAATGCTGCGCCACAGCCGGTTCTGCCAAAAACTGAGCAGGCTCTCGGTATCAATCCGATTCCAAACGGTCTTCCAAAACTTTCAATGCTTGATAAATTGATTGAGGAAGAAGCGAACGGAGGAGGCGGGGAGCCGCCGGATGCAGGTGGGGAGAATCCGAACCCTTTTCATGATGGCGGTCCACTGCCGCCTGAACAATCAGTGGCTGCCCCAGAGGCAGAGGTAAGTCATCCGGCAGAACTTGACGAGCGTCTTAAACTTCATATTTCTCAGGAAAATGTTACCGACGATGGTCAGGTTATGCCTGCAATGGACATTCCATTAAATGCAGACAGTTATTCAATGAATCCGGATGCAGAAGATGGAGATGACGGCTGGTCAAATATGGATGCTCCTCCAGATGATGAGTATTATCCGGATGAAGGAGAGCTTGCTGAACAGGCAGAAGAATCTTATGAAAATGCTTCAAGTCCTGCAGCAGTCAAAGCACCAGCTCAATTACAGGATACTTTTGTTACTGCCAGTGGACAGACAATTTCAATAGGTCAGCTCCGCGGCCAGGTAACTGCAGCACTTGCCATTACAGATGGATTTGCTGCTTCAAATGTAGAAAAAACTGGATTATGGGTTATAGAAGCCGACACAGTAAAGACTACTGTTGAAAGCGATTATGACTTAGGCCTTATAGAAAAGAAAAGAGATGTGATATCTGCAGAGATTTCAAATATCTGTGGACGTCAAATGCATTTCAATGTTACTTTAAAGGTACAGGAAGCACAGAAGCCTGCAGAAAAGGTAGAAATACCGCTTCAGGTTAAAATTCTTGTAAATGCTTTTAAGGGCACCATTGTTGCCGGGAGGATGTAATAATGAATCCATTTGAATTGCTTAAAAATACACAGGCAATTAAAGAACAGTCAGAAAAGCTTCAGAAGGAACTTGCAGATATCCGTGCAGAAGGCTCTTCTGGTGGCCGCATGGTAACTGTCACACTTAATGGTAAATTCGAGATGCTGGGAATCAAGCTTGATCCGATTTGTGTTGATAATCGTGATGTTCAGATGCTTGAAGATCTTATCGTTTCAGCTCATAAAAACGCTGTTGAAAATGTACAGGAACAGATTAAGGCAAAATCAAGTTCTATTCTTGGTGGACTTGACCTCAGTCAGTTTGGACTTTAGTCTATGAATGCATTTGATGAATTAGCTAATAACTTTTCCCGTCTCCCTGGAATCGGTAAAAAAAGTGCCATCCGCATGGTAAACTGGCTTTTAAAACAGGATTCTTCATATGTCCAGAAGTTTGCCCAGAATCTCGGACATCTTCAGGAACGTATAAAGCCCTGCTCAGTATGCGGTACCTGGACAGAATCAGATCCGTGTCCAATCTGTTCAAATCCGCTTCGTGATTCATCTCAGATTTGTGTTGTTGAACAGCCGCAGGACGTTTCTACAATTGAAGCCTATGGTGAATACAAGGGAAAGTACCATGTTCTTGGAGGATTGCTCCGTCCTCTCGAAGGTATCGGACCGGCACAGCTTTCAATTCAGCCACTGCTTAACCGCATAAAAGATGGCAGCGTTACAGAAATTATAATTGCTACAAATCCTACAGTAGAGGGAGATACAACTGCTCTCTATCTTAATAAGGTGATTATGGAACTTCAGCTTCCTGATTCACCAAAAGTTACCCGACTTGCAACAGGAATTCCTGTCGGCGGCGACCTTGAATACATTGATAAGCGCACTTTAGCTTTGAGTTTCCGTGGTCGCAGCGAGTTTTAACGGATTTTTTATTTTTCATATTTTAATAGACAATTCGAAATTCTTGTTTTATAATAATACATAAGGAGTAATTTAAATGGAATCAAATAATTCTATCGTTTCAGGCTTTGACAGTGACAAGGACGATTCTCTCAAGATCACTTTGCATAAGATTCCAGGAGTCCAGAACGGTTGTATGGTTGTCCTGGATGGGTATATCGACACTTACAATTCATCTTTCTTTCAGAAACAGCTTACTAAAGTAATCGGAGCAGGGTACTTTAATCTTCTGTTTAATTGTGGCGGTTTGTCATATGTGTCATCTACAGGTCTCGGTTCTTTTACAATCCTTCTTAAGATGGTAAAGGTAAAGGGCGGAGATATTATTCTTTCTGAAGTTCAGGAGAAGGTAGCTGAAGTATTCCAGATTCTTGGTTTCTCTCAGTTCTTCAATCTTAAGGATACTACAGAAGAAGCTTTGGAGTACCTTCGTCATGATGAAGGTTCTGCTCCAGGTCCAGTATTTCCTAAGATGCTTGTTTGTCCATCATGTGGAAAGAATATTCAGGCAGCACACGCAGGTCGTTTCCGCTGTACTAACTGTAAAGCAATAATTACAATCAGCGAGGCTGGAGCAATTACTCTCGGCTAATTTCTGATTTTTAATTCTTTTGTTAAATAAAAAAACCGATGCAGTTCGCATCGGTTTTTTTTATCCCGATCCTGAAACAAGTTCAGGATGACGGGATTTAGGTTAATTCTAGCGGAGCAAGCTGAGTACGTTCTGGCTAGACTGATTAGCCTGAGCGAGCATAGCTGTACCAGCCTGAGAGAGTACGTTAGAAGTTGTGAACTTAACCATCTCTTCAGCCATGTCTGTATCACGGATGCGTGATTCAGAAGCCTGGAGGTTTTCAGCACCAACATCAAGACCTGTAACAGTCTTCTCAAGGCGGTTCTGGTAAGCACCAAGGTCAGCACGCTGCTTGTTGATCTTCATCAAAGCCTCATCAAGAGTTCCGATTGCGCGGTTAGCTTCATCTGGAGTTGCAAGAGACATGATTGATTCATCACCAATGTTGCGGAGACCAAGAGCTGTAGCAGACATTGTTCCAATATATACCTGTGTTCTCTGATCCATGTTAGCACCAATATGGAACCACATAGAACCTGTAACAACATTTTCACCTGTAGGACGAGCAAAGCGACCTGTAAGCATGTTCATACCGTTGAACTGAGCACAAGAAGCGATGCGGTCAACCTCTGCGATCAAAGAAGAAACTTCTACCTGGATCTGCATGCGGTCTTCAGAAGAATAGATACCGTTTGAAGACTGAACAGCAAGTTCGCGGATACGCTGAACGATGTCTGTTGTTTCCTGGAGGTATCCTTCAGTTGTCTGAATGAAAGAAATACCATTCTGAGCGTTTGTTGAAGCCTGGTTCAAACCGCGGATCTGAGCACGCATTTTCTCAGAAACTGCAAGTCCAGAAGCGTCGTCACCGGCACGGTTAATTCTCATACCAGAAGAAAGTTTTTCCATGCTCTTCTGATTGTTAAGATCCTGAATTCCCTGGGAACGCTGAGCGAACATAGCACTCATATTGTGATTAATAACCATAATAATCTCCTTATAGTTAGGTTATAAGATAAAACACATTGGTGGGTTTAAAACCACAACGTGGTTTATCTCACGGGTTTCCACCACCCTTATACTTGATTTTCGGGTTGGTGAAAAAAAAGTTTAGGAAAAATTAAATATTTTTTTTATTTTTTTGTGTTATAATAATGCTATGGATTATTTATTAATGGGCCTTGCAGTTTGTGTAATAATCGCACTGATTGCCTGGTATATAAAATATTTTAATAGAAAAAATCAGAAAACATCCCGCCAGAAGGTGATGCAGCCGGTTAAATGTCCGCTATGTGACTCAAATTTGTACGTAGGAGAGAACATTATTTCAAAAGTTTATCGTCCTATGAATGTTCCAGATCAGCTTATGATTGTTATGGGCTGCCCTCACTGCTATCCCCGTTGTGAGCCAGGCGTAAAACGAATCTGTCCGGTGTGCCACAAGGAAGTTGCACAGGATCAAAGCCTTACAGCCCGTCTTTTCAATAAAGCTCTCGGAAAAAAGCATGTACATGTAGTTGGTTGTTCCAACTGTCATCGTCCTCGTGCTGATTAATTCTTGAATTATCCCAATTATCATTTATAATAAATTCAAATGTATAATTAACGGGAGAAGCTTTATGCAAAAAAAACTAACTGCGACTTTCTTTTCAATTCTATTTTATTCCATCCTAATTTGCGGAGCTCTGGGACTAGTTTCATGTAAATCTGATACCGCTCATGAAAGTCAGATATCTTTTTCGATTCCGAAAGAAGTTATTAGGAGAACTGCAATTCGAGCAGAGAAAGGAAAAGATGATTTAGGCGGAGATATAAAAGATTATTCAATATTTCTTTCTGTGAAACTGGTTAGTCCTGATGAAAAGATAATTCAATTTCTGGAAGAAGAAAAACTAAAATCTGAATGGGATGAATTCTTCAACAGGGAATCAGGTAATGATGGATATGAAGTTCGTTTTGAAAATGTTGTTATAGGAACAGAACTTTATGTTGATGTTGCTATATTAGAAGATTTTGCTGGTGAAAAGGATGAAACATATAGAGGAAAATCATCTCTGTTTATAATCAAAGAAGGAGAAAACTCTATTTCTGTTCAGTTGAAAGAAGTGAAATATGCTGCTGATGAAGAGGGAACAATTGATTCTGATTTAGAATATGCTCCACTTACTGTAGAAATAAATAAGGCAGAACTTTCTGTTTTTGGTGATACGATTGAACTCCAGACAAAAGATGAAGATGGCAATATTATTTCTGATGTAGATTATGAAGTTTCTCTTTTCTACAATGGAACAAAATTGGATTCTGATTACTTAAAAAGAACCGGTTCAGAAGTCAAAATTGAAGAACTTGAAGCTATTGGAAGATATAGAATTTATGTTGTTGCAATCTATATGAAAGAGGGTGTAGTTCCAGTTATTGGAACTCAGAGTTTTGATGTAGATGTAATACTTCCAACTGAGTTATATGTTAGTTCAGAAGGCAATGAGGCAAATTCTGGTTTATCTGCAGACAATACCGTTCCATCTTTAGAGTCTGCTTGTAAGCTTATTGGAAAGTACAGTTTTAAGAGTGAGGAATTAATTGATTGGACCATTAATGTGTCTGGAATATTAAATGAACATCAAATTCTTGATATGAAAAAAGCAAAAACTATTACTATACAAGGTGTTTCTAATGCGGAAATAAATGCTAATGCAAATGAAGACAATCAATATAGTACTATTGAAATTAAACCAGAATGTTGTCCTGTTATAATACGCAATATAACAATTACTGGTGGGTATTCTTATAATGGTGGGGGAATATATGCAGAATCTGATCTAACTATTGGAGATGGAGTTTTGATTACTGGAAATCATGCTACTAGTTGTGGTGGAGGTATTTATTCTAATTCAATTCTTAAAATTGCAGGTGGTGTAATTACAAATAATATCGCTGAATATGGTGGTGGAGGAGTTTATTCTGAAATAGAAATGTATATGTATGGAGATGCTGTTATTGGTGATAGAGAAGCTATAGCATCTGCTGTATACGATTTGGAATTACCAGAAAATAATTCATATGGAAATTTGTGTCTTAATTCAGAGAACAGTACATATTCTGGTGGCGGTGGAGTAAATTGTAAGCGCTTGCATTTAGGTTATTCTGGTAAAGATAATGAAGGTCATTTAATAGAAGCAGAGCTTTCTGGTGGTATATATCATAATTATGCAGTTTATAATGGTGGAGGAATATATATTAATTCATGGAATAATATGTCTATGAATAGTGGTAATATTGCATATAATTCTGCTGCTGAAAAAGGAAATGGAATTTGGTTGACATCAAGAGATGGTGCGTTAGGAGTAAGTGGTACTGCGGAAATTTCTGCAACTAATGATGTTTATTTAGATTATCAACAAAGTGGATCTGATACATATAGTGCATGTATTGTAATAGAAGGGGCTCTTTCTAAAGAATCTGTTGCAACTATAACACCAGGCACTTATACAAGTTTCCAGATTTTAAAAATTTCAGAAGAAGTGACTGATATTGAAATTAATGATGTGAAATCGAAGTTTACAATAAATGGTGATGGCGGATACTTTATTGATAATGATGGTTATTTGACTACGAATTAATGTATGGAGTGTTATCATGAAATATTTAAAAGCAATAAAATTTAGCGGACTACTTTTTAGCTTAATTTGTTTTTTTGGATGTTCAGGAATGTCTGAAAAAAAATCGGATGTACAAAATGACAATTTCATAATTCGAGGTTCAGTGTCTTTACAACAGGAATCTAAATCTGTTGGAAGGGCTGCATATCCTTCATTTGAAATTATAAATGAAATAAAATGGAGTGTAACTGCTGTTTGTGACGATGAAACTGTTGCTCCAATTGAGTCTGAATGTACGGATGAAGGTAATTTTAATATCCAGATACCACTCGAAGGTGTGTGGTCATTTTCTGCTGTTGGAAGAACTGGTGATACAATTGTAATGCAAAGTATTACACCTGTAGAAGTATATGTTGAGAAATTAGTTAGAGGTTTTGAATTAGAACCTATCTCTATTATTGTATATCCAGTATGCCTGGAAGATTATACTGGTTCAATTAAACTGCAATTTCATGATGAAACTGAAGAATTTGGACCTGTTTCAAAAATTAAGTTTTCATTTACTGATCAGGTTATAGAAAATGGAGAAATTTTATTCAATGAGAAAAAAGTTGCCAACTTCGAGATTGATGAAATTCCTGCAGGTCTTCATAATGTGATTTTTGATTTTTTCAATCAGGATAATATAAGGATTAGTTCTTATGTAGATACTATTGTTATATTTAGCGGTTTTGAAACTAATACATGGCAAAAAAGTGGTAATAATACATTTATACTGATGGATGAATTGTTTTATAACTTTGAAGAAACAGAGCTTCCTTCTGATTTCGAATATCCAATAGTTTTATGGAATAAAAAAGACAGTGCTGAAGGTGGAACAACAGGAACCTGGTCTTCTTCTGTTGGATATGCACTTTTCTCTCAGATTTCTGAAAATATAAAACTTGAAGATGGAGTTCTGTTTGGAAAGAATATCAATAATTTCTGGTTTGATGATAAAAATTTTAAAATTTACGCTTCTGAACCTGTAGGTAATGAAATTTATCTCTTTAGTTATCCAAGCTATGCAGGATATGAAGTTGGAAAATATATACCTGTAGATGTTTCTGCTTCTCCTGCTTGTATTTATGATGGAAATATCTGGTTTGTAACTGTAATTGATAATACATATAGAATTTCTAAACTAATAAATGGAAAATTGGAATCTTATTCAATCTGCAATTCAGATAATACAGAAATACAATTTTCATCTAACATTCCTGAGTCTCAGGATGTTAGAGCTTCTCTAAAACTGTGTGCTGATTCTGAATATATTTATGCTTTATATTCCTATCAGAATAAAGTTACATATAAGGATGAATGGAATAATGACTGTTCATATATTCAGGATTGTACGTTTGAACTTAAAAAATTTGCAATTTCAGATAATGATAAAAAACTGATAAAACTTGCGGAGTGTGAAGTTACGGCAGTTGAAGATTTTGAAATTACTGCAGAAGAACAAACTAGTATTTTTGATGGTGATTTTAAGATAAACGATTTTATGGTTATAAAAGAATCTGATAATGAAACGTCTCTTTATGCACTTCTTTGTGATGAGCCTGTTCGGGGAGGGATTGCAAAATTCAAAAGTACAATTACTGAAGGAAATCATACTTTAGAATTAGGAACTATTAATTCTCGTAAATTGTATGGCTGGTGGTATTCTGATACTGTTGCTGCTGATCTTGAAGAATTACGCGAAGCTGCACAGGCTGTTGATGAACTGGATAATACCCATCAATTACAATTTAGAACTCGATATAGCGTAAGTCAACTAAAGGGGCGAAATCCATTTGAACTTGCTTCATTAGGTGATGCTACCATAACTGATTATATAAGAGGGCAATGGGCTGAGAATGAACAATACTATGGACCTGTGGATGAAACGGCAATTTTAAATGCATTAGTTCCGGTTAACGAAATAATTGCAAGAATAAGAGAGACTGCATCAGCTCAAACAGTTATGTATGCGCCACAAAAGTTTATAGCTCGTAAACCTGATGAATTAATAATTGCAGAAGAAGATGGATATGGATACGATGATAATACAAATAGAGTTTATTCTTTGAACCTTAGAACATTATCTGTTACAAAAACAACCGTTAATGTTTCATTTAATGGTTACATGGAGTCTGGTTATCATAGTTTCTAGGATTCAGACGCTATTATGAAAAGAAACTCGACTCCGTTAATCTCCGTCTGCATTCCAGTGTACAATACGGAAGCATATCTTGCGCAGGGCCTTAGGTCGGTTATTGCGCAGGATTTTGCGGAGTTTGAAATTGTTGTGGTGAATGATGCCAGTTGCGGAACTGATGAACGCGGCTTTTCCTGCAAGAAAATCGTAAAGCTTGTTCAAAAAGAAAGTAATCGGATTCGAAAAAAAAAGGGGCTTTCTCCTGTTGAAATCACTTATATTGAAAATCAAACAAATTTACAGACTGTAGAAACCCGGCGAATTCTTGTAGAGGCTGCCAGGGGAAAATATATCACCATGCTGGATAGTGATGATGAATTGCTTCCTGGTGCACTTTCTGATTTATATTCTGCAGCAAAGGAATCTCAATCAGATATTGTACATGGTGCAATGAGTCTTAAAGCCTGTTCGGAGATTCCTCAAAAATCAATAGAAGAACTGCAGACAGGGGTAAATCTGCAGAGTCCTAAGCTATCTGAAAATCAGATTATCAATTGCTTTTTAAATCAGGAGCATTCCGGTTATCTTTGTGCGAAGCTTATAAATCGTGAGGTTTATCTGCGGGCTTTCAATCATATTCCATTTACAAAATGTGTTATGGCAGATGATTATCTGATTTATTTTTTTATTGCTTTGGAGGCAAAATCATATATCAGCATCAAAACGCCGGTTTATCTCTATAATATTGGGCTTGGAATTTCTTCAAATACTCAGATAACTTCTATGGCTCGGTGGGAACAGATTTGTTCTGCTGCAAATGTTTTTACGGTAATTTTTGATGAAATTGCTAATCTTCCACAGGGAGCTTTTACTGAAAATCAGCTGGATAAAATCCGTATAGCCTGCCGTCATTATATCAAAAATAATATTTCTCAGTTAGAAACTGCTGTTTCCCCAGAAATTCTTGCGCAGGCTTATGATTTACTCTGTGATTACTGGGGAGAAGACTTCGTACAAGAGTTTTCAGTCAATAAAATTTGACTTTCACCTATTATACTTTATACTTATAAGTAGGAGTGGAGTCGATAACAAACTGTTATTATTTTTTTTCTTTACATAGTGAGGCATTATTATGGAAGAGCAGATTTTAAAGACTGAAGGAAAATCCAAGAAAAAAAGGGAGAAAAAACAGAGAAAAGAATCACTCCTATTAAAATATGGTGTTATAGCTTTTTTGGAAATTCTCACATTTATTTCAGTTTTTCTTGTTTTTATTTCACGTAATATTAAGGCGCCAATTAAAAGTATTTATGATGAGTCAGTTGAATACTTTCTTGATTCTGCTATAGATAACGTAAAAACCTGGTTTGGAAATCAGGTAACGTTATTGGAGGTATTTCAGCGGGCCATTGTAGATCCTGTAGATAATCCTGAGCACATAAAGCAGAGAGTAAAAACAGTTCCTAAGCCTGATGGTTTTGAATATTGTATGGTTTTCTGGGATACAAACCATGATGCAAAGGATGGCGGACCAGAAACCTTCAATACAAAAGGTGGAACTTCTGTAGCCGGTATTTTACAGAAGGAATACTATGTAAATCATAAAAAAGACAATGTTTCTATATGGCTTGAATCTCCACGAATGGCAGCTGCTGGTGGTTATACAATGCCTCTTTTTGTAAAATCAGATTTTATTGATGAAAAAACTGGTGAAGAAATTACTGGTGGTTGTGTAGGCTTCCTTGAACTTGAACCTATTAATTCACTTGGAAAAACATTTTTTAAAACAGGACGAATTTCTGTTTATGATGATGCAAATGGGCTCCGAGCTGGAGAGGATATTCTTGGTGAATCTGATGTAGAACATCTTCAGGTATATACTAGAACCTTTGCCTTAAACAATAAGGTTTGGAAAATAATTGCTACTGTTGAAAAACGCGAATTGGAAGAGATTGCAAATTATATGCAGAATGTATCTTTGGCAGGAGGATTCTTGATTGC
The DNA here is from genome assembly GCF_900111035.1 of Treponema bryantii. Taxonomy (GTDB): domain Bacteria; phylum Spirochaetota; class Spirochaetia; order Treponematales; family Treponemataceae; genus Treponema_D; species Treponema_D bryantii_C. The sequence goes on from NZ_FOFU01000007.1 coordinate 37,374, forward strand.
ATTTGTCTTAATGATTCTGGAACTTCTTATTATCCGAACAATTATTGTTAAGTTCTCTTCAATCAAAAATAATATTGATGACCTTAATACAGGTGATAAAGACCTTACAAAACGTCTTACAATTTATCACAATAATGAAATCTCTCAGGTAAAGAAATCTGTTAATGTATTCTTAAATACAGTCCACGAAACTGTTACTGAAATTGGTAATGCAAACTATAACCTTAAAGAGACCTTCGGAAGTGTAAAAGTTCAGCTTGATGAAACTAAAAATCAGATGGACAACATTGCAAGTGAAATTCAGGCTGCAACAACTACTCTTGAGGCAGAGGATAAGAGCGTAACTGATACCAGTGAACTTGTTGCTCAGATTTCTTCTAACATCAGAACCCTTAATCAGATGATTGATTCTCAGGTAGAAGCTATTACTCAGGCTAGTGCTGGAATTGAGCAAATGATTGGAAATATTCAGTCTATTACTAGTTCGATTGATAAGATGGCTGGTGAGTTTACAGAGCTTAATGCTGCAACTGCTGAAGGTATTGAGAAGAACCGTATTGTAAACGAACTTCTTAATTCAGTTCTTGCACAGAGTAAGACTCTGCAGGATACAAACATGGTTATTGCCAGCATTTCTTCGCAGACAAACCTTCTTTCTATGAATGCCATGATTGAGTCTGCTCATGCGGGTGAAGCCGGTAAGGGATTCGCTGTCGTTGCTGAGGAAATCCGTAAGCTTGCTGATACTTCTGCTACCCAGTCTAAGAGTATTGGTGAAAACCTTAAACTGATTGCGGCAAATATTCAGAAGGTAGTAGAAAGTGCTGATTTGAGTAAGGCTAGTTTTGAAATTGTATCTGATAAGACAAATAATACTTCTGATCTGGTTTACTCAATTAAGAAAGCAACTGAAGAGCAGAGTGAAGGTTCTAAGAACCTGCTCGAAACCCTTACAAAGATGAATAATATTTCTGTGAGCGTTCAGCGTTCAAGTAAAAAAATTGAAGACAGAGCACTTTCTGTTCTTGATGCTATTGCAAGTCTTAAAGAGTCATCAAAGAATATGGCTCAGAACTTCAATAAGATTGTATCAACAACTGAGGTTACACAAAATACAACTCAGAACCTGCACAAGCTTACTGAAGACATGAAAAACGCTGTAGATGATATTTCAGAGCGTATTGACGAATTTAAAGTATAGTCGGATAAGAGGTGCGCTTCACAGAAACGCACCTCTTTTTTTTTATTGCAAAATCATGTAATATCTGTTTATGAATATTATCGTAGTTGGCAGTGGTGGTCGTGAGCACACTATCTGCTGGAAAATTGCTCAGAGTCCTGTTGTTGATAAAGTAGTTGTTGTTCCTGGAAACGGAGGCACTGCTTACGAGTCAAAATGTGTAAATGTAAATCCTAAAAATTGTGATTACATTAAAGAGGGTGAAAACCCTTATGTTGCAATTGCAAAACACGAAAACTGCCGTATGGCTGTAATTGGACCGGAAGATCCTCTTGCTGAAGGTCTTGCTGATGAGTTCTGGAAGGCTGACATTCCTTGTGTTGGTCCAAAGAAAGCTGCTGCTCAGCTTGAAGCAAGTAAAGACCTCTCTAAAAAATTCATGAAAGAATACGGTGTAGCTTGTCCTGCAAGTGAAACCTTCACAAATAAAGATGAAGCCTGTGAATATATTAAAAAGCACGGAGCCCCAATTGTTGTTAAGGCTGATGGCCTTGCAGCTGGTAAAGGTGTAGTTGTTGCCGCTACTGTAGAACAGGCTCTACAGGCTGTTGAAGATATGATGGGCAACGGTAAAGTAGGTGCTGCAGGTAAAAAGCTTGTAATTGAAGAGTATCTTGAAGGTGTTGAGATTTCTGTACTTGCTGCAGTATCTGTAACTCCTGAATATGCTGTAAGCGGAAATGCTACAATTGTTCCATTCCTTCCTGCACGTGACCACAAACGTCTTTTGGACGGTGCTAAAGGTCCTAATACTGGTGGAATGGGTGCTGTTTGTCCTCTTGAAGATGTAACAGATAAAACAATGAAGCAGTTTGATAAGGATATTCTTCAGCCAACATTGAAGGGACTTATTAAAGAAAAGTTTGATTACCGCGGATTTATTTTCTTTGGAGTTATGCTTACAAGCAAAGGTCCAAAGCTTCTTGAATATAATGTTCGTCTTGGAGACCCTGAAACACAGGCTGTTCTTCCACTTATGGACTTTGACTTTACTTCTATGTGTACTGCTATTTTGAATGGAACTCTTAAGGATTTCGAATTCAAATGGCTGCCAGGTTATCAGGTTGCACCAGTAATGGTTAGTGGTGGATATCCGGAAGCATACGAAAAGGGTAAGGAAATTACTTTCAACAAACCGCTCTTAAACGCAAGTACTGCAAAAGTATTTGTTGCCGGTGCTGTTGAAGGCCGTCGTGGAGATGGAGACATCCTCACAAGCGGTGGACGTGTTCTTGCCTGCAGTGCTTACGGCTCATCTTTCAAGGAAGCATGGGAAAAAGCATATCAGGGAATAAGCGCAATTAAGTTTGACGGTGCATTCTTCCGAAAGGATATTGGTCTTCCGGGAGCTGCAGAGAGCGGAAAGCTCTAATAGAGATGCTGAACCTTTCAGCATGATGTGTTACCCCGATTCTGAACTTGTTTCAAAATCGGGGTCTTTTTTTATAGATATTTGATAAGTTCTGAACGAACTGCATCAAGACGGCTGTCACTTAATCCAAAGTCCATCTGGCGATAACTCCAGGCGGCACGACCGATTCCGTGGTTGTTGAAAACTGTTGAAATCAGCTTATACCATTCAAGAGTGTCTTCTGGAGTTGCCTTTTCGATGGCTCCGTATTCACCGCAATAAAGCAGAACGTTTCTGTCTTCTGCAACCTTTACAGCTTCTGCAAAAATTGTTTCGAAGTAAGAAACATCAACAGTTGCATCAGGAGAAAAAGCTCCGAAAGCTGTTCCAATCTGACCAACCTTTTCTGAAGTCATTTTAATATAATCTGAAAATTTTGATTTAAGAGGGAATCTGAAATCAGGATTCATTTTCTGTCCAACCCAAGGTGCACCCTGATGTGTAAACAACAGCGGTTCATAGCAGTGGAAGTTATATACGATGTTTTCGTCGTATGGTTCGTCCAGGTCTTTTACAGATGCCAGAGAATTGTTCCAGTAGCTTCCTACCAGGATTTTTGTTGTTGGAGCAATCTTTCTGATTCGTTCAATACAAGTTTTTGCAATTGCATTCCACTTTTTGCAGTAAGCCTGATCAGTAACTTCATTCAAAAGTTCAAAACAGATTTCGTTATTTGATCCTGCAAAAATATCCTTAAAGCTTTCTGCAAGTGACTCCCAGAGTTTATAAAAACGTTCCTGGAGTTTTTCATCATCAAAAAAGCCTGATTCCTGATAACCGATATCAAAAGAAAATCCGCAGGTTTTATGAAGGTCCAGAATCATGTTGAGGTTATTTGTCTTACACCATTCAGCAGCTTTTCGGATTCTTTCATAGCCTTTTTCAAGTTTCTGTCCGTCAGCATTTTCTACAAGTTCATAATCAATCGGCAATCGGATATGATCAAGTCCCCAGTCAGCAATTGTCTTAAAATCTTCTTCCTTAATGAAAGTATCATAACGTTCTTCTGTATGATTACACTGAGAAAACCAGCCACCAAGATTTACGCCGTGCATAAAGCCTTTAAATTGTTTCATAAAATAAAAAACTCCTATGGAATTGATTATGTGCATAAAACACAGAATGTTTCCATAGGAGTTTAATAGGGTGATTTTCTTATTTTACTGAACGCTGTACAAAAGGTCTTCGTAGCTTGGGAATGGTTTGTATTCTTCGCCGAGGAGTGGTTCAATCTGGTCGGCGATGGCGCGAACATCTTCCATTGCTGGGATTACAACCTTTGCATAAGCGTGTGCACGCTGCATGAGGTCTGCAATTGCGCGGGTTTCTTCGTGTTTCTTTGCGAGAAGGTCTGCCTTGTTTGAAAGGTCGTTTACGAGGATATTTAATTCCTTCATAAGCTTAAGACCTGCATCGCAGAGGTTGAAAACGCGCTGCATCTTGAATTCTGTGTCTGCAAGTACATTCAGATATTTGAAAGCTGCAGGGATGATGTCTTTGTGAACCATCTCAAGCATTGTGTTTGATTCAATGTTCATTACCTGGCAGTATTTTTCGAGCTTGATATCGTAGTGGCTCTTCATTTCTTCTGGTGTATAAATACCAAGTCTTGTGAAGAGGTCGATGTTTTTCTGGTCTACGTAATGCTCGATAGCCTTAGGTGTTGTGCGGTAATTTTTAAGGCCGCGTTTTTCTGCTTCTTCAATCCATTCCTGTCCATAACCGTTTCCGTTGAAGAGGATACGCCAGTGTGCTGTAATTTCGCGCTTAATGAGTTTTTCGAGGTCTTCGTCGAAGTTCTTAGACTGTTCGAGTTCATCTGCAAAGGCGCGGAGTGTATCTGCAAGAATTGCGTTCAAAATTGTGTTTGGACCGCTGATAGAAAGTGCACTTCCTACTGAACGGAACTCAAAACGGTTTCCTGTAAAGGCAAATGGAGAAGTTCGGTTGCGGTCTGTTGAATCCTTTGGAATTGGAGGAAGTACATCTGCACCAATTGTCATTTTTCCGCCGGTCTTTCCGCTGTAGTCGGTACCGTCCTTAATTGCCTTAAGAATTGCATCGAGTTCGTCACCAACGTAAATTGACATGATTGCTGGGGGCGCTTCATTTGCTCCAAGGCGGTGATCGTTTCCGGCACTTGCAACTGAGTAGCGGAGAAGATCCTGATTATCATCTACAGCTTTAATAACAGCTGTGAGGAACAGGAGGAACTGTGCATTGTCGCGTGGAGTTTTTCCTGGTGCAAAAAGATTTTCACCGAGGTCTGTTGCAATAGACCAGTTGTTATGTTTACCGCTTCCGTTTACTCCTTTGAATGGCTTTTCGTGGAGAAGGCAGATAAGGCCGTGACGGCGTGCTACCTTTTTCATGATTTCCATTGTGAGCTGATTCTGGTCTGCGGCGAGGTTACTTGTAGTAAAAATTGGAGCCATTTCGTGCTGAGCTGGAGCGGCTTCGTTGTGTTCAGTTTTTGCGTAGATTCCAAGCTTCCAGAGTTCTTCGTTCAAATCTTCCATGTATTTGATTACACGAGGTTTGATTGCAGCGAAGTACTGGTCGTCCATTTCCTGACCTTTTACAGGGCGTGCACCAAAGAGTGTACGGCCGCACATCTTAAGGTCCTTACGTTTTTGATAGAGTTTTTCGTCTACAAGGAAGTATTCCTGTTCAGGTCCCATAGTTGTTGTAACGTGCTTTGCTTTATTTCCAAAAAGCTTAAGTACGCGAAGGCTCTGCTCGTTGATTGACTCCATTGAGCGGAGGAGTGGGGTCTTTTTATCGAGAGCCTCACCGTTATAAGAACAGAAGGCTGTCGGAATACAGAGAGTGTGATCTTTTACAAAAGGATAAGAAGTTGGGTCCCATACAGTATAACCGCGGGCTTCGAATGTAGAACGCTTTCCACCGTTAGGGAAGCTTGAAGCATCAGGTTCACCCTTAATCAGCTCTTTTCCGCTGAAACTCATTATGATTTTTCCTTCATCTGCAGGAGAGAGGAAGGAGTCGTGTTTTTCTGCAGTAATACCAGTAAGTGGCTGGAACCAGTGAGAGTAGTGTGTAGCGCCTTTAGAGATTGCCCAGTTTTTCATGGCTTCTGCAATCTGATTTGCGGCTTCAAGGTCGAGCGGAGTTCCCTCTTCCATTGTATGCTTAAGTGCCTTGTAAGTTTGTGAAGGCAGCATTTCTTTCATTACAGTCTGGTTAAATACAAGACATCCAAAAAGTTCAGGAACATTTGTGTTTGACATGAGGAACTCCAGGTCGCGCGTCGTTGCGCTTTTTAGTGGATCCTGAAACATAGGGAGCGACGGCTGAAAGCCGTCAAAATGCTCCACTGGAGCATTTTAAGCGAGTCTCCGAGCAGCTATGCTGCGAAGGGTTCAGGATTTTCTTTAATTTTACTGAATTACTGCAACAGTTTCAACTTTTTGGCTTTTAAATCCTGCTTACACTCATACATCTTTTTATCAGCATGTTCGAATAGGCGCATAAAGCCTTTTTCTTCTAAGGTTGAATAATCTGCAAAGCCGAAGGCAACAATAACACCGCCGTTTTTAAGATTATTATCAATAGTTTGATTAAATTCTATAAGAATTTTGTCACGGTTTTTATAATCATCTCCCGAAAGGAAGACAACGAATTCATCACCACCGATACGATAAACCGGGCTGTGTTTAAAACTGTTACAGATAAGTGAACAGCCTTCCTGAATGTATTTATCGCCGGCATCATGCCCAAGGGTATCGTTTGTTATTTTTAAATCATTCAAATCAAAAACAGCAAGCCCAAAATCCTGCAGGAAACCGTCTTCGATTTTCTGTTCAAAACTTCCTACATCTTCCAGATAGGCCATTTTATTTTTTACACCGGTAAGTGGATCTGAATAAGCCATCTTACGTGTTTTTCCGAGCTCAAGTTCCTGAATCTCTTCAACCTTGAGAATTGATTCCAACTGTTCACGACGTGCATCTTTTTCATCTTCAAGAACGAAAGTATGAAGCAGACAGGTTCCAAGCAGACAACCGATTGAATAGTACGGTACATATGGATCAATAGCCTGAAGAGTGATAAAGATAATCATATTCAGACAGAATATTCCGATAGCTTCATGTCTTCGTTTTATGATTCCTTCTGTTTTGATGATTACCCTAATAATATAGATTTCAAGAATTACACATAAAAATACCTGGGTTGCAAGATTTATGTTTCTGGCACAGGAAGTATGATAACTTCCGTCTTCTTCAAACCAGAATGCAATAGGAACAAACAGATTGATTATCAGAACAAGTAACTGGACTATCAGAAATATTCGACCCATCCAGAGAAAAATCTTTGAAAATAGATTGTTTTCTTTCAGATAAAGAATTACATATTGGATCCAGAATAAAACTGAGAATGCCATGATAACAAAATACAAAGTTGTTTCTATAAAGTTGATTACTTTAATATTCAGAATGTATAGAGGAGACCATAAAATATCTGCGATGTAGAAGGCTGCAACACTAATTAAAAAGCGTTTGTAAGCCCTGTGTGCGTCATCAAGTTTTTTGTATGAGGTTTTTACTAAGATTGAAAAATTGATAATAAAAAGTATCAGAATTGCAAGAATTCCGATGCTTGAATAATACATATCTGAAATCTCCCTCTTTAGATGATCGTACCTTCAATTATAAAACGTTTTACAGTTTTTTAACAGAAAAAAAAGAACTATATAGAAATAAATGAAATCAGTTTTTCAGGGGTTAAATCATAAGCCTGATCCCCGATTTTACGGGCTGCCAGCGCATGATGTTCAGCTGCGGTGATTGCTGCATCTTTTGCTGTGTATCCCTGTGCGAGAAGGGCTGTTGTAAGACCAGCAAGAATATCGCCGCTGCCACCTTTTGCAAGGCTCTGAGGACCGTCTGCGACTACAAAACACTCCTCTCCCGAAATAATAAACGTGTTCGCACTTTTAATAATCACCGTGGTTTCTGGAAAGCGTTTAATTATGATTTTTCCCAGTTCAATTTTCTTTTCCGGATTTTCAGCAAGAGAAGAAACGGAGATTTCCTCGCCGGTGAGGTTTTTAATCAGCGTTGAAAATTCTGCAAGGTGTGGTGTAAGTACGATTCTTGCTCCATGAATTTTGTTGAGTTCTTCGAGAAAGGCCGGGAACTCTGGAGCTGTTATAAATCCGGCATCGAAAACAGCTGCAGGAGATTTCTGAGTAGTGAACCACTCTTTAATCTGCTGAGCGGCATTTTCTGAGAACTCCGTAAATCCTGAACCGATTGCAATCGCAGACGCTTTCTTTGGAATTGAATCTGCAATCATCAGTGAAGGTGAAATCTTAAATTGTGAAAGATTTGAGTCTTTTACAGGAAGCAGTGAAGTTAGTCCGCTTCCAAAATTCATTGCTGTGGTTGCTGCTAAAATTGCGGCTCCTGCCTTTTCACCGCAGAAAACAACAGTATGTCCGTAAGTTCCTTTGTGGGCGGCACGGTTTTTGCGGAGTGGAAGGATGATATCAGATTCTTCGATGAGCTGACAGCAAGCTTCTGGTGTTTCGAGTTTTTCTCGGGCAATACCAATGTCTTGTACTATTATTTTTCCGCAGACTGCTTTTGCCTTGTCAGAATAAAGAGAAAGTTTTTGTTCTCCCATTGTGATTGTATAGTCAGCATTAAAATATAGACCTGAAGGAATGTCACAGGCTATTTTGACGGCATCTGCTTTGTTTGCTTCATCAAGAAGATTTTTTACAGTATCTTGGAGTTCACCGTGGAAGCCGGTGCCGTAAATACAGTCGAGGATGACTTGTGGTCGGTCACTCAACCACCGGTCGCTGTCGATTATTTCAATACCAAGACGTTTGCACATTTCATACTGGACTTTTGCTTCTTCGGCAGAAGGAGGTTCTATGCAGATAACCGAAATGTCACATTTATTTTGCAGAAGTCTTGCAGCAGCATAGCCGTCGCCACCGTTATTTCCTTTTCCACATAAAATAACAACCCGCTCAGGTGCAAAATCCAGAATAAACTCAGCAAGCGACCGTGCCGCATTTTCCATCATCAAAAACTGCGGTACGGCATATTTTTCTTTTGCGAGTTTTTCAAGCTGTGCGGGATTTGTGAATATGGGTTGCATAATCAGTCAAAGATTTCTTTGAAAGCATCTCCAATATCTTTTCCGGCTTTTTTAAGTTCTTTTCCAGCTTTCTTTGCGCCATCTTTAATTGCTTCCTTGTCTTTTTCAGCTTCTTTTTTAGCCTTAGACTTTTTCTTATCGAGCTTTTTCTTTGTACGGTCGATTTTTCTGTTAAGAGCAGCTTCGCTCATATCTGCATATTCGCCGGTACGTGTCTTCATTTTTGTAAGTTCGAGTTCAAGTGCTACGATTTCTTTTGTAAGAGCTCCATCAACTGCAAACATTGCAGGCTGAATAGTCATAAGGGCAGCAAGAACAACTGCGAGTCTTTTAGTTGATTTTTTCATAATTATTTTGTCTCCTGTTTTTTTGAAATTCTCCAGCTGATAATTGCATAAGTAACGGCAAATACCATCATCAAAATGCAAAGAATCTGACCGGTAGAAATATTTAAAAGTGATGTAGTTGTATAAATTGGGGCATTTGCATCTTTTGCAATTCTGTAGCCAAGGTCTGCATCTGGTTCACGGAAATATTCAATAAAGAAGCGGAATATTCCATAACCGCCTGAATAAATTGCTGCGAGCATACCGTCAAATTTTTTGTGTTTGCGGACAAACCAGATTATAATCCAGAGAACAATACCTTCAAAGAAAGCTTCATAAAGCTGACTTGGATGGCGCGGAAGATTTACAAGTCCACTTGCTGTAATATTCATTCCGATTTTAGCAGCAAAGTTCTGAACCCATGAAAGATTTGAAGAAAAACGTTCTGCATCAGGGAATACAATTCCCCATGGCATTGTTGTAATTCGGCCATAAAGCTCGCCGTTTAAGAAGTTGCCAAGACGTCCAAAGGTATAACCGAGCGGAATAGCGCAAACCATAGCGTCACAATATTTAAGTAAGGAACGTTTCTTGAATTTACACCAGACAACCATTCCCAAAAATCCACCGACAAAACCACCGTGGTAAGACATTCCCTGTAATCCTGTAAAGGAACCATTTGAATCAAATGGCCAGAAAATAAGCCATGGCTTATGGCGGTAGAGTCCGCTTGTATCATAAATCAGAGTCGAGAAAATGCGTGCCCCAATCAAAAGGAAAATAATTCCTGTGAAGATAAAGCTGAACAAATCATCTTCAGTAGTTTTGAATTTTGGAGTATCCAGGGCACCTTCTTTCCAGACTTTCTTCAAAAGAAAATATGCAGTTGCAAAGGCAACGGCATACATAAGCCCATACCAGCGCAAGAGTTCAAGAAATTTCACACCTGGGAAAATCTGAGGGTGAATCCATGATGGGTAATTGATGTATAAAAACATTTTTAAGTCCTTTTATAATTTAAAGCCCTGCTGAGTTGCCTTTATCAGTTTAGACTTAAGCAGATTATTTTCCTTTCGGAGTTGAGTGATTTCATATTGCTGAGTTTTAATCATTTCTGCAAGTTCACTGATGCTCAAAGAACCGCTGGAAACAATATCATCAATTCCAGAAAGACGGAAATTGAAGTCTTCATTTGCATCGTCTTCAACTTCCTGGAAATTGTCATTAAAACTATCCGGATTAAAGTCTGTGTCAAACTCGTGCGGAGGTGTAGAAATCACCTTATCAGCAATGCGGTATATTGCCTGACCCAAAAGCGACTGAGGTTTATAAACAACAACAGGCAGCTGAGAAGCAAGAGCCTTATCCTGAAGCATATCGCGGTACATAAGACCAAGATATTCAATTTCAAGACCAAGATACTGATTACATGAAGATTTGATTCTTGAAGCACGGTCTGCATCTTTAGGATCTTCAATCATATTCATTACAAGGCGAGGACGGAATTGCTGCATACGGTTAATGAATGTCTGAGTTGTCTGAGGATCATGCTGAGCGAGTCCCTGAATCAGTTGTGGAATATATAATTTCTGCATGGTTGCAGAATCTTTTTTCAGTTCATCAAGGTATGCACGTCCTGGAGTTCCTTTTTTGAAAGTTGTGTATAAAAGTCGGAATACAGCATTCTTCAGGAACAGATATCCGTTTAAAGTTGCAGTAACAGCAGGAGCTGAAACAATAATTCCCTGAGGAGAAAGAAGGAACATATCAAGAATAAACTGATGGGTTCCAGCACCGAGGTCCAGAATTACATAATCACAATCAATATTCTTAAGGTTCCGGATAAGTTTAACCTTCTGAAGATGCTTAAGAGAGGTGAGGTCTGGAATCTGGCTGTCACCGGCTATAAAACTGACATTCTGATAATCAGTCGGCTGAATTATTTCGCGAAAATCATTTTTATCTGTAAACCAGGAACCAAGGCTGGCTTTTCCAGGTCTCTGACCTATCACTAAATGAAGGTTAGACGCTCCGAGGTCCAGATCTGCTAAAACAACTTTTTTTCCCTGTTGTCCAAGGGCAATTGCTAAATTTGCAGAAAGAAGGCTTTTTCCAACACCGCCTTTTCCACTGGCTATTGGTATAATCTGTGACATACTGTGATTATAGCACAATTATCTATAAAAAGGTAGATTTTTTGGTTTTTGTGTCATAGAATAGATTATTATGAAGAAAATCATCAAGGTCTTAGCAGCAGCTATTCTGTTGTGTACATCTCAGTGTTTTGCAGAGTCGTCGGTTGAAAATGATTCAAAAATTACAAGTTTTCAGTATGTAAAGAAGCTTAATTCTGTTTTTGACTTTGTTCAGCAGAATTATGTTGATGAAATAGACCCGAAAATCCTTTATGAAGGTGCGCTTAAGGGAATGCTGGATGCCATCGGTGATCCATATACCCTGTATCTTGATGAAGCTTATATGCGCGATTTGAGTGATACAACTTCGGGAAGTTTCGGAGGCGTTGGTCTTTCAATTTCAAAAGCAGCGGAATCTACTCCGGCAAAGCCTGCTTATGTAGAAGTTGCTTCTCCGATTGAAGATACTCCGGGTGCAAAGGCTGGTATTCAGGCAGGAGATTTAATTTCTGCGATTGATGGAATGCCAACTCCAAGCATGACAATGAACGAAGTGCTTCAACATCTTCGCGGTGAAATCGGTACTCCAGTTACAGTTACAATTCTCCGCGGTACAAGCATGAAGTTTGATGTAACTCTGATTCGTGCCCTTATTGAAGTTCCAACAGTAAAATATGGAATGATTGAAGGAACAAAAATCGGTTATGCGCGTTTGATTCAGTTTACACCGGATACAGCACTGCGCCTTCAGGATGCTTTAGACAGCTTTGAAAAGAACGGCTATAACGGTCTGATTATTGACCTTCGTGATAATCCAGGCGGACTTATTACAAGTGCCGTTGATGTTGCAGATAAATTTATAGATGCCGGTCCGATTGTTTCTACAAAGAGCCGTCTTCTTTTTGAAAATTCTCAGTTCTCTGCAAATAAAGAAAAAACTACAATCAAAAAGAATATTCCTATAGTTGTTCTGATAAACAGAGGAGCAGCCAGCGCTTCAGAAATCGTTTCCGGAGCTCTTAAGGACTATCATCTTGCATATCTTGTTGGAGAAAGAACTTATGGAAAAGGTTCTGTTCAGCAGGTAATTCCGCTCAGTAATACAGACGGAATCAAAATCACAATGGCACGTTATTACACACCAAGTGATATGAATATTGATAAGATTGGTATTCCTCCTGATCAGGAAGTAAAAAATCTTTCTGAGTTTAGTGAAGAAGAAGAAAAACTTTATGTTGATATGATCAAGTCTGAAGTAATCAATAAAGCTGCAGAAAGCAAGCCGAATATGACTGAGGCTGATATTGCTCTTGCTGCAATTAAGATTGCTAAGGATTATCCGCTTGATGAAAGACTTATCCGCCGTCTTATCCGTATACAGGTGCAGAAAACTCAGCCTTCAGTGCTTTATGATTTAGATTATGATTTGCAGTTGAATGCAGCAATTAAGGCAGTACAGAATAAAGATTTTGCTGAAATGCTGAAGAATACAAAGACTCTGCGCCAGCTTCAGGAAGAGGTTGAAGAAGAAAAAGCAACCGAAGGCAGTGGTCTTACTGCAAGCCTCAGATAATAATGGTAGAAGCTTAAAATGCGTCAGCTTATCGTTGAAAAAGGGAAGGAAAAAAACGGACTCATTCAGCTGGATGGAAAGGACTACCGCTATTTAAGGCAGGTTCTTAGAGTCCATCCCGGTGATATGATCAGCGTACGACTTCCCGATGGCAGTTTAAACAATGCAACAGTAGCTCAGATTGATGAAAATGCGCGACGGGTTACACTTCAGATTTGTGCCGATACTTCGGGACATGGGGATGCTGCAAAGTCTATAACCCGCGGTGTTCAGGCAGAAGATATTGATGGTGCGGGACTTTCTGTAAACGGGGCTGAAGGCGTTGAATACTGGCTGTTTCAGTTTTTGCCGAGACCTCAGAAATTTGAACTTATTGTCCGGCAGGCTACAGAGTGTGGCGTTGCGGTGATTATTCCTGTGGTCGGTGAATATTCCGAAAAGAGCAGTGCACAGGCACTGATGGGCTCAAAACGTGAACGCCTTCAGAAAATTATCCGTGAGGCACGCCAGCAAAGCGGATCTCCGGTAGATACTAAGGTGCTTGAGCCGATGAGCCTTGAGAAGGCGATAGAGTTATGGACTTCGGATTCTTCTGTGGACGTCGCATTTGTGCTTTCGGAGCGCGGCGACTGCAGTGGAAACTTAAGGGCGGGAGTCGCTGACGCGGGCGGCTACGGAAAAATTAAGCGGGCGGCGATTGCCGTTGGCAGCGAGGGTGGCATAAGCCCGGATGAAGTGAGAACTCTGGAAGAAAAAGGACTGTTTCAGCCGATTCATTTTGCCGTAAATATATTAAGGTGTGAGACGGCGGCGCTCTATGGAATTGCCGCCGTACAGTCTGAAATAAATCAGTCGTAAAAAAGAAAATTAAAGGTGGGGTATTATATATGTCAATAAAACGTATTTCCTTAATCGGAGTTCCTGTTGATGTAATTCAGCCGGAAAATCTTGAAACAGAGATTCTGGAATTACTTGCAAAACCAGGTACAAAGCAGATTGTTTTTCTGTCTATCTGGAATCTCTTAAAGGCCCGTCACAAGGGAGTTTATTCTGAGTGTATAAAAAATGCAGACCTCATAATTCCTGTTTCAAAGAGTATTCTTAAAGGTGCGCGTTTCCTTAAAAAGGATGTGCCTGTCCGTTATAATCCCTTTGAGGCTGTAATCAGAATACTTTCAATTCTTGATGCTCATTACAAGACTCTTTATCTTTTTGGATCAAGCAAAAAAACTCTTAATAAAGCAGAAAAGAATATTAAAGATACCTTCCGTAATCTCCGTGTAATCGGACGTTACGGCGGATATTATCCAAAATCAGTTGAAGATGATATTGTTGAAGCAATCTTTAAGGCTCAGCCATCTCTGGTACTCTTAAGTGACGGAATTAAAGATAAAAACTGCTGGCCATATAAGCGCCGCAACCGTTTCTCTTCAAGCATTTTTCTTTATTACAAAGATGCCTTTGGAATTTTCTCTGAGCGCGTAAAACGTGTAAAGGAATCAACATTCAATAAAGGTCATGAAATCTTTGTTGAAGTGCTTCATAACCCGTTCAAAATCTTTTTGCTTTTGCCATACATGTGGTATATAATTGTGTTGGTTTGGTATAGGTTATTCAGAAAAAATTAAAAAATGAAGAAATGGAGGGATTGTGCCCGACGTTCCCGATTTTGTCAGATTGTCTTTAGTTACAAAACGACAGGATGTAATCAATTTCGTTGAAGCCATGTGCTCAGATGAAATGGAACTGACGATTGTTTCTGCTTTTTCTGAGCTGAATACTTCAAAAATCACACTTCTTCTTATTGATGCTTCTTTATTTAATGATTTCAATCCTGAAAGTCTGGAATATGGAAAAAAGTATTCCAGCTTTTCAATTTTTATTTTACCACCGGATCTTTCCACACATGTTCTGAATTATGTGGAAACCAACTTTAATTATTCACTTTCTTTTCCAATCAATACAGATTATTTCCGTGCTTATTGTTTTCATGTAATCAATTTAGTAGAGAGTTCTGAAAAAGATTATAATTTTGAAAAGCCCTTAAATCAGCCTGTGCCGGCTTCTTTTGACGGATTATTTGCCGGTAATTCAAATGTAATGCAGAAAATCAGAAGACAGATACTGGAAGCATCCTGTACTAAAGAACCTGTGCTGCTTCTTGGTGAAACTGGAACTGGAAAAACTACAGCAGCTGGTTTAATTCACGAATTATCTGACAGGGGCGGAAAAGAAAAAGTTGCTGTAAGTGTTTCAACAATTGTCGAATCTCTGGCAGAAAGTGCTTTCTTTGGTCATAAAAAAGGTGCTTTTACAAATGCTGATTATGATCATAAAGGGCATTTTGAAACGGCGGATAAAAACTCTTTATTTGTTGATGAACTTGGGCTTGCTTCCCTTTCTTTGCAGTCTATATTTCTGACTTTCCTGGATACGGGAAATTTTAAAAGGATTGGTGAAAATATAGAACGGCATGCAGATGTCAGAATGATTTTTGCGACAAATGCTAATCTGGGAAAAATGCTAAAAAACGGGACTTTCCTGGATGCTTTGTTTTACCGTATCTGCGATCATATAATACGTATTCCGCCCTTGCGTTCACATAAAGAAGATATACGAGAAATGGTTCGCGTATATCTGGGTGATGATATCAAAATAACAGATGAAGCAATGAATCGTCTGGAAGAATACGACTGGCCGGGAAATGTCCGTGAGCTGAATAAATGTCTGCGAGATGCTGTCAAAAACTGTAATGGCAGCCTGATAACGACAGATTCAATTGAGTTTTATGATATCAGCTTTCCTCAATAATCTGCAGTATTGAACGGCCAAACTCTTCTGCTTTCATGCGGCCAATTCCGTAAACATTCAAAAGGTCCTGTCGGTTTTTTGGTTTCTTTGCAGCAAGATCCAGAAGTGTTTTATCACCGAAAATTACGTATGGAGGAACATTCAAATCATCAGCCTTACGTTTGCGCCAGGCCTTAAGATTGTTAATGATTGCTTCAGCCTGAGTGTCATTGGCTGCAGGTTTTTCAGCGGCAACTTTTGAAACTGCTTTCTTTGTAACTCTCATTGCTTCCGGTTTCATAGGGAGCTTAAGTTCTGTTCGTGCGGCAATAAATTTTTTACCGAGTGGCGTTACTTCAAGAACATTGTACTCGCCAGTTTTCATTATATAGCCTTCATCAATAAGAAGGTCTGTCAGTTCAAGCCATTCAGATTTGTTATATTCAGTTCCGATTCCCCAGGTTGTGATTTTGTCATGTCCGTTATCAATTATTCTCTGATTATTTGAACCAAGCAGTACATCTGTAACATAACCGGCTCCAAAGCGTTCATTTGTTCTTATAATACAGCAAAGAAGTTTCTGGGCTGGAATTGTTACATCCTGTAAAGGAATATCACCGGCAGAACAGATATCACAGCAGCAGGTAGAATCTTTGACCGGCTCATAGGCTTCGCCAAAATACTGTAAAAGGGCTTTTCGTCTGCAGCCTCGCGTGGTTGCATATTTAATCATCCCCTGAAGCAGAAACTCATCCTTTTCTGGAGAAACAGATTCCTTAAAGAACCAGCGGATTTTGTGAATATCCTGTGCACTGTAAAGCAGCAGCGCACTTGAAGGAAGTCCGTCTCGACCGGCGCGGCCAATTTCCTGATAGTATTCTTCTATTGATTTTGGTAAATCATAATTGATTACATAACGTACGTTCGGCTTGTTGATTCCCATTCCAAAGGCAATTGTAGCTACGATAATCTGAACTTCATCTTTGATAAACAGTTCCTGATTTTTAGCGCGGACATCATCTGTCAGACCTGCATGGTAGGGGAGAACCGAATAACCTTTTTTATCAAGTGTAGCAGCAAGTTCATCTACCTGTTTTCGTGACGTACAATATATGATTCCACTTTCACCGGCATGCTTTCGGATGCAGTTGATTACCAGTTCTACAGCGTTGCGTTTTGGGAGTACTTCAAGATAAATATTTTCACGGTTAAAACTGGAAATAAAGATTTTAGGATTCTTCATGCCAAGATTCTGGCAGATATCCATACGAACATGTTCCGTTGCGGTTGCGGTAAGGGCCAGCATAACGGCTTTTGGAAACAACTGGCGGATAGTTTTGATTTCCAGATAATCCGGGCGGAAGTCATGACCCCATTGTGAAACGCAGTGTGCTTCATCAATTGTAATGCAGCTGATTTTGAGTGTGTCGCTTGAAAGCAGTTCCCGGATTCTTTGAGTTGCAAGTCCTTCCGGAGAAACATATACAATTTTTACTTCGCCGGATTTTATTTCGTCTGTAGCACGGCAGTAATCTTCCCAGCTGAGTGAGCTGTTAAGAAAGGCAGAATGAATTCCTGCTGTTTCGAGGGAGCTGACCTGATCCTGCATCAGTGAGATGAGTGGTGAAACAACTACAGTGAGTCCTTCTAGTATAAGGGCCGGCAGCTGATAGCACAGTGACTTTCCGCCGCCTGTCGGCATTACGGCGAGGGTGTCATGCCCCTTCAGTACATTTGTTATGATATCTTTCTGGAGCGGGCGGAAGCTGTCATAGCCGAAAACGGTTTTTAAGACTATGGCTGGATCGGCGTGCTCAAAGGCGGTTGCAACGATTTTCACATAATTATTATAGCACATTTGCACTTGATTTATCCTCATGTTTTTGATATATTTAGCAAATCACGCCGGAGTGGTGGAATGGTAGACACGACAGACTCAAAATCTGTTGCGAGCAATCGTGTAAGAGTTCAAGTCTCTTCTCCGGTATCCTCATAAGGTTCTCTGAGTTCAGAGAACCTTTTTTGTTTCCCATTCTAAATGAGCCATACGATGGTAGAACCTAAAATGGCCCGCTGTCGCAGCCCATTTTTTAACGGTTCTGCTATCGTAGGCTAGTTCAAGTCTCTTCTCCGGTATAAATCGCCGTGGAGTTGTGAGACTTCTAATCTTTTATGTCTTGCAGCAACCGTTACTCGTATTTACTCGTCGGTTACTGCGATTTCTGTATATTTTTAAGTCTCCACTCCGGTAACCGACGTCACAGTTCTGGCGGTAGGGTTGAGCATAGTTTATGGAAATCTATGGCTTCGTCCATGTGCTCTTTTGCGATGTCTTTTGCGCCGGCGATGTCGGCTATGGTTCGGGCGACTTTCAGGCAGGAGGCGATTGCTCTTGGGGAGAAGCCGTATCTTAGGGTGGCGTTGTCCAGAGATTTTCTGCCTTCGGTGTCCAGGGCGCAGAAGTCTAGGATTTCCTGCGGGGAGAGTTGGGCATTTTTTATGCCCTGACGTTTGCGCTGGGCTTTGATGGCGCGGGCTACTCCTGTTCTTATTTCTTCCGTTGTTGTGAGGCCCGGGCGTTCTTCCGGCTCGCAGTTTTCTTCAGCTTTATTTTCTACGAAAACACGAATGTCTACACGGTCCAGCAGCGGTGCAGAAAACTTTTTCCAGTACTGATCTATGGATTTCAGGCTGCACAGGCAGATTTTAGAGTGAGAACCGTAGTTTCCGCAGGGGCACGGGTTTACGGCCATTAAAAGCTGGAAGCGGGCTGGGTAAACTGTGGTACGGCCCGCACGGCTGAGAGAAATTGTACCGTTTTCAAGGGGGACGCGGAGCATCTGTAAAACAGACGAGCGGAACTCGGCGGCTTCATCGAGAAACAGCACTCCGTTATGTGCAAGCGATATTTCTCCGGGACGGCAGGTTGGGCCGCCGCCGCAGATACCTTCTATGGACGCTGTTTGATGCGGAATTCTGAAAGGTGGAATCCTGATCAGTGGTTCACTTGGTTTTATGAGGCCTGCAAGAGACCAGATTCTTGTTACTGATTGTGCTTCATCTGTTGTAAGCACAGGATTAATTGCCGGAAACTTCTGAATTGCCATTGTTTTACCACAGCCCGGTGCTCCCATAGCAATCAGATTATGTCCACCTGCTGCCGCAATCTGAAGGGCTCTTACAAGCTGCTTTTGACCTTTTAGTTCAGCAAACTCATAACCAGGTACAATTTCGGGAAAGAAAACACCGTCCTGATTTATACATCCCGGAGGAATCATATTTTCTCCATTTTCCATATTTCTTGCTACATAAAATGACGGGTCGCTCATTGCACGGAAAGCATTTTCCAGCGAATCTGCTCCATAAACCTGAACTCCTGCAATCTCTCGGGCTTCATCAGCATTCTGAACAGGAACTATACATCGCATAATGCCACTGGCCGCCGCCGTAGACACCGCGGCGTGTACACCCTTTACAGCCCGAATCCTTCCTGATAATTCCAGTTCACCCATTACAAGCAGTGGCTCATCAATAAAGCCACTAAAACCATCTTCCATTGCTTTAGCACCAAGAACTCCCAGTGCCACCGGCAAATCAAAACCTGCACCTTCTTTTTTCAAATCTGCAGGAGACAGGCTTATCAGCACCCGCTCTCCAGGATATTCAAAGCCCGAGTTTCTGATTGCTGCCTGCATTCTCTCCCGCGACTCCTTTACAGCTCCGTCCGCCAGACCTACAATATCTGTGGCTGGAATACCGCGCCGCAAATCAACTTCCACGGTAACCAGAGCCCCTTCGTAACCAAAGGGTGAAAATGAATAAATCTGCATTTATTTTTCCTCCATAATAAAATAGGAAAAGATAGAAGAATTCAGGAAATGAATTTGGCCAAAAGAAGAAAAAAGTTGTAAAAAATCTGAAAAAATGGATTTTTTTCAAAAAAACACCCTTTACCCCTTGAATATGAAGAAAAAATTTGTATAATTTTGCGAAATTTTTTATCAAATTTCAAAAAAGTGTGTTATATTATATGTAGCGGTTTTATCCACTAAATAAATTCAGACACCGCTAGCAACCGCAAAAAGTAGGAGTTCTTGTGAATAAGCATGATTTTCCAAAAATCCATTTTTACGATCAGGATTTTGTAGACATTTATAATAAGACTTGGTCTTGGGTTTCTTCATTATGGATTAACCCGGAAACCGGAGAGCAGGACTCAGAGGGCTTATTTATTTATCCAGAAAAGGATAAGTTAGTTATCAATCAGTTCGAATCTATTTTCTCAACTTTCTTTCTTGTATATTCTAATAGAAATTTTGATGCATGTAAGAACATTGATTATTTTTATGAACGTCAGGAAGCTTCTGGAGCAATCCGCTGGAAGTATGATGTAAAAACAAATGAGCCTGTTCTCGACAAAGATAATAAAGAAGGAGTTGGTCTCCCTCTCTTTGCTTTTGCTGAATATAATCTTTTCCATAAATCAGCTAACAAAAAGCGCATTAAGGATGTAATGCCGGCTCTTCAGAAATATATGTCATGGCTTGATGAAAAATTCAAGAAAGACAACGGCCTTTACTCAGTTCCTGTAAGCGCATCTTCAATGACTAACTCACCACGTGAGAAAGTTTACTATCCTGTAGATTTCAATGCATGTATGGCAATCAATGCCTCTTATATGTCGGCTCTTGGTGATATTCTTAATGATAAAGATATCAGTTTCCAGTACCGCAAGATGTACTTCTCAATCAAAACAAAAATCAATTCTTTGATGTGGGATAATGCATCTGGTTTCTACTACGATCTTGATAAGGATGAAAAGCAGGTTAAGGTAAAGACAATCGCTTCTTACTGGACAATGCTTGCTGAAATCCCTAATGCTGACAAAGCTGACCTTCTTGTTGAACACTTAAACAATCCTAAGACTTTTGGTACAGACCATCCGTTCCCAACACTCAGTGTTGATAACCCTAACTTCAGCGAAGACGGAAACGGTTACTGTGGTTCTGTAATGCCAGCCTTCAACTTTATGGTAATCAAAGGTCTTGAAAAATATGCTCAGTACGAGTTTGCCCGCGAGTGTGCAATCCGTCACCTTTACTACGTTCTCGAAGGTCTTATGCCTAATGAAAACAAGCAGCCTGGTGATCTCTTTGAAGCATATATGCCTAATAAAGAAGGCCGTGCAAAAATCAACAAAAAAGACTATGCACGTTCACGTTATCTTCTTACAGCAGGCCTTTCAACAATTGCTTTGATGATTGAAAACGTAATCGGACTTTCCATCAGCCTTCCTCGTAAGACTGTAGACTGGATTATTCCGAACCTTGAAATTATGGGTATAGAAAACCTTTCGCTTAAGCGCAACCTCATCACAATTCTGTCGAACAAGAGTTCGCGCGGCTGGGAAATCCAGATGGAAAGCGAAAAGCTCTACTACTTCACAATCAACATCCTCGATCAGAAGAAAAAGACTTTACCGATTCCAAGCGGTAAATGTTCAATGCTTATCGACAAGCTATAATAGGAGGTTTAGATGGCAGCCCCTGAATCAGTAATTGAAATAGGTTCGACAGGGGTTCGCCTCCTTGTAGCCGAATTTTTACCGGACGGAAAACAGAATATTCTGGACCGTTCGGAAAAGCCCCTCTCTCTTGGAAAAGACGTTTTTACCAGTGGCATAATCAGCCAGGAAACTCAGAATCAGCTTATTTCTATTCTCATCCGTTATCGTGAACAGCTTGCTAGCTGGGGCATTTCGCCTTCAGAATGTACCTGCATCGCTTTGAGCGCTTTCCGTGATGCAAAGAACAGTGACCCTATTATGGACCGTATTCTCGTTCAGGCCGGTTTCCATGTCCGCATTGTAGATGGCATTGAAGAAAACAAGCTGATGTATCTTGCTGTTTCTGAATGTATTAAAAACGAAACTCCTGCCTTTAAGGATTCTGATACTGTAATTCTGATGGTTGGCGGAAGTACAACTGAAATCATGCTGATGTCTAAAGGTAAGATGGCGGGTGTTCACAGTCTTCGTCTTGGAACTGTCCGTATCGATCAGCAGATGAAAAATCAGACAAGTTCTTACAATGATATTCAGCGTTATGTTTCGGAATCAATTTACAATACAAAGGGCTCTCTCGAAAGTGAATTAAACCTGAGCGAAGTAAAGCAGTTTATTGCGGTTGGCCCGGATATTACTCTTGCGGCTTTGAATGTTGGCCGTCCTATTTCAACCTTCCTTTGGGAAATTGATAAGGATGATTTTTCTGAATTTGCAAAAGAGATTCAGGGCTACAGTGTTGATGAATGTGTTGCACGCTTTAAGATTTCCTACAACGAAGCTGAAACCCTTCAGGTAAGTCTTTTGATTTACAATCTCTTTCTGCATCTTACTAAAGCAGAAAAACTTCTGGCTCCGGAAACTAATATCCGTAATGGTCTTCTTTTAAGCCAGCACTCAAGTGAGAACGAAGAACTTCAGAAAGAATTCAATATGCAGATTACGGCTTCAGCTCGAAACCTGCTTCGTAAATATCATGGTGATGAAAATCATGCGGAATGTGTTCGTATGATTGCGGTGAAATTTTACGACACTCTTAAAAATGATCTCGGTTTTAGTGAGCATGCACGAACGCTTCTGGAGACGGCGGCGATTCTTCATGATATCGGTGGTTTCATCCGTTACGACAATCACAACCTTCACAGCTCGTACATTATCCGTAATTCGGAGATTTTTGGACTTTCGCGTAAGGATAATACTATTGTTGCCGAGATTGCAAAATATCATAAAGGTAATTCTGTTCCTCAGGATGAAGACAGCTTCCTTATGCTTCCGCGAGCAGACCGCATGACTATCTTAAAACTAACGGCTATTCTTCGTATTGCAGATGCGCTGGATCGCGGACACATTCAGAAGTTCAGTGATTTTTCTATTAAGGTTCAGCAGAACTCGCTTGTAATTCATACAAAGGCTTCCAAAAATACCGTACTTGAAAAAATTGCGCTCAACGAAAAGTCGGGTATGTTTGAATCGGTTTTTGGTTATAAGGTGATTTTGCTGTAAGGAGAGCACTATGCAGGAAAGATATTTCAACCGTGAACTCAGCTGGCTTGAGTTTAATGCCCGTGTTTTATTTCAGGGGCTCAATAAGGAACTTCCTCTTTTAGAGCGTCTGCAGTTTCTCTCTATTGTAACTTCGAATTTCGATGAATTCTTTCAGGTTCGTGTTGCTTCAATTAAACGTCTGATAATGGAAAATTCTAATCAGACAGATGCTTCGGGACTTTCACCACATATGGTTTATACTTCAATTTCGGCCCGTGCTCATCAGATTATGCGAACACAGCAGGAATGTCTTATGTCAGACATTCTTCCTGCTCTTGCAGAAAAAGGGCTGATTTATGTAACTCCAATGCAGTACACGCAGCAGCAGATTGAATATTTGAGTGGTGTTTTTAATTCTGAAATTTTCCCTCTGCTTACTCCGCTTCGTACAGATGTTGAAGCTTTTCCTCATATCAAAAATCTGACAACCTATGCAGCCTTCCTGCTTGCTCCGATTAAGGGAATTAAGGTTGGTTCTGAAGCTTTGAAGGGTAGTGATGATTTACCACGAATTGCCTTTGTTGAGATTCCGGATGGCATTTCGAATATTTACTGGCTTCCTGGTGGCGATAGTAATAGCCGTCAGTTTGCTCTCTTGCAGGATATTGTTGCACAGTACGGTACAAAGCTTTTTCCTGGTTTTGATGTAGAAGAAACTCTGCTCTTTAAGGTAACCCGTGATGCTGATTTTGCTGTAGATGAAGATGCAGGAAAGAATTTTATTCATGCGATGGAAGATGTTCTGATTCAAAGAAAATCTTCGTTCCCTGTTCAAATGACCTGTAATTCTTCGAGTCAGAAAATTATCCGTTTTCTGATGGAAAAACTGGAACTTAAAGAAGATGATGTTTACCGTGTAAATCAGATTATAAATCCTGCAGATCTTATGGAACTTCGCGATGCAGATGAGGCTCCGGCTTTGAGTTTTGAAAGGTGGGAGCATTTTTATCCGGCAGGCCTTCCGGAAGAAGAACCTTACTGGGATTCGCTTAAGATGCATGACAGAATTCTTCATGTGCCGTATGAAAGCTATGACCCGGTTGTTAAGTTTCTTTCTGATGCAGCAGATGATGATGATGTCCTTGCAATTAAAATGACTTTGTATCGTACTGGCCGTGACTCTCCGATTATTGATGCTCTGGAACGCGCAGCTCAGCGTGGTAAGCAGGTTGTCGTACTTGTTGAACTTAAGGCACGTTTTGATGAAGAACGCAATATTGCCTGGGCAAATGAACTGGAACAGGCCGGTGTTACTGTAATTTACGGACTTGTAAATCTTAAAGTGCATGCAAAAATCCTGATGGTTATCCGCCGTGAAAGTGATACAATCCGCCGTTATGTTCACCTCGCTACAGGAAACTATAATACAAAGACTGCTAAACTTTATTCAGATATTTCTTTGTTTACAGCAAATCTGCAGATTGCAAATGATGCAACTCAGTTCTTTAATCTTGTAACCGGTTATTCAACATTGCAGAATATGAACTGTCTTTCTATGGCACCGGTAACAATGAAGTCTCGTATCATTGCGATGATAAATCGCGAAATTGAAAGAAGCACGGCTGAAAACCCTGGATTGATTATTGCTAAAATGAACAGCCTTACACATGAAGAAGTTATTTCTGCTTTGTATAAGGCGAGTCAGGCTGGTGTAAAGGTTCTTTTAAATATTCGTGGAATCTGTATGCTGGTACCTGGAGTTGAAGGTCTTAGTGAAAATATCCGCGTTGTTTCTATCGTAGACCGTTATCTTGAACATGCCCGTATTTTCTATTTCCAGAATGGCGGAACACCTGAGCTTTACTGTTCTTCTGCCGACTGGATGAACCGCAACCTTGACCGCCGAATTGAACTCATGTTCCCGATCTTAGATAAGGTTGCTTTTGAAGATATAAAATCAATCCTTGATACTTATTTTGCTGATAATACAACTGCAATGGAACTTCAGTCAAATGGAAGCTGGGAGCCGGTTGTTCGTGGCAAAAAAGATGAAGTAATCCGGGCACAGGAAGTTCTCTATAAAAAATACCGCCAGCTCGAGGAAAAAAAGCCTAAGAGCGAAGAAACCCGCTTTGAGGTCAGACGAAAATGAAAATTGCGGTATGCGATGATGAGAACAAAATTGTTGAAGAAATAACTTCCTTTATTAAAAAAGAATTTCCTTCAAGTGAGGTACTGCCGTATTCAGATGGGGAGACTCTGCTGTCATCTTCTGATGAGTGGCCGGAAGTTTTGCTGCTTGATATTGATATGCCTGGTATCAGCGGAATGGAAGTAGCAGCTGCTCTTACTCGGGAAAAAGCTGATACACTTATTGTTTTTGTTACGGCACATGATGAGCTTGTATACGACAGTTTTAAATATCATCCTTTTGCGTTTGTCAGAAAAAAGTTTCTGGAAAAAGAATTAAAGGCAGTCCTGTCAGATTGTGAAAAGCAGCTGGTTAGCCGTAACAAAAATTTTGTTTTTCAGAATGCCTCTAAACTTGTGACTTTAGCACAGAGTAATATTCTTTATTTTGAAGGTCAGGCAAATTATCTTGCTATACACACAATTGCAGATGAATACAAAATGCGATCAACAATGACGGCTGTGGAAAAGGAACTTGAAGACAGTGACTTTCTGCGAATCCACAAGGGCTTTCTTGTGAATCTGGAACACATAAGAGTTTTGAAAACTGAAGAACTTGAACTGGATAATGGAACTGTTCTTCCGATTGGAAAGTCTTATTCTGAAACTGCAAAGAAAAGTATTTTGCGTTACATGCGCCGATAAATCTGTGGCTGGAAAATAAAAATGTTTTGCAATAAGAAAAAAGAAATTGAAGAACTGACTCAGAAACTCCTCGAACTTGAAGCTCAGAATAAAGATTTGAAATACGAGCTTGATTCCTATAAATGGCAGATGGAAGAAATCAATAAGCAGGAAGAGGAAATCAGGCAGCTTCATCAGAATACAAGAAAGCTCAAGCACGATATGAGAAATCATCTTATGGTGATGACCTCGTACATAAACAGCGGCGATTACGAAAATGCCAGAAACTATATTTCTGAAATACTTGATAAATTGAATGCTGTACGAAGTTATGTTGAAACCGGAAATCCTTTGTTGAATCATATTCTGAATGATAAGCTTGAGATTTGTCGTCAGGAAGAAATAGACGTTAAGGCAGATATTGGAAAGGCTTCATTTGAAAAAATGAAGGGAATTGATTTCTCGGCGGTCTTTTCAAATGCAGTGGACAATGCGATTGAAGCAGAACGCAGGGAAGAGAGAAAAGAAATCAGCATTAGCGTTTATGAGAAAAAAGGCTACGATGTAATTTCTATAAAAAACCGTATTTCAAAATCTGTACTTGAGGAAAATCCTGACTTGAAGTCTACCAAGACTGACAGCGAAAAACACGGCTTTGGTGTTAATCAGATAAAAGAAATTGTAGAGTCTTATTCTGGTATGACAGACTTCTATGAAGAAGACGGCTTTTTCATTGTGAATATGTTTATCCCTAAATAAATACTGTTTATCCCAACCTACTTGTTCCATAGAGCTTCCCGGAGTATTGTAATTTCAGAGGATGACCTATGGTTATTTTTGATTATGTAAATAAGTTTGTATTACACGATATTGATATTCATATTCCCCGGGGCGTTACAGTTGGAATTATTGGTGCGTCTGGTGCAGGAAAAACAACCTTTCTTAAGCTGGTTTCAGGACTTTTAAAGCCAGAACTTGGAAGAGTTCATACCTTACGGCAAAATCCTGTTGATAATAAATCTAAAATCGCAAAACGAATTTCAGTACTGTTTTCTGATATTCCTGTCTATGAAGATAATCTTACTATTATGGACCATCTTGATGAAATCAGAATTATGTATGGAATGAATAAGGTTGAGTTTGAAACCTGTCTAATGAAGATTTCACACGAACTTAATTTTTCAGAACTTCTCCATTCAAAACCGAAGAGTCTGTCACTTGGACAAAAAAGACGTGCAGAACTTGGACTTACTTTATTGCGTGATGCAGATTTATATATTTTTGATGAACCTTGTATTGGTTTGGATCAGAATGGAAAAGCCGCTTTTTATAAATTGATTGATGACAAGAAAAAAAAGGGCAAAACAATTCTTGTAAGTTCTCATGACATGGAAGATATTTCCAGAATTGCAGATAGAGTTCTTCTGCTGGATAAGGGAGCTCTTGCATTCTATGGTTCAAAGGAAGAACTCTATAAAAGTATGGCCCCGATGGAAGAAAGTTACATCGAGTTTGAAGGAACTATTCCTGATATTTCGGATCTCGAGATAGAACGCTACATTCTGGAAAATGATAAATTAACAATCCAATATAATTCCAATCACGTTTCATCTAAGGAAGTGCTGGAACGAATCTGTTTACATTCCCGGGTAAAGTCTGTGATTGTTCGCAGAGCAAAACTGGGAGATACAATAAAACAATTGAACGGTGAGGTAAAAAAAAGTGAGCTTTATTGAAGTCCAGAATATCTCAAAAGATTTTAAGGTAAACAAAAGAAGCGCTGGTATTCCCGGAATGATTGCAAATATGTTTGTTCCGAAATATGAAATCAAGCATGCTGTAAAGGATTTAAGCTTTACGATTGAAAAGGGTGAGATGGTCGGTTTTATCGGGCCGAACGGTGCCGGTAAATCTTCTACTATCAAAATGCTTTCGGGAATCTTGTGTCCGGATTCTGGTTCAATCAGCGTAAACGGCTTTATTCCTTACAGACAGCGAAAATCCTATGTTGGAAAAATCGGCGTTGTATTTGGACAGAAGTCGCAGCTGCAGTGGGATCTTCCTGTAATCGACAGTTTCGAACTTCTTCGTGCCATTTACCGTATTCCGGAAGAGAAATACAAAGCAAACCTCGATCGCTTTACAGAAATGCTGGATATGAAGAGCTTTATAAATCAGCCGGTACGTCAGCTTTCACTTGGACAGAGAATGAGATCTGATATTGTAGCATCACTTTTACATTCACCGGAAATTGTATTTTTTGATGAGCCTACAATCGGCGTTGATATCATTGGTAAGGAGACAATCAGAAACTTTATCCGCGAGCTGAATGAGCAGGACAAAGTGACAATGATTTTTACAACACACGATATGCAGGACATCGAACAGACCTGTAAGAGAATCATAATTATTGATAAAGGTTCTCTGATGTTTGACGGTTCGATTCAGGATATCCGCGGCAAGTATGGAACAACACGCCGTCTTATTGCGGAGTTCAATGAAGAAGTTACAGTTGAACCAATCAGCAAGGTTGCCATCGAAAATCTTGGTGACAGAAAAATGAGCTTCACCTTCGATAACAATGTTGTAGATGTAAATAAACTGATGCACGAGATTCTTGGAAAATATAGTGTACATGATATAACCGTTGCAGAACCGGAAATCGAAAGTATTATTCAGAAGATGTATAACGGGGAGGTTTCTTAATGACAATTTCTCCTTATCTGGCCTTTGCAAAAAAGAGCTTTCTTCAAAAAAGTGCATACCGGCTGGATCACTGGATGGGTATTTTCAATACGCTTATCCGCCTTGTGATTTATGTTGAGATTTACAAGGCTCTGTACGGCGGGCGTGAGGCGGTTGATGGAATTACGCTGAGTATGGTAACGACAAACTTTGTTCTGTCGCTGGGACTGGAATCATTTTTTGTTGTAAATGATTATTACCTTTCTAGCAAACTTTATGATGGAAGTATTGCAACAGAGATGCTGCTGCCTGTGAGTTTTCACGGAAGAATGCTGGCAGATAATCTTGGAATTGCACTGTTCAAACTGATTTTCCACTTTATACCAGCGATGATAGTCGCTGTGATTTTTATCGGAATTGAGCGGCCGGCAAGTGCAGGTGCCTTTGGACTTTTTATTCTGAGTGCACTGCTTGGTTACGGAGTTCTCTGGAGCATCAGCTTTATGTTTCAGATGTTTTCGTTCTGGCTTATGAATGTGTGGGCAATCATGACAATCAAAAATGTTTTTATAAATGTTTTGTCCGGCTCAATGATTCCGCTTTGGTTTATGCCGGAGATTGTCAGAAAGATAATAGCCTTTACTCCTTTCGAAGGAATTTACTTTACGCCGGTTCAGATTTATCTTGGAAGCATAAATGGTAGCGAAGTTGTGGCAGGCTTTATCAAACAGTTTATCTGGATTGTCTGCCTTATGACCTGCGGATTTATTTTATGGAACAAGGGCAAAAAGAAACTTGTGGTTCAGGGAGGTTAATTATGAAATCTGATTTGTTTACTCTTTCAGCAGTGTACACGCGGATGATTTTCCGGTCCTGGTTTCAGTATAAGGTTGATGCGATTCTTCGTTCGCTTGCAGTTTTTCTGCGCGAGTCAACGGCAATCATCGTAATCTTTTTTACTCTTTTGAAGTTTGACACTTTGAACGGCTGGAATATTTATGAGGTTATTTTCTTGTCCAGTCTGCTTTATGTGACCTATGGTATTCTGATTATCTTTTTTACCGGACTTCGAGATTTCGGAAATACAGTAAGGAGCGGTGGCTTTGACAGATATATCTTAAGGCCACGTGGACTTTTGTATCAGTTGATTTTTGCAAATGCAGACTGGTTTGCGGCTGTCGGACAGGGCGGGCTTGGAATTGTTCTCTTTATTATTTCTGCTTCAAAGGTTGGAGTAGTGTGGACGCCTCTTAGAGTGTTCTATTATATTCTGACAATTACGGGAGGTGTTTTGATTCAGGGAGCAATTTTCTTATTTCTTGCAACACTGAATATTTATCTTTTGGAAACTAATGCGCTTAAGGAAGTTTTCTACTGGAACACACGAAGGTTCGCCTGCTATCCGATAAGTATTTTTCATAAGGCTATTCAGTTTTTGATGACCTTCGTTGTACCATTCGCTTTTGTAAATTATTTCCCGGCTCAGTACTTGCTGCGAAAAGAAGATATGGCTAGTTATCCGACAATCTTTATGTACATCACACCTTTTGTTGGACTTGTTATGTATCTGCTGGCATATGCCTTCTGGAGATTCAGTATTAAGTATTATAAGAGCTCAGGAAATTAAACTTTTGCGCCGGCGAAGATTAATCTACAATTCGCACTCCAAACATATCATCAATAATCACAACTTCGCCGCGGGCAACGCATTTTCCATCCTGAATAATTGCAATTGGTTTTCCTGGTAGACTGTCCAGTTGTAAAACGAATCCCTCATCAAGACGTGCGATATCTTCTTGAGAAAGATAAGTTGCACCAAGTCGTAGGGCAATATAGTGTTCTTCATCGTAACGGACAGGCTCTCCCTGCTTTACTTCGATTATTCTGACTCCAAAGTTTTCATCGACAATAACAGCCTCACCACCAAAGAGAACTTTGTTCTCAATAATAACATTCAAAGGAGTTCCGAATTTTTTATTGCTCATAAGAAGTGTGCCGGCTTCAAGTTTTACCGAATCAGAAATAAAACGGCCGAATTCTACAAGCACATTATTTTCACAAGGGCGTGCTTTTATATCAGTTAGATTTTCCAGCTGCGGATTATCTTTTCCAAAGAAACCTGCTTTACGGCAAAGACGTGATAAATAAGAATAATTCAACTGAATGTTAATCATTCCAGTGCAAACATCACTTGTAAGGGCAAGCGTAACAAGAACACACATCTCACTCAAATTCTGACCGGCAGACCACGGCAAAAGCGTATTTAAATCTTTTGTAAATGGCTTTTTAAAATCTTCCCATGGAATCGATTTATCGGTGTTTGAAAAAATCAGTTCCTGAAGCATCTGAGAGAACCTGTCTATGTAAGCAATCTTAAGGCAGTCACTGTCTGTCTGCGTTAGTTCGGGGTATTTCTTTAAATCATGCTTGAGCAGAACCTTTCCAATCTGAGGATCGATTTCAATTGCAAAACCGGAGTTGTTATAATCATAAGTATAGAAAAAAGTTCTCTGGGGAAGGCTTCGGATAAACTCCTCATTTGTAAGCTGATCCACAGCGCAAACTTTTATTCCAAGTAAATCATTTCTGTTACCTGCAAGTTCATTACGGAATTTTTCGCACAACATATCAAAGAAATTAAAGATTTTTCGAAGCTCGTACTTTCCAAATAGATCAGGACGCTTAAAATCATAGATACGAATTCGCGCTAAAGGATTTTTCAAAAGACTTGTATTATTATTCGGTTTTTCCAGAGTTCCGGCAGCTTCCATTTTTGCAATTTCAGCTTTGAGCTCTTCTTCAGTTAAAATTTTCCGTTCTTCAGCAACTTCTTTGAGTTCTCCCTTCAAAAGAGAATCTACATCTGTACCGAGAGCCTGTGCAAGGGCCGGTAAAGTTCCTACATCAGGGCACCCGTCGCCACGCTCCCATTTACTTACAGCCTTGTCACTTACATTTATAAGGTTCGCAAGCTCCTTCTGGGTTATCCCCTTTTTCGATCGCAAATAATTAATCAGTTTTCCAGTTCTCTGTGCATCCATTTTTTAATCTCCTGATGATAAGTATAGGTCAGGAATA
Source organism: Treponema bryantii (assembly GCF_900111035.1). Lineage (GTDB taxonomy): Bacteria > Spirochaetota > Spirochaetia > Treponematales > Treponemataceae > Treponema_D > Treponema_D bryantii_C. The sequence continues at coordinate 68,609 of NZ_FOFU01000007.1, forward strand.
TAGCGTTGTCACTCGATTTATCGTAGGAATTAGTAGAAATCTTGATTTTTGAGTAGAATTCTACTACTACATAGTAGAGAACTTCCTGTTTTTGCGCTTTATGCGCTGTAATTATCGTGTAACTGTAGGCATTTACGGTAATTATGCAGTCATCAATTTTGACATACCAGTTTTTTCCATGGCGTGTAATTACAGAGCGGATATCCAGGATTTTTTGGCGACAGAACGCAATGACATCTTTTTCATCATTACCAAGTGAGAGATTACGACGGATACGTTCCACGCCCATTGGTGTTGTGTGGAGTTTTTCGATATTTTCTATCAAATCATTTTTCACTTTTATTTCTTAACAGGTGTATAAACTTCAATGTGATTTCCTTCTGAATCAACAAATTCTGCTACCCAGTTTTTGCTGATTTTTGTAAGGGGGAAACAAATCTCTTTGTCAGAAATCTTTCTTTTCATTTCTTCCAGAGATGCAAAACAAATGCTCGGTAAACAGTTACTTCCATAAGTGTGTGACTCACTAACCTTTTTATAAGCAAACAGATGAAATCTGAATCCATTAATATCAAAATAACCACCGAGCTCACTTTTATTGAGAATCTTCTGTTCAAAGAAATCTTCATAAAAAGCAATTGCTCTTTCCAAATCATCAACAATTATATACAAAGAATCAATATGGCAAGTCATAGCAGTACTCCTTAAATTTTATTTTCAAATTCGTCTAACAATTCATGTTTAAATACTTTTTCTCTTGTTGATTCGCGCACTATTTTCCAGAGCCTGGCAGTAGTTTTTAGTTTATTCGGAAACTGGTATGCTGCTGGATCTGCACAGAAATCCTGAACAAACTTATTCCACTGCAAAGAAACTTTGTCGTACTTTTTATAGGTCTTTTTGCCGTAGTAGATGTCTAGCAGATCACCAAGGGTAAAGGTTGTGTCATTTGTTTCTTTTACCTTACGTGCAGTTGCAACCATATCAACATTGAATCTAAAGTTTTTGATTCTAGTCTGTTCAGAAAAGAAATCTCGGAAGCGCTGGTTGAAGCAGAAACGACATTCTAACAGACTTGTTTGCAGTGTGAGGTGAGTGGTGACAACGGATTTAGTATAGTGTATTCCCCTTTCTGTAAGACGATGTGATTTTACAGATCTTACCAGATTTCCATTGAAGTATTCTTCAATAGAATGATTCAAATCTGCCTTAAAACCAGATGAATCAAGTCCAAGCTGTTTACAGATTTTTTGAAGCTCTTCACGATACCAGTAGAATTTAGAGAATTCTTCGTATGATTTTATTTCATTGAATTGAGGGCGGAGCATATAATTTCCTTATCATAACTATCAGTTTGATAAAGAAATTATACGTTATTAAATATGACAACACAGTGTCATATTTCTAGAATCCAAGTTTTCGAATTTCTTCTACGAGGTTTCGACCGTAAGTTTCTGTTCCAAGGCAGTTAGGATGCAGATTATCTAGAAAATATTCGCTTAAATGTGGAACCATCTTAAAGCCATCTATTACCTTTACGTTTTTATAACTTCCGGCAATCTTTTTTACATTTTTGCAGAAGCGTTCGAGTGTCGGAATTCCATCCATGTTGTCTCCACGCCACAAGGGAGAAATGCATAATACAGGAATATCATTACCATAAAGTGACATGAGAGTCTCGTAATACTCTTCTATATCTTTCATTGTTTCACAGCCATACTGATTTGTGCCGAGTGCAACAATGATTTTATCAGGACTATAACCTTCCATTTTTAGCAGAGATTTTTTATCGTAAACATAACCGCCGATTCCCTGATTTATAATTTCATAATTCAAAAGTCTGTTTGCAACACTAACATATGTTTGCGCAGAGCGAAGCGGTCCATAGCCTTGAGTGATAGAATCACCAAGCCATAATACTTTTTCATTTTTAGCAGGTCGTTCAGCAATTGAATCAATTGAGAAATTACGAATTAAAACAGTGGCATCTGCTGGAAGATAAATTACAATATTTTTCATACCAGAAGGAAGCGCCCATTCAAGTTTGCCTTCTTTTTTTAGATTCTTTACATATTCAATTTTTGTAATCAGTCCATCAATCATTAATTCAAAAGAATCGTCTGAGCCCTTCCAGAGAAATTTATAGTCAAAAGAAATAGCCTGTGCTTCAGTTTTCAACTCGATTGTTTTTGCATTGCTGGCCATACATCTGTCGTACCAGAAATCAAGTCCACTCTTAAAATATTCCATCTGCTCTTTTGTATATTGGAATGCCTGTAAATACCCTTCGTTAGTTTCTTCAAAACTATAAGCTCCAAAATAGAAGTTTTGTAATTCCTTGTTTGTTAAAATCATTTTAAGCCTCTGTGTTTTTTTTTGATTGATTATAACATGAGGCGGCATAGATTGAAAATTAAAACAAAGATATATTTTTATTTTTATTTTATTTTTGAGATACTAGTGTTATAATAATTTTGTGGATTTTAAATTTATCTACATTATACGGCTTGGAATTTGATCTTTCTGATTTATCAATTATGCCTGTGAGTCTTGCAAATGCTTAAGGGTGGAAATGAAAAATGTTTACAGAGGATTTTTATAGTATTATAGAGAAAGTTGAAGAATCATATAAAGGTTTTAATATCTTTAAGAATGGCTCTATTTTAGATAAAGCAATATACATTGTTTTCTGGGGGGGATATTTTTTAATCTCCTTTGTTCTATTCTATTTCAATGTACATAATGAATCTATTATTGGAAAAATTTGCTCTCTTGTTATCTTTCTTTTGTATTTTTTATTTTTTTATAACTATAGATTAAAAATTCAAAGAAGAGAAAACTTTTTTTATAAAAAAGGACAGAAGTATGAAGAAGAGTTTCTAAATCAATTTATACAAAATCTGGCAAGGAATAAAATAAAGGTTGAATCCTTTCCGCAAATAATTACTTATTTCAAAAATAAAAAGGAAAAAGAATCAAATAAGCAGGAGAATAATATTGAGAAATATTTGTCTATAGTACTATTGCCGGTTATTATATCTATCTTTTCAAAAAATGAACTTCTATCAAATTACCTTATTATTTTTTCATTTATAGGTATTTTTTTATTTCCATTATGTGTTCAGTTTTTTTCTATGAAAATTAACCGGAAGATAAATATGTATGAAAGTATTGCATATTATTTAAATCTATATCTTTTAATTTCTGAAAAACAATAAAATTGTTTGCAGAATTAAAGGGGTGTACAAATCTTATTTAATTTTTATATCAGAAAAATTATCTGCCGCAATTACGGTCGGAGATACAGAGTTTCCCTCCTGGAGATATTCGTTGAGTATTTTCAGTTTTTTCTTAAAGTGCTTGAATATCGGTTGGTTGCAATTATCAATTGATTCAAAAGTATTATTCAACGCTTCAATATCTTCTTTTTGAATCTTGCAAATGGAATTATCTCCCTGAAGCAAAGAAAAAATATTGAAGGTAGTTTGCGGCATAAAAAAAATAGCGGCTGATGTTTTTTTATTTTCAATTGCTTCTTTGAGATTTTTAAGAATTTCATTTACAGCAGTCTGTTGATTTTTATCAGTAATCAGCGGGCAAATGTTTTCTTCGATAAAGGATAATTCATCGTAAGAGTAGGCTTCGTCTTTTTGTATAATTGAGATTTTTCCGTTCATAGCTTTCTTATTTAAAATTATACTTCTACGCTGCCTTGACGCAACACTTTGACTTTACCATTTTCGAGCATGACGAGGGTAGATGGCAGGGCACCTTTTTTGTCGCCGTCATTGATAATCAGGTCAACCTCGTTCTTGAATTCACTGGAAATGGCGTCAGCTGTGTCCAGAACTGGCTGGCCGCTGCGGTTTACGCTGGTGCTGAATATTGGAGCCCCGCATTCGGTAATTATTTTTCTTAGCCATTCGTCACCAGGACAACGGAAGGCTACTGTGCCTGATTCAGGAATCGCTGTGGCAGCAAGTGGCGAGTCTTTTTTTATATGAACAATGATTGTGAGGGCGCCCGGCCATTTTGAAAGGAGTTCTGCTGGAAGGGCATCATCAGTATAAAGATGAATATCTTCTGGCTTTGCAATCAGTTGAATGAGCGGTTTTGTTTCTGCCCGCCCTTTGATAGTGCGGATTTTTGCATCGGTTTCGAAGTTTGAGGCTGCGTTTTTGAGATCAACGATTCCGCTGAAACCGTAAACTGTATCAGTTGGAATTATTACGATTCCACCGTTTTTGAGAGTGTTGGCGGTGGTCTTTATAGATTCTTGATCATTTTTATTTTTGATAAGGGTTTTCATGTACTTCATCCTCATGAGTCTTTGTCCACTTGTTGCCATCAAACTGATAAACAGCTTCTTCACAGTTTCCTTTCAAACCACTTCCCCAGAAATTATCAACACCGTGGCCTTCGAGATAACACATCATTCCTGCCAAAAGAGCTCCGTGAGCAACAATCATAATGCGTGAATCTGGCTGGCTGTTCTGAATCGGTTCGATAATAGTTTGAACAAATTTCTTTGTGCGGTCACAGACAGACTGGAAAGTTTCGCCGCCTTCTGGTGGAACATAGCTTCCCGGTTCTGTGAAAAAATATTTTCTTGGGTGGTCTGTGTTTATCCATTCATTATACGGAAGGCCTTCGAGTCCGCCAAAACTGATTTCTGTAAGAAGCTGATTTCTGATAATCGGATAAGTTTTGTGTCCACGGATAAGACATGCTGTTTCATAAGCGCGGATTAGCGGAGATGAATAAACGCAGTCAAAGTCTATACCAGAGTGGTCGAGGCGTTTTCCAAGTTCTGCTGCAAGTATGCGTCCGTTTTCGTTGAGTTCAATATCTTTTGCGCCCTGGAATTTTTTTTCTGCATTCCAGTCTGTTGTTCCGTGTCGTACTATATAGAGTTCCATATTAAATCCTAAAATCTTAATCTTCTTAAATGTGTAATTCTGCTTACCAAAAGGTTTTCAATGTCTTTTGTCGGTTCAATCTGAATACGCATAACTGCTTCGCCAGGTTGGCGGGAAATGCTGAGTGGTTTTCCGACAAGTGTGAAAAACTCTCCTTTTCCATCTGCAGCAGGAAGTCGGATTTCCATCATATCTTCTTCTTTTACTGCAGCTTCAATCAGATGTACTTTACCCGCAAAATCCATACCGTCAGCTTCTAAAATCTCCGTACGGATTGAAGCATTTTTAAGCTGTAATTCGGAAAGAATCAGTCTGCTTGAAATTCTGTGCTCGAGGCTTTCCTTCTGAGCTTTATCCATATCAAGTTTTTTAAGACTTGCCTTTAGTGCCTGAAGGATCTTTCCGGCTTCTGCAATTGAAGTTTTCTTTGATTCTGTTTTGCTGCGGGTTTCAAGAACCATTGGTTTCCGGCCCGGACGCAAAAGAGGGAAGCTTGTAAACTCTGATTTTGTTGTTGAAGTTTTTACATTGCCCATAAAATCAAGAGAACTTTCTTCAACAAATGTAGAAATGTCTGTACCGGCCGGAAGATTCAAAAGATAAATGCCGTCGGCCAGTTTTTCTTTTATGTATTTTCTGATGTTCGGATTATTTTCTGCAAATGAAATATTGTTGTCTGTCACTTTCAGAATATAACCGTAATAAAGTGTTGCAGAAGAATAGGAATTATACCATTCAGTTATATTTATTTTGAGGTTCTGAGGAATCTGATAATTAGAATAGCTTTCGAGACGTTCAAAAATACTGTCTGGTGAAAGTTCGTGATCAAAGCCTTCTGATACTGACTGTTTTGTTATTTCAAATTCAGTTACGACTCCACTTTTCTTTACGAGCATAAAATCTGTAAGAGGAAGCAACTGGCGGAGTGTAAGTCCCGGCATAAGAGTAACAGTGAAGGTTGAATCGATATTCAAAACTTTTGGTATAGAGTGATTGTTGAGCGGAGTTGAAACAACCTTTAATAATTCGTTCGAGCTTTTATAAAGTTCAACACCATCTCCAGTTTTTCCGATTTTCTGTAACAGTCCAAACTCCAGAGCGCAGTCAATCATCCGGTCTAAAAGTTCTGCATTCTGTTCTGGCTCTGCACCGGCTTCCTGTCGCGCAGCAGCAAGAATCTGACTGAATCTGCTTTTTCGTACAGATGTGGTTCCATCTTCAGTATAGGTACCGGCAAGGAATGCAAGACGTAGAATAGTTTCGAGAGTGCAGCCTGTTTCTGGTACAGAAGTAAGACAGTCAATCAATAACTGAGCTTCTTTTTTTAATCCATCTTTACTAAAGCGTGAAACAGCTGCGGCACATAAAAGTGCATACTGTTGAAGTTCCGGAAGCTCAGAAAATTTTTGAAGTCTGGAAATATCTATGACGTAGCAGGTTTCTTTTTCATCTTCATAAACCAGTGAAAGATTTACAAAGGCATTCATCAAAAGCTGAATGAGTTTTTCTTTTCCCGGGAAAATTTCAGAAAGTCGTTTCTGATCATTTTTTTTGATTGTTCCGTCTGATTTACATGAAATACCGCGGATACGGATATAAGTTATGAAAGCAGCAAGAAGATTTGGAGATAGGGTAAATACATCTTCAATTGAAGTAATTTCTGCTTTGTAATTCGGGAAAATCAAAGAAGCATCGAGATATGGAATAAGATTTTCACGAAGGAGTGGATTTATTTTTATATATTCTTTTTCTGAATATTGAGATTTTTCTTTATAGATTAAAAGACGTTCTGTAAGGTTTATGACTTCTGCATAGATTTCTGTAACTGAAGTTTCACCATGAAAAAAATCAGCAAGGCTTTCCTGTGAAGCGTTTGGAATCATTGAAATTGCAGTGAGCACTTTTATATCAAAAACATCAAGGAGAGTGAGAATACTTGTAAGATTTTCTTCTTTTCTTATAAAGCCGGCAAGCTGTTCTGTGAGTCGCTGTTTATTATATGGAGTTTTTATTTCTCCAAGATAGAGACGGACTGTATTAAAAAACTGTTTGTCTGGCAGGGAAGAAAAAGCTTCTTTCCAGCTGTTGATTTCATTTTCATTCATCTAAGTTAAGTTCTCCGTCGTATCTTACAATTTTATATTCATAGCCCTGTTCGGCAAGGAACTTCTGGCGGTTTGAACCGAATTCCTCTTCAACAGTGTTTCTGGTAATCAAAGTGAAAAAGCGCGACTTTCTTTCTTTTGGACGAAGAATACGACCGAGTCTCTGTGCTTCTTCCTGACGGCTTCCGAATGTTCCGCTTACCTGAATTGCAAGTGAAGCATCCGGCAAATCGATTGCAAAGTTTGCAACCTTAGACACAACAAGTACGCGGATTTTTCCTTCGCGGAAATCATTATATATGCGGTCACGTTCGGTGTTCGGTGTTTTTCCTGTGATTATAGGACAGCCCAGATCTTTTACAATTTCGTCCAGCTGCTGAAGGTACTGACCTATTACAAGAATTTTATCTTCAGGATGACTGTCAATAATTTTCCTAACTACCGGTAGTTTGTCAGGATTCATACTTGCGATTTTATGTTTTTCACGGACTCCTGCTACGGCATATTCAATTTCCTGAGTGGCAGGAAGGTCTATTCGAACTTCAATACATTCTGCACTTGCAATCCACTGGTCACGCTCAAGTTCTTTCCATGGAACATCATAACGTTTTGGTCCAACAAGACTGAATACATAACCTTCACAACCATCTTCACGAACAAGAGTTGCTGTAAGTCCAACACGGCGCACTGCCTGTAAATCTGCAACTACACGGAAAACCGGAGCCGGCAGCATGTGAACTTCGTCATAAATAATAAGCCCCCATGGACGTTCATGGAAAATAGAGAAGTGTGGGTAAGGACCTTCTTTGTCCGGTCTCCAGGTAAGAACCTGATAGGTTGCAACTGTTACCTGCTTAATTGTTTTTGATTCACCGGAGTATTCTGCAATCTGATCTGCAGTGAGATTTGTTTTATCAAGTAGCTCATCAATCCACTGATGAACTGCAGAAATATTAGTAGTAATTATCAGTGTTGATGTTTTGAGCATGTCCATAATTGTCATGCCTACGATAGTCTTACCGGCACCACAAGGAAGAACAATTGTTCCAAAACCTGTACCAGGGCCTTTATCTCCAACAAGGGCGTTTGCAGCTCCTTTCTGATATTCACGAATCTGAAGAGGACGACCTGCGCTTGTAGTTTCCCGTAAAGAAACATCAAGAGGCTCTCCATCAACTAATGCAACTTCATCTTTTACAGGCCAGCCAGCCTGAAGAAGCAGCTGTTTGATTGTACCGCGGTCTGTAAGTTTTAGCAGGAAGGAATGCTCAGGAGCTCCATTGTCTTCAAGTGTATTTGTGAGAAGTTTTTTTACAGAATGATTTGCACCAATCTCCTTAAAAACGGGAAGGCTGTCGGCAACAAGATATAAGAAGTGTTCAACTATTTTTTCAGCAGAACCTTCTTTTACAGGAACTTCAATATCAGGACCTGCAATAAGTTTAATCTTTCCAAAACGGCTTTCAGTTTCTTTAATCCAGGCAGTAACAGACTGAGGAACATCATAGCGTGCAAATTTCTGGAGAACTTCTACAGCGTCATCGGCAGAAAAACCCGCACTGGCAGCGTTCCAGAGAGAAAGGGGAGTAAGTCGGTATGTGTGAAGATGTTCCGGCGATTTTTCAAGCTCAGCAAATGGGATAAGTGCATTTCGGCATTCCTCAGCAAGAGGGGCATGTACATCCAGTAAAAGCGAGCGGTCGCCTTGAACAATCAACGGGTTTTCATAATTCATCGCAAACGAGAATTATATCAGAAATCGTTTTTTTATAGAATAAGAATGAAAAAAATAACTATTTCTTCACGTATTTTTCAACCAGTTTTGCCCATACTCGAACAGAGATAGAATTATTCAGATGTTTCTGAAGCCATGCAATGTAGCGTACAGAAAGCTTGTAGATTGAAACAGGCTTTCCCCGTCTTGCATCTTTGAGTGCTTTTGCGGCTACCTTGTCGGCAGTTGTGAGAAGCGGAAAGTGCACTTTTTTGCCGTTTAAGCTTTCGACAATAAGACCGGTTTTTATCCAGCCTGGGCAGACTGCAGTTACAATAATTCCTGAGTCTTTAAGTTCTTCACCGAGCGCTCGGGTATAACTGTAAACAAAAGCTTTAGTTGCAGCATAAAGGTTGATATATGGTAATGGGGAAAATGCTGATTGTGATGCAATATTTACAAGATGATTGCCTGCCTTCATATAAGGAATACAGATATTACAGATTGAAGCAATGGCAGTACAGTGACAGGTGATGCTGACATTCAGTTCTTCAGTTGAGAAATCTTTTGAAGGACCAAAACGTCCGGCACCGGCATTATTTATAAGCCAGCTGATTTCAATACCATCTGTTTCGTTTTCTGAATGCAGTTTTGAAGATAGAATATCAAAGGATTTTATGTCAGAAAGGTCCATCTGGAGCGGAATGATTTTTTCACCCTGTGAACCGTTTTCATTTTTCAGAGCTTCGAGTTTAGAAACATTGCGTCCAATAGCCCAAAGCTCATCAACCTCAGAAATAAGGCGGGAAACAAATTCTTTACCAAGACCGCCTGAAGCACCAGTAATAATTGCAATCTTTTTCATGCTTATATTGTTGCGCTTAACAGGCAGTCTGTAAAGATATTTATTAAAAGTTAGTTCAAAGCGAGATCGCCGTCTTTAATCCAGCCGATTTTGCGGAAAAGAAGTCCGAATGCCCAGCACAAAACTGCAGGAAGAACAAAGCAGATAAGTACAAGACCGAGCCAGTCAACGAAACCTGGCTGAATTGCAACTGCACCATGTCCAACAGCAACTTCACTTGGTTCGAACCAGCCTGTAATTACACCAATCTGGCCTACGAGACCACAGGTACCCATTCCAGAACTTACGGCAGCACCGTTCATTTCCATCTTAAAGAGACATGTAGCGATTGGACCTGTAATCATAGAAGTGAGGATTGGTGGAATCCATGTTTTTGGATTTTTGATGATATTAGGCATCTGGAGCATAGAAGTTCCAAGACCCTGACTCAAAATTCCACCCCAGCGGTTTTCGCGGAAGCTCAAAACTGCAAAACCAACCATCTGAGCACAGCAGCCTGCAACAGCAGCACCACCAGCAAGACCTGTGAGACCGAAAGCAGCACAAATAGCAGCAGAAGAGATTGGCAGAGTCAAAGCAATACCAACTACAGCTGATACAAGAATACCCATCCAGAACGGATGAAGTTTTGTAGTCCAAACGAGGAACTTACCAACTGAACTAGCTGCAGCACCAATGTACTTAGCAGTCAAAACTGTGAGCAAAGCACCAACAAGAATTGTAACAGCTGGAGTTACGATGATGTCCACCTTTGTCTTTTTGCTTACGAGACAGCCCATTTCTGCAGCTATGATTGCAATAAAGAGAACTGCGAGTGGGCCACCAGCACCACCAGTTACGTTAGCGGCACTTCCAACTGCTGCGAGAGAGAATAGAACGAGAGCTGGAACTCCCATTGCAAAACCAATACCGATTGCCATAGCGGCACCAACAACATGTGCGTCTGTTGCGAAGTTTCCAGCGTTTACGAGGAACTGGAAAACAGCATTCTGGTTCAGACGAAGAAGCTGCTGACCTAAAGTCTTAATAATTGTTCCAATCAACAGGGATGCAAAAAGTCCCTGAGCCATACCTGACATAGCGTCAATAAGATAACGCTTTGCGTACTTGTTCATAGCGGTTTTATCCTCCTGATAAAAACCGATAAACGGGCATGTCAAGGCTTTAAGCGTAGCGTGCCTTGACGTGACCGTATATCACGGTGATGTTAAAATAAATGAGAATTAGGTAATTGTGTGTAGTAAATTACTTGGTAGATGTGATACGCGGCGCGCCGTGGCGTCACCGGTAAAGCAGGACTCTATGGACTCTGACTATCCAGTCATCTCAAACGTAAAATCTTCGAATAAAATATCAGAAAAGTTGACGAGGTGCAATATGTGGTTTATACTAGATTTAGGCAACCGGTTGCCTAAAAACTATTTTTTCATATTTGCGGGTTCCTCCTGTATGTTGTCCTGCAGATTGAGATTTTTTGCCGACCTGGGAAAGCCGTATTCCTTTAGGTCGGCGTTTTTTTTGAGGGATTTATGGTCACTATATACGACATTGCTGAAGCTACTGGATATTCTGCACCTACTGTTTCAAAGGCCTTAAACGGGCTCGGCTCTCTAAGTGAGGAGACCAGACAGAGAATTATAAATAAGGCTAAAGAACTTGGTTATGAGCCGAATATTTCTGCCCGAACCCTTACAACCAAAAAATCCTATCTTATAGGCGTAGTTTATGATGATACAGGAATGAATAAAGGCTTTTCACATCCTTTGTTTTCTCCTGTTTTGAACCGGTTCCGAGAAAAAATAGAAGCTGCCGGTTATGATATTATATTCCTTTCACGTCATTTTAATATGACATATTTTTCACATGCAAATTTCCGTTGTATTGACGGTGTAATCATAATAAACCCTGCTACAAATAACGCTTCTGATTTTGATGATTTTATAAGAACAAATCTTCCAAGAGTTTCTACAAACACAATTTTTAAAGATATTTGTACGGTTATTACTGCAAACGAACAGGGTGGATACGCCGCTGCAGAGTATTTTATAAATCATGGACACAAAAAAATCGCATATATTTCAGCACCGGTGGATGGAATTTCTGCAGCTCCAACTGAGCGTTATGAAGGCTTTAAATCAGCTCTTAAAACCTATAATCTTTATGATGAAGAACTTTATGAATTAAGCGCAACCTGGGATAAAGAAAGTGCCTACGAAGCATTCGGCCGTCTCATAAAACGCCGAAAAGATATCACAGCCGTTTTTGTCACTAATGATCAGCTTGCTTTTGGTGTGTGTGATTATGCAAAAGATCATAATATAAAAATTCCGGAAGATATTTCAGTAATTGGTTTTGATGATGATTTTGCTGCAGAATACGCCGGCCTTACAACATTCAGACAGAGTGCAAATGAAATTGCAGAGATTTCTGCACAGATGATGCTGGATCAGATTGATGGAAAAACAGTCCCACCAATTATTCGCTGCCGTCCTGAGCTTATAGAACGTAATTCTGTAAAAACAATCAGAGGTTTCAGATTATTTTAATTGATTGATGGAGTAATTTAATTTGGCACAGAATTTGAAAATCAAAACCTTTGTGAATCAGAGAGCCTTTTCCTGTAATGTTTATGTCTGCTCAGCCGGGGAGTGCAGTTTTATTGTAGACCTCGGTTATTATGATTCTGAAATTGAAAATTACTTAAAGACAATTCCTCCTGTAAAATTTGTCCTGCAGACTCATGGACATTTTGATCACATAATGGGGGTAAATGCTTTTGCAGAAAAAAATCCTGGAGTTGAATATTACTGCTTTAATGATGAAATTGAGGTAATTACTAATTCAAGAAAGAATGGTTCAATTCTGGCTGGCACTTTCTATCAACCGAAGGTGAATTTTAAAACCCTTTCTGAAGGTAAAATAAATCTTTTTGGTTTTGATATTGATGTGATTCATACTCCAGGACATACAGCAGGAAGTTGTATGTTTTCACTTGAAAACGAAAAGGTTGTGTTTACCGGTGACACCTTAATTGAAACAAGCATAGGCCGTACCGACTTGCCAACCGGTAACGAAAATGATATTTATAATAGTCTTAAAAAAATAAAGGCGCTTACCTTTTCCGATGATACTGAATTTTATTTTGGTCATGGTGCCCCATTTAAATATGTTGAACTTATAAAATACAACAGTTTTCTCAGCTAGGAGGAGAAGCCAGTGCCATATAAACGACGTCGCGGAGACAGAAAAGACGGTAGATTGATTCGATCAATGGAGCCGATGTCCATATTTGCCTTGTATGTAATGGAAACCCGCAACGATGCAAATAATTATATTTCTGATGGTGTGGAACTGGATGCAATAGAATCCTATATTCATAAGAAACGTCAGGAAGGTTTTGACGGTTTTAATGTAATGTATGTTTTTGCTGCTGCATATGTACGAACTGTAAGTCAGAAACCAGGTATAAACCGCTTTGTTAATGGTTATCGTGTTTATGCAAGGAACAATATTGAAGTGAGCATGGCAGTAAAGAAAGCTCTTACAATGAATGCTCCTGAGACCATGATAAAGTTCTTCTTTAAGCCGGAAGATACAATCAATGATGTTTATAAACAGATGCATGATAAGATAACCGAATATCAGCAGCAGACAGATCCTGAAGATGCAAGCGACATGGATAAATTCCTTCGTTTGATTTTTAAGCTTCCACGCTGGATTTTGCGTTTAATGATGAAGTTTCTTTATCATCTTGATTATAATGGACATATTCCTCAGTCACTTCTGGATATGAGTCCTTTTCATGGTTCACTGGTAATGTCTTCTATGGGATCTCTGGGAATTCCTTCCGTATTTCATCATCTATATAATTTTGGAAATGTTCCAATGATAATTACATTCGCAACTAATCGGCATGAGAATGTAATTAAACGTGATGGAACAATTACCAAAAAGCATTTTCTGGATTATGTAATTACAACTGATGATAGAATTTGTGACGGACAGTATTATTCAGAAGCCCTGCACGAATTACACAAATATCTTAAAAATCCGGAATTACTTGAGCAGCCGCCTAAACAGGTTGTTGAGGATATTCCTTAATCCTTTGACTCCGCTAAGGAACCGTAGTCGGGCGGGTTCTCGGCGGCGGCAAGAGCCTGACTCGCGAGTGCCTGGCTTGCAAGATCAGCAATATAACTTGCCTCTGCTGCTTTTTCTTTTGTAGTGCCGGCGGCGCCGAGCGATAATCTCTGTAAATCTTTTTTCTCTTTGCGCTGGGCGTTGAGGTCACGGGCCTTAAGGAGAATGTCGGCAGCTTCAGCAGCCTTTACGTGCAGACACTGAGCAATAGCACTTTCTTCTGCTGCGGCCAGTGCTTCCAGAGTTATGAACTGGCGCTGTAGCTGCAATGCACGCTTTTCGCCAACACCCGGAAGTTCCAGGAAAATGGACTGAGTATTTTCTTTTGTTCGAAGTCTCTGGTTACGGCTTGTGGCAAAGCGGTGAGTCTCGTCTCGCACTCGCTGTAACAGGCGGAGTGCATCACTTCGTTTTGGAAGACAGATTGGCGTACTGTTTCCAGGAAGATAAATTTCTTCATCACGCTTAGCAAGACCTGCAACCGGAATATCCAGTCCAAGGGAATTTAAAATTTCTTCAACAGCATTTACCTGACCGATACCACCGTCTATAAGAATCAAATCAGGCAAATCTGTCTGTTCGTTTAAGAGTCTTGTGTAACGGCGTGAAACAGCCTCTTTCATGGAAGCAAAGTCATCTATTAAACCGTCTGTAGTCTTAAGACGGAAATAGCGGTAATTCTTTTTATCTGGATTTCCATTGTAAAAGCTTATCAGTGAAGCAACCGGCCACTTTCCGCCGATATGCGCAATATCAAAACCTTCAATACGGATTGGAAGAGTATCCAGTCCAAGTTTAAGTTTGAGTTCTTCCATTGCAGGAATATCGCCTCTGTCGCGAAGACGTCGGACAATATCTTCTTTCGCATTTTGTTTTGCCATCTGAAGGGCAGCAACATCACGTGGAAGATCATGAGAAGATACCATAATAACCTGTGAAGTAGCTTTTTTTTCTTCATGAAGCCAGCGGGCAATGTGATCAAACTCTTCGGTGGCAGGAATATAAATCTGCGGCGGAATGTTTACAGCATCATCATAGAAAACAGCCATAAACTCGGCAATTAAGTCATCATCATCGTTGAGAGATTCGGCGCGGTAGTTTTCACGACCGAGCAGTTTACCCTGGCGAATCTTAAGGACAGTAAAGCTTACAAGTTCGCCTTCACTGTGGTAAGCAATATAATCACGGTCATCCGCTTCAAAGCTTTCTACTATATTCTGATTCTGAAGAACCATGAGTGCTTTAATGCCATCACGTAAACGGGCAGCCTTTTCAAAGTCCAAAGCGGCGGCTGCAGCCTTCATTTCGGCATTCAGTGCGGCAACGGTTTCTTCACCTTTTCCCTCAAGTAGTCTTTTAATTTCACCGATGTATAAATTGTAGGACTCTTTAGAAATTTTACCACAACAGGGAGCGCGACATTGCTTCATGTGATAGTATAAACAAGGGGTATCCCGCTTACGGAGAGTTCTGCAATGACGAATCGGATACAGCTTGAAGATAGTTTCAAGAAAAGTTTCGAGAGCCGTTACATCAGGAAATGGTCCAAAATAGGTTGAGCCATCCTGGAGAATGCGGCGGGTCTTAAAAATCTTAGGATAATCCTCGTTGGTAATTCTGAGAACCGGGTACGATTTTCCGTCCTTCAGACAAATGTTGTAACGGGGATTGTATTTTTTAATAAGGTTGTTTTCCAGCAGCAGAGCTTCATACTCATTTGCTGTTGTGATGTATTCAATAGAGTTGGCGTGGGAGATTAAAAGCCTTGTTTTTACGCTCTGTTGTCCAGAAAAATAGGAAGACAGGCGGCTCTTAAGGCTCTTTGCTTTTCCCACATAAATTACGGTGTTTTCTGCGTTTCGCCACAGGTAAACACCACTAGATTGAGGAGCTTTCAGAGCTGTTTCGTGTAGAACCTCGCGGATTGTTGCGGGTTTTCCACCGGTAGTTTTGGCTGTCATGTTATGTTAGGAAATTGTATCAAAAAAAGACTTCTTATTATAGCGGTTTCGGCTGTGATGTGTGCCTGTGGCGTGGCTGAACTTTTTGCTAAGGAATATGTACTTGGTGGAAAAGGCGGCTGGCCTGTTTTTCAGCAGCAGGAAAATATTACTACTGGAAAAGGTCGTTATGGCTATGACTGTATTCAGCTCGCTTCTAACTCTTTTGTATTTGATGAATATACAGATTTACTTATAGATTTTGAAGATGCTCAGATGCCGATTTCTAACGGCGACTATACTATCAACAGAAATAATTTCCAGCTTACAAATCAGACAAAAAATGAAAAAGCTGCAGGTCTCAGTCGAAATATGGGTGGTCTCAGCATTTCCGGACAGCCGGGAAGTTTCTTTGGATCTGAAGGTTTGATGGGTTCATTCTCAATTGAATTCTGGCTTTGTCCTTCAATTGCAGAAA
Source organism: Treponema bryantii (assembly GCF_900111035.1). GTDB lineage: Bacteria > Spirochaetota > Spirochaetia > Treponematales > Treponemataceae > Treponema_D > Treponema_D bryantii_C. Next base: position 84,770 of record NZ_FOFU01000007.1, read on the forward strand.
ATGGTGAAATAGTTTTGAACTGGGAATCTTCTCGAAATGAAGACGGACGGCTTGCATTCCAGGTTATAAGCGGTACTTTTGATAAAGGTCATCTGCGCTGGGAATTGAACAATATTTTTGATTTATATGTGAATGAAGCTGGCCGTAATGAAGTTAAACTGAAAGGCTCTTCAAAAATCATACCTGATGTCTGGAGCTATCATGTACTGTCGTTTGATTGTGAGACGGGTATTCTTGAATATATAGTTAACGGAATTACAGAAGACCTTACATATATAACAACAACCCGTTCAGAAGGCGGAGATGTAAGTCTTGTTTATCTTGGAACTCCTTCTGAACTCGCAATCTGTTCGGAATATACAGGAAAGATAGATGATTTCAGAATCCTTCGTCGTCCTTATACTCCACCAGATTTCCAGTCAGCAGAAAATGCTGGAAGAGTTGGACATACACAGTATCTCCCAAGTGGCGGCCGTTTTGTAACTAAGCCTATTATGGTTTCTACAGGTTCTGTATTAAATAAGCTTGAAGCAGAAATGAATGTTCCTACTCAGACAGAAGTATGCTATTACGTGCGTTCTGGAGAAAACTTTTATGGCTGGAACGAAGAATATCCTGAATGGAAGCCTGTAGAAAGTGGAGAGGAACTTACAGGAATTACAGGCCTTTATTTCCAGGTTGCAGTTGAACTTATGCCTGATGGAAACGGTGAACAGACACCTGCAATTACAACTATTAAACTTGATTTTACAGAACTACCTGAGCCATTGCCTCCGTTTATTGTAAAGGCAGTTGCTGGTAACGGTAGTGTTACAGTTTCATGGAATTACTCTGTAGATGATACAGCCGGCGGTTATTATCTTTATTATGGAACCCGTCCCGGAGAATATCTTGGAAGAATTGCAATAGAAGGTGAATCACCAATCAATGTTGGAAATACAAGCTCGTTTACAGTTACAGGATTGGAAAACGGTAAAATATACTATTTTGCGGTGGCAGCCTGGTCAGCGCTGGATATGAGGGTAGTCGGAAATCTTTCTAAGGAAGTTTTCGCAAGACCATTGGCACGGTTAAAGTAGGGAAGGGAGAAGGTATATGGCAAACAGTTTAAATTTAGCAAAGGCACAGAATGCAATTACAGCTCATGACTGGACAACTGCAGCAAGGCTGTATAAGGAGATGCTGCGTGGAGATGAAGGAAATGTAGAATATCTTCAGCAGCTTGGAAGCATTTATGTGCGTGCCGGTCAGGATGAAAAAGCAATTCCTTATTATGAGCAGATAATTACCGTGAATCCAGAAAATACCGATGCTATGGTCAGCCTTGGAGGAATCTTCCGCCGTCTTAAGCGCTATGAGGATTCTGTAAACATTCTGCATAAAGCTCAGGAAAGTTCTGCTAATAATCCATCAGTAAATTACAGCATTGGATTTACTTACAAAGAGATGGGCGCTTATGATGATGCCATTGATGCCTTTGAATCTGTTATTTCCCGAAATCCTGATGATGTTCTTGCCCATAATCATCTTGGTGCCATTTATTTTGCCAAAAAAGATTATAATACCGCAATCGCAACATATAAGCGTGGACTTCAGGTAGATCAGAATCATCCTATTTTGAATTACAATCTTGCTCACGTTTATGAAGATATTAAAAACTTTCCTGAAGCAGTGCGCTGTTATGAAACGGCCCTTAAAACTCGTCCGGGCTGGCTCGAAGCAATCCGTGATTTTAGTGAACTTCTCATAAGATGTCAGGAAACAAAACAGGCTCAGGAACTTGTTGAGCAGTCAATTAAGCTGCATCCGGATGATGTAGATCTGCTATGTATTCTTGGACGAATCTATCTGAATCAGTTTGATTATGACAATGCAACTAAAACTTTTAAGCGTGCAGAAAGTTTAAAGAATAACGACATCAACATTCTGCTGGGACTTTCTAAATCTCTCGAAAAGGGAATGAAGATTGAACCTGCAATGGAAAAGATTGTAGATGCAGTTGGTATTGAGCCGGAAAATCTTGATGTTTGTAAGCAGTATTCTCATGTGCTGCTTTCTGCACAGCGCTATGACAAAGCTCTTGATGTAATTAAAAAGATTGATGAAAAGAGCGACGGAAAAGACCTTCAGATTCTCGATCTTTACGGTCAGTATTTTGTTTGTCGTGGAGATGAAGAAGCTGCTGAAACATATTTCAATAAAATCAGAAAAATCAATCACCACTATAAGGATTATATGATTAACGCTGCCGACCGTTATATTCAGACTGGCAATTATGAAAAGGCAGAAGAAATGGCTAATAAGTTTGTTGAAAGTCGTCCGAATATGCCGGAAGGTTATAATCTACTTGGAACTATCAGTACAGCCCGCGGTGAATTGAATAAAGCAAAAGCTGAATATGAAAAAGGCCTGTCTTTAAAGAATCCGAATATATATGCAGTTAAGCAGCTTGAAAAGATTCATTCAGAAATGGAAGCAAATAAAGAAATCTATAATGATGAAGAAATGCCAATCGCTGTAGATGCTGATACACTTCCAGAGGAAGAAGGCGGAAATCTTACAGAGAGTGGAAGTCTTATAGATAACGATGAAAATACTGCAGACCAGGTTGATGCACTTTTATCGAGCGGTAGTGATGAGGAAGATGAACTTCCTGATATCGGCAGCCTCGAAGCAACTCCTCCTATTGAACAGGCGCTTTCTGGCGAGGACGGAGAGTTCTGGGAAGATTTTGATGATGATCCTGATGCTGTAAACAAACCTCTTATTGATGAGGAAGATGAAGCATATGATGAAAATTCTGAAGATTCAGATCTGATGTCAATGATGACTCCTGATGCAGCAGAAACTGGAAACGACTTGAAGAGCGGACTTTCAGAAGATGCTGGAGATTTTGATTTTGGTGATTTTGAGGACGGCGGTATCGTTGATCAGGAAGAAGAAACTGCAGCAGAGCCGGAAGCTTCAGAAGTTTCAGAAGCTGAACCAGAAATCCCAGAATCAAAAGCAGAAACTTCTGTGCCTGTTGCAGGAAATCCTGTGGTAAGTCCTGAGGCTCCAGCAGCTGAATCTGAACAGCCGATGTTCGAACCTGACAGCAGTGTTGTTGAGCCTGAGTTTGCTGAGCATAGCGCTTCATCTCCGATCTCTATGCCTGAAGCACAGCAGATGATGCAGGATCTAAAAAATCAGCAGAAAGAACTTGAACTCCAGCAGAGAGAGCTTGCACTTCAGCAGAAAGAACTTGCTGATGAACTTAAGCAGGAAAATGAAAAGATGATACAACAGACTGTAGAAAAGGCCGTTGAAGAAGCTGTGGAAGAAAAACTTTCCGCTTATGATTTACAGCCGGAACCTGTAGCTGATGAGACAGTCGTAGAGGAACCTTTTGTTGAAGAGCCTGTTTTTGATGAAACCGTAACTGCAGAAGAGCCAGTTGTTGAAAATGAGCCGGTTGTTGAGGAAGATGCTGTTGTTGAGAACGAACCGGTTTTTGAAGAATCGGCGATTGATGATTCTGTAGAAGAACCTGTGTTTGAAGAAGAATCAGTTGACGAGGATCCAATTGTTGAAGAATCTGATGCTGAGAATGAACCAATTTTTGAAGATTCGATAATTGAAGAAGAAAGTGTTGACGAAACGCCTGTTGTAGACGAAACTATAGAGGACGATATGGATATACTTACCAGTGACCCATTTGTAACTGTAGATGAAATGTCTTCTCTTTTTGGTGATGATTTTTACCAGAGCCCTGCTCCGGTAATTGAAGAATCAAATGATGAACCATTAAGTGATGAAAATTTTGTTACAGCTGATGATATGATTGATAAAATTGGCCGCATCCTCAACGATGACGAGATGAAGAAATCTTGTTCTGCTGAGCTCGAACTGTTTAAAACTCTTCGTACCCTTGCCGGCTTCCTGCCGGAAAAGGAAAAGAACTCGTTCGACTGCTGCCGTATGCGAATGGTTATCGAGTACATCATTCAGAAGATGTCTGGAAAACCTGGACTTCTTATTACAGCAGAGTCACTTATTAAGTCCGGAGTTCTCGGCGAAGAATACAACCGCCAGCTCGAAGACTGCTGCGATGAAGAATTAAGTAACGATCTTATCCGTCATGTAATCACAGATATGAAAAAACTTGCACAGGGCCTTGAAGACAGGGAGCTGTGCAATGCGTTGTGCGTAAGTGCCGATGGTATACTTGAGCAGATAGCTCTTATAGACCAGAAGGTTGCTATATTTTAATCGATTCTGATAATTCTTGAATGAGTAATTACCTCATTGCCGTCTTCGGTGATGAGGACATCATTTTCGAGCCGGGTACCACCGATTTCAACATCGTAGAGGCCCGGTTCACATGTTAAAATCATACCAGGCTTAAAAAGCATTTCCGGTGTAGCGCGCAGATTTACGCGTGGCAGCTCATGAATTTCCAGACCAACTGCATGACCAAGGCCGTGAGGCATTTTACGTTTTGCCGCAGCGAATACAGCATCACATTTCTTAGCAGCGTCGATGATAGGGCGGCCAGGTTTATATAACTTGAGCGCTTCATCATAAGCCTTCTGTACAAGATCCAGCTGTTTTTCCTGTTCCTTTGTTAATGGACCTTTTGCAATAGTCAGAGTTGTGTCACTGGTGTAGCCGTTATATACAACACCAAAATCAAGAATAGAAAGTCCCTGTGCAGGCCATTCTGCGGCAGTGTATCCAGGGAATGCATGAATTGCAAAACTTCGTGAAGGGCCTGCAGCGAGAGTATCAAAACCAGTTCTCTGACAGCCGTGCTCACGGAGACGTCTTTCAATCAAAAGAGCAACATCAGTTTCTGTTTTGATTTTTCCCTTTATAACCTGCTTTTCAATTTCATCGATTATAAGGTCGCCGATACGGGCAGCTTCCTTTGTACATTCAATTTCGTATTCGTCTTTAATCATGCGGCAATCAACTACGAACTTGTGAATGCCGTCTTCCTTACAGCGGCAGTCATAGTTTTCAAGCGCATCAATAAATTTGAGATAATCAGGATAAGTAAGGTAAGGAGGAAGTTCAACCTTGCTGTTTTCTCCATGTGTATAGCAGGCATTAAGAATTGCCTTTACAGCATCTTTTGCTTCATTCTTATAGCGCATGAATGGAACGAGCTTGTCATAGAATGCATTCTGCTTTGCAAGATTTTCATCCCAGGCAATAAGAACGCTGTAGCCGTCGCTGAAAATTACGAGAACAGCATCGTTTGCATGATTTGTGTAGTAAGCAACTGCAGGATCGCGGTGTTCCTCGCTGTCTACAAAAACACAGGCTCCGGTTTCAGTTTCGCGGAGTTTTGCAGCAAGAACGTTGCGGCGTGCTTTGTAGATTTCTTTCAGTTCTTCTTTAGAATATTCTTTCATTTTTTCACCTTCTTCAAAATAACGCTGATAACTTCATCTCTTGTAATAATCAATTCGAGTACACCTATAGTCGCAAAAAGTAAAGCAGAAATAAGAACAGGTGCACCGTATGCAATGAGATTTCCGTGACCATCAAATATACCGCACAAAGCCTTGTGTGCAAAGTAGGTCGGCACAGAGGCAATCACAGAAAGTACGCACATCTTAAGCGCATAAAGCAGAGTGCCCCGTGAAAGTCTGCCAACTTCAATCGCTTCCATTTTTTTCATAAAGATAAAAAGGAAAACTGTGTTTAAAAGACTCGCAAGGCTGAGTGCCAATGCAATTCCGTTTCCACCCATTGGTTTTGAAAGTATAAAAACCAGCAGAATATTTGAGACGAAATTTATAAGTCCTGCAATAGTAGGAAGCTTTGGTTTTTTCTGTGCATAGAAGGCCGGTGCCATAATTCGGTTAAGTGCAATAAAAAGCAGTCCCAGAATATGAAAGCGGAAAATACCCAGCGTCATAATTACAGATTCATCATCAAACTGATTTCGTTTATATAGCAGTGAAATCAGTTCTCGGCCGGAAATCAGAGAGTAGGCTGTAATTGGAATGGAAATCAGAGTCATAATTTTGATTGCCTGAAGCAGCATTGAATTAAACTGAGTCCAGTCTTTTTTATTTGCAAAACCAGAAAGATCAGGAAGGATTACAGTTCCGATTGAAACTGCAAAAATTCCGAGAATCAGTTCCTGAAGACGGATGCTGTACTGAAGGCTCGAAGCAATTCCTGGGCCTACGCGTTTTGCGAGTGCTGTAGAAACTGTGTCATTAAGCTGATAGGCTGCAATACCGACAATTGTTGGTGCAAGCAGAGCCATAACCTTTCTTGTTCCCGGATTTGTAAAAGCCTTTTTCAGCGAAGCAAGTCCAACTTTCCAGCCTGTTTTGTATACAAAAGGCCACTGGAATACAGCCTGTACAGAACCTCCGATAATTGTACCGATTGCCATAGAACGGGCTGAATTCGAAGTATGAGGAGCGAGAATATAAGTTGAAAGAACTACAATTCCGTTGAACATAACCGGAGTAAAGCCGGAAGGTGCGAAAATTCCACAGGTATTTAAAACGCCCTGGAAGAAGGCTGCAACAGAAATCAAGAAAAGGTATGGGAACATTATTCTTGTGAGCACGGTAGTTTCATCGAACTCAAGAAGGTAATATTCCATTTTTGCAGCAAAATCAGCTACATCTGGATTTGGCGCCTTACAGAAAATCGGGATGATAAATGGAGCAAAAAGAATTCCAAGGCTAACAACACAGGCTGTCATAAAGGTTACAAGAGTCAGTGTAGCATTAAGAAATTCCTGGGTTGTCTTTTTATTTTCGAGGGTATCTTCCTGTGCAAGATAATCTTTAAAGGTTGGAATAAAGGCAACTGATATTGCGTTTTCAGCAAACAGCTTTCGGAACAGGTTAGGAAGCATAAATGCAACAGAAAAACTGTCTGCATAAAGTCCGGTACCGAGAAAAGACGCCTTTGTCATTTCGCGGATAAGTCCCATTATGCGGGAAGCAAAAGTCATGAGGGTAAGAAGCAGCCCGGATTTTACAATAGATTTAGATTTTTTTTCACTCATGGAACCATTTTAAAAAAATTGCGTTTTTTATTCAATTCATTTTATTTTGTAGTTGGAGAAGACAATAAAGGCAGCAGAACAGAGGTAAATTTTGAATCGGTGGTGCCAGGAACCCCTGTGAAAATTTTAAGCAAGTAATTGAGACTTTCTGCCGATAATAGAAGATATGGAAGAGGAAAAATTTAGGCAGGAGCTGCAAACGGCTCTTAGTCAGAAACAGGAATGGTATAACTCAGAGTGTTTACAGGAAATGCTAAGTCAGTATCGACTTCTGCATACCTGTGTTCATAATTTGTATGAGAACTTTGTAAAAAAGTCTTTGATTGTACCTGACCCGTATCGTCTTGATAAAAAGATTTCCAGTATCGTTGTACCAGACTCAACTCCTTTTGCAGAAAGCGATATCCCAAATATTTTCGGAGAACGCTTTTCAGATTATGAAACCATGCTGGATTACATCTGTACCTACTTTCGTTTTTCAACAGAATCTTTCACTCTCCAGAATGTAAAAAAACTGCTCGATTTTAATAAGGTCTTTGAATGGGATGACCTTTCTATGAACAACGCAAAAATGAATACAAGAGCGCTGGCTATTACTGTTAATGGTGCTAAAAACGGAGCTCCAAGTGTTGTTCAGAGTATGATTAACGACAGCGTTGCAAAAAGCGCGCAGGCATCAAAAACTATTGAAAAGATGCTTACAGAACTCGGTGTTTTCCAGCGGGAGCTTTATAAGGGTGGTCTTCGAAAAGATTTATTTGAGCATCCTGATTTTGATAAGGCAAAAGCTGCTGAGTCTGCAGAAGGTGAGCTTTCAGAAATTAAGAGACTCTATTCAAAAGTAACAGGAAAAAAGAATTTTTATAATGATCTTGTAAATGAAATTATAGAAGAAGATCATGGTCCTGATAAAGAAAGAAAACAGGCTGCCGTATTAGAGAAACTTGCAATTAAGAATGCAGCAAAAACAGCTGCTAAGAAAAAGACTGGTCCAGATACAAAAGAAATGCTTATGCAGACAGTACTTGCACTTGGAGCAACGGCACCTACTTTAATTCAATTGCATACAAAACTTACAGACAATTTTGATGTGCTTTATACACGTAAAGCAAACTTCTGGAATAAGTTTATGGCTTTGCTTAGAAAAGCCTTTAATCTTAAAGAAAAAGAAAGAATCTGCCAGCTTCCTGTAAAGGATTCAAAAACTGGTGTTGAACGAGTTCAAAAACTTAATGTCAGTGATTTCCTTTCAGATCTTGCAAAGAAAGAACGTATATATAATGGAATTGCTGCAAAGGGAAATGAATATCAGAAAATTGAATCCGTTCAGGAAGATATGATTTTAAGCTTTGTAAATAAACAGATTTCTGAGCTTCAGTCAAAATTTGTCATAATAAATTCTCTTGATGCATATTTCAAAAAGGAAGTTCAGAATGAATTAAAAGCCCATGTAAAGGGAATGCAGATTGAACTTTCTGCCTTGCGCAATTCCATAATAAATGCTAATAAGAAACGCAGTGATTATGTTTCTTATAAAGAAGAATCAGAACAAATGCAGAAATTAGGAATATCAAATAATGCTTAAAAAAATCAGAAAATGTGCTGCAGCGTTTTTATTTGCCGCACTTATTATATCTCCATGTTTTGCCCAGAATAATTCTGAAGAAAAATCTGAAGGACATGGAGAACTTACTCCAGAAGAACTGCTTGAACTTGAAAATGAAGAACAGCGTGCTGCTGAACAGAAGGAAAAATTACCACAGGAACTTCAGCAGAATTTTATAATCGTTGAGTCTGTTCGCGTTCATGAACTTAATCCACAGATTACAAATTACTCAAGTGATTCACAGCTTTTAAACGGCCTTTATGAAGGACTCTTTACAATCAGTCCTATTTCGCTTGAGCCTCAGTATGCAATCGCAAAAGAGTTTAAGATTTCCCGTGATAAAAAGCGCTGGACAATTACCCTGCGTGATGATGCCTGTTTCAGTAATGGCGAAAAGATTACCGCCGAAAGTGTTCGTGACAGCTGGCTTCGTATGCTTGCAAATCCTGCAGCTCCTTATTCTTCTCTGTTTGATATTGTACGCGGTGCCGAAGCTTTCCGTAACGGACAGGGAAATTATGATGAAGTAGGCATTTATGCAACTGCAGAAAATGTGCTTTCTATCTATCTGAATACACCTGCTAACTATCTTCCAAAAATTCTCTGTCATACCGCCTTTTCAATTACTCACAGTAACCCGGAAGTTTACAGCGGTGCCTACGAACTTGAGATTATAGCCGACCGTAAATATATCCTGAAGAAAAATCCTTATTACTGGGATCACGAAAAAGTTACTCTTGAACGCATTACTTTTGTTCAGTCAGAAAATGCAGATGATAATACTTACTATTTTAATACCGGCGCGGTAGATTGGGTTACTGCTCAGGTAAATCAGATGAAACTTCTTGATCTTTCTGCAATTCAGGTAAATGCTTCGTTTGGAACTGGATTCCTGTATTTTAAGATGAGTTCTAAAAAGCCTGCAGAAAGCAAGTGTTCTACGGTCTGGGATTATCCTGAATTCAGAAATGCTTTGCTCGAGGCTTTTCCGTGGAATCATATGCATAAAAAATATCTGATTCCTGCAACTACACTTGTTTATCCGCTTTCTGGTTATCCTCAGATAGATGGTTTTGATTATACTGATGCAATTGAAGCTTCTATGAGAATGAAGGATGCCCGTGCAAAATACGGTGTTTCACAGGAAGAAATAATTCCTCTTGTGATGCACGTTTTTGAAAACGAGTTTACAGAAGAAGATGAAAAGCTTTTGAGGGAATCTTTTGATCCTCTTGGAATTGAACTTGAAATCAGAAAAATACCTTCATATCAGTATTATGCATCTATAGGTTCTGCAGATGCAGATATTTTTGTTACTTCATGGATTGGAGATTTTGCTGACCCTCTGGCCTTCCTGGAACTTTTCCGTGGTGGTTCTACAATGAATGAATCTGGCTGGAAGAATGAACACTTTGATAAACTTCTGGAACAGGCTGCCACTGCAGATGAAACAGAGAGAATGAAACTCCTTGGTCAGGCAGAAACAATCCTTCTTGATGATGGAATGGTGATGCCGCTTTATCGCTCTGTTTCTTCGAATATTGTAGATGTAAAGGAAGTAGGCGGCTGGTACGTAAATGCCTTCGATATTCATCCGCTTAAGTATCTGTATAAAAAACAGCCTAAGTTCAATTCTGAAAATATTGTTATGAAATAATTGAAAATCGCTTTGAATTTTTTTATAATTACGATGGTGGTTTACCCTTCGACTCCGCTCAGGGACCGAAGAATAACCACCATATTTTTTTTGCATTCAATTTTTAGGAGATATCAATGGTAATTCTTACATTGAACTGCGGATCATCATCTGCAAAGTACCAGGTTTATGACTGGGACAACAAAGAAGTAATGGCTAACGGTGTTGTAGAACGCATCGGTATTGAAGGAAGCTGCATTACTCACAAGGCTAAGGGACAGAAAACAGAAATCGAAAGTCCTTGTCCAACTCACAAAGAAGCAATCGAACTTATTATTAAAGAAATCACAGATCCAGAAGTTGGTGTAATTAAATCTATGGACGAAATTGGAGCTGTAGGTCACCGCGTACTTCATGGTGGCGAAAAGTTCACAAAGTCTGTACTTATCACTCCAGAGGTTCTCGACGGATTCCGCGAGGTAGTAGACCTCGGACCTCTCCACATGCCAGCTAACATCATGGGTATTGAAGCTGCTCAGAAGGTAATGCCAAACGTTCCTCACTCAGCTATCATGGATACAGCATGGCACCAGACAATGCCGGAAGAAACTTTCCAGTACGCTATTCCACGCGAATGGTATGAGAAGTACGCTGCCCGCCGCTACGGTTTCCACGGAACTTCATTCCTTTACACAGCAAAACGCGCTGCAGTTCTCCTTGGAAAAGATCCAAAAGACTGCAACCTTATCATCTGCCACATTGGAAACGGTTCTTCTATGTGTGCTGTTAAGAACGGCGTTTGCTACGATACAACAATGGGTATTACTCCTCTTGAAGGTCTTGTAATGGGAACTCGTTCCGGAGACCTCGACCCAGCTCTTCCTTTCTACATCATGAGAAAAACTGGAATGTCTGCTGACGAAATGGACAAGGCACTCAACAAGAAGTGTGGTTGTCTTGGTATTACAGGAAAATATTCAGACCGCCGCGATATCGAAATCGACGCCGCAAAGGGCGACAAGCTCTGCCAGCTTTCTATCGAAATGGAAGCTCTCCGCATTAAGAAGTACATCGGTGCTTTCATGGCAGAACTCGGACACGTAGATGCTATCGTATGGACTGCAGGTGTTGGAGAACGCGGACCAATCACTCGTATGAAGGCTTGTTCAGGTCTTGAAAACTACGGTATCAAAATTGATGCACAGCGCAACGAATGGTCATTCACAGGTAACGCTGAAACATACATCCACGCTGATGATTCAAAGACAAAGATTTTCGTTATCCCAACAGACGAAGAGCTCGTAATGACAGAAGATGCTTACGCTCTTATGAAGGGAACTTACGATGTTCATACAAACTTCAAGTACAGCTTCCAGGATCCTAACTATGTAAACAAGGCTCGCGAGGAAGGCTTGAAGGGTGACCTCGTTAAGAGACCAAACATTGCTAAGATTCTTGCACGCGATTTGTTGAAGTAATTTATCTGCATTATTAGCAAAATCAATCCTTATATATGTGTCCCCGTAATCTTGTTTACGGGGATTTTTTTATTTAAAAAAATTTTTTACTTAATTCTTTCCCTGTTGTATAATTAAATGTATGAAAAACATTGCCGTACTAGTGTATGACCTGACAGTAGAGTACAACATTGTTGTTGTAGATGGCATTATTGATTATCTCAGGGACAAAAACGATGTACACGTAATTATTTCAACAATCAACGCGCCTCATAACGAAGCCTTTCAATATGATTATCAGTATTGGACAGCGCTCGAACTTATAAAATCAGAAAATGTAGATGCAGTAATAGTTGTTTCAAATTCTTTTTGTCATGACATGACGTGTGAGGAACTGGCAAAGGCTTTTGAGTGTCTTATGCCGAAGCCGGTAATTTCTATTTCAAATCCTCTTGATTTACCGACAAATCATTATACCTGTATTTCGTGCGAAGATGCCTATGACGAAATAGTCGGGCATCTTATAGAAAAGCACAACAGGAAAAAGATTGCTTTTATGTCTGCAGCACTTACACATTCCCCTGAATCAGAAGGCCGTGAAAATGCTTTTCGTGCTGCAATGAAAAAACACGGACTTGAGATAAATGAAGACTGGATTTTTGCCGGAAATTTTACACCCCGGTCTGCCTATGACTGTATCAAAGGAAAATATAAATCACGCGAAGAAGTGCCGTTTGATGCAATTCTTTGTGCCAATGATTATATGGCAGCAGGAGTTGAAAGTATTTTTGCAGAACTGGAAGTAAATGTTCCTGATGATGTCTGTGTTTTTGGTTTTGATGATGCGGAGGTTGCAGTTACCTGTATACCTAATCTTTCAACAATAAGTCAGAAGGTTGCTCAAACCGGTTATGATGCAGCCGAGCTCGCCTATAAACTTCTTTGTGGAGAAGATGTTCCTAAAGTTGTAAAAACTCAGGCTTATCCGCTTTACAGACAGTCGTGCGGCTGTATGGATCTTAAACTTAAATCTTACGGTTATTACGATAATGGCGGCGGCTATCACGATCGTGATACAATGGTAATGACAGAGCTGGATCTGTTTGGAAACGGCTTAAATGATATGGCTACCATTTATCACGTTCTGAATATGACGGACTCCGTTACCTCAATGAATGAATACTTTAAAACAGTTGTGACAAATCTTAAGGTAGTTCATATCCACATGCTTGCCATTTGTGTTTACGATGAGGCAATAGAACTTTCTCCTAGTGATGATTTTGTTATGCCGGACAAGGCAAAACTTCTCATGCTGATAGATGAAAATCGTGATCTTGCAGAAAACTATTATGGTGAAGGTGGAATAGAATTTAATCCTCATAAGAAAATTCTTCCTGATGGATTTGAAGATCTTTACAGAGGAAATTATTATCTGCTTCCAATTTTCTTACAGGGCACAAATTATGGATACCTTGTCTGCAGACTACCTACAAATAAATATCCGATTTATACAATCTTCCTTAAGATTCTTGTAAATTCCTTTGTCCATTCTTTTGTATATTCTGTGAAAGAAGCAGAACATGCAAAGTTAGCTGAAAAAAATCAGACCCTCAATTTTCAGTCAAAAACAGATGAACTTACGCAGCTTTTTAATCGCCGTGGTTTTATGGAATACGGTCAGCAGTTAATAGACATTGCTACAATTTCTGATGACAAAGGCTGTGTTTTCTTCTGCGACTTGGACGGCCTAAAAACAATGAACGATACCTGGGGACATGAAATAGGTGACCTTGCAATAAAAACAGAGGCAATGGTATTAAGGGCAGCCTTCCGTGATTCAGATATGGTCGGCCGTTTGAGTGGAGATGAGTTTGGAGTTGTTGCTCCACGTTTCCCGATGTACAAGGTTGATGATTTACGCAAGCGCCTGGCTATTCTTAATGAACAGTTTTCAAAAGATGCAAAGCTGCCGTTCACCTTATCAATAAGTATTGGTCCTGTAGAGTTTGATTCAAAAAACTCAGACCTTCATGAGCTGTTGAAAGAGGCAGATAAAAATCTCTATGAAGAAAAAAAGATTAAGCATGCCCAGCGTGATGGTCAAAAGAAATAAATAAGGTTCAAATTATATCTTGCATTTTTATTCAAAAAATATCATAATTCCTGCATATTTATACAAAGCGAGGCGATGCTATGGAAAAGAAAATTGTAAACAACTATGGCTCTTTTGACGTTATTTTTGAAAAATCAAAGGGTTCAACAATGTGGGCGGCAGACGGTAAAAAGTACATCGACTTTATTGCCGGTATTGGAGTTAACTGTCTTGGTCATAATTATAAACCGCTGGTAAAAGCAATTTCTCGCCAGGCACGTCGCCAGATTCATATTTCAAACTATTATTTCTCAGATGTAGGTCTTGATTTTGCAGAAAATCTTCTTAAAGTAACAGGCTTTGAGCGCGGTTATTTTGGAAATTCTGGTGCAGAAGCAAATGAAGCTGCTATTAAACTGGCTAGAAAATATGGTCAGCTCAATGGTGGAGATAAAAGAAAAACAATTGTAACTCTGGAATCATCATTCCACGGAAGAACACTTGCTACTCTTACTGCAACAGGTCAGGACCGTTTCCATCCGGATTGTTTTGCTCCTTATCCAGAGGGCTTTAAGACAATTAAGGCAAATGATTTTGAAGCAATCAAAACTGCTTTTGATGATACAACAGCTGCACTCTTTATTGAATGTATTCAGGGTGAGGGTGGTGTAAATCTGATAAATCCAGAATGGGCTAAGGCTGCTGCTGATGCTGCCCGCGCTGCCGGAGCAATTGTAATGGCAGATGAAGTTCAGACTGGTGTTGGTCGTACAGGTACTTACCTTGCAAGTGACTGGCTTGGCTTTAAGCCTGAGGTTGTTACTCTTGCAAAGGGAATTGCCGGTGGTGTTCCTATGGGAGCTTGTCTGTTCCGCGGAAAGGCTGCAGATGTATTTGTTGCCGGTGATCATCAGTCAACTTTTGCAGGAAATCCTCTTGCCTGTGCTGCTGGTCTTGTAGTTCTTGAAACTGTAAGCGATCCTGCTTTCCTTGACAGAGTAAATCATGCAGGTGATTATATTCGTGGAGCAATTGCAAGCTGGAACCTTCCAATCGTTAAGGATGTTCGTGGAAAAGGCCTTATGATTGGAACTCAGATTGATTCAAGCATTAAACCTTTTGATATTGAAGTTCGCTGTCTGGAAAAAGGACTGTGTACTACAACAGCAGGCAGTGATGTTGTTCGCTTCCTGCCTCCTCTCAATATTTCTGACAAAGAAATAGATGAAGGTCTTGCAATTTACAAGAGTGTACTTGAAGAATTCTGTAAATAAACTGGCAGGACTGTTTCTTCTGCTTTTATTCTGCGCGCAGCCTTTGTATTCTGCAAATGTACTTGGGCGTCCGCGCAGAATGTCTCTTATAAAAACAGAGTATTTTGATATTATTTATTCAAAAGAAAGTGAAGAGACAGCCCTCTTGCTTGTTCAAAACGTCGACAGACTTTATCAGAAAGCCGCAGATGCTCTAAACTCTCAGCACAAACTTCGTATGCCGGTAATAATTTCTCCGGACTCCGATGTTCTTTCGGTAGACTATACACCTTATCCTTATAACAGAATTATCATTTTTGATTCTACGGCAGATTATGATACCGCAGTTTTCAAAGATTCTATGCTCGGACTTTTTTACCGTGAGATTTATAAAGCTCTGTCTCAATCAATAAGAAGTCCTTTTAATCAGTTTGTTGCAAAATGGATTGCTGGTGATTCCTATCAGCCGGTTGCACTTTTTAATCTTCCTTATTCATTTATTGAAGGAAACGCATATCTTGCGGAAAGTTCTGAAGGGGAAGGGCTTTTAAATGATGGATATTTTCTGCAGCTGCTTTCACAGGCAAAACTTGAAGGAAAAATTCCTCAGTGGAGTCAGGTAATAACAGTTCGTGATACGTACCCGGGAGAAGAACTTGCACTTGCTGCAGGTACCGGCTTTTCTGCTTTTTTGATGAATACTTATGGTGCAGAAAAATATGCCGAGCTTTGGGAAGAAAGCGGAAAAATAAATCCGCTGCTTACACATGGAGTTTTCAAAAATACATATGGACTTACGCTTACAGAACTTTGGAATCAGTTTGAAGAATCTGTACCTCTTCCTGCCAGTCTGATGGCTCTTGAAAGTTATGAGAAAGAAGGAGAGCTTGTTTTTCCAAAAGATAAAGATGCAAATTATGAACATATTCTGATTACAGATTATGGAACTGTCTGGTATGACAGAATCCGTCATGAGGTTGATATTTTTGATGAGCACAGTCAGCTGAAAATGAGACAGATTCTGTTTCTTGCAGATAAAATTGAGCGCATGTCACTTTCGCCAGATGGACGTTTTATTGCAGTTACAAATATTCAGCCAAGATCGGTAGAAGGACTTTATTCGGTCTCTGCCAGCATTTATGATCTGAAGGAAAGAAAATTTCTGGATCAAAAATATCAGCTGCGGGATACTGCAATTGTATTAACAGAAACCGGAGATTATGCTGTTGCCGGTGTAAATATTAAGGACGTTACTCCTGCGCTTGAAATCCATACAATGCCGCTGGATGAAAAGAAGAAAGAAAAACCAACTCTGATTTTCAGACAGGATTTTGCCCGAAATACAATTCCTTTTTCTCCGGTTTATAGCGGAAATGGATTTGTTGCTTATATCCGCGCAGAAGGAACTGAGCGTTATTTATGCAGATTAAATTTTGGGAAGTCGCAGGATAATTCAAAAGAACAGAATCTTATTGAACAAAGCTGGCTTATAAAAGCCGACGGACAAAAAGATTCTGAACCTCCGCTCAAAATCCAGTACCTTTCCTGCCAGCGCCGCGGCGGCAGCCCGATTTACACATTCACGTACACACAGCCAGGTGACAGTACCTTTACCAGGGCCGGCTTTATTTTCCTCACAGATAAATTTGAACCAGCGGCAGTTAGACTAACTTCTACAGATGTTTCCGGCGGTATTCATTATCCTTTTGTTTCTTCAAGGAACGAGCTCTTTTATAGTGCAAAAAAATATTCACAGAATCAGTTGCGTAAGGTTGATTTATCTGCAGTTGAATTGGAAAACGGATATTTACAGAAGGCTGGAAAAGAAAATCTGGCGTCAGCAAATAAGGAGTCTGGCAATCACAGCCAGTCCTCTCTTTCTGATTATAATGTACGAAATTACAATCCTTTTAAGTACATGACAGACCTTTCCTTTACACCGTTCTTCCCGATTAAGATTCTGGATTTGAATGAAGGAAATCTCTACTGGCCGGGACTAGGCGTTTCAATTGAAAACCAGCCGGATCCATGTATGAATACACAGGCAGTTTTATCTCTCGGCTGGACTTATCTACCTCTGGATTTTTCATGGACAAAGAATATGCCTTCTTCATATCTGGCAAGAATCAGGTCGGAATCCTTAAATCTTAAAAAAGATAAATCAGCAGCGTTCTATATAGAAAATTCTTCAACACCGGTAAAAATACGGGCCGGAGCAATTTTCAATTTCAATCTTGATGGAGAATATAATTTCAAAATACTTGCCGGAACACAATGGAAGATTCCTCTGGGCCTGGCTTTAAGACAGCTTATTTTTGATATTCAGGGAAGCTATACAGTTTCTACAGATTATTACGATCAGACTAAAAGCGATATACGCCCTGGCCTTTCAGCCTGGCCTTCATTCAGGTCTGCTTATGAACTTTATGAAATCTCTGCAAAAGTTGAATATACGAATATCCATCAATATGGTTATTCTACATTTGAGCAGCGTGGTCTTTCTGTAGGTGTCAGGTCTTATCTGATGTGGGATATGTGTGAAGTCAGATTGCTGCAGGAAGCCCGTAAGAATCTCGCGCCGAATAATAGTAATCTTACAAATGCCGAAAAGAAAAATCTTCTGTCAGAAACTATTTCTGATATTACACAGTTTAATGTAGGTTTGTTTGCAACCATTGCAATTCCACGGCTACTTCCATTTTCTATGAAAGATAACTGGATTTTTAGTATGCCTGGAGTTATTAACGCTGAGTTTGTAAATAAACCTGGTACAGCGTTGGAATCAAGTTTTAAAGTTCTTTTAATTGGCCGTGAGATTCATAACAGTGTAATTCCATATGTTTTATATTCACGAAGGGCAGGGCTCTGGTTCGGGTATAATATGGCCCTTGTTTATGATACCTCAGAAGTTCGGCTTCCGGATATTCGTCATGCAGATTATCTTGCAGAGGTTTTCCAGGGTGTTTCATATACTCAGGCAATTTATCTGATTCTTAATCTCGATTTGAATATTACAACCGGTAAGCTTGCAACTGTTCCAATCAATACCACTCTTACCGGCACCTATTATCCGGAGAGTCACGGTTATGGAATCAGTCTGGATGTGCGTTTCCATCTGTAAAACGGCAATAAATCAGTAAAAAATCTGTGATTTTTCTTATTTAACTTTTTCCATTTTATTTGTTATATTTAATATAGACAAAAAAATTGGAGGACATCTAAAATGATAGAAGTTTCCCACGTTTCCCGTAATTTCGGGGATTTCCGTGCGGTAAATGACGTCAGCTTTTCTATTCCTACAGGTCAGATTGTAGGACTTCTTGGCCCAAACGGCGCTGGCAAAACCACAACAATGCGAATGATAACAGGCTTTCTTGCCCCAACTTCTGGTTCTGTGAAGATTGACGGCATTGATATTTGTGAAAATCCTGTTGAAGCAAAAAAGAAAATTGGCTATATGCCAGAATCAGCTCCACTTTATGGAGAAATGATAGTTGAAGATTATCTGACATATATTGCAAATATGTATGGTCAGAATCCGGTAGAAAAAGTTCCTGCTCTTTGCAAGGAATGCGGACTTAAGGAAGTAATGAGCAAGAATATCTCTGAACTTTCCCGCGGTAACCGCCAGCGTGTTGCTCTTGCACATGCCCTTATGAATGATCCGGAAATCCTTATTCTTGATGAACCGACTTCCGGTCTCGACCCTAACCAGGTAGAGGATGTTCGTGCAATTATCCGCGAAATCGGTAAAACCCGTACAGTAATTGTATCTACTCATATTTTGAGCGAGGTTGAAACAATCTGCAGCCGCGCAATTATTATTTCCGGCGGTAAGCTTGTTGCAGACAGTTCAATTGAAGAACTTAAGAACAGCATTGGAACTTCATCTACAGTTTATATTACTGTTGGTACTGAAAAGGCAGAAAGTGCTGCAGAACTTGCTAAATCAATTACTGGTGTAGCTGGTGTAACAGTTGGTGCTAAAGATGGTGAAACTGGTCTTTCACAGCTGGTAGTTTCTGTTAATGGAGAAGCTGAAATCAGACCTTCTCTTATCAGAAAACTTGTTGAAGGCGGAATTGATTTGTATGAAGCTGCTATCAACAAGAATTCTTTGGAAGATGTATTCCATACTTTGACGGAGGCTAAATAATGAGTGATAATAAATCAGCAAAAAAACAGTGCCCCGCAATCATTATTATGAAGCGCGAGCTTAAGGCATATTTTACTTCGCCGGTTGCTTATATTGTAACTGCGCTTTTTCTTATAGTTACAGGAATCCTGTTTTATTCAGTATTCTTCCTTTACAACAGAGCAGAACTCCGACAGTATTTTTCTTTACTGCCTGTTCTCCTTTCTCTTTTTATTCCAGCCCTCACAATGAGGATTTTTGCAGAAGAGCGTCGTGTGGGTTCTATCGAAACTCTGATGACTCTTCCTGTTACAGAACTTGATGTAGTTGCAGGAAAATATCTTGCATCGTTCTTAAGCACTTTGATTATGCTTGCTCCAACTCTGTTTTATATTCTTCCGACAGTGATTTTTGGTTCTCCTGATTTTGGTCCTATTGTCGGTGGATATATCGGTGCAATCTTCCTTTGTGCCTGCTTTACTGCAATCGGAGTTTTTTCAACCTCTGTAACAAAAAATCAGATTATTGCGTTCTTCACAGCTATGATAATCTGTATGGCTCTTACAATGATTGATACATTCCTGATTTTCCTGCCATCACAGATTGTAAGCTTCTTCAGTTATCTTTCTGCTAGCGGGCATTTTACTTCTATTTCGCGCGGAATTTTTGACACAAGGGATTTGATTTATTTTGTTTCCCTTACAGCACTGTTCTTTACTGCAACAGTAAAAGTTCAGCAGAACGCTAAAAACTAACGGAGTAAAAAAGATGAAAAAAATATTACAGTGGCTCAAAAGTCCAAAATCAGATTTTATTCTTTTTGTAATCTTCCTTGTGCTTTTGAATCTTGCAGGACACAAAGCATTCCTTCGTTTTGATTTAACTGCACCAAAATCATATTCACTTTCAAAGGCAAGTAAAACTGTCGTAAAGAATCTGGATGCGCCTCTTTCAATCCGTGTATTCTTCAGCGACAATCTTCCTTCAACTTACACAAGTGTTTCTCAGTATGTAAAAGATATTCTTGTTGAATACAAGGGTGCGGCAAATAAGAACTTCTCTGTTTCTTATATGGATATGTCTAAACCTGAGAATGAAGAACTTGCACGTGATCTTGGAATTCAGCAGGTTCAGATTCAGGAACTTAAAAATAATGAAGTCGGTCTTAAATCGGTTTACATGGGAATTGCTGTTGCGTACGGCGACAATATTGAAATCATGAATCCGGTTCAGACTTCAGATGGTTTTGAGTTTAATCTTACCTCAAAGATTTCTCAGATGATTTCTATGGCTGACTCACTGGCAGGTCTTGGAAAGGATGAAAAAATCAGCCTGACCCTTTACTTGAGTGAGCCTCTTAAATGGCTTGGAATCAGCGGGGCAGAGGATGCTGATCAGATTGTTCGTCAGGCTTTTGATTCAGTAAACAAACAGAATCTTGGTCGTCTTGAATATAAGCTTGTAAGTCCTGATTCAGCTGATGCTGCAGCTCTTTCTGCTAAATACGGTATTCAGACAATTACTTATCAGGATTCAGGTGTTCAGAAAAAGGCTGCTATTGGTCTTGTTCTCGAACATGGTGAAAAGATTTATGCACTTCCACTTGGTGTTCAGCGTTCTTTCTTTGGTTATGCTGTTGCTGGTCTTGAAGATGTTGAAAACACAATCAATGAAGGGCTTCAGAGCCTTTTCTCAAATACAAAGGCAATCGGTTATATTACAGGCCATGGCGAAGTAGATCATACTGCTGCTGATAAGGCTGCTAATTTTGAAAAGCTGATTTCTGGAATGTATGAGTTGAAAGATATCGATTTGAACTCTGAAGATATTCCAGCCGGAATGAATGCAATCATCATCAATGGTCCAAAAATGGATTTCACAGAAGAAGAACTTTACAAGGTAGATCAGTTCCTTCTTCGTGGTGGAAACGTAATGCTCATGCTTGACGGTGTTGTTGAAGCAGGAAAGGATCAGATGTATGGAATTACAAACTTTGCACAGAATGATTCAAATCTTGAACGCCTTCTTACAAAGTATGGTATTGAACGCAGTAAGAATATGATTATGGATAAGAACTGTTTTAAGAGTCTTAATAACCAGTACGGTGAACTCAACTATTACTGGGTTCCAGAAATCCATAAAAAATATCTTGCTAAGAAAAATGTAATTACAAACAATCTCGGTTCTCTTTATCTTCTTCAGAGCGGTTCTCTTAATGCAGCTGCTGCTAAAGAAAATAAGAATCTTAAGGTAACAGAGCTTGCAAAGACTTCAGAAGAAGCCTGGGCTGTTTCTGAAAGTATTATGCTTAATCCTTTGATGATGACAACTCCTTCAGATACTTCTGAATATGCACAGTACAATCTTGCAGTGCTCCTTGAAGGTAAGTTTGACAGTGCCTTTGATGAAGCTCCTGCAGGGGCAGCTTCAGAGGATTCTTCAGAAAGCGCCGGAGAACTCGAAACATCAAATTACATCAAAACAAGTGTAATGCCTGGTAAGCTTTTTGTTGCAGGTTCTTCTGAAATTACAACAAGTCAGGTAATTGATGAAAACGGTCAGAGCCCTGTTTCAATGTTCCTTATGAATGTTGTTGATTATATGAACGGAAATGAAGATCTTTGTACAATGCGTACCAAGAGCCTTTCTGTAAACAATCTTACAATTAAGACTCCGGTTGCAGTAAGCTTCTGGAAACTTTTGAATCAGTATGGACTTGCAGTTCTTGTTGCTCTCGTTGGTCTTCTTGTTTGGAGACTTCGTACAGCACGTCGTCGTGCAATCAATAAGAAATATAATCCAGACGATACAAGAACAATTAGTAAGTAATTAGAAGGTAGCGATATGAAGACAAGAAAATTAGTTTTGATTATTGCAGATGTTGTGCTGCTTGCTGTTTGTACAATCCAGCTTGCTCTTTCTGCGCGCGATACAACAAAATATTTTACACTCAAAGATAAGCCTGATTCTCTGGAATTTGTTACTCCAATGGAAAACTTCAGTGTTTATAAAGATGGCGAAGAATGGTTTGTAAGTGATAAAAAATATCCGGCTAGTCAGTCGATGGTAGATTCTTATATTGATGCAATTTCTAATGTCCGTGCCCTCGATAAGGTCGGAAATATTTCTTCTGGAAATAATGCAGAAAAATATGAACTTGCAGATGGTAAAACAATTACAGTAACAGCAAAGCTCGGCGACAAGGTTTTACGTACAATTACAATTGGTAAAACTGCAGTTTCTTCTTCTCAGTGTTATGCAACAATTGATGGTGGAAAGGATATTTATCTTGTTTCTGGTGGAATTAATGATACACTGGATACAAGTATTGCTGCTGCTCGTACTACAATTGTTTTGAATCTTGATTCACCTGATATTACTAACGTAGCAATTACAGATTACGCTTCTGGTAAAAACTGGGCTGTTTCTAGAATGGGAACAGGTGAAGATCTTGCATGGAATGTCAGCGGTGCAGAAGAGGGCTATGAGCTTGATACTGGTGCTGCTGCAAACTGGCTTAATTCCTTTGCTTCTCTTTCTACCCGCGACTGGTATGATGATAGTGAAGTTCTCGAAGGAACAAAAACAGTTACTGCAAAAATCACTTGTGCATATAAAGATATTACAGTTGAGTTCTTCGCAATTCCTAAAAACAATGAGAACGATCTTCAGCAGTATTATGGAACCTGCAGTGAAACTCCTTACCGATTTAAGGTAAACGAGAGTTCTGTAAAGCAGTATCTTAAATCTCTGGACGAGCTTTCAAAATGATTAAACTCGTAGCATTTTTAGGAAATTACGGCAAGGAATATGAAAAGACCCGCCACAATGTAAGCTGGTATTTTGAAGATTCCCTGCCATTTGCTAACCGCCTCTCATGGCAGAGTAAGTTCAAGGGTGAGATTGCGTCGTTTACACCGGCGGAACTCGCCCAGTGGGCCTGTGATACAAAAATCTGTTCAAAGAAAGACGGATCTCCGGTTCTTGTACCGGAAGAGGCACCGGCTCACATCTACTTCCTCAAGCCAATGACTTATATGAATCTGAGTGGCGACAGCATTATCGAAGTTGCAAACTTTTATAAAATCCAGCCATCTGAAATCATGGTAGTTCACGACGAACTCGAACTTGCTCCGGGCTTTGTAAGTCTTAAGTGGAGCGGCGGCCTCGGAGGTCACAACGGTCTCCGTTCAACTAAGGCCGTACTGAATACACCAGACTTCTTCCGCATGCGTTTTGGAATTGGCCGCCCGGACAACGAAAACATAGGTGTTGCCGACTGGGTATTAAGCCGCTTTACAGCCGAACAACAGGAAATCATGCAGAATGTATTCAGTCAGACAAATCTGCTGCTGGTAAAACTTCTTCTTTCTAAAGAACCCAAGGATTTAATACAAAACTGGGGTAAAAAAAATCTCATATAATAAACTGCCGTCATGCTGAACTTGTTTCAGCATCTTTTGGCTCCCGGTTGTGATTCATGAGGTAAAAACGCGCAATAATGCGCTAGACGTTGTTTGTGGCATAGAAACTATTATAATGCCGCTCTCGCGGCATCCACAAACAAAGTCTTTTTACCTCATGACTCACGCCCTCGCGCCAAATTTACTGGTAACACTTTATTCTTTCTCAATTGTTAAAATAATAATGAATCTATTGACACGTTTAATGTATCACTGTATTATTCAACTAATACACTAATACGGTATTAAATACAATATAAAGAAAGGAGTATATAAAATGGCAGTTGTTAGCTTAAAAGACGTGCACAAATTCTATCCTCTTGGAAAAGAAAGGATTGAAGCCGTTCGTGGAGTTTCCTTCGATATTGAGAAGGGAGAGTTCGCCGCAGTTTCAGGACCTTCAGGATCAGGAAAATCAACAATTTTGAATATGATAGGTCTTATTGATCTTCCTAGTAGTGGCTCAATCGTAATTGGTGACACAGATGTTTATAACGGTGTAGATCTTGCTGATGCAGAAACCATTAACACAAGATGGGCATCAGCTGGTCCAGATAAAAAAGACGGAAAGAAAAAGAAGGTCCGTGTTGCTATTCCTTCAAAACTCGACCGTAGAATTACTGCTCTCCGCCGTTCTCATCTTGGTTTTATTTTCCAGACTTTCAACCTTATTCCGGTATTAAATGTTTATGAAAATATTGAATTCCCTCTTCTTCTTGAATCAAAAGATAAAAATTCCAAGAGCCCTGTAGATGAATTTACAAAAGCTCAGAAAGAAGAATGGATCAATTACCTTATTGAAAAGGTTGGCCTTACAGACTGGAAGAATCACAAAGCAAATGAACTTTCTGGTGGTCAGCGTCAGCGTGTTGCTATTGCCCGTGCTCTCGTAACAAAGGCTCCTGTAATTCTTGCTGATGAGCCTACAGCCAACCTCGACTCAAAGAACTCAGAACAGATTCTCAAACTCATGAAATCTTTGAACAAGGATCCTGAACTTCAGACAACCTTCATCTTCTCTACACACGACTCTCGTATTGTAGATATGTGTGACCATGTTGTTCATATTCTTGACGGTCAGGTAATCAACGACGAGCACAAAGAAGGTTCGGACGTTTATAAAATCTAAACTTGCGGTTACAGGAGATCTAAATGAAAGACATAATTAAACTTGCCCTCCGCAACCTCAAGGAACATAAATCTAAAACCATTATCATTTCGATGTTTATCCTCTTTGGTGTAGCAATCGTTGTAATGGGAAACTCGTTCCTTGAATCTGTAAACCGCGGACTTGAAAACGACTTCAGGGCAAATGTAACCGGAGATCTTGCAATTTCGGTTATCCCTGAAAAAGGTACAACAATAGATTTATTTGGAGTGAACTCTACAAATATTACAACTGAAGTTCCTCAGATTCCAGCTCTTACAGATATTGATAAAATCGAAAAGATTCTTGCAGAAACAGATGGAATCAAAAAACAGTCAAAGCTTATTTCAGCTCAGGTAATTCTTTCAAAAGATGCTGAAATTGATTTCTCTGTTCTTCAGGATGATGATAAAGACCTTGGAATTATGGACCTCCCGATTTCAATGCTTTTTGCCGGTGAATCAGGAAGTTACTGGGAGCTCTTCCCGGATTTGAAAATGATTGAAGGTCATTATCCAACTCCAGGTTCAAACGAGATTATCGTAGATACTCGTGTAATAGAAGGTTTTTATAAGGCCTGGGATAAAACTCTTGAAGTTGGAGACGATGTTCTTCTTGCCAGCATGGGTGGTGTAATCCGTGAAGGTAAGGTTGTTGGAATCTTTAAGCCTGCTAATGAATATTCAGCTATGTTCCAGAGTGTTTATTGTGAGCCTGGACTCGCACGTTCTTTTGCAGAACTTACTTATGCAAATTCATTCAGTCAGGAATTGCCAGACACTGTAGACCTTTCAATTTCTGAAATGTCAGAAGACGATTTCTTTGGTGGTGATGATTTCTTTGATGATTTTGAAGAAGATACAAGCATTCTCGGAAGTACATCAGATTTCGACAGCATTCTTGGAGATACAAGCCTTCGTGATGAACTGAATAAAACTGATGATGGTGCATGGCAGTTTATTGTTGCTAAGCTTAATAATCCGCATGCAGACAAAAAACTTGTAGCACAGCTCAATAAACGCTTTAAGGATGAAGGTGTAAATGCTCTTGCAATGGACTGGAAAAAAGCTGCTTATTCTTATTCAGCTTCAGTTGATGGAATTGGCTTTATCTTCAACCTGCTTATCATAATTCTTGCGATTGTAGTATTCATCATCATCATGAATACAATGGTAGTTTCTGTAATTGAACGTACAAGTGAAATCGGTACAATGCGTGCTATTGGAGCAGAAAAGAAGTTTGTAAAGAAACTCTTCTATTCAGAAGCAATAATTCTTACAACTCTTTCATCAATAGCAGGTGTCATCTTTGCCTTTATCTGTATGATGATTTTCAACTCGTTCAACATCACAATTACAAACACAATTGCAAAAATGATTCTTGGTGGTGGTTTGCTTCACTTCAGCCCAACTCCAAAAATCATAATTATAACAATTGTAATTGCCCTTATCGGAAGTATTATCAGTAACAGATACCCTGTAAAATCTGCACTCAGAATTACACCGATTAAGGCTCTCAGCAAGGAATAGGAGGTACGTAAAATGAAAACAGTATCATTAGCACTTAGAAATCTTACAAGAAATAAAAGACGTAACGCCATTCTTGCAGTAGCAATTGCTTTCGGATTTTTTGTAGTAACTGCAATTGACGGTCTCACAACCGGAATGGTAGGAAACCTCGAAAATCAGATTACTCAGCTCATTGGTGGAAATGTAATTACACAGGGATTGGAATGGCTTAATCCGGAAACTCCTGGTGGAAAAGTTAAGCTTGTAAATATTGTACGTGACAGAGATTACGTAAAAAATATCGTTGATGAGCTTAACATCAAATATGATTATTATTCATGCTATACAATGTCGAGCGGAAACATAATCTTCAACGGAAAGAAATCTGTGCTTCAGCTTTATGGTCGTGACCTTGAAGAAAAGCAGCTTCGTGAGTCGTTCCAGTTTGTTAGTGGTGGAGTAGACCCAAATGTTGAAAACGGACTTATCATAAGCGAGAAGGTTGCAGAATCTCTGAACGTTCAGATTGGTGATGAGGTAATTTATTCAACATATACAGTTTATGGACAGAACACCTTTGCTGATATGGTAATCACTGGAATCTTAAAATCAAACAGCTTTATCAATACAATGCAGGCTTATGCAGATATTGAAGATGTAAACAAGATTATTGAAATGCCGGAAGGCGGTTATTCAATGTTCTCAATCTATCTTCGTGATAAAGATCAGCAGACTAAAGCTGCCATGATGATTGAAGACAGAATCAGAAAGGATCAAGAAAAAAATCCGGAGATAAACGTAACTGACCGCAGACTTGCTATGAAAACAAATCCAACAAATGTTGGAAAAGGTCTTGAAAAGCAGATTGATACAAGGAAGCCGGAAAACGAATGGAAGGGTGTAAAGTATGGAGTTGAAACTCTGTACGATGAAATTCCACAGATTAAGACTGTACTGAACATTGTACATATCATTACAACTGTAATTCTTATTGTTATTCTTCTGATTGTAATGGTTGGCGTTTCAAATACTTACCGTATGGTTTTGTATGAACGCATCCGTGAAATTGGTACAATGCGTGCACTTGGAATGACTGGTAAAGATACACGCCGTGTATTTACTAATGAAGCCGTTATTCTTTGTGTTATAGGTGCATTTGCAGGTTTGATTTTTGCAATAATTGCTATGGCAATTGTACATTGCATTCCAATCGCAAATGAGTCACTAGCGTTCTTCCTGCAGAAGGGACACTTCACATTTAAATTGTCTGCATTATCAATTATACTTCAGTATATAATTCTGATTGTGCTTACAACTTTTGCAGTAAGAGGCAGTGCAAAGCAGGCCGCTCGCATGAGCCCAGCCGAAGCACTTCGAACTGTAAAGTAACCAACAATCTAAAGAATGACTCAAGCGGCGAAACTATGAGAGCCGCAATAACCGGAGGTTAAAAAGATGAAAAAAATACTTTCAATAATCGTAGCAGCAGCAATTTTTACAGGTGCACTTGCTGCTCAGGTTTCTGCCGATGTAGCAGATAAGTGTTATAAAATTCTGGAGGAGAGTCAGGATATTCAGGCTTATCACGGTGATTATTCTGCAACAATTTCTCTTGTTGTTGAAAAGCCTGGTAGACCAAAAGAAAATATCCAGTTTAAGGTTTTTGATCGTACAGACAAGAAGCTTATGACAATTGTTCAGCTTTTCCCTGAGGCTGATAAAGGAAAAGGTTATCTTCGTAATGATGAAAACATATGGTCATATGATCCGATTTCCCGCAAGTTTACACATACTTCAATTAAGGAAGCACTCGGTGATTCAGACGTAAAACTTGATGATGTCGAAAAGAACAACAAATATTGGCGTGAGAATTACGAAATATTTTCTTATGAAGAAGGAACTCTTGGAAAATACCCTGTAGACATTATTGTTCTCCAGGCTAAAACAAAAGAGCCTTCTTATGCAAAAACAAAATTATATCTTCGTAAGGATATTCCTCTTCCTCTTAAGCAGGAAGATTATTCTGGTTCAGACCGCCTTATGCGTACAACTCTTGTTCCAAAGTGGTCAAAGGTTGAAGTACGCGGAAAAGTTGGCTATGTAGCAACACAGTTAATCGTGCGTGATGAATTGAACAAGGGTGAGCAGACACAGCAGGTAATTTCAGATCTTACTTTTGATACTCTCCCGGATAAGATTTTCACTAAAGCATATTTGGAAGGATTGAACTAATGAAAAAACTGATATTTTTATGCGGAGCGTTGCTGCTTGCAACTTCCGTTTTTGCACAGAGTGATGACGATCTCTTTGGTGGCAGTGATGATGATTTCTTTGCTGACGACAGCATTGTAGAAGTTGATGACGTTTCTGCTAAAACTGATTTGAGTAAGGGTGTTATTTTTGATTCCGGTACAGTAAAAGTAGGCGGAAGCCTTACTGCCAGTATAGGAACAAACACAATATTGTATTCACCAGATTCAACTGATTTTGGTGAGAATCTTAAGAATACAACTCTTAAGCCGGAATTAAGTGCTTTGCTTTCTGTAGATGCACGTCCATCTCAGAATCTTCGTATGTATACTAAGTTTGGTTTTGCTTATCCGTTTGCGAGCAGTGTAAGTGCATATTCTAAATACGGTGCAACACCAGAACTTCAGGGGTTTGATTCTGATTTGAACCCAATTATTGGTACAACAGTAAATACTTCTTTTTCTGACTGGTTTAAACTCAAAGAACTCTTTACAGATTTCTCTATCAAAGAAACAGCTTTCTTCCGCTTTGGTATTCATACAGTTACCTGGGGAACAGGATATTTCTTTAGTCCTGTATCAGATATGATTAACACAAGTTCAATTGATCCTGAAAATCCTGAATTTCAGGTTGATGGAGCTTTGAACCTTCGTACTCAGATTGTATTCCCTGACAGTCAGAACTGTTTGTGGTTATATGTAATTCCTTCTACAGATTTTGCTGGCCAGACTGCAGAAACCTATCTTCGTGATACAGCATTTGCTGCAAAAGCAGATGTTCTTCTCGGCAACTGTGAACTTGGAGTAGGTGCTTTCTATAAATATCAGAATGCACCAAAAGTAATGCTTACAGCTACAGGAAGCCTTAAGAAAGTGAGCTTCTTTGGAGAATTTGTATACAGCTATGGTTCTTCTACAGAATGGACAAAAAACACAGACTGGGATGATAAATCAAATATCTTCCAGGCAACTGTCGGTCTAAACTATTACTGGAAAGAGCCAATGATTTCTCTTGCTGCACAGTATTATTTCAATGGTAATACAAAAGATCTTGAAGGTTATGTAATCGGTGGTCATAATATTGCTGCAATGGTTGGTTTTGGAAAAGTTTTTGGAACAAAAGATTTTTCTGCAAGCCTTTTTGCAATGGCAAATTTCGGACGTGAAGAATTTACAGATGAAGCACTTGCAGGTATGAAAATGGCTGGTGCAGATGATGCAACTATCGCAGCTGTTTCAGGAACTTCACTTACAACAACTGCAATGCTGTTCTATTCACCAATCAATGAATTAAAGGTAGGTATGGGCCCATCTCTTACTTTTAAGAGCTTTGATAAGAATCCAACAATATCTCTAAAACTTTCAGCCACACTTGGCGGCGGAAACTTCTAGTTTTACCATTTTCCATTTATACAGGCTGCGGTTTTATGACGCACGCGGAACTGAACAAAACAGCCGCAGTCTGCACAGGTCATGCCTCCGATTAGTCGGGGGCATTTTTTACATATTGAAAGTCTTTTTTCAACAATTTCATCACCGACATAATCAGCAACCTCTTCCTGCTCGGCCATTTCCTGCACGAGCTCTGGAGTCATATCCATAGTGGAGAGGTGCTGCATGTTTTCACATACTGGACACGGTTCCACGATTATGCCTGGATCTGAACAGTAACAACGCTCATTGCAGGAACTGTAATGAACATTTCATTTGCTCCGGAAAGTTTAACTTCAAGAGCTTTTTCTTTGATTTCGTTTGGTTTATCAAAGCTGTTGCATACATGCATTTCTTTAGAAGTAAGGATTGTAGCAGATGCTTCCTTAATCTTACCTTTAAGACCTGCAAGAGTAATGTTGATTTCTTTCTTGCCTTTGAGTTCTGCGTTTGTAAGAGTTACTGTATAAACATTCTTCTTGTGAGAAGCAGAAGCAGATACAGAATCAATACGAGCATCCTTTGGACCAATCTGATTAGAAGCAACGCGGGTAGTAAGGCTTGTAGCATCCATGTGTGGCTTGTACATGTGGAATACATACCAGGTTGGAGTCTTAATCATCTTTGTACCTTCAGTAAGAACAGGAGACTGAAGAACGTTTACAGCCTGAGCAATATTTGCAACACGAACACGGTCAGAGTGATTGTTGAAGATGTTCAAAGTAATTCCGGCAACAAGTGCGTCGCGGATTGTAGACTGCTGATAGAGGAATCCAGGGTTAGTTCCCTTTTCTACAGCGAACCATGTACCCCATTCATCAACTACAAGGGCAACACGCTTATCAGGATCATACTTAGTCATGATTTCATCGTGACGGCGTACGAGTGTTTCCATAAAGCCTGCATTGCGCATTGTGAGGTACCAGTCTTTTTCTGTAAAGTCGCAGGCTGGTTTTCTTCCGTTCCAGTCTGGTTCTACTGTGTAATAGTGAAGAGAAAGTCCGTCCATAAGAGGTGCTGCTTCGCGCATAAGAACTTCTGTCCAGTTAAAGTCTGCAGCATTAGGTCCACAGGCAATCTTGAAAATCTTATCTTTGCCGTATTGGCGAACGTATGTCTGATAGCGGCGGTAAAGGTCTGCATAATATTCAGGCTTCATGTTGCCGCCACAGCCCCAGTTTTCGTTACCTACACAGAAAAGAGGAAGTTTCCATGGCTTTTTATGGCCGTTTGCTTCACGGAGTTTACTCATTGGGGATTCTCCGCCGAAAGTCATATATTCAACCCATTCAGACATTTCCTGAACAGTACCGCTTCCAACATTTCCGTTTACATAAGGTTTACAGCCAAGGAGTTCACATAGTCCAAAGAATTCGTGTGTACCAAAGCTGTTGTCTTCTACAACTCCACCCCAGTGAGTGTTAATCATGCGCTTACGATTTTCATAAGGGCCAATTCCGTCTCTCCAGTGGTATTCATCTGCAAAGCATCCGCCCGGCCAGCGAAGGTTTGGAATCTCAAGCTCTTTAAAGGCTTCTACAACATCTTTTCTATAACCGTTAATATTTGGAATCTCTGAATCTTTTCCAACCCAGAATCCGCCATAAATACAACGACCAAGATGCTCGCTGAAATGACCGTAAATGTCGCGGCTGATCTGACTGCCGTCGAGGTCTGCATTAACAATAATTGAATCCATGATAAAATCCTTCTGATTTTTTTTGTTTGTTAGTTAAACGTTTTACTAATTGTCATTGTAACACGCAAACGTTTTCATTGCAATTCAATTCTGCATAAAATGAGGATTTTTTGTTGTATGATTCTCTAAGTTTATATGAAAAGTGTATCATTCCGAACTTGTTTCGGAATCTTTTTTTAGAGATGCTGAAACAAGTTCAGCATGACACTATTTCTTGAAGATAACCAAATCTTTCATTTTGAGAGTGTAGGTAGAATCAAGAGTCTGGCGTACACACTCTTCACTCATAATTGGAACTTCAAAATGATATACAGATTCAGAATAGCCTTCTGCTTTAATTTCAATGCTGAAATGGAAGTACTGACGTTCTCCGCTTTCTTTTGCAGGTAAAGATTTAACCCAGAAAGAATAAACGCCCTTTGTGCTTGGAACAAGATGGAACGGGTTAGACCAGGTTTTATCAACCATTTCGGCTACCTTGCCATCCATTTTCAAAGTGATTGTTGCATTAGTAACAGGTTCAAAAGTATTACCGTCGAGAACAACACCCATAAATGTAAAGAAGTTAAATGCCGGCTCTGCCTTTGCTGAACTGCCGTGAATTTCACAGTCCTGTCTGTTTTCATTATGGAACGGACGCTTTGTAGTACTTACAGTTCGCATTCCTTCAAGAGCCATGGAATCAATATCAGCAAGAAGCTGAGAACTTGCAAGATATTCAACATTGTGAGTTACACCACGGCCTGAAACAACGTATTTAGGAGGAATTCGGTTGAGTACATAACTTACAGTATCCAGACGGCAGTTTTCACAGTCGCATGTAAGCCAGGGAACGTTTTCACCCTTAACACGGTCATAGAGAGTATTAACAGCCTTTATTACTACATCTTCCATTAAGTTATGTACATTCATAATCCTTTCTCCTAGATAAAACGTTTTCGTTAATTATATATTATAAGGGAGAATAATAAATAAAACAATTTTTTTTTAAATTTGGTCTAAAGTTTTTTCAATTGAAAACTGCCGGATTTTCTAGTATATTTATGTTATGAACTTAAAATCTATTTACACAAGTCCTCGTTTTGATGATGAGGAAGAAGAAAAAAAAATGAAAATGCCAGATCCTTTTTCGGACAGATTCCTTAAGACAAGACAGATTGTCCTTACTGGCGAAGTAAATAAAGAACTTGCAGATGCAATTGCTAAACAGCTTCTGATTCTTGATGCAGAAGATTCAAAATCTCCAATTTACATGTATATTGACTCACCAGGTGGAGATGTAGACGCAGGTTTTGCTATTTATGATGTAATTCGTTTTATAAAAGCTCCAGTTTATCTCATTGGTATGGGACTCATTGCTTCTGCTGCAACACTTATTCTTGTTGCTGTTCCTGCAGAGCGCAGACTCGGACTTCCAAACAGCCGCTATCTTATTCATCAGCCGCTCGGCCAGATGCGTGGAGTTGCAACTGATATTGAGATTTATGCTAAGGATATGGAAAAAATCCGTGCTAAGTTAAATAAACTTATTGCAGATGCAACTGGAACTTCTCTTGAACAGGTTACTAAAGATACTGACCGCGATTACTGGCTCGATGCAGATGAGGCTGTAAAGTATGGCCTTATCAGTAAGATTGTTTCAAAACGCGAAGAACTTCCTTCAAAATAGTCTATGCAATTTGAACTGACCGATTCGCTCACAGACGACATAATCTCTGCTATGGAAAATCAGGATGTTGAATATGCCGTCTCTGCACCTGAAGGTCAGCTCGTTATTTCTGATTCAGATGGTAATACACCAGATGATGAAAAGTATTACAGTTTACCTGAGTGGGGACCATCAGATGGTTTTGATTTGCGTGAAGAATTTGTAAATAATCTTCATGCTCCATTGGCCCGTGAAGAGCTTCAGAGTGCTCTGCATTCAGGAAGGGGGGTATTTAAGAATTTTAGAAACGTATTAAAAAACTATCCTGAAATTGATAAACGATGGCATATATATAAGCACAGATTTATGTCGGCACGTATCAATGAATGGTATAATTCACTGCGAGAAATATGGGGATTAGAAAAATTAGATCAGTTACCAGAATCGGATGATACCTTAGTGCATGATGATTTTTCGTTCAAGGAATATGATTCAGCTGCTGATAAGAAAACAATCCTTTTGAATATTACTGCAGATTCCTGCGAGGATGAGACACTGCCACTGGAATTAAACAGAGCATTTTACGGATTATGGCGAGCCCAGTTTGAAGAGGCCGCAGAAGAAACTCAGACCGGTTTTATTTGCTCAAGTCTTTCAGATGATTTTGCAGGTTGTATAACAGCATCTCCGCTTTTACAAAATCAGGAAAAGATTGTTATGATTACAAGTCTTTTTGTTCCTGAACAGTTCCGGGGACTTGGAATAAGTACAGAACTTATTAATATGTGTATATCCAGCCTTAGAAACTGTGGAAAAGAATGGGTTATTATCCCGAATACTATTGCACCGGATATTTTACAGCCGTTATTAACACGTACAGGCTTTAGAAAAATCAACTCCGGTTACATTTTGTCTTTAATAGGAGAATAAAAAAATGGCATTTAATCGTGATTTTGAGCTTAACGAAGCACAGCTTGAAGAATTTCTTGCAAATGCAACAGAGAGAGTTAGAACTTCAGAAAATGTTGATTTGCTTTCTGATTTAAACAAATTATTTAAGAAGAATGTTCCACTTACAGTTCGTAAGTATGTAATAGCATATCTGCTTAAAGAAGCATTGAAGCACTATCATCCATTTAATAACCGCCGTGACCGTTTTGAACGCAATGAGCGTAACGAACGTAATGACCGCAACGAAAGAAATAACCGTAACCGCCAGGAAAGAAATTTCCGCCAGGAACGTGCAGAACGTGTTGAAGAGCCGGCAGAGGCTGCTCCAGCTACGGAAGAAGAACGTCCACGTCATCCACGTGTAGAGATTCCTGAAGATCAGGCTACATCAATTTTCATCAGCATTGGTAAAAACCGCCGTGTTTACCCACGCGACCTCGTAGGTATTCTTATTGCAATCGCTGGTATTGACCGCGAGCGCATCGGTGATATTAAGGTTCTTGCAAATTATTCTTTTGTACAGCTTTATACAGAAGATGCACAGACTGCAATTGATAAACTTAACGGTTATGACTACCGTGGCCGCAAGCTTGCTGTAAGCTACAGCCGCCAGAAGTCAGATGCAGAAGGTACAGAAAATGCTGAAGCAGAGACTGTATCAGTTGAAGCAGAAAATCAGACAGAGTATGCTGAGGAAGTAGCTCAGATGAGCGCAGAAGATGCTGCTGCTTACGCTGCTGCAGAAAAAGCTGCCGCAGATAAAGAGCCATTCGGCATGAACTAAAATACCGGTGGTTTAGCTTGTCGAAACCACCATCAATATGGGGACCATAGAGAACACTCTGTGGTCCCATCATTTTTTAACGTCATTTTTATAAACGCTATATCAACAAAAGTCTTTTCAACAGTTGCAATTGCAAAGCCAGCCGGCTGGCCTCCCCGAGGTCTTGCACAACTTCCCGGATTCACAATCTTAAAATTCTTGAACGTATCTTCGTGAGCAATATGAGTATGCCCGTAAAAAGCAGTGCTGCATTCTGAAACCTGCATTTCAAGACCGAGAGTTTCTAATCCAAAATCAACACCCTGGTTATGGCCGTGAGTTACGAGAATGCCGCGGCCGTTTACCTTAAGTTCAATCAGCTCTGAAAAATAAAGACTGCCTTTATCAAGCGGATAGCTGGACGGATCACAGTTTCCGCGTACGGCTGCAATCACTGGCGGCACACACTCCGCCAGTTTCTCATCGATTTTCTGTTTATAAAGCAAAGTTGCGACATCACTCACGCCGTCGCCACAAAAAATCAGCGCGTCACATTTAGCTCCATAGTCGCGCACAATACTCTCGAAAACCGGGTAACGTCCGTGCGAATCCGAAATAATGAGTAGTCGGGCGTGATCCTTCGTTTCGAGCGCAGCAATAGCATCTCGTGATCCGATTATATTCTGGGTGTGCTGTGAAATTTCTATCATACTAATTCAATACAAAATGATTTATCGACATCAGCCCGGTTTCCGGGTCCGTGTAGTGGTGGAACTGATATCCTTCGAGCATCTGCTGCATATGCTTCTGCAGAGCCTTTGAACGCTCCGGGGCACCATCCAGCAGCTGAATATATTTAATTGTTTCTACGATAATTTCCGGCGCATTCTGAAGAATCTGACCGTCAGTTTCTTCCGGAGCGATTTCTCCGGTAAGTCCTGCAGTCTGTCCCTTATCAACAACAATATCACAGGTAGATTCAATTCCAAGAACATCATCCTGTGGAAAAAGTGCAATTACAGGGTAAGGAACTTCCTGTTCCCATTTATCCTGATTACGGGCAAGTGCAATATGAGTATTTTCAGGTGCACCAAGAAGTACAACACCGCAAAGGTCCAGTTCTTCAGTCTGAAGGGCAGCAGTAAAATCAGAAGCATAGCCTTTTACACCGTGCTTAAAATCTTCCGGATAGGTAACCGGGTAAATGAGTCCGCCGTCTTCATCAAGACCAAAGTTTTCTCGAAGAAGTGAGAGCAGACTTTCTTTTATTTCGGGATTATTAAAATCATAACCAAAAAGCACCATTACTCTTTTATTGGTAACGTGCCATTTTTGAGGTGCCGACTGAATCGCAGGTGAATCAGCCTGATTTAAAGTCAAATCTACGCTGTTGGGATCATTATCTTTCTGATTTTTTTTACAGCCTGTAAAGCCTGCAGAAAAAGCAGCCAATACGCAAACTGCAACGCCAGTTTTTGTAAGAAATCTGCGGATAGCAGTATGTTTTCTTTTCATTTCCACACCCATTCTTCTATTTTACAGCATTTTATTTTTCTTGAAAAGGAGGGGCTATTTCGGTATCATAGGAATATGAATGTCATACAGCCCGTTTTAGAACTTGTTGGCAGCCTTGGATTCCTTCTTTATGGAATGAAGCTGATGAGTGACGGTATCCAGAAGAGTGCTGGAGAACGCCTGCAGCGTGCTCTCTCTGTTCTTACAGGAAACCGTTTTGCTTCCCTTTTAACCGGACTTTTCGTTACGATGATTGTTCAGTCATCGGGTGCCACAACTGTAATGGTTGTTACCTTCGTCAATGCCGGACTTATGACTCTTGCACAGTCAGTAGGTGTAATTTTTGGTGCAAATATTGGTACTACAATCACTGCATGGATTGTTGCAATCTTCGGATTTAATTTCAAAATATCAGCATTTGCCATTCCGGTTTTTGGTGCCGGATATTTTCTTTCAATTCTAAGAAAGGGCCGTTACAGAAACTGGGCCGAAGCTCTCATGGGATTCGGTATGCTCTTCCTTGGTTTGAGCGGACTTTCTGATGTATTCACTCCTGAACAGCTTGGATGGCTCTTTAAGATTCAGGGTACAGGTCCTGCTGCAATTTTAATTGGCTTTGTAGTTGGTATTCTGATTACAGCACTTCTGCATTCTTCTTCAGCTTTTTCTGCAATCGTAATCACAATGGCTTATAACGGACTTGTAAGCTGGGATATGGCTGCTGCTATGACACTTGGTAGTAACATCGGTTCTACTATTGATGCGGTACTTGCTTCTCTTGGAGCAAATGCAGATGCTCGCCGTTCAGCTATGATTCACGTTATGTTCAACGTGTTTGGTACTGTACTTGCACTTATCTTCTTCCATCCGTTCCTGGATTTAGTGATGATGCTTACACCTGGCGGACAGCATTCAAATATTGCAATTCGTATTTCAATGCTGCATACAGTTTTCAAAACTCTTTCTACTATCGTTCTTTTACCGCTGCAGAATCCGCTTATCACACTTGCAAAAAAGATTATCAAGGACGATCCGGAAAAAACTTCAAACGTTTACAAACTCGAATTTACAGGTCTTGTTTCAAAGGACAATATTACAACTCACATTATGCAGGCAGAAAAAGCTATTGCAGATATGACAGATGTTGTAACAGATATGTTTGATAAGATTCAGATTGGTGTTACAAAGCGTAATTCTGATTTTATAGAAAAGCATGCCGAGGCTAGTGAGCTTGCAGAAGATTATGCAGATCAGATGCATGAGCAGATTACTCACTACCTTATTAAGTGTGAATCACTTCAGGTTACAGAAAAGCAGTTGAATCACATTTCTAATATGATTCAGATTGTTGATGAACTTGAGAATATGAGTGACAGTTGTTACGGAACAATCATGTTGATTATCCGCAGTATCGAAAAGAAGATGAAATTCCAGAGCGAAGATATGGAACGCCTTCTTCCGTATATTGAACTTGCCCGACAGTTCCTTCAGTTTATCCGCATAAATATCAACAAACAGCTTACTGCAGAAAAACTTGAACTTGCCCGCGAACTTGAAGATGGTATCGATGCTTTCCGCAAAGACCTTAAGAAGGTTGCCCGCAAACGTCTCGAGGGTGGTGCAGATGTTAAGTCTGAGCTTCTCTACATCGACATTGTCCGTACAATTGAACACATCGGTGATAACTGTTTTAATATTTCAGAAATTCTGACTAATGGATAATTAGTTTTTCGTAAAGTTGAATATTAAATTCTTATAAGATATAATATTTTGAAATTAGTTTTGGAGGATATAAATGAATACTTCTTCAAATAAAAGAACTAACTCTAAGACAAAAACTGTAGCAGGAGTATTATCTGCAGCTGTATTAGCTTATTGCGGTTACAAAATTGTAAATAAACAATTAAGTAAATCAAAATACGATCCTGATCCAAATAAGAAATGTACAAAGTAAAAGAGAATTTAATTTTTGGTTTTCATGGTTGTGACCAAAGTTTGTGTGATTCTTTGGTGAACGGAACATCTAAAAAGTTGAATTATAGTGAGAATCAGTACGACTGGCTTGGAAAGGGAATGTATTTCTGGGAAAACGATCCTGATCGGGCATTGCAATGGGCAATAATGCTAAAAGAACATTCTCAAAATTCAAAACAACAAATTGAAAAGCCAGCAGTTTTAGGTGCTGTTATTTGTCTTGGAAATTGCCTTGATTTTACTGAACAGGAAAATCTTCAAAAACTTAAAGAACATTATGAAAATCTTAAAAATTCTGGCTTAGAATTACCTGAAAATAAAATTGGAAAAGACAGACTAAAAAGGGAATTGGATTGCTTTTTAATTAATTCTTTAGTTGCGCAGCAAAAAGAAGAAAATCCCGATAATGCTTATGATTCAGTTCGGGGTGTGTTTTTTGAGGGTAATGAATTATATCCTACTGCTGGATTTCGTGAAAAAGATCATATTCAAATCGCAATTTTAAATCCGAATTGTATTAAGGCTTTTTTTAAGGTCAGAAAAGAAGATAAAAAATATAAGATTTTATAGTAAAACTAATAGGGAACGATATGAAAATCATTTCATGGAACGTAAACGGTATTCGTGCTGTAGAAAAAAAAGGCTTCATTGACTGGCTGCTTGGTTGTGGCGCAGATGTTGTATGTATTCAGGAAACAAAGGCTAATCCCGGTCAATTGTCGCCTGAGCTCTTAGCTCCTGGCGGTGTTTATAAATCATACTTTTCAAGTGCAAAACGCCCAGGCTATTCTGGAACTGCAATCTTTACAAAAACAGAACCCGACAGCGTTGAAATTATGGGTGATGAACGCTTTGATGATGAAGGTCGTGTAACAATTGCTAAGTTCGGTAAGCTCGCTGTAATTTCTGCCTATTTCCCAAACAGTCAGGATGCCGGTGCCCGCCTGGACTATAAATTAGCCTTCTGTGATACCATGCTCAAAAAATGCGACCAGCTTGTTGCAGATGGTTTTAATATCGTACTCTGTGGTGACTACAATATCGCTCACAAACCTATAGATCTTGCAAATCCTAAAGCAAACGAAGGAAATGCCGGTTATCTGCCGGAAGAACGTGCCTGGATGGATAAGTTCACTGAGGCCGGTTATGTAGATACCTTCCGCCATTTCTGTGAAGAGCCAAAGCAGTATACCTGGTGGAGCTACCGCTTCCATGCCCGCGAAAAGAATATCGGGTGGCGTATAGATTACCAGTGTGTAAATCCATCATTTATTGAAAATGTAAAATCCTCAACAATTCTTGCAGATGTCCTTGGATCTGATCATTGTCCGATATCAGTTGAAATTGAATAAAAAAACTTGTGGACTGATTGATTGAATTTCAACTAAATAATTTTTGTTTATAATTTCATATATAACTGTATTTGAAGTTGTAAAATGATTCTTTGTTATGATATTATAAAATTAAATTATTATTTGTAATTTAAAAAATAAAAGGAGAAAAAAATGAAAAAAATTACAAAAGTTTTAGGATTGCTCGTTGTTGCAGCAATGTTGTTTGTTGGATGTTCGCCATCTACTGGAAATAACAATGGTAATGGTGGTAACAATGGTAATGATGGTATAGATTCAGTAGATGACGGTGTAAATGATTCTTCTTCAAAAACAGTTGACTTTGATACTCCATTGTTCGATGAAAACAGTTTAACAGAAGCTGTTGATGCAATTGAATTGTCAGATGGAATCTGGATTTATAGACGAATTGATACAGATTATTATTTAAACAATAAAGAAAAATCTCAGCTCGAATTTTCATATAAAAATGGACAGATTGATAATAGTAAGGATGGAATACTTAATTTTTATTTCAGTTGGTCTTTTACTCTTCCAGATGATGCAGATGAAGAATTAAAAACAAAACTTAAAAACTTAGGGTTTATAATTGAGGGAAATAATTATTCAATATCAAAACAATATAACAAAGAAGAACTTGCTAATCTTTCTTATGAAGCATGGTCAATAATGCAAGAAAACAATTCTGATAATGAGTTTATATATGACTATCACCCTGTTTATAGAGCATCTTGGAATTACAAACAGACATTAAGTGATGTAGAATATGATTCTTGGGGACATGGTTTATATAAGACTAATGAAGATAAAACCCAGTATTACTGGAATCCATCTGACAAAGAAGGCTTTGACACTTGTTTTATAGCTAAGAAATAAGATTATTCATTAAATTAAAAAAACAGCCAGAATACAACTGGCTGTTTTTTTTTATCTTTTCAAAAAAAAATCAAGAATAACAAAACATTATTTATGTTTCTATTGACAGAAACATACTTTATACTGTAATGTTACTATAAATAGAAACATTACAGAGGTAACAATGACGCATTCAGACAACGGATTTTTTAACAGTTTTGGCGGTAAATATGTAGCGGAAGTTTTAAGGCGTCCGCTGGATGAATTGGAAATTGCTTTTAAGGAAGCAATGGCAGATCCTTCTTTTATAAAAGAACTTGAAACAATTCAGAGGGATTATATTGGACGTGAGACTCCGCTTCTTTTTGCAGAGACAGCAACAAAGCTTTTAGGTGGAGCTCAGATTTATATAAAGCTTGAAGGCCTTGCAAATACAGGTGCACATAAAATCAATAATGCAATTGGACAGTGCCTGCTTGCAAAGCGTATGGGCAAAAAACGAATTATTGCAGAGACAGGAGCTGGACAGCATGGAGTTGCAACTGCAGCTGCCTGCGCAAAACTTGGTCTTGATTGTACTGTTTACATGGGCGAGGTTGATGTTCGCCGTCAGCAGCCAAATGTTGCAGCAATGGAACTTTACGGAGCAAAGGTACATGCAGTTACAAGTGGTAGTCGTACCTTAAAAGATGCTGTAAATGAAGCAATGCGTGACTGGGCCGCAAATCCTGATACAACACATTACGTTCTGGGTAGTGCCCTTGGTCCTGCTCCTTTTCCAGATATGGTCAGAGAATTTCAGAGTGTAATTGGACGGGAAGTTGAAAAGCAGGTTAAGGAACGCGGTCTTGATGTTGCTGCAATGATTGCCTGCGTAGGCGGTGGTTCTAATTCTATAGGATTCTTTTCACCATTCATTGATAAAAAAGAACCTGCTCTTATTGGGGTAGAAGCAGGTGGAATCGGAGATGGAGTTGGAGAGAATGCAGCCCGTATGACAGGAAATGCAGGCCGCGAAGGAATTATGCATGGTTATAAATCACGATTCCTTCTTGATGATGATGGACAGGCTTTACCAACCCGTTCCATTTCTGCAGGTCTTGATTATTGTGGAATTGGACCACAGCTTGCAGCTCTAGGTTGCAGTGGCCGTATAAAGTTTACTTCAGCGCGAGATGACGAAGCTCTTAATGCAGTTAAATTTTTTGCAAAAAACGAAGGTGTTCTTTTCGCAATGGAAAGTGCACATGCCGGAGCAGAAGCAATTCGTCTTGCACCGACACTTCCCAAAGATAAAGCAATCATCATAAACATGAGTGGACGTGGTGACAAGGATGTATTCATTACCTCACCAGTTTTCCGTAAAACAGAATGGCTTTCATTCCTTCATTCAGAAATAGAACGACTTGAAGCAAATGAAGATATTCATACAGCACAGATAATGGGGAAGTAAAATGAAAGACAATAAAATAAAACTTATGAGTCATCTTGTTGCAGGTTATCCTACAGATGAACTTGCATTTACCGCAGCGCGGGCACTTGTTGACGGTGGTGCATCTATTCTGGAAGTTCAGCTTCCATTTTCAGATCCAAGTGCAGATGGTCCTGCAATTCAGGGCGCATGTACAGAAGTACTTAAGCGTGGTTATAAAACAGAAGATGGATTGAACTTTATTGCAAAACTTCATAAGGAGTTTCCGGAAGTTTCAATTTATCTTATGAGCTATGGTTCTCTGGTTTATACACCTGGAGTTGAAAACTTCTGTAAGAAGGCAGCTGCTGCCGGAGTTACCGGAATG
Organism: Treponema bryantii; assembly: GCF_900111035.1. Lineage (GTDB taxonomy): Bacteria > Spirochaetota > Spirochaetia > Treponematales > Treponemataceae > Treponema_D > Treponema_D bryantii_C. Next base: position 127,327 of record NZ_FOFU01000007.1, read on the forward strand.
ATAATTCCAGATCTTCCTTTTGATTTTGATGAAGGACTTACAGCAGCCTGTCAGAAAAATGGAATGAATAATATTCCTGTAGCAGCACCAAGCATGAGCCCTGAGCGTCTTAAGAAAATGGCAACAGCAGGTTTTCCATATATCTATGCTGCCTTAAGAACAGGTATTACTGGAACTGAAACTTCAGTAGATAAAGCAACTATTGATTTTCTGAAAGCAACTGGAGAAGGCGGAAGTAAGCTTTACGGTGGGTTTGGAATTTCAAATGGAAATCAGGCAAAGGCATTAGCAGACAGTGTTGAAGCAATTGTTGCGGGCAGTGTTTTTGTCCGAATAATCACAGAGAATAAAGATAATTCTGAAGCTCTTTATAAAGCAGTTCGTGCTAAAGCAGAAGAGCTGACAAATAAAAAAAATTAAAAATCGGAGGCCGGAAATGAAAATAAGAATGGACTTAATGTACAAATGTATTCAGAACTCAAGATACACACCGTATCTTCTTGCAAAAAAAATAGGAGCCAGTGCAATTCTTGAATCAGCAAGTTTTGCAAAAGGCCGTGAACGCTATTCAATTCTGATGACAGAAGAAGCTTTCAAAATCAAACAGAATGATGATGGAATCTTCTTTGTAATCGATGGAAAAGATATTCCTTTTGACCCGGTGGTTTTAGAGGGAGAAAAAAGTCTTGATGCTCTCGGCCGGGAAAAAGCACCTGATATTCTTGATGCTCTTTTATATGTTGCTCAGCAGAATAGAACTCCGGAAGGTCCTCTTTCTGAACTTCCGCTTCCAGCTTCCGGACTTGGTTATCTCAGTTACGAATTTGCAAAGCACTGTGACAATATAAAGTTTTTTGAACAGAAGGATGAATTAGATATTCCTGAAAGCCTTTTTGTTACCGGACATATCTATATTATCTTTGATCACTTTACAGAAGAAATGCATATCTTTGCTCTTAATTACAACGAACATCAGATTGATCTGCATGCAGCAATGGAACGTATTTTGAAGCGTATAAATGATATGGATTTTTCTTATGTTGAAGAAGACAATTTCAGTTTCGAATACAAAATGCTTACTGATCTGGAAGCTTCAAAAGAAGAATATGTAAACAAGGTAAATGCGTTGAAAAAGCATATTGTTGCCGGCGATATCATTCAGGCTGTGCCAAGCCGCAGAGTACAGATTGAATGTGATGCTCCTGCAATGGCTGTTTACGGAAAGCTCCGTAAAGTAAATCCTTCTCCATATCTGTTCTATATTGATTTTGGTTCGTTCCAGTTTACAGGTGCTTCTCCAGAAAGTCTTGTACGAGTTAGAAAAGGTAAGGCAACAATTCATCCGATTGCAGGTACAATCCGTCGCGGTAAGAATGAAGCAGAAGATGAAAAGAATAAACTCGAACTTAGAAATAATCCTAAGGAACAGGCAGAGCATCTTATGCTTGTTGATCTGGCACGAAATGATTTAGGCCGTGTCTGTGAAAAGGATAGTGTGAAGGTTCCACAGTACATGGACTGTGAAGTATTCAGTCATGTCATTCATCTTGTAAGTACAACAGAGGGAACTGTAAAAGAAGGTGTAAAGCCAATTCAGGTTTTAAGAGCATCTTTCCCTGCAGGAACAGTAAGTGGTGCTCCAAAAATCAGCGCTATGCAGATTCTCAGTGGGCTTGAAAAAACAAAGCGTCGTTTTTATGCAGGAGCCGTAGGTTATATTCAGCCTTCCGGAGATCTGGATTTCTGTATTTCAATTCGTTGTGCTTTACGCAAGGGAAATGTATGGAACCTTCAGGCCGGTGGTGGAATTGTTTATGATTCAACACCAGAAAGAGAGTTCACAGAAACCTGTGAAAAACTTGGTGCTTTAATAGATACATTAACAAAATAGAGAGGTAAGAAAAATGATTTTAGTTATTGATAATTACGACAGCTTTACATTTAATGTTGTACAGTCTCTTCAGAATGCAACATCAGAAGAAATAAAAGTAGTAAGAAATGATGAGATGACAGTAGACCAGCTTGCAGAATTGAAGCCAAGCCATCTTATAGTTTCTCCTGGCCCTGGAAATCCTACTGGAGCAGGAGTAAGCCTTGCTACTATAAAATATTTTGCAGGAAAAATTCCTATTCTTGGAATCTGTCTTGGACATCAGGCAATTGGCGAAGCCTTTGGTGCGAAAATAGTTCAGGCAAAATTTATTAAACATGGAATTGTAGAAGAAATTGATCTGGACGGACGAGGAGTTTTCAGAACAATCGGAAAGAGTGCTAAGTTTACACGCTACCATTCGTTAGTTATTGATGAAGCTACTTTGTCTTCTGATTTTGAAATTACAGCTCGTGCAAAGGATGGAGATATTATGGGTATCCGCCATAAGACACTCGAAATTGAAGGTGTTCAGTTCCATCCGGAAAGCATCGCAAGTCAGGGCTGTCAGGAATTGTTCAAGGGCTTCTTAAATTACAGACGTGATAATCTTCCAGTTGCAGAATATCTTCGCCAGCTGATTGATGAGAAAAAGCCTTTGACTCGTGAGCAGGCTGCTTTCTTTATGGAAAATCTTACTGACGGAACAATGGATGAAAAAGTTACTGCTTCAATTCTCACTGCTATGTCATCACTTGGTCTTCCAACTGCAGAAGAAATGGCAGGTTGTGCCGGAGCTCTTATGAAAAAGAAAACTCCATTCCCTGGAGCTGCACAGGGGCTTGCAGAAATCGTAGGAACTGGAGGAGACGAAAAAGGCAGTTTTAATATTTCAAGTCTCAGTGCAATTGTTGCTGCAAGCTGTGGACAGTCGGTTGCTAAGCATGGTAACAGAGCTGTTTCTTCGAAGAGCGGTGCTGCTGATTTCTTTGAAAATCTCGGAATTAAAATTATGGCAGAACCGGAAAAAACTGCAAATCTCTTAAAAGATACAGGTTTTGGATTCCTTATGGCTCCTGTGTATCATTCAGCAATGCGTTTTGCAGCACCTGTTCGTAAAGCCCTCGGAATCAAAACAATCTTCAATGTTCTTGGACCTCTTTTGAATCCGGCTGGGGCTGAGTATGAAGTGCTCGGTGTATATAGCAAAGATCTGATGGCAGATTATGCAAGAGCAGCTAAAGCATTGGGAGCAAAGCGTGTAATGGTAATTCATAGCCGCGATGGTTTTGATGAGATTTCACCTTGTGAACCAACCGATGTTTTCCAGATCAATGAAGATGGAAAAGAATATCGATATGTAATTGAACCTGCAAAGTTTGGAATCAATAATGCTGATATTGATGAGCTTGAAGGTGGCAGTGGCGCAGACAATGCTGCTCTTGCAATGGAAGTTTTGAATGGCAGTGGTCGTGGAACAATAAAGGCTGCGGTAGGCCTTAATGCAGGTGCAGTTCTTTATTTAAGCGGAAAAGCAAAAAACTTAAAAGAAGGATATGATATGGCCGTTAGCGCAATTAACAGCGGTGCAGCACTCAGAAAACTTGAGCAGATTAAAACAGAAAGTTCAAAGGCGGCTTAATGCAATATGTGTGGAAAAACAATTGAGCGGGACATATTAAAAGAAATTGTAGAACGCCGGACTGAGGATATGAAGAATAAAGGAATATCCTTTGGCTTTAAGCTTCCTGAAAAACGTAACAGGCCTGTGCATTCTTTTTTGCAAAGCAAGGGCGTTATTCTTGAAGTAAAAAGAGCATCTCCAAGCAAAGGGGATATTGCTCCTCAGTTGAATGCAGGAACTACTGCCAGGTCTTATGCAAAGGCCGGGGCTGCTGCAATTTCCTGCCTTACAGAAGAGAATTATTTTAAGGGAAGTCTCGGTGATTTAATGGAGGTTTGTAAGTCGGTTGATGAATATGAAGCTGAAACAGGACTTACAGGACCTGCTGTTCTACGCAAGGATTTTCTTATAAATGCTGAAGAGGTGGAAACTGCATATTTCGCTGGAGCTGATGCGGTACTCTTAATTGCTCGAATCCTTGATGACAAAACTATTCTTTCAATGGCAAAAAAAGCTGCTTCTTTTAATATGACTTCTCTTGTTGAAGTGCGAACCGATGCAGATATAAAAAAACTCTCTGCATTGGTAAAAAGCTTAACTGCAGAAGAACGTAAACTGATTGTTTGTGGTGTGAATAGCAGAGACCTCCGTGATTTTACAATTGATCTTTTGAAGCCTTGTGAACTTCTTTTTGAGATTCGTAAAATTATGGGAGAGGATGCCAGTGTAGTTTTTGAAAGTGGAATTCGTACTCCTCAAAGTGCTGCATTTGTAGGAAGCCTTGGTTTTGCGGGTATGCTGCTTGGTGAAGCTGCTGCAAAACAACCTGAGATTCGTGAAAAACTTGTTGAAAACTTCGTAAAATCTTCGGAGACTTTGAATTCAAAATTCTGGCTCAATTATTCACAGCGCCTGAAAAATAAGAATCATTCATTTATAAAAATCTGTGGATTAACAAATCCTGAAGACGTAATTTATGCAGATTCTCTTGGTGCTGATTTTGTTGGCTTTATTTTTGCTGCAGGTTTTGAACGTAATGTCTGCGGCGATAAGCACAACAGATTCGAAAAAATACAGCCGGTACTAAAAAATATATCAGCAATAAAAGTCGCTGTAATTACAGATCCTGTTTCGCCAGAAGCAGAGGAAGCTGCAGAGCTTGTTGAACAGGGAGTTTTAGACTGCATTCAGTTGCATGCAATTCCTTACAGCAAGGTTCCGGAACGATTACTTACGCTGCCACATTATTTTGCCGTAACAGATAAAACTCTGTCTGCAGAAAAAGATATAGAAGAATTATTCTCAATGGGAGAGCCTCGTTTTCTGATGGATTCTAAAGCGCATAATTATGGAGTTGTAAAAAAACATCTCTGGGCTGCAGGTGGAATAACTCCAGAAAATGTGAAGGATATACAGGAAATGTTTTCTCCTGAATTGGTAGATGTTTCCGGTGGAGTGGAAATTTTAACTGGAAAAAAGGATTCTGAGCTTATGAAGAAAATTATAACATCTTTACTCAATCAAGAGTTTTAATTATACTTAAAATATTAAATCTTTATAAGTTTTCAGAGGTTTTGTTATGGGAAACAACTATTTTAATTCAATTCCATGGAGAGAGGCACGTCTTCAGCTCGGTCACTGCCGCTCTATGGCTAAAGAAGAATTTGCTGACGGAGTTAACGCACTTAAAGGAAAGAAAATTGTAATCGTCGGCTGTGGTGCTCAGGGTTTGAACCAGGGTATGTGTCTTCGCGATTCTGGTCTTGATGTCAGTTATGCACTTCGTGAAAGTGCAATTACAGAAAAGCGCCAGTCTTGGAAGAATGCAACTGAAAACGGATTTAAAGTGGGAACTTATGATGAGATGATTCCAACTGCTGACCTTGTTGGAAACCTCACTCCAGATAAGCAGCATACTCCTGTAATCACAGAAGTTATGTCAAAAATGAAGAAAGGTTCTGCTCTCTGGTACAGCCACGGATTCAATATGATTGAAGAGGGAATGCAGATTCGCCCAGATATCACTGTTGTAATGTGTGCACCTAAAGGACCAGGTACAGAAGTTTGGCACGAGTTCCAGCGCGGATTTGGTGTACCAGATCTTATCGCCGTTCATCCTGTAAACGACCCTGAAGGAAAGGGCTGGGCTTATGCTAAGGCTCTCGCTGTTGGTATGGGTGGTTCAAAGGCTGGTGTTCTTGAATCTTCATTTGTTGCAGAAGTTAAATCTGACCTTATGGGTGAGCAGACAATTCTCTGTGGTATGCTCCAGGCTGGTACAATCGTTTGTTATGACAAGATGATTGAAGAAGGCATTTCACCTGAATATGCTACAAAGTTCCTTATGCACGGCTGGAACGCAATTTGTGAAGCTCTCAAATGGGGTGGAATTACAAATATGATGGACCGCCTTTCTAACCCTGCAAAGATTAAGGCTAATCAGCTTTCTAAAGATATTAAGAAACTTCTTGCTCCTCTCTATCAGAAGCACATGGACGATATCATTTCCGGTAAGTTCTCTAGCACAATGATGGAAGACTGGAAAGCAGGAGATAAAGACCTTCTCGCTTGGCGTGAAGATACAGGTAAGCTCCCATTCGAAAAGAATGCAGAAGCTGCAGACGAAATCACAGAACAGGAATACTTCGACAAGGGTATTTTGATGGTTGCTATGGTTAAGGCTGGTTGTGAGCTCGCATTCGAAACTATGGTTGATGCAGGAATTAAACCTGAATCAGCTTACTACGAGTCACTCCACGAAGTTCCTCTTATTGCAAACCTCATTGACCGCAAGCGTCTCTATGAAATGAACCGCGTAATTTCTGATACTGCTGAGTACGGATGTTACCTCTTTAGCCGCGTTGCAGCTCCAATGATGGCAAAAGACCTTATGCCAAAACTCCATACAGACGTTATTGGTAAGGGACTTGATGCAAAAGACAATGCTGTAAATAACGCAGAACTCGTTGCAGTAAACGCAGAAATCCGCGAACACCCAATCGAGGTTGTTGGCCGCAAACTCCGCGCTTACATGACAGCAATGAAGCCTCTTCTGTAGTTTTTACAGGTCGTATATTAAAACCGTGCTTAAAAGGGCACGGTTTTTCTTTTTAACCACCTTTTTCTAATCATATAAAACGTTTTTTAATAGATTTATCTGATATTTGTGTTATAGTTTTTATTAGTAAGATTATACAAGATCAAACTTAGGAGGCTAAAATGATTACTAACCTTATTAAGTTTAAAAAAGTCTTTTTATTATTTGTCGTTCTTTTACTGCCAGTTTATGGTAGCTGTGATTCTAGAGAGAAGTCTGCGGTTTCAATAAGTCAGGTTTCTAGTATTGAATTTGCAAAAAAACTTGTTGTCGGATGGAATCTTGGAAATACACTTGATGCCAGTAATACTACTTCTAATAATTCTGGTTTAGCCGAAGAGACAAGCTGGGGCATGCCTCGTACTACAAAAGCAATGATAAAGGCTGTAGCAGAGGCCGGTTTTAAAACAATTCGAATTCCGGTAAGCTGGCATAATCATCTTACAAATACAACAAATTACACAATTGATTCAGAATGGATGGCTCGCGTAAAGCAGATTGTTGACTGGGCTATAGAAGAAGATTTATATGTCATACTGAATGTTCATCATGATAATCAGGAAGCAGGAAAACTTGGAAAAGGGGCCGGTTTATTTGGATTTGCCGTTTCACCTGATAATGAGTCTATAAAAATTGCTTCAAAGAAATATCTTGAAAGTGTCTGGAGACAGATCGCGACTACATTTAATAATGGTTATGGCGACAAACTGATTTTTGAGGTTTTAAACGAACCTCGTGCAATAAGTACAAATCTTGAATGGAATATAGATGATGCTCCAACAGCAAAAAAATATAGCGCAGTAATCACAGAGTATGAAAACGTATGTATTGCCGCAATTCGTGCAACAGGTGGAAATAATTCAAAGCGCTTTATTATGGTTCCAGCTTATGCTGCCACTGGAACTCACCCGGTTATGCTATCATCTTATAAGTTTCCGACAGATACAGCATCAGATAAATTGATTCTTTCAACCCATGCATATTCGCCATATAATTTCGCAATGGCTAATTCTGATTCTATATTTGGTATTGATGATCAGTCTACCCTTGATTTTAATTTTTCATACCTGAAAACAAATTACACAGATAAAGGAATCGGGGTTGTAATGGGTGAGGCTAGTGCTTCAAATAAAAGCAATACTGCAGAACGCATAAAATGGTCTAAATACTATTTTGGAAAAGCAAAAGAAGCTGGTATTCCAATCGTTATTTGGGATAATATGGTTTCTGATGCAGATGGCAATGAAAATGTAAAAGGTGGTTTTAATGGCGAGCATCATGGCTGGCTGGATAGAAAATCTGGAAAGTGGTATTTTCCTTCAATCATAAAAGCTATGATGGATACTGTTGGCGTGAAAGGTTATAAAATTCCTGAATACATTCCTCCTACTCCAGTTACTATCGGCTGGAATGAAAAAAAAGCAATAACCATCAGCAATGAAAAAAAGACTATGAACTGGAAGAGTGAATATATACCGGCTGCTTCACTTTTTGCTGACGCTAAAGAGGGCTCTATTCTTAAGGTATCTTTTGATAATGGTGGTGCACTCTTACGTCTGACAAGTTCTGACTGGAAAACAAATTATAACACTGGTGATTTCTTAAACGGAAATGCCGGTGGAGAAAATATACATGTCTCTGGAAAAGAACTATATTACATTATTACAGCAAGTGATGCAGCTGCATGGAAAGCAAAAGGACTTATAATTTCTGGTTCTGGAACCGTTTCTTCTATAAAGTTCATGCCATAGTGGAAATCTCCGATTGGGGAAATCTCTTAAGAAAACATTCCTATACCATTTTCAGAATTATGCCTCATAATAAATGGTATAGGAACTTTATATCTGCAGATAAATGTTCAGAAAAAAAACTTCTTAGGAGAAATCCAATGAAAAAGTGTATTTTAATAACTGCTGTAGCGGCAGTATTAGGAATGCTGTGTCTCACCAGCTGTAACAATGCAGCTGGCGATGTAATCACTGACTCAGAAGCATCAAATGCTTCGAGAGCTGCTACAGTCAGTTGGAATAGTACAGGCTGGAATGGCGGAATGTATTATTCGTTCTGGACAGATGGTGGCGGAAACGTACAGATGACTCTGGGAGATGGAGGAAACTATTCTGTATGGTGGCAGAACTGTGGAAACTTCACAGCCGGAAAAGGCTGGAACCAGGGTTCTTATAGAAATATCAACTATAATGCAGGTGCATGGAATCCTTCTGGAAACGGCTACCTTGCAGCATATGGTTGGACTAAGGGAAGTAAACTTGTAGAGTACTACATCGTTGATACCTGGGGTAACTATCGCCCAACAGGTCAGTACATGGGAAATGTATATACAGACGGTGCTTGGTATGATATCTACAAGACAACCCGTTACAACCAGCCTTCTATCATTGGTAATGCAACCTTTGATCAGTACTGGAGTGTAAGACAACAGAAACGTCCTCAGGGACAGAACAATACCATTACAACTGCAAACCACTTCAATGCGTGGGCAAGATGTGGAATGCAGCTTGGTAACCAGTGGGACTACCAGATTATGGAAGTTGAAGGTTACCAGAGCAGCGGTTACGCAAATCTTACAGTTTGGTAATATAAACTAAGCTGTAAACTGGCGCAGAAGAGAATCCATCACTTCGATGTTTTCGCGTGTATTCTGTGCCAGATCTGAAACACTTTGTGATGAAGTGGTAATCTGCTGTGAACCAGCTGCCATTTCATCCATGCTTCCAAGAATAACATCAGAAACCTGAGATACAACACTCATGTTATTCTGAACATCTTCAATACCCTTACGAAGATTTACAGACTTTTCATTTACAGAAACCGACTGGCCTCTCATATCTGCAAGGGCTTCAAGAATCTGAGTTGAAGCAGCGCTCTGTTCAGTCATTGCGTTATCAATCTGATTCATAATTGAATCTGTTACATTAAGCTGATTTACAATTGCTTCAAATGAGTTCTGAGCTTCATGTGAAAGCCCAACTACATCATCAATAGAACCAGAGATTTCTTTAAGTTCGTTATAAATATTCTTTGACTGAGTTGCACTTGTTTCTGCAAGCTTACGGATTTCATCAGCAACAACACTGAATCCGCGACCAGCTTCTCCGGCATGAGCAGCCTCAATAGCAGCGTTCATGGCAAGAAGGTTAGTCTGAGATGCAACCTGTGCAATCATATTGTTTGCCTGAATAAGCATCTTTGACTGAGCAGCCATCTGATTTACACGGGCACCTACGTTTTCAAGTTTCTGGTTTCCGTCGCCTACATTTGAGCCGAGAATCTTAAAGCTTTCAGACATCAGTTTTACTGAATTAGAAACTGCTGCAATATTACTGATCATCTCTTCAATAGCAGCAGATGCCTGTGAAATACCAGCTACCTGATTATTTACCAAATCAACAAGTTCACTTACATGTGCTCTTGAGTTCTCAAGTACGTTTGAAGTTTCTGTAACAGCAGCAGACTGAGTTTCTGCCTGCATTCTTACACTATTGATATTTGCAAGAATCTCAGTTGTTGCACTTGCAGTTTCCTGAGAGTTTACTCCAAGTTCTGCACCAATCTGTTCAAGAGCAGTCTGTGCTCCATTAAGCTTTTTAACAAGCCCCTGTAAAAGATCAATAAAGGTGTTAACATCAGTTCCGAGTTCAGTGAATTCATCATTTCCTTTTACCGGTACACGAATTGTAAGGTCTGCATTTCCAGAAGAAAGTGTCTTAATAGATTTTCCAACAAATTTAACCTTTCTAAGAACTGTTCTATATAATACTATAATCAAAAGAATAACCAGAACAATAGTAATACCTGCAGTGATTAAAAGTAATGGAATGATAATCTTTTTAGCAATGTCATAAGCATCACTTACAGGTTTACCAATATAGAAGGAAGTAAGAATATTTCCTTCTGCGTCTTTAATAGGGAAGTAGTAAGCAATGTAATTATCGCCTTTAACATTTACGGTTCCAAGAACAGGAGTTCCCTTAAGAACGCTGTCAATTGCTTCTTTATTCTGAATTTCACTTCCTGTCATAAGAGTGTAAGTAGAATAAACACGTTTATAACCAGAGAAATATTCGGCTTCAACATCATAAAGAGATGCAATTTTTGCAACAAACTTATCATTTGTAATGCGCTGTTTTGTTATAGTTGCACCAACAATCTTTTCGTTTACAGTGAGAGGTGAGGCAACAACAGCATAAAGGTGTTTTCCATCAATAAATGTAGAAGCAACTTCTTCGCCTGCAACTGCACGCTTAATAAAACGGGTAAAATCAACAGATCCAAGACTTGTAGTTGTTCTTTTCTTACCGGTTGAATCAACAATGATTGCACCTTCTGCATCAAAATATTTAATTATGTTGTGACAAATATCGTTTACAAAGCGGGGGGCAAATCCTCTCTGTTCATAATCATTATAGAAAGCTTCTTTAAGGCTGGTAGTAGATCGCTGGAGATCGGCGGTTACTTCATCAATATAATCCTGAACGCCTTTGCTATCATATACAAGAGATTTTTCTATATAACCTTCAAATCCCTTGATAATCTGATTGTTAATAACAGTAAATAATGCAATGGAATAAACAAGCATTCCTACTACAATTAAACTAATCACTCGAACCGAAACGGATCCATTTCTTTTCATTTTTTTTCTCCAGAAAAAATGTCGTTCTACTCTCTCTCAGTGACTTTTAAATTGTGTACAATTAGAACCGATTGTACACAATTTAATATTTAAATGCAAGAGCATTATATATAATAAATTCTTTTTACATAATAGCTTTTTTTAAGATAAATATATTTGTACAACCAATTTAGACTTCTATACATTTAATAAAAGTTATAAATAATCGAAAACGTTTGCGTAAATAAACCAAATGGGTGTATTATATTAACTACAACGTTTTAGTGGAGGCGTGGATTTTGGTTACGCTTAAGGATATCGCCAGAGAATGTAATGTCTCATTTTCAACAGTAAGTAAAGCCCTGAAGGGGAGTCCTGAAATTAGTTTTGAGACAACAGATTTTATACAAAAGAAAGCTCGTGAAATGGGATATCATCCGAATATAGCTGCACGAAGTTTACGTACAAATCGCACTTATGATATTGGTGTAATTTTTGAAGATAAAACCGGTGCTGGTTTTCAGCATCAGTACTTTGCAACAATTATCAGTGGTATTCAGAAGGTTGCTTTCAGTAAGGGCTATGAGATGACCTTTGTAAGCGGCGACTCAACTAAGAACTATGATTATTATGCACACGCACTTGCCCGTAATTATGATGGAGTTGCAATTCTTTCCTGCGATTATACTTCTTCGGGGGTAAAGCAGCTTGTTCAGAGTGAGATTCCTACGGTTTCACTCGATTATTTCTATGATATGGATCATTCTGCGGTAATGAGTGATTACTCGGCTGGAATAGATGAACTGATGGAATACGTAATTTCTCAGGGCCATAAAAAGATTGCAATGATTCACGGTGAAAAGACCTGGGTAACAGAACAGCGTGTCGAGGCATTCAAAAATATCTGCAAAAAACATGGAATAGAAACTCCTTCTGAATACTTTGCCGAAGGTTTGTATCATGACCCGGTAACAAGCTCTGCTGCAACTGAGGTTTTGATATCTTTGCCGGAGCCACCGACCTGTATTTTTTATCCGGATGATTATGCGGCGCTCGGAGGAATACGTGAATTGAACAGCCACGGAATTGTTCCTGGAAAAGATATAAGCATTGTTGGTTATGATGGTATTAAACTCACTTCAATGATGATTCCTCCTCTCACAACCTACGAACAGAACGGTGAAATAATTGGACGAACAATGGCAGAAGCCTTGCTGGACAAAATCGAAAATCCAGAAAACTTTGTTCCAAAAAAAGAAATGGTAACAGGACGTCTGATTCATGGCGGTACTGTTGTAAAGCTTTGCTAAAATTCATTGCATAAATTTTATTCATACGATATACTTTTTACTACAACGTTTTCGCTATCTCGAAACACATACAGGAGATTATTATGAAGTTTGGACACTTTGATGATGCCAACCGCGAGTATGTTATTGAAACTCCTCGCACACCTTATCCTTGGATTAACTATCTTGGAACACAGGGATTTTTCTCGTTAATTTCCAACACAGCAGGAGGATACAGCTTCTATAAAGATGCTCGTCTCCGCCGCATCACACGCTACCGCTACAACAACGTACCTATCGATATGGGTGGCCGCTATTTCTACATTAACGACAATGGAACAATCTGGAACCCTGGATGGTCTCCAGTAAAAGCAGAACTTGATTCTTACGAATGCCGCCACGGTATGGGCTACACAATTATCACAGGTAAAAAGAATGGTCTTAAAGCACAGGTAACTTTCTTTGTACCACAGGATTATGATGGCGAAGTTCAGCAGGTAGTTCTTACAAACGAAAGTGGTTCAGACAAGACTTTCAAATTCTGGTCTTTCGCTGAATGGTGTCTTTGGGATGCTCAGGACGACTGTACAAACTTCCAGAGAAACTTCTCTACAGGCCGCGTAGAAATCAAAGATTCAACAATCTACCATAAAACAGAATACCGCGACCGCCGCAATCATTTTGCATTCTACTCAGTAAACGACAAGATTGACGGATACGATACAGACCGCGATACATTCATTGGTCTTTACAACGGATTCCATAACCCACAGCAGGTTCTCGACGGTAAGTGCGGAAACTCTCTTGCTGACGGATGGTCTCCAATTGCATCACACTACAAAGAAATCACACTTAAAGCAGGCGAATCAAAAACTCTCGTATTCGTACTCGGCTACGTAGAAATGCCTGTTGAAAAGAAATTTGAAGCAGACGGCAAGACAATCAACAAAGAAAAAGCTCTTGCTATGATCGAAAAATACAACACACCAGAAAAGTTTGCAGCAGGTATGAAAGAGCTCCGTGCTTACTGGGACAAACTCCTCGGCATCCTTAACGTAAACACACCGGAAGACAAGGTAAACCGCATGGTAAACATCTGGAACCAGTATCAGTGTATGGTTACTTTCAACCTTTCACGTTCTGCTTCATACTTCGAGTCAGGAATTGGCCGTGGTATGGGATTCCGCGATTCAAACCAGGATATTCTTGGTTTCGTACATCAGATTCCAGACCGCGCTCGCGAGCGCCTCATCGACATCGCTTCTACTCAGCTTGAAGACGGTGGATGTTATCACCAGTATCAGCCTCTTACAAAGAAGGGTAATGCAGATATCGGTGGTGATTTCTCTGATGACCCACTCTGGATGATTCTTTCTGTATCAGCTTATATTAAGGAAACTGGCGACTGGTCAATTCTCGACGCAAAAGTTCCTTACGATAACGATGAGTCTAAAGCAAAATCAATGCTCGACCACCTTACAGTAAGCTTCTACCACATTGTAAACAACCTCGGTCCACACGGACTTCCACTTGCAATGCGCGCTGACTGGAACGACTGTATCAACCTTTCATGTTTCTCAGACACACCTGGTGAAAGCTTCCAGACATATACAAACCCTAAATTCAAGGCAGAAGGCGGTTACTCAAAGGTTGCAGAATCTGTATTCGTTGCAGCACTCTTCACTTATGTTGGACCAAACTTCGTAGGAATCCTGAATCACTTGGGCAAGGCTGACGAAGCTAAAAAGGCTCAGGCAGAAATCGACAAGATGAAGAAAGTTATGATGGATTCTGCCTGGGACGGAAACTGGTTTATGCGTGCTTACGACGCAAACGGCCAGAAGATGGGGTCTAAGGAATGCGAAGAAGGTCAGATCTTCATTGAACCACAGGGCTTTGCAATCATGTCTGATATCGACAAGGATGCAACAAAGAAGACTCTCGCAGCAATTGACGAACGCTTGAACACAAAGCACGGTCTTGTTTTGAACAATCCTGCTTTCTCTAAATACTACGTACAGTACGGTGAAATCTCTACATATCCGGGCGGATACAAAGAGAACGCTGGTATCTTCACTCACAACAACGCATGGATTATCTGTGCTGCAGCATACGCTGGTGAAGGTGATCAGGCATTCAAGTACTACTCAGAAATCGCTCCTGCTTATACAGAAGAAACTTCTGATCTTCACAAGACAGAGCCTTATGTATATGGACAGATGATTGGTGGTAAGGATGCAGGTTCTGATATCGGCCAGACAGGCAAGAACTTTGGTCAGGGAAAGAACTCTTGGCTTACAGGTACTGCAGCATGGAACATGGTTGCAATCAGCCAGTACATCCTCGGTATTCAGCCAGACTTTGACGGACTTAAGGTGGATCCTTCTATTCCTGCTGACTGGGACGGATTTACAGCAACACGTCTTTTCCGCGATGCAAAATACAACATCACAATCAAAAACCCAGACCACGTTTGCAAGGGCGTAAAGAGCATGGTTGTAGATGGCGCTGCAGTTGACGGATGTGTAGTTCCATACGTTGAAGGAAAGAAAGAAGTTAATGTTGAAATCACATTAGGCTAATAGATTTCTGGAAATCGATAAACTTAACAATTAAAAAGAGCGGTGTTTTGTAAAACATCGCTCTTTTTTTATTTTTTTCAATTATTTTTATACTAAAACCTTTTAGTATAAAAATAACCTAGGTTATTTGCCCTGTTACACTTGACAAAACAAAATATAGGCATAAAAATCTTGTAGGATATTTTGAATTAAAAATATTTTGAAAGTTTTTTTTTAATAAAAGGAGAATTCTGATGAAGAAAAAAATCCGGTACACTTTTATTTTTGGTGTGTTATTGTCAGTTTTTGCAGTTTTGGGCTGTAATAATTCTGTTGGTGGAGGCAATAACGGTGGTTCTGAAAATAATGATTTAATTTCAAATTTTGCAGTTTCAGAAAAAGGAATGACTTGGGCATCTTTTACCTGGGATAGAGAAGATGATATTGAAAAATATGAATTAGATATAAAATCTAATCAGTATCTTATAAACAAAAATGATGAGTTACCTGTGAAAATAGCAAATTTAGAAGCAGGTAAAGAATACGATGCCTATCTTTATGCATACAAACAAGGAAGTAGCGTATATGATAAATACGCTACCCTGACATTTAAAACAAACTCTGTAGGACCTGTAGAAAATCTTAGTGCAGAAGTTGACGGTGAGTCTATAAAACTTTCATGGAAATATATCACAAAGACTGATATAAATAAATTTGAAATATATAGAAAGGTAGCTGGAGAAACTGAATTCGACTTCCGAGTGGCATTTGATAACTCAAGTTATTCTCCTAAAAATTCCTGGGTAGATGAAAATGTAACTAAAGATACAACATATATTTATAGAGTTGATTCAAGGAGTTTATACGATCTCTTCCCTAGTGAAGAAGTAACTATTCTTGCTGATTTTGATAATTTGAATTTGACAGCAACTTCAATTGGAATGACAGAAGCAACATTTGAATGGGATGCTGATGCACGTTTTGATAAATTCTTATTATACAAAGATTTAACTTCTAAAAAAGAAGTAATTCCAACAGACAGTTCTGTAAAACTTTCAGAATCTCTTGATAATCTGAAAATAAATGCAACAAATACTATTTATCTTGATTGTTATAAAAATGATTCTCTGGTCAAAACTATAAGAAAGAATATTACAACTAAGAATTCAGGACCTGTTGAAGGGTTAAAATCTTCAATTAGTACATCATATATTAGATTAAGTTGGAATTCGTTGTCTTCTTCAGATGTATCAAAAATCAAAGTTTTCCGAAAAAATGGTAGTTCTTTTGAGGAACTTGGTGAAAAAACTAGCTACAATACATCTTATGATGATACAGAGTACATTGCTGGTGTAGTTAATGAATACAAGGTTATAACATATCTTTCTGATGGAACAGAATCAGGATCTAAAGAAATTTCAGTTGATGCTTCTGGATATTGTTCTGTTACATTTAATTATGGAACATATGGACAAAATTACAATAATAAATCATCTGAGATAAAAAGATGTGAAAAAGGAAGTAAAGTTGAAGAACCAAGAGTGTATATTAAGAGTAATTATAACACACAAATTAAGTTTTTATATTGGTCTGTTTCAACTGAAGAATTTTCTTTTTCAGATAGCATAAATCAGGATATTGTATTAAAAGCAATCTATCAGACAAAGCCAATATCTAATCTGGAAGTAAAAGCTAATAATACAAATGTAGTTTTGAAGTGGACTGGTATTACTGATGTAAAATACACAATTAAATTAACAAAGCTTTCAACCTCTGAAATAACAACAATTTCAGATATAGAAACTTGCAGTTATATATTTAATTCTTTGGAAAATGATGTTCAATATAAAGCTGCTGTATATGCAAACAGTAGCTTTACAGATGTTCTTGTTTCTACTCCTGTTGAAACTTCAGAATTTAAATTAACTAAGCAACATTCTGAATGGCTTGTTATTTTGTATCTTGATGGTGATAATGACCTGAATGATCCTATTTACTTTGACCTTAATGAAGCTGAATGGGGACTTTCACAACTTTCATCAACAGATGATGTAAGAATCCTTGCACTTTGGGATGGATGGGATTTTGCTTCTAATAATCCAAAAGATAAGGTATCTTTCTTTAGTAATGAGTCGAATGATTCTACTGTTCATACAACAGCATCAACAAGACTTCTTGAATTAGGAAAGGATTCACGTACTTTATATGCTTCAAACGGAGGTATATATTTTACAGCGTGTGAGCTTTCACCTGATACACTGGATCTTACAGAAACTGTCGACTGGATAGAAAATGGTGAAGTTGACATGAGTAAACGGACAACTCTTGAAAGTTACTTACAGTGGGTTAATGAAAATTACGATGCTGATAAAACTATTCTCCAGTTCTCAAATCATGGTGGTGGACCTCGTTCTGCAAGCATGAAGAAAGGAAACTATGGCCGACGTTCAATGTGCTGGGATTATTCAAACAACGGAGATGGTGATTCTTTCTTAAAGACTTCTGATGTTTCTGCAGCATTATCAGCAGCAGGCTATGGAACTGATAATAAACTTACAATGATTATGGAAGACGTTTGTCTTGGCGGATCTTTGGAAGAAACATATGAATTAAAAGATTATGCAGAATATTATGTTGGTTCTCCAAATAATATTCCAGGTATGGGCTTTGATTATAAAGCCTTTGTTTCTTCTTTGAAAAAAGATGCTGATATTACAACTATAGGAAGTAAATTAGTTTATTCTTATAGTAAAGATTATACAATGTCAGATAATGAATGGAATGCTTATTTCACAAAATTAGGTACAACAGCAGATTTTGTTACAGAAAATGGTTTGGCAGAGTATGTTTCATACTTGAATCCTGATTGTTCAACACTTACTTTTGTTGATTTGTCAAAAATAGGTAAGGTGAAAGAAGAAGTTGATAAACTAGCAGAGATAATTAGAGAGGATACAACGCAGGATAAACGAATAAAGTATGATGTTGATTCTGGTAAATACTATGATACTGCGGATACTAGTGTACCGGTACCAGAAACTGCAGTATCTGTTTCTCGCAAAGAAGCCGTAAAATATCTTACAGCTTACTTTGGTGATCCAATTTATTATGAAGGTTCATTTGGTAGTTTGAAAGATCTTGGATATATGGCTAATGTACTAAATAAGGTATATCTTTCATCTGGTAATACCTGGTTGGCAGTTTATAATCAGACTAGCGCAGTAAAAGATGCTCTTAAAGAAGCAATAGTAGCATGCTGGCGTGATGGCTATAAAAAGGCGTCATATTACAAATCAAACAGTGGCTTTGTATCATCTTATTCAAGTTCACTTTATGGCTATGGTCTTACAATTAACTGTTCAGTTTGGGTTCCTCATAAAGCAAAGGATGGACAAACTTATCTTTTTGAAGATTTCGCAGACTGGTATAAAGAAGAACTTGCTTTTGGTAGAGATTGCAGTAACTGGGCAGCTCTTATTGAAGAGTGGTTTAAAATTTCAGACTAAGGGAATGTGATGAAAAAGATATCTTTAGTTTTACTGCTTTCAGTTTTATTTTCAATTAATATTTTCGCACAGGAAATATATTCTGAGAAATATGGAAAGGTTCTGGAAGCAAAAAATCATTCTTATCTTACAGAAGAATCTGTAGGTTCTGAAATTAAGGTTACAGGACTTCTCACTGCAAAGAAGAATACTTTTGCACTGGAAGAAAATCCTGAATCTCGTTCTGTAGTTACATTTGGTCTTGAGGTTAAGAAATGGAGTTTAAAACGAAAACTTCGAAAACTTGATGGACAAAAAGTTACATTAGTCGGAGTTGTGACAGATGCTTCCTCTACCTGGACCAAAGAAATGAAGGTTCTGAGAGTAGAATAAAAAACTCAGATTATAAAAGATATGGACTGCCCTTGGAGTTATGAACTTTATAAAAGGGCAGTCCTTTTTTTATTATCTTTCTATTTCTTGCAGGAAATGATTCCTTGACAAGAATTCATGGAGGATAAATAATAACCAATTATATATATTATTAAGGAGAATGTATTTAATGAAAAACAAATTTGTAATATTTGGACTTTTATTGATAACTTTGTTGCTGTTTAGTTGTAAACAATCAGCAGAGCCTGACAACAATACTTATTATACAGTAACAATTGATTTCGGAGAGTATGGAGTTCATCCATCGACTGGCGAAACAACTTATTCCGTAAAGGTAAATACTAAAAGTCCCTATTTGGATGAAATAGTTCCTGCTATAAAAGAATTATATCAAACAAAGTTGGAATTTTATTCATATTATTTTCATGATAGTAAAGATAATATGGATTATTATTTTTCTTTAGCTACTCCAATTTCTGCAGATATGAAATTATATGCTTTATATCGTGCTAAGCCTGTGCAGAATTTAAGTGTTTCAAAAGAAAATGATACTGAGATAAAACTTACATGGGATGCAGTTCCTGATTCAAAATATAAAGTTGAAATTGTTCCTTCAGTTGGAGAAAAAGAAACTGTTGAAAATATTAGTGAAACAGAATTTTCACAAACAATAGCAGATGGAGCAACAAGTTATAATTTTAGTATTACAACAATTTCAGAGTTAAATTCGGTTTTTGAATCTGCTAAAGTCTCTAAAGCAATTAATATTGCTAAAAAAGAATCAGAATGGCTTGTACTCCTATATATGGATGGCGACAACAACCTTAATGATCCGATTTATCTTGATTTAAATGAAGCTGAATCAGGTTTAGCAAAATTGGAAGAATCTGATTCTGTAACAGTTGTTGCTCTATGGGATGGTTGGGATTTCGAGACTGGAGCTACTGAAAATAGTCCAGCATATTCAGATTTTGACCAGGTACCAGCTACTTATGGAAAAATAAATACTTCTTCAACGAGACTTCTTGAGTTAGGGGCTGATAAAAATGCTTTATATGCTGAAAATGGAGGATGGTATTATATAGGAGTTCAGTTATCTTCAGATACAAAAGATTTAACAGATACTGCAGAATGGATTGAAGATGGTGAAGTTAATATGGCTTCCAGAACTACTCTTGAGGAGTTCCTAAAGTGGGTAAATAAAAATTATTCAGCTGATAAAACAATTCTTCAATTCTCAAACCATGGTGGTGGCCCACGTACTGCTACAGGTTCAAAAAAGAACTATGGTCGTCGTTCTATGTGTTGGGATGATACAAGTGGCGGAAAAGATAGTTTCTTAAAGACTTCAGATGTTTCATATGTATTGAAGAAAGTTGGTTACGGAACTGACAATAAACTTAAAATGATTTTGGAAGATGTATGTCTTGGTGGGTCTTTGGAAGAAGTTTACGAATTAAGAAATTATGCAGAATATTATATTGGCTCACCAAATAATGTTCCAGGAAGCGGATTTGATTATGATGTATTTATTTCTTCTTTGACTAAAAATGCAGATATAAAGACTGTAGGAAGTAAGTTGATAAAAGCATTCAAAGAAGATTATACACTTACTCAAAAAAGTTGGAATGAATTCTTTTCTGATAATAAAATAACTGAGGCTCAGGTTAATTCAAGCAATTATTTACCATTTAATGTTTCAATCTATAATCCGAATTGTCCAACTCTTTCTTTTATTGATTTATCAAAAGTTGATGCAATAAAAAATGCAGTTGATGATTTAGCTACTTTGATTTTATCTGATAATGAAGATGATCTTCGTATTAAATATGATTCTGCAGATAATAAATTCTATGATACGGAATATGATGAAGGTATTCCTGCTACAGCATTCTTTATACCTAGAAAAGATGCTGTAAAATATCATGCTGCTTATTATGGTGATCCAATTTATTATGATGGTACATTTGGATGTTTGAAAGATTTGGGCTTTATGCTTAGAACTTTGCATAATGTATATTTTGGTAATTGGGATGATTTGACTGATAAAATTGACGATATAAGCTATGCTTTGAAAGAGGCGATAATTGGTTGTTGGCGTGATGGTTATACAAAGCCAACATATTATAAGATTCCTGGAGAAACACAATCTTCTTTTGTTGAAAATATGTGGGGATGTGGATTAACTATTAACTGTTCTGTCTGGGTTCCTCATACAGCTAAGGATGGCAAAATATATTTATATCAGGAATTTGCCGACTGGTATGAAGACGAACTTGCTTTTGGTAAAGATAGTACCTGGACAACCCTTATTAAAGATTGGTTTGGAACTGAATACTAAGGGTTTGCAATGAAAAAAATGAAAGTTTCTTAGTGTAGAGTAAAGCTTTAAAATATAAAAACCGGGTAGAAATGAAATCTACCCGGTTTTTTATTTGACTGAAAAATCCTTAGAAAGTAATAAAAAAAATCACACCTTGAGAAATTCCGCAATTCACAATATATTTAATAGGTATGAAGTCTAGAACAGTGCCGGTTTTATTTGTGCTTGCGGCGGCTTTGATTGCAGGTGTATTCTTTGTTTCTAAAAAGATGCTGACAAAGGAAGATAAATCTTCTACGAGAGCACGCATCGTTACTCCAAAATCTTCTTCATCTGCTAATTCAGAAAATGAAGCTTCCTCTTCTTCAATAGAAACAGAAAAATATGAAACTTTCGTTCCTTTATATTCCGGAGAAACCTTAATCAGTGCACTTACAATAGATATAAATAATGATGGTTATGATGATGAAGTAATCATCGTTCGTAAGGCAAGTTCGCAGAATCTCTGGATTGTTGCGGCGCTTATAGATTCTGAATCTGGACTTTATGAACGACTTGAACCTATTGAAACACAGTTTACCCGAACCCGAACCTTCTCTTATATGGGAATGGATGTTACTGGTGAACATAAAAATGCCCTTATATATCAGGGACTTGCTGATGACGGCAATTATGTGATGAAAATCTATTTGTGTTCAAAAGAACATGGAAAAAATTATCTTAGAAATATTGGTGATTTTTCGTGTGATGGAACTGTGTTTATTCAGCAGACTGAACGTTCTGAATCATATGCACTTGCCATGTCAAAAGGTGAAAGTTTTTCTGTATGGGTTTATAAATCGGATGTTCCAAAGGACGCTGCTAATGCAGATAAAGACAAGCCTGCGGTTGGACAGAATCAGATCCAGCAGGAATATAAATGGAATCCTTCTTCACAGAAATATGAACTTGTGCGTGAAATAAATGTAACAGCCGGCCGTCTTGCTGCAACTGAGCTTTCCCGCATTCAGGATGGTACTGTAGAAACTTTTGCAGCCTTCCTTGACGGACTCTGGTATAAAACTTCAAATACAGACGGAAATATCCGTTATATGTATTTCAATTATCCTGATACAGAAATCATTCAGCTTTATAAAGATATTCAGGAAGTATACGAGTGGGAAGACAGTAAGCTTCGTCATAATGGAATCTATCTGACTGCTGTAAATGCAGATATCATGAACCTTCATAGACGTTTTGATATTGCTCTCATAAATACTGATGAAATCAAAATTACCCTGCGCGATGATATCAACCTTATTATCAGTGAAAATACACAGTGGGATGGAAATTATAAGAAGATGGCTCTTCAGGATACCTTTGGAGACTTTGCCGCTTCAACAGAAAAAGATAGTTATCTAAAAGAATTGCGGAAGGGTGATAACTGGACTACTGCTGATTCTACTGTAACCTTGAAATTTGGAGAATACAAATATTCTCTATTAAATGGTGGCCTTTCTGAAACTGGTATTTATTCTATCGAAAAAATTGGCAGTTATAACGTAATTCAGTTCCGTTCGGATACAGAAGGTTCTATTCTTGCTGAAAATTATTCTATGGAATTTGGAACAAAGGTAATTACAGAAACTGTAAAAAGAAAAACTGTCGAAAAAGTTGTTACAGATTACGATACAATAACTTTTACTCCGGTTAAGCTTACTTCTACCGACTGCTTTGCGGTAGAGGGCAGGTCGTATGTACTCAGTAGAAACACCAGTGATTGAGTACCGAAGGTTATAGGCAACTACTTTTCAAATAACATTTTTTTCAATATAATACAAGTTTATGAACGCTAATGAACTTCGCTCAAAATATATTGAGTTTTTTAAAAGTAAAAATCATGTTGAGATTTCGGGTCAGTCTTTAATTCCTGAAAATGACCCATCTGTTTTGTTTACAATGGCGGGTATGCACCCTCTCGTTCCTTATCTTCTTGGTGAAAAGCATCCATCGGGAACCCGTCTCACAGACTATCAGAAGTGTATCCGTACAGGCGATATTGAAGAAGTAGGTGATCCAAGTCATCTTACATGTTTTGAAATGCTTGGAAACTGGTCACTTGGTGATTATTTCAAGAAAGAATCTATTGCTTATTCTTATGAATTCCTTACAAGTCCACAGTGGCTTGCCCTTGATCCTAAAAAGATTTCTGTAACTGTATTTGCAGGTGATGAAAACGCTCCTCGCGATGAAGAAGCAGCTCAGATCTGGAAAGACAACGGAATGCCAGAGGATAAGATAGCATATCTTCCTGCATCTGATAACTGGTGGGCAGCAGGTCCAACAGGTCCTTGTGGTCCTGATACAGAAATTTTCTACTGGGTAGGCGAAGGACTTCCTCCTGTAGGTTCTAACAAAGGAACAGACAGCTCTAACTGGATGGAAATCTGGAACAATGTATTCATGCAGTACAACCGCATCGACGAAAAGACTCTTCTTCCACTCGAGAAGAAAAACGTTGATACAGGTATGGGACTTGAACGTACAAACTGTATTCTTCAGGGAAAGACATCAGTTTACCTCACAGAAGTTTTTCAGCCAATCATTAAGACTATTGAAGGCCTTTCAGGCTACACATATGGTACAGACGAAGAAAAAGATAAGTCAGTTCGTATTATTGCTGACCATACTCGTTCTTCTGTATTTATCCTTGGAGACCAGAGAGGAGTAACTCCGGACCGCGTAGGTGCAGGTTACGTTCTCCGCCGTCTTATCCGCCGTGCAGTTCGCCACGGAATGAAGCTCGGTATCGAAAAAGACTTTATGGCAGAAATTGCTGCTACAGTAATCGAAAACTTCAAGGGACCTTACCCGGAACTCGAAGCAAACCGCGAAAAGGTTTACAAAGAACTTACTGCAGAGGAAGCAAAGTTCCGTCTTACCCTCAAGAAGGGTGAAGCAGAATTCCAGAAGCTTCTTCCAAACCTTATGAAGAATCCTAAAAAGATTATCAGCGGTAAAGTTGCTTATAATCTTTACGAAACATATGGCTATCCTCTTGAGCTTACTCAAGAGCTTGGTGCTGAAAATGGCTTTACAGTAGACGTTGAAGGCTTTAAAGAGGCTGAACGCAAGCACCAGGAAGCTTCAAAGACAGTTGATGCAGGAGCAGCTAAGGGTGGTCTTGCTGAACAGTCTGAAGTAACAACAAAATATCATACTGCAACACACCTTTTGCAGCAGGCTCTGGTAAACGTTCTTGGCGACCAGGTTGCTCAGAAAGGTTCAAATATCAACAACGAGCGTATGCGCTTTGACTTTACTTTCGAGCGTCCAATGACTAAAGAAGAAATTCAGAAGGTTGAGGACATCGTAAACGAAAAGATCAAGGAAGACCTTCCTGTTACTATGGAAGTTATGCCTCTTGATAAGGCAAAGGCAGAAGGTGCACGCGCTCTCTTTACTAACAAGTATGGTGAAGACGTTAAGGTTTATACAATCGGCCGCGACGCTAAATCAGACTGGTTCAGTAAGGAAGTTTGTGGTGGACCACACGTTCAGCACACAGCTCAGATTGGTGACTTCAAGATTCAGAAGGAACAGTCAAGCTCAGCTGGTGTTCGCCGTATCCGTGCCGTAATCAGCGGTGGACTGCCTCTGGATAAGTAGTAACTTTCCGGTGTTTCCATTGTTATATTTTATGGACAAACAAAACTGATACTAAATATTTTAAGGATTATAAAATGAAAAAAATTATTTCAGTTCTTTCAATCTTAATGTTTGCAACTTTTGCAATGTTTGCACAGGCAGATTTACAGCCTCTTGCAGTTGTAAAACTTAATAAGAATGAATCCATTACTCTCAAGCAGCTTAAGGTAAGGTGTACAACTTATGAGAAGCAGATTAACAGAGCTCTTACCATTGAAGAAAGAAAGCAGGTGCTTGATACATTGATTGAGGAAACTTTGATTGTTCAGGCTGCAGCTAAAGCTGGTATTTCTGTGCCAGACAGCTCAGTAGATCAGTATTTTGCGCAGTCTATGAGCCAGTCTCTTGGTGCTAGCGTTTCAGAAAAAGAGCTTGAAGATATCCTTAAGAAACAGCAGGGTAAAACTCTTGATGAAGTTCTTATGGAACAGACTGGAATGAATAAGGTTGATTATAAAAAACACCTTAAGAATGTTCTTTTGATGCAGCAGTATGTTGTTCAGAAGAATCAGGCTGAACTTCAGAAGGTTGCAGCTACAGATGAAGAAATCAGAATGGCTTATGAAAGCAATAAATCTTCATTCGTATGGAATGATATGGTAAAAATGCTTCTCGTAATTGTTCCAAAGGGAGCAAATCCGGATGCTGCAAAGCAGAAGGCAACTGATTTCCTTAACAAATACAAGGCTAAGACTCTTACAGCAGAGCAGATTGCAATTCAGTCTCAGGCTGAAAACTCTGGTTTCCAGGCAGGACTCGGTCTCTTCCCTAAAACAGAAGCTGCTGCAAATGGTATTGGAATGCCTCTCCAGAGCCTTATGTTTGTTTTCCAGCAGGGAGAAGGCTATACATCTGATGTTCAGGAATCTGCAACAGGTGATGATTACAGATTTATCAGCGTAATCAAGAAATATGATGCAAAGATGCTTGCTATTGGTGACTTGGTTCAGCCGGAAACAACTGTTACAGTTTATGATTATATCCGTGCTAATCTTACTCAGCAGAAGCAGCAGATTTATATGAGCAATGCAGCTACAAATCTTGCAAAAGAACTTCACACAGCAGAAAATGTTGATATGAAGAAAACTGGTGCTGCCTTGGATAAGATGCTTGATTGGGGGAACTAAGTGTCCAGAAGAAACGGTAGAGTAATTGCTTTTCAGGCAGTTTATTCATGGGATGTAACTAAAGCTTCTTTGGACGACCTTCTTTCTTTTGAATGGTTGCAGAAGGATGTTGAGGTTGATGGAAGTATTGATCCGGCTGAACAGCCTGTTGTTGAACTTTCAGAAACCTCTAAAGAAGAACGAACATTTGCAAGTTTGATAATTGCTGGTACAATAAGTCATATAGATGAAATTGATAAGCTTATTGAAAGTCATCTTTCTGCATCATGGAGTATGGAGCGTATAAGCCGTGTTGCACTTGCAATTCTTCGTACAAGTGTTTATGAGCTTTTGTTCCAGAACGGCGCTGAGCCAAAGATTGTCATTGATGAGGCTGTAAATATTGCCAAAGACTTTGACACTGATGATTCCTATAAGTTTATTAATGCAGTGCTTGATAAAATAGGAAAAGATGAGCCGAAAAGAGCTTAAAAAAATAATTCTTACATTTATATTTTTTTCTTTGATTTTGTTCTGCTTTCCCGCTTGTCGGATGAGGGCAGAACAAAACTCGTTAACAAGCCAGTTTGATGTTATTGACGCACTTGTAATGCAGAATCAGATGCAGTCGGCTTTGAAGGAACTAAAAAAAGTTGAAAAGCGGGCTTTTGATTCGTGGACTTACATCGGCATTTACAAAAGATATATAACTCTCGGTGAATCTGAAAAGGCCGAGAAACTCCTTAAGAAGGCGCTGAAGAAAAACGGCGGTAATCTTGAACTGCAGGCTGTGTATGCGGCATTTTTGTTGAGAGAAGGCCGCCTCGGGGATGCGGGGAAGGTTGCAGAGAAACTGCGCGGAACTAAATACGCTTCCTTATATTCAGAGTATATTCTTCGGGATTCAGCAGAAAAGGCTGCAGCTTCAGGTGATAATGCATTTACATTTTATACCCGGAAAGAATTTTATCAGATATTCTTAGATGCTTATAAGACTTCAAAGAATC
Source organism: Treponema bryantii (assembly GCF_900111035.1). Taxonomy (GTDB): domain Bacteria; phylum Spirochaetota; class Spirochaetia; order Treponematales; family Treponemataceae; genus Treponema_D; species Treponema_D bryantii_C. Next base: position 154,399 of record NZ_FOFU01000007.1, read on the forward strand.
CTGTTTTATTACGTAACTGCGCAGCTTTCAATCTTATAAACGGTGATTACAACCTTGCAGCAAGCTTAAATCCTGCTTTCTTCCTTGATGCTGATGATGCATATTTCTGGGCTATGGTCTGCTATGATGCCGGACAGTTTTATGATTCCATTGATGCAATTGAAGAAGCCCGCCGTCTCATGACCGGATATCAGGGAACTGTTACTTTTAAAACTTCTCCAGTCCTTCTTACTGCACTGGAATCAGATTCATATATGGCTGTTTCCGAAATGGAAGCGGCAGAAGCAGCTCGACGCGGTATTGTGATGAATCTTGATGAACTTAAGGTTCGTAAGAGTGATGAGGAATTCCTTTCTAATATAATATTGAACAGTGCAAGATGGGCTCAAAATCAGGGAATGGATGACCAGAATGCTGATCTTCTTTTCTATGTAGTAAACCGTTGGCCAGACAATGTACCGGGTTTAATTTTATATGCAGATTTTGCATATCGCTCTAATCTTGAACGCGAGGAAGATACTGAAATCGCAGCTCTCAGAAAAGCCGGTATCTCAACTCTGGAAATGGAGCGTTATGATAACCGCCGTAAAATTCCAATGAGCGATGCTCTTTACAGAATTGACGAAGCTCTTCGCCGTACTAATGATCCGTATCTGAATATTGCAAAACTTGATCTTCGTTATAAAACTGACTCATCAATATCAGAAAAGGATAAAAACCGCGACCTTTGGAATATGCTCGAAAACAGTCTTAATGAAGACGGAGAGTTAAAAGGACTTCTTGTTCAGTATGCGCTTAATTTCCTTCTCAATACAAAGCAGTACGATGATGCCTGGAAGCTTTTTTATGATCATGTAACAGATATCAGTGAATATGATTCAAAGCGTGATTTCTGGGAACAGTTTATAGATAAAGCCCGTGGATATGATCTTTCTATGATGGAATTTGGTGCCTGGTTTGCTGCTTATTACAAAATGGCAGATGAAGCTCTCAGACTTCATGAATATTGTGTTTATGAGAGCGCAGGTCTGCTGGAAGATGGCTATATTTCTCAGTCTGTTTCTACATCAACCTGTTTGAATCTTGGAAGTATTTATATATCTCTTGGAAAAAAGCTTAAAGCCCTGGATTTGTATGGAAAAACTGCTGGTCGTGAAAGCAGCAATGCAAAGCGTTCTGAAATTTTGTATAGAATTGCCTGTATTTATGCTAGTGACGGAGATATAAAAAATGCCCTCCGTTCAGCAGAATACGCAGCTTCTTTGTATCCTGATAACGCAAGGGCATCCATGCTAAAAGATAAGCTTAAGTGGTAAACCTAAAAATTGCTTTCGCAATTTTTTTAACGGTTTGCTATTGAACAACGGCCGCCAGCAGCCTTACACATTACTCAATAACAGCAATGATATCACTCATGCGGAGAATGAGGTGGTCTTCACCGTCAATCTTTACCTGAGTTCCGGCATATTTGTCGTACATAATTCTGTCGCCTTTCTTTACTGTGATTTTATTTTCATCAGTTCCAGGTCCAACTTCAACTACAGTAGCAGTCTGAGTTTTTTCCTGTGCAGCTTCAGGGATAATGAGTCCGCTTGCTGTTTTAGTTTCTGCTTTGTCGTTCTTTACAAGAACACGATCTGCTAATGGTTTGATTTTCATAATATTTTGTACCTCTTATATATAAAATAATAATTTTACTGTTTCTTCGTCAATAAAATTCTTTTGGTAATCAGCTGGTAAGCAATCAGAATTGCAATCATACTGAGACCAATAATATCTGACCTTGTTTCTGGAATTACACAAAGAAGTCCGGCAATTGCAAAAAGAACACGCTCAACAACATCAAAAGTAGTTTTTAATGCAACCGGCTTGTTAGTTCCATGAAGAAGTCCTGTGAAATTAAATCCATAGCCTTCAAGTGCAACGCTGATACCGAACATACCGATTAAGGCAGTTGCAATAATGAAAAGAATACGTCCAATTGAAGCATCAATCATAAGCATCTGTGAGTTATAAACAAACATATACGGAATGATAAATGCTCCGATTGCGAGTTTAGTAGCATTAAAGGCCGTTTTCATAGGCCGTGCTTTTGCTATGGCGGCACCGGCAATGGCTGCAAGGGCAACCGGAGGAGTAACGTCTGCAATAATTCCAAAGTAGAATGCAAACATGTGTGCAGCGAGTGGCTGAACACCAAGCTGAATGATAGCTCCGGCAGTAATTGTTGAAGTAATCAGGTAGTTTGCTGTTGTAGGAGCACCCATACCAAGGATGATTGAAGCAAGCATTGTAAAAATCAAAGTGAGGAAGAGTTTTCCGCCTGCAAGTGCTACAAGACCTGCACCAAGTTTAAGACCAAGGCCTGTAAGAGTTACTACACCAATAATAATTCCAGCCATACCACAGGCAATTGCTACGCTGATGATATTTCGTGCAGCGGCACACATAACATCAATAAGGTCTTTTGAACCGAAGGTTGGTTTTCTTCCTTTTGCCAGGTCTACGATAGAAACTACAATTCCAATTACAAGACAGGCTACAATTCCCATAAGGGCTGCGTAAACTGCTGTTTTTCCAGCACAGAGGAACCAGATGATTACAACTAAAGGAAGAATCATATAACCTTTGCTGAGGAACAAAGGAAGGAAGCGTGGAAGCTTATCTTTTGGCATTCCCTTAAGACCAAGTTTTTTAGCTTCAAGATGTACTGTAATAAAGATTCCTGTGAAATAAAGGATAGCAGGAATAATTGCAGCTTTTACAATTGTGATATATGGCATACCAAGGCTTTCTGCCATGAGGAAAGCTGCAGCACCCATGATTGGAGGCATAAGCTGTCCACCTGTAGAAGCAGCTGCTTCAACTGCACCGGCAAATTCTCCTTTGTAGCCGAGGCGTTTCATCATAGGAATTGTGAAAGAACCTGATCCAACAGTATTAGAAACCGACGAACCGGAAACTGTTCCAAGAAGAGCAGATGAAAGAACTGCAACTTTAGCAGGTCCACCGCTTGCACCACCGGCAATTGCGTTACAAAGGTCGATAAAGAACTGTCCGATACCAGTTTTTTCAAGAAGTGCACCAAAGAGAATAAACAGGAAGATAAAGGTTGAACAGGCTCCGATTGGAGTTCCCATAATACCTTCTGTATTATAGAAAAGATGGCAAACTACACGCTGAAGTGAATAACCTCTGTGGTGAAGGAAGCCAGGAAGATATTTTCCGACAAAAGCATAAATTACAAAGGTTCCGGCAATAATCATAATTGGAAGTCCAACGATGCGTCGACAGCTTTCAAAAAGAATCAGAATACCTATGATACCAATGATTACGTCGAGTGTTGTGTTATTTCCGGAACGGCGTACAAGCTGCTGAAAGTTAATTACGATATACATCCAGCAGCCGGCACCTGTAAGACCAAGAATTACATCGTATAAAGGCAGGGTGTCTTTAGGAAGCTTCTTAGTAGCAGGGAAAAGCAGGAAGGCCAGAAATTGAACAAAGGCAAGGTGGCTTGCACGTAAAATCTGTGCTGTAATTGCACCAGAAAGAGTTGCATAAAGCTGGAAAGCAACGAAAATTATAGAAACAATAACAGTGATGTATTGTCGCCAGCATTTATGTTCACGATAAGCCTGCTCCCGGTCAAGATTCTGCATCAGTTTTTTCATTTCATCTTCATTTGAAGTTGGAAGAATGTTGTCAATCGCGCTGTGTTCAGCCGGGTTTTGTTTGTCCATCTGGACCTCCTTAAACTTAAATTATTTCATCTCATGCTTCAAATATGAATAAAGAGATACTTTTTTATACTCCAGAATTATACTCGTCTGAGGTTCGAAATAATCTGTAAGTATGAATTCTTTTGAGCCTATTGTAAAAGATGTATCAAATACAATTGTATGTCTTGCAGTAAGACCTACAGCCATTACAAGGCGGGGAACAATTCTGTTCAGGTTTTCAATTACATAACTGTCCTGGGTAACAGAAAAAACTGCGCCAGGGGTTTCTTCTGGTTCTGGAATTCCAGCTCCATAAGATACAAATGATGTTTTGTATAATTCAATGTTGTCATCCTCTGTGTGCTTATAAAAGTCATGAACACGACCTTTATTTACAGAGTGTGTATATGAAATAACAAAACCTTTTGAGTAGCCTTCGATGGAATAAAAAAGCTGGGGCTGACATTTTCTACTTTTTATAGAAAGTACATTGATTACCGGTGAAAAAAACACTGCGGCTACTAAACAACAAAAAATAACAATTATTAAACTTATTTTTATTACTTTTTTCATTATTTATTAATGTTTACAAACGGTGCCTAAGACACCGTTTGTATTTATTATAGAGATTTAATTTACACTCAATCCGATCTCATTATAATATTTTTTAGCACCCGGGTGGAAAGGTACTGAAACACCTGTGATTGCAGATGCAGCAGTTACTTCCTTACCTTTAGCATGTCCGCGTGCAAGTTCGTCGAGGTTTTCAAAGAGAGCCTTTGTCATCTCGTAAACTGTGTCTTCATCAAGTTTTGAACTTACTGCGAGGGTAGCTTTAATAGCGAGTGCAGGAGTATCCTCGTCTGTACCTTTGTAAGTACCACCAGGAATTGTTGTATATGTATAGAAACCATATTTGTTGCAGATTACATCAGCTGCAGCCTGATCGATAGGAATAAGAATGAGTCCTGCTGTAAATGCGAGCTCCTGAAGTGCAGAGTTTGGAACACCGGCTGTTACGAAACATCCGTCCAAAGTTCCGTTCTGAATACCTTCAGCTGATTCCTTGAATGAAAGGTTACTCTTTTTGATATCATCAAATGTAAGGCCATAGCCTTCGAGAATCTGTTTAGCGTTGAATTCAACTCCAGATCCTGCATCTCCAACAGAAATGCGCTTTCCTCTGAAATCAGATACAGATTTAATTCCACTTGCTTTAGAAACTGCAATCTGTACAACTTCAGGATACATAGTTCCAATAGTCATGATGTTTGAAAGTTTTTCACCAGCAAACATATCAGTTCCATGGTAAGCATAGTCCATAACATCGTTCTGAACTGTTCCGAACTCTGCTTCTCCCTTGTTGATAAGTCTTAGGTTTTCTGCAGAAGCACCAGTTGCCTGAGCCGTAACGTTCATATTGGCAATTTTAGTGTTCCAGATGTTTGCAATTGCACCACCGAACGGATAGTAAGTTCCGCTGGTTCCGCCTGTTGCAAGAATGTAGTCCTTCTTAGCGTTTGCATTAGATTTAGTACATCCGCTGAAAATGAGGGCAGCTGCGAGCAGTGCCAATGAAGCCTTAAATACTTTCTTCATATCTTCCTCCAATTATATTATCAATATTTTACTATATATAAGCATCGGTTTCAATGAGACTAGTGTTGCGTGGAAATGTTTTTTTTTGTAAATTATGAATGGAGTTGCGGATATGAATCCAGGTGGAAAATATAAGCCCTTTATTTCTGTCCCATTAAAAGACAGAAAATGGCCTTCAAACACAATTACTAAAGCCCCTGTCTGGTGCTCAGTAGATTTACGCGATGGAAATCAGGCTCTTATAAATCCAATGGGAATTGAGCAGAAAATCGAATTTTTTAATCTGCTTGTTAAAATTGGTTTTAAAGAGATTGAGGTAGGTTTCCCTTCTGCGTCTGATACTGAGTTTGAATTTGTCCGCCGCCTTATTGAAAAGAAACTTATTCCGGATGATGTCTGCATTCAGGTTTTATGTCAGGCTCGTGAACATCTGATTGCGCGAACCTTTGAAGCTATTGATGGTGCTAAAAATGTAATCTTCCATATCTATAATGCAACTTCTCCTTCTCAACGAAAATACAATTTTGGAAAATCAAAAGAAGAGCTTATTGATTTAGCTGTAAGCGGTGTAAAGTGTGTAAAAAAATACATATCTGCTGTTACAAAAGAAGCTGAAGCCGAAGGCCGTACTCCTACAAACTTCCGTTTTGAATATTCTCCGGAAAACTTTACTCAGACAGAAACTGATTTTGCAATGGAAATCTGTGGCGCTGTTTTAAAAGTCTGGGGTGCTACACCGGATAATAAGATGATTTTGAATCTTCCTGCTACTGTTGAATGTAATCTTCCAAATCAGTTTGCAGATCAGATTGAATATTTCTGCCGGAATTTCCCTGGTCGTGAAAACTGTATAATTTCCCTTCATAATCATAATGATCGCGGCGAGGGAATTGCTCAGTGTGAGCTTGGACTTCTCGCCGGAGCAGAGCGCGTTGAGGGCTGTCTTTTTGGAAACGGCGAGCGCACCGGAAATCTGGATATAGTAACCGTTGCACTTAATATGTATACCCAGGGCGTAGATCCTGAACTTGATTTTTCTGATCTCGATTTTATTTCTTCCGAGTTCACAAGATTAACAGGAATGACAATGCATCCGCGTTCTCCTTATGCAGGCGAACTTGTATTTACTGCATTCAGTGGTTCTCATCAGGATGCAATCAGAAAGGCAATCAATGCACGCATGGAAGGAACTTCAAGCCTGTTATGGGATGTTCCTTATCTTTCCATTGACCCTCATGATATTGGTCGTGAATACAATGGCATTATCCGCATCAACAGTCAGAGTGGAAAGGGTGGTGCAGCATATATTCTCGAAACTATGTTTGGTATTGCAGCACCAAAAGCAATGCATCCGGTTATTGGTTCGGTTATCAAAGCTCGTGCAGACGAACTTCAGCGCGAACTTAGTCCGGACGAGGTTTATGATATTTTTGCTGAAACCTGGCTTTATACAAAATCTCCTCTTAACGTTCTCGAAATTACAGAGCGCCATATAGAAGGTGAAAGAGGTTCAGATCTTCCTGAGCAGGTTGCCGGTATGGCTACTGTTGAATGGGAAGGAACACGCTATGCAATTGCTGCAAACGGAAACGGACCTCTTGATGCTTTTGTAAGTGCCATGAAGCAGACTCCGGCTCCAGCTTTTAATATCACAAGCTTCCACGAGCACTCTATTGGTCTTGGTTCAGATACCCAGGCTATGGCTTATGTTCAGATTACAAAGGATAACGGCGAACAGGTATGGGGTGTCGGAAAGAGTTCCAACGTTGGTCGTGCCGGTATTGCTGCAGTAGTCTCAGCCCTGAACTTCAAATAAAATTTGCATTTTTCTCAAACCTAATAGATAATTTAATAATATAGTAGCTTATAGAATTATTATCTAAAAAATTGTTTTTTGCTGATTTGACTTATAGGAGAGCATATATGGCAAAAGAGTTAGATAGGTTTGACCCAAATCCGAAGAAGAATATTTCATTAAAATTTAAACTTATTGCAATGATTGTCGGTGCAAGTATCATTGGTGTATTTGTTTCTGGAGCAGTTTCTCTGGCTACTTTTGACCGTGGTCTTATGTCAAAGACAGTTGAAGAACTTGAAGATACAACTGGTGGTGTGCAGTGGATTCTTGATGACTGGCTTGATACTCTCAGTTGTTATGCCGATATGCTTGCTTCGACAGACCATATTAAAGGTTATCTTGATGGTTCATATACAGATGATGCAAATGCTTATCTAAAAGAAAAAGGTGAAATTTGTAATGTCGATCTTCTGGCAATAACTGATACAAATGGAAAAATTACTGCGGGCTGGGAGATTACTGCGGGACAAACTCTTGATCTTCCTATAGTGGCAACAGCAATAAGGGGAAGAAAGACTTATTGTTATACTCAGCTTGGAACATTGAAATTTGGAATTGTAGTTGCAACGCCGGTTATAAAAAATGGAGTTACTCTGGGTAGTCTGCTGATTGCTTATGATATAGCAACAATGGGAACTGATGGTTATGTAAGTATTGTACATGATTTTCATACAGTTGAGTGTTCAATATTTTATGGTAAAAAATATATGGCAACTACACTTGGTTTTCATCTGATTGATCTTGATTTGGATAATGAGGAAATTGTGCAGCAGGTTCTTTATAATGGTGAAAAATATGTAGGAAAAAATATAATTGCTCACACAGAATATTATACAGTTTACGCTCCATTATATAATGACGATGAAACAATTGCCGGTATGGTCTTTGTTGCAAAGTCAATGAAGGTTATTGATTCTGTAAGAAACAGTACACTTTCTATGGTAATTCCTGTTGCAATACTTTTGTTCCTTGTTCTTGCAACAATCGGATACTTCTTTGTTCGCTGGATTATGAAGCGAATTAAAAACGTAACTGTATTCCTTGAAGGACTTAAGACTGGTGATGCAGACTTAACAAAACGCTGTTCACTTTATGTTCGTGATGAAATTGGTGCAATGATTATCAACTTTGATGAGTTCCTGGATAAACTTCAGGATATTGTAAAAAATCTTAAGGAATCAAAAGCAGCTCTGGGAACCAGTGGTGAAAATCTTGATGCCGGTACAGAAGATACTGCAAGTTCAATTACAGAAATTATTGCAAATATAGACAGTATTCATACTCAGATTGTAAATCAGGATAAGAGTGTTCGTGAAACAAGCGATTCTGTTCAGCATATTTCAAATGCTATTATTGATCTTGATGCACTTATTGAAGATCAGTCGTCTAGTGTAACTCAGGCTTCTGCTGCGGTAGAAGAGATGATTGGAAATATCAATTCTGTAAACAAGTCTGTTGAAAAGATGTCATCTTCATTTAAGTCTCTTGAAGATAATGCTGAAATCGGATTCTCTAAGCAGGAAGATGTAAACGAGCGTATCCGCCAGATTGAAGGTCAGTCAGAAATGCTTCAGGAAGCAAATACCGCTATTTCTGATATTGCAGAACAGACAAACCTTCTTGCTATGAATGCGGCTATTGAGGCGGCACATGCTGGTGAAGCAGGTAAGGGCTTTGCTGTCGTTGCAGATGAAATCCGAAAACTTTCAGAAACCTCTTCTGAACAGTCAAAGAAGATTGGTGAACAGCTTAATAAGATTATGAATTCTATTATTGAAGTTGTAGGCTCTTCAAATGAAGCAAGTACAGCCCTTACTGAAGTATCAAACCGCATTAAGGAAACTGATGAACTTGTAATTCAGATTCAGGCTGCAATGGAAGAACAGAATGAAGGTTCTAAGCAGATTCTTGATGCTCTTCGTCATTTGAATTCTTCAACAAGTGAAGTTCGTAATTCTTCGCAGGAAATGTCTGGAAGAAACGAACAGATTGTAAAGGATATGACTATTCTTAAGGAATCTACAGATTTGATGAACACCAGTATGGATGAAATGGCTGTGGGTGCCCGGAAGATTAATGAAACCGGAGCAACCCTCAGTGAGATTTCTATTCAGGTTAAGAACTCAATCCAGCAGATTGGTGAACAGGTAGATCTGTTTAAGGTTTAAAAGATTTCTTTGACTGCGGCCATATATTTGTTGCCGCGGTCAAATTCGTTGCTGAACATTCCGAATGATGTAGCGCCAGGGGAGAAGACAAATACATCTTCCCCGGCGTTTTCTTTATATTCTTTCAGCAGCGGTTCCAGTCCGTTAAACGGTCCGTGATATTTTATTCCTGCCTTATCCAGTTCCGGAACAAGCTTATCAGTTGCAGTTCCTGCAAGAAGATAAATATCTTTTACCTTAATTGTATCTGCGTCAGACGCGGTAAGAGTTTTGATTAGCGGAGTAAGTTCAAGTCCTTTTTCTGTACCGCCAGTCATAAGAATTACAGGTTTTCCAAATGCCTGTGTTGCAGCAGCGGCTGCTTCAGGAACTGTTGCACAGGAATCATTGTAAAACTTTACTGTTGTACCAGCTTCATTTTTCCAGCTGTGGAAATACTGAAGGCGATGGTCGATTCCTGGCCAGCGCTGTAAAATCTCTTTGATTCGTTCATCTGGAATTCCCATAAGGTGCATAACTGTTGCTGCATTCTGAGCGTTTGTTTTCATGTGAACGCCAGGAACTAAAAGGTCTCCAAGATCAATAGACCAGGTAGCTTTGCTGCCATAGCGGAGAACAGTTGCCTTTGTTTCACTTGCAAAACGGTCTCCCCAGTCATCAGAATCAAAAATAGAATAGTCACCCTTTGTCTGATCTGCATAAATAAGGCGCTTATCTGCAACATAAGATTCCATGTCGCCATACCAGTTCTGATGATCTGGAACAATCTTTGTGATGACTGCGATATGAGGACGAAGTACTCCACGACCGCGGAGGTCAGCGAGCTGCCAGCTTGAGAATTCTATAACTACTGGAGTGTCATTATTTACTTCATCAAAGAATGTGAGCGGACTAACTGTAATGTTACCGCCAAGGAAGGTTGTGTAGCCAGCCTGTGATAAACCATAATAAATTGCACTTACTGTAGAAGATTTACCTTTGCTTCCTGTAACGGCAATTATAGGGCAGTCTGTAAAACGAAGGAAAATACTGAGGTCTGTTTCAATTGCGCGTGCAGCAGCAAGATATTTGTTGCCTTCGAATTTTACGCCAGGATTTTTAATAACACAGTCTGCATCTTCAAAGTCTTCTATTTTGTGTTCACCAAGACGATATGTGAGACGGTTGTGGTCAAGACTATCGTCGGAGTTAAGCTTATCTACAGTGGCCTTGAGCTGCTCTTCGGTTTTCATGTCAGTAACAGTTACATAGGCACCTTTTTTCAAGAAGAAACGCACCGCAGCTTCGCCGCCGCCGTTGAGACCAAGGCCCATAATGGTAACCTTTTTATCTTTGATATCTTCAACTGATTTGAATGCGCACTGGCGCGGATAAACGTGTGGTGTCATTTTTTTTCTCCATAAAAAAAGCCTCCCTGTTTCCAAGGAGGCCTTCCTGCCGGGAACCGGGGTCGAACCGGCACGCTGATTGCTCAGCACAGGATTTTAAGTCCTGGGCGTCTACCAGTTCCGCCATCCCGGCAAGTGAGTTACATCATATAGTAAATATAGGATATTTTCAAGACGGTTAGATTTTATTATAATCTGCGTATGTTTAAGAATTATATCTGGATTTTTTTGATTTCTATGGTGCCGTTAATTGAGTTGCGAGGCGCCATTCCGGTTTCGCAGGCAATGCAGCTTCCTATTATTCCTTCTTATATAGTTTGTATCGTTGGAAATATGATTCCTGTTCCAATTATCTATCTTTTTGCACGTAAGTTTCTGGAATGGGGACAGGATAAAAAAGTTATCGGTGGAATATGTCGTTTCTTCCTTGTAAAGGGTACAGCCGCTGGTGAAAAAATGCAGGCAAAGGCAGGCCGGGGAATCTTTATTGCTCTTCTTCTTTTTGTAGGCATTCCTCTGCCGGGAACAGGAGCCTGGACGGGAACTCTTGCAGCAAGTCTTTTAGATATGCGCTTTCGTGATACAGTAATTGCAGTAACTCTTGGAGTATTGCTTGCCGGTCTTATCATGATGGCAGGAAGTTTGGGTTTATTTACAGCAATTTTTGCAGCGCTGGGAAAATAATATGTATTTATTAGTAATGAAACAATTGATCACTATGGCATTGATTGCTCTTAGTGGATTTATTTTTGCAAAGATTTTTAAGGTTGAAGAATCGCAGCAGAAGTTTTTGAGTAAGCTTCTTTTGTATTTTATCAATCCTTTTATGGTTGTAAAATCTTTCAACCTTGATTTTGATGCAGATAAACTTGCTCAGCTTGGTTTTGTTTTTGTAATTGCCCTGATTCTTCATGGGGTTATGATTCTGCTCGGTTATTTTTCAAGTAAAGAACAGGTAGACCGTCTTGCCGTTTGTTTTACGAATTGCGGGTTCATCGGAATTCCTTTGATTCGCGGTGTTTTTGGAGATATCGGTGTTTTCTATCTGATGGGCTATCTTGTAGTTTTCAATATTTTGATCTGGACCTACGGTTACTATATTATGAGCGGTTCAATCAATCTGAAAAAAATCATTACAAATCCAAATATAATTGCTGTTATTCTTGGTGTTGCAATTTTCTGCAGTCCATGGACTCTGCCGGAATTTATTGCCCGTCCTGTTACAATGATTGGTGATTTGAATACTGCTGTAAGTATGATTCTGATAGGTATTCTTCTTGCAAACTTCAAACCTGCAGATGGAAAAAAATATGCGCTCAAAATTGTAAAGGTAAGCCTTTTGCGTCACGTTGCCTGTGCTGTTTTGAACATTGGAATCCTTTTCATTGTTTGGAAGCTCTTTCCAAATGTGCCGGACTGCCGCATTCTGCTTTTCGTTGCTTTAATCTGTTCAATGTGTCCTGCGGCAACAACCATTCCAGGTTTTGCAGTAATCTTTAATCGTGACGAAACTTATGCAAGTTTAATCATTTCGTTTACAAGTATTCTGTGCATTTTCTTTTTACCAAGTTTTGTTGCTCTTGCAGAACTTATAATAAAATAAGTTTTGATGATATAATGAAGATATGAATGTTATCACCATTATTCCACCACTTGTACAGCTGAATGCACCGTATCCTTCTGGGGCTTATCTTACTTCTTTTTTTAAGAAGGAAGGACATGATGCACAGTGGGCTGATTTAAGCATAGAACTGTTTTATGAGATTTTCAGTCGAAGTGGTCTGGAAAAGCTTTTTTCTCTTTCTGAAAAAACTGCACTTTCAATGGCAGATAAAGCAGAAAAAAATGGTGATGATAACACTGCTTTTAATATACGCCGTTATATAAGCCAGAAAGAAAACTGGATTGAATGGATTGATTTTATAACTGCAGTTCTCAGCGGTGGCGGTGCGCGCGAGAAAGAACATCAGTTTTTGTATTCTCCATTTGCTCCCCGCGGTCAGCGAATGGAAAACTTCCTTGAACAACTTGCACAGGACGGCCGCGAACCTTCTGTAGATGATGTCCGCTTTTTGTGTTCCTATGCACTTGCAGATTTAGCAGATTATATAACCGCAGTTTTTGATAAAGAGTTTTCACTTATCAGATATGCAGAAGCCCTGACAGTTGATGAACGAACTTTTGCTGAAGTAGAGAAGGGGCTTGATTCTCCGATACTGGAACACTTTTACAAAACCGTGTTGGAAAGATGGGGTACCACTGTCATTGGCGGGCTTGACCCGGCAATCTTTTCAAAAACGCTCATCTGTATCTCTATTCCTTTTGCCGGAACTTTTATTCCTGCTTTGTATACAGCCCGCTTTCTGAAATCGCAATATGGGCAGAAGTTTTTTATCTGCATCGGCGGCGGCTTTGTAAATACAGAACTCCGTGAACTACGCGATGCCTCTCTCGGAAAATACATCGACGCAATTTCCTATGACAGAGGTTATGGCTCTTACAAAGCTTTATTTGATAATACGGTGCTTGAGTCTGTCGAAACTGCCGCAGAGTCGATGATTGCTAATCCTCTCTACAAACTCCGTATTTTTAAAAACGGCAAAGTTATTGAACCTGTCTGGCAGGATGAAAAACTTGAAAAATATGAAACAGAAATCACTGCACAGATTATTCCAGATTATTCAGATATAGATTTCTCACGATACCTTCGCATGTGTGATGATAAAAATGCAATGCATAGAATCTGGACAGACGGTTCGTGGATAAAAGCTTATCTTGCACATGGCTGTTACTGGCACCGCTGTGCTTTCTGTGATACTCAGCTTGATTATGTTTGTGCATATCGCCCGGTAGAAGTTCGAAATCTTTATGAAGGACTTTTAAAAACTGCCCGCGAAAAAAATGTTTATGGCATTCATTTTGTTGATGAAGCCATGCCTCCTGTTGCTCTGAAAAAGTTCGCTCTGGAAAATGCAAGACACGGAAATCCTCTTTACTTCTGGGGCAATATCCGTTTTGAAAAAGCATTTACAAAAGATCTTGCTGCGTTCTTAAGTTACTGTGGCCTTGGTGGTGTTTCTGCAGGGCTTGAAGTAGCAGCTGAAAGTGGACTTGAAAATATCAATAAAGGAACTGATATTTCTTCAATCGTTAGTGCGTGTGCGGCTCTTAAAGAAGCGGGTGTACTTGTTCATGCGTATATGATTTTTGGTTTCTGGTATGATACAACTCAGACAATCATTGATTCCATGGAAACTCTCCGCCAGTTTTACAGTGCAGGCTTGCTGGACAGCTGTTTCTGGCATAAGTTTGTACTTACAAAAAATTCTACAGTTTATACAGAATGGAAAGAAGGCAAGCAGAAAAAACTGCAGCCGATAGAGCTAAAATCAGATAAAAAAGGCGGACTCTTTGCCAGAAACAATATTCACTTTAAGGGTGAAAATCAATATGACAAATTTCAACTTCCTTTGGAAAACTCCCTCAACTGCTGGATGCATGGCGATGGATTAGAAAAGAAAGTTCAGAAATGGTTTGATTTTCCTGTTCCGCCGCCAACCGTTGGAAGAGACTTCATTGAAAAGAAAATTGAAGAATATGAAGAAAAGAACCGTAAGAGAGGGGCGGGCCTTAATGATAAAACAGCGCAGAACCTCTGGTGGCTTGGAGGCACACCAGTGCTTTGCGGATTATCAAATTCATCTGCTTCAGAATATCGTTGGCTCTATCTTATGGAAGAACAGTCTGTTCCATCAAAACTTATTGATATTGATATTCTTCTTGCATTGCGTCCGGAGGTGACTGAAGAGGTACGTGTGGCTGCGTTAAATACAATAACCGCGTCCCCTTCTGTTATTTCAAATCTGAAAAAACTTCTGGGCCGCGGTCTTGTTTTGTTAGATTTTTAGAGAGCCGGTAAGCGACTTATTCAATTTCGACAGTTTCGATATGTGCGCCTAATTTCTTTAACTGGCCAACTAAATCTTCGTAACCTCTTTCAATCTGATAAACGTTACTGATTCGGCTTGTTCCGTGTGCACACATTGCAGCAATTACCATTGCCATACCGGCACGAATATCTGGTGAAACAAGATGATCTCCATGAAGCATGCTAGGTCCGCAGACAACAGCACGGTGTGGATCACACAAAGTGATTTTTGCACCCATCGAAATCAGCTTATCAACAAAGAACATTCGGCTTTCGAACATCTTTTCAAAAATCAAAACAGTTCCATCAACCTGAGTTGCAGTTACAGTCATGATGGATGTAAGATCAGCTGGGAATCCCGGCCAAGGCATGTCATCAATTTTAGGAATTGCGTTTCCGAGATCGTCATTTACCTTAAGATTTTGAGTGTTTGGAACAGTGAGTTCATCACCATCAATGCTCCAGGTAATTCCGAGTTTTGCAAAACTGTATTTGAGCGGGCGCATTTCTTCTGCGCGAACACCCTTGATTGTGATTTTTCCTTTTGTAGCTGCAGCCATACCAATGTATGAACCGATTTCAATATAATCTGGTCCGATTGTAAATTCACAGCCATGGAGTTTTTTAACACCAGTTATGCGAAGAATATTACTTCCAATTCCTGTGATTTTTGCGCCCATTTCAACGAGCATCTTACAAACGTCCTGAACATGAGGTTCACTTGCACAGTTCTGAAGAATTGTTTCTCCTTCAGAGAGTGCAGCTGCCATTACTGCATTTTCTGTTGCAGTTACTGATGCTTCGTCAAGGAAGATGTCGGCACCTACAAGTTTTGTTGCAGAAAATTCAAAACGTCCGTTTACATGGATGTTTGCGCCAAGAGCCTTAAGGGCCAGGAAGTGAGTGTCTACACGGCGGCGACCGATTACATCACCACCAGGAGGTGTCATTTCACATTTTCCTTTGCTTGCAAGAAGAGGTCCTGCAAATACAATTGAACCGCGAACCTTTTTTGTAAGGTCACTAGGAAGTTCAGTTGTATTTATGTTGTCACACTGGACTTTCCAGTTGTGTTTACTTAACTTTTCTACTTTTGCACCAAGAGATTTAAGAATTTCAAACATAACGTTTGTGTCCTGAATCTCCGGGATATTGTGAAGGATAACCGGCTCATCTGTCATAAGAGTTGCCGCAATACAAGGCAAGGCTGCGTTTTTGTTGCCGCTTGCTGTAACTGTTCCCTGAATAGGATATCCACCCTCAATTACATATTCGTGCATTATTTCACCTTTTGTGTTAATAAGTTAATTAATACATCGGCAGCTTTTGCACACTGGTTTAGAGAAAGCCATTCATTTCTTGAATGAAATTCATGAGCTCCAGTAAAGATATTTGGAGTTGGAATTCCAAGTTCAGTAAGGCGAGAACCGTCAGTTCCACCACGAATTGGTTGTTTGATTGGTTTTACACCGGCATCAGCGAAGGCTTTTTCCAGACGTTCCATAATTTCCGGGCGTTCATCGAGTTTTGCCTTCATATTCAGATATTGCTGTTTGAATTCAACTTCATAACTGCCGCCGAATTTTGAAATAACCTTTTCTGCAGCAGTCTTGATGATTTCCTTTTCTTTTTCAATTTCATCTGTATAAAATGAACGGAGAATCATTTCTACACTTGAGCTTTCAATAGTTCCGTTGATCTCCAAGGGTGCGATAAAGCCTTCAAAGCCTTCTGTTGTTTCTGGTGCCATATCATGAGGAAGGGCAGCTGCAAATTCTCCGGCAAGTGTTACGGCGTTAATCATGCCATTTGCTTTTCCGTTTCCTGTATGGCAGGTTTTTCCAGTAAAGTGTACGATAGCAGTCCAGCCATTAAAACATTCTGCTTCGAGCTCGCCTTCATCTCCTGCATCAACAGTCACTGCATAATCTGCCTTAAGGATATTGAGCGGAACCTTATCCATTCCGTGTCCTGTTTCTTCATCTGGAGAGAACATTACTTCAATCGGTCCATGCTGAAGACCTTCATCTTCATAATGATTCATAAGATATTCAACAGCAGCCATAATGGCAGAAATTCCGGCCTTGTCATCAGCTCCAAGAAGTGTAGTTCCATCTGATTTTACGATTGTATCATCCTGACCTGTTGGAGATTCTGAGGCCGAGAGCATAGAGATTACAGGTTTTACATTTTCGCCGGAAACATCATCTACAGTATCCATGTGTGCCATCAAAAGGATGGTAGGATATTTTTTGCGCTCTTCTGGTTCTACGATATTTGAATCAATTTTTGCAACTACATAGCAGTTGTCAGTAAGGTAAACATTTCGTGTCCCGAGATTTCGGAGTTCTTTTACAAGAACTTTTGCGATGTCCCATTGACGTTCTGTTGATGGGAAAATACCGGCATCTGCAGCTTTTCCGTCGCTTTCAGACCAGATTTTTACATATCTGCAGAAACGGTCCAATAATTTATTTTCTTCTTCTTTATTGTTGTAAATATAATTCATAGCGTCCGCCATTATATCGATTTTCCACTGGGGATTCTAGATTTATATAATTATTGAAATCTCCACCTACAAGTTATTATTTGTGTTATTTTTCACTGACAGAAATCTCTTCCAGAACTCCGTGCATACACCTGGAAACGGGCGGAGCGGGGGAAGGTGTACGGGGAGTATGGAAAGGGAGGAAAGAAATTGTGGGACGCAGGCAAGAAAAAATGAGGGAGGACCCATCAGCGCAGGCGCTGGCGAAGCTTTAGCGCCAAGCGAATGATGGGGGGAGTCCCTCATTTTTTTTGCCGTCGCTGGGACCCGCAATTTGTTTGCTCCCTTTACACAGCCCCTGTGGTATATCCCCGCTCCGCCAGTTTTCTGGTGATATGAGCCGGAAAACTGTGAGAATACTGCAGAAAAAAAGTTACAAAAAAATAAAAAAAAGTGAAAAAAACACAAAAAAAACGGGATGAGCTATTGACAGTTTTCATGGAAAGATATATATTCATTTTCACCGTCGCAACACTGAGTTGCGACACAGAACAAACAAAAAGTTCTTTGACAGATCAGGGAAGGAAATAACTGACTAAATAATTTTTTTTATGTTTTTTATATCAACGAACAAAAACATACCCGCGAGTTTTAGTTCTTAAAACTCGATTGTAAATCAATTCAGCAAATAGATAAAAGCTGGTTTGAACTGTTTATGAAGATCATTAGCCTTCGGGCTATTGAAATAATCATGGAGAGTTTGATCCTGGCTCAGAACGAACGCTGGCGGCGCGTCTTAAGCATGCAAGTCGAGCGGTAAGATTGGTGCTTGCACTAATCCTAGAGCGGCGGACTGGTGAGTAACGCGTGGGTGACGTACCTTTGTGACGGGGACAGCTCCTAGAAATAGGAGATAATACCGGATACGCTGCATGTTGT
>NZ_FOFU01000009.1 GCF_900111035.1 Treponema bryantii
AGCCATTTGCTGTTAACAAGATTTTATAACTTGAAAACCATGAATCACTATTAAATGTTGTGTAATTAATTGATGGGGTTGAATTATCAATGTAAACTTCAACAGTCGTAGTACCGGATTCATTTCCTGCCATATCTACAGCTTTACAATAAACTGTATATGAACCAGTTTTATTTAAAAGATAACTTGAACCTGTAGTCCAGTTATTTTGGTCTGTAGAAAACTTATAAGTCGATATTCCAGAATTTTCATCTGTACTCTTTGGTGTAATTGTAACTGAAGAACCATATTTATTTGCTTTTCCATTTACAATTGTTATTCCACCAACATTTGGATCTGTAAGTGTGAGAACAGGAGTTGATGGATTAACTTTATCGACTTTTAGTGTAATTTTTTCTGATATTGCATCATTTCCAGCTTTATCAGAAACATAGATATAAATATTATGAATTCCTGTGTCTAAATCAAAGACTTTATTAAAATCCTGACTTGGAGACATTTCAACTTTATCTCCGTTGTCAATACTATATTTCCATTTTGAAGTATCAAGAAAATAATTATCAGTAGCTGTTGCTGAAACTGTAACAGCTGATTTTGTCCAGTCTTTAGTATAAGGGTCAACTGTGATTACAGGTGGAGTTTTATCTACTGTAAAACTGATTTTTGAGCTAGAACCAGTATATCCAACTTTATCTTTGGCAGAAAAATAGAAATCAGTATATTTACCCTCTCTATCAAGAGATGCAGCGCTTCCAGTTCCAGTACCTACAACACCATTTAACTTGTATGAGTAAGAAACTGTATCAAGATTCGATTCTTCTACATTTGCTTGAATTATAGCTTGTTTAGAATAATCGTCTGGCATGCGTGAATAAGATACTTTTGGTGCAGTTTGATCGAGAATGTAAGTTCTTGATACTGTATTTCTATTTCCAAGATTATCACTCACACTAAAGCTTACAGTATAAGTTCCATCTGGTCTGTTGTTAAAATTAAAACTATTACTAGAAGATGACATTCCTAGTTGACTACATGAAACATTCCAAGACCCTGGATTTACACCAGATTGACCATCACTTGCTGAAGCACTTATTTCTACATTAGCACCGATACAGGCAGCAGTATTATTAATTGAAATTGAAGGTCCCTGAGTATCTTGTCTAAATAAAAAAGTATGAGTTTCAGAACTATCATATACATCATAATCTTGATTATGTCCCCAAAGAGGACCATCCCATACCCACTTTGTTTCTGTTCTATAATAATTTACAGTAATCGTTAGATTATAATCAGAAGAAATATATGAAGAACCACTTGCACTAACTTGACTTCCATATGATGACCATGAAACATTTACAGGATTTTTAAAATAAAATGTGCTACCTGATTTTATGGCAGTTGAATTTACAGTAAGATAGATACCACCTCTTTTTGAATTTGATATTGTGTATGTCTCAGAAAATAAAAGAGAAAATCCTAATGTTAAAATTAGAGCTAAAACAAACTTTTTCTTATTCATAAACCACCTCTGTATTGTTTACAATCAAAGAACCTTTGTTATAAACACAAGTTTTTGACTTATCATTTTTTGAATTTGTTAATATAAACTTTTCTTTGTTAGATTTATTAATGACATTTAATTCATCAGAAAGAAGAGTAACAGATTTTTCATCTTCAAAAATCCAAACATTCTGACTTTCTCTTCGTCTAATTTTTGTTCCAGCCATAATTGATTCTGCAGCTATATCTTTTACCTTTTGATAATCATCGAGAGAAATTACAATAAATTGTTTATTATCTAAATCTTCAAAAAGAATAAAATGATCATCAACATAATTTGCAAACTGATTTGTTGAAGCCAGATTTAATTCAACATCCTGAATATTGTTTTGAGTTATATTCAGTAATTTCCATTTATTATCAGTTTTATAAATCATCTTAACGTTATTTTCATCGCTGAAAATTATTTTTGCATCAGATGCAATATAACTGTCTTCAAGTAAATTTCTTTTTATTGTAAGTGTTGAATCATAGAATGAAATCTTATTTGACAAGCTGTTATTTGAAATTAATTCAGGATAATAAGCATATCCTTGTGTGTTTTCTTTTTCTTCAAAATTGAAATTATTATACTTTAATAAGATTGTTTTATTATCAGCAAAAAGCATCATATATAAATCTTTATTTTCAGTATAAAAGAAATCAACATATTCAATTACACCATTAGAGTTAATATCATTTTTTTCAAATTGATTACCATTTTTCTTTAAGAAGGTAATTTTTGTATTATCATTCGAAATATAATAACCAATCAAATCTCCTTCATACCAGTAATAAAACTTATATGAAGTTACAATATCATCTGGATTAGAAATTGATTTAATTTCATTTACTTCATTATCTGAAATTGAAATGTTGTATAAAATATTATTATTCAGGAAGGAATAGTTATAAACTTTTGATTCATCATTGTAATTCAATGAAAAATTAGAAAAAACACTTTGTTCAAAATTTAATGCATATTTTTTTAATTCAATTGAACTTTCATAATCAAGTCTAATAGTTATCAATTTGTAGATATCATTTTCTTTTCCGATACATACAAAATAATTAGAGTCTATCTCAGATAAACATAAACCTTGCACATCTGTTATAACCCCTGTTTCTTCAGGCAAATCAATTTTTTGTAACCTTGAAGACTCATCCGCGTTTATTGCTTTTAGAGAGCCATTTTGAACATAGAGAATTAATGCAGTACCATCATAATTCTGAGCGGCTTGCATTTCGGTAATTCCATTACCAACTCTCATTTCATTGGCAGACAGACAATAAATTAATACAAAAATTAGAAAAGAAAACAAATGTTTTTTCATAAACAAAACTCCATTCCCGTTATTTAGAGTTAAAGAATTTATGAAAAAAGAAATTTAATTTTTTTATTTTTTAAAATTCTTTTAATCATAAAACTTTTTTCCACCGCAATTTATAATGCATATATATAAAATTTGTCAATTAAGAAATCAGCCTCAAAATCACATTTATGACAAATGTCATAACATTTTGTTAATAATTTATGACAAATGTCATAACATTTTGTTATTATTTAATAATATATATTTCATTTTATGTTTACAATCACATAAAATAACCATGGTTATTTTAAAGTATACTTACATCCTACTTTAAAACTTCATAACTTCCGTTTATAATAAGACTATGACTTATCTAGCGAAAATTGGAGAACTTACTCTTAAAGGTTCTAATATTCAGGAATTTGAAAATCTTTTAAAACATAATGCAGCAAAATATCTGGAAGGCACTGGAGCAAAAATAGCGCTTCGTGCAGGACGTCTTTATATTGATTGCGAAGAAGCTGCTGCTGAAAAAGTAGAGTTTACACTTAATCATCTTATTGGAATTACCGGCTGGGCTAAGGCTGAAGTTTGCGAAAAGACTATTGAAGATATCAGCCGTGCCGTTTTTGAAATTGCTAAAAAGGAAGCTGAACGCGGATGCAAAACTTTTAAGATTGATGCCCGCCGTGCAGACAAAAGTTTTCCAATGAACTCTTACGAAATCTGCTGTGAAGCTGCAGGTGATGTTGAAGCAATAATGAAGGTTGATGTTCATCATCCTGATACAATCATTTATGTTGAAGTTCGAGAACGCTGTTTTGTTTATACTGATTCTAATACAGGCTGCCGGGGACTTCCTGTTGGCTGCAGCGGAAAAGGACTTTTGCTTTTGAGCGGTGGATTGGACTCTCCTGTTGCGGGTTACCGTATGCTTCGCCGCGGTATGAAAATTGAATGCTGTTATTTCCATTCTTATCCATATACATCTGAAGAAGCCAAGCAGAAGGTTGTTACACTTGCACAGAAGCTTGCTTATTACGGAATCACAACTTATCTGAACGTTATTCCTTTTACAGATGTTCAGATGAAGATTAAGGAAAAAGCTCCGGAAGCGTGGTCTACTCTTATGCTCCGTGTCTGCATGATGAAGCTTGCTAATCGTCTTGCACATCGCTGTAACGCTAAATGTATTATCACAGGTGAAAGTGTTGGTCAGGTTGCAAGTCAGACTATTGAAAATATGACAGTTACCGAGCATTTTGCTGAACTTCCACTTCTCCGCCCTCTCTGCGGTATGGATAAGGAAGAAATCATCAAAGATTCATATTTTATTGATACTTATGAGACTTCAATTCTTCCATATGAAGACTGCTGTGTATTGTTCAGCCCAAGACATCCTGTTTTAAGAGGTACTGCAGAACAGGCCGAAGAGATTTACAACTCGCTCGAAGTTGATGAGTTGATTGAGAAGTCTTATAAGGAACGGGAAATAATTAAACTTACTGTGAACGGAGAGCCTGTTAAGAAAACAGATTAAAAGATGCTGAACCAAGTTCAGCATGACGATGAATTATGAAAGCAGCTGATAAACAACTAATTTATACACTTCTCAAAACTGCAGATGCTTATGAATGCGGATATACAAGGGAGAAATTTGCCGCAGAGCCTGTATTTACAGACGATGCAGAAACTCCACAACAAGAAATGACTGTCGAGCCAATCCCGACAATGACAGATAGTTCTGCGAATGCAAATTCTGGTCTTACTATCGAAGAACTCAATGCAAAGATTCTTCGCTGTACACGTTGTGGACTTGCTCGTACCCGTAACAATGTTGTTCCTGGTATGGGTGTTCAGACTCCAGATGTTCTTGTAATTGGAGAAGGTCCTGGACATGACGAGGATATGCAGGGGCTGCCTTTTGTAGGAAAAGCAGGTATTTTGTTAGACCGAATGCTTGCTGCAATCGGATTGGATCGTAAAACTAACTGTTATATTGCAAACATTGTAAAATGCCGCCCACCAGAGAATCGTAATCCTCTTCCAGATGAACAGTCTGCCTGCTTCAGTTTCCTTGAGACTCAAATTCATATTCTCAAGCCAAAGATGATTCTTTGTATGGGAAAAATTGCAATCGAAAAAATTACAGGTCAGAGTATTTCAATAAATGCTCAGCATGGTGAATTCTTTGATTATAACGGAATCCCGGTTATGCCAACTTATCATCCGAGTGCCTTGCTTCGTAATGAACAGCTTAAACGCCCGGCATGGGAAGACCTGAAACTTTTCAAAAAACGCTTAGACGAAATAAATAATAATTAACGGCAGGTAGTTAATGCAGTATCTCGAAATCATACTGAATCTGCCTGTTAATCAGGGCTTTACATACTCTTATATTCCTCCAGAAAAAGAAAAACCTGAACTTATTCCTGCAATCGGAAAACGTGCAGAAATTATGTTCGGTAACAAGAAGACACAGGGATTCATCATTAATATCAGCGACAAATTACCGGAAAACTGTCCTGTTGCCCCTGAAAAAATCCGCCCGATAAAACGCGTAATAGATAAAGAACCTCTTTTTGGAAAAGAACTGATTGAAATGGCTCACTGGCTTTCACGCTATTATCTTTGTACACTTGGAGAAGCTGTTTTTTCAATGATTCCAAGTGGACGCCGAGAAACAAGTGCAGGCGGCTTTGGATTTGAAGAAGAAGTTGGTGAGAAAAAGAAGAATGAGTTGTCCCCTGAGCAATCAAAGGCGGTTGAGGAGATTCTTAGTGCAAGTGGATTGCTTCGCTCCGCTCGCAATGACGGAGGCGGACTTTTCCATTACCTTTACGGCCCGACGGGCTCTGGTAAAACCGAAGTATTTCTTTCACTTGCAGAAAAGATTCTTGAAATGGGAAAAGGGGTTATTTACCTTGTACCGGAAATTGGACTTACGGGTCAGGTTGTAAAAGCCGTAGCAGACCGGTTTGGAAATACTGCCGCGGTGCTTCATTCAGGACTCACTCCTTCTCAGCGGCTTTCTGAATGGCATAGAATCATGCACAGGGAAGCCCGCGTAATTGTTGGTGCACGTTCTGCGGTTTTTGCTCCGGTTCCTGATCTTGGACTTATTATTATTGATGAAGAACATGACGGTTCTTATAAATCCGGTAACAATCCACGTTATCACGCAAGACAGGTTGCTATGCACCGCTGTTCTACACTTAAGATTCCGCTTCTTATGGGAAGTGCTACACCAAGTGTTGAAGCCTGGTATGGAATGCAGGGCGGCTCTATTGTAAGACACCGTCTCACAAAACGTTTAGCCGGTGGAGAGATGCCTCACATTTCCTGTATAGATCTTTCATATTACCCCAATGACGGCTGTATTTCTAAACCTCTTGAAGATGAAATAAATAAAACACTCGCACAGAAACATCAGACAATTTTGTTTTTAAACCGCCGCGGCTTCACTCACTTTTTCCGCTGCAATCAATGCGGATATGAATTAAAATGCAAAAATTGTTCTGTACCACTAACCTACCATAAAATTGAAAACAGACTCCGCTGTCATTATTGCGGATGGTCAATATATCCACCGGAAAGCTGCCCACAGTGCGGTTCACTCGACATTGGAAGTTCTGGTTTTGGAACAGAATATATAGAAGCTGAAACACGTGCAAAGTTTCCGAATGCCCGTATTCTCCGTCTGGACACCGATGTCCTCAAAAATAAAGACGAACTCTTAACTTCCCTCGAAGATTTCCGACAGGGCAAATACGATATTCTGCTTGGAACACAGATGGTTGCTAAGGGACTAAACTTCCCTAACCTTCAGCTGGTTGGAGTTATTCTTGCAGATGCCGGACTCCATATGCCGGACTTCAGGGCCGGAGAGAGAACATTCTCTTTGATTACTCAGGTTGCAGGACGAGCCGGCCGTTATTTTCCGGACGGAAAAGTTATTGTTCAAACCTACAGCCCTGGTAAAGGACCTGTGCTTTATGCCTGCCAGAGCCGTATAGAAGATTTTTATGGAAGTGAACTTGCAGAACGCGAGATGCTTGACTTCCCTCCTTTCAGTCGACTGCTCCGACTTGTTTTCAGAAGCTTTAATAAATCACTTGCCGCACAGACTGCAGCAGATGCAGTAAAGATTCTCGAAGAAGGTGCTCCGCGCGGGATGGAAATTATTGGTCCTGCAGAATGTCCTATTGAGAAAATCAATTCTTCCTGGAGATATCAGATTTTATTAAAAGGTGGTTCAATCATTCCGCTTCAGAATGCAGCGCGTAAACTGCTTTTTGATTACACTCATAATCAGAATGTTTATATTGAATATGATGTGGATCCTGTGAGTTTATTATAAGATATCGTCATTGCGAGGAGCGCAGCGACGTGGCAATCCTGTAACTGGATTGCTTCGCTCCGCTCGCAATGACGGCAATTATACATGCCGGCGGATTCCGTCGAACTTGATTTCATACAAAAATAAACCGGTAGGTGGTGCTGTTACTCCGGCGACTTTACGGTCCTGTGCTTCCAGGATTTTTTTCATTGAATCTTCAGCAGCATTTGTTTTATCAAGATTCACAAGAGTGCCTGTAAGTGTTCTGACCATCTTCCACAGAAAAGCATTAGCTTCAATCTGAAAAACAAGCAGATCGTTTCCCCAGCGGTCTTTCTGTATAAAAAACTTTGCGTCATCTATATAGCGGTTATTTGAAACACTATCATCACCACTTGCAGCGAAAGAAGAACAGTCCAGTTCTCCCCTCAGACATTCACAGTATTTATTCAGTCGCTCAAGATTCGGTGTATAATTTTTTACAAGCCAGGTAAAGCGCATATTATCTGCAGCCGTAGTATCTCCAAAAGAAATAAAATAGCGATATACACGGCTTGTTGCAGATTTACGTGCACTGAAATCTTCCGTGACCTCACGGGCAGCCATTATCCTTACATCAGATGGCAAAAATGCATTCAAAGCCCTTACATAATTTTCTGCCGGCATTGAATCAATTGGTGAATAAAAATTTGCAGCCTGCCCTACAGCATGTACACCGCTGTCTGTTCTACCGGAACCGTAAAGAGTAGTTTTTTCTTTGTGGATTTTTTCAAGAGCCTTTTCTATTTCGCCCTGTACTGTACGTTCTGCTTCACCGCCGCTTACAGCATCATCCTGACGCTGCCAGCCACAAAAGTCTGTACCATCATATGAAATAGTTAGAAGTATATTGCGCATTTAGAACTCATCATCATTAACTAACTTTGAAAGATTATCATAGAGGTTTCGAGCATGCTCAAGCAATGGACCAGGTTTACTTTTAGAAGATTTTCCTAAACCAAAAATACGTGCAATTGCAGTTTTTGATTCGCTGAGTTTTTTCAACCTCATCTGAATATCTTCCTGCTGACCATACTTATATTCAAGAAGGCCGCAAAGATAGATTACTCCATCCCAGCCGTAGTTCTTATCAATATCAGGGCCCATATTATTTAAAGTAGAACTCTTTTCAATTCGTTCTGTTTCGTTTATAACAGCCTGCTGATAGAAGAACAATGCTTTACTGTAGAACATTTTCGAAATTAAATCATAATTATGATCTGCACAACGCTGGTTGATTTCTGCTGTGAGCCAGGCAAGTCTCAATGTAATAATAGCTTTTTTCATTGTTGGCAAAGCATAAGGTCCCATATCATCATAAGTCATGAGTGCAAGATAATACATTGCAGTACCATCAAAAAGAGAACGCTCATGCTTTAGATTATAATAAGGGAATATTTCTTCGCAGGCTTTATGACGTTTTTCTGAATGTTCAAAAAGTTTATCTGCATCATCTGGATCAATTTTTTCAGTAAAATCGTTCCAGAAAAGTGCTGTATGACAGTTAGGACAAACACCAATTTCATAAATCAGAGGATAGATCCGGCCGAATTTTGCTGACGGCTCATAAATACGATGAAGCTCTTCTGTAAGTCCACCGGCAATCATACGACCATTACCGCTTCGCATTACTTCTCGTTCAAAGGCTTTTTTGCAGACAGGACAACTTACCTTATCTTTAGACCAGTAGGAAATTCCAACTTTTTTTTCTGGTCCGCCTTTTTTTGATGTAGCCATTTTATCCCCCTGTTTAATCTATTTTTTTTCTAATATAACAAAAGCAACCGCATATTCTTTTTCATGACTAAGACTTACGAATGCATTGCAATCTCCAAGTCTTTCCTTGAGCAAAGAAAGCGCTGCCCCTTCAATATTCAACTCTGGCTTACCTTCACTGTTGTTTGTTATATAAACATCTTTCAGATTAAAGCCTATAATTCCTGTTCCAAGAGCTTTTGAAAAGGCCTCTTTTGCAGCAAATCTGACAGCATAGTGCTGACATTTTGCAGAATCAGACTTTGCAGATGAACGTTCCTTTTCATTAAAAAAACGTTCTATCATTTCGGGATTCTTCACCCATTTTTCAAAGCGCTTTACTTCAGCAATATCAGTTCCAATTCCTGCAATCATTACTGAACTCCAGCTTCGTCTGCAGAATTTGCTGCAGCTTCCTCTGATTCAGCTTTTTTTTCAGATTTTTTTATAACTGTTACGGTTATTTCTTCATCTGATTTTTCTACAAGCTGCAGATTTGCAGGTAGTACATATCTGAGAGGAATTTCATATTCGCCAGGTTCAGTTACATCTTTTAGATTCAACTGAACGGCATGCTTTGAAAGTATATAGTTTTCCAATACAGGCATTGTTCCGGAAAGCTTAATCATAACAGAAGGAAGTTCATCTTTAATTTCGAGAGAATCATCCAGATTAAAGATTTCAATTGGAATCCCCTGGAAAGTTCGTTCCATTGCCTGAGGTTTAATTGTAACTTCGGCTTTAAATGGACCTTCATCAAGAACTGTAAGAAGTTTATTTAATTTTTGGTATGAAGTTTCTGTAGAGAAATTGATTTCTGCATTAGATACGTTCAGACGAGTTGTATAAATCTGCTCAGTTGCATTTACCACTGATTCAGGACCAGCAATTTCTACTGTTGAAGGACTCATTGAAATTGAATCAATTTCATAACCATGCGCAACTTCACCTACAACTGACGGAACAATCGGAACATATTTGATTGCCTTTTTATCTACATCAATTGTAATAGAATCATCTTTCAGTTTTACTTCAAAAGGATCATAAGCCATAAGGCTTTCTGAAAGAGTGATTTTTACAGGAATCTTATAAGTTCCCTTTTGTGTAATTGTATCAAGACAAATTGAAGCAGAAATATCAGATGGAAGAACTGACTTAATTGTTTCTTCTCCGGCTCTCACCACAACAGAAACAGAACCTGGAGTATTTCCCATATGCATTACAATTCCATTCTCAATAATCTCAAGTGGAACAACGATAGTTTTTGAATCAATCATAGAGGCCTGATGAAAGAAATACAGGAAGATAGCAATAATAAGACAGATTACCTTAGCAGGCCACTTGTCGAGGATTTTATCGCGCAAATGTTTTGTGTTCATCTACAGTATCCTCCAGTACCTGAGCTTCAGAAGTGATTTCAAGAAGATTTTCAAGAATCTTTCGAACTTCTTCTATTGTAAGGTCGTAATTAAGCTTTGAATCATAAGCAAGACTAAGTGCACCAGTTTCTTCAGATACAACGAGTACAACTGCATCAGAAACTTCTGAAAGACCAAGGGCTGCACGGTGACGTGTACCGAAAGTCTTTTTGATTGTGTAGTTTTCTGAAGTTGGAAGGAAGCAACCGGCAGCAATAAGTTTTCCGCCCTGAATAAAGCAGGCTCCATCATGAAGAGATGTATCCTTACCAAAAATTGTCATAAGAAGACTTGAAGAAAGATCCGCATTCAAACGGGTTCCTGTCTGAATATGATTTTCCATTGGAGTATGGCGCATAAAAACGGCAAGCATACCGCGTCTCTGCTGAGAAAGCATTTCTGCGGCAATCAAAACGGCATCAACATAAGTATGCTTTGATCGGGTACCAAAAGCAAACCAGCCGTTCTGTCCAATTCTGATAAATAATTTACGGATTTCCGGCTGGAAAACAAGGGCAAACCCAATTATGAGTGCCGGTGCAATTATGTTCATTAACCAGAGGATTGTCTGAAGTTTTAAGAGAACTGCAACACCATAAACGATTACAACGATCAGAAGTGATTTAAGCATCTGAACGCCGTTTGTTTTTGAGATAAAATCGTATGCCTTAAACAGAATGAATGTCATGACAGCTATATCGAGGAACGGCCGTATGAAATCATAAAGATATAAGATTCTGTCAAAACCGAGCATTGAAACTTCCTAAACTACTGTGTCATTGCGAGCACGAAGTGCGTGGCAATCTATACAGATTGCTTCGTCGCAAGCTCCTCGCAATGACGTATTATGATAAATTATACTATATTATCGGAGAAATTTCATCACATTTAACGTATCAATTGCAGAAGAAACATCGTGTACACGGATTATTTTTGCGCCCTTTTGAACTGATATCATATCTGCAGCAAGAGTACCTGCCAGCCGTTCTTCTGCAGCACGACCTGTCATGTCACCGATACAGCGTTTTCGGGAAAGAGCCATAAGAACAGGGTAACGGTTACCGCAAAGAGCAGCTGGTTCTTTTATGAGTGCAAGATTCTGTTCTGTTGTTTTTCCAAAGCCAATACCGGGGTCAACGATGATTTTATCTGATGAAACACCGTTAGAAACACAGAATACAACCCGCTGTCCCAGAAAGTTAGAAACTTCTTCTATTGAACCAGGACCTGTATGCATGAGGATTACTGAAGCTCCGGTTTTAGCAATGTATTCTGCAGCTTCTATTGAAGGTTCAGCGGCAGCAGCGGCGGTTCCATCTGAGTTTGCTACGGTCTGTGTTCCGCTAAGTGCGGTTACGTCATTCCAGATGTCGGCTCCGGCAGCAAAGGCGGCACGAAAAACTGTAAATTTATTTGTATCTATAGAAATTGGGATTGAAGATTCTCGACGTACGGCTTCGATAACCGGCATAATGCGGCTGATTTCTTCTTCGGCAGTTACGGGGGTATAACCAGGACGCGTTGATTCGCCGCCGATGTCTAAGATGTCGGCGCCTTCTTCTATGAGACGGAGCGCACGGTCGACGCCGCCACGGCTATCTGGATAGAATGAATCTGGTGTAACATTTACGATTCCCATTACGAATGCTGGCCGTTCTGTTGCGGCGCGCTTTAAGCCAAACTTTAGTTGTAACATTCCTTTACCGCCTTTTTGATGTGAGACGGCGAAAGACCTGCCATCTCAAGAACTTCTTCACGTGAGCCATGACTAAAGAATTTATCTTCAAAGCCAAGAACACGTGTATTTTTCATTCCATTTTCGGCAAGAAGTCCTGCCAGATATTCACCCATTCCACCGGCAATTACACCATCTTCAACAAAAACAACGCCATTATAACGACTTGCCAGTTCAATAAAATAGGTTTCATCAAAAGGTTTAATAAAGCGAAGAAGATATACATCTGCATATCCGCCATCAAGCAGAACTGCACGAACAGCCTTCTGTACCTCGGAATACATTCCGCCTGTAGCTGTAATCAAAATCTTCTTTTTCTTTTTTTCTAGTTCAGCTTCACTTATATTTTCAATAACAAATTCTGTACAAGGAATAAAGATGCCTCGTCCAAGTTCAACCGGCTGACTCATCTGAGGAACTTCTGTAGGACAGGTAAGTTTAGGGTATCTGATTATAACAGAGGTTCCCTTATCTACTGCCCATTCAAAGCAAAGTTTTAAATCTGCTGCACTACAGACGGTCATCAATTCAAGTTCAGGAATTGGACGGAAAAGCGCTATATCATAAATTCCCTGATGAGTAACTCCATCAGCAGGAACAGCACCGGCACGATCAAGTATAAAAACTGAATGTGCTTTCTGAAGTGCTATATCATGCACCATTTGATCTACGGCTCTCTGTATAAATGTAGAATAGATACAGGTAACAGGAACTTTACCGCCTTTTGCGAGACCTCCTGCAAAAGTAACTGCATGCTCTTCTGCAATTCCAACATCAAAAAAACGATCCGGAAATCTGTGTGAAAAAGCAGAAAGCCCTGTACCTTTTGCCATGGCAGCTGTAATTGCAACAATATCTTTGTTTTTTTCACCTTCTTCACACATCAAATTACTGAAGGCTTCTGTAAAACTCTGAGCATCAAACTTTTCTACGGTACCATCACTAATCTGGAATGGTCCAATACCATGGAATAATTCCGGATTATTTTCTGCCGGACTATAGCCTCTTCCTTTTTTTGTAACTACATGTACTACCACAGGACGATGAAGCTGGCTTACACGACGCAACTGTTTTTCAAGGGCAGCTTCATTGTGTCCATCAAGAGGACCAACATATTCAAAGCCTAAATCAACAAAAAGATTGTTTGTAAGCAAAAGGCCTTTGACAGCTCTTTTTACGCGGAAAATAAATTTCTCAAGAGGACGTCCGATATATGGTATTTTATCAATTGCTTTATCAACACGATAACGGAAGGTCTGATAACCGGCTGTCATTGTAAGGCGGCTGAGATAACGGGATACAGAGCCTGTGTTATGGTCAATTGACATCTGATTATCATTCAAAATTACAATAAGATTTTTTGAAAGCTGACCGGCGTGAGAAAGACCTTCAAAAGCCATTCCACCTGTAAGTGCACCGTCACCAATAACTGCTATAACCTTTCCCTTTTCACCATTTAATTCACGTGCTGTAAGAAGTCCAAGAGCTGAAGATATTGAAGTTGATGAGTGTCCGTTTATAAAATAGTCATGTACACTTTCGTTTTTATTTGTGAAACCGGAAAGTCCTCCAGCTTTTCGGAGGCTTGGAAACTCTTCATAACGGCCAGTAAGAAGCTTATGTGTATAACACTGATGGCTTACATCCCAGACAATTGCATCTTCGGGACTGTTGAAAACGCGATGAAGCGCAATTGTAAGTTCAACAACTCCAAGATTACTTGCAAGGTGACCGCCATTTTTTCCAACAACATTTATTATAGTAGTACGGATTTCTGAAGCGAGTTGCTTGAGTTCTTTTTGAGAAAGCTTTTTTATATCCTGTGGCGAATGTATTTTTGAAAGTAAAATTTTTCAACCTCTTAAAGGTGGTTTCGACAAGTTCAACCACCGCGGTGCAAAAAAAAGACCGCGTAATACGCGGTCTTTCAACACATAGTCTCGACCTAAAAACTACTTGCTCTTATGTCGATTACGTCTAAGCATCTTCTTTCGCTTATGTGTCGCCATCTTCTGGCGCTTTCTTTTCTTTCCACAAGGCACGATGGCACTCCTTAAAACTTATATAAGTTTTTATATATTGCCAAAAATCACCCTCTCTGTCAAGGGGAAGACTGACATTTTTCTAAATCAGAATATCTCATGGAATTATCAAATGATTATCGGCAAACACTTTAACTAAGCCACACACTTTTTCAAAATCTTTTTCTGTGCCATTAAAATCTATTACTGTGCTTCCCGGAATTCCCCGAATATATGTATATTGTTTTTTTGCATATTTACAGCTGTGATGTTTAATAGCTTCTCTGATTTCATCCAGCTTATCCGCGCCAAGTAAAGATCCATCCTCATCAAACCATTCACTATAGCCGATTGCTTTAAGGCCGGGAGTATCTTTGTGATAACCCTGTTTAATCAGGGCTTTTACTTCTGAATCCAGGCCATCAGCAAACATAATATCTACCCTATCTCTAATACGCTGATAAAGAATATCCCTTGGAGGCTCAAGTACTAAAAACAGAAAATCATACTGACTGCGAAGCTCGGGTTCAATTTTGAATTCAGTTCTTGTTTTACCGGAAAGGTAATACACTTCTAGGGCACGGCAAATACGATATGCATCATTAGGATGAATTCTGGCAGCACTTTCGGGATCTATCTGTTTTAATTCCTCATATAAAACATCATTTCCTTCAGTTTTAATTCGGCTTTTCAGTTTTTCGCGTAATTCAGGATCAGAAACTGGAGTTGGAGCAATTCCATATAAGAAACTTCGGATATAAAAACCAGTCCCACCACATATAACAGGCAGTTTATGTCGTGAATATATATCGCGGCAAGCCAGATCAGCTGCATCTATAAAGTCGGATACATTAAACTGCTGTTCTGGAGAAAGAATATCAACAAGATGATGCGGGATTTCCTGGCAAAGTGCAGCATCAGGTTTGGCAGTTCCTATATCCATTCCTTTATAGACTGCCTGAGAGTCTGCACTTATTATTTCGGCGTTTAAAATAAAATGACTGCCTTGAGGTGAAAATAATTCCCTCGTTAAGGCAGTCTTTCCTGAAGCTGTAGGTGCAAAAATAACAAGAACTGGTATTTTGCCTTCTTCAGCAGGTTTGTTAGTCTTTGTGCTCAATACGGTAAGTTACTCTTTTTGTAAAAAGCTGTTTTGCAGCTGCACAAACAACCTTATCCTGATTTGCAGCGATTTCCGGGTCATCAACCTTAGCCATCTGATATGCACGAAGGCTTGCTGCAACTGTTATTTCATAGATATTTTCATCAAACTCAACTAACTGTTCCAAAGGAAAAACCATTATAGTACCCCTCAAAAGTAATAGATTATTTTAACAATTCCATGGGCTTATGTCAATTATATGTTGTAAATCATAATGCACTATAAATGATATTCCGCGCCTTTCTTGCTGCAGAAGTAGTTCCTGAATCACAGCGCTGCATTGTCATTACAATTGTAATTCCTGATTCACGATCTACACTCACATAAGGTCCAAGCCAGCCATCCCAGCCAAACTCGCCCTTATTTGTAATTACATTACAATTTCCAGGATTTGCCGCAACTCTTAAAAGATTACAATAGGTGTATCCTGCAAGATGAGGCATTTTCATATCAAAACGAGTCTGAAGTGCTGGTGTAAGTCTTGCTTCTGATAAATATCTGACTGTATTTTCACTAAGGATTCGTCTTCCTTCGTAAATACCGCCATTTACAAGCATCAGTGCAAACTTCATATAATCATCAATTGTAGAACAAAGTCCCGCACCACCACTTTCAAAAGCCGGTTCATGATTCATTTTGTCCTGAATACCTAAATTGCAGTATGTAAAAAGCTCTCCACCTGCACGGTATACCTTTGCAAGCCGGCCTCGTTTTGAATCTGGAACATAAAAAGCAGTATCGTTCATTCCAAGAGGGTCGAATATGCGTTTTTTAAGGAAGTCACTGAACTTCAT
Organism: Treponema bryantii; assembly: GCF_900111035.1. Lineage (GTDB taxonomy): Bacteria > Spirochaetota > Spirochaetia > Treponematales > Treponemataceae > Treponema_D > Treponema_D bryantii_C. The sequence goes on from NZ_FOFU01000009.1 coordinate 16,116, forward strand.
TCCACTGGCAACCTCTATTACCGCGCCAAGAATGTCTGCAGAAAGACCATAGTTGTAGTCGGTACCAGGCTCAAAGCTGACAGGGATTTCCGAAAGACGTCGGGCTACTTCGCGGGTAGTAATCTTATTAGGACCGTTTTCTGCCTGATCTTTATTTAATTCCGCAATAAAATCTGATGTAAGATGTTCTCCAAGAGGGCAATCCTCACTCCAGGCACCGTAAGTATAGCCGCTTGTCATATTCAAAAGGTCAGAAATAAGAATATGTCTTGATACAGGACGAGGAATTCCTTTACGACCAGGCTCAGAACATACCTTTACTCCGCCAAATTCCGGTAAATATCGGAATACTTCCTCCGCAAAATCCAGTCGCCCCTCTTCCATAAGCACCATAGCGGCCGCCGCGGTTACAGGCTTTGTCATTGAATAAAGCCGAACAATCGTGTCGCGTGAATATGGTCTGCCAGCCGCCACATCAGCAAAACCAGACTCCCAGTAGCCGATTTCCTTCCCATCTTTACACACCAGAAGGTTCAGTCCGGCCGCTTCCTTTTTAGCCACAAAATCATCTAAAACAAATTGTAATTTATCGGAATTCTTAAAAATCATATTATTATCATACCATATAATAGTGGTTAGAACATCATAGAGATTACTTATAAAAAAAGACCTGCAGATATTTAATCTACAGGTCTTTTTAGTTTATTTCAAAGAAGTAAACTTATTTTTTCATTGCATAAACAGTTACTTTAGCTGTTTCTCCGTAATTGTTAGTAATTGTTGTTTCTCCAAAATATTTTGTCTTACCTTCATTTGTTTTTACAGGAACCGAATTTACAACTTGGTTAAGCCTATTAATATAAAAATCAGTATTTGCCAAGTCTTCAGCTGTTGCTTCTTCAACTTCAACCTGTACAAATGAGTTTCCTGAAATAATAACACCCTGTGCTTTTGCTGCCTCAATCATCTCGTCTGTCAATGCTCCCTCTGGGAAACTTCCTTTCTCAATCATTGTGGTCACACCTTTAGTAAAGGTAAAATCACCACCTGAAACAGTAAATTCAGCTCGCTCAATTTCAGTAAAGTAAACAGGACCTGTATAAGGACTTTCTTCCTCATATTCAGCTTTGATAGTAGCAGCCCAGTCTCCATCAGCGAATGTTATATCAGCAGGATCAACAGCTACAGAAACATCATCACTTGAGAAGAGTACACCAGTATCAACACCTGCAAGAGGATCTTCATCAGCATCCTTCTTACATCCAGCAAACATAGCTGCAGCTACTAAAAGAAGAGCAGTTACTTTTACAATTTTTTTCATATTTGACCTCCAACGTCAAGCAAGCATCTACTTGCGCAAAAATTTAATTATATAATAAATATACAATGAAATATTTTTTCTCTCAACAATCTTTTTTATAGAGATTAATAGTTTTTCTTATTCTTATGATAATATAACAGAAAATTATTTATAAACCATAAAAATATATTGAATTATACCTTTATAATAAAAACTCTTGATTTTTATTTTTAATAGCACTTTTAATTTTATGCTATCCGTAAAATTTTCCACATATTTCCCTAAGAATCTTAATTGTATAAATGACTAATATGGAATATAATGAATTTATAATTAGTTAAACCTTTAACTAAAAATGTCATACACAAATGACTGTCATGCTGAACTTATTTCAGCATCTATTTATAAGATCCCGAAACAAGTTCGGGATGACATTTAAGGAAAAAACGATATGGGAAACAAAGAACTTATTGAAAGCGGCAGTGCCGTTCTTGGAATTGAATTCGGTTCAACACGTATTAAGGCTGTACTGATTAACGACAAATATGAACCAATTGCAGGCGGTTCATATACCTGGGAAAACACACTCGATAACGGTATCTGGACTTACCCTCTTACTCAGATTCACGAAGGTCTTCAGACCTGTTACGCAGACCTTAAAAAGGATGTTCAGGAAAAATACGGCATAAAGCTTACAAAGTTCCGTGCAGGCGGTATTTCTGCAATGATGCACGGTTACCTTGCTTTTGATAAGGACGAAAATCTTCTTGTTCCTTTCAGAACATGGCGCAATACAATTACTGGTCAGGCTTCTAAAGAGCTTTCAGACCTTTTCAACTTCCCTGTTCCAGAGCGCTGGTCTGTTTCTCACCTTTATCAGGCTATTTTGAACAAAGAGCCACATATCTCAAAGATTGAAAACGTATACACTCTCGCAGGCTACATTCACTATATGCTCACAGGCAAGAAGGTTCTTGGGGTTGGCGATGCAAGTGGTATGTTCCCTGTAAAATATGATAACGGCAAGGCTGACTACAATCCTGATTTCAAGGCTAAGTTTGAAGCTCTTGATGGCGTAAAAGCTCTCGGTCTCAAGCTCGACAATGTTTTCCCTAAGGTTTTAATGGCTGGTGAAGAGGCTGGTACTTTGACTGATTCTGGTGCTAAGTTCCTTGATCCGACAGGAGATCTTCAGGCAGGTATTCCATTCTGTCCTCCAGAAGGAGATGCCGGAACTGGTATGGCTGCTACTAACTCTGTTGCCGCTAAAACAGGTAACATCAGTGCAGGTACATCAGTATTCAGCATGGTTGTTCTCGAAAAAGACCTTAAGAAAGCTTACCCTGGAATTATCGATATCGTAACTACACCTGCAGGACTTCCAGTTGCAATGGTTCACGCTAATAACTGTACAGGCGAGCACAACTACTGGATGGATTTGTTCTATGAAGTAGCAACTCTTATGTGCGGTGCAGAAAATACACCAAAAATTGGTAAGTTCTTTGATGATTTGATTGGTAAATCTCTTGAAGCTGATAAGGATTGCGGCGGTCTTCTCGCATACAACTATCTCTCAGGTGAAACAATCACAGGCTTTAATTCTGGCCGCCCATTGTTTGCCCGTGCAGAAAACGCTAAGTTCAATGTTGCAAACTTTATGCGCGTTCAGATGTTCGCTTCTCTCGGCGCTCTTCGTGCAGGTATGAACATTCTTTATGATGAAGAAAAAGTTCCTGTAGAAAGTATGACTGGTGCCGGCGGATACTTTAAGACAGAAGCAGGTTTGAAATATATGGCTGCTGCAATGAAGACTTCTGTAAGTGCTATGGAAACAGCCGGTGAAGGCGGACCTTGGGGTATGGCACTGCTTGCTGCATTTGCGGCTGAAGGCAAGAAAGACCTCGGAGACTTCCTGAACAAAGAAGTATTCGGTAACTGCAAGAAGACAACTTCTGCACCGGAAGCTGAACTTGTTGAGAGTTTTAATATTTACTTTGAAAGATATATGAAAGGATTAGCAATCGAGAAAGCTGCGGTTGAGAATCTTTAATATGGATTGCCACGTCGCTACGCTTCTCGCAATGACGTCATTGTGAGCGTAGCGACGCAATCCATCATGGAGAATAAATTATGACATTTGAATCACTTAGAAACGAAGCTTACGAAGCTAATATGAAAATCCCGGAGAATCATCTTGCTCTTTATACATGGGGCAATGTTTCTGCTTTTGATAAAGACAAGGGAGTTTTTGCGATTAAACCTTCTGGAGTTCCTTATCCAGAACTTACACCTGAATCAATGGTAGTTATTGATTTAGAGGGTAAAAAAGTTGATGGTTCTTTGAATCCTTCAAGCGACACCCCTACTCACGCAGTACTCTACAAGGAATTTGCTGTAAATAAGGGCGGCGAAGTTGGTGGTATCATTCATACTCACTCAACATGTGCTGTTGCATGGGCTCAGGCTGTTCGCTCTGTACCACTTTTTGGAACTACACACGCTGACCACATTCAGAAATCAGTTCCATGTACTCCATACCTCAGCCGCGAAGCCGTTGAACGCGATTACGAAAAAGAAACTGGTCTTTTGATTGTAAAACACTTTGAAGAACTCGGTCTTAATCCAAGCGAAGTAAACATGGTTCTCTGCGGAGGCCACGGACCTTTTGCATGGGGCAAGAACGCAGACAAGGCTGTTTACAACGGAACTGTTCTTGAAGAAATCTGTAAGATGGCAATGTATACACTTCAGATTCGTCCTGACGCAACTGAGCTTCCTGATTATATTGTAAATAAGCACTATATGCGTAAGCATGGACCTAACGCTTACTATGGTCAGGGTAAATAAAAAAATTAATCCTGGCTCCCGGTCCTGATCCATAAGTCAAAACGCGCAATATTGCGCTAGACGTTTTTTGGGGTTTAGAAACTATTATAATGCCACTCTCGCGGTATCCCCAAAAAAAGTCTTTTTGACTTATGTCTCACTCCCTCGCGCCAAATTCTCTGTATATTATAAAATCACTTTCATTGTATTTATTTCCCCACCGTAATCGTGTTATAATTAAGAAAAATGAACAGATCATCTTCCACCTCTGCAATAATACTCTCTTTAAAACCTCTCGGAGAAAATAATTCTTCAGTCACTCTACTCACTCCAGATAACGGTATAGTTTACGCAGTTTTATACGGTGGACCCAAAAGCCGCATGCGTTCGCTTGTTTCTCAATGGAACAGCGGTAAAGTGTGGCTTTATGAAAATCCTGAAAAAAATCAAATCAAAATAAGTGACTTTGAAGTTTCAAATTATCACACAAGCTTCAGTCAGAATCTATTTAAGTCTTATGCAGCATCACTTGCAGCAGAACTTGCCATTAAAACCCGTTGTGCCGGAAGTGCTCAGCAATGTCACCGACTAGTCAGCGGTTTTCTGGACGGAATGGAGCTTTGTGATGAAGAACAGAGCCGTCTCGGGCTTCTTCGTTTTTTATGGCGATATCTGGAACTGCTTGGAATTCAGCCGCAATCACATGCCTGCAGTAACTGCGGCAAAACTTTTTTAGATACAAGGTTTGCACCTGAGGCCGTTTCCTATTATAATAGTATGGAAAACAGTTTTATCTGTCCTGATTGTGCAGACCATCTTCAAGGCGAAAATATGCTTAGTGTAAAAAATACTGCCGTACAGTATCTTTCTGCACTGACCGTTCTAACTCCTTCCGAGGCCCGCAAACTTACAATTGATGAGGAAATCTACGGACAGATTCGACAGCTGGTTTTCTTTCTGATTGAAAACAGTATAGACCAGAAATTGAACTCGATCGAAACTGGGATGGGGATTTTGTGAGAGCCGACGCTTCTATTTCTAATGATTCATCAAGATGGGTAAAAAAGCCCGTATCTAAGCAGCAGATTGAACCGCTTTGTAATTTATTTAACCTGACACCACTACAGGCTTCTGTTTTTGTACGCAGAGGCATTACTGAAGGTAAGGAACTTCTTTATTATCTGGAAGATGATCTTCGTTTTCAGCATAATCCTTTTCTTTTTTCCGGAATGGAGGATGCAGTTGAACGCATTCTGCAGGCAAAAGAAGAAGGCGAAAAAGTTCTGATTTACGGTGACAGTGATGTTGACGGTGTTACCAGTACAGCAATTTTATATGAAGAACTTGTAAGACAAGGTATTGATGTTCAGTGGCGACTTCCTTTAGAAGATGACGGCTATGGACTGTCTATAAAAGCTATTGATGATTTTGCCGCTCAGGACGGCACTCTGATTATTACCGTTGACTGCGGTATTTCAAACAATGATGAAATTGCTCATGCAAATGATCTTGGAATTGAAGTAATTGTAACTGACCATCATAATCCGCCGGAAGAACTTCCTGAAGCAATCATAATTCTTGACCCGAAACTGGAAGATTCACTCTACCCGTTTGACGGAATCTCAGGAGCTGCAGTTGCCTATAAACTTGTCAGTGCGCTCCGTTTTGCAGACACAGATTTTTATAATGCAGAAATCAGCCTGCTTCAGCTTTCTGAAGATACACAAAACCAGTGTTATAACGTAGACTGCATCAAAATAAAAAATCTTGTAAAGATTAAAGAGCTTCACGAAAAAATTGTTCCGGGCCAGACTACTATTTATGATCTTAAGCTTCCTTACTTTCTGCAGGGACAACTGATTTATTCCTGGGATTCAAGACAAACTCTGAATCTTCTTGGTCAGATTTTTGGAAGTGGAATTGAGTTTAATCTGAATGATCTGCGCTCAGAAATCAGTAATGTAATTCCTTCTGTAAGGAATAAAACTTCAGCTCAGATAAAGGCGCTTTCTCAGATTGCAAAATATTCAGAAGGTGACGCATCTGAACTGGAAAGCATATATAATTTATATGTTACTTACTGTAAAAAAGTAATTGCAGCTAAAAAGCCAGAGCAGACCTTAAATGAACAAAAAGACCTTCAGCTGGTAGCTCTAGCAGCAATGGCCGACATCATGCCGATGAAAAATGAAAACCGCATTTTTGTTAAGGCCGGTATTGCATCAATAAAGAAAAACAGACCTCGACAGGGGCTTGCTGAACTTTTTAATAAGCTGAACATCAATCTGGACAGTCTTTCTTCTACAGATCTTTCATGGAATGTAATTCCTGCAATGAATGCAGCCGGCCGTATGGGACATCCCGAGATTTCTCTCAAGCTTCTTATTTCCAGCGAAGCACGTGAACGCGAACAGCTAGCCGCTACAATTCATGATATGAACGAAGAACGAAAGGATATGGTAAGCAATTCCTTTTATAAAATTCATGATGCAGCTCAACAGAGTATTGCATTACACAACAATAAACTTTGCGTTTCTGTTGATGAAAGTATTAACAAAGGCGTTACAGGTATCCTTGCTTCCCGACTCATGCAGGATTTCAACGTTCCTACAATCACAATTACTTACGAAAATGAGGTATGTACAGGCTCAATGAGAAGTTGCCGCGGTTTCATTGCCACCAGCTTCCTGGATAATCTTGGAGACATATTTATAAATCATGGTGGCCATAATTTTGCAGCCGGCTTCAGTTTTTATAAATCAAACCTTGAAGTTTTTCTAAAACGCGTTCAGGAAAATTCTGCAGCCGTTTCTCTTGAAGAAGAAAATACCTGTATTGACGTTGATGCTGAAATTCCAGAAGAACATCTAACACCTGAAAACTTCTGCCTCATTGATATGTTTGAACCATGTGGTGCAGAAAGCCCTGAACTTGTTCTTATGACCCGTGGAATTAAACTTATCGATACAATGGTTCTTGGAAAAAAGGAACCTCGTCATCTTAAGCTGATTTTTGATACAGGAAAATATAAAATTCCTGCAATGTTCTGGGGACAGGCAGAAAGACTTAGAAAAGACATTTTAATCGGAAAAAAATATGATGTGCTTTATAATATGAGCCGAAACTATTATAACGGGACAAAATCAAATCAATTGATTATCAAAGAAATTGTTCCTTCTACAGGAGATTAAAATGAAAAAAATTCTGATTGTTATTTTCTGCTTACTTCAGTTCAGCTTTATTTTTGCAGCCAGTGCAAAATATGAATCAGAAAACTATAACCTGAACATCAGATACAATGATGTTATTACTCCAGGAGATGCAATCTTTGTAAGGATGAATATCACTGTTCCTAAAAATCATAAAAAAACAAAAACAGAACCTGAAAAAAAAGCTACTCTTCAGCTTTTACAGGACAAAAAAGTAATTGAATCAGCTCCTTTCTATCATCTGAAAAATAAAAAGACAAACTATACAGAGATGCTCTGCGGTATTCCGGTTTCTCTGTGGCTAAAAGAAGGAAACTACAGCATTAAAGTAATTTATGCTGATTCAGATTCTGACATTAAAGAGTTTATTCTTCCTTCTAAACTTGAAATGAGAACCTTCCCGGAAGAAATCCTTAAGCTTGACGAACGTAATACAAGCATTAAAACTGATAACAGTCCTGAACGTGCAGCTCAGATTGATAAGCTGAATAATATTCTTTTTACAACAATGCCTTCAGATATCTTTTCTTTGAAAAAGTTCACAACTCCAACGGAGTCTCAGCGATATACGGCTTATTGTGGAGACCGCAGAACTTATGTTTATACAAACGGAAAATCTTCTACAAGCCTTCACTACGGAAATGATTATGGAGTTCCAACAGGAACAGAAGTACATTCCTGTGCAGCCGGAAAAGTTGTATTGGCAGAAAGCCGTATTTCAACCGGCTGGAGTGTAGTTGTTGAACATCTTCCAGGTCTTTACAGCCTTTACTATCATATGAATGAACTTTCGGTTAAAGAAGGTGATATGGTTACTCAGGGACAGCTTCTTGGAAAATCAGGAGCAACTGGTCTTGCAACAGGACCACACCTTCACTGGGAAGTACGACTTAACGGAAGTGCTGTACGTCCTGAGTTCTTCTTAAACAACTTTACTTTTGAAGAAGACTAGAGTTCTTCTATAACGTAGCCGCCATCCGCATTAAACCCGATCGAATAATATCTGTCGGGGCGGCATCCCGATAGATCAATAGAAAACCGTGACATCAAACTAAACCCCGGCACATGATATTTTCCGGTGGCAAAAACCGCAATCCTGTAAAGCAGCTTTCTCTGGCGAAGCGTTGAACCGTAACCTAAAAGCATACACTGCCCGTAATCATCGTAATATTTTTCAAGCAGAGTTCCATGTGAACGTTCCCTGCGCTCTTCGATAATTCTGTTTTTACCGTAAATCCGCGAAGGGAAAATAAAATATTTTCCGTCCACACCTACACGTGCAAATTCAACAGCAAGATAAGATCCACTCCAGGAACGTTCAATAACTGCAATTTCATTTCCGTTAGAGTCTATGATAGAAAAAGTTCCGCTGACTGTACTTCCAGTAGAACCAACGCCTTCAATCTCAGAAGAAGAACCATAAATTTTAATTCTCAAGAACTCCTGCGGAATATTGGAAGGCAATGAGGTTGCAGCATTCCAAGAAGAAAGATAAGTCCAGCAGGTAAAAACTATGAATGCAATTACAAAAAGTGTCAGTAAAGGAGAAAAAAGTTTAATGAAATAATTTGTCTTTTTCAAAGTACCTCAAAAAAAGATCCCGAAGCTCTTCGGGATGACAGTTATTTCAAAAGTTCCAGAAACTGCATTTCATCAATAACTGGAATTCCAAGCTTTGCCGCTTTCTGATTTTTTGAAGAACCGCTGGTTGTATCGTTTGTTACCAGATAAGACAGGTCCTTTGTAACAGATGATTTTATAGAACCGCCGTTTTTCTTAACCCGCTGCTCTGCATCTGCTCTCTTCATTGTAACAAGTTCTCCGGTAAAACAAAAGGATTTTCCTGCAAGTTTTCCTTCACCAGCAGATTCAAGTTCAATCACACCAGTCTCTACAAGATTTCGCATTTCTTCTGCATTTTCAGCAAGGCCTTCAACAATTATATGTGCCATGATTTCTGCAAAACCATATACAGCTGCAATCTGTTCTTCTGTTGCAGTCAATAACTTTTCAAGGGTATTAAAGCCGGCACCAATAAGTTTTTCTGCTGAAGTCTCACCTACTCCTTCAATATCAAAAGCACCTACAAAAGTTGCAAGTCTCATACGGCGGTGATTCTGAATTGAATTATATACCTTTTCTGCACCGAGAGATTTTTTATCTGCTTCCATACTCTCTTCATTTAAGAAATATGGAACAAGGTCTTCTACCTGAAGGCTGTAAATATCTGAAATTGATTTAAGGCGCTTATCATTGAAAAGCGAAGTAATGAGTGTTTCTCCAAGATCACGAATATCTACTACCTGCTGATATTTCAAAAGCTGATGAAGAACTCTTTTTGAACAGGCTTTATTTGGACAGAACAATCTGCTGCCTTCATCTACAAGAAGTGTTCCGCACACTTCACAGACTTTTGGAAATTCTATTTCTGTAGTCTCAAGTCCTTTTTCTTCAACAACGCTTTCGATTTTCGGAATAATTTCACCGCGCTTTACAACGACAACATGACTTCCAATCCGAACACCAAGTTTACGCAATGTATCCGGATTTGCAAGACTTGCACGCTGAACCTTTGTTCCGTTTAATTCAACTTCATCAAAAATTGCAACAGGAGTATAGGTACCGCCGCTGATACTCCACTCAACTTTACGAAGAGTAGAAACAGCTTCTTCAAGACTAAACTTAAAGGCAATCTGGCGGTCTGGTCTGTCGCGGCTTGCGTCTGCAAAATTTATGGCACTTTCTTTTACAACAAGGCCGTCAATATCGTACTCAAGGTCTTTACGCTCTTCCATTATTTTTGCACGGTAAGCAATTACGCGGTCGGGGCTTTTACAGATTACAAGTCGAACTACATTAAAACCGCAGTCCATAAGCCAGCGGATTTTTTCTTCTTCGGTATTAAAATATGATTTTCCGTCTGTAGAAAGTGCATCATAAACAATAAGCTTAAGATATTCGCTGCCCTTTCCATCCTTGCGTTTCATAAGACCATTAGCTGCATTACGGCAGTTTGCTTTATCCGGGAAGTGAATTTTATGAACCTCGTGTGTCATAATTACTTCACCGCGGATTCCGCCGGTAAAAGGCACAAGCTGACCATCTTTATAAATGGCAGCATTTACACCGCCCATCTTACGGGCATTGGCAGTTATATCATCACCAATAGAACCGTCACCACGAGTAACAGCTCGTTTCAGGTAGCCGCCTTCATATTGTAGTTCAAGTGAAGCGCCATCGAGTTTATATTCTACAAGATATGCGTCATAAACATGCTTTTCTGCCCAGGCTAAAAACTGTTCAGGATTAGCAGCCTTTTCCTGACTACCCATTGGCATTACATGTTGAACTTTTTCAAAGTTTCCAGAATCTGCACCAACGCGATGTAAAATAGCATTAGCAGGATCCAGCTCTTTTAATTCATCCCAGAGCTTATCAAATTCTGCATCGCTTATTTCACCTTCGCCGTCGTAATAGGATTTCTGATAACGGGTTATGAGTTGTTCGAGTTCTTTGATTCTGGATTCGGCCATTTTTAGACCTTCTCAAAATAGATTTCTGTAATGCTTCTGTCTGCTTTCAGACCTTTGCGTTCAAACTTTGTCTGTGCACGCCATGGCTGTGGCTCTGCAAATCCTTCATATTTGTTTTTAAGATGCTCAGTCTGATTTAATTCTTCAAGAGCAAATTCAGCGTAATCAATAATATCAGTTACAAAATAAAGGTATCCGCCTGGAGCAAGTTTCTGTGCAAAAAGATTTGTTCGAGGGCGCTGAACCATACGTCGTTTATGATGTCTCTTTTTAGGCCATGGGTCAGGGAAGAAAATATGAAAGCCGTTTACTGAATTATCGCCAATCATATATTCAAGAACTTCAAGAGCATCGTATTCAATAATGTAAAGATTCTTTAAGTCTTTCTTCTGGATTTCTGAAAGCACCTTACCTACACCAGGTGTGTGAACTTCAATTCCAAGATAGTTGATTTCAGGATTAGCTTCTGCGAGGGCAATAGTTGCATCACCCATTCCAAAGCCAATTTCAATTACGATAGGATTTGTATTTCCAAAAACATCAACAAAGTTCAGTTTTTTGTGTTCAAATGGAATACACCATGAAGGAGCAAGTTCATTATATGCACGCTCCTGTGCTGCAGTCATACGTCCTGCACGCAACACATAAGTTTTTACTTCTCGTCTCAAACCCGAGGGTGGGACCGCTTCCGGCTGTTCGCCGTTTTCAATTTTCTCTACAGTATTATTTTCCATATATTTTCTAGTTTCCTTCTTCTGGAGTTACGGGCTTTTCTGGAGTAACACAGATTAAATTGCCCTTATCTGCATACCATATTACCTGATAAGAAGCAGCTTCTCTATAACGGTTCCAGATAGCTCTTGTTGTTAAAAATTCTTCTGTTCTGTCACCAAAGTAAATCAGAATATGTTCCTTATCATAAACAGCAATTTTTTCTATTCCACGTTTTTTTGACATAACTTCGGGCAAAGCCGGGAGCAGTACATCATAAAACTGGACATCATATTTTACATCAACGGTTAATGAATATTCCTTTTCATCAGCATTATAGTAAGTAATCTCATAAGTTCCTACAGGAAGTTTTTCATTTTCCGGAGGAACAAGATTTGTACACCCTGCCCACTGTGTATCATCTGATTCAAGCATTGCAAGAATTTCTGTATCCCAGCACCAGTCGTTTTCAAGTGAAGTTATCTTTATTCTCTGATAGCGGCGAACCTCTGAGGCAGAATTAGCAAAAACAGAAAGTCTTGCAGAAGGCAGTGTTGTTTCATCAGAATAATCAAAAATAACTGAATAATCAGCAGATGCAACTTCCGGAAGATTTTGTGAACAGGACATAAAAAGACCTGTACACGCTGCAAGAACAAGAGAAATCAGAATGTAGATACGGGAGTGATGCTGCATAAAGATATCAGAAGTTGAAGTTCAGGTTGATGACGGTAAGGTCTGAAGCTGAGAACTGATTTACCAGAGATTCAAACTTTACATTAACTTTCTTACATGCATCATCAAGATAAGAAAGATAGTAAAGTCCAAGATCTGTTCCCTCCTGACCTTCCGGCAGCTCGCGGTAGAAGTCAATAAGGGATTTTTTATTGGTATTTGAATTCTTAGCAGACTCAATGTTGTCTTTCATTTCCTGGAATTCATCATCTTTGTTATAAAGTGTAATTGAAAGGCGGCCCTGTTTACCGATAGAGGTAGAACCACCACCGAGCTTCCATGAAAGGAATACAAGCTCATGTTTTCTCTGAAGTTCCTGTACAATCTTAGCACGTACTTCAGGATCAAAAATCAAAGCATCAATATCATCAATACCATGATACATATTTCTTGCTTCTTTTCTAATATTTGTATTTTCGTTGTTAAGGGCAAGCTCCATTACCATTACAGAAATGTATTCTGCAACTTTTGATTTGTCCATGTAAGAACTCAAAAGATTGCGGATGGCAACATACATTTCAGCAGCACCTTCATTCTTTGCAAAAAGAGTGATGATATACCAGTTCATAAGACCAAGACGGTTCATAAACTTTTCTGACATAAGAAGATAGATATTCTTTTCTTCAGAAGAGTAATCCTTATTAGTCATAATTGACTTCCAGATTGGATCAAGGATTGTACGTCTTGTATTCTGAATTGTATTTTCCTTATTCTGCAGAATTGAACGCAGCTGGCGCTCAGACATATTTGTTCTTTCATCAATAAGATGAGAAGGATTGGCACGGTTATGCTTTCTTACACATTCACACTGAATAAGTGCAGAATATACGTCACGGTCAAACTGCTTATAAAGAAGTGAATATACGATTACCTTTGACAAATCCATTACTTCCTGGCGGGAAGAAACGAATTCTGACATAGAAATTTCGATTTTAGAAATATAATCAAGGAGAATCATGCTCTGAATCGACTGTGGAGAGAACTTATCCAGAGAGATTCCGTATTCTTCGATATTATCTGCAAGTCGGAAACGCAAGAGCTTTTTGTTATGACTTATGAAATTAGAAGCACCATCTTCGGTTAATACAACTTTTAGTGGCAGTTCCAATATGAATTTCTTATCTGATCCCATACACCCTGCTATATGCAAATCTTTTTTATATTTTTATCTATTATACACGATAGGACTTGCATTGTAAACAATAAAAATTTAAACTGAAGGAGATGAAAACACGGCGCATTCTTTGCTACATCCTGATTTTTCTTTTCTGCTCCATTGCAAGTGCACAAAATAAAGGTCCATCGGGTATAGAATTATGCAGTGAGGTTCATTCCTTCCTCAAAAAAAATGGCTTTTCACCTTATTCACAAAGTCTTGTAATTTCCGGTGAAAATACATTTCCTTATAATATTATCGTCACATTTCCCGCGGAACAGAACACTTCTCCCGAAAATTTACTGCTGGTTTTCTTTCAGGAAGATGTTCCGGATAATAAAGAGCTTATAAAGCAGTGTCTTAAAGAAATCAGGGAAGGAAAATACCCTTTTACCGTTACGGCGCTGTTTGCTTACGGTGAAAAGCAGAAATTTGAAAAACCAGATATGATTTACGGCACCAGAGTTTATCTTGAAAGTCTGAATACAAATCTTTCCTACAGTGCAGTCATTCTTGACCTTGAAAGCGAAGAAAATGAGATTGAAACAACAGCCTCTGGCCTTTCATCACCTCCACTGCTTATAAAAAACTCACTGAATCTATATAAAAACTATGGAATCGGCGACAAACTCCCTGTTTTTATATTAAGCCAGTCATCTTCTTATAAATTTATTTCCAGCCCTATTCTTGGAAGATTTTTTGATTATGAAATTCCAGCTATTAAACTGTCTCTTGGAGGAATTCCAAAAGAACAGAAAGACAAAACCGCCTGTGATGTCATTACTGATTTTGTAAATTTATTTTCAAACATCACAGATAACAGCTGGGAACATCACTTTTTAATTATCAGTCTTTTCGGGCACTATCATCTGATTTCCGAAAGAATGATTCTTCGCATTGTAACTCCTACTATTTTTATATGGATTATTTTTATTTTCCTGCTTATTTTTGTAAACCGGAGATTAAAAAAACATACCTGGTATACAGTTGGTGATATCTGGTGGTCAGTTCCACTCACCTATGTTGTTTTAGTAGTAGTTTTCTTTATATCAGGATATTTCTATAAAAATCTTTTTCCACACGCTTCTTATGCAGGAAAAATATATGGTCAATTGATTCTTCAGATTATTGTTTCTCTGTTTATTATTCTTTCAATGTATCTGCTTATTTTAACCCGTAATTTTACTTTTAATGAACGTTCAATTGATTATCTGCTGGTTATAAGCTGCTTTATCAATCAGTCAATTTTTATTCTTGCTGATATTTCACTTAGTCCGATTTTTATTGCTATCTGTCTGCTTTCGCTTCTGGCTTTGTACGTCAAAAATAATTATCTTCATATAGCAGTTTTTATTCTGATGATTGCTCCTCTTATTCCTTACTGTCACAGAATGATTACAGCCAGTAATCTGCGCGAACTTTCAGAATTTATTACCAGAAATCCAAAAGTAAATATTGTTATTCCGTTTGTATTATATCCTGTTTATATAGTTCTCTTCAGAATTATTGCATCTGTCCGTACAAACCGTCAGAAAATACATTTTATGGCTATTTCTACAGCAATTGCATTTATGCTTGTCAGTACAGCTCTTATCTTACTGGGTGTATTCCGAACTTCCAGCCTTAATAAACAGCAGATAACTCAACCTGATATCAGTATCAGCCCGCTTGGTAATGAACTTATCGAAATTTCAGTTAATGACAATATGATTTTTGAAGATACTATCCGTACACTGGATATAAATCTTAAGGAAAAATGCATTTTATGTGATGTTCTGATTACAACAGAATATCTTAATCCGGTGCTTTATTCTGATAATGATTATTCTAATCCTTCATTAAATACAGTACGTTTCCGTATTCCGGATTATCCGCCTGAAAAAATGACTTTCAGTTACGGAGCTGCAAAAACTCCTTGCAGAATTACTGTATCAGCAGTTATTGAAGGTACTGATGACGACAATTATTATTTTATCAGTAAATCTCTTGCGATTGGAGATATCTGATGCAGAATATCCTTCACTGGTATCTTCATGTAGATCTGGACGCTTTCTTTGCCTCTGTTGAGCAGCTTGATAATCCTGAATTAAGAGGAAAACCTGTAATTGTAGGCGGAAAACCAGAAGACCGGCGAAGTGTTGTTTCAACTGCATCTTATGAAGCACGGGCCTTTGGAGTTCATTCTGCAATGCCAACCTTTCAGGCTTATAAGCTTTGTCCACAGGGCATTTTTGTACATGGAAGAATGCACCGTTATGCTGAACTTTCCCATCAAATCATGAATATATTCCGTGATTATTCACCTGATGTAGATCAGATGTCCATTGATGAAGCATTTGTAGACCTTACAGGAACAGAAAAGCTATTTGGCCCGCCGGAAGAAACAGCAAGAAAAATAAAAGCACGTGTAAAAGAAGAAACAGGACTTACAGTATCAATCGGACTTGCAACAACAAAATATCTTGCAAAAATTGCTTCAGGACTTTCCAAACCGGACGGTTTTTATGTTATCAAGCCGGGAACAGAAGAAGCTTTTATGCTGAATCTTCCGCTTAATAAAGTCTGGGGACTTGGTCCAAAATCTCTTGAACTGATTCGAAGCAAAGGTTTAACTTCTACACGTGATATTTATGAAAGAGATTATAACTCTCTTGAATTTCTTTTCGGCAAAAACATGGCAGGCTTTCTGTATAACGTAGTCAGGGGTGGAGAAAAAGAATCCTTTTCACGAGAAGCAAAATCACATTCAATCAGTGCAGAAACAACATTTCCATTTGATCTTACCGATATTTATACGATAGAAACCGAATTGCTGGAACTTGCTCACGGTGTTTTTTTCCGTCTGCTAAAGGAAGAAAGCTTTTCAAGAACAGCATTTGTAAAGATTCGTTATGATGATTTTTCTACGTCAACAGTCCAGGAAACAGTTGAACGGAATATCATTACTCTCGATTCCTTTTTTGAAATAATCAAAAGACTATTTGAAAAACGCTATGAAAATGGCCGTGGAATAAGACTGCTTGGTGTTGGCTTTGAAAACATCACAAAAGAAGAAAAGCCTTATCAGCAGGATTTATTTGATACCAATAATGACAAAAAAAAGCAGGCTGTTGAAAAAGCAATTCTGAATCTGTCTAAAAAACATCCGGAAATTAAAGTAAGTAAAGCAAGAACTCTAAAAGCTGTTCTCCTTGCTTTTTTACTTGCTACAGTTTCTTCTAAAATACAGGCAGAACAGCCTGTATATCTTTTTGATTATGAATTAAATGACAATAATCATGTTGATTTTTCTGTAAGCGGACTTTGGAAAATGGAGTTTACAGGTGGTATAGATATCACTTTTGGAAACGATACGCTTACAGCCTTTTCTCCTTCCGTACCTGTTTTTACTCAGGAAACTGATATTTCTGCACTTTTAATGCTTAATAATCACTGGTATTTTGAAGCAGCCTTTGCAGACAAATTTACAAAAAACACCTTTGCCTTTGGCTATAAAGGAGATGGTCTGATCCGTCACTTCAGGCTTGCAAATCGTGGAATAACAATGAATGAAGGCTATTCTGCAGAGCACTTTGGTTATTCACTTCGCGGAGGAAATAATCAGGCTCCGGGAATCTCACTTCAGCTTGTTTCTCCTTCAGAAAAAATAAAAGCAGATTTTCTTTTACGATATGATATGACAGAAACCAAAAGTCAGATTTATTACGGAATGAATAAAGTTTCTGATGTAAAAATCCGCGCAGAAGATTTTGCTTATGGACGGGAATTTCATTTCCCTTCAGAATCATCACAAAAGCTTTTTGAAATTCAAAACGTTTATCTTGAAGTAAAAGGCGGCTCTTATACAGATGACCGTGGAATAAAATACCGTAAACTCCGCACAGATGAATACAGTATTATCCAGACAAGCGGCTCTGACAGTGAACCAAGACTTTATATTTCACAGGAAACTGAAAGCGGTAAAAATGCAAACGGAGAAATTCCAAGTATTCTTATAACATTTGATTTTTCACAGAATGCTTCAGCAATAATTTCAGATGCAGGCAACTGGAACAATGAATCAAGTTTTCTCGGTCAGATTCAAAAAACTCTGGGAAACGGCGGTGAGTTTAAGCTTGAAGAATATGATTATGAAATGCTTACAGCCATTGAAGGAGAACCTGCCCTTATCATTCAAAACTATGAAGGTTTTTCTCCATTTCTCTGCCCTTCTATTTATAACAGAGGAACAAAAGATGCAGCAGATTTTCTTGTAATAGCAGATAAATCAGAAATGCCTGTTGCAAAATTTAAAGCCTTTGAAGCAGATGAACTATATATAAGATTATATGAAAACTTTTTTGATACCAAACAGAGCAGCATAAGAGTTGCAAATAAGGAGACTCCGCAAAGTGTTTATCCGTTTGCAGAAGACTGTCCTGAAATATATCTGGGATTTCCCCAGAAAACCGACCTTGCAATCAGAGCCAGAACCTACAGCCCTGTAACAGAAATTCAGATTTCAAAAAAAGCAGCAGCTGGAACAGTACAGGTTTATAAAAACGGAAATCTTTTAACAGGAACAGTTTTTAATGAGAACACCGGAGTTCTTGAATTAAATCAGGCAGTTTCAGAAACAGACCAATTGTTAATAACCTGGCAGGAAGAAAACTCAGATTTTACAAGTGGAGCGGTATCTGCGGCTGCAGGCTTTAAAATTGATTTTTTTCCGGAGCTTACAGGAGATATAGCACTTACAACAAGAATTCCTGTTTATAAAAAAAATACATTTATAGAAAATGGAACTCAAAAAAGCAGCTTTACTGCACTTACAACCGGAATAACTTATGATAAAAACGGACTTATTCTTAAAGAAAAAGCCGCCATATCCTTATTAAATGACAACACTGCAGAAGGACTTTTACTTTACTCGTGGGAAGGTATCTGGGAAGATTATCAGGATGAAAAAGAAAGTTCTCCAGATGCCAAAATTCTGGAACCACAGAAAACTTCGTCAGTCAGCTTTACTGAACAGGATTTTTCAGCCTATCAAAACATCAATATAGAATTTGAATTCAAAAATGAAAATGCCACAGGTTTTACAGGGCCAATCCTTTTTATAATAGATCAGGATACAGGTACAAAAGATACAGGAGACACAGCGGTTTATCTTGAAATTAAAAATGCATATACGCTGCTTCAAGATAAAAGTTCTCACACAATTAAAATTCAGACAGATGGAACTGAAGTTCTTTTTGATGAAAATAAACTCTCAGAAGATATCTATACTCTGAAACTTACAAAGGAAATCATACCATCCAGAATCAGTATTGAAGCCGAAGGTATACAATCAGTTTCTGGCGAACAGCAGTTTTTTATAACTAAAGTCAGCTTTAATGATGCTCTAAATTATGGTACTGCAAGAAATTATATTTCTGCAGAATATAAAAAAGAAGGCAATCTAATTACAATAAAAGACTACGAACTTTTAAAGGATGTATATATTTCCGTAGAATCCGATCAGGGAAGCGGAAACTTTTCCGAGCCAGATCCATTTATCAGTATTAAAACAAAAGGAAGTGCAAACCTTAGCGGAGTAAAACTTTCTGCAGATGCAGCCGTACAGAATGTACTCGACAGCCCTAAAATCTCAGAAGCCGGTCATAGTATAAAAACAGACAATAATTTATTTATCTTTAAGCTTTTTTCAATAGAAGATACCTACCGCTACAGGCCTGCTGTAAATGAACTTAGAAAGGAAAACTCCTTTTCTATAGATTTTACACCTTTGAAGATTCCTGTAAAAACGGCCCTTAAAACTTCCGCGGTAGATTCAGCATATCAGGGAAAACAAAATGCAGAAATTACTGCTGCATATAATCAGAAAATTTCTGATTCTGAAATTGGAATCAATGCTAAACTTTCCGTCTCACAAAAAAATCCCGGTTCCACCCCTCTGGACGCCCTCGCCTCATACAGTAAGAGCTGGCTGAACATTTCCGCACTTGAATATTCACTGGGAAAAGAAAATGCCGTTCTCAGAAATTCCCTCTGGTCTGCAAATATTTCCGGCATAATTCCCATACAACTGAAAGACAGTCTTATTACATTAAAACCAAAGCTGATTTATGAACTGTCAGACACATATCAGCTGGAAATGCTGGAAAGTGAGGAAAACAATAATACCGTGTTTGCAGACAAAGAACACCTTGCACTTCATTTTCCGTTTACAAAAGATAAAAACTATATAAACTTTGAAATCTCAAGAACAGGCGGTGGAATTCAAAAAATTAAAAACGGCGGAAATTATAAAACAGATAATCAGCTGCTTTTCTCACTTCAAGATGAACGAGACTGGTTTTACACAAGCATTCCTTTTTATGAATTATTCGATCAGAATCTGAAAGATAAACTTTCTTACGGCTCAAGTTATGCTGCAAAATATGAAGGAAACTTCCGCAGAAATCTTTATAATTCCAAAAAGGATTTATATATACCGTCAGCATTAACCCTAGCCCTTACCCGAGAAATCAGCATACAACAGCCGGTAAAAGACCTTTATCAGATTAAACTTGTTCTAACAAATAATTCTGTAAATAATTTTGGAAGAAACAGTTTAAATAAGACTTTCAAATGGTTTAATCAGGAAGAGCTTACAACCAGCATTTCCGCAATTATGAAAATCCCTGCTACAGACGCTTCAAACTTTAAGATAAACATACAGGCTTATGCACAGCTGCTTTTATTTATTTCAGAAAAAAAAGTATTAAACGAACAGTTTAATTTCTCAATTGAAGATACAGCAAATTGGGATGTAAAGGATTCTCTTTCTTATTCAAGGCCTTCCAAGACAAGCCTTATAACAACTTTAGCGCAATATATTGTTCCACAGGCAAAACAAACCGATTATTCGATTTCACGTAAAGACAGTATTACTGCAGAAATTGGAAAGAATGAAGATGTATTGAAGCAAACCTATTCAATCAATCATACAGTTAGAATTGATTTCCTTGATTACTACAATGTTTATGCAGGAATAGATGGCAAATTGATTTTTAACCAGAACCTGGCTCACAGATTTAATTTGAGTTTAACGCTTGGTGCAAAAGCCGAGTTCTAGTTTTTTATTACAAACTTAATGATTATTGCAGAGGTGCAAAATATCCTGTTTCATCTCTTCCACTTCTGTTCAAAAGATAAACTTCTGATTCAAGAGGAAGATAATTTGTTCCAAAGTTTGTAGACATTGCAGATGTAAATGACAACTGATAGATTCCCTGAGGAAGTTCAATAATATCCTTTACAACATCACTTAAGCCCTGAGGACGGAAAACGTAATAAGTGTTTCCCGAAGTACTTTCAGCAACATATGAAAGTTCATCTCCCAGAGCCCCCTGGTCCAGCTGAATAACAGATAAAGAAATAGAATTGTTATTCATGTAAGAAGAAAGCTCTGCAAGATTATATTTTTCAAAGGTAAGTGAATTAGCCGCGCCTGCAGTAATCAAAACAATGCCTCGTTTTTTTGCTGCATTTATCAGATCATTAGAAGCAAGGCGTAAAGCAAGATCACAGGCAGCAGATTTTGTCTGCTTTGTTTTTAAAGCTTCGAGACTGAAATCCCCAAGCAAATCAGGTCTACCCACATATTCAACCGCAGGGATCGCTCCGGCCGCAACAATTCTCAGCGTACCAATTCCATTCATCGAGGCGGCGACCTCTTTTACACTGCTTTCGATCTCACGGGCATATTCAGCAGAGTTAATTGAACGGTCAATAATAATTGTAATGTCGGCATCTGTGTTATTGGAAGCCGCGCCCAGAAGCTTAAGCTTTGAAACCGGCCGCATATTTTCTGTGAGATAAAAGTTTTCTTCCTGCAGACCAACTACAGGCTGACGATGTCTGTTTTCTACACGTAATTCAACAGTTACATTAGGGAACTTTGAAGCATCAATCTGTTCAATCTGAACAAATAAACCGCCGACAAGTTCCTGAACCTTAGACATTACATAAACTTCATTTGCAGTAAAATCAGTTACAATTACATTTCCATTTACATCTGGATTTGCAGAAGTTACTCGTGAAGGAGCATTACCAGTGCGTACATATTCAAAAATCGCACCAGAATCTGAATCAACAGAAACCACTCTGTTTGAATCACAGACAATAAGACTGCCGTTCCAGTATTTTATTGCTTCAGGCTTCTTAAAAGTTCCTTTTTCAACGAGCTCACGGATAAAGTTACCTGCACGGTCAAACTCATAAATACTTCCAGTCTGATCATCAGCAACAAAGACGCTCTCATCAATTACAGCAATTCCGGTAGGTCCTTTAAGCCCTGCAAAATCACCTGATTTTTTTCCAAAGAAAAATACAGGCTCTCCGTCTTTATCAAAAACATCAATGCGGCGGTTACCGTAATCAGTTACATAAATACGTTCCAGATAATCCTGAGCCAGATACAAAGGTCCTACAACCTGACCTGTTCCGCGCCCCTTAGAACCAATATATTTTTCAAAACGACCTTTAGAGTTTAATAATGCAAGTCTGTCACCGGCCTGTTCACAAACCAGCAGATTTCCATCATGCAGGCGGATTATATCACTTGGACGGTCGAATCCATTTACAGGTCCTTCAATTCTGTTTACAACCTTACCATTCTGATTCAGAAGAATAACTTCATTTGTGTTATAGGCTGCAACCCACATTGTTCCGTCATAATTAGGCTGAACAGAAACCGGTCCGCTGAAAATCAGATTACCCTTAAACTCTCCTGGAAATGCTCCTGCTTCAGAAAAACGCATAAGCTTATCTGTAGAGTCTCCGGTAACACGACGTTCCCGTACAATTTCTATTTTATTTTCAAGAAGAAGTCCGCCATATCCGTTTTCGCTGGCATTATTCCAGTAACTTAAAGCAGAACCTTCAAGACCTGCCTTATAATATGCTTTTCCAAGCCAGTCCAGAATAAGGTTATCATCAGGAAGATATGCAAGTGCTTTTTCAAACTGAACGATTGCTTCATTAAAGGCTCCTTTATAGTAAGCCTGTACACCGCGCCTGAATTCCTCAGAAGCAAAACCTTCGTTACCGGTTCTTATTCTGTCTTCTGGTACACGGAATCCTGCATCATCAGTTGTTACCTGAGCAAATAGAGCTAATCCTGAGAATAAAACGGAAATGATTATAGCGGCACTTTTTTTCATCGGCTAATGACCTGCCTTAAGTCTTACAGACTTTATATGCTCTGTAATTTCTACATTCATTTTATCAATATCTTCAGCCTGCTGCAGATATTGAAGAGCATCTTTATATAATCCAAGCTTATAATATACCCAGCCAAGAGAATCCAGACATGCAGCTGACTTTGGAGCAGATTTTACAGCCTGCTTACAAAGAGAAAGAGCTCTTGTTAAATCCTTTTCCTGGCAGGCAAGAACATAGCCAAGTCCATTCAAAGATGAAACATTTTCAGGATCTTCTCTAAGAGATTTTTCATAGTAATTCAGACATCGCTCAGTATCATTCTGTTCCCATGCAACAAAAGCTATTGCTGCATATACAGAGGCTGTCATATAACCTGTTTCTAAAAGCTTATTCAATTCAAAATCTGCAAGACGCTTTCTGCCTGAAAGTGCATAAATTACAGCAAGAAGAAAACGACACTGAAGAGTTCTCTCTAAGTTTCCGCCCGAAGTTACTACCTGTTCAAGAAACAAAAGGGCATCATCATAACGTTCAAGTTTAGTATAACAAAGACCAAGATAATAAGAGACTTCAATTTTATCTGCAGGTGAATCGGTTGGTAAGCCTAAGAAGAAAGCAAGAGCCTTATCGTATTTTTTTTGAGTATAAAGGACTTTACCTTCATTTAAAATATTATTGTTCTGCAATTTCCCCACCCTTTTACTTATTATACTATTTTACAACTTAAATTGCATACCGTCCACTATTTCTGTCGCTAAAGGGTCTGCATAAACCCTGGATATTGCAATAAAGCCCTCTTTTACTGCATAAGCATCGCAGTTTTCATTATGTTTAGGAACAGCTCCTCCTATAACATAAGAAACAGGCATTTCGCCATCTCCTTTTTCTACATGGAGTGAATCTCCATAATTACGGATACAAAGATCCTTACAATATTTTACGCCTTTATATGAATCCAGAGAGCCTGCATTTACATTTACAAAAATACGAGGAGGTTCAATGCTTGCAAGTGCAGCTAACTCCTTTAAGTTTTTTGCAGCAAAATCAGCAAGGGCTTCATATTTCATATTATTAACGTGTTCTTCATCCCAGATTTCCGGGTTAACACTTAATGCAATTGCAGGGACACCATTTAAAACTGCCTGACGAGCCGCGCCGCAGGTTCCTGAATATATGATATCAGTTCCCATATTGGCGCCTTCATTTATACCGGATATTACAAGATCAAACTTAAAATCAAAAAAATCACTTATAAGCCCAAGACAGGCACAGTCTACTGGGAATCCGGAAATAGCCCACTGATTCTTTTTATGTTCTTTTATCGTATAACCTTTAAACATGGTTATATGATGAGAAACAGCAGAACGGTTTGAATCAGGGGCAATTACATAAACTTCGTTTTCACTATCCTGAATCAGTCTGTTATAAAGAATCTGTATTCCCTTTGCCTGTATTCCGTCATCATTAGCAAGAAGAATCTTCATAAACTATTACCTGCTAATCCCGAACGATTGAAGCACCATCTGCTGGTTCAACTTCATATACATCCGGATGGAAACCGAAAATCTTTTCAAATTCAGTAATCTTTGCCTTAAAGTTTTCTACGTCGCCTTCACGCATGATTGCATAAAGGCAGCGTCCAAAGCCTTTTCCTGTAATACGACCGCAGGTTACCGGGTTACGAACAAAGTCCAGATTAGGTTCAAGCTCATTTACGCGCTTCAAAATCCAGTCAATTTCTGGACATGAAATATTAAACATATCGCGCATTGTTTCATGGCTGTGGTTTACTGAGCGTGCAAACTTAAAGAAGTCGCCTTTTTCAATTCCTTCACGGGCATCAAGAATATCATTATGCTCATAAAGAACAGAAAGCAGCTTACGTCTTACGTCTTCGCTTACAACAGAAAGCTGTTCATTGATATCTGTAACATCATCAATGTAGCGCCAGCCGCCATATACATTAGGCTTACGCTCCCTCATATCACCCATAATAAGCGCATACTGAGGTTCATGGAGTGTTTCTTCATTCCAGACTGAAACACGAGGTACCTTTGTATCAACAAGAAGAACCTTTTTATCTTCAAAATTGAAAGGAACATAGTCCCAGGTGTTTTTGAAGTGATCTGTAATTATGATATTGTTTTTCTTGGAAAAAAGTGCTGCAAAGTTATCTGCAATGTAGTTGTTATTCTGAAGGAAACGGCGGTTACCGCGTTCAATGACTTGAAGGAGCTCTGAATCTGAGCAGTTAAGATTAAAAAGATGTTTGATTGCAACGGCTGTTGCGGCTTTTGCAGCTGTCGTTATTCCGAAGCCGGCAGAAGGAATTATTTCGCTGTAGATAGTGATATTCATACCGCCCAGCGAAAAACCACCGGAAGTAAAACCGTAGACAACTGCTTTTGCCGCATTAGCCCACCGATCTTCCTTCTTAAGCTTTAAGGACGTTATGCTTGCTTTTTTCCTTTCATTAAGCTGATGGAAGTAGAACTTAATGGAAGTATCATCTCGTTTCGAAATTGCAACATAGACGGGCAGATTTACTGCCATCGACATTGTTTTATCTTTGAAGAACCAGGAATGTTCACCTATCAGATGAAATCGGCCTGGAGCTTTTGCAACGGCGTCGGGTTTAGTGCCATACTCCAATTCGTGTGCATCATTAACTGCTTTCATTTATTGGACCCTCCCTTTATTAATTCCCCTATTTTTACTTGAAATATTTCAATGTATATTGTTAAAATAATAATATAATGGAATTGATTTTACAAGTTATTTTTTCTTCAGTTTTCTCTGGATTGATGTTATCAGCAGCTATACCTAACGAATTCTACCTTTTCGGCTGTCCTGTATACACACTTCTGGCTTTCATTCCACTATACCTGATTTACAACAAAATCAAGGATTTCAAAACTGCCTTTCTGGCCTTCTTTATTCAAACGCTTACTACACATCTGATTTCAAGCTTCTGGCTGGCCTATTTTAAGGATTTTGCAATCTTTACACTGGGAGCCTCAGCTTTGGGAACTGCCGTTATCGGCGGCGCTTTCGGACTTTTTTTCTACATTCCCTATTATACTTCTAATTGTCAGAACAAACTGTATGAATATTCACTGGAAAACTACGCCAATCACGGATATTTATTCCGTATTTTCAGAAATACACCTCTGTTCCGTATTTTGTACTTTGCCAGTATTTATACTCTGTATGAATGGGCAAAATCGGTAGGTTTTCTTGGATATCCATGGGGAACGGTTTCTTCTGCAATGTATAAGTGGCCGATTATAATGCAGACGGCCTCTATTACGGGAACTTACGGCATTACGTTCATGACTGTCCTGTTTAATGCGATTGCAGCAGAAGCCTTTATGCTTTATTACGGAGATTCTTCACTGAATAAGGAAAAAGCCGCCCAAACCTTACAAGTTGCAAAGCTTTTTGGAGCGCTTTTACTGCTCATGCTGATTCATGGAATTATTCAGTATGACTTACCTAGAAAACCTGTCAAAGAGCTTACAGCAATTACTGTGCAGCAAAACAGTGACCCCTGGAAGGAAGATTCCGATAAAAGCTCTATTCTGAACTCACAAAGACTGACTAAAGATAAAATTGCTGAACTTGAACTTCAGGGGCGTAAGGCTGATCTAGTTGTCTGGAGTGAAGGTTGTCTACAGAGGGCTTTCCCTGCTTCGGAAAAATATTATTCCTGGTATCCTTCGGAAAAACCGCTTGCAGATTTTGTAAAAGAAATAAATGTTCCATGCATTTTCGGTGGATCTGTTGTAAAAACTCAGAAAATTACTGAGCGGGGTAAGCAGCGCGAACGCAAGGAATATTATAATTCGGCGCTGCTTTATGACGCGGACGGTCATTACCGTGGATATTATGCTAAAAACCATCTGGTTCCTTTTGCAGAGGTGCTTCCTTTTATGGAATTTCCTCCAGTTCATGCTTTTATGCAGAAAGTAGTTGGTATTTCTGCAGGATGGACACCGGGAAATCAATATGTATATTTTGATGTTCCATGTCGAATTACACAAAACTTTAAGTTACCGGCTGTAAAAGATATTGATTTGACAAAATCTTATGAACAACAGCATCTGGAAGAAAGCAAGCCTTACACAACACGTATTGCCTGTCCTATATGTTTTGATGATGCTTTTACAGATATAATGCGCCCTCTATTTTTGAATGGAACAGAGCTCTTTATTAACATTACAGACGATTCATGGTCACGAAAGGATTCAAGCGAATTACAACACTTTGTAATTGCTTCCTACAGGGCTATTGAATACCGGACAACTCTCGTACGCTCTTCAAATGCAGGCTATTCTGTAGTTGTTGATCCTTCGGGAAAAATTATTGCAGACCTTCCTCTTTTTGAAGATACCGCCCTTTCCTGTGATATTCCGGTTTATAAACGTACAATGACAACTTATGCAAGATTCGGAAACTGGCTTCCTTATCTTTGTATTATCATTTTCTTCAGCTGTGCTATATGGTCATATTTTGATTTTGTGCCTTATGATTATATTCCAAGCGAAAGAAAATCCAAAAAAGATAAGAAAAAAAAGAAAAAGAATTCTAAAAATAAAAAATAGTCAATAGCATCGACCTGTTTTTTCGAGACAAGCATAAAAAAAATATTTGTCAAGCAAAAAAGTTTAAAATAAATTCACGAATTTTTCAAAAATTCTCTTGTCTATCCATATCTAGTGTACTATGATGTTATTATCAAAACAAAGACGCTAGAAAACAAAAACGTGAGAGGAAACAATGCGCTGCCCCTATTGTGGTAACATTGAGGACAAAGTCCTTGAGTCAAGAACAATGGTAAATGGAGAAAGCATCAGAAGAAGACGTGAATGTCTCTCCTGCGGCTATCGTTTTACCAGCTATGAACGTATTGACGAAAAGCCCTTTATGGTTATTAAACGCGACGACCGCCGCCAGCCTTTTGACCGCAAAAAGCTCGAAAAAGGTATTGAGCGTGCTCTTGAAAAAAGACCTGTCGCAACTTCCATGGTGGAACAGCTTTCCAATGACATTGAAGATCTCGCAATTAAAAAAGGTCGTGAAAACCGCGAAATTTCTACGTCCGAGCTGGGAGAGCTTGTGCTTGAAAAATTATACGACATAGACAAAGTTGCATACATCCGATTCGCATCCGTCTACCGGCATTTTGAAAATCTGGATGAATTCATTACTGAAGTAAAGAACATAGAAAAGAGGGGAAAATCAAATGAGTGATCAATCAATCTTTCCAGAATGGAGAAGCTTCCTTGGATCAAGCTCCGACTCCGAGACGAAAGGCTTCCTGAAATCTGTAGTAAAGCGTTCTGGTGAAATCGCTGACTACGACAGAAACAAAATCGAAGCTGCTATCGGCAAGGCTATTGAAGCTGTAGAAAAGCGTAAGGATCCGGATCGTGCAGCATCTCTTACCGACATGGTTGAAGAAAAGCTTAGAATTCAGCTTGCCGGCAACAGAGCACATTCCATTCCTGCTATCGAAGAGATTCAGGACATTGTAGAAAGCGTTCTCATCGAGCACAAGGAAGTAGAAGTAGCTAAGGCTTATATTCTCTACCGTGCACGCCATGAAGCTATGCGCGACGCTAAGAGTCTTATGATTGATATCAACAAGACTATGGACGGCTACCTTGCACAGAGTGACTGGCGCGTAAATGAAAACGCAAACGTTAACTTCTCCCTTGGTGGACTTATTCTCCATAACTCAGGAACTATTACAGCTAACTACTGGCTCAATAATATTTATTCTAAGGAAATCGCAGAGGCACATAAAACTGCAGCATTCCACATTCATGACCTTTCAATGTTCTCAGGTTATTGTGCAGGATGGTCTCTCCGTCAGTTAATCGTAGAAGGTCTTGGTGGTGTACCAGATAAAATTACATCAACACCAGCAACTCACCTTTCTACACTCGTAAACCAGATTGTAAACTTCCTTGGAATCATGCAGAACGAATGGGCTGGTGCACAGGCTTTCTCTTCTTTCGATACTTACCTTGCTCCATTTATTCGTGCTGACCACCTTACAGAAAAACAGGTTCGTCAGTGCATTCAGAGTTACATTTACGGTGTAAACACTCCTAGCCGCTGGGGTTCACAGGCTCCATTTACAAACATCACACTCGACTGGGTATGTCCTGATGACCTTAAAAACAAGAAGGCTATCGTAGGCGGAAAGGAACAGGACTTCACTTATGGTGACTGTCAGAAAGAAATGGATATTCTCAACAAGGTATTCATTGAACTTATGATTGAAGGTGATGCTAACGGCCGTGGATTTGCTTACCCTATCCCAACCTACAACATCACACGTGACTTTGACTGGAATTCAGAAAATGCAAAACTTCTGTTTACAATGACTGCACAGTATGGAACTCCAAACTTCCAGAACTTTGTAAACTCAGATTTGAACCCAAGCGATGTACGCTCTATGTGCTGTCGTCTCCAGCTTGATAAGCGCGAACTCCGCCGCCGTGGTGGTGGTCTGTTCGGTGCAGACGAATTCACAGGATCTATCGGTGTAGTAACAATCAATATGCCACAGATCGGCTACCTCGCTAAAAATGAAGAAGAATTCTACAAGCGTCTTGATTACCTTATGGAACTTGCAAAGGAAAGCCTCTGCACAAAACGTAAGGTTATTCAGAAGCTTTATGATGGCGGACTTTTCCCATACACAAGACGTTACCTCAAAACTCTTGTTAATCACTTCAACACAATCGGTTTGTGCGGTATGAACGAATGTTGTATGAACTTCCTTGGAGTTCCTATTACAGATCCTAAGGGAAAAGCATTTGCAGAAAAGGTATTGCAGCACATGAGAGAGAGAATGCAGGACTTCCAGGAAGAAACAGGAGACCTCTTCAACCTCGAAGCAACACCTGCAGAGTCTACTTCTTACCGTCTCGCAAGACACGACAAGGAGCAGTTCCCTGATATCATCACAAGCGGCAATAATGAACCGTTCTATACAAACTCTTCACAGCTGCCTGTTGATTACACTGCCGATGTATTTGAAGCACTCGACCATCAGGAACCACTTCAGACTAAGTATACAGGCGGAACAATGTTCCACGTATTCATGGGTGAAGCACTTAAAGACTGGAAATCATGCGCAGACCTTGTACGCACAATCGCAAGCAAGTACCGCATTCCATTCTTTACAATTTCCCCAACCTACTCTATCTGTAAGGTTCACGGCTATCTCATTGGACAGCAGTTCGAATGTCCTAAGTGTAAGGCCGAGAAGGAAAAGGCTCTTAAGGAAAAACTTAAGGCTCTTGAAGCAGAAAAAGAGAAGGTTCTTGCAGAAAAGAACTAAAAAAGTACTGCCAACATTAAAGATTTTAAGGTACTTTGCCGAGAATTCTAGTGTTGGTCATATTGACAAAACGTACATTCCACACTACATTTAGTGTGGGTGTGAAAAATTACAATAATTTTGGGAGGAGAAAAAGATTATGGAAAAAAGAACACTTGCACAGATTGAAGCAGAAATTGAAGAGACAAAGGCAGCTCTCAATGATGTTCATGGAACCGAGACAGAGGTTTACGCACGTATCGTAGGTTACTACCGTGCTGTAAAACATTGGAACAAAGGTAAGCGCGACGAATTTGACCAGAGAAAAATGTTCTCTCTCGAAGCCAGCAAAGAATATGATATTACAGCTGCAGACTGTATTTGCGAAGCAAAGGCTCCTGCTAAGATGTCTGCTGTAGATACAACAAAAGAATTGAATAGCGTTACATACGAGATGTATACAAGAAAGACTTGTCCTAACTGCCCACCAGTAAAAGACTTTATGGCTGATCTTGATATGCCAGGACGTTCAATTGACGTTGATACAAAAGAAGGTCTTGCTGAAGCAGCAAAGAAAGGTGTATTCGCATCTCCTACTGTAATCTTCTACAACGAAGCTGGTGTTGAAACAGCTCGCTGCCACAGCGTTGAAGAACTTGAAGCTGTATTCAGCAAGGTAGCAGTTTCTGCATAATGTCAGAACTTGACCTTAATAAACCTGCAGGCGTACTTGTAAAAACTACTTGTGTAGATTTTCCTGGACGTGTTGCAGGTTCTTTTTTTCTAAAAGGCTGTAATATCCGCTGCCCGTACTGCTACAACATCGGGCTTGTACTAGAAGATTCTGCTTATGATTCAGAGCCTCTCAGTACTGTTGCAGAGCTTTTTGCTCATCTCGAAAAACGACAGGGCATCTTAAGCGGATTGGTTATCAGTGGCGGAGAACCAATCTTAAATCCGTATACACCAGTCATAATCAAAAAAGCCCGCGAACTGGGATATAAAATCAAAATAGATACAAATGGAACTCTGCCGGAAAAACTCCGCGCCCTTGTAGAAAATCCTGAGCTTCGCCCGGACTTTATTGCAATGGATATAAAGACAACTCCTTCACGCTATGCAACTTTAATCTGTGGCGATAAATCACCGTTCTTTGGTAAATCTGATTATTTCGAAAAGGTACTATGCGAGAGCGCAGAAATTGTTGCAGCCTACCCTGCTGACTGCCGCGAATGGCGTACAGTACTCGTGCCGGGACTTGTTACAAAAGAGGATATAACAGAAATGGCAAAACTGCTGCCGCAAGATGCAAGCTGGCAGTTTGCGCAGTTTATGAATTCGAACTGCCTCGACCCTGCATATAATGACATTTATCCTTATACAGATGCGGAAGCAGGTGAAATCGTAGAATATGCTAAATCATTAATAAAAGGCAGTTCACTTCGGTAGCGTGTTCGTGATGCTGAACTTGTTTCAGCATCTATTACATTACGCGGGCAAATTCTTTTACTATCTGAGGAATCAGGGTTTCAACTTTTCCGTTACAGCTCATGCCGCTGGCGTTTTTGTGACCGCCGCCACCGAACTTTGCTGCAACTGCTGAAACATCAATCTTATCCTGAGAACGGAAGCCGCCTGTACAGGTTGTCGGAGTGTCCTGTCTTAAAAATACTACGGCCTCTACACCTTTTGCAGACAGCATAAGCTGATACAAAGAATCTGAATCACGACCTTCCAAGCCCCATTTCTTTGTATCTTCAAGAGTTTCATAAGTAACTACAAGGCGACCATCAAGGTAACGCTCAGCACGTCCAAGAAGAACTCCAAGCAGTTTACGGGTTGAATATGGTTTTCCGGAATTAATTTCTCTATAAGTAGTTCTAGGATCTGCCCCATCAGCAACAAGACGGCTTACAGCGGCAAAGACTTCTGCAGAATTATCTGTCAGAAAGCGGAAAAAACCTGTATCCGTACAAATACCAAAGAATAATATTTTGGCAAGTTCTGAAGGAACAGGACCTATTAACGCTTCATAAAACAGCTGTACAAGAAAAGCACATGCCGGAGCATCTGCATTTACATAACCTTTTATTTCATCGCCGAGTTCGCTTGTCTTGTGATGATCTATTACAAAAGTATCAAATCCTTTCAAATCCCCGTCTATATCTCCAAGACGGATAATCTCAGAACAGTCAGCAATAAAAAGCCCTGTAGACTTTCGTTCACTTTCGTCCTGAAATTCCATAGTATCAGAAAACTTTTCCTGCCAGCGGATTACTTCATTTCTCTTAAAAGGACCTGCAGAAAGCAGCTGATATGGTTTACCAAAATAATCAAGAATTGCAGCAAGGCCAAGACAGGAAGTAATACAATCTCCATCCGGTTCTTTATGACCGATTATAAAAAAGAAATTATGATTTTCTATAAAGTCCCTGATTTCCTGGACCTTTTCCTGAGATAATTCAAACATAAAACACCTGTGAAAGCAAAAAAAAAGAGGGTCTCAAAACCCTCTTTTATAATACCGTATTTTTGCTTAGAATTCCAAGTCTTCCAGAGTATCTTTATCGGCACCCTCAAGATTCTTTCTTGAATCAACCATACCCCAGATTGAATTATTTTTATCCATTGGAATAGAAAGAATTACACGCTTAAACTCTCCGTTATCCTTAACAACAGTCATGTAAGAACCAAGAGCAGTTTTTACAGATCTGAATTTAAGTTTTCTGGGAGTCTCTGGATTTCCGTGAGCCCAATTCTTTGGAAGAATTACATTTCCAACTCCAGTTCTATTTTTCTGATAAATTACAACATAACCATCTTTTCCTTCAAGAATTTTAAGAACCGGAACATTTACATAAGAAATATCTGTCCATTTACCTTCTGTGCGAGCTGGAGCAGATGCGCTGCTATTTGTATCTGCAAAGATTGCTGCAGAGAACACAGCAAAAAGAGCAAGAATCATCAAAATCTTTTTCATAATTACTCCTTTATCTAAGTCGTAATATTTATTATAAACCGATTATTTTATTTTAACAACTTTTTTATTTGATTTGTGATAAAAATGAATTTCATTAAAATATTAAACGGATTAACAAAATATTAAAAAAATTAACAGATTAACTAATGATAGCCAGGAAAAACTAATGGTGATAAAAAAAATCCAGTGAATAATTCACTGGATTTTAGTAGCGACTAATGGGATTGAACCATTGACATCACGGATATGAGCCGTGTGCTCTACCAACTGAGCTAAGTCGCCAAACGATGTTACTATATTATCATTTTGCAGTATTCAGGTCAAGTATCCAGGGCTATAAAATCGCATTTTTTCTGATTTATTATTCTTTTCTTTCAGTTGGCACATAAATTGCAATAATATCCTCACCAGAATAAGCATTTTCGTAAGCTGTTTATTCTGAATAAAAAATACTAAGAGGTAAAAAAAATGAAGACCCACGAACTGAACCTGCTGGTAGAAAACCTGCGTACCGGCAAAATGAGCGAGAAAGAAGTTATCGACAAGATAGCTGTCTTTGTAATCAAAAATTATCCTATCTATGGACTTCACAAATATGATGAAGATTTCAGACAGGATATTCTTCTGGGCCTGCTGGAAAGAGGTCCACATCTGCTTCACCTGTTTAATCCCAATTATGGAGATTTCTTTACCTTTCTTTACTGTTATATCTGTACACTAATCAATTCAAAATTAAAAACCTGTGCTCAGAATTCAATCAGGGAAAAACTGAATTTTGAAGAATGTGTTCAACAGTACGAAGAAAAAGAAATTAAATATCACAGGATTAACTATCAGAACTTTGAAGTCCCTAAAATTCCTTTTAACTGGAAAAAGCTTTCTACAGAAGAATTCCAGCGTGCAATAAAAGATTTATCACTTCACAGCGAAGAAAAGAAAGTCTTAATTCTTGCATTAAAATCATCTTATTATCTTACTGATAAGCAGATTCACAGAATCTGTAATATGTATGGCATTGATCCAGAACAGTTCTATCAAATGATTCAATACTGTAAGGAAACTCTTGATTTTAAGCGTTCCAGACTTGAAAAGGAACATCAGAAAAGGAACTTTGCCTATTATCATCATAAAAGATACAGACATATCATCAAAAAGTATCAGGATGATGATTTTTTTGATAATAAATATTTCATTAAAGACCTTTACATCTACAGAGAACGAAAACATAAAAACAGCATGGTCAGGCTTAATACTGCTTTTCAAAAAGGTTATCTGTATTTAAGGACAACAAATAAAACCGTTGCCAATGTAATGGGACTCAGTGAAAGACAGGTAAATTACTATATGAGAAGTGTCAGAAACGAATATAAAAATCAGGAAGATTTACCTGAGAAATCAACCTCTTCTGACACAGAAATCCAGATTGCAGAAAAAGAGTGATAATTGTTTAGAACAATAATTTTCATTATATTGTAATAATGAAAATTTACTTAGCAACTGGAAATAAAAATAAGAAAAAAGAAATGTGTGAACTTTTACCGGAACACACAATTCTTATCCCTTCTGATGAAGGAATTGAATTTGATCCTGATGAAACAGGAACAACCTTCTATGAGAATAGTCTGATTAAGGCTCGTACACTTTATGATATTGTACACTGCCCTGTAATTGCAGACGATTCAGGAATTTGCGTGGATGCTTTGGGTGGAGCACCAGGCATTTTCTCTTCACGTTACGCCGGTCCGGACTTTATGCACGGAAAACCAGACGGAACAAAAATCTCACAGGAAGAACAGAATATCTTCCTTATTCAGCAGACAAACGAAGCCATTAAAAACGGAAATCTCCCGAAAGGTGCATATCTCCATGGAGAACGCAGCTGTCACTATACCTGCGCAATGGTAATG
The DNA here is from genome assembly GCF_900111035.1 of Treponema bryantii. Classification (GTDB taxonomy): domain Bacteria; phylum Spirochaetota; class Spirochaetia; order Treponematales; family Treponemataceae; genus Treponema_D; species Treponema_D bryantii_C. The sequence continues at coordinate 50,998 of NZ_FOFU01000009.1, forward strand.
TACTGCGGAACAGATCGCCTCTTTGTTGCCCAGGAAACCTTTGAAGGTGCCCTAATCGACGACATAAGCAAACAGGCTGGCAACGGCGGCTTCGGTTACGACCCAATCGTATTCCTTCCAGAGTTCAATAAAACTGTTGCCGAACTAACCGCCGACGAAAAGAACGCTATTTCTCACCGCGGCAAAGCCGTAAGAGCCCTCAAACGAATAATTGATCAAATGTAATTTAATTAAATTACGTAAATTATTTTTTGAATGCCGTAAGCAAAAAATACCCTAAAAAAATTCTGCACAAGCGAAGCGCGGAAGCCTTTTTTAGGGTATTTTATTTCTGAGAGGCATTCAAAAAAAATATTTCGATATTTATATATTTTTTTTCATTTTTTTCTAAAGTAATTCATTTAACATGCCGATAAATTATGAAGAAGTGTCATGACTGTATCGACTTCGCTGAAGCAGCAGGCAGACACTTTTGGCAAAAATGTGTAGATGTAGCCTTGTAAAAACATTTACGCATTTTTGCATCTTTTAACAGAAGAAAGGATTCTTCTGCTCACATTCCAAGGAGGAATACTATGGTTATCAACCACAACATGTCGGCAATGTTTGCCAATCGTCAGCTCGGAGTTACAGGTCTCGGTCTTAACAAAGACATGGAGAAATTATCTTCAGGCGAAAGAATCAACCGTGCAGGTGATGATGCTTCAGGACTCGCAGTATCTGAAAAGATGCGAGCACAGATCCGCGGTTTGAACCAGGCTTCACAGAACTGTTCAAATGGTATCAGCTTTATCCAGACTACAGAGGGTTACCTCCAGGAAACAACTGACATCATGCAGCGTATTCGTGAACTTGCAGTTCAGGCTTCAAACGGAATCTACTCTGAAGAAGACCGCATGCAGATTCAGGTTGAAATTTCGGCACTTGTTTCTGAAGTTGACCGCGTTGCAAGTTCCGCTCAGTTTAACGGAATGAACATGCTCACTGGCCGTTTCGCTCAGCCAACAGGAGAAAATGTTGTAACTGCTTCTATGTGGTTCCATATTGGTGCTAACATGGATCAGCGTGTACAGGTTTACATCGGTACAATGTCAGCATCTGCTCTTGGAGTTCGCGAACTTGGTTCAGAAGAGAAGATTTCACTTGCTACACCGGAAGATGCCAACCGCGCAATCGGAACTATTGATGAAGCTTTGAAGAAGATCAACAAACAGCGTGCTGATCTCGGTGCTTATCAGAATCGTCTTGAGCTTACAGTTAAGGGATTGGATATTGGAGCTGAAAACCTTCAGGCTTCTGAATCTCGCATCCGTGATACTGATATGGCTTCTCAGATGGTTGAGTTCACAAAGAACTCTGTACTGCAGCAGGCAGGTACAGCTATGTTAGCTCAAGCAAATAGCCAGTCACAGAATGTTCTTAGTCTTCTTAGATAATTGCTTGTCTTTACTAAGATAGTGAGTTATAATTAATAGTCGTCAGAAATGACGGCTATTAATTAGCGCGGTGTTTTTTTTGTTGCTCTCCCCTTTTAATTTCATCAAAAACATCGTAGAATTAGTAGTATAACTATGCTTATATTACAATGTGCCGGTTCAGCGGTGCATAGTTCTTTGACATACGTGCCCCCATGGGGATGCAGGTGACGGTAGGAACAGTCGGTTTTGAAAAAGACTGACTATTCCTGCTGAATGGTCTGAAACTAAATCAGAGGCGCAGTACTGATTTAGCCTTCACCCGCAGGCGAAAAGCATGAGGCTTTTTGTTTAAAGCAAACATGGAGGCACAAATATGATTATTAATCACAATATGAGCTCACTCTATGCAGATCGTGTGACTAACATCTCGAATGAGTCAATCATGAAAAACATGGAGAAGCTCTCATCTGGTGAACGCATCAATCGCGCCGGAGACGATGCATCAGGACTTGCTGTATCTGAAAAGATGCGCAGCCAAATCCGTGGTTTGAACCAGGCTTCAAAGAACATCCAGAATGGTGTTTCTTTCATCCAGACAACCGAAGGTTATCTTGCTGAAACAACAGACATCCTTCAGCGTGTTCGTGAACTTGCTGTTCAGGCTGCAAACGGTATCTACAGCGATGAAGACCGCATGCAGATTCAGGTTGAAGTATCACAGCTCGTTGCTGAAGTTGACCGCATTGCCAGCGTAGCTCAGTTCAACGGTATGAATATGCTTACTGGACGCTTCGCTCTTGAAGGCGACAGCACAATGCAGTTCCAGATTGGTGCAAATATGGATCAGAATGCTCGTGTATACATTGGTACAATGACAGCTTCTGCTCTCGGACTTAAAGGTGTTCAGGGCGGAGAAGAGCAGATCACAATCAATTCACCAGAAGAAGCAAATATGACACTTGGTGCTGTTGATGCTGCATTAACTCAGGTTAACAAGCAGAGAGCAGATCTTGGTGCATATCAGAACCGCTTCGAAATGGCTGCAAAAGGCGTAAACATTGCTGCTGAAAACACCCAGGCTGCAGAAAGCCGTATCCGTGATACAGACATGGCTTCTGAGATGGTTGAATTCACAAAGAACAGCATTCTCACACAGGCTGGAACCGCAATGCTCGCTCAGGCTAATAATCAGTCACAGACTGTATTGGCTCTCTTGCAGTAGACTAATTAAAAAAAAGAATTAAAGAGATAACTGGATGTCATCTTTTTGATTTGAATATGGAAGGAAGGGGTATGCGCCCCCCTTCCCTTTCCATTTTTTCAAGGAGGAGAACTATGAATACTATAAATACGAATTCAATGGTTCATGTGGCAATGGATGGCCAGTCTCTTTACAACACAAATAAGAATTCAGCTAGCAATTCTGTACAACAGCAGAATGTAGCGGCTTCCATAACTCCCACAGGAGCCCAGGTAGCGCAGAATATAGAACAGAATATTGCCGAAATAAAGGCAGATTCTCAAGCGCTGCAGAAAATGACTGAGATGGTTGGCGGAAACAAGCTTTTGTTCAGTGTGAACAAAGAACTTGGAAGTGTGGTCGTTTCTATCGTAGATTCGGAAACAAATCAGGTTATAAAGCAGATTCCGTCAGAAGATATGCAGAAACTTAAGCTTCGCATCAGAAAAGCCATAGGCTCAATGTTCGACGAAGTAATCTAAACTATGGCCGGACTGAACATTCCAGGCGTTACTGATCAGTATAATACAAACGATACTGTAGAAAAGCTCATGAAAATTGAGCGAATCCCTCTCACACGGGAACAGAATCAGCTTGAAAATTTAAAAACTGAAAAGGACGCCTGGCGCGAAATTAATACAAGACTTACCTCTCTTAGAGACAACACTAAGACTCTCTATTCTTTTGAAAATCCTTTTAACAGTAAACTCACCTCATCTACAGAAGAATATGCTGTTACTGCAGAAGCAAACCGCAGTGCCAGTTTACAGTCTTTTAAAGTCGATGTATTACAGGCAGCCTCTTCAGACCGTTTTCTTACAGACGAACTCGATAACGATTATAAAGTACCGACAGGAACCTATACTTACAAGGTTGGAGAAAAACAGATTATCTTCAACTGGAAAGGAGGATCCCTTAAAGACTTTTCTGCAGCAATCAACAAACGTGGAAACAATGTTATTAAGTCTTCAATAATCGGTGCAAGTGCCGGAAAAAAATCTCTGCTCATAGAAGCAATACCGACAGGAAAAGAAAACCGTCTTATTTTTGAAGATGATGCAAAAACCTTTGCCTTTGATTCAGGCATGGTTGATAAAATTAAATCACAGACACAAACTTTTGCATCTTCTCAGACTGAAATTTTACCGGTAAATAAAATTGAATATGATGAACCGGTTTATATGCCAGTTCTTTCACTTACAAATACAAAATACGATGAAGAAAAACAGACTGCAGTTGTAGAACCTAGAGGAGCTTATCAGGTCAAAATCCCTGAAAAAATCCTTCGTGATACAGACCTTCATCTTCAGTTTACAGTTACTCAGAAAGAAACAGAAGATATTACTCCAGAAATCAATAAAACCTTATTACAGCCGGAACTTCCTGATGCCGGAACAGCAGAATATAGCGGTATTGTAATCAGCAATAATGCATCTGATACAAACCTTAATCTTCCGCCAGAGCCCCCTGCTCCGCTTGAACCTGTAAAAACAAATTCAATTCTCTATGCAGTTATGGACGATGGAACAGAAAAAGAAATTCCATACACTCCTTCAGAAGACGGAAAACCTGCACAAATTGATGTAAAACTTTCAGATTTCAGTGGCATAAAAGCTCTTGCAATCAGAAACAAAAACACAGGAACCTCTTACGAAATTTCCAGTATTACAGCCTTAGACCCGATAAAAGATCTTGGTTATGGACCAAAGCATCCGGTTTCTACAGCTGATGATGCCATCATAAAATATGAAGGAATTACAATTACACGTTCTTCAAATAAGATTGATGATGTAGTCCCGGAAATTACTCTTAATGTTCATGATAAGACAGAAAAAACAGCAACAATTTCAGTTAAACCGGATGTTGATGCATCAAAGGCAGCGATAATTGATTTTGTCGGTAAATATAACCAGGCAGTTGCAGAACTTAACATTCTTTCTCAGAATAAACCTGAAATCGTTGATGAACTTGAATATCTTTCAAAAGATGAAAAAGAAGCTGAGAAAAAGAAGCTTGGACTATTCCAGTCTGATTTTTCTCTGACAAATATTAAATCAAACATGGCTTCTACAATCGCAGCAAGATACATGTTCTCCGACAGTGCAGAAATCACAATGCTTTCACAGCTTGGAATTGCTACAAATGCAAGTGGTTACTCAGGAGGATATTCTCAGAGCAAGCTGCGCGGTTATCTTGAAATTGATGAAAAGAAACTTGATGATGCACTTGCAAATCATCTTGATGATATAAAAATGCTTTTTGGTTATGACTCAGATGGAGATCTTATAGTTGATACAGGAATTGCCTTTAAGCTGGACAAGCAGATTTCTGCTTATACACAGACAGGCGGAATCCTCGCAATGAAAACTTCAACACTGGATTCAAAAATCAAAAGTTCTGAAACAAAAATTACAAAACTCGAAGCTCAGATGGCTAAAAAAGAAGCTGAACTTCGTAATAAATACAGTCAGATGGAAGGCTCGCTGAACAGCCTTGAAGCACAGCAGAATACAATCTCGAACTTCACAAAGCAGCAGCAAAATCAGAATCGATAAGGCAGGTACAATATGATAGAATTTTACATAAACGGACAGCAGGTTGACGTTCAGATTGAAGATGAACAGACAATTGGAGATGTACTTAAATCTTTTCAAAGTACCTGTGAAGAAAATCAGGCAGCAGTAATTGGAATTACAGTTGATTCAAAACAGGTTACAGCAGACAACTTCGATGAAAAAGCCGCTGAACCTCTTGGAAAGGACACTAAGTTTGAATTCCATATTGTTACAGTAAGCGAAATCAAAGCCTCTTTTGACAAACTTTCAGATCTTTTTGCAGAACTTGCAAAACAGATGGAAGAAGTTCCTGTTGCACTGCAGAGCGGTAAAAATCTCGAAGTCAGTGAATCCATCAAAAATCTTGCAGACAGCATCGAACAGTTCTGCCATGTTGCAACACTCGCCTCTCTTTTCCCAGAGACATTTACAAATACCAGCATGAACGGAATAAATTTCAAAGATTTCTTTGCTGAATTCTCACCAATCCTTAAAGATTTCGAAGATGCATTACAGAATAATGATACGGTTATGCTCGGAGACCTTTCTGAATATGAAATCTGTCCGAGATTAAAAGATATTTCAAAGGCGCTAAAAGCCATGTAGAGAGGTGCCTATGCTTTTTTTATTAGGTTCAGGTAGCGGTTCCCCAATAGAAGCACGACAAACTCATGCACCGGATATAGTAATAATTCTGATTCTTCTGGCTGCATTCGCAGCAGTTCTTGGAGTTATCTTCATAATCTTTATGAGGATCAAGAATTATTATAAATCAGAAGAATATATCGAAAAAGAAAGAAACCGCAAAACAAAATACAAGGATGTTCAGAAACTTGGAAAAGAAAACAACCTTTCCCAAATCGAAATTGACACTCTATGGGATGTTTGTAGAATAACTGATTCAAATAACATTCTTTATTCAATCAAAAGCAACAATGAAGTAAATGAATTATTCCGCAATGCTTATGAAATAATGAAGCAGCAGAATCTTTTCAACGACGAAAAACTTAATAATTTCTTCACTACACTTTTTAAGCTCGAAATGATAGTTGCTCAGTACAAAAAAGTTCTTTCAACAAGACAGATTGCCGAGCAGACACTTATATTTTATATATCAAACGAAGGTGAACAGTATCCGTTTACAGTAACTCAGAATCAGAAAGATTTCTTTACAGCAGAGATTCCTGAGTTCATATATAAATCACCACGAAGACCAGAACTGCTCACACGAAGCCGATTTACCTTCAGAACTTCAGATGGACTTTCCTATAATTTAGTTACCAGAATTATCCGCTATAACGAAGGAAATGACGGAAAATTCTATATGGTACTCTCTCATTCAGAACAGCTTGAATGTCAGGCACAGCGACATTACAAACGAGACTTTTTTGAAAAGGAATGCCATTTTAAATCTGTTAAACATATTGATAAACCTCAGAAAAGCGAATCAGAGTATACGTTCTCTGAAAAATCATATCAGGGAAAACTTACAAACATTTCTGCAGGTGGATGCTGTATTCAGACAGACCTTCCGATTAAGGAAAAGCAATACATAGGCGTTATACTTCCAGATACTGGTATTGATGAAACTATAGTTGGAATGATTCGAAGAACCCGAAGACTTCCAACCGGAAAACTGGCACTTCATATTCAGTTTGTACAGATTTCTCTTGCAACAAAGAACAGGATTCACACTCTTGTTTATAAATATGAGTTGTAGAAAATACTTGATAACAGCGATATTTTGGAGTATTCTATAAGAATATGAGAGTCATTGAGCTACAAAACATTCAGCGCGAAGAAGGGCAGATTTTCTATCTCAGAAAATACACTTGTGATGCTGTAATGGAGTTTCCTACAAGCACAGATACAGTTCAGATTTTCTTTAGCATTGAAACAAGCCCTATGGGAAAAAAGATTATTGAGCTCTCATTCCCACAGCCTATTAACTACCCTCTTATCCCGGTAAAAAAGGCATTGCTTGAATATATATTTACAGAAGAGCTTGAAGGCAGACTGCCTTGTTGACTTTTACAACTAATTCTCCAGAAGAAACAATTGCACTTGGTGTACGCATCGGCAATAAACTGAAAAAAGGTGATGTTATTGCAATGCAGGGAACACTTGCTGCAGGAAAAACCACAATCACAAAAGGAATTGCTCAGGCACTTGGAATCATAGATACCATCACAAGTCCTACTTTTTGTCTGATTAGCGAATATTACGGAAAAATGCCTCTCTATCATATGGATGTTTATCGTCTTGAAGGCGGTGAAGATTTTGTCAATCTTGGTACTGACGATATGATTTATGGAGATGGCGTAAGCATTATAGAATGGTCTGAAAAGATCATGGAAGAATTACCTTCACGAACCATCATACTTCGTCTTACTCCAAAGGATGATGGAAGCCGTCTTATTGAAATTGAAAACTGGAATAACGGGGACATCTAAGGAGAAACTATGAATATTCTGGCACTGGACTGCGCAGTTACACGTATCTCACTCGCAGTAAAAACTGATTCTAAATTTATTTCTGCAACTTATGATATTGGAATGAGACAGTCAGAGATTCTCGTACCTTCAATTGATGAGCTTTTAAAAAAAGCAGAACTGAAGCCATCAGAATTAAATGCAACAGCTCTTACAATCGGACCGGGAAGTTTTACCGGACTCAGACTTGGAATCTCAGCTCTTAAAGCAATTGAACTGGCTTATAATGTTCCTGTTTACGGAATTTCAAGTCTTGAAGCTTATGCATATCCATATAAAAACTTAGGATTTACTGTACTTTCCTGCATTGATGCAAACAAAGATAAATTTTATGCCCGCCTTTCAGATGGGTCAAATAACCTTTTGAAAGATGATGATTATGAAATTGAAAAAATTACAGAAGCTGTAAAAGATTTAGATACAGTCTTTGTCTGCGGACCAGATGCAAAAAAACTCAGTGAAAAACTGCAGACGGTTTTTGCTGATATAAAATTCCTGATGCCAGAGGTACCGGCTCAAACTGCAGAAGCTCTTATTCTTATGACAGAAGAGCTTATAGAAAAAAAAGCCGAACCGCTTAAAGATTTTGACGGTCCGGTTTATTTACGAGCAAGTGAGGCTGAGCTCAAACTTAACGGTACAATTTCTTAATTTATTTCTTAAGAAGCTTACTTAAAGCACTTACAGCATTGATTGCCTTTTCATTACCAGACTGTTCAGTCTGAACAACAGCAGCTTTATTTTCATTCTGAATGGCATCAAAAACTTCCTGACGGAATACCTTTACATCCTTAGGAGCTTCAACACCAATTTTTACCTGATCTCCGTGAACATCAATCAGGGTAATTGTGATATTGTCACCAATTTTAATTTTCTCATCTATTTTTCTTGAAAGGATAAGCATTAACACCCTCCTTTCTGATTTAAAGTCTGAACGATATCAACCTTTGTAGACCATCTGTTATCACTGAGGATTGCCTGCATACACTGATGATTTTTTTTGTTGATTACCAGAGGTCCCTGGAAATTAGCAGTAATTGAAGAACCATCATGTGGAACAGTTACGATTGTCATTATAATTATATCTTCAGGTTTTGTAATTCCGATTTTCTTTAATGAAGCATCATCAATATCTGTTTCATATTCATTACAAATCAGAAATGGATCTACAATCAAGAATGCAAGATTTGGATCTTCACAAGACTGAAGCCAGAGAAATGGTTCATAATCTGAATCCACAAGAGCATATTTTGTGTATTCTTCAAAACCAAAAAGTCCTTCTGGAATTGTGATAAGCCTGTCTTCAGTAATCTCTATTTTTCCATGGGCTTTAGTTACTATTTCCATCTAAAATCTCCTGTTTGCTTTATGATTTTATTAACGCATATAATTTAATAATGTTGATGAATACATTTTTCCAGCCTGACTCAAGGTAGCCTGATTTGTATAGTCGAGCATCTTAAGGTCTGTAATAGCCTTTGTAAAATCAAGATCGCCTTCACGGCTAACCATTGAAGTTACATCAAGAGCAAGTTTGCTGCTTCTTGTTGCATTAAGCTGTGCTCTTTCATATTCAGAACCAGATTTTGCGATTCTGGTAACAAGGCTGTCGATTCCTTTGTCGAGTGCTCCGAGAACACGGCCGCCAATGCTTTCCTGGTCACCTGCAAGGAGAGCGTTGCGGAATGCGATGACTGTATCGAACATGCTGCCGCCGCTGACGCGTGCTCCTGTGGCCAGATTGTATGGCGGAAGTTGAGAAGCATCTTTAATTACGCCAAGCTCTTCAAGTGTACTGCCGCTTATATCCTGAAGCCAGAGCTGGCGTGCATCTGTTGTTTCAAAATTAAGTGCATTGCGTACAGGGTCAATTGTTGCCTTTACAGCAGCTCCGCTATTGTTGATTTTTGCAGCAACAGCATATACATTGTCGCCCTGCTTAATTTCAACTTTTACTCCATCAACAGAAATAACTGTATCGCTGCTTGCCTGCCACTGAGAAGCATCACGGGAACCGAATACCTGCTGATTTTCTGCCCAGAAAGTTTTGATTCCGGCATTATCATTTACAAGATATTTTCCTTCATCAACTTCTACACGATTTACATCAATATTTCCGTTGTAGCGTACATTCTGAATAAGAGGAACTCCACTGCCCTCTACATTTCCCATTTCAATATCAAAAGCAGTAGCCTTAGTATTTGTTCCGGCAAAGATTGAATTACCGTCCGCGCTTACCGCATTTGCGTTCTGCACAAGCTGCTTCAGAAGCTCATCAACCTCAGTAGCCATATTAGACATATCTTCTTTTGTATAAATTCCATTGGCACCAGTTACTGCAAGCTCGCGTACGCGCTGCATAATTTCCAGAGAATCAGTCATATACCCTTCACGCACAGTAAACTGATCAGAAAGTGTCAGCGCATTTTTCTCAAACTGATTTACGCGTCCAAGATACGACTGATATCGCACCAAATGGCCGGCCGCAATAGGATCATCACGAAGCTGCTGGATTCTGTGCTGAGACCCGATCTGGTTATTAGCACGATTCAGGCGGCTCTCCTGAAGGCGGAGACTGCTCTGTGTATTGTTATTATTCATCTGTGAACTGATTCTCTGCATAATGTGCTTTATACTCCTATAAAAAGCCATTAAACAAGTTTGTCAAGGCTTTAAGCGTAGCGTGCCTTGACGAACTTGTATATGACGGTATTGTTAAACTCCAAGTCGATTAATTACTGTATCAATCAAACTGTCCCAGACTGTAATAAACTTAGCCGCAGCATTGTAGCCATGCTGGAATTTCATGATTTCGGCAAGTTCCTCATCAATATTTACACCACTGATTGAGTCACGAAGATTACGGAGATCATCCATAATTGCATTCTGACTCAAAAGATTTGTCTCTGCCTGTTCACCTTTAAGACCTACATTTGTTACTGTATCTGCAAAGTAGTCATCAAAGGTCTTCATACCGCCAACCATAACGCTTGTATTGCGGATAGCGGCAATTTCTACTGCAGCACGACCGTCACCTGTTGGAGCTGTTCCTGCTGCATCCATATAACCTGCGGCAACGCTCATAACATCATTTCTGATTGCCTGATTAACTTCGATGTAAGCAGAAGGATTATAAACCGGAGAAACTGCATACTGACTTCCAGATGCAAGGGCATTTACCGCATCAGCCTGAGCAAAATCATAAGCTCCTGCTTCACCTGTTCCTGCTAAGATTCCTGAATATCCTGCAAGGAAATATCCTGAATCTTCTACATGGCGGATTACAAAATCAGGATTCTCTACATCCTGTGCTGTAGTAGCCTTCAAAACAAGGTGATTATTCTTATCAAGATAAGCTTTTACTTCGCTTGTACTGTCATTTATGCGGGCAATTACTGTTTCTACCGTATCTGTATGGAAATAAGGAACCTGAACTTCACCAGTTGAACCGCTGAATCTCATTACACCTTCAATTCCAACCTGCTGCTGCATATCAAGAGCATTTGTACCTGTAAAACGGAAAATATATGATGTATCAAGTTCTCCATCTCCGTTTCTGTCAAAATTACCGTGTGCATTCTCAACAAAACTATGCTGTGTAAAGAAATCAAGCCCTGTAACCTTATTTGCGCCAACTGCATTGCGGTGTACATCGTTTACAAGGTCAGCAAAGTTCATTGTCATTGTATTTAATGTCTGAATTTCATTACGAACGTCTACGTCACGGAGTTCTACGAGTGCGCCGAGTGTACCGCCATTGAATACTGCATCATTTCCAGTATCTTTCCATACAAGTTTGCTGTATCCTGTATCATCAAAACGAGGAACAAGGTCAATTTCACGGGCAATATTTCCCTGTACGATTACGCGGCCACCAACGTGCACCATAAATTCGTCGCTGTCTCTCTGATCTGTAGAAATATTTATCAACTTAGAAAGTTTATCTACAAGAAGATCGCGGCGGTCAAGCAAATCATTAGGATTATCGCCCATAGCGCGGCTTCTTACGATTTCTGCGTTGCAGTCTGCAATCTGGCGTGCATAACTGTTTACCTGCTTTACAGTTGCTTCAATATCACCATCAATAAGGTTTCCTACACCGGCTAAAGCTTCCCAGCGCTGTTTAATTGAATCTGTAAGGGTTTCGGCACGAGTTACAACTGCCTGACGGGCTGCCTTGCTTTCCGGATTTATAGAAAGTTCCTGCCATGCTTCCCAGAATTTGTCCATATTCGAACGAACCGAAATATCATCCGGCTCATTGTAGATCTGTTCTATCATGGTGTAATATTTTGAACGTGTATCCCAGTATGATTCCTGATTTGCCTGGGCAACAATGCGTTCATCAAGCAATTCATCTCGTATACGATTGATTGACTGAACATCAACACCCTGTCCAATAAGACCAGGGCGCTCAAGTCGTTCAAGATCAGGCTTATAAAGAGGATCAAACTCCTTTATCTGAACTCTCTGACGGCTGTAACCTTCAGTATTTGCATTTGAAATGTTATGACCTGCAGTTGTGATGGCATCTGTATTTGCCATAATACTGCGTTTTCCTAATTCAATTCCAGAAAATGTTGATCCCATATTTTACCCCCTCACATTTACCAGAACGCTTGCAGGCTCTGATTTTGTGATAGTGCCGTATTTCGTATAATTTTTATTGCGGGTCTGTGGCAGAGCCTTCTCTACTACTTCTGCAATAAACTCACGAGTTACATTTACATAATTTGAAATGACCTGATTTTCTACCTTGCATTTAAGGAGTTTTGTACGGAGACGACCTAAGCGATCAAAATATGGTCTGATCTCATCTGTTTTAAGCTGTTCCTGAATTTCATCACGACGAACATCGAATTTCTGAAAGCTGTCTGAAATAAGATTTACTTCATTTATATGTCCAACCAGACTTTCCCAGTCCTTATCTGTTATTGCCTTACGAAGCATTTTCTGTTTTTCTGTAAGGCGATCAAGAAGATTTTCTTCCTCTGCAAGAACTGTTGAATATTCATTAATTAATTCGTCCATCTCAAAACCTCGTTTAAAATTATGGTCATTCCCTTTGAATATCGGAATTATGAAAATTTTGTTTAGTGATTTTTATAAGAAAAAAAATTAAAAAATGTGAAAATTTTATGCTAAGAAAACGTTTTCGTTAGTAATATGATATGTTTTTATCTTGATTTTTTTTGATTTTGCGGTAACCATTAATAATTAAACATTGTTAACTAAATTTGTAACAGTTTTAAAATCTGCTTTCAGAAAAAACTGTTCCTTATTATGGAGGTTGACATGTTATTTAAAAATACTATTAAAGTCAAAGTTATCAGTTAATTCCTAAAAGTTTTCCAATTTAATTAATAAAGTCCTAAATCAAATTTAATATTATATTTGTGCGAATTCTTTTCGCATAAGGAGATTAATTATGTGTTTAACAAACACAAGGAAACTGATTAAACGAATTGCACTTACATTGTTCATTACAATGGTGGCATGCAGCTCATTAAGTGCAAAATCAAAATCAAAACCAAAAAATGAATTGGTAAAGGAAGAAGACGGATTCTATTATGGATACGGAAAAGGTTCTTCCCTTGAGGATTCAATCGCTATTGCAAAAAAAGACCTGCTTGAAAATGCATTAACTGCAATGGTTCGTGTTTCTGACCCAGCTGCAAAAAAAATTACAGTAGGTGAAGAAGTTGTTGATGAAAGACTTGGTAATATAAAACCTTTCTCTCAAAGCAAAAGCGGCGACAATGTAGTTTACAGAATTAAAGAAGTTGACTGGACAAAAAATGAAACAGCGTTCCAGAAAAAACTTCGTGATACTCTTGTTTCTGATTATAACAAGCTTATTTCAAGCAGAGATGTTGCCGTTAAATTCGAACTTGCAGCTTCAATTTTGAGCACACTCGAAAAAAAAGGTGAAACAAATCTTTTGACATACCAGGATGGAGCTACAGAACTTCTTTCAAGAAAAGTTGAAAATATCTGCAAGACTATTGCAGAAGGTTTTGAAGTTTCATTCTCAGTAAAAGACTGTATTCTTTCTGAAAATCCTGAAATTGAAATTACTGTAAAAGATAATGCAGGCACTCCAGTTTCTGGACTTAAGTTAAAGACTGTCTGGGCTGCACCTTATGTTTCAGTTCTTTCTGAAGAATCAACACTTGAAGAAGTTGTTTCTTTCGTAAAAACAGATTCAACTGGTACAGCAAAAATTGACTTCCCTCTTTCAGAAGAATATTTGAACTGTGTTCTTGACCTTACAATTACAACTTCATTCGGAGCAGAAAAATTTGTTTCTCCTCAGATGCGTGCAATTGATAATATCTCTTCAGTTGATGCAAGATACTTTGTTGCTTCAGATATCAATCAGACATACTCTTTTGCAAATGTTGAAGGTGGTGAATTTAATGTTGGTGCCCTTGGACACGATGCAAAGGCTGCTAAAAAAGAAGCTGCTCATACAGTAACTCTTGAAGCTTTTGATATTGCTGTAGCTCCTGTAACAAACTATCAGTATGCACTTTATCTTTATCTCACAAGAAATGAAGATACTCCTGAATATTTTGTAAACTCAGATTACAACAATCCAAATCAGCCTGTTATTGGAGTTTCTCTTGAAGATGCTGAAAATTATGCAGCATGGCTTTCTACTCAGATTAATGCAACTCTTCGTCTCCCAACAGATGATGAATGGGAAGTTGCTGCAAGAGCTGGTGCTGAGTTTATTTATCCTTGGGGTGATGATGATCCTTCAAAGGGAAAGAAAGCAAATTATAAAGGCAATGGAAAATATAAGTATACATCTCCAGTTGGAGCATTTGAGACAGGAATCAATGCATGGGGACTCATGGATATGTCTGGAAACGTTTGGGAATGGACAACTTCTATGAGAAATCTTCCAGAAGACTCAGAAATGAGAACTGTTAAAGGTGGTTCATGGATGGATGGTGCAAATGATTTGAGAATTTCAAACTATAAGAACATTGATAAAACTCAAAAATATCCTGATGTAGGATTCCGTTTAGTAAAGGAGGTTTCTAAATGAAAAAATCATTAAAAGTTTTATTTGTAGTTTTACTTACAGCGCTGGTAGTTTCATGTGAATCTACAGAAGTTATTGATGGAGATCCTAATGTTGCAGCAGGTATCAATGCCTGGAATTCAAGAGGACCTGATGCAGCTACAGCATATTGGACAGATATTGAAGAGCCTGCTAAGCAGAAAAAATATTTGAATTACGTTACTTTGTTCAACGCCGGAAAAAATGCTCTTGACGGTACAGATGGTGTAAAAAATTCAGGAAAACTGGTTTCTGCATCTAATACTGCACTTGCTAAGTTTAAGGCATTGGATCCAGCACTGGAACTTCCAGCAGACGTAAAAGAAAAAGGTATTGATTTGTCTGTAAAGTGTATTGATATTCTTTTATCTCAGGAAAACCTGAATGATGCAAATAATATGTATACACAATCTGTAAAGATTTACGGAAAGAGCGACAAATACAATACTGTTGCTAAGGAACTTGATGTTTGTAAGTCTATCGAAGCAAAACGCAAGAATGCTGTAGAAGAATCTGACAGAATAAAAGAAATTGAAGATGTTGATGAAAGAATTAAAGAGTTGACTTCATTTAAGGAAAGTCTTGCTGATTCTGAAGCAGAAGTTAGAAATCTTGTAAATAATTCTGGAGTTGGTAAAACAGCTGGTGTTTCTGCATTTGAAAAGAGATTCAAGAAATTGAACCAGGATGTTGCTATTCAGCTTGAAGGTGCTTACCGTGATAAGATTTACGAGTACAAAGAGCGTATTGGTGAAGAATTTGCCCGCCAGATGACAGGCAAAGAAAATGGTAACTACAAGCTCGAAGAAATTCTTGAGCATTATCAGTCAATCGAAAAGAATATCGATGCAATTTATGCCGAACTCCTCGACTTTGCTGCTAAGCATGAAAAGAACGTAGATCAGGATGTACTTGATGAAGTTACATTGCAGAAAAAAGATCTCTCTGCAAAAATTGCTCAGATCAACAAAGAAATTGCCAGAGAAAAGGAAATTGCAAGCCGTGGTAAGACTGTAATGCCTCTTATGATTGGTTTGTTCAACCCAGCTCCTGGTTCTACAGCAGAAAGCAAGAAATCTCGTCCTGCAAAATTCAGTGCTACAAAGCAGAAGAAAGCTGAATACTGGTGGGGTATGGTATCTATCCCTAAGGGTGAAATGAATGACCTTGTAATTACATTGAAGGATAACAGAAATGTTAGAGTATTCAATGAAAATACAAAGAGCGGAAAACTGATCGAAAAGAATAATCTTAAAGACCTTGTTAGCCGCAGCTCAAGAGTTGGTAACTCATGGCCAGTATTGAACGCTGGTTCTCAGCTTAAGGGATCAAACTACTTCTTCGAAATCGATAAGGGTAAGACAGAAGATTACTCTGGTGAAGTAGTTGTATATAGTTCATTTATCACAAGGATGCGTTAAGTATGAAATTAGGAAAGAAGAGTATAATTTCTATTGTCGTAGCAGCACTTGTTGTAGTTGCTGCTGTAGTTGGTGTTGTTATTTGGAAGGCACAGCCAAAGGGTGCTGTAGCTGCTGTTTCTACACTGCCAGATTCTCTTAATCCGGTTCTGGAACAGAACACTTCTGGTATGAATGCCAGTGAATTGATTTTTGATGGTCTTACAAACTTTGAAGTTGACCCTCAGACAAATCAGCTTTACACAGAACTTGCTCTTGCAGAAAGCATTGAGCAGAATCAGAAAGATAAGAAAACTTATATAGTTACACTTCGTGAAGATGTAGTATGGCATGATGAAAGCCCTCTTATCGCTGAAGATGTTGTTTATTCTTATAACGCTTATGTTCTTGAAGAAAATAACTCTCCAAAAAGAGATTACTTGAATTCTTTCATTGAAAGCGTTGAAGCACTTGATGACAAGACTGTACAGATTGTTTTCAAAAATCCTATGCCTGAATTCCGTGCTTACCCTGTTCTTACATTCAAAATCATTCCTTCAAGATTCGAAGGAAAAGATATGGATGTAAATATGCGTGACGGTGAACTCGAAAGACGTTTCGCTACAGAGCCAATCGGAACTGGTCCTTACAAGCTCCAGAGCTGGGAAATCGGTAAATGGCTTACATTCAAGGCAAATGGTCTCTACTTCAGAAACGTTCCAAAGGTTGAATCGATTGTTATCAAACGTGTAATCGACCCTATCGTTCGTATGAACGAATTGAGCAAAGGTCGTGTAAATCTCGTACTTGAAACTAACCCTATGGATCGTGACACAGTTGCAAAAATGTCAAAGGTAGATATCAATTCTTATATGCCATATGCATTCTATAGCCTCGCAATCAATACAGAATTGTTCCCTAAAGCAGAAGGTCGTCAGGCTATGGCAACTGCGTTGAACAGAACAGAACTCGTTCCAGGAATTACAGATCAAGAAGAAGGTGTTGTACTCAACTACGGTCCATTCCCATCAAATCTTTTTGAAGTAAATATTCCAGAGTATGCTAATACACCACTCCCAGATCTTATGCCATATGATCTTTCAAAGGCTAAGAAACTTGCTAAGACAGGTGATGTTCAGGGACAGAATGCAAAACTTATCTATCCTGACTCTATGGGTGAATTCGGTAAGCAGCTTGCAGATGGTATCGCAAAACAGCTTGAAGCTATCGGTTTGAATGTTGAAGTTAAACGTACTGGTGACCAGGTATTTAAGAGAATGGTATACAAAGAGAAATCTTATGAACTCGCTCTTATGTACTATGATGGTTTTGATAACATTTATTCAACAATGGGCAGCCTGTACAGAACAAACGCTTCAGAAAACATCACTGGTATTGCAAACAAAAAACTTGATTCACTTTTTGATACATGGGAAAAAGAAGTTGTAACAGCAGACTGGATTAAACAGACTCTTTTACTTAATAAAGAAATCTGTGAATTGTCTCCTACAATTGGACTTTGTTCTCTTCAGAAAGATGTTTACTCTCGCGGCTTAACTAACGTCTATATAGCAACAGATAACCCGTTCTTGTCTGCAGAAGAATGGAAATTTGATAACTAATTAAGAGGTTATTAATGCGATTCTTACGCTTTTTAGTTAGAGAATTGCTCCTCCACGGCATTATTTTTGCCGTGGTAGGAACTTTAGTTCTCTCGTTACTTTATCTTCTATCAATTGGAGCCCCTGCTGAAGCTTATGCAGATGCAGGCCGTTCTTTTTTACTTTTTATTTCCGGTAATGCCAATTCAAAGACTGTTGGCTTTACATCTGGACAGATTATTGTAGCCGGTGCCATTCAGACTTTTCCTTTAGCAATGATTTCCCTGGCATTTGTAATTTTAATTGCACTTGTATGTTCATCTTATGCTGTAACCAGTAGATATATGGCTATCCACTTTGCAAAGAAATCTGGTGAAAAAATTGAAAAGGTATGGAGTTTTATCGCTTCTATTCTGGCTGCTATTCCTTTGTTTATCGGTTTCTGGGTAGCTTATGTAACTTTTGGAAATGGCGTACCCCTCTTTTTCATTGCTCTGGTAACTGTTGTTCTGGGTGGCCTTTCATGGGATGCTACCAACTTCTTGAAAACAGACATGATTAGTCAGGTAAATCAGACACATGCTATTGTTTTCTCAACTTTAGGAAGAAATCTTGGAAGATTCTTCCCGCTGCCAGGTACTTATTCTGGATATCTTTTCCAGTCAAGTTTACCTCGCTTTATTCCTTATCTTGCAGGAAAGGTTCCTGCAATTATTGGATCAGTTACAATTGCTGAAATTGCATACAGTTTCCCAGGCTTGGGAAGTAATTTAATTGATGCTCTTGTACAGACTAATACTGACCTTCTTGTTACTTCAGTATTTGTACTTTTGTGTATAAATGCTGTTGTATCGTTCCTTGTAAAAACGATACTATTCCTGATTTATCCGAGGGTATATGAAAAAGCAATTTAACATCTTAAAATATACTGTAGTAGTATTGTTTATCTTGCCATTGATTATTTCATGGCTTCCCTGGACATGGTTTAGTGGTATTTTCTCTGAAGAATTGCGTGATGCAGATTATATACGCATACTCTTCAACTCTGTAAAAGAACTTTCTATTACTTTAGTTTCTACAATGATTTTTGCAATGCTCATCAGCTATATACTTGGCTTTTTGAGTGTTTTGTCATTAAAAGTAGGACGTTTCTTTTCAAACATTTTGAATGCCATAGAATCAATCCCTTCTATTCTTATTGCCCTCTTCTGTTATGCTCCAGTTTCTGGTGCTCTCGCAAAGAGTTCAGGTAATACATCTGCATTCCTTTCACTTGCTGTGTTTGTACTTGCATCTACTGCAACTGTTTTGCCTGAAGCTGTAAGAAGTATTTCTATTCCACTTTCTGATTTGTATCATCAGAAATATAGCGTTTCATTCCGTTCTTACGGTTTTGCAAAGGGCAGAATCCTTTCTGTTCTGATGAAAACTGCATTAATGAAAGATACATTAAAGCGTGTTGTTGCAGGCATTTTGCTTAAGACTCTGGTTCTTGATACATCATTCGGCTTTGTTATCCAGGTAGGTCTTGGAGCAACTGGTACTCCACAGCATACAAGCCCTGGTGCTTTAATTGCCTTGTACCGCCGTACACTGTTAGGATTCGATGGAACACCTTCCATGTTCTGGATTCCATCTGTTATCCTGATTGCTTTAAGTACTGCTTTCCTTATTGTACTTGGTGATAAGAAGGAGGAAGCATGAAACCTGTAGAATTAAAAGATTTTTGTATTCATCTCAGAGATAGAATTACTTTTAACAAATGTGATTTTTCAATTGAAGCAGGTTCGGCTTCTGTTATTATGGGACCGACCGGAACTGGTAAATCAGTTTTTCTTAAATCAATTGCCGGAATTTTACCAATGCATATCTTTAAGTTTGAAGGAAGCATGAAGGTAAACGGAATTGATGCTTATATTGATGGTGAAAAACTGGGATTTAATCAGTGGACTCAGATTGAACAGTCAGGCCTTATGTTTATTCCTGCAGAAACTGCGCAGGTAATGAACTCGGCATTAACACTTGATCAGAACCTTGCCTTGCTGGCACCTGGATGCCGGCCGGAGATTGTACGCCGCCTTAAGGAATTCTTTACCCTGGACTTTGAAGCATTTGCCCGCCTCTATCCGGATGAAGTTTCCGGTGGTGAAATGCAGCGTATTACATTGATGATTCTGCTTTCACGCAAAGGTAACCTTATTCTTCTTGATGAACCAACTGTAAACCTTGACCGCAACCTTAGAAAGAACTTTGTTGCATTCTTAAACAAAGAAATCCTTTGTGATAAGACAAAGACATTCCTTATGGTTAGCCATGACCTCGACTTTATTAAGCGCCTTACTCTTACAGACGCATATAAGCTCGAAGATGGCGTTCTCAGCAAGATTGAACAGCTTCCAGAAATGGAAGGATACGAAAAACCAGAGGCTAAAAAAGGTGCTTCGGGTTCTGCCATTGAATTGAAGAACGTTGCTCAGCGCTATAATAAGCGCGGTCTGTTTGGTGAAAGAAAGTTCACTGCTTTTGAAGGCCTGAACCTTACATTTGAGCGTTCTACAATTTACGGTATTACAGGACCTTCTGGATGCGGTAAATCAAGTACTATTAAAGCAATTTTGCGTCTTCTTGATGAAACTTCCGGTCAGATTCTTATGGAAGGTAACGACCTTGTTGCGCTTAAGCCATATGAAAATGGCCGCGATCCTAAGGTATTCAAGCCTTTCAGAAAGAGAATGGCTGTTGTTCAGCAGGATTCCCGTTTCTCGTTCTTCCCGGATTTAAAGATTCGCGATTCATTCCAGCAGATTGTTAATGCAGGAAACGAAGGAACTATTGAAGGACTTGCTGAAAACCTGGAAAAGGTTGGCCTTACAAAAGCTCACCTTGACTGTAAGCCACAGATGCTTTCTTCCGGCGAAATGAAGCGTATGGATATTGCCCGTGCTTTGACTGCAAAGCCTGACATCCTCCTTCTGGATGAACCATTTGCACATATTGACTTTGACACACGTTTGAATGTAATGAAGGTAATTTCAGATTATCTTGCAAGCCATGCAACAATTCTGGTTGTTGTAACACATGAAGATTTCGATTTGAGATACTTCATTGAAAAGAATTACGATTTCCCAGAATTAGTTGGTATGTATGCAATCGAAAAATAAATAGAAAGCAAATACAATTTAAAAGGGGCTGTCCATATTGAAATGGACAGCCCCTTTTTTATGGAAATCAATTTATGCGTCTGAGAGGATTCGAACCTCCTACCACCGGATTCGAAGTCCGGTGCTCTATCCAGATGAGCTACAGGCGCATTCTGGCAAAATTGCCATCAAAAAAAAAGGTGCAAGAAGTTTATTTCCTGCACCCAGGGTGCCTAGTCGGGATCGAACCGACGACAACCAGATCCACAATCTGGCGCTCTACCGCTGAACTATAGGCACCGTATTAAAAAAAAGCTCCTTGTTTTTGGCAAGAAGCTTTAATGAGCCATGCAGGGATCGAACCTGCGACCCACAGATTAAGAGTCTGTTGCTCTACCAGCTGAGCTAATGGCCCGAAGTCGTAAGTGACTTAGTGATAATGAATATACATGAAACATAACTTTTAATCAAGTGCTTTAGTGCATTTTTTAACAATTTTTTTAATTTTTTTTATTATTTTTTTCTAACTGTATAAAGCTTCATTGTTTCAGTTTTTCCGCGGATTTGAGCATCTGCAATAAAATCAAGTTCATTATTTTCATCAATTCTTTCTGCAGACGCTTCTGAAAGCAGCAAATCAGTCGTATAGTTTTTACAAAGAGATTCGAGCCGGCTGGCAGTATTTACAGTATCCCCTATTACAGTATATTCCATACGATTAGCTGCTCCTATTGTTCCTGCAAAAACAGGACCAGTATGAATTCCAATACCAAACTTTAGCTGAGGAAGGCCCTCTGCTTCAAAATCCTTATTCACTTCAACAAGAGCTTTTCTCATATCTAAAGCAGCATCAAGGGCATCTTTTGCACTGTTATTTGAACTAACAGGAGCTCCGAAAATTGCCATAATTGCATCACCAATATATTTATTTATGATTCCATGATGAGCTGTAATACATTTTCCAAGAGCAGTAAAATATTTATTCAAAAGCTGTACTACTGCAGACGCTTCCATTTTTTCACTCATAGCAGTAAAGCTTCTTATATCACAAAACAGAACTGTTACTTCGCGGGTTTCACCGCCAAGCGTTGTTCCCAAAGATTCTTTTCCATTCCCCATCAGATAATCCCGGACTTCAGGATCAACAACCTTACCGAAGGTATCCCGCATAAACTCTTTTTCTGCAAGGGAGTCCGACATGTCATTAAAACTGTCTGCAAGAAGCCCTAACTCATCTGCAGTAACAATCCCTACCCTTGATTTATAATCTCCGCTTTGAATTCTTTTTGATGCTTCAGTCAAATTTTTCAGAGGATTCAATATCAGGTTTGAAAGGCTTATTGTTATTGTAAAAGCAATTATTAATAGCAGTACTGAAACAAAAATAACACCCCTGTTAATTGCAAGTCCATTATTTATCTGAACTGATATTAGGCTTGAAAGCAGAATAATAACAGGAAAAACAGAAGAGACCATAAAACAGTAAAGCATAAGATGCTTAAAAGAAGGACGTACAGAAAAGTTCTGTCTTGAAATATGACCTTCAGGAAAGACCTTTGGAAGAAGAACTGTTCGATTCAATATTTCAATAGGAAGATAGCATAAAGTCCAGGCTGTCATTCCCGAAAAAAGAGCAAATCCCCAGCTGGAAATAAGAATCGCTTTTATATGAATACCAAAATATGATTTTGCATAAAGAACAAATGGAATTTCAATTAAATAGTAAACATTCCATCCAATAACTGATGAAAGAGAAAAAACGGATGGAATTTCAGCAATATTTTTAACTATTTTTTCATCGGTTTTAAAAATACGTTTAGCATAAATTATACAAACAAAAGCAGGTATTAGAAATGCGAACAGCATTGCAATCATAGAAAGATTATTCTGTCTTAAAAAGCTTTCCCACTTTTCAATATTGTCTTCATCAAAAACTGGAATAGAAATAAACTGAGGAACCAGAACTGCAATCATATTGGAAACAACAACAATAAGACCGTATATTGCTGTCATTTTTGCAATTAACTTTTTGTTTAACTCCATGATTTTATTTTATCATACTATTTCATGCTTTCAAGAAAAATTATGAAAATCTAATAAAAACAATGCTCCTATCTTGACATAATCCACTTATTTCTATATTCTTACATACCGTAGTCGCAAGACTTGAATGTGATTTTTCACTCGCGGGAGTGGTGGAATTGGCAGACACGCCAGACTTAGGATCTGGTGCTTCGGCGTGAGAGTTCAAGTCTCTCCCCCCGCACTTTGACTACAAACAAGATTTATGCGGAAATAGCTCAGTGGTAGAGCGCCACCTTGCCAAGGTGGATGTCGCGGGTCCGACTCCCGTTTTCCGCTCGATTAAAGGCGTTTGCCTGTAATACAGAATAATGCGGAAATAGCTCAGTGGTAGAGCGCCACCTTGCCAAGGTGGATGTCGCGGGTCCGACTCCCGTTTTCCGCTTGAATCTTATATAGAGACGCAATTTTTTGTGTCTCTATTTTTTTATTAAAACACAGGCCAAGCGGCCTTACTCAGGAGTACCATTTTGAAACTTAAGAAAGAATTCAAGAGTCTTGAAAAATCGGCAGTTGAGCTTACTGTAACAATTGAAAAAGCAGAAGTAGAGAGCGCTTACAAATCAACACTTGCTAACTATGTAAAGCACGCTCAGATTCCAGGTTTCCGTAAGGGTCATGTACCTCAGAATGTTTTGGAACGCAAATACGGAGATTCTATTAAAGCCGACACAATCGGAACTCTCATTGATCAGTCATTCGATGAAATCTTCAAGGAAGAAACAGAAAACCGCCCTCTTCCATATTCACAGCCTGTAATGGACAAGGCTCCAGAACTCGACATCACAAAAGAACTTACATATACAGTACACTATGACGTATTCCCAAAAGTAACTGTAAAAGATTTCTCTGGCGTAAATGTAAAAGAGCCACAGGTTACAGTTTCTGATGATGATTTGGCAGAAGAGCTCAAGTCTATGCAGGAAAGAAATGCAATGGTTATCGAAAAGAAAGATGCAACTGTTGCAAAAGATGATATCGTAACAATCAACTACTCAGAACTTGGAGAAGACGGAAACGTAATCGCAGGTTCAGAACGCTCTGACTTCGTATTCACAGTTGGAAGCGGCGAAAACATCTACAAGATTGATGACGAAATCATCGGTATGAAGAAAGATGAAACTAAAGACATCACAAAGAAATACAAGAAGGATGATGCTGATCCAGAACTCGCTGGTCAGACAAAGAAAATCCGCGTAACAATCAAGGCTGTAAAGATTCGTGACCTCCCTGCTCTCGACGATGATTTTGCTCAGGACTGCAACGAGAAGTACAAGACTCTCGCTGACATGAAAGCAGACATCAAAAAGAACATGGAGCTTGCTGCAAGCCGCCGCGTAAAGGAAATGAAGAACAATTCTCTCCTCGAGCAGCTTGTTGAAAAGAACAAGTTCGACATTCCTGCTTCTATGCTTCAGGCAGAACTTGATGGCCGCTGGAGAATGATGGCACAGCAGTTCCAGACAACTCCAGAACAGCTCGACAAGATGATTGCAGCTTCTGGTCAGACAAAGGAAGCTATGCTTGAGCAGTGGACAGGCGACAGCGAAAAGATGCTTAAGTCTCGTATCATCGTAGACTGCCTCATCCGCGACCGCAACATCAGCGTAACTCCAGAAGAAATCGAAGCACAGTATGCTAAGATTGCTGAAGAAGGTGGAATGACTGTAGAAGAAGTTAAGAAGCACTACGAAGATCCACGCGCTAAAGAATACCTTATCGACGACGCTAAAGAAAACAAACTTTACGACGAAATCTATAAGGAAGTTAAGGTTTCTAAGGGCGACAAGATGTCTTTCAAAGACCTCTTCTCTAACGTTCAGTAATCAAATATCTTCATTGATATAAAGATACGTCATTGCGAGGAGCGAAGCGACGTGGCAATCTTTTTAATATGGATTGCCACGCCTTTGGCTCGCAATGACGTATTTTTTTCTCTCCATGCACTCCTTAGCTCTGTAAGAAATTTATTTATTTACACTACCCAATAATCAAAAAATTCAGTATATTTAATATGATACACTAGTTGTACTAAAGGGGATTTTATGAACGAAAGCATGAACACACTGGTTCCATACGTTGTTGAAAAAACAGGTAACGGGGAACGCAGCTACGATATTTTTTCAAGACTTCTTAAAGACAGAATCGTTTTCATCGATGGCGAAATTAACGACCAGATGGCAGACCTTGTCGTAGCTCAGATTCTCTTCCTTGAATCAGAAAATCCGGAAAAAGATATCAGTATTTATATCAACTCTCCTGGAGGAGCTGTAACTGCTGGTCTTGCAATCTATGATACAATGAAATACGTAAAATGCGATATTCAGACAATCTGTATGGGACAGGCAGCAAGCATGGCTGCAATTCTCCTTGCAGGTGGAACAAAGGGTAAGCGTTATGCTCTTCCTTCAAGCCGTGTTATGATTCACCAGCCACGTGGTGGTGTTGAAGGACAGGAAAGTGATATCAGCATTCTTGCAAAGGAAATTATCAGATTAAAGAAGCTTTCTATAGAATATCTTGCTAATGACACTGGAAAAACTAAAGACAAAATTGCTGAAGATATTGAGCGCGACTTTTTCATGTCGGCACAGGAAGCTGCTGATTACGGCGTGATCGACCACGTAATGCCATCACGCAAATAACTGGAGATTTTTATGAAAAGATTTGGAAGCAATAATGACGTTTTCTGCTTTTTCTGCGGAAGCACAGCAAGCAAAGACCGTAAGTTAATTACAGGTCCAAGCGGCAATACTTTTATCTGTGATAAGTGTGTTGCAATCTGTCAGGGAATCTTAGACCAGCAGGAAGCTGATGTAACTCCTATTGAACTTAAAGACGTACCTACTCCACGTGAGTTCAAAGAATATCTCGACAGCTATGTTGTAGGACAGGAAGAAGCAAAGAAAACACTTTCTGTTGCTGTTTACAACCACTATAAGAGAATGTCAGTTTCTGCTGCAGCACAGGCTGCTGAAGATGCTGTAAAAATTGAAAAATCTAACGTTCTTTTAATCGGACCAACAGGTAGCGGAAAGACTCTTCTTGCCCGCACTCTTGCACAGCGTCTTAAGGTACCATTTGCAATTGCAGATGCCACTACCCTTACAGAAGCCGGATACGTTGGTGAAGATGTTGAAAACGTTCTTTTGAAGTTGATTAACGCTGCAGACGGAAACATTGAAGCTGCAGAACGTGGAATCATCTTTATTGATGAAATTGATAAGATTGCACGCAAGAGCGAGAACACTTCTATTACACGCGATGTAAGTGGTGAAGGTGTTCAGCAAGCACTTTTGAAAATTATTGAAGGTACAGTTGCCAGCGTTCCTCCACAGGGCGGACGTAAGCACCCTAACCAGGAAATGCTTCAGATTGATACAACAAACATCCTCTTTATTCTTGGTGGAGCTTTTGTTGGCCTTGATAAGATTATTGAACAGCGCGTTTCATCTCACGCAATGGGCTTTGGCTCAGAAGTTGGTCAGATGACCGACGAAGACAAGATGAAGCTTTTGAATCAGGTTACTCCGGATGACCTTGTAAAGTTTGGTTTGATTCCAGAACTTATCGGTCGTATGCCAATTACCTGCGCTCTCAAAGAGCTTACACGCGATGACCTTGTAAGCGTACTTACAGAACCTAAGAATGCTATCACAAAGCAGTTCCAGGCATCATTCAATATTGATGATGTTAAGCTTGAGTTCGAAAAAGACGCTATTGAAGAAATTGCAGATGAGGCAATCCGTCAGAAGACAGGTGCGCGCGGACTTCGTACAATCGTTGAGAAAATGCTGATGGACGTAATGTTCAAGATTCCTGATATCAAGGGAAAGAAAACCTTTACAGTTACAAAGAAAATTGTTCAGGGGAAAGAAAAGAACATTGAGTCTCTCATCAAAACTGACACAGCTGCAATTGAAAGTGCTTAAATATGGCAGATGTATTTGCACAGCTATCAGATAATTTAAGACAGAGCCTTTCTGCTCTGTCTATTTCCACACCTACTCCTGTTCAGGCAGAAGTAATTCCCCGCATTCTCGGCGGGGAAAATGTTCTTTTTGAATCAGAAACAGGAACAGGAAAAACCTTTGCATACCTTCTTCCACTCATAAATAAACTTGAAACAATAACAGATCATCAGAAGGTTCGCATAATTGTTGTAGCACCGACCTTTGAACTTGCTTCACAGATAAACTGTGCATGCAAAACTGTTACCTCACATAAATCTGCACTTATGATTGGTGGAGCTCCATTAAAACGCCAGATAGAAACACTTAAGGAAAAACCTGAAATCATTATTGGTACAGCAGCACGCCTCGTTGAACTTATTCATCTTAAAAAGCTTAAGATTGACGGTCTTTTTGCTGCTGTTTTTGATGAAACAGACCGCCTCGTAAAAAAAGAATCAATTGAAGACACTTCAGCTTTCAGAAACCTTCTTCCAGGCGGAACTCAGATTATTGCCTGTACTGCAACCCTCAGTAAGCAGACAAAAATATTTTTTGCTGATGCAAAGAATGTCGTTATGCCACCGGAAGATGTTCTTAAAAAACGTATAACTCACTGGGCAATCTACGCAGAAACCAGAGATAAAATTGACACACTCAGAAAACTTTTAGCTGCAGAAAATCCTACAAAGGCACTGATTTTTACATCTCGTGCTGATCAGGTAGAAAACATTTACAATAAATTGACTTATAAAAAAGTAGCCTGTGCTGCCCTTCATGCAAAAACCGATAAGCAGAAACGCAAGGCTGCTATTGACCGTTTCCGCAGCGGAAAAGAAAAGATTCTTATTACAAGTGACCTGGCCGCCAGAGGATTGGATATCCC
Source organism: Treponema bryantii (assembly GCF_900111035.1). GTDB lineage: Bacteria > Spirochaetota > Spirochaetia > Treponematales > Treponemataceae > Treponema_D > Treponema_D bryantii_C. The sequence continues at coordinate 78,834 of NZ_FOFU01000009.1, forward strand.
TGATATTTCTCATATAATTCAGATGGACTTCCCTTCAGATGAAGATTTTTTCATTCACCGAAGTGGACGTACAGCAAGAGCCGGAAAAACTGGAATCAATATTGTAATTGGAGATGAATGGGAAATGAGACATTTTGCCATTCTCGAAAAGAAACTTGGTATTACAGTTTATCCTAAAGAGATTAGAAACGGAAAGGTGGTACAACCATGCGAATAGCAATTGATACCTTGGGCGGAGATCACGGACGCTCTGGTTTTGGTTCATATATTCTATACTTTATTTCAAATCTCCCAAAGAATCCTGATATTCAGATTGAACTGTTTGGTACAGAAGAAGACCGTTATACATATACATCCGGAACAGATATCCCTTATTCAGCGATAAAGCTGCTGGATACACCAAGAGCTCTTCGCCGCTGGTATAAATATCATGCTAACCGTTTTATTAAGAAACAGGGCTATGATGCAGTAATTTATCCAACTGCATGCAGAATGGTTCCACCAAAATATAAAAATCATATTGGTGTTGCAGTTATCAACAGTATCATGTCTTCTGAAATTGCAGATAAAAGCGGTAAAGAAAAACATCAGCTGAAAAAAGGAATTTTAAAGGCACAAAAGATTATTGCCGCATCAAAATATATAAAAGATGACCTTGTAAAGCTTGGAGTTTCAGAAAACAGAATCAGTGTTATTCATAACGGCATTGATCACAAGATTTTCTTCCCGATGGCAGATATTTTTGAAGATGAAATTGTTGATGTAAAGCCATTTGCAATTAAACGACCTTACTTTGTTTATGGCTCTACCCTTTCCAGTCCTGAAAAGAAACATATTGAATTGATTAAAGCCTTTGAGCTTTTCAAAAGAAATACAGGTGCACCACATCGTCTTGTTCTTGCAGGAAATGACGGTCCTTTTGCAGAAGAAATTCATAAAGCCGCATTTAATTCTCAGTTTGCAAGCGATATTTTCCTTACAGGCTTTTTCCCTCACGAGAATTTTGCACGTCTTTACGGAGGTGCAGAAGCATGTCTTTTCCCTTCAATCAACGAAGGCGTAGGACTTCCAATACTCGAAGCAATGGCTTGTGGAATTCCCGTATTATGTTCTGATAAAGGTGCTCTTAAAGAAATCGGTGGAACAGCACCACTTTATTTTAATTCTGATGATATTGACCAGGTTGCAACAAACATGCAGAAGGTTGTTGAAGAAACAGAGCTTCGTGAAAACATGATTACCGATGGTATTATGTGGGCAAAAGAGTTCAACTGGGAAGATACTGTTTCTAAGACTATTAAGAGTATTATTGGATAACAGATATCATTAAAAGATGTCAGTCTTCAGGGCTTCTGAATTATAAAAAAATAATCGTAAACATTGGCTCCCTGTCGCGTATTTGCATATCAAAAACGCGCAATAATGCGCTTGACGTTGTGTGTGGTAAAGTAACTATATTACCTGCCGCTCTCGCGGCAGCCACACACAAAGTCATTTTGACACGCAACTCCGCTCCCTCGCGCCAAATTTTACATACATCTTTTTGACACAGCAGTTCAAGACTTCGTTTCTTCATAAATACTTCCTTCAATAAACTACTTTCAAATATCTATAAAATTCACTATAATATTAAGACTATACTTAGGAGTGATTGTGTTTTTAAAAAGTCTTGATATACACGGATTCAAATCATTTGCAGATAAAACTCATATCGACTTTGCAGAGGGTATTACTGCCTTACTCGGTCCAAACGGCTGTGGTAAAAGTAACGTAGTCGATTCAATTAAATGGGTACTTGCAGAACGCAATTCTAAAAATCTCCGTGCAGAAAAAATGGAAGACGTTATTTTTAACGGTACAGAGCGTCGTCCTGCACTCAATACAGCAGAAGTAACCCTTACAATTGCAAACGACAAGGGATTACTCCCTCTTGATGAAGAAGAAATTGCTATTACCCGTCGTCTCTATCGTTCTGGAGATCAGGAATATTTTATCAATAAACGCCCTGCCGGCCCTACAGAAATCCGCCGTCTTTTTATGGATACTGGTGTCGGAAAAGCAGCCTACTCTGTTATGGAGCAGGGAAAAATCGACCAGATTCTTTCGAGCAAACCGGAAGACCGCCGCTATCTTTTTGAAGAAGCCGCAGGTATCAGCCGCTCAAAGGCAGAGGTTGCAGAAGCAGAACGCGAACTTGAACGTACCCGTCAGAACATGACTCAGATTGAAATTGCCATGGGAGAAATTAAACGTCAGTACGACACTCTCAAGGTTCAGTCTGAAAAAACAATTAAATACCGCAAATTTAAAGAAGACATCTATCTTTATGAACTTGACCTTACCCTTCTCCGTCTTAAAAACTTTGTAACAGACAAAGCCCGTCATGAAGAAGAACTCAAAAAAGTTCAGGAAAAACGAGATAAGGTTCGTCAGGAAATTGAAGAAATCAACAATACAATTTCTGAAAACATGGACAAAGTTAAGGCCATGCAGGAAGACCTTTATAATAAACAGGCAAAACTTCTTGCAATCGGTCAGGAGAAAAACGGTAAACTCGAACTGATTAAACAGCAGAATCAGCAGGCTCTTCTTATGAAAGAAAAGCTTAACAGTCTTGAAGGACGCTGTTCTGCCATTCAGGAACGCATTGATACTGTTCAGGAAGAAATTGATGAAAACAATGCAATTCTTCATGAAAAGAATAAGCAGCTCAATGACATTAAGACTAATATAGAATCTTTCCAGAAAAACATTGAAACAAGCAGCCGCCAGATTACAGACAATGACCGCAAGGCTGATTCTCTCCGCACTCAGATTGGTCAGCTTGAAGAAGAACGCGCCGGCCTGCAGAAAGAACTTGCAGCTATTACAGAAGACATTGTTTCAATGCTTGATGCAAAACTCAAGGATGCAGGTTTTAGTGAAGGTGCACTGCGTATTGCAAAAGAAGAACTCGAACAGAATTTTGCAAAACTTAAAATCTTCCTTGATGGCCGCAAAAACATTTTCTCTGATTATGCAGCAAGAAAACTCAGTGCAGAAGAAGCTGGTAAAACTGCAAGTGAAGCTGTTGAAGCATTTGAAGAAGCCGGCCGTCAGATGGCAGAAGTTGAAGCTTCCCTCAAAAAATATCAGGATGCTTCTCCAGCCTTTATTACAGAATTCCTTTCTCCAGAAGGTATCATGACTAAAAAGCGCGGAATTGATGATAAAATCAATCAGAACCGCGATAAGGTTGATGATATAAATAATCAGATTAAAGAGCTTCACTCAAAGAACAGCGAACTCACAACCAAAATCAATGAATACCGTGATACACTTCAGAAGCTCAAGCTTAATGAGATTCAGATGCAGGAACAGATTACTGCAAGCCAGAATCAGATAAACACACTTAACCGTCAGCTTACTGGAGAACAGACAACACTCCGTGAAACTCAGGACGAGCTTTATGTAGAAACAAAGCGTGCTGAAGAACTCAACGAGCAGATCAACCAGTATCAGGATGAACTTGCAGAAATTGAATACCGCGGTAAACAGCTTGCCGACGAAATGAACAAGCTCGACGAAGAAATCGCAAAAGCAAACAAGAGCGTTTCAGGAAAGAGTGATACTCTGGATAAGAAACGCGAAGAACAGAATAAATATCAGGAGCAGTTTGAAAGACTGTCGCTTTCTTTGAACTCTGCAGATAACGACATCAGAAACGTTAAGCAGAACTTTCAGGATCAGTATTCACGCGATCTTATAGAATTTGAAGAGCGTATGTACAAGATTACAACTCCTGCTACAGAACTCCGCGAAAAGCTTTCAGAAGCAAAAAAAGATTTTGCTGCACTTGGAAGCGTAAACCTTATGGCTCCGGAAGAGTTCAATGAAGTAAAGGAACGCTACGAACGCCAGCGCACAAACTACGAGGATACTCAGAAGTCTCTTGAAAACCTCGTTCGCGTAAGTGAAGAAATCAAATCTAAATCTGCAGAAATGTTCCTTGAAACATACAATCAGATTAAGAAGAACTTCCATAATATGTTCCGCCGCCTTTTCAACGGAGGACGTGCTGAACTTAAACTTGCAGATCCTGCAAACATCCTGTCTTCAGGTATTGATATTTACGCACAGCCGCCAGGAAAGAAGCTTGAAAACATTGCCCTGCTTTCCGGTGGTGAAAAGACAATGACTGCGGTTGCCCTCCTCTTTGCAACATATCAGGTCCGCCCTAGTCCATTCTGTCTTCTCGACGAGATTGATGCCGCCCTAGATGACAAGAACGTTTCTTCTTTTGTAACTGCGCTTGAAAGCTTTGCAAGTGTCAGCCAGTACATCGTAATCACTCATAACAAGAAAACTGTAATGGGTGCTTCTACAATGCTTGGTATTACAATGGAAGAGTCTGGTGTAAGTAAGATTATTGCTCTCCGTCTTGATGAAGATATTAAACGTGGAACAATTGTTGACCATAACCAGGATGACTTTAAGGATGAAGAGGTTCCGGATGAAGAAGGCGTTGTACTTCCTCCAAGACCTCCAAAGCGTGTATAGGTAAGCTATGGATTTTCAGGGACTTCTTGATAACATAAAAGAAAAGGCTTCCTCAATTTTTGAAAAGATTCGTGAGTTTTATGAAGAAAACAAAATGCTTTCATATATTATAGCGGGTCTTACAGCACTTTTGCTTATATGTATTATCCTTATAATAGTTCTTGCAGGAAAGAAAAAAGAACCGGAGGTTGTTCCAGGCTCTGTTCTCGAACTTACAGAGCCGCTTGCAATTCCTGATGGACCGGAGCTTCCAAAAGATTATACTGCTTCCCGAACAACAAAAGATAAATGGTCGGAGGAAGAAACTGAACAATGGTTTACTATTCCGACACAAAAAGAAATTGATTCGCTTTCAAAAGCTAATGATAATTTAATAAATGAAATAACAGGAGCTGCACCATGAAAAAAATACTCATAGCATCCGCATGTGCTTTTACGCTATGTTTTACTTCCTGTGCATCTAAAACCGCTCCAGAAACTGAATCTCAAACAGAAGCACCTGATACAGTAAAAGCTGATGCAGAAGAAACTGAAGCTACCTCAGATGATTCAGAAAATACTGCCTCAGATGAAGTTTTAAGCTCAGAAAGTTTTCCAGAACTTGAGGTTATAGAAGAACCTGAAATTATTACTCTTGAACCGGTAGAAGACACAGAGCTTTCTGCAGAGGATACAGAACCTGCTTCAGAAGAAGTTGAAACAGAAGAACCACCTGTAATCTCAGAGATAGAAGAAAGTCCTTCTAATGAAGAGAATAAAGCAGATGAAGCTGAAGATGCGGCAGATACAACAGAAAGTGAAAATAACTCAGAAGGTCAGGTATCAGAAGACACAAGTACTGAAACTCCTGATGTAGTTATTGACTCTTCTTCAGATGATGATGGAATTACAGTCATCGGTGGTGGAATTGATATTACAGATGAAGACTCTGATTCTGATGAAGATTACAGCGATACTCAAAAAACAATAGTTCCATCACGCTCTATAACTCTCAAGAAGTTTGAATATCTTGATGTTACCTACCCTGGTACCGGCTGGATTTACATGGGTCTTACAGATAACTCAAAAGATATTGCATACTTTGGACGCAAGCTTGGAACAAAGGATACAAAGTTTACTCTTCAGGCACGCACTGCAGGAACTAAGATTGTTCATTTCTATAGAAACGATCCTCTTACAGGAAAATATCTTGATGATTATCTTGAAATTGTAATTCTTGCAGAAAACGGTTCAAATAAAACTCATATCGAAGCACCAGAATATAAACTTCCTGTTCAGAAAAAAGAAATTCCAGTAAAACCGGCTGATGAGGACGAAGCTTCAGAAAAAGAAGAAACTGCATCTGAAACTCCAGCACCAGTTCCAACTCCTGTAGCTGCTTCTAAACCAAAAGAGACTAAAACAGTAGAACAGAAAACTGTTGTTAAAGAAGAACAACCTGCACCTCAGGAAAATCAGACTAGTGAGCCAATTCCAGCAGCTCAGGTTTCAGATTCAACAACGCTTTTAAAAGAAGCTCAACTTCTGTATAATGAAAAAGAGTATGCAGCCGCACTCAATAAACTTAATCAGTTCTTTGAGTATTCAACAGATAACCGTGATGAAGCTCTTTATCTTAAAGGACAGATTCTCGAAGCTAAATCAAATATACGTGATATAAAAGGCTCAATTGAAGCATATACATCGCTTACAAAGAACTATCCTGCAAGTAAATACTGGGACAGTGCAAATAAGCGTATTATATATTTAAAAAGATTCTATATGGAGGTTAGATAGATTCTATGAAAAAAATGATTAAATCTATTCTTATTATTGGATTGGGCGCTGCCTTATTTTCATCCTGTATGCTTGGCCGTCCTGCAAAGGAAGATGCTCCTGTCCGCTCAATAACAGTCTCGGGTTCAGGCAGCGTTTCCGTAAAGCCTGATATGGTATCTATGAAGTTTATTGTAAGAACTACAGGCTGGAACTGTCCACAGGTAGCAGAAAGAAATGCAATAAATACAGCGAATACTATTGCTGCAATCAAAGAAGCTGGTATTCCTGAATCAGATATTTCTACATTCGATTATTCAATTACTCAGGATAATTCTCATAACTATGCCGGTGAATACACAGTAAGAAACACTATCGCTGTAGTTATCAGAAATATTGACCTTACAGGAAAGGTAATTGATGCAGCCGTAAAGAACAATACAGGTGCAAACGGAATTACTTCTTTTGAGTATCTTGTATCTGACAAGGCAACTGCACTTCGCGAAGCTCGTACTCTTGCAATTAAGAATGCACAGGATGCAGCTTCCCTTCTCGCAGGTGCAAGCGGTTGTAAGGTAAACGGAGTTCTTGAAATCCGTGAAGATTACACAAGCGCTGGCAGAGGAAACGAAATGATGTTTAAGGCAGTTTCTATGGACAGTGCTTCTGGAGTTCCTACACCAATCGTTGAAGGAAACATCACAATTACATCTAATGTAACTGTAAAATACGAACTTGCTAACTAAATAAAAGAGGACTAAATATATGTTGGACTACAAATTTATTAAAGATAATCTTGATGCGGTAAAACAGAATATCGTAAACCGCAATATGACAGCTGATGCAGACAATGTTGTAGAGCTTTTTGATAAGCGCACTGCCCTTGTTACAAAACTTCAGGGCCTTCAGCAGAAGCGTAATGAAAACGCACAGGCTATGAAGCAGAAGCTAGATCCTGAAAAACGCAACGAGCTCATTGCTGCCGGAAAAGCAATTAAAGACGAAATCACTTCTGTAGAAGCTGAAACAAAAGAAACAGAAGCTGCTCTCGAAGAAGCTGCACGCCAGATTCCAAACATGGTTCATCCAGATGCACCGGTTGGAAAGCTCGATACAGAAAACCTCGAAGTTAAGAAAGTTGGAACTCCACGCAAGTTCGACTTTGAACCAAAGGATCATGTTCAGCTTGGCGAATCACTCGACATCATCGATTTTGACCGCGGTACAAAAGTATCTGGTCCAAAGTTCTACTATCTTAAGAATGAAGCTGTATTCCTTGAGCAGGCTTTGATTATGTACGCCCTCAACACTCTCCGCAAGCACAACTTCCAGATGTTCATTACACCTGATGTTGCTAAAGAAGAAGTTCTTAAGGGAATCGGTTTCAACCCACGTGGTAACGAATCTAACGTTTACTCAATCGAAGAAGAAGGAACTTGTCTCGTAGCTACTGCAGAAATTACTCTCGGTGGTTACCATCAGGATGAAATCCTCGACAAGGCAAGCCTTCCACGTTTCTACGGCGGACTCTCACACTGTTTCCGCCGCGAAGCAGGTGCTGCCGGTCAGTTCTCTAAGGGACTCTACCGCGTTCATCAGTTCGACAAAGTAGAAATGTTTGCTTATGCTACTCCAGAACAGTCTGATGAAATTCACGAAAAGCTTCGCCAGATTGAAGAGGAGATTTTCGAAGGCCTCGGACTTCCATTCCATGTTGTAGATACTTGTACCGGAGACCTCGGTGCTCCAGCTTACCGCAAGTGGGACCTTGAAGCATGGATGCCTGGCCGCAACGGTGGTGAATACGGTGAAGTAACTTCTACTTCTAACTGTACAGACTACCAGGCTCGCCGCCTCAACATTAAGTTCAAGGACGACGACGGAAAGAACAAGTACGTTCACACATTGAACGGAACTGCAATTGCCGTAGGCCGTGCAATGCTCGCAATTCTTGAAAACTATCAGAATGCAGACGGTTCAGTTACAATTCCACCAGTACTCGTTCCTTACTGTGGATTTGATAAGATTTTACCAAAGAAATAAAAAAATATACGGAGGATACAATGGACGATCAGAATAATCCTGGCTACACAAAAATGATCTTCTATCTGCTTCTGTTTCTTTCAGTTGTGCTAGCTGGTTTTCTTTTGAAAACCATATCCTCCGTTATAATTCCGGTTGTACTTTCTTTTATACTTTCGCTGGTTCTTCTTCCAATCATAAAGAAAGTCAACCTTAAAACCGGAATCCCATGGGTTGTATCTTCATTAACAATCGTAATACTTTTTTTCGTTGCTTTACTTGGAATCACATCTATCTTAGTTGGAAGCCTTTCCGGAATTGTTGCTGAATATCCTAAATATGAAAGTAGATTCATGTCTATTTTCCAGCTGATTGCCCAGAATCTTGATTTTGAAATAGATAATTCAAAGAGCCTTATCCAGAATCTCTGGACTTCATTAAAGGTTCGTGAATATGCACAGAAAACCGCTGTAGCTCTTTCTTCAGGTGTAATCTCATTCAGCAAAACACTGTTTTTAATTTCTATTATGTCTGCGTTTATTCTCATTGAAATGCGCCTTACAAAGCGTAAGATTTATTATGCATTTAAGGATAACCGCGAGAAAGTTTCAAGAATTTCTCATCAGATTGTTAATCAGACAGTAAGATACGTTTCCATCAAGTTCTTTATTTCACTTTCAACTGGTGTACTCAGTTTTCTTACAACCTGGCTTCTCGGATTGGATTTCCCAATTGTATGGGGATTCCTTGCCTTTATCATGAACTTTATTCCAATTTTCGGTTCAATCATTTCTGTAGGTTTAACTACCCTTTTCTCTTTGATTCAGTTTTATCCAAACTGGGGAAAAACACTTTTTATTCTGATTTTCCTGACAGCCATAAATATGATTCTCGGAAATATTCTCGAGCCTCGTATTGAAGGTAAAAATCTTGGTATTTCTCCTGTGGCTATTCTGATAAGTCTTTCTGTTTGGGGATATATCTGGGGATTTACAGGAATGCTTCTTGCAGTACCGCTTACTGTTATTATTAAGATTATCTGTGAGAATCTTGATTATATGAAAGGTGCTGCAATCTTCCTTGGAAATGATCCGCGGCAGTCTAACTCAAATAAAACAGCAGACTAATTAAACAGAGTACTTGTGGCCTTTTCATAGAGGAATCGTAAATCTTCTTCCTGAAGTGTTGTATAACGGAAATCAACACTGGAATAAAGGCCATCTGCACTGCGGTAGATTTTATTTACCAGGCTAGTTACAAAGATATCTCTTGTAAGAATAGGACCTCGTTTTATTGAGAAAGAAAGTTTAATTCCATACTCTTCATTTTCAAAGAAAGTACAGGAAGAAGTTTCCATTCCTACAACAAGTCTCTCATGATCAACAAATAGAATTGAAAAAGGTTTTACCCTGTTTTCCATTGCTTCCAGACCGGTTTTATGAGGTTCTGAAAGATATTTACAAACTGGAATAAGCTGAATACCATTTCCTGCATTTTTTTCCTGTTTTGCCTGTTCTACAAATTGCTCTAACAGCTCTTTTGCTTTTTTCTGATATTCCAGTGCTATTATTTTCCATACAGGTCTAACAAAGAGCTCAATACCTTCTGTTGGAATGCACTTAAGATTTAAATCACGGCGGGATTTGCAATCAAAATAAATCACAGAAGAAAAATCATAATCTGAATCTTCTTCAATATCTGCAATGCGTTCAATCTGATCAGGGATAGCAAGAGTGAGGCCCTTTTTAGTAACTGTTACGGGGGAAATAAAATATAAGCCGACTCTATTGAAATAGAACTCAACCTTTACCTTTTTATTTGCAAAGTTTTTTATTGCCTGGGCAGGATTTTCAAGAAGAATCATTCCATCCTTCTTTACTTTCATATTTTCACTTTTTATTGCAACTGGAAAGATTTGAGAAGTCAGGGAGCGGATTTCACCTTCAAAGTCTTCTTTATCAGATGAAATATTATCTTCAATTGGAGTAAGAGTTACAGGAACATTTCCATCAATGAGATACTGAAGAACCAGTTCCCGTTCAATTCCTGTCAGTTTGTCGTGTTCCATCATACTTTTGCCACCTGTCTATAGTAATCTGGTAGAATTCATTGTTTCCAGAAGAATTAAGAAACATTGTCATATCTATTGTACCACAGTCTGCGTAAAAACGCACAGGAATCTGAATAAAATCCGGACCATTAAAAGGTTCACCGAAAAGCCATCTTTTAAAAGGTGAAGATTTGTTTGTTTTTAATTTTCCGAAATATTTTATCCAGCCTTCTTCAAAGTCTTTTAGGAAAAATACATAATTAAAGATATACTTTTTACTGAAATAAGAATCAGCTCCAATATGCCCTTCAGATGCAAAAGCCGTACAAAAAGTATTTACCTTCTCTTTTACTGAAACACGTAAATCTCTTGTATCAAGACTTCCAAAATCCTCAATTGAAGGATAAACAGGACGCTGATATGTTTTTGAGATTTTATATAAGTCTTTTGTATAAGGAACATCCGAACCTAACTGCATTGAACCACGGTTGATTTTCTTTGTAAGTCTTTCACCTTCAAGTTCCATGGTCCAGGTAATGTTCTGTTCCTTTTCTTTTACATTCTGTTTAATTGTATTATTTTCTGTATATACGAGTTTTGATTCCTGTGTATTACTGCATGAAATGGTTAGTAAAGGAATTAAAAAAGAGAATATAAGAATTACAGAATTAAATACTTTTTTCAACAAAAACTCCCGAATAATAAATTCGATGCTAATTATATTAGCATACTTTATAATCATCGTCATTAACAGAAGGCTAAATTTACCGTTTTTTTATATTTATTTTAGTGAACGATATTGACACTTATGCGTATAAATGATATAAATTGAATATCAACTAACAGTTGTTTCGGGCAGTTAGCTCAGCTGGTACGAGCGTCTGGTTTACACCCAGAATGTCGGGAGTTCGATCCTCTCACTGCCCATTTATAAGACTTGGTTTTACCAAGTCTTTTTTTTATTTAACGCAATTAAATTTTAAATAAAATATTAATAGAACTTATTTTATTTTCATATTATAATTTTTAATATGAAAAGTAAGGTATTCTATTTAATTACGTTTGTTTCATTTCTTTTTATTGGTTGCACACGCAATTCGAACTATAACAGCCAGAGCGTTACAGATAGTTCACATATTGAATTTATCTCGCCATTTACAATTGGACGGCTTACTCCTGTTTCTATAAGTTTTATGGAAACTCCTAAATGTCCAATTGGAGATGCTGTAGAGCTCTTTCCGAAAATAAAAGGTGTTTGGGAATATACAGATAATAAAGCAACTTTTATACCAGATGAACCTTACAAAGGTAATTCAAAACTTACACTTAAAGCTGATCTTGCTAAGCTTTTCCAGGATGGCTCTTCAATTTATGAAAGAAATTTCTATGTTGAAGAACCATCATATGAAGTAACTTTTGATGAAGTCAGACTAAATGAAACAGGTTCTTCTTATACAGTTTCAGGAAATGTTTCAACAGATATTCCTGTTTCTGAAAAAGAAATTAAAACCATTCTTAATGCAAAGATGAAATTTCAAAATCAGGAAATAAATTGGAAAAAGACCGATACACCTGAAAAATGGAATTTTACAATTAACATTGATAATACATCAGATAAGGCTCAAGACCTTGAATTAAAGTGGTCTGGAAAAGCCCTTGGTATGTCAAATACAAAGGAAAAACTTTCTTCAGGAAAGAAGATTATTTCACTCCCTGCAAAAACAGCCTTTTCTATTATTGATATCAATAATTCTAAAAAGAATGTAATTCTTGTAAGTTTTTCAAAAGCACTTGATTCAACTCAGGACATTGCTTCTTTTATACGAACTTTAGATTTAAACGGAAAAAAGAAAACAGATTTTTCAACTTCAATTCATGGAAATACCTTATCATTATTCAGTGACTCAAATTGGTCAGATATTCAAACTGTAGCATTCGAACCTGGAATAAAAAGTTCTGAAGGAATTTATCTTGCACAGGCATCTCAAATTTCTTTGTCAGAAAATTGGGAACTTCCATCAGTTCGCTTTATGAATCAAAATGTAATTCTTCCAACTACACAAGGTTCTGTATTACCTATCGAAACAAGAAACCTTACTGGTGTACTTGTTCAGGTTTATCAAATTTACGAAAGAAACATTAATCAGTTTCTTCAGGACAATGAACTTGATGGTACAAGTAGAATTTTCAGAGTTGGAGAACCTGTATGGGAAAAGAAAATCAACTTCAACTGGAATGATTCCATGCAGAATAAATATATTTCCCGTGGACTTGAACTTTCTGAACTTGTAAAAAAATATCCACAGGGAATGTATCACATAAGAGTTTCTTTCAGAAGAGATCAAATTAAATATAGACAAGCTGGTATGGATGACTATGCAGACTTACCAATGCCTCCAGATACAATTGAAGAATACTCTATTCCTAATGAAAAAAGTAGCTGGGATTATTGGGAAAATAAATTAGACACAAGTACTTACTGGAGAAATAAAAACAATCCGTACCATCCAGCCTTTTATATTCCAAGCTATAATTCAGCAAATACCATTTCAAGAAACGTTCTTGTTTCTGATTTAGGTATTATGGCTAAAAAAGATTCATCAAATACACTTTATATTACTGTAGCAGATATTAAAACAGCAAAACCACTTCCAAATGTAGATATTATAGTAAATAATTATGTTGGAAGTACTGTCAGCGCAGGAAAAACCGACAGTAATGGTAATCTTATTCTTCGAAATATTAAAAATGCATTTGTAATTACTGCTAAACAGAATAGACAAACTTCTTATTTAAAGATTTCTGCCGGAACAAATTTAAGCACAAGCCATTTTGAAATTGGTGGTGAAAAATCTGGTACAGGACTTAAAGGAATTATCTACGGAGAACGTGGAATCTGGAGACCTGGTGACAGTCTCTTCCTTACTTTTGTTCTACAGGATCTTACTAAAACTTTACCAAAAGATATACCTGTAACCTTTGAACTTCTTGATCCAATGGGACGTGTAACTGATACTCAGTTATTAACAGAATCTGAAAATTACTTCTACCCTATTACAACTAAAACTGCATCTGATGCACCGACAGGTTTATGGACAGGCCGTGTATCTATAGGTGGAAACACATGGTCAAAATATCTTAACATTGAATCTATTGTTCCAAACAGACTTGCAGTTTCTCTTGAAACTACACAGAAAGTTTTGACTAAGAATAATAACTCATTCACATTAAAAGGTGCATGGCTGCACGGAGCTTCAATTCCAAATTACGAAGCTGATGTATCAGTGGCATTCTCAAAAGCAGAAACAAATTTCGATGGATATTCTGAATTTGTATTTACTAACTATGAAACTGATTTTGATTTCAACCGCAAGGAAATCTGGTCTGGAAAACTAAACTCAGATTCAGAAGCATCATTTAATACACAACTCAATGCTGGAAATAATCTGCCCGGTAAATTACGTGCAAATTTTGTTTCAAGAATTTATGAACCTTCCGGCAACTTCTCTACACAATCAACATCAATGGAATACTCACCTTATGACCGATATGTAGGTATAAAATTACCAAAGGGTGATGCTACTCGAAACATGCTTCTTACAGATACAGATCATACAGTTGATGTTGTTCTTTTAACACCAGAAGGAAAACCTGCAAACGATAGTAATCTCACTTATACACTTTATAAAATTGACTGGAAATGGTGGTGGGAAAAAGATGCATATACAAGCGCAACTCATGTTTCATCACGTTACTACAGTAAAATTGCATCAGGACAATTATATACAAAAAATGGAAAAGGCTCATTTAAGTTCAATGTAAAATATCCAGAATGGGGTCGTTACCTTCTTGAAGTTCGGGATGGAAACTATGGCCATTGTGCAGCAAAAATTGTTTACATTGACTGGCCAGGCTGGGCAGGACGTGCTCAGGAAGGTGGAACAGGAAGTGCCGCAATGCTTCCTCTTGCAGCAAGCAAAACATCATACACACCTGGTGAAAATGCTGAAATTACATTTACTTCAAATGCACAGGCAAGCGCTTATATTTCAATTGAAAAAGGTGGCCACATTATAAAAACACAGAGAATAGATACTGTAAAAGGCTCAAATATCTATAAACTCCCTATTACAAGTGACATGGCACCTAATGTTTATGTTCACCTTTCTCTTATTCAGCCACATATGCAGACTGCAAACAGTCTTCCGGTAAGATTGTATGGTATCATTCCTATAATGGTAGATGATCCATTAACGAAACTTTCACCGGTAATTAAATCTCAAGATACATTTGAACCAAATAAGAAAGCATCCTTTACTGTTTCAGAACAGAATGGACGACCAATGACTTATACACTTGCAGTTGTTGATGAAGGCTTACTTGGTCTTACAAATTACCATGCACCGGCAATTAGAAGTGAATTCTATAAAAAAGAAGCTTCTGAAATTGTAAACTGGGATATCTACCGTTATGTAATAAATGCATATAGTGGAAAACTTGAAACACTGCTTGCAATTGGTGGTTCGGAAGATATTCTTAATAATGCAAAGAATAATGAGAACCGTTTTGCTCCAGTAGTAAGATATTTTGGACCATTTACAGTTAAAGCAAATGAAACAAAAACAACTGAGTTTGAAATGCCTTACTATGTTGGTGCTGTACGTGCAATTGTTGTTGCAGGTAATAACGGTGCTTATGGAACTGCAGAAAAATCAGTTCCTGTAAAATCTTCTCTTATGGCTCAACCAGCATTGCCAAGAACAATGGGTACAAATGAAACTATTCAGGTCCCTGTAACAATATTTAATGGTGAAGACTTTGATAAAAATATTACAGTTACATTCTCTGCTCGAGGCATTATGAACTTTGCTAAGACAGAAAAAGTTAATATTCCTGCAAATGGAAATATTGTTGTAAACTTTACTGTTGAAACTAAAGCAGCTGGCCATGTTCTGTTTGAAACAGTTGTAAAAGATGACAAGAATACCTCAAAATCAACAATTCCAATGGAAATTGAATCAAGAGGTATACCTGTAGTTTACAGCAAGAGTTTCACTGTAAAAGCTGGTAGTTCAACAACTGTAAATACAGAAACACCATCAGAACGCGGTGGTGCAACTTTAAAAGTTGAACTTTCTACATTACCACAGATAAATCTTAACAATCGTCTTGATTATCTTATTCAGTATCCACATGGATGTATTGAACAGATTACTTCAGGAGGATTCCCACAACTTTATATTTCTGATTTTGCAAAACTTTCACCAGATAAAATTAACGAAATCAAAGATAATGTAAAATCTGTATTTGATCGTTATCCAACATATCAGACAGCAATTGGTGCAATGGGATATTGGCCTGGAAACAGTAATCCTCATTCATGGGGAACCTGTTATGCAACTCATTTTATGATTGAAGCTAAGAATCATGGATATGAAGTACCAGAGTCTATATTAGAGCCGGCACTCAACTGGCTTACAACAACAGCTTCTGACTGGCAGTCAAACAGCTACAGTTCTGAATCTTCAAGTATTCAGGCTTACAGACTGTTCGTTATTGCACTTGCAGGAAAAGCTGACATTGGCGCAATGAACAGACTTTATATGAGAACAGATCTATCTAAAGATGCGAAACTTCTACTTGCAGGAGCTTACTCACTGGCTGGAAGAAAAGATACTGCTTCAGATATTTTGAATGCATTCAGTCCATCTACAAATATCTTTAGATCTCTGGGAGATAGTTTTGATTCATCAATCCGAGAACAGGCAATGTATCTCTTTGTAAGCACACTTACAAATGATAACTTCTCAACAAAAACTGACAACCTCGCAAAGAGCGTTGCAGAAACACTTGCTTCTGATAAATGGCTCAATACACAGGAAACTGCATGGTCACTCTTCTCTCTTCTGCCATATTATTCTGCAAAGAAAACTTCTGGAGGAAGTTATATTGTAAAGAATGATATAGCAGAAAGAACTGATACATTCACACAGGCTTCTATTTCAGAAAATCTTCCAGTTTCATATAAGTTCCCTGGTCAGATGGTAACTATCCAGAACACCGGCAGCAATACACTTTATGGAACAGTAATTTGCAGCGGAATGTCTGTTGCTGGAACAGAGTTTGTTCAGAATAAAGGAATCTCTCTTCAGGTAGATGGTATTAATAAGTTGAAGAACATTAAACCAGGTGAAGAAGTTAGTTTAAGAGTACAGATAGCAAATACAAGTTCAACAGAACTTAAGAATCTTGTATTGACAGTACCTATTGGAACTTGTCTTGAATTTGCAAATGAACGCATTTCAAACGAATCCTACAGTTCATCAACTTATACCTATCAGGATATAAGAGATGATGTAATATATACATACTTTGATTTAAATAAAAACGGTACAGTTACTTTCTATTTTAAGGCAACCGCTGCCTATAGTGGAGATTTCACAATACCTGCAATTTATGCTGAAGCTATGTATGATAATAATATAAGGGCTGTTTATCCTGGATTTAAGGTAAAAATGCTTAAATAATGAAAAAAGCTGATATCCAAAAACTTTGGCTGAAAATAAAAAAAAGAAAGCATATAATTCTACTTTCTGTTCTGATTTTATTTTCAGCCAGCCTTATTTTTATAATTCCGGCAAGTCTTGTAGGAAAATCACAGAATTATTCTTATGCTCTCTACGATAAAAATGGTATCCTCTTAGGTGGGCAAGTTGCTGCTGACGAACAATGGCGATTTGCTCCAGATGAAGTTCCAGAAAAATTTAAAAAGGCAATTATTGCCTATGAGGATAAACGTTTTTATTTTCATTCTGGAATTGATATATTATCCATAGCCAGAGCAATTAAATTAAATGTTAGTAAAAAAAGAATTGTATCCGGTGGTTCTACCCTAACAATGCAGACTATCAGGCTTCTGGAAAATCATCCGAAACGTACTTACACTCAAAAAATAAAAGAAGCTTTCATTGCCGTACTCTTTGAAATACGATATACAAAAAAACATATCCTAAAATTATATTGTGCAAATGCTCCATTTGGAGGAAACGTTGTTGGACTTGAAGCGGCATCCTGGAGATATTTTAACCGCCCCCCTTCAGAACTTACATGGGCTGAAACAGCAACCCTTGCTGTTCTTCCTAACCAGCCATCTTTGGTTTATCCTGGTGCAAATTCTGAAATACTTTTAGAAAAAAGAAATTATCTTCTCAATAAGCTATATCAAAAAAAATATTTTGATAAGAAAACTTATGAACTTTCTCTTGCAGAATCACTTCCTTCAAAACCTTTCCCATTACCTTCAAATTCTCCTCATTATCTGGAATATTTGAAACAAACTCATAAAAAAAATCAGACAAAATTTTATACGACACTAGATTACAATATTCAAAAAAACACATTCCGAATAATTGAACACTGGTCTTCTGAATTTTCCCGAAGAGGAATTTCAAACGCAGCAGCTCTTATTCTGGATACTAAAACAAAAGAAGTTCTCGCTTACTGTGGAAATTCTGGAAATGCATTACGTAATCCTGACAGTTATGCAGTTGATATGATTCAATCAAAAAGAAGTTCCGGAAGCCTTTTAAAACCATTTCTGTATGGAGCTATGCTTGATGCAGGAGAACTTTTACCTGATCAGCTGGTAATTGATATTCCAACCCGCATTGGCAATTACAGACCAGATAATAATATAAAAAAATACAGTGGTGTTGTACCAGCTTCAGAAGCTCTTACCCGTTCCCTTAATATTCCTGCAATCCGCGAGCTGAGAAAATTTGGAATAAACAGATTTCTTGATTGTCTTAGAAAATGTGGTTTTACAACTTTCAATCATGATTCCGAATATTATGGATTGCCTCTTATTCTGGGAGGTGGAGAAATAACAATGTGGGAAGCAGCACGTGCTTATGCTGACTTAATGAATAAAGCCTGCATGGAACAATCTGACTTTCCAATTTCTACAGGCAGTTCATGGATAACAGTAAATGTTCTTTCTACAGGAATACGCCCAGAAGATGAAGCTAACTGGCAAAAATATGCAAATTCAAAAAGAATTGCATGGAAGACAGGAACTTCAAATGGTAATAGAGATGCATGGGCTATTGGTATTACACGAGAATATACAGTTGCTGTTTGGATTGGAAATGCAAATGGAATGGGAAATCCAGATTTAAAAAGTGTTTCTACTTCGGCTCCCGTAATGTTTGATATTTTCTCGGTTCTACCTAAAACATCCTGGCCAGATATTCCTTATGATGATTTAACAGAACAAACAGTTTGTTCTCATTCAGGCTTTGCAGCATCTCCTGATTGCAAAGAAACTAAATCTATTTTTAGATCCAGAGCTGCCGTTACCCCGGAACTATGTCCATACTGTAAGAAAATTTCATTTACTTTTGATAAAAAATATAGAGCAACAACAGAAGACCTTACAGGAGAAAAGGCTGGAATATATAATGGAACTCTTCCCAAAATCGAAAAACGATTTGTACTGCCGCCAAATCTGGAATACTGGTATAAAAATACAAGTGTAGTTTATACTTCCCTGCCAGATTTTGTGCCCTGGCACCATTCTACTTCTGCTGACAATCTTTCTATTGTATTTCCTGAGCCTAATGCAAAAATTATCATACCTGTAGAAATTGATGGCACCCAGGGAGCTATGGTAATGCAGGCTGCAGTTCGTTCTTCCGATACTTTTGTTTATTGGGATGTTGATGGTATTTATTTAGGTTACACAGAAAAAGTCCATGAAATGACAATTTCGCCAGATTCTGGAACTCATATTCTTACAGTTACAGATAGTAATGGAAATATATTGAAACGAAAATTTGAAATTCTTGAGAGCTAGCAATATTTTAATAGATAAATACTAAAATATTTATTAAAATATAAAGATAAAGATTAAAACTTGGAGGTTTTATGAAAAAAATTACAATAAGTATTTTCATTTTATGTGCATTATCACTTTTCATTAGTTGTGGAGATGAGAAAAAATCTCCTGCAAAAAAAGCAAATGAAACTAACAGCACTAAAGCAAAAGAAAATAAAGTTGAAACTATTACTTCTGTAGTTCTTTATGACGGTACACCGTTCTATTCAGAGAATGCAGACGGTAAAATGGTTTATGCAGATGAAGCTCCTTTGGGAGAAACAATCCGCATTTATGTTAAAAACAACAGCATTGAACAGAAAGAAGCAATTCGTCTTTTGAGCTCAGGTAAAGAAGAAACCTTTAATTTTGTTCACGTTGCATATTTTGATAAAGATTACTGGACAAGAGATATTTTCATCACAAATGATGCTGCTCTTACGGCTGGGTGTATTACCGCTCAGGCTCTTACCTACAGTTCTCCAGACGGTTCCTCTGCTACATCGAAGAAAATTGAAGCCGGAACACTCGTAGCTGTAAACGAATCTTCTAAAACAAGAGATACAGATCTTGATATCGAGTTCGTTGAAATCACATATTACAGCGGAGCTGCGTTTGGAAAAAGAATCTATGTTAAGAGTAATTTAGTTTCTACTAATTCAGCAGATATTGTTGCTTTACAGACAATTGCAAAGATGAAGTCAAATGAAAACTTGAATCCAGATGTAAAAACACAGTTGATGGATTCTTTAAACAGCCTGCCTGTTTCATCTTATGTTGCAGATATTATATCTGATCTGTAATTAAAAAAGGAGAAATTAATATGAAAAGAACTCTTATTTTAGTAATATCTGTTTTATTTACATTAAATGCATTTGCAGCATCTTCAAAAGTTGTAATGTTACGCGACAATGGTCCTTTGAGAAAGGCAAATGATTCAAACGGAGTTGAATGGGCCGAAACTGTAACCGCTGGAACAGAACTTGAACTTGAATCTGATGAAATAGTAATTAAAGATCTTGTTACATCTTCTAAAACTTATTCTGATGTAAAGTTCTACAAAGTAAAATACAACAAAAATACATATTTTGTTCAGGAATCTGATGTTGAAATCTGTTCATCAGCCTCTGTTCTTCAAAAAGATGCACTTCTTTTTACAAAACCTACACTTTATTCTTATAGAAATGCTATTCTTGAAAGAGGAACTCTTGTAGTTATCGGTGATTCAGTAAAACAGTTTAACAATGAATTTACAAAAATCACATTCTATGATACAAACGATGGTCTTAAGCGTTCAAGATATGTTTATTCAAACACAATCAGTAATTCTGATAAAGATGTAAAAGCTGTTCTTCTTCTTGAAAAAGGAAGAAAAACTGAAAACGAAGACTTGAAAAAAGAATTCCTTGATAATGCTAAATCAATGAAGACATCTCCACTTATCAGTTCTTATATTTCTGATGAAATCGCAAAAATCTATAATATTTCACTGTTTAGTGATGATTCAATAATTTCTATTGATGGCTTCTCATCATATATTAAAACTAATGATGGTTCTAAAGTAAATGTTCGTTCATTACCAGGAACTGCCGGCGAAGTTATTGGACAATTCGAATCAGTAAATAATCCAGCTGTATTTGTCAGCATGAAAACAGACGGTACAGAGGAAATTGATGGTATCACAGACAGCTGGTATTATGTTAGTGAATTAGATTCTGAGTCATCAGAACCTAAATTTGAAGGAATTGAAGGCTGGGTATTTGGTGCTTTCTTAAATAAATAAGCAATAGATACCAATAAAATGTCTTAAAAAAATCAGGGCTGCCCATTTCTTTTTGGACAGCCCCTTTTATTTATTCTTCAGAAGAAGAAGTTTCTCTTTCTTTTTCTTCTTTTTCCAGTTCATTAAGTTTCTGAACCATTTCGAAGCCGGCTTTCATGCCTGCGTCTACGTGGAACTGAAGTTTTGGGAACTGGCGGATTCTAAGTTTTTTTGCAATTTCACGCTGAATGAAGCCTGCTGCTGCATTAAGACCGTCTACTCCCTTTCCTACCTGATTATCAGGCAAGAAAGAAGATACGTAAACTTTTGCGTAGCTTAAGTCGCTTGTAACTTCAACACGGTTGATGCTCAAAAAGGTTGAAACACGTGGATCTTTTACTTCTCCACGCAGAATCAACTGGGAAATCTCATCGCGGAGCTGGTCATTCAGTCTTTGAATACGATACTGTCCCATTACTGAGCTCCTTCTGAACCACTTGCAGTTACATTACGTTTTGCAGCCTCAGCTTCTTCTTCGGCAATAGTCTTACCAAGTTTCTTAGCAACTTCGATGATCTCGAATACTTCGAGACGGTCACCAACCTGGATATCCTGCCAGTTCTCTAAGCCGATACCACATTCGTAACCAGTAGAAACTTCCTTGGCATCATCCTTAAAGCGCTTGAGGGAAGAAATCTTACCAGTGAAGATAACAATACCATCACGAACAAGGTTTACACTTGAAGTGCGGCGTACAATACCTTCTGATACAGAACATCCGGCAATTACGCCAACCTTTGGTACCTTGAATGTATTGCGTACTTCCACCTGACCGATAACTTCTTCTTTTGTATCCGGCTGGAGCATACCTTCCATAGCCTGCTGAACTTCTTCAACACACTTGTAGATGATATTATATTTTCTGATTTCAACCTGTTCCTGCTCAGCAAGAGTTTTTGCCTTTGGTGTTGGACGTACATTGAAACCAATGATAATTGCATTAGAGTCAGCCGCAGCAAGAGTAACGTCTGATTCGTTGATAGCACCCGCACTTGAGTGAATAACAGAAAGGCGTATTTCGCGAGTTGAAAGCTTTTCCAAAGAAGACTTGAGGGCTTCTGCAGATCCCTGAAGATCTGCCTTAATGATAACCTTAAGTTCTTTAACTTCGCTGTCTTTAATATCGCTGAACAGAGTATCAAGAGTTGTCTTCTTAACAGCCTTAGCAGCTTCGAAGCGCTTGAGTTCCTGACGCTTGCTTGAAATAGCGCGAGCATCCTTTTCGCTCTCTGTTACCTGGAATGGGTCGCCCGCATTTGGCATTTCTTCCATACCAAGAACTTCAACAGGAGTTGAAGGACCAGCTTCCTGAATACGGCGTCCTCTGTCATCAAACATAGCACGTACACGTCCAGAGTAAATACCGGCAACAAATGGATCTCCCTGTTTGAGAGTACCACGCTGTACAACAACAGTTGAAACAACACCGCGTCCCTGATCTACGCGAGATTCAAGAATCTTACCTTCTGCACGGCATTCGTAGTTAGCCTTAAGCTCAAGCATTTCTGCCTGAAGAAGAATTGCGTCAAGAAGATCATCAATACCTTCTTTCTTAAGAGCAGAGATGTGTACATACTGAGTATCTCCACCCCATTCTTCCGGAGTAAGTCCCTGCTCAGAAAGCTGAGTCTTAACACGGTCCGGGTTAGCTTCAGGCTTATCAACCTTGTTTACAGCAACGATGATAGGAACCTTAGCGTCCTTAGCATGAGCAATAGCTTCCATAGTCTGAGGCATAACACCATCATCAGCAGCTACTACAAGAACTACGATATCTGTTACCTGAGCACCACGTGCACGCATCATAGTAAATGCTTCGTGACCTGGTGTATCAAGGAATGTAATTTTTCCCTTAGGAGTTGAAACTGAGTAAGCACCGATAGACTGAGTAATACCACCAGCTTCTCCGGCAGCAACGTTTGCATGGCGAATAGCATCCAAAGTCTTTGTTTTACCATGGTCTACGTGTCCCATTACAGTTACAATTGGAGGACGTGGAAGAAGTTCTACACCATCATCCTTTTCGCTTTCAATTACAGTTTCATCATAAAGGCTTACGAGGTGAACCTCACAGCCATATTCTGCAGCAAGAAGAGTTGCAGTATCAGAATCGATAGACTGGGTAATTGTAACCATCATACCCATGCCCATAAGCTTTCCGATAACTTCACTTGCCTTAAGATTCATCTTACGAGCAAGGTCAGAAACCGAAATAGTTTCCATGATATCGATTGACTTTGGTACTACAGAAGCTGGAGTTTCAACCTTCTTCTTCTGACCAAAGAGGTTATCATCGTACTGCTCTTCGTCCTTGCGGTTATATATCTGTTTTTTGCCTTTAAATGCCTTTTTAGCTGGCTGGCGTGACTGATCTACCGGAGGAACTGGAGCAGCCCCTCCCATTCCGCCTGTACGAGGTCTAAAGCCTCCCTGTCCGCCCTGGCCGCCACGGTTGAATCCACCCTGGCCTCCCTGACCACCGCGGTTAAATCCGCCCTGGCCACCTTGTCCGCCGCGGTTGAAGCCGCCCTGACGTCCGCCCTGGCCGTTGTTATCGCGGTCGCGGTTCTGATAATTCTGACGAGCCTGAGAGCCGCTGAAGCCACCGCCCTGACCATTTCTGTCACGGTTGTAGCCACCCTGTCCTCCCTGTCCGCCGCGATTATATCCGCCCTGACCGTTTCCGTTTCTGTCGCGGTTATATCCACCCTGTCTAGGCTTATCTGAAAGATTACCAGCCTTTACATTTGGGCGAGCTGAGTTTAATTCAAAAGCACGAGGCTTAGCACCTTCAGGTCTTGTTCCATTACCAGCTGGCTTAGATTCTGGTTTATGCTGTACAGGAGCCGCATTCTCATTCTTCTTAACGACAACATGCTTCTGTCCATTACCGCCTGACTGACCAGCCTGTCCCTGAGGTTGTGTATTTGTCTGTGGAGCTGCAGGTGCCTTCTTTTTTACAACAACTACCTTTTTCTTTTCAGGAGCTGTGGCAGGAGTTGAATCCTGCTGTTTCTTATGCACTACAAATCCGGGCTTTTTTTCGTTTTCTTCAGCCATTATTATCTTCTACCTTCCTTATTCCTCTACTTCAAACTCAAACTCAACGCCACAATTTGGACAGTGAGTCATATCCAAAGTAATCTTTGCACCACATTCAGGACAGAAGTATTCTTCTTCCTCTTCTGCAGCAGCTTCTTCGCTTGCTGGAGCTTCTGGCTGAGCAGCAGCCTCTTCTGCAGGAGCTTCAGATGCATCAGATTCATCTTCCTCTACGAACTCTACATTTTCATTGATAAGTTCGTTTATCTTATCAAGAGCTTCTTTAGAAACTCCTTCTACATTAATTGTGCCATTATCATAAGCTTCAACGAAGTCCTGGAACTCTTCAATTCCAGCAGCCTTAAGAAGAGCTGCAACTTCAGCATCAACTCCAGGAAGCTCAGAAATCTTAGAAATCTCTTCAACAGCCTCGTCGTTGAACAGGTTACGTGCATTCTGAACAGTGTTGAATGAAGAAAGATCAAGTTCTTCAGCCTGTTCAATAGTCTTAACATCGATATTCCAGTCACACAAGCGGTTTGCAAGGCGAACATTCTGTCCCTGGCGACCGATTGCAAGAGAGAACTGAGAATCTTCAACAATTGCAAGAGCCTGTTTCTTGTCTGCATCAGTAATAATTACACGTTCAACCTGAGCTGGTGAAAGTGCATTCTTAATGAATACAGCTGGATCAGCATCCCACTTAAGAACGTCGATTTTTTCGTTCATAAGTTCGCGGATAACATTCTGAATACGAACACCACGAAGACCAACACAAGCTCCAACAGGATCAACCTCTTCACGAGCAGAAGAAACAGCAATCTTTGTTCTGTAACCTGCATCGCGAACGATTCTGTTAATTTCAACAGTTCCGTCAGCAATTTCTGGAACTTCTTTTTCAAGAATAGAGCTTACCAGCTTTGTATCGCTTCTTGAAAGAACAAGCTGAATACCAGTATTTGTTGGCTTAACGTCTACGATAAGAGCCTTAATTCTGTCTCCCTTTTCATAAATCTCAAGCTTTGACTGATATTTTGTTGGAAGGAAACCTTCAATACGACCTGCATTTCCAAGGTCAACAAAGATATTTCCATTGCGTTCGCGCTGGTGATATCCGATAATCATTTCACCAATTTTGTCTTTATATTCGTTCATCAGTGATGTCTTATAAGTTTCGTTCAATCCCTGGTGAGCAGTCTGCTTTCCAACAGTAACAGCCGAACGGTCAAAAGTTTTAGGGTCTTCAAGAATATCAATCTCATCACCCTCTTCAACTTCGTCTCCAGCAAGCTTTCTTGCATCTTCAAGTTCAATTTCCTTAACAGGGTCGTAAACACCGTCTACAACAACCTTACGTGAATAAATTGAAACATCCGACATATCATCATTGAATTTTACAATTGCATTCTCATCATCACCATAAGTGCGTTTATAAGCAGCCTTCAGAGCCTTTTCAATAGTCTGTTTTACAGAATCCTCTGAATAACCTTTTTCCGAAATCAACGCTCGGATTGCCTCTGCCATTTCTGACATCTTCAACTCCTCGGGAATTATTTCCCTAAATAATTGTCTTAGTTATAGTCAAATTTTGCTTTCGCAATATTTTCATAAGAAACAGAGAAAGATTTTCCATCCTCTGCTTCCAAAGTTACCTGTTTATCATCTGCAGAAAGAATCTTACCGCTAACCCAGTCAGTAACAGTCTTATCCCAGACACGAACAGCACGTCCAGCAAATACTCCGAACTCTGCCGCATTTTTAATATTGTGCTCAATACCAGGGCTTGTAAGTTCCATCATAGTATCTTCAGTTCCAAGCAGCGCTTCGAGGCGTGGAAGAAGAACACGGTGAACCTTTGCGCAATCATTAACTCCAATATTACCATCCGGCTCAGTTGAAGCAATCATTGCAGAAATCTTTGTGGTAGTCTTAGAAGGAACAATCTTCAAATCAACAAGCTTAAAGCCCATTCCCTCAACAAGAGCAGCACATTCATCATAATACTTAATGCTTTTGTAAGATGTGTATTCCATAAATCCTTTTTAATCCGCCGGCTCTCAAAAACCGGTTTCTGGCAATAAAAAAGACCCGTGGGCCTCACGAGTCTTTTTAATATTTATATTAAACTGACTATTACAATATAGAAGAAAAGTAAATTTTTGTCAATCTTTTTATAGGAGGGAGAAGCCTCTCCCTGCGCTCCAAAGTCCTCACTCACTCCGTTCGCTCCGGTCTTTTCCGCTACCCTCTCTGCGGGGACACCCCGCAACGCCCCTCTTCTCATATTATTTATTGATTTGTCAAATCTACTACAACAGCAGGAACAACTCCGGCAATGACATCAGTTGTCTTATAAGTTTTTCCAGAACCCCAAATTATTGGAGCCTGTTTCTTTTCTTCGTCAGTAAGTATGTCCACATACTCTTCACATCGCAGCCACCACGCGCTACCTTTTGCAGCTTTATTTGCGATTGCATAATCTGTTGGAATCCTTTCTCTGGCATCACAAGGTACATCAAATGGAGTAAATCCATAATTCTCATTGGTTACTTCAGATGGGCTTAATAAAAATGCATTACTAATAAACATATATTCGGAAGTTATATACTTTTTCAAACCACACCTCATTAAACAAGACTTATCAAGATTAAATGCCATATTAAAAAAACCTTTGTTAAGGTAAGTATTTTCATATATACCTCTTGAATTTATATATTCAATACCATCCAACCAAGCCCTTATTAAACTATATTCATAATCATTAGGATATATTTCTTTGCGATTATATATTCTCCTCGTGGATTTATTATACGGCATTGCAGTAAGTATATTTTCAGCTAAAAGTAATGAATATTTCGGGTGAATTATTTCACCTTCATTTTCCCCCGCAACACCTTCCATATAATCTATATACTCATTTGTAAGCACACGCCATTTGATTGGTTCAACCTTAAAATATGTAATTTTTCCAGTTGAAACTGGAGTGCCATCGCTGTATATATAATTGTCTCTATATGGATTTTCTGAAACTTTTACATACCATTCTCCATCACTTCCCAAATAAGAAATAAAACCTTCATTTTCTCTCGTTTTAGACTCATCTACTGTAATATTATCTTTTTTTCTTGTTTGTGGCCATCTTCCAAATTCAACATAAGTCCAGTCTGCCCCTGCAGTTCCATCGGTTCCTGGCGGCAATATGTTTAATTCTATATCTTTTTTTATCCACAATGCATATAATTCCATATCTCCATATGATGGAGATACGGTTGATTTTTGAGTTTCCTCTGCATAATTTTCATCTGTATACCAGCCACCAAAGATGTATCCAGTACGCACTGGTACAGGAAGATAGTAATCTGATTCTATATTATATATTGTTTCAGTGATAGATTCGCGCTCATCATTGTAATGAAATGTTATTTTATAACTCCATTTTGCAAACAATACTTGCCCATAAGCATATGAATCATCAAGTTCTGTAACTTTTTGTCCAGAAAAATCAGCATTGTAATAGAACCCTTCAAAAGCAAAAGGGGCTTGTTGAGGTGCTACAAGTTGTAAAGGAGTTTTTCTTCCATAAGTATAAATATAAGGTGCATCATCAGGCAGTATTCCTCCATTTAAAACATAAAGTATAACTACACGAGCATTCACTCCATCAGTACCATCAGTACCATTTGTACCGTCAGTACCATCTTCGCCGTCGATTCCATCTTTACCATCAATTCCGTCATGTCCATCAATTCCATCTTTTCCACTGGCTGCTAAAAGGGTCCATTTTTCACCATCATAAATATACGAACAGCCATCTGTTGTATTGTAATACGCCCAAAGATATTCCGGGTTTTCAATTTCATCAGCACTGGCAAAAGAACCTTTCCAGACTATTGTTTGCGTAACTGTAATTACCTGTGGAGTAGTATCCACATTGCAGGCAAATAATAAAACCTGAAAGAAAAACAGAAAACTTATTCTTATTGCAAACTTTTTCATAAATTACTCCATTCTTTTAATTTATAATTAATATAAAATTAATTTAGTATTTAATCATTACATCACTCATTGCTGTAGTACCATCGGCGAAATGGGCGATTACTACGTAGCATTGGTTAGTTTCTATTTCATTTAATGGTATATCATACTTATCTTTTTTCCAGTTGCCAGTATCATTCGGAATAAATTTATCTCCTATTGTTTTTTTGTAGAATTCCCAATCATCTATTTCCCAATTCTTACATATTTGATTAGAAAGTTTTGAAAATATACTGTTCATAAAACATCTCCGCTTATTATATTATTACTATAATTTTACAATACAAATTCTGATTTGTCATTTAAAGAACGTCGTTAATTACCTGCTAATTGTCTTAAACGCCGTTTTTCACTATTATACTACTTCAAAGAGGAATTATATGAAGACAAACGCACTTAAAGGCATGAAAGATATTTTACCGGCAGAACAGAGACTGCGCGATTATGTTCAGGGAAAGATTTTGGCGACTTACCGTGCAAGCGGATTTGAACGCATTTCTACTCCTATGCTTGAAGATGCGGAAAATCTTGATAAATCTGACGGCGGCGATAACCTCAACCTGATTTTTAAGGTGCTTAAACGCGGCGACAAGCTTGATGCTGCCCTTGCAGAAAATCCTGTAAATGAAAAATCTCTTTCTGACATGGGACTTCGCTACGATCTTACCCTTCCTCTTACACGCTTTTTTGCAGCAAACCGCAATGAACTTCAGTTTCCATTTAAGGTAATTCAGACCGACCGTGTTTACCGTGCAGAGCGCCCTCAAAAAGGTCGCAGCCGCGAGTTTGTTCAGTGCGATATCGATATTCTTGGCGATTCATCTTGCAACGCAGAGGTTGAACTGATTGACGTTACAGCCCGCGCACTTTTGAACATTGGATTCAACAACTTTGTAATCAATATCAACGACCGCCGTATTCTCCGCAACATGCTCGAAAATATGGGCTTTGCACCAGATACACTCGATTCAGTTTGTATCACTTTTGATAAGATGGATAAGATTGGTGCCGAAGGAGTTGAAGCAGAACTCCGTGAAAAGCAGATGCCGGACGGTGCAATCAAGGCTCTTGTTGAGTTTATCTCTAAGGCAAGCGGCTATTCAATTTCTGTTGATGATGTTGCAGCACGCTGTGCAGATCCTTCAATTGCAGATGATTTGAAATACATTATTTCTACTGCAGAAAAAGTTTCAGGTGGAAAATACAAAATCAACTACACTCCAAGCCTCGTTCGTGGTCAGGGCTATTATACCGGCGTAGTATTCGAAATTGGAAGCCCGGACTTCAGCGGTGCAGTTGGCGGCGGTGGACGCTACGACAACCTGATTGGTAAGTTCATCGGTCAGCAGGTTCCAGCTGTTGGATTCTCTATCGGCTTCGAACGTATCTGCAGCATTCTTCTTGATCAGAAATATCAGATTCCTGGAGCAAAAGAAAAGTGCGCCCTTCTTTATGATGATTCAATTGAATTTGCAAAAGTAATTTCAGAAGCAGAAAAGCTCCGCGAAGACTATGCAGTAACCATTCTCAAAAAGGCAAAGAAACCAGGCCCTCAGTATGATATGCTTGAAAAGCAGGGATATACTAAGTTTGCTACATTTAAAGATGGAACTGTAAACATTAAATAAATTCCTCGCAGAGCAAAGGAGGACACGGAGAAAATTAAAAAACTCAGTGTCCTCTTCAGCTCTGTGAGAAACAGGATTATTTATGACACTGATTTTCGACATCGGAAACACAAATATAAAAACTGCACTTTTTGACGGCGACAAACTTCTTTATACCTGGCGCATTTCAACTGATTTAAAGCGTACAGGAGATGAATACTTTTCTTTACTCCGCCCTCTTTTCCGTGATGCAGAAATTGACTTTTCTAAAATCTCGACAGTTGTTTTAAGCACCGTTGTACCGGCTCTTATTGGTCCTTTTGTAATTGTTTCCCAGCATTTTTCAGGAAAGAAGCCTGTTATTATTGGTCCGGATATTTATTCAAAACTTCCTCTTAAATTGCCGGAAACTGCCGTTCATGAAATTGGAACTGACCTTTACTGCGATGCCCTCGAAGCATGGTGCCGATATAAGTGTCCTTGTATTGTAACTGATTTTGGCACGGCACTTTCTTTTACTGCAATTGATGCAAACGCAAATATTGCCGGTGTAGCAATTGCACCGGGAATCCGTACAGCTTTTAATTCTCTTTTTGCAAATGCTGCTCAGATTCCAGCCATTCCACTCGACATTCCGCCGACAAGCCTTGGTAAAAATACAGTTGTTTCTGTTCAGAGCGGAATTGTACTCGGTTATAAAGGACTTGTAGAAGGCCTTCTTAAACAGATGAAGGAAGATCTGGTAAAAGAAACTGGCTGTAAGATTGAAGACATAAAAGTAATTGCTACAGGCGGACTTAACAGTATGCTCTCGCCTATTACAGACGCTTTTGATTATGTTGATAAAGATTTAACGCTCTGTGCAATGAAACGTATAGCAGATATTATTGGGTAATAGATTGCCACGTCGCTGCGCTCCTCGCAATGACGTCATTGCGAGCCGAAGGCGAAGCAATCCATTTTATGAACTCCAGCTCCTGATGTTACATCTCTCAGTAATTTTTTACCAATTACCTTATCCAGCCAGTCTGGTGTGAGCCCTGGAGTAAGTACCTTTTCTGTTCTCAAAACAGCTACATCATCCGCGCCAATAATTTCACCTTCTTTCATATCACGCATAAAATGAAGACTTCTGTTTGTACGGCCATAGTTGGCTTCTTCTGCTGGAGCCAGACGTTTTATGCCGTCACCGAGAACAGATAAAACCCGTTCCTTTCCAAACTGATCTGAAAGCTGTTCAACAGTACGTTCCATTCCAAGCTCTGTTCCATAATGACGGAATGTTGCTTCTGTCTGATGAACTGTATGTACCATTAAAGCAAACTGTTCCGGTTCAAGTGCAACAGGATCATCGAGCCCCATAGTTTCACGACTTAAAGTAATATGTTTTTCTATTACAGTTCCACCAACGGCTACAGAAAGACATGGAACTAATACAGGATCCAGACTGTGATCGCTTACCCCGCATTCAATTTCAAACTGATTTGCCAGTGTCGAAATAACCTTTAGATTATACTCATCTTCTGGAGCTGGATAACTTGTAATACAATGCAAAAGAGAAACGTTCTTTGTTCCTACAATATCAACTGCGTTTTTAATATCTTCAAGTTTACTTACACCGCTGGATAAAATGACAGGTACATTCTCCGCGCCAAAACGTTCACGGTAAGAAGCCAGAGCCTTTAACATAGGAAAATGATTTAATTCAGGACTGGCAACCTTTACATAATCAGGTTTAAGTTCTAAAAGCTCTGAAAGACTTCTCAAACCAAATGGAGAACAGCAGAACTTACAGCCTTTGGAATGAACATAATCAACCATTTCCTTATAAAAAGATGGCGGGCATTCCAGCTGCTTAAAACGATCATAAAGACGGATATTTCCTGTGGGAAGTTTTACAAAACCTGTATCTGGATGCAGGATTTCATCTGCATAAACCCATTGAAATTTTATAGTATCCGCGCCGGCCCAGGCTGCTGCATCAACAAGTTCTTTTGCCTTTTCTATTGAGCCTTCGTGTGAGGTACCTATTTCTGCTATGATATTTATATTACTTTTATTCATTTACAAGATTATTCGAAACAGTCTCTGCCTTATAGCGGTTGTTGAAAATTGAAACACTGCTTTGTGAAAGCCAGCCACCATCAAAGTAATACCAGTTTTCTTTGTTGGCATCCATTGATTTTCCTTTTACCTGAAGGATTTCTCCCTTACGGCAATGACCTGCAGTTGCTGCTCCCCATTCATCAGTTTCTTTGAAAACTGCATAAGGTTCAATTACAACAGCCCATTCTACGTCAGGAGCAAGAGCCAGAGGATGTGAATTATCAAAAACAATTTTCTCCATACCCTTCTTCTTACAGGAAACAAACATAACAGCAAAAATCAGGATTAAGAAAGCAGATACAAAAAGTTTATTTTTCATTTTCACACCATTTTTTTACGTCATTATAAATTGATAAATCAGAATCTACAAAATTAAGGCTTGGGATTAACTCTATATCTTCCCACTTATAATCTGTATGCTCAGTAAGTTCAAACTTATTTTGAATTCCATCATGAGGAAATTTAACTTCAAGAACATCGAGGGTACAAGGCTTTCCTTTATGAGTGAAGGTTCCGGAAGTGATTTTACGGCCAACAGTAACAGTTACTCCGAACTCTTCCTGCATTTCCCGAACTACAGCGGTCTGTAAATCTTCCCCATCTTCTATTTTACCACCCGGAAACTCCCAACGACCGCCCATATCGCCGACCATCTGACGTTTTGCTATAAATATTTTTCCATTTCTGTAATCTATACAGGCAATTGACCGGCTCATACCCTACCTCTTCACTTCCGCAGAAAGCTCCTTCTCATAGCCCCCCGCATTCAAAATTACGTCTACACGTATTATATCATAATCCGTAAACTTTGTACGAATATACTGCTCGCCTTCATTATAAACAAGCTGTCCCTGACGCTTATCCCCCACCTGCCCGTTCGGATCAATCGCAAAAAACTCCGCCTGAACATTTACAGGGGCAGTTTCACGGCTGCGGCTGCTTCGCTTCATTTGCAGAGAAACATATACCTCTTCTTCATACGAAAAAGCCATCAGTTCAAAATTAACTCCGGCAAGAGTTGTACCCGCCCGAGTTCTGTTCAATCCGGTATAAATCCACGTAGCGCCGATAAAAAAAATCAACGCAAAAAATATGTAACGATTCTGTTTAGTAAAAAAAATCCTGAACCCGCGGACTGGCTGAAGTTTACCGTTATAATAATCTTTTACCAGCTGAGGAGCTCTGGCAATACGATTTTCGCGGTTATAATAAAACTTAAGAGGCTGTTCAACTCCATCATCTGGCTTTATTTCTTCGACATCTTCAAACATAAGGATTGTCTTTCTCCGCTTACAATTACACTAATTCTTCAAAATCGCATCTATAAGATTATCAGTTCTATACCAGACAACACGTGCCGTTTCTTTTTCCAGGTAAAGCGCTGTAAGAATACCGTCCTGTGAAAGACACATTGAATCATAAATAATATTTGAATGAACCGCATTAAAATGCCGACGCAGGATCCTCTGGCTTTCACTTTGAATCATTTCAATATTAAAGCCGTCTTCAGTTTTTACAATAAAGAACTTCCAGCCGCTTTTTGTAACGCCAAGAAAATCATAAGGAATACGATAAGTCAATTTACTGTAATCAGAAACAACAGATTCTTCGTACGGAGGAACAGAAACCGGGTCTTCGTAAGTTCCAGTTTCAATATTTAATGGATAAAGCATTGACTGAATATAATTGATTCCAGACTGTACTTTTGAATCTTCATCAACATATGTTGAATAATAGTCAATCTGAACATAAAGCTTATAAGAAACAGGATCCGGAACAACATTCTGAATTGTCAAAAAGATATCTGAATGTTCTTCTTTATCTGCAACTGAAGGAGCATCTTTTATAGTAACCGGAATCATATACTTTAAGAAGCCGTCATTAGCAAACCAGTAAACAAGCATTCCCTCAGATGAAGCTGCAACTACAACGAGTTCATCTTTTGAAGTGGTGTAAATGTTTTTAATATAAGGAAATGGAGTTCCCCCCGGTCCCTGCTGGCCAATATAATCTACAGAAGAACCGTCGCGGGCAAATCTAAGGATTGTATGGCTGTAAAGGGTTGTTCCGTCATCACTTTTTTCCTGACGGTCCCAGGGAATTGAACAGACTGTGTAGACATTTTTATTAGAATCTACAGCAACCATTCCAGGATAATCAAAAGGATATGAAATTTCATGATGAATACTTTTATCCGGACGGTTTGAATTTTCTAAAAGACGGGCTGTATGTGAATCTTCATTATAAAACAGTGTAAGAAGGTCACCATACGAATTGAGCTCAAGGATTTTCTTTGATTCACCATTTACGATATAGAAAAATCCATCCTGCATTGCAATTCCAAAGCGGACATCACCAACATCATTAAGATCGGTTACACTTAACTGCTCTTCAAAATTTCCATACGGAAGGGAAAACAGTTCAGTTTCACTAATAGACTGCACGGTTTCACTTTTTATACAGGAAGTAAAAACAAGGGCAGAGACAAACATTGCTGCAGATAAGAAGATTTTTCTCATAGAAACTATTATATATACATATCAACTTTTTTGAAAGTGCATTTTTTTCTTGCCGTTATACAACATAATATAGTAAATTTTATAAATATAAGGTATAATAGAATATCTAAAATTATTTGATTAAGGAAAAACTATGTTTATTGATAAAGTCCTTACCGCGATTTTCGGAACACAGAACGATCGCGATGTAAAAGCCCTTATGCCAATTCTGGCTGCTGTAAATGCTAAAGAAGAATGGGCAAAATCCCTAAAACCAGAAGAATTCCCGGAACAGACTAAAAAATTCAAGGAGCGCCTTGCTGCAGGTGAGACTCTCGATGATATTCTTCCAGAAGCCTTTGCACTCTGTCGTGAAGCTTCATGGCGTGTAATTGGTGAACGTCCATTCGATGTTCAGATTATGGGTTCTATCAATCTTCATCAGGGTAAAATCACTGAAATGAAGACTGGTGAAGGTAAAACACTTGTTGCCGTTGCTCCGGCTTACCTTAATGCCCTTACAGGAAAAGGTGTTCACGTTGTAACTGTAAACGATTACCTTGCAGAACGCGATGCCAATTCCCGCCGCCCTATTTTTGAATACCTTGGTCTTACAGTAGGTTCAATTCTTTCAAGCATGGATAACGATACCCGTAAAGCAAATTATGCATGCGATGTAACTTATGGTACAAACAACGAATTTGGTTTTGACTACCTTCGCGATAACATGAAGGTTGATCTTAAAGATAAGGTTCAGAGAGGCTTTAACTACTGTATCGTCGACGAAATCGACTCTATTTTTATTGATGAAGCCCGTACTCCACTTATTATTTCTGGTGCCGGCGAAGATGATACTTACAAATATCACGAAGTTGATAAATATGTTGGCGAACTTAAGGAAGTAGCAAAGGATCCAAAAACAGGTGAATATCCTGATGAAACCTTTATGACTCCGGAAGAGCGTGCCGCAATTGAAGGAGACTACACAATTGATGAAAAATCTAAGCGTGTATCTTTCACAGACAAAGGTATGCTCCACATCAATGACATTCTCCACAAGCACAATCTGATTACAGGTTCTCTCGAAGATGAAGAGAACTTTGAATACACACACTACTTTACACAGGCTCTGCGCGCTCACCTTCTTTTCCATAATGATGTTGATTACCTCATCCGTGACGGAAAAGTTGAGATTATTGATGAATTTACAGGACGTGTACTTGAAGGCCGCCGTTATTCTGATGGTCTTCACCAGGCTATTGAAGCTAAGGAACACATCCGAATTGCACAGCGTAACCGCACAATGGCTACAGTTACCTTCCAGAACTTCTTCCGTATGTACGACAAGCTTTCTGGTATGACTGGTACAGCCGCAACAGAAGCAGTTGAATTCAACAAGATTTACGGCCTCGATGTAGTAGCTATTCCTACTAACCTTCCTGTTGCACGTAAAGATGAAAATGATGAGGTTTACCTCAACGAAAAAGAAAAATGGGAAGCAATTGCTAATGAGATTAAGGAAGCCCACGAAAAAGGACAACCAGTTCTCGTTGGTACAGTTTCCGTAGAAAAATCAGAATTGCTTTCTGCCCTTCTTACACGTAAGGGAATCCGCCACGAAGTATTGAACGCTAAGAACCATGCACGCGAAGCTATGATTATTGCAGAAGCAGGTGCAAAAGGTGCCGTAACAATCGCTACTAACATGGCAGGTCGTGGTACTGATATTAAGCTTGGTGGTAACCCTGAATTCCGTGCCAGAAAACGTGCCGGAACAAATGCTACAGAAGAACAGTACAAGGCTGCTCTTGAAATCGAAAAGGAAAACTGGAAAAAAGATTACGAGGAAGTAAAAGCTCTCGGTGGTCTTTATGTAATCGGTACAGAACGTCATGAATCACGCCGTATCGATAACCAGCTCCGCGGTCGTTCTGGACGTCAGGGTGACCCTGGACGTTCTAAGTTCTATATTTCTATGGATGATGACCTTATGCGTCTCTTTGGTGGAGAACGCATGAAGGCTATGATGAGCCGCATCGGTATGCAGCCGGGAGAACCTATTGATCACCCATGGCTCAACAAAGGTATTGAAAAGGCTCAGCAGAAGGTAGAAGACCGCAACTTTGAAATTCGTAAGCATTTGCTTGATTATGATGATGTTCTCAATGAACAGAGAACTGTTATCTACAATCAGCGTGATACCATTCTTGGAGATGACAAACTTTCAGAGCGTGTAATGAACAACGCTAAGGAAGAAGTAGAAAATCTCTTTGAAAATTACGAATACGAAGCAAAACATAATAAGAATTCTAATGCACCTCTTCTTGAGCTGCAGGAAAAGATCCGAAATACATTTGCAATCCAGCTTCCTTCAGACGGATATACAAAAGAAGCAGTTATTGCTGCCCTTCAGAATGATATTACAGAGAAGGAAACTCTTGCCGGAAGAGAAAACTTCAATATGTTTATCCGCTATCAGTACATTCAGATGATTGATAAGAAATGGCTTGATCAGCTCGAAACTCTTGAAGGACTCCGCGAGGCAGTTGCTCTCCGTTCTTACGGTTCTAAGAACCCTCTTACAGAATATAAGATTGACGGCTTTAATATCTTTGATGAAATGCTCGACACAATCCGTAATTCGGTTATGTCACGCGTATTCCGTGTACGTGTACAGCTTTCTCCAGAAGCAGCTGAACAGCGCCGTCGCATGCTTGAAGCACAGCAGCAGGGAATGAACGCACAGCATAATGAAGCAGGTAACACAGCTGCTCAGATGGCTCAGAACACAGCAGAACGCAGTGCACACTCTAATTTCAACGGAGATCAGGCTAGACGTCAGGCTGTAAACAGTGCAATGAATCAGCGCTCACAGGGTGATAACGTAACAGTTCGCCGCACAATGCCAAAGGTTGGAAGAAACGATCCATGTCCTTGTGGAAGCGGTAAGAAATATAAGCAGTGTTGCGGAAGATAACCGTTAAAAACAAATTGCCCGGACTCGCCGGGCAATAACAAATCTGTTTAATTCCCGTGCTTGTCACGGGAATCTTTTTTTAAACCTTTCCAAATCTGCCAAGCGGCCAGAATCTCAATACAGGTTTTCCAATAATATATTTTTTGTTGATGTACTGAGGCTCCATCATTGAATAATAAGTTACTGAAAGAGGATCATCTGAAGTAAGGGCAGTTTCTTTCTGTTCATAACGATGGCGGAGATCCAGCGAATTAAAGCGGTTATCGCCCATCATAAAGTAACAGTTATCCGGGATATACTTTGGATTTCCATCAGAATCGTTTGCAGGGAATACAGGCATATTTCTTTCATCAAGTAAGCCCTGAATATACCAGTCTAAATGTTCTGCAGAATTATAAAGATTAAGCAGTTCACTATTTTCTACCCATTTTTCTTCTGGAATTCCATCAGAGATAAGTCTTGCATATTCTACAACGAGTTTTCCAAAAGTAATCTTAGTCATTACATTAAGACGGAAATTTGCTTCTGAATACAAATCACGAACTTCATTCTTTGCAGGAATCCATGAACAGATAAATTTATCAAACCATTCAGTTCCACCTTCCTGAAGCATTAAGCCTTTAGTAATACGCTGAAGATTCATAAATAAATTGTTTTCAGATAATGAAGGTGTACTGAAACTACCTGTATCTTTATTTATAGTAATATATTTTCTAAGCTGTCTTGAAAGTTCATAAGCCTGAAATTCAGCCGCAGCCAGATCATAATTACGTCTTTCCTCTTCAAAATCCAGCATTTCCTGATATTCCTGAGAGTTCAATGGGAAACTGCGGATATAAGGTTTGAGATTTTTATTAACTGCATTAAGATTCCAGGTTGCATATTTTGAATCAGCAGCAACAGGTTCAAATATATCGCTTGCCTTTGTTCTTCTGTATAAAGTTCCATCCTGCATTACAAGCTGCTCACCAGGAAGTCCTGTAATTCGTTTAACAAGCGGATCGGCCTTCAGTTCTCCATCTACATCTTTATTGAGATTAACCTGCATGATAGACAACATGTAAATCAGCTGAGAAGTAACTGTTTTTACTTCTGATTTTCTGTCCAGGCTGTAATGAGGGTTTCTGAGAACAATGGTATCTCCCCTCTTGTATTTTCTGAAATCTGGAAGTCCTACATCTGTAAGAGGGAACTTTGGTCCACAATCAATTTTTGAAACAAAAACCTTATCCTTTATAAGGAAAGTTGGTACCATTGATTCTGAAGGAATCTCATAAAGCTGCATAAGGAAAATCTGGAAAATCAGAACTGTGAAAATAGCCCAGAAGAAAGCATCAATCCAGTCTGCAAGCTCAAATAAAACCTTTCCAATTCCCTTAAACTTTCTTTCAGCAGGAGCAACCTTCCAGCCCTGAATAATCAGCTTATTCTTTGCAGGATAAAGCTTTCTGGAATTAAGATATGCTAAAACAAAAACAACAAACCATGAAAGAACTGCGAATACATCAATAATAAATGGAGTTCCAATCTCTCCTGCTCTTCTTAAAATGAATGTAATGAATAGAAAATAAGGAAGATATTCATTCAGTTTAATAGCTGCATAAATATTTTTACCATCTGTATCAATAAACAGTTTTTTGATATTAAACCATACACTGATTCCAAAATAAATAAGTGAAAGCGGAAATGCTAAGAGTGAGATATCCGCATGAAAACTGATGTTCAAAAGTGTAAAAATTGCTGCGGCGGCGAATTCGATGAAGATAAATAGTCTTAATTTATAAAATTGTGATGATAGTTCTTTTTTGTTACTCATATATAAAATATACTAAATTTTTAGATTATATTAAAGTCACTGAAAAATTATGACTGGCCACTTTTTATTTTCTCTATTTCTTCAGTTATCTTTTTAATATCAGACAATTTTGTATAATCTTCACCTTTCAAAGTCTGAAACGGGGCATCGGTTTCCGGGAGAACTCTTTCATGTGGTAATTCTTTCACACACGCAATTACCTTTTTATTTCCATTCATCACCTGTTTTCCAAAACTGAAATAGGCATTTATTCCATGTCGCAATAAAGATTCAGCTTCTACAGGAGGCCCCATAAAGGAATGAAATAAAACTTCCGGCAGTTTTTTCAATTGTTTTGAATATTCAAAAAGTTTGTGATTTGCTTTACGGCAGTGAACAACCAGCGGCTTATCATACTTTAATGCAAGTTCAAGCTGAATGTTCCAGATTTCTTCCTGTAAATCTGCAGCATTCTTAAATTCATCTGTAAAAAAATCAAAACCTGCTTCTCCAATAAAAGCTAATTCTCCCCTTTGTAAAAGTCCTTCAAGAAAATCAGCACTTTCCTGAATATTTTCATTTGCTGCATTTTGAGGATGCATTCCATAACTTTGGATTACACAGTCTGGAGCTTTACTCTGCACTTCATACGCTTGAATGAAATGTGCACAGGAGATTCCACTCCATTCATATTTTTCTCCAAAATCCGGAATATCAATTCCATAGCGTTTACACACAGAATAATGAAAATGAGCATCAAAGAGAAAATTTTTACTTTTTTTTGAAAATTTTTCTAACATTATTTTTATTATAACCGAAAATATGAATAATGAGACAGTTTTGCGTGACACTTTAAATCATTTTTTATATATGGGAGTAAAAAGAAAATGAAAAAATACACACTCAAAAGCATCGGAAAAAACACAGACTACATGACAATCCTTCGTGAGATGGAAGATGGATTCGTAGTAAAAATCGTTCGTGATATGGATGGCTACGAAGACGTAAAAACTGACTATATTTCTAAGGAACTTTTTGACAGCTGTATTCGTACTGGCTATCTTACAGAGATTACAGAAACTGTAAAGATGGCAGTTAATGCTTAATAAAATATTGAATTAAAAAAGAGAGTCCTCTTGTTGAATAAACCACCGGAGACACCACCGGTGGTTTTTATTTAACCAGGTCGTACACGTCATGCTGAATTTATTTCAGCATCTATTAGCAGATTACGAAGCTAATTCGGGATGACTGGCAATTATTTCTTTCGTCTGCGCGATTCTTTCTTCCTTACTACCCGGCTCAAGCCACTTAATCTCCACACCTTTCTTTTCCATCATACGGAACCAGGTTTCCTGACGTTTTGCAAACTGACGGATAGCAATAAAAAGTCCTTCAAATAATTCTTCTTTTGTTGCAATTTTTCCCTGCAGAAACTGAGAACAGAAACGATATTCAAGGCCAAGCTTTTCAAGCCTCTCCCAGGTAATTCCGCTGTCATGAATGGACTGAACTTCTTCGAGCATTCCACCATCCAAACGCTCCTTCAGACGGATGCTTATATTTTCCCACATCTGAGGACGAGGTAATGTTGTACCGATTATAAGTGGATTTATTTCCGGGCGCTGAACTGAGGTAGAGTCTACCCCATTCTTTTTCGCCTCAATAATTTCCAGTGCTTTTATTACACGATCTTTTTCAAGAAGGTCGCCTTTTGTATGTAAATCAGGCTGAAGCTCCATAAGCCGTGCAGCAAGAACTTCAAGCGGAGTTGCTTC
Source organism: Treponema bryantii (assembly GCF_900111035.1). Lineage (GTDB taxonomy): Bacteria > Spirochaetota > Spirochaetia > Treponematales > Treponemataceae > Treponema_D > Treponema_D bryantii_C. The sequence goes on from NZ_FOFU01000009.1 coordinate 119,735, forward strand.
AAGCTCCTCGTGAAGTTTTTTATTTTCCGGAAGAATCACAAGCTGATAGTCACGGACAATCGCATCAAGATACATGCCGGTGCCGCCAACAATTACAGGAAGTTTACCCCGCCCCGTAATATCCTTAAAAGCCTTGTAAAAATCCTGCTGGTAGTTGTAAACATTGTATTCTGCAGGAAGTTCTGTTATATCAATCAGATGGTATGGAACAGCCGCGCCGTCTTTACTTTCAGCATAATCAGCAAGATCTTTTCCAGAACCAATGTCCAGATGACGATAGGTCTGACGAGAATCGGCTGATATTATTTCGCCATTAAAAGCACGGGCAACTGCAACACCGATTGCAGTTTTTCCTACAGCAGTAGGCCCAAGGATTATTACACAGTTATAAGGCTTACTAGAGGACACGGCACACCACACATTTAAGGTATTCAGATTTTGGATATCCTAAGAGAACCGGATGATCCGGGCCTGCTCCGCGCTTTTCAAGAATCTGAATTCGTTTATGACTGTCCATTGCAGCATGCATAAGCATATCACAGAACATATTTGTTTCCATAAAATGAGAACATGAACAGGTAACTAGAATGCCGCCCTCGTTCAAAAGACGCAATGCGCGAAGGTTAATCTCTTTGTATCCGCCATAAGCCTTTTCAATCATCTTTGCAGATTTTGTAAATGCTGGAGGATCAAGAATAATAACATCAAACTTACGACCGTCAGTTTCGTACTGCTTAAGCAAATCAAATACATCTGCACAAACAGCTTTCATTACCTTACCCGCGCCGTTCAGTTCAATGTTGTGATTTACCATATCAACTGCTTCCGGAGAAATATCTACAGAAGTAACTTCACGAGCTCCGTTCTTAAATGCATTAAGACCAAAAGCTCCTGTGTGAGTAAAGGTATCAAGAACAGTCTTACCCTTACAGAAGCTGGCAGCAGCAGTACGGTTAAACTTCTGATCAAGGAAGTAACCGGTCTTCTGTCCGTTTGCAATATCAACACCAAGTTTTATTCCGTTTTCTACAATAGTGATTTCTGTTTCACCTTTACCGAAAATCCAGCCTGCAGTCTGAGGAAGACCTTCCTTATCACGAACAGAGGCATCACTTCTCTCATAGATTGCATCTGGCTTACACACCTTCTTAAGTGCTGCAATAATATCCTCACGGAATACTTCGCAGGAAAGTGAAAGGAATTGTACAATAATAATTACACGGCCCTTTTCGTCACAAAAACGTTCACTGATAAGACCTGGAATAAAATCTGCTTCACCAAAAATCAAACGGTAAGAATCGCTGTCGCTATAGAACATGCGGCGCATATTGTAAGCTTCAAGAATCTTCTTTTCGTAATAAGCAGCTGTATCTGCCATAACAACATCTGCATGGTCGCTTCCAATTATACGCACAGTGATTTTTGACTTCTTATTGAGAATACCGGTTCCAAGAAATCCACCTGCCTTTGTATAAACTTCTACTGTGCTACCGTCTTCAACAGTACACTCTTTAAGGCTTTCATTTTTCCATTCTGATTTTTCGTCGGCTCTGTGTTTTACATGAGAAATCTCATTATCAAATACCCATGGAAATCCCTGCTGGATTTCTTTTTCTTCTTTACTGTTCAGAAAAACTCTCGGAAAATTATTCATACTCATAAGGCACATTATATCAAACTTGATTATTCATCACAATTACACCATAATCGGAATATGCTTTTTATTTTTGATATGGGTGGTGTTGTTACAAACACATTCTTGCTTACCCAGCTTTACAAGAAATTAAATATTACAACAGAAGATTTTTATAAGCTTTGTTCATCTGGTGAACATGATATCTGGAACCTTTTCCAAACAGGTAAAATAAATCCACAGCAGTTCTGGGATCAATTTAATGAACGTGTTGCTGTTTCTAAAGACGAAAAATACAGAAATGTTCCAGTGGTAGAAAATGATCTTTTCCGCCTGTATTTTCATCCGTCAAAAAATCTGGAAACTGTAGAGCTCATTCAGCAGTTGAAAAAAAAGCATCGTGTTGTGTGCGGAACAAATACAATCGACAGTCATTGGGAAAATCATATGGAGCGTGGAGATTACGCGTTCTTTAATCAGACTTATGCATCAAACAAAATAGGCTGCGCTAAACCCGATCCTCATTTTTTTGAACTGATTCTTGAAGCTGAGCAGGCCGCCGCGGAGGATACTTTTTTTACGGATGATAGGGCGGATAACGTAGCGGCAGCTGCAAGTCTCGGTATTCACGCAGAACTTTTTACAAGCGCTGCGGAACTTACCGAGAAATGGAAAATTTATTTTTAATAATTAGAAATCGTCTAAATCACCGTCAGCCTCAGTGGCGTTTATCTGTTTTTTGAGGCGAAGTGCCTGTTTTATCTCATAACGGATATCAGACAATCCTTTTTCTACTCTACTGTCAGGATGTGCTTCGTATACTTCCATCATCATCTTCTCTGACTTTGAAAGATTTCCAAGTGCTTCCTGAAGAATTGCAGCATTATAGCCTGCTTCTACTAGACCTGTTTCCTCATAAATCTTAGAGTACTCCTCAGATGCCTTTGCAATTAATTTTGAGTTTTCTGCCATTTCATCTACAGTTTTCATACGCTGCTTAAGAGCCTTATCCTTGGTTTTAGGTTCAAGCAGTTTTATAGACTTTACAACAGCATATGGTTGAAGTTCTCTAAGTATCTGAGAAGCATACTTCTTAAGATCATCATCTATCAGATAATAACTTGCCGGAAGTTCGCTTTTAGATTCATATTTTGAAGAGACATTATCAATAATAAATGAATTAACTGCAATAACTTTATTTGTTGAGCTGTCTATAATTGTATATCTGAACTTAAATTTAACTTCCTTTTTCCAGTAAGTTACAATCTGATATTCAGCTTTCTGATCACCTTTTGCAGCCTTTACCATTTTTTTCTCTTCAGAACGTTTATTGTTTACATCAAAATAAACTACTTCACCTGTAAGATATACATCTGCAGGATTCAACGTTCCTTTTCTAAGAGAAGCTTCTACAGAATCAGAGCTAACAAGTTTAATGTACGGAGAAGAAAGTAGCCCACGTTCTATCTGACTTCTGAGTGTATCAATTGCAAGCTGTTCATCTTTGTCTTCAATATCAAAAAGCTGATAGAAAGTACTGATTACAATTTTCTTTCCAATAGACATATCATCTGTTCTTACATAGTGAGAAGGTGTAAAAGGTAAGACAGCAATTGTACGGGCACCATTTAAGTCCAGCTCAGCGGGTCGAGTAAGGTTAACTTTTACTGTTGTTGCACATGATGCCAAAGTAAAAACCAAAACAGAAATTAAAAGAAATCGAATTCGACTTGTTTTCATATATACTCCTATTAACAATATTATAACACTTCTATTGAATAAAATATGTACTAAATATATAATAATTCAATTTTTTAAATATCTTCTTATTATAAGGGGGATTTATATATGAATTCAACACTTCCAAACACCGAAATCATTTTGCACATTCTTCTTTCGGTAGGTATTATTGTAATTGTAGCCAAATATTTTGGCGTTCTTGCAAAGAAAATCGGTATACCTCAGGTAGCCGGTATGATTGTTGCAGGTCTCATTCTTCGCTTTATTCCTTTCTTTAGAAATTTCGGCAAGACAGATCCAAATGTAATCTATAATGAAACTAACCAGTTTATTTCCTATATGTCTGAAATTGGTGTTATTCTGATCATGTTCTCTGCAGGTCTCGGAACTAACATCAAATCTCTTGTAAAGTCTGGTTTTAAAGCAACTCTGATTGCTATCTGTGGTGTATTTGTTCCACTCATCATGGGAACTGTTATGTCGATGTTCTTCTTTGGTTTTGACAGCTGGGGAAGCCTTAACTTTTTCAAGAGCGTATTTATCGGAACAATCCTTACAGCAACATCAGTTAGTATTACAGTTGCAGTTTTAAAGGAACTTGGAAAAATCAAGAGTGATGTTGGTCAGACAATTGTAAGTGCCGCTATTATTGATGATGTAATCGGTATTATCGTACTTACAATTGTACTTGGTGTAAGTTCAGGAAAAGGCGGATATCTTGGAATCATCCTAAAGACCCTCGCCTTCTTTGTATGTGCAATTGTTGCTGGTTTTATTGTATACAGACTTTTCCGCTGGTATGACAAACGACATCCCCGCTCACGCCGTATCCCGATTTACGCTCTTGGTATTGCTCTGATTTTTGCTTTCTGTGCAGAACACTTTTTTGGAATTGCAGATATCACAGGTGCATATATTGCAGGTATTGTATTCTGCAGTCTTAGTGATGCTTCTTACATGGAATCAAAAATCGATATTAATGCTTACATGATTTTCAGCCCTATTTTCTTTGCGAGCATAGGTCTTAAAACAGATCTTTCTGGAATGAACCTTAGTCTTTTATGGTTCTCTATCGCATTTGTAATTGTAGGCTGTCTTTCAAAAATTATCGGCTGTGGTGGAATTTCAAAACTTCTAGGTTTCAACTGGAAAGAATGTCTTCAGATTGGAGAAGGAATGATGGTTCGTGGTGAAGTTGCACTTATCGTAGCTACAAAAGGACTTTCAGCAGGACTCGTAGATTCAAAATATTTTACATCCGTAATCCTGCTGATTATCGTTTCTTCAATGGTAGTGCCTATTTTACTTAAACGTTCATTCTCTGAAAAAACTGAAGTTTCAGAAATTACAGGATAGACTCTAATTCAGAGAAACTTTCAATCTTTTTAAAGTAATCATCTGTTTCTGGGCGGCCAAAACCATAGGCAGCCCAGATAAACGGAACACCAGCCTGTTTACAGGCATCATAATCACCTTGTGTATCTCCAACATAAACCGGATTTTTAAGACCGTTACGACTTACAACAAGTTTTATATTTTCTGCCTTTGATTTTCCTGTATTACCAAAACATTCAATATCTTTAATCAGATTTGTAATTCCGTTTTTTTTCATTACAAGTTCGATATATCCACTCTGACAATTACTTACTATAAAGAGAGGGATTTTTTCATAAAGCCGATTTAAGGTTTGAAGTACACCTTCGTAAGTTATATCAACAGTATTTTCCAGAAGAGCTTTCTGCTCTCCTACACAGCATTTTTTCATAAGCTCTTTTTTATCTGCTTCAGAAAGAACACCAAAAAGATTGTCAGCAATAACATCCATTGTTTTGCCAAACTGGCCTTTGAGAATATCAGCAGTTACATGAGGTACCTGAGGAAAACTATCGTCTATTGTTTTATTCCAGGCTTCAGCTACAATTCCGGTTGTATTCCAGATTGTGCCATCAACATCAAGGATAAGTCCATCAAATTTATTCATAATGTATCAATTTATACATTAAAATCTGGAATGAGACAACCGTTTTTGCTTTTAATCTTTTATCTTGTTATTTAATAAATCAAGCTCAGTTTTTACATCTGCCCCATTCCATATATTGGCAAGAGTTGTAGAAGTCTCAGTCCAGAATTTACCCATTACAGGAATTGAAGGCATAGGGAAAGCATAATCAAGCTGATGCAGGAAGCCCGGCATATACTTACTGTCTACAGTAGTATTGATTGAAGGCATTGCTCCTGTATACAGGAATCTGAACTGCTGCATTTCAGGAGAAAGCAAATACTCAGCAAATTCAGCAGCTTCTTTCGGATGCTTTGAACAGGCAGTAACAAACATTCCTCTGGTTCCACTAAAAGAAGCTGCAGGCTTATTCTCGCCTGGAAGCGAAGGAATTGCAGCAACATTAAAATCTATACCGGCACGTTCAAAAGGTTTTACATTCCATAAGCCAGTAATAAACATAGCCGCATTTCCAGATGCAAATAAACCTTCACAAGCAGCAGTACTTAATTCAAGATCCTGAAGTCCTAAATCTTTATTCAGGCTCTGGAAAAACGTCATACCTCTTACAGCTTCAGCTGTATTCATACAAGGATTTCTGGCATCGGTTCCGCTTTCACCGTACAAACGGTTTCCACCGGATGTTGCAAAAAGAATTGAGTAATAAGCGTTTGTAACATCCATTACAAAGCCATATTTACCAGGATGTGTTGAATTAAATTGCTGCACCCATTTTACAAGCTCTTCCCAGGTCTTTGGAACTTCATTCTCAGTTATCAAACGTTTATTATAGAAAAGAGCATAAGTTTCAGCACTAACCGGATATCCATACATAGTATTATTGTATGTAAGCGCTTTTGCACAGGAAGCAAGAACCTGTTTAGAAATCTTATCAGGATTTTCAGTTGGAACAATAAGTTTTTTAGAAACAAGAGTACCAAGATTATCATGAGGAGCTGGAATGATATCTGGTCCAATACCTTTAGGAGCATCCACTTCCAGAGTCTCAACCGCACCGTGAAGTTCTACATATACATAATCAATTATAACATTCGGATGCTTTTCCGTATAAGTCCTACCCGCATATTTTATAAACTGATCAATTCCATCTTTTGATTCCCATACACGGATATGGATTTTTTTTGGATTATCTTCTACAGTACCATTATTAACTTTTGAACAGCCTGTAATACAAAAAGTAAAAGAAATCAGAACTGTAAAAATCTTCAATAATCTATTTATATTCTTCTTCATTTTCATACCTCTCACACACTGCTTAAACCTGGAACTGATCAACCTGACCACCGATATCATCAATTGAAGCAGTCATCTGTTGTGAAATATCAGAAAGAGCATTTCCTGTCTGCTTGATAGTTTCTGCACCAGCTTCCATCTGTTCCATATGCTGCTTTAATTCAACAGTAGAAGACTGAAGATTCTGAATCTCCTTAAGAATGGAAGCATTACCTTCAGACATTTCCTTAACAGCCGAAATTACAACTTCCGTACTATTATTCATAGAATCGAGAGAAAGATTAATCTGTTCCGAATCACTGTTCTGCTCATCCATAGCAACAGCTATTTCTTTTACCAGATAATCAGTTGATTTAATTTCATCACTAACCTCATTAAATGCAAGACGAGATTCATTAGAAGCTTCAATAATTTCCTTAATTGAGTTCTGAATATTCTTAAGCTGTTCACCAATTTCCTTAGATTGAGCAGTAGAAGTTTCAGAAAGCTTTCTGATTTCAACAGCAACAACCGAGAATCCCATACCGGCATCACCCGCATGAGCCGCCTCAATTGCCGCATTCATGGCAAGCAGGTTTGTCTGACTCGCAATTTCACGAATAGTCTTATTCGCATTTCCAAGCATTTTTGACTGCTCACCCATGATTTCAATCTTTGCACTTACATCATCCTGCTTCTGCACACCACTCTGAGCTTTTTCCTCAAGAATTGCATAAGACTCAGCCATTTTTTCAACAGAAAGATTTACTTTGTTAATATTCTTAATCATTTCTGAAACAGCTTCACCGGCAGTCTTAACACTTTCACTTTGTTTTTCTACCATACGTTCAAGAGATTCAATATTCGAAGCAATTTCATTAACAGCCGTAGCAGTCTGGTCTACACTCGAAAACTGATGAGCCGTACCATCTTTAGTAGATTGAATATTTTCAATGATTGTATCGATTGAAGTTAGCGTTTCATGCGTATTCTGATTCAGCAGTTCACCAACCTGGTACAGTGCATTCTTAGACTCTTTCATTACCTTAATAATACTCTGAAGTTTTTCCGTAAAGGTATTAAAGCCGGTAACTAATTCACCAATTTCATATTCAGTTTTAATGTTGATACGTTGAGTAAGATCCGCCTTTCCCGAAGCAATCTCCCCAATATTCTTACTAACCTGTCGCAAAGGTTTCAAACTTCTCGAAAGCAAAAGGCCACTCAATGAACCAACTAAAATGGAAGCAAGCGTAATAAATATCATTCTGTACAAAATCATATACAGAACAGCAAGAGCCTGATTTTTATTCTGAATAATTCCAAGATGCCAGTCGCCATTATTTATGCAGATATAAGTTAAAAAGTATGAACTTCCATCCATATCAAAAGTCTCAAAACCACTTTCCTGATTTATCATCTTAATCTGAAGTTCACGGAACTGACCATATTTTGTATTCGGACCATAAGCAGCATCATGAATATTATTTTCCAGCTCTTTTTTTCCATAATAATTAATACCGGCAATCTTCTCACCCGCATCATTTATAATGAAGATAAATCCATCATATTCCAGATCTATAGATGAAGTAATATGATTCATAAAGGCAGCATCGGCAACTCCAGATAGAACACCTATTACATCACCCTTATCATCATATAAAGGGCTGGAAACATGAACTACCATTTTTTCAATTTTTTCATCATAAAGAATATCAGAAATATTTGATTTTCCAGCCAGTGCTTTTCCGTAGTATGCCCGGCCACCTACCCAGACATCGTCGCCCCTAGTAGAATGGGCCATACCATTTGGATTACCAACCTCAAAAGATTCAAATCCAATTCGTTTAGCTTCCATCTTAAGAATAGACTTCTGAACTTTCCAGTCCATATTGCGGATATCGTTCCGCTGCGCAATAGTATCTACCTCGCGGATGTACGCATTAATAGAAAGCTCCATCAGTTTTCCAGCATCATCCCGTACCTTAGTCATCGTACTTTCAACCTGATTTGTCTGTACCCGTCTAAGAAGCAGAATCGAAAAAGAAGTAATCAGAACACAGATAAAAACAACAAGAATAGAAATTCTTAGAACAATTTTAAAAGATAAAGAATTGGTTTTCATACTATCTCCATTATGCTATAAAAAAATTATAATGTAGAATTTTAATGAAAACAAATTTTTTTGAAAAATTATGAGAAACAAAAAAAGTAAACTTGACGTGAAACTCTTTTTTTTTATATGTTTTTTTTGGGTATATACTATCCAAAGGAGTTTTATTTATGAAAAAATTAATTAAAAAATTAATTTCCGTATCTTTGCTGTTCGCTGTGGCAATAACATTTATGGGATGCAAGAACAATGCTAATTCAGATCCTACATCTTCAGCAGATCCAATCGTTTCTAAAGCAGAGTTAGAAGCACTTACAGAAGTTGGAAATATTCCTGCTGATATTACAAATGGTAATTGGGTTCTTCAGACAATTCAATCAAACGCTCAGTTTAGATTAAGAATTACTCAAGAGCAATATGAAGATATTATCTCAACTTTGTCTGATGAAGAAATTGCAGCTGTCGCAGATTGGATTACAGAAATTAACTATGGAGACTATAGAATTTCTTTTCCAACCGAAAAATTTGTAAATTCAACAATTTATAATATTACTAAATCAGAAGATGATATAACTGTTACTTCGGGAACAGAGGTTACAGAATTCAAAGTAGCAGATCCATTAAAAAAGATTCTTTTAAATAAATGTGTAGGTTTTTATGGTGGATCTTATAATTGGGAAGGTGACACTACATTGATATCTGCAAATATTCCAGCAGAAAATTTAATAGATTATAAATATGAAATTATTCATATGATGGCAAACGCAGGCTCTTTAATCTGGAACACAAATGCTGATAAAACAGTTTTCTATGCAAAAGAGACATATGGAAACAATGTTGAAGAATACATTATTGTAAAAAAATAATTTATTCTGAATTAGTAAAAAGGCTGCTGGTGTTATTTGATACATCAGCATTTTTTTTCATTTGATTTCCATTTATTATTGATATATAATGTTATATATAATAAAAAATATAAATTTAAAAAGGAAAAAAATTATGAAAAAATTAACAAAACTTTCTATTTTAATAATGACTTCTATATTATTTGCAGGATGTGCAAATAATTTAAGAGTCGAAGACAATTCAAACGATTCTTCCAACAAGTTTAATTTGTCTGTTAATCCAATCTTTCCTAAAACCGACTGCAACGAACTCGTAACGGAAGAAGTTACCCTGTCAGACGGAAACTGGACAGTGCAGGAGCTTGACGAAGGATATGATATATACTGGAGATTTTCATTAACTGAGGAAGAAAAAAATACGTTATTTAGCCTTCTTTCAGATGAAGAAACAGCTATATTAAAATCGAATGAAGACTTTGATTCAAATACAGGCTATTATCAATATTCTTTACACACAGATAGATTAATTAGTTCCTACATGCACAAATTCTCTATCAGTAATGGAGAGGTATCTTCAGCAGATTATGAATTTTATATGGAAATGAACAGTTCTAATGAATCTATTAAAAATATTATTTTGAAAATGCCTAATAGAAATTATATACTGAAAAATGATACTATCATTCAGATGTATAAAAAATCATCTTCAAATATAAATACTATCATGTCACATTTAACTGTTTTATCAAGAAAAAATCCGAATTACAGTGACATTGATATATATAAAAACACCGATTCCACAAAATATTATTACAGAACCTTTGAATCTTCTGATGGAAATTTTCATCTTGATTTTTACTGGCAAAAAGATTAAATAACTTAGAATCATAAAAAAAAACACGGTTGAAACTGAAGTGTACACCAAAAGTTGGAGACAATTTTTGGAGGTACACTTTTTTTATGTCTAAATTAAGTTTAGAAAAGAAAGCAGAAATTGTAGCTCATTATTTAAATTCAAATGATGGTTATAGTATAACTGCACAGAAATTCGGAATTTCAGATTCAATTATAAAAATGCTGGTAGCACAATTAAAAACAAATGGAATTGAAGGGTTAAGTCATAAGAATGGAACTTACAGCAGAGATTTTAAGATACATGTGCTACAATATCAGCAAGAAAATAATCTCTCTGATAAAGAAACGGCTGTCTATTTTAAAATTCCAAACAAGGGAACAATCTGTACCTGGCGAAAGAAATACAAAAAAGGCGGTTATGAACTTTTAAGCAGAGACGGACGAGGAAATCCTAAGAACATGGCTGCAAAAAAATCAAAAAAGAATACCGAACACAAAACTGAACTTGAAAAACTGAGAGAAGAAGTTGAATGGCTCAGAATGGAAAATGCCATACTAAAAAAAAGAAAATATCAGGAGAGACTTCAACAGAAAGGCATCATTCAGAGTATGTCTAGAAAGGGAAATTGTCTGGATAATTCAGTTATGGAAAATTGGTTTGGGATTATGAAGTCAGAATTGCTTTATCCAAATAAATATACTGACATTGAAGTTTTCAAAAAGGATTTAATCGATTACATTGATTATTATAACAACAGACGGATTAAGTTAAAATTAAAAGGACTCAGCCCTGTCGATTACAGAACTAAGTCCTTTAAGTCCGTTAGTTAAAGTTTCCAATAAATGGGGTACACTTCAAAACACCGTGTTTTTTTTCCTTATCATTAATGAATGTTTCAGTTCACCCCATACAGTTTTCAGGCAGCGAAGTCTTAACGTCAGCCGGATCATAAAATATTACCAGAATTCAGTAGTCCCGGGAAAGCAATAATCGTCACTACGTTCCTCGCAATGGCGTTAAAAGAAAAAGCCAGCGACTTTCTACTTTCCCGGAACGAATCCAGTATCATCGACGTAAGAGAGCTTGACTTCCGTGTTCGGAATGGGAACGGGTATTACCTCTCCACTATGGTCACCAGTATTATTTACTGTGTTATACGAAGAGCACTAATCTGAAATCTCAGAGCGTGCAGGACGGAAATATATCAGAAAAGAAGTTTTTGTTCAAGTAGTTTTTGAACGGAAACGATGATATGGCCAAGTCTCACGACTTATTAGTAATGCTCGGCTGAACGCCTCACGACGCTTACACCTGCATCCTATCAACCTAGTAGTCTCCCAGGAGTCTTCAGGGAACTTAAAGTTCCAGGGAAGTCTAATCTTGAGGTGGGCTTCCCGCTTAGATGCTTTCAGCGGTTATCCCTTCCGGACTTAGATACCCAGCACTTACCCTTGGCAGGATAACTGGTAAACCAGAGGTTCGTCCACTTCGGTCCTCTCGTACTAAAAGCAGCTCCTCTCAAACTTCCATCGCCCATAACAGATAGGGACCGAACTGTCTCGCGACGTTCTGAACCCAGCTCACGTACCACTTTAATTGGCGAACAGCCAAACCCTTGGGACCTGCTCCAGCCCCAGGATGTGATGAGCCGACATCGAGGTGCCAAACTTTCCCGTCGATGTGAACTCTTGG
>NZ_FOFU01000003.1 GCF_900111035.1 Treponema bryantii
CGCGAGACAGTTCGGTCCCTATCTGTTATGGGCGATGGAAGTTTGAGAGGAGCTGCTTTTAGTACGAGAGGACCGAAGTGGACGAACCTCTGGTTTACCAGTTATCCTGCCAAGGGTAAGTGCTGGGTATCTAAGTCCGGAAGGGATAACCGCTGAAAGCATCTAAGCGGGAAGCCCACCTCAAGATTAGACTTCCCTGGAACTTTAAGTTCCCTGAAGACTCCTGGGAGACTACCAGGTTGATAGGATGCAGGTGTAAGCGTCGTGAGGCGTTCAGCCGAGCATTACTAATAAGTCGTGAGACTTGGCCATATCATCGTTTCCGTTCAAAACGAACACTTCTGAATAATCCGTCCTGTGTGCACGAGAAATCGTCTTACACACTTCGTAACTCTGCATTGTTAATAATGCCGGTGGCCATAGTGGAGAGGTAATACCCGTTCCCATTCCGAACACGGAAGTCAAGCTCTCTTACGTCGATGATACTGGATTCGTTCCGGGAAAGTAGATAGCTGCCGGCTTTTTTTATTTAACCGTAATGCGCGCCAAGCATGGAGGGGTGCCGCAGGCAACCACCGCAGGCGGAGCCGAGGAGGCCGAGCGGCAGCTACGGCTCGATAAATCTCGCTCCACCCATTTTGAGGATGTTCCTAAACGACAGTCCCGATGGACTGTCGTTTTTAACGGAACTCCTATCAAGGGGGAACTCGTGTTGGAATGTGAATTTGCGCCTTAAAAACCTATTGTAAATTTATGATATTCATTATATTCTATAATATCTATTTTTTTGAGGTGTGTTATGTCTGAAGAAAAATTCGATTTCACAATTGATAATCTGGGACCTTGTACTATTCCGTCTCCGATTAAGCTTTCTACTGTTCACGGTGACTACACTGCTAACTATGTAAGCGACGATTCTTATGTTATTTCTAACGTAAACGTTTTCGATAAAACTAAGCCGGTTGTGCTTGATTCATCTAATCTTATGGAGAAGGCTGGTCCTCGTGAGAAGATTTATTTTGATCCTACTCACGCTAAGGCTGGTATCTGTACTTGTGGTGGTCTCTGCCCTGGTTTGAACGATGTTATTCGCGCTATTGTTCGCTGTTTGAACACACGCTACGGCGTTAAGACTATTAAAGGATATCAGTACGGTTTCCGCGGATTCTTCCCTGAGAGCGGCTATGAGCCACTTGAGCTGGACAGATATCTGATTGATGAAATCCACAAGATTGGTGGTACATACCTCGGAACTAGCCGCGGTGGCGGTCAGCGTGTAAGCGAAATCGTAGACTGTATTGAACGCGACGGTATCAATATGCTTTTCATCCTTGGTGGTGATGGTACTCAGCGCGGTTCTTATGATATCGCATGCGAAGTTGAAAAACGTGGTCTTAAGTGCGCTGTTGTTGGTGTTCCTAAGACTGTAGATAATGACCTTATGTTTATTGACCGTTCATTCGGTTTTGAAACTGCTGTTCAGCGCGCTAAGGAAACTGTTGCTGCTGTTCATATGGAAGCAGCTTCTCAGATTAACGGTATTGGTCTTGTAAAGCTTATGGGACGCGAGGCTGGTTTTATTGCCGCAGCTGCAGCTCTTTCAAGCCACGAGACTAACTTCTGTCTTATTCCTGAAGTTCCTTTTGAAATGGAAGGTGAGAACGGCTTCCTTGCTTGTCTTGAGCGCCGTCTTGCTAAGCGTGGTCACGCTGTAATCGTAGTTTCTGAAGGTGCCGGTCAGGATCTTCTCCAGGCTACTGGTGCTACAGATGCTTCTGGAAACAAGAAGCTTTCTGACATTGGTGTATTCTTGAAGAGCGAAATTGAAAAATACTTCAAGGCTAAGAATATCGAAATCAACCTTAAATATATCGATCCTTCATATCAGGTTCGTGCTTCTGTTACAACTGCAAGTGACTCTATTTACTGTGAGCGTCTTGGTAACAATGCTGTTCACGCTGCTATGGCTGGAAAGACAAAGTGTGTAATTGGTCTTGTTCATGACAAGTTCGTTCACCTTCCAATTAAGGCTGTAACTGCTCATCGTAACGCTGTTGATCCTGAAGGATCTCTCTGGCGCGATACTCTGGATGCTACTGGACAGCCAATTCTTATGGTTAATGATAAGGATAAGGCCCTCGAAAAGATGGCTGCTGCTGTTGCTGGTGCTAAGTCTAAGCCAAGCGAACAGAAAAAAGCAAAATAGTTAAAGTCACCCCGAACTCGTTTCGGGGTCTTTTTTTCTATATAGATAATAAGAATTTCCCTTTATGGACGGCCGGACTTTTCGGGTATATGCTTTTAATTATGAAAAGTATATTGGAAGAGTTCGGCTTTTCTAAATTTGATATAGAAAACCGTGTAATTGAATGCTGGAATAATATTTTTGACCAGAAGAATCCAAATCATTTTTATTTTGAAGCAGAAGACAATACCGGCTATATGGAAGATACCGGTAATGATGACGCACGTACTGAAGGTATGTCTTATGGCATGATGATGGCCGTACAGATGAACCGTAAGGATATTTTTGACCGGATCTGGAAATGGTCGAAAAAGAATATGTATATGGAAACTGGACCTAATGCAGGATATTTCTGCTGGTCTAACAAACCTGACGGCACTAAAAATGCTGATGGTCCGGCTCCGGATGGTGAAGAATATTTTGCAATGGCTCTTTTCTTTGCTGCACGCCGCTGGGGTAATGGTGAAGGTATCTTCAATTATACTGAAGAGGGACGTGCTATTCTTCGTGTTGCCATTCATAGTGAAAATAAAATGTGGTTTGAAGAAAATCACCACATCCGTTTTGTTCCAAACTGTCCGTTTACAGATCCTTCTTATCATCTTCCTCATTTCTATGAGCTATTTGCTGAATATGCTGATCCTTGTGATAAGGATTACTGGAAGGCTGCTGCAAAAGCCAGTCGTAAATATCTTGTAAAGGCATGTCATCCGGAAACAGGGCTTGCTTCTGAATATGCGAATGATGATGGAGAACCGCTTCCTCCTAAATATCACGGAACTTTCTTTAGTGATTCTTACCGCGTTGCTGCAAATGTTGGTCTTGATGCACTGTGGTTTGGCGGTAATGCAGCACTTTCTAAGATTGCGGCTAATATAATCAATTTCTTTGATGGTAAGGAAGCTGATGATCTTAAAGATTATCTGATTGATGGAACTGAATTGAAGAAAAACGCAAGGCATCCTATCGGTTTAATTGCTACTGTGGCCGAGGCTGCGGCGGCGGTTAAGAGTGATGATAAAGAAGCCAGGGCTGCTGCTGAACGTGCGGTTAGACGTCTGTGGAATACACCGATGCGCACTGGCCGCCGCCGCTACTACGATAACTGTCTGTATTTCTTTGCAATTCTGGCATTAAGTGGTAAATATGTGATATACTAGTGTGTAACCTTGTGATATAATATTACTTGTGTCATTGCCCGGCTCGCTAAAGCTTTGCTGCGAATAGACCGGGCATTATTATTTTAGAGGTATGTATGTTCAAAATTGATGGTAAGAATGTTTTTATTTGTGATGAAAGTGAATTTTCCGGTGTAAAAAAAATTGCTGATAAAGTATGTCTCGATGTGGAGCGGGTGACGGGAAAGAAGCCTTCTCTATCAGTGGGTGAGGGTGATGTATATTTTGCAACTCTCGGGAAATCTCCGCTTGCAGAAAAAATTGCTGAAGAAAACGGACTTTCTGCAGAACTTTCAAAAATCACAGGTAAACGCGAATCTTACATTTTTGCTGTTCGTTCTGATCGCCTGATAATTATCGGAAGTGACAAGCGCGGTACAATTTACGGACTTTTCCATCTTTCTGAACTTATGGGAGTATCGCCTCTTGTTGACTGGGCTGGTGTGCTTCCTGTTCACCGCGATGCTGTAGAGCTCGAAGAAGGTGTAACTGTTTCAAAAGAGCCTTCTGTAAAGTTCCGCGGTTTCTTTATTAACGACGAATGGCCTGCTTACGGTAATTTTACAACTCATAATTTTGGCGGTTTTAATGCCAAAATGTATGAGCATATTTTTGAACTTCTTCTCCGCTTAAAGGGAAACTATCTCTGGCCGGCTATGTGGTCTGCTCAGTTCAGCCTTGATGGTCCAGGGCTTGCAAATGCTGAACTTGCGGATGAAATGGGTGTAATTATGGGGGCTAGTCATCATGAACCTTGCTGCCGTAATGGTGAGGAATATCGTTATGTTCGCGGACCTGGATCAATTTATGGTGATGCGTGGAACTTCTGGAAAAATCGTGAAGGAATCACAAAGTTCTGGGAAGACGGCTTAAAGCGCAACGGTAAGTTTGAAAACGTTATTACTGTTGGTATGCGTGGTGAAGCTGATACAGCTATCATGCAGAATGCAACTCTTGCTGATAATATCAATCTTCTTCGTGATGTTATAAAAACTCAGAACTGTCTTATTCGTGAAAATGTAAATGAAGATGTAATGAAAGTGCCTCGCATGCTTGCTCTCTACAAAGAGGTTGAACCATATTTCTATGGTGATAAGCACACAAAGGGGCTTATGGATGATCCTGAGCTTGATGGTGTAACTCTTATGCTCTGTGACGATAATCATGGAAATCTCCGTACAGTTCCTACTGAGCACATGCGCTCTCATAAGGGTGGCTACGGTATGTACTATCATTTTGATTATCATGGTTCTCCTTACAGCTATGAATGGTTTAATACTAACTATCTGCCAAAGGTAAAAGAGCAGATGACTGCTGCCTACGAGTTTGGAATCCGAGAGCTTTGGATTGTAAATATGGGAGACGTTCTTACAAATGAATTCCCTCTTTCATATTTCTTAAATCTTGCTTATGACTACGAGACTTACAGTAAGCCTGAGTTTACAACTGTTGAGTATACCCGTCAGTGGGTTAATGCCCAGTTCAATTATTTTAATGATGAACAGAAAGCAGAGGTTGCTGATATCCTTATTAATGCAACAAAGATAGCTAATATGCGCCGTACAGAGTGCATTCAGCCGGATACATTTGCAGCAGAAAACTTTAGTGAAGGAAACCGAATGCTTACTGCTGCAAACAATTTGATTTCACGTACAGAAGCCCTGCTAAAAGCAGTCCCTGCAGAACAGGAGGCTGGCTTCTACAGTCAGGTTTATCTTCCTGTTTGTGGTGACCTGAATGTTCTAAGAATGCAGCTTTACAGTGGAAAGAACCGCTTTTTTGCTGAACGTAATGCACTTGTTGCAAATAATTATGCAGATAAAATGAAGGAATGCTATGCCTATGATAAGGCTATTGTTGATGCCTGTGATAAGGTAGGAGGCGGACGCTTCTATGGAATGGGATGGTCCGAGCATTTCGGTTTCCGTAACTGGTGTGAGGCTAATAACCAGTATCCGGTTTATATGTATGTTGAGCCTACACGAAAAAAGCGTGCTGTAGTATGGGTGGAAGGCAGTTCATTCTATACAACAGGTCAGGATTGGACTATACGAGACCTTCAGCTTACAGCCTTCAGAAATCCTGATGTGAATGAAGCTTGTGTAAAAATTGCCTGCTGTAATTCTGAAGGCGTTGAACTTAATACTTCTACAGAATGTAACTGGCTGTCGTTTACTGTTGAGCATGATGTTGAAAAACTGACTGCAGACGGTAAGAGTGGACTTAATACAATCAAAATTATAATTGACCGCGAAAAACTTTCTGCTTCCGCTGATAAAAAAGCAATAGTCAAAATAGAAGGAAATGACGGTCATGGAGCCCGTATTCTTGTAAATATTCATGTTGATGCTTCTGTTCCTGACTGTAATTTCCCTGCAGGTACTTTTGTTCAGACTGAAGATTATATCAGTATTGAAGCACCTCATTTTGTTCGTTCTGCTGATTTTGATGTTCTGGATGGATATGGTAAAACACTTGGTGCTGTAAAGGCTAAAGCTGTTACAGAAAGTTTTGCTCCAGGCTCTGATGCTGCTCCATTTGTAGAGTATGCTTTTGCTTTGGATAAGGACTTTGCTGAAAAAACAGGTGGACTTATGGCATTTGATTTTTATCTGAATCCTACAAATCCTGCTTATAAAGATAATAAACTGCAGTTTGTCGCTGAGATAAATGGTGAAAAACTTTTGAAGGATGTAGTAGATTCAGAAAAGTTTGCTGTAGGTGATAATCAGGAGCCATGGAGTACAGATGTTACAAATCATATTCGTATCGCAACTGTTTATGCTGATTGCCATGCAGGTCTGAATTCTCTTAAGGTAAGTCCTGTGACTCCAAATATTGTTCTTGAGAAGATTGTTATTCATGAGGCAAATCAGGCTATGCCAAAGTCTTATCTTGGTGCGCCAGAAACTTTCTTCGTAAAATAATAGTGTTGGACATTTTTTTAAAGTCAGTATAAACTAAACGGGAAATCAGTTTTTATACCGATAATTTAATTATACGAGGAGGTGTCTCATGAAAAAATTGATTTTGTGTATTCTTATATGTGCAGCATTTATTCCATCTCTCTTTGCAAAAGCAAATGATTTTGATGATGAACCAAAATCAGAAAAGATTTTTGCTGTTGTGCCTGGTGTAAGATTGTCTATTCTTGGACTTGAACCAACTATTGGATTTAATATCTATAATCTGGATACTGAACTTAGTGCTGCTATTAGTACCGGTATTGCTGGTGAAGGTTTTGGTATTGCTCCTGCAATTTCTGTTGGTTATTGTACAAATCCTTTTGATCAGGGAATTGTAGCAACCTTTGGTTTAGAGTATTTAATTCTTACTTCTTCTTATATAAATATGCTAAATAACTTTTCTGAAGATGCTTCTTACGTGAATATACCTGCGATTCATGCACTTTCTTTATATTACCGTGGTGGCTTTAATTTCAATAATGTTTTTGGGCTGACATGGCGGGTTAGACTTCCATTGTTTATGGGAGGTGGAGGAGAATACTTTAATATTACAAACTATCAGGGAGCATTATTATGTACTCTTATAGGAATTTGTACTATTTCTGTTGGTGTTAAATTCACAATTTAATAGTATTTTCTGGTTGATATGATCTGAAAACGAGACAGCCTTTTAAGGTTGTCTCGTTTATTATTTTAACGGTTCTTTAATTTTAACCTTGTAACGTATGAAGTTTTTTATTATTTTATAAGTATGAGCAACTATTATGAGATACTTGGCGTTTCTAAAAATGCTACGGCTGATGAAATAAAAAAGGCGTATAGAACTCTTGCATTTAAATATCACCCGGATAGGAATCCTGGAAATGCAGAAGCAGAAGAAAAATTCAAGCAGATAAGTGCTGCTTATGATGTTCTTGGAGACGAAGCAAAACGTCGTAATTATGACCTTGGTGGTTATTCTTCAGAAAACGCTTATAGCAACAGTTCTACTCAGCAGCAGTATCAGAGACAATATCAGTATACTTATTCAAATCCTTTTGGTGATGATAATTTCTGGGAATGGTTTAACGGTGCTCAGAGACGCAGCTATAATCAGCAGACTCAGAATTCAAGAGGAAATTATTCTCAATATAATTATAATTATTCACGTGAGGAAGAAAATCAGACCAGAAGTTCATATTTTTCAAACCTTGTTTTAAAGGTACTTCAGACTTTAGTTGGTATGATGTTCTTTAGATTTTCATGGTTTATTATACCATTCGGCCCGATTATCTGTATTGGTGTGATTATTAATGGTATAACTGGAATAATAAGATCTTTGAAAGGATTATTTAAGACATCTAGATAATCCCCGGTACAATAAAAAACGGTTGCGAATTTCGCAACCGTTTTTTAAGAACTAGATAAGTCCTATATAGTACTTCTTCTTTCCACGGCGGAAGATAATTATCTTTCCTTCGAGTGCCATATCTTTAGTGATAACTTTTGTTTCATCATTTACAGTTTCACCATTGATAGAGATAGCATTATTCTTAATGAATTCACGTGCTTCACGCTTTGAGCTTGCCATACCGTTGTTTACGAGTACGTCTACGAGTGGAAGTTCTTCCTTAAACTCAAAGTTTGGAACTCCCTTAAGTCCCATCAGAATATCATTTACAGAAAGACCTTTGAATTCACCTTTGAAAAGCTTTTCAGAAACCATAACGGCATTGTCTGCTTCTTCTTTTCCGTGGAGGTCTTTAACAACTTCCCAAGCAAGAGTTTTCTGTGCAATACGGGTTTCTGGAGCAGCCTGCTGCTGAGCGTAAACTTCTTCAATCTGTTCCTTTGTAAGGAATGTGAATACCTTGAGGTAATCAAGAACCAGATTATCATCAGCGTTGATGAGGTACTGGTAGATTGCGTATGGAGAAGTTTTGTCCTTGTTGAGCCAGAGAGCATTTCCTTCTGACTTACCGAACTTCTTTCCTGTTGCGTCAAGAATCAGTGGCATTGTGAAGGCATATGCCTGTCCGTCGAGCATTTTGCGGATAAGGTCTACACCAGTTGTGATGTTTCCCCACTGGTCAGAACCTGCAACCTGCATGATACATTTCTTTTCCTGGAAGAGGTGAACAAAGTCAAAGCCCTGGAGAAGCATGTATGAGAACTCTGCAAAGGTAATTCCAGTTTCAAGGCGGCGGCGGATGATATCCTTGTCGAGCATGTAGTTCAAGCTGATATATTTACCAATGTCGCGGAGTGTATCGAGGAATGAGCGGTCTTTCCACCAGTCGTAGTTATCTACGAGTTCTGCAGTTGGAACGAGGCGCTTAATCTGCTCACGGATTCCACCGATATTTGCGTTTACAGCTTCTTCTGAAATAATTTCGCGTTCTGCTGTAGGGCGTGGGTCACCAATGCGGCCTGTGGCACCACCGCACAAAAGAACCGGGTGATGTCCTGCATTAGCGAGGCGTTTTGCCATACAAAGAGAAGAATAGTGGCCGAGGTGAAGGGAATCGGCAGTTGGGTCTGTTCCCCAGTAAAAAGCGAATGGAGCTCCGTCCAAAACTTTCTGCAAATCAGCTTCTTCGCCTGCAACGTCTTTAATAAGACCTCGCCATTTTAGATCTTCGAATAATGTCATAGTAGTATAATCTCCTTATTTACAAAATCGTGATATACGTCTGGTCAAGGCACGCTTCGCTTAAAGCCTTGACTCAGCCGTTTTGCAGGTTGATAAAAATATTATCAACCTGCAATAAAAAAAGGCTTTCCTTTTTACGGAAAGCCTTGTAATTACCTTAATCAGTAAAACACAATCACACTAGCGTGCTGTTTCCGCATAAGTAGAGAGAAAATCATAGCTATAATAAAGGTAAGCCAACGTAGAGGAATTGATTTTCTGTGCCCAACGGACAATGTGTTCCATAGTGTGTAAACCTTATCAGATATTGTTTTATCTGTCAACAAAGGCTGACAGCAGTTTATTAGCGCTCGCGGAAAACGATACGTCCCTTGTTCAAATCATATGGAGAAAGCTCAACTTTTACACTGTCGCCAGGAACGATTCTGATGTAGTGCTTTCTCATTTTTCCAGAAAGGTGTGCGAGAATAATGTGTCCGCCTTCAAGTTCTACGCGGAAAGTTGTGTTAGGAAGGGCCTCTTTTACTACGCCCTGTACTTCAATAGCTTCTTCTTTTGCCATAGGTTCCCTTTATAATAAAAAATTTAAAAAAATTTGCAAAAAAGAATTTGTCTTTTTGCCGATTTGCATTTATATTAGTTATTATATACAAAACAGCATAACTTGACAACACAAGTAAAAAATGGTTTTGGGAGGATTTATAAATATGGACAAAGCTTTTCTTAAAAAAATGAAGGAATATTTACTTGAACAGAGAAAAACTCTTCTTGCTTCATTAGCTGATCAGAGTGAAGATATGCGTGGCCTTATTAAAACCGTTGAATCTGGAGATGAAGCAGATGTTGCTGCTGATGTAATTGATAGAACTCTTCTTACTGCTCTTGGAACTCAGGATGCAAATAGACTTCAGCAGATTGACAGTGCTCTCGACAGAATCAATCAGGGAACTTACGGCCGCTGTGTAAAATGTGGTAAAGAAATTCCTCAGGAAAGACTTGAAGTTCTTCCTTATGCACTTATGTGTATTAACTGCGCAAGTGCACAGGAGAGAAAGAACCGCTAACCTATAGTTTAATAACAATGTTCTGTGGGTAAACAAGTTCTGTGTAGCCGGCGCGGCGGGCATTATCTGCTGCGCGGTCAAAGGCTGCATCCAGATTACTTACAGTGTGGGCATCAGAATTGATACATACTGGTACCCCGTTATTATGTAAAAGTTCCAGAAAATACTGGGACGGATATGTATCATCCATATTACCGCGGGCAATTGCCCCGGTATTTATTTCTGTGATAACACCAGCCTTTGCAATAACCTTCGCAGTAGCTTTTAATTCATCTTTATACCAGGTATCTTCTTCATCAAAGAAATGTAAAACTGTATTTCTTATACGAATCAAATCTGAATGTGCAAGAATATCAAAGTTACCTTTCTGCAGCATTTCTCGTTCAGCTGCAAAATAATCACAAACTACCTGTTTTCCATCAATTGAGCCGTCAGCCTTTGTGTAAAAGCGTTCGATATTTTCTTTTACAATTTCTGTTTTGTGATCAACTGTGAAAAAGCCTTTGTCTGTATTGATGTAATGCACGGCTCCAATGAGGTAATCTGGCGAGAACTCAGCGTATTTTGCTTTGTCTGGAATTGCAGTTCCATATATCGGAGAATCAAAATAATCAGCTTCAAAGCCAAGAAAAATCTTAATCTGATCTGCATATTTTGCTTTGAGGCGATTTATTTCCTGTGTATAGCTTTTTATGTTTTCAGAAGGAATGTGCCAGATACTGTCTACGGGTTTATAAAACTCAGGATTTAACGGATGAAAACAATGACTTGAAAAGCCGAGAGCTGTAAACCCTTTTTCAATGGCTGAAATTACATGTTCTTCTGCGGTGTTTTTTCCATCGCAGAAAGTGCAATGAGTATGAAAATTAACTTTTTGTAAAGACACAACTTATTCCTTTGTTTTAAGAATTGAAAGACATTTCTGTATAAGAACATTTGGCTTTTGAGGTTTTACCAGATAGCTTGCAGCTCCGGCACTCAAAACCTTTACAATGATATCCTTCTGAAGACTCTGTGAATAAATAACAATTGGAGGCGAATGAGGCATTCCATGAAGTCTCTGTAAAAGAGAAAGCCCGGTCTGATCATTTAAAAGTACATCCAGCAGAATAAGATCAAACTTTCCGTCGTCATAGTTATTTAAGAATTCCTGACCTTTTGTATATGTAAAGCAGGCAGCACCGGCCTGTTCAAAATAATTCTTTGTGATTTCCAGACTGGATTCATCACTGTCAATAATTGCAATTGTAAGAACAGTTCCAGTTTTTTGAGGTTTTCCTGAATATTCAAGCCCATCTGAAGAAAAGCGTGTAGCAATAGATGCTGAATCTTCAGCTTCGTATGAAGGGGTAAGGAAGCGGTTTGTAATAAGGTCTGAAATATCTGAAGTAACAGAGGTATCTACAAGGTCATTAAGAATTCTTGAAAGGTTAGAAGAAATTTCTACGCCGGCATAATTTGTATGTCCGTTTACAAGTTCCTTTACAAAATTACTTAGAGAAAGAATCTTAACATTTTTTGCATGAATTTTTGAACTGGCAAGGACATTATCAATCAGAAATTCAAGGTTATAACCGTCTACAAAAGTAAGCTCAAGGTTTGTAAGCATGATGATTACCTTAGGATTTTCCAGCTTTTCACGTTCAATCATTTCTGAAAGCTTGAACTGAAGAAGTGCTATCTTTTCACGGTTGAGTCCAAGTGCAAGTTCAATAAAGATTATGTTGTTGTTACGGTGAAGGTCCAGAATACAAGGTGTTGTATCCATTGAAAGCGGAACGCGTACAACAAGGCCGATTGATTTAAAGAACATGTCAAACTGAACAGGTTTTTCAAAGTATTTAATTACACCGTATTTTGCGTAGGCTGCGATATTTGAGCGATCCTGTTTTGGACCGGTAATGATGACAGGGATATCTGCACAGTTTGTATCGTGCATCTTCTTTTCAAGAAACTCCATTTCCATAGAGTTATCTTCTTCCATATCCAGAATAATCAGGTTTGGAAGTGAGGTAATAACCTTTGTATAAATATCGCGGTTTTCCTGGGTTGTAATAACTTCAATCTGGTCTTCCGAAAGCTTCTGTTTAAGAAAATCACGGAATAACGGATGACTGTCTGCAATCAATACCTTTTTCATACTTATATAATAACATAGATTTTTCTAAACGAAAAGTGAGATTTTTTTTGATTCATGTTATAATAAATTTGATTATCGTGTAGGATATACTAACCATGAAACCGTTTGTGAAAAACATCCTTTTCTGTGTAATTGCAATACTTGGAGATCTTTTTACATCATTTATGGCTTATAAATTGCAGTTGCCATGTTTTCTTGATACAGAATTTGCTGTTGCAATAACACTTTATATGGGTCTTATTCCCGGTCTTATAGTTGCTGCGAGTTTTAATCCGCTGATGATTGTCTTGCTGTGCCGGTATACAGGTACTCCTTTTTCTTTTTATGATTGCCTTTATGCAATTTGTGGAATGCTGATTGTATTTGTTACCTGGCTATTTTCCAGAAATAAAAGAGAGTTCCTGTACAGTCGTATTATGACTGTTTTATATCTTTTGATTATTGTTGTAGTCTCTTCTGTTTTCAGTTTTACTTCTGCAAGTTTACTGGATACATTTGTGCTTCCTCTTTTCCAGACTTCAACAGGCTTTTCTGCTTTTGATAATTTTTCAGAGGTTATGCGTCAGTTGAAAATGGGAACTTTCTTTTCATATCTGGTTCCCCGAATTCCTTTAACTGTAAATGACCGTCTTATCTGTACTTTCGCTGGCTTTGGACTTTACCGCCTGCTTGTAAAACTTGACGATTTTCAGTTTGCAAAGTTCCGACAGACTAATATTACAGCAGAAGAATAAGAATACGAATTTCCTTGCCGTTTGGCGGAAATTTCTATATTTTATACTATAAGATTAAATTTTAAACTAATAAAAGAGGTATATAGAAATGGCAAAACAGTTATTGTTTAGTGAAGATGCTAGAAAAAAGCTTTTGAGTGGCGTTGAGCAGATTTCGAAAGCTGTAAAGACAACTCTCGGACCTTGTGGACGTATGGTTATGATGGACAAGAAATACGGTTCACCAGTAATTACAAAGGACGGTGTTTCTGTAGCAAAGGAAATTGAACTCCAGGATCCTTATGAGAATATGGGAGCTCAGTTCGTACGCGAAGTAGCAAGCAAAACTAACGATGATGCCGGTGATGGTACAACTACTGCAACTGTTCTTTCTTACGCACTTGTACGCGAAGGAATTAAATCTGTAGCCGCTGGTATGAGACCAATCGAAATTAAGCGCGGTATGGATAAGGCTGTTAAACTTGCAGTTGAAGAAATCAAAAAGAATGCAAAGCCTGTAAAGGGCGCTGATGATATTACAAACATCGCAACAATTTCTGCTAACAACGATCCAGAAATTGGTAAGATGCTTGCTGACGCTATCGAAAAGGTAGGAAAAGACGGTGTTATCACTGTAGAAGAATCAAAGAACATGGAAATGACTGTTGATACTGTAGAAGGTATGCAGTTTGACCGCGGATATATTTCTTCTTACTTTGTAACAGACCGCGAGCGCATGGAAGCTGATTTTGATGACGCTTACGTTTTGATTTACGACAAGAAGATTTCTGCAATGAAGGATCTTCTTCCAATTCTTGAAAAGGTAGCAAACGCTGGTAAGGCTCTCGTAATCATCTGTGAAGATGTTGAAGGTGAAGCTCTTACAACTCTCGTTTTGAACACAATCCGTGGAACAATCAAAGTTTGTGCTGTTAAGGCTCCAGGCTTTGGTGACCGCAGAAAGGATATGCTCCAGGATATCGCTATTTTGACTGGTGGTACTGTAGTTTCTGAAGAAGTTGGACTTAAGCTTGAAACTTGCGGAACTGAAGTTCTTGGTAAGGCTAAGTCTATTAAGATTGACAAGGACAACACAACAATCGTTGGTGGTGCCGGAGCTTCTAAGGCTATTAAAGACCGTGTTGCAGAAATCAAGACTGCTATCGAAAAGTCTACATCATCTTACGACAAGGAACAGCTCCAGAAGAGACTTGCTAAGCTCGCTGGTGGTGTTGCTGTAATCAACGTTGGTGCTAACACAGAAACTGAAATGAAAGAAATGAAGTTCCGTGTTGAAGATACAATCGCTGCTACACGTGCCGCTCTTGAAGAAGGTATCGTATCTGGTGGTGGACTTGCACTCATCGAAGCTTCTAAGGCTTTGAACGAAATCCCAGCTGACCTTACAGAAGATGAAAAGGTTGGATTTAAGATTGTACGCCGCGCTCTTGAAGAACCAATGCGCCAGATTGCAGAAAATGCTGGTCTTGACGGAAGCGTAATTGCTGAACGCGCTAAGACAGAAAAGAAGGGTATTGGTTACAATGCTCGCACTGGTGAATGGGTAAATATGCTTGAGGCCGGAATCATCGACCCAGCTAAGGTTACCTGCTCTGCTTTGAAGAACGCAGCATCTGTAGCAGGAACTCTCCTCACAACAGAATGTGCAATTACTGATATTCCTGAACCTAAGGCTCCTGCTGCCCCAGCTCCTGATATGGGCGGTATGTATTAGTAGATTACCGGCAGATTTTAATACCTGCCGAAATCAACAATGCCTGTGCGGAACCGTCGCTTATGAGACCTCCCGCAGGCAGATAAATATTCAATGTTGGCCCCGCCTTTAGCTGCGGGGTCAAATTATATAGCCAGCTACCACCCAAAGTAAGGTAGAGCCAGCGCAAATTTCCCCAGAAATAACTGTTTATTTTTTTTACATCACTGCCGGCACTTCCTGACCAGCCGGAATCTCCTTCCTTCACACCAGGTGAAAGAATCCCGAATCTCATGAAAATTCCAAGCCCTGCAGTAATTTGAAAATTGCTGTTGGAAAGATAAATTGAATAAACTGCCGGAATATTCAGCATGAATGAAAGGGTAGTTGTAGTACGGTTTTCTATCTCAGCAGGCAGAGCCTTATCTTCATATAAAAGATGATGCATCATAAAAAAGCTTAAGGTTGGCTGAATGGCAAACACTGAATGTTCCGGCCAGAGAAAACCTACAGAAATAGGATAAACTACAGGAGAAGGTGCACTTACAAGTTTGCTTTCTGTATTTATATAAATGCCAGGTTCAAATTGAAGGACAAAATCTGCAGGTTGAATGGATTTTGCAGTTTCTTCTGAAGAAGAAATATCTGCCGGAACTTCTGACTCTTCTTGAGCAGAAATTGAAGACAGCAGAAATAAACTTGCAAAAATCAAAAGGATTTTTCTAATAGGTTTCACAAATACCTCTAAATCATTCTGCTGTAAAGGGTTCTTTCAAGATTTACCTGAAGGAAGCCGGCACGTCCTGTTTTATAGAACGAAGATTCTTCCCATGCTGCATAAAGAGTTGTTCCTGAAATTACAAAATCAGAATATATAAAACCTACAGGAAGCTTTGGAAGCCGAATTGCAACAGCTTTCCCACTGCGAAGAATATGTTTTCCTGGAAGTGCGCCCTCTAGGAAAAGAGTTCCATCTTCAAACAAAGCAGCGCTCCAGTTTGCAGAAAGAATAGCCTTTGCGTTAAGTTCTTTTTCTTTTGAGTTTGTTACTGTATTTTCATAAATACGAGGTGAACTGCCGCCTGCATTTTTTACTTCGATTATAAAAGGAAGTTTTGTATCAAAACCTGAAAGCAGTTTTTTAATTCTATCTGGAGCATCAGTATAATTGTGATGTACTCTGCAGCTTCTGAAAAAATCAGCATCGCATTCTTCAATATCAATCTTACCTTCTGCAGTTGAAGGTGAAAGGGCGAGAAGTGGGATTAAAGGTTTGAATCTGATATAAGAAAATTCATTTTTAATATCTGAAATAGTTTTTATACTGCAGCACCATTCAAGTCCATTCCAGTAAAAATCTGTTACTTCAGAATTTGTTTTGTCTGTGATGTTATTACAATTCAGAATAGGATATGAAATCTTTGCATGTGAATCAAACTGTAAAAGGAAAAGATGTGATGAACTGTCGTTCTTATAATCCGGTGCAAGAATTGTATCATTGAAGAATGCACTTTTATAAACTGAGTAAACCGGAACATTGTTCAGAAAAACAAGATTTCCTGCAGTTCGGTCTGTAAATAAACTTGCATCCTGTGAAAGAGTAATTGCTTCATCATTAAAGGAAAGAATGCCAAGACGGTTCACAACAGCAAAGGCTTTTGATTCAGAATATTGTGTACATGCCTCGTTATTTGCAGAAGAGATTCTTATGCTTTCTGTCCAGGGCTTTTGAGCCTGCAGAGGTGCATTCTGCGGGCGGTCTACAAAATGGTAAGTATAGTTAGAAAAATAATACCATGCATGATTTGTTTTTGTGATTTCAACAGTGATTGCATTCTGAACTGGAATCTGAGCAGTTTTTTTCTTACAGCCACAGACAAAAAGAGAAACAGAGAAAATGGTGAACAATAATGCCAGTTTAAAAATTTTCATATATCTTCAATGTATATCGGCAGATAAATATGCTCAAGTGATATATTTTTTGCGCTTTTACAGGTGATGTAAAGTGCGTATTTATTGCCGTCGCCTATTATTATGGGGGAATTTTTCATAACAGTAAACTGATTTTTTTGCTCTATACAGAAATTTTCAGGAATAAAAGAGGAAAGAAGGGGAGAATCTGAGGTTATAAAGGAATTTTTAAGCTGATCGGTCGTTATAGAAAGTATTCCCGCAGGTGTAAGCAGAGAGGATTTAAAACTATGTGAACTGACGGCTTCAAGAACAGGCGACTCTGGAATAAGCCAGGGATTATAAAAGATTTCTGAGTCGATATGGATTTTCTGTTCGATAGATGTCTGTGCTTTTCTCCAATTAAAGGTGCATATGAGATATTCAGTATCAATTTGAGACAATCCCTCTGTGTTACAGCGCTTAAAAAGTTTTTGCATAAGATTTGCAAGATATCCCTGTTCCCAATTTAGTGTGGGCGCAGTGTTTGATGAGGAGTCTTCTGAAAAAGGATACATATAGCCGGCCGGCTTAAAATAGTCACTCTCGCTTCCGTCATAAAGCAGCGTTATCGGCTTTGCGGTTATGCAGAGTGGACGGTTCTTTTTGATTTGAACAGATATTTGTGATTGCGCTGAATAAAAAGATTTCT
This sequence comes from Treponema bryantii, assembly GCF_900111035.1. Taxonomy (GTDB): domain Bacteria; phylum Spirochaetota; class Spirochaetia; order Treponematales; family Treponemataceae; genus Treponema_D; species Treponema_D bryantii_C. The sequence continues at coordinate 17,255 of NZ_FOFU01000003.1, forward strand.
GAAACCCGGCTCCGGCAATCTGGATATACCAGTGGGAAAGTTGAGGATAGTGGTCAGTGTAACAGCCATCTGGAGGCCAGTCTGGTAAACTGATTTCCAGAGTTTCTTCCGCCGGTTGTGTCATTGCCTGTGAACAGGAACTGGTTGCGAGCACCAGAGTGAAAATCATAGTATAAAAAATCAAATTTCTCATACTATATAAATAGTATCAGATAGAAGTTTTTAGGAAGTTTTTAGAGAGAAAAATGATTTTTTTGAGATTTTCCGGCTATTCGAATTTAGCGATTTCTGACTGACAAAGCTGATCACAGATTTCGTTGTATTCGATTCCTGCATGGCCTTTTACCCAGTTCCAGGTTACATTGAGACCAGCGTTGAGACTGTCGAGCTGTACCCACAGGTCCTGATTTTTTACAGGCTTTTTATCGGCAGTTTTCCAGCCCTTTGCTTTCCAGCTTTTTATCCAGGTTGTGATTCCGTTTTTTACATACTGACTGTCGATGTTTACAGTAACATGGCTGCCTGCAAAATCGGGAGTGTTGTGAACTACGGTGAGAGCTGTAATTGCTGCCATAAGTTCCATGCGGTTGTTTGTTGTCATTTTTTCACCGCCGGAAAGCTGCTTTGCAACTCCGTCTGCAATTACAACAATTCCCCAGCCACCAGGGCCAGGATTTCCGTGGCATCCGCCATCTGTGTATATGGTTATTTCTTTCATTAGAATTCCTTTTTTACTTCTGACAGGAATTTAATCCAGGCATATCCAAGAAGTTTATAGCCATTTTCATTCGGATGAATTCCGTCATAGCACATAAGTTCTTTGTGACCTTCAAAGATTGGCCATGGATCTAAGAACTGCACATTATTTTTATTTACAAAGTCTGCCTGTGCATTTTTATAGGCAAGCTGATTTTTACCGAGTGTTTCTGAGGTGCCGCCAAGGAACTTCAGAATGGCTGCTTCATTGTGGCCCTTTATGATTGTTTTGAACCAGTTGTCGCATACATAAGGAATGAGTCCCATCATAAGAGGGGTAACCTTATTGGCGCGGCAGAGATTTACCATCTGAGAAAGATTGTCCAGATACTCTGTCATTGGAACCTTTTGCACAAAAGTTCCCCAGTCATAGTCGCAGTCGTTTGAACCAAACTCAATTATACAAAAATCTGCTTCACCGCCTTTTTCAAAAAAGTTCTGGAGTTTGAGGAGGCCCTTGCTTGTGATGTTGCCGTATAGTGAACGGTTATCCAGCTCGAATCCAAGTTTTTGCTGTGCCAGGGTAAGTGAATCAATTTCGGCTATGTCAAAGAGTTTTCCAGAACCGGGAATTGTGATTACGCCTTTAAGGATAGAATCGCCGAAGACTACGAGTTTCATGGGGACCTCCTGCGTTTTTATTAAACGATAACGCCCTTTGTGCTTGGGACGGTGCCGCCGCGGCGGGCATCTATTTCTGTTGCGCTGCGAATGGCGCGGCTTACAGCTTTAAAGCAGGCTTCAATTTTGTGGTGATCACTGCGTCCACGGATAACGTCGATGTGTAAGTTGCAGAGTGCAGCATTAGCAAAGCCCTGCCAGAAGTCTTCAAAGCAGTCTGTCTGGAAAGAACCTTCTTTGCCATTCTGTATGCTTACAAGCGGCATACCTGTGAGCTGTGAGTTGCAAACGAGGTAAGGACGTCCGCCAAAATCTACTGCGGCCTGAGCGAGAGTTTCGTCCATAGGGTAAATAAAGAAACCGCTGCGGAAAATACCTGCACAGTCGCCGAGTGCTTTTTTGAAACATTCGCCAAGTACGATTCCTGTATCTTCGATTGTATGGTGCTGGTCTACGTTGAGGTCGCCCTTGATTGTTCCGCTCAGGTCAAAGAGTCCGTGCTTGCAGAAGCTGCGGAGCATGTGGTCGAAAAAGCCGATTGGGTTTTCAACATCGTATTTACCTGTACCGTCGAGGTTCAGGGTGAGTTCAATCTGTGTTTCACCAGTTACGCGTTTTACTGTTGCGGTTCTCATAGTATCCTCCATTTTTAGGTTTCAGGTTTTAGGTGTTAGGTTATAGGGGCGTTGCGGGGATGTGCCCCGCAGAAGGGGTAGCGGAAAACACCGCAGGTGGTTGGAGCGAGGGGGAGACTTCCCCCTCATACCCTAGAACCTAAAACCTAGCACCTTTTACCTTCTAGAGCATTACCTTTCTAAGTTCATATTCAACAATGTCTGTGGCACCGAGGCTCTGGAGCTTTGGCAGGAGAGTTGGTACTTCAGACTTCTTAACTGCAATTTTGATTGCGTAGCCGTTGCCGCCGAAAAGTGGGGAAACGGTTGGGCTCTTCATGCTTGGGATTCCCTTGATGAGGGTGTCGAACTTGTCTTCTGCACAGTTCATTTCGAGCATTACGCGGTTGCGTGCGTTCAAAACTGTTTCGAAGAGCATTTTGAGCTCCATGATTTTCTGCTTCTTTGCAGGATCTTCCATTGCAGCCTTGCTTGCATACATTCTTGTAGAAGATTCCATAAGAGTGTCTACAATCTTGAGGCGGTTTGCTTTGAGTGAAGAACCTGTTGAAGTGTTGTCGATAAGAATCTGTGCGATTGAATCATCTGTGTCCTGAACGAAACCTTCTGAAGTTCCCCAGGTGCGGAAGATTGTTCCGTCGATTTTTTTGTTTTCAACCCATTTGCGGCTCAAAACCTGATATTCTGTTGCAATTGTAACCTGTCCTTTAAGAAGCTTGTCAAAATCGCGTGCTTCAGGAATTGCAGCTACAATGCGTACAGGGTCAAAGCCCAGATCCATAATTTCTACAACGTCGTTTTCTACCTGATTTTCATAAACCCAGTCTTTTCCAGAAAATCCAACATCTGCCTTGTTATTTGCAAGAAGAAGGCTTGTAATCTGTGGCTTTACTACCTGGAATGCGAGGTCTTCCTGATTTGTTGTCGGGAAGTATGTGCGGTCAGGAAGATGGATTGAAATACCTACGTCACTTAAAAGTTCATAAACTGACTCGTAGATGCGGCCTTTAGCCAATAAGATTTTTAGTTTGTCCATTTTCCATTCTCCTGTGTGCGAAGCTTTTTTAGCATCACCACTTTTTTTTAGTATAACTTAAGTATATAGAAGTATTTAGGTTAATTCAAGAATTTGCTAAATCAATACCCACATGTTATACTTTTCTTATGCCGATTACCGAAGAAGACTCATTTTTTACAGAGAATATTGTAAATATCAATAAGAAAATCTATACAATTCTTTTTTGCGCTCTTATAGTTCCTATTACATTTGTTATTCTTACTCATGTAGGTGTATGGTATGTACCAACTCCTTATGCGTTTATGATTTTGATATACACTCTGGTAATGGCTTTTACGTGCTTTATACTGAATAAAACCTGGAATAAAAAGCTTCAGTATGTTTCCATGTACCTTGGACTTTTAGCTATTTCCGGATTTGTGTTCCTACTGGGTATGAAAGGTGTAATTGTTCTTACTATTTCATGGGCTTTTGCTCCGTTTATCAGCTGTCTTTATTATAACCGCAAGCTTACTCGAATCACTACAACTATCAATTTTTTTCTTACAATAATTGCTTACTGGCTTCGTTCTTCGGCTGTAACTCTGGTTCTCAGCGGTGTAAAAACTCAGGAGCGCTGGTTTATAGAAAATGTTCCTGGTGTAATTGTTGAATTTATATTTGTTTTTCTGGTTACTGACTTGCTTTCAAAGAGAACTTATGAAACATTCCGTCGTCTTATGTCTATAAATGTAGATAAAGATGGTGCCTATAAACGCCTGAATGAAAAAACTCTTGAGCAGTTTAATACTAATAAAGAACTTCAGGAAAAGAATGAGTACATTGAAAAGCTGAATAACGAACTAAAATCACGTAACGTAAATCTTAATGAAAATCAGCATAAGATTATTGAATTTGTTGTCGGCAGTTTTGGTGCTTTTGATATATTTGGAGTTACTCATAATTATCATACCGGCAAGTATGTTCAGGAAATCTGTAAGCAGTTGAGGTCAAATGGCTATTATGCGCAGGAGTTAACTGATGCAAAGATAGATGAGTTTATGTTAGCAGCCCTTTTACATGATGCTGGTAAAATCAGGATTCCTCAGGATATTGTAAATAAGTTTGGAAAGTATACTGATGAAGAATATGAAATTATGAAAACTCATCCAATGGAAGGCAGAAAGATTCTTGAAGGTATGCCTCCTATAGATGATGGAACTTTTAATGTAACGGCAAAAGAAATGGCACTTTATCATCATGAAAGATGGGACGGAAGCGGTTATCCATATGGGGTTACCGGAGATACAATTCCTCTTTGTGCACGGATTCTTGGGGCAGCTGATGTTCTTGATGCTCTGATTAGTCCAAGATTATATAAAGAACCTATGTCTATTGCTGATGCTGTTAAGGTTTTTGAAGCGGAGAAGGGTAAAGCTTTTGAACCTTGTATTGCAGATGCGGTAGTGAGTTTTAAAGATGAGATTATCAAAATAGACCGCGACTTTAAAACCTTTGAGGGCGCAAAATTTGATGATGAACTTGCAAGATGGAAAAAATACCATCCTGAATTAAAAAACTTTGGGAAGGCAGGAAAATGAGTACTGGAATTAGTGTAATTTTATGTATTGTTGCAGGAGTTTTACTTCTGGTCGGTTTTTTGGGAACTTTTGTGCCGGTTCTTCCTGGTGCACCGCTTGCCTGGGCAGGGCTGCTGGCGGCTTATTTTTCTGAATACAATTCGATTTCGCTTTTGTGTCTTGTGATAACGGGAATTATTGCGGTTGTTGTTTCAATTGCTGATAATTTCTTCCCGGTTACGATGACTAAGAAATTTGGTGGCAGTAAATATGCTACTACGGGAGCTACAATTGGTCTTATCGTAGGATTCTTTACAGGTCCATGGGGAATTATTCTTGGCCCTTTCTTTGGTGCTTTGATTGGTGAGTTTATTAATAAAGAGGGCAGAAGCGAAGGTGTGTTTAAGGCTGCCTTTGGTGCTTTTATGGGATTTCTGCTTGGTACGGGCCTTAAGATGATTACAGTACTTGGCTTTATCTGGGTATTTGTGATTAGCTTCTTCAGATAAAAAAAAGAGCGTTTCTTTCGAAACGCTCTTTCCCCCTAATTTATATAAATCAAAAGATTTATTCCTATTCAATAATGAACTTGTCTTTTCCAGCACCACATTCAGGACACTTATAATCAGCTGGTACATCAGCCCATGCTGTTCCTGGGGCTACATTATTCTTTGGATCGCCTTCGTCTTTATCGTAAACGTGTCCGCAGTTATCGCATTGCATTCTTTCCATGTCTCCACCTCATCTAACAAGTTTTATATTTATAAATTATAACACTGAATTTCTAAATGTAAAGAAAAAATAGATGAGATTTTCCACTTTTATTTTTCAACTTTATCCTTTATAATTTTCTTTACTATTTATAAAAGATCCTGAATCAAGTTCAGGATGACGTTAGAGGTAAAAACTATGCCAATCACTAAATATCTTGAAAGCAACGCAGAAAAATATGCAAATGACTGCGCGCTTGTAGAATTAAACCCGGAAGTAAAAGACACCCGCCGCATGACCTGGAAGGAATTTGACCTTACCCAGCCGGAGCCTAATCTTCCTTACCGCCGCGAAATCAGCTGGCGCATTTTTAACGAAAAGGCTAACCGTTGTGCTCACTATCTTTTGGAGCGTGGTGTTCGCAAAGGGGACAAAGTAGGTATTCTTCTTATGAACTGCCTTGAGTGGCTTCCTATTTATTTTGGTATTTTGAAGACAGGTGCCCTCGCGGTTCCTCTCAACTTCCGCTATGCATCTGATGAAATTGACTACTGTCTGAACCTTGCAGATATTTCTGTTCTTTTCTTTGGCCCTGAGTTTATCGGCCGTCTTGAAACAATTTCAGAAAAAATCATGAACCGCCGCCTTCTCATTTACGTTGGCGAAGGTCTTACTCCAACTTTCTCAGAAAACTACATTTCATCTGTAATGAACTATTCTTCTGAAAATCTGGACATTGAACTTACAGATGATGATGAAGCTGCAATCTATTTCAGTTCGGGAACAACAGGTTTCCCTAAAGCTATTCTTCATAAGCATCGTGCTCTTATGCACTCTGCCGCAGTTGAGCAGCAGCATCACGGTCAGAAAAAGGATGATGTATTCCTTTGTATTCCACCTCTTTACCACACAGGTGCAAAGATGCACTGGTTTGGTTCTTTGATTTCTGGAAGTAAGGCTGTACTTCTTCGTGGTACAAAACCTGAGACAGTTCTTAAGGCTGTTTCTGATGAACTTTGTACTATTGTATGGCTTCTTGTTCCTTGGGCTCAGGATATTCTCGACAGCCTTGACCGAGGTGACCTTAAGATTTCTGACTTCCATCTTGATCAGTGGCGCCTTATGCACATTGGTGCTCAGCCTGTTCCAAAGAAGCTGATTGAAGACTGGAAAAAATACTTCCCACACCACGACTACGACACAAACTACGGACTTTCAGAAAGTATCGGACCTGGTTGTGTTCACCTGGGAGTTGGCAACGACAACAAAATCGGTGCAATCGGTATTCCTGGCTACGGCTGGAAGGTTAAGATTGTGGACGAGCACCGCAAGGAAGTTAAACAGGGTGATGTAGGCGAACTTGCAGTATTCGGTCCTGGTGTAATGGTTTGCTACTATAAAAACCCTGAAGCTACTGCAGAAGTTATGGATGACGAAGGCTGGCTTTACACAGGTGATATGGCAATGATGGATCCTGATGGATTTATCTACCTTGTAGACCGCAAGAAGGACGTTATCATTACAGGTGGTGAAAACCTTTACCCAGTTCAGATTGAAGACTTCCTTCACAAAATGGAAGCAATTAAGGACGTTGCCGTTATTGGTCTTGCTGATAAGCGTCTTGGAGAAATTGCGGCAGCAATCATCGAAGTAAAGCAGGGCTACACCTGTACTGAAGAAGATGTAAACAACTTCTGTATGGAACTTCCAAAGTACAAGAGACCGCGCAAAATCATTTTTGCACCGGTCCCTCGTAACCCAACCGGCAAAATCGAAAAGCCAAAGCTGCGCGAAATGTACCGCACAGAAGACCCATTCAAGGTTATGCAGGCTGATTCTTAGTAAGAAAACTTATAAAAACAGGGCGGCTTTGTGCCGCCTTTTGTATTTTAAACTGGTGATATTCAAAAAATATTGACAGAAAAAACTTCCTGTTATATATTACAAATTGTTATTTGTTTCTCTAAAAAGAAACACTTTCATTTTTCTCAACAATTTGTGCCAACGGAGGTTATATTATGGCAAAGGAAATTCCTTATAAAATTTATCTTGAAGAATCGGAGATGCCTAAGGCCTGGTATAACGTCCGCGCAGATATGAAAAAGAAACCGGCTCCGCTTTTGAATCCTGAAAATCATAAGCCTTGTACTGCAGAAGAACTGGAAAAGGTTTTCTGTAAGGAGCTGGTGGCCCAGGAACTCAACGAAACTGACGCTTATATCGAAATCCCGGAAGAAATCAGAAACTTCTATAAAATGTACCGCCCGGCACCTCTTGTCCGCGCTTACTGTCTGGAAAAGAAGCTTGGAACTCCGGCTCACATTTACTACAAGTTTGAAGGCAATAATACTTCGGGCAGCCATAAACTGAACTCTGCCATTGCCCAGGCTTACTACGCAAAAAAACAGGGCCTCAAGGGTGTGACAACTGAGACCGGTGCCGGCCAGTGGGGAACAGCCCTTTCTATGGCAAGCTCTTACTTTGGCCTGGACTGCGTAGTGTATATGGTAAAGTGTTCTTATGAGCAGAAGCCTTTCCGCCGCGAAGTAATCCGTACTTATGGGGCAAACGTAACTCCATCTCCTTCTATGAATACTGAGGTTGGTCGCCGCATAAATGCCGAGTTCCCGGGAACTAACGGCTCACTAGGCTGTGCAATTTCCGAGGCCGTTGAACACGCAATGACCCACGAAGGTTACCGCTATGTGCTTGGTTCTGTTTTGAACCAGGTTCTCCTGCACCAGAGTGTGATTGGTCTTGAAACTAAGGCCGCCCTGGACAAGTACGGCGTAAAAGCTGATATCATCATTGGCTGTGCGGGCGGTGGAAGTAACCTCGGCGGTTTGATTTCTCCATTTGCGGGCGAAATGCTCCGTGGAGAGGCTGATTATAAGATTATTGCGGTTGAGCCTGCATCCTGCCCAAGCCTGACCCGCGGTGTTTATGCTTATGACTATTGTGACACAGGTAAGGTTTGCCCTCTTCAGAAAATGTATACTTTAGGAAGCGGCTTTATGCCTTCTGCAAGTCACGCCGGCGGTCTTCGCTACCACGGAATGAGCAGTATTGTAAGTGAACTTTACGACCAGGGGCTTATGGAAGCCCGCTCTGTAGAACAAACTTCGGTTTTCCAGGCCGCAGAAGATTTTGCCCGCATTGAAGGTATTTTGCCGGCTCCGGAAAGCAGCCACGCAATCCGCGTTGCAATTGACGAAGCAATGAAGTGCAAGGAGACCGGCGAGGCAAAGAACATCGTATTCGGTCTTACAGGTACCGGTTATTTTGATATGTATGCATACAAGGCCTTCAACGACGGCGAAATGAGCGACTATATTCCAAGCGACGAAGAAATCAAAAAGGCAACAGATATGATTCCTCGTTTCCCTGGAAATGAATTCTAAGCTTCAAACCAGTTTTCAATCAGCAGGTCGCTGACCTGCTGAATTGCTGAGAAGTGCTTAGTGTTGCGGGTTACCAGAACCATGTGGTTTGCAAGTGCGATGGCGGCAATCATGCTGTCTTCTTTTTGAGTTGGGGCGCCTGTTTTTTCGAGTTTTGCCCTCAAGTCAGCCTGAATTGCAGCGGCCTTTTCCGTAAAATTCTTAATCTTGAAATTTTCATGAACATCATCATTAATGAATTTATCAAGATATTTTTTATTCATTCCTTCTGGCTGCCTGTATAAGCCGTAAAGAATTTCCTGCCAGACAGGGGCGCAGATTGCGCAATCAGAATTATGTTCAGCAATTTTAGAAATCACATTAAAATCTGGCTCCGGTTTTATAATTTCCGAAACTATATTTGAGTCTAAAAGATAATGAGCTTCTTCTTCATAATTCATTCGTCGTCAAACACTCCGTCAAAAACATGGCTCTCATAGGAGTCGGGCGTATGATCCCTCACATCAAAAATCTTATCAATATCCTCGTTGGTAAACATGCCGGCGGTTTTTCTGCGGAATTCTTCTGCAGCTTCAAGAATTGTTCTTTTTGGCTGCTTTGAAATCAGTTTGTTGTAATCATCAAAAGAAAGAATAACGCCCACAGTTTTGTTTCTGCGAGAGATAAAAACCGGGCCCGATTCTTCTGCCTGATGCATAAATAGCGGCAATTTGTTTTTTGCTTCGTACATAGGAACTGTATTCATGATAGCCTCCTTTGCAAGGTTATTATAAATTCAGATAGCTATAGAATCAAGGTTAAATAGCTATATAGACAGGGTAGTCGACTATTTACCATTCTTTAAAATCGCTGTAAAATTACATTCTCACTTAAAAAAATATTTTATAAGGGAATACAATGAAACAACTGATGTTAGGAAATGCCGCAGCTGCGCGTGGTTTGTTTGAAGCGGGCTGTGAAGTTATTTCAAGTTATCCGGGAACTCCAAGTACGGAGATTACTGAAGAAGCAGCAAGATTTAAGGAAATCTATTGTGAATGGGCACCGAATGAAAAGGTTGCTCTTGAGTCGGCTTTTGGTGCGTGTCTGGCTGGACGACGCGCATTCTGTGGTATGAAGCACGTTGGTTTGAACGTTGCTGCCGATCCTCTTTACACAATGAGCTATACTGGCGTTAATGCCGGTCTTGTTATTGGTGTTGCAGATGACCCTGGAATGCATTCTTCTCAGAATGAACAGGACAGCCGCCATCACGCTATTGCATCTAAGGTTCCTATGATTGAGCCAAGTGATGCTGATGAGGCACGCCGCTTTGCCGCTATGGCTTTTGAAATCAGTGAAAAATTTGATACTCCTGTTTTGTACAAGATGTGTACACGCGTTGCTCACAGCCAGAGTATTACTGAGCCAGCTGAACGTGTTGTTCCTGAGCACAAGACTTATGAAAAGAATATCAGCAAGTACGTTATGGCTCCTGCAAATGCTATCCGCCGCCATCCTTTTGTTGAGCAGAGAATGGCTGATCTTGCCAAGTGGAGTGAGACTTCTGGTATTAATAAGATAGAAGATGTTGGTGCTAAAACTGGTATCATCACTTCATCTACAAGCTATCAGTATGTAAAGGAAGTTCTTGGCGATTCAGTAAATATTTTGAAGCTTGGAATGGTAAATCCACTGCCTGGCGATATGATCCGCAAGTTTGCTGAAGGCCTTGAAAAGCTGATTGTTGTTGAAGAGCTTGATCCGGTTATTGAAACTTTTGTTCGTGGACTTGGACTTTCAGTTGAGATTCACGGAAAAGATATGTTCCCAATCTGCGGTGAATTCAGCCAGAATCTTGTAGCTGCTGCATTTGGAAAAGAAGTTCCACAGGGTACAAAACTTGATACTGCAATTCCTGTTCGCCCGCCTATTATGTGTGCAGGTTGTCCACACCGCGGTATGTTCTACGCTTTGAACAAGCTTAAGGTAACTGTATTTGGTGATATCGGATGTTATACTTTGGGTTCAGTTGCACCGCTCAGCGCAATGGATGTTACTCTTTGTATGGGTGCAAGCTTCAGCGGACTTCACGGCTGGAACAAGGCTGGTGGAGCAGAGAATGAAAAGAAATCTGTTGCTGTAATTGGTGACTCAACATTCATGCACTCTGGTATGACAGGTCTTGCAACAATTGCTTATAATCAGTCTAAATCTACAGTAATCGTTCTTGATAACTCAATTACAGGTATGACAGGACATCAGCAGAATCCTACAACAGGAAAGAACCTTTATGGTGATCCTGCAGGCCGCGTAGACCTTGAAGCATTGGCTAAGGCAATGGGAATTAACCGCGTTCGTGTTGTTGATCCATATAACATTGCTGAGTGTGAAGCTGCTGTTAAGGAAGAACTCGAAGTTGAAGAGCCAAGCCTTATTATCAGCCGCCGTCCATGTGCACTGCTCAAAGAAGTTAAGCACAATCCTCCGCTCAAGGTTGATGAAGCAAAATGTAAGAGCTGTAAGATGTGTATGAAGATTGGTTGTCCTGCCATCGCAATGAAGAACGGCAAGGCAAAGATTGATACAACATTATGTGTTGGCTGTGGCGTTTGTTCACAGATGTGTAAGTTCGATGCATTGAAGGCGGAATAATTAATATGGTAAAAAATATAATGATAGTTGGCGTGGGTGGCCAGGGTGCTTTGCTTGCGTCTAAAACTTTGGGACAGGTTCTGCTTGATGCAGGTTATGATGTAAAGGTTAGCGAGGTTCACGGAATGAGCCAGCGCGGTGGTTCGGTTGTAACATATGTTCGTTATGGAGACAAGGTTTATTCACCAATCGTTGATAAGGGTGAGGCTGATTTTATTGTTTCTTTTGAATTGCTTGAGGCTGCACGCTATACAGAATACCTCCGCAAGGGCGGACAGATTGTTGTAAACACTCAGAAGATTGACCCGATGCCTGTAATTACCGGCGCGGCTGAATATCCTGACGACCTGGTTGGAAAAATGACAGCGGCAGGTCTTAAAGTTGATGCTCTGGATTGTCTTACTCTCGCTGAGCAGGCAGGAACTGCAAAGTCTGTAAACATTGTTCTGATGGGACTTCTTTCTAAATATATGGACTTCCCGGAGGACGCATGGCTTGCTGCAATTGAAAAGCTGGTTAAGCCTCAGTTCCTTGAAATGAACAAAAAGGCATTTAAGCTTGGACGAGGCGAATAAAAACAACAAATATTGTTAGTAAAAAAAAGATTTCCGCAAAAAACGGAAATCTTTTTTTTTAACTATTCTTGATTTGTCTGAACTGTATATTCTTCTGGAGTATTCTGGAAATCTATTGAAATATCCTTTTGTAAGTAATCAAAAAGCATGTCAGAGTAGTCTTCTACAAGAGTGCTTATAAAGAAATTTCTATAATATTCTTTTAGGCCATTATCAAAATCTGAGAGATGAATGGTTGCTGATCCTTCTGTATCAGATATTTTTGTTATTGTGTAATGAATCTTTGCTTTACCAAAAACTTCTATAGTTGTTGATGTTGTTTCATTTTGATTTGTAAAGTATAAATCTGCAGTAGACTCCGTAATATTGGTAAGATAAGCTTGATTGTAATTATAGCTCGAAGGTGACATACTTGAAACAGAATAATTAGCCTGAAATGCATAATAATGAGAGTTGAAATATATTATTGGAAAATCCAATGTAAGTGAGTCTCCCTGATTATTGTTTAGGACAGTTGTAGAGCCATAATATTCAAAACTTGAAGACGTATCTAAACTCGTTCCCAAGGTTGGGGGTAAAGAACAGTTATTGTCGTTGTTAGAAAATGCATAATAGTATTTAATGATTTGTTTTGCATAAAGTCTGTATAAACCGCGGAATAGGTTAATATATTCTTCAGTATAGGTATAACCATCAGTTGGGTGTATTATATTAGAAAGATAATCTTCTATTTTAGTAATCAAAATATTATTGCGATAGAATCCTCTGTATGCGAGATAAAGAATCTTATCTTCAGAATTGTATGAGTACTCTAATTTAATGCTCTTTAAATAATTGTCGTTTTGATATGAATAATAATCGACTGTATTATCATCATTAAAAACATATTTTCCATGGGCATAATTTGAAATTCTTGTAATGGATTTTCCTGTGAATTCATCGGTACCAATTCTAGCTGGTAATTGTGCATTAAAATCATTACTTTGTGGTGGTGTACTAATAGTGTGGTTACATCCAGTAAAAAATAAAGCGAATGTTATAAACAATACACTTAAAATAGTTAGTTTTTTCATAAATTTGTCTCCTTTTTATGAAATAAAAATTTTTAATTTAATTCAATTATGCATTATGAAAAGAAAATAGTTAAGGGTTCAATGAGAGTATTAAAGCATGTATAGCAGAAAAATAAATTGCAAATCAAAAGAACTGTGCTATAATTAATGAAAACGTTGTAGGGGAAAACTCTGATGGAAGAAGAAGTTATAGACAGTTCTTTTTTTTCTGAGGATTTAGAAGAAAAAAGTTCAGTAGACGTTAAAAAAACAGGTTTTGAAAATAGTTTTAATGAGAGACAGGTCGGTTCAATTGCAATGGCGATTGAGCCTGTAAGCAGCAGAGCAAGCCTTGATACTGTGCTCGAAATGTTTGAGCAGCAGCCGGATCTAACGGCGGTTCCAATTGAAAAAGATGATGCTGTAATAGGTGTTGTTGAACGAGATGCTCTTGAACGCAGCTCTGGTTCTGGTTTTAAACTATTTGGTTCAAAGACTTGTGGTGATTATGTAAAGGAATGTCCGTTTACCTTAAATTGCAGTGACTTTATTGAAAAGGTTGCGGCTAAGGTAAATGAAACTGCAATCAGTGTTGAAATCAAACATATTATTGTTCTCATAAATAACAGAAGCTTTTATGGCATTGTATCTATTGCCAAAATGAATGCAAAGCTTGAAGAACTTCGTGCTCAGGATCTTGAAAAGGCTGCCGCCATTCAGCAGAATATGCTTAAAAAGAATTCTGATACAAAGAAGTTTCCTTTTGATGTATGTATATGGAACAAAATGGCAAATGCTGTTGGTGGCGATTATTATATTGCTCAGGAGCTTTGTGAAGGCCGATATCTGATTGGAAGTTTTGATGTTTCTGGAAAGAATGTTTCTGCAGCTCTTTTGACAGTTACTCTCGGTTCGATTTTTTCTATGCTTGCAATGCAGGATTGTTCAAAGCTGAATGCGAGTCAGCTTGTTGTAATGCTGGATAACTTCTTAAAAGAAATTGTTCCGGTTGGTAATTTTATTACTGGCGCAATTTGTTGTGTAGATTATAAAGCAAAATCAGTAAACGTATTTAACTGTGGACATACAAATGTTTTTGCATATTTGAAAGATGAAGCAGGAAAAGGCCGTGTTGCTACTCTTGTTCCAACACTTCCTCCGTTTGGAATGGGCGCAGTTGCTGATGCAATTACAGGAGATAAGAAAGGTCCTTATAAGATGCCACTGAAAAACGGTCTTCAGATAGATTTGTATTCAGATGGTTTTACTGATATGCAGAGCGATGATGGTGAGCGTTATGATGAGGCTCGTACAAAGGCATTCTTTGGAGAGTTGTTCAATACTGATGTTTATTCTGCAGAAAAGGCTATCGAAAAAGCTGTAACAGACTGGATTCAGCATTCACTGCTGCCAGATGATATTACAGTTATGAATATCAGATTCTAATAATTTTTTGTTTTAATCTTTACAAGCGGCTCTAAGCGTGGTAATATTCAGTATATGTTAAGAATTACAGGCCTACTTAAGAGCCGCTTCTTTTCCTTTTATTTCTTTTTCGCCTAAGGGCGAACTTCTCTATTTTTTTTGTGCAATGCGTACGATGTGCCGTGCACGGTAATTAATCAATTGCAGTATAAATAACAATATAGATTGCTTCGGTGCTACGCACCTCGCAATGACGTAGCGTCATTGCGTGACGGGAATGCCCGTCATTGCGAACGAAGCGAAACAATCCATTATCAGGAGAATTCTATGAATTTAAAATATTATCAGAAAGAATCAGAATGTATGCCGCTTGAGGAGCTTCGTAAGCTTCAGGGCGAAAGACTGGCTAAAAATTTCCGCCATGTTTATGAGAATGTTGAATATTACAGAAAGCGCTGCGAGGAAGCAGGTGTAACTCCAGACGATATTAAGGGACTCGATGACCTTGATAAGATTCCGTTTACATGTAAGGACGACCTCCGTGCAACTTATCCATATGGACTTTTCGCTGTTCCAATGAGCAAAGTTGTTCGTATTCATGCTTCCTCTGGAACTACTGGTAAGCAGATTGTTGTAGGTTATACAAAAGAAGATCTCGACATTTGGGATGACTGTACAGCACGTCAGCTCGTAGCAATCGGCTGTGATGAAAATGATATTGCACAGAACGCTTACGGCTACGGACTTTTCACTGGTGGCTTTGGTGTTCATGGTGGTGCAACAAAACTTGGTATTCAGGTTATTCCAATTTCATCTGGTAACACACAGCGCCAGATTACTTTTATGCAGGATTTGAAATCTACAATTCTGTTCTGTACTCCAAGCTATGCTGCATACCTTGGCGAAACCCTTAAGGATATGGGACTCACTCCAGATGATATTCATCTTAAGGCTGGTATTTTTGGTGCTGAGCCTTGGACTGAAGAAATGCGCCGCGACATTGAAAAATCTCTCGGTCTTAAGGCTTATGATATTTACGGTCTTACTGAAGTTATGGGACCTGGCGTTGCTTATGAGTGTCAGGAACAGGCTGGTATGCACGTAAACGAAGACCACTTCATTATCGAAACTATTGATCCAAAAACTGGAAAGAGACTTCCAGATGGCGAGAAGGGTGAGCTTGTATTCACAGCAATCACAAAGCAGGCATTCCCATTGATGCGCTTCCGTACAAAGGATATCGGCGTTTTGAACCGTGCTCCTTGTGCCTGCGGACGTACTTTCGTTCGTATGAGTAAGCCTATGGGACGTACAGACGATATGCTTATTATCCGTGGTGTAAACGTATTCCCAAGTCAGATTGAGGGTGTTCTCATGCAGAACGGTTACCCTGCAAACTACGAGATTCATGTTGGCCGCGTAAACAACACTGATACATTCGAAATTAAGGTTGAGATGACAGCTGAGAAGTTCAGCGACGTTGTTTCTGAAATCAATAAGCAGGAAAAGCAGCTTGAGAGTGCACTCTTGAGTGTTCTTCAGATTAAGGCTAAGGTTACATTGGTGGCACCGAAGTCTATCGCAAGAAGTGAAGGTAAGGCTAAGCGTGTAATTGATACACGTAAGCTTCATGATTAACGGCGGGGCGTTGCGGGGTGTCCCCGCTAGAAGGGGTAGCGAGCAACGCAAGTGCGAGCGAGGGGAAGGCTTTCCCCTACATAAGGAGAATAAACTATGACTATTAACCAGATTTCAATTTTTATCGAAAACAGAAAGAATGCGCTGTCGGAGCTTACTAACGTTCTGGCAACTCATAATATTAATATTCGTGCTATCAGCCTTGCAGATACTAACGACTTTGGAATTGCACGTATTATTGTAGAAAACGTAGAGCAGGTTATGGGGGCGCTTGAGCGTTCTCACTATATCGTAAAATCTACTCCGGTAATTGCCGTTGAGATTCCGGATGAGGCTGGAAGTTTGAATAAGATTCTTAAGATTCTTGCTGATAACGGACGCAACGTTGAATATATGTACGGCTTTACTGGACGTAAGTCTGGTTCGGCTTATATGATTATCCGCTGTACTGATGTTCCTGAAACTGAAAAGGTTTGTGAGCAGAACGGTATCAGAATGATTGGTCAGGACGAACTGGCAAATATCTAAAAGCGCTTAAGTTTTATTGCGTCGGCCGGGCAGATTTCGTGGCAGCAGAAGCAGTGCAGACATTTTTGTTTGTCGTTCAGCTGGGCGGAATCGTCCGGCCCATTCATTTTTATGAGGTGTGCCGGGCAAATCTGTTCGCAGCGTCCGCATTTTTTACACTTGCGGGCATTAAAACGCGGTGTTTTTGTGAGAAGTGGAGTTGCAATAAGGTTGAGCCAGCGAGGCATCATTTTCTGTAGTGTTTCGCTTGGTTCTTTTACTATTTTGAAGGTTGTACAGCGGCAAGTGTCTTCTGAGGCTCCTGCTGTTTTTATTTCTTTTTCTGATTTGAGCCAGAGGCTGCGTTTTAGGGCATCTTCGAGATTTGCAATGAGATGAGGATTATAGCCTACGAGTTCCGAACATTTCCAGTCCAGGGCTAAAATATTGTCCGAGGCGGCGAGGAACCCAAGATTTATCGGGTCTCCACCACCAGGTCCGCCGGGCCCTTCCATTCCCACTATTGCATCCATAATTGCATACTGAGGTTTTGCAGCAATATTGAGGTCTGTAAGAAAAGCTGCAAAATCAGCTTTGTTGGAAAAACGGTAGTGCTGTTCTGCTTTTTCAAGTCCTATCATAAGCCCGAAAAGATTTTTCATTGCGCCGGTATAAGCCATAAGCTGATGGCTTTTTAGCTTTGCAACTGAAACTATAATATCGGCTTCGAGAAATTGTTTTGCAAAATTAAGGCTTTTTACTATTTTACCGTCTTGACAGGCTGCTACGGCGGGCGTCTTAAAATCAGCCCATTCTCCGCCATTGATGACAACCTGATCGTACATGCCGGTAACCTTTGCGGCCATTGTAGAATTAGCTATAGCAGGGGATTCCCCGGCAATTACGCGGGCAGCGCCGAGATCTTTAAAAGCCTGGACCACAGCACCAACTACAACCGGATGCGTACACACTGCAAGGTCCGGAGACTTTGGATAAAGAATATTCGGTTTTAGAAGAACTGTTTTGCCACGGACATCTGGAGGCGGAACAAGTTCAAACATCACATGAATACATTCGAGAACCTTATCAAAATCATATTCCGCGCATCTTTGCAGCGCCACAGTTGTGGTCATATGTTAATTATAGGCTCATATTGTAAATAAAGACAAGATAAATCTCCTTTTGAATTATTGGGGGATTTATCTTGACATTATTGACAAAAATGTCAAAGAAATGTACTGTTTTATTATCTCATCTTATATGCTATACTAATTCATCTTTTTTATTTTTTGAGGTATTAAATGGCACAACGCAGAGTTGTTGTAACAGGATTGGGTTGCGTTTCTTCTGTTGGAAACGATGTAAAAACTGCATGGGAAAATGTAAAGAACGGAAAAAGTGGAATTACAAAAATCACACTTTTTGATGCTTCTAAACATCAGGTGCAGATTGCAGGTGAAGTTAAAGATTTTGATATAAATAATTATGGTGTAGACCGCAAACTGGCTCGCAAGATGAGCCGCATGAGCAAGTTCCTGTTGGGTGCAAGTATTGAAGCTGCTGCAGATGCTGGACTTACTGCTGATAATCTTAAAGATGAAAAAGCGGGTATTGTAACTGGCGTTGGTATTGGTCTTTCTGATGACTTGGAAACTGCTTATAAAAAATATCTGGATCCTGCAAGTGGTGTAGACCGCATTCCACCTTTAACAGCTCCTTTTGTTTTGAATAACGAAGCTTCTGCCGGTGTTGCAATGCACTTTCAGATTTACGGTCCTTCATGGACTTTGTCTACAGCTTGTGCTTCTGGAACTGATGCTCTTGGACTTTCACTTGATATGATTCGCAGCGGCCGTCTCGACGTTTGTTTTGCTGGCGGTGTTGATGCTAATATTACAGGTTTTAATATCGGCTGTTATCAGGCACTTTCTGCTTTGACAAGAAGTTTTAATGATGAGCCGGAAAAGGCAAGCCGTCCATTCGATAAGAACCGCAGCGGTTTTGTAATGGCTGAAGGTTCTGCTGTTTTAATTCTTGAAGAGTATGAGCACGCAAAGGCTCGCGGTGCTAAGATTTATGCTGAAGTTGCTGGTTACGGTGCAAGTTCTGATGCTTACCACATTACTGCTCCTCGTGAGGATGGAAGCGGTGGTGCTCTTGCCATGAAGCGTGCTTTTGAAGATGCCGGCATGAAGCCATCTGATATTCAGTACTACAATGCTCATGGAACTTCTACTTCTGCAAATGATACTGCAGAAACTTTGATGATTAAGAGCGTGTTCGGCGACGATGCAAAGAAGCTCCACATCTCTTCTACTAAGAGTGAGATTGGCCACATGGTTGGTTCAGCTGGTTCTATTGAAGCAATTATGTGTATCAAGGCAATGGAAGATAATTTTGTTCCGCCGACAATCAACCTGGACGAGCCGGACTTAGAGCATGGCTGCGACCTGGACTACACACCAAACAAAGGCGTGTCTTGTGAAATCAATGCAACTGCCAGCTGTTCACTCGGCTTTGGCGGTCATAACGGATGTATTATATTAAAGAAGATATAGAGGTAAATTATGATAATCAAACCAATGGTTCGTTCTAACATGTGTCTTAACGCTCATCCTCTTGGATGCGCTAAGGAAGTTGAAAATCAGATTGCTTATGTAAAAGCACAGAAGGCTAAGCGCGGAACAAAGAGCTTGAAAGAGGGCGGAAACGGTCCTAAGTTCGTTCTTGTTTTGGGATGTTCTACAGGTTACGGACTTGCTTCACGCATCTCTGCAGCTTTCGAATACGGTGCAGATACTATCGGTGTTTCTTTTGAAAAGGCCGGAACAGAGACTAAGGGTGGAACTCCAGGCTGGTATAACAACCTCGCATTCGACCGCGCTGCTAAGGCAGAAGGCTTGTTTACAGAGACTTTCTCTGCAGATGCTTTCAGTCACGAAACACGCAAAATGATTATTGATGAAGCAAAGAAGGCTGGAAAGAAGTTCGACCTTATCGTATACAGTTTGGCTTCACCGGTGCGCAGCGACCCGGATAAGATTGACCCTAACAGCGAAACTGGTGCTCACGTACTTTATAAATCAGTTATTAAACCAATTGGTAAAACATACGCAGGTCTTGGAATCGATATTCTTACAGACACTCTTAAAGAGTCTGCTGCTGAACCTGCAAATGACGAAGAAATTGCAAACACTGTAAAAGTAATGGGTGGCGAAGACTGGCAGCTTTGGATTGACCAGCTTGCTGCCGCTGGTGTTCTTGCAGAAGGTTGCCGTACAGTTGCTTATTCGTACATCGGACCAGAGTTGAGCCACGCTATTTACCGCGACGGAACTATTGGGCAGGCTAAAAAGCACCTTGAAGCTACTGCCCATGCTTTAAATGAGAAGCTTTCTAAGGAACTCGGTGGTGCTGCTTACGTTTCTGTAAACAAGGGACTCGTAACTCGTTCTTCTGCTGTTATCCCTATCATTTCACTTTACCTTTCTATCCTTTTCAAGGTTATGAAGGAAAAGGGAACTCACGAAGGCTGTATCGAACAGATGGAGCGTCTCTTTGCTGAGCGCCTTTACACTGGTGATAATGCATCTGCTGGTAAAGTTCCAGTTGATGAAGAAAACCGCATCCGTGTTGATGACTGGGAAATGCAGGCAGATGTTCAGGCTGAAGTTGATAAGCTGATGGCTAAAGTAAACAACGACAATATTAAGGAAATCTGTGACCTTGTTGGTTACAAGCACGATTTCTACGCAACAAACGGTTTCGATGTAGAAGGAATCGACTACACAGCTGACGTTGCCAGAATGGATCAGATTTAATTCACACGTCATAACGTGAATATATACGTCATTGCGAGGAGTGCAACGACGAAGCAATCTCTTTAATGGATTGCCACGTCGCTATCGCTCCTCGCAATGATGTTTTTTTTTTACAACACTTTTTTCAAAGCGTCTTCGCCGCACCAGTTTTTGATTTTTTCTTCAAGTTCTTTAATGCGGCGGTCGGCATCTTCTTTTGTGTAGAGCTTCATATTAAGAAGTCCCTTTTCATCGTAGCAGGCAAGAAGGTCTTCCCGTTCGAGCTCGGCTGCACAGAAATCAACATAATCCAGAATCAGCTTTTTAACTTCTGCGAAATCCTTGCGGGCAGCGTCGTCGGCACCTGTCTTGAGTTCTGCACAAATCTTAAAGGCATACAAATCTTTTACAAAGCCCTGGCAGTATGGCTTCATTGTCGGATCCTTGCAGACTGCAAAAATGATGTTCAATGCCCATTCACAATAGGCTGGAGTGCTTTCTGTTTTATTCCAGAAATAGGTCTCGGCAGAATATACAAACTCCTTGTTGAAAGGAAGACAAAGCGACTGCGAGTTATTATGCTGTGCCTTGAGCTGGGCTTCTATGCCGTTTTCAAAACCTTCGAGCTTGGCAAGAATACTTTCGCGCAGCATATTTGAATTTGCACTCGGAAGCTTTGCAATATGTTCGCGGGCCTTTTCATATTCCTTTCTTTGTATATAAAGCCAGGAAAGGGCAAAGTGAGTCTTTTCAACACAGTTGCTGTCTTTGCAGTATCTGATTACCTGAACTGATTTCTTCAGGGCTTCATCAAAATATTTATCAAAGGTTTCGTTCATACCCTTTTTGTATTCGCCGAAGTTTTCTATGTTACGGCTGAGGTTTGCAACACTCTGAACAAAGTTCGTATAGATTTCAAAGTTCAGAGGATTTGCCTCACATTCAGAAAGAAGATATTCGCAGGATTCAAGCGCACCCTTTCTTTTATCAATCTGACTGCGAAGTTCGCGGAATTTTTCATGCACCTTTGCTGCTGCAAGATCATCGTAATTTCCCTGCTCAAGTCCAAAAATCGCATCAGTTGAGATATTAAGGACTTTTGCAAGTGGAACAATCTGTGCTGTATCTGGCAATCCTGCGTCACTTTCCCATTTGCTGACCGCTTGAGATGTTACAAACAACTGTCCTGCCAGTTCTTCCTGAGTAAGACCAAGCTGCTTTCTGTAATATTTGATGTTGCTTCCAATTGAGTTTTTCATTTTTTTATCTCCTTAGGGGCACTTATCTTTTGAGTGCCTTTAATTCCGCGCGGTAATTGTATACTATCAGAAGATGGTGAAAAATCCTAACAATTTATTTTTGGAAAACTCTCAACGTAGAGTTGGATAATCAGTAAACATGCATGGAAATATTATTGTAACATTCCCCGTTTTTTGATAATATCTAAGAAAATTTATACGGAGTAACCAATGCTAACTGGTCGTCATTTAATTCAGCCGGATGATCTTTCGGTTTCTGAAATCGAAGAAATTTGTTCTTTGGCTGAACAGATTATTGTTGATCCTAAATCATTTCAAGACGTGTGTCGCGGGAAAATTCTTGCGACACTTTTTTTTGAGCCGAGTACTAGAACCCGACTTTCTTTCGAAGCTGCTATGCTCAGACTTGGCGGTTCAGTTGAAGGCTTTTCTGATGCCGACAATACTTCGACAGTAAAGGGAGAAACTCTTGCCGACACAATCCGCGTAGTTTCAAGCTATGCAGATGTAATTGCAATGCGTACTCCAAAAGAGGGGGCTGCTCTGCTCGCAAGTAAGTATTCTGCCTGCCCGATTATCAATGCTGGCGACGGTGGACACTATCACCCGACACAAACCCTTACCGACCTTGTAACAATCCGTCAGTTGCTTGGTGGCCTTGAAAATCATACAGTCGGCTTCTGCGGCGACCTTAAGTTTGGACGTACAGTTCACTCACTTGCCGAAGCACTCCGTCACTTTAAGGGAAATAAATACATCTTCATCAGTCCAAAGGAGCTCAGCGTTCCGGACTATCTGATTACAAACGTTCTTGAGCCGGCCGGCGTTCAGTATGAAATTGTTGAGAGCCTCGACGCCGTAATCGACCAGCTCGACGTGCTTTACATGACCCGCGTTCAAAAGGAGCGCTTCTTCAACGAACAGGATTATATCCGTCTTAAGGACAGCTACATTCTTGATTCAGAGAAAATGAAGCTTGCACGCAAGAATATGATCGTTCTTCATCCACTTCCTCGTGTAAACGAAATTACACCAGAAGTTGATAACGACCCACGTGCCGCTTACTTTAAGCAGGTTAAGTACGGTATGTACGCAAGAATGGCTTTGATTGCGAAGATAACTGGAGCTATTGATTAAGGAGGAGGGGAAAATGTTGAACGTAAATACAATTAAAAACGGACTTGTTATTGATCACATTCATGCCGGTTCTGGCTGGGAAATCTACCAGTGGCTCGGACTCGATAAAGCTCCTTTTACATCCTGCCTCATTCAGAATGTTTCTTCTGAAAAGTCTGGCAAAAAGGATATCATCAAAATCGATAATATTATCAATATTGATTATTCAGTGCTCGGTTTTATTGATCCGGATATCTGCGTAAACGTAATTGAAAACGAAAAAATCGTACGCAAAATCAACATGGAACTTCCAAGTCGTGTACAGGGTGTTTTCAAATGCAAGAATCCACGCTGTATTACACAGACTGAGCATTATGTAAAACCAACTTTTATTCTTACAGATAAATCAAAAGGTGTTTACCGCTGCGAATATTGCGATACATTATATTTGGCTGGTGGCAAGAATAAATAAGGAAAAAATATGAGCAGAGTAGTTTTAATTTATAATGCGCGTCTTCTGGACGAAAGTATGGACACTCCAGGTGCTGTTCTTGTAATGGACGGAAAGATTCGTTCTGTATTTCAGGGCTATTACACCAATTCAGAGACTCTCGAAAAAATGGCACACTCAGTACTTGCCGAAGACGGAGTTGATGAAAAGACTTCAATCGAACTCCATAATGCGCATGGACTTACTCTGACTCCTGCTTTTATTGATATGCATGTACATCTGCGTTATCCGGGACAAACTCAGAAAGAGGATTTGACCTCCGGACTTCACGCAGCTGCTGCTGGTGGTTACGGTACCATCGTTGCAATGCCAAATACAAATCCTGTTGTTTCTTCTATTGAAATGGCAATGAAGATTGAGCGGGAAGCTGCAGCAATCGGGCTTACACATCTTTTTCAGACAGTAAGTCTTACAAAGAATTTTGAAGGCACAGATACTTCTCATCTTGATTTTGTAGAAAAACAATATGTTCCGGTAATTACCGAAGATGGCCGTGATGTTCCAACTTCTGGTGTTATGCTTGAAGCAATGACTAAGGCTGGTGAAAAGGGTCTGATTGTAAGCTGTCACAGTGAAGATATGACTCTCGGTCCACTGGCAAAACCATTCCGTGCAGAAGCTCTTGAAATTATGAAGGGCGTTGGTCTTTCTGCATGGGGAACCGGCGATGAAGATTTTGATGCTGATGACGAAGCAAATGCAGAAGCTTTGGACCGCATTGATTTAGCTTTGACTAAAGCAAACGAAATCCTTGCCCTTGCTGAAGATGTAGCAACAGTTCGTAACATCATGCTTGCAAAAGAGGCTGACTGCCATGTTCATATTGCTCACGTAAGTACAGCAGTTTCTATCAATGCAGTTCGTGAAGCAAAGAATGAACTTTATGATGAAGAAATGGATTATAACGCAGACGAAGCAGATGCTGCATATCAGGCATTTGAAGACGGCGAAAAGTTTGCTCCAACTACAAGAACCGAAAAAGGCTTTTCTGTTTCCTGTGAAGTAACACCACATCATCTTGCTCTTTGTGGAACAGATGAACCATATATCAGAGCTCTTGTAAATCCACCATTGCGCAGCGAGGATGACCGCGTTGCTGTACTTGAAGCACTCCGCGATGGAACTGTCGATGTAATTTCTACTGATCATGCTCCTCATACTCTGGACGATAAAGCTGCAGGTGCTCCTGGTTTCACTGGTCTTGAAACTGCTTACGGCGTATGTAACAGCGTTCTCGTAAAAGACAATCAGTTTAATCCACGCCGCTTAAGTCAGCTGATGTCGGCTGCTCCGGCTCGTCTGCTTGGACTTCATAAGGGACTTTTGAGAGCTGGCTACGATGCAGATCTCACAATTGTAGACCCGGATGAAGAATGGACAGTAGACAGTTCTAAATTCTACAGTAAAGGAAAGGCAACTCCATTTGAAGGCCGTACACTTACTGGTAAAGTAAAATATCTCTTTATAGATGGCCGACTGGTGTTTGAAAGTTAATTTTTGCTTTTTAATTTCAATATGTAACAAATTGCTATGCATCAGGTGTTATAATAGTAAATAGCTATTAAAAAAGGTGCATAACATGATTGTTTTTTTACTGTTACTTATTGTTGAACTGGTTCTCTTTTTTCTTGTAAAGAAAAGTCTGAAAAAAAAGAATGTTAAAAAGAGTTGTCAGGTTCTTTTTGTTTTTTCTTTTATAATAATATTTATTCTGACTATTTTCTTTGCAATTTTTCCACCTGCAAAACAAATTTCTGTAACAGGAAAATATCAGTTTTCCTCGACTGATTATTGGGTAACTGAAAATCAGGCTGATCCATATTTGAATGATGGAAGTCTGCGTCAGCTTCAGGTTAGAAAATGGCAGCCTCTTGAATGCAGTGAAAATCATCCTGTTGTAATTGCGACTCATGGTTCAGGCGGAACTGTGGATAATAACGGTACATTTTATAAAGAACTCGCCAGTCATGGATATACAGTTCTTGCTGTTGTGCATCCGGGCCAGGCTTCCAGCATGGTTTATGAAGATGGAAGAAAAACGGGTTTGAGTAAAGAGTTTCTAAAACAGTCATCTTCAATTGACCCGGATAAAGACTGGAAAACTACATATAAAGTCTTTTCAGAATGGATGAGAATCAGAAAAGCAGATTTGAATGCAGTTATGGATGACTACCTGGAAAAGAATGGTCCTGTTAATTTTATTATGTTCGGCCATTCTCTTGGTGGTTCTGCAGCATATGCTATGGCTCGTTCAAGAACTGATGTTATTGGGGCTATTGCACTTGAGTCTCCTTTTATGGCAGATGTTTATGAAAACTCGGAAGGTGAAATTGTTTTTGATGACAGCGATTATACAGTTCCTCTTTTGAATGTATATTCTGATTCAAGTTATTCGATCTTAAAGCAAAGAAAAGATTACAAAAATAATGCAAAGTTCTTAGAAAGCAATAATCCTTTGTATACAAATATTTATTATGAAGGGACAGTTCACATGGGACTTTGCGATATTTCTTTGATTTCTCCAGTTTTGACAACACTGCTCAGTGGCAAACGCCAGAAAGTTAATGCATACGAACACATTCAAAAAATGAATGCAGATTGTTTAAATTGGATTCAGATGATAGAATAAAAAATGAAAAAGTTACAGCTTTGAATGCCGACGGCCGGTCTGGACTGGAGCGGTATATTGAGCGCACATCTGGACGGATAGAGGGGTGAAAGATTGAAAGTTGAAGAGTTTTGGAATGCTGTGATTCTTCAGAACAGAGAAAAACTTCCATCTTTTTTTACAGATGATGCGGTTATCAGATGGCATTGTACTAATGAGCAGTTTTCTGTTTTGGAATATGTTCGGGTGAATTGTGATTATCCTGGAAAATGGAAAGGTGAAATTGAACGTATTGAAAAAGCAGGCGAGACAATAATTCTTGCAGGTCATGTTGTTTCTGCTGACGACGGGTCTTCTTTTCATGTAGTGAGCTTTATAAAATTGAAAAATGATAAAATTGCAGAGCTCGATGAATACTGGGCTGATGACGGCGAACCTCCGGAGTGGAGAAGGGGTTTTTAAGGGGTGACCCCTTTGTCGATAAGAGCGGGGGAAGATTTTCCCCTCCTTTTTTTTGTCTTCATTTTTACTTCAAAACTTTAATAAAAATTAACGAAATTCGGGCTGAATTTGGGTTTTACTACTTTTCATAGAAACGCGGTTTGTGGTATATTTATACCTTGGAAATGCATAATTATGCAGAATGATGTCTAAATGCAGATTTTGTGTTTGCCGAGGAGTAAATAGAAATGAAAAATGCTTACGTAAACCGTGTATGGGAAGAAGTAAAAGCAAAGAACGCTAACGAACCTGAATTCCTTCAGGCAGTTGAGGAAGTTTTGACAACTCTCGATCCAGTAGTTGCAAAAATGCCAGAGCTTGAGCCAAACGCAATTCTCGAAAGACTTGTAGAGCCAGAGCGCGTTATTCAGTTCAGAGTACCTTGGATGGACGACAAAGGTAAGTATCACGTAAATCGTGGATTCCGCGTACAGTACAACAGTGCAATTGGACCTTACAAAGGAGGTCTCCGCTTCTCTAAGGAAGTAAACCTTTCAGTACTTAAGTTCCTTGGATTTGAACAGGTTCTCAAGAACTCTCTTACAACTCTCCCAATGGGTGGTGGAAAGGGTGGTTCTGACTTCGATCCACATGGAAAATCAGATAAAGAAGTTATGCGTTTCTGTCAGTCTTTCATGACTGAGCTTTACCGCCACATTGGTGCTGATACTGACGTTCCAGCTGGTGATAAGAACGTTGGTGGTCGCGAAATTGGTTACCTCTTTGGTCAGTACAAGAGAATCCGCGACGAGTACACTGGAGTTCTCACAGGTAAGGGACTTACATTCGGTGGTTCTTTGATTCGTACAGAAGCTACTGGTTATGGTCTTATCTACTTCGCTCAGGAAATGCTCAAGAAAGTTGGCGACAGCTTCGAAGGAAAAGTATGTTCAGTTTCTGGTTCAGGAAACGTTGCTCAGTACGCTGCTGAAAAACTTATTCAGCTTGGTGCTAAGGTTGTTACACTTTCTGACTCTGATGGATATATCTACGACGAAACTGGTATTACACAGAAGAAACTTGACTGGGTTAAGAAGCTCAAGGGTGAAAAACGCGGTCGTATCTCTGAATATGTTAAGAAGTTCCCAGAAGCTAAATACTTCGCTGGAAAGAAAGTTTGGGAAGTTAAAGTTGACTGTGCATTCCCATGTGCTACACAGAACGAACTTCTTGGTGAAGATGCAGATAAGCTCTTGAAGAACGGTGTAAAACTTGTTGCTGAAGGTGCTAACATGCCATCTAACATCGATGCTGTAAACAAGTTCCTTGCTGCAAAGATTCTCTATGCTCCAGGAAAAGCTTCAAATGCTGGTGGTGTAGCTACATCTGGTCTCGAAATGTCTCAGAACTCAGAACGCCTCGCTTGGTCTGCTGAAGAAGTTGACGAGAAGCTCCACAACATCATGATCAACATCCATAACAACGCTTATGATACAGCTGTTAAGTTTGGTGCTAAGGAAGGCAACTGGGTTAACTACGTTGCTGGCGCTAATATTGCAGGATTTGTTAAAGTCGCAAATGCAATGGTTGCTCAGGGATTGGTATAATCTTAATATTCGCCGGGTTTCGGCTCGGCTTAATCTTTACGCTGTCGCAGGGTTTGCTCGGTGAAGCCTGCGGCGGTCAGTTTATTTTGAGTGTCGGTCACCTTGCTGGCCGGCACTTTTTTTATGGCTACGCGGGTTATGCCTTTACTTGCGGAGGTCTGGAGAACTATGTTCTTAAAGCCGGCGTGGGAAACTTTGCGGGCGAATTCTTTTGCATTTTCTTTTGAGCTGAAGGCGCCGAGCTGGATATCCCAGTATGTGCCTGGGGCGATGTTGGCGGGCTTTTTTGAGTTTGCTGAGGTCTTGCTGTTTGACGGGAAGCCGCCGCTGAGTTTTGCCATTATCTTTGAGGCGCATGCAGCGGTTTGCTGACTTATTTTTGTGTTTGCGCCTTTTTTTATAATTTCCAGTTTTACTTTTGTTGTTCCGCTGCCTATCATTCCAAGTTTAATTGCAGCGGCTTTTGAAAGGTCTATTTCGCGGGATGCGACGAAGGGGCCTCGGTCATTCACGCGGACTTCGCAGGTTTTTCCATTTGCTAAATTAGTTACTTTTAGGACTGTATTGAAAGGAAGAGATTTATGAGCGCAGGTGTAATCGTTCATATTAAAGCGCTCTCCGTTTGAGGTTCGTTTACCGTGGAAGTCTTCTGCGTAGTATGAAGCAGTTACGCCGGTTTTGTAGACTTCGGAAAATAACGGAGTGAGGAGGAGTGTCGCGATAATCAAAAGGGAAAAACGTTTCATGATTTGATTATCGGAGGTTTTGGAGATTTGCGTTAATCCAGCGCCTGAAGCTCAATCGCAATCTCTTCCATCTCACGGTCGGTCATGGCGATTGTTTCTGCAACACGGAAAAGCTCGCGGCGGATACTGTCTGGAACCTCGGCGTCGTTTTTGTAATGCAGCTGATGTTCAAGGCTGGCCCAGAAATCCATGGCAATTGTACGGAGCTGGATTTCAACGCGGACATGGTGTTCGGTCTTTGAAAGGTAAACGGGAATCTCCATTACAAGGTGAAGGCTTCGGTAACCGGATTCTTTTGGATTTTCGATATAATCGTTCTGTACGATAAGCTTAAGGTCTGGCTGCTTGAGAAGCATGTCCCGCACTGTGTAAATGTCGGAAATATAAGGACAGATAACACGAACTCCAGCAATATCGTTGAGATTTTTCATCATGGAATCAAAACTGATGTCGAAGCCCTTTTTTTCAAGCTTTTTTGCAATGCTTTCCGGACTTTTCAGGCGGCTTTTTACTGTGCTGATAGGGTTACGTGTTCTGTTTACGCTGCTTTCTTTATTAAGAATGTCGAGTTTTGTTTCAATCTGTTTAATTGCGCTTTCATAAATCATCATAATCTGCTGAAACTGGAAGGCTATCTTATAAAAATCGCCAGAAACAGCCATGTTATTCATCAATGACGGCGGAAGCGCTGTCGCCTCATCAATTATCGTTTCTTCAAGAATTTCGTCGCTCATAATTGTTACTCAAAAATTTTGTCTCTATATATAAAATATACTAACAAGAGAAAGGTTTCGGCAAATGAAAAAAAACATCCGTTGCTCGTAAAATGCGTTTGTGATATTCTCTTTATACTATGAAAAAAGCAGTTGGAATTTTTGTTAATTTTATAAAGAAGGAGACTGTGCTTTTTGCGGCTCTGCTGCTGGCGGTGATTTCTGTTTGTGTGATTCGGCCGGCGCCTATTGTCTGCTATCAGGCTATTGATTTTCGTACGATTGCAATTCTTTTTTCTTTGATGATTGTGATTAAGGCGTTCCAGAGTCAGAATTTTCTGGATGTGATTGCAGCAAGACTTTTGCGTCTTTGTAAGACCCGTCGCTCTCTTTATTTTCTTTTGACATATCTTGTGTTTTTCAGCTCTATGTTTGTAACTAACGATGTTGCACTTTTGACCTTTGTGCCGATTTCACTGTTGATTTTTAAGCGCATAAATCTTTCTTCGCTGCATCTGATTGTACTGGAGACTCTGGCGGCAAATCTTGGTTCGTGCATTACTCCGATGGGAAATCCGCAGAATCTTTTTCTGTTTTCGTATTACGGATTTTCAGCGCTAGAGTTTTTTGCTTTGACAGCAAAAATTGCGGTACCGTCGCTTTTTATTCTTGCTGTGATTATTATCTTTTTGACTCGCAGGAAGGTTGTTGAGCACGGCGGATTTGAAGAGCCTCATGAATTATCTGGTAACGCACTGCAGACTCAGAGGGCAAGTCTTAAGGTTGATTTCCGCACTTTCTTTTATTTTACAGATTTTATCCTTTGTCTGCTTACAGTTTTCCATGTTGTGAATTATCTGATTATGCTGGGCATTACGGTTGTTGTGATGGTACTCTGCAACTGGAGACTTTTCAAGAAGGTTGATTACAGTCTGCTTTTGACTTTTGCGGGCTTCTTTATTTTTACTAAGACTATTTCTACGGTGCCGGCGTTTTCTAATTTTATTCAGTCGCTTTTGTCGTCTCCGCTTAAGACTTATATTACGGGAATTGCAGCTAGTCAGGTTATAAGTAATGTTCCTGCTGCCCTGCTTTTGAGTGGCTTTACACAGAATGGTGCGATGCTGCTGCTTGCTGTAAACGTAGGTGGACTTGGAACTCTGATTGCATCTATGGCGAGTGTGATTTCGTTTAAGCTGTATACAGCAGAACAGCACGACAATTACTTTGCAGTATTTACTGCGTATAATGTCGTGCTGCTGGTGATCTTAGGCGTAATTGTTTATCTTATCTAAATCTGAACCACTTGAAGTCGAAGTTGCTGCCAGGGAGAAAAACAAAACTGATTTTCTGTAAGCCTGTTACTGGTGCAATTTCAAACGTCTTTTCCTCATAATCATCTGTATGTGTAAACTCGATTACCTGAGTTGATGTTGTACCGTCTGCGCCAAAGAACTTGATGTTGATTGTATTGTTCTCGGTGTTTGACTTTCCGCAGATTGTGATTGAGGTGGCTGATTTGTCTCCAAAATCCATATTCGCAAAATCAAGATTTACGTTGTTTCCGATTTTCTCTACTGCGATATCGGTCTTTGTGAATGAGTCACCGGCGATTAAGTCTGCGTCGAGGGCTGCCAGTTTTGCAAAAGCCTTTTGTGACTTTTCAAAATAAAAGCCATGCAGATAGAGATCATAGTCAAAGGCAATTGTGATTGTGTGAACTCCGAACAGTCGGCAATCCAGTGTAAACACATTTTCTGAATATGTGTTGTAGATCGATTCGTGTTTGTAGGTGAAGCGGCCGAGGAGTTTTGAGGTGTCGGGCTTTGTGCCGGTGCCATCCCAGATTTCAATAGGGAACTCTGTTGAGAAACTGAAAATAGGAAGATGAATAGTGTCGGCGCCATCTGCACCAAAATCTACCTTATCAAAACTAACCCAGGTTGCGCCGCACTTACGGTTTGAGATTCCGCTTTCGAGAGACATTTCAGGTTTTGACTTATTGTTTGTGTCGTCATACTTATCGAAGCGGCAGGCTTCTATGAGTGTGTAAGGATTTCGCTTCTGAGTTCCGATGCCGCTTACGGTGAACGGCAGGTCGCTGATTACTTCGTCATACTCTGTGTTATTGCGGGCTGTGCACCGGAGAATACATTCGCCGTCGCCGGCGGCACGGATGAGGCCATCACACACCTCAATATTATCACTCGCAACGCATTCCTTGAGTACCGGATTCCATTTTATTTCTTTGATGCTTGCATTTTCCGGGAGAACTTTTGCGGTAACGTGCACTTCTCGGTGTGCTGCATCGAGTTTTGTTGAGCCGTCTGCAATCAGTTCAATTTTGCGGGTTGGAATAAAATCCTTTTCCGGACGGATTGCAAAATATGGTGCAGCTTCCTTCCATTCCTTGCCGTCAAACTTGAGGGAAACATTCTGAAGACCTGCACTAGCGGCTGTGATTACAAAACTTGAGTTGTTGTTTTTTGAGCGGACAATTGCAATCAGTCTGTTTGCAAAAAGTCTTCTTGTCTGGCTTCGGCCGGTTGCACTAACGTATTCCTCATAATCTGTTGAGTCACCATTATCCATGCCAACAAGTTCTGCATCTCCTGCTACGTTGAAGGTAATATAGTTTCGGGCGTTTTCAACAAGTGTTCCATCCTTGTCTGCGAGCATAATCTGAATGAAGTGGAGCGAACCTGCTTTTCCAGTTTCGTCTTCGGTCTCAGGATTGAGTACAATTTTTGCAGGATCGTCAAAGGATTTCTTTATATCTTCAGCAATTGCTTTTCCATCTTTGTCGTAGGCAATGGTTTTGATTTCGCCTTTGTGATATTCTACAATCCAGTGACCAAACGGTTCTGCACCGTCTTTGTGATTTATGTTCTGGCGGCCGAGTGAGGTTCCGTTAAAGAAAAGTTCAACGCTTTCACCGTTTGTGTAGGCTTTTACATCAATCATCTGACCTTCATTCCAGTCCCAGTAAGGGAGAATATGAACGAAAGGTTTTGTATTGTTGCCGGCCCATTCAGATTTGAAAAGATAGAAGGTGTCTTTAGGGAAGCCTGCGGTATCAATCTGACCGAAGAAAGAAGATTTTGTGTGATACGGAGTAGGTTCACCAATGTAGTCCCAGCCTGTCCAGATATACTGGCCTGCACTGAACGGGCAGTCACGGTCATTTGCAATTACAGTCTGTGTGTTTGCGCAGCCCCATGGAGTTGTACAGTTCCCTAGTGTTGAACACTGTCCGTCACTGAAGGTAACGAGCTTAAGCGAATCAGGGAAGTGATAGATTCCGCGGCTTTGAACAGTTGAACCGGTTTCGCTTCCGTAGATTTTCCAGTCAGGATTTTTCTGATGGTGTTCGTTGTAAAGCCGTTCCAGATAATTGTAGCCGACTGTATCGATTTGAGTTGCACATTTCTGCGCACCTTCTGTCATCATATAATTTGACGCAATGGTAATCTGCGCATTTTTGTTCGGGTCGCTTTTTACAACTGCGGTGTAAAGTCGCTTTGTGATTTCAAAACCGTTTCCCATGTGAGTATCATAAATCTCATTTCCAACTGACCACATGATAAGGCTCGGATGATTTCGGTCTCGACGCACCCAGTTTGTAACATCGCGTTCACACCATTCGTTGAAATAGTTTCCGTAATCAAAAGTGGTCTTTGGCTTTTCCCACATATCAAAAATCTCATCATCAACAAGAAGTCCCATTTCATCACAAAGGTCCATCCAGGCAGATGGCGGCGGATTATGAGAACAGCGCACAGAGTTTACCCCCATGTCCTTGAGTTTTCTGAACTGACGACGTAGTGCATCAATATGAAAAGCAGCTCCAAGTGCGCCCTGATCATGATGCTGACAGGCACCGTAAATTTTCTGATGTCGGCCATTTAAGAAAAAGCCTTTGTCTGCTGTAAACTCTGCAAGTTTAAAACCACAATGCTGCTGAATCTCATCAATTACAACATTGTTTTTATCCATAAGTTTTGTAGTTAATATATAGAAGAATGGAGCGTTGAGTTCCCAGAGAACCGGAGCTTCAACGGCAAGTTCTTCTTGTGCACGCGAAACAGAAGTGGTTGCAAGAGATGGCACATTCTGATGAAGCCAGTCTGATTCTTCATCGCGAACTGGAACCGGCGATAGAGGAAATTCAGATTTTGCAAATTCTTTTCCGTCTGTAGTTGAAATAATATTTTCAATCTTGTGACCGCTGATTGCACCAGAAACTTCTACAGAAATTTTGATATTCCATTCGCCTGCGAGGTCCGTTGATTCAGCCGGAGTCGCTGTAAAATATACTCCGTCTGTCGGAAGGTAAACACGGTATGTATTTATAAAATAAACATCGCGGATAATTCCAGCACCGGAATACCAGCGGGTGTTACAGTTCTGATAAACTGCAATCACGAGCACTTCATTATCGCCCTCGTGAACTAATGAAGAAATATCAAGTTCAAAAGTAGAGTAGCCGTATTTCCATTCACCGGCCTTCTTGCCGTTTACCCATACAGCACTGTTCATATAAACAGCTTCAAAACGAATTGCACAATGACGGCCGTTAACTTCTTCTGCGCTTAGTGAAAAACTCTTTTTATAGAAGCCCACGCTGTTTTTATACAGTTCATTTACATGATGAATCTGCCAGTCATGAGGCACACGCACCGGCGCAAAACTTTGCGCTGCAGCTGAATCATAAAACTGCTCCGGAGTAAAGAAAACCGGTTTTTCATCATTATACATAGAAGCTTCGTCTAAAGCAAGCTCGGCAAAATGCCAGCCATCATTGAATAATTTCTTCATAATGTTCAAGTATACTAGGGAAAACAAAATCTGTTAATAAGAGAAAAATATGACATCCTGATGTCATATTTTGTATTCTATAATTTATGAAGAAATCAGGAGGTTACGATGACGTTTGACTACAAAAAAGAATACAAAGAATTTTATCTTCCAAAAGCAAAACCACAGATTGTTAAAATTCCAAAGATGCAGTTTGTGGCGGTTCGTGGTAAGGGAAATCCGAATGAAGAAGGCGGAGGATATAAAAGTGCACTGGAGCTTCTTTATGCAATTTCGTACACAATAAAAATGAGCAAAATGGGTGATCATAGAATTGAAGGCTATTTTGATTATGTCGTTCCGCCGCTGGAAGGCTTCTGGTGGCAGGATAAAAACGGCGTGAGAATGCCTGGAATTAATTATTCTCTTAAGGAAGAGTTTCAGTGGATTTCGCTGATCAGACTTCCGGACTTTGTAACTAATAAAGATTTTGAATGGGCGAAGGAAAGTGTTGTGCACAAGAAGGGGCTGGATGTATCTCGTGCAGAGATCTTTCCTTTTGAAGAAGGGGAGTGTGTCCAGCTTATGCACTTAGGTTCGTATGACGACGAACCTGCTTCGGTAAAGCTAATGGATGATTTTGCAGCAGCAAACGGTTATGCTCTGGACTTTTCAGAAAACCGTTATCATCACGAAATATATCTTAGTGATCCGCGGAAAACAGTACCTGAAAAATGTAAAACAGTAATAAGACATCCAATAAAAAAGGTAGGTGAAAAATGAGTTGTTGTGTAGATTCTTTATATATTTGTGTTGATGATATGGATCATGCTGTTCAGTTTTATGAAGATTTCTTTGAACAGAAGGTGACCGAAAAAGGTGTAGTTGGAAGTCGTTTTGAAATAGATGGTTTCAGGTTTAATCTGTTTGCTTATAACGAAGTGAAAGAAAAACATACGTTCGGTAGTAATTGTCTTCCGAGTATTCATTTTGATTCTCTTGAGAATATGAAGAAAAAACTTCTTGGCAAAGAACTTTGTTTTCCGTTAACACAGATTGGTAAAAATTGGGTTGCTGAGTTTGTTGATTCAGAAGGAAATCATATTGAAGTTTATACGGCGGTTTAGGTGCGTTAGCGCTGTGAAGGGAGCCGAAGGCTGCCACTGGACTGAGTGGTGGTTGAGCTTGTCGAAACCACCGCGAGGGAAGCGGCTGGAGCGATAGCGGAACCCGGAACATAGCGACCGAACAGATGCCACAGGCAGCTGTTCGGTAACGCCCATATAGTTTTTCTGTATTACTCATACTATCTGAAATGTGTTATAATAAAATCACCGTAAATACATAAGGAGTATAAAAACATTATGAACGAAATCTACGAATTTATCAAAAAGTGCGGAACTTACTATCTTGCAACTGTTGAGGACGGACAGCCTAGAAACAGACCGTTTGGAACTGTAAATATTTTTGACAACAAGCTCTACATTCAGACAGGAAAGAGCAAGGATGTTTCAAAGCAGATTCAGAAAAATCCAAAGGTAGAAATCTGCTGCTTTGACGGTTCAACTGGACAGTGGCTTCGTCTCGCAGGCGAGCTTGTTCGTGATGACCGCCGCGAGGCTAAGGTTGATATGCTTGAGCACTATCCTGATTTGAAGAATATGTACTCAGCAGATGACGACAACACCGAAGTTCTTTATTTCAAGAACGCTGTAGCAACAATTTACAGTTTCGGTGGTGCGCCTAAGGTTGTTAAGTTCTAATCCAGGACTTTATTATTTCACAAGTACCTGTTCGATTTCTGCAACATAAATTGTGTGCCAGTCATCGTCAGCGTACATTTTTGATGGAATATCTTTTCCATATTTTGTAAAGCATTCCGGTTTCATTTCCTGTGCATAGAGTTTTTTGCAAACCAGGACAAGTCGGGATTCTGCAAAATATGGAACTGAAAAATTATTTCCATCTGATTCAAAATCTGAGTGTTCAACTGTAAGACCACTTGCAGCAATCTTATCTTCATTACGGCCGCTGGCTGTTCCACAGTATGAAAGCTGCTTTCTATATTCTTCGCCGAGAACGCAAAGTGAGAAACTGTCACCATCATCAACAAATCCTTTTGTAAAGCGTGAACGACGGATATAAATTGTTGCAACCTTCTTTCCCCAAAGAATACCAAGTCCGCCCCATGAAGCCGTCATCATATTTGTGCGGCCTTCCTTTTCTGCTGTAATAAGCATCCAGTCTTTATCAATCAGTTTGAATGGATTTTCGTTTAATTCTTCTGCTGTAATCTTATTCATTTTAAGCTCCTTGTTCTAAAAATGGTTTTCGATTTATTCCCAGTCGTCGTAATTTTTGTTTACATTCATATGCTTTTTTTCGGTACGTTTTTTGTAGGGCTTTGATCCTTCTGCTTTACCTGAAAGCGCAGATTTTACATCGCCGTTTGTAAGAACACTCATTGACTTTTCACTGGCAAGGCGGCGTTTTCTTGCATCCGCATTAAGACCTTCCGCTTTTTCTGATTGTTTGAGGAGAAGATCATTTGCAGAATTGAGGTGAACAGAATAATGCAGATTGTTTGTTTCTTCTATATTAAAAGCGGCTTCTTCAATATCCTGAAAGCATAAACCAGCTTTTTGCTTTCCATGAAATTTCAGGTTTTCTCGTATTTTTTTAGCAACAGTTGCTTCTGTTATCAAGTTTTTTTCTGAAAGTTGAATTAGTGCTTTTGCAATTTCTTGTTGTATCTGATTCATGGTAACTATTTTAACGGAAGTTGAAGTTTATTAAAAGTGAATTTATCTTGCAACATAACCAAATGTGTGGTAGGTTTTCAGAAATTAAAATGTGTACAGGAGGTTTGCCATGGTACGAGCTAGTGAATATCCGGTACTGGAATTTGATTCAGACCAGGATGCAGTTGTTAATCCATTCAAATGGAATCTTGAGAAGTTTAAAACGGACAAACTGATTATTACTTTCTTTCCAGAGGTCATGGAGTCTCTAAAAAAGGACGGACTTATTGAAATTGAGCGTCAGTTTGGTGGTGAAAATCCGGTTGATATTTACCGTTTCACCGATGCCCCAGATATTCTCATTACACTCGGTTATGTTGGCTGTCCTGCCTGTGCAGGAAATCTCGAAGTCTTCGCTGCCTGCGGTCTTACAAAAGTTATGTTCTGCGGCGGTGGTGGTGTACTTGATAAGTCAATCAAAGTTGGAGAACTGCTTGTTGTAGAAGGTGCAATCCGCGATGAAGGTTTTTCATATCACTATATTGATCCGTCCCGATATATTTATACAGATAAGGCTGTTACAAAAAAAGTAACAGATTATCTTGATGAACATAAGATTTCATATCTTACTGGAATTACCTGGACTACAGATGCAATGTTCCGTGAAACAAAAGCTCTCGTAGAACAGCGTAAAGCAGAAGGTGCAAAAATCGTTGAGATGGAGCAGGCTGGTTGTATTGCCATTGCACAGTTCCGCAAGTTTGATTATGCAGCCATCATTTATGGTGGCGATGACGTTTCGCATGATGATTGGGATACCCGTTCATGGAATAGTCGCAAAGGTATCCGTTATAATCTTGTGATGTTGTGTCGTGAATTAGTGAATAATTTTTAGGGCGTTTCCTCACACGAACTTCGTTTCGTGTGAGGCTGCTATATCCGCCTTTCGTGAACGATCACAGTCCTCGCGCTAACGCAATTTTAATTTGAGTTCTAACATTTCTGTCTGCCTCCCATACCCCAGTTTTCAAGAGGAGTTTCATTCATAATAATAAAAATATCAGTTGGTTCTATATTAAGATTTTTATTCAGATTTGCTGTAATCATTTCAATAGCATTCTTTTTCTGTTCTTTTGTACGACCCGGGAAAATTGTCAGTTCGATAATCATAAAATTATCAGTTTTACCTGAAGCTGTTTCAAAATCTTCAGGTTCAATTTCGATGATTCTCTGGAATCTGTCCCAGTCTTCAATTCCAAGTGAACTGATGAGACCTGTGTGAATGCTTTCGAGGACAGTCTTCTTAAACTCTGCGCTCTTTCCTTTTCTTAATTCAACTTTTACTAATGGCATTTTTAATCCTCCTATGTTTTTATTCTACACAATAAAATTTACAATAACAACATAGCAGGTTCCAATTTGTTAGTTTCCACAAAGCAATGAATCTGTGTTATAATTTATATAATGAAAAAGATAATTGGTATTTTAATTCTTATTTTATGTCTGTTTAATGCAGAGGCAAAGTCGATGAAAAAAGTAAAACTGGCGTACATTCGAAGTACATGGGAATTGGATAATGGACAATATTGGAAAGCAGAAGATATAAAAGGCAACTTGCTTACGGATCTGAATATTTCTTTTGCACATATAGATAGAAAAGGACAGGTTCAGTTAGAGAATAAAGAATATATAAAAAAGCAGATTGCAAAACTCCATGAGATATATCCTGATTTACGAATTAACATTTCAATAGGCGGATGGGGTGCAGAAGGTTTTTCTGATGCGGCAAGTAATGAGAAGAAACGCAGCGTTTTTGTTCAAAGTACATTAAAACTCATTAAAGAAATGGATTTAAATGGTGTAGATATAGACTGGGAGTTTCCTGTTGGTCCAGACTGGGGACAGCCAATAAAATCCAGTCCAAAGGACAAAGAGAATTATGTTTACCTTCTTGAAGATCTGAAAAAAGCTTTAGATGGTGAAGAAAAATTAACCGGCAAACAATTTATTCTAACTACAGCAATTCCATCTAATATGTGGTTTATAGAAAAAAATAATGTAAAAGCAGTAAGCAGGATTTGTGATTATATAAATCTTATGTGTTATGACTATTATGGAGATTGGACTGATACAACAGGCTTTAATGCAAGTCTGTATACCAATCCTTATGATCCAGTAGGCTGGAGTTCAGATACCTGTTTTAAGCTTTACATTAAAAAAGGAATTCCTGCAGAAAAAATAGTCCTTGGTGTTCCAACCTATGGTTTTGCCTGGAGTGGTATTGTTGATAACGGAACACACGGTTTATTCCAGAAAAAGGGTGTATTTCTTGGTAATTTTGATTACACAGAATTGGAAACAAAATTTAGCGTCGGCTTTGAAGATTATTTTGATGAAATATCAAAACAGTCTTACAGATATAATTCAAAAGAAAAGATTTTTGTAAATTATCCATCTGAAAAGTTTATGAAAGCCGCTGCAGCCTATGTTAAAGAAAATCAGCTTGCAGGAATTATGTATTGGGAATATGGACATGATATGAAGTCAGAACTTCTGCAAGCTATAAGTAAAGCAATGGAATAATAAACTGGTAGATAGAATGAAGCAGATTTTCTTGAACACTTTGAAAATTACATTTGCAGCAGTTATGGCAATTCTTATAGCCCGTTTATTAAAACTGGAGTTTGCTGTATCGGCAGGAATTGTTGCAATCCTCTCTGTTCAACCTACAAAAAAGGAAACCTTAAAAACTGCTTTTTCTCGTTTTCTGGCTTTTGCCGTTGCACTTGTTATCTCCGGCTTGCTGTTTAATTTCTGTGGTTTTACTGTTCCGGTTTTCTTTATTTACCTTGCTGTTTTTATTTTAATCTGTCAGTGGCGCGGCTGGATTTCTTCCATGGCAATGGATTCAGTTTTGATTTCACATTTCTTAAGTCTGGGAAAAACTGGTCCGTCAGAAATCCTAAATGAAGTACTTCTGTTTGTTGTCGGAGTTGGTTTTGGCATACTTGTAAATATCTTTTTACATAAAAAAACAGATTATATCGAAGAACTGAAAAATCAGACTGATGAAAAAATAAAGCTTGTATTACACCGTATGTCACTTCGCATTCTCAATCCTTCTTTTGCAGATTATGACGGAACCTGTTTTGATTCCTTAAATCAAAATCTTTTTATTGCCAAAAAACAGGCAGAAGAAAACTTCAATAATCAGTTTACAAGTCGTGATACTTTTGATACCCGTTATCTTTTAATGCGCGAAAATCAGACAAAAGTTCTGTATGAAATGTTCAAATGTGTGCGTCATATAAAAACTGTTCCTGGAACAGCTCAGATGGTTGCTGATTTTCTGGAAAAGGTTTCTGTTGAATATCACAAGGATAATGATGTTCAATCTTTGCTCACAGAGCTTGAAGAAATCCGAAACAAAATGAAAACTGTGCCACTTCCAGTACATAGGGCAGAGTTTGAAGACCGTGCAAATCTGTTTACTCTGCTGGAACGTTTACAGGAATTTCTTGAAATAAAAAGAGATTTTTATCTGAATAATATAAATTAGATTGTGCACAATCTATTGACACTCCTGTATAGAGATTATATACTCCAAACTGCTGGCCGCAATATGCTAGAGTAATAGCATAAATTTTGTTACAATTGAGGTATCTATGGAAAATATAGACTGCGAAAAATTCGATTATGTAATTATTGGTGCTGGTTGTGCGGGGCTTGCTTCTGCACAGTATGCTGCTAGAGGCGGACTTTCTGTTCTTGTGCTTGATGTTGCGGGCGCTGGTGGACAGGTTCTCCAGATATCTGAACTGGAAAATTATCCGGGAGTATTCCCAGCTGTTGATGGCGCTACTTATATGATGACTATGCAGAAACAGGCAGAAGCTTTTGGTGCAAAGGTTGTTCAGGCACAGGTTATTTCTATAGATAAAACTGGCGGCAATTTTATGATTAAAACTAAGAAGGCTGCTTATGAAGCAACCTGTCTTTGTATTGCTACCGGTGCTATTCACAGAAATCTTGAAGTTCCAGGCGAGAAAGAACTTTCTGGTCGTGGTGTATCTTACTGTGCTACATGTGATGGTCCATTCTTCAGAAATAAAAAGATTGTTGTTGTAGGAGGAGGAGATTCTGCCTGCAGTGAAGCAATCTATCTTTCAACTCTTTCAAGCGATGTTTCAATTATTCATCGCCGCGATAAGTTCCGTGCTCAGCAGGCTGTTATCGACAAAATGCTTAATGCCGGAGTAAAGCCTGTTTACGATTCAGTTGTAAAAGAAATTAAGGGCGAAGGACGTGTTCAGTCTGT
Organism: Treponema bryantii; assembly: GCF_900111035.1. Lineage (GTDB taxonomy): Bacteria > Spirochaetota > Spirochaetia > Treponematales > Treponemataceae > Treponema_D > Treponema_D bryantii_C. Next base: position 58,444 of record NZ_FOFU01000003.1, read on the forward strand.
TATTGTAGAAAATGTAAAAACAGGAGAACAGACAGAGCTTACAACAGATGCAGTATTTATCTTTACCGGAATGCTTCCTCAGACAGAGCTTGTAGACATGCTTCCAAAGGATCCTGCCGGATATATTATTACTGATGAAAATATGGAAACTTCTGTACCTGGTCTTTTTGCTGCCGGAGATGTACGCAGCAAGCCGTTCCGTCAGGTAGTTACAGCAGTTTCAGATGGAGCAATCGCTGCTCATGTAGCCAGCGAAAGAATCAGAAATGCTTAAACGACGTCTACTTCTTGCTGTACTTCTTGCCGCTGCCGGCTGTAATTTTCTCTGGTCTCAGAATGAAAGGAATTCTGTAAATTTCTGGACTCAAATGCCAAATGATCAGTTAGCGCGTCAGATTACTGATGAAATGACTGATGCAGAACTCCTTTCTCAAACCTTTATGTTTGGCTGGGCAGGTGCAGAACCTCCTGAGCTTTTATATCAGTGGGTAGAACGAGGCCTTGGCAGTGTTAAAGTTTTTGGCTGGAACACAGATGATATTTATCTTGTTGCAAAATCAGTTTCCAGTTTACAGCATGAAGCAGCAGAAGGACGTTTTCAGATTCCATTATTTGTAGCAACTGATCAAGAAGGTGGGTGGATTCGCCATGTAAAGGGCGATACTTCTATCACTCCGGGTAATATGGCAATTGGTGCTGGTGGTTATCCCGTTGATTCCTGGAAATCTGCCTATTATATAAGCCGTGAGATTAAAACTCTCGGCATCAATATGAACTTTGCGCCAACTGTAGATCTTTTTACAGATCATGATTCTTCTATTATAGGTACACGTTCTTTTGGTGATGATCCTGATAAAACCGGAATTCTTGGAGCCGCTTTTGTTTCAGGTTCAGAAGCAGCCGGAGTTCTTTCAACAGCAAAACATTTCCCTGGACATGGCGATACAAGCCTGGACTCTCACGGAAAACTTCCTGTAATCAATATTGATTTTAATACTTTTAAAAGCCGCGAACTTACACCATATCTTTATCTCATAAAAGAAAAAGTGCCTGCAGTTATGTCTGGTCACTTGAGCTTCCCGCTTATTGAAACTTCAGGTGCACCAGCTTCGCTTTCTCATTATTTCCTTACAGATCTTTTGAGAAATCAGCTTGGTTATGAAGGTCTTATTATCACTGATGATATGATGATGGTTGGTGCAACCGTTTATGCGGGAACTATGTCTAATGCCTTTAAGATGGCACTGGAAGCAGGTAACGATATCATTCTTTCATCAACAACTGCAAAACTTAATGAAGCGCTCTGGTATAAGAATCTTGAGCTGATGACTCTGGATAAGAATTTCCGCGAGCGTGTAAAAGATGCTGCCTGTCGTGTAATAAAGGCAAAACTTGATTATTTTAAGTCTGGTAATGCGGCACCTCTTTATCCAGATCCAAATACAATTGATTCTCATATTCCTGACCGTGAAGGAGAAAAATTCTTCCTTGAACAGGCATGTCGTTCTGTTACTGTAGAAAAGCAAGGAAGTCTTCCTCTTACTGCAGATAAAGCTGGCCGCGTTCTTTTGATGGGGTCTCTTACAAGTTTCTTCAAAGCCGGAAAACAGCGCTGGCCAGATGCAGGCGAGTTCCATTACACATACGAAACTGGTCCTAACGAAACTCAGTGGGTTCTTGATAACCTTCCGTCTGTTGCACCTGGATATGACACTGTAATCATCAGTGTTTCAAGCGAAAATCATGTGAAGATTGCTGAATATTTTAAGGGGTCGGGTAAGAAAGTTGTAATTCTCTGTAATATGACTCCGACACTTACAGAAAAACTTCAGTGGGCAGATTCAATTCTCCTTGGCTACAGCTGGCGTTGCGATTATTCATTAAAGGCAATGCTTGGTGCAGTTAATGGCGAGTATGTGCCAACGGGAACAAAACCGTATAATTAGTCAAAGGTCGGAATTTCTCTCAGCTTATTATACTTTGCATCATAGCTGTGACTGTTCGGCCTTATTCCAAGAATACGTTCATTTTCTGCCTGCAGCTGAAACTTAATCATTTGCTTAAATGCATTCATCATAGGTTCCGGATCAACATCTGCCGGACAAAGTCCGTTCTCCTGCATTTCTTTAATCAGATAATAACAGCTTTCTATAGTAGAAATATATTCTGGGCGCGGTTCATGCTTGAATGTAAAGATAGAACGGTAATCTCCATAAAACGAAAGTCGTGGAAGTTTCAGTAAAAAAGGATTATGTTCGATCAGCTTACGCGCACAAAACCAGGTAGAATCAAGAATCAGAACAAGAAGCTTTTTTCCTTTTAATACATCTCCAAAGCCTTCTTTTTTTGCAGTCCAGGCTTCTTCTCCCGGATACATCATAACTGGAAAATACTGAGGATCTGAAAGCAGCTCCTGAAGTCTTTTATTATGTTCAAATTCAAAACCTACAAGAATTTCAGAATCCTTTAGAGAAATCTTTGCAATGTGGCCTGTACCAGTGCGCTGTCTTTTTGCTTCTTTTTGATGCATCAATAAAACAAATTTAATGCCGGGATCAATTTCTTTTGTGTAAGAGCAGAGACATGCTGATTTTGGTTTAAAACAATTATAACAGAGTTCACTCATAAAATTGTACAAATATTATCAAATTTCAAGATATTATTAAAGGATAGGAACTGCTACACGTTTTCTGTTCTTTAATAAACTACAGTCATTGACAAAAATATCATAACTGTCATAATAGGGGATAGTTTTTTTTAGAGGTGGCACAATGAATCTTGCCCATGAATATATTAAAGATTATCGCGAATATACTTCCTATGAAGACCTTAAGGCAAACTGCCGTCTTACAGCTCCAGAAGATTTTAATTTTGCATATGATATTGTAGACCGCTATGCACGTGAGACTCCTGAAAAAAGAGCTCTTGTATGGATAGATGATAATTCAGATGAAGCAAAGGTTTTTACTTTTGCTGATATTTCCCGTGAATCAAAAAGAGCTGCATACTGGCTCACCCTCAAAGGAATTAAAAAGGGTGATATGGTAATGCTTATGCTCCGCCGTCGTTATGAATGGTGGTTCCTTCTTCCAGCTCTTCACAGAATTGGTGCTGTTGCAATTGCAGCTTCAGATCAGCTTTTGAAAACTGATATTGAATACCGCACTAATGCTGCTGATGTTAAAATGATTATTTCATATGATAATCCACATGTTCAGGAAGAAATCGAAAAGGCAATGGAAAAATCACCTTCTGTTCAGTATCTTGTAACAGTTGGACCAAGCCGCGAAGGCTGGGTAAATTTCCACGAAGAATATGAAAAAATCGATCCAGAATTCCCTCGTCCTGTAGGAGAAGCTGCAACTCATAACAATGACCCTATGCTTATGTACTTTACATCTGGTACTTCGGGTTATCCAAAAATGGTTCTTCACGATTTTACTTATCCTATTGGACATATTATTACTGCAAAATACTGGCACTGTGTTGTAGACGATGGTCTTCATCTTACAATTGCAGAAACCGGTTGGGCTAAAGCAAGCTGGGGTAAAATCTACGGTCAGTGGATCTGCGGTACTGCACAGTTCGTTTATGATATGAACATGCTCAAGCCGGATAAGATGCTTACTCTTATTTCAAAATACGGCCTTACAACTTTCTGTGCACCTCCAACTGTTTACCGCTTCCTTGTTCGTCAGGATCTTTCTAAATACGATCTCAGCAAGTGTCAGCGTTTCTCAACTGCCGGTGAAGCTTTGAATGGTGAAGTTTACGATAAGTGGCTTGAACAGACTGGAAAGCGTATCTACGAAGGTTATGGTCAGTCTGAATCAGCAGTTATCTGTGGAAACTTTATGGATTCTCCTGTAAAACCTGGTTCTATGGGACGTCCTTCTCCTGCTTATGATGTAGAAATCTTAAATCCAAACGATAAGCCTGTTCCAAATGGAGAAGTAGGTGAACTTTGTATTCATGTAGATCAGGGCCACCCTTATGGACTCCTTACCGGTTATCACAAGGATATTTCTCTTACCGCTGAAGCCTTTGACGGTGGTTTCTATCATACTGGTGATAATGTTTATCGCGATGATGACGGTTATATCTGGTTTGTCGGCCGAAAGGATGATATTATTAAATCGTCAGGCTACCGAATCAGTCCGTTCGAGGTTGAGTCAGTTCTCCAGAAGCATCCTGCTGTTATGGAATGTGCCGTTACTGGTGTTGAAGATGCAAAACGTGGTCAGATTGTAAAAGCTACTATTGTTCTTGTTCCTGCTTATGCAGACAAAGACAAGAAAGAAATGGAAGTTGAAATCTCTACCTTTGCAAAAGAAAACACTGCAATGTATAAGATTCCTCGAATTTATGAATTCGTAAATGAACTGCCTAAGACTATAAGCGGAAAGATCAGACGTGTTGAGATTCGTGAAAAAGACAAGGGTAAGGATCTTGAAAAAATCAAACAGGATTTTTAGTGTTTTCCTGATTACAGTTTTATCATTCTCCTGTTCTCTCAAATATGCCGAGACCGTAAATGCTGAAGATAAGGTTCCAGAATTTGTATTTGAAGATACAAAACTAGTTCGCTATGAAAATATGAAGCCTACTCTGGAAGTTACGGCTGGAACTCTTGAGCAATACAAAAATAACAACGAAACTTACGGCAAAGATATTTCTTTTATTTCATACGATGATGAAGGAAAGGCAGAGACCGAAGGCAGTTGCGGTATTATTTTTGCTGATACCGGAAAGAAAATCTATGAGCTTTATGATGATATAGAGCTGTATAATGCGCCGGAAAAAATGCGTTTTCAGGCTAATATGCTGAAATGGAACGATAAAACTGAACAGCTCACAAGTGGCCGCAGCGATATGGTAAAAATTGAAAAAGATGATACAATAATGAGAGGAAGTGGTTTTTCTGCTAGTGGAGTTAGTAAAACTTTCTCTTTCCGAGGAAATATTACCGGTACAATAGAGACCTCTGATGATACAAATAAAGTTGAATAAACATAAACTGACTTTTTTTTCTCTGTTATTTTCTTTTCTGATGCCTTTGTGTGCTGAAAAAATCATCTTTTCTGCTAACAGAATGACGGGAAGGGCAGGAAATACTAATACAACAACAACCCTTTCTGGAAATGCTTACATCAAAACTGACACAATGGAAATTCAGGCAGAAGATGTAGAGCTTTCTGGAGATGATTACCGTTATATAAAAGCAACTGGAAGTATTTCTGGAAAAAATCTTGAAACACACATGGATTTTACCTGTGATTCCCTTGAATATGACCGTAACACTAAAATTGCGTTACTTAAAGGTAATGTAAAACTTGATGATAAAGATAATGATGTAAGGGCAGAGGCTCAGATAATCGAATATAATCAGGATACAGAAATTGCTGTACTTCAGATTCAAATAAAGTTGACCCAAAAAGAAAATGTCTGTTCTGGCTCTTATGCAGTTTATTATAAAAATTCACAGCTGCTTGAATTATCTGGAAATGCTCAGGTAAAGCAGAAGGATGATGTATTCAGAGCTCAGAATATCACTTTAAACATGGATACTCAGGATATCACTCTTGGTGGAAATGTAAAGGGTAAGGTAACTGATACAAAAGAATCAAAGCCAGAGCCTAAGACAACAGAGTCTGAACCGGAATCTAAAGACCCTGAAACAGAAAATCAGACTACAGAATTTGAAATGAAGAAAACTGAGGTAAAAGATGGAGAATGAAATCAACGAAACAGAGGGAATAATTATTACTCCAGCTGAAGAAAAAATAATTACTCCAGATACCCACACTCTTCGTGTAACCAGTCTTTATAAACAGTTCGGTCACAAAAAAGTTGTCCGCGGTGTTGAATTTTCCATGCAGATGGGCGAGGTTTTAGGGCTTCTCGGTCCGAACGGTGCTGGAAAAACAACTACTTTCTATATGGTAGTAGGTTTTTATAAGCCTACAGCGGGAGAGGTTTTTCTTGATGATCAGCGAATAACTGGACTTCCTATGTATAAACGAGCCCGTCTTGGAATTGCATACCTTCCACAGGAACCTTCTGTATTCAGAAAATTCACAGTAGAAGAAAATATCTGGTCAATCCTTGAAACCCGTAAGGATCTTACAAAAGAAGAAAAGAAACAGCGGCTTGAATCACTTATCGAAGAGTTTTCTATTGGCCGCATCCGCAAGCAGAAGGCCTTTACCTTGTCTGGTGGTGAACGTCGCCGTACAGAAATTGCCCGTTCCCTTGCCATGGAGCCGAAATTCCTTCTCTTGGACGAGCCTTTTGCTGGAATTGACCCTATTGCCGTAGCTGATATCAAGAGCATGATCCGCCTTCTTGCAAAAAGAGGCATTGGAATCCTCATTACAGACCATAATGTCCGCGATACTCTTGAAATTACAGACCGTGCAATTATCATAAATCAGGGAACTATCATGACTCAGGGCTCAAAGCAGCAGATTCTCGAAAGCGAAGTAGCCCGCGAGATTTATCTTGGTAAAGATTTTAGCATGTAGGCGATACAGGTGTCTCTATATTTTCAATTTGACATCTGACTCTTCTTATAGTATTATTAAGTTTGAACTATTCTAAAAATTTTCAATAGGAGTGAAGTATGAACATCGTGTTGTACATAGTTCTCCCTGTTGCTGGAATTGTTCTTGGATGGATTATTCGCTGGATTTATGCCAGATTTCAATTAACAGCTTCTGAACAGAAAGCCGAGCGCGTTAAACAGGACGCTATTCGGGAAGCAGAAGCACAGAAAAAAGAAATTTTGTTAAATGCAAAAGATGAGCTCATTCGTGAACGAAATCAGCAGGAGCGGGAAAACCGTGAACGCAGAGCCGAAGTGCAGCGCTTCGAGGCAAGGGTAAACAAGAAAGAAGAACTCCTTGATCAGCGTGCAGCGGAATTTGAAAAAAACGAAAAAGAACTTGCAGATAAGAAAGCTGCAATGGTAAAAAGAGAAGAAGAACTTTCTAAACAGGAAGAGCTTTATCGTCAGGAACTTGAAAAAATCTCAGGACTTTCTCAGCAGGAAGCAAAAGATTTGATTATCAAGAATCTTGAGAATGATGCTCGTCATGATGCACAGGCTCTTATCAACAAAATCGAGCAGGAAGCTCAACTTACTGCAGAAAAGAAAGCAAAAGACATTCTTGTTACCACAATTCAGAGAATTGCGCCGGAAACTACCAGTGACATTACAGTAGCCACAGTATCATTACCAAGTGATGAGATGAAAGGACGTATTATCGGCCGTGAAGGACGTAACATCCGTACCCTTGAAACTCTTACTGGTGTAGATATTATTATTGATGATACTCCAGAAGCTGTTGTAATCTCTTGTTTTGACCCGGTTCGCAAGGAAATTGCAAAGGAATCTCTTGAACGCCTTATTTCTGACGGACGTATTCATCCGGCAAGAATCGAGGAAATTGTTCAGAAGGTTACTCACGAAATTCAGAACAAGATTTACGAAGAAGGTGAACGTGCGCTTTTCGATCTTGGTATCCACAATATGAATACCGACGGAATCCGCGCTCTTGGACGCCTTTACTTCCGTACAAGTTACGGACAGAACGTTCTTTACCATTCTAAAGAAGTTGCAATGGCTGCAAGCATGATTGCTGCAGAAATTGGTGCAGACCGCGAAGTTGCCAAGCGCGCTGCTATTCTTCATGATATTGGTAAGGGAGCTGAAACAGACAGCGATCAGAACCACGCAGAAGTTGGTGCTGAAATGGCACGCAAGATGGGTGAAAATCCAGTTATTGTTAATGCAATTGCAGCACACCACAACGACGTTCCAACAGAATCACTTGAAGCTGTTGTTGTTCAGATTGCAGATGCAATTTCTGCTGCACGTCCTGGTGCACGCCGCGAAACAATTGATAATTACGTTAAGCGTCTTGAGAATCTTGAGCAGATTGCAGAAAGCTTCAACGGTGTTGAAAAAGCTTACGCTATTCAGGCCGGCCGTGAGCTCCGTATCCTCGTTAATAACGAAAAGATTGCCGATGGCGATGTAAAAGAGCTTGCAAGAAATATCGCTAAACAGATTGAAACTGACCTGCGATATCCTGGAAGAATAAGACTTACAATGATCCGCGAGACACGAATCGTGGAATACGCCCGCTAATAAAAAAAATGACCGCTTTGAGCGGTCATTTTTTTTGTCCTGTGTACAATATTTATTTAGAAGTTTGCTGCCACGTACAGCACAATCAGATTATCATAAGAATTATTTCCACGCGGCATCAGATTCCAGTAGCCGCCTATACTCGGATAGTATTTAGATTTTCCTTCATGCGCAAAATTGTATTCAACCTGAAACTTAAAGCCGTTTCCCCATGGTGTAATAGCGTTATAATCACCAAGTTCTTGTACCGTAATATTATCTGCCCTAAAACCAAGAGTATAAGCAAGTCCGGCATTTAATCCGCCGATTCCAGGATATATTTTTATTCCAAGAGGAAAACTTACATGAAGTTTGCTTGATTTATCTGATGCATTCCAGGTTATATCCCAGAGAATATCATTTCCAAGATAGAAACTTATCTGCTTTAAGACATTCAGATTTGCTGCTATTGTACTTCCAAGAATTACTCTGTTTCCTTTTTCTATTTCACTACCTGTAGAAACAACAGAGTTTCTTCCGTAAACTGGAACTCCAGATGAAAGCCCTGCTGAAAAACTGAAGAAATCTTCTTTAGCAGAAAGAGTAAAGCAGAAAGTAAATATTAAAAAAAAGATAATAGCTAATTTCTTCACTTCTAACTCCTTTATAAGGGATTGTAAATTTTAGGCTTTATACACAACCTTAAAAGTCTGGAAAACAAGTTTTATATCTGGTGTGAATTCAAAACCAAGAACTGCACCTTCATCTTCAAGATATTCCTGTTTTCTTTCTTTCCACTGTCCAAGATCTTCGTCTTCGCCTTCAAGTCGAGCCATTTCCCAGGTAACTTCATTGAAAGGAACAATTTCTACACTCTGAGTTTCAATTACACAGCGAGGATTATCTGCGCGGTCTAAAACTACATATAATTCCCCGGAAACAGGAAGCGGTTCCTGATCAATTGCATAAGTAGCCCAGCTTGTAAAAAAAGCAGTTTTTCTGTCTGTGAGGACAAGAGTAATCAGTTCATCACCAACAAAACCTTTTGCTTCAAAGTTTAAGTCTCCGGCACAGCGGTCTTCTTCACTGCGACCAGTATCTTTTATAAATTTATTCCAGTATTCATCAATATTTGTCATTTTCTTAATTCCGTTTAGCAAGCATAATAATAAATGCTATTATATAGCAAAGAGCCGGTAGTACGGCACAGATTAAAGTAGAAACAGGAATTCCCCATAAATTGTATTTTGTGGCAGTAAGTACACCAAGTTCAATCAATAGTTCGTATACTAAAGCTGCATAGTTTAGAAGAAATCCAGAAACCATGAAAGACCAGGCTGCTGTCCGTTTTTTGGACATCAAAAGAATAGCGAGAAAAGCAACTATTCCGCCGGTAATCAGTTTGATAATAAACAATAAAATATGTGGATCCATATAATTATCCCTTTCTATTGTAATTTTCGACTGTTAATACTCAAAAGGTGAGTTTTTTAATTTTGTAAAAACACCCTTGTCTGCACCAAAAGGAACTATAGAAGGAATATTATATTCTGGACTTATCAATATTCCACAATCCAGACAGTGAAGTACGAACTTGTGGTATTCATCCTCTGGAAGTTTAGGGAAAAGATAAGGGCCTCTGCGTTCCCAGTATTTTGTAAGAACAGGATCATAAATGAACCAGTTTTTTTCTTCACGTTCTTGGAGTGCCTTTATCAGATTGTAGATTGCACGGGTATAAGCTACTTCCATTGCAAAAGGAAGTTTAATTGCACCGCGAACAAGAAGTAAAGCATCAGGATTCTCATTGAGTTTTTTGGTATCCAAGGCCAAAAGATAAACTGTTTCTGCCCAGGGAAGGGGAGGACTCAGAATAAGAGCTGGTATTTCTGAAATATTGATTTTTTCGTTTTGAATATTCCATGGCCGGTAAACACTTGTACCTTCCGGAAATATTGAAAGACCTGCAGCTAAAGCTGCTTTTTGAGATGAAAAACATAATACTGTTCTGTCTGAAGCAAACAGCTCGCTTACTACCTTCTGAAGTTTTAATGATGGCTTATCTTCACAGATAAAACTTCCTGTCTGTCCGCGGGAAATAGTGTTCTTCATCAGTGTGAAAGCACTTCCACCTTCCCAGCCAAGAATTGCACGGCCTTCTTCCTGATACATGTCAGTTACGCGCATATTTTTTGCTGTATATAAAAAGCATCCCCGTGCGCGTTTTACAGCACCATAGCGATTATATAATTCAACAAATAATTCAGACTTATTCATAACTATATTATAACAAAAAACTGCCGAAGTGTCTTACACTTCGGCAGTAAAGTTTACAAGAAGGACTTAAATGAAACTTTTAATAGGCAATTTATTTGCTTGTTTTCTTTCTCTTTGAAACAACGTCAAAGATTACAGCACCAAGAAGTACCAGACCCTTAACAGCACGCTGCCAGTTCATATCTACACCGAGGATTGACATACCATTGTTCAATACACCCATGAAGATAGCACCGATTACAGCACCTGAAACTGTACCTGTTCCACCATAAGCTGAAGCACCTCCGATGAAGCAGGAAGCGATAGCATCCATTTCGTAGTTCTGTCCGGCTGTTGGCTGAGCAGAGTTCAAGCGGGCAATTGTTACAAGAGCAGCAACTGCAGAAATGAATCCCATGTTTGTGTAAGCAAAGAACATTACGTTATCTGTGTTTACACCAGAAAGTTTAGCAGCCTTTGCGTTACCACCAATTGCATAGAGGTAGCGGCCAGGAACTGTATTCTGTGTGAAGTATGAATATACTGCGATGATTACACCCATCAGAATAAGAACTACTGGAAGACCACGGTCACGTGCAAGGAACTGACCCAAAATCAAGATTACGATTGAAAGAATTACAAGTTTAGAAACAAAAGATCCTGTTGAAGAAACTGTGTAATTGTTCTTAATCTTCTTGCGGCGGCTGATGATTTCCATAATTACGAATGCAAGAATACATACGAGAGTGATGATAAGAGTTACCATCAAAGTATATTTATCTACCCATTCATCAAAGAGATCAAGTTCACCGAACTTTTCCATTGTTTCATCACTTGGGCTAGGGATGAAGCTTTCAAAAAGGTTAAGATATTTCTGTGGGAATGGAGCAATTGGTTTACCATCAAGGATGATTGTTGCAACACCACGCCACAAAAGCATACCAGCGAGGGTAGTGATGAACGGTGGAATGTGGATATAAGCAATGAAGAAACCATGGAAAGCACCAATCAATGTACCCATAAGGAGACAGAGACAGATTGCAAGCCAGATAGGCATTCCAAGATTTACAATGAATACACCTGCAAGAGCACCAACAAGGGCAACTACAGAACCAACAGACAAATCGATGTTACCACCGGTAAGAATACAAAGCAGCATACCTGTAGCAAGAATAGCTACGTAAGCATTCTGACGAATAATGTTTGTGATGTTTGCAGGAGCAAACAAAGAGCCGTGTCCAGAAATTCTAATAAGGATTTCGAACAAAAGCATTACTCCTACAAGAATAAAAATCATAGTGTTGCCTTTCAACACTGACTTAAGTTTATTGCTAACTCTAGCTTTGTTTTCCATTTTATTCTCCTAAGTTCTCAGTCTTACCTGAGTTAATAATCTCAGTCATAATCTTTTCCTGAGTTGCATCTTTACCATTCATTTCTGCAATCATTTTACCTTCATTCATTACGTAAATGCGGTCACACATACCAAGAATTTCAGGCATTTCAGAAGAAATCATAATTACAGATTTACCTTCAGCAACCATTCTGTTGATGATACAGTAGATTTCATACTTAGCACCTACGTCGATACCTCGTGTAGGTTCATCAAGAATCAGAATATCAGGTTCTGCAAAAAGCCATTTTCCGAGAAGAACCTTCTGCATGTTACCACCGGAAAGGTTTCCTACATCTTCCATTACAGTTGCACACTTAGTATGCATTTCTTTTGCCATCTGTTCTGAATACTGACGCTCTTTATCAAAGTCGAGTACAAAGTGCTTTGAAATCTTTTCAGGTTTTGCAGCAGTTGTATTCTTACAGATTGATTCAGTAAGAATAAGTCCGTTACCTTTTCGGTCTTCTGTTACATAAGCAAGGCCGGCTTTAATTGCAGATTTTACATTAGGGAAGGAAACTTCCTTTCCGTTCATATATATTTGACCATGGATGTTTGTACCGTAAGAGTGTCCGAAAATACTCATTGCAAGTTCTGTACGTCCTGCACCCATAAGTCCTGAGATACCAAGAACTTCACCTTTGCGAAGATTAAAGTTGATGTTATCGCAAACCTTAATTCCATCAAATACAGGATGGTCTACGCACCAGTTTTTAACTTCAAAACAAACTTCACCAATGTGAGGTTCGCGCTTAGGGAATCGGTCTGTAAGAGAACGTCCTACCATGGCCGAAATAATAGTATCTTCAGTAAAGTTATCTTTTGCTTTATCAAGGGATGTGATAGATGTACCATCACGAATAACTGTAATTTTATCAGCTACATATGAAACTTCGTTCAATTTATGAGAAATGATAATTGAAGTCATTCCCTGTTTTTTGAATTCCAGAAGCAGGTCAAGAAGATGCTTAGCTTCTGTATCGTTCAAAGATGCTGTAGGTTCGTCAAGAATAAGAAGTCTTACGTTCTTACCGAGTGCTTTTGCAATTTCTACAAGCTGCTGTTTACCTACACCAATATCCTTAATTAAGGTTTTTGATGAATCTTTAAGACCAACCATTCTTAAGAGTTCATCTGATTTATCAAAGGTCTCGGACCAGTTGATTTTTGCTTTAGATCCTCTTTCGTTTCCGAGGAACATATTCTCACCGATTGTGAGAAGTGGAACAAGGGCAAGCTCCTGATGAATGATTACAATACCTTTTGCCTCACTGTCCCTGATTGTCTGGAACTTACAGATTTCACCATCGTATACAATGTCGCCTGTGTATGTTCCATATGGATAAATACCGCTCAGAACATTCATCAAAGTTGATTTTCCGGCACCATTTTCACCACAAATAGCATGAATCTCACCTTCTTCAACGGTCAGATTTACGTTATCCAGAGCTTTTACGCCAGGAAATAACTTGGTAATATTTTTCATTTCCAATAATGTTTTAGCCATTGGAACCCTCTTTAATTAATAATTTGTAGATGATTAAAAAAAAGGGCTGTCTGGTGGTTTCGATTAACTCCACCACCGGAAGGAACAGCCCTTTAATCAAGTCATGTCTGACTATTTAAGTTCAGATTCCTTGTAGTATCCTGAATCAATAAGCAATGTCTTGTAGTTATTGATATCACCGAATACTGGTTCACAAAGATATGATGGAACAACCTTTACGTTGTTGTTGTATGTCTTTGTATCATTTACAGGAGCTTTCTTTCCTGAGAGGATAGCGTCAACCATTTCAGATACTTTTGAAGCGAGTGTACGTGTATCCTTGAATACAGACATAGCCTGGGTTCCCTTAAGCATGTTCTTTACAGAAATGATATCACAGTCCTGACCAGTGATGATTGGGAAGTTAGCAGCTGTATAACCAGCAGAAAGGAGAGCGTTTGTTACACCGTTAGCTGTAGAGTCGTTAGAGCAGTATACAGCGTCAAGTTTTGTTCCCTTTGGACCGTACTTGTTAGATGTAATAAGGTTTTCCATTCTCTTCTGAGCTTCTTCTGTAGACCAGTTAAGAGTAGCAGCCTGTGCTTTTTCTGTCTGTCCTGAGCGGCAAACGATTACACCCTTCTCGAGGTATGGTCTAAGAACGTCCATAGCACCACCGAAGAAGAAGTTGATGTTGTTGTCACCTGGGTCACCAGTGAAGAATTCCATATAAACTGGGTCAGAAGCTGAGCGGCTCTTGAGTCCGAGCTTGTCAACAAGGTAGTCACCCTGGAGAGTACCTACTTTGTAGTTATCGAATGTTGCATAGTATGTAACTGCATCTGTATCCATAATAAGGCGGTCGTAAGCAATTACCTGAATCTTCTTTTTCTTAGCTGTTGCAAGAACGTTAGAAAGAGCAGATCCATCGATAGATGCGATTACGAGAACCTTACATTTTCCTGTAATCATGTTTTCGAGCTGAGATATCTGTGTTGGGATATCGTTTGCTGCATACTGGAGGTCTACATCATAACCAGCTTTTTCGAGCTGAGCTTTCATGTTTGCACCATCCTGGTTCCAGCGCTGAAGGTCTTTTGTAGGCATTGAAACACCTACTTTTGCTTTTGCTTTTGCAAATACTGCAGTTGATAATGTAGCAACTGCCAAAAGAATAGCGATAATTTTTTTCATAGAAAAAAACACTCCTAAATTTTTTTTTATTAGAGCCAACGGCTCTTTTATACATATAGGAGTATAGCGTATTAAAAGTCCTGAAATTCACGCAAAATCTTAAGAATTTTGCTATTTTCTTATTTTGTTTAGGGGATTTGTACTAGGAAAATATGTTAAATCTAGATTTTTTTGTGGTTTAAATTGTGCTAATTTTTATAGATAGAAGCAGCACTATGGAAGCCGGATTCTATAATTACTTTATCCAGATTATATTTATCAACATGGGTTGGTTCGAGCCAGATTGCAGGAATTTCAGCAAAACCATTGTTGATAGGGCGGATTCTGAAGCGGTTTTCAGATATATCTTCCTTGCGGGCAAGGTGAACTGCGCATTCTGCTGCAACTTCTGCAAGCTGAATGATTGGTTTGTAGATGGTAAAGTCCTGTTTTCCCTGAATAATATACTGACAGGCTGAAATATCAGCATCCTGTCCGCATACAGGAATATGTGTATCCGGATAGTAGCGGTTAATTGCCTGAATGACGCTGGCTGCAACCGCATCGTTTCCGCATATAATGGCATCTGGGAAAATATCACTTTTAAGAATTCTAACCATTTCCTGATAAGAAAGATCGTAATTCCAGCCGTCGGTATAGAAAGTATGATTAATATGAACGGATGTGTTTCGCAAAATACGTTTTATTCCATCCATAATAAGAGTCATATTATAATCTTCTGAAGGTCCAAGAATGCAATACCAGTTTTGTCCCTTTGTGCATCTGAGCATTTCCTGGGCCATCTGCTCGCCAACCTTCTCACTGTCGATAGTGAGATAAAGGTTTACATCGGCATTAAGAGCAAGGCGGTCATAAGAAATAACAGGAATATTTTTTGCGCGAAGCTTCTGTACGCTTTCTGTAATAGATGCAGCATCTTTAGGAAGAACAACAACACAATCAACATTGCGTTCGAGCAGATACATAAGCTGACGGTTCTGCTCTTCAATGCTGTTGCCGGCATTCTGGACAATTACGTCCGCGCCCATTTCCTTTACCTTGTTAATAAAAACATCCATGTCGCGCTGCCAGCGTTCGATTGCAAGCGTATCAATGGAAAATCCTATAGTCAGAGACTTTGCCGGTGCAGCAGAAGGCTGTCGGATTGTAGAAGAGGCTTCCTGTTTTTTACAGGAAACAAAATAAATAGTTGAGAGACAGAGTGTTACTGTCAGCACATAACGAAACTTTTTTAACATTTTATTTTACCTTCCTGTATTCCTTTGGTGAAAGGCCGTACTTTGTTTTAAATATTCGGCTGAAGTAGTTCTGGTCATTATAACCAACCTCAGCAGTAATCTCTTTAATAGAAAGATTGGTTTCAGACAGAAGCTGACGTGATTTTTCAAGCCTCTTGTCAGAAATAAAATTGATGAAAGTTTCACCTTTTTCTTCTTTGAAAAGCTTACTTAAATAGAAGGAACTTACACCTGCAAAGTCTGCAGCAGTTTCGAGTGAAATATCCTGTGAAAGATTTTCATCAACATATGTGCACACTTTCTTAATGATAGGATTTTCTTCTGCCTTTTTAACACTGGAAACTGCCTGTGTACATTCCATAAGGAATTTCTGGGCAAACTCTTTTATCAGTTTAATATCATTTTCTGTACTGAGCGTTGCAAATGCATTATCGAAAGTATCGCTTGAAAAAGCTTTGTTCTGTTCTTTTGTTGCATTGTTTGCCGTAACAATTAATTCAAAGAATGAATTTTTGATTTTATCTCCAGGAAGCTGCTGGGAAATCAATTCAGAAGTAAAGAGTTCAAGGAAAGATTTTACTCCATTTGAATCTCCAGATGAAAGTTTGTTTATAATCTGATTTTTGAATTCTCCGGTACTTGATTTCTTTAAGGTTGATTCCTGCTCACCGGTAAAACTCATTCCATCAGAAAAGATAAGTCCGCCGCCTGATGCTGATTTATTAAGCGCAGAAAGTGCTTCACTGTAAGAAGCCTGAAGTTTTGTTTTATCAGAAAAGATTGTGCTTACTCCGGCACGGATTCCTGTTGTAATATTATAGCTGAGGGTAGTGTAGAATTTTTTAATCTGTTCCTGGATTTCTGAATATTCAGGGGTAACAGAAAAAATGGGGAAAAATACTACAATACGGTTCATGATAAAGCTGCTTACAAGACAGCGGTGCTCTGTATTTAAAAGTTCATGAATCTTTAAGTATGTGCTGTACTGGTTATCTGAATTGATGTTTGGGAACTCAAAACAGCAGAAAACCCACGGATTATCGGTAAGATTAAAATAATCGAGGTAAGAAGATAGATCTATAGATTTATCATTGTTGTAGATACAGGCATAGATAAAATCATTTTCAATCATTGGAGAAACAAGGTCGAGTTTTTTGTGAAGCTCCATATCGGCAGAAAGCTTACCCTGTTTTTCCTGAACCAGCTGCATTGCGCCTCTGATAGTTTCTATTACAACATTTCTGTTTACCGGCTTTGTTATATATTTATAGGCTCCAAGATTGATTGCTTCCTGTGCATACTGGAAGCGGTCAAAAGCACTTAAAATCACAAAAACAATATTCGGTTTGAGCTTTGTGATTACACTTACAGTTTCAAGTCCGCTGAGTCCAGGCATGTTGATGTCCATGAACATAATGTCGATATTTTCTTTCATAACAATTTCAATTGCTTCTGTGCCGGAAAGTGCAGTAAATACACGGGCTTCATCAGCAAAGTTTTTGTTGATTATGAAGGAAAGAGAATCGATTACAATCTGTTCATCATCTGTTACTAATATATTAAACATGCTTTGGAATCCTGATTATAAACTTTGTGCCAGGGGTTTCTGAAGTTCCCTCTGCATCAGTAATATCAAAAAGATCATCCCTATGAAACTGAAGTCGAAGTCTCAGGAAAACACTGATAAGACCTGTTCCATTATGTGTAGAATTATCATCCAGCACTTCTGGTGCAAGTCTTGTAGTTCCGGAAGCAACAGCTTCAAAAACAGCTTTTCGAGTCTGTTCAGGCATTCCTTCTCCATTATCAGAAATACTTATGACGATATATTTGTCTTCAATTGAAACTTCAAGGCAGACTTTTCCTTTTGAATTTTTGAGTCCGTGCTTAATACAGTTTTCAACAAGAGGCTGTAATGTCATTGAAGGAATCTGCTGAGGGAAAGAACCTTCGGGAATCTTTTTTATAAATTCAAGGCGGTTACCAAAACGCACCTTCATTATATATACAAAATTATCTACCAAAGCGAGTTCTTCGTCAATTGAAACTGTGCGGCTCTGCTGCTGAATATTATAGCGGAAGAAATCTGCAACCTGTTCAATAAAGTAACAGGTCTTGTCGGCATTTTCCATCATGGCAAGCTGGGCACCGGTATTCAGTGTATTGAAAAGGAAGTGCGGGTTTATCTGATTCTGAAGGGCGCGGAGTTGGGCATCTGTATAAAGCGCCTGCATTTCAATTTCCTTTTCCTTTAGTTCTGCTTCGGTACGGGCCTTTTCCCAGATTGTATCGATGTATTCGCGGATACTGATAATCATTCGGTCAAAAGCTTTACAGATGTTTCCGATTTCATCATTTGATTCACGGTTAAAAAGCGGAACGTCAAAATTACGGCGGGCAACTTTATGTGCAACTTCAGAAATTTCCACAAGTGGATCCATGATTGAAGTGATAGTGAAGTAGAGTACAAAGAAAATTAAAATAGAAAAGATAAGGAAGAAAACAACACCCAGTGTATTTGAGATTACGATTTTTGATTGATTTGCTTCGTAACGCTCAGCATTCTGTTGAAGGCGAAGATTGTTCAGTTCGAGAATCTGAGAAAGCAGATAGTTATAACTGTCCATTGCATAACTGTAGTTCAGCGAAATCTCATCTTCATTATTCGCACGTCGTGCAGAAATTGCAAGATTACTATAGTAGAGAAATGCTTCAGTTAGCTGATGAACAATATATTCTTTATGAGCAACTTCATTTTTTGAAGGGAACTCCTGAAACTTTTCAAAGTAATCTTCAACCTTTGTGCGTGAGTTATAGTAAGCATCAATACTTTCAAAGGTACGGTAGCTTACATAATCTTCCATGGCTTTTTCTGTTGTAGTAACAGCCTGTGAGAAATGTGTAAGTTCAGAGTTGGATTTATATGAAGCTCCAAGGTTATTCATTGAATAAAGCGAGAGACGCATTGTAGTAAGCAGACTGGCAAAAAGTATGAGAGTCGCAATTGCGATACAGATCATAATTCGCCAGCGGAGGCTTTTGTTTCTGATGTAGTTGATTAGATTTAACTTCATCATAACTTTTACCTCAGTGCCGTGCTGATTTTTACATCTGCTGTAATGTAACTGTTTGCGTAACCCTTTGTGCGGTATTCAAATAATTCACGAATTGCAGTTTCTCCGATTTTTTCAGGATCCAGAGAAACAAGTTTTTCTATCCAGCCCTTTTGAAGATAGAGCTGGCATACTTCGTTACCGCCAAAGCCAATAAGCTTATATTGAGTCATATTAAACTGTTCAGAAAGAATCTGAGCAGATGTAATGGTGTCATCTTCTGTAAGTGAAATGAAGATATTGTTTGTACCTTGAAGCTGAATTTCTGAAGATAGTTTATCAATTACTGTTGTCGTAATATTGTAATTATCCTGTAAGGCAGCATGAATACTGTTTATGAGGCTGTTTGAGCTTTGGTTTGCAGATTCTTCGAGAATGTAAACATTTCCACCATTTGGTAAAAGTGTCTGAGATTCATCTGCGATTTTTTTTCCAAGCTGCCAGTTGTTGGTTCCGATAAAAGAAATCTGCTGCATATTTGGAGAAAACTGTCCAACTGTGATAATCGGAATTTCTGGAGAATCGGAACGTGTAAGGAGAACAGGTGGTTCTTCTGCAGAATCCATATAGATAATGATTCCGTCTGCGTTCATAAATGAACAGTAATCCAGAAGGCTCTGTAGAGATTCTGTGTCTGCCTGTGAGTTTGGAACATGCAGGTCTACAATCGTTTTGTAAGCGCCTGCAAGTCTGGCTGCTCCCTTATATACTTCAGAAAGAAAGCTCTGATTTTCGTAGGTTCCTGTTATGATTACATGATACAGACAAGTATCTGATGGATTATAATCACTTTGATTCTGGATTCTGGCTCGGGCAGAAAGAAAAACGGCATAGAACAAAATGGCAAAAACGAGAAGTGCGATGAATGAAGAAATCAGCAGAATCCATTTTATGAGCCTAGTTGTTTTCTTTTCCATAAGTGAAAGTTATACCATTTTGAGATTTTGATGAGAGGGTTGTTTTGCCGGAGTTTTTATAATCTGCAGTTACTGCACCGCCCTTTTCGAGCTTTCCAAAAAGAACTTCATCTACAAGGCGGTCGGCAATTTCATCTTCAACAGTACGGGCAATATTGCGTGCTCCGAATTCCTTTGAATAGCCGAGTTCTGTAATGTACTGAACGGCGCGATCTGTAACAGTGAGCTGAACTTTCTTTTCCTTCATGCGCTGAGCAAGGCGGTCGATTTCCTTGCGGCAAACCTTCTTTGCAACTTCAATATCCAGATAATTAAATGGAATTACGGCATCGAGACGGTTACGGAATTCCGGAGGGAACTCGCGGCTTACTGCGTCCTTGAGTGAAGCTTCTATATTTGCAGGTGTGGCATCGCCAAAACCAATACTGCCTTTTTCAAGTTCGCGGGCACCGGCATTACTTGTCATGATGATAATGCATGAGCGGAAGTCTGCCTTGCGTCCCTGATTATCGGTAAGCTGACCGTAGTCCATTACCTGAAGCAGAACATTGTATATATCTTCGTTTGCCTTTTCAATTTCGTCAAAGAGAATTACTGCATGCGGATTTTTGCGGACGTCTTTTACAAGCTGTCCGCCTTCTTCAAAACCAACGTATCCTGGAGGAGAGCCGACGAGACGGCTTACAGTATGCTTTTCCTGATACTCACTCATGTCGTAGCGGAGAAGTGGTTCCTTGAGGATGGCGGCTAAGGTGCGGGCAAGCTCTGTTTTTCCGCAGCCTGTAGGTCCTACAAAAAGATAGCAGGCTTCAGGTTTTTCCGGATTACGGAATCCGGCGCGGGCTCGTTTAACGGCTTTTCCAAGAGTTGTGACGGCAGTATCCTGACCGAAAATACTCTGAGAGAGTGTAGCTTCTATTGTTCGCAGTGAATCTTTTTCTTCGCCGCGGAGAGTGTCCAGCGGAACTTTTGCGATGCGGGACGTAACGCGGCGGATAATGTCTGTGGTAACACGGACCGGCTGTGGCGCGGTTGCGACGAGACCGGGGTGTGAGACGGTGCCGGTGCGTGAGTCGCGCCTACCGGTGAAGCCGCCTGATTTCAGGATGTGCTGGTATGAGCCGGCTTCATCAATAATATCAATTGCCTTGTCTGGAAGGCGGCGGTCCGGCATAAACTGAATCGAAAGTTTTACAGCTTCTTCTACAGCGCCGTCTGAATATACCGCATTATGATGTTTTTCGAATTTAGGAATCAGACCTTTTACAATCTGAACAGTTTCTTTCTGAGAAGGTTCAAGAATATCAATCTTCTGGAAACGACGGGCGAGGGCTCGGTCTTTTTCAAAGTTCTTTGAAAACTCTTCAAAAGTTGTAGAGCCGATACACTTAATTTCACCGCTTGCAAGAACAGGCTTTAAAAGATTAGCTGCATCAACCTGAGTTGATCCGTTAGAACCTGCTCCCATAATCATATGAATTTCATCTATAAATAAGATTGATTTCTTCTTTTCTTTGAGTTCGTCAATTACAGAATGTAATCGCTCTTCAAAATCACCGCGGAACTTAGAACCAGCAAGAAGAAGTCCGATATCAAGCGCATAGATAGTGTAGCCTTTAAGAAGGTCTGGAACCTGACCATTTACAATGCGCTGTGCGAGTCCCTGTGTAATTGCTGTTTTACCAACACCTGCATCACCAACATGCAGCGGGTTATTTTTTGAACGGCGGCAAAGAATCTGGATTGTACGTTCAAGTTCGGCTTCGCGGCCAACAAGAACATCATAAGCGCCTTTTGCGGCCTGTTCTGTCATATTAACTGCGAAACGTTTTAGACCGCCCTGATTATTTGAGCCCGGCATATCACCAGGAATCTGATTTTGATTTTGCGGATTCTTTTTAGGAGGTCTAACCTTTGTAATATTCTCCATTAGCTTGAGTCGTTCAACACCACAGGTTTTCAAAAAATAAGAACTGTAGTTCTTGCTTTCGTCGAACATACTCAAAAGAATATCGGTAATATCAATCATGTCTGAATCGCACGAAATACAGTGGAAAACGGCGCGGTTCATCATAGCCTGAAAACCAGCTGATTCAACAGGAGCTTTAATTATTTCAGGATTTGCATTTTCGGAAATTACAGGAAGTTTGGTTGTGAGATAATTGCTTACTTCACTTTTGAGTTCTTTTGTATCACCACCACTATTTGCAAGCAGCTGTTCAACAAATTCATCTCTAATGGCAGTGGCAAGCACATGCTCGGGGGTGAAAAATTCGTGATGAAAATCTTTTGCAACTAAGAGCGACTCAGACAGAATTCGGCTGAGCATGGTGCTCACCTTCATCTGTTTTACGCTGCCCTGTGGTTTTTCCTGATTACTCAACTTCTACCCTTAACGGAAATCCGTTTTTTCGTGCTGCCTGTATAGTAAGGTTTGTGCGTGAGACAGCAATATCATAAGTATAAACGCCTACAACAGAAGATCCTTCCTGATGCACAGTCTGCATCAACTCTTCTGCTTCGCTATGAGACTTGTTAAAAATAGATACAAGAACGTCTACGACAAATTCCATTGTCGTAAAGTCATCATTATAGAAGACAACCTTTCGTTCTGGAGGAAGTGTGATAGAGGCATCTTCTGCAACACCGCTTCCTGCCTGTGATATCTGATTGCTGTAATCGCTCATACGTATAATATAGCACAAAAAAGGCAAAAAAAGAAGATAAAAAGTAAATTTGCGTGTATAATTGAATTATGATTAAAAACAGATTTGCAGCTCTTGCTGTGATTATTTTAGTTTATATTCTTGCTGTATTCGGCGGAATTTTCGCTTATGAGTTTTTCAATGCGACTTATTCCTATCAGATTTCACTTTTACTGGCTGATATTACAGCAACTGTAATTGTCTTTATTTTTAGTCTCGTATTTAATAATGCTTCTGTATATGATCCATACTGGAGTGTACAACCGCCTGTAATTCTAGCAGCTACAATTGCTAAGGTTTGTGATTTTTCTGAATTGTCAGGCAGTCTCGTTCTTTCTCTGCTTCTTTTTGCTGTCGTAGCTTTCTGGGCATTCCGCCTGACTGCAAACTGGGCTTATAATTTTGAAAGTTTTGAATATCAGGACTGGCGTTATGTAATGTTACGTCAGAAATCTGGAAAACTCTATGGTTTTGTAAACTTTTTTGGAATTCATCTGTTTCCAACTATTGTTGTTTATCTTTGTATTCTTCCTGCTGTTACTGTAGTACATGAAGGTGCTGTTTTTCAGCCGTGGTGTATAGTGTTTATAGCTATAAGCTTTCTTGCAGTTATATTCCAGGGAATAGCAGATATCCAGATGCATGCGTTCAGAAATTCCGGTACAGCAGGTTTTATTCATACCGGTTTATGGAAAAAATCCCGCCATCCAAACTATGCCTGCGAGATTCTTATGTGGTGGGGTATTGGACTTGCAAGTGTTGTAGCACTGGGTGGAAATCTTATACTTCTAACAGGAGCAACTGTAAATACTCTTATGTTCCTTTTTGTAAGTATTCCTCTGGCAGATAAACATCAGGCGCGAAAACCAGGTTTTGAAGAATATAAGAAAAGCACCAGGATGCTGTAAAATTACTGAAAATTCATACGTTTTTTACAGATTTCATGCTATACTCTATTTATGAGTAAAAAGAAGTTTAAAATAAATCTTAAAGTTTCGTATGATGCTCCGGTTACTCTTTCATTTGTAATAATCTGTGCAGTTCTCTTTCTATTAAATAGTTTTGTAATAAAAAACGGCTCAATGGAAAAGATTCTGGCGTCTCCGACAACTCAGGCTGGAGCGCTGCCCTTTATTGTAAAACAGCCTTTATCGTATATTCGTCTTCTATTATATATCTTTGGAGCAGGAGACGGCTCTGTCCTTATTACCAATCTGATTCTTATAATGCTTCTGGGACCAGCAATGGAAGAGCGTTATGGTTCTGTAATTATAGGAATTATGATTTTTGTGTCGGCTTTATTTGCCGGAGTTTTGAATGCCTGCTTCTGTGTAGAAAGTCTTCAAGGTGCGGTTCCTGTTGTCTGCATGATGATTTTTCTTAATGCCTTTATGTCCTTTTCCAAAAAGACTTTTCCTCTTTCTTTTGCTGCAGTAATAATTCTATTTATTTTTCTTGAAATTTTTACTGGGGCGGGTGCTGTAAAAATTATCATCTGTATTGCCGGAGGTTTGTGCGGCAGTCTTTTTGCATTCCTTACATCTCCTAAAGTTAAAGCTTCGAAAAAGACATCGGGTGGTCTTTTAAGTCGTGCTGAAAAAATAGCCTACGCTGAAGAAATCGACAGTCAGAGTCCTAGAAATAAAAAGAATAAAACTCCTTCTTATGATGATGACGAAACTACAGTAGTCGGAACCTTAAAATTTTAAAATATAGCTGGAGATATAAAAAATGTTTTCACAAGAGAATTCTCAGTCTATAAAAACCGGATATCCAAGTATTGATAAACCTTGGAATCAGTTTTACGAAGGAGCTGAACGAAAAGATTTATTTCTGAATACAACTCCATATATTGGTCTGATAAAGAATAATAAAAATCATCTTTCCGAGACTGCTATTGAATATTTTGGTGCAAAAATTTCTTATGGCAAATTATTTGAGAATATAAATAGAGTTGCAAAATCTCTGGAAAAACTCGGTGTAAAGAATGGAGATTTTGTAACAATATGTTCTACAACAACTCCTGAGGTAATCTATACATTTTATGCATTAAGTAAGATTGGGGCCGCTGCTAATATTATATCTCCTTTTTTTTCTGAAAAAGATTTTCTGATGCGTATTGATGAGTGTAAAAGCAAGGTTATCATTTTTGCAGACAGATTTTTTCCAAAATATCGGGAAATATTTTCAGAGCATCCAGATAAAAAAGTTGTAATTCTTCCTTTGATGAATTCTACAGTTCTCAGATTTTTTTCAAAACGTATTAAGATTAATAAAAGCAATGAAATCAGCTGGAATACATTTATCAAAATTGGAAATAATCAGAAAGAAACTTCGGTTTGTCCTTATGAGGTTCATAAGCCTTTAGCAATGGTTTATTCAAGTGGAACAACAGGAGCGTCAAAGGGAATTGTTTTATCTGTAGATAGTTTTCAAAAATTGATTAATGCGTATGGTAATTCAGGCTTTGAAATTACAAGAGGAAAGTCTATTTACCAGAATGTTCCGCCATGGCATTTGACAGGTTTAAGCCTCAGTATAAATTTTCCGTTATCTTATGGCGTCAAAATCTGTATAGATCCTCGTTTTGATCAATATTTATTTGTCAAAAATGTACTGAAATTTAAGCCTGAATATATACTTACCAGTGCAATAATGTATCAGGGCTTTACACTTGAAAAAAGTCTGAAAAAACTGAAAGGAAAATCTTTAAGTTTCTTAAAATATCCATTTAGTGGAGGAGAAGTTCTAACAGCAAAAGATGTTGAGCAGATTGAGTCTGTTCTTAAAACTCATGGCTGTAAGGCTCGTATGTTAAGTGGATATGGACAATGTGAGAGTGGAACTACAGTAACAACTGATATAACAAATTATAAATTTTCTAACAGTGCATCAGGCATTCCTTTACGTGATATTGCAATCATAGGAGTCTTTGATGAAAATCATAAAGAATTAAAGTACAAAGAGCGTGGAAACATAATGGTAAAATCGGAAGTTTGCATGCTCGAGTATCTGAATAACAAAGAAGCAACAGAAGACTATTTTTATATTGATGAAAATGGAGAAAAATGGTGTAAGACTGGAGATATAGGATATATTAATCCGGATGGGAGCCTTGTTGTTTTGGGGCGCAAGAGTGACTGCTCTGTAATAAACGGTAAGACAATTTATAATTTTGATGTAGAGGCTGCAATACAGTCATCAAAAAATGTAAAAATATGTGAAGTTCAGACACACCCGAATAATATTAATGAATTAGTTGCTCATATAGTTTGGGAAAATGAAGCAGCTGACATTATAAATAATAATCCTGCTAAAGAAATGGAATATTTGAGGGAACTGCAAAGCAGCCTAAAGAATCTTCTTGTTCTTCCTGATGCAGTTCCTCATTTATTCTGTTCCTGGCTTTCATTTCCTATTGCTACTTCCGGAAAACGAGATATTGCCTTTATAAAGAAGTCAATTGATAATATTCGGGAATTGAAATAATTTTACCGGCATATTAAAATGAGGCAATTTTATGAAAAGCATATTAATTAAAGATACCACCCGCGAAGAACGCGAACAGATTATAAAAGACTCCCTCGGCGACGACTGGGACGTAGGCTGCGGCTATGAAGGAACCGGCATTGACTACCAACTTTACATTGATGGTAAGAAGGAACTCCGTGACTTGAATGCCGAAGCAAAGTGTGGCTTCGAGGTTGCACATCCGGAAGAAAGAAAAAACGGCTGTGGATTATATTAGTTATTAGAGGGTAAATGAAACGGGCAAGAACAGAGTTCTTGCCCGTTTGCGATTTTGAATCGAATTAATAGATGATTGTCCTATTTTGTTGTAAAAGTAATTCCTGATGGCCAGTCTGTGCCTAATGTCCAAGTGGCTGGGGTGTAAATTACTTTTAAGGTACTAATGGTTAAATAAAACATCGAATCTTTACGTGTAACACTAGAAGTATCAAAATTTCTTAAATCAAGAGTTCTAATATTATAACAGTTATAGAACATATAACTCATATCGGTAACTTTTGAAGTGTCAAAGTTGCTTACGTCAAGACTAGCAATATCACATTGGAAAAACATGTAGGCCATATTGGTAACATTAGAAGTGTCAAAATTACTTAAGTCAAGACTGGCAATACCACATTGGCAAAACATGTTGGACATGTTGGTAACATTAGAGGTATCAAAATTTCTTAAGTCAAGACTAGCAAGATTGTGGCAATTGGAAAACATGCTTGACATATTGGTAACATTAGAAGTATCAAAATTACTTAAGGCAAGACTAGCAAGTTTATCACATTGGCCAAACATACCAGTCATATTGGTAACATTAGAAGTATCAAAATTACTTAAGTCAAGACTGGCAAGATTTCGACAATAGTTAAACATTTCGGCCATATTGGTAACATTAAAAGTATCAAAATTACTTATGTCAAGATTAACAAGATTTGAACACATAAAAAACATGCGGGCCATATTGGTAACATTAGAGGTGTCAAAATTACTTAAGTCAAGACTAGTAAGATTTGAACAGAATTCAAACATGCAGAACATATTGGTAACCTTAGAAGTATTAAAATTACTTAAGTCAAGATTAGCAAGATTTGACATAGAAAACATGCTTGACATATTGGTAACATTAGAAGTATCAAAGCTGCTTATGTCAAGGGTTGTAAGTTTTTTGCATTTATAGAACATTTCGCTCATATCAGTAACATTAAAAGTATCAAAATTGCTTACATCAAGAGTTGTAAGATTTATGCAACTCAAATCATTAGATGAACCGAACATTCTTCTCATACTAGTAACATTAGAAGTATCAAAATTTTTCAAATCTATAGATTCTACGCATTGAAAAGCATTAAAAAATCCTGAACAATCTTTTGGCGCAAAAATAGTAAGACCTGCAGCAGAAACAACTATACTTCCATCATTTGAATTATAATAAACTGTAACGTTTTCTCCTCCAGACCATGTTTTGGTAAAGGGACCTGTATAAGCTTTTTTGATAAAACTGATAGACTTTACACTCGATTTTGAAGGTGCATTTTTGTTATTAAACCAGTTTTTAGATAAAATTGCAGTTTCTTTCTCCCACTTGTTTTCTATTGTTACTGTTACGCCTGCTGTAACTTCATAACTTTCGAAATTTGTATAGGTTATGGTCAGATCAAAATCGCCATTGGCAAAGGTAACATTTTTAATTACTGGATCAGAGGTGGCAATAATAGTCTCTTTATCTGCCTTGTAGGCTGTAGACTTAAAGGTGTATTCGCCTTCTTTTTTACATTCTACATTAATGCTTGAGTTTTTGCTGTAAAACTCGGTTGTGTCACTAACTCCGCCATAGGTAACTGTTGTGGTGTTGTAGGCCCAGTCCTCTTTTGTATAAGGAATCTGCTCTGTTATGGCGCGGGCTTCATTATTTACCATTCTGATAGTAACAAAGTCGTTGTCGAGGATTATCTGACCTTTTGGGGATTCGTTGATATTACCTGAGTCAAACTCATTATTACAAGCTGTAATTCCGGCAACCAGCAAAACACTTAGGACAAGTGCGGCAAAATTTTTGAAATAGTTTTTCATTTTCTAAATCTCCTTTTTAATACTGCTATACAAATTGTACTATTCTTCTGTGAAGGTTACTCCTGCCCAGTCTGTGCTTAGTGTCCATGTGGCTGGATTGTAAGTTACGTCAAGACTAGAGCATTCCTCAAACATTGAAACATAACTAGTAACATTTGAAGTATCAAAATTTCTTAAATCAAGAGTTTTAATATTATGACAGCATTTGAACATATAACCCATATAGGTAACTTTTGAAGTGTCAAAGTTGCTTACGTCAAGAGTTTTTAAATTACGACAATGCATGAACATGCTGCTCATATTGGTAACATTAGAAGTATCAAAATTTCTTAAATCAAGAGTAGTAAGATTTGAGCAATCGTAAAACATGTTGTACATATTGCTAACTTTTGAAGTGTCAAAATTACTTACATCAAGAGTAGTAAGTTCTGAGCAACCGTAAAACATACTATCCATATTAGTAACCTTTGATGTGTCAAAATTACTTACATCAAGAGTAGTAAGTCTATAGCAGTTGATAAACATACCACGCATGTTAGTTACATTTGATGTATCAAAATTTTTCAAATCTATAGATTTTGCGTAGTTAAAACCACGAAAAAGTAATGAACAATCTTTTGGCGCAGCAATAGTACGTTCTGCAGCAGAAATAACTATGCTTTCATTATTTGAATTATAATAAACTGTAACGTATTCTCCTCCAGACCATGCTTTTGTGAAGGATACGGTATTTGCATTTTTGATAAAAGTGATAGATTTAACTTTGTCTTTTGAAGGTGCATTTTCATTTTCGAACCAATCTTTAGATAAAGCAGCGATGTTTTCTTTCTGTTCCCCCCACTGGTTTTCAATTGTCCCTGTTACGCCGATGGTTACTTCATAACTTTCGAAATTTGTATAGGTTATGGTCAAATCAGAATTACCATTGGCAGTGGTAATATTTTTAATTACTGGATCAGAGGTGGCAATAATAGTCTCTTTGTCTGTCTTGTAGGCTGTAGATTTAAAGGTGTATTCGCCTTCTTTTTTACATTCTACATTAATGCTTGAGTTTTTGCTGTAAAACTCTGTTGTGTCACTAACTCCGCCATAGGTAACTGTTGTGGTACTGTAGGCCCAGTCCTTTTTTGTGTAGGGAACCTGCTCTGTTATGGCTCGGGCGTCATTATTTACCATTCTGATGGTAACAAAGTCGTTGTCGAGGATTATCTGAACTTTTTGGGCTTCGTTAATATTGCCTGATTCAAACTCATTATTACAAGCTGTAATTCCGGCAACCAGCAAAACACTTAGGGCAAGTGCGGCGAAATTTTTGAAATAGTTTTTCATTTTCTAAATCTCCTTTTTAATTCTACTATACAAAAAAGGAAACATACCCGCAAGGGAACTCTGCCTTGTTTAGATATAAAGATTGTTTTTTTTTGAAAAATAAATAACTTGCTTATAAGCGTCAATTGGCGTTATAATAGACGTCAGTTGGCGTTTTTTTTGTCTGGAGGTGCTTATGAATAAACCAAAACAATATACACCTGTAAATTGTCGTATGATGGCAGTTAATGGAGTTCAAAAAAATGAATACAACAGCTTTGTTCATGTAATTTTTAAGTACACAGATAAAGATTTTGCAGGTATTGCAGGTACAAGTGCACGAACTCTTTCACGACTAAAACCAGATCAGAATATTCCTCAGCAGGCAGCAGAAGTAACTATTTCCCTCATGAGAGCTTACGAAAAAGCAAAGGAGATTTTTGGCTCTCAGGAAAATGCCGTAAAATGGCTGAAATCACCGAATAATGTTCTGGGTGGGATAACTCCTGTACAGGCAATGAGTTCCCGCTTTGGTGCAGAAGAAGTAATGGATATTCTTGGCCGTATTGAATACGGTGTGTTCTCATGATTGTATTCAGAATTGCACGCAAAGAACGCATAGAAAATTTATCGGGTAGAGGTGCAGAGCTTTTTGGCGGGCGCTGGAATGAAAAAGGTTATCCAGCGTTGTATACCTCATCTTCACTGTCTCTTGCTGCTCTTGAAATTCTTGTTCATACAGACAAATCAATGCCTCCTGTAAACATGGCTTATGCCTCTATATATGTTCCAGATTCCATTCTATCAATGAAAATCTTAAAACTTCCTCCTGATACAACTGAAGTAGAATATGGTACAAACTGGCTCAAAGAAAAAAGCAGTCTCATGCTCAAAGTTCCTTCAGTTATTCTTCCCTATGAATATGAAGGCGAATATAATCTGATTTTGAATCCGCTTCATGATGATTTTAAAAAGGTTTTTATCAATGAGGTGCATGATTTTTCTTTTGATGTAAGGTTGATGTGATAGAAAAAAATTATAATTCACCGACCCATTTTCTCTTTTTCACGACTACCATTATATACGAGAAAAATGGTAGACTGAGATTATGAACAGCAACAACGAAATGCACTTATTTGATCATGGCGAATATCTTCTGAAGCTTGCTCTAGGGAAAACTAATAACTTTGAGCAGGCGGAGGATCTTGTTTCGGAGACTCTGATAAGTGCTATCGTTGCGTTGAAAAAGGGTACGAAAATTGAAAATCTGAAGACTTATCTTTCTGGCATTTTGAATCATAAGTTTAATGATTTTCTGCGTTCAAAATATTCAAAGCCTGTCATTTCTTATGGTGTAATTCCGGATTTTGAAATTGCCGGCAAGGAAGAAGGGCAGGAGACTGCACTGGAAAAAATCATCAGAAAAGAAGATGAAGAAAATGTCCGCCACATAATTGCTCAGCTTTCTAAAAATTTCCGTGAAGTTTTAGTTCGTCATTTTATCCATGGCCAGGATTTGCAGTCAATTGCAGACGAACTGGACGTAAATGCCAACACGGTAAAATCCCGCCTGAACACCGCTCGTATGAATGTTAAAACCAAACTGGAGAATGAAATGGAAAAGTACGAAAAACAGAGTTATGAGCCGGAGTTGCTGCATGTGTGGGTGTATGGAGAAACAGAGGCAGGGTGTCCTATCAGCTATATAAATAACAGTTCCCATCTAATTCATCAGAATATTCTGATTATGGCTTATAAGAAACCATTGACAATTACTGAACTTTCACAGGGACTGGGTATTTCTGCAGCTTATATTGAGCCTATTGTTGAAGAACTGATTTCATATGATTTAATGGCACGCAAGGGAGATAAGGTTTACACAAGCTTTATTATTATTACTCAAGAAGAAAAAGATAATGCTTATGATCATGATAAAGCTCTTGCAGAAAAAAATGCACAGAAAATGTGGTGTGAGCTTGAAACATATCTTGACCGAATTCGTCAGTTAGATTGTTATAAAAAGATGAATGAACGACAAAAAGCTAGTTTTATTCAGTTTTCTGCTATCTTTATTATTCATGAAGCTGTCCGCGAAATTTCAGCTCAAATAACATCAGAACTTGATACAATGAAAGTATTGCATGATGCAAAGTGGCGAGGCTATGCTTATGGTTTTCAAACTTCAATTGATTACAAAACTGACTGGG
Organism: Treponema bryantii; assembly: GCF_900111035.1. Classification (GTDB taxonomy): domain Bacteria; phylum Spirochaetota; class Spirochaetia; order Treponematales; family Treponemataceae; genus Treponema_D; species Treponema_D bryantii_C. Next base: position 89,984 of record NZ_FOFU01000003.1, read on the forward strand.
ATTATGTTACAGGACATACTCTTTGTAAATTAAATGGTCCTCATACGGTTATTATTGATCAGTATAAGAACTTTGAAGATATCAGATTATATGGTTATGATGTAGCAGCCGGCTGGACTTATAGCCAATGCTGGCCTTTAAATGAGTTACAATTTTTGCAGATGTGTTATGCTCTTTATGCTAAAGAAGAAAGTGATATTCCTTTGATAGAGCCAAGATTCTTCGATACGAAAGTCATTGAAAACTATGAAAAATATAATTTTATTGGAAAAGAAATTGATTCAGATAATTCTGGAGAAGGGCACTATACTCAAGTTTTGAATATACCTGTTTTATCTTATAAAGATCGAGAAGTTTTATTCAAAACAATTTTCCATGAATCAATTCTGGATTTCTGCAAAAAGTTTCATTCAGAATTAGAAGAACTTTTTGTAAAGCCTGTTGAAGTTCCAAATCACTTAAAGAAACTGATTCCTGATTATATGAAATATCAGCAATGTGCAGATGCCTTTGTTATGGCACTGCTCTATCAGGGGGCCTGGAACCGCTGGTATAAAAATGAGTTTGCCAGCAATAATGAGCCGGTTCCTGCAATGATAATCTGTCTTGGAAAGGAGCTGAAATAGGGTGGCGCCTTTTGCTATGAAAAACTCGTCATATTTCAAATTGATTCCAGTGTGTGTCTGAATTATACTAAATGTAGTTCCCGGGACAAAACGGCTCGCAAAAAAAAAGCGGGCAAAGGAGAATCACTATGGAAAAGAATTATTATAATATCAATGAACTGGCGGTTATTTCTGGTTTTACAACCCGTTCTCTCAGAAACTTTATTTCGATGGGGCATCTTAAGGGTGAAAAAATTGATGGAATCTGGCAGTTTACCCCTGAAGAAATAGGCGCATTTCTTTCAAATCCGAATGTTGTACCCGGTATAAAATCAAAGGCAAATGCTGTAGTTTATGATTTTATGGCAGATACAGAAAAGAAAACTAACAGAATCTGTTCTATTCTGGATTTTGTAATGGAAGATGATGAAGCTGGTGAACTTTCCGAGTATTTTTGCAATGCGATGAACAACTGTGCCGATGCTGTCTTAAAATATGAAAAGCATGGTAAAAATACACGTATCATCATTTCTGGACCTGAAGATTTTGTTATGGATTCGATAAACGGATGGTATAAAAAGGAATAGTTTTTCAGGAAAAAAAACAGCAGAGTCTTGCGGCTCTGCTGTTAAGGTTTTATATGACTTTATACCTTTTTTAAATGGATTGCTTCGGCCTATGGCCTCGCAATGACGGTTAGCCGAAAATTGGGCGAACTCTGTTTACAGTGTCACATGCTGCGAGTTTAGCAATGATGTCGTCTGTTACAACACCGTCTACGTCGATAATGTTGTAAGCTACGTCGCCGCGGGCCTGGTTGATGAAAGAAGAAATGTTCAACTTTGCTTCACCAAGGATTGTTGTGAACTTAGAGATTGTATCTGGAATGTTTTTGTGGCTGATACAAAGACGAGTTCCACCTGCTGGAATTGGGTTGTCTGTAACTGTCTTAGGGAAGTTTACAGAGTTTACGATATTTCCGTTCTCGAGGAAGTCCTTGAGCTGAGCAGCTGCCATGATAGCACAGTTGTCTTCTGCTTCTGGAGTTGAAGCTCCAAGGTGTGGCATACAAACAACCTTTGGATGGTTCAAGAGTTCTTCTGCAGCGAAGTCTGTAATGAGAGCAGAAACTTTTCCGCTGTCGAGAGCTGCGATGATGTCTGCATTGTTTACAAGTCCACCACGAGCGATGTTGATGATTCTTACACCGTCTTTCATGTTCTTAATAGAAGAAGCGTTTATCATTCCCTTTGTGTCGTTTGTCTGTGGAACGTGGATTGTAAGGTAATCACACTTAGCATAGAGGCTGTCGAGTGTTTCAGCAATCTTAACTTTCTTGTCGAGCTTAAGAGCTGCGTTTACAGAAAGGAATGGGTCGTAACCCCAAACGTCCATACCAAAGTGGAGGGCGAGGTTAGCAACCATAGCACCGATAGCACCAAGACCGATTACACCGAGTGTTTTTCCCATCAATTCTGGACCAACAAACTGGCTCTTTCCTTTTTCTGCGAGATCAGGAATCTCGTCGCCTTTTCCAGAAAGACCTTTTGCCCATTTGTTAGCATCGATTACAGGGCGGCTAGAAAGCAAAAGTGAAAGAATTACAAGTTCTTTTACTGCGTTTGCGTTAGCTCCAGGAGTGTTGAATACAACAACACCTTTTTCTGTAAGCTCTGGAATTGGGATGTTGTTTGTACCTGCACCTGCGCGTGCAACAGCCTTTACATTGTCTGAAAGCTGCATTTCGTGCATATCTGCAGAACGTACAAGAATAGCATCCGGATTGTTGATTTCTGATGCGATTTCATAATTGTCGCGGTCGAGCTGGTTGAGACCAACTGAAGCAATCTTATTTAATGTCTGAATCTTGAAACTCATTATGCATTCTCCTTAGCGAATTTCTTCATGAAGTCTACGAGAGCTTTAACTCCGTCGAGAGTCATAGCATTGTAGATTGATGCGCGCATACCACCAACAAGTCTGTGGCCCTTGAGGTTTACGAGACCTGCTGCAGCAGCTTCTTTTACGAACTTGTCGTTGATTTCCTTTTCTTTTGCCAAAGAAGCTTCGTCAGTTGCTCCTGTAGAGTATTTTGTAAGGAATGGAACGTTCATCAAAGAGCGGCTTCCGATTTCTGTTGTTGCGTGATAGAAGTTTCCTTCGTTGTTGTCGAGGTAGTTGTAAAGGTAATCAGCCTTTTCCTTATTGCGCTTGAGCATTCCTTCTGCTCCGCCGTTTGCTTCGATCCAGTGAAGAACCTTTCCAAGTACGTAGATTGTGTAGCATGGAGGGGTATTGTACATAGAATCGTTGTCTGCATGTGTCTTGTAAGCGAGCATAGTTGGTGTACCGGCACGGCAGTTTTCAACTTCAGGAATCAAATCTTCGCGGATGATTACGAGTGTAACACCAGCTGGAGCGAGGTTCTTCTGAGCACCTGCGAACAAGAGTCCGAACTTGCTTACGTCGAGTGGTTCGCTCAAAACGCATGAAGAAATATCAGCAACGAGTGGAATGTTTCCAGTATCTGGAATGTACTCGTAGTGTGTTCCCATGATTGTGTTGTTGAAGCAGATGTAAGCGTAATCATAGTCGCCTTCAATCTTTTCAACCTTTGGAATATAAGAGTAGTTCTTGTCTTTTGAAGAAGCGATGATATCAACTTCTACGCCAAGTTTTTTAGCTTCAGCAGCAGCTTTTTTTGCCCAAACACCAGTTTCGATGTAAGCAGCTTTTCCAGTGTGGATCCCGAGGTTTTCAGCAACCATTGCGAACTGAGTAGAACCACCACCCTGAACAAAAAGAACCTTGTAGTTGTCTGGCACGTTCATCAACTTGCGAACCATAGCTTCAGCATCCTGAATGATTGGCTCATAAGCCTTAGAGCGGTGACTCATTTCCATTACTGACTGACCAGTTCCATTATAATCCATCATCTCTGCAGCACATGCCTGCAAAACTTCTTCCGGCAGGCAGCTAGGTCCCGCACTAAAATTGTACACTCTTGCCATACAACGACTCCTTTGTCTTTTTTTTAAGTTATCATTTTCAGCGCATTCAATACGCTTAAATTTTCTATTTTTATGCCTTCCGGTACACTCAGTACCATTCGGGTCATATTTACAATTCCTGTAATTCCGGCCTTTATAAGCCTGTCGCACATTGTCTGTGCATCTTTGTCTGCAACTGCCAGAATTGCAAGGGTGATTTTTTCCTGTTTTATCACCCAGTTCATTTCTGCTGCAGGGTAGAGCGGAAACGTTGAACGAAGGATTTCTACCCTGTTCACGTTTGAATCAAATCCTGCTTTTATTACAAACTGACTGTCGCTGAATAAGCCGTCATCAAGAAGTGCTGCTCCAAGGCGGCCAAGGCCTGCGATGCAGACGTTCTGTTTTTCGTTCTGAACTTCTCCATGAAGTGCATTGCGAATCGTCTGAAGAAGAGTAGCCGTATCGTACCCGTTCTTCCAGCCGCGGGCTGTATTTTTAATCAGCCATAAATCATGCCGAACAAGAGAATCTTTCCAACCGGTCAATTCACAAATCTTAGCGGAAGTAATTTTCTCTCCGCTCCAGGATTTCAAAAGTTCTTCCAGCTGGACAAGTCTTTTTCTTGTTGCAGGCGGCAGATCATTTAATGCTTGCATTATAAAGTTCCTCTTATATAGTGGGAATTGAATTTAGAACAAAAGATGTTGAATTTTAGGGGAATTTTAGCAGAATTCGGGGAAATTTGCAAATATTGTTAAAATTATAACAATAAAAATGGGTTGTCGAGTCAAACCCGGGAATCTTTAAAAAAAAGAGGATCCGGAAAAACTATAAAAACCGGATCCTCAAAAAAATTAGGAGGCAAATTAATTAGTGTGCATAAGCAACTGCGATTCCAGGTGTCATTGATGTCTCAAAGTAAGACGCAACCTGTTCATCAAACAGCTGATCAAGCATCTTCTGGTATGACATGATTTTGCCAACGTAGTTCAAAGTAGACAAAGGAGTCTTATTTGAACGAACACGGCCGGTTCCTGCATTGTACATTGCAAGTGCAGAAACTTCGTTTCCGGCAGTATTCAGGCAAAACTTAAGGTGCGCCATACCATATTTTGAACTTACAAACGGATCAAAGAAATCTGGCTCCGAAAGCTCGGGAAAGGAGTTGCTGTTCAACTGGAACAAGCCCCGGTCAATCGTAGTGTTAGCGTTTCTGTTGGTCGCGCTTGTATTATAATTGCTTTCTGTGTGGGCAAGTGAAAATGCCAAAGAAAGCGGAATATCATTTTTCTCAGCTTCTGTAAGAATGGCCTGAGTTACCTCTTTACTTCCAGTAATCTGAAAGTAAAACCACTCTACTGCTGTGCGAGATAATGGCTGACGATATAAGTTCAATCCATTATCGTAGTCGTCTGTAAGACGATTCAGAGAAACTTCAGTAAAATAATCCTGAAAAGCTGCTGAAAGCTCTTCTTCAGTTTCTTCTGACAAATCAATTATAGTCAAAGGCTCAGTTACAGGCTGAACCGGTTCCGATGCATTAGGCAGCAAAAAATAAACTAGAACGGCTGCAGAAGCTAAAACGATGCACAAAAATGCGGTGAGGAACCACGTACCTGCAAGTCTGTTCTGATTCTCTTTAGACTGCATACTTTTTTCCCTCTTGCTCTCTCGTTGTCGCGGTGTATAATGCCACAAATGATAAATATATGCAAGTGATTTTGAAGAAAATTTGTGAATTTTTGTGAAAAATTTACATTTTCTTCGCAAATAGTGCGGTTTGTTGTAAAATTGTGCGGTTAGTATAACACAATGTCGTCTGACAGAGGATTTTCTGCCTTTGTGAAATAGACGTACTGCGCGTGTTTTTTAGCCAGAGTGTCCATAAAAGCCTGTTTATCTTTTAGCTGAGGAATGAGTTCAAATCCGGCTACGCTGGTACAGTCTTTTACGCGGCGGGCAGTGTGGTTATAAGTGTTTATGAAGGCTTCTTCCTGCTCTGGAGTATAAAGAGGTTTGTCAGCAACTGGAACAAGAACGGCGAATGTGTTTGTTTCTTCCATTGCTTTCAACTGATCTCTAAGTTGAGCGAGGAATTCTTCATTATAGATTTCTTCATCCAGTTCTACAGTGCTCCATAGAATATCAATACGTTTAAGGGTAGCTGTATCAACCTCGCTGTTATCAGAAATAGTGTAGAGCTTCTTATTCTTTACTGTAAAAATTGGATCAAGTTTCATATTTTTCCTTCAAATAAAAAAATAACCGGGCTTTAAAGACCCGGTTTTATCTGATGAGTATGTTATATCAGGGGTAAACCCCGGATCTTTTCTATTCAGTCAGAATACGGATTACTTCAGCCTTATCCTGAGTGTCAAGAATTTCCTGACGTTTTTCAGGACTCTTGAACAAAAGACTTACTTCTGCAAGGAACTGAAGATGTGGACCTGTCTTGTTTACTGGAGACAAAGTCATAATAAAAATGCGGCAAGGTTCCTGATCCAGAGAATCAAAATCTACAGGATTATCAGAAATACCAATGCAAGCAACCAAATCTTTTACTGTGTCAGTTTTTCCATGAGGAATAGCGATTCCGTGCTTCATACCTGTAGACATTTTGCGCTCGCGATCCAAAACACATTCGCGTGCTGCATCCTTGTCTGTAACCTTTCCAGCCTTGAACAAAACATCAATCATCTCATCAACGATTTCTTCTTTTGTTGTGCCTTTCAGATGAAGGTTCACGGTGTCTGTTGTTAATACTGTTCTTAAGTCCATAGCATAAATGTTATTTCCACTTGCAAAAATTGTCAAGTGGAAAACCCCCTATATAAAGAAAAAATGCTTCTTAAATAAGGAAAAAATAACATCAAAAATCGTGAAGAAAATCCTCTTTTTTTGCAATTACCTATTGACAGAGTAGGTAATTGGATTTATATTGAAGTTGTAAAACCTACTAAAGTAATAGGAGATCAAAAATGAGTAATATTAAACAGAGTGCATTGGAATTGATAGGCGGAACACCGCTTTTACAGTTGAACGGATATTCAAAGACAGCAGGAGTAAAAGACGCAACAATTCTTGCTAAACTCGAATATTTAAATCCGGCAGGAAGCGTAAAAGACCGTATCGCTCTTGCAATGATTGAAGATGCAGAAGAAAAAGGAATCTTAAAGCCAGGTGCAACAATTATCGAGCCAACTTCTGGTAATACAGGAATCGGACTTGCAGCAGTTGCCGCAGCTAAGGGATATAAAGCAATCCTTACTTTGCCAGACACCATGAGTGTTGAACGCCGCAATCTTCTTAAAGCTTATGGTGCTGAGCTTGTTCTTACAGAAGGCGCAAAAGGAATGAAGGGAGCTATTGCAAAGGCCGAGGAGTTACAGAAAGCAACACCAGGCAGCATCATTCCAGGACAGTTCGTAAACCCTGCAAATCCTGCAATTCATAAAAAGACAACTGGACCAGAAATCTGGGAACAGACAGACGGAAAAGTTGATATCTTTGTAGCTGGTGTTGGTACAGGTGGTACTTTGACAGGTGTTGGTGAATATCTTAAGTCACAGAATCCAAACGTAAAAATCGTAGCAGTTGAACCTGCAACAAGCCCTGTTCTTTCAAAGGGAACAGCCGGTGCACATAAGATTCAGGGAATCGGTGCTGGATTCGTTCCAGACGTTCTCAACACAAAGATTTACGACGAGATTCTTCCAATTGAAAATGAAGATGCTTTCACAGAGGGCCGTGCATTTGCCCGCAGCGAAGGTATCCTTGTAGGAATCTCAAGTGGTGCCGCTCTTAAGGCAGCAAGCATTCTTGCAAAGCGTCCTGAAAACAAGGGAAAGACAATCGTAGTTCTTCTTCCTGATTCAGGCGACCGCTACCTTTCTACACCATTGTTCAGCGATAACTAAAATAGAGGAGGGGAAAGCCTTCCCCTCGCTTCAAACCTGCGGTTTTCCGCTACCCCTTCTACGGGGGCTTCGCCCCCGTAGCACCCCCAGGAGTCTGCCCATGCCAAAATCGTTTTCCGAACTTGAAAAATCACATCCATGTTTTGGTAGCCACGGAGCTACAACAGGCCGCATACATCTTCCTGTATGTCCAGGCTGTAACATCGCGTGCCGCTTCTGCGAGCGTTCAATCAACACAACAGAAAACAGACCAGGCGTAACAGCTCATGTTCTTAAGCCAGAAGAAGCAGCAGAAATTGTAGGAAAGGCAATTCAGATCAGTCCCGAAATCAAAGTGGCAGGAATTGCCGGTCCTGGCGATACCCTTGCCAGCGATAATGCTTTCAAAACTTTCAATCTGATAGGGCAGCAGTATCCGCAGCTCATAAAGTGTATGAGTACAAACGGCCTGCTTCTCAACGAACGTGCCGATGAAGTAATTGCTGCCGGAATCGACAGTCTTACCGTTACCGTAAATGCCGTAGATCCGGAAATTGAAGCTCAGCTCAACGATTACATAATCTGGCACGGCAAAAAAATCGACGGGGTAGAGGGCGCAAAAATCCTCATAGAAAATCAGCTTGCCGGAATCAGAAAAATTGCCGAAGCGGGAATTACCGTAAAAGTAAATACGGTATTAGTTCCGCGCATAAACGGCGCTCACATTTCCGAGATCGCCGCGGCGGTCGCAGAAGCCGGAGCTGAAAAGTATAACATCATACCGCTAATTCCTTCTGCAAAACTCAAGGACGAGCCGGCTCCAAACTGTGCAGAAATCGAGGCAGCACGCCGTGCCGCCGGTGAATATATCGAACTCTTCCTGCATTGTAATCACTGTCGTGCAGACGCAGCAGGTGTACCGGGAAAATCAGATATTACCCGCCAGCTTTATGCAAAAATTGGCCCGGGCAGTTATGGAGAAAATTTCTCCCATGGCTGATAAATACCGCGTTGCCATAGCCAGCACAGACGGCGAAACAGTAAACACTCACTACGGAAAATCAGAAATCTTCTATATCTATATCGTCGACGATGATGAAGGCTATGACCTCCTGGAAAAACGCAGCTTAAAACCTGTGTGCCAGGATGGCATACACGACAAGTCCGCAATGGACATCCACGTCCAGCAGTTCACCGACTGCAAATACGTAATAGCCAGCCGCATCGGCGATGGAGCAATCCAATCTCTTACTACACAAGGAATTACAGCAATGGAACTTCCCGGCAGCATTGACGACGCCATCCTTAAAGTGTGGAAATACAATCGAATTCAGGGATTATTTTAATTAAACCTATTGACATAGTAGGTAAATAAAAGTATATTGTTATTACCTAGTAAATAGATAGGTATATAACAATAATATTTTTATTTTATGGTACGGACATCCGTGCAGAGGAGCTTCTTATGGGCGAAATCAGACAGATAGCAATTTATGGAAAGGGTGGAATCGGAAAATCAACCACCACACAGAATTTGACAGCAGGACTTGTTGAGCATGGAAAAAAAGTAATGGTTGTAGGATGTGACCCTAAAGCAGACTCTACACGACTTTTGCTTGGAGGACTGGCACAGAAAACAGTTTTGGATACAATCCGCGACGAGGGTGAAAACGTTGAACTCGACCGTATCATGAGAACAGGTTTTGGTGGAACACGCTGTGTTGAATCAGGTGGACCAGAGCCGGGAGTAGGTTGTGCAGGACGTGGTATCATCACTTCTATCAGCATGCTTGAAAATCTTGGCGCTTACACAGACGACCTTGATTTTGTTTTCTACGATGTACTTGGTGACGTAGTTTGTGGTGGTTTTGCTATGCCAATCCGCGAAGGTAAGGCTAAGGAAATTTATATCGTAGCTTCTGGTGAAATGATGGCCCTTTACGCTGCTAACAATATTGCAAAGGGTATCAGCCGTTATGCAAAGGCCGGCGGTGTTCGTCTTGGTGGAATCATCTGTAACAGCCGTAACGTAGACCGTGAGCTTGATCTGCTCCGTGCTTTCTCAAAGGAACTTGGAACACAGCTTTTGTATTTCGTTCCTCGCGACAACATCGTACAGCGTGCAGAAATCAACCGCAAAACTGTAATTGAATATAAGCCGGATTCAGCACAGGCTCAGGAATACCGCAACCTTGCAGAAGCCGTAATTAATAATACAAACTTCACAATTCCAACTCCAATGACCCAGGAACGCCTCGAGGAAATCCTTCTTGAGTACGGTCTCATGGAAGCTCTTGAGGATGATTATAAGATCTAGTTTTTAGGTTTTAGGGGATAGTAAATAGGGAATAGTTGGGAGGGGAAGGCCTTCCCCTCGTTCCAGCCCGCTTTGCGGTCTTTCACTACCCCTTCTGCGGGGGAGACCCCCGCAACGCCCCCCCCCCTTGTAACATCGCGAGGAGTGCAGCGTACAGTTTGTCATTGCGAGCGAAGCGAAGCAATCCATTTAATAAGGAATACAAATGAGCATAAAAGTTGCAATTGCATCATCCGACGGTCTCAATGTTGATTTACATTTTGGTCAGGCTAAGTCTTTTTTAATTTATGAACTGAAGGGAAGTAAGTTTTGTTTTATTGAAAAACGTGAGGTGCCGGTTCTTGAAAATGAATCGACATCGCCAGATGCAGCGACTGAGTTAAACTTCGGCGGCGGCTGTGGCGGTGGTGGCTTTGGCTGCGGAAGCGGCTCGGGCTGCGGCGGTTCAGGTGGTGGTTGCGGCGGCGGTGCTACCGGTCCACTCGCACCGGCCGTAGAACTTCTATTAGACTGCCGATCGGTAGTTGCGGCTCAGATAGGCCAGGGAATGGGACGACAGTTCCAGCGTAATGCAATCAGCGTATTTGATATAGAGCTGCCGATAAGTGAAGCTCTGGAAAAACTTGCCGCTTATTATTTGAAGTTTGGAGAATAGTATGTCATTTTCAATAGAAACAAAATGTCTTCATCTTGAAGAAGATAGTCAGAATAATGACGGGCAGCCTGCCTGTCGTGAAAACTGTAATCACTATGGTTCAATCAGCTTCCCTATTTATCAGACAGCAACCTATGCCCATCCTGGAGTAGGAAAAAGCACAGGCTTTGATTATTCCAGACTGCAAAACCCTACCCGTGAACAGCTGGAAAAAATTGTCTGCCAGCTGGAAGGCGGCACCGATGCCTTTGCCCTTTCTTCCGGCATGGCGGCAATTACTCTGCTCATGGAGCTCTTTAAGCCCGGCGATCACCTGATTGTAGATTCAGATTTATACGGCGGCACAATCCGTCTCTTTGATAATGTTTCTTCAAAAAATGGAATTCAGTTTACCCGTGCTAATTGTTCCGGCGATGACGTGGAAAGTATAATCACTCCGGCTACAAAAGCAATTTATGTCGAAACTCCAACCAACCCGATGATGAACGTAACCGATATTGCCGCAATGGCAAAAATCGCACACGCTCATAAACTTCTCTTGATTGTAGATAACACTTTTATGTCTCCATATTTCCAGAACCCGCTTGCTCTTGGAGCAGATGTCGTTGTTCACAGCGGTACAAAATTTCTTGCCGGCCACAACGATACACTGGCAGGTTTTATAATCACAAAAAATTCTGAAATCAATGAAAGACTGCGCTTCCTCATAAAAACAACAGGTTCTGGTCTTGCTCCATTTGACAGCTGGCTGGTTCTTCGCGGAATAAAAACTCTTGGAATCCGAATGGAAAAAGCTCAGTCAAATGCAGATAAAATTGCCCGCTGGCTTAAAACTCAGAAGGTTGTTACAAAAGTAATTTATCCGGGGCTTGAAGAACATCCGGGGCACAAAATTATGCAGGGACAGTCTCGTGGTTTTGGATCGATGGTAACTTTCCGCTTGTCCAGTACAGAAAAAGCTCTGAGCATTCTGGAAAAAGTTCGTCTAATAAAATATGCCGAAAGTCTTGGCGGCGTTGAAACTCTGATTACTTATCCGACAACCCAGACACACGCAGATGTTCCGGAAGAGCTCCGTCTTAAGAATGGAATCACCCCGGAAACTCTGCGGCTTTCGGTTGGTATAGAAAATGTTGAAGACCTTATTGCTGATCTGAAACAGGCTTTATAATTTATTATATTGTAAACCTGATGTTTGAATGTAGGTTTACAATATAAACGGATTATAATATACTGTGTGCATGGATTTAAAAACACTTGCAGAAGAAATTGTAAAAGGCCGTCGTTTACAGCGCGGTGAAGATTTTTCGTTTTTTAAGGATTGTGATCTCAATCAGCTTTGTCAGGGTGCAGATTATATAAGAAAAGAGCTTTGTGGAGACCGTGTTGATTTATGTTCAATTATTAATGGTCGCAGTGGCAGATGCAGCGAAAACTGTAAATTCTGCGCACAGAGTTCCTTTAATCATACAAATTGCGAAGTATATGATTTTCTTAATGAAGAAAAAATAATTCAGGCAGCAAAAGAAAATCAGAAAGAAGGTATACATCGTTTTGCTATCGTAACAGCAGGAAAGGCCTTGAGTGGAGAAGAGTTTCAGAAGGCCTTATCGGCTTACAAAAAAATGCATGAAAGTGTAAATATTGACTTGTGTGCTTCAATGGGCTTTTTAACAAAGGAGCAGCTTTTGCAGTTGAAGGCCGCAGGTGTAAGAAATTATCATCACAATATAGAAACTTCCCGCAGAAATTTTCCAAACATCTGTACAACTCACACTTACGAGATGAAACTGAATACTCTTAAGCTTGTTAAGGAAGTGGGACTGCGTGCCTGTTCTGGTGGAATTATTGGTATGGGAGAAACGTTTGAAGACAGAATCGATATGGCTCTTTCTTTGAGTGAAATCGCTGTTGATTCAATCCCGATAAATGTTCTTAGTCCAATTAAGGGAAGTCCTCTGGAAAATCTTCCTGCCTTAGCAGAAGATGAAGTGTTGCGTACTGTGGCAGTTTTCCGTTATTTTAATCCAACTGCTATGATAAGACTGGCAGCCGGGCGTTGCCATCTTTCTAATGGTGGAGAAAGAGCTTTTAATGCCGGCGCAAATGCTACAATCACCGGGAATATGCTTACTACCACCGGGACTTCAATAAAAAGTGATAAAGAGCTTTTTAAGAAGCTTTGCAGAACTTTTTAAGTATTTAATTTATATAGTTATTATCTTATCACAAAGTTTGAGTGCTTCCTTATCGTGGCTCACGAGGATTACGATTTTTCCTTGATTTGCCAGACTGCGGAAGATGTGGATTATTTCTTCTGTTCGTTCGGAGTCTACGGAATCAGTCGGTTCATCAGCGAGAATAATCTGTGGATTATTAATGAGGGCTCGGGCTATGAGAACCCGGTGATTTTCGCCACCGGAAAGATTTTGCGGGTATTGATCTGCAAGATGGGCGATATCAAATGCCTCAAGCAGACTGCGGGCATGTTCGGTGATTTTTGTATCGGTGTCAGAACTAGCTTTTCCTTTTGAAAGATAAGACGGCAGCCTTACATTATCCAGCACGGTAAGATTTTCAAGGAAGCTCTGTTCCTGAGAAACAAAGCCTATGTTTTTATTTCTGAAGGCAGACAGTTCTTTTTCTGAAAGGGAAGTGATTTCTGTAGGGGAGTTTTCGTATTCATTTGTATCAATTTTAATGGAACCGCTGTCTGGTTTTTGCAGACCTGCAATTAAAGAAAGGAGAGTGCTTTTTCCAGCTCCAGATTTTCCGGCAATTCCAAGAAAAGTGCCGTTTAGAGCTGTGAGGGAAAAATCATTCAGGACTGTAATTTTTCCTCCTGGGGTTTGAAAACTTTTTGTAAGATGCTTTATATCTATCATTTGAAAATCACTTCCTTTTTCGAAATTTTAATTGCGCTGTAAAGGGCAGAAATTAATGCTGCTAAAACTATTATTGCAAAGCTGATTAAGGCAAAGCCTGTAATTACAAGCGGATTTGACAGTGAAAATGGTAATCCGATTTTTTCTGAAATCAAAAGGTTAAATGGCAGGACTATAAGGGCCGAAATAAAGATTCCGATTATTGCTCCAAAAAATCCTATGCTGCCTGCTTCAAATAAAAGAAGCTTTTTAAGAGTGTCACTGTCGGCTCCAAGAACTCTCAAAATGGAATATTCCTTGAAGCGTTCATTTGCAATTAGGGAGAAAACAACTCCCAGTGTAAAAATTGTAACTAAAAGAATAAATAAACTTAATGCCTGAGGAAAAATCACAAAGGCTGAAATTCGTTCTGCAAGATTTGAAATGAAAGATGAACCTGTAATTACCTGAACGTCTGGTAGAGCTGTTTTTATGCGAAGGGCAGTACTGTCTGGTTTTGCATCTGGCTGCAACTTTACAAAAATAGAAGAGATTTTTGTGTTTGTGTCTCCATCAGAAATAAAACCAAAGCCCTTGCTTTTTGCATCCTCAAAAATATTCTGCAGGGTATTGAGGTCGGTGTAGATTGCGTTATCCATACCTGTGCTGCTTTTAGAAAGGCGGGAGGTTATTTTGTGCTGCTGTCCGAAAAACTTTACTTCTTTATTTGGAGTTGAGATATTGCTTCCTGCGAAAATATATTCGCTTCCTTTCTGAGGTCGGACTTTTGTTCTGGCCCAGTTTTGAATTAAAAAGTCTGTATCTGGCTCAAAGCCGATAATCTGAATCGGGAAATCGCAGCAGCTTTCACTCAGGCTTGTCAGATAAAACTGACCGCTTGCTTCTTTTACTCCTTGGACAGTGCGGACAATTTCTTCGGCACTTTTATCCATGTAAAAATAATTTGGTTCTCCATTCAGAAGAATATTTTCCATCTGACCTTCATAACCTTTTGGAACAATCATAAGGTCTGCGCCAAGACGATTTTTGAATCCCTTGATGCCGCCTTTTAGGCTTGAGGTTATAATCAGACTTCCAAAAAGTACGGCTGCTGAAAGTGAAGTCAGTGTGATGAGGGCTGCCGTTCGGAAAGGCTTGCGCCTGATATTTTCAAGCGCAAGTATTTTTGTTGTTATCGCTTTTTCCATAAGATGATAGTCTGTGCTAACGAGATAACGAAAATCACAATTCCAAAAACTAATACTACAGGTGCTGTTACCTTGTGGCAGTGCATGCTGGCCATGCCGCAAACCTTAGCGAATGTGTAAGGTGCAATGCCAACGAGTAAACCGAGCAATGCAATGAGTGATGATAAAATAATGTTGATGTTTTTCATGATGTTTCTCCTAGGCTCTTGAGCCGTTAATTTCCTTATAAGTTTTTGTCGCGCTATCGTAGATGTAGCCGTCTGGAACTCCAAAGAGTTCGATGTAGCCCTGTTCAATTAATTTTTCAATATCAGTTGTCTTTTTCAGGATTCCAGCTGTCTGCAACTGACGTGCTGCAGCATCAAAGGTTTTCTTTCCGAGTGAGCGGCTTGGCTGATAGTTCAGTTCTTCGAGAAGGGCTGCATTAAAGTCGAGATCGCCCGCAACCAAATCGTTTTCAATCTGAAGCTGTGCGGCTGCCCGAGGTTCTGCTTCAACATAAGCAGCTGCCTTTTGCAAAGCGCGGGTAACAGCTGCAGCACCCGCTGGGTTTTCACTGAGTAATTTGTGAGTTACAAACTGCTGGCAGCAATATTCTTTTACAAACTTTTCATCAGTGCCGGTATCCAGAATCTTTCTAAAGCCGTATGCAAGTTCGCCTTTTGTCGCAACAGGATCATGAGCTCCTATTACATCTACTGCTCCATTATTAAGGGCAATTGCAAGGTCGGCAGATGCATAAGCAACAAATTCAACTTCATTATTTTCTGCAGTAACACCAATTCCTACGTCCATCAGTTTACGTTTAAGATTCATAACTGCAGAGTCTGCAAGTCCTGGAACACCGATTGTTTTTCCGCGAAGGTCTGCAACCGACTGAATATCGCTGTCTGCGCGAACATAATACTTTGTACAACCGATATGGATTCCAGATGTAAAGGAAATTGGAAGACCGTTTTCAATCGCCTGCAATTGAGTTGCATAAAGACCGTAACCTGCATCTACTTTACCAGAAGCAATCATTTCTGCAAGAGTTGCTCCACCTTCAACTACAACAACATACTCTGCCTTCTGTCCGATTTTTGCCAGTTCTTCATCAAAAAGACCAAGTTTCCATGCCACATGAACAGGGGCACCACAAAGGTTACCTGTCTGATAGTTGATTCTTACAACCTTCTGTTCAGGTGCGCTGTTTGCTACCTGTTTTTTTGAGCATGATGTTAATGCGCCTGCTAATGCGAGTGCTGCAAGTGTCATTCCCGCAATTTTTGATAGATGTTTCATAAATACCTCCAGTATTATTGTTCGCATAAAATGGACAATAATAACTTAATTACCTACTATCTTAGTATGTTATAACAGAAAGAAAGGAGGCTGAGTAATATTTATTTCTTATCTTAACTATAGGAAAAATCTATATCCGATTACCAAAATGTAGAAGGATACCAGAATCTGCTGCCATCAAAATAGGTGACAAATAAAGCAAGACCTGATAAAAGAATTGTAAGAATTATAATAATCCAATCCGAAGACTTAAGTTCTTTTGCAGAATACCAGCTGCGTTTTTTTTCTTTTCCAAAACCACGAAGCTCCATGGCATTGCTTACAGAATCTATTTTCTCCATGCTGCTGAAAATCAGGGGAAATAAAATTGCACTCATATTGAAGAGTCTTGAAAAAATATTAGCCTTAGAAGACATTTCAATACCGCGTGCTTCCTGGGCATTTTTGATTTTGTTGAAATCAGACTGAACGTCAGGAACATATCGTAAAGAAATTGCAACTGAATAGCAGATTGTGTAGGGGAGTTTTATTCTGTTCAGGCTTGCCGCAAATTCACTTGGATTTGTAGAGGTAATAAACATAAAAACAGAAGGCACAATCGTTAAGTATTTTAAGATTATATTCAGTTCATAAAAGAGCTGTTCGAAAGTCAGAGTGTAATTTCCTGCAATATGAAAAAGCTCTGTTCTGCTTCCATAAATCTTACAGCCCTCATAAGGTGAAAAAAGAAAAATTGCAAGTACATTTAAAATCAAAAAGACAAGAATAAAAATAAAAATTGAGCGCACCTGTTTCCAGTCTGTTTTTGAAAGCTTAAAACAGATTATGCTGATTACAAGCATTGCCGCCAGAACTCTGGTGTCATAAGTGAGCATGCTGGTAATTGTCCACAGAAGAAAGAAAATCAGTTTTGTAAGGCCGCTGAGCCGGTGAATAAAGCAATCTTTTTCAACGTAAGAAATTATTTTTGCCATGAACTTATGCCTCCTCGTTCATAATAAATAAAGGCGTCGACCAGACTGAAAGGATTTTCAAAATCACATTTTACTGCTAAATCATAAAGGCTTGTTTTTTTAAGACTGGCCTGTTCTGTAATTTTTTCGTCTGTAAGAATTTTAGAACTTTTATCATCTGCAATTATGTGACCGTTTGAAAGCACAATTGCGCGGTCTGTGTATTCGAGCATAAGGTGCATGTCGTGAGTAATCATGATGATTGTGATTCCGAGCTCGCGGTTTAATTTACGAAGGAACTCCATGATTTCTGTGTAATGCGCGTAATCCTGGCCGGCAGTTGGTTCATCAAGAATAATCACTTCCGGATTCATAACAAGAATTGATGCAATTGTGACACGCTTTTTCTGACCGAAACTCACTGCATTTACCGGCCAGTTTCTGTAAGGATACATTCCGCAGATTTTCAAAGCCTTATAAACTTCTTCTTTAATTTTGTCTTTCGGTACTTTTCGCACGGCAAGACCAAGGGCAGTTTCATCATATATTATAGATTTGCAGATCATTTGATTCTGGTTCTGCATTACAAAGCCGATTTTTTCGCCGCGTTGTTTAATAGAAAGATTTGAAATCTCCTGACCGTTTAAGAAAATCTCTCCGGAATCCTGTTTGTTAAAACCGCAGATTAAAGATGCTATTGTAGATTTGCCGGCACCATTTGTTCCAACGATGCTGACCATCTCTCCCTTGTGAATTTTAAAACTGATGTTTTCGACAGTATTCGTTTTTGATTTATCATAAGCAAAGGAAACATTTTTTAATTCAAGGGCAATTTCTTCTGACGGTTGTGATGCCGGAATCTGAATCTGCTGGAACCATTTTTTTAGATTTTCTTTATAAGGCTCAAGATTCATTGTTTCAATATTTTCAAGATTATCCTGGGCGTGAAGTTTACAGCCGGCGTGTTTGAGGGCGGCAATGTATAGAGGTTCTCTGATTCCTTTTTGAGGGAGAATGTCTGTACTCAAAAGTTCGTTAGGAGTTGTATCGATGGCAATCTGACCGTCTTCAACTACAATAATCCTGTCGACCTTTTTGTATAAAACATCTTCGAGGCGGTGTTCAATTATGATTACAGTTTTATCTGTTTGGGCATTGATTTTATCTATAAGTGAAATAATACGTTTTCCGGCTGCCGGATCAAGATTTGCAAGAGGCTCATCAAAAAGAAGGACTTCTACATTGTCCACAAGAATACCGGCGAGTGAAACACGCTGTTTCTGACCGCCGCTTAAAGTAGCAGGAACTGCTTTTAAGAGCTTTTCTACATCAACAGTTTTTGCCGCTTCAAGAACTTTTTCGTGCATTTCTTTGCTAGGAACGTTGTCGTTTTCAAGTGCAAAGGCAATATCTTCTGCAACGGTAAGACCAATAAATTGTCCGTCTGTATCTTGTAAAACTGTTCCTACATGTTTTGAGATTCCAAAAATTCCAGCTTTAGCCGGATTTTCTCCACAGACAGAAATTTCGCCTTCGAGTTTTCCGGTATAAGTTGATGGAATGAGTCCATTTATACATTTAGCTATTGTTGATTTTCCAGAACCGGAAGAACCTATAATTAATATTTTTTCGCCTTTTTTGATTTCGAGATTTATATTTTTTAGAGTAGGAGTTGATTTAGTCCGATATTGGAAACTTACGTTTCTAAAACTAATGATGGATTCCATTTTGGAATGATTATAACAAGATTAAGATGAAAAAAAAAGGTCGTCTTCCAGAAATCGGGATGACGACCGTATATAAAAAACTATTCTTCTTCTTTCAATGAACCGGATTTTGTTTTGATTTTTGAATAACCAAAAGCAAGAAGGCTTCCGAGAATTGCAACAATTACAAGGTTTGTGATTGCAGCTGTGATTCCCTGAATGAAAACTTTGTTTGCAGGTTCCTTGTAGATTACAATATCAAGAACTGGAGCAATCAAAGCCCATGCAATTAAGTTTGAAAGAACTTGAACAAGATTGAATCCGAGGCACTGTTTAAAACCGAATCCACCTTCTTCAATTGCATATTTTTTTGCAAAAAGACCAACGAGCAAACCAAAGATTGCATCCGGAAAAACCCATGACCACCATACACTTCCATAGAAAAGTGCATCTCCTAAAGCATGTCCAATCAAACCTATTGCAAAGCCTGCTATAGGGCCGAATACTGCTGCAAAGAAAGTCAAAACAGCGGCACGTACCTGCAAAGCTGTATTAGGAACGAATCCGATTGGAATCTGAACTGTTGTTAAAGCAACAAAAATTGCAGCACCAATACCGATTGCTACAACCTGACGAATAACTGATTTTCCTTTGTTATCTGCCATATAACACCTCTTTTATTTTTTATACCTACAAAAAGGTAGGTAAATTTAAATTGCGTATTCTGCTTCCTGAACCTTTCCTGCATAGTTCAGAATCTCAAGAATCTGTGTTCTATATTTTAAGAACACGTCTTGTCCACGTGCGCGAGGATGGCTCAAATCAATCTTAATGATTTTTTCAACCTTTGCCGGGCGTGGTGACATTACTACTACATAATCGCTCAGATAAACAGCTTCGTCAACATCATGGGTTACCATAACCATTGTTGTGTTGTGCTCTTTCCAAAGGCGGATAATTTCGTCCTGCATGGTCATGCGGGTAAAGGCATCGAGGGCTCCAAGAGGCTCGTCCAGCAAAAGAATTTTTGGGTGACCTACAAGGGCTCGGGCAAGACTTGCTCTCTGATTCATACCGCCCGAAAGCTGATGGGGATAGGATTTTTCAAAACCTTCGAGACCAACAAGTTTTATGAACTCATCAACGTCCTTTTTACGCTCTTTATATATGTGACGCGCCTTTAAGCCAAAGGCCACGTTGTCGCGGATTGTGAGCCAGGGAAAAAGATTTGCCTGCTGAAAAGCAAAGCCACGGTCGCTGCCAGGTTTTGTTATTTTTGTGCCGTCTACGCTGACTTCTCCTGAAGTTGGTGTTTCGAGTCCTGCGATACAGCGGAGCAGGGTAGTCTTTCCACAGCCTGATGGGCCGATAAGTGAAACAAAGCTTCCTGCAGGAATTGTAAAGTCAACTCCATTGAGCGCAGTTACTTCTTCGGCTTCTCCCTGATTAAAGATTTTTGTTATATTGTTTAATTTAATTTCTCCAGACATTGTTTCCTCCTTTAGTAAGGTTTTAGGTGATAGGTTTTAGGTTAGAGGGTTTTAGGGGCAAAGCCCCTAGGAGAAGGGGTAGCGGAAGCCACCGCAGGCGAAGCCGAGGAGGCTGAAGCGAGGGGGATGCTTCCCCCTCCTCCTAAAACCTATAACCTATAACCTAGTACCTATAACCTGATTACCACTTTATTAATCCCTTCTGCCAGTTGAGCAGCTTACCTCTTACCTTAAAGAGCACTGTAATAATCACAGTACAGAAAACTGCAATCATAAGCAGGCCGGCGTAAACTCCGCTGTAAAGCATCATTGCTTTCTGGTAACTGATGTACCAGCCGATTCCATATTTTGCACCGAACATTTCGGCAGTCATAAGGGCAATAAATGCGGCACAGATTCCGTTGAAAGTTCCCTGGAAAATATTTGGCAGGGCGGCCGGAACTGCAATTCGGAAAACCTGAAAGAAGGTTCTTGCTCCAAGGGTTTTGCCGACTTCAAAATAAACCTTGCTTGTATTCTGAATACCCGAGCTTGTCATCAACTGAACCGGGAACCATACTGCCAGAGCGATGATAAAAACGCTTGCTCCAAAAGGAGTAGGGAAGGTTGTAAGAACAAGTGGGATCCAGGCTGTTGCCGGAATTGGACCTATCAGTTTGATATATGGATTGATCCAGTAATAAACTTTCTTTGAAAAACCAAGAAGAACTCCTGTAATAAAGCCAATAAGAACCCCCCAGAAAACTCCAAGTAAAAGCAGGCGGAAGGAATACCAGATACATTTTCCAAGAAGGGCTGTCTGCTCTATAAAGACTGCAAGAATGTTGTCGAAGCTTGGAAAAAAGATTACAGGAAGCAGAGCAAACTTTGCAGTTATTAAATTGATGACAATTACAAGGCCTGCTGTTCCTAAAAGGAAAGGCCCCTTGTATTCAAGAGAAGAGCGAAGTTTTTTTACGAAAAAAGAAAGAATAAAAAAGATTGAAGCCAGCGCCAGGAGGATAAGCAGAAGCCTGTTATAATATGAAACTTTTGCTACTGGATGAAGACTGCTGTTTGGAATAAGGTTATGAACTGCAAGGGCAATAATAACTCCAAGAATTGGAAATGCCCTGTAGAGAAGTGATTTTATGGTGTATTTAATTTTTGCCGATGATTTCATTAATTACCTCTTATATATAACCTAGTATCTTACTAGGTTATATATGTTTTTGGCCTTTTTCACAAATATATTTTTTTTATAATAGGTATAGGAAAAAGTTATAACTAAAAAAGGTGACTGTTGTCGGCAGTCACCTAAAAACTTAAAGAGGAAAATATGGCATTTTATAAGGTTTGTGTTGAGCGAGTAATTTTTACTTTTTTAAACATTCCGGAGTATATTTCTTCAAGCAGGCGAAGACCACCGTTGTAACCAACATAGCTTCTTGTGATTATTACGTCATCAGTTATAGGCATACTGATGTAAATCAAAAGATTTTTGTTTTCATTTGCTATAAGGCCTTCCCATGTGCTTCCAAAAATAACTGCTCGTTTTGACCCTTTTAGGTTTTCTTTTATATGTTTTTGAATCAGACCTCCATCTGACTCTATGTGAATCAGACTTCCTGTTCCCTCCTGAATTTTTTCTCCATAGCTGATAAGCTTTTCCTGAATCTGCTGGGTTGGAGGATCATCATCGATGTAAATTCCTTTTGTTGTAAAGCCAAGTTCGTTCACAAGAAAGTTTGTAATTCCGAGTGTATATGATGCATCTCCAACAATGTAATGTTCATTTGGCAGATTTGTTCTAAAGTCGCTGGTAAAATCTACAACAGAAAGAAAATAAGAATAGAAGCGTTCTTCTTCTTCTTTGATTACCTTTTCAACAAGGCTTTTATCCAGTTTTAATGTTTCTCCTACTGTTTTCAAAAATGCACTTGTGGATTTTGCTCCAACAGGAAGCTCAGGGTAGTGGAGATATGGTGTACCGTATTTCTTCTTTAGATTTTCAGCAATACTGAGGCCAACCCAAGGCGAAATAACAAGATTGTATTCTGCCTTAGGAATGCTTTTCCACTCTTCAATTCCTTTAGAACCTTTTCCAAAAAGAATGTTCACTTTCAAGCCAAGGAGGGAAAGAATTCTTTTGATTTCTTCAAGGTCGCCTCTCCATAACGGATCCTGGTTAGGCACTACAGAAAAGACATTTACAAGACCTTTTTCTACTTCAACTTTTTCAGCAGGCAAAAACTGATTAATAATTGCATTTACAACAAGTTCATGTCCATAATAGTTATTGCCCTTAAAGCCCGAAGTTTCTACTCCGACAATTGGAAAGCCCTGGTCCCGGAATTCTTTTGCAACAGTTACAACATCATCTCCGACAATTCCAGATGTACAGCCGGCCAGTACAACAAAGAGATCTGCATTAAGAACCTTAAAAGAATTTTTAATTAAAGCACGCAGTTTATCTTCGCCACCAAATACAACTTCTTTTTCGCTGGTGTTTGTGCAGGCAACCTGTCCGCCGCCTCCAAAACCTTCTCCCTGATTTCCGGCTTCTTCTCCAAGATATGCAAAGGTTTTAGAAATACAGCCTGGTCCTGCATGTGCAATTGGGAGGGCACCCGGAATTGCATGTACTGTTTGCTGTGCTGCTAATGCACAAGAAAATCGTGGTTGTTCAATTATTTGACTCACTTTTATACTCCTGAATTATCGTGTTTCAAAAAGGAAAGGATCTTCGTTTTGCAGCCACCACTGTGTATAAGGCAGTTTTACATGGGCTGCTACATTGTCATAAAACTTTTGTGAAGAAAGTCCTTCAAGGATTCTGTTTCCAAGATTTATTACTCCGTCATATAAGGCAATGACATTTGCATCAGTTGCTCGAATAGATGCAATTCCAACCTTTGTTCCAACAACGGCAATATTATTGTGTCTTGTGAGCAGTACATCTGGTTTAATTTTCTTTAATAACTTTACCATGATGTAAGGCTGACGGTTGCAGACTGAAAAGTTCTTAATGTCTCCACCAGATTTTACCAGTTTATCGAGAGTGTTTAATTCTTCGGAATCTGAGTCTGTAATCTGGTCGTGGTGAAGGGTAGTTACACCAATAACTTCCATTCCTAAATCTCTTGCGATATTTGCAAGATTATGGGCGTAAGAATGGCCTGCAAAAATGTAGGCTTTCTTTCCGCTTAATTTTTCACGCAACTTTTTTAATGGCTCTTTAATTCTTTCATGTTCTGCAGCAATCAGTTTTTCGCCGGCTTCTTTTCTGCCTGTAGCTTCGCAAAGGGCTCGTACCCACTGGTCTGTCCAGTCGATTCCATATGGGGAAGGAGCTTTTACCTGAACGACTCCATATTTCTTTTCCAGCGCTTCTGAAACATAGGTTCCAAGTGTCTCACAAATATGTGTAGAGCAGACTGCTTCTGACATGCGTGCAAGCATTTCTACAGTTGAAAGTGGAACAACAAGATTTGGCTTTAATCCAAGTTTTTCAAAAAATGGGGTAAAGGCATCGCAACCCTGGAAGTTGAAAACATTTACAAGGTCTTTGTCTTTTGTTTTTGGTTCTTTAACAATCTTACGTAAAACACCGTGGAAAACAGCATCAAAACCAGAGGCCCAGGTTTTAGATTTAAAGCCTTCACAATAAATCGGAATAATTGGAATATTAAGCTCCGGTTCAAGTTCATCAGCTACGCTTTCAATGTCATCTCCAATAATACCTGCAGCACATGATGACTGAACAAAAATTGCAGAAGGTGAAAATCTTTTGTAAGCTTCAAGTACTGCTGTTCTTAGTTTTGCAACACCACCGTAAACTGTTTCTTTTATCGAAATGTTTGTAGAGATTGCCTGAACTTTTTGAGGAGGCAGATTTCTTACCTGCGTTCCTGCCTGTCCTGCAACATACTGCACAGCCGGGTTACAGCATCCAAGTGGAGAGTGAATTACAACAGCAGCTCCGCGAATCATGTAAGTAAGAGTTTCTGCACAGCCCTGGGAACAGTCGCTGCACTGAGTAAAAGTTCTTTTAGGCTCTCTTACTGACTTACCGCGAGATTCTTCAACAAGCTGGGAAGCACTTCCGTGGTAAGAAATAATTGTTCCTATACGGTGATCTCGAACTTCTACACTGGTTGTATTTAAATTGATATTTCCCATTTTTCTTTCCTTTTTAGAATTTCTTATTTAGATTTTTTCAGGATAGTCAGATTCAAAACCTGGATATTGATTATTATGCTTTCTAAAATATGTCCACATATCTTTGTAAATCTGCTCATCCGGGAATTCCTGAATTACTTCTTTTAATGCTTGAGCGTAAAGAGAAATATTAAAGAAGTCTGTAAGCGGACGGTCAGATTTTAGAATTCCATATTTAATCATAGTGTCATAATACTCATTAACACCGTTGAAGTTAGGGTCAGGATTATATGAAAGATTTTGAGTTGTCTCTTTGTCATAGATTGTTGCATTAAGCCAGGCTTCATCCTGTCCTGTAACTTTATTCAAAAGCTTCTTAGTTCCTTCTTCGTCATAACGGTAATCCTTGTAACTTAGAATTAATGCTTTAAGCCATCTTTTATAAGGTTCAGTATTTTCGCGGAATTTTTTTCCATAAGCCATCTGACGGCAGCAAACAAAATCTTCTTTCCAATCTGTTACAGGGAAGAGGTATACAAGTCCAAGCTTTTTAGCTGTGTCTACATAAGAGTTGTACATAAGGGCAATATCAACAACGCCTTTGCTTGCTCCTGCAAGTAATGATTCATAAGAATCAAAAAGTTTAATATGAACATCTTTTTCCGGATCAAGACCATAGATTTCAAGCAGTGCGCGTTTAGAAATCATTTCTGCAGTTCCGCCCATCAAACAGCCAACTGTTCTGCCTTTCCAGTTATTTACATCACCTGCTACGGCTGCAAAATCTTTGTAGGCCATAACAGCCTGTCCACCGGCCATTGTTCCTCCGTAAAGAACAATGTCTCCACCCCGGGCTCCAAGACTAAGGTTTGCCATTACGTCTTGTGTAGAAGCGTCGAGTTTTCCTAAGGCAACAGATTCAAAAAGACCACTGCGGGCAACCGGCTGAAATTTAACTTTAAGACCATATTTATCAATGTAGCCTCTTGCTACTGCAAGCTCGTTTATTGGAACGATTGTGTTAGAAGAAGCATCCTTTCCTATTAATAGAGAAAGGTATTCAGAATCTTTTTTTTCTTTCGAACAAGAGCACAATAACATTGCCATTGTAATCAAGCAGATAATAAAGCCAGTCTTTCTTCTTTTAGATAATCGATTCATAATTTACCTCCTTTAGAATCAATAATTCCATTTAATTAAATATTTTTTTGCAGCACTTATTCCGTTGTTTATAAGTGTTACTACAAGAGCGATGAAAATAATTCCTGCAATTGCTTTTGTGTAGTTTGCAAAAGACAGAGAATATCGAACGTAATAGCCCATTCCATTATCAGCTCCAAGCATTTCTGCAGCGGTCAAAGTCATTATTGCAGTTGCAATATTGATTGGCAGTCCATTAAAAATACGTGGAAAGTTGAATGGAATAATTACTTTGAAAAGAATTGTTGCAGTTGGCAGATTAAGCACTCGTGCAGAATTAATAATTTTCTTTTCTACGAAAGCTGTATTATTTATTGAGCTCATAAAGACACCCCAGAAGATGCTGAGGAAAATTACTGTAAAGGATGCGATTGTGTAAGTTGGCATTATGAGTACAACATATGGAGTGTAGATAAGGGGCGGCACGGTTGATATTGCTTTTACGATAGGGTAGATTGCTTTTGTGAGCCGCTGATTCCAGCCTACAAAGGTTCCAAGAATAACTGCACTGGAAATAGCTGAAAAGAGTCCTGTAATCAAAAGGAACATACTGCTTAAAAATCCAAGTAAAATTTTTTTTGTATCACTTATAAAGATGTAAAAAACGTTTTCTGGCGCTGGTACAAAAACATATGGAAAAATATTGAATCTTGAAACAAGAAGTTCCCAAAGAAAAATAAATCCAAAAACAAAGGCAAGAATATCTTTGCTGGCCTGAATATCTTTTTTGCCAAAAAGTTTAATAAGAAAAAGGAATTCTATAATCAGCAGGACAATAATAAAAACAAGAGGAGATTTTAAGCCTTCCTGCATTTCTGCCTTATACTTGCTTGGAAGAATAAATGATAAAAAAGTGAGTAGCAAAAAAAAATGTGCAAAATTAAAAATGTTTCTGAGTTTCTTAATCATATATTTCCTCCTTCGCCATCAACAACAAGTCTTGTTTCGTTATAAAAATATTTAACAAGCTTTTGATAAAGTTCTTTGTATTCTTTGCTTTCCTGAATGTAAGGATAATTTCGTGGGCGAGGCAGAGTATCATCGATAACTGCGTAAATTCGTTTTGGAACCATAAAAACAATACGGTCTGCAAGTAGTTCGGCTTCATTCAAATCGTGGGTAACAAAAACTACTGTTTTTTTCTTTTCATCAATTCGCCAAAGATGAAGTAAAAGTTTCTGAAGATTTTCTCTGATTTTTGCATCAAGTGCTCCAAAAGGTTCATCCATTAAAAGAATGTCTGGATCACAGGCCATAGCACGGGCTATAGCAACACGCTGCTGCATGCCTCCTGAGAGTTCTCCCGGCAGTTTGTTTTCAAAGCCATCAAGCTCAACATTATGAAGATATTTTTTAGCAATCTCTAATGCTTCTCTTTTTGAAATTTTTTTACTTTTCTTTGATGTTTCATATACGGCAAAGGCTACATTTCTCAGAGCTGTCATCCATGGAAAAAGAGAATAATTTTGGAAAACAACAGCGCGGTCTGTGCCAGGTCCATCTATTTCTTTTCCATTTATTTTTACACTTCCGCTAGTTGCATTCTGGAGTCCTGCAAGAACTGAAAGTAAAGTGCTTTTTCCACAACCCGAAGAACCAACTATACAGATAAATTCTCCACGGTTAATTGTCAGATTAATATCTTTTAATGCTTCAAATGTAGAATTTTTTTCTTCGTATGATAGTGAAAGATTTTTTATCTCAATCAAGGCTTCACCCATATTCTTATATCCTCCTTATATCTAACCTAGTGATATAGTAGGTATATAATCTTTTAAGTATTATTTCCAATACAAATTTCAGATATGAGCGATAGTCTTTTTTTATAGATGCGAGAGAGCAACCCACTGAAAAGCTCGTCATTGCGAGCCTAAGGTGAAGCAATCTATATCTTGACGTATGTGATTCTTGAGATTACTATCACATCTATGCGAAAAAGAATTTTACTTGAATGGTTAAAAATTGTTCTGGGACTTATTGTTTTTGCCTTTGGCGTACACCTTACAATTTTTGCAAATATTGGTCTTGCTCCATGGGACTGTCTTGGCATGGGGATTTCTTACCACACTCCGCTCAACTATGGAATGTCAATGACAATTATGGCTCTTGTGATTTTAGGCATTGATATTCTTATGAAAGAAAAAATCGGCTACGGTACAATTATTGATGCCCTGATTACCGGAAATCTTGTTCAGCTTTATAATACATTAAATCCTTTTCCTCTTAATGAGAGTTTATCGCTGGGAATTGTTTACATGCTTACCGGTTTTGTTTTTATGGCCCTTGGCATGGCGATTTATATGAAGAGCGAGCAGTGTTGCGGCCCTCGCGATGCCCTGCTTGTAGGTCTTGGAAAAAGAATGCTGAAAGTACCGATTGGAATTGTAGAAATTATTTTGTGGGGTGTAGTTCTGCTGGCCGGTTGGCTTTTGGGAGGCCCTGTTGGAATTGGAACGATTGTCGGAACCTTTGGTGCTGGCCTTGTGATGCAGCTGGTTTACATGATCATTCATTTTGAGCCTCGCAAGCTGCAGCATCGTGGTGTGATTGAGATTTCCAAAGCTCTTGTGACTGGTAAGACTAGTCAGCAGGAAAAGGCCTGCGAGTCTGCTTAAAAACTGTGAGTCTGGTTTGCTTTTATTCTTGATTCAAAAAATCAATTGCGTAGAAGGTGTATAAAGAAACCGACTGAAGCAGGGCTTCTTCATCTATATCAAATTTTGAATCGTGATGGGCTGCAGTTGTACCTTCTTTTACGGGATTGCCTGTTCCAAAATAGGCGTAAGTTCCCGGTACCTTGAGGATATATTCTGCAAAGTCATCTCCACCAAGAGAAGCCTGGCGGTTTTTAATTACATTCTCTTCGCCAAAAAGTCTAGCGGCGGTTTTCTGAACCTCTTCTGTTGAAGTCTGGTCGTTTATAAGCGGCGAAGTAAAATCTTTATATTCAACTTGGGCATCTCCGCCAAAAAGTTGTGCTGTCTGTTTTGCCATGTCTGAAAGCATCTGCTTTGTTTTTTCGCGGACTTCTGGTGTAAAGGCTCTTATAGTTCCTTCCAGTTCTGCCTTTTGCGCAACGATGTTGTAGGCATCTCCCGCTGTAATTTTTCCAATTCCTACAAGAACATTGTCCATAGGGGATGTGCGGCGGGTTATCAAAGCCTGTGTTGAAATTACAATCTGGCTTGCGATGTAGGCGGCATCGGAGCCCAGCTGTGGAGTTGAAACGTGGGCAGGAGCCCCCTTTACGGTGATTTTGAACCAGTCGACACTGGCGTTGTTTGGACCTGGAACTACTGCGACTTTTCCAGACGGAACATTTGACGCGGCGTGCATGCCAAAAGTTCTGTATGCGCCGTCCAGGTAGCCACCATCTACAAAGATTCTCGCTCCATAACCGATTTCTTCGCCGGCCTGGAAGGTGAGGCGGATTGTACCCGAGAATAAATCCTTATGGGCAGTAAGAATACGGGCTGCACCAAGCAGAGATGCTGTGTGTGCATCATGACCACAGGCGTGCATGCGGCCGGGTATTTTTGATTTATATTCGCACTCGTGAGTTTCCTGAATAGGCAGAGCATCTATGTCGGCGCGAAGAACAATCGCTTTTGATGGGCTGTCTGTGCTGCTAGTTTCTCCCGACTTTTTGTTGCCCTTAATTTCCGCATAAACGCCGGTTTCTCCGACCCGCTTATGAGCCAGACCAATTTTATCCAGTTCCTCTTCGATTTTAAGGGCAGTCTGAAATTCTTCTTTTGCTATTTCAGGATTCATGTGAAAATGACGCCGCAGAGAAACAATGTACTTGTGGTCTTCTTTGATTTCTTCTAAAAGTTCTTTTTCTATGCTTTCTGTCATTTTCATATCCTCCATAAAAAAGGCGGACTTAATAGCCCGCCCTTTTTCAGTAAATATTTTTACCACTTAATTGCTTTATCAACTGCCTTTACAGTTTCAGCAGCCTTATCAGCACTTACAGTCTTGTAAGCAAAAGAAGGGAAGAAAGATTCTTCGAATCTTGAAAGAATATATTCAGCAACAACCTGTGACTGGTAAGCCTTTACGATCTTCTTGTAAACATCATTATCCTTGTCCTTTGTGCGTGCAACAATGATATTTACATATGGATTGTCTCCACTTTCAGACTGCTTTTCGATGATGAGACCATCCTTTGAAGGAATAAGGCCTGTAGGAATTGCATAAGTTCCGTTGATTGTAGCTCCGGCGTAATCGTTGAGAGTCTGAGGAAGAGTGTTTGCTGTCTGTGGAACAACTTCAACATTATAAACAAACTCTGTAATGTCCTTGAGCTCTGGTGTATAACCTGCAGCTGGATCAACTTTAATAAGTCCTGCAGCTTCAAGAAGTTTAATTCCACGGCTAAGGTTTGTACCGTCACTTGGAATTGCAAATTTGAGGGCACCTGCTTTTACAGCCTTGCTGCCATTTGTTCCTGCTGCTTTTTTAATTTCATCAATGCTCTTGTATTTCTTTGAATACAAAGTAAGAGGTGCAATCAAAGTGTCGCCGATAACTGTAAGGTCATAACCATTTTTACCTGCATCGTTGTTCAGATAAGCCTTGTGCTGGAAAGCGTTCAAATCGATATCGCCTGAATTCAAAGCTTCGTTTGGAAGATTGTAAGCGCTGAACTCAACAAGTTCAATTTTAATTCCGCTGTTTTCCTTGTCCAGAACATACTGAACAGCCTTCCACTGATCGTTGTTAGCGCCACAAACGCCAACCTTTACTTTCTGAGTTTTAGCTTTCTTTGCAGCAAAAGCTCCGCTTGAGAGGACTCCTGCAATAAGAAGCAGGGCAAAAATCTTTTTTGTATTTTTCATAATTCAATTTCTCCTTTTTTTTGACTTATGATTTATTTTCAGGATTCCCTACGGAGTCCTTTTGTGCATGTTTAAAGAGCTCTCTGTTTGTAGTTTTCTTTGCAAGCAGAGAACCAATGAATTGCAGAAGACAGATAAAAATCAAAAGAATGATTATGCAGGCATAAATGATATCCTGATGATTGAGTCCCTGACCGTAGTTGATGGCAAAGTCTCCAAGTCCTCCGGCTCCTACTGCACCAGCCATAGTTGTAAGTCCGACCAGAGAAATGGCCGTAATTGTAGTAACACGGATAAGCTCCGGAACTGATTCATGAAGATAAACGCGGAAAATCAAACCAAAGGTTCCGCTTCCCATACTGCGGGCTGCCTCTGCCTTTCCCGGGTCAACATTTTCCAAAGCTGTTTCAACCTGTCGGGAAAAGAATGGCACCGTTCCAAAAATCAGAGGAATAATGGCACCTTTTACTCCGATTGCAGTTCCCACAATTGAGCGGGTAAAAGGAATCAGAAAAACAAGCAGAATTACAAATGGAATCGATCGAAAAAGATTTATAATTACGCTTATTATTGTGTAGAAAACTTTGTTCGGCTTAATTCCATCCTTCTTAAAAACAATCAGAAGTACACCAAAAATCAGTCCAAGCACAAAAGAAATTGAACCCGAAATGATGAACATCTGAAAGGTTGCAAGGCAGTTGTTCAAAAACTTATACCAGTAGGCATAAAGATTCGGAAAGATTTTTTCGAATGTCTCCATATTAGTTTGCCTCCAATTCAGTCACCTTTACCTTCTGCTCAGCAAAATGGGCAATGGCTGCATCTATATTTTTTTCTTCGCCTTTAATCACAACAATGATTTCACCAAGAGGCGAGTCCTGAATCATCTCAACATTTGCAAGCACGATATTAAGGCGCACGTTGAACTTCTGAGAAACAAGAGAAATCAAAGATTCGCCGACAGAGTTTTTCAAGAAGGTCAGCTTAATCAGCCTGCCACCTTCTGCCGGATTATTTACCAGAGGATCATTTACCAGTGTTGAAACCTTTGCAAGAGAAGACTGGGAAGCAATAAACTTTTTTGTAATCTCCTGCTTAGGTTCAGCAAAAATAGAATATACATCGCCTTCTTCTACCACGCGGCCTTTTTCCATAACGGCAACCCTGTGGCAGATAGATTTAATTACGCTCATTTCGTGAGTGATTATGATGATTGTAAGCCCGAGTTTTTTATTCAGTTCTTTAAGAAGATTCAAAATAGAGGCAGTTGCTTCAGGGTCCAGGGCACTGGTTGCTTCATCAGAAAGCAGTACCTTAGGATTATTTGCAAGGGCACGGGCAATTGCAACGCGCTGTTTCTGGCCTCCCGAAAGCTGACTTGGGTAAACATTGCGCTTGTCGCTCAAATCAACCAGCTCCAGAAGTTCAGTTACGCGGGCTTCAATTTCTTCTTTTTTAAGGCCATTATACTTAAGCGGGTAGGCTACGTTGTCAAAAACTGTAGAACGGTCAAGCAGATTAAAGTGCTGGAAAATCATTCCAATTCCACGGCGTACCTTTTTCATTTCATGATTTGTTTTGCGGTGAAAGTTTCCTTCGCTGTCGTGCCAGGTGAGCTGAGTTCCATTTACCGTAATGCTGCCGGAATCAGGAACTTCAAGCAGATTTATACATCGAACCAGTGTAGATTTTCCCGCTCCCGAATATCCGATAACACCGTAAATTGTGCCGTCTTCAATTGTGAGCGAAACCTTTTTCAGGGCTTCTACATCATTACCTTTGAGATGATAAGTTTTATCAACGGAATCTATAACTATCATTTTATTATATCTACCTATAAACCTAGTAAGTTAGTAGGAATATAGCCTAAAAACAGAGACTTGTCAAGCAAGCTTTGTTCGCAGATTTTTTATGCAATTTTACAGGAGTTTTTTTCATTGATTTCCTTTGTCTCTCAGATTATCATTTAGGCATATTCATTTTATAAGAGGATATGAAGCGGTTATGAAGGTATTACTTGTAAACGGAAGCCCACGTGCTAACAGCAACACTTTGCTTGGTCTGCACGAGATGGAAAAGATTTTTGCAGAGCAGGGAATTGAAACTGAAATTTTTAACATCGGTAACAAAGATATCCGTGGCTGCATTGCCTGTGGCCGTTGCGGCGAGCTTGGTAAATGTGTTTTTGATGATGCTGTAAATGAGTTTGCGGCTAAGTTTAAGGATGCTGATGGAATTGTTGTCGGAACTCCAGTTTATTATTCTGCTCCAAACGCAACTGTTCAGGCTTTCCTGCAGAGACTTTTTTACAGCAGCAGCTTTGATAAGACAATGAAGGTTGGTGCTGGTTTTGTATGTGCGCGCCGTGGCGGTACAACAGCTTCTTTTGATGTAGTGAATAAATTTTTTACAATCAGCGGCATGCCAATTGCCAGCAGCCAGTACTGGAATAATATTCATGGTGGCGCTGCAGGTGAAGCTGCCCAGGATGCAGAAGGTATGCAAACCCTCCGCGTTCTTGCCCGCAATATGAGTTTTTTGATTAAGTCTATTGCCTTGGGCAAGGAAAAGTTCGGTCTTCCTGAAAAAGAAGAACACGCCTGGACTAATTTTATTTAATACGTTTTTTTCTGAATATAAAAAGCCAGATAATGTATATGATGATTACCAGCGGCCAGGCTGCCGGATATACCAGAGCAATCAAGGTAAAAGAATTTGATGTCTGGGAAATTATCAGAAGCATTGTCTGGCGGAATAAAACAAATCCAACAAATGTAATGATGGTTGGGCGTAATGCAATTCCAAAGCCTCTCATTACATTTGAAAAAAGCATTGAAAAGCCGCATAAAACAAAAAAAGGCGCAGTGAGATAAATAAAGCGTTCTGCGAAATAAATAACTTCTGCATCATCTGAAAAAAGACTGGCAAAAAAGTTTGCCTGAAAAATCAATAACAGACTTAAAATACTGATAACGCTGAAATTCAGTATAAATGATTTTTTAATTCCATCACGAATTCTCTCTGATTTTTTTGCACCGTAATTTTGAGCAACAAAGGTAGTGGCTCCGCTTGCAAGACTATGCATTGGTAATATAGCAAACTGATCAAACTTAGAAAAAATTGCCCAGCCAGCCATGCAGGATGTTCCAAAATAATTAATGTACTTCTGCATAAAGGTATTTGAAAAAGATGTGATTGAAGAAGAAATTGCGCCAGGTAAACCGAGTTTCATAATTTTTTTCAAAATCAAAAAATCAATTTGAGGATGCTTAAGTTCAAGCCGCATTTTGACTTCCAGTCTTTGAAGTGAAATTATAACCAGAATGGCACTTAAGAGTTCGCTGAGTACAGTAGCATAAGCTGCTCCTTCAATTCCTTTGCCAAGCAAAACTACAAAAAGAATATCAAGAATAATATTTGAAACGGAGGAGATAACCAGAAAAATGAGAGCTCGTGTTGAATCTCCAAGTGCTCTTAAAATTCCAGACCCCATGTTGTAAAGAGTTAGGGCTGCTGTTCCAAGAAAGTAAATTTTCAGATATTGGTTTGCCTGGACTAATACATCCGGAGGTGTAGAAATTAATCTTAATACAAAAGGAGAAAGAATTATTTGAATGACGGTGGCGAGGATGCTGAAAATAAAGCTTGCATAAATTGTAGTATTTATTGCTTTTTTCAGACTTGGAAAATTTTTTGCTCCAAAAAACTGTGATATTACAACCTGTGCACCGATTGCAAGCCCGTTGAAAAAATTAATTACAGTATTCACAAAATGTGAGGTTGAGCCTATTGCGGCCAGTGCCTGACTTCCAATAACCCTTCCAACAATAAAAGTGTCGAAAGTGTTATAAAACTGCTGGAAGAGATTTCCCAGCAGCAGGGGAGCGGAAAATTTTAGTAAAAGGGGAACTATCTTCCCCTGTGTCATATCGGTTGTCATTTTAGAAATGATTGTACAAATCTTCGACTAAAGAAATGCAGCCGTGCGTACCTATATGAGAACGGTTAAGTATTTCTTTATCAAGACAAGGATTTGAAGTAAGGGCAAAAAAAGCATTCAGTTTTTGTGCCAGTTTTTTTTCATAAGAGCTGCCCATAAAAAGAGTAGCCCGGCCGTCATACTTTTGTGCAAGCTGTTCAATTTCCCAAACATCATTTTCAAAATAGACATCTGCCTTGCGAGGGCATTCAAGCTTTTGCACTTCTTCTCGAATAACATCCTGATACTGCTTTGGAACAGAATCTGTAAAGATGATTGCAAGAGGAATGTGCCCGTGTACATTTACCAGGAAGCGGGCAAGTCCCAGAGTCTTTGCACTTTCGCCAACCAGAATAAAACGATGGCGTTCAAAGTTTCCAAAAAGGGAATCAAGATATTCGTAAACGTAGAGTTCTTCTTCCTGAATAACTTTTTCTACAAGGTCGGAGTCGAGGTCGAGCCGCTCGGCCACTGTTCTCAAAAAGTTTGCAGTATCTTTAGGACCAACCGGCCAGCCGTTAAATCTTAGGGTTTCAATTCCAAAGGTTTCTTTATAATAGGTGTCTACATTCTTAGCAAGCCATGGTGAAAGGTTGATGTTAAAGGCAGCGTTGCCTGAACTTTTCAACTGTTCAATTCCGTCGCGACGGATAAAAAAGGTATTTGCCTTTACGCCGATTCTTGCAAGAAGTCTTGTAATTTCTTCAAGGTCGCCACGCAGAGTGATGTCGGAACTTGGTGGCTGTCCGTAAATGTTTACAAGGCGGGAATCGGTCTTTGTTTTTTTTGCAAGTTTTTTTACAGTTGCAAGAAGGGCCATGTTGTAGCCTGTGTAGGTGTCGCCTCGGAAACCTGCTGTGTCAATGCTTGCAATAGGATAAGGAGAAGCTTCAAACTCTTTTACTACGCTATCTACATCATCACCATTAATTCCCATGGAACAGCCGGTAAGAACT
Source organism: Treponema bryantii (assembly GCF_900111035.1). Lineage (GTDB taxonomy): Bacteria > Spirochaetota > Spirochaetia > Treponematales > Treponemataceae > Treponema_D > Treponema_D bryantii_C. The sequence continues at coordinate 125,074 of NZ_FOFU01000003.1, forward strand.
GCGTAATAGTCACCGTCCATAATTTCGAGGCTCCCTTTAATTGTCTCTCGTAGTCTCTGAGTTCCGCCGAATACAACTTCCTTTTCGTAGGCATTTGAACTTGGAAGCCCGTGATAACCACCAAGGTAATAAAGGTTTGTGCGGCTGGAAGCCTGCATTGAACACCCCGGGCTTGCGTGAAGAATCGGGATTGCACGGTAAATATTTCCTATTACATCAAGAGCTCCGTGAAGGGAACAGAGGCTTCTTGGTCTTTCTATACATTTTTCCATTTTGAAAACTCCTTGTCTGGTTCTGCCACTTAATTTTCTTCCGGCAGCTGAAGATAGCTGAAGGCATCTTTTTTGTACCATTCTTCGCGGTAGGCATTTTTTGAATAGTTCGAAAGATTTTTGTTGAAGTTGTTATTGTCCAGGGCATCTTCTATTTTACGCCCAAGATACAAAACTCCACGGTAGCCAAAGGTCGGGCGTTTTGAATCAAGAATATGGAAGGAAGGGATTCCCAATCGTGAAACCCAGTTTGACATTCCGATAAATACATCAGGTTTGTATTTCTTCAAAAGATTTACCTGTTCATAAGGCTGCATATCTGCAATGTTTACAATAAAGTCTGTACCGTGCAATTCTTCCAGTCGTTTGAAATCATCAATATAAGCTTCATCATAATAAGGTGTATGCATGCACAAAAGCTTCATACCGTAGTCGCCAATCAAGGTTGCTGCTGCAAAGCCACGCCCGGTACCGGCTGTAAGACAGGCACGAAGTCCGTCTGTCTTTCTTTTGATTCTGGCAACTTCTTCGCGCACAGCATCGCTTTCGGCCTTTATAAAAGCTTCAGCTTCTTCTTCCTTACCAGCCAGAGCAGCAATTGCACGGAGCCAGCGGTTTGTACTTCGGGTTCCAATAGGCATGTTGGTTACGGCATAAGGCGTGCCGTATTTTTCTGATAAAAACTTTATGTATTCATCAGCAAAAATCTGACAGACAGAGATGTTGTATTCCGCTGCCGGAATTTTCATGATGTCTTCGTAAGTTGCATTGTAGGGAAGAATGTTTGCATCAAGTCCTATGGCGTTCAGCATTCTCTTCATTTCCTGCTGATCTGCCCAGCTCAAAGAATGAGTTGCAAAAAGATTTATCAGCCCCTTCTGCTTTGGCGGATGAGCATCTCGGATTACATAATTTTGAAGGGTTGCAAGAGCAAGATCGTAACCTGTCGCATGGTTTCGGCTCTTAAAACCTTCGCAGTGAACCGGAGCAAAAATAATCTCTTTACCTTTTGCCTTGTATTCCTTTTCCTTTTGTTCTGCTACGGCATCTATATCATCTCCAATAATTGAAGAAGCGCAGGAAGCAAGAATAAAAACAATTTTAGGATTATATCTTTTTACTGCTTCATCAATCGTTTCGTGCAGGCGTTTTTCACCACCGAGAATTACTTCTTTTTCTCCTAGGGCAGTTGAAATTACATGGCTGTCAGGTGCATTGTCGCGGCCTCTGTGATGCTTATAAACATTCAGCCTGTCGATTGCTCCAAATGAAGCACAGCCTGAGCAGCCCAAAGGTGAATGAATTACCATTACTGTATCCTGCAGGCTTACAAGCGCATTCATGCTGTTTACCTGAACACACTGAATGCCCTGCTCAAAGGTACGGTGGGCGTTTTTTAAACAGTGGGCTTTAGCCTTTTCTCTGAGTTCTCCAGAACTTCCCACCTGTACATCTGCAAATCCCGGGTGTTTATCTCTGATAGTATCTGGAATCTGTTTATTCATAAAATCTCCTGATTTTCTTTTTGCACTTTTTATATAGTTGTTTTACGCATAAAAAAACTTTTTTAAATAACATACTCTCCGACAGGTATTATACGGCGTAAAAACTGTCTGGTTCGTTCTTCTTTTGGATGATAGAAAATATCCTGAGGACTGCCTTCTTCAATGATATAACCGCCATCCATAAACACGACTTTATCTGCAACATCTTCTGCAAAAGACATTTCGTGAGTTACAACAATCATAGTGTGTCCGTCTTTTGCAACCTGTTTAATCAGCGCAAGTGTTTCACCTACAAGCTCCGGGTCTAGTGCGCTGGTTGGTTCATCAAATAAAATAACTTCTGCATCAAGGGCAACGGCCCGGGCAATTCCTACACGCTGCTGCTGACCGCCCGAAAGCTGGCTTGGGTAATAATTTTCTTTGTCACTAAGACCAACTTTGCGAAGTTCTTCTTTAGCCCGTTCTACAGCCTGTGCTCTTGGAATTCCATGACCAGTAACAAGTGCTTCGACAATATTTTCAAGAGCAGTCTTATTTGCAAAGAGATTATAATTTTGAAAAACCATTGAGGTCTTTCTTCTGATTTTCAAAACTTCTTTTTTCTTTGCAGAATGTAAATCTACTGACGAACTACCGATAGTTAGTTTACCTTTGTCAGCCCGTTCCAGAAAATTAATTGAACGGAGCAGGGTAGTTTTACCGCTTCCACTTGGACCCAGAATTACGACAACGCTGCCGTCATCAACTGTCAGCGAAACATCATGAAGAACATCAAGATGTCCGAAAGATTTTTTTACGTGTTCTATTTTAATCATTTTTAATATCCCCTATTTTTTCTTAGAAAGATGTTTTTCCAGATGAACAAGGAAAAACTCTACAATGGCATTAATTACCCAATAGATAATTGCGGCTGCTACATAACCTTCTACATAGCTGTATGTGTCTGCACAGGGAATCGTAGCTCCATTCAAAACATCAACAATTCCAAGAACTAGAACGATTGAAGTGTTCTTAATCGAACCAAGAGTATTGTTTGTAAGTGCCGGAAGTGCAACCGGAATCACCTGCGGGATAATGATTTTTTTTAGTGTCTGAAAAGTAGAAAGACCGCAGGCATAAGATGCTTCATACTGTCCTTTTGGAATAGAAAGAAAGGCACCTCTAACAGATTCGCTGACAACAATTGTTCTTCCTAAAGTAAAGGTGAAGTAGGCGAGAAGCATTATTCCATTTTTAGCTGGTTTAAAAAGACTCAGGTAAATTAAATGAAAAATCAGCATTGTCACAACACCTGGAATTCCCGAATATATTGCAACAAAAATCTTAAATAACTTTTCTACAACCGGCACCTTAAAAATGCGGGCCAGAGCAATCAGTGTTCCAAAAACAATTGCAAGGGCAAGGGGAATCAATGCAAGTTTGAGTGTAACTGGAATATAAATTATGCCCGAAAGAATACACTTCCATAAATATTCAAGACTGAATTTCATGCTGCTCTCCCTGTAAGGTTTTTAGTACCGTAAGTAAGGTTTTTATCAATTTTTGTTGTAATGGCCGTAAGTCCAAAATTAATAAGTACAAAGATAAGTGCAATAATCAGATAGCTTTCCAGATTGTGACCGCTGGTTGCACCAAGTGCACTTGCACGTCCCATGATGTCCATTACACCAAGCATGTAAACTAAAGATGTTTCCTGAAAAAGCCCTATCAAAGTGAGCCCTGTTGAAGGAAGGGCTATTCTTATTGCCTGTGGAAGAATGATTTTTATAAAGGCCTTAAAATCTGAAATACCACAGGCAAGGGCTGCTTCCTTTTGTCCTTTTGGAACTGCAAGAATTGCGCCTCTAAATATTTCTCCAAGGAAAACTCCCTGATTTAAAATCAAGGCTAAATCAACAAAGATAATTTTTTCCCATCGTCGTGAATCAATTCCAAAAGCTTTATAAAGGACAATAGGAAATGCATAATAAACTACAAGCATCTGAACCAGAAGGGGAGTGCCTCTTTCGAAAGAAATAAAAACTGTAAGAATCTGGTTCAGAAGCGGAACTTTTTTAATTCGTGTTGTTGCAATCAGAAGTGCAAGTATGAATCCAAGGGAAAATGCGACTGCAACAATTTCAAAGGTAACCGGCAGCTTTGTAATCAATATTGGAAAATTTTTAACAACTCGCTGCCATGAAAACAAATCTGCCATTTTTACCTCCAGACTTTTTTTATAAACTTTTATTTATTGATATTTTTTGTTGTATCAGAGCCAAGATTTTTGATTGCGAGTTTTGAGAGCTCACCAGAATCAATAAGCTGTTTAAGGGCTACATCAACATCAGCTTTAAGAGTTGGATTATCAAGATTGAAAATGAAGTAAGAAGCTGATGTTGAAATAGGTTCTTCTACAAGACGGAAAATTCCGCCGTACTCTTTTTGAAGCTGATTGAAGCTTGGAATGTTAGAGAAGAAAGCATCATAAGTACCATTCTTCATTGAAGCAACAATCTGCTCGTTTGTAAGTGTGCTTGTAAGAACGGCATTAATCTGTTCGTTTGGATGATCTTCATTCCAGTGCTGAAGAATTGCTCCTGTTGCACTTCCTGTAGAAGCCTGTGCTGTTTTACCAACTAAATCCTTGAGAGATTTTACTTCTGTATTCTCTTTTAGAACTACAATATATTTTGAAAAATCATTGTAGCCATATTCTGTAAAAAGATAATTCTTACGACGCTCAGGATTAGATTCATACATGTGAGCACCAATATCAATTTTTCCAGCTGCTAGGGCAAGAAGAATATTTTTGAAATCAAAAATCTGGAATTCGAATTTATACTGTGGAAGAAGTTCATCAATGGCCTTGATTACATCAATTTCAAAGCCTGCAAGTTCTCCCTTGTCATCAAGATAACAGTAAAGAGGCGCACTGGAACCTGTGCCAACAAGAATTGTCTGAACTTTTGTTTTGCTCTTTTTTTCTTTTTTAGAAGCAGCAAAGGCTCCTGATGCAATGAAACTTGCAACAAGAATAACTGCAACCGATTTTAAAAAACTCTTTTTCATATAACCTCCTGGTAAGTTTTTTTATTTCCTACCGTTGTACTAGGTTATATATAATTTTCTAATCTTTGACTAATAGTAGTTTTATATATTAGTTATAGATTTTTTTAATAATTGACAGTTCATAAATCTTGTAGAATAATCACTCTTATGAAAAAATCAATGACAATCATCTACCCCGAATACAATGGCCTTTATATAAATCTTACAAATCGCTGCCCTTGTGCATGCACTTTTTGCATCCGTCAGAAAGTAAGCGGGGCAGAGTTTGATAATGTAGATACTCTCTGGCTTGAGCATGAACCTACGGCGGCCGAAGTGATTGCTGCCATAAAAGAAGAGGCAAAACTTGAACGTTTCAAAAACTACAAAGAATTTGTTTTCTGTGGTTACGGTGAACCGACAGAGGCTCTGGATGTGCTTCTTGAAGTAGCTGCTTTTTTGAAGGCAAATTATTCTCTGCCGGTACGCATTAATACAAACGGACTTGCTGATTTAATAAACAAAAAGCCTGTTGCTCCTCTTCTGGCCGGGAAAATAGATGCTCTTTCCATAAGCCTGAATTCAAGTAATCCAGAAATCTACGAAAAAACTGTTCGTCCGGTATTTAAGGGAAAAGCTTTTCCTGCAATGCTGGCTTTTGCAGAGCAGGCAAAAAACTTTGTTCCTAAGGTTGTGCTGAGTACAGTTGCCACGACAATCTCAAAAGAAGATGAAGAGGAGTGCAGCCGTCTATGCGAAAGACTTGGGGTAACTCATAGAATCAGAAAATTTGTTGCGGTGAATTAATTTGCAGCTAATGTCCTCAGCAGGTAAAGCCTGCAATATGCAGGATGCGGCGGATGGTATCAATATAGGTCAAACTGATGTTATCCATGCGGGCAACTTTTTTTGTGATGTAGCCTAGCTCAAAACTGTGGCTGATCTTTTCATCATGATTCTGCAGGGGAATTAATACAAAATCCTCTGTGGACTCATTGCTTTCTTCCCCAAACACTCCTGACAAAAAGGTGTAGCCGTTTAAGGTCTGCAAAAGATTAAGCTCAGTTGCCCGGTCTGCAACGGTAATTGCCTTGTCCAGTCCAAAGCGAGAAATTACTTCTTCTGAAAAAAAGGATTTTACATCATCTGTATCAAAGGTAACAAAATGATAGTCAGAAAGCTCATTCAGTGAAAGGCTTTCTTTTTTTGCAAGCGGATGATTTTTGTGAAGATAAACAAAAGCGTTGCATTCTGTAAGATGATGAAATTCAAGATTGTTGGTTCTTAAAGTTTTTTGAATGGATTCACGGTTCGAATCGCTCAGATATAAAATACCCAGTTCGCTTTTACCAAGGGCAACATCTGCAATAACGCCTGAGGCTTTTTTTTCGCGGAAAGCAAAATCATAAGATTCGCGGGAGAACTGCTTTACAATTTCAACAAAGGCAGTGCGGGCAAATGCATAGTAAAGGGTAGAAACAGAAAATGCCTTTTTGCCGCTTGCTGAATATTTTTTTATGAGGTTTTCGTATTGCTTGTAAAACTCTCTGGCATCGCGGATAAAGTCGGCTCCACGTTCAGTAGCCTTTACTCCGCGTGAGGTTCTGTGAAAAACTTCAAACCCCAGCTCACCTTCGGCATCGTGTACCGAGCTGGTGAGGGAAGGCTGGGAGACAAAAAGCTTTTCAGAAGCCTTGTTCAAAGAACCTGCTTCTGCTACGCCAATAATGTATCGAATTTGCTGGAGTGTCATATTGTCTCCGAAAATTTGTTTTTGCTATAATAACCTATAAAAATACTAGGTAATACTTAGTTTATATTTTGTTATCTGAATTGTCAATAATCATAATGGATTGCGGGCTGCAGAAGTGGCAATCTACAAAATCTAGTTGTAATCTGTCAAAAATCATATTACAATAAGGTTAAACGTTTAACTAAAAAATGGAGCATTTATGAAAAAAATATCTCTCGATGAAAACTGGACCTTCAGATGGGGCTATCTTGATTCTGTTGGCAACCTGGAAAATGACAAAGGCCTTCAGGTTAATCTTCCCCACGACGCTATGATTGGAACTGAAGTTTCTAAAGATTGTTATGCAGCCTGTGACAGTGGTTTTTTTAATGGCGGAATCTGTAATTACACAAAGTTTCTTTTTGTGCCCGCTGAATGGAAGGGACAGAAGCTGGGACTCAAGTTTGACGGCGTAATGATGAATGCTACCGTTGATATAAATGGCTGCAAGGTTGCCGGCCAGAATTACGGTTATGCTCCTTTTTATGTTGATATCACTCCTTATCTTGCATACGGTGAAGAAAACAGAATTACCGTGAATGTAAACTCCGGCTCGGTAAGTAATTCCCGCTGGTACACAGGCCTTGGACTTTACCGGGGAGTTATGCTTTGCCGCAGTCCTCTGCTTTATATTGCTGATGATGGCATTTATGCTTATACAAGCGAAGCTTCCGGAGACACAGCTTTTGTAAAAGCTCAAGTTGAAGTTGTAAATGATACACAGGAAAACAGACTGGTGGAAGTTTGCACGGAACTGATTCCTGATGGCGAAGAGACTGTTGCAGCCTTATCAAAGTCTGTGATTTTTGTCGCTGCTAATTCCCGCGAAAAAGCATATCTTTCAATAAATCTGAAAAATCCAAAAGTATGGGATTGTGATAATCCAAATCTTTATAAGCTAAAGGCCACCGTAAAAAGTAATGGTGAGTACCGCATCCGCCTTGAAGAAAAAGATGATATTCCTGCAGATGAAGCAGAGCTTCTTTTTGGTGTGCGTACTATTTCTGCAGATGCTGAGCGAGGTCTTTTGATAAACGGAAAAAGCGTAAAGCTTAAGGGAGGCTGTCTGCATCACGATAACGGTCTTTTGGGTGCAGTTTCTTTATATGAAGCAGAAGCCAGAAAAATCCGTAAGCTTAAGGAAGTGGGCTTTAATGCAATCAGAACAGCTCACAATCCGCCGTCTTCTGTTCTTGTAGAAGCCTGCGAAAGACTTGGTATGTATATTTTTGATGAAGCCTTTGATGCCTGGTGGGTAGGAAAGAGGGCCGGAGACTACAGTCAGTATTTTGAAGCAAACTGGAAAAAAGATTTAACTGCTTTTGTAAAGCGAGACCGAAGCAGCCCTGCTGTAGTTATATGGTCTACAGGAAATGAAATACCGGAACGAGGAGGACTTGCAAAGGGCTATAGCCGTGCAACTCAGTTAGCCCGAGCTATTAAAGAGCTGGACCCAACAAGACCTGTAAGTAATGGAATCTGCTCTATGTGGAGCGGCCTTGATGATAAGCTTGCCAGCGGACAGTATCTGGCACAGAATGTAAATATCGGTGTTTATGAAAATCTCTGGGAAAAAGCAACTGAGCCATTTACAAACGGTCTTGATATCGTTGGCTATAATTACATGGAAGACCAATACGAAAAAGATCATGAAATGTTTCCTCAGCGTGTAATTCTTGGTTCTGAAAATTTTCCAAATCAGATTGGTTACCGCTGGCCTTTTATCGAAAGTCATCCTTATGTAATAGGCGACTTTACCTGGACTGCCTGGGACTATCTTGGTGAAGCCGGTCTTGGCAAAGCTTTTTATGCAGATAAAGATGATCCGATTGTAAATAAAAAGCCTTGGGAAATCATGCCTCAGCAGACTTCTCATTTTCCATATCGTACAGCAGAAGATGCAGATTATGATATAACAGGACGCCTGCTTCCTCAGGGAGAATACCGCAGTGTAGTTTGGGGGTCTGAAAAAACATATCTCTACTCAAGAGATCCTGCTGCTTACGACAAGGTAGAAATGATGACCTTCTGGGGTTTTCCTCAGTTTATGAAAAAATGGACATATCCTGGTTTTGAGGGGAAGCCTGTAAAGCTTGCAGTTTTCTCTCGGGCTCAGGAAGTTGAAGTTTTTGTGAACGGAAAATCTATCGGCAGAAAGAAAGTTTCTTGTGAGGCGCCTATGCCGAATCTGGCGGAGTTTGAAACTGTTTATGAGCCGGGTAGGGTAGAAGCTGTGAGCTATGTTGATGGCAAAGAAGTTAGCCGTGATAGTCTTTCTACCGTGGGACAGGGCGCAGAAATCAAATTGACCTGTGCAAAAAAATTACTTAAGGCAGATGGCCACGACGCTGCCTGTGTTATGATTGATATTGTAGATTCAGAGGGTCGCACTGTGCCAGATGCAGCAATAAAACTTACTGCAAAAGTAGAAGGTCCTGCATCTCTTGCAGGCTTTGGTTCCGGAAATCCGATAACCGACGAAAACTACACAGACGAGACCTCTGTAACTTACCGGGGCCAGGCCTGTGCAGTTTTGCGTTCGGGCTATAAAGACGGTGAGTCAAAGCTCACCGTGTATGCAGAAGGTTTTGAGCCTAAGACTTTATTCCTTGAATAAATCTGTACTCAAATAGCGTAATCCGGTGTCAGGGAAGACAACAACAATGTTCTTTCCTTCATACTCTGGACGTTTTGCTAGTTCTGTTGCTCCCCAAAGAGCTGCACCGCTTGAATTTCCAACTAAGACACCATCAGACTTTGCAACAATTCGGGCTGCCTCGAAAGAAGGCTTTACAGTTGCAATAAGAACCTCGTCATAAACACCGGTAGTATTGCGAACAGTAACAGGAACGCGCTCCTGTGGAACTTCTGTAAAGTTGTGAATACCAGTAAGGGCAGTTGCATCCAGTGCTGGCTCAACTGCAACAACTTTTACAGCTGGATTTTTTGACTTCACATAATCACTGATTCCGCGGATTGTTCCACCTGTTCCAACAGCACTTACAACTGCCGCAAGGTCGCCTTCTGTCTGCTCCCAGATTTCCAAGCCTGTTGTGTCGTGGTGAGCCAGAGGATTTTTTGGATTGAGCATCTGGTCTACAAAGAAGATGTCCTCTCCTGCAGCCTGACGGTCGCGGATATGCTGCTTCAAAATATTGGTAGCGGCAACAAAGTCACCGTTTGTTGTTTTCAACGCATCCTGGATTTCTGGTACATTGCTTATGCGGGTTACATTTGCACCAAAGGCCCTCATGATGTCGAAGCGTTCCTGGCTTGTTCCATCCTGAAGGTAAATTGTTACATCATAGCCCTTCATTGCACCAATAGCACTTACTGCAATTCCAGTGTTACCACTTGTATATTCAATCAAAGTTGTTACACCCGGTTTGATTTTTCCTTCACGTTCTGCATCTTCAATAATGCGCAGAACAATGCGGTCCTTAATGCTTCCAATCGGGTTGAAGTATTCGACCTTTGCAAGAAGGTGAGCCTTAAGTCCAAGTTTCTTTTCATAGCCGTGGAGTCGTACCAGCGGTGTATTTCCAACGAGTTCTGTCAGTGAGTCGTGGATATTTGACATAATAAATCCTCCTGATTGTAGGTTAGAGGTTCTAGGTTTTAGGTTATAGGATTTTTGAGCAGGCGTTGCGGGCGGCGCTTGAGCCCGCAGAAGGGGTAGCGTAAGACCGCAACGCGGGCTGAAGCGAGGGGGAGACTTCCCCCATCCCTATAACCTGGCACCTATAACCTAGCACCTATTTTTTATTTTCTTCCTTGATAAACTTGTCTGCATTCTGCTCGTACCACCACTTTGTGTATGGCAGCTTAATACGGGCAGCGAGGTTCTTTTCAAAACTGCGGTTTGTTACTGTATCGCGGATAAGCTTTGCAAAACTCAAAGTTCCTTCGTAGCCGAATACTGTGTATTCATCTGCAACAAAGACTGCAGCATATCCCTGCTTGATTGCCCAGACAGTTGTACCAGGGTGACGGCTGAAGTAAACATCAGGTTTATAGTGATTGAGAATGTTCAAAACTTCGTAGTTCTGCTGATCTGCAACAGCAACCTTCATATCCTTTGGCGAAGTCTTCAAAAGGTGTTCGAGGGCAGGTGGAACTTCGCCGTTGTCGTACTTGTAGTCGTAGTGCCATGCAAGAGCGTATTCAACATTCATTCCAAATTCCTGAAGAACGCGGGCAATTTCATAAGTAAAGCCAGGACCCATACCGATTACAGCACTCAGTCCCTTGAGAGACTTTGTTACTTCTTCAATCTGAGGAAGATAAATTGCTCTCTGCTTTTCGATATAAGCCTCAGCTTCTGCACGCTTACCAATTGTGTCACCAATTGCACGGAGCCAGGTTTCGAAGCCTGTGATACCAGAGTGGTTCAAAGTTCGAACGTAAGGAACTCCGTAAGTTTCTTCAAGAGCGTTACCAAGATAGGTTCCCAGAGTACCGCAGATACAAACCGTAGCGAGAGCCTCGCTCAGGTGGCTGAGTTCTTCAATAGTTGAATTACAGTAGAGGAACTGTGGCTCAGCATCAAATACTTCATTAAAAATTTTTGTAATCTGAGGGCGTGCGCTTTCGTAGAAGTTCTTGATATTGATTGTGCGGCGTTTCTGTTTTGGTGGCTGAACAATTCCCTGAAGAACTGCGTGGTCAGAAATATCAAAACCGCTGGCCCAGATGCGGCTCTTAAAACCTTCACAGTGAACAGGAATTACCGGAATCGGGAGCTCGTCATTAATGTCGCTTGCTACACCGTCAACATCTTCACCAGTTACACCCGAAACACAGCTTGTAGAAACAAAGATTGCATCAGGCTTGTAAGTGTTATAAGTGTGATGAATGATTTTTCGAAGGTCGTTTGTTGCTCCGAATACAGTGTCCTTTTCGTTCAAGTCTGTACATACAAAAACTGAATTTGTTGTTTTGTTTACGCGGGCTGCAATCTGTCCAAATTTAACAGCATCGTTACTTGCCATTGCTGTACAACCAGCAGGAGCGTGGTAAACAACTGCAACGTTACGGATTGCGGCAAGTGCGTTCAAAGCACAGCCGGAAAGACATGAACTTGACTGGCTGAAGCAGCGTTCACGGTTGCGTAATGTTCCGTCTTCAGATTTTTTTACCAGAGTTTCAAGGTTTCCAACGAAACCTGTAATTGAACCAAGTCGGTTCTCGCGTATTGCTATATTTGCGTTCTTAAAATTAAATGGCATATTTTCGTCCTCCTTCCTACAGCTTCAGCTTACTCATAGCAGCAGTAAATATCTGTTCGAGGAGGTGAAGTCCTCCAGAATAGCCGGCAATGTGATCATTTATTACGAGTTTTTCGAGCATTGGGTAGCTTACGTTTACAAAGTGAGCACCAAGTTCTGCGGCAAGCTTCTTTTCCCAGTTTGAACCGAGAATCAAAGGTGTGCCTGCAAAATCAGCATTTTTAATCTGCTCGTGGATATCATGACCATCTGTTGTAAACTGAACCTGAGTTGTAATTCCATAGTTCAGGTTGTTTACTTCATCAATAATCTTCTGCTGATGTGCTTTTGGAGCGTCATCAGTAATGAAAATCTTTTCCGGGAAGAGCCCCATGTCGTTTACAAGGAATTTAGTTACTGCGATTGCATATTCACTGTCGCTGGCAACTGTAAAGCGCTTTCCAAGAATACGGGTTTCAAGAAGAGTGTCAGCAAAGCGTTCGATATAGTAATAGAATTCAGCTTCTTTTTCTGTGATAACTTTTTCAGTCAGTTCTTTATCTGCACCTGTGAACTCCTGAACTGTACGAAGGAACTTTGTAGTTTCTGTAGCACCAATAGGAAGAACCGGGTACTGCAAAAGCTTAATTCCAAAACGGCGCTCAAGATACTTTGCACTTTCAAGACCAACCCAAGGCGAAACAAGAATTGTGTATTCTGCCTGAGGAATCTTTTTAAGATTTTCGATTCCGCGGCCAAATCCAAAAATTGTGTTTGGCTTAAGCCCGATTGCAGTAAGAAGATTTTCAATTTCGCGAAGGTTTCCGAGCCAGTAAGGATCCTGCTGAGGAGGAGCGACAAAAAGATTTACAAGACCTTTTTCTTTTTTTACTTCTCCGTCTGCATCAGAGTAGGCTGTAACAACCTCTTCACGTTCCAGATACTGTTCAAAAATTGATTTCAAAATCCAGTCGTGACCAAGATAATTGTTACCTTTAAATCCAGGTGTTTTTGCCCATAAAACAGGCTTTTCGGCATTTTCAAAATTGCCTGCAACTTCTTCAATGTCATCACCAATAATTTCACTGGTACAGCCCGAAAGGACAACGAATAAATCGGCATCAATAACTTTCAGAGCATTTTCAATAGTAGAACGAAGTTTTCCGGTTCCACCAAAAACAACTTCTTTTTCACTTACAGAACTACACGGAAAAATATTCGGGCTGAAACGTCCGCTTGTTCCGTTGTTATCATTTAATTTTGCAGCACATCCAGGTCCAGAGTGCAAAACAGGAATTGCACCTGTAATTGCGTGAACAGTCTGCATTGCGGCAAGAGCACATTTGTACCGCGGCTGATCCAGTATTTTTGCCATAATCGCTCCTATATACGGAAAGCTTTTTTTGCTTATCCTTTCTGACTTATAGAAATTACCTATTGACTTAATAGGTTAATGTTTTTATACTACATGTAACCTACTAAGTCAATAGGTTATATTAAAAATCTTTAGTATTTTTTAAGAGAGGAGGGGGAAGTCTGCCCCCGTAACGCCCCCAAAGGAGTACACATGAGTTATAACTTCAACAGCGTGATTGACCGCCACGGAACAAACTGTATTAAAACTGATCTGGCAGTTATTCGCGGCAAGCCTGCAGACGTGCTTTCTCTCTGGGTTGCAGATATGGACTTTCCAACTTCGCCTGCAATTCTTGAGGCACTTCATAATAAAGTAGATCATGGAATATTCGGTTATTCCTGCCTGGATGATGATTTTTTTTCTGCCCTTAAAAACTGGATGCAGACAGAGCATGATTTTTCACCTGAACGTCGGGAGCTTGTAACAACCCCGGGTGTAGTTTTTGGAATTTCCTGTGCTATCAAAGCATTTACTCAGGAAGGTGATAGTGTAATTATTCAGACTCCGGTTTACTATCCGTTTAAGAATATGATTGAGCTGAATAACCGAAAGCTGGTAACTTCATCGCTCTACGAAAAAGAAGGCAAGTACTATATTAATTTTGAAGATTTCGAAAAGAAGATTATAGAGAACAATGTAAAACTTTTTATTTTGTGCAGTCCTCATAATCCTGTAAGCCGTGTATGGACACGCGAGGAATTGCAGAAGCTTTCGGATATTTGTCTGCGAAATAATGTAATAGTGTTTTCAGATGAGATTCATAATGATTTTGTATATGGACCGAATAAGCATATTGTGTTTTCAAACCTTTCTCCTGAAGCTGCAGAAAACTCAATTGTTTCAATGTCTGTAAGTAAGACATTTAATCTTGCAGGACTTCAGTTTTCTACAAACTTTATAAAGAATCCAGTATTGCGCAATAAGTTCAGAATTGAAAAGGACAAAACTGGTTATGATGAGCCAAGTCTTATGGGACTTACAGCGGCACTTGCAGCATATAAAAATGGTAAACCATGGCTTTTGGATTTACATAAACATTTAAAAGAAAATATAGATTTTGTAAGAAACTTTCTTGCAGAAAAGCTTCCATCAGTGCGTCTGATTGAACCTGAAGGAACCTTCCTTCTCTGGCTTGATTTTTCTAAGCTTGGACTTTCTGATTCTGAGATTGATGACATCATTGTAAACAAGGCAAAAGTCTGGCTTGATCGTGGAACTATGTTTGGACCGGAAGGGGAGTATTACCAGAGAATAAATGTAGCAACACCCCGGCCGGTACTTGAAGAAGCGCTAAACCGTATTGAGGGGGCATTTAAGGAGATTAAACATGTATAAAATTTCAACTCGTGGACAGTATGCTCTGCTGATTATGACAGAGCTCGCCGAACAGCCTGAGGGTAAATTTATTTCTCTTAAGCTGTTGTCTCACAGACATAATCTTTCTGTAAAGTATCTGGAGCAGATTCTGATTCAGTTGAGTAAGGCTGGTCTTGTGATTGGAGTGCGCGGAAGCAACGGTGGTTACAGACTTGTTAAGAAAACTGAAGATTATACAACCGGAGAGATTCTTCGTGCTCTGGAAGGTGATCTGTCGCCGGTAGGTGAGTCGCATAGTAATGTAATCAGCAATGTTGGAAATGACGATTACTGGAAAGATTTTGAGCATGTAATCAACGATTATGTTGACTCTGTGACACTCAACACTCTGGTAGAAAAAAATAAAGCTGACTTTGGCGAAATGTATTACATTTAAGACTCAGGAAGCAAGTGCTGGAGTTTTTGGAATCGAAATAATATTCTTTACTGCTTCATAAATCTTTCTTGCAACAACAGGTTTGTTCATAGTGTAAAGATGGATTCCATCAACTCCATGACTGACTAAATCAATAATCTGATTTACGGCATAGGCTATTCCTGCATCCATAATTGCTTCGTCATTATCACCATATTTATCGAGCATAACCTTAAACTTTTCCGGAAGTACTACGCCGCAGCGGCTGACCATTCTTTCAATTTGTGCACGGTTTATAACTGGCATGATTCCAGCTTCAACAGGAGCATCTATTCCTGCAAGACGACAGTTTTCAATAAATCTATAGAAGATATGATTATCAAAAAACAATTGTGAAATAAGATGATTGCAGCCGCTGTCCACTTTTAATTTCAGATTATTAAGATCAGAAAAAATACTTTCTGATTCAGGATGATTTTCTGGATAGCAGGCTGCAGAAAGATGAAAGCTATTGCCCGTAGTTACTTTTATAAAACCGCTCAAATCAGAGGCATGAAGAAAATCTCCTGCAGGTGCTCTACCTTCAATTCTGTCTCCACGGAGTACTAATATGTTTTCTATACCATTCTCGCTGAATTGCTGGAGCATAGTGGCTGCTTCTGCTTTTGAAAGATGAAGGCAGGGAAGATGAACAACACTTTCGACATTACAGGACTTTTTAATTCGTTTGGCAATTTCCAGAGTGTTTGAGCAGTTTTCACTTCCACCGGCTCCGTAAGTAACACTTATGAAATCCGGAGAAAGATCAGAAAGTTCATCTAATGTACTATAAATAGTTTCAATTGAAGAACTGCGTTTTGGAGGAAACACCTCGAATGAAAAAACTGTTTTATTGTCGAAAATGCTGTTATCTATCATAAATTAGTTCCTTACCTGTTTTGCTGCTGCAACAAGATTTTTAAGACTTGCAACTGTTTCTGTTTCACCGCGGGTTTTTAATCCACAGTCAGGGTTAATCCAGAGTTTGCTTTGAGGAATATAAGTCTTCATTTTTTCTACGGCATTTACAATTTCTTCGACTGAAGGAACGCGAGGTGAGTGAATGTCATAAACTCCAGGGCCAACTTCAGTACGGAAATTATTGTCCTTAAGAGCTTTCAGAATCTCAAGGTTAGAACGGCTTGCTTCAAAGGTGATAACATCTGCATCCATATCATCAATATTTTTAATGATAGGAATGAACTCTGAATAACACATGTGAGTGTGAATCTGTGTCTGTGGTTTACAACCAGAGTGAACGAGATTAAAGGCAGGAATTGCCCAGTCAAGATATTCTGAATGCCAGTCTTCTTTTCTGAGTGGAAGTTTTTCCTTGAGGGCTGCTTCATCAATCTGAATGATTCTGATACCTGCTTTTTCGAGGTCTAAAACTTCTTCGCGGATTGCAAGGGCAATCTGATATGCACTTTCTTTGAGGCTGATATCTTCACGTGGGAAAGACCAGTTCAAAATTGTTACAGGGCCTGTGAGCATTCCTTTTACAGGCTTCTTTGAATTTTTGTCTGCACAGCTCTGAGCGAACTTTGACCATTCAACTGTGATTGGATTTCTTCGGCTTACATCACCCCAGACTACAGGCGGTTTAACACAACGTGTTCCATAAGACTGTACCCAGGCATTCTGTGTAAAGATGTAACCGTCGAGGTTTTCTCCAAAGTATTCAACCATGTCGTTACGTTCAAATTCACCGTGAACTAAAACATCAAGACCAATCTCTTCCTGAAGGGCAATACATTCAGCAATTTTTTTCTGATTGAACTTTACGTAATCTTCTTTTGAAACAGTTCCTTTCTTAAAGCCAGAGCGGTTTGCACGAACATCCTGAGTCTGTGGGAAAGATCCGATTGTTGTTGTAGGGAATAAAGGAAGCTGGAATTCTTTTTTCTGAATTGCTTCACGTTCTGCAAAGGCAGGCTGGCGTACAAAGTCTTCTTTTTTGAGATTTGCAATCTTTGAAGCGATGTCAGAATTTTTAGCAACACGTTCTGTTTCGAAAAGTGCTTTATTTTCTGCGAATGCCTTCTGGTTGTTTGCAGCTAAATCAGAAAGTTCTGTAAGTTTTTCTTCTGCAAATGCAAAGTATTTTAAGATATTCTGATCAAGCTTCTGTTCGTTCTTTACTGTGTATGGAACATGAAGAAGTGAGCAGGAAGTTGAAATTGCAACTTCGCCTTTCCAGTTTGACTGAATTGTTTCAAGAAGGGCAGAGGTTTTTGCATAGTTGTTTTTCCAGATGTTTTTTCCGCAGAGTACACCTGCGAATAATGTACAGTTTTCTTTTGTGCCGGTTTTAAGAAGATTAAGAGTTTCTTTTCCTTCAACGAAATCAAGACCGATTCCATCAAAATCAAATGAAAGAAGTTCCTTATAATAATCGCGGACATCTCCAAAATATGTCTGAAGCAAAACTTTAATCTGCTTATTTTCAAGAATGATTTTATATAAATCTGAGAAGAGAGCTTTGTCTTCATCTGTCATATCAAGAACTAAAGCTGGTTCATCAATCTGAATCCATTCTGCACCCCAGCTTTTTGCATTTGCTAAAAGCTGTTTATAAGCCTCTGCAGTCTTTGCAGAAAAATCTTTAAGCTGTTTGCTGCCTGTAAAGTGGCTGAGCTTTAAGAATGTGTATGGGCCGATTACATCAACCTTTGTCTGAACTCCATGAGCCTTAGCTTCGTTGTATTCTTCCTGTGCCTTTGTATCATCAAGCTGAATATCTACTGAATCATCAAATTCTGGAACAATATAATGATAGTTTGTGTTGAACCATTTTTTCATTGGAAGTGCAGTTACGTCTCCCTTGTCTGACTGATAACCTCGTGCCATTGCAAAGAAAGTATCAAGCTTTGAGAGGCAAAGTGCCTTGTAGCGCTGTGGAATTACACCGAGCATAAAGCTTGTGTCGAGCATGTTATCGTAGAAAGAAAAATCATTTGAACTGATAAAATCAATTCCTGCATTTTTCTGCAAAAGCCAGGCATTCTTACGTAATTCTCTGGCAGTAGCCTGTAATTCTTCAGCAGTAATTTTACCTGCGAAATACTTTTCTGATGCAAATTTAAGTTCACGGTTTGCACCAACTCTTGGAAATCCTATAACTGATGTTTTCAAAATTGTACCTCCACTTTGATTACTGCCTATAAATATACTAGGTATCTATCATTATATCTAATACTTAATTTTGTGTGTTTGTCATAGATAAAAACTATGGTGAGTGTTATAATGATTTATATGACAATACAGCAGTTAAAATATGTAGTTGCCGTTGCTGAATACGGAAATGTTACGGCGGCAAGCCAGAAAGTTTATATTTCACAGCCGAGTCTTACAGTTGCAATTCATGAACTGGAAAAGGAAATAGGAATTTCTATTTTTTCAAGAACGAATAAAGGGGTTGTTGTTACAAATGAGGGAAGGGAGTTTTTAGGTTATGCCCGACAGGTTCTTGAACAGACTTCACTTCTGGAAGAAAAATATCTTGGAAATAAAACGAAGCAGAAAAGATTCAGTGTAACGTGCCAGCATTATTCTTTTGCAGTAAATGCTTTTGTTGATGTCATCAAAAAGTATGGCGGCTCTGAATATGATTATACATTACGTGAAAGTCAGACGAGTCAGATTATTGATGATGTTGCAAAATTAAACAGTGAAATCGGTATTCTTTATCTTAATAAAAAAAATACGGAAATAATTTTAAAACTTCTGAAAAAAAATGATCTGGTATTTAAAGAACTGTTTACTGCAGAACCTCATGTTTTTATTTCAAAAAATAATCCGCTGGCAAAAAAGAAAACTGTCTGTCTTGAGGATCTGGAAGCCTATCCGTATCTGACTTATGAACAGGGTGAATATAATTCCTTTTACTTTGGCGAAGAGCCGCTCCCTGCAATTGATCATAAGTTGAATATTAAAGTAACGGATCGTGCAACACTTTTTAATCTTTTAATCGGTTTGAATGGATATACAGTCTGTTCTGGTGTTATTGATAGCAAATTGAATGGAAGCAGTATTATTTCAAGGCCCCTTGAGCTGGATGATTATATGAAAGTTGGGGTTGTGACTCATAAAAATGTAGTTCTTTCTCAATATGCGCTCTCTTATTTAGAGGCAATAAAGACTTATATTCCTTAAATAATTGTATTAGGTTTTATAATTTATTATAATAGACTGTGCCGACAGTTAATTTACGGCAATTATTTGATTATCTGAGGTAAATCTATGGCTACATGGTCAAATGCAGACACACTTTCTTCATGGAAGAAGTTGCAGTCTCTTAAAGGTATGGTTTCTATAGCAGATGAACTTTCTGGTTCAGGTGCTGCAGATAGAATCGCAAAATATTCTATTCCTATGGGCGGAGCGCTGACATACAACTTCGCTGCTAAACAGGTAAACGAGCAGATTCTTAAAACTCTTGCTGAGCTCGCAGAAGAGCAGCAGCTTGTAGAAAAATATCAGGAGCTTCTTGATGGTGCTGTTATCAACACTGGAGAGAAGCGCATGGTTCTTCACCAGCTTACACGCGGTCAGCTTGGTAAAGATGTTATGGCTGATGGTGTAAACAAACGTGAATTCTACATCAACGAAGTAAAACGCATTGCTGATTTTGCTAACGATGTTCATTCAGGAAAACTTGTAAACGAAAAAGGCGAAAAATATACAACAGTTTGTCAGATTGGTATTGGTGGTTCTGACCTTGGTCCACGCGCTATGTACCTTGCTCTCGAAAACTGGGCAAAGAAAAACAATACATTCAAAATGGAAGCACACTTCATCTCTAACGTAGACCCTGATGATGCTGCAAGTGTTGTAAAGTCACTCGACATTTCTAAGACAATTTTCATTCTTGTTTCTAAATCAGGAACAACTCTTGAAACTCTTACAAACGAATCTTTCGTAAAAGACTTCATTAAAAAGGCTGGTTGTGATGCAAGCAAGCATATGATCGCTGTAACTAGCGAAACAAGCCCTCTCGCTCACAATCCAGACTATATGGCTGCTTTCTATATGGATGATTATATTGGTGGCCGTTATTCTTCTACTTCTGGTGTAGGTGGAGCTGTTTTGAGCCTCGCATTCGGACCAAAGGTATTCCAGGAATTCCTCGACGGTGCTGCAGAAGAAGATAAGCTTTGTTTGAACAAGGACATCACAAAGAACGCCGCTCTTATGGATGCTTTGATTGGTGTTTACGAGAGAAACGTTCAGGGCTATCCTGCAACTGCAATTCTTCCATACTCACAGGCTCTCAGCCGTTTCCCTGCTCACCTTCAGCAGCTTGATATGGAATCAAATGGTAAGAGCGTAAACCGCGACGGTCAGCCACTCGGTTACGTAACTGGTCCTGTAATTTTCGGTGAACCGGGAACAAACGGACAGCACTCATTCTATCAGCTTCTCCACCAGGGAACAGACATCATTCCTCTCCAGTTCATCGCATTCCGCGAGAACCAGACTGGTGAAGATGTTGTAATTGAAGATTCAACAAGCCAGGTTAAACTCTGCGCTAACGTAACAGCTCAGATTGTTGCATTTGCCTGCGGTAAAACTGATGAGAATCCAAACAAGGCATTTGCCGGTGGACGTCCTTCAAGCTTGATTTACGGTGCACAGCTTAATCCAAAATCACTTGGTGCTTTGCTCGCTCACTACGAGAACAAAGTTATGTTCCAGGGATTTGTATGGAATGTAAACTCTTTCGACCAGGAAGGTGTACAGCTCGGTAAGAAATTGGCTAAGACTGTTCTTTCTGGAAATATGGACGGAGCTCTCAAGGCTTATAGCAGCCTTTTAATCAAATAACAAGGCTGCTAAACGAGTTTGTCAAGGCTTTAAGCGAAGCGTGCCTTGACGAACTCGTATGCTGGACTTTTGATTAAATAGTGTGAGATAACATTTCTCACAGAGCATAAGAAGACACAGAGACTTTTCTCTGTGTCTTTTTTATTTTAAAACTGTAGTTGAAATCGCACCATGCGGGCATGCTGTTTTGCATTCTCCGCAGCGGATGCAGTCCATGCTGTCGGGATTTTTCCAGACGGGGATATCGAGGTGGCATGCTTTCTGGCAGGTGTTGCAGCCTGTACATTTTTGGGAATCGATTTTTATGCGATATAGAGAGATTTTGTTGAACAGCCCGTATACTGCGCCAAGCGGGCAGACATAGCGGCAGAACGGCCGGTAGATAATAATAGAACTCAGTAAAGTAACTGCAAGAATCACAAGTTTCCAGCGGAAAAGAAAGCCTGCGGCCCCTCGCATTGCGTTATTCAAAAGAACGAGTGGGATTCCGCCTTCTAGAGTTCCCACGGGGCAGATCCATTTACAGAACCAGGGCTCTCCAAGGCCTGTAATATCAATTACAAAAAGCGGAAGTAAAATTACAAAAATGCCAAGAAAAACAAAACGCAGCCAGCGAAGGCCTTTTTCTCCGGGCAGGCGGCGGATTTTTTTTACAAAAGGAATCTTAAAAAGCAGATCCTGAATCAAACCAAAGGGGCAGAGAAAGCCACAGACAAAACGACCGAGTAAAGTTCCGAAAACCGTCATTAAGCCCAGAACATACAGTGACATTTTATACTGCCGGGCGTTCAGTGTTGCCTGCAGTGCTCCAATCGGGCAGGATCCGAGTGCACCCGGGCACGAATAACAGTTCATTCCGGGAACGCACAGATATTTTGTTGCTCCAGTAAAAATCTGTCCCTTAGCAAAGCCTTTTATATAGCCATTGGAGATGGCGGTGAATGCCAGCTGTATGAGAAGTCTGATTTTGTTTGGTTCCCGGCGGAGTTCGGCTGAGTTTCGCTTTTTCATCAGCCTATTCCTATGCATTCAAGACAGAGTTTTGTTGCTTTTTGAAAGACAGTTGCTGCTTCTCCGCGGTAGATTCCTGCTGCAATCAGAAGAAGTCCAAAACAGAGAACTGAAATTGAGATGATAAGTCTTTTCTTTCCGGTCATACGGATTTTATTATAAACCTATTTCTGGCTTTCCAAAAGTTTATCTATGATTTTCTGCCAGTCTTTCTGACTTCGGGAACCAAGATAGGCATTTCCAATCTGATTTCCGTTTTTGTCTACGAAGATTGTAGTAGGTACAGCCTGAATTCCTCGTAACATGGTCTGGAACATATCGATTGTTGGAACGATATTTCTGTATTTAACACCAGTCTTTTGAATAATCATAAGGGCATCTGACTTTAATCGTGGATCAACTTTTCCCCAGTCGTCGACAATATCAATGGGAATTCCGATGATTTCAACGCCTTTGCTTTTATTTTCTTCGCTGAGTTTTGCAAGGTCCGGCATTTCGCGGATACAAGGGCCACAGAATGTTCCCCAGATGTTTATCATTGTGAGTTTGTTGTCTGAATATAAGTCACTTGAAATCTTATTGCCTTCTAAATCTACAGAAGAGAAGGTTAATGGTTTTGAATTCGCCTTATTTTTTGTCTGCCCAAATAAAACAGCAGCGGTTCCGAGTAAAATTAAAACGGAAAGAAATCTTTTCATAGGTTGCTCCTGAATATAATATAATAGTTTTTTTATGCAATCGGCTAATTTTTTTATTTTTTTTATTGTTTTATGTAACATAAACCAGTATCTTAGGTGTTTATTAATTCAACGAGGTAAAAATATGAATAAAATCAAAAAAATCTTTTTAGTTGTTCTTTCTGTTGTTTCCTGCTCTCTTTTTGCAAATGAAAATCAAAGAGAAAAGATTAATGCACCATTTGTTTTTTCTTTTGTAAGTAATGAATTTTATTTGTTTTCTCAAAAAGATGTAGTAACTCCATTTGCTGTCGGTATGCTTGGTTCTACCGTATATCAGGTTAATGCTTTGCAGGCTTCAAGCTTATATAACGTTACTCATGAGGTTAATGGCGTTCAGTTATCTGGAATTTTGAATTGGAATACAAGTGAGTTTGATGGAGTTCAGGGTGCTGGTATTTTCAATGTGAATGGTGGAGACTTTGATGGTTCTCAGCTTGCAGGAATACTTAATGTAAATGCGGGTGCTTTTTCTGGCTTTCAGGGAGCTGGAATAATGAATTATGCTGGTGGCCAAGATTCAAATGGTGTACAGGCAGCCAGTATTTTAAACATTAAGAAGGGAAATCTAAAAGGTGCTCAGATTGGTTTGATAAATATCTGTTCTGGTGAATGTAATTTCCAGCTTGGATTAATCAATATTTCTAAAAACGGTATTATTGAACTTGGAGCATCTTATACAAGTAATGACAATATAAGATATACATTTACCAGCGGTAAGGAATATTTCTATACTGTAGTTGGATTTATGACAGATAATCCTTTCCGTAATGGAAATATGTTCAAAAAAGAATTCTTTTACAACTTTGAAAATTTTACAGGAGTTGGTACAAGACTGTCTTTCGGAATATTTAATGTCGGAGTGGAAGCCCTCTATAACAATGTCTTTTTCCTGGATTCAGATAATAGATTCAGAAGCGCAGGTTATATTTCTGGCCGCGTAGCTGCTGGAGTTACTCCTGTAAAGCATTTTAATATTTTTGCAGGTTATACTGCCGGATTTGAACATTCTGCTTATTGTAATAGTGATTTAGCCTTTGAACATAAGGCTTCTAATCTTAAAACCAGATTTAATAATGGACTTGTAATTCATCATGAAGTTGATGTTGGAATAAAGGTTTGTTTGAATAATTAAAAGCGTTGAAAGGTCGGCAGGCATAGCCTGCCTCTGCCGCTATTTTTTAACGGATTTCCAATAAGAGCGGGGAGGATGCAACGAAGTGCGGCCGCGGGGGCGGGGCTCCGCCCCTCATATATTCTTGTAAAAAATGCATAAAAAGTGTATATTTATACATTATGAAGGAAAGACAGTCACGCCTTAAGGCGATTAAAACACTTATAAAGAATAATACTATTGAAAGTCAGGATGATTTGCTTGCGCTGCTATTGAAGGAAGGCTACGACGTAACACAGGCAACTCTTAGCCGCGATCTTAAGCTTTTGAAGGTTGGAAAGGTACCTGATGGACAGAACGGTTATAAGTATGCTTTGCCAGGTGAGGACGAGAATGGTGAGAGTGAAGCTATTTACGTTCAGGATTTTTTACGCGGCTATGTAAGTATTGATTTTTCGGGAAATACGGTTGTTATTAAAACTTTCCCGGGTCATGCGAACACTGTCTGCAATGCGATTGATAATCTGAATATGGATGAGGTTCTTGGAACTGTTGCCGGTGATAACTGTATGTTTGCCTGTCTTCGAGAGGGCGTAACTGGTGAACAGTTTATGGAAAAACTCAAGAAACATATACCAGGCATTGAAGACTAACGTATCTCACGGAAATGCATTTCTAGTTGAGTCATTTGCTTTTTTAAGTTAAACTTACTCCATGTTATTTACAAGTACACGAAATAATGATTTGTCTGTGAGTTTTTCACAGGCGGTGAGAGATTGTATTCCAGAAGACGGTGGTGTTTTTGTCCCTAGTTCAATTGAGGACATGCGTCGCTGGATTTATTACATTGATGAAACAACACCTTTTTCTTCTATCGCAGGTTCTTTGACTTCGGCTTTAATGCACGAAGAATTTTCTCCTATTATTTGTGAAACTATTGCTACTGCCGCATTCCCTGTTGAGCCTGTTGTTCGTCAGCTGGACGGAAGCCTTTTTATGACAGAGATGTATCATGGCTTTACTGGTTGTCACCGTGATTATGGTGTTTCATATCTCTGTTCTTATCTTGAAACTACTTTGCAGTTGAAGGGTGGCAAGGCTGTTTTTGTTGATTTTACACATGGTGGTCTTGGTGCTCTGATGTCTAAAATCCTCAAGGGAAAAAAGAATATTAAGGCTGTGCTGGTTTATAAAAAGGGTACTGTCCGTGGTCTTGATGAAGAAAGCCTTGCCTGGAACGGTGGAAATATTTACCCGGTAGAAATGGAAGGAACTGAAGCAGAAATCAAGGCTGCAATTTCAAAGGTTTTTACTGACCGAAGCTTTGTTCAGCAGCATGGTCTTACTGTTGCTAATACAACTAATGTGTGCCGTCTGCTTGGTCAGATTTTCTTTTTCCCATATTCTTTTGCTCAGGTGAAGAATAAATTTAATGGTGAATTCTATTATGCTATGGGAGCAGGTAATTACGGCAGTCTTATTGCCGGTCTTTACAGCTGGCGCTTTGCATTGCCAGTAAACGGTTTTTATGTTCCTAGTACTTCTGCGCTGGCTCGTAGTGCTTCTGGAAGTCCTGTTGTTCTGGATTCTCTTGTTGATTTGAAGGCCCGCGGGGAAGCTAATCCTGCAATTCCTGCTAACCTTGAACGTCTTGAATCTTTCTTTGGAAAGAACGAGATGATGATGCGAAACTTTATTTTCCCTGTTGATATTTCTGATGAACAGCGTGATGCGGCTGCAAAAGAGCTTTATATGAAGTACGGCGTTTTTGCAGATAAGGATACTGCTTCTGCGTATGCTGCTGCTAAAGAAAACTGCGCCGAGGTTTTTGATGAGGACGGAGCCTTTATTCTGACTGCATATAATCATCCGTCTCTTTCTTCTGATTACTGCCGTCATGTAATTGGTGAAGCACCGGAAATGCCGGAAAATATTAAGGAAGCACAGCGTCCTGTTCAGTTGGGACGGCCAATAATTTCTTCTGTTGACGAGTTAAGGAAGATTGTGGAGAGTTTGTAGACTTTTTAGAACTGATTTTTTTTCTGTTATGACTTTTTATGACCTTTATTTATAGAAAAACAATGATATAATTTTAAAAAAATATAATAGAGGAGTAATAAAAAGTGAACGATTTAAATTTAGCCTATGCAGAAAAAGTAGAACAATGGAATCTTCCAGAATGGAACTACATAGTAGAGGAATCTGCTATTGTTTTCAGACTTACAGATATAGAAAAAAATCAGCTCTCTAATAGTACTACTGCACGGATTATTGCAACCATTCCATTTGCTGCAAATTGTGAAGATCCTGAAAGAACAGCTATTGCCCATATATGTTTGTATCTTGCAGAATTAAAAGGTTTCCAGAAATACTGTGCACATGTACCTTCAGATGATAGTGATATTTTTAATAGACTTGAAGCAATTTCTAATTTTAAAGGCGGCAATAGAGAAATCATTAGGCATGGAATAAATCTGCTTGCCCTAAAGATGCTTGAAGGTTATAAGCGTTCTTCTCAGAAAGATGAAAAAAATGGTATCTATAATCCTCTTGTAAGCGGCAAATGGAATTACAAATCAATAAAAAATGATCTTTTGAATAAACTTTCAAAAATAGATTGTCCAGCTTTGGATGAGCTGTTTTATTCAGATGTTTTTGCATATGCATGGTAGAAAGATTGAGTGATTTCTTGGTATAATATACTATATAAAAAAATCTCAAAATATAAAAATGGAAACAATTTATGGGAAATCATAGTATTTATTCAGAAAAATTCCAAACAGGAATCCGTATTTCAGCTATTTTGGCATCGATAATTCTTTTAATATCAAATATTTTTAGAATTGTTGAAATTGATACTAATATTTATGGGTTAGACTCTCTTTCTGAGTATTTTGTATTTTCAATAAATTGTGTTTGTATTATTCTCTGCATATTGCTTGCTATCTTTCCGGTCAAAATTGGTTTTATTACAATTATCTCCTTTTTGTATTGTGTTATTTGTAGTTTTGACTATAGGAATTCAATGGCTACAGCTATGTTTTTTGTTGGTATTACTTCTTTATTTGCAAGAGGAATGAATCCCAAAAATCAGAAAATACAAGTTTCATTAAGTGTTTTATTATATTTTCTACTGTCTTTAGTTTCCTTAAGGTTTGGAGTAAGGAAATTACTTGTTGAACTGGTTTTCAGAATGGCAAGCAGCCTTGTGATACTAATATCTTATCTGTTTGTTTTTTACTATATTGATAATTCAATAAATCAAGAAAATAATAAACGTCTGAATCTTGCCGAATATGAAGGTCTGGATGCGAGAGATGCAAAAATTCTGACCAAAATACAGCAGCATATAAAATATGATGCAATTGCCCCTGAAGTTTATCTGGGTGTCGGTGCCTTAAAAAACAGATTAAAATGTGTTTATACAATTCTCGAAGTTGGCGATAAACATGGTTTCTTAAATAGATACGAAGAATTCGAAATTGTATATGATGAAGACAAAGTAAAAGGTTAATAATTTATTTCTTTTTTTTCTCTGCTTGCAAAATAGAGAACTATATCAAATAAAAGTATACCTGTTAGCCCTGCAATACCTAAATTCCCAACTGTAAGAACATTCTGCCCTTCAATCATTCCAATAGATATTGATGAAAGGGCATTTATCATTCCATGAAAAATTGCCCCTGGAATTATAGATTTCGATCTCAAAAGAAATATATATATTGGATTTGTCAGTATGCAGAATATAACCATTAAAAAACTGCCTGTAATCGGATAGTTAGGGTAGTTGCTTCCTGCCAGAATCAATGGTATATGCCAGAGTCCCCATATAAAACCAATGGTTATTATCATCTTATATTTATTCATTGAGGGCTGTAATTCGGTTACCAAAAAACTTCTCCAGCCTGTCTCTTCTCCTAATGCAAAGAAAGCATTTATAGTTGAGCCTAATATTATGCTTTTTAGAAATAATAAGCCGAGTTGTGAAAGAGTGTAGGGTGTTGAACTTTCTGCCAGACCTAATTTTGAAAGTCCTGAAAAACTTAGGGAAAGTTTTGTGTCCATATAAAAAATCAATGCAAAACAAATTGAAAGAAAAGTGATGATAAAAGGAATCAGAATTGCATATAAATAATATCTTGAAAGTTTAATTTTTACGACAGAATAATCAAAAGGAATGCCATAATGAAGTTTTGTAATCACTACTCCTATAAATGGGAAAAACATATACAACACTGAAAAGAAATTAATGGGGATTTTCAGGAGATAAGAGATAATTTCGAATATACCTATAAGAATAATCTGGGTGAAAAGGAAGAATATTAATTTATTGTTCTTCATTTTTATGTTCAAATCTTGAAATAAGTGAGATTTGTATAAGACCGAAAATTAACCAGGTTATAGTAATAATTATGACTGTTATTAATCTTGAGATTGGACTGGTTGTTAAAAATCCAAATATAATTCCAATTATGATAGAAGTAAATAGTATCAGTATTTTTTTATCTTTTAGCTTTTTTGAAATGCTCATTCCAAACAGTACACCCAGTAACATGTGTATGATAATAACTAAGAGAGGTGTCAGAATTATTGTTGCAATATAAAGTAAATCGATATCAATGGACATGCCTGTATATCTGGAAACTTGTCCTTCAAATGAAGATTTTAAGATATCTTTATAAACAAGAAGAATATAAAGTTCAAACAGACCAATGAGAATTCCTGTAACAGAACCGCCTATAAATCCAGCATTTTCACAGATACCGTTTTTTCTCTTGTTTAATAATCCTGTAAGTTTCTTTAAGCGCATATTATCCCCCAGATAATACGTTTGTATTACTTCTTAGCCTTTTTTGCAGAGGTCTTGCTAGTTGCAGTCTTCTTAGAAGGCTTCTTTGCAGGAGTCTTTTTGGCCTTTTTTACTGCCTTCTTAGCTGGCTTCGGAGCAAACTCTTTTACAAAGAGATCGGCTTTGTAAGTTGACTTGAGTTTTGCTGCAAATAAAACTTTATGAAGTTTGAAGACTTCTGGAAGTTTAGCGGCTTTTGAATCCAGTGCCATGAGCATAATAGCATCGTTCAGACTTTCTTCTACGAGTTCTTTATTAAACCAGATGATGTTGTCGAAATTGTTGATTCCGCCGAGCTGTACGGCGTAGCGGCTGTGTACAATGAGTTCAGCAATATCGAGAGGAGTCTTCTTTGATGCGAGCAGTAAAAGTTTTGTAAATACAGGGCGCAGAGATTTTTCAATCAGTTTTTCGTTCATCAGATATTCATTGAACTTACGGCCCAGGTTCCACTTTGCGGCAAATCCGTTTTCTGCGAATAGTGAAGATGCGGCCCAAACGAGGAGGGCTGTTTCTTTTTCCGGTGACGCCTGAAGAATCAGCTTTGTAAACAGGTCTGCTTTTGCTGTTGATGCAGCGCGTGAAAGTGCTTTCTGAAGGTCTGCAGGAGTTTTTGGAGCTGTAGCCTTATGGAGTTTTGCGATAGTTTTTACGCGGTCGCAGAAAAGCTTGTATTCCTTTGCAGAATTATCTGAAGTCTTTTTTGCTGGAGTCTTTGTTTTTGTGGCAGACTTTTCTTTTGCAGTTTTTTCTTTAGTTTCTGCAGCGGCAAGTTTTTCTGCAAATTTGTAGAACTCAAGTGCAGGCTTTTCTGCATCTTTGAGAATTGTTGTAATTGCAGGTGCTTTACCAGCTGGTGTTTCTGCGAATGCTTCAATAAGTGGCACAAATGTTTTTTCTGCAAACTTGGAAAGTACATCATATAAATCTTTATAGATGATTTCCTGCCATGCAGTTTCAATATCTTCACAGCCCTTGCCGTTGAGAGATTCACACAAAATGCGGTAGCGTCCGTCTGCTTCATCGCTAACCTGATGAACATTCAGATAAACCTGATATTCAAATCCGTTGAGCATGACGAACATACCTTTTTCACAGATTTCTCTGCTCTTGCGGATATACCACAGGCGGCTCTTATGTTCCTGGAAAATACAGTACTTGTCGTCTTCAGCTGTGAGGTTAAGACCTTCAGACACGCTGCGGCTCTTCATAACAACTTCATCACCATTGCCGGTTTTTACAGCATAAGGATCTGACTGCTTAATCCAGCCGTGAGCCTGGTCGTACTTGTTGTTGTAGAATACGATAGCACGCTCGTTGCCGCAGCCGTTTGAATAAGCAAATACGTTTTCATTTACATGGCCGTCTTCCCATAAATCATAAAGAAGGAAGTTGTCAACTCCAGAGAAGAGGTAGCGCTTTTTCATAAGAGGGAAGATGTCATGCCAGTGACGGTCTACAAGATACTGACTTGGCTTTTCGTCCTTGTAAGCCTTTGTATATTCCATTCCGTATTTTTCAGTAAAGCCTTCAATCTGACCGTGACCGAACATTGGAAGACCCGGCATAGTAATCATAAGTGTACATACACCAAAGTACTTGTCGCCGTCGCCGAACTGAGCAATCGCAGTTTCCTCATCCGGGTTGTTCATAAAGTTTACATAGCGTTTAAGAACCTGCGGGTCAAAGGTGATTGTATTTTTGATAGTGTCGCGGTATTTCTGATTTTCTTCTTTTTTGAGCATGTTCATGAAGGCCGAGTTGTAAACGCGGTGCATGCCGAGGGTGCGTACAAAGTAGCCTTCCATCATCCAGAAAGCTTCGGCAAGAAGAAGAGTGTCCGGGCATTCCTGGGCAACGCGGTCTACAACCTCACGCCAGAACTCATTTGGAATTGCGTCGTTGAACTGCTGTGTGCTGAGGCCTGTTTCTGAACGGGTTGCAATGTCTCCTCCATGTCCCGGCTCCGGGTACCACAGGCGGCGGATAGATTTTTTAGCAAGAACCATAGCCGCATCAAAACGGATGATAGGGAAGTTATGAGCAACATGTAAGATTTCCTGCATAACTGCTTCGCGGGCTGCAGGATTCAAAAAGTCAATCTGGGCAGTATCGTTCCAGGGAAGACCTGTACCGTCGTTTCCATGGTAGATATAGCGTGTATCACCATTCGAATTATCAACACGCTTGAAAACTACAGAACAGTCATTCTTGCTGTAGTAATGGTCTTCGAGGAAGAGTGAAATGCGGCCATCCTGAGAAAGGTTTTCTCCATTAAATGAGTACTGTGGGAAGGGATTATCGCGGCGCTGAATAAAGTAATCAGGATGATTGATAACCCAGTCGCCGTCCATACCTGTGTGGTTTGGAACCATGTCGGATGCAAGACGTATTCCTCTCTGCCAGCAGCGCTGACGGAGATTAGAAAGAGCATCCCAGCCACCGATATTTGATGCAATATTATAATCATAAAGAGAATAGGCAGACGCAGCTGCTTCCGGGTTTCCGCAAATCTGTTTGATTCTTTTACTTGCCTTAGAACGTTCCCAAAGGCCGATGAGCCAGAGACCTGTAAAGCCCTCGTCGCGAAGACGGTCGAGTTCTGCATCTGGAATCTGGTCGAGTCTAGTAATAGGGTAGCCGTACTGTTTTGTGAGCTGGTCGAGCCAGACAAGTACAGTCTTTGCCATAAGAATAACATTCGGCATCCAGGCACTGTCAGCAGAAAAACGCTCGTATTCGTTCATAAGATTTTCAAAAGAATACGGAACCATGTCCGGCAGATCGCCGCCGCCAAAACCCTGCCATGCAGCCTTTTCTTCTTCGGAGATTGTGTCCATTCCAGCTAAGATTCGCTTGAGCCATTCACCGAGGAACTTATCCCAGTATTTCTGAAGATATTCAAGCTGACCGCGCAGACTGTCAGGAGCAAATACCTGAGGCTCACGGAGAAGTGTAATCAGGTCATGATTAAAAGGTCCGAAGGTCGGCTGTGTTGCAGCATATTTTTGAATTGATTTCCAGGTAGTTTTGTAAAGAGGATTTTTAGCAAGAACCTTATCATCAAAAAGAAGAAGGAAAGGCTTAAAAGCCTGATTTTCATTTGCAAGATGAAGGAGAATCAGTTCCTCGAGAGTCTGTTCGCGGTTTGAGCGTTCATGACCTGTGCCTGCATCGAGTTCTGTTTGTGCCAGATATTCTTCAGGTCGGATTTTTTCCTGATAAACTGCAACCGGAGGAAACTCTTTCATAAAATCAAGGAGGAGGGCGTCGATTTCTGACTTGCCGTATTCCTTATCGAGTTCCGCAAGTAAATCCCGTCCGAACGAAGCTACTTTGTCGCGGCGGTAAAGCATACAAACATAATGAAGAATCTCATCAATGAGTCCCATCGCATTCAGCTGACCGGCAGAAAGTTTCTTGCTTTCATCACCAGTAACATGTTCAATATAATTATTGAACAGCAGCTGGAAATTACGGACGTTGCTCATGTTTGCAAAAACAACATTTCCGCTTGAAGCAAAAAGTCCCTTATCGAAAGTACACAAATCACGTACCTTTCTGCTGATGTGAAACTCGTTGTGTGAAATCTTCATTTTATATCCTCTTAATTTTGTTTATTAAATCATTGTTTGCACACAGCTCTTCAACTGTGCAAGGCAGACGGTATGTCCAGTTAAAGGCAGTAACCGTGCCCGGAATATTTATGCGTTCATCTGAGGCTTTTTCCAGCCACAGATTTTTAGACATATAAAGGAAATCCTGAAGCGGTGGAATGAACCACTGGCTTGCAGAAGTAGAAGACGCTTTGAGAATAGACTCAGCGATTTCCGGAGTGAAATCTGACTGAGCAATTGCTGTGGCTTTAGGTTCAATTTCTTCTTTTGATGCAGTGAACAAAGGTCCGTCCTTTGCACCGGTTTCAATTCCAAAGGCATCGCCGTTCTGCAAAATAAATGCCTTTACGCTTTCTTTTTCAGTTTCCCACCATTCACGTATTGTAGATGAATCATGAACAGATGTGGTAGTAACCGAAAGTGGAGTATAAGCAGCAAAAGGAACATAAGGCTGACCCGGCTTGCTCCATTCGCGGCACCAGCGAACTACGCGCAGTCCAAGTATTTTATGAGCTTCCATAGTTTTTGGAACACACTCAATACTTACGCCAAGGTCTTCACCACAAGGAATCATCTTTACAGCACCTGTAATGGCAGCAAAGATTTCGTCAGCCTGCTTTTTCCAAAGCTTTTCGTTTTTTGAATTCAATTCATCAAAACACTCGAGCAGAGAAGTTTTTTCTTTATCGTTTAAAGTGCCCCATGAAGTAGACTGACCATAAGTCCACAGCGGAACATACTTGTTCTTTGAAATTTCAAGAAGAGTGCGATTGCTCCAGTAATCTTCCAGTACTTTCTTTACGCGTGGAATTGCATCAGCTGCACAGAGTTCAGAAAGATCTGCACTCTCAATCATCTTTGAGCCGGTTACAGACGGATCAAAACGCCAGAGCTCTTCACCGTCAATCTTATTACAGAAAATTGCGAGAATCTGATGAGCCTTATCATGATTCCAGGTAATGTCTTCAATTGCATGAGTTGGAATATGTGGCTGACTCAACCAGTGGATGCGGTCATCATCAAATCCAAGTTCGTATAAATCAGTTTTTTTGATGAAAGCATAAGGCTCAGTATGACCATTTAAGGCATTCAAATCTGCTTCTGGAATTGCCCAGATGCGGAAAAAGCCCAGAATATGATCGAGACGATATGCATCATAATATTTTGAAGCA
This sequence comes from Treponema bryantii, assembly GCF_900111035.1. Taxonomy (GTDB): domain Bacteria; phylum Spirochaetota; class Spirochaetia; order Treponematales; family Treponemataceae; genus Treponema_D; species Treponema_D bryantii_C. The sequence goes on from NZ_FOFU01000003.1 coordinate 158,394, forward strand.
TTTTTAAGGCGGTCCTTCCACCAGCTGTAATTATCTTCTTTAAGGTTTTTCCAGTTATAGGTAGGAAATCCCCAGTTCTGTCCGTTCGGGTTATCACCATCAGCAGGTGCGCCGGCGCGGAGATCCTGATTAAATACTTCCGGATAAGCCCAGGCATCTGCAGAATCTTCATTCATCAGAATTGGCATATCACCTTTGAGTTTGAGACCAAGACCGTGAACATATTCAACAGCGTCCTTAAACTGAGCATCGGCAATCATCTGAGTCCAGGCATAGAACAGATGTTCCTTTTTGAAGGCCTTTTTATTCCAGAGAGCGGTGATTTCTTCCTTAGATTTTGAGCGGTCAGAATCAAGCCAGCTTTTCCATGAAGCCTGCATATAATTCCACTTTAAGTTCTTATAAACCGCATAATCTTTTACCCATGAATTAGCTTTTATCCACTTAGAAAGGGCAGCTCCAGCTTCTCCCGTTTTTCCCTCGTCAGTATTGTCGTAAAGCTGTTTCAAAAGATCAGTTTTTGCATTCAAAATGCCGTCATAGTCGTATCGCAGACAGTATTTATGATTTTTATACAGATCATCATAAGTTGTTTTAAATTTTGCATCTGATGAATATAGTGCATCGAATCCTTCAATAGTAGAAATACATATATAGATAGGATGAAGAGCAAAAGCAGAAAGACCTGAATATGGCGAACTTTGTGTTCCAGTGTCGTTTACCGGCAGAAGCTGGATAATAGAGATTCCAGCAGATTTACAGAAGTCAGCAAACGGCTTTAAATCTGGAAATTCTCCGATTACAGGATTATCTTTTGTATATAATGCACCTAGCGGAACCGCAGTTCCAGTCAATTTTCCCTTAGTCATACGGCAAATATTATAGCACGAATTTATAAAAATAATGAGAAAATAATGAGAAAATAATGAGAAATTATAGAAAGAATTCCATTTGTATTTGAACTAGCACCAGAATCATAAAAAATGATATAATGGAAGATATGACAGACATTAATAAATTTCTTTCTGATATGCAGAAATCTCTAAAACATGACCGCCAGAATAACGGTGGAAAATCTGATTATAACCGCGTAAAAAATGACCTGCGCCGCCTTTTTGAACGTAATGTAGCAATGGTGGGTGAACTGGCAGATTCTGTTTATGAATATTGGGAAAATGAGTATATTTACCGCTCAGCAGATATAAAAGCAGAACCATCAGAAGAAAATCAGAACCGATTGGTAGCATATCTTGCATTTCTTGAGAACAGTGATGAATTTCAGGAGCTTATTTCTGATGCAGACTGGAATGAATTCGGCCGCCTTGTAAATTTTGAAGCAGAAGATCTTGATGTTGATGTACTTCAGGATTTGATGAAGATTCTTGTAAGCAAGGGCGCATATTAATGGAAAAATCACAGATAGAAGCGCTCTATAAAAACTGTCGTCAGTGTCCGAGAGCCTGTGGGGCAGATCGTTTCGAGGTCTCTGAGCAGACTCGAAGTGCCGGTTTCTGTCGTGAACCAGCCGACCTCCGTATAGCTTTTGCCGGCCTTCATTTTGGAGAAGAGCCTCTGGTAACTGTTTTTGGTGGAAGCGGAACAATCTTTTTTACCGGTTGTACATTGCGCTGTGCTTTTTGTCAGAACTATCAGATCAGTCAGGATGGACTTGGCCGTGTAGTTGATGAAGAAGAATTTGCCGACATCTGCCTGCGCCTTCAGTCCGCAGGGGCAGAAAACATAAATCTTGTTACAGGCAGCCACCACATCCCAAAAATCGCAGCCTGTTTACGTAAAGCCCGCGACCGTGGAGTTACAATACCATTCTGCTGGAACTCTTCCGCTTATGAAACCGTGGAAATGCTCGAGCTTTTAAAGGGCCTTGTAACAATATGGCTGCCCGACCTTAAAACACTGGATGGAACTCTTTCAAAGTCACTGTTTGCAGCCCCGAATTATCCAGAGGCATCAACTGCCGCAATCCGCTGGATGATTGACAATAATCCGCTTGAAATTGCCGAAATCCCAGAACCTCCCGATGCGAAGCCCGCTGAATGGGCAGAACCCGGCCAGCCACGCGACAAACTGCTTTCCGGCGTAATTATCCGACACCTTTTTATGCCCGGCCATTTCGCCGAAACCGCCGACGTCCTCGCGTGGCTTAAAGAAAACGCCGACGGGCGCGCCATTATTTCTCTGATGAACCAGTATACCCCGGTAAAATTCAACGAATCCGAGCCCCAGCTTGCAGCCCGCAGGCGCGCCCTCTCCAATCTCGAAAACCGCCTTGTAACTGCCGAAGAAGACGCAGATATTCAGGACCTCATCGAAGCCTATGATTTTGAGTATCTGTTTTATCAGGAATTAAGTGATGATACCAGCTGGCTGCCAGATTTTACAAAAACACAGCCGTTCAGCAATAAACTTGCAACCCCGCTGTGGCATTGCTGATGCAAAAGTGATAAACTCACACTATGTTTTCAGATACACATTTCCATTTTAAAATGATGACGACAGAACGCGGAGTAAACGGTGTAGAAGTTTTGTCTACCATGGCTGCGCGTAACTGTTTTTTTGGTCTTGATATAGGAACTCATTGCGATGATCTGGCAGAACGCCAGTCTTGTGTTGAACAGGCTATTGCCGGAATTACAGACGGAAAACTTGCTGCAAAAGCCCGCGAGTTTATGTATTTTACTGCCGGTTTCTGGCCTGATGTCGGAGCAATTCACGACAGAGAAAATCAGATGAAGATTCTGCGTCAATCTATAGAAGCTGCTTCTGCAGGCGGAGATCAGGATACTCTTAATCGTAAAATTGTTGCGGTGGGTGAGTGTGGGCTGGACCATCACTGGAATCCGAGTGGAGAGGATGGCCGGTGTGAATCTGATTTTGATGAAGCAACTTACCGTGGTGAACGTGAAATGTTTGAGTCTCATCTGGAGCTTGCCCGTGAATTAAAGCTTCCTGTAATTGTTCACAGCCGCGATTCTTTTGAAGACTCTCTCGACTGTATAAAAAACGTTGGCTACGATAACGGAATTATTCACTGCTACAGCTATGGAATTGATGAAGCCCGTGCTTTCCTTGATCGCGGCTGGTATATAGCCTTTGGCGGTGCTGTTACCTACAATAAAAAAGCAAAGCTTGAAGCAATTAAGGATCTTTTGAGATTTGTTCCTGCTGACCGTTTCTTATGTGAAACCGATGCTCCTTATCTTGCTCCCGTTCCTCTTCGAGGAACAACTAATACTCCTGTAAACGTAGAACTTGTTTACAAGTTTATTGCAGAGGTTCGAGGAACTTCGCTGGAAGAACTCAGCAATCTTGTTGATGAGAATATAAAACAATTGTTTTCTTTGTAAGATGTGAATAATCAGATAAATTTAAGCTTTTAAATCAATGTATAATGAGAATTTATTTGTGAAAACTGCAATTCTGCAATATGATATTATAAAAATTAATAAATAAATTTAAAAAGGAGTTTAAAAAATGAAAAAACTATTTTGTTTCATTTCTGTATTATTAGTATCTGTTTCTCTATTTGCAAAAAGCTGGAAAGCATCAGATATGTTTTATAAAAAGAAACTGGAGAAAATAATCGAATCTTATAACCTGACAAAAGTTTATACTGATGATGTAGTTGATCTTTACAAGAATGAAGAAACTGCAGATTGGTTGTATGTTTTCAGATATGGTAATGAAGATAAAAATGATAATAATATTCTTCATGCTCATTTTGCATACCTGGATGGAATTTTTGATTCTTGTACTAAATATGGAAACTTTATAAAAGATGAAGGAACTTTCAAATATCTGTTCGCTTGTATAACTGAAGAAAATACTATGATTCCTGAAACAGATTATCAGGTTAATTCATCATGGTGTTGGTCTAATCCTAGAGCAGTCTACGCTTTTATGTTCAAAAATCGAAATTCTATTTTTCCATATCTGGAATCAATAAAAGAAGATTATGATCTTTTTATACCACAGGAAGTTTCAGAAAGATATATGTATTTTAAAGGATGGCTTACTGCTAACAGTCAGAGTAAAGATTTGGAAATCTCTATTCCAAAAGAATATAAAAAATATTTAAAAGAACATAAATAGATTTATTTCAGCTTCCGTAAGTTCCCGCCACTGTCCGTAGCTGAGCTCTTCGGGCAGTTGTAGGCTTCCTATAGAGATACGTTCGAGGTCTTTTACTTCATTGCCGAGGGCGCGGAAAATGCGGCGGACTTCATGGAACTTTCCCTCGTGGACGGTGATTTCGCAGAGGTCTGGTTTTATAAAATGGAGAATGGCAGGTTCGGCCTGTTGTTCTCCATATTTTTTTTCTGGTGGAAGTGTGAGTCCTTGAGAGGCGCGGGTGATATACGAGTCTTGTTGCTCCGGGGGTACGGGGATGGTGAGAGTGGCCCGGTAGGTTTTTGTGATTTCTGACATTGCAGCAATCCTGTGTGAAAAAAATCCGTCTGTGGTAAACAGCAAAAGCCCGCTTGTATCGCAGTCCAGTCGTCCGATTGTGTGAAGCCTGCTTCCGCGTTTTGCTCCCTGTACAAGTTTTTGCAATTCTGGAGTCAGTAAATCGTAAACGGTTTTATGAGAATCAGAAACTGCCGAGCATACATACCCGCAAGGCTTATTCATTATGAGGTAGATTTTTTCTGAGCTGGAAGAAGTCTTCATCTTATTTCTTATAAAGTGCTGCGGAATTTCTTTCCCAGAAAACGCCATCGCTGTAGCCTTGAATCTCTTTGTCTGTTTCTGCAAGTTCGAGGCGCTTTTCTGCTAGCATACAGTATTCTTCGTTCAGTTCAACTCCGCACCAGTGACGGCCGAGTTTTTTTGCAACAACGCTTGCAGTTCCACTTCCAAGGAAAGGATCAAAAACAACATCTCCCGGACGCGAGCTTGCCAGAATCAGTTTTGCATAAAGTTTTTCTGGTTTTTGAGTCGGGTGATCTGTGTTTTCCGGCATGGACCAGAAAGGCACGCTTATATCATCCCAGAAGTTTGAAGGGCAGGTGAGGCGGAAGTTCCCGTCTTCGCTTTCTTCCCAGTCTTTTGGTTTTCCGTTTTCGCGGTAAGGGGCAATTACCCGGCGCTTCTGCTTTACGGCTTCAATATCAAAATAATAATTATCTGGATCTTTTACGCCAAACCAGATATCTTCCATTCCGTTTTTCCAGTTTGCTTTTGCTCCACGTCCTTTTTCTCTCTGCCAGGTGATGCGGTTCAAAATTGAAAGTTCGCTTTCCATTGCCCGCTGAAGAGCTGCCGTACATTTCCAGTCACCGCACATATAAAGGGAACCTGAAGGCTTTAGTTTTTTGCAAACCTGTGGAAACCATGACATAAGGTATTCTTCATACGAAGCTTCGTCGCGGGCTGTAAAAATTTTACCGTTGAAATTTTTTGTGAGGTTATAAGGAGGATCAATAATGATTAAATCTGCAAATTCATCCGGGAGAAGCGGCAAGGCAGTGAGAAGGTCTGCGTTTATTGTGTGATCCAGAAAATCTTGCTGGTTGAGAAGGCCGGAGGCCGTATCGAAATCACCGCGGACTTCAATCAGTCTTTTTTTCAGAGTCTCTTTTTCTGCTTCACTTAATGTAATTGTGCGGTTACGTCCTGCCCGTTTTTTTTCTTCCATAATTAACTGAAGATTTTATTTCAGAATAAAGTTCATGTAAACAGGGTTATGATCAGAGTTTTCAAAATCTTCATCAATTACATTTACAGAAAGTTCTTCAATATTAGGCGAAATAAGAAAACCGTCAATTACATAGTACTGCCAGTTATGAGCCTTTGCCTTCTCATCATTGTAAGGAGCTTCCAGAGAACGGCAGGTTGGTTTTGAATCATCATAAACAAACTTCCAGCCGCCATCTGTAATACTTGCATCCAGCTGACCTGGAATCCATCCGTCTGGACTGATAACCGGGAATGCTGTAGAATCTGGGAACTTCTGATTAAAATCTCCACCGGCAATTACATAATTTCCCTTTGCATATTCTGAATCAATAAAATCTTTAAGAGCTTTTGTCTGTGCGATTTTTCCTTCGCCACTGTCATAAGCTTCAAGATGGAAATTTGCAAGTACCAGCTCCTGTCCTGTAGCACCACCGTTTTCATAAACAGGAATTCGTGTTACAAGAATACAGCGTTTAAGGTTTGCTACCCTTGTCGGCCATGTAAAAGGAACTGGAAGTGCAAGGCGATGTGCAGAGATTGTTTCAAAGTCAGTATATATAGCAACACCACTTTGTATGCGGCCCATTGGAGGAAATGGAATTGGAACAAAAGCACAGTTGTAGTTGTATGCAAAAGCCTTTCCTTTTCCGGTAAAGTTTTTCATTGCTTCAACCTGATTGATTTTATAGGTTCGGGCAGATTTTGTATCAATTTCCTGAATGAAAAGAATATCTGATTCATGAGTTCCGATAATACTTTTAATACCGGAAAAGTAATTCTCAACAGTCTTTTTTGAATCCGGTTTGCTCATTTTGCCGCCATCCATAAAGAAGTCTTCATTCTTTCCAAGACCTGCAAATCCTATGTTCCATGTCATAATGGAAACAGGTTCACCTTTGCTCAGCATTGCTTTTTCGCTTGTGAATGGTACCTCTTCTACAGGTTTTGGTCTGTATTCAATAATAGTGAGAAAGAGAAATAAAAGTACAACGCATAAAACCGGAGCGCAAATTACAGCTGCGGGAATAATAATAAACATTCGTCTTTTCATGGTAAAAACTATTATATCACGGGTGCGGGGATATACAATAGAAAATAATTTTGTTATTATGTATAGTATCATGATTATAAAACTAGGTTTACTTATTCTTTTCTTCGCCGTTTTCATCTTTGTAGGTATTAAATGCCGCGCAGTTTCAAACGATGTAAACGGTTACGTATTGGGAGGCAGGACTGTAGGTCCATGGCTCACTGCTTTTGCTTACGGTACATCTTATTTCTCTGCCGTAATTTTCGTTGGTTATGCCGGACAGTTCGGATGGAACTTTGGTGTTGCATCAACCTGGATTGGACTTGGAAATGCGTTCATCGGATCGCTTATGCCTTGGGCAATTCTCGGCCGCCGTACTCGTGTTATGACTCAGCACCTGAACTCAAAGACAATGCCAGATTTCTTTGGTCAGCGTTATGAATCAAAGACTCTTAAGGTTGTTGCTTCTGCAATTACCTTCCTTTTCCTGATTCCTTACACTGCATCTTTGTTCAACGGTCTTTCACGTCTTTTCCGAATGGCTTTCAATGTTGACTATTCAGTTTGTGTAATTGTAATGGCAATTCTCACAGCAATTTACGTAATTGTTGGTGGTTATATGGCAACTGCTGTAAACGACTTTATCCAGGGTATCATCATGCTCATTGGTATTGTTGCAGTAATTCTCGCAGTTCTTTCTAAGAACGGGGGATTCATGCAGTCACTTGCTTTGATGTCTGAGATTGAATCTCCTGTTTTGAAGGGAGCTTATACTTCATTCTTTGGTCCGCAGCCGTTCTATCTGCTGATTGTAGTTCTCCTTACTTCTCTTGGTACATGGGGACTTCCTCAGATGGTTGGTAAGTTCTACGCTATTAAAAATGAACGTTCTATCAAAATTGGAACTGTAATTTCTACTTTCTTTGCAATCGTAGTTGCTGGTGGATGTTACTTCCTTGGAGGATTTGGACGTCTGTTCAATACACCTGAACAGGTTGCTGCTAATGGATTTGATAGTGTTGTTCCTACAATGCTTTCTGGTCTTGGTGATGTACTTATTGCTGTAGTTTTGATTCTTGTACTTTCTGCTTCTATGTCTACACTTTCTTCTCTTGTACTTACATCAAGTTCAACTCTTACACTCGACTTCATCAACTCTTTCAAAAAAGAAAAATCAAGCGATAAACATAACCTTTTGATTTTGCGTGCTTTCGTTGCTGTATTCATTATCATTTCTGCTGTAATCGCAATTGTTCAGGCTAAGTCAAAAGTTACTTTCATTGCTCAGCTGATGGGTGTTTCATGGGGTGCTCTTTCTGGTGCCTTCCTTGCTCCGTTCTTCTTCGGTCTCTACTGGAAAAAGACAAGCAAGGCTGCAGTTGCAACTTCGTTCACACTCGGTTGTGTTTTGATGTTGATTCAGCTTTCAATTTCTATGGGATTCGTTCACGTAAGCGGCCCTGTTCTCGGATTGATTTTCAAGAACTCACTTTACTCTGGTGTATTCAGTATGCTTTCATCTTTGATCATCGTGCCAATCGTAAGTCTCTGCACAGCAAAGACCCGTCCGGCTGGTGTAGAAAAGATGTTCGACTGTTACAATACAACAGTTACAGTTCATACAACTAACGCTCTTTCAGAGGAAGACTAGGCTATAATAGCAGAACCGTTAAAAACCGAGCTGCGAATATAGTAGAGCTAAAAATTGCTTTCGCAATTTTCTTAACGCTCTGCTATAGAACAACGCCCGCGAGCGGGCTTACACAGGGTCGGTTTAGGTTCTACACAAAAATGCCTCAGAGGCGAGACTTGCGAGCCGACTCATTGATATGAGCCGGCTTTTTTTATTTAATCGAAGACAAATTAAACGGCGTTGCCTGGTAAACGTAGTAGTTCAGCCAGTTCGAATAGAACAGATGCGCCGTAGCACGCCAGTAACTGGTTGGCATACGGTTTACGTTATTTGTAGGGAAGTAGTTCTTTGGAAGCGGAACCTTCATTCCCTTATCTGTATCGCGGTAATATTCCTGAGCAAGAGTCATTGTGTCATACTCAAGGTGGCCGGTCATAAAGATTTCACGGTTATCCTTTGATTTCAAAATTGTAACACCTGCTTCTGCGCTTTCTGCAAGAATTACAAGTTCAGGATGTTTAATCAAATCTTCTTTTATAAGAGTTGTATGACGGCTCTGTGGAATAGGGAAGGTGTCATCAAAACCACGAAGAAGAGGATCGCCTTCAACAGAACGTTCATTCATAAAAATACCCGACATCTTTTTTTCAAGTGCGTGTTTTGGAACTCCATAATGATGATAAAGACCTGCAAAACAGCCCCAGCACAAATAAAGGGTAGAGTAAACATTCTGGCGGGCATAGTCCATAATTTTACAAAGCTCTTCCCAGTAATCAACATCTTCAAACTCAATCTGCTCAACAGGTGCACCGGTAATCAGCATACCGTCGAACTTCTGATTATAGAGCTCGCTCGAAGGAATATAAAAACGGTCAAGGTAGCTCTGATCTGTATTTTTGCTGGAATGATTTTCCATATTAACAAGAGAAATCTCAATCTGAAGCGGTGTATTTCCGAGCAAACGAAGAAGCTGAGTTTCTGTAACTTCCTTGTTAGGCATGAGGTTTACAATCGCAATTTTAAGCGGACGGATATCCTGTTCCATCGCCCGTTTCTCCGTCATGACGAAGATGTTCTCTTTTTCAAGTGTTGCGCATGCTGGCAAGTCGGATTGAATTTTAATAGGCATCGTAAACCTCCTTGTAATAAATCTCCGTCATTGCGAGCGAAGCGAAGCAATCTATTAAATGGATTGCTTCGCCTACGGCTCGCAATGACGATGTTTTAGTGTAATTTAGGGCCTATTCTAGCAGAAAACGTTCCTTTTTGCTATAATATATAGATATGGAAAACAAAAACGACCGCAAGGGTGCAATCAAAAAACTCAAACTTCTTACCTTCGGGTCAAAATCAAATGTAGATATTTTCCGCGCAAAACTTGATGAAGGCTTTAAAACTGTTTTTTTGCCTAACGGAGTTGAGCGTACTGAATATAAATATGGAAATACAGAGTGCGATGTACTTGCACCGGAGATTTATGCTTCAAACCGTGTAATGCTTTATATTCACGGCGGTTCTTTTGTCGGCGGTTCACGCGCAGCTTACGCAAGTTTCTGTGCTTCTCTTGCAACAAAATGCTTCTGTCGTGTAGTTGTTCCAGAGTACCGTTTGGCACCTGCTTTCCCTTTCCCTGCTGCTAATGAAGATATTCAGAATGTTTTTAAATCTCTCTTTACAGAAGAGCAGATTGCCTGTTCATTAAATGCAGAAAAGGGCGAAAAACCTCAGATGCCGGAAATCATAATTGCAGCTGATAGTTCTGCAGCTCCAATTGCATGCTCTCTGATTTTTAATCTTCGCGAGAGATACCGCACCTGCATCAAACAGGTAATTCTTTTTTCTCCATGGCTTGATGTTTCTGAATGTTCAAAACTGATTCAGACAAAAAAAATCAGTGATGAAGTAATGAGTGGTGACGTTCTTAGAAAGAGCAGCTCAGTTTATACTTACGAATCAAATACAAAAAGTCCTATGGTTTCTCCACTTCTTGCAGGTGATGAATCTCTTCAGAATTTCCCACCTGTATTTATTCAGATGGGTGAAAAAGAAATCCTTCTGGATGATGCAAGGGAATTTGCATCTAATCTTCGTTCCACAGGAAATGAATGCGAACTTGATATATGGCCAGATATGATGTTCATGTTCCAGATGGCAGACGAATACTTACATGAATCTCATCTTGCTTTAGATAAAGTTGGAAAAGTTGTTACGGAGGGAACTGCAGGAAAAGCTGCCGTTCAGATTGAAAACAAGCCTAAACTCGAACACAGTCTTCGTTCGGAGGCATAACAATGGAACTTTTATCGCCAGCCGGCAATGTTGAAAAATTATACTATGCGTATGCATACGGAGCAGATGCCGCTTATATCGGTCTTAAAAAATTTTCTCTCCGTGTAAAGGCCGACAATTTTTATGAAGATGAATATAAAAAGGTTCAGGCACTTAAAGCTCAGTTTCCTGGACGTCGTCTTCACTGTGCACTCAACATTTCTTTTCATGATGAAGAAATCGATGCATTAAAGGCAAATCTCGATTATTTTAAACAGTATCCGATAGATGCTTTTATCGTACAGGATATCGGTATTGTTCCATTACTTCAGAAAGAATTTCCTAATGCCCAGCTGCACTTAAGTACTCAGGCGAGCTGCGTAAACAGTGAAGCCGTTAAGATGTATAAGAACATGGGGTTTTCTCGTATTGTTCTTGGACGTGAGATTTCCATTGATCAGATTCGCCGTATAAAAGATTCTGTTCCTGATATGGAACTTGAAACCTTTGTTCATGGTGCAATGTGTATTGCCTATGCTGGCCGCTGTCTTATGAGTGCTTATCTTACAGGCCGCAGCGCACAGAGTGGTTTCTGTTCTCATACCTGCCGATGGAATTTTAAACTTGCAGAAGAACGTGATTCAGGAAACGACAGTTCGGCTCCTCATATCATAACCGCTGAAGAAGCAAAAATGATGGCACAGAGCGGACTTCTTACAATTGAAGAAGAGCAGAGACCTGGCGAAAAGTTCCCGATTTTTGAAGGCGAAGATTTTACCGCAGTTCTTTCTTCAAAAGATATCCGCATGATTGAACACCTTGCAGATCTCCGCGATGCTGGAATTGATTCCCTCAAAATCGAAGGCCGTATGAAGAGTGTTTACTATGTTGCAATGGTAACCCGTGCACACCGCAAAGCCCTCGATGCCCTTGAAGGAAAAATCACAGACGAAGAAGCTGCTCCTTATATTGCAGAGCTCGAAAATGTAGCTCACCGCGAAAGCACAACAGGCTTTTACTATAACAAGGCCGATGCCGATAAAACTACAACCGGTGCCAGCGACAGTAAATATCAGCTTGCTGCGGAAATTGGAAAAGAAATCACAGGTGCCGCTTTTGACACTGTTTATTCAGAAGGTCAGAAACGCGGAGCCGAAAATCAGAAAGCTCTGGACGAAATGCACCCTGCAGCCCGCGAAGCACGTCTTAAGGATTACGAGCAGCATCCTGACCGCCGAATTATTCCGTTTGAAAAGAAAGACGGCTGGTATATGTATGAATGCAATGCAATGAACATGATTCGTATTGAGGATGACATTGAGTTTGTTTCACCAGAATTCTGTTCGCTTACAATTCCTGCTGGTGAATGGGAAATCATTGATTCTGAAACCGGTTTAAAGATGAACTGGACCTGCGACGGACATCCGACATATCTTTATGTTTCTCATAAATTGCCGGAAGCAACTCTGCTCAGAACTCTTGATCCAGATTACGTAGAAGGAAAAATCCGCGACACTGGAAGATAAAAATCGGCCGGCCAGCTGCTTACTGCTGGTCGTGACCATCATCCCACGCAACTTCAACACTGCGTTCTTCTTTCTGTGGAATGCGCTGATAAATCAGACAGTCGGCGCGGTGAATTGAAACTCCCTTAGTTCTTGTAACATATCCCGCAATAAGGTCCGGATATTCCGGATGGCAGCACTGCGCAATATTGTAAAGAACACGGCGCTCTCCCTGTACGAGAATACCGCATTTTTTTCGAGGTTTCTGTTCTGTAATTTCCTGTTTGCCTTTTTTAGGGCGGGATTTCTTTACCCTGCTGAAGTGAGTACCACCGGTACCCGCAGTACCAACCGTTCCCTCAATACCTTGAGCCGCGGCGGCTTCCTCAGCTTTAAGTGCAAGCCGTTCACTGAAAGTAGGGTCATTAGCCATAAGCCACGAGTGAATCTTCTGATGAGCCTTACTTGTTTTTACAAGCTTAAGCTGGGCCTCTGTAGGATGAGCCTGAGGATTTGTGATTACCTCAATAATCTGTGTATTCTGAAGCGCTTTAGACAAAGGAATGATTTTTCCGTCTGCCTTTGCTGCAATAATCTTTTCACCGATAGCCGAGTGAATAGAGTAAGCAAAGTCAATTGCAGTTGCTCCCATCGGAAGTTTCTTTACATCTCCCTTTGGAGTAAAAACGTAAATCTCATCGCCGAGGAGTTCATTCTTGAGAGTTTCAAAATTGTTGCCTTCTGTGAGACTGTCCTTAAACTGCTGAAGCTTGTTGTAAATGGCAAGGCGGTCTTCTTCTATCAGCTCACGTGAGCTGCCTTTTTTATAGAGCCAGTGTGACGCAATTCCGTGCTCGGCCATGTTGTGCATGTCGTGGGTACGAATCTGAATTTCAAGAGGCTTACCCTCACACATTACAGTTGTATGCAGTGACTGATAACCGTTTGCCTTAGGCATTGCAATGTAATCTTTAAAACGGCCGTCCAGCGGTTTCCACAGTCCGTGTACAATTCCAACGAGAGTGTAGCATTCTGCAGGTGTGTTACAGAGGATGCGGAGTGCAAGCAAATCAAAAAGCTCGCCTGCTTCCTTGTTGCGCTTTCTCATCTTCTGATAGATTGAATAAAAGTGCTTTGCACGGCTTTGAATTTCAATCTTCATGCCCATCTTATCTGCAGACTTATAAATGCTGTTTACAGCCTTTTCGAGGTAGCTGGAACGTTCATCTTTTTTCTGAGAAACAATGGCTTTAATCTGCTGGAAAACTGCCGGGTTAGTATATTTAAGGCTTAAATCTTCAAATTCATTTTTTTCTGCCTGCATACCGAGTCTGTCTGCAAGCGGAGCCCAGATTTCTATAACGGCAGAGGCAATCATATGCTGGTCTGCAGCCGTAAAGTTTTTGATATTGCGGATACGGTCCAGACGGTCTGCAAGTGTAATCAGGATAATTCGTGCATCATCACACATAGCAAAAAGCATATTACGGATTGCATCAGACTGATGCATGGTTTTTGTATTTATAGGCAGATTGAGAATCTTATTTACTGTAAGAATGATATTGCAGACATTTTCGCCAAACTGATTTTTCAGTTCTTCTTCTGTAACATTAAAATCCAGAATAGTATGAAGAATGGCTGCTACAAGAGTAGGGCTGTCGAGTTTGCTTTCTGCAAGGATATTTGCAACTCTTAGAGGATGGAGATAGTAAGGCTTACCGCATTCACGTACTCTGTCACCTGCTTTTGTAACAAGGAGAGTCCATGCCTGTGAAACTGCCTCTTTTTCTTCTGGAGAAAGATATTCATGCTTTGAAAAGAACTCTTCCAGAAGGGCAGCCGGATTTTTTATGTCTGAATCAAACACTTTTTCGCTGCTCATACCCATAAAAATAACAGATAATTCTAAAAAATGACAGTAATTTTCTATAAAAAAGCTTGTAATTTTAGTATAATTTAATATGGAAAGTATAATATGAAACGTTTAATTTTTACAATGATTGTGGCTGCGTCATTTTCACTGTATGCGCAGACTGCAACTGAAAAATCTAGAGTTATTACAGTGGAAGATGCAGTAGTTCTTGCTGCAGATAACAATATTTCCCTTAAACGCCAGAAAATCACTCTGGACTCATTGGATAAGCGTAATAAGACTTCATGGAATGGTGTAAGTCCGTCTTTTTCAGCAAGCGGAGGATTAAACCTTCCTCTGGGCGGGGATGCGGGGGCTTACACTTATAGTTTTAGTGGTTCTGTCCGTCTATCGCTTACACCTTCTCTTTACACTTCAATAAAAGAAGCAAGACTTAAATATGAAAGCGGAAAAACTTCTTATGAAGATGCAGTTCGTCAGGTTGAATTGAATGTAAGAAAACTTTTTTACAACCTTCTTTATACAAATGAGAGTATAGCTCTTCAGAAACGTAATATGGAAACTGCCCGTCTCCGTTATGAAAATAACCGCGATAAATATAATCGTGGTCAGCTTTCTGAACTCGACCTTTTGCAGTCACAGTACAGCTATGAAAGCCAGCGTCCGACTATAGAATCTGCAGAAATAGCTTATCAGAATAATATGGCTTCCTTTAAGCAGACTCTTGGTATTCCACAGGATGAAAACATTGAACTTTCAGGAGCTCTTTCGGATGCAATTCCACCTGAAACTTTTACAGTTACACAGACTGTAGAGGCCCTGCCTTCGGTAAAGAAAATTCAGACAAGTATCGAACAGCAGAAAAACTCTCTGCTTTCAACCAGATTTTCTGCTTACGGACCAACAATTACTGCTTCTTATTCTTATGGAAAACAAGGTTCAAGCAGAACTGAAGGTCTTGAGACTACAGGAAATGTAATACAACTCTCACTTTCCATTCCTTTGGATGGCTTTCTTCCTTGGACCAATGGAGCTCTTAATGTTGAAGCTCAGAAGGCAAGTTTGAAAGACCTTGAACTTCAGCTTGAAAATGAAAAGACAACTGCATCTCTTACTCTTCAGAACAGTATAAAAAATATCCTTCAGAAGCAGAGTCAGATGGAGATGCTGAACCGCAATGTAGAAATTGCCCAGAAATCTTATGATATGACTCTTACTGCTTATAATCACGGTTCACGTGATTTACTTACTTTGCAGAATGCATCAGATTCACTTCTGAAAGCAAAAACAGACAGAGAATCTCATATTTACAATCTGATTTGCGCAGTTTTAGATCTGGAAAATACACTCGGAGTTCCCTTTGGTTCTTTGGGAAATGAATAAAATGAGTTAGGAAAAATTAAGAGGTATATATGGACAGGAAAAAAACTACAACTACGGCAATTATTCTGATTGCCATTCTTGCTGTTACAGCTGGTGCAGTATTTTTTATTACGCGATCAGCAAAAAATAAAAACGCTGCGCCAGGCGGCTTCGGCGGTTTTGGAGGCCGTGGCCCACAGACAGCAACTGCCGTTCGTACTACAGTAGCAAAGAATCAGACAATTACAGATTTCGTTTATACAAACGGTGAAATTGAAACTCAGAAATCAATTGAAGTTTTTCCTTCTATAGGTGGTAAGGTTGTAGAGATGCTGGTTTCTCTAGGCTCTTCAGTAAAGCAGGGCGACATTATTGCTTATATCGACCCGTCTGAACCTGGAAGTTATTATGCAAAGAGCCCGGTAACAGCTCCAATCGACGGAAGTATCATTACCTCTCCTGTAAAAATCGGCCAGAAGGTTAGTGCCAATTCAGTAATCACAAAAATAGGTGATATCAACAATCTTCAGATTACAGCAAAGGTTCCGGAGCGATATGTTGCAGATATCGCAATCGGTCAGAAGGCAGAAATCACACTTCAGGCTTATGGCGAAGAAAAGTTTATTGCTTCAGTTGTTCGTATTTCTCCAGTTGTAGATCCTGCTACCCGTACAAAAGAAATCATTTTGAATTTTGATAAAAAATATGACAAGGTTAATGCCGGTATGTTTGCCCGCGTTAAGCTTTTTACTGTTGATTTTGGAGGTTATCCGGTTATTCCTCAGGATGCCTTTGTTGAAAACAGTGATGAATATTATCTGTATGTTGTAAAAGATGACAGCACTGTTACAAAGCGCAAGGTAACCCGTGGAAAAAATATCGACGGTTACAATCAGGTTACTGATGGTCTTGCTGCCGGTGAAGTTGTTGTTCTTGAAGGTATGCTTTCACTTTATGAAGGTGCAAAAGTTCGTGATATCAGCGGCAACGTGGAGTTTGTAGAAGCACCACCTGCAGATAAAGGTGATGAAAAAGGTCCAAAGCCAGAGGGTAAAAAATAATGAGTTTAAGCAGAAAAACACTTGAACATCCGGTATTGATTCTGATTGTTTTTGCTCTGCTTGGAATGATTGGTATTTTTACCCTGAGCAATGTAGCAACTGCACTTATGCCGGAAATCGAAAATCCTTCTCTTTCAATCAATACATCTTATCCAAACGCAGACCCGGAGTCTGTTGAAAAGTCTATTACAAAGATGATTGAAAGTGCTGTTATGAGCGTAAACGGTCTTAAGAATCTTACATCAACTTCGAATGAAGGTTCTTCCAATGTTTCACTTGAGTTTGAATATGGAACAGATTTGACGGCGGCAATGAATGATGTCCGCGATAAGCTTGATAGAGTAAAGCGAGGTCTTCCTGATAATGCGGGAACTCCTACAATTTTCCGCTTCACTGGAGACAGCGGCGAAATCATGCGAATCCTTATCCGTGGTAACCGTTCTGTAGATGACTTAAAATCAATTGCCGAGAGCAATGTAGTAAGTATTCTTGAACAGGCTGATGGTGTAGGTGAAGCTGAAGTTTATGGTGGACGTTCTGCACAGGTAAATGTAAAACTTGATCAGAACAGAATGGCTGCTTACGGCTTTACAGTTCCAACTGTTACAGGTGCTCTTTCAAAACAGAATCTTGAACTTGGTGGTGGTAAGGTTCAGGAAGGACACAGAAACTATATTGTTCGAACAACTGGTGAATATACAAGCCTTGATGAAATTAATGATACTGTAATTTCTATTATCAACGGTTATGCAATCAGACTTCGAGATATAGGTGAAGCAACAATCGGTTACAGCGATACAACACAGGAATCGTTCATCAATGGTGAAAAAGGTGTTTACATCAGTGTTACAAAGCAGTCAGATGCAAACTCTGTAACTGTAGCAAATAATGTTTATAAAAAGATTGATCAGGCAGAGCAGAATCTTCCGCCGGATGTTACTCTTGAAATCATTCAGGATTCAACAGACGCTATCCGCGAAACAATCAATACTTTGATTACTTCTGCCTGGCAGGGACTTATTCTTGCAGTTATCATTCTGTTTATCTTCCTTCAGAACTTTAAGTCAACAATTATCATTTCGATTTCCATTCCGCTTTCAATCATCATTACTCTTTTTGCAATGAGTATGTTTGGACTTACATTAAATATGATGACCCTTACAGGTCTGATTCTTGGTGTAGGTATGATTGTAGATGCATCTATCGTAATGATTGATAATATTTATGCTTACCGGCAGCGTGGTGCTAAACCTCGTACTTCTGCAATTCTTGGTTCACAGGAAATGCTGATGTCGGTAACATCAGGAAACCTTACAACAATCTGTGTATTCCTTCCATTTATCTTCTTTATTAAAGATTTAGGATTTATGGGACAGATGTTTAAGGCTGCAATTTTTACAATTGTAATTGCTCTTGTTTCTTCTCTACTGGTTGCTATTTTCCTTGTTCCTGTACTGGCAGGAAAATTCTTTCCTCTTTCAAACAGAAATGAAAAGCCTGTTACAAATCCTGTGCTGAAAAGACTATACGGATTTTTTGAAGGAATAATTCAGTTCTTTATCCGTTTGTATTCACGCGTATTAAAAGCAGCCCTTGATAACCGTCTGATTACAATTGTTGCTGCTGTCTGTGTACTTGTAATTTCTTTTGCCTTTATTCCGACAATGCAGATTAATCAGATTCCAGCCGGCCGTGATGATCAGGTTCAATTGAATATCAATATGGCAACTGCAACTCCTTTTGAAGAAACAAAAGAGGTCGTTCTTGCACTTGAGGCATATGTTAAAGCCGAATGTAAAGGAATTAAAACTGTAACTACTTCAATTGGTGGTCGTAATACAAACCGCGGTTCCATCACAATTGCTCTTCCGGAAACTGCAAAGCAGATTGATTCAGCTCAGGATATGCAGAATAAGCTCCGTAAGCATTTTGCAGAATTCCCTAGCGCACGTCTTTCCTTCAGCGAAGGTTTCCGTGGTCAGTGGATGGGAAGTAGTGTAGATATCGTTCTTCTTTCAGATGATCTTGATGCGGCTTTGAATACTGCAGAAGAAATCCGTGAAGTTATTTCTGCAAACAAGAAAATCAGCGAGCCTTCTGTAAGTATGGATAAGGGACTTCCTCAGGTTGAAATTGTTATTGACCGTGAACGCGCCTACAACATGGGCGTAGACATTGCAACCGTCGCACGCGAAATCAACTATGCGATTAACGGTTCTACCGCCTGTACTTACAAGAGCAACGGAAAAGATTACAGCGTAGTAGTTGCTTACCGTCCGGAAGATCGCAAGACAATCAACGACCTTGAATCCATTTACGTTCGTGGAAACGGTGGAATGGTCAGCGTTGCAAACTTTGCGTCGATTAAAAAAGGCCTCGGTCCGGTTTCTATCCGTCGGGAAAGCCAGAAGCGAATCATTCACGTTCGTGCAAGCAATCTTACAGAAGAAAACGACAACGTAATTGAAGAAGAAATTAAGGCCGCCATTCAGGAAAATGTTATTATTCCAGATTCAGTTGTAGTTAATTATAAGGGAGCCTGGAAAGAAACAATGAGTCAGTACGGCTTTTATCTTAAGATTGCGATTATGGCAATTCTGCTGGTATTCGGTGTAATGGCTGCAACCTATGAGTCGTTCAAGGCTCCTCTTATCAACCTTGCAACAATGCCTTTTATTATCATTGGTGTAATTCTGATTCATAAGATTATTGGTGAAGCACTTTCATTCATGACAGCAGTTGGTGTTATCATGCTGATTGGTATTGTTGTAAATAACGGTATTATTCTTGTTGACTACACGAATATTCTTGTAGGTCGTGGTGTCGAGCTTAAGAATGCCTGCTTTGAAGCTGGAAAGAGCCGTTTCCGTCCGGTATTGATGACAACCCTTACAACAATTCTTGGTATGCTCCCGATGTGTTTTACAACAGAAGGCCAGTCAAGCATGGTTCGCCCGATTGCGATTGCAGTTGTAGGAGGTTTGATTTCCAGTACGTTTATTACACTGCTGGTAATTCCGGTATTGTACAGCCTGGTAATGAGAAAGCGCGGTGCTCGCCCGGTGGTTGAGCATGTTGAAAACACCGGTGATTACGATAAAAGCCGCTGGGAGGAGGATGAATAATGTCAGAACTTTATCGTGCTGAAATAATTTCGAACCAGTCTGTTCAGGAAGATATTACAGAAGCTCTTGAAAAAGAGATTCCTTCAATTCAATATACCGTAATTCCGGAAATCCACGGCCGCGGTTCTCACACTAAAAAGCTTGGTGACACCATCTGGCCGGAAATGAACTTTGTGCTTTTTTCGTATGTTGAAGAAGCAGATGCCCGCAAAATAAAGGACGTTGTAGAAAAAGTAAAACAGCGCTTCCCGAACGAGGGAATCAGCCTTTTCTTTACAAAAGCTGTTGAGTTCTAATAAAACTCGACTACGCGGAGCTGGCCTTCGAGATCTCTGTGAATCTCCGTATTAAAACCGACTGCCTCCGCAATTGCGGCTGTTGCCTCTGCATTATACTCGCCGGTTTCCATAAGGATTGACCCGCGCGGTGCGAGGTGTGCAGCAGCCTGCGGAATTAAGTTCCGGATTATCGCTAGTCCATCATCGGCAGGCTCGCCGCTGTCATTTGTGGCGCGATCGCCGTCTATTGTTATGTCGCCGTCGAGTGCGAGGCGCGGTTCGCTGCGACCGTCCTGTAAAAGTTCATCCACCATTGTATGCGGAATGTACGGCGGGTTAGAAAGAATCACATCATATTTTATAGCTTCAGAAATTGCATCAAAGAGGTTAGTGCGCACAAAATTAAAGCGGGAGAGAATGAGGGCGGCGTCTGGGCCGGAGCCGAGAAGGGCAGCAACATTTCGTCGTGCAATGTCCAGCGCAGGTTCTGAGATGTCGGCAAGTGTAAACTTTGGCAGCTGTTCAGCCGGAACTCTTTCGTCTTCAAGCAGAGTCTTAGCCACTGCAACTGCAATACAGCCGCTGCCGGTACACATATCACAAACTGTTAAAAGGTTCTCACCGCGTGCATCCATCATCGATAGAATAACGTCTACAGCGCGTTCTACTAAAATCTCTGTGTCAGGCTTTGGAATTAAAACATCCGGAGTTACAATAAAGTCGTAACCGTAAAATTCCTTGTGTCCGGTGATATACGCAATAGGAAGTCCTGTTGCGCGGCGGGCAACAGCATCCCGCAGCCATTCTTCTTTTTCTGCCGGTACTTCGTAGTCGCGCTTTAGTAAGAGTTCTGTTTTTGAAAAACCAAGAGAATCAATTAAAAGAACTTCCGCATCCAGTTTTGCGCTAGGCGAGACTTGCGAAAGTTCTTTTATTATTTGGGTCTTAAGATTCTGGAGTGTCAAAATTATAACTCAGTGATATCCGACTTCAACTGCTCTTCCTTAGCGTAAACGTTCAATGCATCTAGCATATCGTCCATTTCGCCCATCATGAAAGATGGAAGGTTATGAGCCGAATAGTTAATGCGGTGATCAGTTACGCGGTCCTGAGGGAAGTTGTAAGTACGGATCTTTTCAGAGCGGGCACCAGAACCAACCATGCTTGAGCGGGCTGCAGCGCGCTCTTCCTGCTTCTTGCTTTCTTCAAGATCAAAGAGGCGGGCACGGAGTACGCGGAAAGCCTTTTCCTTATTCTTAATCTGAGACTTTTCATCCTGCTGAATAACAACAAGACCAGTCGGAATATGAGTAAGACGAACGGCAGAGTCAGTTGTGTTTACACACTGTCCACCAGGTCCACCGGCACGCATTACGTCAACGCGAACGTCGCCCGGCTTAATTTCAATTTCAGTTTCTTCTGCTTCAGGAAGAACGGCAACAGTTGCAGTAGAAGTCTGCAGACGTCCCTGAGATTCAGTCTGAGGAACACGCTGAACACGGTGAACACCAGATTCCCAGCGAAGAGTACCGTATACAAACTTACCGCTGATAGAAGTTACAATCTTGTTGAAACCACCAACCTCAGTTTCCTGAGCTTCCATAGTTTCAGTTTTCCATCCCTTGCGTTCAGCGAGGTGAGTGTACATTTCCCAAAGGTCGCGTACAAAAAGCGAAGCCTCGTCACCACCTGCAGCCGAACGGATTTCAAGAATAATATTTTTCTCATCAAGAGGATCAGGCGGAACAAGCTTCAGTTTAATATCCTCTTCAAGCTTAGGCTGTCTTTCTTCCAGTTCCTTAAGCTCCTCGCGAGCCATTTCCTTCATCTCGGCATCATCTTCTGCCGTAATCATTTCCTTAGCGTCCTGGATACCGCTCAAAACCTTTTTGTATTCGTCATAAAGTGCACAAACTTCAGTCAGGTATCCGTGCTCACGCATTGTGTCCTTGTATTTCTTCGGGTCCTTTACAAGATTCGGATCCATTACAAGGTCGCTTACAACTTTAAAGCGTTTCTCACATTCATCAAGCTTTTTCAGTAAATCCATAGTGCGAGTATATTACCATAGAAAAGAAAGTGTGAAAAGTCCATCAAAACTTGAAACAAGGGAGGGGGAGGCCCCCTGCGCTCCAAACGCCTCCAGCGTTTTCCGCTACCCCCTATGCGGGGACACCCCGCAACGCCCCGTAATAACCGTGGCCCGCTAAATCCCCGGTTCGCCCAATTCAGCAGGCCTCAGTAGAAGCTTCCCCGCGGCGTGAGCCTGTAAAAAAGAAAGAAATCCAATTTTACAGGCTCACTTCAACATAATATTCCTATTTCTGGCCTGCAAAATCTCCGATTTCGATTTCTTACAGGCTCACCGAGTTCTCAATATCCCCCGAATCCTATTACCCGGCCCCTTCCCACAAAAATACTCAACTTTTCAAGCCTGCAAATAATGAAAAATCCAGAAATTACAGGCTCGCTTCCCAAGTTATCAAAAAAATAAGCCTGCAAAATTACCAGAATCACAATTTTGCAGGCTTACTCCACAGTTTAAACTGTTTATTTCAATTTTTACTTCTGCTTAACCGGAGTCATAATAGTTGTACCATCTACAAAATGGAAGATGGTTGTGTAATAACAACCTTCTGGGATTTCCGTAAGTTCATCATCTGTATAAGAGAAAGTTGTTGTTGTTCCATCATTATACACAAGACCTGTTTCCGCACCACGACCTTCCCAAATGTGAGAATCTTCTGGATTTGAGGTTTCTGTGAGCTTAAATTTTGAATACATTGTATGTGCAAGTACTGGCTTGTCACAGAATATTTGATAGCCGTTGTATGCATTCATTACATTTTTATTGCGGCAAGTGTAGTCATAATCATCGGCACCTCTAAATACAAAGATTGGAGAAAGATATACAGGTAATTGATTAGAACCACTTACATAACCATATTGTGCTTCTATTTTGTAAAATTTATTGACCATATACGAAATTGCATTCTCATTGTTTTCAGTAGTTACTGTATATGTATATGTTTCATCAGTCTGTGTAAGAAGACCAGGTAATTGTTCCCATGACATTTCATCGCCTGTATAAACATCCCATTTATTATATGTTGGATTAAATTTAGAATACAGAATTGAAATATACTCGTTGGTTCCGTCATATGCATCACTAGCGGGTTTTATAGCATCAGAATATTTAGGAATTGTTACAGAGAACAAATCTTTTTTCTCGCATCCTTCAGGTTCTCCATACCAGGCTGGATATTCATAAGTTGTTACAGTCTTCTTTTCATTATATTCTGGTAAGATAGAAAGATAATAACTTCCATACATATATCTGTATTTATAAATGACATTGTTTCCTGCAACATCTTCTAAATAACAGTAAAGATAGAACTTCCCCTGTTCTAGAAAATACATCGGAATTATCAGTCTTGATATGGAATCATCTGTGATATATTTAGAGAACTGCAATGAATACCTTGTATAATTTGCATTTTCAAGTTGCTGTCTGGTTATTTCATTGCCTAAATCAAAAGGAACAAAGTAATAATCAAGTATTTTTACTCTATTAGCTTTGCTAATAAAATAGTTGTAAGTTTCGTTATATGAAGAAGGCTCGTAATCTCCTACTGCATATTTGTTGATTTCAAGGTGATCTTTATAATACCACAAGCGATCTATATCA
Source organism: Treponema bryantii (assembly GCF_900111035.1). Lineage (GTDB taxonomy): Bacteria > Spirochaetota > Spirochaetia > Treponematales > Treponemataceae > Treponema_D > Treponema_D bryantii_C. The sequence continues at coordinate 181,914 of NZ_FOFU01000003.1, forward strand.
ATAAATGGCGGAATATTATCTGGACCTATATATCTGATTGATTTTGGAGATGATTCTGCGACTATAATTCCATCAGAATTACGAGCAACAAGTGATATTTTATAATTTTCTCCATTGTTGATTTCAATTTCATTTGAAGATGAAAATCCTTCAATTCTTCCACCCTTTGATATTTTAAATAAATATTCATATTCATCATTTGGATATGTTATATCAACTGTGAAACGAACTTTACCTGAGTTTTGTGGAAATTCTATTTTCCCATTTGCAATATTATCATCATTTAGCTCTGGAAATCTGAAATCTGGGAAATCAAAATTGGCGATTTGTGAAGGTACATATATTTTTTCAGTAAAATTATCATAGTTAATTGGACCTTCTTCCCTATATAAGATATAAGGCTTACCATATGCAGAATAAATTCTACCGAAATCGTTTATGGCAACTCTTGCATATGAAATATAATATGTGCATTTTTCCTGATCAAAAGCATCAAAAGTATTTGTTAATCTTTTAAAGGAAATTATTTCAGCTTCTCCATCAGGTTTTTTTCCCATAATACCACGTTCACTTGCAAGGGAAACAGATATATCAGAACTAATTGAATAATCCATTTCTTCTTCTGAGTATTTAAAACTATTAGCGCCCTCTTGTTTATGAGCAGATATACGAGGTCTTTTAGCAATTGCAAACGGATATTCATTTACAATTCCGTTTTCTTCATAAAGTACAACCTTGAATTTAGTTGTTGTATCAGGATCAATTACAAGGTTTTCTATAACTTCATTAATCTTTTGCGTAATAATGTTTTGTGAAATTAACTGATAGCTTGTATCAATATCTGCTTCATCTTTGTTACTTAAGTTCTTTTCTTCAAATAATGTTATATATTCATTACTAGAATTACATTGTTGAATCAGTAACTTGTTACAAAGTGTTTTGTATGTTGAATAAAAATTATCTTCAAAGAAATTGAAATAATGGAAAGAGAACTTACTTTCATATTTTCCAGTAGTTTCATTGTATTGTGGGTAACAATAATCTGTAATGGTGTAACTTGTTCCATTTTCATTTGGTGGATTTTTAAATGAATGAGTTACATCAAGATATCCATACCAGTATAATCTGCGTTTTAAATCAGTATCTTTTATGACATAATATGAAACTGGTTCACTTTCATTTTCTGCCTTATCTACAACTCTTATTTCCAGTTTGTAAAGACCATCATTTGCCGAAGAAGCAAACTTGTAATCAAATGAATATTCGTAAGTATTATCGTCTCCTGATACAGAAACAAATTGGCCTGTGCCGAAGGAATAATCTGCTTCAACTTTCATTGCATCAATGCCACCAGAAGTTTTTTCAAATACTTCATGAACTTTTACACATTTTATTCCGCTGTCTTTATCATAGCCCTGAAGATTTATGTGAAGACTATCAATAATATGATTGCGGCTATAATCGCCATTAAGAAATCTAATGGTGTTAGTATCTTCTTCGTATTCAGGATTTGAAGACCAGTCTCCTATAGGTTTATCAGTTAAAGTTCTATACGACCAGTTTGTTGTATCACTTGTATTAGCAGTTATGATTGTCTTTATTTCAGGTTTTTCATTGTCTACGTTCTGATTAATTCTGTATGTATGAGGCTCAACAGCTTCCAATGCAAAACCATCGACATCTTTTATCTGTGTTGAAATAATGCTTACGATTATATCTTTTGGATTTTGACCGGCTGGTGATAATGGAATTAGATATTTTCCCTTTATTGTTTGGATTGTAATAATTGTATTATTATTGGAAAGTTTTGGAGTCTCAAAATAAGAGTGAGCAGGATTTGAAGAAAAGAGTTCTTCTTCTCCATTTTTAATGGAGATACAGTTTGTATCAAAGGTTTGTGGATCAATTGGTTTATTAAATTCAATTATGATGCTTGTATCTTGTTGGCATCCATCTCGTAAATAAGCTGGAGTAATTTGTTTTACACGTGGAATAAGAAGGCAGACAGGTCTAATTAAAATATCATCAGCTTGTTTTAAAAGTTTAATTCTAATTTTATAAACACCGTTGTTCTTTTCAAGGTCAGTACCAATGTCTGTAAATTCTACATAGTCAGCACGGCTTACACTTTTATCAATTGTGCTTACAGCTTCCAGATGACTGAATACATACGCATTTGTATTTAAAGAAAACTGTATATCAACGGTGTATCCAAGCCTGCAGGATTTTTCGTTTCCTGTAAGAAAATCGCCTTCATCATTTGCTGTTCGGAAAATAAGTGTGCTTGACATAGCATTGTTATAGGCGATTGTATCCTCAATCTGCTGTTTGATATCCTGACTATTAAGAAAATTATCACAGGAAATAAACAGCAGCGATACAACACAAAGAATAAAAAACTTTAATACATTATTAAATCTGGAGTAGTTTTTATACAAATGAATCATAATCCATCTCCCTTAAATGTATATTATGAATAATTTTAACACAGGAAGATGGATTTGTCTTTTTTTTTAATTTAATCTGAAATTATGCTATTTTTTGCAGTGACAAGCTCCGCCACATGAACTGCAACTGCTGCCACATGAACAGTGGCTGCGTCCTGCGCGTTTTGCTTTAACCATTGAGGTTATAACACATGCAACAACAGCAATAAGAATTAAACCAACTATTAATGTACCCATATTATAACCTCCACGTCATTCCGAACTTGTTTCGGGATCTAATTCTTTGCCTTTCTGAATAAAGCGTAGCACAAACTGCCAAGCACTGCAATTGCACAGATAAAGCCTGCAATATTTCCGTTACCAGTGAACATGCTTCCGAACTGGTAAACCATAAACGAAATTACATAAGCAAAACCGCATTGCCAGCCGATTGCTGCCCAAGTCCACTTTCTGCTGTTCATTTCGCGTTTGATAGCACCGATTGCTGCAAAACAAGGAGCACACAAAAGGTTGAAAATCAGGAATGAAAGACCAGCTGGTGCTGTGAAAGCCGCAGCCATGTTAGCCCAGGTTTCTTCTCCACCATAGAGAATACCCATTGTACCAACAATGTTTTCCTTAGCAACAAGACCAGTGATAGAAGCAACGGCAGCCTGCCAGTTACCCCAGCCGATAGGTGCAAAAATCCATGCGATAAGTCCACCAATCTTTGCAAGAATACTTGAATCCATCTGATCTTCTTCAAGCATTCCAAAGCCACCGTCTGCCCATCCAAAGAATGAAAGGAACCAGATAACGATTGTCGAAAGCAAGATAATTGTACCGGCTTTCTTAATGAATGACCATCCTCTTTCCCACATTGAACGAAGAACGTTTGTAACTGTTGGCCAGTGGTAAGCAGGAAGTTCCATAACAAAAGGAGCAACTTCGCCCATAAAAGGCTTTGTCTTTTTCAAGATAATTCCGGAAATGATGATTGCAGCACAACCGATAAAGTAAGCACTTGCTGCAAGCCATGGGCTTCCACCAAACAAAGCACCAACAACAAGTCCGATAAATGGAAGCTTAGCTCCACATGGAATAAAGGTTGTTGTCATGATTGTCATGCGGCGGTCGCGTTCGTTTTCAATTGTACGGCAAGCCATAATTCCAGGAACACCACAACCCATACCAACCAGCATAGGAATGAATGATTTTCCAGAAAGTCCAAAGCGGCGGAATACACGGTCAAGAATAAAGGCAATACGTGCCATGTAACCACAAGCTTCAAGGAAGGCAAGGAAGATAAACAGAACAAGCATCTGCGGAACAAATCCGAGCACTGCACCAACACCGGCAACAATACCGTCAAGAATAAGTCCCTTAAGCCAGTCTGCACAACCGATTGCATCTAAACCGCTTTCAATAAGGACTGGAACACCAGGAACCCATACACCGTAGTCTGCTGGATCAGGTCCCTCTTCACCGTACTTTTCTGCCATTGCTTTTGCTTCTTCTGCAACTTCATCTGTAATTTCAATTGGTTCAGAAACTTCCATAGTTTCTTCATCAACAGTTACATAAGTAACCTCACCGTTTTCAAGAGCTTCAAGAATTGCTGCTGTGTCACCGTATTCTTCGGCTGCTTCTTCGTAAGCCCCTGTACCGATTCCAAACAGGTGATATCCGTCACCAAAGAGTCCGTCGTTTGCCCAGTCTGTTGCTGAGACACCAACGGTTACCATTGCAACGTAGTAAACAAACCACATTATAACCGCAAAGATTGGGAGAGCAAGCCAGCGGTTTGTAACAACGCGGTCAATCTTATCTGAAGTGCTGAGCTTAGTGCGGTTCTTTTTTGTTACGCAGTTTTTTATGATTGATTCAATATACTTATAGCGTTCAGCAGTGATGATAGATTCTGAATCATCATCAAGTTCTGCCTCACACGCTTTGATATCTTTTTCAATATGATCGAGTTTTGAAGGTTCAATTCCAAGAGCTTTGATAACCTTTTCATCACGTTCAAAAAGTTTTACTGAGTACCAGCGGTGCTGTTCTTCCGGAAGATTGTGAACGATTGCTTCTTCAATGTGAGCAAGAGCATGTTCAACGCAGCCTTCAAAGCGGTGCTTGTACAGCATAGGTTTCTTTTCCATTGCCTTATTCAAAGCAATTTCTGCCGCTTCAATACAGCCGGTTCCCTTAAGAGCTGAAATCTCAAGTACAGGACATCCGAGCTCCTTTGACATTGCATCAACGTGAATCTTGTCGCCGTTCTTCTTTACAACGTCCATCATGTTTACAGCAACAACCATTGGAATACCGAGCTCTGCAAGTTGAGTTGTCAGATATAGGTTTCGCTCAAGGTTTGTTCCATCAACAATATTCAAGATTGCATCAGGGCGTTCTTTTACAAGATAGTCGCGCGATACAACTTCTTCGAGTGTATATGGAGAAAGCGAGTAGATGCCGGGAAGGTCTGTGATTACAACATCATCCTTGTGGCCCTTAAGCTTTCCTTCTTTTTTTTCTACAGTTACTCCAGGCCAGTTTCCAACAAACTGATTTGAGCCTGTGAGCGCATTAAATAATGTGGTTTTTCCCGCATTCGGGTTTCCTGCTAAAGCTATTTTTATCATTGTCGTGTTTCCTCCGGTCGTCCTATTTCAACTGAATGAGTTCTGCGTCGGCCTTGCGAATTGAGAGTTCGTAGCCGCGAACTGTAACTTCTACCGGGTCTCCAAGTGGAGCAACCTTGCGCACATAAATCTCTGTACCCTTTGTAATTCCCATGTCCATAATGCGGCGCTTTACCGCACCTTCGCCAAGCAGCTTTTCAACAGTAACTGTCTGGCCTGTTTTTACATCCCTTAAAGTCATATTTATTCTCCTATAAAATGTACTGAATTAAACTATGATTTTTTGAGCCATTTCTTTACTGATGGCCACACGGCTTTCCTTAATCTGAACGATTATATTACCGCACATCTTTGAAATAACAGACACTTCGGCTCCGGCTACAAAACCCAGATTTTCCAGGAAGCGTCTTACTTCTTCTTTTCCATTGATTTTTTTGATCAGAAACTTGTCATCCTGACAAGCCATAGTTAAAGGCATTTTAGTTAACTCCCTCTAACATACTGTTAGATTAGACTAATATTAGTATTAACTAACAGGTTAGTCAATACTATCAAAAGAGAAATAATTTTTCTATTAAATTGTATTTTTTATTTCATTGTTATATATTGATGCGTATGAAATACTCACTTGCGATTTTTGACATGGATGGAACAATCCTTAATACTCTTGATGACATGACAGATTCTCTGAATGAGATTCTTACAAAATACAACCTTCCGCTTCATACTGTAGATGAAGTACGTTTTATGGTAGGAAACGGAATTCCAAAGCTGATCGAACGTGCTCTTGCAGACGGCCGCAGCAATCCTCAGTTTGAGCAGATTCTTGCTGATTTTATTGCATATTACGAAAAGCACTGTGCAATAAAAACCGCTCCTTATGATGGAGTAGTGGACTGTATAAAAACTCTCCGCGCTGCTGGAATCAAAATTGCTGTAAATACAAATAAGGTTGAGCCTGCCGCCATTGCTCTTTGTGATGACTACTTCCCGGGCCTTTTTGATATTATTTCCGGCAGCCGTCCTGGAATGCCTCCTAAGCCTGCACCAGACGGAATCTATGAGATTCTGAGCCGTGCCGGTATGGATGGAAAATCTGAAGGTCAGCGCGCAGTGTTCATCGGCGACTCAGATGTAGACATGCAGACAGGAATGAATGCCGGCCTCGATGTAATCGGTGTAGACTGGGGCTTCCGCGGTAAAAAGTTCCTCGAAGAACACGGCGCAAAAGTAATCATGATGAATGCCGCAGAGCTTGCCGGATATCTTACAAAATAACACGTTTTATGCTATATTTTTTTGTGTATTTCAATGGAATCAGGTGCAAGGCCTGAGCTGAATGCGCAACGGTATGAAGATAAAAACGACATCTGAAATACAGCCACTGGACCGTCTGGTCTGGGAAGGCTTCAGATGCAAATGCTTCAAGCCCGGAAACTTTGGTACACACCTTTCGTATGAAAGGATATCTCTCTTTTTTGGGAACTGCGCAGTCTCGGTTCCCGGGTAGGAAATAATGAAAAATTTAAAATTTTCTCGTTTGTTCGCAGCAGCTCTCGTTGTTGCATGTTTGGCTCTGACTGGATGTAAACCAGAGACAGAAGAAGTTCTTGTTGAAAAAGTTAGCATTGTTCGACCTGTTGATTCATCTGATAAAATTATTGGTAATTGGAGAGGTCAAGAGTATAGTGATAAGTTTGAGATAACAACATCAAATTATAATAATTATTATTCTTATAATGGTGATGTTTTATATTATACAACTAATAATCTTTATATTAGAGAAATTGATGAAACTTCTGGATATGTTTATTCTCAGTTTTATGATGGAGACAAGATTGGTTATAATGCGACTGTTGGACAGTGGTATGCTATATACTATTTTGATTTAACTGAAGATGCTGTAAAAATATCGCAGGCAGCAGGTCCTAAGGGTGGCTGTGATACTCTTAAAGAAGTTGTTGAAGAGTTTACTGTAGAACTTGGTTACATGTCTGAACAGGAAGGAAAATATTCAACTTGTTCCAGAGAATAATATAAAACTCGTCATTACGTGATACTAATATATCTCGTAATGACGATATCTATGAAACATCGTTTTTTATTCTTTTCATTATTCATTCTTTATTTTCTCTGTTTTGCTGAAGAAGCAGAAATCCTCCTTCCTGAAATAACGACATATATTCCAGCCTCTGTAGAGCAGAAACTTGTAATTACAGCAGATGATATTGAGTCTGCACATTATGAGAGTCTATCGGAAATAATTGAACACTGCGGAATTCAGATGCTTTCTTATGGGCCTTATGGACTAGAAAGTAAAGCAAGTATTCGTGGATTTACAGACGAAACAGTTCGAGTTGTTATTGATGGAATTTGTGTGAATAATGCACAAAATGGAACTTTTGATTTTTCTTCTTTAAATCTTTCTGCTATAGAGAAAATTGAAATTATTCGTGGAGGATTTACAGAAGGTGTAGAGGATGAAGGTTCAGTTGCAGGTGTTATTTATATTACCATGAAGAAAGTTGAACTGAAACCTTCTCTTAGTACAGATGTTTCGCTTAAAACTTTTTTCAATTCTGAGCGTCCTCTTGATAGCTGTTTTCAGAAAATCAACTATGAAGGACGACTGGCGGAAGCGACTTTCTTAAATGCTAGTGGTACATTAAATTATGCACAAAATCGTTACCTTTATAAAACCGACAGATCAAATAACCTTTGTAATGGAATTTTTGGCAGTATAATAGAAACGGGAAACTGGAAGAGTCAGGAAAATGCTCATGTTATAGATGGACATGCATCTTGTTTTCTGACACATTATTTTGGAAATGGAAATTATTTTTCAATTGGTGATTTTTTTTATGCCGGTCATAAAAATTGTCCAGGAGAGTTTAAACCTATAAATCCTGGTTTACAGAGGGATTATAATAATACCCTTTCGTTTACTTTATGGAATCCTGCTGTTTCAAATTTCTGTAATATAAAAAACAGTATTGTATGGTCGTGTAATAATCAGTTTTATAAGAATCAAGCCAGAGCAGAAAATAGCAGTCATTACTTAAATGCTGTTAAATATACAGGAACTCTTGAAGCAACTTCTATAGCAGGTGGCAGAGTTCAGCAACTGGCAGGTCTTTCCACAGATTTTACAAACTTGAATTCAACAAATGATGGAAAGCATAATCAGTGGTCAGGAGTTATAAAATCAACAACAAGAGTTTTTGCAGGAAAAGGATGGTCTTTCAGCTTTCCTATGGCTGCTAAATTTTGCGTAAATGATGATAAATTAAACTTTGCCTTTGTTCCAAAACTTGGTGCAGCATGGCAAACAAATATATTGGGATCAGACTATACTCAACTTCGAATAAGCCTTGATGTTTATCGTATGGTTCAGTTTCCAAATATGAATGATCTGTATTGGAATGATGCAGTTTTACACGGAAATCCGAATCTAAAACCTGAATATGGATGGGGATCAGATTTGTGTTTTGCTGTAAATGGTATTCAATTTGGGGCGTCAGAAAGTAAAAGAGGTACTTCTCAAGTTAGTGGAAGTTTAACTATTTTTTCTGATTACTACAAAGATAAAATTAAGTGGGGATCTGGAACAACAGAGAATCTTTCAAGTGCATTCTATCTTGGTGTGGATTTTAATATAGAAGCTGATTTCTTCAATAAGTTTTGGATTTTAGATATTAATGGAGAATACTTGTATAACAGACTACTGGATAAATCTCAAAAAGAAGAATATGGAAATCGTATTATGTGGACTCCTGATTTTGTTTGTACAGTTATTAATTCATTCAATTTTGAATTCTTGAAAATAAAATTGAGTGTAAGTTATACAGGAAAAAGATTTATCGCGAATACAAATTGCGAATATCTAAAACCTTATTTACTTGTCAATCTTGCTGCAGAAGGCGTAGAACTACGTAATAAGTTTACACCTTATATTAAGATAGATAACCTTCTTAACTGGCAGTATCAGTCCGTAACAAATTTTACAATGCCCGGCATTTCTCTAACCCTCGGCGGAAAATACAAATTCTTTTAATTACAACTGACTTTCTGCACGCAGAGAATCCAGACGGGCGAGTCGTGACTTATCAGGTTCTATACAAAGATTCTTTTCCTGAGTTGGAAGTACAAGTCCTTTTGGACCGTTTTTTGCGCGGCGAAGATATTTTACGTGAGTATAGTAAAGGTCTGTTTTTCCGGCGTTGCGGGCTTTTGAATAATAAACTGCAAGATTAGCTGCATCCAGCAGAATATCCAGAGGGACAGTTTTTCCTTTGCGGGCTTTTATAAAAACATATCCGCCAGGGAAATCACGTACATGGAGCCACAAATCATCGCCCCGAACATGATGACGGAGAAGTTCGTCGTTCTCATTTGCATCACGGCCTACGAGAATGTACCAGCCGTCCACCGTGTAGTCGAGTCCAGGATGAGTTTTCTTCTGCTGCTGTTTTGGAGTCGTATCACGTCGCAGCAGCTGTTCTATTTTTACAGGATTTTTTTCGTTCTTAATTTCTTCATAAAGAGCATCAAGTTTTTCCAGCTGCTTTTTCATTATTTCGATATCATGAACGAGTTCTTCGCTTCCACTTATAGCCTTCTTGTATTTTTTGTAATATTCGGCTGCATTGTCCTGTGCATTTTTTTTAGGATCAATCATAAGGCGGACAGTTTTTCCAGACTCGTAATCTTCGCATTCAAGGAAATTACTGTGTCCGTCTATCATATAGCCGTAAGAAAGAATAAGGTCGCCCTGATGTTTTAACTGTTCTGCATTCTTGAAAGATTCCTGTTTATCTTCCAGATTTTTAAGAGCCGATTCTTTTTTTGAGCGGGTAGAGTTGTACCACTTTTCAGCCTTTTCAAGCAGTGATTCTCTCGAGAGTGTATCAGAGTGTTCCGAGTACCACCAGTCGATGTAGGCGTTGAAGGTTGGATGTTCTGACCATTCACGGACCGGGAACCGCACCAATGCCTCGGCCACCTTCTGTTCATCCGCGGCGGGCTCCGCGAACTTTTCATCCTTCATTTCCCCACGTTCTGGTCGGCGGAACATTGGTTCAAGAATAGTGCCGTCCGTGTCGCAGAGAAGAACATTCGCAGCATTATTCCAGAGCTTAATGTAAAGAATGTAGTTTTCTTCAATTTCAACAGACTCACCCTGAGCTTCAATTTCATCCTTGCTGAGAACCGGCTTTTTAACCAGTGAAATATGCACGGTGCCCTTTGCTGCACCCTTCGGTTTTTCTTCAACCAGACGGCTGAGTTCCATTTTAATAACGCGCTCAACTCCAATCTGTTCAACCGAGTTTATGCGGCAGCCCTTAATACGGGCGCGGAGAAATTCCATAAAGCGCAGCGGCTTATCGTTCTTTGTAATTTTTCGTCTGGTCTCATTAAGGCGTACCGAGTTCTGGGCAGTACAAATCAAAACTGTTTTTGCATTGCCTTCTTTATAAGTATAAAGTGCAAGTGTGTCATAACCCGGCTGAATTATATCCTGAATGAATGCACCTTCAAGATTAAGCTCTTCGAGAATCAGATTTATTTCATTACAATTGAGTGACAATTTTAATCCCTTATTGAATCTATATTTGCTTTACCACCAGGAACAAATGGAAGTACGTTTTCTTCAGAATCAACACTTACCCTTACAAAGCAAGGCTTGTTCTGACGGTTATTGTCAAAAGCTTTTTTATACCATTCTGCATCGCTGTCGGCATCAATAGCTTCAATTCCAAAACCACGTGCAATTTCAAGAAGATCTGGTGAACGTCCAAAAACAGAAGCACTGTAATTCTTATCAAAAAGGAATTTCTGCTGCTGATAAACCATGCCCAGTGTTCCGTTCTGGAAAACGATTACAGTTACCGGAAGATTAAGTTCAGCAAGAGTTGCCATTTCCTGAACATTCATCATGATTGAGCCGTCACCGCTAAAGCAAACAACTCTACAGTCAGGATTAGCAACTGAAGCACCAATTGCAGTAGGAAGTCCAAAGCCCATAGTTCCAAGACTGCCGCTTGTTAGGAAACTGCGTGGTCGTTCAACAGGGTAATACTGAGCTGCCCACATCTGATGCTGTCCAACGTCTGTAGTTGCAATCAGTTTGTCTTTTGACATTCCTGCAGCTTCTGCATATTCAGGAACTTTAGAAATAAGTTCACGAGGATTTGTAAGTTTTTCATTCTTTGGACGGCCGCATTCAAGAGAGAAGTGTTCCTTGCGGAGCTTAGCCATCTTTTTAAGCCAGCCTTCATCACTTGTAATTTTCTTTTCTGCAATCAGTTGTGCAATTACAGGGAATACAGACTCAACATCTGCAACTACAGAAATAGAAGCCGGGATAATCTTATCAACTTCGGCAGCATCAATATCAATATGAATGATTTTTGCATCCGGGCAGAACTTTGAAACAACGCCGGTTGCGCGGTCATCAAAACGAACTCCGGCTGCAATTACAAGGTCTGAATCATGCATGGCAACATTTGCGGCATGATTTCCGTGCATACCAACCATACCGATATACATCTCGCTGCTTTCTGGAATACAGCCGATTCCCATAAGACTTGTAACAACAGGAAGTCTGTAATTCTGTAAAAAGCTCTTAATACCACTTACAGCTTCTTCTGAATTACAGCCACCACCACAATACAATACAGGACGTTTTGCTTTTGAGAGGGCCTCAGTGATTAAGCCTATCTTCTCAGAATATTCATCAATTGGTGTGTGGAATTTTATATCATGAAGGCGAACCTTTTTAATGTCCGGCCATACGTCAAAATCACATTCTTTAAGCTGTACATCACGTGGTACATCAATAAGAACAGGACCTGGTCTTCCTTTTAATGCAATTTCAAAAGCCTTAGGAATTGCTTCCAGAAGTTCATAAGGATTTTTTACCATTATAGAATGCTTTGTAATTGGGAATGAAAGTCCGAAAGTATCTGCTTCCTGGAATGCATCAGTTCCAATCAAAGTTGTATTTACCTGACCTGTAATTGCGATGATAGGGATAGAGTCTGCACGTGCATCTGCAATTGCTGTAAGAAGATTCATAGCTCCAGGACCACTTGTTGCAAGACAAACGGCAGGCTTGCCTGTAGAGCGAGCCATACCCTGTGCAAAAAATCCGGCTGCCTGCTCGTGGCGCACAAGGACGTGTCGGATTGAAGAACGATTAAGCTCGTCATAAAGAGGGAGAATAGAACCTCCCGGAATACCTGCAACGGTTTCAATTCCGTACATCTCGAGTAATTTAACAATGATTTGTGCGCCTGTGTATTTCATTATAAATCTCCTGTGCTGCTCCAGCTGGAAAACAAAAAAGCTCCCCTAACCGGAGAGCTTCTCTTATATTTTTTGCTTATCACAAAGTATATAACATTCACTCTCTGGTTATTTATTAACCACAATGACGAGGACTGCTACGACTTTGACTAAAGCATTGAATTTCATATATTGTATTTTCCAAATTTTTGGCGTTGTGTCAAGACATCTCAATTGTAAAGAACGCAACTTCGCTTTTCCATTCAAAAAGTGTACGGTCGCAGGCTGCAAGCATAAGGTTTACGATTTTCTGAAGTTCTGCATTGCCGCAGGCTTCACTCATTTTTGCACCATATGCTGAAGATTCTGGTGTAAACCATTTTTCGATTTCTGATGGAGTTATGCGGCGTTTTTCAGTGAGAATCTGTGAGGCAACTTTTACCTTAAATCCTCTCTTTCTGAAAAGGTTTGCAATGAAAATGCTGTCCCATGAGAAAAGCTGGTTGTCTCTATCACCAAAGAACTCCTGTTCAGCAGCTTCCATTTTATCTAATGTTTCGCGGAACTGTCCAAGATTATCTGGAGATAGAATCTGTTTACGTACAAGTTCGCTGATATGCTGTCCATGACAAGGGATTTTTTGAGAAATGATAACTTTCCAGTTTTTAGCAAGCGGACATTCGTATGCAAAATCTTCGCCGGTTTTTTCTACTCCCTTATCTATATCAGCATAAGGTACAGAAGGTGTATCAGGTTCATCAGAATCCTTCTGAGGTGTCATAATTCCAGAAAGACAATCAGCAAGAGCAATAATAGAAGGCTCACTCGCAAATGGATCTGTAAAGAACAGACGGTCAAAAATGACCCCGTTATACTGGAATTTTACGAGAATATTATAAAAATCTTTCTGGGTAAGGAAATCTGTGGAGATTGAAGTTCCGCGATGCTGTAATATAGGGCGGTCAAGACTTCCAAGAGTACGGCCATACTGTTCAAGAATCTGTTTTCCTTGTTCTGTTCGGCATACACCACAGGTAACACCTTCCGGGGTTTTACGGGCAATTTCCCAAAGTAAAAGACCGCTGTCTGCATTCCAGATGAGTGAGCGGTGATGGCGCAGAAGTTCGGCCATAGAAGTCATTGTATCGCGGATTCCAAGCAGAACCTCGGCTCTGTTAGAATCAAGTCTCTGCTGCCAGAAACGGTCTGCACGGTTGAATACAACTTCTTTTGCAGGATCCTTAGGACTGAATGTAAGATTTTCTTCTTTCTTTTTATTTCCGCTTTTGAAATGTTCGTTTACCCACCATTCAGAAATAGGATTTTCTCCATATTCTGATTTTTCAAGACCATCATCATTTGCACCGGCAGAAGCTTTTATCTGTCTGAATATGTTGATAGAACCTGTTTCTTCCGGAGAAGATGCAAGTTCATCAGATGTATACTGCTCGTGACTCTGTGTCTTTTCAAGAATTGCTGCAATCTGAAGTTCGCGGCGCGAAAGAACTCCGTCTCTTATTGTTGCTTCATAGCCCTGTGTGCTTGGATTATAGAAAACCCTGCCGCTTAAGGTATCCGGCAGATACTGCTGTGCAACCCAGTGGTCGCGGTAGGCGTGAGGGTAGAGGTAGCCGGCTCCATGTCCAAAGCCCTCTGCATCTCTGTTGTTGTCTCGCAGATGGTTTGGAACTTCAGAATCCTCTTTTTCAACGCTGGCCAGTGCATCAAAAAATGCCATACTGCTGTTCGATTTAGGAGCAGTCGCAAGATAAAGTGCTGCATGTGTGAGGAAATAGCGGCCTTCCGGCATACCAACTCTGTCAAATGCATTTGCACAGCTTTCTACAACTGTAATTGCATTCGGATCTGCAAGACCGGTATCTTCACAGGCAGAAATAAGCATACGGCGGAAAATAAAATGAGGATCTTCTCCTGCTGCAACCATTCTTGCAAGCCAGTAGCAGGCAGCATCAGGGTCACGTCCTCTCAAAGATTTTATAAATGCAGAAATTATATCGTAGTGATAGTCGCCGTCACGGTCATAAAGTACAACTTTTTTCTGAATAGATTCTTCGGCGGCTTCTTTTGAAATATAAATCTTTGTTCCATAAGCCGGCACCGGTGGATCTGAATATGGCGACCATTTTTCCGGAGTTGTTTCAATCGCAAGTTCAAGTGCGTTCAAAAGAGAACGGGCATCACCATTGGCTGTTTCTATAAGATGTTCAAGAGCCCCTTCTTCAAACTCAACCTTCCAGTGCCCGTAACCGCGGTCAACATCAGTTAATGCCTGATGAGCTGCTTTTTCAAGGTCGTTATAGGTCAAAGGCTTCAACTGGAATACACGGGAACGTGAAACCAGAGCCTTGTTTACTTCAAAGAAAGGATTTTCTGTAGTAGCACCAATCAGGATGATTGTACCGTTTTCTACCCATGGTAAAAGTGCATCCTGCTGACTTTTATTCCAGCGGTGAACTTCGTCTACAAATAAAATTGTTCGCTGTGAATAAAGGTTATAGTAATCTTCTGCCTGCTTAATTGAGTCACGGATATTCTGAACACCGGTAAGCACGGCATTTAATGTCAAAAAGTTAGATTTTGTATGATTTGCAATTACACGGGCGAGGGTAGTCTTACCACTACCTGGCGGGCCGTAAAAAATTATGGAAGTAAGCTGATCTGCGGCAATGGCGCGGCGTAAAAGCCGGCCTTTACCTACAATATGATCCTGTCCGATATATTCATCAAGATTTCGCGGCCGCATGCGGGCCGCAAGAGGTTCCTGAGTCAGTTTTATCTGTTCAAATAAAGAGTTTTCTGACATTTCTCTCCTGATTATTTATCGGAAGGTTATTCGCGGTTCCAGTTACCTCTATCAGGATAGTATGACCAGAGTCCGATATTGCCAAAGCCAGAACCTGTACCATAGAACGTAATTGCAGCATACAGGTTACTTTCTGATTCTGTTTTATCAGGTGTTGCATTAATTAAAGCAAGTACAATATATGAACTTGTAATCTGGAATGTTGCGTTGTTCTTGAAAGTCGTGATTTCCAGATTGCCTTCTTCATTAAAAATTGCTCTTCCTATACCACCAGCAGTTGGTTTAGATGAAGTTGAATTAGAACCAAGATATCCATAACCAATAATAATTGAATCCGTTGTTGTTGCTAAGGAATTGATTGTGTAATCTCCATCAACATAACCTTCTTTACTGCCTTTATAATACAGACGTTTTGAACTATTTGTATAATAGTAAAGAGTTGCATTATCTTTATAGGTTTCATTTGTTGTAGCAACTGTTGAGGTAAAGAATTTTAGTTCGTCATCAAAGAAAGCAGCAGAATTTGCAACTGGAATATAATCTTCATTGTCAGATGGAGTTGGATCAATTATATCTGTAGTTGAAATAGAGTATTCAGAAGGCATAGATGATTCATCAAATTTATCAAGTCCTGTTAATTTATAATAATGCCACTTATTATCTGTAGAACTATAACTTCTAATAAAAGCAGCTCTATGATCTTTTTTAGGAGCATTTGTCTGGAATACTCTGAAATTTGAAGAATAAAGTGTGTCGCTTGAATCTGTTATTTCAACAATTGGGAACAGAGTTGGATTATTTTCTGTAATGAGGATCCATCCTGCATCTGTTGTTTTTAATGAATCACTAGATTCTGTAATTTCAGCTCCCCAGAGTTTGATATTAGCTGGATAAGTAAGTCCTTCTATTTCTGTATGTGTATTCTCTGCAGTAATAAGATAAAGATACTTATCGTTTGCAAGAACTGTAAGAATCTGTTCTCCTGAAAAGGTTGTAGAATCATAATCATATTGATTCAGTGAAAATGGAAGAGAGAACTTTTTCCATGAATCATGGGTTGTATTATCCTTCTGTTTATATCTAAGGCCTCCATCAGCAGCAAGAAACAGATATTCACCAGATTCATCTGAGCCAGCTGTATATCGTGTAATACTGGTGATGGCTCCAGAAACAGTAGCTTCTTCTGGTGCAACGTCTTCTCGAATTGCTTCATATATAGGCTGCTGACAGCCAGTGATAAATAAAATAGAAGCTATTACTATAAATAATATTGTTTTTTTCATTTTTACATCCTGTTTTAGAAGTGATAGCGGACAGAAAGACCTACGCTTGTAAATAAACCATTGTCAGATTTGTAGCCTTTGTAGATATTGTTTTCATTGTTTATTTTTCCAAATAAGAAAAACTCTGGAATCCAATAAGTGTTTGAACTGATTCCAAAAGACCATGTTTCAGAGAATCTGTAAAAAACTCCGGCATTGAATTTTGCTGCAAAGGCAGGGAAATAGGTCATAGACTGACATGTCTGTGTTGCAAAACCTATATTGAGCTGCAGTGGAAACTCAAATTTTCCTACGTAAGGCTGGAACATTACACCAAATGTTACAGGAACTGAGAAAAGTGATTTTTTTCCTACAGAGCGATTATAAGCAACTATTAAATCTCCACCAAGAGCAAGGTATTGATTGAGGAATCTGTAATATCCAATGGATACGAGACCTCCAACTTTAAGCTGAGAGTCAAAGTTTAATGGAAAATTAGCAGCCAAATCAATTTTTAAGAACTGGTCTCCGGCACCGTTCTGTTCATAAACATAGCCGTCGTCATATTCTTCATCATCGTCATAATAATCTTCTGCAAATACAGCAGCGGATAATAAAAGAACGGCTGATAATATGGAAATAAAGCGTTTCATATTGCGACCTTTTTTTTATTTCAGTATATTTTGTTACTATAAGAATATACTGTTTTTATAGCAGTTTATCAATAAAACAGAAAGGAGCTATGAAGGTTACATGAGCGCAGTTATTATCGACGGTAAGCAGGTTGCTGCAGAGGTTCGTGCGGAGGTTGCAAATAAGGTCAGTGAGTTGAAAAAGAAAGGAATTGCACCTTGTCTTGCAGTAATTCTTGTAGGAGAGAATCCTGCCAGCGTAAGTTATGTTACAGGCAAGCAGAAGGCACTTGCAGAAGTTGGTATGGTAGACCGTTCTGTACATCTTCCAGAAAGCACAAGCGAAGAAGAACTTCTTAAGCTTATTGATGAACTTAATGCAGATGACAGCGTTCACGGAATCCTTGTTCAGCTGCCACTTCCAAAGCATATTAATGAAGAAAAAGTTATTATGGCTATCTCTCCTGAAAAGGATGTTGACGGTTTCCACCCTGTAAGCGTTGGTAATCTTATGATTGGCCGTCCAGGCTTCCTTCCTTGTACACCACATGGAATTATTGTCCTGCTTAAAAAGGCTGGAATTGAGACAAGCGGTAAGCATGCTGTTGTAATCGGCCGCTCAAATATCGTTGGAAAGCCGGTTTCTATTCTTCTTGCACGCAAGGACGTAAACTGTACTGTAACAATGTGTCACACTGGTACTAAAAATATGGCAGAAATTACACGTCAGGCTGATATTATCGTTGTAGCAAGCGGACATCCTCACACTCTTACTGGTGATATGGTAAAAGAAGGGGCAGTAGTAATTGATGTTGGTGTAAACCGCATTCCAGATTCTACTAAAAAGTCTGGTTTCCGTTTGATTGGAGATTGTGATTTTGATGATTTGAAGGAGAAAACTTCATTTATCACTCCTGTTCCGGGTGGAGTAGGACCTATGACAATTGCAATGCTCATGCAGAATACTCTTGAGAGTGCAGAAAGAAAGGCTTAAAAATGCGTGATATTCAAAATGAAGAAGACACCCGTGCCGTACCTCTTCAGAAGGTTGGGGTAAAGGGTGTAAAATATCCAGTTGTCGTTCTTGATAAAACTGCATCAAAACAGCATACGACAGCAACTGTAGATTTATATGTAAATCTTCCTCATAATTACAAAGGTACACATATGTCTCGATTCATTGAAGTGTTCCATAAATATCATACGGATATTTCGATGCATCATTTTCTTGATATGCTTGAGGAGATTCGAGTAAAACTTGACGCACAGAAGTCTTTTGGCCGTATAGAATTTCCATATTTTATAGAAAAAAAAGCTCCTGTTACAGAAGCGTCTGGAATTATGCAGTATAAATGCTCTTATGAAGGCGAAGTAAGTGAAGATGGAGACCGTAAGTTCTATATTTCAATTCAGGTTCCTGTTGCAACCCTTTGTCCATGCAGTAAAGCAATCAGTGAATATGGAGCTCATAATCAGAGAGGACTTGTAAGTGTTCGTCTTCTATATAAAGAGTTTTTCTGGATTGAAGATGTAATTACTACAATAGAAAATTGTGCTTCTACTCCATTATATTCACTCCTGAAACGTAAGGATGAAAAATATGTTACAGAACATGCTTATGAGAATCCTCGTTTCGTGGAAGATGTTGTACGTGAAGTGTATTTAGGATTAAAAAAGCTTGGATTTACCAGTTTTTCTGTAGAAGCAGAGAACGACGAAAGTATTCACAATCATAATGCATACGCATTTGCAGAATATTCCATATAAAAAAATAGAGCCGTCAGAAACTCTGACGGCTCATATTCTAATACGTAAAATACCAAAAGACCCAAAAACTGTTTTTTAAATAATTATTTTGTTTTTAACTTATTTTTAAATACTTGTTTTACTCGCCCTTTTTTAACTTATTATTAAATTAAGGTTTTGAACTTCCGGCAAACTCATCGTTTACCTATGATTATAGTAATATGACTATAGTAATATGTCAAGAAAAAATATTGAAAATGTTAAAAAAAGTTTAAAATAGTCGAAAAACATATCATTTTAAGAATATTTTAAGGCATTTTGTGTGTGACAGAATATTACCTTAGTCATATTTAGGTAATATTGTGAGAAATATGTCTGTTTCAGGTTATTTCTGCTTTTTTACAGAGTCACGGACAACAACATTTCCGTGAACAACTTTTTTACCAATGTGGATATTAGGATTTTCGAGCTTAAGAACAATACTTTCTGCGGCGAGCAAAGCCATTGTGTTATAATTGATACTATATGTTGTAAGTTTTGGAATACCGATATCTGCAAATATACCGTCATCAAAGGCTGCAACAGAAATATCTTTTGGAATATTGTACTCAAGTCCTTCTAGATTATGAATCAGTTTGTAAGCTGTTCGACAGTCGTTACAGATAAAGGCATCCGGCATTTTATCAGGAAGAATAAGGCTTATTTCTTCACCAAAATCTGTTACATCTGGAATCAAAAGCTCTTTTTGTAAATCAAGACCATGATGAAGAAGGGCTTTTGCAATTCCCAGGTAACGGTCCATTACAATTTCAGCAAATTGAATGTTGCCGACAAAACCTATTGTTTTGCAGCCCTGTTCAATAAGGTAATTAGCCAGAGTAAAGCCTGCATAAAGGTTATCTGTTATAATTCCGCCTTCATTTACATCATCATAAATATGAGCAAGAAATAAAAATGGTTTTCCAGAATTTTTAAGGACTTGAACATATTCTTTACTCATCTGACCAAGAATAATAAAGGCACTTACTTTGTTTTCTTTTAAGATTTTAGGAAGCAGAAGAAGGTGTTCTGTTTCGTCTGAAATGATCTCTGTCATTCCATAATAATTTAACTGTGTAAGATTTGAAATGAGCGGTTGCTGAAGGGACATATAGGTAGCATTGGCATTCATACTGCGTTCTGCAATCAAAATACCAATATTATGTGAGGTTCCGTCATCAATAGTAGAGCTCTGAGCTTTTTTATAGCCAAGTTCCTCCGCCTTAGCAAGAATCTTGGCTCTAAGATCTTCACTCACCCCGTCTTTACCTGATAACGCTTTTGATACAGACATGACCGTGATGTCAAGCTCATCGGCTATGTCTTTCATAGTTACAAGGTTTCTCATTTTTATTTATTATATAGTAAAAAGAAAGTTAACGCAAAGGTATTAGTTATATATTTATAAAATCTTATTTTTTCTGTACAATAAAGGAATATGTTGACGTACTTTTTTGAAACTTATGGCTGCGAGATGAATATTGCAGAATCTGCAGCAGTTGAACAGCTTTTTATTGCACGTGGATGGAAAAAATCCGAATCTGCGCAGACTGCTGATGTAGCTGTAATCAATACCTGTTCTATTCGCGAAACTGCAGAGAACCGAATTCTTGGTCGCCTTGGCTGGTTTAATGGTCTTAAGGCTGTGCGCGAGTGTAAATTTGGTGCAAAAACAAAAATGCTCGAAGAGGCTGTTGAATATGTAAAAGACGGAGCAAAGCCTCTTACCCTGATTGTGATGGGCTGTATGGCAGAGCGTCTCTTAAAGAGCTTTCAGAAAGATTATCCTTTTATTGATTATGTCGTAGGAACTTACGCTAAGCATCATTTTTCAGAAATCATAACAGCAATTGAAGAGGGGAGAAAGCCTTATCAGATTGATGATTCGGAAAAATACCGTTTTGCATCTTTATCTGCTGAACCTGGTGCTTTTTCAACCTTTGTTCCTATCATGCACGGCTGTAATAACTTCTGTACCTATTGTATAGTTCCGTATGTTCGTGGCCGTGAGCTCAGCCGCCCTGTAGATGAAATTCTTCATGAAATTGATCTGCTTAGTAAAATGAATGTTCGTGAAATCACTTTAATTGGCCAGAATGTTAATAGCTATCATAGTGATGATGGTGTGAACTTTGCACAGCTGCTTCAGAAAATTGCAGACCATCTTCGCGAAACAAATTCGCCTATAAAATGGGTGCGCTTTATGTCTTCTCATCCAAAGGATTTTTCTGATGATGTAATTGATGTAATTGCCCGCGAAAAAGTAATCTGCCATCATATTCATCTTCCTGTTCAGAATGGTTCTACAAAGGTTCTTGAAAAGATGAACCGCCGTTATACTAGAGAGCATTATCTTGAACTTGTAGCAAAAATCAAAGAACGCATTCCTGATGTTTCTCTTACAACTGACATTATGATGGGCTTCCCTGGAGAAACTGAAGAAGATGTAGATCAGACTCTGGATCTAATGCGTCAGGTAAAATATGAATCTGCAATGATGTACTATTATAATCCTCGTGAAGGAACTCCTGCCAGCAAATGGGAACAGATTCCTGTTGAGACCCGTAAGGAGCGTCTGCAGCGTGTAATCGATCTTCAGCTGGAGCATACTCACGAGCAGATGAGTAAACGTGTTGGCAGCACTGCAATGGTTCTTGTAGAAGGTGTAAGCCGTGATAATAAGGAAGAACTTCTTGGTCAGACAGAGCAGCATGAAAAAATTGCATTTAAGGCACCTGCTTCACTTATCGGTACTTTTGTAAATGTAAAAATATCAGAACTCAGTGGTAACACTTTCCGTGGTGAAATTGTTTAGGAGATAGTATGGTAATAACACTAATTCTTATCCTTCTGATTGTCATTTTTATGGCTTTTTTCATCGGCATGAATCTTTCGAATGTCTGTACATTCTGGTTTTTTAAGACTTTTACAGAACTGCCGGTTGCAGTTCTTACACTGATTGCCTTTGGTGCAGGAATAATTTTTGCGCTTCTGTTTATTTTTGCTGCAAAAATGAAAGCTCCTGCCTCTGATGCAGAAGCTCGCGCAGCAAAAAAACTGGAGAAAAAGGCACGTGCAGAAGAAAAGCTTCGTCTGGCAAAAGAAAAAGAAGCCTCTAAAAAGGCTGCTAAAGAAGCAAAGAAAAACGAACCGATATAATATATATGAAGAAAATAATTTCCGTAGTCCTGACAGTTTTTTTCTGTACTTCAATATTTGCCGCAGAACTAACAGCCTCTTTCGTAACGTCCGAGGCTGCTAAAAAAGATTCTGTTGAAGAATCGGTTTCTTATCTTAAAAATCAAATTTCTAAAATGACTGTTGCTGCTGAAAAGCGTGCAACTTATGTTTTCTTAGCCTCGCTTCAGGAACAAATGGCTATGTATGCCGATGCACAGAAATCTTATGCACAGGCAGCTGCAATTGCGGCTGGTAATGCAGAGGGGATGCCTAAAAAATCAAATGAGCAGATCGTTCTTGATGCAGTACGCTGTGCCTTAAGTTCCGGTGATTATGCTACTGCCGACAGTTACCTCAATTCTGCCGTACGAAATTCTAAAAATGCTGACGTTCAGGCTTATATCAAACTTTATACTCAGTGGAGTGCTCTCTGCAAAGCAGAAGAGGTTTCTGATATTCAGGAACCTGTAGTAATGCTTCAGGCATATCTTAAAGTTGATTCAATGAATACTGTAAAGCCAGCAGTTCTTCTTACTCTCTGGTATGTAACCGGCGACAGCTCTTATTCAAAAGAAATTACAAAACTTTATCCAAAATCTATAGAATCTTCTATTGTAAAGGGTGATGCACAACTGCTTCCAACTCCATTCTGGTTCTTTGTTCCAAAGAGCGGTGAAGCAGAACAGGGAACAGGAAGTTTCGCAGTTCCAGAAGAGCCAAAACAAACTTCTACTCAAACAGCTGCTGCAGAAAAGCCTGCTAAGTTTACTAAATGGCAGCTTGGTCTTTTCCGTACAGAAAACAATGCAAAACTCCTTGCTGATGAAGTAAAAGCCAAAGGTTTTGATTCATACATAACTACCGAAAAACGAGCCAGCGGTACAACATACTATATTGTTCTTGTTCGCGAAGACAAAAACGGTAATGTTGCAGACCGCCTTCGAAGCAGCGGCTATGACTGCTATGGAGTTGAATAAAAATTAATTAAGAGCCTGGCTCATTTTTTGAATAATTGTATTAACACTGTCCTTTTTGATTCCCGAGTAATTTATTACAAAGCTTTCAGTTGAGGGCAGTGTTTTTTTATCATAATAATAATCTGACAAAAGCTGAATGTTGATTCCTTCCTTCCGCCATTTTTCCTGTATAAGGCGGGCATTAAATCCGTTGTTCAGAGTCAAAAGAAAGTGAAGTCCCGAGTTCTCTTCACGAATCGAAAAAGCCTTTGAAAGCGCCGAGTTCTCAATACCTGTAATCAAAATATTCCGCAGGCTCCTGTAATAATTTTTCATTCGGTTAATATGCTTTTCGTAATGCCCGGCTTCTATAAAACGGGCAAGCGTTAATTGTTCAAAACTCGAAACCTGACACGAGTAAAAACCGAGCTTTCTCGAAAACTCCGCTGCAAGCTCCTGCGGCAAAATCATATAGCTGATTCGAAAGGAAGGGGACAGAGTTTTAGAAAAGGTGTTTATATAAATTACCCGGCCGTTATGATCAATACTTTGCAGGGTAGGTAGCGGCTTTCCAATAAAACGGAATTCGCTGTCATAATCATCTTCTATAATAAAACGGTCTGGGGCTTTTCTTGCCCATTCCAAAAGTTCAGTGCGACGCTTAAAGTTCATTATGACGCCGGACGGAAAGTGATGCGATGGAGAAACGTGAACAATATTTGCCGCGGCCTTTTGAAGCTCTTCTATGATTATTCCGTGCTCGTCAATATTCACCGGCTCACACCTTACCCCGTTAAGTCTGAAGATCTCTGCCGCTTTGTGATAACCCGGATTCTCTACGGCAAATATTTCATCTCTCCCAAGAAACTGAACCAGCATAGAATACAGCGATTCTGTTCCGGCCCCTATAATTACCTGAGATTCGGAAACGTCCATGTTGCGGAAGGCTTTGAGATGTCGGCAAATTGCACGCCTCAATTCCAGTGTGCCAAAAACATCAGTTCGTTTTAGTAATTTCTCATTTTCAGAAGAAAGCACTTGTCTCATAGTCTTCGACCACAGTCCAAAGGGAAACTTCCCTGGCACTGCCGCATTACTTGTAAAATCTGCAAAGTAAGTAAGCGGGGCTGCTGTGCTTTCTGATTCTCTGTGGTCAGCTTTATGGCTGCGGGCGTCTTCGGCGGTTTCCTTTTTCAAATGTCTTGCAATATCTGAAACAAAAAATCCCTTCTTTTCTATAGAATAAATATAGCCTTCATCAATCAGCTGAAGATAAGCATTCTGTACGGTAATCACACTGATTCCAAGGTGCTGGCTTAAAGAGCGTTTTGAAGGAAGCTTTTCATTTTCTTTCAGTACTCCATCCCGAATCTGATTTTTGATTGAAGTGTAAAGAAGATCTGTTAGAGTTTTGTTCCCGCGTTTTTCAAAGTCCAGAGTTATCATAAATCTGATTATATAAAACTTATTATAAATTGAATATATCTATAATATCAGATTGTCGCTACTATTTACCTATAAATATCGCCATCTGGCAATTTTTTCGAGGTAATAAAATGGATAAAAGACTTTTGACAATTCAGGACATTTCTTGTGTCGGACAGTGCTCGCTTACAGTTGCACTTCCTGTTATTTCTGCCTGTGGAATTGAAACTGGAATTCTTCCAAGTTCTGTTCTTTCAAATCATACTGCAGGTTATTCCGGCTGGACTTTTCACGACCTTACAGACGATATGCCGAAAATCCTTGAACGCTGGCTTACGGAAAAAGTGAGCTTTGATGCATTTTATACCGGCTATGTTTCAAAAACTCAGATTCCATACATTCTTGAAATTATGGAAAAAGCTGCCCGTCCTGGCGCTCTCCGCATTGTTGACCCGGTAATGGCCGACAACGGAAAGCTCTACACAGGTTTTGATGAGGATTTCCCACAGGAGATGAAAAAGCTGATTAACGGCGCGGATGTTATTATGCCAAATCTTACAGAAGCTGCCTTCCTTCTTGACCAGCCATATAAAGCTGATGGTTATGATAAAGCGTTTATCGAAAAAATGGCTCGCGATCTTGCAGCCCTTGGCGCTAAAAATGTAATTGTTACGGGAGTTAGTTTTGAGCCTTCTAAACTTGGTGTTGCAGTTTATGATGGTAATAAAGTTGAATATTACTTTAATGAAAAGCAGGCTGTAAGTTCTCATGGAACCGGAGATCTTTACGCTTCTGTAGTTGCGGGTGCTTTGCTTCGCGGTAAGTCTCTTCTGGAAGCTGCAAGTCTTGGAGCTGATGTTGTAGTGGAAGCAATTAAACTTACTGCCGGCGACAAAGACCACTGGTACGGCGTAAAGTTTGAACTGGCTCTTCCATATCTTATTCAGCGTCTGTCATAATCTGATTTTTACAATGTCTTTGCAAATGGTGCGGTTATGTGTTGTTTCATTCGTTTTTTTTATGTAAACTGTAAATGAAAAAAATCAGAAACAATACAGGAGACCGCACTATGGCAAAAACATTCGACGATAAAAAAATCATTTACACAATGGACAGAGTTACCCGTTCTTACGGAACTAAAGTTGTCCTTAAAGATATCAGTATTTCATATTACTATGGTGCGAAAATCGGCGTTGTAGGACCTAACGGTTCTGGTAAATCTTCTCTTTTTAAGATTCTTGCCGGAAAAGATACAGACTTCGCTGGTGAAACTTCTCTTGCTCCAGGTTACACAATCGGTTACCTCGAACAGGAGCCAGAGCTTGAAGCTGGTAAAACTGTAATGGAAATTGTAAAGGAAGGTGTAAAACCAATTACAGACCTTCTTGCAGAATTCGATAAAATCAACGAAGCTTTTGGTGACCCGGATGCAGATTTTGATAAGCTCTGTGCACGCCAGGGTGAGGTTCAGGAAAAACTCGATGCTCTCGATGCATGGAACCTCGACAATAACCTTGAACTTGCTATGGACGCCCTCCGCTGTCCTCCTGCTGATCAGGTTGTAGATGTACTTTCTGGAGGTGAACGCCGCCGTGTTGCTTTGTGCCGTCTTCTTCTTCAGAAGCCAGATATTCTTCTTCTCGACGAACCTACAAACCATCTCGATGCAGAAACTGTAGCATGGCTCGAAAAACATCTTAATGATTATCCAGGAACTGTAATTGCCGTAACTCACGACCGTTACTTCCTTGATCAGGTTGCAGGCTGGATTCTTGAGCTTGACCGCGGTGAAGGTTATCCGTTCAAGGGAAACTATTCAAGCTGGCTTGAACAGAAAAATGCCCGCCTTGCACAGGAAAATAAAAATGAGTCTGCACGTCAGAAAGAAATCCAGCGCGAGTTGGAATGGATTCACATGGGCGCTAAGGGACGTCAGGCAAAGCATAAGGAACATATTACACGCTATAACGAGCTCATGGCTCAGGAAAGCAAAAAGCAGCTTAAAGATACACAGATTTCTATTCCAGCCGGTCCACGTCTTGGCGGTCAGGTAATTGATATTGAAAATCTTACAAAGTCTTTTGGCGATAAGCTTCTTTTCGAAAATCTCAACGTACATATTCCGGCTGGTGCCATCGTTGGTATTGTTGGACCTAACGGTGCCGGTAAAACAACTCTCTTTAAGATGATTGTTGATGCAGCTGGTCTTGAAGGCGGCGAAAAACCGGATGCCGGAACTATCAAAGTTGGTCAGACTGTAAAGCTTGTTTACGTAGATCAGATGAGAAGCGGCCTTGATATGAACAAAACTGTTTACGAAACTCTTGGCGGTGGCGGAGACCTCGTAAAACTCGGTGCTGTAGATGAAAAGGGTAGAGCTCTCGAAGGTGGTGTTCGCGAAGTAAATGCACACGCCTACTGCGGTTGGTTCAACTTTGCTGGCCCGGATCAGAATAAAAAGGTAAGCGTGCTTTCTGGTGGTGAGCGCAACCGCCTGAACCTTGGTATGATGCTTAAGGAAAGTGGAAACGTTCTGCTCTTCGACGAACCTACAAACGACCTTGACGTAGAAACTGTTCGCGCCCTCGAAGAAGCGCTCGAAGACTTCGCCGGTTGTGCGCTTGTAGTAAGCCATGACCGCTGGTTCCTCGACCGTATCTGTACACATATTCTTGCATTTGAAAACAACTCAGAAGTTCGCTTCTTTGAAGGAAACTGGTCTGAGTATGCAGAATGGAAGCTCAAGGAATTCGGTGAAGATGCCGGAGTTCCAAAGAGAACAGTTTATAGAAAATTGAGCCGATAAAAAGGTTATTCTCTACGTAAAAACCTTTAATTGATCGTTTTACTAAACTGTTTTCTTACAATTTTCAGAGATTTTTCTTACTGTAAAAAACTTCATACTTCGATTATATTTAGGGGTATGAAGATTTTTTTTAACAAAACAATAAAAATACTCTGTTTAATGTGTTTTGCCGTTATTGCAGTTTCTTGCAGCGGTAAAAATGAGAAGAAAAACGAACCTGTTGAGCTAAGTAATCCTATGGCAGAAAGATTTTTGAAAGCACAATCTTCTGACGGTCCTGCAAAAACAGAACAAGCTGAAAATAAACCAGCTCCTGCTCCGGTTACTAGTGTAAATCCTCTGGAAATAATCTGCTTTAACCGCGAAAATGCTGTAGTGGATAACGGAAAGAAAGCCTTTAAGGAAATTACAGCTATGGAACTTGTACGCGATATGAAGACCGGCTGGAACCTTGGAAACACTCTTGATGCAATAGGCGGCGGAAGAGGTCTTGCTTCTGAAGTCAGCTGGGGACAGCCTTATACAACTAAGGAAATGATAGATGGTCTTGCTGCTTCCGGAATCAAAACAATCCGTATCCCTGTATCCTGGAGTCGTCATATCATAGACAATAACTATACAATCTCCCCTGCATGGATGAAGCGTGTAAAGGAAATTGTAGACTGGGCAATTGAAGACGGCATGTATGTCGTTATTAATATCCATCATGATAACTATGAGAAGAATGCCAAAATGCCTAGAGGCGGAGGCTTCTATCCTACAGATGAAAACTATGAAGAATCTGCATATTTTGTTTGTAATACCTGGGCACAGATTGCTCTTGCCTTTAATGACGGTTATGATGAGCACCTTGTATTTGAAGTTCTGAATGAGCCTCGTCTCTGCGGAACAAAAGAGGAGTGGTATTATAATTCAAGCTCAATGAAATCAATTGTTGCAATGAATAATCTCAATAAGCTTACACAGAATATTCTTGATGTAATTCGTGCAAGCGGCGGAAACAATAAAAAGCGTATGGTTGCAATACCATCATTACAGGCATCTCCGGAATCTGCTCTTGAAAGTACGTTCAAAATGCCTCAGGATTATGATGGCAGCAAAGACAGACTTATTGTTTCAGTTCATATGTATACTCCATACAACTTTGCAATGGAATCTCCTGGAATTACCGAGTTCTCTGCAAAGGTAGAAAGTGACTTTACTTCAATGTTTAAGAAACTTCATAATCATTTTATTGAAGATGGTTATGCAGTTTACATCGGAGAATATGGAGCAACAAACAAAAATAATCTCGAAGCCCGCGTAGCCTGGTTCCGTGCTTTTGTAAAGAATGCAAAGGCAAACGGTATGCCATGTTTTGTTTGGGATAATGCTGTATGGGAAGTAAAAGATAGAGACTATAGTGAACATTACGGATTCTATAACCGCTATAATCAGACCTGGTATTTCCCGGAGATTATTGATGCAATTAATGAAGGCTTGAAATAAGGAAGGAATTCAAATGAGTTTTAGAAAAGACTTTATGTGGGGAGCCGCTACTGCTTCCTTTCAGATTGAAGGTGCATGGAATGAAGACGGAAAATCACCGTCTATCTGGGATGTATTTTGTGAAGAGCCTGGAAGAATAGAAGACGGTTCAGACGGAAAGGTTGCCTGCGATCACTATCACCGCTACAAGGAAGATGTAAAGTTGATGGCTGATCTTGGTCTTAAAGCTTACCGTTTTTCAATTGCCTGGCCTCGTGTAATTCCTGAAGGAACCGGCAAGGTAAATGAAAAGGGACTTGAGTTTTATAGTAATCTTGTAGATGAACTTTTGAAATACAATATTACTCCATTTGTTACTCTTTATCATTGGGATTTACCATATTCACTTCAGATAAAAGGCGGCTGGTTGAATCCTGAAATTTCAGACTGGTTTGAGGAGTATACTCGTGCAGTTGTAGCAAAACTTGGTGACAGAGTAAAGCACTTCATCACTTTCAATGAGCCTTCTGTATTCCTTGGCTGTGGAAATCTTTTTGGAGTTCATGCTCCTGGAATGAAGTGTGGTTCACGTGACCTTCTTCTTGCAGGACATAATGTTCATATTGCTCATGGAAAAGCTGTTCGTGCTATACGTGAACTTGCTCCAGATGCACAGGTTGGAATCACCCTGGCAACAATGCCTCGTATTCCTAATGGAGATATGGATGAAAAAGCAGCTTATGATATTTATTTCAGTTGTCATAAACCGTTCTTTGTCTGGTCTGATGCTTACTGGGCAGATCCAATCGTATTCGGACACTATCCTGAAGACCTCGTAAATGAATGTAAAGACATCTTCCCTAAAGTAACTGATGAAGATATGAAGCTTATCAGTCAGAAGATTGATTTTATTGGACAGAATATCTATCAGGGTAAATATGAAGAGGGATATGAAAGACCTCGCGGAACACCGCATACAGAAATCGGCTGGGATACCTTTGATTCAGCCCTTGAGTGGGGTGTAAAGCATTTTTATAAGCGCTGGAAGCTTCCGATTTATATTACAGAAAACGGTCTCTCCTGCCACGACTGGGAAAGCCTTGATGGAAAGGTTCATGACCCTAACCGCATAGACTTCCTGCACCGCTATCTTCGCGGTCTTAAAACTGCTGCAGATGCTAGTTGTGATATCCGCGGATATTTCCAGTGGTCATTTATGGATAACTTTGAATGGGCTAAGGGATACAATCCTCGCTTTGGAATGGTTTTCTGTGATTATAATACACTCAAACGCATTCCAAAGGATTCAGCTTACTGGTATAAAGAAGTAATAGAATCTAACGGAGAAAACTTATAAGTATTTCTTCATTTCAGCAGAAGGCGGAATTTCATTGAGGGCACTGTAAGTAGTGAACTCCATGAAGTTCGCCTTTTCTGTTTTAAATGGTGTCCACTCAGGAAGTGGCTCACCGCACAGATCCTTTCCGTTTGGATTTCCATTCTTAATGAAGTTACAAAGATAATCACACATCTGACGTGCAACATCATAATGCACTCCCTTAAATGGTCTCCAGCACTTAGCGAGAGTTTCGAACCAGAACCACAAATCAACAGAATGGAACTTACCAGGGTGATCCCAGCCAGGAATTGGAACATCAAACTTATAACAGTAGTTCTGGATATTCAATCCGCGATTTTCCTCTTCCTTCATCAGTTTTCGTACACCCATTTCTACAGCATGCATGCCACCGAATATAAATTCATCAGTAGTATAACCTGTAAAGATAGGACATGGTGTACATTTACCTTCTTTTACTACATCTATCAGACTGCCTTTATTAAACTGTTCATCAAAAACAGGAGTCCAGCAGGCAATTGATTTTTCATAACCGCCCCATTCACTCCATTTCTGACGTAGCTGGTCGGTAGTGAGGTTTCTGGCTTCTGCAAGGGAATTACAGCCACAGAACTTAAAGAATTCAACCCCGAGCTGTTCTGCTTCTTTTACACTGCGCTTAGGGAACATGTCAGGCATGTTCGGAGTATAAATGAGTCCGCTGTCTACTACGGCACGCTTAAAGTATTTTCTGCTCTCTTCATTTTCAATATGGAACATTACACTGCCGGCACCAGCAGACTGGCCTCCGATTGTAATGTTTTCTTTATCACCACCAAAGGCTTCGATGTTTTCATATACCCATTTTAATCCTGCCTGCTGGTCCTGAAGTCCCATATTTGCAGGTTTGTCTGGATATTCTGCAGTAAGTTCTGGATGACATGTAAAACCAAAAAGATTTACACGGTAATTTACTGTAACTACAACAATGCCGCGGCGTGCAATACGTTCTCCGTCGAACTCCATTTCTGCAGTGTGACCAACCTGCCAGCCGCCTCCGAAAATCCAGAAATATACTGGAAGTTTTTCATTGCCGTTTTTTGCAGGTGTCCAGATATTCAGGTAAAGACAGTCTTCACTGACAGGAATATCAGGATCTACAGACCACTCACGTGAATATACATCCTCTGGTGGAGGATTGCGGTTAGGGGAGGGCTGAACAGGAATTGCTGGGAACTTATAACATTCACGCACACCTTCCCATGGCTCTGCAGGCTGTGGTGGAGCAAAACGTAAGTCTCCTACAGGTGGCTTAGCAAATGGAATTGATTTGAATGCAGTAATTCGAGGATCTGCAGCAGGAATACCTTCAACGGTACCAAGTTTTGTTTTGACGATTCTTAGCATTTTTAATTCTCCAAAAAAAAACGGTGGTTATTATCCACCGTTTAAGTCGGCAAGCACAGCTTGCCTCTGAGGCATTCTTTCGATGAACCTAAAACGGCCCGCTGTCGCAGCCCGTTTTTTAACGGTTCTTCGATTTTAGCCTTATTCTTTAACACCACCAATTGTCATACCTACAACGAAGTATTTCTGTACGAACGGATATACTACGAGGATAGGAAGTGTTGCAACAATTGTAATTGAAGAACGGATACTGATTGGTGTAGCCTTAGAAGCAGTTGAACCTGCTCCGGCAGAAATAGCCATAGAGTTAGCATCAGCTGCATTTGAACTCTGGTTCTGGCTCTGCTGCAGGAATGACATCAATACATACTGCAGAGAGTGAAGCTTTGGCTTGTTAGAACAGTAGAGGTAAGTATCAAACCAGCTGTTCCATGCGTTTACAGCAGTAAACAAAGAAACCATAGCAATTGAAGGAACAATCAGAGGGAAGATGATACGCATGAAAATCTTAAATTCATTAGCACCATCAATACGAGCTGATTCAACAAAGCTGTCTGGTAAACCATGGATGTAAGTTCTTACAAGAATAAAGTTAAAGACATCAACAAGACAAGGAATAATATAAACAGAATATTTTCCAAGAAGGTGAAGGTTCTTAATAAGCATATATCCTGGAATCAAACCAGCGTTTACATACATAGAAATTACAAGAATAGTTGTTAATGGCTTTCTGATTACAAATTCTTTGCGGCTGAGTGCATAAGCAAGCATAGAAGTACAGAATACACTTAAAATAGTCTGAAGAATTGTACGAGTAACCGAAATAATTCCAGCCTGGAAAATACGTGGAGTCTGGAACAAATCCTGATAGTTCTTCCATGTGAATTTTCTTGGGAAGAACTTAATTCCACCTTTAAGGGAATCCAAACCATCATTCAAAGAAATTGCAATTGTATTCCAGAAAGGATATACAGTTGAAATAACAACAAATGCAAGAACAATATAAATGATTATATCAAAAATGATATTACTTACATTTGTTCTCATTTTTGCTGCTGCATATTCATTTTTCTTAATTTCGTCCATCATATCAAGCGCTCCTCACCACTCTTCTTTGCAATTGTATTAGCTATAATAAGAAGCAAGATATTAACTGCATTCTTAAAGATACCGGCAGCGGTAGCAAGTCCATATCTAGAAAGTTTGAAACCGTATTTCAATACATAAATATCGATAGTTTCTGCAACGTCCTGGATAAGTCCATTCTGCAGCAAGTATGGCATTTCAAAGTTTGCATCAAGAATATGTCCGGCAGACATAATCATCATGATAATAATTGTAGGTTTGATTCCTGGCAAAGTGATATGCCAGATCTTGCGGAGACGACCACAACCGTCAATCTGAGCAGCTTCATACAAACATGGGTCAATTGCAGTCATTGCACCAAGGTATACAATTGTGTTCCAACCTACTTCCTTCCATACATAAGTCCAACCGATGATGTGCCAGAAGTATTTCTGAACTGCAAGCCACTGAATAGGCTGTTTAACAAGTCCTAAACCTAATAATATGTCATTTAAAATTCCGTCTTCAACGGAAAGAACATTCGCAACTAAGCCTGTAACAATAACCCAAGAAAGGAAGTGTGGGAGATATGATACAGTCTGAACAAAGCGTTTAACACCAATATAACGTACTTCGTTCAAGAATACGGCAATCACAATAGCAGTAATATATCCAAGTGCCGTACTAATAAGGCTCATTCCAACAGTATTTCTTAAAGAAAGAAGGAATTCTTTCTCAGTGAAAAGCTGTACAAACCATTTGAAGCCTACCCAATCCTGCTGTGCAAAAGTTTTATATGGCTTATAGTCCTGAAAAGCCATTGTCCACCCCCAGAGAGGGACATATCTGAACAGAATAATGTAAAGAACAAAAGGAAGAGACATAAGAATAAGCAGTTTCTGCTTGCCTAAAAGCTTCCATTTGCTTTTTTTGTTTACAAGTGCTGTAGAAGTTGTTTCTGCAGTACTAGAATCTTTTTTATTTTTCATAAAAAAACACCTGTTTTTAAAGATTAAAAAAAAGTCCACAGAAAATCCGTGGACTTTTTTTTAGATGTAAGAGTGCAAACAACACTCTTACATCAAGTTTAAGTCTGACTTAGAGTCAATACTAAACTAGTCCTGGAAACCACCGAATGCTTCTACACGGTGATCGAGCTGCTGCTGCATGAACTTGTTATATTTCTCTGTAAGAGGCTTAAGCAAGCTGCAGTACTCGTTCCAAGTCTTTTCAAAGTCAGCTGGTTTACCCATGATCATCTGTGGGAGATACTTTCTCTGGATTGTTTCGAATCCAGCCATAGCTACAGCTGCTTCTTCTTCGAATCCGCCGTTTTCAGCTGATGGGTTACACTGCCACATTGGGTACCATCCAGCATTCTTTGGAGGGTTAGCATCTACGAATTCTGCATAAGAACCAACTCCGTAAGCTGCCCAGAGGTCAAGGTCAACCTGCTTCTGTGCAAGAGCATATTCCCATGCGAGGTCATCCATCTGACGTGTATATCCGCTTGGAAGTGTTCCTTCAAGTTTTGGAGCTTCTTCTGTCCAGAGAGTAGCGCGGTTTTTCTGAATCCAGTTTGGATCCTTCTGATCAGCACGCTGCTTTTCTGTTCTTGATGGGCGTCCCTGTGCATCTTTCTGCCAGTCTTCGCCTTCGAATCCCCAGTAAAGAACTCTCTGGTTCTCTTCGAGAATCATCTTGTCCATGAACTGAAGAATCTTGATAGCCTTGTCTTCTGGACACTTTACAGTAATACCATAACCTCTCTGGAGGTTAGGAAGTGACTGGTCACGGTAGTGAGGTTTAATTGATTCATCGAATGTGATTGCCAATGGAGCATATGTTCTTTCATCTTTTCCAGCTGTCCAGAGTGTCTGTTCTGGTTCACCCATGAACTGCCATCCCTGAATGAACATACCGAGTACACGACCCTGTGCAATCTTTGCATAGTACTGGTCACGGTTGTCTGTGAATGAAGCTGGATCGATCAAACCACGCTGGAAATATCCATTAGCGAGCTTGAACCATCTGTGAGCATTTTCATCAGCAAAGTTGTCTGTATAAACATATTTACCGTTTTCAAGAGTAACGTGTCCGTTACCATCGTTTGGATAACCAGCCAAGAAGTTAGGTGGGTTCCAGAGGTCAAATGCTTCCCAGTCAGCTGTAATGATATTGAATGGGATTGTAGGAGCTCCATCAATTGTTGGATACTTCTTATAGTAAGCTTCGATAAGATCGAAGTACTGGTCAATTGTCTTTACCTTTGGATATCCGAATTCCTTAAGAACTGCTTTCTGAATCCACCAACCATTCTGGTTGTAGTATGTATCAGATGGGATTCCATCGATTACACCGTAGTTAGGAAGAGAGTAGATGTGCTCTTTTACGATGTTTCCATTAGCATCTTTTTCAGAATCCTGATCAATCATCTTCTTCCAAGCTGAAGAATAGTGCTTCATCAGGTTAGGAGCATATTTTTCCAAGAGTGGTTTAAGGTCGCGGAGACATCCAGCACCCTGGAACTTCTCTGAGTCTACTTCTACGAGGTCAGGAAGGTCGCCAGAAGCAATAAGTACACCAATCTTCTGGTCTTTATCACCTACGAGGATATCCCAAGAGAATGTTACACCGAAATTCTCTTCAATCCATTTGTAAGCTTTGTTGTCAGCAGGTGGCTGTTCACGCTGCTGGATTGTAAATACAGAGATGTTAAGAGCGTCTTTCTTTCCAGAAGCGCCGCCTTTACATCCCACCAGGCTCAATGCCAGTACTGCAGCTGCAGCAACTAACATAATTTTTTTCATAAAAGTCCTCCATTTATAAAACTTTTAGTAAAAACATGGTAAAACGTTTTATAAATATGATAAATCGGTTATTTTTGGGAAAAAACACTAAAAGTATCATAATATTTATAAAAAAGTCTTATTTTGCGTTGAATTTCGAGAATTTTCATAGTAGAATATCCCTATGCAGAATGAACAGCGAATAGTACGGCAACCGGTTGCCGTCAGTTTTAGTTCGCAAAACAGTTATCAGGAAGAGCCTTTAAGACAGATAGAATACGAAATTCTTTTCATAAAAAAAGGAAATGGCAAGGTTTATATCGGAAATACAGTTTCTGATATATCTGAAGGTGATTTCATATTCATCAATCCTTTTGAAGAACATTTTCTTAAGAAGGGAAGAGGAGTTCTGGAGTTTCATTGCTACCGTATTCTGTTTGATATTTCTGCACTTGGCAGTGAAAATGATCCGTGCCGGCTTTTTTTTGAAGGAATCAGACTGTGCCGCTTTCTGACAATGCCTCCGGAACTTGCTCAGAGATTTCATAATATCTCTTTAATGAAAAAAAAATCAGAAGGTATGGAGGTTATTCTCCGTTCAATTATTCTTGATGTGATTTCCTATGCAATAGAAACGGACCAGTATGAGCGTTTTTCACAGGTTGTTGAAAATGAAAAACGGAGTCTTTCTGCAATTGATAATGCAATTCATTATATCCGTGAAAACTACAGTGAATCTATAAGCCTTGGAGCAATCCTTAAGCTTACAAATTACAGCAAGAGCCACTTTATCAGACTATTTAAAGAAAGTACGGGAATGAATGTATCAGAATACATAAATAAATACCGAATTGAAAAAGCCTGTCTGGACTTGATTTACACGAATAATAATATTACGGAAATTGCAACTTCAAACGGCTTTAACAATATTCAGTATTTTTCAAGAAAATTTAAGGAATATATGAATTGTACGCCAAAGCAGTATCAGAATAAAAAGAAGAAACTGATCTGGCGTCAGGACAGTTTATGAGAGTATAAATCCCTTAAACTGATGGCTTCCTCCACCCACAAACTTAAAGTACAGTTCGCCGATTCCGTCTGGAATGCTGATGTCTGCACTGTTTGTTTCCCAGATGTTAGAGCAGCCTGCTGATATTTCTGCAAGTACAGGGCCATCCCACTTTGTTCTGATTTCATATTTTCCGTAAACATAACCGCGGGTTAATATAGAAATCTTTTTTA
Organism: Treponema bryantii; assembly: GCF_900111035.1. GTDB lineage: Bacteria > Spirochaetota > Spirochaetia > Treponematales > Treponemataceae > Treponema_D > Treponema_D bryantii_C. The sequence continues at coordinate 218,445 of NZ_FOFU01000003.1, forward strand.
CATTCTTGAAATCAAAATACTTAAAGCCATAGATGTAGCCGTTTTGCACATTTGCGATATATCCTGTTTCTTCATCGCCATCGCGGCCGTCCTGAGAAACACGAGGATGTCTGATATCAACAATCCAGTTCTTTTCTTCCGGATTAAAGATATTGCAGGCAATGTATGCAGGGTATTCACCTTTTCCTTCAAGAGGACCACCGTTCAAACCACATGAAGTAATCTGAACCTGTGGAATTGTACCATCTGGAAGAACCTTAAGTTTTTCTGCACAACCCTGACGGTTAAACCAGTTACCGTTTGTGTGGCGGTGATAGAATATGTAGTATTCACCGTTTATCAGTTCAATGCTGCCGTGATTATTTGCTCCAAAAGCTGCCGGCATATCAGCAGGCTTATAGGAATCAATATGCATATCAACATTACTTACAATTACACCCTGATACTTAAAGCCTGAAGTTGGATTCTTACTTGTTGCATAACAAAGCTCATGCATAACCTGAGATGAGAAAATAAAATAATAAGTATCACCAATTTTTCTGATTGAAGGGGCTTCAAAGAAAGCGTGGTCTTTATAGTTTTTCCATTCTTCAACTGAATCCTGTTTGTAAGGGCAGTCTGTTGTAACCGGGGCTGTAACATCTGTGTAACAGTCGCCTGGAGCAACAATAACAGGTTCTTCTTCAATCGTGAGCATATCTGGTCCAAGGACTGTAGCCATTGCTCCAATTCTGTCTTTCATATGATTTCCACAGAAACCTGTATAAAGGTAAGTGCGGTTTCCTTCTGTAATAACGCCCGGGTCAAACTGTGGCATATCGCCATTGCGGTCTCCAAGTCTTGTTCCGTCTTTATAATGAACATGTCCGTAGAACTTATATTTTCCTGCCGGTGTGTCACAGACTGCAACAGAAACAAAACCTACTTTATCATAAACATAATAGAGGTAATAACGTCCGTCTGGTCCAACTGTTACATCTGGAGCATAAAGACACATGTGTCCGTCAGCATTCATTTCCTCTGAAGTTTTAGGATAGATTACTCCTTCATAACGCCAGTCTCTAAGGTCAGTTACTGGAGCAGAATAGCACACGTAATCTCCCTGACAGAAAACCCAGCCGTTAAAGCAGTCGTGTGAACCATATACATAAACTCTGTCTCCGAAAACATGTGGTTCTCCGTCTGGAATATATTCCCATGACGGTAAGTAAGGATTAAAGCCATGCTTTTTCATTATTTATTACCTCCAAAAACTTTTGCAAAATTATAAAAACCTAAATTCCAAATTCCAAAATCATGACCGCCGCCCTGTTCCTGCCAGCGGAAGTTTTCGCCTTCTGTGAGACGGTCTGTAAGGCGTGGAAGAAGTTTAGCCGCAGCTGCATGAGCTCCATAAGCAATCGAATCTTCAGTACCACAAATATTATAGAAATAATGTACCGGCAGTTTTTCATTTTGGTCTAAAATCTGAGCTACCTTTGCTGCTTCATAAGAAGTTGGAGCTGCAGAAAAAGCACCGAAATAACTTATTAAATCAAGACATTCACAGATTCCAATATTTATAGTCTGCATTCCGCCCATAGAAAGGCCGGCCATTGCACGATGGTCTCTGTCTGCATAAGTAGAGTAGTGTGAGTCCATATAAGGAATCAGATCGTTGCGGAGCTCTTCTCCGAATTTATAAAAAGCAAGATAAGTTTTGTTCGGATCCGGATCGCTGCCTGAACGTCCGTTTGGTGTTACGATTATAAAAGGTTCTATATCACCTTTTACAGTCAGATTGTCCATTATCTTTTTGATGAGGGACTGCTCGTCTTTCATACCCCATTCGTTTTCGTCACCGCCGATTCCGTGCATCAGATAAAGTACTTTATATTTTTTTGATTTGTCATAACCTGCAGGCAGATAGACGTTTGCTTTTTTTTCTTTAGTCTGACCATCACCATAATAATTTTTAGATTCATAAGTGATGTGCTCAATAGTTCCGCCGTCCTTTACAATAACGCGGTAAGCTTCCGGAATGCGGTCCAGCTGCTGTTTTGTGACTGGCTGATTTTCAAGTTTGATTGCCTGAGAAATCGGATTCGCTTCAAACGGAAAGTCTGTCTTTTTATTTTTGCAGCCGGTAAATAAGATTGTTGCAATGCTGAAAATGATAAAAGTTCTCTTCATGATTATTATCCTGATTTATTCTAAGAAATTTTTCGTAAAAAATAGTTAAACGTTTTACATTATTTTAAATAAACTTTATAATTTAATTATGAAAAGTGCAAGATATTTTGTATCTGTAATTATGATTTTAAGTATAATTACGGCGGCAAGTTCATGTAACGGAGGAAAAAAGATGGAATCAAAAAATGAGACAATACTGGAAGCAACTGCTGTAACAGAAATGCAGAAGCTTATGGCAGAAAAAGCTTTTAAAATGCCGGGAGAGAATAATCCTGTTGTTGCACACAAATATGGTGCAGATCCTGCCATTTTGATTTATAAGGATACCTTATATCTTTATACAACAAATGATATGCAGCAGTTTGAATTTACAAAAGGCAAAACTGATAACGGATATAATAAGATTACAAGTCTTAACGTGTTCAGTACAAAGGATCTTGTAAACTGGACTGACTGCGGAGAAATCAAAGTTGCCGGAAAAAATGATTTTATTGGTGCTGCTCTATGGGCAAGCAATTCCTGGGCACCTGCTGTATGCTGGAAGAATATCAATGGAAAAGATAAGTTCTTTATTTACTTTGCAGACAGTGGAAACGGAATTGGTGTTCTGGAAGGTGAGTCTCCTGTTGGTCCTTTTATTGACCCGATTAAAGAACCTCTTATTTCCCGAAAGGTTCCAACCTGCGAAAAAATCAACTGGCTTTTTGATCCTGCTGTAATTGTTGATGATGATGGACAGGCATATATTTATTTTGGTGGCGGACATGATCCTGATAAATATGAACATCCTATGAATGCCCGTTGTGCAGCCTTGAGTGATGATATGGTTCATCTTGAAGGAGAACCTAAAGTTATTGATGCTCCTTTCCTTTTTGAAGATTCTGGAATCAATAAGATTGGTGATACCTGGTATTATACTTATTGTACAAACTGGGCAGACAGAAAAGATACAAAAGATCCAGACAAGATGCCAATTGCAGTAATCGGTTATATGACATCAAAAAATCCTCTCGGACCTTTCGAGTACAAGGGCTACACTCTGGAAAATCCTGGAACTGTTTTTGGAGCCTGGGGAAATAACCATCACTGGATTTTCAACTTCCGCGGAAACTGGTATATCGCATACCATACACAGACTCTTGAAAAAACAACCGGTCAGGAAAAAGGCGGCTACCGCAACATCTTTATTGACCATTTTGCAGTAAATGCAGATGGAAGCCTTCCAATCCAGAAATCAACAAAAAAAGGTGTAGAGCAGAGTGGTGTGTTTGCGCTTGGTGATGTTGTCCCGGCTACAACCATGGCAAGTTCAGTGAATGTCGCCGTAACTTCAAAGCAGAGCGTAGCTGCAGTAAAAGAAGGTGGTTACGTTTGCATTAAAGGTGTTGAGTTCAAAGGAACAGAAGCTGAGTTTACAGCAGAATGTATCCCGGCAGACGGAAAATCAATCAAATTAAACATTGACGGTATTGGCAGCAACGGCACCGAAATTGCAGCCGCAAAACTCGGAAACAAAAATTCCGTAAGCGCAAAATTAAACGCTGTCAGTGGCAAACATGATTTGTTCATCATCCTTCCAGAAGGCTGCGAACTTATCAACTGGCAAATTAAATAGAAGAAAACAAAAAAAATGCGGTGGTTGAACGAGTCGAAACCACCGCATTTTTTTAGTTTTAATGTTTCTTATAATTGAAGCTCTTCTTCTGTGTAGTAACCAGAATCAACTAGAACTGTTCTCCAGTTATCTTTATCAACATAAATTGCATCACATAAGAAAGCTGGAATATTTTTTTCGCCATTGTTTACAGTTTTGTTTACTGGAACTATTGTATTAGACAGAATTGCTTTTACCATATCTACAGTTTTAGAAGTCATTATACTTGTTTCCTTCAGTACTGACATACTCTGTGTTCCTTTAATAATGTTTTTTACAGAATCAATATCACAGTCTTGACCTGTGATTAATGGAAAACTATCTTCAGTATACCCTGCAGCTAAAAGAGCTTCCGTTACACCTTGTGCGGTTGAATCATTTGAACACAATACTGCATCAATTGTTTTGTTATATTCTTCATATATTGAAATGATTCTTTCCATTCTTTCTTTTGCTTTTTCTGTTTTCCATTCTGGAGTTGCGCACTCTGATAATAATAAATCGTTAGAGTATACACGAATATTTTTAGCTAAAAAATCGCGAAGAACTTCCATAGCACCGTAAAAATATGATTGAACATTAATATCAGTTTCATCTCCAGTAAAGAATTCCATAGTTACATCATCTTCACGGTTTTCAAGATTTAGTTTTTCAATAAGATATTCAGCCTGTAGTTGGCCAACCTGTTCATTATTCCATCCAATACTATAGGAAACTGCATCTGAATCCATTATTAATCGGTCATAAGAAATGACTTTTATACCTTCTGACTTTGCTTCAGCAAGAACAGATGTCAAAGAATATCCGTTTACAGGAGCAATTACTAATACTTTAACGTTGTTTGAAATCAAGTCATTAATTTGTGATATTTGATTTGATATCTGCTGTTGAGAATAGTTTTGACCTTCAGCATACTTTACATCAACACTATAACCTGCCTGTTCGAGTTTGCTTTTGATATCTGAACCATCTCTGCGCCAACGTACATTATTTGGCATTGCAATTCCAACTTCGATTTGTCCAGAAGAATTCTTTTGATTATCAGTATTTGTAGGATCACTACATGAAACTAATAACAGACCTGCAAAAAGTAAGATAAGTAGTTTTTTCATAAATAAATCTCTTTTTATAAATAAACTTTATAATATTAATTCTAACCCACTTGCCACACCTATCAAGAAAAAAAGACCGCATGGTGTTTTTAATCCATACGGTCTTTTGAAGTTTTTATGATGTTTTAGATATTACTGGTTTAACTGGAATTCTGTGAATTCATAAGTCGTTTTTATTGGTTTGTTATAACGCCAATCATCATAGTTTAAGCTTGCTGTAATTCCAAAGAATCCAGGTTGAAGAACAGGCTCTTCAATTCGTGCAATAGTTTTTCCGTTCACATTAATTCCAATATTACCATTGTCATCTGTGTAAACAATTACTTCATTTACTTCAGAAAGATCATTGATTTTTGAATATTCTGTCCATTTTTGTAATGTTGTCCTAGTTCCGTGAAGTTTTTGTTTAATTTTTAGTTCGTGATAAGGATTAATTATTATTTCATAATATGACCAATTGCCAGAAGAATCTATAGAACCATAAAATATGAATCCTGGATAAGTTGTATTTGTATCACTCTTAATAGTTGCTTTAAATCCTTTGTATGTATCATTTGTTATTGGATAATTTGTATTACTGTAATAACCTGCTTCAGGAACATCTGACACAGCTAATTCCCACGGAGTAGGAAAATCATAAATAATTTTTTTACCAACTACGGTAAGTGTGGAGCCTTCGTATGGTCCAGATAAACTTGTTTCAAATACCGCATTGTCAGTCCACTCTCCCGGAATGTGTTCTGGCTCTTCTGGATTGTTTTTACATCCCATGAATACTGCCGAAGCTATCAAAAGCAGGACAGAATTTTTTAATAGTTTTTTCATAAAAAATTCTCCTTTTTTTACAAACTTTATACTATTAACTTTACCCCTTCCCTAATACATATGTCAAGTAAAATTTGAGAAAATATGCAAACTACTTCCTACATATTCATTTTTTTACTATAATATACATCTATGAGTAACGAAAATCAGAATAATCAGAATAACGAAAAGAGAGATCCACTCCTCTGTCACTGGGCAGATCAGATGGCTAATCAGATTATCCGCGAAAAGGGAGATCTGGATTCTTATACCTGTGCTTCAGGAATTACACCTTCTGGAACAGTTCACCTTGGAAACTTCCGCGAAATCATTACAGTAGACTTAGTAGTTCGCGCACTTCGCGACCGCGGTAAGAACGTACGCTTTATTTATTCATGGGATGACTACGACGTATTCCGCAAAGTTCCTGCTAACATGCCTGACCCTGAAATCCTTGAAAAATACCTCCGCTATCCAATTACTGAGGTACCTGATACAACTGGACGCAATGAAAACTATGCCCGCCACCATGAGGTTGATATTGAAACTCAGCTTCCACGCGTTGGCATTTCTCCTGAGTTCCTTTATCAGGCAAGCCGATATCGTGCAAACCGCTATGCAGAAGGTATGCGCAAGGCTATGCAGAACCGTGACGTAATCAAGGAATGTTTAAACGAATACCGCGATGACGCTCATAAAATGAAGCCGGAAGATGTTTACTGGCCGGTAGCAATTTTCTGCGGAAAGTGCCAGAAAGATACAACTGAAATTACAGACTACGACGGCGAATACGGAATCACTTATAAGTGTGAATGTGGTAACTGCGAAACTGCAGATATCCGTACTTTCAAGGGCGCAAAGCTCGGCTGGCGTGTTGACTGGCCAATGAGATGGAACGAAGAAAAGGTTGTATTCGAGCCGGGTGGAAAAGACCACATCAGCCCAGGTGGAAGCTACGATACAGCTAAACTTGTTTCTAAGAGAATCTATGGCTGGGACGCTCCTGTTACAATGCGCTATGACTTTGTAAACCTCAAGGGAGTTCCTGGAAAAATGTCTTCTTCAAAGGGTAAGGTAATTGCTTTGCCTGATGCTCTTGATGTTTATCAGGCAGAAGTTCTCCGCTACCTCTTTGCTGGTACAAGACCTAATACAGAATTTGCAATCAGCTTTGATATGGATGTTCTCAAAGTTTATGAGGACTACGACAAAACAGAGCGTATTGTTTACGGAATTGATAAGGCTAAGTCTGACGACCACTTCAATAAGGAAAAGCGCATTTATATGCTCAGCCAGATTGACGGAAAGATTCCGGAAACAATGCCATATCAGGTAACAATCCGCCAGCTTACAACTCTGCTTCAGATTTATTCTGGTGATATTGATGCTGTAATTAAGGCTCTCGGAGACGTAAAACCTGAACAGGAAGAAAGACTCCGCCGCCGTATTGAGTGTGCATGGTTCTGGGTAAAGCATTCAGCTCCAGACTGCGCTCCAGACTTCTGCTTCGAACTCCGTAACGACGGAAGCAAGGCAGACCTCTCTGGCGACATTCTTACAGCAGTAAAGCGTGTTCGTGATGAAGTACTTCCAAAGCTCGATACATTCCAGCTTGATAAGGAATGTCAGCAGGCAATGTATGATATCGCTACAGAAATGGGACTTGAATCAAAGACTTTGTTCACAGCACTTTATAATGCACTTATAAACAAAGATCAGGGACCCCGTCTCGGAAGCTTCTTCCGCATTATCGGAAAAGAAAAACTCGAAAAGATTCTTTCTGTTTATTAACGAAATGTTATTTATAATAGAAGAAAATCAATAATTCTTGAAAAATAACAATCCTATGATAAAATATTTATCATAGGATTGTTATTTTATGAAACTTAATGGCAAATTCTCTTTTATAATTCTTTTTACTGTTTTTCAGTCTGTAATTCTTACAGTCTTTTCAATCGTAAATATTACTCAGATTCAAAATCTTAAAAATTACCAGATAATGGAAATCAAAACTGAATCTCAGCTTGCATCCATAGTTGATTATCTGGAAAAAATGGATTACTGGGATTTTGAAATAGAAACAGCTTATTCTGCATTTGATTCTAAAAAAACATCAATTACAGAATCCTTTAATTATCTTCTTGAAAATCCGATAATTGATTCATTCCCGGAAGATTTTAAATCCAGTCTCAAACAGACAAAACTTACCTGGCAGCTGCTTAATGACAGTTTTGGTCCAGTTGAAAATATTTTAAGGACAATGGAAGCGACAAAGCCTAATACTTCAGTACATACAAGTATCAAAAGTTTTGGTATCCGGGAAACAGCAAATCTTTATACACAGGATGAAGATATTTTAAATCTTTTAAGCCTTACAGAGGATGCTCATACACAGATTAAAAAAATTAGACTTCTCTATGTTTCTCTTATGGAACTGAATACAAAAACCCTTAATAATATAGAAAGAATTGTTCTGGAAAGAGAAACAAAATTCGTTGCAATAACAATTATTTTTGCCGCAGTTACATCAATCATTCTTGCCTGCATGATTTTCCTTGTTACCTCTAAGATTTCTAAGCGAATCATCAAGGTAAAGGATGTTACTTCTACACTTGCAGAAAAAGACTTTACTGCAAATGTAAATCCTGAAGGAAGCGATGAAATGCATATGCTGATGGCAAATATCAGCGATATGGTTACACAGATAAATAACTTCTTCCTGCTTGTAAAATCTACTGCCAAAAAAGCAATTGATGCAGAAGCAATAATCAATGAATCTGCTAATAGTACGGCAACAGCTTCAACTCAGATTGATTCAAATATTGATGAAATGAGTAAGAAGTTTACAGAAATGGTAGAAGTTATGAATGCTGCAATTGGCGTAATTGCGGAAATGAATGTTCATGTTGATACGCTGGTTAAGAGTAATAATGTTCAGACTACCGCAATTGAGAACAGTAACAGCGCAGTAAAAGAAGTTGTTAAGACCCTTGAGTCCATGAGCAAGATGGCTGAAGAGCGAATGGAAAGTGCACAGGAAATGCATACTTATGTAGCCGATGGTGATGATAAGATAACTGCTACAAATGAAATCCTTGGACACGTCGCTGAACAGCTTGATGAAGTTTATGAAGTTGTAACAATCATCAATAACGTTGCAGAGCAGACAAACCTTCTTTCTATGAATGCGGCAATTGAGTCTGCACATGCCGGTGAAGCAGGTAAGGGCTTTGGTGTCGTTGCTGAGGAAATCCGTTCTCTGGCAGAGGAAACTTCTGAAAATGCAGATAAGATTTCCCGCGTTGTAAATGCAATCGTACAGGCCGTTGAAAATGCAAACAAATCGAGTCAGTCTGCATTTGAGGCTTTTGAAAAGGTTAGTGCTCATGCAGATCAGATAGTAAGTTCATTGCAGGAAATTACTGGCGGAATTGGAAGAATTGATTCACAGATGCTTCAGATTAAACAGCGTAGTGAAGAAACTTCTTCTGCCGCAGATGAGATGAACAAATACTGTGGAGATCTTGCTGGAAAACAGCAGAAGGTTTCTCAGCAGGTTGATAACATGAATGAGGTATTCTTCCAGGCTATTCTTTCGCTTAAGAAGATTAAGGAAGAGACTGCAGATATTGTACAGAAGATGAAGAATGTTAGTTCTTCAAGTGATGAAAGTTACAGAAACCTGTCAGAACTGGAAACTGTACTTGAAGAGTTCAAGACAAGTGAAGTTGGAAAGACTGTAATGGAAGAGCCTGTCGCTGTTGAACCAGAGGCTGACGTTCCAGTTGTAAATGAGAAGCCTGTAGTAATTGAGAAGCCTGCAGTAATTGAAAAGCCGGTTGTAATCGAAGCCCCTGCTGCTGTTGAAAAAACTGAAGAACCTGAAATTCCGGAAATAATGGAAGAAGAAATTCCTATAATGGAAGATGAAGTAAAAGAAGAAGCCCCTGCTGCTCCAGTAGAAAAGAAATCTGGTGGTTTTGAAATGTTCAGCAGATCTAATTCGGGAAGTGACATTTTTGCAACTTCGTCAGAAACTTCTGAAGTTGATGAGGTTAAAGAAATTGGTGAAAGAGGAGTTGTTGGGGCAGAAAACGAGAATGTAAAACTTGTATACAAGAGCCCAAGCCTTGATGAAATCAATGCAAAACTGAATCAGCTTGCAATGGCTGGTGGCTTTGGAATCAGTGATGACATGTTTAAAAATGATGATTTAGAAAGTACTATTTTACAAAAATAAGAAGAAGCGAAACCAGATAGGGCAGTGAAATCAAAAGTGAAGATGGAATGCCCGAAATATAATTCTGAATATTAGCAGAGAAAACATCTGCAACACAGAAAACCAGAACCGCTGCCACAATGCGCAGCGGTTTCTTTTTGCCAAGGAAAACTACTGCGAGTGCCATCCAGCCTCGACCACTTGAAATATTAGGAACAAAAGAAGAGAGTCTCATAGCAAGAAAGCAGCCAGCTGCAGAACCGTAAAGGGCTGCAAGTGACCAGGACAGAGTTCTGATTACGCCTGGATTTACACCCTTTGCCTGTAATACATCCGCATCACTTCCCGCAATCCGAATATATAACCCGTGGCGGCCGTACCTCAGGAATATTGCCGCAATCGCAACAAGCACCGCCGTAACAACTACAGTCGCCGCGCGCGCCGAGTTCGCAGAAAAACGGAAGAGTTCTGCCGCCAGAACTCCGCGGGTCCCAAAAATCACCGACGACAAACAAGAACACAGCGCACCAAATAACAGGTTCATCGCTATGGCGGCAATAAACCTGTTAGCTCCCCCTCGCTCTACAACTGCCGAGAACGTCAGTGTAATTCCTACCGCACCGAGGCAGGCCATCACCGCCCCAAGAATTGCCGAGCCCGTTGTTACAGTGAATGTATAGAACAAAAAGGCAGAGAACGAAACAAGTCCATCTAAGAAAAGCGCAAGACAGCCTGCGTATTCAGTAAACAGGGCTCCAATCGAACAGAGAATAAGAGGGCAGGCGTAAGATAAAACAGCGAGTATTGTCATTTTGACCTCGGCTTAAATGCAATTAAAAACAGTATAACGGCCTGAATCATACTGCTGATATCGAATCCGAAATTATGATATAGCGCAAACTTATTTGAATAGGTTGTAATAAAGCCCATAAAAATAGACGACGGAATTAGCAGCAGAGGATTAGCTCCTGCAATCAGGGCTGCGGAGAAGGCGTTCCAGCCCATACCGGAATAAAAGCCTTGATGGCAGGTAAAGTAGGTTCCTGCGATGGCGGCCGCCCCGGCCAGGCCGTGGAGGCCGCCGGAAAGTAATGCGGAACTAAGGGAAAGTCTGCGGCCCGCGAAGCCCGCGAAACGTGAAAACTCTGGACTGGTGCCGAGTATGCATAGCTGGCGTCCCCAGGCTGTGCGGTTGAGTAAGCACCACGCGGCGGCACAGAATGCCAGTGCGAGAATGAACGAGGCATTAAGTGGCGATGGCGGAAGAATAGAAGGAAGGCGAACCTGCTCTGGAATAAAAGGCGTTGCCAGCAGATTGTCTGTGGTACTTCTGAACGGTCCGCTTACAAGACCGTCAATAAACGGAATCATGGCAGCCGAAGCAATAAACGAGGTAAACAGAAAATCTGCATTGCGGAAAATCTTAAAAACAGCAGAAAGTCCTGCCATCAGCGCGGTACAGATAAAGGCAGCGAGTACTGCTGTAAGAACGGCGAAACATGACATTGCAGGATTTCCACTTTCTGCAAGTTTTGCCAGCACAATTGCACTTACAAAACCGCCAAGGTAAATCTGTCCTTCGCCGCCTAAATTGAAATCTCCCGATTTCATTGAAATTAAAGCACCGCTTCCCGCAATCATATATAAGGCAGAAAGATTCAGTGCAGAACCTGTGTAATAAATATTCATTCTACCTTTCCTATTATTATCTTCACGCCTTTTTTTGCAAGTCCTTCAAGTCTGGAATAAAGCCGCTCTGTGGCTTCCGCATCCAGTCCATGAGTCGGATCAAAAAGATAAAGCTCTTCCGGATTCTCTGCCAGTTCGCGTTCAAGAATCAATCTCTGAAGCATTCCGCCGGAGAGACATAACGCTTTTTCATTTAATCTTATATTTACATCTGCTTTTGTAAGCAGTTTTTTTGAATATTCTTCAAGTTCTTTTTGTTTGCCTTTTGTATGATAGGCTGTGCAAAGCTGAAAAATTGTAAGGTTAGGATTCGAAGCTCGGAATGTTCTGTCAGAAGGAATATATCCGATACTTTTTTTTGTCATTTTCGGGCCTGACCCGAAGGACTTTCGTCTGAGTTCCATAACCTCTTCTTCAGAAATATCTTTTTCTTCAATAAAATCTGGAGTTGTTATAGTTTTTGTGAGTCCGAAGAGTTTTTCTTTTATATATGCTTCGGTAATTGATTTTGCAGAAGTTTTTTCAAGAACATTTCCATCCTTCAGCAAAATCACTTCATCAGATTTTTCAATAGCTTCTTTAAAACTGTGTGTGATTATAATTATGATTAGTCCGCTGTTTGCTAGTTCTCTGATTTTCTGTGTGTCTAAAAAGGGCGGTTCATCCAGAATCAGTACAAATGGACTTTTGAGCAGTGCACCGGCAAGAGATGTATTAAACACTTCCTGTTCACTGATGTTTTTTACTGTTTCTGAAAGTTCACGCCCAAGAATCCATTTTTTTGTGAACTCAGGAATAAGCTTTGTCATCTTATGGCTGATGCCGATTCTAAGATTATCCCTGATAGAAATTGAAGGAGCGAGAAGTGGTCTCTGGTGAACACAAACAATTCCGTTTCTGATTGCGTCCTTCGGCTTTCTTATATTCAGTTTTTTTTCATTCAGATAAATGCTTCCGCCAGTCGGCAGAATATCTCCACAAAGTACACGCGCAAGTGTAGACTTACCGGCACCGTTTTCTCCGAGAAGGGAATAAATCTTCCCTTTTTCAAAATTCAGCGAAACGCCGGTGAGTACAGTTTTATAAGAATATTTTACGCAGATATCTTTTAAACTCAGCATCTATTTTTATATGGATTGCCACGTCGCCTTTCAGGCTCCTCGCAATGACGTCATTGCGAGCGTAGCGAAGCAATCTATTATCTATTTTATCTCTGTTTTTCCTGAACGAATATCATCCAAAAGGTTCTTCATCTTCTCTCTGATGTCAGCCGGAACGGCTTTGATATAGTTCGGATCATCCTGAACAAAATCAACAAAGCCTTCTTTAATTCCAACCATTTCAGCTGTTCCCCAAGGAGTATTTCCTTCAATAAATTCCTTAGTTACATTATAAGACATTTCCTTCTGCTTCATAACACTGGAAGAAATAATAGTTCCAGGAGCTTTTGCAAAGCCATTGTCATCAAACCAAGTAACATAAATTCCATTATTTACAGCAGAAGTGATAACACCCTGAGAAGCACCGCCACAGATAGGAAGAATTACATCAACACCTTTCTTTGCAACAGCATCTGCAATTTCTGCACCCTTTGTTGCATCATACCAGTTTCCTACAATTCTAAAGTCTACAGTAGAATCAGCGTTTGCAGCCTTTGCACCCTTTTCAAAATAAGGAAGAATAATGTTATTCATAACAGGGTATTCCTGAGCTGCAATCAAAGCAAGTTTATTGCTTTTAGACATAAGTCCGCCGATATAACCGGTAAGATAAGACTGCTCATACTGATTGTAACAGATAGTATGAATGTTCGGATTTCCTTCTTTAGTTGCGTCCATCAGAATGAACTTCTGTTTTGGGAACGATTTAAGAATTGGTTCAACAAGATCTGGAAGGGAAGGGTTAGAAGAAATAATTACATCATATTTCTGTTCAGCACAAAGAGCTGTAATCTTTGCACCCCATTCAGCCTGGTTAGTACCAGCTTCCATAATAAAAAGATTAACCTTTTCTTTTTTAGAAAGATTCTGATTCTTTTCTTCAACAGCGGCTTTTACACCCTGAACAAGCATGTTATAAACAGGACTGTCATCAATAATTCCTGGAACAAAAACTGCAATAGAAGTTTTGTCAGTTTTTTTAGCCTTAGCAAATCCCATAGAAAGGATTGCAGCAAAAATAGTTGTAAATAAAATTATCTTTTTCATGTGTTATAATATATTTTTATATAAAAGTAGAGTCAAGTGACCAGTAAAAAATTCCTCACAGAGCAAAAGAGGACACGGAGTATAAAATAACTGGATAGATTATCTCTGTGTGCACTGTGAGAAATTCTTTTTGATTTTTAGCAGAGATTTAAAAAACTTCTCTTTTTCTGTATCAGAAAAGTCCTTATAAAATGTATCCAGGAGTTCTTTCGAAAGTTCCTGTGCAATTGAGTTAAACTGTTTACCTTTATCTGCAAGATAGATTATTCGGCTGCGTTTGTCTGACGGGTCTGGTTCTCCTGTAATGAATCCTTCAGCCTCAAGTTTTCTTACTAGCACAGTAGTTGTAGACTTATCGCGGTTAATTTTTTCAGCCAGATCTCCCATAGTCATTTTTTCATTAACACTGAGCTGAAAAAGAATATTTCCATGAGAAGAAGCAAATTCCGGAAACCCCTTATTTTTAAGCCTTTCGGTAAGAAAATCAGCTGTAATAGAATGAATGTTAGAAAGTAGTGAAATAGAAGAATTTACGTCCATAACATTATTTTACCACGAAATCTTCTTGTATTTAATAGTAATAATTGTTAAATTTTAAATATGTTTGGTTTTATTATTAAAAAGAATTTCTGTGATGGCTGGGACAACCTTCTTTCAGTTATTATGGCAAATCTGGTTTTCCTTTTTTCAGGAATTGGTATAGTTCTTTTGAATGGTCTTGCTGCAAATACACAGTCAGAAATCCTGGTTCTTCTTGCTTTAGTTTTTGGTGTTGTATTTCTTTCTATCCTTGTTGTCGCTTATAGTGATTCAGCTGCACATATTGCAAACTTCGAAGGAATCCATATGCTGGACTTTTTCAAGGCAATTCCAGGATCAATAAAAGACGGCGCACTGTTCGGCCTTATGAATACCGCAGTTTTCCTTATTTCAAGCTTTTCAATCAGATATTATATTGAATCGGCTACACTTTTGGGATTTGCGCTTGGCTGTTCTATTTTCTGGATAGATATTTTCTATCTGCTTGCAATGCAGTGGTTTATTCCTATCCGTGCCCTTATGCACAACAACTTCAGAAAATGCTTTAAGAAGAGCTTTATAATCCTCTTCGATAATACCGGTTTTACACTTTTGATGGGACTTTACAATCTTATTCTTCTGGTTCTGTCAGTAGTTGCAATCGGATTCTTTCCTTCAATGACAGGTATTCTTATTGCAAATACAAATGCACTTCGTATTCTTCTTTATAAATATGATTATCTGGAAGAGCATCCTGAACTGAAAACAAAAAAAGAACGCCGCCAGATTCCTTGGGACGATTTAATTGCCGAAGACCGCGACATCCTCGGTCCTCGCCCAATCCGCAGCTTCCTCTTCCCATGGAAGGACGATCAGCGCCAGGATTTATAGTTCAGATTTTATGGTAGTTTGAGTAGAGGAGGGAGGTGTCCATCCCCGCTCTTATAGGAAATCCGTTAAAAAACGAGCTGCGACAGTGGGTCGTTTTAGGATTATCCATAAAAAATAGCGGCAGAGGTAGGCTATGCCTGCCGATCCACCCTGCGGGGCTCAAACGCCGCCCCGCAACGCCCCCTTTAGTCACGGACTAATTTATATTCATTTCCTTTTGAATCTTTAAGGACATAGGTATCTTCAAAGTTATCATTTCCTGAATTTGCAGAACGTGATGTTGGTGTGCCTGTATAAGCTTTTGTATCACTTAAATAGAAGGTTGCATCACTATTAAGTTCAAAATAATTATCAGTGTGAACATAATAGTCTTGCTCGCGAGTTTGATAAATACAGAACCAAACTTGATAACAATCTTCTTTCAGATTTGAAATGTAATCATATTCGCCAGGCGCAACTTCACAATAATCTTTTGAGGCAGCGTGATCGTCTCCATCTGAATCTTTAAGGTACCAGTCATAAACATATTGTTTTGTAGTATCATTATAAAAATACATTGTATGTTCCGGCACTACCAAAATACAACTCGAAAAGAGACCTATTACCATTGATGCTAAAAGTATAGAAAATATCTTTTTCATATTGCGCTCCTTGAGTTTAATTGTAACATATAAACCTGCATTTTGCTATTCAAAATGCAGGTTTAGTTATTTTACTCACTCACTAAATCAATCTCTGTTCCATCAGAACCTGCAAGATACAACTGAGGTTTTACAGCAGTACCAGCGGCACGACAGGCAACTGAAACCTGACGCTCGTAAAGAGTGTAGATTACATCCTTGTTAAGGTAAATGCTTTCGCTGCTGTAATAATCGCCTGGATTAAGCTGGTATTCATCTTCAAAAGAGAAGTATACCTTGTAGTATCCCTCTGGAAGATCCATAATCATATCTTCTCCACCAGAACGGATTGAACGGTTATAACCAGATTTTGCATAAGTAACAATGTTGTCTTTCTTTACACACCAGTCTGTTACTGTGAACGAAGTCTGGTTTTTGCATGTTATGCTGTGATAGTATACAGGCTCCGGTTCAGGATTAGAAGGTTTTGGAGTAGTTGTAGTAGTTTTTTCCTCAATAATTAATTCTGGAAGGTCATCAGCTCCAACAATAATACAGCTTGAAAACATAAGTGCAGCTGCAGCAATAGTAAGAATAGTAGTAAGTTTTTTCATAAAATTATCTCCCTTTGTATGAGTTTGTTTACATGTATTTAGACACCCGGGAGATAAAAAAAGTGCACTTTTTTTTAAAAAAAAAGACCCCGAAACGAGTTCGGGGTGACGCGTCAGCTGAACTTAATTCAGCATCATATTTTATGATTTAGTCATAAGCAAAGTTTTTGCATCAAGACTAACTTTACCTTCTCCATTCTTAAGAATTGCAAGAGAAAGAACTTTTCCTTCTGCTGCAAGGTGTGCAACTGTTGCAAAGTTATCAAGCTTATCTGCAGCAAGAGTTCCCTTAAGGTCTGCTGCTTCATTTGTAAAGCTGAACCACGCAGTCATCTTTTCCTTTTTGATGAAATCTCCAAAGCATTTGATGTCGTCTGCAGAAGTTTTGTTCATATCAAGACCATCTACAACTACAGAAGCAATTGATGTACCTCCGTCTTTAAGAGCCTTGAGTGTGTTTACAACCTTTGGAAGAGTGAATGTTTCCTGATTAAAGTTCAGAATTGTGCGGTTGCGTACAATTTCTTCATTTACATCATCAAGGTTCAAACTCTTCTTTTTAGCAATTTCAGCAAGAACACTTGAATACCAGGCAATTACATTAGATGACTGCTGGTCAAAAGAAACATGAACGAGAGCTTTGTCGTTGAGAAGGCTGTCAATTCCAAACTGAACCAGAATAGAAGTCTTTCCAAGACCTTTTTTAGCTGTTATGAGTCCCATTTCACCGTCTTTTAAACCTGCATTTGTCACATCAAAATATCTCACAGGGCTGTGAGCGATTAAATCTTTCTTATCCATAGTCGACCTCCTGAGGTGCATAAATGTTTTTAAATCAGATATCTGATCACTTCCTCTATTCTAAACTATGAATTGATATAAAGCAAATAAATAAAAATAAAAAAGGCGACCTGGAAAAACCAAGTCGCCTTTGTATCAGTGGTTAGAAATTAATTATTTCTTACCAGCTGCTTTTTCTTCCTTGTATTTAGCCTGAAGTTCTTCAGATACGTTGTTTGGAACCTTACCATACTTAAGGAATTCCATTGTGAATTCACCCTTACCCTGAGTTGAAGAACGGAGGATAGTAGAGAATCCGAACATTTCTGAAAGTGGAACTTCTGCGTTTACTGTAGAAGTGTTGTTTTCATCAGTTGAATCAACGATTACACCACGGCGCTGGTTGATAAGACCGAAGAGGTTACCCTGGAACTCAGTAGGTGCAGTCATCTGTACCTTCATGATTGGTTCGAGGATTACAGGCTTAGCCTTCATGTAACCTTCACGGAAAGCACCAATAGCAGCAATCTGGAATGCGTTATCGTTAGAGTCTACAGGGTGGTACTGACCATCATTAATTGTAATCTTAACACCTACGATAGGAGCTCCAATCAAAGAACCTTCCTTCATAGCCTTCTGGAAACCTTTATCACAAGAAGGGATGTATTCGTTAGGAATAGCACCACCCTTAATTGCGTCTACGAACTCGTAGTCTTTCTCAGAATCTGGTTCCATGAATCCGGCAACACGACCGTACTGTCCAGAACCACCAGTCTGCTTTTTATGTGTGTAGTTGAAGTCACCAGTTGTAGTGATAGATTCGCGGTATGCAACCTGTGGTTTACCAGTGATAACTTCACAGTTGTATTCGCGCTTCATACGTTCAACGTATACTTCAAGGTGAAGCTCACCCATACCCTTAATGATTGTTTCATTTGATTCTGGGTCTGTGTATACGCGGAATGTAGGGTCTTCCTTAGTAAAGCGGTTAAGAGCCTTAGACATCTGCATAGAAGCCTGTTTGTCTTTTGGAGTAATAGACAAAGAAATTACAGGCTCTGGAACGTACATAGAAGCCATAGAGTAGTTTACTCCACCGCTTACGAATGTATCACCAGATGCACAGTCAACACCGAAGAGTGCAACGATATCACCTGCACAACCTTCGTTGATATCTTCCATCTGAGCAGAGTTCATACGAACAAGACGTCCAACCTTGAATCTCTTCTTGTTACGTGTGTTATAGAGTTCTTCACCCTTCTTAATCTTACCCTGGTATACGCGAGTATATGTAAGCTGACCGTACTGACCATCATCAAGTTTGAAACCAAGTGCAACACAAGGCTTGTTATCAACTGATTCAAGTTCTACTTCAGCTTCGTTGTTATCGAGGTCGAGAGCAACGTTGCGTACTTCGTTTGGAGCTGGGAGGTAGCGTACTACAGCGTCGAGAAGAGGCTGAATACCTTTGTTTACGTGAGCTGAACCACAGAATACACCTACGAACTGTTCAGCAAGAGTTCCCTTACGGATAGCAGCGATAATCTTGTCTTCTGCAACTCCATCGTAACCCTTTTCCATGATTTCTTCCATCAAAGAATCGTCGAACATAGAAGCTGCGTCGAGGAGTTCTTCGCGGTATTTTTCTGCATCTGCAGTCATGTTTGCAGGAATTTCTGCAATGCGGAGGTCTTCACCGTTTGGTCCGTCGAAGTAGATAGCCTTCATAGCAACGAGATCTACAACACCTTCGAGTTTGTCTTCAAGACCAATTGGGAGCTCCATCATATATGCGTTCAAACCGAGCTTTTCGCGAAGCTGCATGCGAACGCGAACTGGGTTAGCACCCTGACGGTCACACTTGTTTACAAATGCAACACGTGGTACATGGTAACGCTTGAGCTGGCGGTCTACAGTGATTGACTGAGACTGAACACCGGCAACGGCACAAAGAATCATGATAGCGCCGTCCAAAACGCGAAGGGAACGTTCAACTTCTACAGTAAAGTCAACGTGACCCGGTGTGTCGATAAGGTTGATTGTGTAGTCTTTCCACTGAACCTGAGTAGCAGCAGACTGAATTGTGATACCACGCTCACGCTCCAGTTCCATGTTATCCATTACAGCACCAACACCGTCCTTACCACGAACTTCGTGAATTGCGTGAATCTTGTTACAGTAGAACAAGATACGTTCTGAAGTTGTTGTCTTTCCAGAGTCAATGTGGGCACTGATACCGATATTTCTTACTTTTGAAATATCCCAAGCCATATTAATACCTCTTTTAAAAAAATTATTCCTTAGATTATAGTATCACGTTATTTTAATGAAAAAATAAGTTCTATTCAAGATATAAACTTGAAATTGTAAGTTTTCCGATTATCGTAACGGCTTTTATGTTCATTCTGCAGGTAAGACCAGCTGAAAATTTCTTATCTGTTATTTCTTTATCTTTTGATGAGAAACTGAAGGTACAGTTGCCGCTTATTTTATGCCTTGAATTATTTGTTAAATTCAGCTGTGCTTTATATTTCATTTTCCCGGAATCACTGTCTGATGAATCATCAAATCTCTTTTCTGCAGAAAGAGTTATGGCTGGAGTGAAAGTTTTTAAATACCAGGAGTTTTTAAACTGCATGGAAATAGAAGTAAAACTTATATCTTCCGGCGGCAGTTCTGCAGAGGCGGCCAGTAATTTTGCATTCCCTGAAACGGAAAGTGAAAGGGTAGTAATCTCCGAAGTAAGTTGAAAACCTGCATTCAGCCTGAGCGGATGTTCCGGTTTTGTAAGGTTGATTCTGGAATAAATATTGGCCCCGGTTTTTATAAAATAGAGCTTTTGATTTTTAGCAGGAACAGGCTTTTTGGTAAGAAAACCGCACTTTAATTGAACACTGGGGCTAAGCAGTTTTGCAGAACTTGTGAGTATATCTTCATATTGATTTAGAAATGCTGATGCATAAAAATCAGTGTGCTTTATAGAAAGTTTAAGGTCTAATCTATAGGCAGCTGTTAAAGGACCAAAGGGACTTTCATAAATGGCAGTCATAAATCCTGTATAAATGGAATTCTTTCTTGTTTTGTTTTTTATTTCAGTAGAAAACTGAATCAATGAACAGGTGTGAGAGTCTGCCATGTAATGTGGATTATCAAGAAACCAGGATGAACTGTCGTTTGCTTCATACATAAATCGTCCTGTTGTGAAAGATGAACTGATTATTAACCGGTTATCAAAAAACTTGTCATAAATCATTGCAGAGAATACCGGATCAGGATTTTCTGGCGAAAACCATAAATTCAGATACATTGTAAAAGGATGCGTTGTCAGCTGATTTGTTTTTATCTGTAAAAAAGTGCTTTCAGCTTTTGAAAAACTTGTGTATCCGGGAAGACTTGCGGTTAATCCTGTTGTGGAAATAATTCCATTAGAGAATGGGGAAGTACTGCTGCTTAATTCCGGAGAGTTTAATCTTGAGAGAGAACCTGAAGCAGAAAGATTTCCGAACTTTACTTCTACAGGGAGTTTTTTAATAAATTTTGAAGTTGAAAGCTGTATTCCAAAATTGTACTTATCCGGCTGAATTACAGTTCTTAAATCTATAAGAGGAACAGAAAGTCTCAGCCCGCCAGTCTTCTGAGAGTCGCCATAAAGTTCAAGCTTAAAAGATTCCGCTGCCCCAAAAGCACCCCAGGCAATTAAAAGCATAAAAGTTATAAATAATTTTTTCACATAATATAAATAGTATAAAGTTAAATAAAAAAGGAAATGATTTTGGAAAAATAATAAAAAAAAAGGTATAAAAGGCAGGTTTATATAATTTGA
The DNA here is from genome assembly GCF_900111035.1 of Treponema bryantii. Classification (GTDB taxonomy): domain Bacteria; phylum Spirochaetota; class Spirochaetia; order Treponematales; family Treponemataceae; genus Treponema_D; species Treponema_D bryantii_C. Next base: position 239,549 of record NZ_FOFU01000003.1, read on the forward strand.
GGTGCGAAGCCGAAAAACAACCTCGCTGAGCATCTTTTTCGTCCCTGCGAAGCGAGTCGTTTTTCGGCGACAGCACCTCAAATTAAAAGATTTCGTATATTTATTTTTTTGTTAGATTGTTGTACTTGTTATATAACTGTCATTCGCATTATCAATATCACTGATTTTAATAATACGAGTACGCCAGTATTCAGCTTCACTCTTTGTAGTGTAAGGTCCTACACGAACACGGTAGTAAAGCTTATCCTTGTTGTCTCTATAAGTAAAGATATCAGAAGGAATCTTGTTTTCATCAAGAATAGAGCGGGCACCTTCTGCACCTTTCTTATTGCTGTAAGCGGCAACCTGTACCCAGTACTGAGTTTTCTTAGGCTCTGCCTTAGGAGCAGGGGCTGCTGCAGATTTCTTTGTATTTGCATTAGCCTGTGCGTTTGTTTTTGTAGCTTTAGTTGTAGCCTTAACTTCAGTTTTCTGAACTACCTTTACATTATTTTCAACAGGTTCTGCTTTTGCAACATATTTAGGCTCTGATTTAGGTTCTGATTTTGGAGTAACCTTTACTTCTTCTTTAGGCTCTGGAATATTTACTGTAATGTTAATATTCTGTGGCTGACTTGGAGCCTGATTCTGAGTTTCTGCTACAATTTCATTTTTAAGTGCATTCAAATCAATTGTTGTACCATTTTCAGCAGGTTTATCTGTATTCTGTGCGTAAACAGTTGCGTTGTCAGCAAGAACAACCAGCTCGTTTACTTTTGTTGCTGCTACATCCTGAGGAAGTGTTGTTGGTGCAGTTACATCAGCAGATGGTTTTGTCCATCCGTCTTTAGAAGTTTTCTTTTCTACTGGAGAAATGCTTGCATAAGCGGGAACGGGATTTCTTGAAGGATAATGTAAAATAGCTGGTACTCCCAAAACTACCAGCAAGAATACGCCGACTGCGGCAATAATCCATAATGTTTTTTTCTGTTCCATATTTTTCCTCTTTGCACCGGCAAATCCACCGGCCACCTTATACAAAATATCGGAATCTGAAAAAAATAGTTTAGGAAAAAAATAAGAAAATTATCGTCATTGCGAGCGAAGCGAAGCAATCCATTTAATAGATTGCCACGTCGCTACGCTCCTCGCAATGACTCGGAATGACGGGAATTGCGAGGAATGGCGAGATTTAATATAATAGAAGAATGCAGATAGAATTAAACAATCTAGTAAGGGTTTATAACTCGGCAGACGGACTTTCAAAAGTTGCTGCTGTAAATGACATATCCCTTAAAATTCCTTCTAATCAGATTTTTGGAATTATCGGAAAGAGTGGTGCGGGAAAATCTTCCCTTGTACGTCTTATCAGTATGATGGAAAAGCCGGATTCCGGCGAAGTTTTATATGACGGAGAACGAGTAGACAACCTCAGCGAAAAAGAGCTTGTAATGCGCCGCCGCAGAATTGGTATGATTTTTCAGAACTTCAACCTTTTTTCTTCGCGTTCGGCAGGTCAGAATATAGCATATCCTATGGAAATCTGTGGAGTTTCAAAGGACGAAATTAACCGCCGTGTAGATGAGCTTCTTGAATTGGTTGAACTTTCAGACCGTAAGGATGCCCGCATAAGCACTTTGAGCGGTGGACAGAAACAGAGAATTGCTATTGCTCGTGCCCTTGCAAACAAGCCGGATATTCTATTCTGTGATGAAGCAACTTCTGCTCTTGATCCTCAGACAACAACATCAATCTTGAATCTTATCAGAAAAATCCAGAGTCAGATGAATCTTACTGTAGTTATGATTACTCATCAGATGGAAGTAGTACGAGATGCCTGCAGTCAGGTTGCTGTAATCAATGAAGGTAAGCTTGTTGAACTTGGTTCTGTAAATGATATTTTCTTAAATCCAAAGAGTCCTGTAACAAAAGACTTTATTTCTCATATTGGTACAGACCGTAAGCCTTCAGACGGCTCTAATATTATACGCTGGAGTCAGGAAGGCGGTGAATATGAACTGAGCTTCCCAAGTGAAAAGCAGGGTGCTCCTGTTTTGAGTAATGTAGCTAAAAAGTTTGATGTTGAGTTCAATATCCGTGCGGCTGGTGTTCAGCATCTTACAGATGGTGATATTGGTAAGATGATTGTAGATTTTTCAGGATTCCAGGTTTCTGAAGCTCTCGAGTATCTTCGCAATCAGAATATAATAGTAGAAAAGGCAGGTGTGTAATATGAATCCGGCATTGGTAAAATATCTTTCTGTAATTGGAACTGCAACCTGGCAGACTCTCGTAATGGTTCTGTTTTCTACTATATTTAGTATGATTATTGGAATCCCTCTCGGAATTCTTTTGTGCACAAGCGATCCTGCTGCCGGTCTGAGACCTCATAAGTTTTTGAATCAGGTACTTTCGGTAATAATCAATATCCTGCGTGCAATTCCGTTTGTAATCCTCGTCATTCTTTTGTTTCCGTTTACACGTATAATCGTTCATACTGCGATTGGAACAAAAGCTTCTATTGTACCGCTTACAATTGCAGCAGCACCTTTTGTTGCCCGCGTAATTGAATCAAGCCTTAAAGAAGTTGATCCTGGAGTAATTGCTGCTGCTCGTTCTATGGGTTCAACAGATAAGCAGGTTATCTTTAAGATTCTTCTTCCGGAAGCACTTCCTTCTATTGTAAATGGAATTACCCTTACAATCATAAATCTTATTGGTTATTCAGCGATGGCTGGAACTGTTGGTGGCGGCGGACTTGGTGATGTTGCCATCCGTTACGGATACCAGCGTTACCGCGTTGAGTATATGATTGGCGCGGTAGTTATTATTCTTGTGCTGGTTGAAGTGATTCAGGTTATTGGTACCCGCATCAGTAATAAGATGCAGGCAATGCGTTAAAGTTCTTGTCATTGCGAGGAGCGATAGCGACGTGGCAATCTATAATGGATTGCTTCGCTACGCTCGCAATGACGGTTAATTGATGTAATTCTGCATTAATTGTACGAAAAGATAAATCTTTTTATAAATGTCTACGCTGAACTCTTTGAGAGGAATCTCAAAGAATTTTTCCAGCTCTTTCCAGTTAGCTACAAGTAATGGCTTTGGAAGAACATAATCTTCTATAAGCTGTTTGATTGTCTTTCCAATTGTAATAAGGTTCTGAGTTCCCTGAATAATATAGCCGCGTGCTGTTTCATTTGCATCTGAAACTACGCGGTTTATGATATTTTCAGCACCAGCATCATGGGCAGTCTTAGGTAAAAGTGTTTTTACTTTAATTCCCATAGGACCTTCTTCTGCCATCATTTCATCAAAAGAAGTTACTTCATCAGAAAGTTTAAGCAGTTCCTGATAGGCATTTGACATAGGAGCGGAAAGGGTAGCGTCCCACTGACCGCGGATTACAACTACATCATAATATTCACGGATAGCTTTCTTAACAAATTCTACAAGGAATGCCTTGAGGAAGTTAAGAGGCTCTGTGTATTCAAGAACTGAAAGACCTTTCTTTTCAAGAGGTGCATTGAACTCTGCTGTGTAGAACTTAAGGCTCTGTGGACTTGCAGTTCCAAAAATCTGCATACAGATAGAAGATGCTTTAGATTCCTTCTGTTCTGTTTCAATTTTTGCCAGAAGATTTCTTGTATCAGTTTCAATCTTGTCGATGTATGGTTCAATTACAGATGCATGATGATATGAAGTCTTTGTTTCATATGCAAAATCTTCTGAAATATGCTGGATAATCAGATCTAAAGATTTTGAAGACTGAATGTTCTTCATTTTTGCAATAATCTTTTTCCAATTTCCGAGTGAAACAAGTTCACGGCTCTGAGTTGTTTTGAACATTTCAAAAAGAACAGACCAGTCAATTGAATCGTCGGTAATGCTGTAGGCAACTGCAAGGAAATCCTTGAGGTCATCAAGAATATATTCTGCGTTTACTTTTTCAAGACGAGGAACTGCATTAAATGAGAATTCCTGATAAGAAGAATCAAACTTCTTAAGAATCATATAATAATCGAATTCACAGAAATCCTGGAAAACAGAAAAGGCTTTTTCAAGGCTGTCTGCTTTAGCGGCGCGGGTTTCGTTAAAATCATTTGTGAAAACCTGAAGCTTGTGCTCAATATCCTGCTGAAGCTTTCCAAAAGGAACGGTTCTTGCAAGTTCAAGGATTTTCTGTTCATCAAGATCATCCAGAAGGGCAAGCTGATTTTCTGAGAGAACGAAATTTATAATCTGACGCTTAAAGATTGCCGGGTTCTGAGTATTTCTGAAATATAACTGAGCAGAAGAAATTGCCTTGTATAAATCAAAAATAAGCTTTCCGAATGGGGCAAGCATTTCGCCGGAAGCCGGACGATAGAAGCTGTGATATTTTGTTTTAGAAATTGTTTTTGCAAGATTTTTGAGACGACGTTTTTTCTCTGCCTCGGGATTTGAGGATTTGAATAATGAAGAAAGCAGCGACTGGAAGAAACTCTCTTTTTCTACAGGCTTTTTAGATGCTGAGCTTTCTGAAGATTTTTTCGTACTGTCCATACATATTATAATATGGTAAAAACTGCAATAATTCAAGATAACTTGATGTCGTTTTAATTTAGGCATATAATTATTTAAAAAATGATAAAAACGTTGCCTTTTTTGAGCTGCGTTGTTTTTGTTGTGAAGGAGTTTTTTATGAAAAAAATCTTATTTACGTTCTTTGCAGCTGCCCTGCTTGTGACTTCTGCATATTCTTACAATCCGCCGGCTGGTGGAGAAGATTTGACTCTTATTGGAAATCCGTTAAGTCTTTCTGGAGCAAAGTCTGTTTCTGGAGGAGCTTTGTTCGATGCTAATGCAGATTCTATCCTTGTAAATCCTGCACTTATTGCTGGAGAACAGAGAGTAAACCTTACAGCAGGTTATACTTTCCTTTATTCAGCAAATAAAGAGAATGAAACACAGCTTGGTGCTTCTTTTCAGACTGGTATTCTTATTCCATTTAAGATGTTTATTTTTAGTGGTAATATGAACGGCACTTTTGCACAGTTTAAGGAAATGCATCTTGGAAAATCACTTAATTTAAAGGCTGGTCTTGCAAAGGAGATAACTGATAAACTGAGCATTGGTCTTAATGCTGGTGGTGGTTATGCATGGACTTATGGTAATGACTGGTCTTTGTATGCAGATTTTGGTGCCCTTTATAACTGGGGAAATCTTGGACCTTTCAGTGATTTCCGTATTGGAGCTTCAGTGCTTAATCTTGGTAAGATGTATAGTGATGTAGATCGCTGGGGAATTGATGAAGAAGCCCAGAATACACCATATCCGACACTTGCTACTCTTAAAGCTGGTGCTGCAGGAACAATCCTTAATACAGAAATTGCAAAAATCGGTCTTGGACTTGATTTTTCAGTACCTTGCTTCCAGAACTTTATTGTTGATTTTAATGCACAGGTTGCCTTTAAGGATGCATTTATCATCAGTGTAGGTGAAAAGTTCAATATGGCAGAGGTAATTAAGGGTAAAAACAATTTTATTCCTTCAATTGCCTTCCTCTTTAAGTTCTCTTTCGACGTAAAAAACAATCAGTATCTTGAAGATAATGGCTGGAGCCAGAGTGAAATGACAGTTTCTGCCGGCTACAAGAATCTTTATAAAACAGTACATGCTGTATCTGCTGGTGTAGATATTGATCTTGGTATGGCTGATAATGAGCCTCCTAAGATTACAGTATGGGATGAAAAGGAATAATTTAAGAAGGTAAAAAGGAGTTTTAATGATGGATAAGAAGATTTTAATTTCCGGCCTTCTTATGGCCGCAGTTACGGTGTTTGCAGTTGCAGAACCAAAATATATTTCTCCAAATAATGATGGTATTCAGGATGAACTTGCAATTCCTATGAAGATTTCGGATAAGCGTTATGTTCAGGGCTGGAGCCTTGTTATTATGGATTCAAACCATAACGTTGTTCGTACTATTGAAAATAAGATTGCTCGTCCTACAAAGATGACTTTCAAGGCTTTCTTTAAACAGCTATTTACACCAAAACAGGGTGTTACAGTTCCTGAAACTGTTGTCTGGAATGGTGCAATGAACAATGGTGAAACTGCTCCAGACGGCAATTATTTCTATTATATTACTGCAACTGATGATAACGGTAATACCGGTAAAACAAAGGAATATGAGGTTGTAGTTGATACAGTTGCTCCTGATGTAGAGCTTTCTCAACCTGGAGATAAGATTTTTGGTGAAGGTGCAAAGGCTGCCCTCAGAATCAAACAGACTGGTTCTGTTGAAGATGAATGGGTTGGTTTGTTCCGTGCTGCCGATGGTAAAGTTGTAAAAACTGTAAAGTGGGTAAATGCAGAACCTGCAGAATTCCAGTGGAAGGGTACTGATGATACAGATGCTCAGGTTTATGATGGAGTTTACTCTTACGAAATCTCTGCTACAGACCGTGCGGGAAATACTTCACTTCCTGCATCAATCACAAACATCATTTATTCTGCTGAAAAACCTGCTACAAATCTTTATGTACAAGGCTCACGCTACTTCTCTCCAAAAACAGACAGCAAGACTTCTGCTGTTACTCTTGATGTTTCAATTCCTGTTCCAGAAGAAAAGAGCGGAAATAAGCTTGTTGAATGGGCTGTTACAGTAAAAGATTTTGCTGGAAAGACAGTTCGTACATATAATCAGTCTAATAATGGTGCTGTTCCACCTTCTTCTATTGTATTTGATGGTAATGATGATAATGGAAAACAGCTTAAGGACGGTAAATATCAGGCTGTTGTTACTGCAAAATATCTGAATGGATATGAGCCTGCTCCTATTTCTTCTCCAGTGCTTGTTCTTGATACAGATAAGCCATCTGCTCAGATCTCAGCTTCAGAAAAGGTATTTGGTGCCGGTTCAAAGGATTCTGTAATCTTTAAGATTTCTCCTGTTCCTTCTGATGGTGCTGCTGTTCCTTCATGGATTGGTGAAATTCAGAATGCAGACGGTAAAGTTGTAAGATCTTATGATTTTGGTGAGTATCCTCCAACTGAAGTTGTATGGAACGGTATTTCTTCTGAAGGAAATATTGCAGATAAGGGACAGTACCGCTTTGTTTTGACAGGAACTGACCTTGCTGGAAATACTGGAAAGAGCCAGACTACTGACTTTGTAACTTTTGATACAACAGAAGCTCAGCTGCTTCTTGCTATGTCTGATACTGCATTCTCTCCAAATGGCAACAAAGTAAAAGATACAATTACATTTACTCCTGTAACTGCAACAAAAGATGTATCTGCTTATGATTTCATTATCCGCGATAAGAAGGGTAATACAGTTTATTCTGTAAAAGAAGATAAAAAGCTTCCTGTAAACTTTGTATGGGATGGAAAAGATTCAGCAAAACTTCTTTGTCCTGATGGAACATATTCAGCACAGCTTTCTATAAAGGCTGTAAACGGTTCTACTGCATCTGCTTCTACTCAGAATTTTGAACTTGATACAGCAGCTCCTAACCTTGTTGCAGAAACATCATGGAATTCATTCTCACCTAATGGAAATGGTGCACAGAAGACAATTCCTGTTTCAATAAAGGAAAGTACTGCAGAAAAACTCTGGAATGCAGAAGTTCGTAATTCAAAAGATAAGGCTGTTAAGAAGTTCTCTTGGAATGGAAGCAAAGACAACTTTACATGGGATGGAACTGATGAAGCTGGTAATATGGCTGCAGACGGAAAGTATAATATCGTGATTTTCTCAACTGATGATGCTGGAAACAGCTTCTCTACAGAACTTAAGGGAATCACTCTTGATAACCGCGAAACAAAGGCTTATATCACTGCTGAATACGAAGGAATCTCTCCTAATAACGATGGTACACTTGATGTTCAGAAGTTTGATATCCGTACATCTGTAACAGATAATATTAAGGCATGGAACTTTGATGTTCGTAAGGAAGACGGAACAAGTGTTTACGGTCTTTCAGAAAAAGACAGTGCAAATCTTCCTGCTGTAATCAACTGGAATGGTGCTGGAAAAGACGGTGTTGCCTGCGAAGGAACTTTCACAGGAACTCTTGAAATTGTTTACATTACTGGTAATAAGGTAAGTGCAGTTTCATCTCCATTTATCTGTACTGCTACAGCTCCAAAACTCAGTGTAAAAACTGCTCCTGAATACTTCAGCCCGGATAACGATGGTGTAGATGATGATCTTTACATCAAACTTTCTGGTTCAACTAAAGCTAAGATTAAGAGCTGGTCATTTACAATCAAAGATCCTAGAGGAAAAGACTTCTGGAAGACTTCTGGAAAGAGTCAGATTACAGAACGTATTATCTGGGACGGTTTGAGTAATGTTCAGAAAGATGCAAACGGAAATGCTGAGCGCGTACAGTCCGCTATGGACTATCCTTATGCATTTACTGTAACTGATAACCTTGGAATGACTTCTACTGTAAACGGTGTAATTCCTGTTGATGTTCTTGTTATCCGTGACGGTAACCTTTTGAAGATGGCAGTTCCTTCTATTATCTTCGAATCTGATGCTGCTAACTTCCAGACTTCTAATGCTAAGCTTGATGCATCAAAGGTTGAAAACAATCTTAAGGTTTTGAACCGTATTGCAGAAATCCTCAAGAAGTTCAAGGACTACAAGGTTACAATTGTAGGACATGCTAATAAGATTACTGATAATCCTAATGAAGAGACTGTAGATAATCCTCAGGAATGGGGACGTGCTTCAATGCCTCTTTCTAAGGAACGTGCAGATGCAATCAAGGCTTACCTTACAAAGAAGGGTGTAAGTGCTGCTGCTCTTTCTACAGAGGGTATGGGTGGTACAAGACCTGTTGTAAATCCTAAGGATAAGGATAACAACTGGAAGAACAGACGCGTTGAGTTTATTCTCCAGAAATAGTAATAATCGGAAATCCGTTAAAAACCGGGCCGAAAGGGTCGGTTTAGGATTGTCCGTAATAAATACTATCCATTAAAATATCATCCGGCGTTGTTGGAAGGTTTTCGAAAAGTTGACATTCCAGACACACGCCGGATTTTTTTATGTCAAAAACTAACGGCACATGTGAAAAATAAATGTCATAAAAGCCTTTTCCACGTCCAATTCTTTTTCCATTCTTTGTAAAGGCGCGGCCTGGAACCAGAACAAGAATATGTTCTACAGGCTGGTCGTGTTCATCAATATCGACATAATTTGACGAATGAGCAGCCGGTGAATACTGCTGTATGGAAAGCTGTTCAAGAAATTTTGTAAAACTGAGAGTTTCACCACCAGGTTCAGTTATCCCAAAATTACCTGTCTGTGTATTGGTTGTGTTATCGTAAAGGTAGAACTCCATCTTAGATGTGCCTGTAAAGACTTTAGGAAGAAATACCTTTTTGCCTTTTGAAAGTGCAGCCTGAATTACAGGTGTTATATCTGCTTCATCTGGTAAAGGCATATAGCCAAGCAGGGTAGTACAGCGCAAGAAGTCTTTTGATTCGAGAATATTTTTACAGAGAACTACAGACTGAGCTTTTAACTCTTCTGCCGACAGAGCTGAAATACGGCTTTTAATTTCTTTCCTGATATCTGCTTTGGTCATATAAAAATTATATCATAAAATCGAAAAAAAAATACAAAAAATCTATTTATTCCTATTGACACTAAGGTGCGATTTCAATATAGTAATATTCACGTTCAGCAATGAACAAACGGTTGCTTAGCTCAGCTGGTAGAGCAATGGACTGTTAATCCATGTGTCGCAGGTTCAAAACCTGCAGCAGCCGCCTAAAACTTCTTGAGAAATCAAGAAGTTTTTTTTTGCCCAAAATCATTTTCAGAAATCAAATAAATTCTAATGTTGCTGCAGGTTTTGAAACGGAGTGAGCGGTCTGAAAAAATGCGAGCAGTGGCGCAGCATTTTTTCAGATTCGGGCACAGGAGGTGCCCGAAAGCGAACGCAGGCGCCGTGGAAGGAGCAGACAGGAGGTCTGCGACTGTAACGGCAAAACCTGCAGCCATTAAGATGTCTGTAATTTAATAATCTGTCAGAAGTTAAATGGGGGCGTTGCGGGGGTGTCCCCCGCAGAGGGGGTGGCGGAAGACCGCGAATGCGGGCTGGAGCCAGGGGGAGACTTCCCCCTCATACAAAAAAATCCTATTTGACGTCACAAGCTCCATAGTCTAAAATATAATAACTTAAAAAACGAGGTAACCATGAAAAAGAATTTTGGAAAACAGACTTATCTTTATCCTATGCCGGTTTTGATTATTGCAACTTATGATGAAAATGGAAATCCGGATGCAATGAATGCTGCCTGGGGTGGAATTCACGATACAAATCAGATTGGAATCTGTCTTGATAAGAGTCATAAAACTACTAAGAACATTGCTGCCCGTCGTGCTTTTACAGTGAGTATTGCTGATGCTGCTCATGTTAAGGAATGCGACTATTTTGGAATTGTCAGCGGCAATACTGAGCCTGATAAAATTAAAAAGGCAGGCTTTACTGTTACAAAGTCTGAGTTTGTTGATGCGCCGGTTCTTAATGAACTTCCTATGGTTCTTGAGTGTGAGGTTGCTCAGATGAGCGATGACAGTGATTATATTGTAGGAAATATTATAAACGTGAGCGCTGATGAGGCTGTACTTACAGACGGTAAAATTGATGCATCTAAGCTTAAGCCAATCTGCTATGATCCGGTAGCCCATAATTACAATGTTCTTGGCGAAGCAGTGGGCAAGGCTTTTTCTGACGGTAAGGCTTTAAGATAAGCATATACGATAATTTACTGATGACATTCTCCTCATAACGTGTTAGAATAAGTGTAACTAGAATACTAGTATATTACATAAAGCAATAAGAGGCATTTATGAATGATACATTAAAGCAGATTGGAGCAACTGGGATTGTTCCTGTTGTTGTTTTGAATAAGGTGAGTGATGCTGAACCATTGGCAGAAGCTCTTATTAAGGGCGGTCTTCCTTGTGCAGAGGTTACTTTCCGTACAGATGCGGCTGAAGAAAGCATTCGTGCTATTTCTAAAAAGTTCCCTGAGATGTTTGTCGGAGCTGGAACTGTTCTTACTATAGATCAGGTAGATCGTGCAATTGGTGCCGGTGCTAAGTTTATTGTTAGTCCTGGTCTTAATCCTAAGGTAGTTGATTATTGTGTTAAAAAGGGATATCCGATTACTCCTGGTATTATGACTCCTTCTGAACTTGAAGCTGCTCTTGGCTTTGGTCTTGATGTTGTAAAGTTCTTCCCTGCAGAAAATGCCGGTGGACTTAAGATGATTAAGGCTATGAGTGCTCCATATACTATGATGAAGTTCATGCCGACTGGTGGAATCAATGCAACTAACGTTCGCGACTACCTTGCCTGTGACAAGATTCTTGCATGTGGCGGAAGCTGGATGGTGAAGGGTGATTTGATTAACGCCGGTAATTTTGCAGAAATTGAAAAGCTGACCCGCGAGGCTGCTGCAATTGTTAAGGAAATTAGAGGGTAAGATCCCGAAACAAGTTCGGGATGACATGAAGGAGATAAATATGAAAGTAGTTACATTTGGTGAAATTATGCTGAGACTTGAACCGGAAGGATATTTCCGTTTTGTTCAGGTAGATAAAATGACTTCAACTTTTGGTGGTGGAGAGGCTAACGTTGCTGTTTCTCTCGCTAATTATGGCCTGGATGCTTATTATGTAACAAAGCTTCCAAAACATGAAATTGGTCAGGCTGCAATAAACTCGCTCCGCCGCTTTGGTGTAAACACAAACTATATTGCCCGTGGCGGCGACCGTGTAGGTATTTACTACAACGAGCGTGGAGCAAGTCAGCGTGGTTCAAAGTGTATCTACGACCGTGCTCATTCTTCTATTGCAGAAGCAAAGCCGGAAGACTTTAACTGGACTGAAATCTTTAAGGACTGTAAATGGTTCCATCTTACAGGAATTACACCTGCTCTCGGCGGTAACCTTGTTCAGATTTGTATAGAAGCCTGCAAGGCTGCAAAGGCTGCTGGTGCTACTGTAAGCTGCGACCTCAACTACCGCGGAAAACTCTGGACTCGTGAGCAGGCCCGCGAAGCTATGACTCAGATTTGTCAGTATGTAGATGTTTGTATTTCTAACGAGGAAGACGCAAAAGACGTATTCGGAATTGAAGCTGAAAATACAGATATTACTGGCGGTAAACTCAACAAGGAAGGCTATAAATCTGTTGCAAAGCAGCTTGCAGATAAGTTTGGTTTCCAGAAGGTAGCAATTACTCTCAGAACTTCTATCAATGCAAACCGCAATAACTGGGCTGCTCTTCTTTATGATGGAAAGGATTACTGCTTCAGCAAGGAATACGAAATGTATATCGTTGACCGTGTTGGTGGTGGTGACAGCTTTGGCGGTGGTCTTATTTACTCTCTGCTCAACGGTAAATCAACTCAGGATGCTGTAGAATTTGCTGTAGCTGCAAGCTGTCTCAAGCACACTATCGAAGGCGACTACAACATGGTAAGTGTAGATGAGGTTGAAAAACTTGCCGCAGGTAATGGATCTGGCCGAATTCAGCGTTAGTACTAAAATAACAAATAAATAATAAATTTTTTTACAATTACAAAATTCTCGTGTATAATATAATTTATGTTAGACGTACTTACCGATGCCGACTACGAATTGTTCCGCAAAGTAATCTATGATGAAAGCGGAATCACTTTCTCGGCTACGAACAGATCTATTCTCGACAGTCGTATTAAAGAAATGCTTCGTAAGAAAAATCTTAATACGCCTCAGGAATATTATGAACTGATTTCTAAAGACCCGGAAGAAATGAAGATTATGCTCGATGCCGTAACGACTAATCTTACACGTTTCTTCAGAAACCAGCCGCATTTTGATTCGTTTGTGAATTATGTAATTCCACATGTAATTGAAAATAAAAAGACATCCAGCGACCATACAATTAAAATATGGAGTGCCGGATGTTCTACTGGAGAAGAGCCATACACAATTGCTATGATTATGAAGGAGATCTGCCCTCCAGATTTTAATTTCCATATTACAGCTTCTGATATTTCCCTCAAGTCTATCATGACTGCACAGCAGGGATTTTATCCGGAAGCACGTGTTGATGGAGTACCTGAGAACTATCTGTCAAAATACTTTACGAAGGTAGATGGCGGTTATCAGATTAAGGATGAAATCAAGAAAACAATCCATTTTGACTATCATAACCTTAAGAATGATTCCGGTGCCCGAAACCTTGATGTTGTATTCTGTCGTAATGTTCTTATTTACTTTGATGAGCCGGCTCAGCTTGCCGTAATAAATCATTTCTATGATGCTATGGGACCAAAGTCTTATCTTTATATTGGTCATTCAGAATCATTATTTGGAATGAAGACTAATTTTGAGTTTATTAAGACTGAATGGGCTTGCTTTTACGGTAAGGGCGTTAGTAAATAGACTTTTTATCGGAGATTTAAAATAATGGATGATATTTCAGTAATGATATGCGATGATTCTGCATTGATGCGGAATCTTATCGGTAGAATTGTTGATGAAACTACTGGTTTGAGTGTCTGCGGAAAGGCAGAAAACGGCCAGGATCTTATAGAAAAATTAAAAACTTCTAAACCAGATGTAATTCTTCTTGATATTGAAATGCCTGTTATGACAGGTCTTCAGTTCCTTAAAAAACGAAAAGAACTGCATCTTGATGTACCTGTAATTATTCTTTCCAGTGTTGCTACGGAAGGTGCTGCAGTTACTATTGAATGTCTTGAACTTGGTGCTTCTGACTTTATTACAAAGCCTGGTGCTTCTGTTACCCTTAAAATTGGCGATGTTACAAGTGAAATCGTTGAATATATTGCTTCTTATGGTGGAGCTTATGCTGCAATGCATGGAAAGAGTATTCCTGATCCGGAATTCTTCCATCATCAGATTAAGCTTAAGGAAGCAGAACGATTTGTAATTAAGAAGAAGGGTGAAGAGGCTGCTAAAGCTGCTTCAATTACAAAAGCCGATGTTGTTCCTTCTACCTGGTTCCAGCCAAAGGTTAAAGAGCCTGTTGTTATTACTCCTGAACGCGAAGGCGGAAAGATTGAGTTGATTGCAATTGGAATCTCCACCGGTGGTCCAAATGCACTTCGCGATGTATTTAAGGATATTGATCCAAATCTTAAGCAGCCTGTTCTTGTTGTACAGCATATGCCGGCTGGCTTTACTGCAGAATTTGCTAACAGTCTGAATAATATTTGTCCGCTTCCTGTTTCTGAAGCTAAGGACGGAGAACCTATTCTCGGCGGTCATGTTTATATTGCGCCGGGAAGTTATCATATGTTTGTTGAACATAAACCTCTTGGAAACTTTATTAAGCTTTCTCAGGATGAGCCTAGAAACGGTCATAGACCTTCATGTGATGTACTTTTTGAGTCTGTTGCAAATATCTTTAAGAACAAGGCTCTTGGCGTAATTATGACTGGTATGGGACGAGATGGTGCGGCTCAGATTACAGAAATGCGTAAAAAAGGTGCCTGGACAATTGGCCAGAATAAAGATTCAAGTATAGTTTACGGTATGCCGAAGGTTGCCTTTGAAATGGGTGGCGTTCAGAAGCAGGTTGCGCTTGCAGATATGGCTGGCGAAATCAGTAAACTGGCAAAAGAACATCTGCTGGCTTAGAACCACTTATTGATTACTGTTATTGCTGAAAATCCCGATCTTCATGATCGGGTTTATTTTTCTGGTCTTGATGAAGACAAAGGTAACGGCAATTACAAAAAGAACTGTTGCACAGACAAAGCGGAACCACTCAGGTACCGCTTCTTTTTTTGTTATAAGTGTCCAGAGTGGGGCAGCGAGAAAACAGCCTGCAAAGGCTAATGCAATCGGTACAAAAAGATAAAGTGTATCTATCAGACGACGAAGATTTGTACGGTGAATGTTTTTTTCTACGATTGTGATGTTTTCGTCTGTCATTTGTCCAGCTCCTTAATTCTGGCTTCGCAGGCAGATTCTCCTTTGTGATTATGCAAGACAGAATAAGTGTCGCGAAGGTTATAAAGAGCATCCAGATAATAAGGATTGATTGAAACTGCCTGTTCGAAATAACTTGAAGCTTCTTCGTAGTTTTCGCTCTGGAACTCGGTTACTCCAAGCAGATTCCATAAATGAGGATTCAATGGATTCAAATCAAGCGAATCCATGCAGATACACTGAACTTTAGCATGTTTTTTCTGCATCAGACAGATGGTTGCATAGGTTTCTGCTACATCTTCTTTTTCTGGAGCAATGCGGTAAGCTGTTTCAAGGGCATTTTCTGCGTCTTCCAGATTTCCTGCGTCTCTATAGGTAACTCCAAGATTAAACCAGAGAAGATAGTTTTCCTTATCGATTACGATTGCACGCTTAAAGCAGGCAATAGCTTCGTTGTATGCGCCGTCGGAAGCAAGGAGAATAGCCTGATTGTTGAGTGTGTCTGATCTTTCTAACATCTGAAATTCTCCGGTATCATAGAAGTGAAAAGCTCTTTTATCTGGTCAGAGTTAAAGCGGGCACAGCCTTCTTCGATAAGGATACGGCCCTGTTCAGCAGCTTTTTTGATGCAGCCGCTGGTCTCTAACAGTGATATACATTGCTCTACAGCAGATGCTTCAATTCCCTTTGCTGCAGCTTCTTTCATATAATCTGCGATTTTCTGTTTATCTTCCGGATGTTCTGTGGTGTGAATAAGCACTGGAAGGCTTTTTTTGCCTTCAACGATGTCATCTCCACGTTTCTTTCCAGGATTTCCTGTTGTAAGGTTGATTACATCATCAATAATCTGAAAGCCAATACCAATATCTGCAGCAATTGCCCCGAAGCGTTCTGCCTCTTCTGCTGTAAGTCCGCCTGCAATACAACCAAGTTTTGCTGCAAGGCTTGCCAGAGTTCCGGTCTTATTTTTTACCATAGCAAGATATTCTTGTTTAGCAGGGAATACTTCAGCGTTTCTATGCCAGAAAATATCCATTGCCTGTCCAAGATGAAGGCGGCGAAGTTCATTTGTATAGGTTTTGTACAGCTCAAGCTTGAGTGAATCTGATGCATTGAGTTGATTTATACAGACCGGAGCTTCAAAATAAAGCCAGGCAGCTGCATTAAGGGCTGTATCAAGTCCGTATGTTATATGTGCAGCTGGTTTACCTCGGCGAAGATCTGCGTTGTCTTCAATATCATCATGAATAAGACTCGCTGTATGTACAAACTCTACAAGAGCTGTAATAGAGTAGGTCTGCTCTTCTGTGAGGGCAGGTTTTCCGCCTTTTTCTTCTGTAAGTTTAGAAGCAAGTTTGTAACAGAGCATCAAAAGAAGTGGACGCCATCTTTTACCGCCAAGAGTTATCAGGGCATAATTTGGTTCAATGAGTTTATCTATATATTCAGCAGATGCGCCTTCTGGAAGTGACCCGAAGGATGCAGGTATCCAGTCTGCAGTTTTTGAGGTTTGAGGAAGTGCATTGTGCAGTGCTGTTTCTATCTTATCCAGCATCTCTTTGAATTCTGTATTCATACTTTAAAGTATATAGAAGTTTTGATAAAAAGACAAATAGATATTATTCACCGCTTGTACACTATTAACCCACAAGTTATCCACATTTTTAACCCACAGTGTGTCAAAATGACTTGTCAATAGTGTTTTCTAAAAAAAGTACGAAAATTTACGAAAATTTATTACAGTTGACTTAATTCTATATAATATAAAGAATTAAAAATATAGATTGAAAGCAAGCTAAAATTTTAAGTTCTTTTTAAGCAAAAGAAAGTTAAAAAGTAGTGAATAATTTGTGAAAAATTCATAAGTTATCCACAATTTATCCACCGCTTTTGTTTCACGCGTGAAACGAAAATAAATAAAAAAAAAGACCTTCAGAAAACTGAAGGTCTTTTGCATTCTGATTTGTTTATTATTTAGCCCAGTGAAACTTCACCCATTTCGTTGATTGCGAGAATTGAGCGGCAACCTGAGCAGCGGAAGCGTCCTGATTTAGTAGCACGTAACTTCTTATTGCATACAAGACAAGAAATTACGAGTGGGAATACTGAAGAACCGGAATCTGTGCCACCGTTATTAAAGTAGGCGATAGCTTCATCTGCTGTACTCTTAATGTTGAAGAACTGAGAGAAACCAAGCAGCTGGAATACTTCGTAAACCTTTGGCTGAATTTCAAGAAGAATTACGTCTCCACCCTTTGGCTTTACAACCTTAAGGAACACTGTAAATGATCCGATTCCGGTAGAAGATACATAATTCAATGAAGAACAATTGAAAATTAAGTTAATAAACCCTGCATCCATTACTTTCTGTATTTGTTTCTGGAAAAAGCTTGAATTGTATGTATCGATATATCCACTCAGATAGATAAACATTCCATGTGGTACACCTTCAGCTTTTCTCAGAGAGATAGTAAGGCTGTCATCTTTGTCGTTGTCAAAACCTGGAATAATTCCGTTATTATTATCCATATATAATCCTATCTTCTTATTATATCTAACAAATGCATTATATGTCAAACTTATTATCGGAATAATCGTACTTTTTCTAAATCATTTTTATATATTAAAAAAATACCATTTTTATACCGATAATTATAATGTATTATAATATATAAGGAAGATTATGAGAAAAGCATTAAAACTGGCCTTAATTTATTTTATTATTCTGATTCCTGGAACTATTCTTGGAACACTTTTATATTCTCTTTATCTGAATCTGCTTGGATTTATTGCAGGTCGTGATATTACATTTTTTAGAGATCAAGAGCTTTTTAAGTCTTTGTTTTATGTAATGTTCTGTATGCAGATTTTTATTCTTCCTTTAATCTCTTATTACAGAATCAGACATCCGGGTGGAGCGTTGCAGCTTACTGTTTATATTGTTCTTTGTGCTTTAACCTGGGCATTGTTTGTTCCATGTACTTTTAAGCTTAAGGATTTCTGTTCTCGTAAATTCACCTTTGAAAATAAAACTGAATCTCTTTCTCCGAATTATTTCAGAAAGGTTGATGATGATGTTTATTATTTTACAACGGAGTTCTGTGTATCAACGAAGGGTAGAGCTCCGGAAGCACAGGCAATCATAATTGATACAACAGAAAATGGCGGAGTTGAATATAAAACCATTGGAGATAACTCAAATTTTGTATTGAACCGTAAGGCACAGCCTTTCCGTGAAGTTCAGCTGAAGAATATTTTTGGAGAAAATAGTAATCCGATTCCTGTGGATTTCAGACTTCTTAATTCCATGATAAGTGGTGCTTATTCTGGTGGTATTCAGCATATTCTTACTTTAATCTCTTTTGTACTACTTCTTTGTTCAGTTTATGGAATTACAAATTTCTTTGACTGGAGACTTTTAAATGCAGTAATCCTGTTTATTACAACTGCGCTTATTCTGTGTCTTAATTCTGTATATTTTACTCCGATGTTTGATTCTATAAAAACGACAATTATGACTAAGACTTTTCTTAAGGCACTTAGTGGAATAGTAAGCGAGCCTTTGCTTTTTATACTCAACTGTTTCTTTGCTTTCCTTTTTATAACCTCTGGTGTTGTAAAGTTTGCAATCCGAAAGCATGCTAAAAAGGCTAGATAGGGGAAGAGAATATGAAAAAATTAGTTGGCATACTTTCTATATTCGTAGCAATCGGACTTGTAGTCAGTTTTGTTGCAGGTTTTATGAGCAATATTCCTGCTGCTGTTCCAGAATCTTCTGTTGTTGTTTATAAAATAATGACAAGCCTTCAGAACTTTGGAAGATATATTCCTGGTGTTGTGATAACAGGTTTTGTTGTAAGCTGCTCAGTGCATTTTGGTCGTAATCCGGAAGGAAGTACAGAACGTTTCTCAAAGGCTATGATGGAACGTTTTAAGATGGTTATGATTGTTTCAATTTCGATTGCTTTCTTTTTGACTGTATGTTCTGAAGTATTAGGCCTTCTTACTGCAAATAAAAAAGCTTCGATTATAAATCGTCCTAAAATTGTTAATGATTATATCAATGTTGGAAACAAGCTTTTTGATAACGGCTATTACGAGCGTGCCATGAATTATGCAGAAGCTGCTCTTAAACTCAGCCCGAATGAGAAAAATGCAATCAATCTGAAAGATCGTGCTGACGTAGAGATTAACCGTGCCCGTACTTCAAATATCCGTTTTAAGCTTTATGAATCTGTTGAAGAAGCTGAAAAGGTAGATCGTGTTGTAATTGATGCAAAGCAGATAAATGAGGTTTATCAGTTATATGAAAAAGCTCAGTCGGCCTTTGATAAAAAAGAATGGTTCAATGCACATTATTATTCAGAACTTGGAATTAAGCTTGCTACTCCAAAGGATCCGAATCTTGAAGAATTGAAAAAGCTTTCTACAGCAGCCTGGAATAATCTTACTGAATATCATAATCTTGCAAAAACAGAAGGGCAGTTAATTTTTGAAAAGAAGTATCAGGGATATCTTGCTCTTGTTCAAAAAGATGATTTGAAAGCTTATTATATTTTCCGCGAGCTTTATCAGTCTTCGCGCGAAATGCAGTCTGATCCGGATGTTGTTTTCTATCTTGAGATTGCTGAAAACCGTATCAATGAACGCAGTTTCTTTGTAGATGAAACCTTCGAACTTAAGAGTTTTGAAAGCGCAAATGATATTTATTTTGCCTATGAATATGCAGACGGTTCACGCGATATTGTCTATTTTAAGGGAATGACAACAGTTGCTTCTACCGGCAATTCCATTCAGTATCTGCGTGGATTAACTGTAGTTTCTATAAGCCGCAATGGTGATGTTTTCAGAACAATGACGGTTCCTTATGCTAAGGTTCTTCCTGTTTCTGTAAAAACCCTTACTCCAACTACAAAGGCTCTTATGGGAATTGATGACAGTATTGACTGTGTTCCATATATTCTGCTGAAGTCTGTGGGTAGAGACTCCCCTGATATTCATAATGAACCGCTTTATACATATCAGAATGGAGAAACTGCAACGACACCAGAGTATCTGCTGCTTTCAATTCCTTATGATGATTTCCTGCTGCTGGAGCGTTCAACTTCAACCCCGGAATCTATGTCATTGCCTTCTTTGATTAAGCTTGTTCGAATGGCAGAAAAATATGGTTTCTGTACTGAGGTTTACGGTCAGTCACTTATGAACAGAATGTATTTCCCGTTGTGGATTCTTGTGATTTTTGTTCTGCTCGCAGGCTTCGGCTGGAATAACAGAATTGATGTGAACCAGTATTTTAAGTTCTCGTGGGCCTTTGCCTTTATTCCGTTTATTCTTATTTCGATGCTTTTCAATAAGATGATGATGTTCCTGTTCCGTCTCATAAACTACGTTCTGTTAGGTGGACTTGGAATTTCAGGCGGTATGATAACAGGACTAGTCCTTTACATCATCATGTTGATTTGTGTATCCGTTTTGTTTGTTTCAAGACATTCAAGAGTTTAATTCTGAATTATCTCTAAAGGAATTCCAGACTTTTTATATTCTCTTAATAAGTTCCGCTGTGCATGAAAACGGCGGAATATTTGTCTGTAAGACAGATGATCTCGGCGACGGGCACGTCTGAGTCGTGTAAGACGGGGAGCTGTTACAAACAGGATTTTTTCACAGCGGGCGAGAAGCTCCGGAGTCTTATAAAGCACGGTTGCATTTATAATTGTTTTTTTGTGTTCTTTTATAAAATCATCTATTTTTTTTGTTATGATAGGATACACAATTGATTCCTGAATCTTGAGCAGTTCTGGAATTGCAAACAGGAGCTTACCGAGGGAGCGTCGATCGATTGTGCCGTCAATTCTGGTAAGTTTGAGATTCTGCTGTTCGGCATAAGGAATAAAAGTGTCGAGGATTCGATCTTTTGCAATTTCGATGGCTTCGTGAACGAGAATATCTGCGTCCACGGATGCCCATCCATCTTTTTCCATTTGAGAACAGATATAGTTTTTGCCGGCGGCCATTGGGCCGACTACGGCGATTACCTGAGTTCCTGTTGTATTATCTGCTGTTGATGCCTTACTGCCTTTGTCGAACATTAGTGGAATTCTCCCCAGTTTTTGCCGTGTTCAATGCTTACGCGGAGCGGAACGTTGAGTTTGACAGCGTTTTCCATTTTATCTTTTATGAGCGCGATTGTTGCGTCGATTGTTGCCTGGCCGTCCGGACATTCAAAAATCAGTTCGTCGTGTACCTGAAGAAGGAGACGGGCTGGAGATTTTGATTCCTCGAGGGCGGCAGAAACTGCGAGCATTGCTTTTTTTACGATGTCTGCAGCAGAGCCCTGAACCGGTGTATTTACAGCGATTCGTTCTGCAGCTGATTTTTCTACCTTATTTCGGCTGTTGATTGCAAGAATTGGACGGCGGCGTCCAAAGATTGTTTCTACATAGCCTGTCTGTTCTGCTTTCTGAATTGTTTCTTTGATAAAGGCATCTACGCTGCTGTACATGCGGAAGTAGTTATCAATGAACATTGAAGCCTGTGTGCGGGAAATGCCAAGGTCGTTTGCAAGGCGGAATGCAGACATTCCGTAAATTACACCAAAGTTGATTGTTTTAGCGGTACGGCGCATATCCGGGGTAACGGCATCTGGCTCAACTCCGTATATGAGGGCAGCTGTTGCCTTGTGAACGTCTGTTCCTTCATTGAAGGCTTTGCACATATTTACGTCGTTTGAAAGATGTGCGAGTACTACAAGTTCAATCTGTGCGTAGTCGGCAGAGATCAGGACTTTTCCGTCTGGAGCTGTGAAAGCTGAACGGATGCGGCGGCCGGCTTCGTTTCGTACCGGAATATTCTGAAGGTTTGGTTCGCGGCATGAGAGACGGCCGGTGGCGGTTCCTGTCTGCACGAAATCTGTATGGATGCGGCCCTGGTTGTCTGTAAGCTTTGGAAGTGTTTCAACATATGTTGATTTGAGCTTTGCCATTTCGCGGTAGTCGAGAATCATGCGAGGGACTGGATCGAGGGCAGCGAGTTCTTCGAGAACGGAAGTATCTGTTGAGTAGCCGGTTTTTGTTTTCTTTCCGGCTTTGAGTCCGCGTTCTTCAAAGAGAACTGTCTGAAGCTGTTTTGGAGATGCAATATTGAACTCATGGCCAACTTCTTTGTAGATTGCCTGCTCGGCCTGTTCGATTCCTTCTGTGAGTTCCTTGTTGTAGGCGTGGAGTGTAGCGGTATCCAGATGGATTCCGGTGAGCTCCATGCGGGTGAGAACGGGGAGGATGGACATTTCGAGTGCGAAGAGTTCGTTTGTGTTCTGCTGTTTGTTATAGAGCTTGAGTGTAAAGTCGGCGTCTTCGGCGGCGTATGGTGCGGCTTTTTCGAGTGGAACGTCGGCGAAGGTCTGGCCTTTTGAGACGAGTTCTGAGAACTCAATTCCTTTAAGGCCGAGTACTGTTTCTCCGAGGAATTCGAGTGAGTAGCCGTTTTTGCCAAGTCGTTCAGGATTTTGAAGCCAGGCGTATATCATTGTGTCGTGAAGTTTTGCCTTTAAGATCTTATTGATGATAGTGTCTGCGTCTTTAAAGCCTGCTTTTCTGATGTTTGTGGCAAGAACTTTGAGGTCGAACTTGGCGTTGTGCATTACTAAGGTGATGTCTGCGTCAAAGAGGCGGAGAAGCTGTGTGAGTGCGTCTTTGAGAGGAACTCCAACAGATTCAGAGAAGAGATCTCCGCCGTCGCGGGAGATTGGTATGTATACGGCTTTTCCTTCTTCACAGCAGAGGGAGAAGCCGAGGATGTTTGCGGTGATTGTATCGAGGCCGTCGGTTTCGCTGTCGTAGGAAACGGCCTTTGATTTGAGAGCTGAATCTATATAAGCTGTGAGGTATGCTAGAGTTGTGAGGGCCTTGTAAGATGAAGTGTCGTTTTGGGTGATTGAATGAATAATCGAGTTCTCTGATGAAGGACAATCAGGCATAGCCTGATTGTGCGCATTTTGGTGGTCAAGCCTAAAACAACCCGCTGCCGCAGCTTGTTTTTTAACGGCTTCCCCATTAGAGCGGGGGAAGACTTCCCCTCCTGCCTGTCCATTTTCAACTCCAAGAGCAGCGTAACTTTTGGCTACGGCCGGAACACCGAAGCTCATGAGGAGGTCGGCGGCGGCGTGGTAGTTGAAGGTGTATTTGTCGGAATTGATGGCGGCGTCGATGTCAGGACACGGAACGGTGTCGCAGAGGCGGACGAGGTCGCGGCTGAAGTAGGCATCTTTTTTACCGTCGGCGAGCTTTTTCTGCATTGCGCCTTTGATTTCGTCGATGTGGGCGTAGATGCCGTCGAGGTCGCCGTAATCGCCCAGGAGTTTGGAAGCGGTTTTTACGCCGACTCCGTGAACGCCAGGAATATTGTCGGCGGTGTCTCCATAGAGGGAAAGCAGGTCGAGGAGCTGAGGAGGCTTTACACCCCATTCGGCTTCAACGCCTTCTATGCCGGTTACCTTCCAAGTGTTGGCGCCTGTTTCGGGTTTCATAATCTGAGTGGTTTCGTCTACGAGCTGCATGAGGTCTTTGTCACCACTGAGGATGCGGCAGGTGCGGCCTGTTTCGCGGCACTTGCGGGCTACGGTTGCAATGATGTCGTCTGCTTCGTAGCCGTCGCACTGAAGAACCGGGATTCCGAGGGCTTTGAGGGTGTCGCAGATCCACGGAATCTGTGCGTGAAGATCTTCTGGAGTTTTTGGGCGGGTTGCCTTGTACTGGTCGTACATTTCGTGACGGAAGGTTTTAGTTTTGCTGTCCATGGCTGCAACTATGTAACCTGGCTTGTAATGTTCAAGGATAAAATGAAAGTTTCTGAAAAAGCCGAAGAGGGCCGAAACGTTTTCGCCGCGCGGATTTGTAAGCGGGCGGTTTATAAATGCAAAATAGCTTCTGAAAATTAAGCCATAACTGTCTAATACGTATACTGTTTTGTCATCAAATTCCATGAGAACATTTTAGACAAAAAGAGGGCTTCAAACAAGGGTACTTTTCATCTATTTTTGTAGACAATATTTCAATTTTTTCTGAAATGGCGGTGTATAATAATATCGTACAGGAGATTTTTGTATGATTTTTTATGTAAACGCTAAAACTAAGAAAAATGGAAACGGAAGTAAAGAGCTTCCTTTTAAGACTATATATGAAGCTGCACAGCTGGCTAAGGCGGGAGATGAGGTTATTGTTGCGCCTGGTATTTACCGCGAGCAGGTTGTGCCTCGCTTTGGCGGGGAAGAAGGGCAGCCTGTTGTTTACCGTTCGGAAAAGCCCCTCGGTGCGGTAATTACCGGTTCTGAGGTTTTGAAGGGCTGGAAAAAATATAAGGGTGATGTCTGGACTGCTAAAATTGATAACAGTATTTTTGGCGGTTACAATCCATATACAAGTTATGTCTGTGGTGACTGGTATTTTGCACCTACGGTTCGTCATACCGGCTGTGTAGTTTTGAATGACAGAATGATGTATGAGACTACAAGTCTCGAAGAATGTCTGGCTGGTAAGGCTGATCCATGTGCCTGGAATCAAAAGGAATCTGAGTTCAAATGGTACTGCGAGCAGGAGGGTGAGGCACCGGTTCCTCAGTACAATGCGGATGGCCCTTATAAATCTGAATATATAATCAATGCACAGGCTAAGGAAATTAAGGCCGGCCGCTATACAGTTTTCTATTGCAACTTTAAGGGGCTTGATCCTAACAAGCAGAGTGTAGAAATTCTTGCCCGTCGTAACTGTTTTATGCCGGAAGTAAACGGGCTTAATTATATTACTGTGCGTGGTTTTAAAATCTGTAATGGTGCAACTACCTGGGCTCCTCCGGCTGCCTATCAGGATGGTCTGATTGGACCTCACTGGAGTAAGGGTTGGGTATTCGAAGACCTTGAGGTTTGTAACAGCCGCTGCTGTGGCATTTCTCTTGGTAAATACCGCGATGATGAAAACGATATGTACTTTTACACTAAGCATCTTAAGAGTCCTACTCAGATGGAACGCGATGCAGTCTGCCGCGGTCAGTATCACGGCTGGACAAAGGAGAATATCGGTTCTCATACTGTTCGCCGCTGTCATGTTCATCATTGTGAGCAGACTGGTATTGTTGGCCGTATGGGTGGAGTTTTTTCTACAATCGAAGACTGTCATATTCATCATATCTGTAATTCTCAGCAGCTTGGTGGTGCGGAGACTGCTGGAATCAAACTGCATGCGGCTATTGATGTGGTAATCCGTCGTAATCATATTCATGACTGTATTATGGGTGTATGGCTGGACTGGGAAGCACAGGGTGCGCGCATTACTCAGAATCTGATGTACAATAATGAACGGCCGGCTGGACGCGAGGCTGCGCAGGGAGCAATGTTCTCAACTGATGTGTTTATTGAAGTTGGACATGGTCCGACAACAATTGATAATAATCTTTTACTTTCTAAGGTTTCCGTTACGATTCCAAGTGAAGGAATTGCTGTTGTTCATAATCTGATCCTTGGTTCTTTCAGTCTCATCAATTCCGGTGTAGACAGTATTGTAAATGATCAGAGAGAGCCTCGTTATACTCCATACCATATCCGCCACCGTACAGAGGTTGCCGGCTTTATGACAATTCTTCATGGTGATGACAGAATTTACAATAATATTTTTGCTCAGATTGCTCCAATCACTGATAAGGAAAAAACTGCTGCAGCTACAGATTATGAAGTAGTTGGAACAGCTCCGTTCGATATCTTCCCAACCTATGATGAATGGATCAGTAATTTTATGATGGACCGTGAACCTGATATGGGACTGCTTGCAAAATATCATTTCGGTCATCTTCCTGTATGGCTGGGCGGCAATGCATATTTTAATGGTGCAACAGTCTGCAAGCATGAAACTGATAAGCTTGTTGGTGATAAAAAGAATAAGGCTAAGATTTCTTTGAAGGGCGGTGTTTTAAAGAATAATCTTGCAGAGCTTATTGGGGACTATAAGACCGGCATTATAACAACTGCTGTCCTCGGCGCGGCTTTTGAGCCTGAGCAGAAATTTGAAAACCGCGATGGAACCGATATTATCTTTAATGAAGACTTCTTCGGAAACCACCGCGGTTCTCATGCAATTCCAGGTCCGTTCGCAGAGCTTGCGGATGAAATTGCAGTTTTGTAATTAATTATTTTCGGCAGCGATCAAGTGCGGCTGTGATATTATCGAAGATATTTTCACGGCCGAGTGTGTCTGCCATTCCTGTTTTTTCAAGCAGTAAGTAAGGCTGTGTGTGAATACCGCTGATTACGATTGTAATTCCCTTGCGGTCACATGCGGCCTTACACTGTTCAAGAGCCTTAATTCCACCGGCATCAAGATAAATTGTGTTTCTCATGCGGAGTACGAGATACTTACAGTCTGTGCGTGCGCGTTCTGTTGCAAGCTCGAACTTGCGTACTGTACCGAAGAAGAGTGGTCCTTCAATTTCGTAAACAAAAGTCTGAGGTGGAATGTCGAGGTTTTCTTCCGGCTGATCAACCTTGATACCGCCGGTAAGTGTTTCTCTCTGATTCTGAACTTCAGAAAGATCAATCATCTTCTTGATGAAGAAGAAGGCAGCAAAGCCAAGTCCAACTTCAATAGCAACTGTAAGGTCTACAAATACTGTAATAAGGAATGTTACAACAAAAACACAGATATCTGATTTCTGACCTTTAAGAAGTGCGCGGATTGCAGGGAAGCCTGCCATATTCCATGCAACATTGATAAGTACTGCTGCGAGGGCTGCCATTGGAATGTAAGCGGCATATTTTCCTGCAAATAGAAGAATAATCAAAAGTGTGATTGCGTGGATGATTCCGGCAATCGGAGTTTTTCCGCCGTTCTTGATATTTGTAGCAGTACGGGCAATAGCACCTGTAGCTGGGATTCCACCGAAGAGAGGGCTCGCGATATTTGCGATACCCTGTGCAATAAGCTCTGTGTTTGAATCATGCTTAGAACCAATCATACCGTCTGCAACTACAGCAGAAAGAAGAGACTCAATAGCAGCGAGTACTGCGATTGAAATTGCTGTAGGGAAGAGTGTTGTGATTGTTTTGATGCTGAGGGCTGGAAGCTGTGGCTTTGGAAGTGTATTTGGAATTACAAAGTGCTGTGAGCCGTCTGCAAACTTTCCGATTGTGTCTGTGTGAAGTCCTGCAGTTTTTTCAAGGATGATACTTACAACTGTTGCAAGAATGATTACAACAAAACTTCCAGGAATCTTCTTGATAAACTTAGACCAGATGAAGATGAAGGCGAGACAAACTGCTGCCATGATTGTTGAGTAAATATTGATTGTTGCAGCTGAGCGGATGTATACGATGATTTTTGGAAGGAAATCACCTGGCATCTTTGAATACTCTTCTCCAAGAATCATCATTGGAGTTGAGAAGTCCGGGCGGAGTCCGAAGAAGTCTCCGAGCTGACCTGCTGCAATTGTAACTGCAATACCTGCTGTAAAGCCTGTAACGATTGTGTAAGGAATAAACTTTACAAGACCACCCATCTTAAAAGCGCCGAGAAGAATCAGAATGATTCCGGCCATAACGGTTGCTGTGGCAAGTCCTGAAAGTCCATACTGAGCAACTACTCCGTAAACGATTACTGCAAAGGCACCTGTAGGACCGCCAATCTGAACGCGGCTTCCGCCAAATGCAGAAATACAAAAACCTGCGATAATTGCGGTAAAAAGTCCCGCAGCAGGATTCACTCCCGATGCAATGGCAAATGCGATTGCAAGTGGAAGGGCAACAATACCGACGATAACACCGGCGATGAGATCGCTCACAAAAGTCTTTGAATTATAAGTCTTGAGCGAATTAAGTAACTCTGGTTTAAACATAGTGAAATGATTATACCGAGTTTACAAAAGAGTGTCATTCTATCTATGTCATTGCTTGCGAATTTGGAAAAGTGATGTATACTTGAAATATGGCTAATTCAAACGTAACACAGTTTAAAAAACGTGGAAGCGGTGTGCTGATGCATATTTCTTCGCTTCCTGGACCTTTTGGAATCGGTACCCTTGGTAAAAATGCATATAAGTTTATAGATTTCCTTGCGAAAGCAGGGCAGAGTTACTGGCAGATTCTGCCGGCTTGTCCTACCGGTTATGGTAACTCTCCTTATCAGAGCTTTTCTACCTTTGCAGGAAATCCTTATTTTATAGATTTTGATTTACTTAAAAAGGACGGACTTCTCTCAAAAAAAGACTACGATGGAATTGACTGGGGTGCTGATCCGACCTGTGCAGACTTCGGTCTTCTTTATGTAAAGCGTAATGAGCTTTTTGCAAAGCTTCAGGATAATTTTGAAAAGAAAACTCCGGAAGATTACAAGGCTTTCTGCCGCAAGAATAAATTCTGGCTTGAGGATTTTGCTTTGTTTATGGCTGTAAAGGATGCTCACAATGGTGCTTCTTTTATGGACTGGGAAAAGGATATCCGCCTTCGTGAAGAAAAAGCTGTGGCTGACTGGAAAAAGAAGTGCGCCCGCCGCATGGAATATTACAAGATGCTTCAGTATCTCTTCTTTAAGCAGTGGAAGGAGCTTCGCGCTTATGCGGCTTCTAAGGATATCAAAATAATAGGTGATATTCCGATTTATGTTTCTGCCGACAGTGCTGATGTTTGGACTCATCCGGAAAACTTTTTGCTTAGCAAGAAGGGTGTGCCGCTTGAGGTTGCAGGCTGCCCGCCTGATGCCTTTACCGATAAGGGACAGCTCTGGGGTAATCCGGTTTATAACTGGAAACAGCTTAAGGAAGACGGCTATGGCTGGTGGAAGCAGAGACTTAAGGCCAGTCTTGAGATTTATGATATTTTGCGTATTGATCACTTCCGCGGTTTTGAATCTTTCTATTGTATAAAGTATGGTGCGGAAGATGCTAAGAATGGTAAGTGGCGTAAAGGACCTGGAGTTGATTTATTCAAGGAGGTAGAGAAGGCTCTTGGAAAGGTTCCGATTATTGCTGAGGACCTTGGATATCTTACACCTAAGGTTCATAAAATGCTTAAGGACTGCGGCTTCCCTGGAATGAAGGTGATTCAGTTTGCCTTTGGTGGAGACAATACAAATACTTATCTTCCTCACAATATTCCTGAGAACAGCATTGTATATACCGGCTCACACGATAACGACCCGATCAACGGCTGGGTTGAGTCGGCTAGCCCGGCTGAACTCGACCACGCAATGAAATACTTCAAGCTTACCGACAAATCTCAGATGCGTGAGACCATGATGAAAGCAGCTCTTGAGTGTAAGGCCTTCGTGTGCATTCTTACTATGCAGGATCTTATTGGTTTGGGCCACGAAGCACGAATGAACTTCCCATCATCGGTTGGTGAAAACTGGAAGTGGCGTGCAACTGAAGAGCAGATTACTGCGGATGAGGCTAAATGGCTGAAGCAGGCAAGCAAGGCTGCCGGACGTAACTAGAGATGAATCTGTGTGTCGCGCTCGATGACTGTCTGTCGGGCGTGCTCCAGAGTTTCGTAATCAGCAAAAATATAAGTTGCCCCTTCTGTTCGAGTAATTGCAGTGTAAGCAATCTGACGGTTCAAAAGCGGATGACCGATTTGCGCCGGCAAAAGTACAAGAATTGCCTTATAGCCTGAGCCCTGCGATTTATGGATAGTAATGGCGTAGGCGGTTTCAATTGATTCTTTTGGGAGCAGATGAAGAGGGTAGAAGATGTAACTGCCCTTCTGAAAAATACCATGTTGTACTAACGAACGGTCGTTAGTGGTTTGCTGCCCCGCTGTGTCTGAACTGTTTTTTATTTCCTTTTTCACCATCAGATATTTTAGCCCGTTGTTTTCTACAACAATTCCAGAGTCTCCGTTATAAAGACAGAATATTGCCTGGTTCTTTGTCAGCATCAGAAGCTGGCCGGTAAAGTAATCGTCGTCTGCCGGCAGATTGTATTTTTTTATAATACTCTCACAAATCTGATTGTTGATTGTTTCAACGCCCTGAAGACCTCTGCGTTCGGCACAAAGAATACGGGCTTTGCTTGCAGACTGCCAGAGCGCATCGAGTTTTGAAGGATCGAAATCTACAGAGGCGTCGCGGGCCTGCTGAACGAGGTTTTCATAAAAAGCCTGGCTCCATGAGGTTATTATTTCTTCAAGTTGTTTTGTACGCACTGTAAAACTTTTCTCTGGTACAAAGGTTGTAACCGGGAAATCTCCCTGAGGTATGCTCGTGAAGCTGTGGCTGTTTTTCCACTCGTTCCAGTTTGTAAGAAATGCCAGTTTTTTGTCGAGACTGGAATCTTCCTGCATTGCGTTTTTAAGCCGTCCGACATCTGAATTGTCATTAAAGCGGCTGGACTGCTTAAGCTCTGCAACACTACTGGTCTTTTTTGCTAAGAGTTCGCCAAGAACTGCACCTGCCTGAACGGAAGGCAGCTGGTCTTTATCTCCAAGAATGAAAACCCGTGCACCTTCTGGAATTGCTTCGAGAAGGGAACTGAAGAGAGTAATATCAATCATACTTGCTTCATCAATTACAAAAATCGATTTCTTTTCAAATTGATTTTCTGCGTTATAGCGGAAGCCGTTGGTTGAAGGATTAAAACTGAGAAGGCGGTGAATTGTTGAAGACTGGGCACTGTTAAGTTTTTCAAAAACTGTACGAGCTGTGGTGCGCTGCGGGCCTTCGGGAATTGCATTAAGATTCAAT
This sequence comes from Treponema bryantii, assembly GCF_900111035.1. Taxonomy (GTDB): domain Bacteria; phylum Spirochaetota; class Spirochaetia; order Treponematales; family Treponemataceae; genus Treponema_D; species Treponema_D bryantii_C. The sequence goes on from NZ_FOFU01000003.1 coordinate 270,209, forward strand.
CGTGCAAGTGTCTCAGAAATACTTTCCTTCATGCGGTCTGCGGCTTTTCCGCTTGGGGCTGCAAGGAACAGAGAATAATCCATGATATCCTTTGTAAGAAAAAGCTCCCACAAAAGATAGCAGACTACAGTTGTCTTACCGGTTCCAGGTCCGCCGGTGATAATGAGGTTTTCATCAAGGCCGCGGAGAATTGCGTTTATCTGTTCGTCTTTAAGGATCATTGGAAGCTGAGTTTCGCTGCCTGTAAGATTCTTAAAGTATTCCCGAATATTCTGCTTTTCTTCTTCAAGAGGAGAAATTGTGTTGTGAGGCATTATCAGGCTGATTCTTCTTTCTATATTGATTTTTGCCTTATAATACTTTGCGGCAAAAAGCCATCCGGAATCGATTATAAAAGGTTTTGAAGAGTCAGAATATGAAATAAGATTCGGAAGTTTTTCTGTGGAAATCTGAGGTAAGCCTTTTGTAATAAGGTCTGCAAAATATTTGTTATCTTCTTCCTTCTGTGAAAGCCGTCCTTCCTGAAGCAGAAGTCCTTCCCATTTTTTCTGCCATTTATCTGTAAGTTTACCTGCTGCTAATGGAATACAGATGTTGCCGTCATCGAGGAGAGAAAAATAAATGCAGATTACGGCGAGCGCTTCAAAGCTGACATCGGGTTCCAGCTGAATTAGAACATCAAGAACTTTTTCCCAGACGGGAGTGATGCAGTTCATGTCGGAGAGTTTTTTGATAAAATCTTTGAGTTGTTGTTTATCTGCTTTCATGTTCTGCTCCCATTATTTTCTTAAATGCGTTTTCCAGTTCCTGCCAGCTGTTCCAGGTTCGTGCATAGATTCCGCTGCAGGTGTCTGCATGACAGCCTCGGACGTAGGCGTAATAAATTCCGCCGAAATGATTTTCGAATATCTGTGCTTCGGTCTCATCCCTGTAGAAAGAAGCAAGCCATTTGATGAGGCTATAGGAATATAAAACACGCTGAATTGAATAGCGGTCGTCGGTGTGTGTCTTGAGAAGTGTACCGTCGGAATATTCGCCGGCTTCGAAGGTGTCGCTCTTCCAGTCGAGGATGGAGTAGAGGTCGCGGCCGCCGACGTTGCGTTTGAAGACGAGGTCGATAAAGCCATTGCAGTAATTTTTTAATGCACCGGTGATATCGCCGTCTGTGGTGACGTCGGCCCCCGCGATTATGTCGGCGTTCATGTTGAACTCGGCTTCGCTGATCCGGTCTTCGGCTGCGAGTTCGCTGAGTTTAAAATAGCGGCCGGTCTGTGTGCAGCCGGTAATCTCCGGAAGTTTTGCGTTGAGGGTATTCCACAGGAGGGCGGCTGTATATGTGAGCCACTGATCTGGATCGTTCTCGGGGATACTCAAGGTCTGCTTCTCGAAGCAGGCCGTTATGAGACGGCGCAGTCCCTCATCATCCTGTGATGCAGAAAAATCAGCTTTTTCGAAAACTTCATGAAGAGCAATACCTAGCTTTGTTCCTTTAGGGAAATTATAAGGTGCAGTTACTGCTGGCGGGCAAACTGAATCTGAGTCAGGGATTACAATATAGGAAACCGGATTTGCTGCCAGATCAAAGAGCGCAAGTGAAACCTTCTGGTCTTCTGTGCCTTCCTTATCTGCTCGTCCACCATTTTCTGTCATGTCTTCAGCGGCTGACTTTTTATGAGAAAGAGAAGAGTAGGAATGCTTATGAATAGAGAGAGTCGGAACTTTTGACGAGAGTTCTTTAGTAACTGCCAGCTGTTCCTCTTCTGAGATATCCTGTTCTAATATCAGCCCGGCGTTTGTTTCATCTTTTGATTTTTTGAATTCCTGAAGTATTGCCAGAACATCTTCTTTCAGTTCATCAAATTTTTTATCATTTTTTGAAATGCTTCTCGTAAGAGTTTTTTCTTCTTCATCTTTTTTATCAGAAAGAGCTGTTATGTTATCATTTAAGAAATTATAAATACCGTCTTTTACGTCCTTGTCTCCTTCTGATTGCCAGATATCATAAACAGGAAGCATAAGAATGGAAGAAGCACGTGTGTATGCAACATAGAAAAGTCGTTCTCTTTCAAAATCTTCTTCTGTCTGGTATTTCGTTTTTCCGTAATCACAGAAACTCAATTTTGCATTTCTGTTTTCATCATGATAAAGCCATGCACATGGTCCCTGTTTATTTCTTCCTCTTAAACCAGCAGGAACGATAACAACCGGGAATTCAAGACCCTTTGACGCATGGATTGTCATAAGTTGAACACAGTCAAAATCAGTTCCCTTTTCTACAATGTCACCATCATCAATAGAAGAATCCGATGAGGTCGAAAGTCGTAAAAGGTGCTTGCTTAAATCTTCAAGAGAACTGTCGGTTTTATACAGATAATCAACAGCGTATTTTCCAATCTGGCGGATTTTTGTAAGCGACTGCATCTGACCTAAATCGGAAAGCCGGTTTTCTATATTTGTAACTTCAAAAATATTTTCAAGAAGCTTTGCCCATTTTCTCTGACGTGAAAGTTCCTGCCATTGAATTATAATCTGTCTTTGTGGACAGGAAGGATTATCGAATTCTTCGCTTTCAACAGATTCAAGTGGAATACAGAAAAAATCTGTAAAAAGAGCTTCACTTAAAATTGCTCTTTTTTGTCCTGTAAAATCTTTTGCGGTTATTGCATTAAACAGAGAAATCCATTGAGTACATTCTTTTCCTGCAAAAAGATTTGCATCCTTATAACGCAGAGACGGGATACCGGCTTTTTTTAATGCCCTCTCAATTTCTGTATATTCAGATGAAGAACGTACTAAAATTGCAAAATCATGAAAACTTACATTGCGAAGTTCAGAACAGTTACCAGTCTCGTCTTCCTTATCTTTGTCGAAAACCTGGAGTTTTGTTTTTCCGTTTTCAAAAGTACAGCAGTCTATAATCTGCTGAACGGCAATTGTGGCAAACTCTTCTTCTGTCGTTCTCTGTTCAGTGCGGCCTGCTATCCATACCGGCTCTATGATTTTTCCGCAGTATTTTGCAGGGGCTTTTTTATGAGAAGGTTTTGAATCAGAAAAGGTTATTCCGGAATCCAGACTGAAAAAAGGAGTGCTGTTATTTTTAGTCTGAAATAAATCATTACATCTTTCTACCATTGAATCAGTTGAACGGTAGTTTGTGGCAAGATAATATTCTCCGCCGCCATTTGCAGCGATTACCTTAATGGCATTTTCATAAACGTTTACATCTGCTCCCTGGAAGGAGTAAATAGATTGCTTTGGATCACCTACCACAATAATTACGTGATCTGAATCTTCCATAAAAACGGTTTTGAAAATGTCCCACTGCTTCTGGTTTGTATCCTGAAATTCATCGATGATAGCGTATTTATATTTTTTCTGAAGCTGCTTTTTAAGTGCTGACTCCGGCTGACAGACAGCTTCGCGTACGCTTCTGAGCATATCATCGTAGCTCTGCATTTTATTGTTTTCTTTTTCCTTCTGCCAGGCTGTGTAAAGATTTTTGAGTTGAGAAATATAAAATTTCTTAAGTGGAAGCGTAGACCTTTTCTCAAGAAGCTTTTTATATGACTCTTTTAGATTCTTAAAATACAGAAAGACTTCGGCGATTTCTTCTCCAATCCATCTCTCCTGTATGCTTCTTCCATCAAAACCAAAATTGTGATTTTCACTGATATTTGATAAAATCGAGTTCTTAAAATCTTCAGCTTTTTTTGCATAAAGCTTTTCATTAAGTTCTGTCCAGGCTTCTTCAAAGCCCTGGATAATAAAAAGATCTTCTATTCTTTGTGGAGCTGTAACCTGTTCAAAAGTGGCAAAAGAGAGTGGTGTATCTTCAAAGAAAATAAAATTGTCTTCATCAAGCTTTACAATGCTTTCAACTTCATCATGCTGATAATCAAGATAATATTTTGAGAGCGCCTGTTTGAAATCTCTTTTAAGATTGTTTATGAATGTAGATTGTTTTTCTGCATCTACAAAAAGCTGTTTGAAATCTGAATTGTTTTTCAGTACGTCTCGAATCCAGCGGTCAATAAAATCATCAATTGCGTCATCATCAACAAGAGAAAGAGATGCACACTGATTTGCAGTAAATGAAAATTCACTGAGAGTTTTCTGACAGAATGAATGAATTGTAAAAATTGCAGCATTGTCTACATCTTCATCAGGACATTTTGCTCTGATTCGGTCGCGTAATTCTCCGGCTGCTTTTTCGGTATAGGTTACGACAAGTATTTCTTCAAGCCTGACTTTTTTATCAATGAGCTTTTTTACGATTCCGGTAATGTTATAAGTTTTTCCGGTTCCTGCAGAGGCCTGAATATACATGGATTCTGTAATGTCAGAATAATTATCTAAATTAAATTCTTTAAGTGCCATTCTATTTTCCCCTGCCTGTAGTATTCGAAGCACTCTGTGCTATGTATTGAATCAGTTCTGCCTGATGAGCCTTTGCTGTCTGCCACTCTTCTGCAAATTTTTCATGAGAGTAGCCGATGTCTTTGTCTAAATCAAAAAGTTTTCGTTTTGAAAAATACTGCCATTCTCCGTTGTTATAAGAATCAATCAGTTTATTCTTAAAGTTCTGGAACGAAAGCTGTTCATCATCATTTTTCTTAAAATCATTCTGAACAAGTTTTGCAGGTGCACTTTTATTAAACCGTGAAATGAACATTGCATTATAGATTTTGTTCAGAATAGCTCGCGCAAACTCTGGAGTGGCTTTGTATTTCTGATGCTTAATCTTTGCCTGACCTTCCGAGAGAACGGCAGCATTCAAGGTTATGCTGTATTCACTGGTGTCGCTTTCTGGTTGTGAAGCGAGCAGGAGAAGTGAAGTTATATAACCGGTAAGAACGTTTTCTGAATTTGAAAGCTCAAGTGTATTGATAATTTTTGTCTGATTAAAATCTTTGTTGTACCAGGCAAGTTCTCCGGAAATAAACCAGTTTTTTGGTGTGATGCCTGGAAGCTGCTTAATCAGAAGCATTGTATTTTCATTAAAGACAAGATTGCTGGTGAATGAGCACGCCTGTATTGCTTCAAGAATTGTTTTGCTGTTTTTCAGAACTATCTCGGCAGCTTTTTCTCCAAAGAAATCATCAGGAAGTGCATTATGAATATTCAGTTCAAAGGAAATGCTTTCTGCTGTAATTGTGTTTTCATTTTTGAGACTGGATTGAATATATGACTTTCTGATATCAGAACTGACTTTTGCATTCAGTGCCAAAGGTTCAAATTCAAGCTGCTCTTTTTCTTCCTCATCATAATTGTTGTTCAGTTTCTGATTAACCATAAAGATAAACGGTTCCTGAAGAAAGGCTTTCATCTGGCCTATTGTTATGCGGTCTGGAAGTGCAGATGCAGTGTCTGATGCAGGAGCAGAGTCTTGTGGAATTGCGTTGTGCTGCGATTGTTCTCCGGTTTGCGTTATTTCGTTATCGCTTTCCTGAAGTTTGATGAAATTTTTCTTGTTACGGAATTCACGCTGAGTATACAACTCGCTCCAGAAACGGTCTTCATCAATATTTATCTGAGTTTCGTAAATCTGCTTTTTTAATTTTTTGTTTAACGGATAAATTGTTTCGAATAAATCCTTAAGAACAGAAGACATAAAAAAGTCTTCATCTTTCTGAAGATTTTTATTTACGTAGCTGATAAAAAATCCTTCGCGTGCAGCCATGAGCTGGCAGAGGAAGGCGTTTTTGTTTTTCAACGGAATTGATTCGTCTCCTGACTGACGTTCGCTGTTCAGTTTTCTGAGATCAAGTTCGTTATCACTGTCTACGCCGGGGAAGCTTTTTGAATCAAGTCCCATAAAGAAAATATACTTTGCTGAGAGGACACGGTTTGATTCAAAGTTTGCGAAGGTAACGCCCTTTGTTAAAATATTTGCGCTGTGAAGTGTAACTGCTGCAGAACGGTCAAATAAAGCATTTGCAAAACAGTCTGAAAAAACTTCAGGTTCAGCGGTAAGCCGCTGTCGTTCAATTTCTTCTACAACATTCTGGAAAACAAGGCTTTCATTGTAAAGTCCATCCGGAATATTGTCGCTGAGAAGCAGCCAGTTTTTGAGAAGTGTTTCAAGCTGAGAGATGTCGTCAATGTTGAGTTTTTCTTTATCAGAATATGAAGCCCATTCTTCTAGTTCATCCACTACCTGAATAAACTTGTAAAGAGAATTGCTGTCTGCTGTGCTCATTGATTCATAAGGTAAAAACTGACAGTCGTTAGTTTCTGTGAGGTCTGTTGTGAGACGGGCAATCAGTAAACGGTTTTTAGCCTTCTGCCATTCTTCATGATTTTCGCGGTCGCGGTAAATATTCAGATTTGTGGCCCAGTCTGCCCAGTTAGAAACTTCTTCATCGGAAATATTTCGTACAGTCTGCACAAGATAATTATGCAAAAGTTCAAAAACATCAGTGCGGCACAGATAGCCTTTTTTGAGAATTCCAAAAAGAATGTGAAGTGCCTCTGCGGTCAGTGAACGTTCACCTGAAAAGTCTGCAATTGTATATGGAATGTAAGGAAAGTTTGAATCTGCAGCGTACTGGTCAGTCTGATCAAATACCTGTTCGATTGCAGTTTTATATTCCTGAATTTGAGGAGCAACAACGAGAATGTCTCCAAGTTGTGTGCCGTCATCCTGTGCCAGCAGTTTACAGATTTTTGAATGAACTGCTTCAATTTCACGAAGACGGGTAGGGGCACCGGTGAGAGTAAGAGAATTATCTTCTTCGGAATATTGCTCTGTTGTCAGCGTAGAGTTTTCTGCGATTGACTTTTGAATACGGTGGAGGATAGTGTCGGTTTTAGAATGTGAGACGCTGATGGCCAGGTTGTGAGACGGAGTGTCCTTTGTCCAAAGTTGAAGGTGCTCCCGGCCAAAAACTGCCCATTTTTCCAGCAGCTGATTTTCTTGATTTTCATCATCAGAAGTCTGGATAAAAACTTCCAGAGTATGCTCTTTGGAAAAGTCATTCAGAATGTTGCGGTAAATCTGACCAAGTCCGGAGAAACCGAAAATAAAAACAGGACGTTCGTTCGACCAGTTGAAAGCAAGTGAACCGTTATTTGTTTTTTTATTCTGTTCAGCAAGCTGATAAAGTGTTAAATATCGGGTATCTTTGATTTTAATTCCATCAGTTCCAATTACATCATCATAAAGCTTTTTCTGCCAGTGAGATTTTTCAAGTACTTCATTCAATGTATCTGGCCGGACATCTTCATAATCCATAAAAAGACTTGCAATTGTTTCAGAAAAATCATAAAGATGATTTGCGTTGATTACAGAAGAACCGCCGGTGATATAAGTTTCGACTTCTGGAGCGTTAAGAGTCTGAAAATAATATTTTCCTGAGGCACTTTTTTCTGTGAGCTTTTTAATAATGACATCACGCAGAAGTTCTACAGAAAGCTTTTCAACGCTATGGGCTTCAGTGCTTTGAGGAGTTACCAGATCAAAAAGAAACTGCTGGATTCGGAGGGTTTTGAGATTCATCAGAATGGAATTGCCGGTACCCTTGTTTTTGAGCCAGTGAAGCTTGAACCACTGCTCTGTCTTCGGGTCAGTAAAAACGACTGCCGGAGAACTGAAAGGAGTTTTCCAGTTTTCCATGATTTGTTCAGTTAATTTATCTGCAAGAAGATCAAGATCCCATGAAGTATAAACGTTTTTCATCCAAAGCCCCTCGTATATAGTATAACATGTTTTAAGCTTTTCGGTGGCAATTTACTTTATTTTTTTACTACGAATTTATATATTTTATATATGAAGAAAATAAATGTTAGATTTTTTGTGATTTTGATTGCGGCAGTTTTGTGCTGTGCCGGTTATTTTGCATGGGATTATTTTGATAATAAAGAAGAGAAAGTTTCGTATGTTGATTTCTGGCAGTGTGTTGAAGCTGGAGATGTTTCTTCTGTAAAATTTGAAGGAGATACAATTCATTTTTCAGTTAAGACCAACTCGGAAAAGTTTAAGACACAGAATCCTAATTCGCCTGTTTTACAGGAAGAACTGATGAAGCGTGCAATTGAGGTGACTGTTGCTAAAGATGGTACAGAAATTCTTTCTTTGATTTTTGATTTGATTTTCTACCTCTTTTTCTTTGGTGTGATTTTTATTGCCTTCAGAAAATTTATAAGTCCGAATACCTTTAAGGTTGTTCATAAAACAGGCGTAAAGTTTGATGACGTTGTCGGTATGGATAAACTTAAGCGCGATATGGTGCAGGTAATGGAGATTATGAAAAAGCCTGCTGAGTATGCAAAGAAGGGAATTCGTATGCCAAAGGGAATTCTTCTTGAAGGCGAACCTGGAAACGGAAAAACTCTTTTTGCAAAGGCTCTTGCTGGTGAGGCCCGAATAAATTTCATTCCTGCCAAAGCAACTGATTTTGAAAGTATGTTCATGGCAATTGGTCCGCTTAAGGTAAAGCTGCTTTTTAAGAAGGCCCGCCGTCGCGCTCCTTGTATTGTTTTTATTGATGAGTTTGATGGTATCGGTACAATCAGAAATTACAACGGTTCAGCACTTGAAACTGAAAATACCCGAATTGTTACAGCGCTTCTTAATGAACTCGACGGTTTTGAAGCTTCGAATGGTGTACTCGTAATTGCTGCAACAAACAGCATTAAAGCGCTGGATCCGGCTCTTATTCGCCCGGGCCGTTTTGATGCAAAACTCACTGTTCCTTATCCTGATGAGGCAGCCCGCCGTAAGCTGGTAGAAATGTATACACGCGGGAAGGCGCCGGCAGCAGAGTGTACTGCGGATGTGCTTGCCCGTCTGTTCAACGGATATTCCTGTGCTAAAATTGCAAGCGTACTGAACGGCGCCGCTTTACGTGCCGGACAGGAAGGACGCGCAGAGTTCACTCTTGCAGATGTAAAAGCGGCGTGTTCGGAGTGTTAAGCCCGCTCTGCCAGTTCTTCCCAGCGCGGATACTTTTCTTCGAGCAGCGCTTCGATTTCTTTATAGCGTTCTCCGGCAACGCGGACTTCTTCAAAATCGCTTGAGGCCATTTTTTCTTCAAGCGATTTTTGTTCTGCTTCGAGCGCCGGGATTTCTTCGTTCAACTGTTCGAATTCTTTTTGTTCCTTGAAAGAAAGTTTTTTCTTTTGAGAAGAGGGGGAAGTCTCCCCCTGGCTCGCACTTCGTTGCTCGCCACCCTCTCCAGCGGGGGACACCCCCGCAACGCCCCCGGCAGTTGAGTTTGCTGAAGCTCGTGACGAATCTTCTTTTTCTTCTTTTCGTTTTTCTTCGCGGTAATCAATATACTCCGAACATTTTCCAACAAAGCCGCTGATATTTCCGTCTTCTTCCATGATGAAAAGACTGTCTACGGTTTTGTCCATAAAGTAACGGTCGTGGCTGACGAGCAGCAGACATCCCTGGTAACCTTCGAGGAACTGCTCGAGAATATTCATTGTAAAAATATCAAAGTCGTTTGTAGGTTCGTCGAGGACGAGAAAGTTCGGATTTTCAAGAAGAAGGCGGACAAGATAAAGTCTCTTGCGTTCACCACCGCTGAGTGTGCTTACCGGGCTGTGCTGAATCTTTCCTTCAAAGCCGAACTCTTCGAGGAACTTTGTAGCGCTCACTTCTTTTTTGCCGTCGTTGAGAGTCATATGTTCGGCGGTTTCTTTTATGTATTCAAGTACGGTGAGATTTGTATCTTTGAAAACCGGGTTCTGTGTGTAGTAGCCGAACTTTGTGTTTTCTCCGACTACTACAGTTCCACTGTCCGGAGCAATCTGACCGGTGATAATATTAAGGAAGGTTGATTTACCAGAACCGTTGTCTCCGAAGATTCCTATTTTCTGACCCTTTGTAAAGATGTAGGAGAAGTTCTTTATAACCGGAACATACTCGGGGGCGTTACGGGGGTGTCCCCCGTTAGAAGGGGTAGCGGAAGACGCGGCTGGAGCGAGGGGAAGGCTTTCCCCTTCATTTGCTCCTACATAACCTTTTGGATAATTCTTTGAAATGCCGTGAAGTTCGAGTACTTTGCCGCCGAGCCTCTTTCCCTTAACTTCAAATGTAAAGCCTTTGTCGGCCTGAAACTTTTCGCGGTTTATGAGCTGCTCGTCGCGCTGGATGCGGGCTTTAATTTTTGTACCGCGGGCACACGGACCACGCAGAAGCCACTCGCGTTCAAAGCGGAGAACGGACTCTATACGGCGTTCGGTGTTTGCTTCTATCTCAGCTTCGGTTTCTTTTTTCTCGAGGTACTGGCTGTAGTTACCAACGTAGAGCTTGAGTTTGTTGCGTGCGAGCTCGTAGATATTTGTACAAACAGCGTCTAAGAACCAGCGGTCGTGGGTAACCATGAGTACGGAGCGTTTTGTATCGTGCAGGTAATTCTGCAGCCAGAAAATTGTTGTGATGTCGAGATGGTTTGTCGGCTCGTCGAGTAGCAGAAGTTTTGTATCTTCTACGAGTACCTGAGCGAGGGCAACTTTTTTACACATACCGCCGGAAAGTGTTCCCATGCGGCGGGTCATATCTGTAATTCCGAGTGTGCTTAAAATTGAACTGATCTGTGCTTCGTAATTCCAGAGGTCACCGCTGTCCATTTTGTGCATAATCTGCTCGTAACGGGTCTGAAGGCCTGCGGACTGTTCTTTAGTCCCCATCTCCTCGCAGATTTCCTCATACTCACGGATTACCGCAAGCTTTGGAGAATTGTTCTTAAAAATATGTTCACGGATTGTATCGTCCGGATTAAAAGATGGAGTCTGTGGCAGGTAAGAAACTCCGGCCTCTTTATTTATAACTACAGTTCCTTCATCTGGTACAAGAACGCCGGCTATTGTAGCGAGCAGGGTAGACTTTCCAGTTCCGTTCCGGCCAATCAGGGCTGCTTTTTCACCTTCCTGAATACCAAAGGTTACTCCTGTAAAAAGCGGTTTTTCACGCCCGATTTTTGCCAGATTATTTATGGAAAGAATGTTCAAGGTTTACTCCGTGTAATTATCGATTTTTTGCCATTATACAGATTATTTAAAAAATATGTAACTAAAGTGACTTCAAACTGTCATTATAGTATATTGACATGTCAATTGTACTACTGTATTATATGAATAATACAGTAGTACAAAATTGTTTGTAAGGAAGTGAATTTATGAAAACACGATTTAAAAAAAAGTCAGCCTTAGTTGTGCTGATCATCTTCTCAATTCTTCAGCTCTTTGCAGAAGAAACATCAATTGAGCATTTGTATTATTACAAGCTCGAGAACGGTTTGTCGGTTTTTGTTGCAGAAAATCACTCTGCACCGCTTGTTAATATTGAAATTGCAGTTCGCGCTGGTTCTATTGCTCAGACAAAAGAAAATGCGGGCCTCTTTCATTTGTACGAGCACATGATGTTTAAGGGTAACTCAAAATATGCTAACAGCCAGGCTATGCAGACAGCTCTTAATAACATGGGCGTATCAGACTGGAACGGTATAACTTCGGTTGACCGTGTTAATTATTTTATTACAGTTCCTGTAGATCAGTTTGAGAATGGCCTTGAATTCTGGAGTTATGCAATCCGTGAACCTCTTATGGATCCGAAAGAATTTGAAGATGAAAAGAAAGTTGTTATTTCTGAAATACAGGGATATTATAGTCAGCCATCTGAGCAGATTTTTTATTTTTCTGTAAAAAGTCTTTTCCCGGAAGCTCCATGGACTTTTGACCCATGTGGTCCTGTAGAAAATATTCAGAATGCAACAGTTGAACAGCTTCGCGAAATTCAAAATAAATACTACATTCCAAATAATGCAGCAGTTTTTGTTGGTGGTGATGTAAATCCTGATGAAGCTTATGAACTTGTAAAGAAGGTGTATGGAAACTGGAAGAGAGGACCTGATCCATGGGCAGAGGCTGGTGAACCTTATGCTGCAAATCCTTTGGATGCTCCTTTATATTGTGTAATTCCTCATAATGAAATTTCTCCTCAGCTTGCACAGATTCAAATTGCCATTCATGGACCTGATTCTGATTTTGATATAAAGGATGTTGCTGTAGGTGAGGCTCTTTCTCAGATAATGCGTGATCCTAATGGTGCTTATACAAAAACTATTATGAAGAATAAAAAACTTCAGATTCCGGACAGCTCATATATCTGGGGTGGATATCAGGTATATCGCCATCATGGTATTATGACTTTTAATGCTATGGCTAATAATCCTGAAAAAAATATGCCTCAGCGTGCAAAAGATTATTATGAGACTGTAACTAAAAAAGCTTTTCCTGCAATTGAAAAAGACAAATCTCTTGAAACTAAGGAAAAACGAGAGCTTCTGCTTCAGACTCTAAAAGATAATCAGGCATGGGAAACAGAAACTGCAGATTCTCTTATTTCAACACTTTCTTATTACTGGGCTTATGCTACAAGTGATTATTATCTGAATCGCTCAGAAAATTTTAAAACAATTGAAAAGAAAGATATTGATGAGTATCTGAAGAAATATGTTTACAGCAGAAATCCTGTTGTATTTGTTCTGGTAAATCCTGCAGTTTATGAACAGACAAAAGCCGAGTTTGATGAGGCTGGTTTTGTTCAGATAACAGCTGAAAATGCATTCTGGTGGAGTAAGTAAATGAAAAAAATAAAGATCTTATTTACAGCTTTATGCTGTGTTTTATTTGCAGGAAACGTATTTGCAACTCCTTCTTCAGAAGATATAAAAGAATATTCTTTGAAGAATGGAATTCCTGTGTATTATATAGAAAATAATGAAAACTCAATTGATGATGTTTCCATTGTTGTAAAGGGTGGTCGTACCTGGCTTAAGCCTGAACAGTCTGGTCTTGAAAAAGCGCTGTTTTTAATGATGTCACGAGGTTCTGGTAAATATAATTATTATAAGAGAATGCAGATTTCTTATGAAAAGACTTCTGGAATCTTTTGTACTGATATGAATAACGCAAGTGTTATTTCATTGCAGTGTGCTAATTATTATCTCAAAGAGCTGCTTCCTGTTCTGACTGATGGTTTTATGAATCCTGTTTATCCAAAGCAGGTTTATGACATGATGATGAAAGAGTTCTCACAGGAAATTCAGTCAACATACAATGATCCATGGTCATTATTAAAAAGAACTGTTTCTGACAATATTTATAAAGGACATCCGTATGAAACTTCAACAGGTCCAACTCCAGATTCATTGAAGAATATCACAATTTCTGAAATGAAAAAACTACATAAAACAGTTTTGGATTCACGCCGTATTTGTGTAATAGCAATTACTAAAATGAATCCAGAGGAACTTGTAGAGCAGCTTAATTCCAGCCTTGGTACAATAAAAGCATTAAATACTCCGCTTCCGGAAGTTGAAGTAAAAGATGTTGTTATTTCAGGAGAGCCTGTAATTTTGACAAATCAGGCTGCAGCTGGTACTGGTTATGCAGCATGTGCTTTCCAGACTCCTTCGAATACAAGCGAAGATTATTTTGCAGCGGATCTTGCGGCAAGTATTTACAGTAAAACAATGTTCAATATTGTCCGCTCAAAATATGGAACCTGCTATTCTACAGGATCTTATATAAATGGTTCTGCTGCAGGTTATGGTTTAGAATTCTTTTATATGATTTCTAACTTGAATGATTTCCAGAAATGTGCAGAAGAGGCTCGTACTATCATGGCTTCTGGAAAATATGTTTCAAAAATAAATGATGATGGATCATATGAGTTTGCTCCTGTTTCAGAAGTTCTGCCTGGTACAAAGAATACACTCATCAATTCTATTTATAGTTCTGCAACAAATACTGGTGGAAGAGCCGCTATAGTTTGTTCAGCACTTATAGATTATAATGATATGGATGCGTATACTTCTATGGTAGATAAAATCCATGCAGTAACAGAAGATGATGTTCTTCGTGTTTTTAATAAGTACTGGATTGAGCAGCCAGCCCGCTGGTTTGCTGTAGTTGGCCCGGAATCAGAAGGAATAGAATTAAAATAGAATGAAGCAGAAGAAATCAAATAAGAAAATATTTTCTTTGATTATTACACTTCTTGTATTTGCTGGTGTAGCTTTCAGTCAGGAATGTTCAGATCCATCTCTTGATGTCGGCTACTCAGAAAACTCTCCTTTATATTTTGGGAATCCTTCTGACTCAATGCCTTCCATTGAGTCAGATAAAAACTATCTGATGGAGAGGCCGCAGTTTACGCTCAGCTATAATACTTCAACTCTGAATCCTAACTGGGTAGCCTGGCATCTTTGTCGCGATGATCTTGGAGATGCAGACCGTGCCGATACCTTCCGTCCAGATAAAGAGCTTCCATCAGAATGGTATGCAGTTCGCAAACAGGATTACAAGTTTCCGGCTTACGGCTTTGACCGCGGACATCTTTGTCCTTCAGCAGACCGAACTGCAAATACAGAAGATAATTCAATGACTTTTCTTATGACGAATATGGTTCCGCAGTCTCCGGACAATAACCGCATTGTATGGGTGGCTCTGGAAAAGTACGAGCGCGAACTGGTTTTACAGGGAAAAGAAGTTTATATTTTTGCAGGGCCATTAGGCGCTGGCGGAACTGGAGATAAAGGGTATTTTGAAGCGATTCCTGTTACGAAAAAAGATGGGACAGAACTTTCTATTACAGTTCCGGCATTTACCTGGAAAGTGCTTCTGATTCTTGATGAAGGAGAAGAGGACCTTTCTCGTGTTTCTGCTGATACCCAAATTATTGCTGTATGTGTTCCAAATGAGAAGGGGTGTGGTAAAAACGGAAGCTGGCAGCAATATCTTTGCAGTGTAGATTATATAGAAGAAAATACTGGATATGATTTCTTTGAGCTTCTGGATGATGAACTTGAATCTGTGCTTGAATCACAGGTTATGGAGTTTATTCAATAGTTAAGAATAGCTCCAGACTTTTAGAAGCAAGTTCTTCCAGATTAGCAGCTGTATAAATTTCTGCAGAATGCAGCAGGGCTTTTTTTGCTTCGGCTCTGTTTGCTTCTGTAGGTTTTCCTTTTAAAAGAATAACAGCCTTTATGTAATAATCAGCTCCAAGTGCCATTGAATTTTCAGCAAGGCGGTCATAGTGAATGGCAGTATTAAGTGCTTCAAGGGCACCTTTCTGATTTCCAGACTGAGACTGATTCTGTGCAATTTTATACCAAGTAATTCCTATTTCAGAAAGATAGCGCTGGTCTGTAAAAAGTTTTGCAGCTTCATTGTAGATTTTATCTGCTTCTTTATATCTTCCTGCAAGTCTGTAAACATCACCAAGAATACTGTCGCACTGAGCATGATTATACGGACTGTCTTTGAATACTTTTTTTGCATCATCAATTTTATCTATAATTGTTTTGAAATTTTCCTGAACTGCATTTTCTGCAATAAGAATTCTTGCTTCTCCCATAGCACAAAGAAGTTCACTTTCCTTTCGTTTTGTTGTGCTTGGTACGAGTTCATAAGCGTTTTCAACATACAGTCTTGCCTTTTCAATTTCAGGCGGATTATAGGAAAGGTACAGGCTCACATGGGCAAGAGAAACCGAAAGCTGCAAATCATAATTGTCGATGGAAAGTGCCTGAGTTCGTGCACGTGCAAGAATTTCTTCTGCCTGCTGATAGTTACCGTTTAAAATACAGGCGTTAGCAGATTCAATGGAATGTTTGCAGGAATCCTGAATAGTTGTTATAGACATCTGACGTTTTGGACCAGATGAACAGGCTGTGAAGAAAAACAAAACTGAAATGATACTTGCTGTAAGCAGATTTTTTTTCATTAGAAATTATCCTCCCTGAGTTTTGGAGCTGCATTTTCTTTTTCCGGTTTTTCAGAAATTCCATTCTTTAAAAGAGGATTATTCTTTAAGCCTTCCATTACATCCTGCATCTGTTTTAAAAGTGTCTGCATCTGTGAAATCAGAATTGAAATGCCCGGCATGTTTCCTTCTACAGAAGAGGTGATTGAATTGATATCACCCATTGTAGTATCAAGCTGTAAAAGAACGTTTGCTATAGAACCTTTTGCATTTTCATCTTCAAGCAGTTTTGGCACCAGACCAGAAGTATCGGCAGTGATTGTATTTATGTTTTCAAGAATTGCATTAACCTGTCTGAGTGTGTTTGTCAGAGGAGTCTGTTCCTTTCCTTCCAGTGCAATATTGATTTGTTTTACAAGAGTATCAATATTGCCTACAAGGGTAGTGGCCATTGCAAGAATTGTATTGATTGAATCTGTCTGTTCAACAACGCTTACCTTTCGCTGTTTAATTAAAGCTCTGGCTTCAGCACTTGAACGTTCCGGTATAAAGGAATTGTCTTCCAGCGGAATAATGCTGTTTCCCGGATAAAAAACTACAGAAGAACCAAGCGGACTGGTAAGAATTTCTATAATGGAATTATGTACAGCCTTTGCTTTGTAATCATCTGTGATATAGAAATTTACTATAACATTGTCTGAATCATCCAGTGTAAAGTTTCTGATTTTTCCGATTTCAAAGCCTTTATAGGTAATTGATTTTCCTGCGCTGATATTCGAAGCAGAAGAAATAACAGTGTAGTAATTATGTTTTGGAACAAACCATTTTTGAGTGGAGCCGATTAAAAAGATGATGAAGATTAACGCAATGATTGCGAGAAGACTCAGGATACCAACAATCTGATCTGCATACTTAATTTTAAATTTCATAAATCACCCTCATAATAATCGTCTATCTGGTTTATATCATCAAGAAGAATCTTTTCTTTAATTTCACCATCTTCAAAGTAGATTTTATCGCACAGAAATGAATTGATTAAATAATTGTCATGACTTACGTAAATGACAGTTTTATTCTGGCTGATAAAATCCTTAAGAATGGAAATAAAAAGATCCTCTGTCTTTTCATCAATTGATTCTGTCGGCTCATCTAAAAAGAGAATTTCCGGCTCACAAATTAAGGCCCGCGCAAAACTTATCTTTTTCTGTTCTCCGATTGAAAGAGATGCCGGCCTGATAATCAACGGCTTATGAAATTCAACAATCTCAGTAATCTTTTTAATTCTGTCTTTTCGTTCTGCTGCACTCATATCTGGAAAATGCAGCAGAAGCGGAAGTTCCAGGTTGTGGTATATATCCTGATTTGCCCAAAGCGCTGAATCCTGAAACATAAACGAAGCTCTTTTTCTGAAAGCCTCGTTCTGTTTGTGAGTCATGCTGTGAATATCTTTATCTTCAAAAGTAATGCTTCCCGAAGTAGGAGTAATAAGCCCCGCGAGCAGTTTAAGGGCCGTCGACTTTCCGCTTCCCGGTTTTCCAAGAAAGGCTGTAACAGTACTTTGTTCAATATAGTGAGAGATATTGTTTATGATTTTCTGACCGTTGTCTTCAAAGCAGACATTTATCATCTTAAAAATCGACATCAATAACTCCCGTCTTCCTATAAAATATACGACAGCGTTGTAATAAACGCATCTGCAATTATAATAAACAGAAACGCCTTACTTACAGCCCGAAGCCCCGCCAGCGGAATTTCAGTAGAAGCTCGTCCGGCATTAAAACCATAAAGTGTAGCCGAGCCGGAAATTATCATTCCAAACACAAGGCTTTTCAAAATCGAAATCAGTATGATTTTCAAATCAAGCGAAAGAAACAGATTCATGATGTAGTCGGAAATGCTCGTTGTAGAAATAAACTGGATTATGATGGCAGGGCAGAGCAGTCCGAAAAGTGAAAAATAAATATTCAGGAAAAACAGTGAGAAAGTAACGCCAAGAAATCGTGGAGCTGCAATATGGCTGATAGGATCAATTCCTACGGAAATATAAGCTTCAATTTCGTGGCGTACAACCATAGTACTGATTTCTGTAGCGATGGCTGTTGCAGAACGGGCTGTAACGATGAATGCAATCAGAATAGGACCGAGTTCCCTCATAATCAGAAGAACCAGAAGGTCATATTTCAGTTTGTCCTGTCCAAAGGCCGTAAGAAAAGTATTTCCAATCATAAAGACAGAAGTTCCAATTCCAGCGGCAAGAAAACAGCAGATAGGAAGTGCTTCTACATATGTAAAGAGCAGCTGCATTGTAAGGATTTTTCGTGCGGTTTTACCACGTTTGGCAAAAAAGAAGGATGCGGTTATGAGTTTGCCGAGATAACCGATCATGTATAAAAAGTTTCTGACTTTTTGTCTTAAGGAATGCCCTAACGCGGTAACCATTTTTGAATGCCTTCTTCTATATATTATATAATATACCAATACTTGAAATTTCGCTACTAATCATTTTTGTACAATTATTAAATATTTTCTTATATTTGAATCCTTTATGTTGTCATGATAAAATATTGTTATGGACACTAAAATCAAAGAATTATTATCACAACTCACACTTGAAGAGAAGGCTGGACTCTGTTCCGGTAAAGATTTCTGGCGTACAAAGCCAGTTGAAAGACTTGGTATTCCATCAGTAATGGTAAGTGATGGTCCAAGCGGTCTTCGTACTCAGGTTGAAAATGGCGTAAATGAAAATGACTCTCGTGCTGCAGTAAGTTTCCCTTCGGGATGTGCTACTGCTTCATCTTTTGACCGCAATCTTCTTCGTAATCTTGGAGAGATTCTTGGAGAAGAAGCTAATAACTATAATGTTTCAACAGTACTCGGTCCTGCTATAAATATTAAACGTTCTCCATTGTGTGGACGTAATTTTGAATATCTTTCAGAGGATCCTTATGTTGCCGGAGAACTCGGCGCGGCTTATGTAAAAGGCGTTCAGTCAAAGAATGTTGGAACTTCTGTAAAGCATTTTGCTGCAAATAATCAGGAAACAAACCGTTTCTCTGTAAGTGAAGAAGTAGACGAGCGTACTCTGCGTGAAATCTATCTTCCTGCTTTTGAAAACTGTGTAAAGAATTCAGCACCAACAACAATTATGTGCTCTTACAATGCAATCAACGGTGAACTTTCAAGTCAGAATAAATGGCTTTTGAAGGATGTTCTTCGTGATGAATGGGGCTTTAAGGGAATGGTTGTTTCAGACTGGGGTGCAGTTTACGACCGTGTAAAAGGAATTAAGGCTGATTTGAGCCTTGAAATGCCTTACAGTGGCGGCCATACAGACAATGATATTGTTCAGGCCGTTAAAGCAGGAACTTTGACTATGGAAGAACTTGATGAAGCCGTTTCTCATGTTCTTGAAATGGTTTTGAATTATACAGAACATAAGCAGAGCGGCGTTTTTGATATGGATAAAGACCATGCTGAATCTGCAAGAATTGCTGAAGAGTCTTGTGTTCTCCTCAAAAATGATAATGCAGTACTTCCAATCAAAGCTTCTGCAGAAAAGGTTCTGTTTACAGGCTGTTTTGCTGAAAATCCTCGCTATGGTGGTGGTGGAAGTTCAAAAATTAAATGCTATAAGATGACAAGTGCTGTTGATGCAGCCCGCGAAGCTGGACTTGGTGTAAAATATGTTAAGGGATATAACGAAGACTTTGTAACTACAACAGCAGCCCTCACTGATGAAGCAGTTGCTGCAGCTCGCGAAGCCGATACTGTAGTTGTTTTCGCAGGTCTCCCTGAAAGTTATGAAACAGAAGGGGCTGACCGTACAACTCTTGATATGCCACAGGTTCAGAATGAACTTATTGAAAAACTTGCTGCTGTAAACAAGAACGTAGTTGTAGTTCTTCATAACGGTGCGCCTGTTGCAATGCCTTGGGTAGACAAGGTTGCTGCAATTCTTGAATGTTACCTTGGTGGTGAAAATATCGGTACTGCACAGGTTAATCTTCTTTTTGGAAAGGCAAATCCAAGCGGAAAGCTTGCAGAAACTTTCCCTCTTCGTCTTGAAGATACTCCATGTTATCTTACATATCCAGGAAACGGACGTACCTGTGTTTACTCAGAAGGGATCTTTGTAGGTTACCGCTGGTACGACAGCCGCAAAATGCCTGTTCTTTTCCCATTCGGATACGGTCTCAGCTACACAACTTTTGAGTACTCAAATCTTAAGGTTTCAAAATCTGCTTTCAAAGATAGTGATGGGGTAGAAGTAAGCATCACAATTAAAAATACAGGAAGTGTTGAAGGTAAAGAAGTTGTTCAGCTTTATGTAAGCGATAAAACCGGCGTAGAAGTTCGTCCTGAAAAAGAACTTAAGGGATTTGATAAAGTAAATCTTAAGCCTGGTGAATCAAAAGAAGTTACTTTCAAACTGGACCGCCGTTCATTTGCTTTCTGGAACATCGATATAGATGACTGGTATGCTCCGTCTGGAAAATACATCATCAGCATTGGTGCTTCAAGCCGCGACATTCGTGCTACTGCCGAAGTTGATGTTACTTCAACTTCAAAGAAGGCATTTACAATTACTCCTCAGACAACAATGGGCGATATGCTTCGTAACCGTGAAATGGCTGCAATCATTAAGCCTGAGTTTGACCAGGCATGTCATGCTGTAATTGGTGATTTATCTGATGAAGAATTTGCTAAATTGTTCCCATTCACAAAGGATGCTATGATTGAGATGACAAAGAGTAATCCATTCCGCTTAAACCGCGGTAAAAATGGAATTACTATGGAAGATATTCTCAAACAGGTTGAAAGATATAATAAGGAATTAGACAAATAATTTTTTAGTTATCTAAAAAAAGACCTGTGATTGAGCTCGTTCAAACCACAGGTCTTTTTTTTATGCTTCAAAATGTACCATCTGTGCAACCGGTTGAACCGTCGCATATACATTTCTTGTAGCTTTGTATGGATTCTTAAAGTTATTAATCTGAGTTTTAAGCTGCTCAATATGAACGCGGAGCAGGTCACGGTTAATGGCATTTTGCTTGAGAACTCTATCCTGCAGGTCAGAAAGTTCATTCTGAATCTTAATTATATCTGCATCTTCAGCAGCAGAAACAGCTTTAGATGAATTAGCTTTGTACATTTTTGCCATAGGTACAATAACCTTCTGAAGATTTGCGATATTCTTTACAACCTGCTGCTCAAGTTCTGTGTGAGCGAGGAGGCTTTCTGGATTTTCTGAAGTAATAGAATCCTGCTGTTTTTCAAGAACAGTAAGATATTCACGGAATTTGCCGCGCTGTTCCTCTAAGAGACTTCTGAAACGGCGCAAAATAGCAACTCGTTCGTTTAATTCTTCCTGTGTGATTTCTGCCATATTGTTTTTCCCCTTACCCTACAATATTCAGTGTATTTGCAACTTTTGCAGCCGGAGCGTTTGCTGTACTGTTTGCAATAGTTCTCCATGCTCCTGCAAGATCATCAATCTTGTTCAAAACAAACTCAATTTTTGTTTTGCTATGATTGATAGTTGCATCCATCAGTTCTTCATTAAAATACACATAAAGAGACATAAGATTTCTTGCAATGTCTCCACCTTTTTCCATATCAAGCGAAACCTGGAGCTCAGTAATAATAGCCTGAGTTTTCTGAAGATAAATACCGAATTGCTCAATATCACCTGGTTTCAGCTTATCATTCTGATCAAAAAGATTAAGTGCTCCCTTTAAGTTTTTTACAGCACCTTCATAAAGTAAAACAACAAGACGTCCCTGACTTGCGGTATTTACATTAGTTTTTTGATATGCAGCATAAGCGTTCTGATAAGCCATGTCTGTTCCTCCTTGAAATACGGAATTCCGCAAAAAATGCGGGTATTCTTCTCTGATTGTCGGATAATAAAAAAATTAGTTTAGCAAAAAGATACAGTTTTTTTATAAAAAAATCGAAATTTGGCGCGACTGGGAGCCAATATATCGATTAATTTGTTTATAATATGGAAGGACCTGAGTAAGAAGTTTCTAATATTTTATTTATAATCCACTTCAAATTCGAATTTAGTGGAAAAAAACAAATATCTTTACTATATTTATAGTAACAAACGAATTTTTACTCAGGATACAGCGATGGCAGAGAATCAGAACGAAAACCAGAACACGAATAACAATGACGAAAACGATCCATATAAGTTTTTCAAGTTCCCTGGACCGGAAAATAATGATGATAAGAATAAAAACAAGAAGAATAATGGCAAAAAGAAGCTTCCTTTCTGGCCAATTCTTCTGCTAACTCTTTTTGTAGTTGCTATGGCAGAGGTTTTTCTCTTCCCTAAGAATGATGATTTAATTGATTATTCTGATTTCAAGGAGAAAATTGAGAGGGGCGAGATAAAATCTGTAGTTATAAGCGACAGCTATTTTATAGGCTACGGAAATGTCATTGAAACAAAAGCAGAGGGCAAAGGTCTTAAGCTTTTTAATGCTCCTTCTGTAAAATCTGCTGTTCAGTATAAGACTTCAGCAGTGCTTACTCAGAGCTTCCTTGATTTCCTTGAAGAGAACAATATTCATTATAAGTTTGCTGCAAAGCAGAATAACTGGTTCCTGCAGCTGCTTTTGAATCTTGTAGTTCCATTTGGACTTATTTTCCTGCTTTACTTCTTCCTTTTCAGAAAGATGGGCGGCGGTTCAGGCGGAATGGGAAGTATTTTCAGTGTCGGTAATTCCCGCGCTAAGGTTGTTGAAGAAGGAAAAATCAAAACCCGCTTTACAGATGTTGCAGGTGTTGATGAGGCTAAGGAAGAACTTGTAGAAGTTGTTGATTTCCTTAAGTCTCCTAAAAAATATACAGATATCGGTGGAAAGATTCCTAAGGGAGTTCTGCTTGTCGGTGACCCTGGAACCGGTAAAACATTGCTTGCCCGCGCTGTAGCAGGAGAGGCTGGAGTACCATTCTTCAGTATTTCCGGTTCAGACTTCGTAGAAATGTTTGTCGGAGTTGGTGCTTCTCGCGTCCGCGACCTCTTTAAGCAGGCCCGTGAAAAAGCTCCTTGTATTGTATTTATTGATGAAATTGATGCCCTCGCTAAGAGCCGTGCAAACGGATTCTCTAGCAACGACGAGCGTGAACAGACATTGAACCAGCTCCTCGTTGAGATGGATGGTTTTGATAACGAAAAAGGTTTGATTGTTCTTGCAGCTACAAACCGTGTAGACGTTCTTGACCCTGCAATTCTTCGTCCTGGCCGTTTTGACCGCCAGGTTCCGGTTGAAAAGCCGGATGTTAAGGGTCGCGAGGAGATTCTCCGCATCCATGCAAAGAACGTAAAACTTGATAAGGACGTTGATTTTGAATCGGTTGCTCACGGAACTACAGGTTTTGCCGGTGCAGACCTCGCAAATGTAGTAAACGAAGCTGCTCTTCTTGCAGTTCGCAATGGTCGCAAGAAGGTAACAATGGAAGATTTCAACGATGCTATCGATAAGGTAAGCATTGGCCTTAAGAAAAAGAGCCGCAAGGATAATAAAAAGCAGATGCGCCTTGTTTCTGTTCACGAGACAGGCCATGCTCTTGTTGCAGCCTTTAATCCGGACCACGAGCCTGTAAATAAGATTACAGTTGTTCCACGAAGCCATGGAGTAGGCGGATTTACACAGTACCGCGAAGAAGGCGAAGAAAAGTTCAATATGACTCGTAAAGACATGATGGACGAAATCGACAGCCTGCTTGGTGGACGTGCCGCAGAAGAGGTTATCCTTGGTGATATTTCTACCGGTGCTTCTAACGATATTGCCCGTGCAACAGATATCATCAAGCGCATGATTACAGACTTTGGTATGTCAGACAAGTTCAAGAACATGACACTTGGAAAGGGCGTACTCGGAACTCGTGGCGGTGATGCAAACCTCATCCGTGAGTTCAGTGAACAGTCACAGAACTATATTGATGAAGAAATTGCCCGTATCATGAACGAACGCTACAATTACGTAGTAAAACTGCTTAAACAGCACAAAGATCTTCTTGAATATATTGCAAACCGCCTGGTTGAGATTGAAACAATGGACGGTAAAGAGTTCTATGAGATTGTAAAGGGCGAAGCTCATTGCAAGGAACTCACTGAAAATGCTGGTAAGAAAGAAAAAACTTCTGAGACTTCAAAAGAATCTTCTACAGCGAAAAAGTCTAGAGCTCCACGTAAAACTAAAAAAGAAGAGTAAGTTAGCATTTTAATCAACGGGCTTCCGCTATTTGCAGTTTTGAGCAGCGGAAGCCTTTTTTTTATATAAGTAGACTACAATGCATTTTCGCTGTATAATACACTGATATGAAAAAGCTAATTATTTCTTTCTGTGCACTTTTTGTTTCAACTGTTTTATTCGCACAGAATATTACAACTGCTAGTGCATATTTTAAGACTATTTCCGAATATTACGGTACTATCAAAGATTACGAAGTAGATTTTGAAATCAGAATAGAAAAGACAGAATCAAGAGGAAAACTTTCCTTTAAGGCTCCTAATCTTTTGAGAATGGATTATACAAATCCTGAAGAGCAGGTAATCTGCTTTAATGGTGATATCCTTACAATCTATATTAAAGAGCCGGCCGAGGCTGTTCTTCAGCAGCAGGTAACTCCTGGTTCAAGTGGAAGTGCATCAACACTTTCAACACCTCAGGGACTGTCTCTTATGTCTCGTTATTACACAGTTGCTTATGAAACTGGTCAGAATCCAGAGCCTTTGGAAGAAGGTTCTGATGAAATGGTAGTAAAACTGATTCTTACAAGAAAGAGCGCTTCAGAAGCCTTCAGATATATTAAGCTTGCAATCAACAACGAAACAAAGCTTATTCGCCGTATAGAAGCTGTTACTCCTAAAGGAGAAGAGTTCGTTTTTGATTTCTATGATTATGTACTGAATCAGAACCTTTCTGAGCAGCGTTTCGTTTACGACGCTCCTTCTTCTGCAAATAATTATAACAACTTCCTGTTTTCGGAGTAGTGTGGTATGGAAAGCTACGGTGAACTTTTAAAAACAACCCGCGAAGCAAAAGAACTTGACCTTGACCGTGCAAGTCGCGAAATCTCTATAGAAAAAAGATATCTTGCAGGACTTGAAGCAGAAGATAATGCTGTTTTTCCTGGCGAAGCTTATATGGTTGGCTTCTTAAAGAATTATGCAGATTATCTTGAACTTGATTCAGAGTTTATTTTAAAGCTTTACCGTAATAAGCAGATTCAGGAATCTCCGCTTCCACAGGGGCTTTATGAACCTCATAAGCCACGTTACTTCCTTCCGGCAATTATAATTCCTTCTGTACTGCTTGTTGCAGTCGTTGCTGTTGTTCTGACTCTTCTCGTATTAAAAAAGAAGAATAATATTGAAGATGGTGTTGTAGTTTCCAGCGGTGTAAAAAATCGTCAGTATGAGCTTTCTGATAAAAAGTTTACACAGCGTGTTTATAAGGGCGACCAGCTTTTTATTCCTACAGAGAACGATGGAAAAATCATTCTTACTGTTAGAGATACTCTTTCTGCCTTTGGTATTGATACTCCTTCCGGAGTTTTCTATATCGAACTTGCAGAAGAATCAGAACTTGATATTAACGGTGACAATGCATCTGATATGATTGTCTACGTTTCTGATATTTCCTCTACTGATGAAAGCCGCGGTGCAGAAGTTAGTATTCTGCTCCGTCATGGTCTTGCTGTAGATACAACTGTAGTTGCTGCAGAAGAAATTCCGTTTGCTTCTGAAGTTAAGTCTTCGCATCCTTACAAGGTTATTCATGAGGACAACAGAGCTTATCCGTTTACAATCAATGCAAGCTTCCGCGGTCCTTGTCTCTTCCGCGATCGCGTGGATAATTCTCAGTCGGTTGAATCTTATTTCGCGCGCGGTGACTTATTCACTGCAACTCCACGTAATGGTATCCGCCTGTGGATGTCTAACTTCAATACTGTAAAAATTACAATTATTGCAGACTCTAAATCCTTTGACCTTGATATTGGTACTGCCGGTCAAATTTTTGTTGAAGATATCAAGTGGATTAAAGATACAGACGGTAAGTATAAGCTTGTCGTTATAGAATTGGACTAATTAAACCTATGAAATTTTTTATCGACCAGCACGGTTGTGCTAAAAACCAGACAGACGGAGAGCTGTTGGCAGGCTTTTTGATGGAGAAGGGGTATAAACTTACACTGAATGCCAGCGAAGCTGATTTTATCTTTGTTAATACCTGCGGTTTTATTCAATCTGCCAAAAAAGAATCAATTGATGCAATTTATGATATCAAAAAGGCTTATCCGGATGCCAGAATTATTATGACTGGCTGCCTTGCAGAACGCTATGCAAATGATCTTATAGAACAGATGCCTGAACTGGATGGTGTTTTTGGAAACGGTGACCTTTCAAAAATCTGCAGCTTTATGAATAAGGTTCGTAAAGAACGTGTTGCTCAGACTTTTAGTCAGGAAGGTGTGTGCAGCGGAACCCGTCCGGTGCTCTTTAATTTCCCTGGCAGCGCTTTTGTAAAAATAACTGAAGGCTGTTCAAATCACTGTTCTTTCTGCGCAATTCCTTTAATTCGTGGTGAGGTAAGAAGCCGTCCGGAAGCAGAAATTCTCGACGAAGTAAAGCAGCTTATTTCAGACGGTGTTTACGAAATCAATCTGATTGGACAGGATCTTGCCGTTTACGGCAAGGAATTCGGTACTTCACTTGCCAAGCTTTTGACTAAGCTTTCAAAAATCAAGGGAGATTTTATTGTTCGTCCGCTTTATATTCATCCGGATCATTTTACAGATGACATTATTGAAGCAATTAAAACTTCTCCAAAACTTCTTCCATATTTTGATATTCCGTTCCAGAGTGCAGATGATAAAATCATTCGCGCAATGAATAGAACCGGCTCATACGAGCAATACACAAGCCTTGTAAAAAAACTCCGTCGTGAGTTACCGGGCGCTGTGCTCCGAACAACCTTCCTCACAGGTTTCCCTGGCGAAACAGACGAGGCTGCAGAAAATACCGCCCGTTTCCTTCAGGAAATTCAGCCGGACTGGTCTGGCTGTTTCCCTTACAGCCGCGAAGAAGATACTCCGGCCTATAAAATGAAGCCTCGTGTTCCTGCAAAGATTGCCAAAGCCCGTGCAAATCATCTCGAAGAACTTCAGGCGGAAATCACCCGTGAGCGCCTTGAACACTATGTTGGTCAGGAACTCAATATTCTTGTTGAAGAAATCGTTTCTGGTGTAGAGGGTGATGCTGCCGCAGAAGGGCTTGCAATCGGCCGTGCCTGGTTCCAGGCTCCGGAAGTTGACGGTTCTGTAGTAATCCGTTATGACCTGGATGACAAAAAGGCTGTAGAATCAATAATTCCTGGCGGGGTAGTAACTGTAAAAGTTCTCGCAAATACTGGAGTAGACCTCGATTCCCGATTTATTAAAAATTCTAGAAAAATTGATAAAAAAAACGAGCGAAAATTCATTTTCTAGTGTATAATTTACAAATCGGACACAAAAATGAAGGTTATAGCAGTTTTAATTCCGACATTTTCAACTGAGTACAATCTGGATATTCTTAGTGGTATTTCTGATTATTTTCGAGGCAAAGATGCTAAGGTTGTTCTTATTCAGACAAGAATTCCTGGCATAAATACAGGAGCCTTTGACTATCAGTTTTGTACAGGATTTGAATATGCTAAATCAGAAGAAGTAGATGCTGTAATTTGTGTAAGCGGTGTTTATGCTTCTGAGATGCCTGAAGATAAACTTCGTGAAATCCTCAAATGTTTTGAACCACGTCCGGTAGTTTCAATTAACCTCGATCCAAAAACAAGAAACAGTTATGTGATTCAGGCAGACTGCCGTAAAAGCTTTAAGGAAATTGTAAGTCATCTTAAAAAAGTTCATGACTGCAAGAAAATTGCTTTTTTCTCTGCCAATGAAACAAAATCAAAAGAAGCTCTGGAACGATATGATGCTTTTACTGCTGCACTCGATGCCTGTAAGCTTACCTTTTATCCTGAACTTGTTTTTGATGGCGCATTTACTGATTTTAAGGCTTATGATGCAATTAAAGCACATTATAAATCTAAAAATGAAATAGATTTTGATGCTATTGTCTGTGCCAATGATATGATGGCTTCGGGCTGTATGCGTGCTCTGGAAGAACTTGGTGTAAAAGTTCCTCAGGAAGTAAAGGTTACAGGCTTTGATGATGCTATTGTGGCATCTATGCATTCTCCAAAACTTACAACTATCAACCAGGATATTTATAGTCAGGGGTATGAAGCTGCAGAAATTGTAGACCGCGTTTTATCCGGTGAAAAGATGAAGAAGGCGTATTTTAATCCTCTCGTTCCAAAATTCCGTCAGTCTTGCGGCTGTATCAGTCTGGATCATTCACTTCCTGTATATAAAAATGTTGAAGGTGAACTTCGTTCTGATGTTAACGATAAAACTGATGGAGTCATGCAGTTTGTAAACGCACTGGGCGAAAAAAATGTTGTTGTAACATTATTAGATACAATCCGGGGCTTTAATACTCTCAAGCAGATGTTCTTCAGCCTTAAATATATTGTAAAGCAGTGTGCAATGAGTGGTATGGCTATTCATTTCTTTAAGGATGTTCAGATTATTGATTCTGAGCAGGAATTTGTCCTTCCTAGAGAAGCTGAACTTCACATGTTTTACACTAATCAGAAGAATGTTGAATTCTTCAGACCAGGGCTTACTGTAAATCCTCATGAAAAGATTTTTTCAGCCCGCTCAATGGAAGATATAAGCGGAATATTTATTTTGAATCCGATTTTTATGGGTGAAGCAAATTACGGTTATATGCTTTGTCGTATAAACGAAAATAAATTTGCAGATTACAACGTTTACTTAAAAATCATCATAAATGCAATTGCTCAGGCTTATGATTATACCGGTAAGATTCAGGAAGGCCGAAACCTTGAACGCGAAAATACTGATCTTGCTTTACAGTCTCGCATGGATGAGCTGACTGGTATTCTCAACCGCCGCGGCTTTATTGAACAGGGACAGGCAGCTCTCGATCTTCTGCAGGAAACAGATACATCTGGTGTCATTTTCTTTGCAGATATGGATGACCTTAAGAAAATCAATGATACTTATGGTCATGAAATGGGTGATAAGGCAATTATGCTTCAGGCAAGGGTTCTGAAAGATATTTTCCGTTCTTCAGATGTTGTCGGTCGCCTTGGTGGTGATGAATTTGGAATTGTTGCTCTTGGAATGAAAATCGGTTATGTTGAAAAAACAAGACTTAAAATACAAATGCTCTGTAAAAAAGTTTCTATAGAAAATCAGCTGCCGTTTACACTTTCAATAAGTCTTGGAGCAGTAGACCTTCAGAAATCAAGTGTTCTGAAGCAGCTTCTTTCCGAAGCAGATAAAGAACTTTATAAAGAAAAAAAGAAGAAACATGACAGAAAATAACTATCTCGACTCACTAAACGAAGAACAGAGAGCTGCCGTTGTACACGAGGGCTCTCCTCTTTTAATTCTTGCGGGTGCCGGTTCCGGAAAAACCCGTGTAATTACTACTAAGATTGCGTATCTTATTAAAGAAAAGAATATTGATCCATGGAGTATTCTGTCGGTAACCTTTACTAAAAAGGCTGCCAATGAAATGCGTGAACGTGCAGTTGCAATTGATGAACGTGCTGCTGATGCAAAAATCCAGACCTTCCACTCTTTTGGTGCCTGGTTCCTTCGTAAATATGCTGAGCACGCAGGCCTTGAACCATCCTTTACTGTTTATGATGATGATGACGTTGCGACTCTTATAAAAAAAGCAGAACCTTCGCTTTCTACAAAAGAAATAAGAACCGCCGCTCATCAGATTTCGCTGGCAAAAGATTACTGCCTTACTCCAGAAGATGATTTAAGCATTATTGGAAGTGAGTTTGACCTCAACGATATCTATTCTAAATATCAGAAACGACTTCGCGCTACAGGTAATGCTGATTTTGGTGACCTCATTATGCTGCCGGTTCAAATTCTTGAAGCGTATGAGGAAATTGCTGATTACATCCATAACCGATTTAAGGTAATTATGGTTGATGAGTATCAGGACTCGAATATTGCACAATATCGGCTTTTGCAGGCTCTTTCGGGAGTTAAGCAGGGCAGTGATACCTATGTCTGCGTAGTAGGTGATGATGACCAGTCTATCTATAAATTCCGCGGAGCTGAGGTAGAAAATATTCTGACCTTCCCGGAAAAGTTCCCGGGAACAGAAATCATTAAGCTTGAGAGGAACTATCGTTCCACAGCGAATATATTAAACGCGGCAGGTCTTGTCGTAAAAAAGAATCATCATGGAAGCCTTGAAAAAACTTTGGTTGCAGATCGTGAGGGCGGTGGAAAGCCTGTGCTTGCTTTTCTGCCAGATCAGAATGCTGAAGCAACCTTTACGGCAGATCTTGTAATGAAATCACTTGCCGGAGGCGCAAAGTATTCTGATTGGGCCGTAATGTATCGTACTAATGTCCAGTCTCGTTTATTCGAAATTGAATTTGCACGCAGAAAAATTCCTTATGTAGTTTTTGGATCTCTTGGATTTTATGAACGTGAAGAAATTAAGGACGCTCTTGCATATATTTCTTTCTTTGCAAATCATAAGGATGAAATCTCGTTCCGCCGTATTATCAACAAACCGACTCGCGGAATAGGAGACAAAACTCAGGATAAACTTATGGCAAGTGCTGTTACTTTGAAAGGAGACGGTAATCCTATTTTTTCTGATTTACTTGAAAATATCAAAAATCATAAAGATAGTCTTTCTAAAAAAGCATCTGAAGGGGCTTCTGGTTTTATAAATCTTTTTGATACGCTTGCAGGCTGCTTTGATGAAAATAAACCGCTTTCAGATTTTATTGAGCGTGTAATTCATGATTCTGGTCTTGATGAATATCATAAAGCAGTAGACGAAATTGAAGGAACTACACGCGCACAAAACCTACAGGAACTTATAAATAGTGCTGTTCATTATGAATGTACATTAGATGGTCTTGTAAAATTCCTAGATACAATAAATCTCGATCGAACTATGACAGAAGAGAATGAGGCTATAGGTGATAATTATGTTACCCTCATCACCCTCCATAACACAAAAGGTCTGGAGTATAACAAGGTAATCATAACAGGTCTTGAAGAAGGTGTATTCCCGCGAATGGAAAAGACAGGGGCAGAACTTGAAGAAGAACGCCGTCTTTTCTATGTTGGAATTACCCGTGCCCGCGATGAACTTTATGTGACCTCGACGGCAAAACGCTGTCTTTATGGACGCTGGGATTTTATGCGTCCAAGTCCGTTCATAAAAGAAGCAGCTGAGGCATTTACAGTAATAGGTCAGGCTCCTTTCGGCTTTTCAGTAAGGAAAACTTCGCCTTATGGTCAATTCGGCCGCGATGCATCAGCCTTTTCGAATACTTCAGATGATACTTCCGAAGATGATTCACTGGTATCAAAATGGAAAAAGGGAACACATGTCTATCATGATGATTATGGTGATGGTGCTGTAGTTGCTGCTTATTCAAATTCCGGCGAGTATGTAATAGAAGTTCAGTTTGCAAATGGCGGAAAAAAGAAGTTTTTGCCGAAATATCAGGCAAAATCGCTGCAGGTAATAAAAGATTAGACAAATTACAAAAACTAGACTAAAATATAATTAGCCCAAAAATGTAATAAAAAGATTTAAAAATAATTATTTAAAACTTTATTCAAAAGATGAGAGAGTATGAGAATAGGGCTTGTAATAGATTATGTGGTTTCGGAATATGCTGAGCGTATAATCCGGGGTGTTTCGCTCGCCTGTCAGGAAAAAGACGCTGAGCTTGTTGTATTCTCAATTGGTCAAATTCAGAGTATAACCAATGCATTTGACTATCAGAATGTAGCAGTATCTTCCTTTGTATCTTCAAAAAATCTCGATGGTGTAATTTTTATTTCTGGCGCCATCATGCAGTCTCAAAACAAATCAGAAGTTGCTTCGTACATAAAGGCTTTTAAGCCTCTTCCTGTTGCAAATATATCAATGGAAATATCAGGCATTCCTTCAGTTATTGTTGATAATGAGGAAGCTTATGATTCAATTCTTACAGAACTGGTAAAACGACAGAGATGTCACAAATTTGGAATTCTTAGCGTACGGGGAAATTCTTCAGAAATCAAAAATCGTCTCAAGAATATAAAAGCTGCACTTTCAAACCTTGGTGTTAGCGAAGATGATATTTCTGTATGGAAATCAACCTTAAGCTATACTCCGGCTCTTGAAGATCTTCGTGCAATTTATAAAGAAATTGGAGTTTTCGACTATGATACTTTAATCTGTATGAATGATGAAATGGCTTTTGCAGCTATGGATTTCTGCAGTGAAATAGGATTAAAAGTTCCTGATGATGTAATAGTTGTAGGCTTTGATAATCTTATAAATTCTGATACCTGTATACCAACTCTTACTACTATTAAACAGAATTTTGAAGGGCAGGGGTATCTTGCAGGAATGAATCTTATTAAAGAGATTTATGGAAAAGCTGCAGATAAGCTATCTGTGATAACTGCAATTCCTGTTATGCGTGAATCCAGCCGTCGTGTTCCTTATGATAAGACAGCTCCTCATGCAAGAAGTTTTGAATTTGAATCTGATGAAAATAAACCTTATTTGAGAACTAACTCTGGTACTGAGTGGTATAGAAAAAAAGGCGAATTCTATCAGACGACAAATTTCTATACACAAATGCAGTCTGATATGACTTATGACCAGCTGCGTAACAGAATCAATGATGATGTCCGTTCTTTTGGAATAACTGCCTGTGCAGTTGTGCTTTATGATAAACCGATTGAAGCTGCAGTTCCTTTTGATTATTTCCATCTTCCAAAAAATGCACATCTTTTTGCAGGTTTTGATAATAAGACTGGTTTTGATTCTACAGTAGAGAAAAAGATAATTAAGTGTAATCCAAAAGAACAGATGCTTCCTGATGGAATAATCAGTATTGATCATGATGGAGTATTAGTATTTGCTCTTTTCCATAGTACCCTGCAGTATGGATACATTATCCTTCGTCCGGGTAGCTATGACAGTATTATTTATGATCTTTTTGTAAAACTTTTGTCTTCGACAATTGCTTCTGTTTATTCGTTCTCGCTTGCTCATAGTGAAACTTCCCGTGTACGTAAAAAGATTGATGAACTTGATCTTATTGCAAGTACTGATGAGTTGACTGGCCTTTACAACAGACGCGGTTTTTATTCCTATGGCGAGACTACACTCAAATTTGCTAAAGCAATGGGCCAGAGCGGAATAATGCTTTATTGTGATATGGATGGCCTTAAGAAAATAAATGATGATTATGGCCATGAAGAAGGGGATAGGGCAATTATTGCAGAATCAATAATTCTCAAGAGTAATTTCCGTTCCAATGATATTATTGCCCGAATCGGTGGTGATGAGTTTGCAATTCTCTGTCCGGGACTTACAAAGCAGGCTTTAAAACATATTCGTGCACAGATTGATGAAGACTGCCGGATGTGGTCTGGTGGTAATGAAGTAGGATTCTCGCTTTCAATCAGTATGGGCTATGTTGCTTATCCATCTCAAAAAATGGGCTATAAAATTACCCCGCTTTTAAGCGAGGCAGATTCCATTATGTATATGGAAAAGCGTTCTAAAAAATTAAAGAAGGTCGAACAGCTGGTAGAAGTTGTAGAAGAATCTTCAGAAATCTATTCAGAAGATGACTAGTTCCAGTCACGCTGAATATAAGTTGCGCGAGGGCGTGCAATAATTCTTACGCGGCGGTTCTGGGCGCGGCCGGCTTCTGTGTCATTGTCTGCAATCGGCATTGTTCCTCCATATCCTTTGTAGGTGAAAATCTTTTCATCAATTCCTTCATCTATAAGTGCAGTCATTACGGTACGTGTTCGTTCTATGGAAAGATTCAGCTGGCCTACTGGTTTTCCTACATCGGCAGTATGTCCTTCAATCAGAATAGAATAGCCTTCATCTTCAAGAATTTCTTTGAGTTTTTCTGCAATCAGTTCAATGCGGCCTTTTTCATCTGGAAGAAGTTCAGGTGAGTCTGGGTAGAAGCGGAGATTTACATCAAACATAAAGCCGATGCTTGTATCTGAGATTGTAACACCAGGAATTTTGTTTTCGTAGAAATATTGTTTTACTGCATCGTATTTTACATAGTAAGCAGGTGTCTTTTCCGGTACAGAAATATCATAAATCAGGTTGTCCTTATCAAGAAGAATAACAACCTTGCCTTCCTGCAAAAGTTTTATATTTTCTGGAACTGTGAGG
This sequence comes from Treponema bryantii, assembly GCF_900111035.1. Classification (GTDB taxonomy): domain Bacteria; phylum Spirochaetota; class Spirochaetia; order Treponematales; family Treponemataceae; genus Treponema_D; species Treponema_D bryantii_C. The sequence goes on from NZ_FOFU01000003.1 coordinate 304,285, forward strand.
ATTTTCAGCGCATCGCGGTGCTTAATAACAGGGTCTGTGCGGTTTCGTCCATAAACCTGAGAAGCCTTTATATAAAGCGGATCTGAACCAACTCGGTCTTCGTAATCAGCTACATCATCAGAATAGTGGTAGCCTACAACACCTTTTGAAGTGACAATTGATGGTGAAACGATATTCTTTTCAAAAATGCTGTTCATCTGATCATCCCAAATCTGTGGGAAGAAACAGGCGTAAACTTCACTCTTTACGTATTCACCATGCACAGGAAATGCTCCGCGTGCATCAATAATAATTCCGCTGAAAGCTCTTGAAGGAACTGATTCAATCGGCTTTTGAGGATTATAGGCATAATTATGTCGGACAAGGAGCTTGCCTATATCATTTATATTTGTTGTGTTTGTAGTATTTAAGTATTTGAGGTCTTTTGAAAAAACATCCGGAGTTTTGTGTCCACCCATAATAAAACTGTAAACCTGATCAAGAGAGAGGTCTTCGTTAATTACTGCTTCAGAAAGGTCATTCTCTGAGTTCTCAAAAAGAGAAAGCAGCGGCGGCTGAATTAAAGGAAGCATTTTAGATTTGATGTAGGTTGAAGCAACCTTTTTTCCAGACGGCATCTGAATATTTGCTTTATTAGCGTCCAGAGAAATATTTGTGGCGAATTCTTTTGTAATCCAGTTGATAGAGCTGATGGCTTCTATCTTAGTGTCATATTGCTGTGCCGCCTGAGCAGAAAGTGGTGAAAATGCAAAAAGAATAACACCTGCGAGGGCAGTGAACGTTTTGGACATAATAATATACCTCTTCTACAAATTTCGGCTTATTTTGAGGGAATATAAAGTATTTTTCCAATTTTAAGAATTGCGTTTTCTTTAATACCGTTGAGTTCACAGATTGCAGAAACTGTTGTCTTGTATTTTCTTGAAATTGACCAGAGTGAATCACCGGCAACTACAGTGTACTTAAGAGGGAAATCAACCGGCTTCATGTTTGCCAGTGCATCTTCTGCAGACTCTTTCATGCCAAGCGGAAGTCGGATTTCGCTTACTTTTGAAGGATGTGTCATTCCAAGAGTGTAGGAAGGATTCAATCTTTTGATTGTTGCCGCATCCATTCTCATTTCCTGTGCAAGCTGATTCAAAGAATAAGCTTTTTTTACGGTAACGTAATCAAAGTTTCCGTTTTTTTCGTTTTCAAGAATTTCGTATTCTTCTTTATGATCCGGAATATCAATTCCGTAATACTGACTGTTGATTGCAAGGTCTGCAATTGCTATCAGCTTTGGAACATAATCTGCAGTCTGTTTTGAAAGATAGCCGTGCTCTGCCAGATACCAGAAATCTTTTACTCCACCGGCCTTTTTAATTGCCCGGTTCATTGCACCAACTCCGCAGTTATAAGCACCGATTGCCAGTAACCAGTCGTTGAAAGTATTATAATTATCTGTGAGCTTTTTAAGGGCCGCATCCGTAGATTTCCACGGATCCAGGCGTTCATCTACAAAATCATTTAGAGTAAGAAACGGCCATACGCTGTTAGCCATAAACTGCCACATACCGATTGCACCCGAACGGGATTTTGCGTTTGTCTTGTAATTTGATTCTACAACCGGTAAGTATTCAAGCATTTCTGGCATCTGTTTATCGCTGACGGCTTTACGCACATAAAGGCGGTATTCCATAGCACTTTCAAGATATCCGCGTAATAGAGCACTCCATTTTGGAGAAAGATACATTTTGCGGAAGGCTTCTACCTGAGGCTTTTCAATTTCTTCATCAGAAATAAATGAAAGCGGTGTATGAGTGTGTTTTTCTTCTATTATATTGATTGGAGTTATTTCAGGCAGAAGAGCGGTTTTCAAAAGTTCAAGAAAGGCTTCGTCCTCAACAACCTCTTCTTCTAAAGGTTCTTCTGTAAAAGAAAGGGGCTGGGGTTCAGTGGTTTCTGCGGTTTCGGTACTTTCTGAGTTTTTAACAGGTTCTTCCACTGCGTCATCAGCAAATAATGAGAAACAAACAAGAAGTACAGCAAAGGCAGTGAGTATTTTTTTCATTACAGTTTATTTCCAAGATAAATGCCGGCCCATTCCCAGTTACCGTGAATATCAGGATCAAGAGGGAAGTCTACCTTTCGGAAATACAGATACCATACAGGAACATAACTGTTCCATCCCCAGGTTCTTAAGTAAGCTTCGTTCGGGTTAGAGGCTTCATCAAGAGCATCATTATATCGAATGCGTTTTCCTCTCATCCAGGAATACATTGAGAATTCCTCCTGAGAGTTAGCGTCATTTTCATCCTGCTTCCATGACATAGAGAAGAAGTTTACTTTTGCCTTATAGCGGTCAAGAGCACGCCAGTCATAATTTCTGATAGCTTTTTTAACTGCTTCTTCAAGAGCAGAAAGGCTTTCAAAAGTCCAGTCTTTAGAAGAATTATTAAAGTCTACAAGGTGGCGGGCATTTTTATAAGCATCAGGCTCTCCTGCAATCTGGATTGTAGTTGCATCCGGCTGTTCAAGGAAGAGGGAGTAGGTTTTAAGTGCCTGAGACCACTGACTGTCATTCTGATATTCAAGCGCAAGGCGCAGATAAAGTTCTGTTGTATTTACATTCTGTGGGAAACGGCTTATAAGCTCGTTGAAGTATTTTATTCTGTGAGACGGTGTTTTACTGATCTGAATCAGTTTCTGAAGGCAGATAAAATGTGCAGAATTTCCTTTTATAAGAAGATCCGGACACTGCTGAAGAATACGGTCAAAATAGTATTCTGCAACTGGTTCTGCTCCCTGTGCAAGGTAAGCGTCTGCAGTCATCAAAAGCCAGTAAGAGTTATACATATCATCCGGATTATTATCTACCCAATCTGTAAGGAAAAGAATAAGCCCCTGATAATCCTTTTCATCTCGCAGTGTGTCTGCAATCTGCTTAATAAGGGAATATTTCTGCTTTCCATTAAAAGTCTGGGAGTCTAAAAGGCTCTGCAATTCCTGCTGATGGCTTTGAATGGACGCTGATTTTTTATTGTTTCCAGTATTTTTAGTATTTTTACAGGCCGAAAATATAAATAGAATAGTAAAAAAGAATATATATATATAAGGAGTTATTTTTCTTTTTAATATCATATTTTTAAATTTATCATAGTGATTTGTTATTGTAAAGATTAAATTTTACTTGTATTATAGAAAAAACAGGATAATTTCAAAATCAGACCTATATTGAATGTTATATTTAGAGGGATAAATGCAGATGAATACTGAAGAAAATATAAGATCAATTTATGTCCTAATAGTTATTGGAATCCTTCTTGCAATAGGTTGTACACTTGTTGCTTTGTTTAATCCTGTTTCAACACCCGTTAATATCCTTAATATCATTTTTATAATTATACAGGCTGGAATTGGACTTGCGACAATTATTATTTCCAGAAAATTTACCAAGAAATTCTTCCATCTGTTTATGGGACTCCTTTATTTAAGCTGGAGTTTGATTTATCTGTTTGCATATACACTTTTCTCTTATTCATTAAAGGAGATGTGGCCGCTGCTTGGTATTTCGGCTGGAATACTCTGGTTTATTGCTGGAAGATTAAAGTATCAGACTTTGAAGTTTGGTTTTCTGATTCCGTCTGTTACTTTGTTTGGAATGGGAGTCTGGTATTCACTTTTCTCATTCGGGGTAATAAGTTTATCATTTAAAACTGTAGCAAGCACTTTAGGACCACTTTTTATGTTACTTGTAGCAGTTTTCCTTGTTTTCTTCTTCTTTTTGCAACAAAAGCATAAAGAACTTGTTTTTCCAGATGAGGAGACTGGAGTTTTTGCGGATGAGGAAGCATCAATTAAATCAGCTTTAGACGACGAATAATCGGTATTAGAAGTGATAAAAACTTTTTGGGGTAAAACTGGAGTTCTCATATTGCTGGCTGCTTTTATTATAAGCAGTCCGGTTTTTTCTGCTTCAAAAAAGAAGAAGAAAAATAAAGAACCTGAACCGGAAAAGATTGAAACTTCCGCTGAAACTCAAACCGAAATAGATGATACTTCATATTCAATTAAACTTCCTACAGGAAAAAATCAGAGAGATTATTTTGCTAAGGTTAATCCTGATGTGTTGAATGGTGTTCAGAACGGCAGCCCTGAATCTATTCGTGAGGCTATGGCACTTATGCGCCAGAAGGGCAGTGAATACGAAGAATGCGAAAAGGTGCTTGCTGTAGTTTCTGCAGAAATCATGAAACTGGTATGGCCTTCTGAAAAGATTACCTGGGATATTCCTGTAGTTTCAGATGAAAATCCTTATACTGGTGCAATCAGTTCTGTTAAACAGGGTGTTTTTGATTCAAGTACCGGTAATGTTGATTTCCTTACTATTCTCTTACCTGCACTTGTAATTGTAAATAGAGCTTCTGATAATTCAATTTATGAGCCATGTGAAAATGCATTGACTTCAGCTCTTGCTCTTCAGCCGGATTCTGTTCTTGCAAACTATCTGATGGCTATGCTCTGTGAGAGACAGGGAAATTTTGCAAAGGCAGAAAATAATCTTGCGGCTGCTTATGCAGGTTCTCCAAAGACGACAGAAATAAATCTTGCATATTCGAGAATATTACGTGCAAATGGAAAACTGACAGATGCATCAAAAATCTTAAATACAGTTGATAATTCATCAAATGATTTAGCCGTGCTAAAGCAGAATGCATATATTTCTTTTGATGCGGGTGATTATGACGCTGCAGAGTTGTATGTTGCAAGAGTAATTCAGCAGACTCCTAATGATCTTGAGTTCCTGCTTTTCCGTGCAAAGATTCTTGTTGAAAAGAAAGATTATATTCATGCTGTTTCTTTGCTTGATGTTTATGCTAGACAAGACAGTAATTCTATAGATTATCTTGTTCTTCGTGCACGCGTTCAGCTTGACTGGAGTAAAAATACAGCAGCCGCTTCTGAGACTGTAGAAAAGGCACTTCAGATGTATCCGGATAATGTTGATGCCCTTATGTTTGCAGCCCGCATTTCTTCAGAAACTGATTCTCCTGTTGCCGGCAAATATGCAGATGAACTTGCTGCCCGTGTGCTTGAGAAAAAGCCTGGAAATCAGGAAGCAATGACTTATGCACTGGACGGTCTTATTCACCGTGAAAACTGGCAGGAAGCCTATAAGGCAAGTAAGAATCTTATTTCTCTGGGAAATGTAAGTTCTACTGTTGTTGATAAGTATGTCACAGTCTGTATAAAGCTTGGAAAATATAATGAAGCTTATGAATTTGCAAAAGCCCGCTATGATGCAAATCCATCAGATGAAGTTCTGCTTGAAGCCTATATCCTCGCTTACAGCAAGGTAGGTAACAGAGATGCTGTCATTAAGTATATTGATTCAATGATGAACAGTTCGTCTTCAAAAGTAAAAAGTTACCTTTATTATAGAAGAAGTTTTCTCCAGCTTACAGAAGAAAAATCCCTTGCAGATCTTCGTTCAAGTCTGATTGCAAATCCTCGTAACAGCGATGCACTTTTCCGTCTGTACGAACTTTATTATGCAAAGAAAGATTACCGTAAGGCACAGTATTATCTGCGTCAGGTAGTTGCCATAAATCCTAATGATTCTTCTATTAAAAAGCTGAACGAAGCTTTAACAAAACTCATTCAATAACGTATAAAAATCACTTCTTTTAATGGGAAATTTTACCATTGATTTGTAGAATAAATCGTGTTATAATTTTTAGACTGATTTCATAATCAGATTTTAAAAACAGGATGGAAACTCATATGTCATTTATCCCATTTTTACAGGCAGGAGCAGCAGGCAGCGCTTCTACATCATCGTCACTTGTAGGCAGCCTTCTTCCTTTTCTGCTTATTATCGTTATTTTTTATCTCTTTTTGATTCGTCCACAGAACAAAAAGCAGAAAGAAACTCAAAAAATGCTTGATGCATTGAAGAAGGGTGACAAAGTAATCACAATTGGAGGAATCCACGGAACTGTATCTTCTGTTAAAGAGAATACTGTAATCGTAAAAGTTGATGATGACTGTAAACTTGAATTCAACCGCACAGCAATTTCTTCTGTAGAACTTACTGAAGAAGAAAAAGCAAAACTTGCTGAAGAAGCAAAAAACAAAAAACTTTTCAAAGGTAAAAAATCTTCAGATCTTGAAAAGGCAAAAAAAGCTGAAGACGCTGAAGAAAAATAAATAATTGGAGTTTATAATAAAATGAACAAGAGAACTCGTTTATTGGTTCTGCTGGCTGTTTTAGCTCTTTGTTTCGTTTTCCTCTGGCCTTCAATCAGCTGGTATGGAAGAACACCAAAGGAAATGCAGCAGCTTGCTTTAGGTTCAACAGAAAATATTAAGAATTATGCTGAACTCAAAGCCGCAGAAGATGTACGCGCAATTAAAAAAATGGATTTGTCAGCAACACTTACTGACGAATATGCTTGGCTTAAGAAAGATGTAAACAAGAGATACAAGACTCTTGATAAGAAAGCTCCTGCAGAGCTTACATGGAAAGATGTTCTTTCTGCTTATGACAGTGAACTTGACTTTTTGACTGTTTTCCAGACTCGTTATCGCGAGCAGATTCTTAAAGCTAAAAAGTATTATGAAAATTCTGTAAAGCTTGGACTTGACCTCTCAGGTGGTATGAATATTATCGTAAAGGCTGATCTTGATGCAGCTCTTGCTTCTATGGGTGATGCAGTTGCTTCAGAAAATGCATCTGATTTCAAGAAAGAAGCAATGGCTAATGCTATTGAAAACCTTTCAAGCCGTATCGACAAGTTTGGTCTTACTTCTCCTGTTATCCGCCAGCAGGGCGATGACAGAATCTACATCGAAATTCCTGGTGCTGCTCAGGCAGACGCAATCAATACATTGATTATGGGTAAGGGTATTTTGAACTTCCGTCTCGTTGATACAGAAGCAACAAATGCCTTCAAAGCATACTATGCTCAGAACCCTGCAAATACCTTCAATGCTCTTGGCGAATTGATGGACCCATCTGTAATTCCTGATGACTGCGAAGTTTTCGGAGAATATAGAAAAGATGAATATGGTCTTGATGAACGCTATGACTGGGTTGTTGTAAAGAAGGAAATCGCTCTCGATGGTCAGCATGTTAAATCTGCTATCGTTGGTTCAGATGAATTCACAAACCAGCCTGAGGTTCACTTCAACCTCGACAGCGAAGGTGCTGTAATTTTTGGTGATTTCACAGGTGCTCATGTTGGTGATAATCTTGCAATCGTAAGTGATAACAAGGTTAAATCTAACGCTCGTATTCAGACAGCTATCACAGGTGGTTCAGTATCACTTTCTGGTGGTTTCAGCTACGAAGAAGCAGACAATATTAAGAAGGTTCTTCAGACAGCCTGGCTTAACGTTCCTCTCGAGGTAGAAAGTCAGCAGGTTATCGGAGCTTCACTTGGTGAAGATTCAATCCGTGCTGGTGCAAAGGCTATCCTTCTTGGTCTTGGTCTCATCCTTATCTTCATGTTGATTTACTACAAGGCTTCTGGTATTAACGCTGTTGTTGCACAGGTTTTGAACCTCTTTATGATGTTCTCTATCCTTTCTGCTTTCAACCTTACTCTTACACTTTCATCAATTGCCGGTATGATTCTTACAATCGGTATGGCCGTTGATGCTAACGTACTTATTTTTGAACGTATCAAAGAAGAGCTTCGTCAGGGTAAGAGCCGTCCAGCTGCTATTGCAATGGGATTTGACAATGCATTCTGGGCTATTATGGACTCTAACATTACAACATTCATCGCTGCAATCTTCTTGAGTCAGCTTGGAACTGGTTCTATCCAGGGATTCGCTGTATCTCTTGCAATTGGTGTTGTTTCATCTGTATTCACAGCTCTCTTCGTATCACGTCTTATGTTCGACTTCGATACAGAGGTTCTCCATGCTAAGAAAGTAAGCATTGGTTGGGGGATTAAACAATGAAAAAGACATTAAACTTTAATAAGGGATTTATCCCAGCTGCTATTTTCAGTTGTGTAATCATCGCACTTGGTATTGTTGGTTTCTTTGTAAAAGGAATCAATCTTGGTCTTGATTTCCGTCCAGGTCTTATTGAGGAAGTTCGTGTAGCAAATCCTGTTGCCGAAATTACTTATAATGGTGCTGCAAAAGTATCTATGGATCTTTCTGCTGGTCAGATGGATATCATCATTTCTGGTACTGGTGCTGACAACGAAACTCGTTCTATCAACTTTGCTGTTGCAAAGACAGTTGCAGATGTTGCTGCTGAAGTAAACAAAATCAGCAATGTTACAATGACTGTAAAGAACGGTTCATATGATTCTACAAAATTGTTCTTGAACTCTGCTGTTACAAATCAGCTTTCAACTACACCTATCTATATCTATCCTGCAGGAACTTCTGAAGTTACTACAAATGATATTCGTAACGCTCTTGGAGAAGCTGGTGGAAACATCAAACAGCTTGGTACTGGAGCTGATGCTTCTTATCAGATTCGTATGGGTGTTAGCGAAGGTGATGCACAGAACGAGATTCAGACTTCTATCAATGAAAAGCTCTTTAAGGCTTTTGGAAAAGAGAAGGTTGCAATCGTAAAGACAGACTTCATTGGTGCTGGTATGTCAAAGAACACAACAATTAAGTCTATCATCATGTTCATTGCTGTAGTTGGACTTATCTGGCTCTATGCAACAATCCGCTTCCACTGGGACTTCGCTCTCGGTTCGGTAATTGCTTTGCTTCACGATACATTGATTATGTTCACATTCATCATCTGGACTCAGATTGAATTCTCAACAACTGTTCTTGCAGCTGTTCTTACAATCGTAGGTTACTCTATCAACGCTACTGTCGTAATTCTCGACCGCGTTCGCTATAACCTCAAGATGATGCCAGAAGCTAAGACTTTCAATGAGATTTTGAACAAGTCTCTTTCTGATACATTCACACGTTCTGTTTTGACAACTATTACAACATTGTTCGCTGTTGTTTCTCTGTTCGTATTCACAACAGGAAGCATCAAGGACTTCTCACTTGCAATGATTGTCGGATTGATTTGTGGTATGTACTCATCAATCTTCATTTCAAGCGCATTCATCAGTGCTTCAAGAAAGAACTGGAAACCAGAATTTGGTGTTCACCATTCTCTTAAGCATGTTCGTGCTGACGAAGATGAGTAAGGCCGCTGGCGGCCGGTGATAAATAGCAAAGCGTTAAAAAAATTGCGAAAGCAATTTTTAGCTTTACCATTTTACTGACATTTACAAGGTCCTGTTCGAATAAGAGCAGGGCTTTTTTATTTAACGAAATCTCTTCGAGGAGAGAAAAATAAAGAATTGTACTCGCAATAGACTATTTAATCGTTATATTGGCTTCCGGTCTCGTATTTACAGGTCAAAAACGCGCAATATTGCGCTTGACGTTGTTTGTGGTATAGAAACTATTATACTGCCGCTCTCGCGGCAGCCACAAACAAAGTCATTTTGCCCTGCAAATCCGCTCCCTCGCGCCAAAATTTGATTACTTCTTTAATACGGAACGTAAGCTGCTTTTTTTTCTATCCTCGACATTTTGTGTGTAAATGTGTATTCTGCTCTTATGGAAATTGTACGTGCTTCTGTTTTAGGATTTTGCTTTGGTGTGCGCCGTGCTGTTGAGTTGGCGGAGAAGGCGTTAGCTGAAAATAAAGATAAAACTGTATATTCTCTGGGACCTCTTATTCATAACGAAAACGCATTGCGTGCTCTGAGTGATAAAGGCTTAATTACTGTAGATGAACAGCAGGTAGGGGAGATTCCTTCAGAATCTGTAGTAATCATCCGTGCACACGGAGTTGCTCCTTCTGTTACAGATGCCTTAGAAGCTAAAAAATGTACAATCATAGATGCTACCTGTCCCCGCGTAAAAGCCAGTCAGAAAATGGTAGAACGTTATTCAAATCAGAATGATTATGTAGTACTTACAGGCGACAGAAATCACGGTGAAGTAATAGGAATAGCCGGCTACGCAGGCGAAAACTTCAGCCAGATTCAGGACTATACCGAAGCCGAGTCTTTTGACATTAAAGATTCAGAAAACAAAAACGTAATTCTTTTAAGCCAGACTACTTACAGTCCAAAAGAGTTCGAAAAAATAGAATCATTGTTCCGTTCAAAATTCAAAAATCTTGCAGTGATGAACACTATCTGTCCCGCTACCAGCGAACGCCAGGAAGCGTTGCTTGAATTGTGCAAAAAAGTAGATGGCGTAATCGTTATCGGCGGCAAGAACTCCGCAAATACCAAACGCCTCTATCAGACTGCTGCAGCCAACTGCAAACAAGCCATTCACGTCCAAACCGCCGCCGAAATCCCCTCAGATTTTTATAAACTAAACACCATAGGAATAACCGCCGGCGCCAGTACCCCCGATAGTATCATAGATGAAGTAGAATCCTTCCTCCTGTCCGCTAACTGATTATGATTATATAGGAAGATGTTCTTAGAAGACTGAAAATTTCAAAAATAAAACCAGAAATTGTGGGACGCAGGCAAAATGAAAAAGAGGGCCCCAGGGTTGCGCAATTATTCTGGCGAAGCCAGAATGAGGCGCGATGGGACCCTGGGAGATTGCTTTTTCAGTTTTGCCGTCGCTGGGACCCGCAATTTCTGGTTTTATTTTTGATATGGACCATTTTTATTTTTCAAGATTTCAGAAAATAATATATATTGAATACAAATCCTTCTTCCTATATAATCAAAATATTATGAGTAGATGTTTCACAATGTTAAAACCCGGCGTAATCAACCGCCGTTTAGTAGGCGAAGTTATTGAGCGCCTTGAAAAGAAAGGATTCAAACTTGTTGGTTTGAAGATGATGCACGTTAGCGAAGATCTCGCTGGTAAACACTATGCAGAGCATGATGGAAAACCTTTCTACAATGATTTAGTTAGTTATGTTACATCAGGTCCTGTAATTGCAATGGTATGGCAGGCTGATGACTGTGTAACTCTTATGAGAAAAGTAGTAGGTGCTACAAAGCCTACAGAAGCAAACCCAGGAACAATCCGTGGTGATTACTGTATTCACACAGACAGAAATATTATCCACGCTTCAGACAGTGATGAAAGCGCAGAGCGCGAAATCAATCTCTGGTTCAAGCCAGAAGAACTCTATGACTGGGCTGACTGCGAGGATGGCTGGTACTAGCCTAAAATACGCCTCAGAGCGAAGGCTGTGCCTGAGCGATAAATTGGGAATGTTTTGTAGTAGGAAAGATATATGTCTGAGAAAACAGTAGGTGTAATCGGTGGTGGTGCATGGGGAACCGGACTTGCACAGGCTCTCGCACGTGGTGGTCATAAGGTTCAGATCTGGGCCTTTGAAAAAGAAGTCGCTGATCAGATTAACAACGAACATGAAAATAAACAGTTTCTTCCTGGTTATAAACTGGAAGATTCAATCACTTGTTCAAATGATATTACTGAAGTTGCAACTGGAAAAGAGTTTCTGATTATTGCTTCTCCATCACTTTTTCTGGCTAAGACTATTTCACAGATAGTTAATGTTCCAAATATTGCAGACGGTTCTACAGTTATAACTGCAGTTACAAAAGGTTTCGTGCCTTCTGCAGAAGGTCCAAAGCTGATTCTAGAAACAATGGAATCAGTTCTTCCAGAAGTATATAAGGACTGCACTGTATATGTTGCAGGTCCTAGTCATGCAGAAGAAGTTGCAATGGGTAAACTTACAGGTCTCGTTGCAGCTTCTCTTAATCCAAAGAATTCTATTCGTGTACGTGAGCTTCTGAAGGTTCCAGGACTTATGGTATTCTCAAGTTTTGACGTAATTGGCGTTCAGATTTGTGCTGCTGCTAAAAACGTTGTTGCTGCTGTTTATGGTGCTGTTGATGCTATGGCAGAAACTTCAGATGTTTTTGGTGACAATGCAGAAAGCCTTCTGCTTGCTGCAGGATTAAATGAAATTCAGACTTTAGGTTTTGCAATGGGTGCAACTCATGCAGAAACCTTTACTTCAATTTCTGGAGTTGGTGATCTTGATGTTACTTGTAAGAGTAAGTATGGTCGAAACCGTCGTTTTGGACAGGATATAATTAAAACAGATATGCTTTCTAAGTTTAAAGATATTGATGATTTGATTGCTAATGTATCAAAGATTGGATATCTTCCTGAGGGAGCAATTGCCTGTAAATACGTTCATGAAATTGCAAAGAAAAAAGATTTGAAACTTCCTATTTGTGATGCACTTTATAAGGTGCTTAACAAAGAAGCTACTGCTCTGGAAATTTTAAAAAATTTAATCAGTATGTAAATCAGAGTGGGAATAATCGAGCAACTTATTGAGGTTTAAGAATGTTAGAGAAAATTACTGGTACTTTCAGCGGAATTGTTAAGAAGCTGAGTGGAAAATCTACAATCACAGAAAAGAACATTGAGGATGCTGTTGAAGAAATTAAAATGGCACTCCTTGAGGCCGATGTAAATCTTCGTGTTGTACGCCGCTTTGTTAATTCAACTATTGAAGAAGCAAAGGGAGAAAAAGTTCTTAAGTCTGTAGATCCAGGCCAGCAGTTTACAAAAATCATCTATGACAAGATGGTTTCAATGCTTGGAGATACCAAGGTTGATCTACATCTTAAAGGACCAGATACTCAGTCTGTAATTTTGATGCTCGGTCTTCAGGGTGCCGGTAAAACTACCGCTGCCCATAAGCTTGCAGCGCGCCTTTTGAAAGAGGGAAGAAAGCCACTTCTTGCAGCCTGTGACTTAGTACGTCCAGCGGCTGTAGAACAGCTTTCTCAGCTCGGTGAAAAAATTGGTGTTCCTGTTTACAAAGAAGATTCTAAAAATGCCGTAAAGAATGCAGAAGATGCAATTTCTTTTGCACGCAAAAACGGTTACGATACAATTATTATCGATACTGCCGGTCGTCTTCAGATTGATGAAGAGATGATGGCTGAGCTCGTAAAAATCAAAAAGGCAACAGGTCCTGTAGAAGTTCTGCTTGTTGCCGACGCAATGACTGGTCAGAACGCAGTTGATATTGCAAAGACATTTGACGAGCAGCTTGGCCTTACCGGTGTAATCCTTACAAAGTTCGACTCAGATGCCCGCGGTGGTGCGGCTCTTTCTCTTAAAACAATTACAGGTAAACCAATCCTCTTTATTGGTACCGGTGAAAAAACAGAAGATTTTGAAGTTTTCCATCCTGAACGAATTGCTTCTCGTATCCTTGGTATGGGAGATGTTGTATCTCTCGTTGAAAAAGCACAGGAAACAGTTGATGCCGAAGCAGCACTCAAAATGCAGAAGAAGCTTCAGCGTAATGAGTTTACTCTTCAGGATTATCTTGAACAGTTCCAGCAGGTTAAGAAGATGGGCAGCATGCAGTCTATTATCGATATGATTCCTGGAATGAGCGGAATGGACGCTTCTCAGATGGATCTTTCAAGCATGAAGAAAAACGAAGCCATCATTCAGAGTATGACTTATAAAGAGCGTCTGAACCATCTTATTATTGGTCCTAGCCGTCGTAAGCGAATTGCAAAGGGTAGTGGTACTTCTGTTGCAGATGTAAACAAACTCTTAAAGCAGTTTGAAAAGACAAAGCTTATGATGAAGAAAGTAAGCCGTAACAAAGGAATGCAGGGTAAGATGATGAACCAGCTCGGCCTTGATCCAAGTATGATGGGCGGTATGGGAGGTCTCGGTGGAGCCGGTGGTCTTCCAGGTGGATTAGATCCAAGTGCCCTCAAAGGTATGGACATGAAAAAACTGATGGAAATGGCTAAGAAGTTCAGATAAAAAAAATCGGCAGGTTAACCTGCCGATTTTTTTACTTAACAGTCAGTACACTGGCGCTTCGGCCGTCATGTGTATAAATCTTCTGTGGATTTGTGTTATCTAGTACCGGTGTTAAACCAATATAGTAGTTGTAATAATATTTTCCAGCCGGAAGCGGCAGTTCAAGTTCATAAAGCCCTGGTGCAGTTTCGACCATTTCGTAAATCCATGGATCCCAGTTTGTAAAGGTTCCTGCAAGATTTACTTTCTGTCCTGTTTCTCCTTTGTATATAAAGTGTGCATAGTCGTTTTTTGGAGATTCTGTATACACATTTATGCTTCCAAGGTTGTCCAGCTTCGAAAAATACAGATTTACATTCTGGTCATATTCTTTGTTTGGATTCAGAGGATCTGTTGTCCACAGCCCGTCAAAAACAAGTCGATATCTTAGTTCTGTAAACTTATGCTGTCTTTTGTAAACGTAGAACATATGTTTACGGCTGACTTTTTCTTCATCATCTTTCTGGGTGAGAATCTGGAATGGATGAATTACCTTGTATTCTTCAAAATCAAAAGCAATTCCAACAAAGCGATGCTTTGTATCTGCTGTGAAAATAATATAGTCGTCGGTGACTACAGGAGCTCCCGGCTTGTCAATTCCATGCAAAAGTGTATCAAGCTCAAAATTCTGATAATTTGTTATCTCAGCGGCAAACAGCGGCGCTACCAAAAGCCCCATCCCCGCAATCAAGAGTAAAATAAGCTTTTTCATACTCTGATTATCGGAATCTGAGACGGGGAGTTTAGTGAAAGTAAATACAAGTATAATATTGATTCTGTGATTATGATTTTAGTTTAGATTTTTCGGAATATTGCAAAGATATACGGTTTTGATATTTTTATTCCCGCGAGCGGAAATAAAAATATAAGATTTCGTTGTTTTTCTTATTTATTATATTTCCCTTAAGTCAAAACAAAAATCATCCGTTCATATAAGAAGTATATTATACTTGTAATTTACAAGGGTTGTGGGGTAAAATTAAAGTAGTATGCCAGGATTAAGTCAGCTTAAAAAATTCAGCAGTGATCTTCTTTCACTAGGTGACGAGATAAATCTCCGAGCCATCCGTGGTGAAAAGCCTGTAAAAATTGAGATTCCAAAAGAAATTGAAGATAAAAACGACTCAGAAGACTTTGTTCTTGGTATGCCAGAGATTGAGGTAGAGGTTGATACATCTTCAGCAGATGAAGACCTTTCAGATTTAACTGCCCTTGTAAATCCAACCGCATCTACAGATAAATCAAAAGAAAACGAGCCAGCCCCAAGTTTTGAAGCTCCGGATATGTCTGCACTTTTGAATCCGGTTGTAACAGAAACTGCTTCTGATGATGCAGGAATGCCGGATCTTTCAATGTTTGATGAGCCGGAAGAAGAACCGGAAGAAATCATTGAAGAAGAACCTGAAGAAGTTTCAATTGCCGATATGGGCCTTGATGCCCTGCTTGCTGGTGGTGGCTTTGATGAACCGGAAGAAACATCTGAAGAAGAGGAATCTTCGGAAGATGCAGAGCCTGAAATTGATTTAGACAATTTTGAAGATATTCCAGATTTAGATGATATTGGAACACAGCCAGAACCTGAGCCAGAGCCTGTCACTGAAGCAGAACCAGAAGCTCTTGATGATGCAGAACCTTTAGAAGAACCTGAAGCTTTAGATGATATTGCGCCTTTAGATGAGCCTGAAGCTTTAGGTGAACCTGAGGCTTTAGACGATATGGAGCCTTTAGAGGAACCTCAGTCTGATTCAATTGAAGAGACTGCACCTCAGGAAGACTTTAGTGATACGCTTCCTGCCGGCGATTTTGATTTTGATATGCCGGATCTCCCGGAGACAGACAGCTCTGAAACAGCTTCAGAATCAGAAGCTCTTCCTGCTGACGATTTTGATTCATTACCTCCTGATAATTTTGATGAAGATGAACCGGAATCTTTTGAATCTGAAACTCCTGCAGCAGAAACTTCTTCTTCAGATGGCCTGGAATCTTTTGATTTACCGGATATTTCAGATGTTGCAGATACAGATATTACAGAGCCTGCGGCTGATTCTATAACAGAAGATACAGCTTCAGAGGAAAGCTCTTCAAACGGATCAATTGGTCTTGAAGAACTTGGAAATCTTGATTTTGATGCTCCTGATAATGCTGCTGTAGCAGAAGAAACTTCAGAAGAAGACAGTGGAATTCCTGCCGGACTTTTTGATGCCGGAGATTTTGATTTAGCTGGTGATACAGGTTTAGCTTCAACAGAGTTTTCTGCAGAAGACGAAATTCCTGATTTTGATGATACTGCCGGACTTGATGATGAAACTTCTGATTCAGAAGCAGAAGGTGAAGAAAATACTCCTCTTGAAGTATTCGATACTTCCGAAATGGAAGGAATGGACTTTGGCATCCAGGATACTGATTCCCAGATAAGTGCAGGTGGAGACGGAGACTTTGAATTTGGTTCTCACGACGACTTTGCAATGGAAGGAGAATTTGAGATTCCTGGTTTCTCAGATGTTACAACAGCCAAAGAAGAAAAAGGTTCAAAAACTAAGCTTGTAAGCAGTAAGGATAAGCCTAAGGGAAGAGGTAGAAGAACAAAGGAGCTTCCGGTAGCAGATTTTTCTGGCGCAGAAGAAGCAGAAGAACTGCCACCAAATACTCTTTCAGACGAACAGTATAAAACATTCCTTGCAAATCTTGCTGAATATCCGCTGAACGTACGTCTTGCATTTGAAGACTTTATTGTTCAGGATGAATTTACAGATGACGCTGAATTCGAAATCATAGAAAAGATTCTCAACAAGGCACCTGCACGCCAGGTAGCCGGTATGCTTGAGAAGATGCTCGATACTTCTATTCCGATTCCACGTGACTTTGAGCACAGAACCGCAGCAGAATATGAAGCATATAAGAAGTCTCTTTCATATCAGCTTAGAAACAAGATTATTCCGGGAATCCTCCTTGGACTTCTTCTTACAATTGTAGGCTGGGGACTTATTAAGTTTACAGATTACTGTATTTACAGACCAATAAAAGCTAATTCCCTCTATAAACAGGGATATGCTTTACTTCAGGCAGATGAATATCCTCAGGCAGAAATGCGTTTTGAGGAAGCTGTTAAAAAACGCATAAACAAGAAGTGGTTCTTCCGCTATGCCCGCGGCTACCGTGAACATAAGCAGTATCAGCGTGCAGGAAAGATGTATCAGAATATTCTTTTCTTCTTTAAGCATGATAAGATGGCTGGTCTTGAATATGCTGATATGGAACTCAATGATCTTGCAAACTATGAACGTGCAGAAGAAATAGTACGCCGTGAAGTTCTTGATTATCATATAAATGATGCAGATGGTATTTTAAAACTTGGTGATGTATTCCTGGAGTGGGGTACAGAAAAAGATCCTGCAAAGCTTGAACTTGCTCGCGAGCAGTATGCAAACCTTATTCAGCTTTATAAACCTACTGACCTCTATATGTCTCGCATGATGCGTTACTTTATCCGTACAGATAATCTGCGCGAAGTAATTCAGATGCAGAAAAACTTTGAAAAGCGCGAGAAGTCTCTTGGTTCAGAAGACTGGACAGAACTCAGTGGTTACCTTCTCGATAAGTATTATGGAGACCTTGCTCCATCAGAAGAATATCTGCGTTATGAAATTGAAGGCCTCCGTGGACTTCTTTTGAGGGCCGTTAAGACAAATCCAAATAACCCGATTGCTCAGTACAATCTTGCAAAATACTTCCTCAAGACAAATGAAACAGCTTCTATTGAAGCAACACTTCAGAGAGCTATTGAAAAGTTTAACACAGTACCTTCAATGAAGAAGCGCGACCTTTACAAGTACATAGACTCATATCGTCTTCTTGGTGAGCATTATATTGGTACAAACGATTATCTTCAGGCTCAGGAGCAGTTTGCAGAAGGTATTTCTTTGTTTACAACTGAGCGTGATAATGCAGGCTTTGAAGGAACTCCAGGAATCGGAAAGTTATACGAGGATATGGGAAATATTAAGTATACCATTTCCGGCGACTATGATGACGCTCTGTTTAATTACAAGTATTCAGTTGAACTTGAAAACGATAATCCTTCTATCCGTTATAGGATTGGTTATATTCAGTATAAGAAAAAGAATTATATGGAAGCTTTAGGCGCATTTATGAAGTCTGGAGATGGAAATATAAAAGAAAGAAATCTCATGCTCGCTATGGCAAATACTCTTTATCTTCGTGGTGATGAGTATGCGGCACAGGGATATTACGATCAGCTGCTTGATGAGCTTGAGGCAGAGGTTATAGAAACAGGTCTTGTACTTCCTCAGGCAAATGTAAAGGATTATGATTTAATCAATACATATCTTTACGCAGCAAATAACTACGGTGTTACACTGTATAAACTTGCAAAGAGAACTGGTAATTCAGCTCTGAATGCACAGGCTATTGTACAGTTGAGCCAGTCAGTTCGTGCATGGGATGCTCTTACCCGTAATCAGGAAACAATGCTTCGTCTTGAAGGCAGCAATCTTGCTGAACAGAATATTAAATATATTACACATCCAATTCCGGAGTTTGAGCCATCTATCTATACTGACATTTCAAAGACACTGCTTGATAATGAGCGTCTTTAGAGTGTAGGATAACGAATATGCAAACTCAGAGAAATACAGTCGAAGGAATCATAGCAAGACAGCGCCTCAACGCAATCTTTAAGGAACTGTTCAGAAAATCTATTCATATCTGCTCCAGCTTTGTTCCTCTTTTTCTGGGATTTGCTTACTGGCCTGTAATTGCTTTACTGATTCTGGCCATTGTTGTTTATACTATCAGTGAACTTCTTCGTGCTAAGGGTATAAATATTCCTCTTATTTCAAAGATTACAGAAATTGCAGCCCGTAAGCGTGATGAAAATCGTTTTGTATTGGGCCCTGTAACACTTGCCTGTGGAATTCTTATTGCAGCACTTCTGCTTCCTCTGGATTGTGCAAGAGTCGGTATTTTTGCATTGGCATTTGGAGATGGGCTTGCAAGTCTGATGGGAAAACTTTTCGGAAAAATCACAATTCCAGGTGCTCATGGAAAAACTGCAGCCGGTAGTCTTACCTGCTTTTTTGCTGTGTTTATTTCAACCTTCTGCTGCTGCGGTAATTGTCTTGTTTCTTTAATTACAGCTCTTTGTGCAATGTTTATTGAGGTTCTGCCACTTTCTGATTTTGATAACCTGATTATTCCACCGGTTATTGGATTGATTTATAGTGGTCTTATATAAGTCGGCAAGTACAGCCTGCTGTTAATCAATCCACAGGTAGTGTTTGTGAACTTCATTCAGATACAGATAAGTTCCGATACCTAAAAGTAATATTCCAGAAATCAGTGTGAGAATATTGTAGCAGTAGAAAATCAAAGTATAACCAATACACAATAGAATAAAACCAATTGTCATAATCTGTTTATATTCATTTTTTCTGTTTATTACAAAAAGATTTATTGTGCTCATTGTACAGGTTAGACAGCAGAAAATTCTTATAGCCCTAACATAGCCATAGGAAATGCAGTAGTTAGGAAGAATGATTGCTGTATTCAGAGGGATCACTTCTGCGAAAAACAAAGCAACTATAATCAGAATAATTGAATTACGGTCTGTACTCTGACGAAAATCATCAGTACTCATTACTGTATTTCCCATCAGTGCAAGAGGGGCAAGCAGACGGGCAAACAGATGGATATTTCCGATTTTCAAAGTGAAGTGAGAAAAACTGCCTGATAAATGGAATGCAGGAACTAAGATACGGGTAGTATCACAAAGGCAGGCAATTAAAAACATTAAAAAGAAAACAATATCTGGTGCCTGTGTTTTTTCAAAACTGTGATAGATAATAATAGAAGTAATGCAGATATAAAGCATCAGGAGAAAAATGCCTGAATAAACCCAGATCGGGTTATAACGTAAAAGAAAGGCATCTGAAAGAGACTTTGTATAAATTTCTGGAAGACTAATTCCATTAAAAAGAAACTGATATAGAGTGAGAACACTGCAAAGCAGGGAATATGAAAGAGTAATAATAAAGAAGATAAGGGTCATTCGGTTTCTGAATCTTATAGTCATAATTTAAAGATACAGTGAAGACAAATAATAGTAAAGAGTTTAGTTTTTATTCCGAAAATTTAATGAGGAAAGAATTCTTTTGGGAGGATTTTTATAATGAAAAAGACATTTGTTTGCGGCCTGATTATGATTCTTGGGCTTACAGCTCTTTCTGCAGGTGATGTTGCTACCTTTGTTGATAAGGGATTTTCTGAGGACGGAAAATATTATGTATTCGGTCAGTATGGTAAGACCGACAAAAAATTCCAGGGCTGGGCAGAACTCTATCAGGTAGATATTGCTGCAAATGACTATACTGATAATGGCGTTTTCAAAACAAAGCCTTCTGCAGTAACAGCAGATAAAAATGGCCGCGATGTATTTGAAGCACTTGAAGGAAAAAGCTTTTATTATTTCAAGGATTTGAAGTGTGAGCCGGCTAATCTGGATCATGTACTTTATATTCTTGATGATGTAAATAAAACAGGAACTGATGAAATTGTATTTAAAGATTTCAGAAGTGCTGATCTTGATAATGCAGATGTTTACCATATCAGACTCTATCCAACTGTAAATGGAAGCGGTAAGAATGCCCGCTCATCTTTCTATATCATGCTGGAAAAAAGAGATGCCAATGGTGAAGTAATTATGAGCCGCAAAATCGGTAATCCAGGAATTAACAGAAAGGGCGTTACAAATTATAAAATCGAACGCATATTCTGTGATAAATCAGAACGTAATCTGATTTTTGTAATTGAAAAAATGATGGAAGATGATACAGGAACTTCAATCAGATATATGATAGAAGCCGCACAGTTCTAAAAAGATTTTTTCTTTCTGGAAAAACTTCCTAAAATCTTAAGGTTTATCCTATATTATATATAGAGAAAAAGCACGACTCCCCGGAGCCGTGCTTTTTTTGTTGTCAGGGACATCAGGTAAAAACTGATAATCCAGGAGGTTTTATGAAAAAGTTTTTTTCTGGTAAGTGGGGTAGTTTCTTTATTCTTCTTATTCAGACTGTCGTTCTTGTTTCTGTTACTGTATTGTGTGTGGTACCTGTTTCATGCAAGGTTTCAGAAGAGGGGATTCTGTTTGTTGGCGGCGACTATGTTTCTCCGGTTTTAGAAAATGTCTGTGTGCTTGATGAAAAAACTGTGGAAATGTATTTTTCTGAACGGGTAAACTTAAAGAGTTTTGTAGTATCAGAAAGAATACCGGAGGTTTCGGATTCTTCAGAGCATTCCGAAACTCTGGAACTTTCTCCTTCTATAAAAGCGGCTGCCGGTGAGTATGGAAAAATAGCAGCCGACTTTTCGGTTTCTGAAGATGGTTGTGTCATTACATATTCAGCTTTAGAGAATTATGAAATCGGAAAGGATTATGAAATATTTGGTACGGTGGAAGATAAGGCTGGAAACTCACTCACGTTCTGTGTTCCTTTTACAGGTTTTAATTCTCATCTTCCAAAGCTTGTTATGACCGAGGTTCAGAATAAGTATAAGAAATATAAAGAAGATGCTTATCGCTGTGAGTTTGTTGAACTGCTGGCACTTACCTCCGGGAATCTTAGCGGGCTGGAGCTTGTAAGTGCTGTAGATGGCGAATCAAAAAAATATGTTTTTCCACCTCTTACTGTAGAAGCTGGTGAAGTTTTTATTGTTCACTTGAGAAGTGCAGGAAGCGGTTGTGTCACAGAAGACGAAGACTTAAATGAATCTACGGCACCTCATTCTGGAAAGAATGTCAGGGATCTTTGGGCGGATAATTCTAAAGCCCGGCTTAGTGATAATTCAGATATTATTGTAATAAGAAACAGTGTTGATGGTTCTCTTCTGGATGCTTTTATGTATGCTGTAGAAGGTGCTCCTGAGTGGGAAAAGAATCTTCTGGCCATGGCTATTCAGGTAGCTGACAGTGGTATTTATGAGGATATTTCTGTTTCTGAGGTTGAATTAAATACGGGACTTGGTTCTGTTGCACAGAAATCTTTTTGCCGCGAAGATGCAAAGGAATTGCAGACTCGTGCTTTGGCCGGAGAGTTTTCTGAGGACATGGCAGAGTATCCGGTGAAGCGGCTTCCTGAGAACTGGATGGTTAAAAATGTGAGTCCGGGAACTCTGTAATTTACAAAACTTCCGGAACGCTTTAATAAAGCTCGTTTTTATGTTAAAGTTTCCCGTATGGTAGAATTATTAGCCCCTGCGGGAAATATTGAATCTCTGGATGCCGCTATTGGTGAAGGCGCGGACGCTGTTTATCTTGGTCTCAAAAGCTTTAATGCGCGAATGCGAACTTCCAACTTTGCGTGGAATCAGTTTGAAGCGGCTGTAGAGAGCCTTCATAAAAAACAGAAGAAGGTTTATGTAACTGTAAATACAGTCTGTGAAGAACGCGAAACAGAGCGTCTTTATCGTTTTCTCTCTTATCTGAATGAAGTAGGACCAGACGGT
Source organism: Treponema bryantii (assembly GCF_900111035.1). GTDB lineage: Bacteria > Spirochaetota > Spirochaetia > Treponematales > Treponemataceae > Treponema_D > Treponema_D bryantii_C. Next base: position 326,641 of record NZ_FOFU01000003.1, read on the forward strand.
CTTATCGTACAGGATTATGCCATTATGCGTATGGCTCAGGAGTTCTTTCCAAATCTTGAACTTCATGCTTCTACTCAGATGAATGTTGAGAGTGCCTCTGCGGTTAAACTTTTACAGGGTTGCGGTGTAAAGCGCATGGTTCTTGCCCGCGAGCTTGGTCTTGAAGAAATCAAAAAAATCAAGACAGAAACTGGTGCCGATCTTGAAGTTTTTGTACACGGTGCTTTGTGTGTAAGTGAAAGTGGTCTCTGTCTTTTCTCAAGCTTCCTTGGCGGAAAATCCGCTAACCGTGGTATGTGTACTCAGGCCTGCCGTCGTTTCTATACTGCCGAAGTTCCTGGTGGTGTACGACAGGGGTATTATTTTTCTCCTTGTGATCTTGAACTGATTGAAAAGATTCCGGACTTAATTGAAGCCGGTGTTGATTCTTTCAAGATTGAAGGACGCATGAAGAGTGCAGAGTATGTAGGAAGTGTTGTTTCTGCATACCGTTATGTAATTGATCATTATAAAGAAGATAAGAAGGGTGCTATTGCTGCAGGTAAGCGTATGCTTGCTTCTGACTTTGCTCGCAGCAAGACTTCTTACTGGTATGGATTTAAGTCTCTTGAAGACGGTGTAAATAATGCTGCTTCTGCTATTTTGAATCCGGATCAGGCTGGTGGAACCGGTATTTATCTTGGAAAGATTTCTGCAACTAAGGCAGCTCCAAGAGAACTTGTAGAAGCCATTGTAGAAAACATGAGTGATGATGTACCTCTGGAACAGAAGCATATTCAGATGGCTTTGCTTAAGGGCGGCTCTTATGATCCTGATCCAGGCGATTCAATCCGTCTTCATAAAAAAGATGATACCGGCCGTGTAAGCCATAAGGTTCATTCTGTTGAAGTTCAGGATAACGGTGAGCGCTGGATTGATATTCCTAGTGGTTTCTCTATCGGTGATGAAGTATATCTTCTTCAGATTAAAGCCGGTTCAAAACGCTATAACCGCGTACTTCCTAATGACCTCGGTCGTTACAGAAAACAGCCTAAAGATGAAAGACTTCCAGTTCTTGATGTAACTCCAGTTGCAGGTAAAGAACTTGCTTACTTCCCTGAAGGAATCTACGCTCAGGTTTCTTCTGTTCAGGATGTATTTGCCGTACAGGGACTTAAGCCTGTCCGCCTTATTCTCGAATACAACAGCGAAACTGCTTACGACCTGCTTAATCATAAAACTGTTCTGCCTTTCTCTAAAAAGCAGATTTATATTTCTCTTGATCCGTTCTGTTCTGCAGCACAGGAAGATAAGCTCAAAGAAGAACTTGACCGCCTTATTGAAGACGGTTACATGAACTTTGTTGCAAACAATATAGCACATCTTCAGATGCTTAAAGGTACTAAGACAAATATTATTGCAGGTCCTTATCTGTACACCTTCAACCGCTGGGCTGTAAGCTGGCTTGAAAATCAGAATGTTGGTGCATTCATCATGCCATATGAAAACAGTCGCCGTAACCTTGAAGCAACCTGGGAACAGAATGTCCGGGCCCGTGTACTTGTTCCGGTTTTTGCTTATCCGGCTTTGTTCCGTATGCGTTTTAAGCTTCCTTCTGATTATGACTTTACATATTTTGAAGACAAGGAAAATTCTGTATTCAAGGTAAACTCAACAGCTGACGGTTCCTTTGTTATGCCGGAAGAGCCTTTTGCTATTACTGATAAAACTGACTTTATTACAAGTTCAGGCTTTAAGCGTCTGCTTATAGACTTCTCAAAGACTAAGGTTTCCCGCAGTCAGATAAAGGCTATTACAACTTCCATGCTGAAAGGTCAGCCGCTTCCAGGAGTTTCACGTTTCAACTGGAAAGACGGTTTCTATTCCCCTCAGCAAATGGAAGAATACAGACTTTCTAATGAAAGAGCTGCAGAGCGTAAGGTTGCCGCTGCACAAAAAGCAGGTAAGCCTGCCCGTGGTGGTTATAGCAAACCGAACCGCGGTGGCAGCGGCAAGCGTCGCTAGAATACTGCCTCCTCCTCAGTTGTCTGAGCTGGAGCAGTTTCCTGTTCTGCTTCAACTTTCTGTTCCGGGGCAGCGGTTTCTTCCGCTGCCTCTGTCTTTTTAACAGGCTTATACTCAATGTGTTCTGCAACCACGTACACCTTGCTTGTACTCTTACCATTACTGTCCTTCCAGGTGTCCTGTTTAAGTCTTCCTACGACACGAACACCGCGTCCCTTTTTAGCTTTTTCCCCGCAGTATTCGGCCATATTTCCATACGCTTCAACATCAAAGAATGATGCTTCATTTACATCCTGATTGTTTCTGTTCTTGTAGAAACGGTTGACGCCAATTGTAAACATACATTTCTTAAAACCTGGTGCAGGTTCAGAAAGAACTGAATCTCTTACAAGGTTTCCTTCCAGAATCAAAGAATTTAAATTGTTCATATAACAACCTCTTTGTAAAGTTTTTAAAATGATTTCCGGCCGGGCAATCACAAATCGGACACAAAATCCGTACACCTATATAATTGCCACGATATGTTTTTTTTGACCAAATTTTTGAAAAAAAAGTTTAAAAAATGAGAAAAATTTAGATTTTTGATGAATTTTGTCATGCTGAAGTTGTTTCAGCATAAAAAAAATCCCGACCTTGAAACAAGTTCAGGTCGGGATGACTTAGATCTTATTGGAAATTACTTACAAGACGCAGCATATAAAGAATTACATATTCTGTAAGTGCTTTGTCTTCTTTGATTTTCTGCATGTTCGGTGTGTTTACAAGAGTCTTTGCAAGGTTTTCTACACGCTCGCGTGTAAATGAAGTTGCAGAAAGTGTTTTTACAACACGTCTTGTATAATCGCGGATAAGGGCATTTACATCTTCTGTCAGATTATTGTAAGCTTCCTTGGAAATCATTTTGTTCCATTGCTTAGTAAGGTAATTCAACTCTCGGTCAAGAGTAGAACCTTCTGGAACAAGGTCTTGTGCAATTTCTTTTGCATTTGCAGCAAGAGCTTGAGTTTTAGTTTTCTTAGGCCCTGTGTCTGGTTTCTTCTCTTCCTCTTCAAATGGATTCTTCTCTACAATAACACTTGATGTAGAACGTTTCTTTTCTTTATTTTTTCCACTGAACAGGCTCATAATCCATGAGATTATAGGAAGCGTATAGTAGAATGGAAGCCGTGCTTTTGCATTTGCATAGATTTTTGAATTCTTAAGCATGAGCAAATCGCTGTAAGGCAAAAGCTTACCATCAACAAAAAGACGGAAACCATCAAGGTTATCTTCATTATTTTCGTAAGAAAGAATATTCATAAAGTTTGCATTCAAAAGCGAGTAGAGGATTGGTGAATGCTTTTCTACAAGCTCGTGAAGGCAGGCTTCAAATTCTGAAGCATTTGTCATTTCCGGAAGTCGTTCAAAATCAAGCAGAACATCGTACCAGTGATCTTCCAGAGTTTTTTCAACAGATTCATGTGCTTCATTACAAAGTCGGACAACTACCTGGCTTACCTTTTTCTTGTAAACATAATAGCGGGTTCCAGATTCAGCCTTAAATACCAGAATCTGAGGAAGCTCATTTGCTTCTCCATCTGTTGTCATTTTCTGGAGGAAGTTTTTAAGGTCATCTTCTGTGTACTGGCCGTAAAGAAGGCGGCCGTTGTTATCCTGGAATTTGAGAATCTGAGGCATTGAATAGAAATATGGCGGCTTTGCAAGAGCTGATTCCAGTTCTTTAATTGCTTCTTCACGTTTATGTTCATTCTGGAATTTTTCTTTAAGATAAGAACTGTGTAATTCAAGAATCTGAACTGCCTGAAGAACATTTGTATCCTCAGCAGTGCGGTCCTGAATCTTTTCAAAATCCTGACGGATATAGTAAAGAGACTGATTCCAGATATAGTAATCTTCACCGTCTGTAAACTCTGCAAACTGATAATTCTCTGTATCAACAAAATGTGTGTAGAAATTCTTAATTGAGATTTCTTTTGTAGGATTTGTACTTCTGAGCTTTTTTAGGAAGTAATCATGGAATTCATCTTTTTTAAGGATTTTACGAACCTTCTGCTGTGCTGTATCAAGTAAAGCCTTTATTGGTACACAGGCAGGAATAAGCATAGATGGAAGGTCACGGGAAAAATCAAGAATATAGAGTAAAGGTGATTTTAAATTATCCTTTTCGATTATCGCAGGAATGTACTGACTTGCTGCTTTATGCTCAAGCACCTGATTTGGAAACTGTTTAGGAAGATCAGAAGCCTGTGGATAAGGAATAGACTCATTCTTCATCATTTCCTTATAGAGATTTGCATATTTGGAAGCAAGGAATGTTATAGAAACAATAGTCTTTTTATTGTTTGAATTGATAATGGCAACAAGTTTTTTTTCTGAAAGTCCCTGTAGTTCAGCAACTACAGTACCGCTTGGGTCTCCAAGATATTTTACAAGTTCACTTTGTTCTTCAACATGATGTTCTGCGTATTTTTTTACATAAGCACAGAACTCCTTTAAATCAATAAATGGGGATTTCTGTTTTTCTGCATAGTAGCGGATAATTGCACTTAAATTAGATGTTGTTGCCATAATTGAATATTTTATACCATAAGTTTGTTTTTTTAAAGCATTTTAGTTGACAGCAGGCATTTTGTGCGTTATATTATACTACGTCAGACGTAGTACGACAGTCGTTGCAACGACAAACAAAGCAACGTCAGTCGTATTATATCACCGGAGGTTGTAAATGACATCAATCAGCAGTGATGTTATACGAGGGTATAACGACACAATGATTTTGTATTTACTCCAGAAAAAGCCTTCGTACGGATACGAAATTTCCAAAGACATTAAGTCCTTGTCCGCGGAAAAGTACATCATAAAGGAAACGACCCTTTATTCAGCCTTTACCCGTATGGAAACTAATGGTTATGTGGAATCCTATTCTCAGGATGCTGAAAATGGAAAACGGAGAACATACTACCGCATAACAGATAAAGGACGGAGTTATTACAAAGAGAAGTGTGAAGAGTGGAACCTCACTAAAGAGGTTGTAGAGAAGTTTATATCTAATGAGGGATAAAATGGAGACGATTAGAAACTATCTTGAATCAATGTTCCGCGGACTTCCGCAGACAGACAAAATCATGCGTGCAAAATCTGAACTTCTTCAGATGATGGAAGACAAATATACCGAGCTTATCAGAAGCGGTAAAACAGAAAATGAGGCAGTTGGTGATGTAATTCAGAATTTTGGTAATCTGGAAGATCTGGCAGAAGATCTTGGAATTAAAGACATTCTGCATCAGACAAAGTATTCAGATGTTCAGCGTAGAAAACTTTCTTTTGATGAAGTAACAGATTTCCTTGCTGCAAAAAAGAGAGCAATCATAATGAAATCAACCGCAATCTGTCTGTTCATAATCAGTGTAATTTTTCCGATACTTTCAGATACATTAGATATTTCTGAAAAGATAGGTGTTGTCCTGATGTTCCTGGCTATTGGCTGCGGAGTAATGTTCATGTGTCTAACAACCACAATTATGGAACCATGGCGTTATATTAAAAACGAACCATGCAGTATAGATGCAATTTCCATCGATTATCTGAAAAATAAGATCCGTGATTTTACACCAACTTACAGTGTACTTTCTTCAGTAGGTGTACTCTTGTGTATTTTGTGTTTTATTCCGGCAGTAATCTTTGATGAATTTGGCGGATGTTTTATGGATGAGCTTGGTGGAGTAATGCTGTTTGTATTCGTGGGAGCCGGAGTATTTTTAATGGTCTTTGCAAAATCAATGAAAAGAGCATACCTCAACCTTTTGAATATCAATGAGAAAATCGAGTTTTATGAAATAGGAAAAGGAGATAATAAGATGATTGAAAATAAAAATGTAAAAGTTATTTTGAGTGCTTACTGGTCTGTAGTTACCTGTATTTACCTTTGTGTAAGTTTCCTTACTTTCCAATGGCATATTACCTGGCTTATCTGGCCTGTTGCAGCTGCAATACATACAATCATAAAGGCAATTTATGCAGTTGAACCTTCAGAAAAAGAAAATAAAAAATCTGTAGAAAAAGAAGATGAATAGGAGTTAAAAATGAAAAAAACAATTTTTCTTATTGTTCTGGGTGTAGTTACAGTTTTCTGTATCATTTATGGAACAACAAAACATGTTGGCGGAACTTTCAGAGTTAGTGGTTTTCCATTTATTCGTATTGGAAATAATCTGGAAGATGATAATGATAATTATAATGAGGAGAAAAGAGAATCTATGGAACTGATACTGGAAAAGTTTTCATCAATCAGAATTAATGCAACTATTATGGAACTTAAAATTGAAGAAGGGGAACAGTTTAAGCTTGAAAGTACTTATACAAGAGACTTGCTTAAGCCTGAGTGTTCTGTGAATAACGGAACTCTGGAAGTAAGTCAGCCAAAACAGAAGAATGGGGTCAATGGCGGTAACAATAACTGCAGGGTAATAATTACAATTCCCAGCGGTACTAAACTTAGCGATATTGATATTAATTCCAATGTTGGTGATATAAAACTTCGTAAGCTTATAGCAGAAACTATAGATATTGATTTGAATGTTGGAGAAGTTTCTGTACGTGATGTTGAGTTTGAAAAGATTGATGTAGATAACAATGTTGGTGAAATTTCAATATATCCTGAAGGAAATATCGATGATTACAGTATTTCAGTTTCTACAGATGTAGGCGGGGTACGTGTAGGCGGTAAACATTATAAGAGAAATTATAATTCTAAGGGAAACGGAAAGAAGCGAATCAGAACAAATACCAATGTTGGTGAAGTTAATATTAGATAAAAATCCAGGAGTCAGGAAATGAAAAAATGTGCAACATTTGCAATTGGATTATTTAGTATACTGATGCCGTTTTCTGCGATAGAAATGACTTCTTTGCAGAATGTAAAATTTGTGCTTGCAGATAAAGCAAAAGGAAAAGAGCTTTTGACAACAGAAGATGATTTTGTACTTGCTCAATCTGAATTTGACCGTTCTGCAAGACTTAAGGTTTCAAGAACTGTTTCAAAGGAAGAATATCTGACATTTGTTGGTGAACAGGCTATGGACTGGACAAAGGATGAGAAGAAAACTTTTGAAGCAAACTTTAAGAAAATTAAAGAACTTGGAAAAAAATATAATCTGAATTATCCAAAGACAGTTTATTTTGTAAAAACTACCGGGCGCGAAGAAGGAATGTCTGCATATTGCCGCAGTCAGAATATTGTAGTTATTCCTCAGGGAATGGCTGCTAACAAAGATGCTTTGCTTAATCTTTGTATTCATGAGCTTTTCCATATTTTCTCTAAGAACAATCTTGATGTGCGGGAAAAACTTTACAGCCTTGTTGGTTATTACAAAACGGGAGAACTTAAGCTTCCAGAAGAACTTGGAAAATTGAAGATTACTAATCCGGATTCGGTTGTGAATAATTATTATTTCAAGGGAACTGTGAATGGACAGAGCATAAATGTAATGCCGCTTCTTATTGCAGCAAGTCCATATGATGAAAAAAGAGGCGGAGAATTCTTTGAGTATATGATTTTTACCTTTGGTGAAGTTAATACAGGAGATGTATGTACTCTCGCTATGGAGAACGAGAATCCGAAACTGATTCAGTTTGAGCAGGTGAGCGACTATATGGAAAAGGTAGGTCAGAATACAGACTATATTATTCATGCAGAAGAAATTCTTGCAGATAACTTTGTAATTCTTCTGAATAATAAGAAAAATATTCCAAGTCCTGAACTTACAGCTTCCATTAAAGAAGTGTTGGAATTGAAATAAACCCGATAAAGGGGTAAAATGGATGTATGATAATTTCAAATCGTGTTAAAAATCTGCATCCATACGTTCCAGGCGAACAGCCTAAAGACCGTGTCTATATAAAGCTTAATGCTAATGAAAATCCATACGCGCCTTCTCCAAAAGTTCAGAAGGCCGTTATGGATTTCGTAAATAACAATCCTGAAAAACTGGGCCTTTATCCTGACCCAGATTCTCTTGAACTTCATGCAGCTCTTGCTGAAATGCTCAACAAAAGCGGTGGAGTTCTTTGCCGTGCTAAGGTTTGCGGTGAAAACGTTGAGCCTTCAGAGCAGGATAAAATTCCTTTTACAGTTACTCCAGATATGATTTACACAGGAAACGGAAGCGATGAGGTTTTGTCTTTCGTTTTCTATGCATTCTTTGATTCTTCAAAACATTTTGTAATGCCGGAATTTACATACAGCTTCTATCCTGTATATGCCGGCTTCTATAATATTCCGATGGACCAGGTTCCTCTCAAAGAAGACTGGTCTCTCGATACTGACGAAATGCTCAAGCGTGCAGCAAAAAATGAAGGCGGTATAATTTTTGCAAATCCTAATGCACCTACAGGTCTTGGACTTACCCGCGACCAGGTTCGCGAAATGCTAAAAAAGGCTTCGAGCGATGAGATTTTTATTGTTGATGAAGCTTATGTTGATTTTGGCGGTGAGTCTTGTATTCCACTTCTTGCAGAGTTCAAGAATCTTGTGATTGTAAGAACTTTCTCTAAGAGTCTTTGCGGAGCTGGTCAGCGGCTTGGTTATATTGTTGCGAATCCGGAACTGGTAAATATCGTAACTACTGTAAAAAACAGCGTAAACCACTTTCCGATTGATGCTGTTGCACAGGTGAGTGGAACTGCTGCCTGCCGCGATGTTCCTTATTATGTAGAGACTTCACGCAAGGTAGCTGATGAACGTGATAAGTTTTATAACTTTTTGCAGGAAAAAGGGTTTTATGTTTTGAAGAGCGAAACAAACTTTTTGTTCGCAAAACATCCGAAGATCAGCGGGGATGAACTTTATAAAAAGATTAAAGAGCAGGGCCTTTTGATAAGGCACTTTGCAACTAAGGGAATTGAAGATTTTGTACGTATCACAATTGGTACGGCAGAGCAGATGGATGAACTTAGAAAAGCAATAGAAAAAGCAGTGTCATGCTGAATTTGATTTGGGATGACAGGGGGCGTTGCGGGGTGTCCCCGCAGAAGGGGTAGCGAGCAACGATGTGCGAGCGAGGGGAAGGCTTTCCCCTTCTATAGGAGTATGATTATGAAGATTTTAGTTATAAGTGATTTACATGCACATAATGATGTGCTGGATAAGATGGATTCTCTTTTTGAGCAGGCTGATGCTGTTGTATTTGGCGGTGACTTTGCTGAATGCTTTAAGCCAAAAACTGGAAAGGCTGCGCTTGAAAAACTTTGTGCTAAACACGATACAATTTTTGCTGTTCTTGGTAACTGCGATAATGAAGATTTTATGGAAGAACTTGAGAATCAGGATATCTGTGTAGAAAAGGCTCTTGTGTTCCATGAAGGTCTTGGTTTTGCTGGTAGCGGTGGTGGAACTATATTTACCGGTAAAACTGAATTTGAAAGAACTGAAGATGAGGTTCTTTCTGATTTTGATATTGTTCTGAACTCGGTTGAACAGAGCGGGGATGAAAGCTTGTGGCAGAGTCTTATTCTCGTAAGTCATAATCCACCGGTTGCAGATAAGCTTGATTCTTTTGACGGTGAGCATCATGCGGGAAGCCAGAAGTTTACTGACTTCATTAAAGAGCATAAGCCGCTTGCTGTTGTTTGTGGTCATATTCATGAAGGTGCTGGAATTGAAAAAATCGGTGATACTGTTGTAATCAATCCTGGCAGCCTTGGAGAAAAAGAAACTTATGCATGGCTTGAGGTTGCTAAAGAAGGTGACGGCTGGAAGGTTGTTTCTTCTGAAATGTGTAAACTCTAGTTTGAGGGAAAGGGGGCGAGTAGTGCGAAAAAACTTTAAGATTGCTGTATTTTTTATATCCGCTTTTTTAATGGCTGCAGGCAGTTTTGCTCAGACTTCATTTTCGCACATAAGTCTTGTTACCTTCCGCTCAAATCTTTCATATACTATTGGTGAGGATACTCAGGCTTACACTGCTGAACGTGAACTCCTTCCTTTCTCAATCAATAAATTTGAAACTACATATACATTGTGGCATTCGGTTCGTATGAAGGCTGAAAAAATCGGGTATAACTTTGCAAATCCAGGCCAGGCTGGTTCGAATGGAAAACGAGGGGCTGCACCTACGGATGATAATTATGCTCAGCCTGTTACCATGATTAACTGGTATGATGCTGTTGTCTGGTGTAATGCTTTGAGTGAGGTTCGCGGTAAAGAGCCTTGTTATACTTATAATGGTGAAGTTATCCGAGATTCAGCAGATACTGCAGCGTGTGATTTGTGTGTCTGTAACTGGAACTGTAATGGTTATCGTCTGCCAAGTGAAGCTGAATGGGAATATGCTGCGAGAAGAACCAGAGAAGGTTTTCAGCGCGGCGACCTGATAAGCGGACAGATTTCTGCTGAATATGAAGAAGGGCTTTTATATGCCTGGACAAGTGAAAATGCTTCGAGTTCTCATAATGTAGGAACTGCGGGTGTACCATTTGATCCTGGTGAGCAGTCTTATCCTGCAAGCGGTAATGCAAATGCTGCAGGCCTTTTTGATATGAGCGGTAATGTTATTGAATTCTGCTGGGACTGGTTTGAAGACTATACTTCTGATAACCCGCATGGACCTTCTGTGGGCTTTGAAAGAGTAAGCCGCGGCGGCAGCTGGTCAGAGTATACAATGTTCCTCTATGCCGGCGACCGCTACAGCTACGATCCTAACGAATGTTATAATTACATGGGCTTCAGAATTTGCTGTACAGCCCGTTAACTTAATCTTTTTTCCTGCTTTTTAATTTTCTTTGTCTCTGCCTTAAGTTTCTGCTTCTGCTTTCTATTCATCTGTTTTGCTTTTTTGATGGCACCAACAGTTTCTTTGTTCCAGTTGAGCATCCAGCTGCAGAGGAATACTGAAACAAGACAAATCACAGTTGCAATCAGAACAGGAATGTAGCCCGGCAGATCATCAAACGGCAGTTTAAAGTTCATTCCAAAGAAACTTGTTACAAAAGTTGGAGCCATCATAACCAGGTTGATGATTGCGAGCTTTTTCATTACGACGTTCAGGTTGTTTGAGATTACGGAAGAGTAGGCATCCATTACACCAAAAAGAATGTTCGAATAGGTGTCGGCCATTTCAATAGCCTGGCGGTTATCGATTGTAACTCCTTCAACAAAATCAAGGTCATCTTCATCAAACTTAATAAGACGGGTACCTTTCATCTTCATCAGCAAAAGTGAATTACTCTTGAGGGAAGTTGTAAAGTAAACAAGAGATTTTTCGAGTCCAAGCATGAGGATGATTTCTTTGTTTTCAATCTCAAGTCTCATTTCGTTCTGAATGCTTGTAGAGCGGCGGTTGATTTCCTTAAGGTAACGCAGGAAGTTTAAGTTGGCGCGGTTGATAATGTGTACGATGAAAGACGGGAAGTCGTTTAATCGGACGTTGCGGACTCTGTTAGAGCCAAAGTCTTTAAGCACTTCACAGTCTGTCCAGCAGATTGTGATGATTGTCTTTCCTTTAATGATAATGCCGACCGGCCCGGTGAAATATGGCGTTTCAGCTGCGGGGTCGTAGAACGGAACCCGGACGATTGTAAGAATGTATCCTGAATCACCGTCTTCAATACGTGAAAGCTCATCCGGGTCAAGAATATCCAGAATATGATCCTGCTCAATCTGATACTCTTCCTGAAGGAATGTAGTCTCATCACGTGTAACATTACGTGCGTCTACCCAAAGAGGAAGCTTTGTATTTATTTCATCTTTTTTGGTCTTAGAGAACTGGCCATCAATCTGCTGCCAATATGTAATCATAGTTAACCTCGTTAAAAATTTTTATGAGGCCTCGATGACTTTTGTGTGATTTTTATGCGTGATTTGTCAGGAGGCTTGTATTAGAAATTAATGAACGTATGGGATAACTCGAGCCGCTGTCCATAAGTGTGCCTCCTGAATAACAGATTAAAATATCAAACTGATAAATATAATTTTACTGAATTTAGGCTAAGAGTGCAAGTTTTTGGAAAAAAATGCATTAAATAATGCTTTTTTTTAAGTTTTTTTTGAAAAATTGGTCAAAAATGTTCTATCACACCTAATTTATAGGTGGAGGTTAAATATCTTGAGACGGGCGTTTGTTAAGTTTTCCGGGCGGATGAAAAAGGGTCTGCTGATTTTTGTTGTTGTGCTGGCTTTTTGTCATGCTGTGGTTGCGCAGAGTACAGGCTTCAGCTGGGATTTTGCGGATTGTGAGATTAAAGACATCTTGTTTGCGGTGTCGATGGATACTGGAATTTCGATTGTTCCTGATGACACTGTTAGTGGTAAAGGCGATTTGAAATTTGCAGGCGGTAACTTTGATTTAGCTTTTGAGTCTTTTCTGAGAACTAACAGATTGTTTGTGAAACGTGATGGCAGTATATGGACTGTGAGCAGAATTCAAGTTTCGATGGAAAATGGATTGTTTTCTGTTGAAGCGTATGATTTGCTTCCAGTGCAGATTATTGAAAAGCTGTCTGAGGTAATGGATAAGGTTGTAACGTTTGAGACGTTACCGGCGCAAAGGATTTCGGTGTGCTTTAAGGGAGTTGATGAAACTGTCTTAATGGATTGTCTTGCAAAACGTTTTGGTGTTTATGACGTTGTACAGGATGATGCTGGATATCATTTTGTGAAAAAGACTGATATACGTGGCAATGGCGTGCTTCGTAATGAGTTTTTTTCGGGAATGGTAAAAATCGAAATGCTTGAAAGTGGGGCTGTTTCTGTTGATGTAGAAGATTGCAGTTTTTCTGTGATTTTGAACAGATTGTTTGAAAATGAAAGTTATTGTCTGCTTTCTGATGGTGAAAGTAAAATTCAGAGGTCTGTTTTTGTCGGATCGGATTTTAAAGATACTCTGAGTATTCTTTGTTCGCAGTGCGGATTTGACTTTGTTTATGAAAACGGCATCTATTACATTTTTGCAAAGCCTTCTGTCCGTGAAGAGCTTATAAGCGGAAAACGCACCTGGCGTAAATTTACTCTCCGTTTTACTAAGTCTCAGGATTTTTTAACCTTTGTGTATAAGCGTGTTGGAAAACTGGAAATACTTCCGCTTCCAGATGAATTCTCTTTTCTGTGTTATGCAAGTGAATCAGAGACTGCTGCCATTGAGGAGTTAATGTCCGAGGCAGATATTAAGCTTTCAACTTATGTGGTTAATCTTAAGTATCTTAAGCCGTCAGAATTCCTGGAGCATTTACCGCCTGCGGTGGATCGTTCTTCTCTTTTTATGGCGGATGATTCTGCACGGCTATATTTTAAGGGAACAGAAGAAGCCTATGAAGTTTTGTGTGAACAGCTTGAGGTTTGTGATAAGCCTGCTGTTCGTCTTAGTTATGATCTTTTGATTTTGCAGTATGACGAGACTGTTCAAAATAACTGGACCTCTTCCTTTGGAGTAAAACGTCTTACTGTAGGAGACAGGAACGGTGTTTCTGCAGTACTCGGTTCTGTGATGGGCTTTAATCTTAATGTAGTAACAGCCTTCGGTTTAACTTTTGCAGCAGAACTTCAGGGATCAATCGAAGAAAATAAGGCCCGGGTTTATGCGGATACAACTTTGCATGGTGTTTCAGGCCGGGAAATACATTTTGAGAATACGAATACTTACAGGTATCGGGATAATAATGTAGACCCGGAAACCGGAAAGCCGATTTACTCTGGAGTAACAAGAGAGATTGCATCAGGTATAAAACTTGATGTTCTTGGCTGGGTAAGCGGTGACGGAATGATCACAAGTAAGGTTACGGCTTCTGTATCCCGCAGAGGAAATGATACTTCAGGGCTCACGGGTAATCCCCCTCCAACTTCCGAAAAACTTGTTACTACTGAAGTTTGCAGTAAAAGCGGAGAACCTGTTGTTTTGAGTGGGCTCGTCCAGACTGCAGAAAGTGAGCAGCAAAAACGAAGTCCACTGATTTCTAAAATCCCAATTATTGGAAATCTGTTTAAGAATAAGAATTCAATTCAGGAAAAAATGCAGATGGTAATTTATCTTGTTCCGCATATTACCGGGGGTGAGGCGTTTGAAGATTCTGGGAATGGAATTGCGGATTTAGCATGGGCGAAAGAATCTTTATGGAATCTTTTAGCTGATTATTCTGAGGGAAAACTTTCAAAGGAGACAGGTGATGAACAGAAATTATGAGTTTAATCTTACTCCTGCTTACTGCCTTTACAATGGGGCTGCTGTGCTGGAACAGAACGGTGCGAGTATTCGTTTTCTTGTTGAAAATAAAAATGATGCAGTTTTATGCGGACGCCTTTCGAGAGCATTCGAAAATCATATTGCAAATATCAGACAGTTGAAGGATTGCCCGGAACAGTTCCATCGCCTGATAAAAATTGATTTTGAAAATGGTACCAGAAGTCAGCTTAGAAAATGTGTTTCGAAACTTTATAGGGCAGGTGAGTTTGGATTAGTAAAAGATGCATCTGATTCTGAGGAAGCTAAAAATCAGAAAGAAGCTGCTGCTGTTTTGCTTCTGGACAGTATCTTAAATGAAGCAAGATTTAGAAAAGCGACTGACATTCATATTGAAAAGAGTTGTGTACGTTTAAGAGTGAACGGAAGACTTGAAAAATATATTGAACTTCAGAGTGAAAAAAGTGTGGAGCTTATTCAGAGAATCAAATTGCTTGCAGGTATGAATGTAATTGAAAACAGAGTTTGTCAGGATGGGCAGTTTATATATGGAAATAAAAATCCGTTCTTCATAAGAGTATCTGCTATGGCTGTTGTTGGCGGTGGGAAGGTATGTGAAGAATCAATAGTCATGAGACTTTTAGATACTTCACGAATACCACTGACTTTGGGCGAACTGGGATTCAATTCCTTACAGCTTGAAAAACTTTGTGGTGAGAATGGTTTGATTTCATTGCCAAATGGTCTTGTTCTGGTATGTGGACCAACTGGTTCAGGAAAATCAACATCTGTTGCAGCTCTTCTTGTTGAAATTGAAAAACGTACTTCAGGAACTCTGAAAATAATAAGTCTTGAAGATCCACCTGAATATGTAATACCAGGCGTAACACAGGTAAAAATTGATGAACGGAATGGTTTTTCTGAAGCAATAAATCATCTTTTCAGACAGGATCCTGATGTAATTATGATTGGTGAGATTCGGGATGAGGAAAGTGCAGCTACCGCTTTAAGAGCTTCTCTTACCGGGCATCTTGTTTTTGCAACACTTCATTCTGGAGGCGCTGCAGAATCTATATTCAGACTTGAAAATCTGGGGATTCAAAGAAATCTGTTATGTCAGGTGCTGCGGGGAATAATCTGCCAGCAGTTGAATGAGCTTGGCGGAAAAATGAGGTTATATGCTGATATTGCAATTCCTTCTGAAAACTTTGGTGAAAGGGCAATTACAGCAAACTCTGAAGAACAGCTGGAAAAGTATATCGAACATTTTACCAATTACAGCGAAATACTTTGTGAAACAATGAAACTTTTTAAGGCACAGTCAAAACGAAGTAAAGGAAAGAAGAAATCAATAATTCCATTTTATACCAGGGGGCGTGAGGATGCTGGAATTCACAAAGGCATTGTATGAGCTTTTTATCAGACAAGGACTTACATTAACTCAGAGTCTATTAATCATGCGTGCGAAGCCGAGAAAAGATCGTGTCAACAGAGCTGCAGCCTCAATTTATGCAGCGCTTGAAAATGGAAGCCTTTTTTCAAATGCATTAAAAGTTTGCAAAGACTGTACCTTTGATCCTGTTTATATTTCCTTTATCAGTATTGCAGAAAAGAACGGAGATTTGAAATCAACACTTTCCTTTCTTAAGCAGAAACTTGAACGCGAAGCAGAGTGCAGAAAGAAAATAAAAGGTGCTTTGGTATATCCCATCTTTGTAGTTATGGTTTCAGTTGCAGCAACAATATTTATTGGACTTTATACAAAGACTGCAGATTTTCAGGTACTTATGAAATATGTTCTTGGATTGTTTACAGTCTGTATGTTTCTTATTTTTTTGATTATAAAAATGCTTGGCGAGAGCAGATTATTTGAATCTTTTACAGCTGTTGATTTCTTGCTTCGAAATGGAATTGAACTATCTGTGGCTGTTGGCTGTGCAATTCAGATAGCTGGCCCTTCGAGTAGAATCGGTAGATTTTTTGAAAATGCGCGCATTAAACTTTTGTATGGAATGAATCTGCAGAATGCATTTTTACCTTCAGATGAATATAAAGGCTTCTATAATTCAAAACTTCAGGAAGCATTTTATTATGCAGATACTGGTGGCAGTAAAGAAGATCTCTTTAGAAAAATTGCAGGCTATCTGGAAGAAGAAAAAGAACGAAGCCGGAATATCTGTATTTCATTGATTGAACCGCTTTTTATAGTTATCACAGGTGGCTTTATTCTTGTACTTCTGATGACATTCTTTATGCCGCTTATCAATAATATCGCATTTATGTAAACGGGAGGTTTGAAAATGAATAAAAAAACTATTTACAAAAATCTCAGGAGGTTTTGTTATGGATTTAAAAAACGTTCAGAAGGCTTTACCTATGTCGAAACTGTGGCCGTCATTGCAATCGGCGCGGTACTTACGGCAGGGAGCGTATTCTCGGCATCAAAGATTATTTCCGTCGCGAAAAAAACTGCAGCAAGAAATCAAATTGAACAATTCAGCAGCGCACTCCAAACCTATTTCCTTGATTGCGGAAGATATCCGACCTCAGAACAGGGACTCTCAGCCTTATGGGAAAAACCAGTTTTGTATCCGATACCAGAAAACTGGGATGGCCCATACCTTGAACGTGAACCATGCAATGATCCGTGGGGAACCGATTATAAGTATCTCAGTGCTGAAAGTTCCATTATGCCGTCAGAGGTTCCTTCGAAACTGCCCTTTATACTTATCTCATTCGGACCAGATGGAAAAGAAGATTCCGGTGCCGGACAAAGTACAACAGGAGGCACAGATGATATCTGCTCATGGAAGTAAATCTATTCTTCTTCTTTGCCTTATGGGACTAATGACAATTACTTTTGTTATTTGTGGAATGACTGCAGAAAAACGGGCAAAGATTAAATTTTATGAAAAGAAATATTCAAAGACTCTTTCCTATATACAGGAAAAGAATCAGAAAGAATTGAGCATTATTGCTGGTTATTAAAATGCGGCTTATAGAAATATTTTCCATTGCGGTAATTCTTGTTCTCTATTCGTCTGTTTTATCAGGCTTAATGTGTGAGTTCTTAAAGATAGATAAAAAGGCAGATGAACTTAGGAAAAAAACAGATTCTTTAATATTTGTTTCAGAGAGTTTTTACAATACGTGCTACGGAAAAGGTTATGCTTCCCTGGAAGAGTGGAAAGAAAGTTGTAGAGAGCTTTGGGAGCTGGAAGATATTGAATGGGAAGTAGTGGAAAATAATAAGAACTGTATTTATTGCGGAAAATGGAAAAGTTCTAATGAAACTGTTGAAGTTTATTGTAGTCAAGCTGACTGACTGAATTAATTCGAGGACAGGTAAAAATGGTGCAAAAAACTAATGTAATTAAAAAAAATGATTATGAGAAATATGAGATATTGATTCCTTTTCCTTCGTTATCTGGAAAAAGAAGAAATCAATTTTTGTGTTCAGAATTGGAGAAACGTCATCCTTGTTTTTCAGATGAATATGCCTTTGATAAAGTTCTAAAGAGAATCGGTAGAAAAGGTGTTTATTCAGATGTGCTTGTAATTAATAAGCAAAAACTTGCGGAGTATGAGAGAAAAAGATCTCTTTCGGGAACAGGATTCTTTATTGATGAAAAGCAAAATGGAAATAAATTAAAAGCACGCCACCGATATTTCTTGAGTTCGAAATGGAAAATAACGCAATGGAGTTTTATTGCTTTTATTATAATTGTTCTGACTGGAATTTTATGTGGTAAACTTGCGGGTAATTCCTTATCTGTTTCTACTAACACTTTTGATTCAGAAGTTACAAACATAAACTCAGCTGGGAGTGAGAATAAACTGGAGAGTATCCAGGATACTTCTATAGATATAAAGAGTCTATTTGAAGTAGTGGGAGCCGGTGACGGGAAAATCAGCAGGTTTGAATGGAAGTCAGATGGCTATACACAACGTTTGAAAGCGAATATCAGCGGGATTTTTCCAGAACAGTTTTCCGATTTTTCTAATTATATAGAAGATTCCATAATTTATGAAAAGGGAATTCCTCAGTTTACGATTTCCTGGTCAAAGCGTATTTTGCAAAATAATAACAATACTAATTCTGTAAAAGCAGTTCTTTCAAATTCAGATTTCAATAAAGAAATTCGAAATACTATTTTGAAAAATGGAGCTGTTCTAAAAGAAGAAAAGGCTCCTCCATATCATATTGAATTTATATTAACTGAAGGGATGTCGTCTGAACTGCTTTTTAAGGAACTTTCAAAAATTATACAGGATGACAATCGCTCTGTTACTGAAATTAGTCTGATTCAAACTGGTTCACAGCAAATGAGGGCTGGAATATCAATAACTGAATTTTCTTTTAGTGGCACAACTTTTGATTTAGAAAACATTGCTGATAATTTGAAATTATTCTACCGGGGAAAAGAAAAACAGATAACTGGAAATTATGTTGCAGCAGAACCCAAAGAAAAGAATTTATTTAGAAATAACACAATTCTTGGAGAAATAAAACGACCTGATAACAGCAGCATAATTTTTTATAAAGATAAAGATGGTAAAGTAAAAAAATTAATTCAGACAAAGGAGCTGGAAAAATGAAAAAAATAATAAAGTGTTTTATGTTTTTAAGTTTCCTGATGTGTGTATTTGGTTGTGTTTCTAAACCAGGTTTTAAGGGAAATGGAGATTTATGTGGGCTTATCATTGATGAAAACAATAAGCCTGTAAAAGATTTTATAGTTTACTGCCATTCTGGTGATGCAAGTCCTCATAACATACGTCCAGTGCTGACAAATGAAAATGGGCTTTTTGTTTTTTATGATATCCCGTCTGGTAAATATCTGCTTTCAGGAGAAAAGAACAATTATCTTAATATCTCAAAGATTTCGTACAGCTTTAATGACCGCAGTAAAATTATTTGTCTTCAGACTAAAAGTTTTAAAGCAGCAATAGAAAGCGCAGATGAAATGATTCGTTTAGGTCAGACAGAGGAGGCGTATAAACTACTCTGCAATATAAGTTGTGAATCAAAATCTGCAGAGGAAAATCTGATAAAGGCTTACCAGTTTTTTACGGCAGACAAGGAAAGAAAAAAGAAATCGATTGTTGCTCAATTGAAAAAATACAAAGGAGATGATTGTACGTTTTTTAATAACTATGCAGCAAAACTTGAGGAGGCTGTAAAATGAAAAAATTAATAAAGTTTTTTTTGTTCGGATTATTATTTTTTTTAACAAGTTGTAAAGGATTTTGTCTTGATTCGATTCCATATGTCATTTCCGGTGATTTTGTGATGGAAGAAAATTCTCTGGATTATGAGATTTGTGGAGTAGATTTTTTCCTTATAAATCAAAGTGATAAGGATATCCGAAAAATCAATGTTGTATTCTTTCTGTTTGATCAGGATGGTGAACCAGCTTATGAATGTCGAAACAAGATTTCTGTTGTAACTGAATTGGATATTGATGCAGGCGAAAGCTGTAATTTTATTATGAGTCTGGATAAGTTTATGAATGCAATACCATCTGATCCTTTGATTGTAGATTATTTGTATCTTGCAGAAATCGAATACGAGGATGGCAGTGTATGGAAAGATCCTCTTGGGCTTATTGCGTTTAAGTGAGGTGGTATTTATGAAAGTTAGACAGATAGTATTTCTTTTGTTATTTGCAGTTATTTATTTAACGGGGTGTTTAGAACAGCCTTCAATTGTGACTGTTGTTAATAAGAATCAGATTGTCGAAGAACCTGAACCAATTGTAGAGCCTGAACCAGAACCAGAGCCCGAACCTGAAATAAGCAAGCAGCTTACCCTAATGGTTTATATGGCTGCTGATAATGATTTAGAAAGTTATGCTTTGCAGAACTTGAATCAAATGGAACTGGCAGATTGTGAAAATCTGAATGTTCTTGTCTTAATGGATCGTTCTGAAGGTTATGATGAAACAGATGGAGACTGGAAAGATACAAGACTTTTTGAGGTTTGCAAAGATATTTCGGGTAGTGCACATATTGTATCCCGTAGAATCGATTGTCCTGATCTTGGACTCTCTAATCACGAAAAAACAGAGTTAGATATGGCAAATCCTTATGTGTTAAGTAATTTTATTGAATTCATTAAAAGACAATATCTGACTGAAAAGTATGCTTTGATAATCTGGGGACATGGAACAGGGTGGCGTTATAAGATAGAAGAAAACAGATTAAATTGTGATGGTCGGGCTGTTGCAATTGATGATAAGACCGGCTCATACATGCAAGTAACTGATTTAGGTAATGCCTTACGGGGCCAGGGCCTGAATGTAATCGGCTTTGATACCTGCTTTGGTGGAGTCTTTGAAAATGTATATGAACTGAAGAATTGCGCCGAGTTCACGGTGGGCAGCCCTGGAATAACCCCTGGCGCAGGCTGGGATTACAAATCTTTACTTGAAAATCTGTCTGCAGGAGATTTTTCATCCCGGACAATTGCAGATCAGATGTGTAACAGTTCTTCTGCGAAAACTACAGTCTTTTGTAATGAAAAACTGGAAACTCTAATGAACTCATTTGAAAGTTTTTCAAAAAATCTTGCAAATCAAATTAAAAGTGAAGATAAACGTAGAAGCGTTTTTAATACTCTGTTTAATGCTAAATCCTATAGGTATACACAGTACCCTTGTGATATGTATCTGGATATTTATTCAATGGCAGAACTTTATGCGAATGATTCAAATAAAGTACTGGCATCATCAGCAGAACAATTGAAAAAAGATGTATGTGCAGTAACTTTATCAGATAGAGGCTATGGAATTGGAGTTCATTTTATTCCATTAGTTTCTTCTCAAATAACGGCCGTAACACATTCTTTTGATTACATAAAAAATCCAGAAAATTCGCATCAATGTTTATTTATCAGAGATAGCTTGTGGTGGGTACCAACTTATGATGGAAAAACAGGAAGTCTCCTGAATAAGCTTTTTTATACAGATTACTAAATGGAGGTTTTGCTATGAAAAAGAAAATATTTATTTGTATTCTGATTGCAGGCTTTATTTCAAATTTTATTATTTCTTATGAAGAAAATGGAAATGGCTATCCGCATTCTTACGATCCTGGTGTATATAGTCATGGACAAAATGAAGGTGTAAATAATAATAGTAATCAAAATAATAATAACAATTCAAATCAACCTCAAGGACCAAACGTTGATACGGAAGGAATGCAGATTGCAAGTGATGCAGAAGCGTTAAATTCTCAGATAAATGAAGAACAGTCTGAAGTTGGATCAATTGAAACTGGTGATGCAGATAATTCAAATCCAGCAGATGCAATTGCAGCAGAAGAAAGTTTGAATAATGAAGCAGGAGAAGCTATTGCTAGCACTGAAGCAGAAATAGGTGAAAATATTGAAAACAGCACAAATGAAGAAAATGGAAGTAATTCAACAGAAACTGGTGATCCTGTAAAAATCTCAAAAGGAACTTATGAACTTTCAGAATCTGATTTTGTAATTGGTAGTAATAAGCTGTTTATGATAAAGCGTAACTATGATTCTGGAAGAAAAATTACTGGTTCATTTGGATTAGGATGGAATACAAATCTTGATGAAAGAATAATTCTCGGAACAAGACCTGCTCATTATAATGATGTTAAAAGTATGAATGATTATGTTCACAACTTGCGCTTGTTAATCTCTTTGAGAAAAGTTCAGCTTTCAAATATGTATCATGTTTCTGATATATATAATGCTCCGGAAGAAATTAATAATAAAATTCAAAATTGCGAATTATATTGCTCAAAGTTGGATACGATTATTTCTAAATTAAATAAATTAAAGGATCGTGCAGGTTCTCGCGAAGGACTTAGAAATAAAATAAGTGAATATATAGAAAAGGCTTCAGATGTTAAACGGGAAGCAGAAAATAAAAAAGAATTACTAAATTTACTTTATGAAAAATCTAGAATCGAGATTTCTGTTTTAATGGAACTGGAACATAAATTTCAGCAGGCACATATGAAACTTGAAGAAATGAAAGTGCTTATGCAGGAGTCTAAAGAACGGAATGAACATAACAAAAAAGTAATGTTCAATGGTATGGAAAAGTTCTATGAAGAAACTGGATTAGATACAATAACGGTAATTGATGCAGAAGGTTTTCCTCATATACTTAAAGAAGAAGATAAAATCTGGAAAAACCAGACTGATAAACTGTATAAATATTGTGAGAAATCAGATAATCAGTTCTTGCTTTATGAAAAGAATGGAACTGTAAAATGTTTTAATGAAAATGGTTTTCTGATTAGTGTAACCGATAGAAATGGGAATGTTGTTGAGATTATTCGAAATCCTTCAGAAGAAATTGTATGTATAAAAACATCAGATAACGAATGTTTTGACTTTAAATATGAAAACGGATTTATAAAAGAAATTAAAAACAGCCGATCAGAAGAGGAAAAGTTTGTGTACGATTATCTTAATAACAAACTTATAAGTGTAAAAGATTCGGATGGTGACCAGGTAGAAATGAATTATGATTCAAATAATCATTTAATATCATTGTCTAAATGCGATGGAAGTAAGGTTCAATTTAAATACGATGTACAGACCTTTGATGGTAAAAATCTCATTACAGAAACAACAAATGAAGAGGGTGATTCAGAGTATTTTGAATATAGCCTTTCAGAAAAAAGAACAGACTATATAGATCATGATGGAAATAAGTTTTCATATTTTTATGATGATAAACATAGAACTGTTCAGGAATATCATCCAGATGGAACAATAATAAAATATGAGTACGATGATTTTGATAATCCTGTGCTTGTAAATATAAATGGAAATCTTATAAGGAATGAGTATGACGGGAGTGGAAATAAAATAAAAACACTTTATGAAGATAGTTCCACTGTGCACTGGGAATATGATAATTTTAATTTGATTACCGTATATGTTAATAGAGATGGAGTAAAAGAAGAGTTTATTCGTGATGATACGGGTAATGTTATTGAATATCGGAAAGGTGGAAAAACTGTTTATACACAGTCCTTAAATTCAAAAGGGCAGGTAATTAAAAAATGTGTTTATAGTGAACAAACTGAAATTACAGAGTTTTATTATGATTCATTTGGAAATTTGAAAAAAGAAATTTCTGATACTACCAATAAAGAATATGAATATGATAATAGAAATCGATTGATTAAATATACATTTAATGGGGTGGTTGTTTCAGAATATGTTTATAGTAAGCATGGCGTAACAAGGAAAGACTATAACGGACTTATCACAACTTGTAAGACTAACGGTCGTAAGGATATTAACAGAGTTATTCAGAAAGATAATCAAACAGGAAAGATTCATCAGCTTCGCATTGAATATGATAAACGACATCTTCCTGTACGTGTCTTTATTGGCGATGAAAAAAATGAAACTCAACTAATAGAATGCTCTTATACGCCAGAAGGTAAACTAAATTCTGAAATTATATATGGAACAGAAAATATTATAAAAGATTTTATTTATAAAAATGGTTTGCTAAGTGAAGTAAGACAATATAAAGAAAAAGATAAAATCGAAAATGCTTTTGTTGTAAAATATGATTCTAAGATTTATGGTAAGAATCAAAAAAGTCTTACAGTATCAAAATTATCTGGTGTTGAGGAAATTTTTGAATATGATAGTTACGGTAATATTGTAAGGTCAATTGATGGCAATGGAAATGAAATATTATACAAGTTTACAAAAAGCGGATTGCTTTCTTCAAAACAATCTGATTTTGGAGGCTGGTATGATTATTTTTATGGTTCTGATGGAATGCTTAGCTGCGCTGGTGAGCGTGGAAAAAAACAGATTAATCTCAGCTATTACGCTGATGGGAAAATTCGAGAAGTAAAAGACCGTTACGGAAAAGTAACTGAATATCATTATGATAAACAGGGACGGCTAAAAAGTGTTCAAAGTGAACGACAGAAAATCTGGTATGAATATGATTTATGGGGACGAATTATCAAAAAAATTACAGGTCCATCTGCCTATGAATCTGATGCTGGGTATTATGTAAGTTTTGATTATAGAGCAGATGGACATGGTGTAAGTGTTTGTGAAGGTGGGAAGTATAAAACAACCAGAGTGCTTGATTCGTTTGGAAATGTTGTAAAGATAATAGATGGAAATAATAACGAACGTTCGTTTGTTTATAACGAGCGTAATCAGATAGTAGAAAGTGTCGATGGTTATGGTAATCAAACCTTTTATGAATATGATGCACTTGGGAATATTTGTCATATCTGTAATCCTGATAAAACAGAAATAAATTATCGATATAATTGTTTAGGTCTTCTTGAAGAAATAAGTGATGATTGCGGTTTTGTTTATAATGCTGAATACGATAAAGCTGGACGACTTATAAAAGAAAAGAAACGTGCAGAGGGTGAAAAACAATATGAATATGATAATTCAAACAGATTATTAAAAATCATATGTAATGGTGATGTTCTCCAAAGTTATAGTTATAGGGATAATGGACGAATATTGTCTGCTACTGATGGCAATAATAATTCATATTTCTATTTTTACGATTCTTATGGAAAGCTTACCAGTGAACAGAATAGAAATGGTAATTATCAAACATTTTCTTATGATGAAGAAGGCTCTCTTATATCTAAAAGAGATTTTGAAGATAAGAATATAAAAATACTTTATTCATCAGATAGGAGTATAAAGACTTTTGTTTTCTCAGATGGTTCTGAAAATCGTTTTATATATGATTCTAAGGGAAATGTCCTGGAAGCAAGAAATGAAAATGGAAAAAATATCTATTCTTATGATCAGGGTGGAAAACTTATATATCAGAAAGATTTAGAAACTGGTGAAGAAATCTGTTATGAATACGATGCGGCTGGTAACAAAACAAGTCTCAGAAGTTCAAATTGTAATACAAAATATTTATATAGTAAGAATAATGAGATTAAAGAAATTTTTGACAATAAACAAAACCTGAGTGTAAAATTACAATATGATAAAAACGGTAGGGAAATATTGAGAAAGTATGGAAATGGAACAAAAGAAGAAACTCTTTATGATAGGGCTGGACGCGTAATTGTAAAAATGCTTAAGTCCGAGAGAAATGAATTAGTCTGGGGCGAAGGTTATGTTTATAATGATGATGGAAAACGTATTGCTTCTGTTGATAATAATGCCCGAATTACTTTATACGAATATAATTCTAAAGGTCAACTTTCTACAGTTTATTATCCCTATTCAGAAGAAATTATAAACATTCAGAAAAATGAAGCACAGATAAATGGACTTCAGAAAATTACTTCTGCTGGTGAAAATAAATTCCTGACTTCATCAGAGAAAAACGCAATTATTCCACTTCTTAATTCCATGCAATATGGTTTAGCATATAAAATAACTGATCTGCAGGTTCTGGTAAAAGAAAGTTATAGTTACGATTTAAATGGAAATCGTATTTCAAAAGTTACTTCGTATGGAACTATTGAATATAAATACGATAAAGAAAACTGTCTTATATCCAGCGGTTCAAGAGGACAGTCTTTTTTAAATTATACAAATGATAAAATGGGTAATCTTTTGTCCGAAGAAAGTTCTGAGAAAAAAGTACGATATACCTATAATGCTCAAAATCGTCTGGTAGCCTGTGAATCAAGATCATTTTCTGAAAAGGAATATGCGCAGACAACCTATGCATACGATGCCTTTGGTCGCAGAGTGTTGACCCAAGATAAGGGGCAAACGGCACTTCGTTCCATCTATGATGGTTTGACATTTGATGTTATAAAACAGGAACCTGCTTATGCTAAAACTGTAACTTCCGGCCAACCAACAGGAGACCGATATCGCTATCTTGATGAAAATGAAACATACAAAAATAATAACAGCCGCTATTATGGAGAACGGACTCATTTTTATGTGAACGGTTCATTGGCTGCACAGTCTTGTTCTGATTACGGTATGGAATACTTTACAACAGATCAGCAGGGTAGTATTCGTGTTTCAACTGATAGTTACGGTATGGAAAAATCAGCTTTTTCATACGATGCCTTTGGTTCTCTGATTACTGGAAATCTTTCTGGAATAAATGACAATGGTTATCTTGCCAAAGCACTCGAGCCAACCTCAAAGTTTTACAACTATGGTTACCGGGACTATAACCCTAAAAACTCACGATTTACAACTTCTGATCCTATCCGCGACGGCTCAAACTGGTTTGCATATTGCAATGGCGATCCTGTGAATTTTGTGGATTTGTATGGGTTGTTTTTTTATTCTGCAGATGGGCAGCATTCTATTACAGAAATAAAACTGACTACAGTGGTTATAATCCGAAACAATGATGGATTAGGAAATGATTTCGATTCTACCAGATATATTTATAAAAATGATGGAATAAACACAAATCTTGTTTATGTAGATACAGTTGGGGCGAATTGTAAGGAACAATATTATAATGATAGTACAGGTTTTACGACTCCAGATGGCGATTATTATTTATCCTCTGATACTGTAACTAAACAAGATGATGGGACATATAATTCAGATTCTTATAATAACGTACTTGCACTTAAGACAAATGATCAGAGTATATCTGAAGAAAAAAGAGATGATATAAATAAAGGAGATAGACTATTACATGCTAATCAATTTGCAGATGGTGCAGCCCCATATAACGGGAATGAAACACCTGGTGGTGCAGGCTGTATAATAGGAAAAGATGGACAAGATCATCAAAATGAGATGATGGATGCTTTAATGGATGGTGTTAGTGATCCTGGATCAATTGAGGTAAAGATAAGGTCTTTTGAACATATAGAAGGATGTGGAAAATGAAAAAGAATATCTTATTATTATTTTTAGTGATTAAAACATTTGTTATTTATGGAGAAAACTTTTCTCTATTTGGAAATTATTTTCCAAATCTATATAGTACAATTGATGTTTTAAATATTAATGACACATCTATTACTTTAAATTATGAAGTCGACATAGACAAAAAAAATATCGGGTACAAATTAATAAATAAAGATGGAATATTGTTTTTCAAATTATCTGAAAAAATGCCGAAGAATTTTCATGAAGAATATTATTATGATAAACAAGACCTGATAACAAATGATGAAATATTAATTTTGGCAGGAAAAGAAATATCTAAAAAGGATAATATTCTTATGTTTGCTACAACAACTGGATTTGAAGGTGTTTATCCATTTATATTTCCAATGTTTCATTTTGAGGTAGGGCGCTCTTATTCAGATTGTTCATCCTTCTTAAAAGAAAAAACTAAAGAATATCCTGTAGAAAATTTGGATAAGTATTATGTGGATAGTCCTTGGGTTGAAGGAGTAAAAGGAGATGGAATAGGAGAAGGTTTTACAATTAAAAGTAAAAGCGTTTATCCTTATTTGCTAATAATGAATGGATATATTTCGTACAGAAAACCTTATCTTTATAAACAAAATAACCGTATAAAGAAAATTAAAGTAACAGGAGTAAAGTCAGGAAAAACAGCAATCTTAGATGTTTTGGATACTCCCCATCCTCAAACAGTAGATATTTCCTTTATAACGGAACAGGAAGATATTCGTGTAGAAATTGCAGATGTTTATAGGGGAACAAAATATGATGATACATGCCTTCAATTTTGTGTAACATATCAAAATAAAGTCATCCCCTACGAAAACTCCATCGGAGACTAAAAAAAAGGCCGTCTCACAAAATATGAGCCGGCCATTTTCACAAAACTCTGCTAAGCGCTTAGTCCAGACAAGCATCGAGATTCTTAGAAATCTCTTCCTTGTCCAGGTGGCGTCCGATGATTACCATCTTGATCATGCGGTCGCCGACTTTTTCGTCCCAGTCTTTTTTCATTTCTGGTTCTTCGGCGAGAACTTTCTGCTGTTCTGCAGGAGGGCATGAAGCAAGCCAGTTTCCTGAGTAGCCTGCCTGAATCTGGCGGCCTGAAGTTTCAAGAACATATGCCATGTCATCTTCATCGCTGAACCAGATAACACCCTTTGAACGGATAATGTTGCGTGGCCACTTAGAAGCAAACTCATCAAGCTTTACGCGGTTGAACGGACGGCGGCGGTAGTAAACAAATGAGCCGATTCCGTACTCGTCTTCGCTTTCACCTTCGTGCTTGTGTTCGTGGTGATGATGGTGTCCATGGTGGTCATGTCCTTCGTGGTCGTGATCATCGTCGTCATCGTCATGGTGATGATGCTCGCCCTCTTCGTGATGCTCATGGTGTTCATGTTCGTGCTCGTCATGATCATCATCGTCATCATCTTCTTCGTGTGCATCGTGCTCTTCGAGAGCCTTAACCCATCCGGCACTTGCATAAACTGTTTCAAAATCAAAGCGGTCTGTTCCAATAATTTCTTCTACAGGAACATCACAGCGTGTAGTTTCAATAACCTTTACAGTTGGCTGAATCTTGTTGATTACAGCACGAACCATCTTCATCTGCTCGTCTGTAACAAGGTCACGTTTGTTTACGATGAGGGTAGAGCAGAATTCAATCTGCTGAATCAAAAGTGATTCGATATCTTCTTCATCAATACCTTCTTTCAGAAGAGCCTTTCCTTCATCAAACTCTTCTACAAGGCGGCTTGCATCTACTACGCCAACAACGTTATCAAGTTTACCGATTTCAATAGTTTCGATAGCCTGTGCAATTGGCATTGGTTCACAAACACCACTTGCTTCAATCATAATGTAGTCGAATTTTCCGGTTTTCATCAGGTTTTCAATCTGATTTACCATGTCACTCTTGAGAGTACAGCAGATACAACCGTTAGTAAGTGGAACAAGACTGCTTGAATCTTCGATTTTTGCTTCTTTTGAAATAAGGCGTTCATCAACATTTACTTCGCCAATATCATTTACAATTACTGCTACTTTGTAACCCTTCTGATTAGTAAGAACACGGTTAAGCAGGGTTGTTTTTCCCGCTCCAAGATAACCGCACAAAAGTGTAATAGGAATCTTTTTATTAGACATAGTGGTTTTATACTCCTTAATAAAACCGATAAACGGACATGACAAGGCTTTAAGCGAAGCGTGCCTTGTCGTGGACGTATTACACGGCTTTATATATAAAATATAATAAAAAAAAGACAGAAAGTACATAAAATTTCCTATATTCCAAAAAAGAATCTGTGTTATAATTTATGTAATGAAGAGAAAGCGAATAGGTCTTATTACAATCTCGCCGGAAACTGAATATCCGAGCCGTGTTATGAGCGGTGTTTTTTCTCAATGTAAAAAATATGGTTACGATGTTGTTGTTATTTCTTCGCTCGTTTCTGTCTGCAATTATTACAAAGACTACCTTCATGGCGAATTGAATATATATAATCTTATAAATTTTGATTTATTTGACGGGTTTATCATTACGCCTGTTCCAATGACAGAAGATCATAATGTCTTTCTATATAATACACTTCTTGAACAGTTTAAAAATTGCCCTAAACCTGTAGTTTCTCTTGATAAGGAATTTGGTGATTTTCCTGTTATTTATACAGATGATAAAACTCCTTTCAAGCGGATAACTGAGCATCTTATCAAAAAGCATAACTGCCGTCGGTTTGATATTCTGAGTGGTCCAGATGATTCTCAGCTTACAACTATGCGTCTGGACGGAATTTTAGAAGTACTTTCTGAAAATAATATTACTGTAGACAGGAACCGAATTTTCCGTGGAGATTACTGGTATCTTGGTGGTGAGCGACTTGCTAACCGTTATATTTCCGGAGAACTTGATCTTCCAGAAGCTGTAATTTGTCTTTCTGATCATATGGCACTGGGACTTATAAATCGTCTTCAAAAGAATAATATAAGAGTTCCAGAGGATGTTATTATTACCGGATTTGGCGCTGTACGTGAAGCTGCTGTTAATACGCCGCCGCTTACTTCCTTTGTCCCAAGTCATGCTAAGGCCGGTGCAGAAGCAGTTGATTATCTGCGTTCAAAAATAGATCCTGCTGCTTCCATTGACGAAAGAATAGATACTTCTGATATAGAACTTAAGCTCGGTGCTTCCTGTGGTTGTGAAGAAGATTTTTCTTATACACGGGCTTATTTCAAAAATGAATACTCCGGCACCAAATATAATTACGATGACAATTCCATTTGGGATAACATCAATATGACCATGCTTCAGGAAAGCTACATGGCAGAAAATCTTACAGGTGCAGAAACTCCTCAAATCTGTCTTGGAAAAATATATGAAACAAAATATCTGCTAAAGCCGTATAAGCGTTTTTATCTTTGTCTGAATGAAAACTGGCTTAATACAGATGCTGATATTTTTGATGGCTATAGTGACAGAATGCTTCTTGCAATTTCAGCACATAATAATTCAAAGCATCATGGCTGGGAACATCATGTATTTTTTGGAGATGGCAGGGAACGTTATTTTTCAAAGAAAGAAATGCTTCCGGCACTTATAGAAAATCGAAATGATATTTTTAAGGAACCGCAGGTTTATTATTTTGCTCCTATTCATTTTGGAAAGGTGTGCCTTGGTTATGCAGTAGTTCAAAATGATTTAGGTAATCCTGGTCAAATTGGCGAAGTATTTAGAAATTATCTTCGTAACATAAATAATGCACTGGAAATGAGCCGCACAAAATACCGTTCAACCTATCTTGCAGAACATGATGCAATGACAGGTCTTAAAAATCGCCGCGGTATGGAATTTGCGCTTTTAACAAAAATCAAAAATGCAGATGAAAATGCAAGTATTTTTGCAATTATGATTGATATGGATGGCCTGAAAAAACGTAATGATAAATACGGCCATTCAGAAGGCGATAACGGAATTATGACTGTTGCTAAAGCTGTTCTCAGTATAACAGATGAAAATGAAATCTGTGTGCGTGGCGGTGGTGACGAGTTTATGATTCTTGGAGTAGGTGATTATACAGACCTTCAGTTGAGGGAAAAACTTTCTCGTTTCAGAGGTTATCTTGAATCAGCAAATGAAACAATGTCTATTCCTGTTGAAGCAAGTATAGGTTATAGCATTCAAAAACTTGATAAAAATGAAGGTTATCAGGTGGTACTTGATAAAGCTGACGAAAAGATGTATGAAGACAAGCGGATAAAAAAATCTGATTCAAGAAAGGCAAAACAATGAAACGTATAATCACCGTTCAGGATATTTCCTGCGTAGGAAAGTGTTCGCTTACAGTTGCACTTCCAGTAATTTCTGCTATGGGCGTAGAAGCGTGCGTGCTTCCTACGGCTGTTCTTTCAACTCATACTGCCTTTAAAGGCTTTACCTTCCATGACCTCACCAGTGATATCAGTGCAATTACTTCACACTGGAAGCAGGAAAAAATAAGTTTTGATGCAATTTACACCGGTTATCTGGGCTCCTTTGAACAGATTGATCTGATGTATGATCTCATAAAAGATTTCGGTGGCGGCAGCACTCACGTAATTGTAGATCCATGTATGGGGGATAACGGTTCTCTTTATTCTGGTTTTACTCAGGATTTCGCTGCGGCTATGGCAAAACTTTGTTCTAAAGCAGAAGTAATAGTTCCGAATTTAACAGAAGCAAGTTATATGCTTGGTATTCCGTATGTTGAAAACGGATATACTAAAGAATATATAGAAGATTTAGTAAAAAAACTGGCAGAACTTGGAACCCGCAAAGTGGTTTTAAAAGGTGTTTCTTTTGATGATAAGAAACTCGGTATTGTAAGCTATGATTCCGAGACTGAAAAAATAAACTGGTATTTCCACGAAAAAATGCCGCAGAGTTTTCATGGAACAGGAGATATTTTTGCAAGCGTTCTGACAGGAGCAATTGTCCGCGGACTGTCTTTGGACAAAGCCTGCCGCCTTGCAGCAGACTTTGTCGTTGAAGCAATCAAAGCCACCCTCAGCCATAAAGATTATAACTGGTACGGTGTTGACTTTGAATCTGCTATTCCTTTTCTTATTTCGCAGCTTTCTGATAGCTGGCTCTGATTCCGTCGGCAAACAGTTTGTTCTGATCTTTGCGTTCTGGAACTGAGAACTGTGGTTTTCCATCTGCATCTGAGACACGCCAGATGTGCATAGGCTCTGTTGCATAAGCAGGGCTTCCAGGATTATTGATCCACCAGTCAAGAACAGCTACAAAACACAGAGTATACTTCAAAAGGTTTGCATTGTTTGCTGTAGTATTTGCAGTTTTATTCTGTGCACCAAGCAGAACATCAAGACGTTTAGAAACTTCATTTGGTATATCAAACTTGTAGTGTTCCCAAGGATTTTCAATGAGGGAACAGGTTGCTTTTGTAGCAGCTTTCTGATCACATTCATTGATTACAAGAGTAAGGAACTTACGCGCATAATCTGTTCTGTGGAAAAGCGGACGATATTTGCTTTCATCAGTTGGATGTTCAAGCAGAAGCTGTTCAAACTTAAAGTTCGGCATATAGTGATAAGTAGTCTGCCAGAGAAGAGAAGTAATCATCTTCTTACCGATATGAGATTTATCAAAATCCGGCTGAGAGTAAACTGAATTTACAAGGTCACAGAGTGGTTCGCAGTAAAGCTGTTCAAATGTGTCTTCACGGTAAGCAGACCAGTCATCCATAATTGCCGTAATAGTGTCGGCGCCTTTTTTCTGTTCGCCAGGTTCTGTAAAAGTAATGTTACGACATCCCTGGAAACAATCTTCGATAATATGCTGAAGTACACAGATTACCTGAATAGGGTTTTCCGGTGACAGAATATTAAAGCCATCCTTAAAATGGAAGAGAGGCTGGAAGTATGGATACATATCAGGATGTTCATCAAGTCTGTCAAAACCTGCATCCGGGAACATCTGATTCAAGAGTTTAAGACCTGTGATTACTGTTGAATCTTTAATTCCTTTTTCTGGAGGTGCTACCTTAGGTTTCTTTTCTTCTGGTGCAGGCTCTTTTGGTTTTTCCGGGAGCAGAAGATCAAACTTATGAAGTCCTACAAATTTTAGAATTTCTCCAACCTTTGCATTAAAGAAGGTCGGGTATGATTCATAAGTATCTGAACACATGCGCATCAAAAGAGGGTAGAGCTTTTTGATTACTTCAGTTTCGATATAAAGCCATTCTGTAATAGCCTGTTTTGCATATTGAGAAAGCTTGTCCTTTGGAGAATCCGGATAAGCTGCTTCATCAGAATAAATCTCTTTAATCAGTTTTGGAATTTTTGTATTTCCATAATAGTAAACAGTGATGAGTGGTTTATAAATTGCACGGATAAGAGGAATTAAATCTGCAACAAGAAGTGGCTCATTTATTCCCTGAAGATTTATGTATTCAACCTTGATTGGCTGCATAGCCCAGCCGGCAACATTTCTCAGAAACTTAAATTTAGATTCTGTTCCGCTGGCAATTTTTCCTTTATAAGTAGAAGGTGCAATCTGAATCAGAGTTTTGATTACAGTGATAAAGCCTTCCATATGTTCTGTTGCCTGTTTTATGGTATAGGTATAAAAATCAGGAACAATTTTTTCCATTCCGTTTTTCTGAAATGAACGGATGAAATTAAACATTCCATAGTTAGGCTTGATTTTATATTCAGCAGACATCATCAGTTTGTCCATGATGGTTGCTGCTTTTTTAGAAATTACAGGAAGATCTTCTTTTCTTCGTCTGCCAGTAGGCATTCCTGACATTCCGCCGGATCCACCGCCTGCAGAAGAGCCTGAACTTCCGGAACCGCCTCCAGTAGTCTGACGCATAATTCTTCCGGCTTTATTTCCTGAGCTGCTGCTGCCTGAACTTGATGAGCGTTCATAAAGCACCTGACCGCCAAGTTTCTTTGCCATAGCAGCTGCATCTTTATCGCTGATTTCGCCAATGTTCTTTCTAGTTTTGTCCAGAGTACCCGGAGCCCAGTCCGCAGTTCCGTTGATTTTCTCAGCCATATATATCCTCCAGAAGAATTCGTCTAAAGCCTGAGCATTCCTTTATGAAGCAGGCCTGGAAAGTTTTTAAGAGTTATTTTTTCGCCATCAGAAGTTAATAATACACCTTCAAAGGTTCCGTACATAGTGTAATAATTTGTTCTTAAAGCAATAAGATTCAGAGTTCTTGAATTTACAGAAAGTGGAGTAAAAGTTAAATCTATCATGCTTTCTGTATCCTGAATAATCCAGTTTTTATCGATTCCAAAAGGATGGGTCATATAAACTGGTGGCAGTGCAGTCTGCTTTCCATCAACAACAAGAACATTACTGTTATAAGAATCTGAAGCAGCAGCATCCATATTTGAAGTATTTAGATAAAAAACAATGTTTTTACCCTTTAAATTACCAATTCCATACGCTGTGGAATTTTTTGAATGAAATTTGAAATAGGTACGATTCAGAATCATCATACCAAGTCCCTGTGAATCCTGTGAAGCTTCTCCGTTGATTGCAATATGTCCCATAGTTTTCATGGAAGAGAACCAGGTTGCACTGCAGCGTGATGAAGCCGGAGAAGGGCAGACAAAAAGTGCATCTGTATGCATATCATCCTGAATAGGAGAATAAACATAGCCTTCTGCATCTGGGCGTGCATTGTCTCCTTTTACCTTAAAGGTGAGTGCGTGATGTTTGTGCTGGCGTCCCCAGGAAATCTTTATAAATCTTGCCTTTCTGTAGCAGGCGCAGATTCCTCTGGTGGTAAGCACCGGTACAAAACGACGGCGCGGAGACATGATTGTATGATATACATATTTTTTGCCGGTTTCTTTATTCCAGAAGATTATTTCGCCAAGGCCGAGCATTTTAAAATCATAAAACTGACAAAGCCCTATAAAATCCTTAAGCGAAAAAATATATTCCAGCCGGCTTTTTATTCTGAGGTTAGATATTATAGAAGGAACTGGAACTCCAGCATAAGGTGCCCGCATCCCCCGTATATCAATTGCAGGAGAGACTCCATCAAAAGAGCCAAAATGCGCCTTTCCGTTCTGCACCAGTTGTTCTGGAGGTTCACAAAATTGCCGCGAATACATTCTTCTATTATAAACTAACTTCATGGAAAATACAAATTCTGTATCTTTTCTAAGGAGACATTTATGATTTATGGCTATATTCGTGTTAGCACAGACAAGCAGACTGTCGAAAATCAACGATTCGAAATCAATCGATTCATTAAGAAAAACGGCCTTCGTGTGAGTGCCTGGATTGAAGAAACAATCAGCGGAACGGTTTCTCCAAATAAACGAAATCTCGGTAAACTTATTCAAAAAACAAAGCAGGGCGACATTATTATCTGCTCTGAACTTTCAAGACTGGGCCGTCCAAAAGGTAAGCTGAATTCCAGATATAAACTGACCGGCTGTGAAGAAAAATAATATTCATGTGTAAAAAGGGGCGTTATAGGTATAATTTAGTTGCGGAATCTATTGCTTTTTTGCTGTTGACCATCCTAAAATGCTTCTTTTTTTTACTGCAATGTCCATTTTTAGAGAGAAAAAAGCAAATAAGCTAAAAATAAGAGTACCCTAAGAACTTTCCCTTATAAGTGGAGAATAACGCAAATAAAAAAAAATATTTTTCTTGACTTCACATATAGAGCGTGTTAGAATTATAAAAAAAAAGAGGATTTCACGTAAAAAACCGTTGGTTTGTGAAATCCACAAATAAAAAGGAGGATTTTTTCAAATGAAAAAAATCGTAATGGGAGCTGCTGCTTTATTGTGTGCAGCTTCAATGTTCGCAGTGGAC
Organism: Treponema bryantii; assembly: GCF_900111035.1. Lineage (GTDB taxonomy): Bacteria > Spirochaetota > Spirochaetia > Treponematales > Treponemataceae > Treponema_D > Treponema_D bryantii_C. Next base: position 362,519 of record NZ_FOFU01000003.1, read on the forward strand.
GTTAGTTCAACAGTGCAGATGGAAGCAAGTATCATTAACGATGACGCTAATGATAAAATTGAGTTCTTCACACTTAAAAACAAGAATCAGAAAGATGATGATGCATTGAAATTTTCTGCTTCTACAGATAAGGCCGGTGCAAGTTTCCAGTTGTGGTACGACTATGATGGTACAAATGGTGAAAACATTTATACTGAAGTAGGTGGAAAAGATGGTGATGCCAACAAGTCTATGCAGGTTCACGGTATTCGTATCCGCAATGTAAGCCTTTGGTTCAAACCAATTGATACATTAAAGGTAACTGTTGGTGACATCAACCTTGATTCTTACAAAGAGCAGATTTTCTGGTGGCACGGAGTTTATGGTGAACAGCCAGGAACTTGGGGTGCATTCGGTGGTGAATATATTGCTGGAAATGGTTTGAAATTGGAATTCAATCCAATGGATGGTCTTGATATTACAGCAGCTATCTTCCCTGGAATTGATACAGCATGGACATCTACAGCTGACAAATATGGATATAAGGGATACGGACTTAAAGCAAAGTATACATACGGAGCTGGTTCTGTAGCTGCTGTTTGGGCTGACAAAGGTAAGGACAAAGATAAGATTATTGGTATCGGTACAGATTACAATGCTGATGGATTGTACGTGTTCGGAAACTTGAACTTCAGATTTAATGGAGATTTCGATTTCACTGCACTTACAATTGATGACTTTGTAAAGTATTCTGCTGATGCTTTGACAATTGCTGCTCACCTTCCAGTATCTGTATTCAAGAATGCTGCTGGTGATATGAAGGTTGGTCTTCATGCAACTGTAAAGGCTACATATGCTCTCGATGCTGCTAGTGTATACTTCTTGGCTTCAACAGAGCCTGATGGAGATAAAGGTTGGAACTTCGATGACTTCAAGTTTGCTATGACATTCAAGCCTGGTGTTACTTTCAATGTAGGTTCTGCTTCATTTGATGTTGCATTCCGCGCTGATATCAATCAGGGTGCTACTAACTCTGAAGGAAAGTTCAACTGGAGCGTTCCAGCTGTAATCAAACTTGGTCTCTAATCTAGTTTAGATACCTGATAAAAAGACGTTCTCGCAAGAGGACGTCTTTTTTTTTATTTCAGTTGTCTAAACTGTTGTCAGATCAAAACTTAACTGTTAGCTGGAGTGGAATATCAGCTGTAAACTTTGAAGAAGCTCCGATTGTTCTGAAAAGGAACGGAATAAACTTAGACGGCCGAAAGGTAAGCTTACTTTTTAGAGTCGCTTGAGTAAATTCGGTCAGGAGGGATAACCGGGAAGTATTCCATGATTTCCAGAAAATCCTGGGCGTTCGCGGTCTGAATATAGTTGTACTCATCAAGATACCAGCAAGGATTCTGGGATGCCTGTGATACAAAGAGTTCAAGGCCTTTTTGCATGAGAAGCGCGGTACCTGTGTCGGAACTGGTCGGGTACATTTGTTTTTGAATCCAGTTATTTTTGATTTCGCGGACTATTGTCTGATTTGCCTGGAGTCTGTGAAGCTGATCTTTTATTGTCTGAATTATTGATTTATACTGAGCATCCAGTTCTCGGGTGTGCGCTACATTCTGAATTGTAAGGGAGCCTATATTCAGATTGCTGCGCGGGAACTGTACAGTTACCAGATATGATGAATCAGATTTTTCAAGCTTTGTTCCAATATAATTTAAGAGAGCATTATAAAGGGCTGTTTGTTTTGTTCCAGGTACCGGAGCCTGATTTGCGTAGATTACCGGGTCTAAGAATTCAGTAGTCGGAATGAGAACTGCTGGCTGAGGGCCTGCCTTTTCTGCAGGGATGTCTGTAAGGAAGGTGTGGCGTACCTGAATTGTTAGATTTTTTGCACCTGATAGATCTGGATTCTGTATGTTTAGATTTTCTTTTTCTGATTCTTCTTTATTTTCCTGTGGGGCAAGATGTCCGAGTGTTTCTTCCATAAGCGGCTGGAGTTTTTCGTGAAGGGCTCCGCAGATAATTACGCTGTATCTGGATGCATCAAGCATTGCAGGGTAGGCTGAAAGGATTTTTGTGTAATCTGTATCTAAAAGAATTTCTTTTTCTGCTTCAAAAACAGAGGACTGGCGGCTTTTTTTGTAAATGCGGTTTATGAGTGCACTGTATAACTGGTTTGATGCTGTTCCATTTTCCAGGCGTTTTCTGTATTTGCGTGCAGAAACTGCGCGGTCTGCATCTGCAGGAGCTATTTCTCCATATACAATTGCATCGCTGAGTGTTTTTAAGACTGCGGATGTATCTTCTGTGTCAAATTCTACTATTATCTTACCTGTGGAAAGTTCTGTTTCTGAACTTACATAAAAGGCGCCTGTCAGTAAGCCTTCTGATTGTGCAGCTCTGAGTTTTTTTTGAATCAGACCTGCTGTAAGGTTAATCATTACTTCTTCAAAACCGTTGTCATCAAAAGAATTATATTTTCCGCCATTTATCGAAAGGATGAGTGAGGTTTGTGCAGAAAGGGGATTCTGTTTTGTGTAGACTTTTATTCCATTTGACAGTGTGAAATTTGAAATTGTGTCACGGTTTTTCTGATAATAACTGTTGTCGTCGGCAATGGACTGTGTGCTGTATAATTTTGCAGAATCTTGAGTATCAGCTTCCTTCAGAACTTCCTTAAAAATCTGCTGAACATACCAGGATGCATTTTTTTCGTTGATTTCTTCAAAGCCTGCAGAAGTGTAAGCCTTTTTGTTTAACTTATAATCTTTACTGTTTATGATAACAAAAATGAAAGGAGCTTCACTCTGAAGTTTTGTAAGAGCTTCTGTAAGAGTGTTTGCATGGAGTTTTTGTGGTCGTTCCATGAGACGGCGGGCAGTTTGAGAAGAATAATCTTCTGTATCTGTTTCGTCTCCCTGATAATATGGTTCTAATGCCCAGAATTCAGAAAGAGTTTGCATCAGTTCGGTTGGAACGGCTGCGGTTCTATTCAAACTGTATTCAAGCTGATTTTTTGCGTATTCGAATTCTTCTGGACGAACTATATGAGGAATAAGATCGAGCTGTTTGAGAAAAAGTTCTGTCTGTTTGAAGGAATTTGTTGCAGCTGCAGCTTTCTTATCTTCTGGTGGCTGTAAAAGTGTTTGAATAATCAGGCGTGAACTGTCTTTTTTATGTGCTGCAGAAACATTTATATATTCATCGCCAGGAATGTTTAGTTCATTAAAGCTTAGAATCTGCTGTTTAAATAGTGAGCCTTCGTATCCCATTGCAAGAGCAAGTAAATCACTTTGTTCCATATCAAAAAGGGTATATTGAATGACTAACTGTGTAAGATCTGGTGAGATTTCGTTTGAATGCAGTACATATTTTCTCTGCTTATTTACGGGTCTCGAAGGTTTTTCAGATGGAGTCCTGAAACTTGAATAAAAACGGCCAAAACTGTTTCTGAGCATCAGCATTGTATGTTCTGTATTCAGGTTTCCGCTGATAAATACGGCACTGTTTTTTGGAGTGTACCACTGTTCTGAAATCTGTTTAATTACTGTGCGTGCTGTTTTTTCTGTGGTCTTCTTAAATAGCGGAGGATAAATTCCCGAATCATGTTTCCATGGTGCTTCAGAAAATACCCGTGAATCAATAGCAGCATTTATATAGAAGGACATTGTATCTTTATTATCATTGACTTCTTTTTTAAGGGCCGTTAACTGTGCTTTCAGCAGTTCATCAGAAAAATCAGGTGAAAAAACTGCATCTGAAAGGGAAAAAAGTGTGTCTTCTACCTGGGATGGGCTGACATCAATAATATAGCGTGATGAATCTGCATTGCATTGAACATCTGTAAATGTCAGATTTGCATTAGCCGCCTGTACAAGTTTTGTGTAAAGCTTAAAAAAGCCGCATGTGCTCTGTGTTTGCGATGAAAATCCTGCGCGGCAGGTATATTCAATGTGAACCTGTGCATCTGATGAATCTTCCAGAATAAAAACCTGCATTCCGTTTTCAAGAGTGTATTCCTGAACTGATTTTACCGGTGTTGCAAACATTTTTGCAGTAAAAAGGCAGGTTGAGAGGGAAATAATTGTAAGAATCTTGTTGCTTTTAAAAATCATCTTATATATGATAACATATATGGTTAAAATTGAAAATGCTGCAGACTATGCATCACTTGTTGTGCCTGCAGAACTGCTGAAAGGAAAACGTCATCTCACAGCTTCTGAAATTGAAGTGCTTGAGAAAAATCTGAATCATAATGAAGATCCTTCCTGGAATAATGTTTATGTTGATGATTCTGATGATGGTTTTGATCCTTCTCTTATTCATCTTTCCTTTTTTGCAGGTTTTATTGTACTTGGAAAAATTAAAAGAATCGTTCTAAAATATAATGACCTTCGTCTTGAATGTGGTATTCAGCGTTCAAAGCTCAGTAATGTTGTAACTGGGGAACTTTGTGTTATCCGCAATGTCTTTTATCTGGATAATTACCGCCTTGGCGACAGAGTAATTCTCTTCAATATAAATGAGATGAGCTGTACCAATCATGCAAAATTCGGTAATGGTATTTTGAAAGAAGGGGAGCCGGAAGAACACAGAATCTGGATTGGGGTTGCTAACGAAAATGAAGGCCGTAAGGTTCTTCCTTTTGAAGATATGATTCCTGGTGATGCATATCTCTGGTCTCACTACCGTGATGATGAGGAACTTCTCAAGCGTTTTGTTGAACTTACAGAGTATGGCGTTTCTCATGAACTGAATACTTTTGGAACTGTTGGAAACGATGCTGTTATTAAAAATGTAAGTATCATTAAGGATTCAAAAATCGGACCTGCTGCATACATAAAAGGTGCCTTTAAGCTTAAAAATATAACTGTTCTTTCTTCTGAAGAGGAGCATTCGCAGATTGGTGAAGGCGTTGAAATGGTAAACGGTATTATGGGCTATGGCTGTAAAGTATTCTACCAGGCTATTGCCGTTCGCTTTGTATTGGGCCGTAACTGTCAGGTAAAGTATGGAGCTCGTGTTTTGAACTCTGTTCTTGGTGACAATTCAACCGTTTCCTGCTGTGAAATTTTAAATAACCTGATTTATCCGTTCCACGAACAGCATCATAATTCTTCATTCCTGATTGCAACTACAGTTATGGGACAGAGTAATATTGCTGCTGGCGCAACAATTGGAAGTAATCATAACAGCCGTTCTCCTGATGGAGAAATTTTTGCAAAACGAGGTTTCTGGCCTGGTCTTTGCAGTGACTTTAAGCATAATTCCCGCTTTGCTTCATTTGTACTTGTTTCAAAAGGAAGTTATCAGTATGAACTTGATATTCCTTATCCTTTTGCACTTGTAGCTCCGGGAAGTAATGGTTCGTCAAAAATTACAATTATTCCTGCCTGGTGGTTTATGTATGATATGTTTGCCATCACCAGAAATAAAGATAAATTTACTAAGCGCGATAAACGTGTAAAGAGAATTCAGTTTATTGAAACAGATCCGCTTGCTCCTGATACAATGCAGGAAGTAATGAATGCGCTTGAACGCATAATCGGGCTGACTATCGGTTATTTGAAGTCGACAAATAATGAATATATAGAAGGAAAACTAACTCCAGAAGAGCAGTATCAGGCTGCAAAAGATTTCCTTCATCAGAATCCGGATGCTGAGTTTACTGTCGAAGATTCAATCTGCCAGAAAAAATATGGTGCTGAAATTGTAAAGCCGGCACAGGCATATAAAACTTACCGTAAGGTTGTAAAATATTTTGCAACCCGTACACTTATGAGTTTCTGTCAGGATTTGAATCAGGAAAAACTTACCTTCGAACTGGTAGAAGGAATTCGAAGGCTTCCACTTTTCACTGAATGGGAAAATGTTGGCGGCCAGATTATTCCATCTGATAAGATTCAGGAACTTTTTGCTTCTATTAAGAATGGCACTGTAAAGAACTGGGCTGATGTACATGAGTTCTATAAGCTATGTGAATGTTCTTATGAGCAGTGGAAGGTTCGTTATGCACTTTATCTTCTTGAAAAGCTTTATTCACGACCGATAGAAGAGTTCTCTGTAGATTTGTATAGAAATATTACAGATGATGTTTCGATTGTAGCTTATGATATTTACAATGCCTCTCTGCGTTCACGCGAAAAGGATTATACAGATTATTACCGCAACATGGTTTACCGCAGCGAAAAAGAAATGGACGAGGTTATAGGACCTCTGGAAGATAACTCGTTCCTGCTTAAGCTTCGTAATGACACTGCTGAGTTCACCTCGAAAATCAAAGAAATATTTGTTGGTTTGACTAAGTAGGGGATAACCGTTAAAATCAATACTATGTACGAAAATACTTTGCTTCCGATAAGACTCGGTATTGATGTTGGTTCTACAACTGTTAAGGTTGCAGTTCTTGATGATGATGACAAATTGATTTACGGTGACTATCAGCGTCACCGTGCAGATATAAGAAGCACAATTATTGCCGTTGTTAATAAGGCACTTGATTTTCTTGTTGCAAATGTTGAAGGTGGTGAGAGCCGAACTATTACTGCTAAGGTAACTGGTTCTGGCGGTCTTTCTGTTTCTCAGTGGCTGAATATTCCTTTCATTCAGGAAGTAATTGCCGCTACTACTTCTGTAAAGAAACTTATTCCACAAACTGATGTTGTAATTGAACTTGGTGGTGAAGACGCCAAGATTACATATTTCCGCGGTGGTGTTGAGCAGCGTATGAACGGTACTTGTGCCGGTGGTACTGGTGCCTTTATTGATCAGATGGCTGCTTTGCTTGAAACTGATGCTTCTGGCTTGAACGAACTTGCTAAGGGTATGCAGCAGATTTATCCTATTGCTGCCCGCTGTGGTGTATTTGCTAAAACTGATATTCAGCCTTTGATTAACGAAGGTGCACGCCGCGAGGATATTGCGGCTTCTATTTTCCAGGCTGTAGTTTCACAGACTATTTCCGGTCTTGCCTGCGGTAAGCCTATTCGCGGTCACGTTGCTTTCCTTGGTGGACCGCTTCACTTCCTTGATCAGCTTCGTTTACGCTTTGTTGAGACTTTGAAGCTTAAGGATGATGAGATTATTGTTCCTGAAGATTCTCAGCTCTTTGTTGCCAGCGGTTGTGCTTTTGGTGCAGAGAGAAAATTTGGCGGAGAAGGTCAGGAAGTTGCTCAGGGCTTTAAGTTCCCTACAATTTCTGAGTTCCGCGAAAATCTTAAAAATCTTGTTGGTGCTGAGCTTAGCGAAGTTCAGCGTCTTGAACCGCTTTTCAAAAATCAGGCAGAACTTGATGAGTTTGAAGTTCGTCATTCAGAGCAGAAGGCTAAACGCGGCGAACTGACAAAAACTCACGGCCCTGTATTCCTTGGTCTGGACTCAGGTTCTACAACTACTAAGGCTTGTCTTATCGATAAAGACGGCCGTATTATCTGGGATTTCTACGCACACAATCAGGGAAATCCTGTTGAGCTTGCCGTTCAGGTTTTGAAAGACCTTTATGCTAAGCTTCCTGAAGATGTATATATTGCACGTGCTGTTTCTACTGGTTACGGTGAAGCACTTTTCCAGGCTGCTCTTGGTGTAGACTCTGGTGAAGTTGAAACAATCACTCACTTCCGCGCTGCAAACTTCTTTGTTCCAGGTGTTGAGTTCCTTCTCGACATTGGTGGACAGGATATGAAGTGTCTTCGCATGAAGGACGGTGCTATCGTAAGCATTCAGCTTAACGAAGCCTGCTCTTCTGGTTGTGGTTCCTTCTTGGATAACTTTGCCAACACAATGGGCATGGACGTAAAAGAGTTCGGAAAGATTGCCCTTATGGCGCAGAAACCTGTTGACCTTGGTTCACGCTGTACTGTATTTATGAACAGCCGCGTAAAGCAGGCTCAGAAGGAAGGTGCTTCTGTTGCTGATATCGCTGCAGGTCTTTCTTATTCTGTAATCAAAAATGCTTTGTTCAAAGTTATCAAACTTCGCAAGGCTTCTGATATTGGTGAAAAGGTAGTTGTACAGGGTGGTACCTTCTTTAATGATGCTATCCTGCGTGCCTTTGAAAAAATTGCAGGTGTTCATGTTTACCGTCCTGATGTTGCAGGTCTCATGGGTGCTTACGGTTCTGCTCTTATTGCTTACGACCAGTGGCAGGATCTTATGGCTCCAAAACCAGGCGAGCCTGAAGGAACTGTACATGATGTACGTTCTCACATTGCAACTCTCAAGCAGCTTGAAAACTTCCATGTTGAACTTGATCTTCGCCGTTGCGGAAAGTGTCAGAACAACTGTCTTCTTACTATAAATACATTCTCTACTGGAGATGAAAAACGTACCTTTATTACCGGTAACCGCTGTGAAAAGGGAGCCGAAATTGAAGGCGAAGTAATCGACGCAAGTAACAAGAAAAATACAGATCTTGATGGTGATGATGCTGGTCCACTTCCAAATCTTTTTGAATGGAAGTATAAGAGACTTTTCAATTATGTACCTCGTAAGCCGGAAGATGCTCCTATGGGAGATGTTGGTATTCCACGTGTTCTTAATATGTACGAGAACTATCCAATGTGGTTTACCTTCTTCAATGAACTTGGCTTCCGTGTAATTTTGAGTCAGCGTTCAAGCCGTACAGTTTATGAAAAAGGTCTTGAGACAATTCCTTCTGAGTCTGTATGTTATCCTGGAAAAATCAGCCATGGTCATGTGGTTTCTCTTTTGCAGCGTGGTATTAAGTTTATTTTCTATCCATGTGCACCTTATGAATATCAGGAAGACCCTGGAGCTGGAAACCATTATAACTGTCCTATTGTAACAAGTTATCCTGAAGTTCTCCGCAATAACGTTGATGAACTTCGTCAGGATCCTACTGTTACTTATATGGATCCATTCCTTCCTATTTATGATAAGGCTGCTCTTGCTGAGCGTCTTTGCGAGGAAATGCTTCCAAAATTCCCTAAGCTTACACGCGACGCAATTCTTGATGCTGTAGATAAAGCTTGGAAAGAACAGGAAAAATTCCGAGAGGAAGTTCGCCAGAAGGGTGAAGAAGCTCTCGAAGAAATCATTACAAAGGGCGGTAGCGGTATTGTACTTGCCGGTCGTCCTTATCACCTTGATCCGGAAATCAACCATGGTATTCCGGAAATGATTAACGGACTTGGTCTTGCTGTTCTTACAGAAGACTCTGTTGCTCATCTTGGAAATATTGAACGCCCTCTGCGCATTATTGACCAGTGGGTATATCATAACAGACTTTATCGTGCCGCTCAGTTCGTAAGTGAAATGCCTAGCCTTGAGCTTGTTCAGCTTACAAGCTTTGGTTGTGGTCTCGACGCTGTAACTGCAGATCAGGTAGATGAAATCCTTCGTGCTAAGAGCCGCATGTATACTCTTATCAAGATTGATGAAGGAAGTAACCTCGGCGCGGTTCGTATTCGAATCCGTTCTCTTATTGCAGCTGTTAAAGAGCGTCGCCGCAATAAGGCTAAGCCTGTTATTAAGTCATCAGCTTATAACCGTGTTATCTTCACAGAAGAAATGCGTAAGAACTATACAATCATTGGACCTCAGATGTCTCCAATTCACTTTAAGATTCTGGAGAAGGCTTTTTCTGCCTGCGGTTATAACTTTGTAGTTCTTGATGCTGTAGATCCTAAGGCTGTAGAAGCTGGTCTTAAGTATGTAAATAATGATGCATGTTATCCGTCTCTGCTTGTTGCCGGTCAGATGATTGCTGCTCTTGAAAGTGGAAAATATGATCTTGATAGAACTGCATTGATTATCACCCAGACTGGTGGTGGATGTCGTGCTACAAACTATATTGGATTTATCCGCCGTGCATTGAATGACGCGGGCTGGGGACAAATTCCAGTTCTTTCTCTTTCTGCTCTTGGGCTTGAAAAGAATCCTGGCTTTAAGATTGATTTCCCTCTGATTGATAATCTTGTTAAGGCAATTATGGTGGGCGACGTATTTATGCGCGTACTTTACCGTACACGTCCTTACGAGGCAGTTCCGGGAAGTGCTAATCAGCTTTACGAAAAATGGAATGCGCGTGCAGAAGCTCTTTTCAGTAAGAGAGTTTCTAACCGTGCTTACAATAAACTGATGAAGGATATTATCCGCGACTTTGACAATCTGCCGCTCAAGCCTATTAAAAAGCCGCGCGTTGGTGTAGTAGGTGAGATTCTTGTTAAGTTCCACCCGACTGCAAACAACCAGATTGTTGAAACAATTGAACGTGAAGGCGCAGAGTGTGTAATGCCAGACCTTGCAGACTTCTTCTTCTATACTTTCTCTGATGATATTATCCGCCGTAGAGATTTGAAGTTCTCTCTTAAATCTGAAATTATTTCGAGACTGCTTGTTTGGGCACTTGATCTTTACAGAAAGAAGATGATTAAGTACCTCAAGAGAAGCCGCCGTTTCGAAGCTCCATCTTCAATTTACGATTTGATGAAGGGTGTTGATGATATCGTTCAGCTTGGAAACATGACAGGTGAGGGCTGGTTCCTTACTGCAGAAATGGTTGAGTTGATTCACGAGGGCGCACCAAGTATTGCCTGTGTTCAGCCGTTTGCATGTCTTCCAAACCACGTTACCGGAAAGGGTATGATTAAGGAATTGCGTCGCCGCTTCCCTGAAGCAAACATTTCTGCAATCGATTATGACCCGGGTAGCTCTGAGGTTAACCAGTTGAACAGACTTAAACTTCTGCTTTCTAATGCACCGGTTGGAAATCATCCGGATGAAGTTGATAATAATATGATTCGTATGCCGGACGGTTCTCTCGTTAAAGCTGAGATTCGTCTTGCAGCGGGGGCAACCGATACTGATCCTGCCGGTGAAGCAATGAAGGCTTAACCGGCCTGGTGAGGGGGAGGAAAAATTGAAAAAACTACTTTGTCTGATTACGGCTATCTGTCTTGTGGTTCCGTTTTTTGCGGATTATAACAGGCTTGGTATTCCAGATTCTTCAGAAATCCGAAAGGGACTTGAAGAACGCTGGTTTACCGCCCCTTTAAGTGAGGTTCGTGCTAATCAGCCGGAAATCCGTGCTAATAATAACGGCCAGAAATTTCAGATTCGTCTGGAAGAAAGTGAGACAACGTTTAATGTTTTTGTTTCCCCTCGAGCACTTATCAAAGTCAATGTATATTCTGATAAAGGAATGTATACCGAGGAACAGGAGCTTTACCCTGGAGATGTTGCTGGAAGCTGGGTACTTATCCGCGACAAAAGAACCGGAAAGCCGCTGCGTATCCGTTACTATTTTGTAAAAAACAGTGAAGTATTCATTCAGTTTACTCCTCAGGGAAAAATTGCCCTTGCAGATTTAGTAATTTTTGGTAATTACGCTGCTCGCGGTGTTCCTACAGGAATGTCATTTGAAAAATTCTACACAGCATCTTTTGAAGATGTGATGACAATAACAGAAACAAAACTTCCATGGAATTATGTTTTAGTTGATCCTCAGGTATATCACAGCATGAAACAGATGTGCGCTGTAATCCATGAAAAACTGCCTGAAATCTATTATGTGCAGGATGCTATGTATGATGAAAATCATGAGCTTGTGCATATTTCTAACGGGAAAAAGTTTGAAAAAGCAGAAATGACAGATTTCCCAAAGGAAAAACTTTTGTTATCATCTGCAGGTTTTGTAAAATGGATTGCAGACGGTCTTGTTGAACCGATTTCTGGCGGAGTTCTAAAAAGAGAGCCGCTTATTAAAGAGACTGTTTCCGTAAAAGATAACGGAAGACAGGGCGTGCTCTCTCAGAAATATGATCTTTTCTTTGCTCTCAACTGGGTAAGAAATCTTGCATCTGCAGTTGTATCTGTATATTCAGGAAAAACTTACATGTTTAATCAGTCTGGAGTAGATGTAAAACTGAATCCTTTTGCATCTTCTATTACAGAAAAAGGTGTTGCAAATACAGTTACCTTTGTTGAAAACTCCGGCCATACAGTTGCAGTTTTGAATTCGCTTCTTTATGTGCTTGCGGCAACAGAACCTGGTACATTGTATTTAGGTGCAATCAGAGGAACCGACAGAACTGTATCTCCAGAAATAATGGCTTTTAATGAATGTGTTGCGTTTTTCCCATATTTCCAGGATGACGGAGGCTTTGCCTGTACAGTCTTTATGAATGGACGGGAAATGACTCTTGAAAATTTCTGTTACTATTATGCTGATGACTTTGTTTATCTTACAAGGGTAAAATCGTCTGAAAGATTTTTCCCACAATAAAACTGTCCGATGGTTGATCAGGCGAACCCGTATTGAAAACATCGGAAAACTGATAAGAGTGGTTTTGATATGATGCCTTGCATCACTCAACCACCGGTAATTTATAAATATGAAACGATTTATTACTATATTTTTATTTCTGATTACAGGATTCTGTTTTGCACAGAATGCAGATACCGATATTCAGCTCTATAATGAAGTTTGTCAGAGTTTTGAAAATGGCTTTTATCCGGGCACAGTGAGTGCTGCAGAAAAACTGCAGAAAAGTTTTCCAGATTCAACTTTGATTCAGTCGGCTTTAATCTATAAAGGCGAATCTCTGGTTTATATGGAAAGTTTTGACGAGGCTGTTACTGCTTTAGAGTCAGCGCTCGTTCAAATGCATTCTGGTTCATCTGAAATAATTCACTGTAATTATCTTCTGGGGATTGCTTTTTACAATCAGAAAAAATATTCAGCTGCACTTGATAAACTTCATTTTGTCTGCAGCCTTTCTCTTAAGCAGAAAGATATGCGTTATTATGCGGACAGCATTCTTTATTCTGGCCGGGCTTTTTATGAACTGGAAAAACACAAGGATGCAATTCCGCTTTTTGAATATGTAGTTTCAAACGGAAACAGTTTTGATTCGGCTGAATATTCAGAAGCTCTTCAGAAACTTTTTATCTGTTATAACAAAACAGGAAATCCTTCAAAAACTGTAGCTTTATTTAAAAAGCTTTCAGAAAATGATTTTGAAAATGCTGTTTATATGAAACTCTGCTTTTATTATGGTGATGCCTGTGCAGCCTTAAAGAATAATAAGGATGCATATGAAGCATATAGCCGTGTACTTGCAGGTGGAGATGAAGCCGCTGCAATTGCAAATGACTTTTTGATTCGACTTGCAATTGATGAGTTTAAAGCTAAGAATTATGAGAAGACTGAAGAGTATCTTTCCAAAATAGAAATAAATGAAGAAAATGAAAATACAGATTTGAAATTATTTAAAAATCTGTATGAAGCAAAACTGCTTCTGGAAAAAGGAAATCCTGCTGAAGCAGAAAAAAAATTATCTGGTCTTGAATCAGCTGCAAAGAAATCTGTTGCAGATGGTGCTGCAGATGCTTACTATTCAACTCTTTTGCAATGTAAGCTGCAGAATGAAAAATGGGAAGAGATTCCTGGTGTTTATGGAAAAATAAAAACTCCTGCAGCATCAGACAAGTTTGCTGTTTCTTCATATTATTATAAGAAAGGTCAGTTTGAAAAAGTTGATTCTTCTTGTGGTGAACTTTATGCTTCTGCACTTTGTAAACTTGGGCGTTATTCAGAAGCTTGTTCAGAATATGCAAAACAAAACTCTGTGTCTTTTGATTATGCACTTGCGCTCTTTAGAACCGGCCGTTATGACCAGGCTGTAAAAATTGCAGATGCAGGTTCTGCAGGGGAAAAAGAATATCTTGCAGGACTGTGTTTTATAAATCTGAAAAAATGGAATAATGCGTCTGAGCGTTTTGCGGCGTATATCCGACAGAACTCTAACCGCACGGACTTTAAAAAGCTTTCTTTATATTACAAGGGATATGCGGAATATAATCAGGCAGAATTTAAAAATGCATATTCATCTTTTGTACGTTATTGTTTGGAAACTCAGGACGAACCGGGACCATATCTGCTGCGCGGTTATGAGTATGCTGTAAAGTCTGCGCTGCAGAGCGGCGATTTTAAGAACGCATCTGTTCAGGCTGCAAATCTCGTTCGTTATTCACAGGACGGAGAACAGAAACAGAAAGCTGTTGTTCTAAGTGCAGAGATTTTTGCAGATTATGGAGATTATGATGCAGCGATTCAGCTGCTCGCTCCATATACAAATGGACGTGATGAGTTTGCTGCTCAGTCTCTTTTTATGACAGCAAAACTTTATGAACGTCAGGGAAAGATTTCTCAGGCAGATGAAGGGTTCCGCCGTATTTATGAAGGATTACCTCGCTCAAGTTATGCAGAAGAATCAATGTATCGGGTAGGCGAGGTTTATTATTCGGCAGGAGATTATTCTCAGGCTTATTCACGTTTTAATAAATATGTTTACAAATATGCTTCGGGCCGTTTCAGTGACGCAGCAATGTTCTATTGTGCAGACTGTGCGCTCCGTCTTGGAGAAAACGACCGCTGCGTTATGTTAAATAAGACTTTACTGCAAAAGTGGCCGGCTAGTATCTATGCTTACGGTGCAAATAAAAATCTTCTGGAAGCATATTACAAGCAGGAGGAGTATTCTCAGGCACTGAGTGTTGCAAGAATTATGCTCCGCGATTTTGCACAGCAGGCTGCTGATGATGAAATTGGAAAGCGGGCCAAAGAACTCGAAAAAATCGTAAGCGGAACAGACCGCCGTGTTGCAGAAAAAGAAACTGAGTTTAATAAGCTTGGTGGTGCTGGAACTGCAGCAGGACGTAACGCTGGTACGGAGCTTGTCCGTCTGTATGCAGAAAGTTTGTCTACTCAGAATGAAGCTTATGAGCTTGCAGTAAAACTTCTGGCACGACAGACTGGTTCAGAAGAGCGCGCTGCTGCAGCCTATAATGCAGAGTTCATTGCAGAATACAGCCGCAAAAAAGGTGAAAATAAAAAGGCAGCAGAAATGTATCTTAAGGCTGCAGAATATTATAGAAGTGTAAAAGACAGTTCAGGGGCTGCAGCTGCACTTTATGGTGCGGCAGAAGCATTTGCAGCAGATGGTCTTAAGGGTGATGCCCGTGAGACAGCGGCATTACTGAAAGAACTTTATCCAAAGAGTATACAGGCAGAGCGTGTAGACCGTGTTACCGGTGATGCACGTAACTAATGGAGATATAAAATGAAAAAGAAATTATATGCGGTTATGACAGCTGCTTCAGTTTTAGCTTCCGGTATGTTTGCACAGAATATTGAACTACCGGAAGTAACAACTGTTATTTCTGGTGAGACAGAAAAAGCAGACGAAGATACACTCCCAGATTTTGGTGATGTTTTAAAGATACCGTCTGGAAGTGGTGGAGTAGAACCTGTACTTCCAGAGGTTGAAACTTCAGGAAATACAGAGGTCGCAGAAGGAAAATCAAGATCAGTAGAAAAGTCTGTTTATGCTGAAGGTTTTGTTGGTGGCGGATATCCGTTGTTCTTTATAGGAAATATTTCTGTTGCAAGAACTGTCGGCGCGAGTCCTTTTAAATTCAGTTTTGAACATGAATCTGCTCTTGCTTATGCAAATCATTCTGTAACAGATGGTTTTAATGACAGAACTACAAAACTTAGTGCGGAAAAAGAATATCACAAAAATAATGTTGACTGGTCTGCATCAGGTTTTTATAAATCATCGGCTGATGGTCTTCAGGGAAATGTATTTGAAGGCAGTTCTGAAATCGGACTTTTTAACCGCGACCTTTATAATGCAGAGAGCAACCTTTCGTATACTTTTGATAATGGTTTTTCTATTGGTGTTGAAGCTGGTGCCTGGCTTTATAACAGATATCCTGAAATTTCAACTTCATGGATAGAGAATGTTTTCTTCTATTCTCTTGAGCCTTCTGTTTTATTCCGTTGGGCAGGTCATGGTTTTGATACAGGTTTTACTATTGATTATGAATATGTCTCAGAGATATTAAAAAGCCATCGTGCAAAATTTATGTTAGACCTTCAGTGGAAAAATGATTTTGTAAAGTTATATGGTGATGCTGCTGCAGTTGTTGGAAAGAATGTTATGGAGAAATCTGTAATTGTTCCTTTTACTGTTGGTGTTGATGCATCGTTCCCTGTTTCTTTTTCTAACCGAAGAGTTTCAATTGCTGCTGAAGGAGGAATTGATTCCTTTAAGCCTAAGGCTTTTGAACTTGAAGAAAATTATAAATTTACAACAGTTCAATGGAATTTAACTGAGACTTCTGAATGGTTTGGAAAATTGAATATAGCTGTTCCTATTAAGACTTCATTTACCGGTAGTGCAGGCTTTGAATATCGTCAGACTGCTTTTGATAACGGTAGATGGATTCCAGGCTATGATTCAAATCTCCCAATTTACGGTTATGAGACTGGTGATTTCCAGGGACTTGCTACTGATTTTTCTGTTTCATATCACAAGGGAATTCTTACTGTAAGTGGAAAATGGCATTCTAACTGGATTGATGTTCCTGCAGATGAAAATACACAGAATGTAAAAATTACTGTAAATGTACAGGAAGAAAATACAAAGTGGGGAGTGAACTCAAGCTTTGAACTACCTATAAACGGAAGTGTTGAAACTCCGATTGTAGGAGCTGAAGGTTTTGTTCGTGTAACTCCTTCTGTTCGTGCAATTCTCAGTATTAACGATTTAATAAAATTGTTTAAAGGAGAGACCCGTACTTATGCCGGAAAATATGAGGCACGAGGTGGATCTGCAACTTTACTTTTAAAATTTATCTTTTAATAATTTCTGAACTTATGGATTTTTAAGGGGGTATATATGTTTCAGACATTAAAATCAGGTGGACCGTTGATGTTCCCAATTATCGTTTGTGGAATCATTGCGACCTTCATTATCATCGAACGATGTATTTATTTTTTTAATATCAATAAGCGTGATCAGAAACTTATGAGTGATCTGGATGGTTTTCTTGCTGCCGGAAATTTTGAGGCGTGTGCAGTTGCCTGTGCTCAGGCTGACACTCCGCTTTCTCAGGTTGTAAAAAAGGCTATGGATTGCCGCCGTTATGAGGAGCATGATTTACGCGAAGCTGTAGAAGCAGAGATGGATTTTGTGATTCCTTCTCTTGAGCATCTTTTGACTCCGCTTGGAACTATTGCAAATATCGCTACTTTGCTTGGACTTCTTGGAACTGTAACCGGTAACATTAAGGCTTTCGGTGTACTTGGTTCCGGCGGTTCAATGGGTGATCCAGCTCTGCTTGCAGGTGCAATTGCTGAGGCTCTTGTAACTACTGTTGCAGGCCTATGTGTTTCAATTCCATCTGTAATTTTTCATAACTATTTTGTTTCGCGGGTAAACCGCCGCGTTGTAGAAATGGAAGCACGTGTAACTTCTGTATTGCTTCGTCTTACCGGAAGAGTTCGCTAAGTTGCGAGGGTTGTGCTTATGAAACTAAAAACTAAGCGGGAGCGTATCCGTTCTAACGTTGATATGACTCCTATGATTGATATTGTATTCCAGCTGATTCTTTTCTTCCTGGTTTCTACTACATTTGCAACCTTGCCTGGAATCAAACTGAATCTTCCTCAGAGTCATACTTCTGAAGCTACCAGCCTTAAAGGGATTACAATTACTGCAGACAGCAACGGAGGTCTTTATTTTAATGATAAGGAAGTTTCGATGGCTGGCCTTGGTGAAGAGCTTTTGATTTTTGATACAGGAACAACGAAAAAAGAAGAGTTCCCTGTTTCTCTCGAAGCTGATTCTGACGTAACAAATGGAACTATCGTAAAGATTTTTGATGTAATTCGCGAAAGCGGTTACTGTGTTATAAATCTGAGGACAACGGCAGAAAAATGATAAATTATAGAGGAAAGCCTGTTTTAGGTCCGGACAGTTCAAGCAAAAACACAAGTGAGTTTTTTGCGCTTTCGGGCACTGTTCTGTTCTGGCTGCTTTTTCTGATTTTCTCATTTGTGATTAAACCTGAACCTAAGAAGCAGTACAAGGAAGTGCAGATTGTGCTTTCAAGTACTCCGGTTGTTCAGAAAACCGAAGAGTCTCCGGCTCCTGCAGAGCAGTCTGCGGCAAGTGCTGCAAGTTCAGAACCTGTGGTTGAGAAAGTAGTAGAGACACCAGCGCCCGCCCCGGAACCGGTAAAGAAAACTGTAGAAACTCCGGCTTCAAAAAAAGTTGAGACTCCAAAGCCTAAGGCACAGACACAGCCTAAGAAAGAGCCTGCTAAAACAACGACTACACAGAAGTCTGCTGCGAAACCGGCTGCAACTCAAAAACCAGCGGAGCCTGTTAATTATGCAAAATCTGTTGAAGAATTGATGGCAGAACAGTTTAATTCTAAATCGGCAGAAGATAAAATGAGAGATTTTGATAAAATGTTTGGTGATGACTCAGATGAGAGTGAACAAACTGATCAACCAGTAAGGGTTCAAGGAAAATCATCAATAAAAGATAATCCTGATGCAAGGGTTAATACAAATAATGGTGAATCGATAAAAAGTACTTCTAATAATGCTGATGATAAGTCTGCTAAGGGAAATCATTCAAGTGATTTGGATAAAATCAAAAACTCTGAAGGAACTGCAATTAGTAATAATGATACAGGTGCTGGAAAAAATCAAAATCCATCGAAAGGTAATGATAAAGAATCTCTTACGTGGAAAGATGGTGCAGGAGCAAGAAAACAATATAATCTCGATACAAAACTTTCAGAAGAAGCTAAGAAATCTATGCTTCTTACAAAAGCAATATCATTTAAGATTTCGTTTTCAGTTGATGCAAATGGTAATGTAATATCTTCAACTATTATAATTGCTAATGAATTTATGTTATCTGATAT
Organism: Treponema bryantii; assembly: GCF_900111035.1. GTDB lineage: Bacteria > Spirochaetota > Spirochaetia > Treponematales > Treponemataceae > Treponema_D > Treponema_D bryantii_C. The sequence continues at coordinate 381,245 of NZ_FOFU01000003.1, forward strand.
TATAAATAAAGAAATGAGACAGAAAATCAGCAGCTGGAAGTTTAGTACTGGTGAAGGTATTTCGAAAGCTGAATTTATCTGGACTTTATCTCCATCAAATTAATAAGAACAAAACGTTAGCGATGGGAGCCACGCCGAAGGCGGCCACCGCAAGCGAGCGAACGAAGTGAGCGAGTGCGGAGGCTGGAGCGAAGCGGAATGGCGGACGTAGCGACCCGACCGGAGGGAGGGGAACGTACTGTAAATTACCTATATTTTAAAATATAAACTTGTATGCTAGTATTTTAGTTGATAAAACGTTTGACAGATGCTATACTGAAATCATAAAAAACTGGATATAAATATTTCAGATATTCGAGGGTTCATAAATGGAAATGACTTTACGTTGGTACGGAACAGGTTTTGATTCCGTTACTTTGCAGCAGATTCGCCAGGTACCGGGGGTACACGGCGTTATTACAACTTTGTACGATTCTGTTCCTGGCGATGCATGGGAACTTGCTGCTATTCAGAAAATCAAAAAAGAAGTACAGGATGCTGGTCTTAAGATTGCCGGTATTGAAAGTGTAAATATTCACGACGACATTAAGATTGGCGGCGGTGATCGCGATAAGTATATCGAAAACTACATTAAGACTTTGGAGCGCCTTGGTCAGGAAGATATCCACATGGTCTGCTACAACTTTATGCCTGTTTTCGACTGGACTCGTTCTGAGCTTGCCCGCGTTTGTGAGGACGGTTCTACTGTTCTTGCTTACAATTCTAAGGCTATCGACGGCGTAAAACCGGAAGAAATGTTTGCTTCTATTGATAAGGATTCGAACGGATTTATTCTTCCTGGATGGGAACCTGAGCGTATGGCTCGTGTAAAGGAATTATTCCAGATGTACAAGGAAGTTGATGAAGAAAAACTTTTCAACAACCTTGTTTACTTCCTTAAGGCTATTATGCCTGTCTGCGATAAATACAATATTGATATGGCAATTCATCCGGATGATCCTGCATGGCCTGTATTCGGCTTGCCTCGTATCATCACAAGTCAGGATAAGGTTTGCCGCATGCTTAAGGCTGTAGACAATCCTCACAACGGTTTGACTTTCTGTACCGGTTCATACGGTACTAACCGCAAAAATGATCTTTGCGAATTCATTAAGGCTGCTCAGGGACGCATTCACTTTGCTCACGTTCGCAACCTTAAATTCAATACTGCAATTGATGATCCAGTTCTCGACTTCCAGGAGTCTGCTCATCTTTCAAGTACTGGTTCTTTTGATATATTCAAGATTGTAAAGACTCTTTATGAAACTGGTTTTGATGGAATTATCCGTCCTGACCACGGTCGTATGATCTGGGGCGAAAAGGCTATGCCTGGTTATGGTTTGTATGATCGCGCTCTTGGTGCTACTTACCTTCAGGGACTTTGGGAAGCCTGCGAAAAAACAATTGACCGCAGCAATGTAAAGCTGTATCGCTAGTCTATAACTTAATTTTATAGAAAGGAGAGGAGCAATTCCTCTCCTTTTTTTATAGTTTATGTTATACTGAATCCATGAAAACAATAACTTTAGGTTCAACGGGAATCACTGTTCCTCAGAATGCATTTGGGGCGCTTCCGGTTCAGCGTGTTAATATGGATACTGCTGTTCAGATGTTGCGAAAGGCTTATGACGGTGGCATGCGCTTTTTTGATACAGCCCGCGCTTATTCTGACAGTGAAGAAAAAATGGGCGAGGCTTTTGGCAAGTGGAATAGTCCAAAACGTGACCAGATTTTTATTGCAACAAAATCAACTGCAGAAACTCCGGAAAAACTTCGTGCAGACCTTGAAACTTCTCTTCGAAATCTGAAAACTGACTACATTGATATCTATCAGCTTCATTGTGTAAAACAATGCTACCGTCCGGGTGATGGTACTGGTCTTTACGAAGTTTTACAGGAAGCAAAAGCCCAGGGGAAAATCCGCCACATTGGAATTACTGCTCACAAAATCGGAATCGCAGAAGAAATTGCAGAAAGTGGCCTTTATGAAACTCTTCAGTTTCCTTTTTCATATCTTGCGACTGAACGAGACATTGCCCTGGTAGAAAAGTGCCAAAAAAACAATGTGGGCTTTATTGCAATGAAAGGGCTCTCAGGTGGTCTTTTGACAAACTCGCGAGCATGCATGGCTTTTATGCTTCAGTATCCGGTTTTGCCAATCTGGGGAATCCAAAAGGAATCTGAACTTGATGAATGGCTGAGTTATTTTGATGCTGAACCTGAAATGACTCCTGAACTCGACGCCCTTATCAAAAAAGATCGTGCAGAACTTCTTGGTGATTTCTGCCGTGGCTGTGGCTACTGTTCTCCTTGTTCTGTAGGAATCGTTATAAATCAATGTGCCCGAATGAGTCAGATGATTCGTCGTGCACCTTCTGAGAACTGGCTTACTATGCAATGGCAGGAAGAGATGATGAAGATTGAACGGTGTACCGAGTGTGGTGCATGTATGAAGCGCTGTCCTTATGAACTTAAAATCCCAAGCCTGCTCAAAAAGAATCTTGCTGATTATAAAGAGATCCTTGCTGGAAAAATCATATAAAACTTCTTTTGTTGTGGGGTAAAAATGAAAATAAATAAACAAAAAATATCACTATTGTTTTCAGTATTTTTTGCTTGTTATCTTTGGGCTGTTCCTGGGGCTGATGAAGCCTCTTTAATAGAAATGTCTTCTCCTCAATTAATCAAATTGATGGGAAACGGAATTAATCTTGGAAATACAATGGAAGCTGCAGGACCATGGCTTGGTTATGGACATGCTCAGGTAACAGATTATGAAAAAGCCTGGGGGCAGCCTGTAACAACTAAGAAAATGTTTGAGGCTATGAAAGCTGCTGGATTTGACAGCGTACGGATTCCTGTGGCGTGGACTCACACTATGGACTGGAGCCGTGGCAAGTTTACAATCAGAAAAGATTATCTGGATCGTGTTGCACAAGTTGTGGACTGGGCATTGGAATCTGATTTGTTTGTCATTATTAATGACCACTGGGATTATCAATGGTGGGGAATGTTCAGCCATGATGAAGCTTTAGCCTGGAAGATTTATGAAGCAATCTGGAGTCAGGTAGGGGAGCGTTTTAAGAATTATTCTTACAGACTGATTTTTGAAGGCGGAAACGAAGAAATTGGAGACAGATTAAATGATGTTGTTGATACAAAAGTTGACAGCAGATTAGATGCTTCTATCAAATATAGTACAAAAGGAAAGCTTACTGAAAATCAATGTTATGCTCTTTCAGAAAAAATCAATCAGAAATTTGTTGATATAATCCGCTCGCAGGGTAGCAATAATTCAAAACGTTTTCTTTTAATTCCCGGATACAATACAGATATAGATAAGACTTGTGATTCCAGATTCAAAGTGCCTTCAGATAAAACTAATTCAGTTCAAAAGCTGATTATTTCTGTTCATTATTATAAGCCGGAAACTTATTGTCTTGTGAATGATCCTAAAAACAGCTGGGGATATATGGATTCCTGGCCGGGATATGACAGTAACTTCAATACTGATTCAAAACAAAATTACTGGTTTAGAAAGCTGAATAAGTTTACAGAACAGGGCTATGGTGTAATTATCGGTGAATATGGTGTTTCTACAAAAAAGGATGGTTCAAAAAAGCAGGGAATGGAAGCATGGATGACAAGTGTTCTTGAAAACTGTGAAAAGTATAATTATTGCCCTATGCTTTGGGACTGCAATACATTCTTTAAGAAGAACGGAAACATACTAGGTTTTACCGATTCTGATATTGCGGCTGTGTATTTATCTAAATGATTTGTAGATTAAATATAACTAATATGCTAGAATACTAGTTACGAGGATTATTATGAAATTAACTATTGAAGGAATAAAAAATACTGCGGAGTGGGAAGCAAAAGGTTACTCACTTCCAAAATTTGACCGTACTGCTGTAGAAACTGCAACTAAAGCAGAGCCATTCTGGATTCATTTTGGTGCGGGAAATATTTTCCGTGCGTTCCAGGCTAATATTGTTCAGAATCTTTTGAATGACGGTGTGCTTGACCGTGGTCTTGTAGTAGCAGAAGGTTACGATTATGAAATCATCGAAAAGATGTACCGTCCACACGACAATATCGGAGCTCTTGTAACTTTGAAGTCTAGCGGCTCTGTTGAAAAAACAGTTGTGGGCTCTATTATGGAAGCTCTTGCTGCCGATTCAGAAAACGAAAAAGACTGGGCTCGTCTTTGCGAAATCTTCCGTTCTCCATCCCTTCAGATGGTTACTTTCACAATCACTGAAAAAGGATATTTATTGCGCAATGCAGCCGGTGTTATGATGCCTGGAGTTGAAGAAGATTTTGCTCAGGGACCTGTACTGCCTAAATCATATATTGGTAAGGTTGTGACTCTTCTCCACGAACGTTATGTAAACGGTGAACTTCCAGTTGCTATGGTGAGCATGGATAACTGTTCGCATAACGGTGATAAATTGTATGCTGCCGTAAATGAGTTTGCAAAAGAGTGGGAGACACGTGGTGTTTGTAAGCCAGGTTTCCTCGAATATGTAAACAATGCTTCGAAAGTAAGTTTCCCATGGACTATGATAGATAAAATCACTCCACGCCCGGATGCAAAAATTGAAAAGATTCTTGCTGATGACGGAATCGAACAGCTTGAGCCTGTAATCACTTCTAAGAAAACTTATGTTGCTCCTTTTGTAAATGCAGAAGAGTGTCAGTATCTTGTAATTGAAGACAGCTTCCCTAACGGTCGCCCGGAGCTTGAAAAGGCTGGTTTGTATTTTACAGACCGTGCAACTGTAGACAAGGTTGAAAAGATGAAGGTTTGTACTTGTCTGAATCCTCTTCATACTTTCCTTGCTGTAAGCGGTTGTCTTCTCGGCTACACCTTGATTGCAGATGAAATGAAGGATGAAGATTTGCTTCGTCTTGTAAAACGCCTTGGCTACGAAGAAGGGCTTCCTGTTGTTGTTGATCCTGGAATTATTAAGCCTCGTGAGTTTATTGATGAGGTTGTAAATATCCGTATTCCAAATCCATTTATGCCGGATACTCCACAGCGCATTGCCTGTGATACTTCTCAGAAACTGAGTATTCGTTTTGGTGAGACTATTAAGGGCTACCTTGGTCGCAGCGACCTCCACGTTGCAGACCTTAAGGTGGTTCCTCTTGTATTTGCTTTGTGGCTGCGCTATCTTACAGGAATTGGTGATGATGGTAATCCGTTTGAACTTAGTCCTGATCCACTTCTGGATGAGTGCAGAAAGTATGTGCCGGGAGACATCGATTCGTTGTTACACCGTGCAGAGATTTTCGGTGTAGACCTGTTTGAAGCTGGCCTTGCTGATAAGGTAAAGGAATATTTTGCAAAATTAAATTCCGGTAAGGGTACTGTTCGAAAAACTCTAAAAGAGATATAATAAGCAGTATAAGTAAAAATGGTTGCACGACTCGTGCAACCATTTTTTTTTGAATAGTATTCAGGAGTTTTATTTATGACTAAATCTCAGAAAGCAGCGCTTGTTTTAAATTGTCTTGTTGTTGTATTTACAATTTTCGCAACTATCTGTGTTATTATTGGATTTAAGTTTATGCAGGATATTTCTGTCCTTTCAGAAAAGAACTTTAAGTCTTTCCGTTATTTTACAAATTTATCTAATATTCTGGCGGCAATTGTTGCTGTTATTTACATTGTTTTCAAATTCAGTCCAGCTGGAAAAAATACAGAGAAGCTTCCTTGCTGGTTATATCTGCTGAAAATTGCATCAACTGACGCTGTTGCCTTTACAATGTTCATTACTGTTTTCTATCTGGCACCAACTTCAAAAACTGGTTATTTTTCGCTTTTTATGAATTCAAATCTTTTCATGCATTTTGTAACACCAATGCTGTGTATCATCAGTTTTATATTTTTTGAAGCTGCTGAAAAACCTTCCTTTAAGTTGAGTTTTGCCGGTATAATTCCAATGGCTCTTTATGCTTCTGTTTATACTCCGAATGTACTTCTTCATCTTAATAATGGAAAACCCGATCCTGCTTACGACTGGTATGGTTTTCTTGCTTTCGGTTTGAACACTATCTGGATTGTACTTCCTCTACTGGTTATAACTGCATGGCTTATTGCACTTGGACTGTGGGGAGCAAATAAGAAATTTGCTTCAAGGTAATTTATTAAAGAATGTCTTTATTGTGAAAACTGTAAAATAATCTATAATTTAAAAAAAGGATATATAGATGACATTTTACAGAATTCACACAGCAGATATTGCTTATATTACCCAGCAGCCTCGCGGCCTGTTTACTGCAATTGGTAAACTTGTAGATTCAAAAACTCTCACAGAAGAAGAAACTGCTGAGTACTGGAAGAACCGCGAATATTTTGAAAAGGTTCTGCCGGTTCCGCCTTTTTATGAGCAGGGAAATCCAGAGCACGCAACTACCTGGTTCAAGGATACTCCACAGGGAAATGACATTTACCGCCAGATGACTTTTTATCGTGAGATGGCAAAAAAGTACGGATTAAAACTTTACATGTCAAAGTGTTCTGAAGTTCCTGGTGAAATTATTTACGAGGATGATTTTCAGATTGCAGTTAAGAATCTGAAAGAAAATATTCAAATAGAAGTTGTAGAAGTTTAATGGTATTCAGATCTTAATTTGCATCAAAGAAATCCAGAATAACTGTGTTGCCGTCTATTCCGTTAATCTGTTCGGTAGGCCAGAAGTGATGGCTGTCTTTTACAAGCAGATGCCACACCTGGCAGTCTTTATTTCCAGAATTCCATTTTGTGAGCTTTGAGCCGCGGGCAACATTTTCCACAGCAATAGTTTTCAAACCGTTTGAAAGTGCCCAGTAATCCATAACATCTTCAATTGCAGGATCGCGTGAATTGTTTACTGTGCCGTCAAATCTCTTTGGAACAACATCATCTTTTTCGCCTGTAATCTGCATAACGCCAATGTGATTTTTTCTGTTCCTGTTGTTCCAGACCTTTTCAGGCATTTTTCCTGCAACACATGCAACCGCACGGAAAGTATTTCCTGCTTCCATTGCAAGCCTGTGTATCATAAATCCACCGTTTGAAAAGCCTGCTGCAAAAGTGCGTTCTTTATCAAAGCCATATTCTTTTTGAAGATATTCTGTAAGCGCCACAATAAACTCAACATCAGGATTACCTTTTGCAGCAATTCCCGAGTTCCATCCAAGTCCACCCGTTTTTTCATATTTACTGATTGAGCCGGTTACATAAACTGCCGCATAACCGCGTGAGTTAGCTTCTTTATGAAAACCCGTAGTAAAACGAAGATGATCTGCCGTATTACTGTAGCCGGGAAGGAGGATTACAAGGGGAACTGATTTTATTGCATCGTTTTTTGAAGTATCTTTCTGGACAGGTAATTCAACTATAAAATCATGTTCAATGCCATCAAAGGTACATGTAAAGGTATCGCTGTTGAGCTGGTTGATGTTTTCGAGGTTAAGATTCCGGCTAACTGATTTTTTTTGATTACAGCCAATAAATAAAAAAAGAGAAATAAAAGAGAACAATAAAATAAATGTTTTTTTAAACTTCATCTTACATATTATTATATCACAATTCTGATTTTACAGTATAAACAGATGTTAACTACCTCATAAACCCAATATTAGGTTCCTCACTTTAGTATTGTTTTCTTTCTGTCATGCTTTATGATTTGCAGCGTGAGGTTTTTATGAAAAAATTATCGTTTATCTTTTTGATAATGCTAATGGCATTTACTGAAAATTGTTTCGCTAAGGCCAAAGATGGAATAGAACTTCCTTCTGAACGTATTCAAAAGTTTGAAACATATCTGGATGAATTAGCAGAAGTTTATCACATTCCCGGAATGGCTTTCTTTATTACAAGCCCGGACCATACGCTTTTTGAGAAGGCATATGGTGAATGTACAAGTTTAGATCAGCAGTTTTTTATTGGATCTATGAGTAAGTCGTATACTGCGCTTTGCGTAATGCAGCTTGTAGAGAAGGGTAAGATTAAGCTTGAGGATGATATTTCTGTTTATCTGCCGGATTATAAGTTTTCAAAGCCTGTTACAGTGCTTTCTCTTTTGAATCATACAAGTGGTTTTGATACTCATGCAAAACTCCATAATGCGAAACTTACGAAGTCTTATGGTAAATATGAATATGCTAATGTAAATTATGATTTGCTTGGAAAAATTATTGAGAAGGTAAGCGGAATGGCTTATGAAGACTATATTAAACAGAATGTTTTTAATCCTCTGGAAATGGAAGATTCAAATGCGAATGCCAGGAAGGTAAAGAATAGTCCTAAACTATTGAGGGGAAACAGAAATTATTTCGGCTTTTTCAAAAGAGAAGAGGCTATATATCCTGTTGAAAAATCGTGGTTTCATGAACCTGCTGGTTATATCGCTACAACACCACATGACCATGCAAAATATTTGAGGATGTATCTGAATGAAGGAGTTGTTGAAAACAGACAGACTGGTAAAAATCAGATTATTTCTCAGGAAAGTATTAATTCCATGTGGTACAAAAATGTTTCGTTAGGTGTAAATGAATATGATGCTTATTATGGTATGGGCTGGAATTTTATGGAATGGAAGGGGCAAAAACTTGTTTTTCATGGGGGACAGGTTGAAAATGGAATTACCTATATGTTTATTTTACCAGATGAGAAGCTTGGAGTCTGTTTTATGCTGAATGCAAGTGACCAGTTTGGCTTAAATAATCTTATGGATAATGCAATCTGAGATAGCCTTTCAATTATTCGTGGAGAAGAACCTGAGAAAATTAATCATAAATCTTATGTTCTGCTGCATATTATGATTGATGCTGTTTACCTTTGTATGCTTTGTTTTTCTATTTTTATACTCATTAGATCAATAAAAACAAAAAGATGTATCAGTATAATATTTGCTGTAAGCTGCTATATTATCTGGCCGCTATTGTTAATCTTTTTTACAAAAATATTTGTACAGACCCCACTCTGGGTGGTACAATTATTTGTTCCAGATTTGTATATTATAATAATATTAAGTGTGATTCTTTCGGTTGTCGCAGGAATCATAAAAGTAATAAAAGTTATAGGGAGATAAAAAATGAAAAAAGTAATAGCCATTTTACTTGCAACTGTTTTAACTGTTTTTGGAGTTTTTGCTCAGGATGATAATAATGATGCAGAGAAAAAATCTCCATTTAGTCTTGCGCTTCAGACAGACTTCGCTTACCATCCGAAAGCTGAATTTATTACAGGAGATACTCATTATGCCCCGATTACCGGAGTCTATGATGGAGTGGAAGCCTGTACAACTTTGACTGCTGCATATAAGCTGAATACACCTCTTGGAGAACACTGGCTGGTTTCTGACGCTAATGTTACTTTTCGTGGTGCATTAGAACTTACTCCAATTTCATTAAAGCAAAAGTTAAGTATTGAATTTACACCTGTGCCATTTTTGATTTTTTCGGCCGGAGGTTCAATTGGTTGGGGCTGGAATATAGGACCAATTGAAGGTTTGTGCGAAATGAATAAAGCAACTTATGAATACGAACCAATCTCAACTATATCACATCCTTATTATGAGGCATGGGGTACAGTAACTTTCCAGTTTGATACAGGCGCTCTTATTCCAGGAGACTGGAGTCATGTTGTTTTGCTCGCATCCTATACAACAATTTATTTTGGAATTGCAGGTTTAGAAAGCGACAGTCTGTATGAATGGCAGTGTTCAAAATATCAGGTACGTGGTTTAGCTTATCAGGCTCAGTGTATTTTAGGTTATCAGATGCCACTTCCAATAAATCTTGCAGGAGTTATGTTCAAGGCTGCCGGATATTATAATGGTGATGCTTATGGAGTGTATAATGATGTTTTTGATGGGGATTTTCCGGAAATCTCAATAAGCCCACTCGTACAGTTTAAAATTGGTAAAAAAGATAATCTGATTTGTCTGTTTGATTTCTCAAGCCGCCGAAGCTTTGAAAATAAAATTGAAAAAGAAAGTGATATCTTAAATACTAAAGTAACAGGACGTGAATGGTACTTTAAGCGCTTTGCAATTAGCTGGACTCATACTTTTATGTAATGAAAAAGCTGAATTACTTTTTATAAATAATTTTAGCATTTGAATAAATTGAAAGAAAACCGATGCGGTCGCCAGTTTCAAGAATATGATAGATTTTATTGAGCCTGTTCTGAACAGTGCCAAGAGTCAGTTCATAGTCAATGGCGATCGCTTCGTATTTAACTCCCTGCTGTACGAGAATAAGCCATTTTGCATCTCGTTCTGTAGTTTCGGAATAATCTGCAATATTCAGAATCTTGTCTGTTGACGTCTGCGCTTTCATATATTCATACATTATGTAAATGATACAGAAGGTAATAAGCAGTATCTGCAGAATCTCAAGAAGCTGTTCTGCAAAATAAGCCCATCCAAAGCGAAGATAAAGCAAAACCGGAATCAGATAAATCAGAACCATACCAGAAATTTTAATTGCTTTATGACAGTTGAAAAAGCCGCGGATCCATAAAAGAATGGCAGCAAGTTCCAGAAAGATTATGGGATAAGCTGGATTTGCATTTCCAATTGCGTTTGAAACTGAATATAGAATAAGTGGTGGGACAAATAAAGCAAGTTTCTGCGGATTTCGTATAACAAAAATCAGAATTACAATACTTACAGGTCCACATATAAGTCCGAAAATACATGGGTAATCATGATTCAAAAATACATCGAAAACAGCGTGTCCGGTCAGATAACAAAGAATTCCGATAAAAATGATAGAAGTTATGCGAATAAATAATAAAAACTGTTTCGAATAGAAGGATTTCATGTTTTAATTATATAACATAATGGAAACATAAGAAAAGTGTTTCCAAAATCATTGTTATAAAACACAAAAAAAAATATAATTTGACGAACTGGAGAAAACAATGACAAAAAAGACAATTAAAAATTTAAAAATCTGTACAGTACTGTTTATCGTGCTGGTTATAACTGGACTTTGGATAGGAATGCTTATTTCTTATAAGTTCAATTTCTGTAATCGTTATATTACGCCTGATGAAGACAGACTTTATGTTGAAAATTTTGAAGGACTTACAAGAACAAGATATGATTTTAAGTCAAATAAAGGACAGCGTCTTGCCGGTTATATGTATAATATTGGCAATGATGAGAAAAAAGGTATAGTTGTTTTTGCACATGGTTTTAGCGGAGGCGGACACAACAGATATACAGATATCATAAATTATTTTGCTAAAAACGGATATTCTGTATTTGCCTATGATGCAACCGGAAATGATGAAAGTGAAGGTTTTGGAAAAGATCAGGTTGTGGGTGGTCTTCCACAGGGAGTAATCGATTTAGATTATGCAATTTCCTTTGTTGAAAACAGTGGAAATTTTGAAAAACTCCCGATTGTTTTATTTGGACACAGCTGGGGTGGTTTCAGTGTCAGCAGTGTTACTGCCTATCATCCGGAAGTGAAGGCTGTTGCCGAGGTTGCAGGCTTTAATGATTCACCTGGAATGTTTGTTGCAGGTGGTAAAAAAATCGCCGGTAATCTGGTACTTTTCTTTGTTCCATTTTATAGAATCTTTGAAGCCTGTAAGTATGGAAAGTATGCAACTGCAAGTGGCGTAAAAGGTTTTTCTGCTACAGATGCAAAAGTTATGATTATTCATAGTATGGATGATGCAACAGTACCTCCTGAATATGGATATAAAATCTACTACAGAAAATTTAAGGATAATCCGCGTTTTACCTTTGTTCCAAATGAGGATAGAGGTCATACCGGACTTTTGCGTTCTAATGAACTCCCTGATGAAGATTTATTTAAGCGTATCCTTGCAATGTATGATTCTGCAGTAAAAGAATAAGGATTGTATGAACCGTAATAATTTTAACTGGACTTTCAGATATTCGCTGATAAATATTTCTTATTTTGCAGCCTTTTGTACTGTACATGCTTATGCCGCAGTGTATCTGCTTGCGAACGGCTTTACAAATACTCAGGTTGGAATTCTGCTTGCCCTTGCAAATATAATTTCTGCAGTTTTTCAGCCTCTGATTGCAGGAGTAATAGACAAGCCCGGCCCGCTTACAAACCGCCGTTTTATTTTGATTTCTGTGGTATTGATTCTTGCCGGTTCAGCAGCACTTCTGGTGTTTCATGATAATAAGGCATTTATCTTTGTTGTTTATGCATTGATTTATCTGATTCAGTTTTCATATCAGCCGGTTGTACTGGCTCTGTGTTTTGAGTATCAGAAAGCTGGTTGTCCTATTTATTTTGGACTCGCACGAGGACTTGGTTCTGCAAGTTTCGCTGTGACTTCTGCATTTGTCGGCGGCTTTGTTGCAAAACGTGGCGTGAATGTGCTTCTTTTTGTGAATATTATTTCTATGATTCTTTCGGCTTTAGTTGTGTTTACTTTTAAGAAACCGAAGACAGAAGGGGAAGCCGCTGGTAATGTGGATGTCGTGAATTCTTTTAATTCACAGCCCGCTGCTGCTCATAATAAGATTTCTGATTTTGCCCGAACTTATCCGGCATTTATGCTTTTTCTGGTTGGAACAATCTGCTTCTTTTTTGCCCACAATATGATAAATGATTTTATGATTCAGATTATACGTGGACTCGGGGGTGGTGAAAAAGAACTGGGCTATTCAAACTTTCTGCAGGCTATTCTTGAACTTCCTGTTATGGCACTGATTGGCTTTGTTCTTAAAAAGATTGCTTCCCGCTGGATGCTTGTATTTTCAGGTGCTGCGTTCTTTATAAAAATGATTGTGCTGATGGCTGCCGGAAATCTTGCAGTTTATTATTTCAGCCAGTCGTTCCAGCTTTTTGCCTATGCTGTATTTGTTCCGGCAGCTGCATATTATGTAAGCGAAACAATGGAAGAACTGGATCAGGTAAAAGGTCAGGCTTATATCACAAGTGCAATTACAATAGGCGGTGTTTTTTCTAATCTTATAAGCGGAGTAATTCTTGATAATCTGGGAATAACTCAAATGCTTTTGACAGGAACTGTTGTCTGTGGAATTGGTGTGATTATAGCTTTTGTTGCCATGAAAAAACTTCCTCATAATACACAAAAGGTATGAAGTGTGATATACTAGTATTCGAGGTAGAAACTATATGAAACCCTTTTTGAATGATGACTTTATTTTGCAGAGCGAACCTGCTCAGATCTTATATCATAAATATGCAGAAAATCAGCCGATTTTTGATTTTCATAATCACTTGAGCCCACAGGAGATTTTTGAGAATAAAACTCTTGGAAATCTCGCAAATGCATGGCTTGATCACGATCATTATAAATGGCGTGCCATGAGAGCTGCCGGGGTTCATGAATCTCTTATTACAGGGCACATCCGCAAAGACGGCACCGTAAAATCAGATGCTGAACGTGGCGGAACCGCTGCCGTAGAAAAAGCCGACTACGAGCGTTATCTTGCCTTTGTTAGAACACTTCAACTGTGTCCTGGAAATCCGTTATATCACTGGAGCCATCTTGAGCTTGCCCGCTACTTTGGAATTACCGAGCCTGTTACTGAAGCAAATGCCCGTGAGGTTTGGGATAAATGTAACGCGCTTTTAGCAAAGCCTGAGTATGCGCCTCGCGGTTTACTTTCTAAACTCGGTGTCCGTGAGTTATGTACCACAGATGATCCTCTTGATAGTCTTGAATGGCATAAGAAACTTGCTGACAACAGCGCAGAACTCCGTGTGCGCCCGTCTTTCCGCCCGGATGTTCCGCTTTCTCCAGACAGTCCTGCCTATGCAGATTACATCAGCCGCCTTCAGAAAATGGACGGCACAAAGTTCCAGTCTGTGTCTGATATGATTGCTGCTCTCGGCCGACGTATGGACTTTTTCAAAGAGAACGGTTCTGTAGTAAGTGATCATTCTCTTGAAGGAGACTTCTACCTGCCGGCTTCTTACGATGACGTAAACTACATTTTTGAAAAGGCGTGGATTGGAAAAAAACTCAGCCACGACGAAATTGCAAAATATAAGGGGTGGGTTCTGGTGGAACTCGGAAAGCTTTATGCTCAGAAGGGCTTTGTAATGCAGATTCACATTGGAGCCCTTCGTGACAACAATGCTGCAATGCTCGAGGCTGCCGGAAAAAATATCGGTGAAGACAGTCTGAATGACTTTAATTTTGCACCGCAGCTGGGAGCTGTTCTGAATGCGATTTACAGTACAGCACCGGGTGCACGCACAATCCTCTATAACCTTAATCCAAAAGATAACGAAGCTCTTGCAACTATGGCTGCCAACTTCCGCAACTGTCAGTTTGGTCCTGCATGGTGGTTCAATGATCACAAAGATGGAATTGAAGAGCAGATCCGTGTATATGCAAGAACTGCACCTCTTGGAAGTTATGTCGGCATGCTGACAGATAGCCGCAGTTTCCTTTCGTATCCGCGACATGAATATTTCCGCCGCATTTTGTGTAACTACATCGGCGGTCTTGTAGAAGCAGGTGAGTTCCCGTGGCATGAAGAGAGCCTCGGCCGTCTGGTGGCTGCGGTTTGTTATGAGAACTCGGTAAAATTCTTTCTGAACTAACGTTATTGTGAATAAGATGCCGTCATTGCGAGCGCAGCGAAGCAATCCATTTAATAGATTGCTTCGTCGTTTCACTCCTCGCAATGACGGGGGTTCTTGAAACTTCCTCTTATTTCTTCCATAATTAACGCATGAAGAAAATTGAGATTCTTGATTCGACATTACGCGACGGTGCTCAGGGCGAAGGTATTAGTTTTTCTGTTCAGGATAAACTGCATATTTGTCATGAGCTCGATAACCTTGGCGTAACTTACATCGAGGCTGGCAATCCGGGGTCGAATCCTAAGGATATGGAGTTCTTTAAGGCTGTTGCTGAAGTTCAGTTTAAGAATGCTCAGGTTTGTGCCTTTGGTTCTACAAGACGAAAAAACTGTAAATGCGAAGACGATGCAAATCTTAAAAGTCTTCTTGCAGCAGGAACTAAAACTGTCGTAATTTTTGGTAAGTCCTGGACTTTCCAGGTTACAGACATTCTCAAAACAACTCCGGAAGAAAATCTCAATATGATTCGCGAATCCTGCGAGTTCCTTGTTTCTAACGGACGCAAAGTAATTTACGATGCAGAACATTTCTTTACTGCTTATGAAGAAGATAAAGCCTATGCTCTGGAAACTTTAAAGGCTGCCGTGGACGGTGGTGCCACAGTCCTGAGCCTGTGTGAAACAAAGGGCGGCTTTATGATTGACGAATGCCGCCGTGCCGTAGCTGAGGTCGTAAAACTTTATGGAAAGAAAGTAACCGTAGGTATTCATACTCACAATGACTGCGGTCTTGCCGTTGCAAATTCCCTTGTTGCCGTAAAGGAAGGTGCAACTCATGTTCAGGGTGTTCTCCTTGGATTTGGTGAACGTACCGGTAACGCAAATCTTTCTACAATCATCCCTAATCTTCAGATTAAAATGGGCTATCAGGTTATTCCTGAAGAGAGCATGAAAAACCTTACTGCAATCTGTAAGCGTGTTGCAGAGCTCACAAATATCCGTGTAAATCCTCAGTCGCCTTATGTTGGAAAAGATGCCTTTGCGCATAAAGCTGGAATGCACATTGATGCGGTTCTTAAAAATCCTTTTGCCTATGAGCATATTACTCCCGAAACTGTAGGTAATAACCGTGTCTTCCTTATGAGCGAGGTTGCCGGCCGCAGTATGATTTTGGAGAAGATCCGCCGCTTTGTGCCTGATGTAAAACGCAATGATCCTATCGTAAGCGACCTTATGGCTAAGGTAAAGGAACTCGAATCTGCCGGCTATCAGTTTGAAGGTGCCGACGGAAGTTTCGAACTGCTTGTAAAAAAGATGCTCGGTCAGTATAAGCCGTTCTTTAAGCTTCATTACTATCAGACAACAGGTTCAAATCCGCGTCCAGAAGAGGGCGTTTGCTGCTGTGCACAGATTAAAGTTGAAGTAGACGGAAATTTTGAAATTACAGCGGGTGAGGGAGACGGTCCTGTCAACGCTCTGGATATTGCGCTTCGTAAGGCGCTCGAAAAGTTCTATCCTGTTGTTTCTAATTTCAGACTGGTGGACTATAAGGTACGTGTTTTGGATTCTAAGTCTGCAACTGCTGCCCGTGTACGTGTAATTATTGAATCTACCGACGGACAAAGCAGCTGGACTACAGTGGGCGTATCTTCCGACGTCATCGAAGCGTCTTGGATAGCCCTCGTTGATTCTTTTGAATTAAAACTCAGCAAGTAACATTTCTATATTGTCGCTTACAACTTTCTTAAGCGCGTTGTGCTCAATGGCAGTAGGGAAGTTGCGCCATTCAATATATTTTGCCTTAGGAAGAATTTCTGTAACTGGCTTTCCTGTAGGATTATGAATATTATCAATAATAAGATCATAGCCTTCTTTCTTTGCTTTAAGAAGTTCTTCTGCGCTTACAGGACCAGGCCCGAAAACTCCGACGATATCAAGTCCAAGTTCCTTTGCAAGATATGTCTGATTCTTGTTGCAGAGAACTTTCTTTTTATTGAGCTTCTTTTTCAAAGCTTTTTTCTGACCGTCTTTTACAAGTTTTTCATATTCTGCAAAACGAATTTTCTGAATCTCTTCTGTTCCAAGAGCCTGAGCAATTTTCAAAGTAGATTCCTGAACAGTTGCAAGAGAGTTATCAAGAACAACCTGAACACTTACGCCCTTATTAGGAACTTTTGTTCCAAGAGTTTTCATCATGCGTTCAAAGCCAGCGAAAATGAAAACTTCAGAATCAGAAATTTTCTGAACATCACTTACTGTAATTTCATACTCCGGCGGATGGCGGAGGTTTACTGGTGCAATGCTTTCAACTTCATCAGCTCCTGCAATATCTGCAAAGGCAGCTGCCCAGGAAGTAGAAGCAACAACTTTCTTTGACTGGCTCCAGGCAGAGCTTACAAGTGTAAGAGCTGCAAAAAGGGCAATAATGATTTTAGAGATTTTTTTCATTTAATAATCCTTCCTATAAAGAATAATATACCTGCAAGAACTGCAATAGTTCCAGCTGGAGGAAAATCTGCGGCAACAGCTATAACATAGCCTGCAACCGAGAGTAAGAAACCTGTAATACAGCTTCCGATAAACAGTGAACGGATACCGTTGTGATTCATTTTTTTGAGAAACGGCGCGGCACACATTACCGGAAGAATTAAGAGTGAGTCGATTAGAAAAGCTCCGAGTAGTTTCATTGCAATTGCAACTACAGAGGCAATCAGAATAACCATTATTGTGTTATGAAGTCTTACGCGGATTCCAAGACTCATGGAAATCTCTTTGCTGAAAAAGAGATTTTTAATATTTCTGAAATTTATGATGACATATAAGAGGAGCAGGAGGGCAAGTATACCAAGCGCTGTAATGTCCAGATAGCTCAAGGCAAAAGGACTTCCCCATAAAAGGTCGAGAGTGTCTTTTGCAGGAACATCAGCTACATGCATAATCAGAGAAGCGAGGGCCATGCTCAAAACCATTGTAGCAGCACTAGTGCCGCCGAAGTTTCTCCCTTCGCCGCTTCCTGTCATCATAATCATCATAAAAACTAAAAGCAGGTTTACTGTGATTGTTACAGGAAGCAGGGGAACATTCAGTGCCATTGCAATTGCACCGCCGAGTATTACTCCGTGCATCAGCATGTAACGCATTGGAACAAGATTCAGTCGCAGGACCATAACTCCACAGAGCGGGAAAACGGCTCCGCTTATGCTCATGGCAATAAAGCCTTTCATTACGGGTGCAAGAGAAAAAAGTAATGCAAGTCTTTCGAGTTTATCCAATGTTGAGTACCTCCCATTTTTTTAGAGAAGTAAGCTCTTTGTCGTGAGTTACCATTATGATAGTTGGGATTTCCGAAATCGAAAGAGAAGTAAGAATATCAACTACCATGCGGCGGTTATCTTTGTCGAGGTTTGCGGTAGGTTCGTCCAGCAGCAGGAGACGGGCTTTTTGCGCAAGACAGCGGGCAAGTGAAACTTTCTGCTTTTCACCGCCGCTGAGTACTGAAAACTTTCGTCCGGCAAGATGTGCACAGCCTGTTCTTCTCATTGCCTGTTCTACAAGGTCTCGACGGCTTTTTCCGCCAGATTTCTCAGGCTTGCCATTTATTCCAAGTCCTACAACTTCTTCTGCTGTAAGATCAAAACTCTGTTCTTCCTGAAGTTCTGAAAGCTGCGGAATATAGCCGATTGTGTATTTTGGGAGCTTGTCTACAGGTTTTCCGTCAATCAGAATGCTTCCACTATCTGGTTTGTAAATTCCACAAAGCAAGCGGAGAAGGGTAGTTTTACCGGTTCCGTTTTCGCCAAGAATCATCAGTCGCCCACCTGCGGGTACTTCCAGATTCAGGCCGTTTATTTTTCCGTATTTATATGAAAGATTTTGAATGCTGACTGGAATTCCAAGTACAAGTTTTGCCCGCTGTCGTAGTAAATAGTACATTTCATCAGAATCTGTAAGATTTTCCAGCTGACTTTCAGTCTGGCACATAAGGCGGTCTACCAGAGTATCCCAGGTGAGTTTGCCTTCGCCAAGAGTTTGAGCGATATATTTTACTGCAAGATTACTTACAAGTTCGCCGTGAATCTGCTCAACACCTAACCGCACCAGTAAAACAGCTGCAGCTTTTCCAATGGCGCTGTCCCAGGCACTCAAATTAGTTCGAGGCCCATCATAAGCCTTCAAAAACTCTTCAAATTCAAAAATTGGATGCAGCCACTTGCTTTCACTATAAAAAATCTGTGTGTCTGAAGAGAAAATTTTCAGCATAAATATAGAATAACATGAACATTATTAAATGACAAATAACAATTCCTATGATAAAATTGTATAAAACAATATTTTAAGGAAGCTTTATGGGTTCGTATATTAAAAAAAATGGCCTGCTATATTCTGAGGATTTGCACACAGTTCTTGGAGTTGACGATACTTCAACAGACTTTACTGGTCGTGTTCCTTTTGGAGCACATAGAATAGAAGATGATGTTTTTTCAGATTGTCCGTATGAGTCTATCTCTCTGCCAGATTCTGTAAAAGAGCTTGGAAGTTGTCTTTTTTCAAATTCAAAAGCACTCGAAAAGGTTAAGCTTCCATCTGGTGTTACAGAACTTCCTTCTTATCTTTTTTCTGGATGTTCTGCTCTTACTAAGGTAACTATGCCAAATGCGGTTAGTGCTTTTCCAGAAGGGCTTTTTAAGGATTGTGTATCTTTACCAGAAATTCCTTTCCGTGCCGGAATTACAGAATTGCCGGAAAGTGTTTTTGAAGGCTGTGCTTCATTAAAATCTCTTGTAATTCCACCAACCGTAAAGCGAATTGAATCCAGAGCTGTTGCCGGTTGTACTGCTCTTGAAAGTGTTGTATTCCCATCTTGTATTGAATATATTGCTCCAGATGCCTTTGAAGGCTGTAATTCTCTGCACAATCTGCGTGTAGATGGAGAGGGCGGACTTTTCTATATTGGTGAAAACGATGGCTATTTATACGAAGCCGCTGATGAAGGAGACCGCGTTGTTTTGAAAACAAATGGCGGTAATGCTTCAAGTGTATCTTTCTTTAAGGATAATGCAGATGAAATATCAGCAGGCCTTTCAGAAAATGATGACGAAGATTTCGAAGATGATGATACATTCAGCGCTGAAATAGGGGCTTCAGAGGAAGAAGCTGTATTTATTCAGGCAGAAAATGCTCCTGAACCAGTGTTTGATACAAAATCAACTTCTGCAGCTCAGGAAGAACCTGAGATTATGCAGGATAGCGCAGTTGATTCAATGCTTGCAGATATTATGGGTGATGAAAAGGAACGTAATACACTTTCCGAAGAGGTTGCCGTAAGCGAGCAGGAAACTGCAGTTCTTTCAGAAACTATGGCTGTAATGTCTGATTCAAGTCAGGGTGATACAAGTGCTGCAATTTCAGAAGCTGAACTTGAAAAGTTATTTGCTAAAAATGAGGAATCAGAACTCGCAACTCACAATGCTGATAATCCTGATGTTCTGGACAGCAAGGCTCAGATTCTTGCAGATTCAGTTGGTTTAAGTGCTGTATTTGAATGTGAACCTTCGGGAGAACTTCCTGAAGATCCTGAACTGTTCGTCATTGCAGAAAAAATTGTTAAGGATGAGAACGGAAAATCAAACTTCAGTTCAAAACTTATTACCTGTTGTAAGACTTTTGCAAGAATTCAGGATTATAAAAGAATCATTATGCTTTACGGACTTCCTCTTGATAATGAGGAATTTGCACTCTTCTTTAAGCATTTTATTGCAAAGAAGAATGTTATTCTTGCCTGTGAAGCAGAATCTCCTGCAACACTTTCTGATTTCGGAAAGACAATCTGTGATTATGCCAGAATCAGCCTGAAGAAAGAAGAACTCGCAGAACAGCGCCGTACAGCAGTGCTCAAAACAAAAACTCTCGTAAAACTTGTCATCCGCGACAAATATGAGTAGAATACCGACATAAAGAGGACCTCTATGAAAAGTGATAACGCTAAAAAAGGTGTTGCCCGCGCGCCACACCGCTCGTTGTTTTATGCAATGGGTTATACTGATGAAGAATTAGACCGCCCGCTCGTAGGCGTTTGTTGTGCTAAAAACGAGATTATTCCAGGTCATATTGAACTTGACCGCATTGCTGAAGCTGTAAAAGCCGGCATCCGTATGGCTGGCGGAACGCCTGTAGAGTTCCCTGCAATCGGTGTCTGTGACGGTATTGCCATGGGTCACGAAGGAATGAAATATTCCCTTGTTACACGCGAACTCATTGCCGACTCAATTGAATGTATGACAAAGGCTCATCAGTTTGATGCCCTCGTTATGATTCCTAACTGCGATAAAATTGTTCCTGGTATGCTGATGGCTGCAGCCCGCCTAGATCTGCCTACAGTATTTGTAAGCGGCGGTCCTATGATGCCTGGTCACCTCCCTGGAGCTGATGCTTCTAATCCTTATGCCGGACGTAATTTGTCGCTGACAGATATGTTCGAAGCTGTTGGTGCAGTTGCCAGCGGACGTATTACAGAAGAACAGCTTCGTGAAATGGAAACTGTAGCTTGTCCTGGCTGTGGTGCCTGCTCTGGTATGTTCACAGCAAACTCAATGAACTGTCTTACAGAGTCTATCGGACTTGGTCTTCCTGGAAATGGAACAATTCCAGCTGTCAGCGGTCGCCGTATCGCTCTGGCTAAAAAAGCCGGAATGAAGGTTATGGAAATGTTTGAGCGTGGAATTACTGCGCGCAACATGCTTACAATGAAAAATTTTGAGAATGCCCTTGCTGCTGATATGGCACTCGGCTGTTCTTCTAATACAATGCTTCACCTTCCTGCAATTGCACATGAAGCAGGTTTGTCGATTGACCTTCATATGGTTAATGAGATTTCTAACAGAACACCAAACTTGTGCCACCTTGCTCCAGCCGGTCACACTTTTATGTGCGAACTTGATGATGCGGGTGGTGTTCAGGCTGTTCTTGCAGAGCTTGCTAAGAAAAATCTGATTGATACAAGCCTTATGACTGTTACAGGAAAAACTGTGGCAGAAAATATCGCAGGCGTTCGTAACCGCAATCCTGAAGTTTTGCGTCCAATTGAAAATCCTTTCAGTGACAATGGTGGACTTGCAATTCTCTTTGGAAACCTTGCTCCAAACGGAACTGTTGTAAAACGCTCTGCCTGTGCAAAAGAACTTATGAAGCACACAGGACCAGCCCGTGTATTCAACGACGAAAGTGAAGCAATGGATGCTGTTCAGAACCGTAAAATCAAGAGTGGTGATGTAGTAGTTATCCGCTACGAAGGACCAAAGGGCGGACCTGGTATGCGCGAAATGCTCGCAGTAACTGCAGCTCTTGCAGGTCAGGGACTCGATAAGGAAGTTGCCCTTATTACAGACGGCCGCTTCTCTGGTGCTACCCGCGGTGCTTCTCTCGGACACTGTTCTCCGGAAGCTGCTGTAGGTGGACCAATCGCACTTGTAGAAGAGGGCGACAAAATCACTCTCGATATCAACAATTATAAGATTACCCTTGAAGTAAGCGACGAAGAACTCGAGCGTCGCCGTGCCGCTTGGAAAGCTCCGGAACCAAAGGTTAAGACCGGCTATCTCGCACGTTATGCGAAATTAGTTAGTTCCGCAGATAAAGGTGCAATTTTAGAGTAGACGGTAAACCTGCAAGTTTTGCGAATGCAAAACTTGATAAGAAGCCGTCAGGCTGCGACCTGGCAAGGGTGCTATCCTCGAATAGAAATTCCTCTGTGCTCTATGAGGAATTTTATTTTATACCCCCTAACTTTTCAAAGCAGATAAAAAACTATATAATAACCCAATTATGGCAACGAATAATTTGGAAAAAATGCGCAACATTGGAATTATGGCGCATATTGATGCTGGAAAAACTACAACTACAGAACGTATTCTCTATTATACAGGTAAAATTCACAAGATTGGTGAAATTGACGACGGTCAGGCAACAATGGACTGGATGGCTCAGGAACAGGAGCGTGGAATTACAATCTGTTCTGCAGCCACAACAACTTACTGGAAAGATCATCAGATAAATATTATTGATACACCAGGCCACGTAGACTTTACTGCCGAGGTTGAGCGTTCTCTGCGTGTACTCGACGGCGCGGTTGCAGTTATCTGTGCAGTAGACGGAGTTCAGCCACAGACAGAAACTGTATGGAAGCAGGCTGACGAATTCTCAGTACCTCGCCTTTGTTTTATGAATAAAATGGACCGCATTGGTGCTGATTTCTTTGGCTCAATGGAAGATGTTCACGAAAAGTTCGGCGTAGACTGTCTTGCACTCCAGATTCCAATTGGAGAAGGCCAGGACTTTGAAGGTGTAATTGACCTTCTTAATATGAAAGAAATCCGCTGGCATGAAGATGATGAAGGCGAAACCTTTGATATAACTGATGTTGATGCAAGCCGTCTAGACCAGGCAAATGAATGGCGCGAAAAGCTTGTTGAAATGGTTGCCGGTTCGGACGATGCCTTGATGGAAATCTATCTTGAAGGCGGCGACATCAGCGTAGATCAGCTTAAGGCTGCTATCCGTAAGGGAACAATTGCACGTACTTTCGTTCCTTTTGTAATGGGATCTGCCCGCCACAATCAGGGGGTTCAGCCACTTATCGATGCTGTAATCGATTATCTTCCAAGTCCACTCGATATTCCTGCTGCAAAGGGAATCCGTATTAAGAAGGATGAAGAAGAGACTGTTGATGTTCCAACTGATGTTTCAAAAATGCCTCTCGGTCTTGTATTTAAAATTCAGTATGACCGCGAAATGGGACCTTTGTGCTATGTCCGCATGTACTCAGGAAAGATTCAGGCCGGAACTCAGATTTTCAATATCAATAAGAAAAAGCGCGAACGTGTAAACCGCATTTTGCGAATGCATGCTAATAAGAGTGAGCCTTGCGATTCAGTAAGTGCCGGCGATATCGCAGTATTTATTGGTCTTAAACTTGCTCAGACTGGTGACTCTATTGGAACAGAAGCATTCCCAATTCTTCTCGAGCAGCCTAAGTTCCCTCAGCCTGTAATTTCTGTTGCACTTGAGCCGGAATCTATGAGCGAAAAGGATAAGATGAATGAAACTCTCGAAATCCTTTCGCGCGAAGACCCAACCTTTACAAGTCACGAAGATGCAGAAACCGGTCAGCTGATTATTTCTGGTATGGGTGAGCTTCATCTCGATGTTCTTGTTACCCGTATGCGCGATGATTTTGGCGTAAAGTGTAACGTAGGAGCACCTCAGGTTACTTACCGCGAGTCTGTAAGTGGCTCTGCTGAGGCTACAGAAGAGTTCAGCCGCGTTCTTGCCGGAAAAGAAAATACAGCCGGACTTACAATTACAGTTGAACAGCGTGAACAGGGTAGTGGAAACAGCTTTGAAATTACCTGCCGTCATGCAGAAGTTCCTGATGAAATTATTGAAGCAATCAAGAGTGGCTTTATGTCATCTCTCAATTCTGGAATTAAATACGGCTACCCTTGTACTGATGTTGGTGTAAAGGTAACTGCTATCAATTATAACGAGCTTACTTCTACAACTTTTGCTTTTGAAGCTTGTGCTGCACAGGTATTTGATAAGGCATGTAATGCTGCAAATCCTGTAATCCTCGAGCCTGTAATGAATGTTGATATTGCATGTCCTAAGGAATTTGTGGGACCTGCATCAAGCCAGCTTTCTCAGCGTGGTGGAAACATTATGGGGCAGGATTCTAAGACTACTGGTGAAGTTATTCATGCTCAGGCACCTATGGCTAACATGTTCGGATTTACTACAAATCTCCGTTCTGCAACACAGGGCCGTGCAAGCTTCTCTATGGAATTCAGCCACTTCCAGCTTAAAGTTGGCGGATTGAACAATCTGTAAAACCTTTTTCTGCTAGGGGATTTGACGGAATAAGAGAATTAACCGATTCAGAGTTTGTTCTTATCTTTTGTCATTTACCCAATGTTTTCATTGATTTCTCTTAATTTGGTTTTATAATTTAATAAATAAAAAAAATTAGGAGTATTTTATGAAAAAAACAAGTCTCATTTTTGTCTCAATGATGTTGTTCGCTGGATCTCTTTTTGCTGCGCCAAAAAAGAATGCAGCACCTGTAGAACCAATTTCAGTTACTTTCTCTGAAAGTACACGATGGGGAACAGATGCTACACTGGCAGATGGAGTTTACGGTGAAGATGGATCTGTAACATATACAGCTATGTACAGATATGGTGGAGGAGGATATACTTTCAATATCAATGGAAAGACAGGAATCAATTTAAAAGATTATTCTTCTTGTGAAATTGAATTTGAGTACAAAACTGGTTCATGGGAAAAACCGGAAGTTATGCCAAAGTTTGGTATAAAATATTTTGGATCAGGAGCGACCTTCTTTAACGGTGGTCAGCCACTTGACTGGGTTGATGCAGAGGAGCCAAGCGGAACAATTACTAGAACTATTGATCTTACTGGAAAATCTGGAAAAGCAATTCGTATTGGTGTACTTGCTAATTCATGGCAGTGGGCTGGAAACGGTAATGGAGGCGATAAAGGTGATGACACTGTAATTATTACAGTTAAGAAAATCACTTTCCTGCCATAAAATCAATCAAAGGAGTAAGATTGTGAAAAAATTATTTCTTGTTACCCTTATTTCTGCACTGTTTACGGTAGCAGCTGTTGCGGCACCAAAAACACTGGTAATTGATCTTGGTGATAGCGAAGTCAAGACAATTGAAATTGTTAAGAATCCTTATGGTGTTAATTACCAGAATAAGACACCGGCTGTGTTTACAAAATACTTTAAGAACAATATGCCGGTTCCAGGTGATACTATTGAAGTACATTATAACTTTACATCTGATGTAAATATTCCTGGTCTTATTATGGCTGTTATTGATAATTCTCCAGAAGCTAATTACTGGCTTGAAATTTCAAAAGAGTATAAAACTCTTGGAAATATCAAGGCTGGAGTTCCCAATAAAGGTGTGCTTGTTTACAAGGTTGTTGCTAAACCTGTTTCTGAGGTTACAGTACAATTAATGTATGACGATAAATTCGACAGCAAATTAACATTGCAGAAAGCTGGTGTGACTACCGGAAAGAAATAAGTTAAAAAAAATGGCAGTGCCGGAGAAGGAAAACCGGCACTGCCACAAAAAACGTTTTACAAGCAACTGAAGTTCTACTTAATAACCTTTAATGATTCATGATCAATAGTTAATGCTACTACAATCAAAAAGATTATACCTTTCACAAGCTGCTGTGTTGCTGCCACTGGGAAAACCATAGGAAGCGATTTTTCGAGGACACAGTAGGTAAGGGTTCCCAGAATGATATTTGAGAACCGTGCTTTTGCTCCACCAGAAATCGGCATTCCACCTAATACAAGTGCAATAAGAATCTGTGTTTCAAGCTGACGTCCTGCAGTACCTGTTATGGCACCTACATGAACAACGTTGATAAACGAAGCAAATCCTGTAATTGCTCCTGCACTTACATAAACTAAAAACTTTTTTAAATCCGGTCGACATCCAGAAAATCTTGCAGCAGTTTCGCCCGCACCAATTGCCCTTAAATCTGGTCCGACTCTTGTAAAATGCCAGATAACAAATACAACAATAAGTACAATTCCCATCAGAAGGAATTTGAACCAGGTCTGATCCAGAGAAAGTACATTATAGCTGGCAGGAACAGGTCCGGCTGTTGTAATGTATTTACACAGACCTCTGAAGAAATATTGTGAACACATTGTTACGATAAAAGATGCAATCTTGAACTTAACATGGAAGAAGCCGTTGAAGGCACCCATTAAAGCTCCGGCAGCAACAGATGCAATTACTGCAAGCGGTATGCTGTACATTGAAACCCAGCAGAAAATTATTGATGAAAGACCGAGAACAGATCCCTGAGAGAAATCAAGGCCTCCGACTGTCATTATCAAAAATACTCCGCTGCAGCAGGTCATCAAAACAAAGACCTGACTAAGCATAAGGCTTAAGTTTTTAGGCTGAACAATTTTTCCGCCAGTCAATATTGAAAATAATAAGATAATTCCGATAAAGCCAAATAAAGGACCAAAGTTAGAAAATAGCTCCCGTTTCTTTGCTTTTTTTGCCAAATCATCTTGTGTAATCTTTTTTTCTGCTTTAAATGCGATTTGATTTGTCATACTTTTCTCCTGATTAAATCATCTTTGCAATGAGGTCTTTTTCTCCAAGTTCGCGGCTGCGTTTAAACTCACCATTGAACTTGCCGTCCTTCATAATAAAGATGCGGTCACTCATACCCAAAAGTTCTGGCAACTCTTCCGAAATCATAATGATTGATTTACCCTGTTTTTTGAGTTCACTCATCAAGGTATAAATATCAGCTTTTACGCGTACATCAATACCTCGGGTAGGGCTGTCCAGAATCAGAATATCAGAATCTTTTCCAATCCAGCGGGCAAGAACAACCTTCTGTTTATTTCCTCCCGAAAGTTCAGAAACATACTGTTTAATTCCAGTCATCTTTGTACTCATTTGTACTGCAAACTTCTGGGCAAAGCTTGCAGCTGCCTTCAGATTCAGGAAACCTTTTTTAGAAAGATCATCCAGAGACGGAAGAATAATATTGTCGCCGATAGAATCTGCAATAACTATAGATTCGTTATCGCGATCCTTAGAAGCATAAGCGATACTATGCTTGATTGCTCCGGGAATACTGTTTACCTCGTAGCCATTCTTTAAGATAACTTTTCCTTTTCTGTTATAGGATGCACCAAAAATAGCTTTACCAATTTCGTGCATACCACATTCCGAAAGACCACCGATTCCGATAATTTCTCCCTTGTGTAAATCAAGATTGATGTTATCGAACTCGCCTGGAACACTTACATCATTAAGAGAAAGAACAACTTCGTTGGAAACTTCTTCGTCGTAGTCAGTGCGGTAATACTTGTTTTTAAGTTCGCGGCCAACCATTTCGCGTTTAAGGTCATCGGTTGTAACTTCCTGTGTATTCAGAGTTCTTACCAGAACACCGTCACGAAGAACTGATACGCGGTCTGTATGTTCAAGAACTTCATCAAGGTCGTGTGAAATAAAGATTACGGTTGAACCCATTTCGCGGGTTTTGTTCATAACCTTAAAAAGTTCCTGACGTCCGTCGTGACTCAGGGCAGTTGTAGTTTCGTCTACAACAAGAATCTTTGGATTAAAGTAAGTTGCCTTTACAATTTCAACAAGCTTGCGTTCCTCAAAAGAATAGTGGTCAATCATTTTTGAAGCTTTAATATGATTAAAACCATAAGAATCCAGAAGTTTCTGAGCTTCTTTATTCATTGCTCTGGAATCTTTTACAATTCCGTGCATGAATCTGTCTTCTTCTCCAAGGAAAAGATTTTCTGCAACAGTAAGACCTGGCAGAGTTCCCATTTCCTGAACGATAATAGAAATACCAAGTTTGTTTGCTTCAACCTGACTTTTTGGTTTGATTTCTTTTCCAATCAGAGTTAATGTTCCGCTTGAAATTGTATGAATACCACACAGCATGGAGCTGAAGGTTGATTTTCCAGAACCATTTTCACCAATCAGACCATGAATCTCACCGGTAAATAACTCCAGATTAAGATCGGCAACTGCATGTGTCGCACCAAAATATTTGTTTATGTTTTCTGCTTTTAAAAGTACCTGACTCATTTGCATCCCTCAACTTATTTAATTACACTGCCAATCTTACCGCGGTTGGTAAGAGTTACGATTGCAAGGAGAACTGCACCTGTAACAAAGTCATTGATTGTTGTAGGTACATCAAGAGCAACAAGTCCATTAAATATCATAGTAATAATGAACTCACCGATTACAATAGCAGTAACCGGACAGCCATATTTTTTGAAGGCGATACCGAAGAAGGTTCCCATCAAAGGTTTAAAGTTGCGGTCCATACTTGTCATTCCGGTAACAGCCAGAATTCCTTTTCCGTAGCTTACAGTCAAAAGAGCCATAATACCTACGAAGAAGTGAAGAAGAACAAATCCGATAAATTTATATTTTTCTACGCTGATACCCATGTTCTTTGCAACAAGCTCATTGCTTCCGATGGCGTTACAGTAAGTCCCGATTCTTGTGAATCTTAAAATGAATACCATCAGTAAGAATGCACTGAATGCAACAATATAATTCCATGGTGCGTGATTGAATGCCAGGATATTAGCATTAGTCAATTTTCCAGGGAATCCGGATGTATCAAGACGTACAACATAATTTGCAACACTTTCGAGAATAAGCATAAGACCTACGGTTACAATCATCGAAGGGATCCTAAGCTTAGAATAAAAAAATCCATTAAAAGAACCTATTAAAGCACCAGTAAGTAAGGTTCCGCCAATAAGGCCAACATAGCCAAGGTGTCTTGAGAGTAAAACACCTACCATTGATGAAAGAACAATGTTTGCTCCAATGGAGAAATCAAAAAGTCCCATTACAACAATAAAGTAAAATCCACAGCCGCCTACGGCATACTGAATACTTGTCTGCAGATAGTCAGACATAAGTTTTGGTGTTCCAAAATTCTGAGGAGATAAGAGTTTAAAGATTCCCCAGCACAAGATTGCTAAAACAACAAGAGTCGTAACACCAAAATACCGGCTCTTCTTGAATGAGGCAAAACGTCCGTTGCCTGCTATTGCTTTTTCAAAATCACCCATCTTTATACATCCTAAAAAAAGGGGAGCAGTAAAATAATTGTGCTGCTCCCCTGATATTTTTTAATAAAAGAGACTATCTGCGGCTCTTTACATCTTCAATAGAGAGTTTTGCAGTTGCAACTTCAAGTTCTTTTTCAGAAAGTGCTGCCATAGCTCTAAGTTCTTCCTGGTTGTATGGAAGTGCATCTACGAAGTACTTAGCATAAGATGCATAGTCTTCTGGAGAAGCAACATAAAGATATGGGAAGTTTACGTCATAGAAACCATTTGTTGATACGGCATAGTTTCCTTTGATTGCATTGTAAACGAGCATGAATGCGATAAGTGGGTCACAGTAGTGTCCGCCAGATTCAGCAGCCATACCACCGCTCTTAAGCTGTTCGTCGAGGTCTGCAAGGAAGTCTGTAGAAACTACAGCGATCTTTCCTTTCTTACCCATAGATTCAATAGCAGCAAGAGCACCTACGAGAGTATCTCCACCACCACCAGCAACGATCAAAGCGTCGATGTCTGGGTTAGCGTTGATGATAGCTTCTGCAGTAGAACGTCCTGTATCAGATGTTGTTCCACCGTACTGTGGTTCAAGAAGTTCAATTTTGTTAGAGTGTGAAGCATTCCACTTTTCAACACCCTGCTTGTATCCCTTCCAGCGGAGAAGGAATGTAGCGTCACCAGCTTCCCATCCTTCAAGAGCGATTTTCTTATTTCCTTTTTCAGCAAGAATTGTTACGAGTTTTTCACCGTTTTCTACTTCGTTCTCATGTACAGCTCCAACAAAGTATGGAGATCTTGCAGCAAGAGCATATTCGTTAGGGTTTGTTTCTTCACTGATGATGCGGAAGAACTGTGCACAGTAAACTTTGTTCTGTGTACATGTGTTGATTACAGAAGTCATTTCAGCAGAAGCTGAGTTACAGATGATGATACCGTCACAACCGGCAGCACTCAAAGTTTCTGCAGAGCTTGTTACGTTCTCAGAGATATGTCCCTGGTCAACATACATAACCTGTACGTCGAGGGCCTTTGCAGCTGCGTCTACGATGCGCTTACACTGGCTACCAAGAGTATCAGTAGAACTCCAGATAGAAACACCAATTTTAATCTTCTTTTCTTCAGAAGATGCACTAGATCCTGCCTGCTTCTTTGAACAAGAAACAAGAGCCGTTCCAAGTAAAGCTACAGTAACGAGCATACTTAAAATTTTTCTCATCTAATTTTCCTCCTAATAGATGCATTTTTTTATAGCCCAATCATAGAGTGGAATTTGTGAGAATTGAATAAAGATTTTTAGGAATTTATTTTGAAATTTTTAGGTATGTTTAGTGCAAAAACATAGTGTAGGGGATTTTTCTTAGAAAACTTTAAAAATTTTTGGTAAAAATTGTTAGATATTTTACGATAAAACAACCAGCTGCAGCAGGAAGTGTGCAGCTGGTTGTTGGATGTTGTTGGTTTATTCTAAAAAACGAATCAAATTGGAAGATTCAGCTTTTATCATTTTGATTTTTATGTATTAGTCTGTGATAGTAATGGTTTTAGTGATAGTTTGACTTTTATTTCCTTTCTTATCAACAAGATATGCTTTTACAGTATAAGTTCCAGTAAAATTAAAATAAATTTCGTTCCACCATGAAGCTTGATACTCATAATCTTGTGATGTTATTTGTAATGTGTCATAGGTTTTGAAGTCATCAAAAGATATACGCAGTTCTGTTACATCAAAGTCTGGATCATAAAAATCAACAACTACAGCAAAATGATCTGAATTTGAAACTGTAGTTAATCTAGGCCAGTTTTGGATACCTGTATCAGTATCAATTACTGGTTTTTTGTTAGTACAGAATAATTCATTTATAACTGGTGCTGTACCATGATCTTCTTCTGGTTGTTTACATCCTGCCAATGCGAGAGCCATAACTGCTAAAAACAGTCCAAATAACATTTTTCTTTTCATACTTTTTTTCCTCCTAAGTTGAAAATCTATTTAAAAATATCCTATAGATAAAAAAATGTGAAGAATCAGTTTGTCAATTTTAAGAAAAAATATTTTTTAAAATATGCGATATTTGCATTGACATAAAATATTCTTTTTGATATATTCATTATCACATTCCGCGCGGGGGTGGTGGAATTGGTAGACACGCAAGCTTGAGGTGCTTGTGACGTTAGTCGTGGCCGTTCAAGTCGGCTCCTCCGCAAAAGGCTTCCTGAATAAGGAAGCCTTTTCTTTTTAACCTCGGATGGGGGCGTTACGGGGGCGGAGCCCCCGTTAGAAAGGGTAGGCCGCAACGAAGTGCGGCCGAGGGGAAGACTTTCCCCTATGTATCTATATCCCGAAAAAATCACACTTATACGAAAAATCTCTGTTGACTTCTGCCGTGGATGTGCTACAATAGGTCTAATAATATAACCCTTAAGGAGGCCACATAAAATGGCAAAGGTAGAACTTAAAGGTATTGGTAAGGTTTACGACGGCGGTGTTCGTGCTGTAAACAATGCTAATATCACTATTGAAGACAAGGAATTCTGCGTATTCGTAGGTCCTTCTGGATGCGGTAAGTCAACAACTCTCCGTATGATTGCTGGTTTGGAAGATATTACTGAAGGTAAGCTCTTCATTGACGGTATTGAAATGAACGACGTTCCTCCAAAGGATCGTGATATCGCCATGGTATTCCAGAACTACGCTCTTTATCCACATATGACTGTTTATGATAACATGGCATTTGGATTGAAGATTCGTAAGATGGACAAGGCAGAAATCGATCGCCGTGTTCGCGATGCTGCTAAACAGCTTGACCTTACACAGTACCTCGATCGTAAGCCAAAGGCTCTCTCTGGTGGACAGAGACAGCGTGTTGCTGTAGGTCGTGCTATCGTACGTAACCCTAAAGTATTCTTGTTCGATGAACCTCTTTCAAACCTCGATGCTAAGCTCCGTGTAACAATGCGTTCTGAATTGGCTGGTCTTCATAACAGACTCCAGGCTACAATGATCTACGTAACACACGACCAGATCGAAGCTATGACTCTTGGTACAAAGATCGTTGTAATGAAGGACGGAGTTATCCAGCAGATTGGTGCTCCACTTTACCTCTACAACAACCCAATCAACAAGTTCGTAGCAGGATTCATCGGAACTCCTCCAATGAACTTCTTGACTGTAAAGGTTCTTGAGAAGAACGGTAAGATCGTTTGTGACGAAGGTTCTTTCGAAATCAACCCTACAGACGAGCAGGCTAAGAGCTTGAAAGACTATGTTGGTAAGGAAGTATCATTCGGTATTCGTCCTGAAGACCTCACATACGTTGACAAGCCAGCTGCAAAAGATGATATGCAGATGAAGATTACTAACAAGGAACCACTTGGTGCTGAAACACACCTCTACCTTGTTTCTAACAAAGGTCAGTCTATCATCGCTAAGACAACTGCAAATGCTGAATTCCGCCTAGGGGACTCAGTAAACGTTGTTCCTAACATGGAAAAGGCTAAGTTCTTCGCTCTCGACGAAGGCGAGCTCAACATCTGTGACAGCATTGAAAAGAAGTGGTAATTAACTTCTTGTCATAGTTAATACAAAGACCGTCCGAATGGGCGGTCTTTTTTTTATCTTTTTTTTCTGATAGTATAGGCGCTATGAATAAACTTTCTGTTGTTTTATATAAAAATCAGCCTGCGGTTGTTAATGACCGCGACGGCGATAAATATATCATTAAATTCTGTACACAGCCTGCGAGTCCGGGCGGAAAAAAAGCCGTTTATGGTGAGCAGAAGGTTCGTGAAAAGGATGTGGTGCTTCTGCATGAAGGTCCGTGTTCTTCTCTGGATGCTGTGCTTGGTTTTTCAACAGAAGGTATGGCGGCTCAGCTTGTAGAAACTTACGAGCTTTTGATGTCTGATGAGTCTACTGCCAGTGAAGCAATTTCTCTTTCTGATTTAGCTGAATATTCTCGCGGTGGTTTTAAGGCTGATGAAGCGTGGGCTTTGTATTCTGTTGCTGCCGGGGATGTTCATTTTCAGATTTCACAGGATGCTCTGAAAAACGGTGAGATTTCTTTTACGCTCCGTTCTGCTGATGAGATTGAAGCACTTGCTAAAAAACAATATGAAAAAGAGCATGAGTCTGAAATAAGGGCTGCTTTTATTGCTCGTCTTAAAGCTCGTAAACTTGACCTGCCGGAAGATGCAAAATTTATGGGTGAAGTTGAAGCTTTTGCCCTTTGTAAAACTGATAAGTCTAAGGTGCTTGCTGATGCAGGTATTTCCCAGACTATAGAAGCGGCACATAAGCTTTTGATTGATACTGGTATCTGGGACTTTACAAAAAATCCGTATCCGACACGTTTTGGATTCAGCTTTGATTCTGCTAAAGATCAGCTTGGAGCAATGCCTGAAGAAGAACGTCTTGATGTTCCGGGTGTTGCTTATGCTATAGACAGTGAACATTCTGCAGACCCTGATGACGCTGTTGCTTTTGACGGTGAGTACCTCTGGGTTCATATTGCAGATCCGGCTTCTTCTGTTGAACCTGATTCAAAAATTGATATAGCGGCGCGAGACCGCGGAACTACCTTGTATATTCCTGAAGGAACTTCGCGTATGCTTTGTGAAAGCTGCCTTGAAGATTATGCTCTTGGCCTAAAAGAAGATAGTCATGCCTTGTCTTTCAGAATCAAGCTTGATGATGAAAGTCAGATTGAAGAGTGTCAGGTTTTCAAAACAAATGTTAAAGTAAAACGCCTTACCTATAAATATGCAGAAGAGCATAAGGAAGATGCTGAACTTAAGCCACTTTTTGAAATTGCCCGCAAAAACCGTGAGCGGCGCGAAAAGAATGGGGCTGTCACAATTCAGATGCCTGAGGTTGATATTTCTGTAGATAAGGAAACAAAGAAAGTAACAATTGAACCTGAGGCTCGTCTTGAATCAAATGAAATGATTGCGGAACTGATGATTTTAGCCGGGGAGGGTGCTGCCCGTTTTGCTTTCAAAAATCAGATTCCGTTTATGTATATTAGTCAGGAAGCACCGGATTTTCCTGGAAATCTTCCGGATGGCTGGGCAGGACAGTTTGCCCGTATTAAGTGCATGAGAAAACGTTCTGTTGGAATTACACCTGCTCCTCATGCAGGGCTTGGCGTTTCATTCTATAGTCAGGTAACTTCGCCGCTTCGCCGTTACGGAGATTTGATTTCTCATGAACAGCTTCGCGCCTTTATTGATGGCCGCCATCTTATTGCAAAAGACGATATGCTCGAACGTGTTGCCGCCGGAGATGCTGCATCGATTGCAGCAAAAAAAGCAAGCCGCCAGAGCGATACTCACTGGAAACTTGTTTATCTTCTGCAGAATCCAGATCAGGAATACGAAGCTTTCTGCATTGACCGCCGCGGAAACGATGCGCTGTTCTTAATTCCTTCATTGGATATGCAGGCAACACTTCATAACTGCAGCGACGTTCAGTTGAATGATGCTGCACGACTTAAAGTTTCTAAGGTTGATATCCCGGAACAGAAGGTAGATTTTAAGCGTAACTAAAGTCACCTTCTTAATAACCAAAGTTACCCCTATCCCGGTGACAAAAGTCACCAGAATGTAACCATTGTCACCGTTGAATTCTCACCACACTGGCCGTATATTAGACTCGTGAGGTAAGGCCGTATGCGTCGGTCTTACTCAGCAGATTTTGCTTCCGCAAAACTGCGGTATCGCACATCCTTGTGCGACCGCTGCCGCGGAGGTTAGGAGGTAGATATGGACAGTATTATTTCAGTTTTAGCTGATAATCTTCCCTGGGTCTGGGTTGGAATTACAATTATCTGTGTGTTGATTGAATCTCTTACTCTTTCCCTTACTACCATCTGGTTTGGAATCAGTGCGTTTGTCATGGTTTTCCTTGCATTTACGCCTCTTCCTTTTCCAGCTCAGTTATTCATCTTTGTTGCACTTGCTCTTGTGCTTTTGATTTTTACACGTCCTGTTGTAAAGCAGAAGCTTAATCAGAAAAAGATAGCAACAAACTATGAGCGGATTATAGGACAGATAGCAGTAGTTACAAAGAAAATCACAGCTCTCGACAAGGGTTCTGTAAAAATCAATGGTATGGAATGGACTGCTGCCGTAAAAGAGGATATCACTCTTGAAGAGGGTAGTAAGTGCATTGTCGAAGAAATTGCCGGTGTTACGGCATATGTAAAACAGATTTAGATTCCGAAACAAGTTCGGGATGACAGTGAATTAGGAGGATTTAGAAATGATTTACGTAATTATCGCAGTTGCAGTTTTGGTTATGATTCTGATTATTACAAACATCAGAATTGTTTCTCAGTCTAATGCTTTTGTTATTGAACGCCTTGGTGCTTACCATGGAACATGGAATGTAGGACTTCATGTGAAGATGCCGTTTCTTGACCGTATTGCCAAGAAGGTTTCTCTGAAGGAAAAAGTTTTTGACTTTCCTCCACAGCCAGTAATTACACGTGATAACGTAACTATGATGATTGATACTGTAGTTTATTTTCAGATTACAGATCCAAAGCTTTATACATACGGTGTTGAAAAACCAATCAACGCTCTTG
Source organism: Treponema bryantii (assembly GCF_900111035.1). Classification (GTDB taxonomy): domain Bacteria; phylum Spirochaetota; class Spirochaetia; order Treponematales; family Treponemataceae; genus Treponema_D; species Treponema_D bryantii_C. The sequence goes on from NZ_FOFU01000003.1 coordinate 417,113, forward strand.
AAAATCTTAGTGCTACAACTTTGCGTAACATTATCGGTGAACTGGAGCTTGATGAGTCTTTGACAAGCCGCGACGTTATCAACACTAAGATGCGTTCTATTCTTGATGAAGCAACAGATCCTTGGGGAATCAAGGTAAACCGTGTAGAGGTTAAGAATATTGAACCTCCAGCAGCAATCCGCGATGCAATGGAAAAGCAGATGAAAGCTGAACGCGAGCGCCGTGAGCAGATTCTTATTGCAGAAGGTCACAAGCAGTCTGCAATCCTCGAAGCTGAAGGTCAGAAACAGGCTTTGATTCTTGAAGCAGAAGCGCACAAGGAAGCTGCAATTCAGAAGGCAAAGGGTGAAGCTGAAGCTATCCGCGAAGTTCAGCAGGCTAAGGCCGAAGGTCTTAAGATGCTCCGCGATGCTGGAATGGACGACAAGGTTCTTAAGCTCCGCAGCCTCGAAGCTTTCGAAGTTGCAAGTAACGGTCAGGCAACAAAGATTATTGTTCCATCAGATTTGCAGAACTTAGCAGGTGTAGTTACAAGTGTAGCTGAGATTGCGAAGAAATAAAAAATCCTCACGGAGTTGAGGAGTTCACAGAGGGGTAGTTGAGTATGTCGAGACTGCCCCTTTTTTTAGGGGAAAATATGAAAAAAAGTTTTTTATCAATATTGTTACTTGCTTTGTTTGTAGGTTTTATCTCCTGTAAAAATCAGAAAGAAAATGTTACTCCGGAGCAGTTGTGTTTTGATATCCAGAAAATACAGCTGGATATGGAGTATTCTTCACTTAGAGAGCTTTATAATCCGGAGCCTTTTGAACAGCTTAAAGCTGATGTGAAGGCCGGTAAGGCAGACCGGCTGGAATGTTTTTTCAGAATTCAGAAAATACTAAAAGAATACAAATGTCTTCATCTTAATCTTTTGCCTCTGGATTCTTCAGTTTTATATTCAAAAATTCTGCCATTTTACTTTTACTGTTTTGGAAATGATTATCATATTTACTGGACTATTCCAGAATATCAAAAATATCTTGGCTGGAAGCTTGTAAAAATAGGGGAATGTTCAGTTGAAGAAGCACGCCGCAGACTTCTTGATCTTTCAGTTTATTCTTATGAAACTGTTACTGGTGAAAAATATGATTTAGAAGCACCTTTAAGCTATGTAAAATTTCAGAGTGCCGGACTTGTAGAGAAGAATGGAAAGGTAAGCTTTTCTCTTGAATCACGCGATGGAGAAATAAAAACTATAAAATGCAAGGCACTTAATCCTTCGAAAATTAAGCGCTTCGTAAAAATAACACCAGAAAAAGCAAATAATTTTAATCATTATGATACAAGTAAGAATTACAGAATTGTAACTTCAGAGGAAAAGAAGGCATTGTATGTTCAGTACAACAGGTGTCTGGAAGATGAATCTTATACCTGTCAGAAATGGTTTGCTGATATAATTTCAGAATTGCAGACAGGAAAATATAATACCGTAGTTTTTGATCTGCGATATAATCCGGGTGGATACGCCACTATGGAATTTATGATTAATAATGAACTATGGAGATATAAATCTGAATTTGATAAATATAACCTTGCAATGATTACTTCGGGAAGGACGGCGTCTTGTGCAACCTGGTTTATGAATGATTTTATCCGAAATTATCCGGATGTAAAAATCTTTGGAGAAGAAACCGGAGAGGCAGTTTTTAATTATACAAACAGACCATTAACCAATAAACTGAATGCCTTAAATTGTGATTTTGCCTTTCCAAAACAGCTTGATGAAGATGTTCCGGAATTGTATAAGCGGGCCAGAGAAGTGACCCATTCAGATGTTCACCGTGGTACTCTGCCGGATGTAGAAGTTTTTGAAAAGTTTGAAGACTTTATGAAGGGTGAAGATACAATTTATAACGCAATTTATGAATATTTTCAAAAATAATCTGAATTATGTGGTATAATATGACTATGAATATTAAAAAGTTTTTAGACAAACCATTTAGACTCATGGCCCTGATTGGCTCTATCTATCTGATTACCATGATTCTGATGAATGTGTTTACAGATTTTTTCTACGAACTGAGTGTTATGCCTTTTTCCAGAACGGTTTCGTATTCTGCAGAAGGAGTAGCGCTGGTGCTTTGTGTGCTCTCATTCTTTTTTTATACCCATCATAGTATTTATTATATTGCCCTTGAAACACTTGCCTTTTCGTATCTTTATACAGGCAGAGTCTATACTGCGTTGTTCATAACGGCCATTCTGTTTTTTCTGTTGATGACAGAAAACCGGCTTGCTTCAAAGGTAAGGCTTAGTGTGTATCTAGCACTGGAAGTTGCAAAAATGATTTTTGTAATTCCTTATGGAGTTCGCAGCTTTTTTGAATATATAGGAATTACGCTTTTCTCCCTTGCAACAATCGGCTGTATCAATCTTTTGTTCCGCCACGCGTATGAGAAAAAAGATTCGGGAGAAATCAATCTTGATGATTATAAATTCACTGATCGTCAGATTGACTGTATAAAAGAGACAGTTGTTAATAACACTACCATTAAAGCACTTGCAATTACACATAATGTCAGTGAAAGTGCAATTAAAAAAGATTTAGCACACATTTACTCAGTTCTCGGAATTGACGGCAAGGCAGATCTCAAGGCGTTGTTTATCGGGTATAAATTCGATTAATCGAGAATAAGTTTTTTTTGTTATTTTTCACTGACAGAAATCTCTTCCAGAACTCCGTGCATGCGCCAGAAAATGAGCGGAGCGGAAAAAGGGCAGAGACTGCATTGAGCCGATACTGAGGCCGCCGGTTCGGCAGAAGATACGAGCGGAGCGACGAGGCTCACCGCAGTCTCTGTACTTTTTCAGCGGGAGCACATTTTCTGGTGATATGAGCCGGAAAAATGTGAGAATACTGAAGAAAAAAAGTTACAAAAAAATAAAAAAAAAGGAAAAAAAACACAAAAAAAACGGGATGAGCTATTGACAGTTTTCGGGGAAAGATATATATTCATTTTCACCGTCGCAACACTGAGTTGCGACACAGAACAAACAAAAAGTTCTTTGACAGATCAGGGAAGGAAATAACTGACTAAATAATTTTTTATGTTTTTTATATCAACGAACAAAAACATACCCGCGAGTTTTAGTTCTTAAAACTCGATTGTAAATCAATTCAGCAAATAGATAAAAGCTGGTTTGAACTGTTTATGAAGATCATTAGCCTTCGGGCTATTGAAATAATCATGGAGAGTTTGATCCTGGCTCAGAACGAACGCTGGCGGCGCGTCTTAAGCATGCAAGTCGAGCGGTAAGATTGGTGCTTGCA
>NZ_FOFU01000001.1:0-256547 GCF_900111035.1 Treponema bryantii
GTGACCATAGTGGAGAGGTAATACCCGTTCCCATTCCGAACACGGAAGTCAAGCTCTCTTACGTCGATGATACTGGATTCGTTCCGGGAAAGTAGAAAGTCGCCAGTTTTTTTTTCGGGCAGTTAGCTCAGCTGGTACGAGCGTCTGGTTTACACCCAGAATGTCGGGAGTTCGATCCTCTCACTGCCCACTATGAGACACTCTATTTTAGAGTGTCTTTTTTTTGTCTTATCACTCTTTTTTTTTATTCCGGATCTCATTTCTCCCGACATTCTGTCAGAAGTCGCTCACTGCCGTTCGCTACTACCCATATATCGGATAATCCTAAAAAATTGCGCTGACGCACAATTTTTTTTAACGGATTTCCGATTAAAGGGTGTCGGAGTTCGATCCTCTCACTGCCCATCTAGAGACACTTCGTTTTGAAGTGTCTCTTTTTTTTGCTATGACTTCATTTGGTTTGTCCCGGATCGAACTCCCGACATTCTGCAGATCTCGTTCGCTCCGCTCACTCGCGCCATTTATTGGAGAATCCTAAAAAATTGCTTTCGCAATTTTTTTTAACGGATTTCCGATTATAGGCAAGTTCGATCCTCTCACTGCCTTGTACAATAGATATTTTTATGACTTCCCATTTCTATTCAGTTTTTTTATAATTGTAAAAAAGGGGATTTTATTTCATGATTCAAGATATTGCACCTTCTGTTTTTGATAATCATTTTGAAAATATTTCAGTTAGTGATGATGATATTGTATTTGATTTTTGGGATGATAAGGTTTATGTCTGTTATGATTCGAAAGAACAAAGGCTGATATTACCAACTTTTAAGGATTTTTCTTATCCAAAGCTTGCTGCCACTTATCTTTTTTCAATTGATAATAAAAAATATTTCCTTATTAAAGATGAAATTGTTCCATTTGCTAATCTTCCAAATTATACTTTGTTAACACCTCGACAGTTAAGGGATATGCCGCTTGCTTCTAATGTTGAACTCTTTGCTGTTTTCTCGGCTTATCATATCTGGAAGTGGTATGATGATAACAAATTTTGCGGACGCTGTGGACATGAACTGAAGCTGGATACAGTAGAACGTGCTCTCTTCTGTCCAGAATGTCAGACAAAAATCTATCCACGGATTAACCCCGCTGTAATTATTGGAATCATAAATGGAGATAAAATCCTGATTACTAAGTATCGTAGAGGCTATGCGCATTCAGCTCTTGTTGCTGGCTTTACTGAGTTCGGAGAAACTCTGGAGCAGACTGTTGAGCGCGAGGTCATGGAAGAGGTTGGTCTTAAAGTAAAAAATATCCGCTATTATAAGTCACAGCCATGGGCACTTGCACAGGACATTCTTGCAGGATTTTTCTGTGAGGTTGATGGCGATGATAAAATCAAAATGGATGAGGGTGAACTCAAATATGCTGAGTGGGTTAGTCGCAGTGAGATTGAGCTTCAGCCTTCGAATTATAGTCTGACAAACGAGATGATGAGGATGTTCCGAGACGGGAAGATTTCCTGAAATCTCTGGGTGACATCTTATAAAACTTCTTGAAGGTTTCTGCCATATAGCTGGCTCCTGTAAAGCCTGTGATTTCAGCAATTTCTGCCATACTCATGTCACCAGCCTGTAATAAATCTGCAACCTTTCGGCTTCTGTAATGCATTAGGTATTCAATTGGAGATTTATCTGTAAGTTTATTGAAAATCTGATTACATAAAGTCTGACTTACGCAGCCAGCCTGTGCAATATCTTTTAGGTTAATCTGTTCGTTAAAATGCTCATCAATATAAATCATCATTCCTTTTAATTTTGCATTGTGAGAATCAGCATCTTCTATTCGACCTACGTGCAGACGATAAGCATCTGTAAAACGGTGCATGATTATTTCCCAGAGCTCGAAAAATCCCTTAGTAATCATAAACTCACTTTTGTTTTCTTCTTCCTTACAGAGATTTTTGAGAAGCTGTTGAATTTCAGGACCATCAAAATCATCAGCTTTAAAATGTATGAAAGGAACGGAACGATCTGAAATTATTGGCTTTATGGCTTTTGTTTCAACCGCATAAGATGAACAGATAATCCGTGGATTCATAATGGCAAGGTAATATCTTGTAACTCGGTTTTCTGTAGCAATAGAGTAGTGGATGGCGTTTGCATTTACAAAAAGTGTATCACCTTTTTTAAGACGAATATTTACTCCGTCTACAGAATATTCCATGGAGCCGGAATAAACAGAAACGAATTCAACATCATCATGATAATGAGGAACCCGCTCCCAGGTACAGCCTGGATAAACATAACCGTCATGAATGTAGGTTGGAAAAGAATCTATATTATAATTTACAACTTCAGAACCATCGTTGCGCTTCATGATGATTCCACTCTTTGGTTTTTGTGCTGCCATAAAACTTTCCTAAAATAATAACAAAATTACATTTAAAGTGTAATATAGTTATAAAAATATGTAAAAATAATAATTATATTACATTTATTTACAATAGTATAATTCAACTATCTTGTAAAAGCAAGGGAATCTGGAATGGAATTATGGACACCTTCTGTTTCAGATTCCCTGTTATGGAGGGCTTTATGGCTGAAGAAGAATTTGCAATCAGAATGAACAACGTGACTAAGGAGTTTAAGGTTCTGAATCGGCATGAGGGGTTGAAGGGAAGTATTAAAGATTTATTTTCCCGCGACTACAAAACTATTACTGCGGTTGATAATATTTCCATCAATATCAGGCCTGGTGAAATTGTAGGCTATCTTGGTCCTAATGGGGCTGGAAAATCCACTACAATCAAAATGATGACCGGCGTTCTGGAGCCCACCCGTGGAGAGATTCTTGTAAATCAAACAATTCCATATAAAGACCGCAGCCGCAATGCAGAGAATATCGGTGTTGTATTTGGTCAGAGAAGTCAGCTCTGGTGGTCACTGCCACTTATTGAATCCTTCAAACTGCTTAAGGATATCTATATGATTGATACAGCAGATTATAACAGAATGCTTGAACTGTACCGCGAGCTTGCTGATATTGAAACTCTTCTGCACAAGCCTGTTCGCCAGATGTCTCTTGGTCAGCGAACTTTGAGTGATATTCTTGCGGCCTTTTTGCATAATCCGAAAATCGTATTCCTTGATGAACCTACAATTGGTCTGGACGTTTCGATGAAGGCAAAAATCCGTGAGCTCATTAAAGGGCTGAACAAGGAAAAGAATACAACGGTAATTCTTACAACACATGATATGGGGGATGTTGATGCGCTGTGTCAGAGAATTGTAATCATTGATCACGGATGCATGATTTACGATAACGACATTGAACACTTGAAGCATTATTTCGGCTCATACAGAACGCTGCGTCTGAATCTTGCGGATACAGGCTGGAAGGAAATTATTGTTGATGAATGTCAAACTGATGTTATGTCTGTAATTTCAGAATATCAGAGAATGGGCAGCATTAAGGATATCAGCGTAGAGGATATTAGTACTGAAGAGGTTATTAAGAAAATCTACGATGCTTCAAATCGAAAATCCGTTAAAAAACGAGCCTGAAAAGGGGCGTTTTAGGATTATCGAAATAATGGCTCAGAGGCAAGCTATGCTTGCCGACTATTAATTTATTACGGAGATGTTATATGAATCTAAAAAAATACTTAGCATTAACCCGCCTTGGCATGATGGAAAAACTCCATTACCGCCTTGGAACTTTTGTAACACTTTTCGGAAATCTGATTTATCTGGTTCTGATTTATTTTCTCTGGAAGGCAATTTATGCCAGTTCTGGAAGTGATGTTGTAAACGGCATGACTCTGAACGACACTCTGGTTTACCTTGTCCTTGCAACAGCTCTGTTCAATTTTCTGGAGGTATTCCTTGTCTGGGATATGAGCCGTGAAATTCAGTCGGGCTCAATCGTTCTGAAACTGCTTAAGCCAATGTCCTTTCGTAATTATAGTTTCTGGTCATACATCGGAGAGAATATCATGTCTTTCTTTCTGACTTTTTTGCCCACATTTATCATCATAAATATACTTACTCATGGCAGTATTGCTCTCAGTTTTAATCTGCTTTTCTTTGTGCTTTCAGTCGTGATGGCTCTGGTAATCAATTTCAGTATAGATATGATCTGCGCGACAATCTGTCTGTATACAGAATCTACCTGGGGTTTGAATATGGTAAAGGAATGTATTGTGCTTCTTTTGTCTGGAGCTTCAATTCCTCTTGCTTTCTTTCCAGAGTCGCTTCGAAAGATTGTTCAGTATCTGCCGTTCCGCTGTATTTATGATACTCCATTGAATGTCCTGCTGCAAAAAAACGGTTATACAATTGGAAACGGTCTGTTATTTTCACTTGTTCTTCAGCTTGCCTGGTGCCTGGCCCTTACAGCTATAGGCTGTGCTTTCTGGAGTGTTTCGCTTAAAAAGATTACTGTAAACGGAGGCTAGAAAATGAGTAATACAGTTGCAACTAAGAGAAGGGGACTTCGCTTTTATCTTGATATATATAGAAAGATTCTTGTACAGGATTTGAAAAGTAAGATGAGTTATCGTGCAGATTTCATTATTTCGAATATAGGAATGATAGTTTCGAATCTTGTTGGTTTTGTGACTTTTGGAATTTTGTTCAGAAACTTTCCGTCAATCAATGGCTGGATAATGTACGAAATGCTTTTTCTGTATGGCTTTTCGCTGATAGCTTTGACCCCAGTTCAGTGCTTTTTTGACAATAACTGGAATCTTCGTTATGCAGTAAAAACCGGAGATTTTATAAAGTACTGTTTCCGCCCAATCAACATATTCTTCTATTATATTTCTGAAGTTTTTGATGTTAAGGGACTGGGACAGCTTTGTTTCGGTGTGGGAACTTTAGCCTTTGCCTGGAGTCATTTGGGAATACCTGTGACCTTTGTGATTCTTGCACAGACTCTGCTTTTTTTGATAGCAGCATCACTTTTTATGATAGCAATTATGAATTTTGCAGCTGCTACCTGTTTCTGGATTCAGAATTCGGGATATATTATGGTAATCATGTTCCGCTTTAAGGATTTTGCAAAATATCCGGCAAGTATTTTTAATACAGTTTTCAGAATTATCTTTACTTTTGTGATTCCGATTGCGTTTATTGCGTATTATCCTTCACTGGTAATTCTGCGTCCTGATAATATTCCGCTGCTTTCGTGGCTTTCACCACTCATAGGCCTTCTGTTCTTTTATCTTAGTTACAGATTCTGGCTTTTAGGGGCTAGAAAATATGATGGTACCGGCTCGTGAAAATAAAGTGATTTGCAATAGTAACAAAAATACGTTACTCTTTTGTTATAATATTATGAATCTACTTAAAGAGGAGATGTATTAAAATGAAGAAGATTATTGCTATGGCTTTTACAGCTGTTTTAATGCTAAGTGCTACTTTTGCTCTTGATTTTGAAGTTGGAGCACGTGGTATTCTTGGTAGAAACTTTGATGGTGGTTCTTTTGCTGATAATTACAATGCTGCAAAAGAAGATAAGACTTTCGACTTTGGTTTTGGAGCTTATGCTAACTTTGCATTGTTTGGAGGTCTTGGAATTCAGGCAGAAGCAAATTATGTAAGAAGTTCGATTACATTTGCAAAAGATGGTACCCAGAATGTTCAGTATAATATGCATATTCTGGATCTTTCTCCAATGGCATGGCTGAATCTTGATTTGTGGAAATTTACAGTTGGTTTTGGTGTAGGTCCAAATTTTGAAATTCCTTTAGCTTCTTTGGGTGATATTACAAATGCAAAGAAACAGGATTTTACAGTAGGTCTTATAACTGGAGCTGATTTTAAATTTTATTTTACAGATCATCTTGGCCTTGTTCTTTCTGGACGTTTTGTTTGTGACTTTAAAAAGAAAGATGTTCCAATTGAAGTAAATGGATATCAGGTAGGAGGAGCTTCTTATCCTACTTATTCTTTTGCCCGCAGAACCCTCTACGGTGGACTTGGACTTGAGTTTAAGTTCTTCTAATAAGGTATAAGATTTACTATTGATTAAAAGGTCTTCCCTTCGGGGAAGGCCTTTTTTATATGGAATAAGATTTTTCAATGTACTTCCACACAATTAAGTAAATCACTATAATCAATCTATTATAAGGAATACAAATATGATAGTAATGAAATTCGGTGGTTCTTCTGTTGCTAATGCAGAGAGAATCAAGCATGTTGCTTCTATTATTAAGGCTTATCAGGATAAGAGACCTGCTGTAGTACTTTCAGCTATGGGCGATACTACAGACCATCTTCTGGAAGCTGCAGATAAGGCTGTGCTCGGAGAGGTTGATGTTGCTGGAGTTGCTAAACTCCATGAGGATACTGCCGCTGAGCTTGGAATTAAAATTGAAACTATTGAAGCTCTTTTGACTGAGCTTAAACAGCTGCTTACCGGTATTTCAATGCTTAAAGAAATCAGTAAACGTTCACGCGACTATCTTGTTAGCTTTGGCGAGCGTATGTCTGTTCGTATGATGGCAGCTTACTTGGAGTCTCAGGGAATTCCAGCCCGCTTCTATGATGCATGGGATATTGGAATTGTTTCTGATTCTAACTATATGTCTGCTGAACTTCTCGATGAGGTTTGGGAAAATATTCCGGCTCATCTTAATGATTACAAAAACGGCACAGACAATCATATTCCAATCGTAACTGGTTTTATTGCAAAAGACGTTAAGGGAAATATTACAACTCTTGGTCGTGGTGGTTCTGATCTTACAGCAACAATGATTGGTGCTGCTATGCGCGCTGAAGAAGTTCAGACATGGAAGGATGTTGACGGTATTCTTACTACTGACCCTCGCGTTGTAAAAGAGGCTAAGCCTGTTCCTGAAGTTACTTACGAAGAAGCTCAGGAACTTGCTATGTTCGGTGCTCAGGTTCTTCATCCTCGTTCTATGCTTCCTGTTCGTAAGACTGGAACTCCGGTTCGTGTTAAGAACTCTTACAATATTACAAGCCCGGGTTCTATTATCGTAGAAAAACATTCTGGAAAAGTTCCACCTGTTTGCGCAATTACAACTGTAAAACACATCACTTTGATTGATATTGTTTCTTCACGTATGCTGGGCGCTGCAGGCTTCCTGGCTCACATCTTCAATAACTTCCTTAAATGGAATATCAGTATTGATGTAATTGCTACTTCTGAAGTTTCTGTTTCTCTTACTGTAAATACAAAGGCTGATCTTACAGGTCTTATTTCCGATCTCGAGCAGGCTAGTCAGGTATCTGTTCGTAAGGATAAGGCTATCGTTACTATTATTTGTGACGCAGCTCATTCTTCTGCTATCCTTGCAAGCGGCTTTGATGCTCTTGCTGAAGAAGGAATCAATGTTCAGATGATTTCTCAGGGTGCAAGCAAAGTTAATATAAGTATGATTGTAAATGATGACGAAGCAGATAAAACTGTTCAGATTCTTCACAATGCATATTTCAGCTGATAAGCGGTTATGAAAAAAGCATTTACTGTCCTGGTGTTAACAATATGCCTTGCAGTTTTTATGCATGCGCAGTCACCGGAACTGACAAAAATCGGTGTTTATACATGTGGCGAACAGCCTAAGCAGGTTTTGTTTTCTCCGGACAGTAAATTCATAATTATGCCGTTATTAAATGATAATGGTTTTGATGTTTTCAGCATTCAGGAAAAGAAGATTGTAAAACGAATAGTTCCTCCTGATGCTTTACAACTAGGCTTTGCAGAAGGTCTTTTTATTCCACAGAAAAATGTTTTTCTGGTTTCACAAATGACAACTGCAAAGCTGTACGAATATTCTTATCCTGGTTTCGAATATAAAAGAACTATATCTACCGGAGGAAACTGGTCAAAGATTATTGCCTTTTCTGACGAAAAGCAGCTGCTGGCCGTTTCTAACTGGGTTTCGAATGATGTTTCAATAATTGATTATGAGACGGGAAGTTGCTTCAGAAAAATTTCTACAGGAGCTGCACCTCGAGGGCTATATTTTATTGAGGATGGAAAAAGTCTTATAAGCCTTTCCTTTGATGCTGGACTTGTAGAAAAGTTTGATGTTGAAACAGGTAAGCAGCTTTCGGTGTTGAAAGTTGAAAAGGGAGCTATGCGGCATATTGTTTTGAATTCGGACAGTACAAAGGCATATGTTTCCGATATGTATCATAGAATGATTTACGAAATAAATCTTAAAACCTTTAAGATTGCAGGCAAAACTCAGGTGTTCAATAATCCAAATACTATTAAACTTTATCAGGATAGATGGCTTTTTGTTTCTTCTCGTGGTCCGAATAATCCTGAAGATTACACAAAACGAAGCCCAAAAAATGGAAAGATTCAAATTATAGATACCCAGTCTATGAACGTTGTTACAGCCTTTGAAGGTGGTAATCAACCTACCGGTCTTGATATCAGTCCTGATGGAAAATATCTGTGCTTTTCAAACTTTCAGGATGCAAATATTGAGCTTTATGAAATACAAAACTAATGATTAAAAAATCTTTTTTTGATATTATACGAAAATCAAACAAAGGAGTTTTTTATGAAGATTGCACTTGTTGGTTATGGAAAGATGGGACATATGATTGAGCAGGCTGCTAAGCGTGCTGGTCATGAGGTTGTTACAACTATAGATGTTATGGCAGATGATGCCAAAGTAAAAGTTGCTGCTGGAGATACAGATGCAATTGTGCGCGCTGTAAAATCAAGCGGGGCAGAGGGAATTATTGAGTTTACTCATCCGACTGCTGTCCTTGCTAATGTCCGTGCACTTCTTCCTCTCGGACTTCCTCTTGTTGTTGGAACTACAGGCTGGAATGACAAGCATGAAGAAATTGCTGAATATGCAAAGCAGGTTGGCGGAACAGTTATGACTGCCGGAAACTTTTCTATCGGCGTAAATATGTTCTATAAAATTGTAGAAGAAGCTGCAAAGATTATGGCTGAATATAAAGATTATGATGTTGCAACATGGGAACTTCATCACAATCAGAAGGCAGACAGTCCTAGTGGTACTGCACTTGAAATTGCACGCCGTGTTCAGCTTGGTTATAAAGATAAGACTGAAATTGTAACTGATGCTTTCCATGAAAGACCAGCTGCAAATCAGCTTCATGTAAGTTCAACCCGCTGTGGTAATGTTCCTGGAACTCATAAGGTTTTCTTTGATGGAACTGCAGATACAATCGAGCTTACACATACAGCAAGAAGCCGTGAAGGCTTTGCTGTTGGCGCGGTAGAATCTCTTATTAAACTTGATGCTGCTCTTAAGAGTGGTAAGGTTTCTAAGGGAAATCTCTACGGCTGGGATGATATTTACTAGCCGTAAATTATTGACTTATTTAATCATCAGTATATTTGAGCACGCTATGAGAATTTGAGATATAACCAGAATGCTGTATCTGATTTTTCCGGCGTGCTTAAATTTTAACTTTGCCTGATTTATAAAATGGAACGCTGTGAGTGCCAGGAAGATTGAGGTACCTGCAAACAGCATAATTGTGTGGCCGGTTGTCTCATAGCACAGGAAAATCAGACTGCAGAAATGCAGGTATGATGATAATGCAAAGCCAAATGCAAAAAGAATATAAAAACGAACATCCTGCTTTCCTGAAAGGATTATTGCAATGACAGTTCCCGTCAGATAAATAGCACACATCAGAATTATAAGCCATAAGGGAACTTTGTGAATAAAGAATACTGTTCTATATAATGTACACCAGCAGAATACATTCGCAAGAATAAAAATACGACCGAAGATTCTCAGAAGTTTAATTCTTTCGAAAGCCAGAAAAACTGTTGAGAGGGTGGCAATTGAAAGTGCAAATATTGTTACCTTAATTAAGTGAAGGGAATCTGGCAGAAAATCTCTTAACAGTAAGATATTTAGTGCACCAAAAAATGGAATGATTAAACATTCACAGATTTTCTGGAGCATAGCATGTTTGATGATATAAGAAACAATCAGAAGCCCAATTATAATTATTAAAGCGCCAAGAAGAATCCAGTTTGCAATTGTCATTTTATTACCTCTGATTATGGGCCTTTCAGACCTGTAATCTTTAGTAATATTCTAGCATAGAAATTGTTTTCTGTGAATTGAACTTTTAGTCTTGTTTCATTATAATCTGACGTATTAAAATCGGGCGTATGTTTCGATTTTTTTTGAAAAACTACCCGGTACGCCGGGATTTTGAGGATAAATATATGACAATTACTGAAATGCTTGGTCAGAGCGGACTTCTGACTCTGCTTGGTATGTGTGTTGTATTCAGCTTTATCATTATCCTGATTATCTGTATGACCATCCTGAAGGGTGTTATTCATGCACTTAAACTCGATAAAGAACAGCCTGCTGACACACCAAAGGCTTCAGCTCCGGTAAATACTGGAAATGATGGTGCTATTATTGCTGCAATAGCAGCTGCCGTGCATGACAAGGCATTGAATTCGTAAATATAGGGGTATAAATATATGGCTAAAGTAGGAATTACAGAACTTGCAATTCGTGATGCTCATCAGAGTCTTCACGCAACACGTATGACAACAGCAGATATGCTGCCAATCTGTGACAAACTTGATAAAGTTGGTTACAAATATATCGAAGGATGGGGTGGAGCAACTTATGACTCTTGTATCCGCTTCTTGAACGAAGATCCATGGGAGCGCCTCCGCAAACTTCACGCAGCACTTCCAAACAACAAGATCATGATGCTTCTTCGTGCTCAGAACCTTCTTGGTTACAAGCACTATGCTGATGATGTAGTAGAGAAGTTCGTTGAAACAGCTGCTAAAAACGGTATCGGATGTTTCCGTATTTTCGATGCTTGTAACGACCCTCGTAACATGGAATGTGCTACAAAGGCTGCTAAAAAATCTGGCGTAGATGTTCAGATGGCTATTTCTTATGCCGTAACTCCATTCCACACAAACGACAAATATGCAGAGCTTGCTAAGACTTATGCAGACTTTGGTGCAGATTCTATCTGTATTAAAGATATGTCAGGTCTTCTTAAGCCATATGAGGCTTATGACCTCGTTCAGAAAATCAAGGCAAAGGTTGATCTTCCAGTAGAAATCCACTCACACGCTACAACAGGTCTTTCTGTTGCAACACTTTTGAAGGCTGCTGAAGCTGGTGCAGACTGGCTTGATACAGCAATTTCTTCTATGTCTATGGGTACTTCTCACTCTCCAACAGAAACTGTAGTAGAAATGCTCAAGGGTACAGACATGGATACTGGCCTTGATACAAAGCTTCTTCTTGAGATTGCTGCTTACTTCCGTGAAGTTCGCAAACACTATTCATCTCTTGAATCTGCATTCCTTGGTGCTGATACACGTATTCTCCTTTCTCAAGTCCCTGGCGGAATGCTTTCTAACCTTGAATCACAGCTCAAACAGCAGAACGCAGGCGACAAGATGGACGCTGTACTTGCTGAACTTCCAAAGGTTCACAAGGCTGCAGGTTACGTTCCACTTGTAACTCCAACATCTCAGATTGTTGGTACACAGGCTGTTATGAACGTTCTTATGGGACCTTACAAAGTAATGACTCAGGACTTCCGTAATCTTATTACTGGTAAGTTCGGTAAACTCCCAACAGATGCTGATCCAGAGCTTGTTAAGAAGGCTCTTGAACAGAATCATATGGATGCAGTTGTTACATGCCGTCCAGCAGATCTTATTGAACCTGAATGGGACAAGATGGTTGAAGAGTCTAAGAAGGCTGGTGGTGACGGTTCTGATGAAGACGTTCTCACATACGCTATGTTCCCTAATGTTGCTCCTAAGTTCTTTGCAGAACGCGCTAAGGGACCAGTTGATGCAGCAAGCACATTCGCTAAGAAAGAAGCTCCCGCTGCTGCCGCTAAAGAAAACAAGGGCGGTTCATATACAATCAACGTTAATGGTACAGCTTACAATGTTACAACAGGCCCTGCTGGCGACAGCATGAGCGTAAATGTAAACGGTACAGCTTATAATGTTACATTCGGTGCTGCTGGTGCCGCTCCAGTTGCAGCCGCTGCTGCTCCTGCTGCAAGTGCTCCAGTTTCTGGTGGTACAGCAGTTCCTTCTCCTGTTGCCGGAACTCTTCTCCGTCACGCAGTTTCTGAGGGTGCTCAGGTTAAGAAGGGTGATACAGTAATCATTATTGAATCTATGAAGATGGAGCTTGAAGTTAAGGCTCCTGCTGACGGAAAGATCAGCTTTGTTGTACAGCCAGGCACTCAGATTGCACAGGGCCAGACTTTGGCTAACCTCGGTGGTGCACCTGTTGCCGCTGCTCCTGTAGCTCCAGCTCCTCAGCATGCTGCCGCTCCTGCACAGCCAGCTCCTGCTCCTGCAGCTTCTGCTGGTGGAAAACCAGTTGCTGCTCCTGTAGCCGGAACATTGCTCCGCTATGCAGTTAGCGAAGGTGCTTCAGTTTCTCCTGACACAACAGTAATCATCATTGAATCAATGAAGATGGAATTGGAAATTAAGGCTGGTGCCGCTGGTAAGATTCACTTTATCGCAGCAACTGGCAGCCAGATTGCACAGGGCGCTACTTTGGCCGAGGTACAGTAATGGAAACAGAATTGAACAAAAATACTGAGAAATTCAAGGTATTAAAAGCTACTGCTATTGTATGTCTGATTGCTGTAGTTCTTTCTTTTGCAGGCTGTGGAGCTTCTAAGAACTCTTCATCTGCAAACAAGAGCTATGCAACATCTACAATCATCAAGGGCTCTGAAAATATTAAACCTATTTCGGTTTCTTCATTCTTTAAGAATGTAGGAAAAAATACCGGAATCTATAAAATGATTCACACTCCAACTGCTGCAGAACTTGCAGAAGAAAAGGCTTCTAAAGAAGCTATGGAGTTAGCTAAGGAAGAGCAGGCTGCTCAGGCCGCAGCAGACTTGGCTTCACATCCAGTTAAGGGCTGGCAGAGACTTATTATGCTCGCTATCGGCTTCCTTATTGTTTATCTTGCAGTTGTAAAGGGCTTTGAACCACTTCTTCTTATTCCAATCGGATTCGGAACTATTCTCGTAAATATTCCTGGTGCCGGTATGGGTGATGGTCCTGATGGTATGCTTCATATCATTTACAATGCAGGTGTTGGAAACGAGTTCTTCCCAATGCTTATCTTTATGGGTATTGGTGCTATGACAGACTTTGGTCCGCTCATTGCTAACCCTAAGACTGCATTGCTTGGTGGTGCCGCACAGCTTGGTGTATTTGCTACCTTGTTTGGTGTTGCCGCAATGAACTTTATTCCTGGAATCGACTATAACATGAAGCAGGCTTGTGCCATCGCTATTATTGGTGGTGCTGATGGTCCTACTTCTATCTACGTATCTGGTAAGCTTGCTCCAGAAATGATGGCTGTTATTGCGGTTGCTGCGTACTCTTACATGGCTCTCGTTCCAATGATTCAGCCACCTATCATGAAGCTTCTTACTTCTAAAAAAGAACGCCAGATTAAGATGAGTCAGCTCCGTCCTGTATCTAAGACAGAAAAGACTCTCTTCCCATTGCTTCTGCTTGTTGTAACAATTCTTCTTCTGCCTCCTGCAGCTCCACTTATCGGTATGCTCGCATTCGGTAACTTCATTAAGGAAGTTGGAATTGTACAGCGTCTTTCTAAGACTGTAGAGAATGAATTGATGAACATTGTTTCTATTCTTCTTTCTCTTGGTGTAGGTTCACAGATGACTCCAGAAAAGATCATGCACGCTAACTCACTTGGTATTATCGTTCTTGGTCTTGTTGCTTTCTGTATTGCTACAATGGGTGGTCTTATCATGGCTAAGATTATGAACCTCTTCCTTAAAGAGAAGATTAATCCGCTTATCGGTTCTGCTGGTGTATCAGCAGTTCCAATGGCAGCCCGCGTTGCTAACAAAGTAGGTATGTCAGAAGATCCTACAAACTTCCTTTTGATGCACGCTATGGGACCAAACGTAGCAGGTGTAATCGGTACTGCTATCGCAGCCGGTGTTTTCATCAGTACATATGGAATGTAATATAAAACTACATATCTAAATTAAAGATTTTAGGCAGATCTCTTCGGAGGTCTGCCTTTTTCTTTTTAAAGTCGCTCGATTAATCTCGCTCTGAGCCGTTTTTTCGATAATCCTAAAACGACCCTGCCGGCTCGTTTTTTAACGGATTTTCGATTGTAGGCTAGTAACAAATTTCTTGACTTTTGGTGTTATAATATTATATATTATATAATATAGATATCTAAACAATATTACACGAAGCAAAGGAGGTTCCGATGGTGTTTACAGCGGGCTCCGCCCTGCTTGATGCTGTGGTACTTTCGGTTGTCAGCCTTGAAGGAACTTACGGCTACAAGATAACGCAGGATGTCCGTAAAATTATGGATGTTTCTGAAAGCACGCTTTATCCGGTGCTCAGAAGACTCCAGAAGGACGGTTACCTTGAAACTTACGACATGGAGTTTCAGGGAAGGAACAGAAGATACTATAAGATAACTTCTAATGGTATGATTCTGCTGGATAAGTATCGCAGTGAATGGGTACTTTTTAGAAATGGTGTTGATGAGATTCTTATGGGAGTTTCATCTGGAAAAGAGGAAAAATAGATGACGAGAGAAGAATATTTGAATGAATTAAAGAGCAGTATTATGTCTCTTTCTTCTGATGAACAGTCTGAGGCTATTCAGTATTATTCTGATTATTTTGATGAAGCTGATGATGATGAAAAGGTAATGCGTGAGCTGGGAACTCCTGAGGAGCTTGCTAAAACTATTATTGAGAAGTTTGCAAATGCGCTCGTGGATACAAAGTCTTCAAAGGCTGATAATGATTCGGATGATGATTCTGATAGTGAAAGAACAAGTGGTGCAGACGGATATAGTATGGATGCCCTTTACTTTGAGTTTAAGAAATCTGAAGTAAAGAATCTTTCTATGGATTTTGGAGCTGCTGAAGTTGTTCTGATTGAAGGCGATAAATACTGTATTGAAACCCGCGGACTTCCTGAAGAATGCATAAACTGTTATTTGAATAAGGAAGGTACTCTGGTAGTAAGTAATACACGACGATTTAATCTGAACTTCTGGAGTCATAACCGCAGAAGCAGAATTGTTCCTCGTGTACTTGTTACTATTCCTAAGGATGCGAGTGTTGGAAAATTCAGAATTGGTGTTGGAGCAGGAAAACTTGTTTCAAAAAAAAATTCATTGAATTGTGAGTCTGGAACTGTTGATGTGGGGGCAGGAAACATTGTTCTTGATGGTATTTTTGGCGGCAAAATTAATATGCGTTGCGGTATGGGTAATCTTGAATTTACAGGAACCATAACAGGAGTTGTAAATCTTGATTGTGGAATGGGTAATATGGAGCTGAAACTTAAAGGTGATCCGACTGCTTATTCTTACGATGCAAAGGTTGGATTGGGAGATTTCCGCTTTAATGGTGAAAAGAAGAGTGGTGTCTGCCAGGTTTACAACAATCAGAAGCTTGCAAATCATTTCTCTGTAAATTGTGGAATGGGTTCTGTAAATATTACAATTAAATAGAACAAACTGATAGGAGATAGATAATATGGAAAAGAAAAGACTGTATAAATCAAGAAAAAATAAGATGATTGGTGGTGTCTGCGGAGGATTAGCAGAATACTTTAATATGGATCCGACAATCGTTCGTATTGTTGCAGCTCTTTTATGTCTGCTCAAGGGTGCAGGATTGATTGTTTATATCATCGCATGTCTTGTAATGCCTTATAATGATGAGGATTTCAGTGAAGATGATGCTGAAAATCTTAAAAGTGCAAATATTGATCCTGAAGAGGTAAAAAAAACAAGTCATAAAAAATCTGAGTCAAAAAATGACGAAAAACTTCATTCTGATGAAGAATTTGACAGCTACTTTAAGAAAGACTAAAAACAGGTAAATTATTACTTAAAAGCCGGTTCCTGAATAAGGGCCGGCTTTTTTTATCATATCCATTAAGAATTTTTTCCTATGGTATAAAAGCTAACTTATGATAAAATAGTAATACTATGGTAGGAATAAAAATTAATAAAACGTTGCGAAATGTTTTAATAGCACTTGTTGTTATTATTCTCATTTTCGCTATCCCGAGCTTTTTTCCTGATAAAGATTATCATGCTAAGTATGATAATTATGATTTATCCACAAATGTTGGGGTCGTTTCTTCTACACGAACTTATTCGGAGTATTTGAAAGAGCATTCTTCGGCTAAGAATCCTAAGAATGAAGTTTCTGTTGATGTTCTGAACTTTGTTGAAGAAAAATCAACTGGTACCCGCGTGGAAAAGAACTACAAAGGAAAAGATGTTGTTATTACAGATGAAGAATCTTCTGTAACTTGGATTGTAGATGTACCGGAAGCTGGCTTCTATAATATCAGTATGGAATATGTTGCCGTTCCTTCTCGAAATGTAAATATGGAACGTATTCTGTATGTAAACGGTGAAATGCCATTTACTGGTGCTGATACCCTTGCTTTTTACAGACTTTGGAAGGATGGCGGCCCTGTAAAATATGATAACCGTGGTAACAGTATCCGTCCAACTCAGGTAGAAGTCTTTGATTATCAGTCTGTATATTTCAAGAGTGATCTTGGCTATGAAGTAGACCCTTATAAAGTATTCTTTAACAAGGGTGAAAATGAAATTACTCTCGAAGCAACTAGTGAACCAATGGCAATCAGTGGTATTAAACTTTGTCCGGTTGTTGTTTATAAAACCTACGAGCAGTATCTTGCAAAACAGAAATCAAATCCTGACAGTTATACAGGAAAAGATATTACAGTTAAGGTTCAGGGAGAGGATTCTGTAGTTCGTTCAGATCCATCTTTGTTTGCCCGCTATGACCGTTCTTCTGCTATTACTGAACCATACAGTACAAAGCAGACAATTTTGAACTACACAGGTGGTGATTCATGGAAGATTCCTGGGCAGTGGATTGAATGGGAGCTTGAAGTTCCTGAAGACGGCTGGTATACAATTTCTTTGAAAGCACGCCAGTTCTTCCAGCGTGGTTATGTAGCATGTCGTTCTGTTTATATTGATGATGAAATTCCTTTTGACGCACTTAAATCAGTAGGCTTCAAATATGATTCTGACTGGCAGTATGCAACTCTTTCAGATGCAGAAAAGAAACCATATAAGTTCTATCTTTCAAAGGGTAAGCATTCAATTAAGCTTGAAGCAACTCTTGGTGAGATTGGACATGTAATTCAGCAGGTTCAGGATTCTGTTTACAGATTGAATCTTATTTATCGTACAATTCTTGTTCTTACTGGTGAACATCCAGATTTGAACCGCGACTATGAAATTCAGAAGGTATATCCGGATGAAGTAGCTGCTATGATGCTCGAAAGCCGCCGCTTGTACAAGCTTATTGACGACTTTGTTGCAATTACCGGTGAAAAATCAAATCAGATTTCTCCTGCCGAGGTTCTTGCAGTTCAGCTTGAACAGTTCTATAAGCATCCTGACAGAATTACAAAAGGTTTTGCAAGCTTTAAGGATAATACAACAACTCTGGCTTCTTCTATGCTCAGCATGACAGAAACAAAGCTTGATATCGACTATATCCAGCTCCAGAGTATCAATGATAAGATTAAAGTAGACCGCTCAAACTTCTTTAAGAACGTTGGTCATGAAATTACTTCATTCGTAAACTCATACTTTTATGATTCTTCTTCTCTTGGTAGTGTTTACAAAGAGGGATCAGATCATCTTATTGAAGTATGGATTGTAACAGGTCGTGATCAGAGCCAGGTTCTTAAGAACATGATTGATGACAGCTTTACTCCAATTTCTGGAATCAATGTAAACGTAAAGCTTATTAAGGTTGAATCACTTCTTAATGCCGTAGTAGCAGGAAACGGACCTGATGTTGTAATTTCAACTTATCAGTCACATCCTGTAGATTATGCTTTGCGTAATGCAAACGTAAACCTTCGCCGTTTTAAAGATTGTGATGAAGTTCTTTCATGGTTTATGCCAAGTGCTTATAAGCCTTATGAATATAATGGTGGTATATATGCGCTTCCTGAGCAGCAGACATTCAACCTTATGTTCTACCGCAAGGATATTCTTGAACAGTTAAAACTTAAGGTTCCTGAAACATGGGAAGAACTTATTGAAATTCTCCCAACTCTTCAGGGTAATAACATTACAATCGGTGTTCCTTATCCAAATATTATTACTCCAGATATGACAACCTTCTATTCGATGGTATATCAGGCTGGTGGACAGATTTATAACAAAGAGGGTAATAAGTCAGTTATTGACAGCGAACCTGGTGTTGCCGCATTCAAAACTTATACAGGCCTTTATAATAGTTATGGAATTCCTACTGTCTATGACTTTATGAGCCGCTTCCGTACAGGTGATATGGCAATCGGTATCGCTAACTATACTACATACAATACAATCGTAGTTGGTGCACCAGAAATCCGTGGCCTCTGGGACTTCACATACCTCCCTGGAACAAAGGATGAAAAGGGAAATATTGATCGTTCTAATATTTCCGGTGGTGTTTGTACAATGATGATTAAGAAGGGAATCGACCTTGATGACCTTGACCTTTCAAATCTTCCTGAGCTTGCTTATAGCGACAATAACGGAAAGACATTTGAAGAAGGCGTAATTCCTGGTATCGATGAAAAGACCTGGAACGAGGTTATGAGAAATGAAACCCGTATGGCTGATTCATGGGAATTCATGAGATGGTGGGTTTCTGCTGATACACAGGTTCGCTTTGGTCGTGAAATGGAAGCTCTTCTTGGTGCTTCTGCCCGCTATGCAACTGCAAACAGAGAAGCTCTCAGACAGCTTTCATGGAACTCAAAACAGATTAAAGTTCTTGAAGATTCTATGCAGGAAACAGTTGGGGTTCCTGAAGTTCCTGGAAGCTACTATACTCCACGCCATATCGTAAATGGTACACGTCGCGTTATCAACGAAAAGGATGATGCACGCGAAACCCTTATTGATTATACACGTAAGATCAATGAAGAGCTTACCCGTAAGCGTCAGGAATTCAACCTTCCTGTTGCAGAGGACTAGTTAGGAGATAATTATGAGTGAAAAGTTAGATAAATATATAGCTAAGAAAAAGCTCGCAATTTCTGATTTAGGCCGTAATATACGTGTAAACAAAGTCTGCTATTTATTCCTTTTACCATATGCAGTTTTGTTTATTACATTCTATGTACTTCCTATGCTGACTTCAATTTATTTTAGTTTTACTAACTATAATATTCTGGAGAAACCGGATTTTATTGGTGCCAGAAACTATCTGAACCTGTTCCTTGAGGATGATGTATTTACAACAGCTGTAAAGAACACTTTCCTTATTGCTATAATTACAGGTCCTGTAGGATACATCATGGCATTCATTTTTGCATGGCTCATCAATGAGCTTCCAAAATGGATTCGTACACTGGTAGTATTCTTCTTCTATGCACCTTCTATTTCAGGAAATGCATACTTTGTATTCAAGACATTGTTCAATGATGATCAGAACGGTTGGCTTAACAGATTCCTTGCAAATATGGGAATTACTAATGCTCCTATTATGTTCCTTACAGATCCTCGGATTGGTATGAAGGTTATTATTCCGATTATCCTCTGGATGTCTCTGGGTACAGGATTCCTTTCGTTCGTTGCCGGTCTTAAAGGTATTGATAAGGCACAGTATGAAGCCGGATATATTGATGGTATTCAGAACCGCTGGCAGGAACTCTGGTTCATTACACTTCCAAATATGAAGCCTATGCTGCTGTTCGGAGCTGTAATGTCAATTACTTCTGCATTCGGTGTTTGTGATGTAACTATGCAGCTTGCCGGATATCCTTCAACAGACTATTACGCACGTACAATTGTTACACACCTTTTCGACTACGGATTTACACGTTTCGAAATGGGTTATGCATCTGCAATTGCAACAGTATTGTTCCTTACAATGATTCTCTGTAACAAGGTTATTCAGAAACTCTTGAACAGAGTAGGACACTAATAGAGGGGGATGAAAATGAGTACTAAAAATATGTATAAAGATCAGACAATTCATCATTATAAATTCCGCCGTAAGCCAAACCGCTCTGTTGGTGGTGATATCGGAATCTACATCTTCCTTGCACTTTGTTCTGCAATGATGGTATTTCCTTTGTTCTTTGCAATCTGTAATGCTCTTAAACCTCTTGATGAAGTTTTGAAGAACCCTCCTACAGTATTGCCAAGAAACCCGACTTTCGATAACTTCTCTGACCTTCTTATTACAATGAGTCAGGGTTGGGTTCCACTTTCACGCTATATCTGGAACACAATTTTCATTACCGTTACAGGTACACTTGGTCATGTTGTTCTTGCTTCTATGGCTGCATATGTACTTGCTAAGTATCGTTTCCCAGGTGGACAGCTCTTCTTCCGTGTTGCTGTTGTTGCACTTATGTTCAGTGGTTATGTAACAGGTATTCCTAACTATTTGATTATGTGTAAGCTTCACATGGTAGATACATACTGGTCATTGATTCTGCCGGCTATCGGTGGTTCTCTTGGACTCTTCCTTATGAAGCAGTTCATGGACGGCTTCCCTATGTCTCTTGTTGAAGCTGCAAAAATTGACGGTGCAAGTGAACTTTTGATTTTCTGGAAGCTTGTAATGCCAAACGTTAAGCCTGCATGGCTTACAATCTCAATCTTCTCTATCCAGAACCTTTGGAACAACGCTCAGGTACAGTACATCTATACTGAAAGCAAGAAAATGCTCCGCTATGCTCTGGATCAGGTAGCACTTGGTGGTATTGCCCGTACAGGTCAGCAGAATGCTGTAATCGTATTTACAATGTCTGTACCGATTGTATTCTTTATCTTCTCTCAGAGTCAGATTATGGAAACAATGGCTACATCAGGACTTAAGGACTAGCGCTATGATGAAACGAAAACTATTATTGATTGCAGGTCTTTTTACTTTATATGCAGGACTTTTTGCAAAAGGTGATACATATATTTATGACTACTGGGGAAAAATGGAAAAGTCTCCGGATGCATATCGTGTATCGCACGTAGTATATGCAGATGATCTGGACCTTGATATCGGATTGAAAAAGCCGTCTTCATTGTTCGCACACGGAAATATGCTTTATGTAGCAGATACAGACAACAGCCGTATCATTCAGCTTGAATATACAAAGCAGAAGACTCTTGAGCTTCGCCGTGTAATTGATCATGTAAATCCTAATGGATTTGACACACCGGAAACTTTGAATCTTCCTGAAGATGTATTTGTTGGAAAAGATGAATCAATCTATATCGCTGATACTAAAAACGGCCGTGTTATCCGCCTTGATCAGAATCTGAATGTTACTCAGCTTCTTAAGGAACCGGATGATCCGACTTACGAGCAGGGAAAAGACTTCCTTCCTACAAAGGTTGTCGCAGATTCTAAGGGCCGTGTTTATGTTTCAGCAAGAAATATCAACAAAGGTTTCTTAAAGTATGAATATGACGGTACTTTCCAGGGCTTCTTTGGTGCAAACGAAGTTGTTTATAACTGGACAGATATGATCTGGAAAAAACTTTCTACTCAGGCTCAGAAAGAAAAAATGGTTCTCTTTGTTCCTGTAGAATATTCAAACTGCTATATAGATAAAGAAGGCTTTATTTATGCCGTTACAAAAACTTTCGAAGAGTGGGATCTTAAGTCAGACAGCGCAAAACCAATCCGTCGTCTTAATGCTCTTGGAAAAGATATTCTTGTTAAGAACGCTGTAAATCTTCCTATTGGTGATGTTCAGTGGGGTAATGCAGCTGGTATCAGTAATCCTTCTAAGTTTACAGATATTACAGTTCTTGATGATGAAGTTTATATCGTAGTTGATGAAAGCCGTGGTCGTCTCTTTGCTTATGACAATCAGGGATACCTTCTGTTTGCTTTTGGTGGCCGTGGTAACGTAGACGGATTCTTCCGTCAGCCAACTTCAGTTGAGCACATCGGTTATGATCTTTTTGTTCTTGATGGACAGAATGCTTCTATTACAGTATTTACACCTACAGATTATGGTAAGCTTATTTATAAGGCAACAGAACAGTTTGCCTGTGGTGAATACGATGCTTCTGCAGAATCATGGTCAAAGGTTCTTGAATATAATGGAAACTACGACCTTGCATACATTGGTCTTGGAAAAGCTTGTCTTCGTCAGAACAAGTACAAGGAAGCAATGGATTATTTCAAGACAAAGCGTGATCGCAGAGACTATTCAAAAGCCTTTAAGTATTACCGCAAAGAATGGATTGAAGCAAATATTGGCTGGATGGTAGGAGTTCTTATTGCAATTATTGTCATAGCCTTTGTTTCAAAAATCGTAAAGAAAATTAAATGGGAGCTTGATTCACTATGAGTTATATAACACGTAAATTAAGTAAATTAGGCAAAAAAGAAACTTATATTCACTTTTTGAATACACTGCGTTATGCTTTGTATGTTATCTTGCATCCCGCAGATGGTTATTGGGATTTGATTCACGCAAAGCGTGGTTCTTATTCTGCAGCCAATTTTATTGTAATTATCACACTTCTTACTCATGTATGGAAGCTACACTTTGCAAGCTTTGTAGTACAGCCAAACGTAAACTGGGAAGAAGTAAATATTCTTATGGAATTTGCTAAGGTTCTTCTTCCTCTGGCAATTTTCTGTATCTGTAACTGGGGTGTAACAACCCTGTTCGATGGTAAGGGACATCTTGGAGACATTTACATGGGTACTGCTTATGCGCTTACTCCGTATGTTCTCATTCAGATTCCAATTATCATTTTGAGTAATTTTGTAACTGTTGAAGAAAGTGCATTCTATTCTGTATTTAATTCACTTTCATTTGTATGGATCGGAATTCTTATCTTTATGGCAATTATGATGATTCATTCCTACAGTTTTGCGAAGACACTTCTGTTCGTGATTTTCACAGCAGCTGGTATGCTGATATTCATTTTTATTATGCTTCTGTTCTTTAGTATGATTTCTCAGGGCGTTGCATATTTTGTTTCTCTTGGACGAGAAGTAATCTTCAGATTGAACTGATGGGTAAGGGGTATTAAAAATGGAAAAAGAAAAGAAGGTAAAAGAACCTAAGGCTCCTAAAGCTCCAAAGGTTAAAAAATCAAAATATCCTGAAGGATATATTGGCCGTCCAAAGCCAATGAAGACTAAGACTTTTGAATTTCATAAGCCAACTGCAAAATTCTGGGTTGGTTTTGGATTCACACTTGCTGTAATCGGCTTCCTTACATATATAGTAATACGCCTTATTCAGGTTGGAAATGCAGTACAGCCTCCTTTAGAGTATTATGAAGCAGAAAAGATTGCAGATACTTATACTCTGGAAAATAATTATCTGAAGTTCGAAATGAATGGTAAAACTACAACCTTTACAGTACTTCAGAAAAATACCGGTAAAGTATGGTATTCAAATCCACAGGGTGCAATGACAGATAAGCTTGCTCTTGTAAAAGAAAAGAACAACATGATGTCTACACTTCTGGTAAAGTATTCTACAGAAAATGGTTCTGATGATACTTATGATACATATACAAACAGTGTTCAGAGAAACTTCTATAACATTGTTAAGAAAGGAAATGAAATTACTGTAAACTATACAGTTGGGCAGATGGACCGTGAGTATATATTCCCTCTCATTATGTATCAGGATGAATTTGATAAATGGACTGAAGGACTTACAAAATCACAGACAAGTGCTGTAGGTCGTGCTTACCACAAATATAATAAAAGTTCTTTCAAGGGATCAGAGCTTTCTGATATGCTTGAAAAGTATCCTGGTATGGAAGATCAGAATCTTTACCTCGTATTTGAAAATGTTCAGACACATGTGAAGGTTCAGATGGAAGAACTTTTTGCAAAACAGGGCTTCACTTATGAAGATTATCTTAAGAACAAAGAGCTTTATAAAGAATCAAATATCAAGGAAGTTCCAGCATTCAATGTTTCAATCACTTATAAGCTTGATGGAAACAATCTTGTTGTAAATGTTCCATTTAATGAGATTTCTTACCGTCTCAAGTATCCTATTACACAGCTTTCTGTTTTACCATATTTCGGAGCAGCAGGTCCTGATGATGAAGGATATATGCTTATTCCAGAAGGTGGTGGTAGCATTATCAACTTTAATAATGGTAAAACAAAGCAGAATGGTTATTATGCTGACTGCTACGGATGGGATTATGCTATGGAGCGTAAGGCTGTAATTACAGAAACACGTGCAGCTTATCCTGTATTCGCTATCAGCTATCCAGACAGCAGTGTTCTTTCTGTAATAGAGAAGGGTGCTGAATATGCTGGTATTACAGCAGAAATTGCCGGAAAGCTTGGCAGCTACAACTATATTCGTGCAGATTATAAGATGCTTCACCGTGAACAGTATGAAGTAACAGCACGAAGCCAGAGTGCACAGTTTGTTTACGAGCCTCAGCTTCCTCAGGAAGAATATATTCAGCAGTCATTTACTTTCGTAGACAGTGGTTCTTATGTAGATATGGCAAAGGCTTACAGAAACAAACTTTTTGCAGGTGCCAAGAAACAGAATGTACAGAATGTTCCTGTTGCTGTAGAAATTGTTGGTGCTATCGAAAAGAAACAGCAGATTGCCGGAATGCCAAAGGTAAGACCTTATAAGCTTACAAGCTATAAAGATGCCGGAAAAATTATTAATGAAATTGATGAACTTGGAATTAAAGATGTTAATTACAAGCTTTCTGGTTTTGTTAATGGTGGTATCCGTCAGAAGTTTATGAATAAAATCAACTTTATTAAGGTTCTTGGTGGAAAATCAGATTTCAAGAAGATGCTTAAGTCTGTTGAAGAAACTTCGGGAAAGCTTTATCTGGATGGTGCAGTTCAGACAGCTTACCGTTCAAATATTTTTGACGGTTTCTTCAGCTACCGCGATGCTGCACGTTTTGTAAGTGATGAGCTTTGTGAACTTTCAGAATATACTCCAATCTGGTACGGTAAAGATCCTGAAAGAGATAATTATTATCTTTTGAATAATAAAAACCGCATTAAGGGGGCTGAAAAGTTCCTTAAGAGTGCTTCAAAAATGAAGCTTGATGGTGTTTCATTCCGTGATAACGGTAATCTTCTTTCTTCAGATTTCAATGACCGTGCTCCTCTTACAAGAGCTCAGGAAACTGCAAATCAGATTGCAAAGTTTGATGAAGCAGCAGAGAAGGGGCTTGCAATTATGATTAATGGTGGAAATGACTATGCAGTAACAAAGGCTGACTTTGTAACAAATATGCCTCTCCATGGAAATCAGTATGCAATTATTGATGGTATAGTTCCATTCTATCAGATTGCATTGCATGGTTATGTAAATTATGCAGGTTCCCCAATTAATCTTGCTTATGAAAAAGATCAGATTCTTCTTGAGTCTGCAGAAGCAGGTGCTGGTCTTCAGTTCTCATTTATTAATGCTTCTGAACGTGATCTTCAGGAAACAAACTATACAGAGTACTATGCTAGTAACTTCGATGAATGGAAGGAGAAACTTTCTGAAGTTTATGAAGAATATAACTCAAAGATGTCTCCTGTAATGAATTCACTTATTAAAAATCATGAGTATGTTTCAGATAACGTAACTAAGACAACTTATGAGAACGGTTATGTAGTTTACGTAAACTTCAGCTATAAGAACTATATTACACCTTCAGGAAAATTTATTCCTGAAAGAGAATACAGAGTAATGAAGGTGGAGGACTAATATGAAGAAAAAAGTCGGATTAATGGGAAGACGTGCAGTATACGGATATCTGTTTATTCTGCCGTTCATTCTTGGATTTGTATTCTTTATGATAAAACCTCTGGCACAGTCACTTCACATGGCTATGTCGGAAGTAGTAATTTCAAACCAGGGATTCCAGCTCAACTGGAATAATTTTGATAACTTTAAGAAGGCTCTGCTTGTAGATGCAGAATTTAATAGAATGCTTGTTGAAGCAATCGGACAGATGGTACTTCGTTCAGCAGCAACTATCGTATTCAGTTTCTTCGTTGCTTTGCTTTTGAATCAGAAATTTAAGGGTAGAACTCTTGCACGTTCTATCTTCTTCCTTGCAGTTATTCTTTCTTCCGGTGTACTTGTAGGTCTTGAATCAAGCAACGCTCTTATGGCTCAGCTTAAGGAAATGATTGAAGAGTCTGGAAATGCAAATACAATTACAGACGTACTTGAAAAGATTCTTGTTTCAGAAGGCTCTGGAGTAAATGGTATCAGTGGTAAGGCATTCAAAACTGTCTTTGAAATTATTGATTCTATTTACGATGTTGCAATGGCTTCTGGTATTCAGATTATTATCTTCCTTTCTGGTCTTCAGAATATTTCTCCAAGTATGTATGAAGCTGCTCAAATGGAAGGTTGTACAGCATGGGAAAGTCTCTGGAAGATTACTGTTCCTATGGTAAGCCCTCTTATGCTTGTGTGTTGGATTTATACAATCGTAGACTTCTTCATGAAGAGTGATAACCAGATTATGACTAAGATTAATACCCAGATGACAGAATTGCTCAATTATGGTTTCAGTTCTGCTATGGCATGGATATACTTTGTTGTATGTATGGCATTAATCGGTATCAGTTCATTGATTATTTCAAAGGTGGTATACAATTATGACTAAGAAAGATAAAGCAAAAAAGAATGTAAATGCCGTTGAAACACGCTCTTTCTGGGAAAGAAATGAAGCATCAAATGGTATTCTTCTGAATGAGACAATCAAAAAATATGCTCTTTCAATCTTTAGAGGAATTCTTCTGTTTGGAATGTGTTTTATGATCATTCAGCCTATTCTGAATAAGATTGCGCTGAGTTTTATGGCAGAACGAGACCTTTATGATACAACAATTATTCTGGTTCCAAAGCACTTTTCTGTAAGTAACTGGAAGATTGCAATGAATCTTCTCAACTATAAGACAACCCTGTTTAATACATTATGGGTTTCTATATTGGTTTCTGTAATTGAAGTTGCAATGTGTAGTGTTGTAGGTTATGGTTTCTCAAGATTTCAGTTCCCTCTTAAGAGATTCTGGTTCTTCTGTGTAATTCTTGTAATCGTAATTCCGCCACAGACAATTTCTACATCTTTGTTCCTTCACTTCCGATATTTCAATCTGTTTGGAGCAACACTTAACCTTCGCGGTTCAATGCTTCCATACATTATGATGTGTCTTGGCTGTATGGGACTTAAAAATGGTCTTTATATCTTTATGATCCGCCAGTTCTTTATGGGCTTCCCGTTTGAGCTTGAAGAGGCTGCTTATGTAGATGGTTGTGGACCTCTTAAGACCTTTGTAAGAATTATGGTTCCTGGTGCAAAACCAATTATTACATCATGCTTCCTGTTCTCTTTTGTATGGCAGTGGACAGATAGCTTCTATTCAAACCTCTTCTTAGGTAAGATTCAGCTGCTTTCCATTCAGCTTACAGGTATCGTAGATAAGTTCGGTATCTATCTTTCAAAGCTGAATGGTGGTTCTGTAGTAGCTCCAATCGGTTACTCAAATGCTATCCTTTCAACAGGTATGCTTCTTGCGATTCTTCCTCTTATTGTTCTCTACATCTTCTGTCAGAGACTGTTCGTAGAAAGCCTTGCAAGCACTGGTGTTAAAATGTAGCCTATAATAGAAGAACCATTAAAAAACGAGCTGCGACAGCAGGTCGTTTTAGGTTCATCGAAAAAATGGCTCAAGCGGCGAGACTATGCGAGCCGCCAATTATCGGAAATCCCCGTTAACACGGGGATTTTTTTATACCTTAGGAGAAATTTCCTATGTAATTTCACCAAAGTGGTGGTATAATTATTTTAATAGGCAATTTGCCGGTTACGGCGTAAATTTATAAAAAAGGAGTATAATTTTATGAAAAAAATTGCACTTTTGGCAATGTCTGCAATGTGTGTTCTCGCACTTGCTGGATGTAGCAAATCTAAAGGTCCTTCTGCAGCAGCTCTTAAGGCAGCTGAGAATGGTGACTATTCTAAACTTCCAGTAGCAAAGAACCCGGCTACAAAGAAAGCTTACGACTTCGGTGGTATGGCTGTAACAATTTATGACTGGTGGTCAAACCCTGATGCTCCAGCAGCTTCTAAGGCAGAAGAAGATCAGAGAGCTTACCGCAAGTACCTCGAAGAAACTTACAACTTCACTCTCATTCAGGACAACTTGAATGCAGGTTGGGGTGGACATCCAGCTGAAGTAGCTAACTACTGTATCACTGGTGGTGATGATGCTCGTATCTTCATCATTGATGGACGTTCAGCATTCTCAGGACTCGCTGCTAACCTTTGGGCAGATGTTTCTAAGACTCCAGATATCGACTGGACAAAGAAAAAGTGGAATAAGGCTGTTCTTGGTGTAATGCCTGGTAAATCATTTGCCGTAGGTATGCCAGAACCACGTCACTGTCTCTTCTTCAACAAGCGCGTTCTTCAGGAAAATGGTTTCGACCCAGATGAACCATACAACCTCCAGAAAGAAGGAAAGTGGACATGGGAAACATTCGAAGAAATGTGTGCTGCTTTGACAAAAGATACAGATAACGATGGTATTATTGACCAGTATGCTCTCTCTGGATTCAACGGAGAATTCGCATGGCCAACAATCTACTCTAACGGTGGACGCATCGTAAATGTTGATTCAAACGGAAAATACTATCTTGATATGAGCGACAACGTTCTTGAAGCTTGGGAATATGTAAGAAGAATCTTCGTAAATTACAATAAACCAGCTGGAGAAGGTGCTAACTGGGACTACTTCAAGGCAGACTTCTTGAGTGGTGCAACAGCATTCTATAACAACCAGGAATATGATGCTCAGGCAAATGGTATGCTTGCTGATATGAAGGATGACTGGGGTATGGTATGTCTTCCACTCGGACCAAAGGGTGATGGAAAATACTTCACACTCAACCAGGATAATATGCTCGTAATTCCTAGCTACTACTCACAGGACAAGGTTAACAAGATTATGAAGATTTACGACTTCTGGTCTGATGATGTACCAGGATATGATGATCCAGATGCTTGGAAGGAATACTACTATTCTTCATTCCGCGATACACGTGCTATCGATGAGACAATGCAGTATATGATGGATAACTCAAAGTCTTGGAACGCTTGGCTGATTCCTGGCTTGAACTACGCTCCACTTTCATGGTCAATCTGTGCAGGTGCTGATGTTCAGGAAACATACGAATCAATGAAGAACGAACTTCAGGCTACAATTGATGAGGTTATGAACAAATAAGTTCAGCCTGTCAAATTGAGTTGATTTGATAAAAAAGGTCGTCGAGAATATCGGCGGCCTTTTTTTTGGATTTCTTTTTACGTTGAAACATGCCCCTATTTTTTATATAATAAAATTATGTCTAATCACGGTACAATTACAAACGATAATCATGCAGCTTTGTGGCACGGACGTTTTCAGGAAGGTCCAGATGCTGATGCTGTTAAATTTGAAACTTCCATAAATGATGATATGCGCATGGCCTTTGTTGATATTATGGGCAGTCAGGCACATGCAAAAATGCTTTATAAATCAGGACTTATTTCTGAAGATGAGCAGAATCAGATTATCAACGGACTTGAATCAATCAAGGATGATTTGAAAAATGACAAACTCAAGGTTGACCTTTCGGCAGAGGATATTCATTCTTTTGTTGAAGCAACCCTTACAGATAGAATAGGTGAGGCTGGTAAAAAAGTTCATACTGGTCGTAGTCGTAATGACCAGATTGCTCTTGATGAAAAACTTTACCTTCGTTATCAGATTAAAAAACTTCAGAAAGAGTTATTAAAACTTATTTCTGTACTTGTAAAAATTGCATCTGAAAATAAAGAAGCTTTAATACCGGGCTTTACACATATGCAGCATGCTCAGCCGGTAACTCTTGCACAGCATGTTTGTGCATGGGCCTGGATGTTTACACGCGATTTTACAAGACTGTCAGATGCAGCAAAGCGTGCAGATTTGTCTCCGATAGGTTCATGTGCTCTTGCTGGAAGTGGACTTCCGTTGAATCGTGAATATGAAGCTTCTCTTCTGGGATTTACAGCTGTTACAGATAACTCTCTTGATTCTGTTTCTGATCGTGATTATTACCTGGAAACAGCATCTGATCTTTCAATCCTGCAGATGCATCTTTCAAGAGCCTGTGAAGAAATTGTTTACTGGGCAACAACAGAATTTAATTTTGTTGATTTGAGCGAAAAATGGTCTACCGGCAGTTCAATAATGCCACAGAAGAAAAATCCGGATTTTGCTGAGCTTATTCGTGGAAAAACAGGCCGTGTGTATGGTGATATGGTTGCACTTTTCACAATGATGAAGGGGCTTCCTCTAGCATACGACCGTGATATGCAGGAAGATAAATCAAGTTTCTTTGAAGCTTACGATACTGTTATTTCTAGTGTTCGTATCTTTGCTGAGATGATTCGTACTGCAAAGTGGAATACAAGCGTTATGGCAGCTGGCTGTGACGGAGGTTATCTCAACGCAACAGATGTTGCAGATTATCTTGTTCGCAAGGGACTTCCATTCCGTACAGCACATGGTGTTTCTGCAGGACTTGTTCGTATTGCAATTGAAAAGAACTGCAAACTTGAAGAACTGGACTTCAGTGAATACGAAAAGGCATCTCCACTTTTTGAAAAAGATATTTTTGATTTGATCACACCTGAAAAATGTGTTGAAATCAGAAAGACAACAGGCGGGCCTGCTCCATCTGAGGTGCAGAAACAGATAGATAAGCTTTCGGCTTTTATTAAGGATAATACATCAGCGGAAGAAGATTCCATTGATGATTTTATTTATACAGGAGTATAACATGAAAAAAACTATTGTTGCTGCCCTTATAATGGCAGCTCTTGTTGCAGTTACAGGCTGTAAGAAAACAAATAAGAAAACTGGAGAAAATGCAGTGGATGCACTTAAGGCTCGCGGTACATTTGTACTCGGACTTGATGATTCATTTCCACCTCTTGGATTCAGAAATGATAATAATGAAATTGTAGGTTATGATATTGACCTTGCAAAAGAAGTTGCAAAACGTCTTGGAGTAGATTTCCGTGCACAGCCAATTGACTGGGATGCAAAGGAGATGGAACTTGAGACAGGAAAAATTGACTGTATCTGGAACGGCTTTACAATTACAGATGAAAGAAAAAATGCCCTTTCTTTTACAGAAGCTTATTTGAATAATGATCAGATACTTGTAGTACGTGTTGATAGTGGAATCAATTCGCTTTCAGATGTTTCTGGAAAAATCATTGGTATTCAGAGCGGTTCAAGTGCTCAGGAAGCTGTAGATGATAACGCATCATTCTCTTCTTCTATCTCAAAACTCATTATGTTCAAGGATAACATTACAGCTTTGAACGACCTTGATATTGGTGGTGTTGATGGAGTTGTAATGGATAGCGTTGTTGCTAATTATTCAATTGCACAGACTAAAAAGCCATTTAAAGTAATCAATGAGTCACTTGCAAATGAAGGTTATGGTATTGGTTTCAGAAAATCTGAACCTGAGTTACGCGATGCTGTATGGGAAATCTTAAAAGAAATGCAGAAAGATGGAACTGTAACAGCAATCAGCCAGAGATGGTTCGGACGCGATATTTCTACAATTAAATAAATGTCAGATAGATATATCAAAATGCTTCAGGCGATGTTGAATGGTTCTGTAACATCGCTTGAAGTTTTTTTTCTCACAATAATATTTTCAATTCCACTTGCTTTACCTATTGCCTTGAGCAGAATGTCTAAACATAAGCTGCTTTCAGGCTGTACAAATGTATTTCTTCTGATAATCCGTGGAACTCCGCTTATGCTTCAGCTCCTGGTTGTATATTTTGGACCAGGTCTCTTTATACGCTGGCTTCAGTCTCTTGGATATGTCGTTACTTTCCGATGGAACCGTTTTGTTGCGGCTATTGTAGCTCTTTCTGTCAATTATGCTGCTTATTTTGCAGAGATTTACCGTGGCGGTATTGAATCAATTCCAAAGGGGCAGCATGAAGCTGCAAAGGTTTTAGGTTATACTCCCGCACAGACTTTTTTCAGAATAATTCTGCCTCAGGTAATAAAGCGGATTGTTCCTGCGATGGGTAATGAAGTAATTACACTTGTAAAAGATACTGCACTGGTTTCTGTAATTGGTGTAAGTGAGCTTCTGATGGTTGCCAAGGAAAGACAGGGAGCTATGTTCTCATTTATCCCGCTGTTTATAGCCGGAGTATTCTATTTTATTATGAACTGGGTGGTATCCATCGGGTTCAGACAGCTGGAAAAAAAGCTGAGTTATTATAATTGATGTGATTGATATGGATGAAATAATCAGAGTTGAAAATATAAAAAAGACATTCTGCAATAACCTTGAAATCTTAAAAGGAATTTCTTTTTCTGTAGAGAAGGGTGAGGTATTGAGCATTATCGGACCAAGTGGTTCGGGTAAATCTACAATGCTCCGCTGTATTTCTCAGCTGGAAACTGTTACAGACGGAACTATAAAAATCTGTGGAAAAACTCTTGTTGAAAATGGAGTGTATGCAGACAAAAAGACTCGGCATGAAATAATTTTGAAGAGTGGTCTGGTATTTCAGAATTTTAATCTTTTTCCTCATTATTCAGTTCTGAAAAATGTAACAGAAGCGCAGATAAGAGTTCTTAAAAAATCCAGAGAGGAAGCAGAATCTGTTGCAATGGAGTTTCTGGACCGCATGGGCCTTGCCGCAAAAGCAGACGCATATCCTTGTGAGCTTTCCGGCGGTCAGCAGCAGAGAGTGTCTATTGCACGTGCACTTGCCTTAAAGCCAGAGGTTCTTCTTTTTGATGAACCGACATCTGCTCTTGATCCTGAGCTTACTGGTGAGATTCTTGCTGTAATAAAGGAACTTGCTGCAGAAAAAATGACAATGGTTGTAGTTACACATGAAATGTCTTTTGCCCGCGATATATCAAGCCATATTATCTTTATGGATGGTGGAGTTATTGTGGAAGAAGGTGCTCCAGAGGATGTAATCAATAATCCTAAAGTCGAGAGAACTAAAGCATTCTTATCTCGTTTTTCGAACGTGTAAGCCTTGAATAAAATCTAAAAATCATATAAAATACTGACCTAATATACACAATAGGCGTTTTTATGCCCTTAATAGTAAAAATTTGGCACTGGAAACAGCGCCATGGAGGATATAATGGTCAAAATCAGACTTAAGAGATTTGGTGCAGCTAAGCGTCCATGCTACCGTGTAGTCGTTCAGGACTCACAGAAGCCACGTGACGGCGTTTGTATCGAAGAAATTGGAACTTTCATGCCAATCGCGCAGGAAAAGGATCAGGTTTCTATCGATTTGGAACGTGCAAAGTACTGGATCAGCGTTGGTGCACAGCCTACAGACATCGTTAAGAAGTTGATGAATCGCCAGGCTGCTAAGAAGGCAGAATAGTTTACAGAGAGGCTAGAAAAATGGAAAAAGACCTGATTGAATACATCGCAAAATCATTGGTCGATGATCCGTCAGCTGTATCTGTAAATGAAACTGAAGGCGAGAAGGGCATGGTGCTCCAGCTCAGAGTGGCAGATGGAGACATCGGCAAGGTTATCGGTAAATACGGTAGAATTGCAAAAGCCATGAGAACAGTTCTGAGTGCATCAGCAGTAAAAGACGGTAAACGCTACAGTCTTGATATTCTTGATAACTAGTTAGGAATATTGCTGATGGAAAAAGCACAACTTGTGGTTGGGTTCATTCGAGGAACTCACGGTTTTTCGGGTGAATGTAAGGTTGAGAGTGCCTCTGGAGAATATGAGCATCTGCTCGATTTGAAGGAAGTTACTTTAGTGCATGGCGACCAGCAGAGAGAAGCAAAGGTTGAATCGGTTTCTCTTGGAAATGCAGTTGCTTATGTTAAGTTTGAGGGTATTGATTCTGATGAGGCTGTATTAAAGTACCGCCACTGGGGAATTAAAGTACCACGAAAATACTGCAAGCCTTTGAATAAAGACGAGTGGTATGTTGAGGATTTACGAAATTGTTCCCTTATTTATGAAGGGAAGGACGCTCCGGCAACGTTGATTGCACCAGGCAGCAAATATGCTGTAATAGGAACAATCACAGACGTAATGGAAGGCGGCGGGGGTAACTTGTTAGAAGTGTCACTCGCCGAGAGTTGTGACCGAAAGGTTCTTGTTCCTTTCAATAAAGAATTTATTGGTAAGGTTGATATTAAGAACAAAACGGTGCAATTGATGCACCTCTGGATTCTGGAGTAATTCCATGAAATTTACTGTGCTGACCTTATTTCCAGATATCGTTAGGGCTTTTTTTGAAAACTCAATCATGGCCAAAGCGGTAGAAAAGGAAATTATTGCTTACGATCTGGTGAACATCAGAGATTTTGCTACTGATAAACACCATACCTGTGATGACGGA
This sequence comes from Treponema bryantii, assembly GCF_900111035.1. Lineage (GTDB taxonomy): Bacteria > Spirochaetota > Spirochaetia > Treponematales > Treponemataceae > Treponema_D > Treponema_D bryantii_C. Next base: position 34,490 of record NZ_FOFU01000001.1, read on the forward strand.
ACGTATGGAGGCGGCGCTGGCCAGCTTATGATGCCAGAGCCACTCGGAAAGGCACTTGATAGTGTAAATGCCCGCAGAAAGTACGTAATTTATGTAACACCGAGCGGAAAACAGCTTACACAGAAAATTGCCGAAGAACTTAGTCACAAAGACGAACTTGTATTCATCTGTGGAAGATACGAAGGTATTGACCAGAGAATCATCGATTCTTACGTTGACGCAGAAATCTCCATTGGAGATTATGTAATGTCATCTGGAGAAGTGGCTGCAACAGTTGTTATAGACACTGTTTACCGCCTTGTAGACGGAGTTATTTCTCACGAATCGCTTGAAGAAGAAAGTTATTGTGACGGACTTTTGGAGTACCCTCAGTATACTCATCCTGAAGAATGGAAGGGTATGAAGGTTCCACCGGTTTTACTTAGTGGTAATCATGAGGAAATCCGAAAGTGGCGGCTTAGAAAGCGGCTGATGAAGACAATGGCAAACAGACCGGATTTAATTCGCGATGCTCGCATGAAAGGTCAGCTTACTGAAGAAGCCGAAAAGATGATTGAGGAAATAACCGAATCTTTCTTTGCTAAACATCAGAAAAAGAAAAAGGCAAAGAAGGTGCAAAACTAAAGGAGATCACTATGGATCTTATTAAGACTATCGAAGAAACACAGAAGCGTCCTGGAGCACAGGGCTTCAATGTTGGTGATACTGTAAAAGTTTACTTCAAGATTATCGAAGGTAAAACAGAGCGTATCCAGGTTTATGAAGGAATCGTTCTCTGCAAGAAGAACGAAGGTGCACGCGAGACTTTCACTGTTCGTAAGATTTCTTACGGTGTAGGTGTAGAACGTGTATTCCCTTATAACAGCCCACGTATCGTAAAGGTTGACGTAGTTCGCCCTGGTAAGGTACGCCGCTCTAAGCTTTACTACCTCCGCGATAAGGTAGGTAAGAGCGCTAAGGTTAAGACTCTTGTTGGTGGAAAGATTGCTGCTGAAATCGCTGCTCGTAACGCACGCGCTGAAGCTGCAGCTGCTGCTACAGAAGCTCAGATTAAGGAAGAGCGCAAAGAAGCTGCTGAAGCAAAGAACAACGCTCAGTAATTTCAAGCTCGTGTCGTTGCGAGGCGCTTATCGACGAAGCAATCTATAAAATGGATTGCTTCACCTTCGGTTCGCAATGACGGATTTTATAAAGATAGGACTTCCAGTCTTGGAAGTCCTATTTTTTTTAACTATAATTATCTTATGGAATTTAATGCGGCAAATATCAATTCAACTGCGGCGGCAGGAACTTCCAGAACGCGGCCGGTCTCAGCTCATAAGGTACTAACCGAAGGTTCCTCTGTTCCTGTGCGCGTAACGCGTGGTCTTGGTGGAGGCCGATATGAAGGTTTTGTCGCTGGTGTAAAAGTAAGTTTTAGTTCTGAACGTGCATTAAAGACCGGAGATACTTTTTCTGCTATAGTCAGTGGTAGAGATGGAAAAATCATACTGACTCCCCAGTCTCAGACAGGCGCAATCTTGCAGAATATCGATTTTCAGATGAATGAAATGACATCCAACCGGCTTGCTTCTCTTTTACAGAGTGCAGGTCTTTCTTCGGATATTCTTTCTTCTTCCATTTTTCAGATGTTTACCCAGACAGGTCTTAAACTTGATTCTCAGATGCTGAGTCGTATAAGGAGTCTTGCCCTTCGTTTTAGTGGAAAAGAAAAATCGGCTGCAGAAATTCTTGTAATGCTTGCAGAAAAAGGGCTTAATGCAGATGAAGATGAAATAAAAGAACTTTTGCTGCAGCTTTCCGGAGATTTGTCCTGGGATGATAGTGGAAAAAAGGGGCGGGGTAATCAGTCAAATCAAAATCAGAAAAAACTTATAAATAGAATAAACGGTGCAGAAGGTGCCTGGTATATTTTTCCATTTGAGCTTGTGCAGTATGAGGGAGGAATGATTTCTTCAGATAATGCAAGATCTGTGCTTGGAAGTGGTAATCTTAGGCTTTTATTTGATTCAGGAAAAATATTGAAACTGATGAATCTGGACTGCAGATATAATGGAAAAAGATATCTGTTTAGTCTTGTTTATGAATCTGGCCGGTGTAAAAATGTTCGTTTTAATGTTTCTGAAGGGGATTACTCTAATACCGGCAATTATAATCAGAAAGATATAGCTGATAAATTAAAGAAAATGTTTATTGCTGCTGATATGAGTGGAATAAATATTTCAGAAGCTGAAATTAGTGATATGGAAGGAAATGCAAGCGGACTTGAAAATTTTTATACTTTCGGAGGTGTGGTATGAGTGAAAATCAGAAAAAGCGTGCCATAGCCTTGAAATATCCCGAAGGTGTAGAAGCTCCGGTTATAATGGCTAAAGGAGAGGGACGCACTGCAGAGTTTATGATAGCAGAAGCAGAAAAAGCCGGCATTCATATTGCTGAGGACGCTGTTCTTGTAGATCTTCTTGGAATGAATGAGGTTGGAACTGTTGTTCCTGAATCAGCCTGGAAAGCACTTTCTGTTATTTTTTCATTTATTATTTCTGAGGAAGAACTTAAACGCAGGAGTGCTGAATGAATACAAAGCAGATCGGAGATAATGGTGAAAACCGAGCTGTAGAATATCTTATCTCAAATGGATTTGCAATAATTGAGCGTAACTGGCGGACAAAGGGCGGAGAAGTTGATATAATAGCATTTAAGAATGATACGATTGTGTTTGTGGAGGTAAAAACGCTTCCAAACGGCACAATAGATATGATTCAGAGGGAGTTAAATTACCAGAAACGTCAAAGAATCATAAAAACATCTAAACGTTTTCTGTTAAAACATCGACAATATAGTAACAGTTACATCAGATTTGATGTAATTGTTATTGATATGCCCGGCTTAGAGCCCGTATATCATATTGAAAATGCATTTACAGAGTAATAACGCGTAGTTTTTAGGGAGATTTTATGATTTCTGGTGGAAAATCTACAGGGGCAGCAACTCTTGTTCTTGAACGGACCGAAACTGTCGATCTGTCTCCAAGAATACTGGAGTTAAGGGAGAAAATTCAAAATCAGGAATATCTTGATAATGCAATTCAAAGAATTGCACAGGTTATTAGTAATCATCTGATTGATGATCCTGATGAATTGAAATTCCGGGATTAATTATGGATAGACGTCGCAATAGAAAACATTCGAACAACTGGAATAATCAGAAAAGAAATAATGAGCAGTCTCGCGAAAATAAACAGAAGTCTTTTCAGTTTAACAAGGCTTTATATGAAGACCAGGATGCTGAAAGACAGAGATTAGCAGCTATTCAGGATGTTAAGGCACGTGAAATCATCTGTCCAAAATGCGGACAGCCGATTACTGACATTGCCAGTGCTATTGCTGATAAGACTACCGGACAGCCTCTTCATTTTGACTGTGTTCTGAATCAGGTAAAGCAGTCTGAGCCTACCGGAGAAAATGAAAAAGTAGCTTATATTGGTCAGGGACGTTTTGCAGTTCTTCAGTATGAAAATATCCGTGATCAGCGTCATTTTACAATCAAAAAAATAATCGAATGGGAAAACCGCGAAGAGCAGTCTCAATGGCGCGAAGAACTTAGCGGATTATATAGTAAAATCAATTAATAGATTGCCACGCCTTCGGCTCGCAATGACAATGGTGCTCCCATGTATATAACTATTCTGTGCAAGGTGGTAGATAACTTCGGAGACATCGGAGTTGTTTACCGTCTTTCAAAACAGCTTAAAAAAATCAATCCAGAAAATCAGATTAACCTCGTTGTTGATGATCTTATTAGTTTTAATAAGATTTGTAATCTTGTGCAGTGTGATGTAAGTGAGCAGGAAGTTGAAGGGCTTCGGGTTTTTAACTGGAATGCTGCGGATTATTGTCATGAGGCGTTTAGTCGTAATGACGGCGAGTTGATGCCGGTTATTCTTGAATGCTTTCAGTGCGGACGGCCGGACTGGATGGAAAAGATTTTATTCGAAGAAAAACTTTCGCGCACTGTTCACATTATTATGATAGATTATTTGACAGCAGAGCAGTATTCCGAGGACTTTCACTGTCTTCAGTCGCTTACCCGAAGTGCAAAGGTTCAGAAGGTGAACTTTATGCCGGGGTTTACTGAGAAAACCGGCGGGCTTGTAATTGAAGAAGAATGGCATGAGGTGCCGGAGCGTAAGGCTGATGGGCCGGTGCTTGTGTTTACGTATGAGAAGGACTGGCGGGATCTGGTGGACGGGTGGTTGAGCGCTCGTAGTGCGATCCCGCCTTATGAGCCGAAACTTCTCGTTGCACAGGGGCGCGGCAAGGAAAGTTTTATGTCTGCCGTGAAGGCTTGTGGCGCGGACGGCCTTGTAGAAGAACTTCCGTATTTGAATCAGACTGAATGGGATAAGGTTATGAAGTCCTGTTCAGCCCTTGTAATTCGTGGCGAGGAATCTATGTCGCGTGCCTGTCTTTCGGGTATTCCGTTTATCTGGCACGCTTATCCGCAAAGCGATGAATATCAGCTTGTGAAGGTGAATGCGCTCCTGGAGCGTATGAGACGGCATTTTTCAGAAGAAGATTTTGAAATCGTTGAACGTACCTGGCTAGATATAAATTCTCCGTCAGAGCCGTCATTGCGAGGAGAGGAGCGACGAAGCAATCCATATTCAGACTTCTTTTCTGCTGTTGACCACCTTGCTCCGTCTTTTTATGACTTTGCATGCTCTCTCAGAAAAAACGGTGACCTCGCTGCTAACTTAATGACATACATTGAAAAACTTGCTATAATATAGAAACTATTATTGTAAATTCTTTTTTAGAGGTTTTATATTATGTTAATGACATCACAGTTAAAAGTTGGAACAGCCTTCATGTATGAAGGTAATGCTCTTATCGTTCAGAAGATGCTCGGACAGCGTTCAGGTCGTGCCGGAATGGTTACAAGCTTCCGTGTAAAGAACCTTGTTACAAACTCAACAATGGATCTCGGTATTGATGCAGGTGAAAAGTTTGATGAAGTAGATCTTGAATCACACGTAACAAAGCTTTCTTATATTGACGGCGACACATTTGTATTCATGGATCAGGATACATATGAGCAGTTCGAACTTGCTAAGGAAGACCTTGGTGACTATGCAGGATACATCACTCCAGATGATGACCTCGAAGTAAACCTTACATTCTACGAAGGAAAGCCAGTAGGTATCGATCTTCCAGTTCGCGTTACACGTACAGTAACTTACTGTGAGCCAGGTGTTAAGGGTGATACTTCTGGAAAGTCTTTGAAGCCTGCTACACTTGATACAGGAATCGAAGTTCGCGTTCCATTGTTCATCAACACAGACGACAGAATCGTAATCGATACACGCGACGGATCATTCCTCGAGCGTGCTAAGAACTAAGCTTCTAACAGCTCAGAGGCAAGCTGTACTTGCCGACTTGTATAAGACCGCATGGTGATAATACCTGCGGTCTATTTTTTTTAATTTGCGAAATGCTTATATGTATGTTAAAATTATAATAATCATCTAATCGTTACTCCCCATTAAAAAAAATCATTTAAAAACATAATCATTTACTCTTAAGCAAACTGGAGATTATTATGAAGCATATATCTACTTATGCGTGTATGATTTTTTTGTCTTTATCGTTAACTGGATGTGGTAAACAGGTAATGACAGGTCCGACTGGCCCTCTGCCAGAAAAAAAGGTTAGTGGCCCGGTATTAAACGTGTCACTGGATGCTACAATAGATACTCTTGATCAGCAGGTATCTGTTTATGCAACTTCTTTCGAGCTTATTGGAAATATGATAGATGGTCTTATGCAGATGGCAGATGATGGTTCTGTAAAATATGCTGTCGCAAAAGATATGCAGGTGTCGGATGATGGACTTCATTATACGTTCAAGCTGCGTGATGATGTGTACTGGTCAAATGGAGACAGGGTTACAGCCCATGATTTTGTATATGGCTGGCAGCGTGGTATTGATCCTGCAACAGAATCGGAATACGCATTTATGTTCAGTGATATTGCACAGATAAAAAATGCTACAGCTATTCAGGCAGGACAGATGGATCCGAATCAGCTTGGAGTTCGCGCACCTGATGATTATACTTTTGAGGTAGAGCTCCAGACGCCGGTTTCTTATTTTGATCAGCTTCTTTATTTCTGTACCTTCTATCCCGCAAATCAGAAGTTTATTGAAGCTTGTGGCGATAAATATGCAACAAGTCCAGATACTTGTCTTTCAAATGGTGCGTTCATTCTGACTGATTATTCAGTTAATGCAACTTCAATTTCGTTTATAAAAAATACTGCTTATTATGATGCTGCAAGAGTAAAACTTGGTGGTATTCATTATGAAGTAATCAGTAGTGGAGAAGAGGCTTTAAGGAAATATCAGAGTGGTCAGCTGGATTTTGTTGAGCTTTCTGGTGATGCTGTTGTTCAGATGGAAAATTCTCCGGAGTTTAGACCGGTTGATTCAGGCTTCTTATACTTCCTCACCTTCAATTTTGATGACAAGATTTTTGCAAATAAAAACATGCGACTTGCCTTTGCAAATGCTATAGACCGCGAACTGATTGTAAAGGAAATGGCAGATGGCTCTGCTGCAGCTTATGGTGCTATTCCAAGAGGTTATGCGTTCTCTCAGTCTGGGCAGGATTTTACACCGGCTGGAATTGAGTTTCCTGATTTGTGTTCCTATAATCCTGCTTTAGCCCGACAATTCTATGAGAAAGCTCAACAGGAATTAGGTAAGAAAAATTTTGAAATTGAACTTCTTACTGCAGATGGTGAAACACAGGTAATCTGTTCTGAATCAATTAAACGTCAGGTAGAACGAAATCTTCCTGGAATAACAATCAATGTAAAGGTTGTTCCTAAAAAGGAAAGACGTAAGATTATGAGTGCCGGTGCTTTCCAGTTCGGTCTTAATAACTGGGGACCAGACTATGCAGATCCTATGACCTATCTTGCGATGTGGGTAACCGGAAACTCAAATAATATGGGTAATTATTTTAATCCAGCCTATAATGCAATTATTGCAGATTGTACAGATGGTGAGCTTTGTACAAAGATTGCAGAGCGCTGGGCTGCAATGAAAGAAGCTGAAATTATGATTATGGAAGATGCGGCTATTTCTCCAATTTATCAGAAGTGTAATGCAAATCTTATAAGGAGTAATGTAAAGGGAATTGCTTTCCATGCAGTTGCTATCAATAAGATATATAAGAATACTACAAAATAGGAACTAAGAGAGGTAAAGGTTATGGACGATGTAAAGAAGAAAAAATATGGGCATCTTGCCACACAGTTCTCATTATATATTCTTGCTATTCTTGCAGTATTCTTTGTACTTCTGACTATCTTTATTGTAAAGAGTGTAAAATCTTATTCTCGGAGTGATTATTCAGATTTCAGTGAAAAGGTAATTGCTGAAGATGCAGGAAAGATTCAGTATTGGAACGAAGTTCTTGTAAATGACCTTAGAATTTATTCTGATAATGATGTTACAAAGACAGGTAATATAAACAATATTATCAACTGGCTTTTAAGTCATGAAAATATCAAAAACTCACTTTTTAATTATGTAATGTTCTGTACACCGGATGGAGTTGGTTATGCAAGTGATGGAAAAATCCTTACAGTAATTTCAAAGCCGTTTTTCCGTTCGATAATGAAAGATAAAAAGAAGGTTTATGTTTCTGATATTGACTTTCAGTTAGATGGTTCTGTCTGCTATTATATTGCACGACCTGCTTATAATTCAGCAGGAAGTCTTATTGGTGTTTTTGCCGGTGCTGTAAGACTTGATGAAATTGATAGGATGGTTGGAGAACTTTCCATGGGTAAAGATGGAAAGGCAATCCTTGTGGGTTCGAATGGAGTGCTTATTTCTCATATACGTGGTATGAGTAAATATATGGATCTTTCTTATAGTGATAAAGCCGGATATTCCGGGCTTGATGAAATTGCTTCTCTGGCTTGTTCGGGAAAGTCTGGAGAAGGTTATTATCGTGATCCTGACGGAGTGCTTACCTTTGCTTCTTATGTTCCGGTTCAGGGAACTCCATGGTCGGCAATTTTAACTATTCCTCAGTCTCAGATTGAAGCTGTAGGAAACAGAATGAGAACTTTGATTATAATTATTACTGCATTAATCGGTGTAATTATTTCTATTGTCTGTTCTTTGATTATGATTGCTGCCGTTAAGCCACTTAAGGTTGTACAGGAATCTATTCATGAAATTGCATCCGGCGAGGCAGATCTTACACAGCAGATTGTAGTTAAGAGTAATAATGAAATTGGTGCTCTTGGAGATGGATTCAATGCCTTTATGGAAAAACTCCGCATGATTATCAGTGGAGTAAAAGATTCTGAAGAGATGCTGGGAGATGTAAATACAGGGCTTCAGCAGCGAATTGAAGGAAATGGTAATTCAATAGAAGCAATTATTCAGGATTTGCACGATATTGGTACTCATGTTCAGAACCAGGCTGATAGTGTTTCTCAGACAGTAAGTTCAGTTGAAGAAATCTCAAAGAATATCGAATCTCTTGAGAAGATGATTGAAACGCAGTCGAGTGGTGTAGTTGAAGCAAGTGCTGCCGTAGAAGAAATGATTGGAAATATCAGTAGTGTAAATAATTCTGTCGGTTATATGGCTTCTTCTTTTGATTCACTTGCTCAGAATACAGAAGAAGGTATTCAGCGACAGAATGATGTAAACCAGCGTATTCATGGGATTGAAGATCAGTCAAAGGCTCTTCAGGCTGCCAATAAGACAATCAGTGATATTGCGGCTCAGACAAACCTTCTTGCCATGAATGCTGCAATTGAGGCGGCTCATGCTGGAGAAGCTGGTAAGGGATTCTCTGTTGTTGCAGATGAAATCCGTAAACTTTCTGAAACCTCGAGTGCTCAGTCTAAGACTATTCGTGAAGAGCTTAAGAAGATTGAAGGTTCTATCAATGATGTAGCAAGTGTATCTCAGGCTTCTACAGAGGCCTTTGTTTCTGTAAGTAATTCTATCATGCAGACTCAGCAGCTTGTACTTCAGATTAAAGGTGCAATGGAAGAACAGCAGGAAGGTTCTAAACAGATTGGTGATGCGCTTAAGCTTATGAATGATAATACCAGTGAGGTTAGGGCTGCGTCACATGAAATGGCAGAAGGTAATAAGGCAATTCTTGAAGAAATTGATCATTTGCGGACTACAACAGGAGAAATCCGAGACAGTATGGAAAAGATTTCTACAAGTGCGGGTGAAATCAAGGAATCAAGTAATGCACTTACCGAAATTGCAAACAGCGTAGAAGCGGCTGTTGGTCAGATTGGTGAGCAGATAAATCTGTTTACTGTATAAAGTTAAATAAAAGAGCCCGGTTAACCGGGCTTTCTTTTATGAAGGACTTAGATTAATAGTCCTTCTTTTCTGTCTTACGTCTCTTGTTAAGAAGCTTTCTCTCGAGAGTTGTCTTCTTCTGGTGGAGGGTAGCAGAAGGTTTTTCGAAGTATTCACGCTTTTTGTATTCGCGGATAATGCCTTCTTTTTCAACCATGCGCTTAAAGCGTTTGATTGCTTTTTCAAGGTTCTCTGAATCATCAACCATGATTGTTGCCATACTGTATTCACCTCCTTTTTCCGGTGGTTCCGTCTTATTACGTATCGGGTATACTGGATTCGAACCAGCGACCTCAACGTCCCGAACGTCGCGCGCTACCAGCTGCGCTAATACCCGTTCTGTGTTCTAAATAAAAAAGCCTTCCGTTTTGCGGAAGGCTTAGCGCGAGCGGCGGGGCTCGAACCCGCGATCTCCGGCGTGACAGGCCAGCGCGATAACCAGCTTCGCTACGCCCGCGTGATGTTTGTTATATTATACGAAACACTGATTTATGTCAATAACAAATATCACTTTTTTTCAAAAAAAATTAATTTTTTTTATGCTCCAAAAATCAAGTTTGGAATAAATAATACCAGCTTTGGACAGAATACAAGTATTGCTAGTTCAAGCAAAATAGCTATAAAGAAAGGAATGCTTTCTTTTGTGTATTCTTCGGGAGGGCAATTTATAATTCCACATACAGTATAGAGTGCAGAACCTACAGGAGGTGTCATAACTCCAAGTGTTACGATTGTGGCCATAAGAACCCCAAAGTGAACAGGATCCATACCAACACTTGTTACCATTGGAAGGAAAATAGGTGTTAAAAGAAGGAAATTTACGTTGCTGTCTACAAACATTCCTGAAATAAAGAGGAAGCCCAGCATTAACAGTGTTAATAACTGTGGATTTTCTGTAATTCCAAAAATGAAATTAGAAAGAACAGCAGGAAGCTTTACCCAGGTAATGGCATAACTGAATGGGCCAGACATCGCAATAATAAGCATGATGGCTCCAGTATCTTTTACACTGGTAATGAGTGCTTCTTTGAAATTTTCCCATGTAAGCTTTTTATATACAAACTTTCCAACAATCAAGGCATAAATAACAGCGAAAGCACCTGATTCAGATGGAGTAAAGAGTCCAAATCTGATTCCCACAATAAGAATAATTGGGAATAAAAGAGCCCATACAGAAACCTTAAGATTCTGGAAAAGCTCTTTGAAAGTTAATCTTGTGGCATTGTGGGTTGGAGGATCAAATTTTCTGATTCGGCTTGTGATAGAAACTGTTGCCATCAAGAAAATCATCATCAAAATGCCGGGAATAATACCAGCTGCAAAAAGACGTCCGATAGAAACTTCACCGACAAATCCAAAAATAATCAAACCAAGACTAGGAGGAATTGTTGCTGTGATAAGTGCTGTAAGACAGTTTACCGAAGTGATGTAGCCTTTTGTATAACCCCGGGCCTGCATTTCCGGACCTAGGATTCTTGTTTCCATTGCAGCATCGGCAGTTGCTGAACCGGATACGCCACCCATCATTGTAGACATAACTACAGAAATCTGAGCTGTACCACCATACATTCTCCTGGTGAGGAGTCGGGCCAAACTTAAAAGTTGTTCTGTAATTCCAGAAACATTCATTAAGTTTCCTGCAAAAATAAAGAAGGGAACAGCCAGGAAAGCGAAGGACTGACTCTGCAGAACAACCATCTGCGTAGCTGCTTCAAAAGGCAAAACCGGCTGACTTAAAAAGTAAGCAAATCCAGCTAGTCCGATTACATAGGCAATCGGCATTCCCAAAATAAGAAATAAAACAAAACATAAAAGCAGAAGTGTCATTCTGATACCTCCACAGATTTTTCTTCTTTAAATGAGAATATTACTTTTTTGATTTTACCTATTGTTGATAAAGCCATTGAGAAGGTTGCAACTACAAGACTCAAAGTAACAACAGAGTAAGGAATAGGTATAGACTGATATGTTCTTAATCTTTCTACCCACACAAGGCGTGCACCATATACACAAATTATACATGTCAAAAAGAAAATGATTATATAAATAATCAGTGACAAAATCTTTTGAATTATAGGAGGTAAATGTCTGGTCAAAATATCAATTCCTATCAATTGGCCAGATCTCCAGGCAATATCAGCACCCAAAAAACTAGTCCAGGCAAGAAGGAGCATTGCAAGATCAATATTCCAGGACATTGATATTCTTAAGAAACGTAATATGGCAGACATAAAAACCAGCAGAACAAGAAGAACAAATCCTCCTCCACATACTGCTTTTTCTGCCAAATCTAAATATTTTAAAATTTTTTTCATAAATAGCACCTTAAAAAAAGAGGATGCGTCAAAAATGATGCACCCTCTTATTGATTTACAAATAATTTATTCGTTCAACTCTTTGAAAAGTCTGTCTTTCAAACCTGCTGAAAATCCTAAATCATTATTTGTATACAAAGGTTCAATTGCTTTCTGGAATTCTGCGATATCTACATCAGTAATTGTAACTCCATGATTCTTCATGTTGTCATAATATCCGGCTTCTTCGTTTCTGATGATTTCGCCATATTCTAGAGCAGCTTCGCGCATTGTCTTTACAAAGATATCGCGGTCGCTTGGAGAAAGGCTGTTATAGAAGTTTGCTGAACAAACGAATGCAGACTGAAGCATATAGTGCTTTGTCATGGCAATGTTCTTTACAACTTCATAAAGGCGTGAACCATCTGCTGTTGCAACCTGAACTTCACAACCATCAAGAGTTTTCTGCTGAATTCCAGGGAATACTTCGCCCCATGAAATACCGATGTTTGCAAAACCAAAGTATTTTGCAAGATTATTTCCAATTGCATTACCAAAACCACGGATGCGAAGTCCTGACAAATCACCAACATGAGCTACAGGTTTTGTTGTGTAAAAGCAGCGGAAACCGTTGTACATATTTGTGATATAAACAATTCCCTGCTTTTCTAATTCTGCCTGCCATTCTTTGAAGAGTGCAGTATCTGGAAGTTTTTTCAAAGATGATGGATCTGTAAGAATATATGGAGCCATAAGAATGTTCAAATCTGGGATTTTGAACTGACTTGCAAGACGACCAGGGTCACTTGGAACTACAAGGCTAACTCCAAGTTTTGCCTGTGTAACCAGAGCATCTGTATCACCGGATAAGGCTCCGGCAACCTGAACTGTAGCGCTGAAACGGCCGGTTGCGTTGAGTCTGTCGGCAACAGCCTGCATCATACGGCTTTGTCCTGTAGTTGCGGCTTCTGTTCCTGCGAAGGTTACTGGAATCTTTTTATCAGAAGATTCAGATTTTTTTGAACATGATGATAACAAAAGAACTAATGCGATTGTTACTACACTTGAAATTTTGAATAATTTTTTCATTTTTTACTCCTAATATTAGGCATAAGGGGAATCCCTTAGCTAGTATACTAGTATATTTGTAAAAAATGCATATGTCAAATTTTTTTTATTATTCTTCTTTCATGCAAAATATTGTGGAAATGCTTTTCTGAGCTCATCTTCCTGAAAATGTTTACGGGAAAGATGTTTATTTAATACTTCTTTTGCTGCAGCAGGATCTTTTTTCTTAAAGGTCTCAAGAAGTTCTTCATGTTCTTTAATAATTCTTTCTGGATTGAAAGCCTGAATTGTCAGTTCTCGGATTCTGTCCAGATGAATACTCATAAGACGAACCATATAATGACACTGCATTTTGTTGGTAATCTTGTACATGATTTCGTGGAAAGCATTATCCAGTTCCATTATTTTATCAAGATTGTGCTTTTCATAATAAAAACGCTGTAGTGTAACGTTTTCTTCCATCTCCTGAATATCTTTTTCCGATGCCTGCTGACAAGCCATCATAGTTATTTCTGATTCAATAGTTGTACGGGCAAATACTGCTTCATCTACATGAGCCATATCAATGAGACTTACATGACTGCCTCTCTGAGGAAGAATTTCAATTATTTTTGTAGAAGATAATTCTTGCATTGCTTCATGAACAGGAGTTCGTGATAGGTTTAATTCGTTTGCAATATCCTGTTCGCTAATCATGCTTCCTGGAGCCAGTTCAAGATTTACAATGTTATCTTTTATAACACGTAGTGCATATTCTCTGTTTGTCTCTTTTTCATGCTTTTCTGTATTCTTCATATTCTCTCATATTTTAAGGATAGAGTAATTAACGGTCAATCCCTTATTGTCTTAATGGCATACGGAAAATCCCTTATCTTTTTTTTTTGTTTTTGACACCCCTTGACTTTTAAAAATATTATACTACCATTGTAGTCAAGTGTTCTAGTATACTAGTGGGACTTATTTATATTACAGAGAATTTTTAATAATGGGAAAAAAAATGTTCAAGAAAACTCAAAAAAAACAGGGTACTGAATTAAATTCTGTTACAAAAGCACAGAATTTTAAGAAGTATTTTCGCAAGTACTGGCAGTTCTATTTACTGCTTTTGATTCCGGTGCTTTATTATATTATATTCCGCTATATTCCAATGGCCGGAAATATCATCGCATTCCGCCGCTACCGTGCAGGTGGAAGTCTTTTTGGCGATAAATGGAGTGGCTTAAAGTATTTTAAGCAGTTTATTGGAGATAGAACTTTCTGGCGTGCATTCAGAAATACTCTGGTGCTTAATATTTCGTATCTTGTAGTACGATTCCCTCTTACTTTGATTTTTGCACTTCTGCTTAATGAGATAAAAGCTTTGTGGTGGAAAAAGTTTGTACAGACTGTTTCTTATCTTCCACACTTTATTTCTATGGTTATTGTTACTGGTATGATTCGTGAGCTGGTTTCTACAAGTGGTCCGCTTAATCAGCTTATTGCACATTTTGGTGGTGAAAAGGTTTCTTTTATTGCATTCCCTCAGTATTTTAATCCAATCTTTGTAATTTCTGGTGTATGGCAGGCTCTTGGATGGGGTACTATTCTTTATCTTGCAGCTATTGCGGGAATCAATCCTTCCTTATATGAAGCTGCTGAAGTTGATGGTGCTAATCATTTTCAGCGTGTATGGCATGTAACTATTCCTTGTATTCTGCCTACTATTACAACTTTGCTTATTCTTGATATCGGAGGACTTGTCGGTTCCGGCGGTGCCTTCGAAAAAGTATTCCTTTTGTATAACCCAATGACTTATGAGACGGCTGATATTATTTCTACCTTCGTATTCAGAATGGGTCTTGGTTCCGGTAACTACAGCTATGCTACTGCCGTAGGTTTGTTTGAAGCCTTGTTGAATCTGTTCCTGCTTACAATGGCAAACAAGATTTCTAAAAAAGTTTCGGGCACAGGCTTGTGGTAATGGAGGAATAAAATGGCTGAGAAAACTGGCGTAAAAGTAAGAGAGTCTTCAGGTTATATCGTTTTCAAGTGGTTTAATACTGCAATTATGATTCTGGTTTGTGTGGTGACCTTGTATCCGTTTTTATACCTGGTAGCACAGTCTTTTTCATCTGAAGAAGCAATCACTCTTGGAAAGGTAAATCTTATTCCGATTGGTTTTAATATTGAAACTTATAAGTCTGTATTCGCAAAAGGCGAATTTGTGCATTCTTATAAAAATACTGTTGTTTATTCTGTACTTGGTACAATTCTTTCCCTTGTGTTCAGCTGCTGTATGGCTTATCCGCTTTCAAAAAAAGAATTAAAGGGATACAAGATTCTTACAAAGTTTGTAATTTTTACAATGTACTTTGGTGGTGGTTTGATTCCTAATTACGTTTTGATGATGAAACTTCATCTTGTAAATAAGGTAGCAGGATTTATCATTCCATCTCTGCTCAGTACTTATTACATCATTCTTATGAAATCCTTCTTCTCAGAAACTCCTCATGAGCTTGAAGAAGCAGGTGAGCTTGATGGATTGAGTCCTATAGGCATTTTTGTTCGAATAGTGCTTCCTCTTTCTATGCCTATCATTGCAACTATGATTCTGTTCAATGCAGTTGGATACTGGAATAACTGGTATAATGCTTTCCTTTATCTTGATAAAAAGGAAATGTGGCCGGTTGCTTATTATCTTAAGACTGTTATTTCCGGTGCATCAACTTCTGCAGACCCTGGAGAGGCTAGTGCAGAAAAGATGCAGATTGCTGCAAACATCAAGTCTTGTTCTATGGTTCTTATGGCTCTGCCAATCATCTGTGTTTACCCATTCATCTCGAAATACTACGTTGAGGGTATGATGCTTGGTGGTGTTAAAGAATAAAAAAAACGTTTTATTATTAATAGGAGGATAAAACTATGAAAAGAGTTGTAACAACAACTGTTGCAATTATGTGTGTTGCTGCTATGTTCGCTGCGCCTTGGTCAAAAAAAACAAAGGCTAAGAAAGATATAGCTGCATCTGGTTATACTTACGGTGAAGGAAAAACATTCCATTCTGATAAGCCTGTAACATACTCAATTTCTTTCAGTGATGCATCATGGTATGCAATGCAGGATACCTGGAAGACAGAAGGTATATTCAAGGATATTGAAAAAGTAACAAACGTTCATCTTGACATTACCTCTTATGATAGTGGTGACTACAATCAGAAGATTAACCTTGCAATCAACTCTGGTTCTGCTACATACATCATTCCAAAAGTATATAGCGAAGATCAGTACGTAGCTGGAGGCGGTGTTGTAGCAGTTTCTGATTATACTCAGTACATGCCTAACTTCACTGCTTTTGTTAATAAGTACAATATGAATCCAGATCTTGATACAATCCGCCAGAACGATGGAAAATTCTATCGTCTCCCAGGTATGCATCAGGCAGCTCTTCAGGACTATACAATTATGGTTCGTGATGATATTTTCACAGCTGCTGGTTATGATATTCGCAAACTTGAAAAAGACTGGACATGGGAAACATTGCACGATGTTCTCGTCGGAGTAAAGAAGTACATGGTTGCACAGGGTATGTGTAAACAGTCTGACTACATCTGGTCTGACCTCTGGTGTGGAGAATCAGGAAAAGGACAGGGGGGTAACCTTCTTAAATTGATGGGTGCTTCTTACAATGTTCTTTCTGGATGGGCAATTGAAGGCTCTAACGGTGGTATCAAATATGATTATAAGAAGAAAGAGTTCTATTCATCTTCTATCAGCCCAGATTTCAAGAAATTTATTACTGTTGCTAACAGTTTTATAAAAGATGGACTTCTTGATCCTGAAACTTTCACACAGACTGATGATACTGCTCATAATAAGTTCTACAGCGGAAAGACTGTAATTATGTCTACAAACCGCTCTCAGATGGCTAACGATATTGCTGGTGTAAAGAAGATTGTTGGAGATAAAGCTCAGTGCTATGTAACAGCTTATCCATCTGGAACAAACAAGAATCTTGCAGAAACTTCACGTCTTGAATGTGGTGTAATGATTTCTCAGAAAGCTCTTGATGAACTTGGAGAAAAAGAATTTGTAAAACTTATGCGCTTTGTAGACTGGATGTTCTATTCAGAAGAGGCTTATACACTCTGTAAGTGGGGTCCAAAGGGTAAGACATGGGATTATGCAACTGTAAATGGAAAACAGATTAAGAAACTTCTTCCAGGTTATAAGTGTGGTGGTCTTGGTCTTCCAGGTGCAGATAGCGATATTGATATCCGTCTTAAGTGGGGATATGCTGGTGGTAACTACTTCTATGGTCACTCAACAGCTGAATCAACAGATGCATTCACTCCAGAAGTACAGGATCTTTATGCCCGCTATGCAAAATACAAGACTGTTGCTGTAGTTGATCCAAAGGCTAAGCCAACTGAAGATCAGCGTGAGCAGTTGAATCTCTGGGCAACTCCTCTTATTGATAATATCAATGCCTGGACACTTAAGTTTGTTACAGGACAGAAAGATATCAATAGAGACTGGGATGAATATGTAAAGAGCTGCCAGAACCTCAACGTAGATAAGATTGTAAAACTTACTAACGATATCTATAAGAAGCAGACTAAATAGTTTGTGATGAATTAAATAAAAAAGAGTCCAATTCCTGAACTGAGTTTAAGGAATTGGACTCTTTTTTTTAGAGATGAGAGTTACGTCTCTGCTTAGGCGTAATACCACGAATTTTCTTATATGTTCTTATAAAATGGCTGGCATCAGTAAAGCCAGTTTCCTGACTGATATAATCGAGAGTCTTGTCGGTGTAGAGCAGGAGAGTATCTGCCTTACAGATTCGAATAAACTCAATATATTCCTTGCAGGTTTTTCCAAACTGAGTTTTGAACTGTTTTGCGAAATTTGAATAACACATTCCGCATTTTGAGGCAAGTTCTTCTATACTTATATTTTCAGACGAATGCTTGTCGATATATTCAAGGACAGAAAAATCCTTTGTAGAAAACTGGTCGAAGGTTGTTTTAGTTGAGAACTGAAAACCATGTCGAAGCCATATTCTGATTATTTCAGTTACAATAAGGCTTATCATTGAAGCAACCTTAATATCATAGCCGAACTGTTTGTTTTTTGTTTCCCACATACAGTATTCAAAATACATTTTTACCGGATTAAAGCGAAGATCTCGTGCAGTAAGAAGATTGGTTGCTTCAGAAGCATTATTTGCGTTATCAAGAAGTTTTGGAAGTTTTGGAGAACCCGGTGTTGTATTTGAAAGAATCATGTCATCAAACTTAATGACATAGAACAGAGGTTTTTCTGAATAATCTTCCTTTACTGGGTAATCAAGAAAGGCATGAATCTGCTTCGGATGGAAGATAATCATATCTCCGGGATTCATGGTAAACTGTTTGCCATCAACCTCTGCATATAAAACTCCACTTACAAGATAAACCATTTCGGTAAAATAATGCCAGTGTGGTTTTACGAATTTCCAGTCGCCAGAAAATGCCTGAAAAGGGGCATTAAGACTGTCACTATATTCAAAAAGGTCATCCATGGAGTCCTCCGGGATAGAGAATTGTACAATTATCTTCCCCTTTTTTTATAGCACGGAATTGCGAGTAATGCTAGTGTAAAATAGAGGTTTTTATGAAAGAAAAAACAGCATTTTCCTGGGTATGGTCATACGTGCGAAAATATCGTTTTGGTATGGCGGCAGGACTTTTTTTAAGTGTAATAGTTGCTGCAATGAATATGGTGAATCCTCTGGTTACCGGAAATATCGTAGATAAGGTTATTAAAGGCGGCCAGCATGAGCTTTTATTTAAATTAATTGGAATTATGATTTGTGTTGTAGTTGGAAAATCTATTTTCCGCTACAGCTATCAGGTCATTTTTGAGCATTGTTCACAGAACGTAATTTTGAAAATGAGGGAAGATTTATATGCTCACATTCAGAAGCTTGATTTTTCCTGGTATGATAATGCTCCTTCCGGAAACGTAATGACACTGCTTACTTCAGATTTGGATAAAGTCCGTCACTTTGTTGCCTGGGTTTTGTATCAGATTCTTGAAAACAGTCTCATATATATTTTTTCAATTATTACTCTGGCTTCAATCAACTGGAAGCTAACCCTTGCATTTATGGTTATTGCACCTCCAGTGCTTATCCTTGTAAGAAAATTCAAGGTACATATCCGACCGGCTCATATGCGTGTACGAGATCAGTTTGCAGTATTGAATACACGTGTTGGTGAAAATATTGAAGGAAATCGTGTCGTTAAGGCTTTTGTTCGTGAAGGCTATGAAACAGAACATTTTGAAAAAGAAAATGAAGGGTACCGCGATGTATCAGTAGCCAATGCAGATATGCGTGTACGCTTTATGCCTTGGATAGATGCTTTGTGTCAGGTTTTGCCTGTAATTCTGATTTTGTTCGGCGGTTACCTTGTAATCAATAATGAAATGACAATTGGTCAGCTGGTAACTTTTAACGGCCTTATGTGGGCTTTTATTCAGCCAATCAATATGTTTGGAACTCTTGTTGATAATACACAGAATTTCGGAGCTTCTGCCGACAGACTTTTTGAACTCTATAAAGCAGAACCGAAAATCAAAAATGGAAATGACAGTAAGGACGCTACAACTGTCGAAGGTCGTGTAGAGTTCCGTGATGTAAGTTTTGCCTATAATGAAACTCCAGTAATCAAAAATATGAGTTTTGTGATCGAGCCGGGAACTACAGTTGGAATTTTAGGTCCAACAGGAAGCGGTAAATCAACAATTGCAAATCTTATGTGTCGTTACTATGATGCAGATTCCGGTCAGGTTTTGATAGATGGAAAAGATGTTCGTGAGTACAATCTGCAGGATTTGAGAAGAAATGTCGGAATTACAATGCAGGAAGCATTCCTATTCAGTGATACTGTTGAAGGAAATATCGCTTTTGCAAAACCAGAGGCTTCTTTTGAAGATGTTGAAGCTGCCGCTGAATTGGCGCGGGTGAAGGAATTTATTGGAGATCTCACAGACGGCTATGACACAATTGTCGGTGAACGTGGTGTCGGCTTGAGTGGTGGACAGAAACAGAGAATTGCATTGTCTCGTCTTTTCCTTGCAGATCCAAAGATTATGATTCTTGATGATACTACAAGTGCTGTTGATAATGATACTGAATATAAAATCCGTCAGTCTATTAAGAGCCGCAGTAAAGGACACACTGCTTTTATTATCAGCCACAGAGTTTCATCTTTTGAAAACTGTGATGTAATTCTTGTTATTCAGGACGGACAGATTATTGATAAGGGAAGTCACCAGGAACTTATTTCTCGTGACGGTTATTACCATGATGTATGGCTGGAACAGCGCGGCTAAGAGGATTATTGAGGTAAATTATGGCAAGAAACAAATTTGATGCAGATGAAGAAATAGAACAGAAGTTTAATCCTCATATTATAATGCGTCTTGCAAAATGGATTAAACCTTATACAAAATGGATGGTACTTTCCTGTGTGATAATGCTGGTATCTTCTGCAATTTCACTTACAAGTCCATACCTTACCAGAATGGCAATTGATAAGGCAATTCCTTCTGCGAACTATAAGATGTTAGTTATTATTGCAGCTGTACTGTTGTTTTCAACTTTGATAGTAAGAATTCTGCTTGCTCAGAAGCTTAAGATAATGACTCGTGTAGCACAGAAAATTATTGTTAATATCCGTCATGATGTTTTTACAAAACTTCAGTCTCTGCCATTCAGTTATTTTGACAGCAGACCACACGGAAAGATTCTTATCCGCGTTGTAAACTATGTAAACTCGCTTTCTGATCTGCTTTCCAACGGAATAATTCAGCTGATTTCTGATTTGTTTACGCTTGTTGTTATCATAGGCTTTATGATTGCAATTGATGTAAAACTGACTATGGTGTGTATGGCTGTGCTTCCAGTGCTTTTTATCATTCTTATTTCAATGAAGAAGAAACAGCATGAGGCATGGAAGCAGGAAAGTTATAAGCGTTCAAATCTTACAGCATATCTTTCTGAAAGTTTGAACGGAATGAAGGTTACCCAGAGTTTTGCACGCGAGGAAGTAAATCAGGGGATTTTCAATGAACTTTGTCAGAAATGTAAAACAGTCTGGATTCGTGCTGTAAACATCAATAATATTATCTGGCCTTCTGTAGATATTCTTTCAACTTTGGGTGTTACTCTTGTTTATCTTGCAGGTATCAACTGGCTTGGAGAAACTGTAACAATCGGTACTCTTGTTGCGTTTGCAGGCTATATCTGGCGTTTCTGGCAGCCTATTCAGAACCTTGGTAACTTTTATAATTCTATGGTTACTACAGGCGCATATATCGAACGTATTTTTGAACTTCTTGATGAAGAGGATGATATAACAGATAAACCTGGTGCTAGAGAACTTCCTCCAATCCGTGGACATGTTCAGTTTGATCATGTTGATTTTTCTTATGAGCCGGGAAATCCAATCTTAAAAGATGTCGATTTTACAATAACACCGGGTATGACAGTTGCTATTGTAGGCCCAACGGGTGCAGGTAAAACCACAATCGTAAATCTTTTGAGCCGTTTCTATAATGCAGAGAAGGGTAAGATTCTTATAGATGGAATTGATATTCAGGAGCTTTTGATTAAGTCAATCAGAAAACAGGTTGGTGTTATGCTGCAGGACAGTTTCCTTTTCAGCGGAACAATTATGGAGAATATCCGTTATGGTCGTCTTGAAGCAACTGATGAAGAATGTATGGCTGCCGCAAAGGCTGTACAGGCTCACGAATTTATTTCTGCATTCCCTGATGGCTATAATACTGTGCTTAGTGCAAACGGCGGTGGTCTTTCACAGGGCCAGAAACAGCTTATAAGCTTTGCACGAGTTCTTTTAAGTGATCCTAGAATTCTTATTCTTGATGAAGCAACTTCTTCAGTTGATACTCATACTGAAAAAGCTTTACAGCAGGGGCTTGGTGAACTTCTAAAAGGACGAACAAGTTTTATTATTGCACACCGACTTTCAACAATCCGCAATGCAGACGTGATTTTCTTTGTAGATCATGGAGAAATTGTTGAACGCGGAAATCATAATGAACTTCTTGCATTGAATGGTCATTATGCAAAAATGGTGAGTGGCGTTTTTGCGTGATATGTGATAAAATATTAACATTATGAATGTTAAGGATTTTCGTGCCAAAGCTTATACTAAAAATGCTGAGGGAATTCCAGTTCCTGTTAATGAGACTCCCTCAGTACAAAAATCAGAAAACAATTTTCAGAAGACAGTTTTCACAAAAGATATAAAGGCAGAAGATCTTACACAAAAAAAGCAGTCTCCATCGCAGGCACTGGATAATACTGTTGATTATCTTAAAACCGGCGGCCTGTTAAAGGTTCCTGTTGAACAGACTCCAGACGGAAAAGATTCCGTTTACCGCCGGGTTGCAAAATTCCTTCTGCTCATTGGCGAAGATGAAGCTGCTAAAATTCTTCCACATCTTTCTGAATCTCAGATTGAAAAAATAATTCCTGAAATTGCCTCTATAAGAACTGTAAGCAAAGAAGAAGCTGCCGTTATTATGGAGGAATTTAACGGACTTCTTAATAAGGCCCGTGAAGAAGGCGGCGTAGAAACTGCCAGAGAAATGCTTGAAAAAGCATATGGAAAAAAGCGTGCAGACGAGCTGCTTAAAAAAGCTATGCCGCTCGAAGGTAAGGTTCCTTTTACCTATCTTAGAGATGCTGACAATGAACGTGTATATCTGCTTATAAAAGATGAAAATCCTGGTGTGCAGAGTATGGTTCTTTCTCATCTTAATCCGAAAAAAGCTGCAAAAATCATCAACCTTATGACTCCAGAAGAGAAGAAAGAAGTTGTTATGCGGCTTGCAAAAATGGAGCCTGTGAGCCCGGATGTTCTTCGCCGTGTAGATCAGGCTATGCACGAAAAATCTTTGAATCAGACTGTTGAAAAAGCAGAGAATATTGATGGACGTAACGCCCTTGCCCAGATTCTTAAAAAGATGGATGCAGGAGCTGAAAATGATATACTTACTTATCTTTCTGAAGATGATCCTGATTTGGGACAGGATTTACGAAGCCGGCTCTTTACAATGGATGATGTTGTAAAATCAGATGACCGCTTTGTTCAGGAAAAACTCCGTGAAATGACAGAAATAGATATCGCTTATCTTATTGCTGCAAAACCGGATGATTTCCGTGAAAAAATCCTCAGCAATATTTCTGCAGGTCGTCGTGCAGAAGTTCGCGCACAGGAAGATATCTTAAAGCCTATGCGCCGAAGTGACTGTGAACGTATAACTTCGGAATTCTTCAGCAAACTGCGTCGTGCATTCGAAGAGGGACATCTTATCATAAAAGACAGGAACGATGACGTCTTCGTTTAATAGAGGTTTATACATGTTTAATTTTACTGACCCAGCCAATATCGGCAAAGCTTACAAGGACTTTGTACTGCTTGCTATTGATGAACTTCCTGATTACAAGGCCCGCGCTGTATATCTGCGCCATAAGATTACCGGTCTGGAAGTTTATCATATAATCAAAGACGATAAAGAAAACCTTTTTGCTTATGCATTCCGTACACTCGACAAAACTTCCCGTGGTGTTGCACATATTATGGAACACTCAGTTTTGTGCGGAAGTGAAAAATATCCTTTAAAAGAGCCATTTATTACACTTGCTTCAACAAGCCTTAATACTTTCTTGAATGCCCTTACATATCCGGATAAAACTGTTTATCCGGGAGCTTCAGTAGTACGCGCTGATTATTTTAATATGATGGACGTTTACGGTGATGCAGTATTCTTTCCAAAACTGGATCACGCAACCTTTATTCAGGAAGGGCATCGTGTAGAAATGGATGAAGAGGGAAAACTCAGCATTCAGGGCGTTGTTTATAATGAAATGAAGGGAAATTACTCTTCGTTCCAGCCCATTGCTTTCAGCGATCTTATTTCTGCAATGTTCCCAAACAGTTATCCTGCATTTGATTCTGGTGGAGACCCGCTGCATATTCCTGAACTGACTTACCAGGAGTTTCTTGATTTTCATCAGAAGTTTTATAGTCCGGATAACTGTCTTTTATTTTTGTATGGTGATATTCCAACCTATCAGCAGCTGGATTTTATTGATGAACGTTTTATCGGTCGTCTCATAAAGAAATATGACTGCCGCGAGGGTGGGGCAATCTGCAATATTGATATTGATTCTAAAAAGCCTGTCATAAAGATGGATATAAAGAATCTTCAGACTTTGAATTTTCTGCAGGAATCATGCTCGCTAAAAACCTTAGCTCCAGAAACAGGTTCTACAGGAAGCTTTGTTTCTCTGAACTGGTATGCCGGTAAAGCTGATATTGAAAAACTTTTCCTATGTGAAGTGTTGTGTGGAAATGACAGTTCACCGCTTGCTCGCGCCTTAAAAGATTCAAAACTTGGTGATGATGTACAGTTTCAGAGTTTTGGCCAATTCCGTGAGGAGTTCTTCTGTGCAGGTCTATGGGGCGTAAAAAAGGGAAATGAAGAAAAGGTCTTTACCCTTGTAGAAAAAACGCTAAACGAAATTTACGAGAAAGGGGTTTTACAGGAAGATATCGATTCTGCTGTAATGGGTATTGATTTTACCTTGCGCGAAGTTAACAGATATTGGGGACCATTCTCTATTCAGCTTATGGAAAAAACTTTGAAGGGCTGGTGTAATGGAGATGTTTGTTCAAGACATCTCGCTCCAATTACAGATTTTGAAAGAGTAAAAACTGAACTTCATAAGGACCCGGATTATACAAAGAAACTTATCAAAAAATACTTTTTAGATCCGTCTGTTAAGGTACGATTTGTTTCAGAGCCTTCAGAGAACTATTTTAAGGAACGTGAGGCAGCAGAAAAACTGCTCATTGAACGCCTTGAACAGAATCTTGATAAGGTTCAGCTTAAGAAAGATCTCGATGAATTGCATGCTTACCAGCAGCATATTGAGACTTCTGAAGAAACTGCCTGCATCCCAACAACAAAAATCAGCGAACTTGAGCGTTCAATAGATATACCAGAAACAACACTGGAGTTTATTACCGGCGCAGATGATTCGGATATTCCTCTTTTTATCAGCCAGGAAGACACCAACGGTATTTTCTATGTTGATGTTCTCTTTCCGTTTGACAGGCTGCCTGCAGAATATCTTCAGCATATACCTTTCTTTGCAGATGTACTTACTAATCTCGGTTGGAATGGAAAAGGCTGGGATAAGTGTACAGCTCAATCTTCCTGCGTAATGGGAGATATCTGGGGGCGTACTCTTTCCGGTTCAATACCTGATGCTCCAGATTGTATTGCAGAAGCTGATAAATACAGAGCTTATAATTTCTGTGGCCGAAACTGGGTTGGATTAATCTGTAAAGCTTTGACAGAACGTGCAGAAGAAGCCCTGGATATGCTTGCAGAAATAATCACAAAGATGGATTTTGATGATAAAAAACATCTTGAAACTTTGATGACTGAGCTTAAAGCAGAAAAGAAAAACAGCATAATTTCTAATGGCCGTGATTACACTCAAAAACGTGCCCGTGCCGGCTGGAATGAAAATCTGGCATTGAATGAAATTATGTGGGGGGTGAGTCAGCTTCATACAGTAGAAGGCTATAAAAAGCATGATGCTAAAAAAATGCTGAAAATGTTCAGTTATATGTATAAAGAATGCTTAAAAGCAGGTGGTATAATACATATTACTTCAGATAGTGATTCACTCAAAAAACTTAAACCTTTGCTTTCTGATTTTGCTAAAAAGGCTCAGCTTACAAAACTGCTTCCAGGCCATCATTATACAATGGATGAGCTTTCTCCATATATTAGTGATTTTGAAGCTTGTAAAGAAGATAAAATACAATTCCTGAATGTTCCGGGACAAACAGGCTATGCTTCGGCAATTATACCTTCATCAAGTTATCTTACAAAAGAAGCTGCTGCAGAAAATGTTTTTGCGGCATGGCTTTCAAATCATACACTTTGGGATAAAATCCGTACAACTGGTGGTGCATACGGTGCTTCCTGCTGGGTAGACAGTATTGAAAAGCAGGTTATCATGACAACTTATCGTGATCCAACCCCGGAAAAATCAATTGAAGTTTATCTTCAGTCTTTGAAAGAATTGTGCAGTACACCAATTCCTAAGGAAGAAGTTGAAAAAACTATAGTATCTAATTATGGAAATGCTATAGTTCCTGCCAGTCCGAAGGATAGGGGAGCCAGAAGTTTTGAAGGTATGCTGTATGGTAATCCTCAGAGATTTAAGCAGGTTCGTGTTGATAATCTTCTTGAAGTTACGGAAGAGGATGTTGAAAAGGCTTGCGACAGATTTTACGAATCAGCTCAAAAACAATGTTCAAAAGCTGTATTCAGTAATAATTCTGCTAAAACAAAAAATTCTGCTGGAAATAATATAAAAATTCCTTTATAATATTTTTAAAGCATTCCATAATATGGAAAGGAGATACAGGTTATGGATAAAAAGACAAAACAATGCGTCAAAATGCTTAGAGATTTGGTTTCGGATGTTCAGGGAGCTCCTTTTCCAGGTGGAGAACTTAAGAGTGAGCTTTATGAAATCTGGTATGAGCATGCGCAGCGTGCAGCCGTAGAGTGCTTTGAGTACTTGAACGACAATTTCCCAGAAGAACAGAAGGAACTTAATAAGTCCATCGATAAACTCTTTAAGTAGTTTTGGGAAAAATCCTTCCTGATAGATAAAAGTATAATTATTTATAGAAAAAAAGCTGTCGTTGATTCCTTTTTTGGATTCAGACGGCTTTTTTTGTTTTTCAATCAAGTTCTATTTATAAATGTCGACAATATAAGAGAATAGGTTTCTTATAAAGGTTTTTAACATGAAGTCGAACACAAAACTTTCAAATGATTATAAATTCGGATTTACAGGCGCAAAGAAAAAGCTTGGGCTTAATTTCTGGCGTTTTGTTTTTAATGCCGTTAATACTTCTACTGGGGCAGAACAGATGTTCTATATTGAGTTTGAAATGCTCAATCCCTGGAATTCAAGCGATGCTGTTCAGTTAGGTTTTAAGCCACGGGTAAGTATTTCTGCAGAAGATTTGCAATATGCACTTGCCGGTACTGATTCTGCAAAAGATCTTTCAACAGAAGCTATAGTTCAGCCTTCTTACTGTGCTGTAAGAGTCGGTGCTTTTGGCAAAGAAGGAAAGCAATTCTGTTCTTATTATCCGGTTAAACAAGTTCATTTTAGTAATAAACCTTTTGAAATCATTGTAGATAACAAATACTTCAACGAAAATAAAATCGGCGGTTTTATAAATGTTCCCCAGGAAGAGCATGCAGCCCATCCAGAACTATTGTGTGATTATGGCTATGCTAAATGGGATATCAATTATACAATTACCAAAGATTATACCAACGGTTATAAATCTGATTTAATAAGATGGTTTCCTTTTGGACTTCAGACAGTATATACCGGTTCAATTCATTTTGATGGTGATGAATATGCGATTGATCCAAAGCGATGTAATGGTTATTCGGAACGTTTCTGGGGTAAGGGAATTCCTGAACCATTCTTCCATCTTTCTTCTGCAAATCTTACAAGTGTGATTTCTGGAAAAACTCTTTTTGAATCTTCATTTGCAGTAAAAGGTATTTTTGATGACCGAGTTTCATTTGTAGGAAAATTTGAAGATATTGATATTGAGCTTTGTGCTGATGGTTCTAAGCGTCAGTTCTCTGTTGTATGGGATTGTACCCAGATGCCAGAGAATGATAATCCGGAAGAAAATCTGCTTCACTGGAGTGCAAGCCTGAACAGCAAAGAATGGGTTATTGATATTGATGTTTTCTGCAAAATCCGTGAATTAAATAACCGTACTATTGAGCTGCCTGAAGGACAGAGAAAAATTCTGAACGTTCTTGAAGGTGGTTCTGGTACAGGCGAAATAAAACTCTATAAGCATATTGGCAGCACCCTCGAACAGATCGAACACGCTACACTTCAGAAAGTGTTCTGCGAGTTCGGTCATATCGAAGATGGCGAGTTCTAAGTTCTGCGGTTATTTATCTGCTGAATATCAGCTTTCCATCATCCGACTTAATCTTAATCACATCTCCGTCCCGTACATTACCTGCAAGTAATTCTCGAGCCAGAGTATTTTCAACATAAGTCTGAATTGCTCTCTTAACCGGACGTGCGCCCATTGTCGGGTCGTAGCCTTTTTCGCATAGGAAGTCCATTGCACTCTGGTCAAAGTCCAAAGTAATTTTGCGGTCTGCAAGACGGCTCTGTACTCGTTCAAGCTGCAGCTTAATGATAGAGGCAATATGCTCTTTACCTAGCTGCTGGAACATTACGATTTCGTCAATACGGTTCAGGAACTCTGGACGGAAGGTCTGGCGCAAAAGAACGTTTATTTTGTCTTTAACGCTGTCGCCTGTTTCACCTTTTTCTGCAGCTTCGAGAATAAGGTCACTTCCAAGGTTGCTTGTCATGATGATAATCGTATTCTTAAAGTCTACGACACGGCCCTGTCCGTCTGTAAGACGGCCGTCATCGAGTACCTGCAGCAATACATTGAATACATCCGGGTGAGCCTTTTCAACTTCATCAAAAAGAATAACGCTGTATGGTCGGCGGCGAACGGCTTCTGTGAGCTGACCACCTTCATCGTAGCCAACGTATCCCGGAGGTGCTCCAATAAGACGTGTCACACTGAACTTTTCCATGTACTCAGACATATCAATTCGGGTGAGAGCCTTTTCATCGTTGAACAGGAAGTCTGCAAGAGTTTTTGCAAGCTCAGTTTTGCCAACTCCTGTTGGTCCTATGAACATAAAACTTCCAAGCGGCTTGTTTGGATCATTAAGACCACTGCGGTTACGACGGATTGCGTCACTTACAACATTAACAGCCTCATCCTGTCCGACAACTCTCTTGTGGAGTACGTTTTCAAGTTCAAGATATTTCTGTTTTTCTCCTGTCATCATTTTTGCAACAGGAATACCAGTCCAGGTAGAAACAACCTTTGCAATATCTTCTTCTGTTACAGACTGGCGGAGAAGGGAATCTCTGCCGCCTTCTGCGCGTTCCTTTTCTGCAGCTAGGGCTGCATCGAGGTCCTTCTGAAGGGCTGGGATTGTACTGTATTTAAGTTCAGCCGCTTTTGCAAGATTTCCATTGCGGGTATACTTTTCTTCCTCAAAGCGGGCCTGCTCAAGTTGTTCTTTTATCTTACGTGACTTATCAATATTTTCCTTTTCATTCTGCCACTGAAGCTTCATGGTATCACGGCGGCCTGTAATTTCGGAAAGTTCCTTCTCAAGCTTTGAAAGTCTTTCTTTACTTGCTGCATCATCTTCCTTACTCAATGACTGCTTTTCAATCTGCAGCTGAAGCATCTTTCGTTCAACCTGATCGAGTTCTGTAGGCTGGCTTTCAATTTCCATCTTAAGACGGCTGGCTGCTTCATCAACAAGGTCAATTGCCTTATCCGGCATAAAGCGGGAAGTGATATAGCGGTTACTCAAGGTAGCAGCGGCAACCAGGGCTTCATCTTCAATTCTAACTCCATGATGGATTTCGTACTTTTCGCGAAGTCCACGGAGAATTGCAATTGTATCTTCTACGCTAGGTTCTGCACAGTAAACCTGCTGGAAACGGCGTTCAAGGGCTGCATCCTTTTCAATGTACTTGCGGTATTCGTCGAGGGTAGTAGCGCCTATGGCACGAAGTTCACCTCGGGCGAGGGCCGGCTTAAGAAGATTGCTGGCATCCATGCTTCCTTCTGTAGCTCCTGCTCCAACGAGGGTGTGAAGTTCATCAATAAAGAGTATAATCTGTCCTTCGCTCTTTGTTACTTCTGTTATAAGCGCTTTAAGACGCTCTTCAAACTCACCGCGGAACTTAGCACCGGCTACAAGCGCACCAAGATCGAGGGCGAGGAGTCGTTTATTTTTAAGACTTTCAGGAACATCGCCGCTTGCGATACGGCGGGCAAGACCCTCTACAATGGCTGTCTTACCAACACCCGGTTCACCGATAATTACCGGATTATTCTTTGTACGGCGGCAGAGTACCTGCATAACACGGCGGATTTCTTCATCACGGCCAATTACAGGATCAATCTTATCCTGACGGGCTGCGGCTGTAAGGTCGCGGCAGTATTTTTCAAGGCTGCGTGTTTTAGCTTCGGGATCGTTTGAGTCTACAGTCTGGTTTCCGCGTACAGATTTAAGTGCTTCAAAAACAGAATTGTGATTTATTCCGGAACGGCGGAGAAGATCTCCTGTACGGTCATCAGCTTCTGTCATGGCAAGCAGAATATGCTCTGTAGAAAGATACTGGTCGTGAAGGGCAGTCATTTCATTTTCTGCCTTTGCAAGTACTTTCTGCATTGAACCTGACAAATAAACCTGAGCGGCTCCAGACACTTTTGGATTTGAAGAAACAAGTTCCTTCACTTTTTTGATGAGTTCTATTGACGGAACTCCGACTCGTTCTACAACAGGCGCAATGAGCCCGTCCTGCTGTTCAAGCAGAGCCTGCAGAACATGTTCGGTTCCTATTTCTGAGTTATCGTTTTTGTTGGCAATTGAAGAAGCCTCCTGTAAGGCTTCCTGTGTTTTGATTGTAAAATTTTCGTAATTCATAATCATCACCTTCTTTTATAAAATAATAATGAAAGTGACTAAAGGCAAGTTTTATGTTATTATTCATCCATGCTTTCATATCAGCACATTTTTCATGCGGGAAACCATGCAGACCTTTTGAAACATACGGTTTTAATTCAGGTTTTAAAATCTCTAAATAAAAAAGAAAAGCCTTATACATTTTTTGATACTCATAGCGGAAGCGGGCTTTATGATCTTACCGATAGCCGCAGCCTGAAAACTGGAGAGGCGGAGAAGGGGATTTCTGTTTTTTCTAAAACTGATGGAGATGTTCCTTCTGCTTTTGCTGATTATCTTTCTTTTGTAAAGTCATATCTTTCTGATTCACGTTATCCGGGGTCGCCGGAGATAGAACGGCGCTATATGAGAAGGCAGGATGTTCTTATTCTTTCGGAGCTTCATCCTCAGGAAATTGAAAATCTTCGCGAAAATATGAAAAGACCGTGCGAGGGCAGTCCTACTGTTCAGGTGCATAACAGAAGTGGCTGGGAGATGCTGAAAGCGCTGACACCACCACAGACTAAGCGAGGTGCTGTCCTTATTGACCCGAGTTATGAAGAAAGTTCGGACTACGAGAATGCTGCAGATACAATATGTGCAGTTCATAAAAAATGGACTAACGGTATTATTATGCTGTGGTATCCGCTGCTTGCCCATCGCGAGGGCGAGATTGAAGCTATGCTTGACAGAATTATCGAAGGTGCGCGGGCTATAAATCAGAATATTGAAATCTGCGATTTGAGACTAGAGTTTTTTGATAAGTCAGAACATAAGGAAGTATCTCTTGAAGAATTCCGTGCTGAAAACGGAAAGAATCCACCACGCCTTTATGGCAGTGGAATGCTTGTTTTGAATTCTCCATGGAAACTCGAAGAAGATATTCAATCAGTAATTGAATATATTAAAAATGAAATCGGATTCCAGCATCAAACGGAAGGCTGAGAATAAATGCTCCCTTAAACTCTGAATCACTCAGATTTTTTACATAGCCGGGAACTACATTCTGCTGAACATAAAGTTCCATGAAATTATCCCAGAAAAGCCAGTTCATTCCGGCAAAGAATCTTGCCCCTGCTGTCATTCCCCAGTTTTTGAAATCTGTGGTAAGAAAACTTGCATCTGCACCAAAGCCTGAATAAAAGTTCCAGGTATTTTTAAGCTGAAGATCTATAGCATAATAATCTGCAAACCCATAAAATCCGTATGTAAAATCAGAATCTTCTTTTCCTGCTTCCAGACCAAAACCTGCTGCAACAGGAATACGGCTTAGTCTTATAGTGCCCGTAATACGTCCTGTAAAGTTTTCAAGTTTTGTGCGTTCTTCATTTATCAAAAGTCCTGGATTTCCGCTTATCTGAACACCGGAAGCTGTAGCAAAAATTTTTGCATGGAAAACGATTATTAGGAAAACAATTAAAAAGAGTGATTTTTTTGAGTTCTGCATTTTAGTGTCTTTATTTTTTATGGAAATAGTCTGCAATTTTCTGGAACAGATGTTTGAAGAAAAGATAAATCTTATAGAAAATATTAGGATTTCGTAATCTCTGAAGTCTCTTATAACCTTCCAGCAATTCAGCATCTGTAAATTCTTTTCGCTGATTATTTTCTTCAATCTCCATTTCAAGCTGATCTACTTCAGTGAGATTGTCGATTATATTTGCATTGATGCTTGTCCATCCGAGCTGGATAGCAGATTGAAGACGGCGTTCACCCGCAATCAGTTCATAACGACTGTTGAGGGTAATCGGATTCATAAGTCCGTAGATTCTCATACTGTCTTTCAGGTCTTCAAGATTTCCTAAATCTTTGCGAACCCTTTTTTTTATTTTGATGTCCTTAATCTGTACCAGCACTGTCTTCTCCGATAATTAGTCTAATCCATAAGATAGTTATAGTCAAATTTAGATGCAGAGTTTGAAGTATCCATTTCAGCTTCGTTCTCATCATCGTCATATGTATAATCTGAAGTAAGCGGTGCATTCAAATCAAAGGTAAGCGGAGAAGTATCAAAGTCAAAACTCATACGCTGACCAGATTTATACATTTCTTTTTCAAGACGAATAATTGAAAGAACTGAATTAGAAGTACTTGAATGAATGGGGCAGATTTCAGTAGGCTGAGTTCCTGCAAGATACCACTGTGTTGTTGAACGCTCACAGGAATCTGTAAGAATCATACCGCTGTCTGCACATACAGTACATTCGATAACTCCTTCCAGAGGCTTAATCCAGTCTTTATAAGGAAGATCTGCATGTACCTTATCAAAATATTCACCCCAGGCAAAACCGGCAAGAGTTGCACCTGTAATATTCAAACCAAGAGACTGTCCTGGTCTGTCAAAACCAAACCAGAATGCAGCTGCATAATAAGGAGTAATACCACAAGTCCATGCATCAGCCCAGTTCTGTGTTGTACCAGTTTTACCGCCGGCAGGCATTGTGTAGCGTCTTCCGTTAGCATCTTTATAATCAAAATGCCATTTCTGTGCGCCAAGGGTACCACCGTTATTTACAGTCTGTTCAAGGAGTTTAATCATAACAAACGAAGTTTGAGGTGAAATTACCTGAATCTTATCACCCTTTGCAGCCTGAGCCTTTCTTATGTCGAGTTCAGGATTTAATATTACATTTCCATTCTTGTCTTCAACAGTTCTGATTGCCATTGGTGTAATATCTTTACCACCATTAGCAAAGATTGCGTAAGCTCGTGCCATTTCAACAGGACGAACAGAACAAACACCAAGACCAAGAGGATATACAGGATCGAAACTTCTGCTTTCAAGTTCATTCTGAGGAATACCAAGAAGTTTTGATGCTCTGTCAATTGCTGCTTCAAATCCGATTCCATCAAGAATCTTAAGAGATGGAACGTTCATAGAATGGGTAAGTGCATACCAGAGAGAAACGTTACCTTCCCATTCACCACGGAAGTTTAATGGAATATATGGTTTTCCATCAGCAGTGTGGAATACAACCATACTGTCTGAAATCTGAGTTGTCGGTGTAAATTTGCGTGAGTCAATTGCTGCAGAGTAGTAAAGCGGCTTAAAGGTAGAACCCGGCTGAACAAGCCCCTGAGTTGCACGAATAAGCTGATTGTCAGAATCGAATTTACTTCCACCAACAAGAGCATCTATGTAGCCGTTAGAGTGA
This sequence comes from Treponema bryantii, assembly GCF_900111035.1. Taxonomy (GTDB): domain Bacteria; phylum Spirochaetota; class Spirochaetia; order Treponematales; family Treponemataceae; genus Treponema_D; species Treponema_D bryantii_C. The sequence goes on from NZ_FOFU01000001.1 coordinate 68,106, forward strand.
TCAAGGGCAATCATAGTACCTTCAATTGTGGTCTTTTCTTCATTCTGCTTAGCGATTGCTGTAGCACGGTTTACGATATTAACCTTGAGCTTTTCAGAACCTGTCATAAGAGAGATTGCATCAAGCACAGGGTTAATCTTATTTACATAAGTATTATTAGCAACGATTTCTGTACGCTGCTCACTAACCTTAAGTTCAGGGATATCAAAAAGAAGGGCAAGCATTTCTGTCATTGGAACATAAACATTTGTTGCTACTCCTGTCTTAGAAGAATGCTCTTTCTTATAGCGGCGGTTAGCATCGGCAATATATTTTTCCATTACAGATTGCGCAATCTGCTGATGTGTAAGATTAAGAGTTGTATTAACTGTAAATCCTGAAGTGTAAATATCATCAGAACCGTAAATCATACCGGAAAGCTCACGGCGAACATATTCAGAGAACCATGGCGCTTTATCATCACGCATCATATAGGCTGAAGTAGAAGTTCTTGTGTAGTCAAAGTTAGCCCAGTAATTTTCAAAAGATTCATCTGCTTCTTCCTTAGAAAGGAATCCTGCATCAACCATAGATGACAGAACATATTTCTGACGATCCATTGCTCTGTTAGGATGATCAAAAGGATTATAGAAGGCAGGGTTTGAAAGCTGAATTACAAGAATAGCAGCTTCTGCAGGAGTAATTTCTGTTGCATCATGTCCAAAGTAGTATTTTGAAGCAGCGTTTACACCGTAGGTACCGCCACCAAAGTAAATTTTATTAAGATAGAGTTCAAGGATTTCGTTTTTAGAATAGCGGCGTTCCATCTGGATAGCCCACCAGAGTTCCTTAAGCTTACGGATTACAGATTTATCAGAACGGTCACAGTAAAGGGTTCCTGCAATCTGCTGGGTGAGGGTAGAACCACCACCAAGAGAACGGCCGGTAAGTATACCGGAAACACCACGCAAAATTGCTTTAAGATTAAAGCCGGCGTGAGAGAAAAATACGTTATCCTCACGAGTAATAAGTGCATCAATCATCTGCTGAGGAAGATTGTTGTAGGCGATGATTTCACGCTTTTCATCTGAAGCGAACTCGGTGATTACTTCACCATTTATATCAAGCAGCTTTGTAGGAAGAGCGGTATCAAAATCGGTTATATATTCAGAATTAATTATATTGCGGGTTTCAGAAACTGACCATCCAAGAAAAAGTCCCATGACAATAGAACCAAGAAAAAACAACGAGATGATCACAATTCCAGATTTCTTAATTTTCATCATATTTTACCTATTATAGTAGAAAATCTCAAAATAGTGAATAGTTACAACTTATAGGCTCATATCTTAAAAATACCAGATGTGCGGGTCCCAGCGACGGCAAAACCGAAAAAGTAATCCCCCAGGGTGCCCCAGACTCCTCGTTTTTGCTTCGCAAAAACTTGTCGTAACCCTGGGACCCCCTTTTTCGTTTTGCCTGCGTCCCACACATCTGGTATTTTTAAGAAATAATCCGAAATCTCATAAATAACTATTTCGAGATTTTCACTTTTTACCAATAGAGAGATCGAGACTTTTTTCTAAACGGAAATTGCCTTGAAAACATAAAAAAAGTGGGACGCAGGCAAGAAACGATAAGGGGGAACCATCAGCGGCCGTGCGGGCGAAGCAAGCACGGGTAAGCGAAAGATGGGGGATACCTTATCGTTTTTGCCGTCGCTGGGACCCGCTTTTTTTATGTTTTCAAGGATAGATGTCTGAATTTAAAATAAAAAAGGCTCGGAATAGATCCGAGCCATGCCCATCAGGCAATCGGGAACATGGGTGGGAGGGGAAAATGTTCCCGATATATTTATTATCGACCTCACCCCTCAAAATCTTTAATCGAAATATAAAAAAATATGAAAGAAAATAATAAAAGATGTTGATTAAGAAATAACTCTAGTCTTCAGTTATCTGTAAATCTAAAGCGAAATTGGCAGTATAAGTTTTGCCCTTTATGGCATTTATTGAACGGAGAATCTCATAGTCTCCGATTCTGACCTTGAGTCTATGTTCCCCCTCTGTAATTACAAATTCTTTACCGAAAGTTGTACATTTTACATCATCAAGCAGAACATCAGTTCCTTCTGGCGCAGTGATGAGAAGGGTAGGCTCAAGACTCTTCATTTCAACAGTAAGCTCTGTAGTTTTTGCACGGTCAATGCGAACTGTGCGAACTTCGTTTCTGTAAGCTTCTGAAATAATCGAAATATCATGAACACCAGTGTCCAGAAGAACCTTAGAGTGTTCATTGAGTAAAGTCATCTTATCATCAATAAAAATTGTACAAGGAGCAAGCTGTTTTTCAGATGAAACAAGCTTAAAAGACAACTGGCCCTTATTCATAAGAATAGGTTTTACTGTAATAGGCACAATTGCATTAAGAGTTTCTTCTGGAACACCTTTCATTACCGGCTGAAGTCTTACAAAAATCATGTTTTTGGAAGGCGTAATGACAGTATCTACCTTTGTAGTATAATTATTTGATTTTATGGAATTTTCGCTTTTAAGTGGAATCTGTAGTACCCATGAAAGCTTGCCGGGAAGTGTTCTTACATAAGCCCTTGTTCCGCTATAGTCAATTTGAGAAGCTTTTGGTGTAGGAGTGATATTTGAATATACCGAACAGGCTACAGAATCTGTCCACGATGCAACTGTTTCTGGAATCTCAAATTTCAATTCCAGTCCTTCAAGGAAGGTCTGGTCTGCAGGAAGTGTAATGGCAAGAGCTTCGTTGATACCAAGTTTTGCTGTTCCTTCTGATTCTGCAGTCTGTACAACTGTAAGCTCATGTACCTTGCTTACACGGAAACTTTCCGCATTTAATGCGGTAATTCCCGAAATCAGGAAGAGAGAAAACAGAGCTTTTTTTGCACAGAATATTCTATTCATCATTCTTTAATATTCAGTTTATTTCGCGGGTTTTCTGCCTTTCCACCCTGTCTTATTTCAAAGTGCAGGTGAGGGCCGGTTGCTTTTCCCGTTTGTCCTACAAGTGCTATTACATCACCTTTTTTTACATACTGATATCTGTCTACAAATATCTTTGAAAGATGTGCATAAACACTTGTCATTTTTCCCTGATCATGGCTCAGAATTAAATAATTTCCGAATTCAGAATCGTTTTCGATAACTGCATAAACAGAACCGTCTTTTATGGCATAAACAGGAGTGCCTTCAGAAGCTGCAAGATCAATACCATTATGATTCTTCATTTCACCGGAGAATGGATTTTTTCGTTTACCGAATTCTGAAGAAACCCAGAATGAATCATTATCCAGCGGAAGTCTCAGGGCTGAGTCGAGAAAATAAGCTCTTTCTGTGGGGGTGAATCGCTTGCTGCGTAAGAACAGATAATCTCTTCCATTTATTGTATAATATATGTTGCTTTTTGTTAAGGTTTGAGTGCTGTAATTTTCCTGTAAAAGTACTTCAATTGAATTAATTCCGCGTTCAATTGGGATAAAAATACCGTTAATAACAGGAATAATCAGTGTTTTGCCCTTTATATCATCCTGTGCATTTTCAATCTGATTAAGGGTAGCAAGAGTTTCCTGCCAAATGCATGTTCGTCCAGCAATTCCCTGGAAAGTAAAGCGTTCGTTGTTTGTGTATTTGAAAAACATGATTTCCGGTTCGCGGCCGGCAGCAATAAGCTTGCTGTTATTCTCTACAATACTGTTAAAATCCTTAAAAACCGTGTTCGCGCGGGAAGGTTCTATACTTTCTATTTCAGGAAGTTTATCTTTTTCTATGATGATTCTAGGAATACCGTCTTTCTGCGCCTCTGTTTGAGTCTGTGCAGAAACGGCAAATGTAAAAATGAGGAAAAATACAAAAAAGTTAAAAAAACGGGGCAGTCTTTTAAAAGATAGCCCCGTTTCGTAGTTTATAGAAATCAATCTATTCTTCTACAATTGCTTCTGCTGGACATGAAGCTGCACACGATCCGCAGCTGATGCACTTTTCAGCATCGATAGCGCGAGCGCCGTCTTTTTCAGCAATTGCTCCTACCGGGCAGTCCGGTTCACAAGCTCCGCAGTTTACACACTGGTCGGTAATCTTAAATGCCATATTTGCTCCTATAAATCACCGCATAAGCGGTTATAAATAAATATAGTAAAATAATACAACAATAGGTGAAAATTCGCAACTGATATTTGAATAAATCTCTGTTGTAAAGTATAATGCTGCTATGACTAAAGAAGAACTCGCAAAATATATCGATCATACACTTCTCGCTCCTCAGGCAGGAATCAGAGAAATAGTACTTTTGTGCCAGGAAGCAAAACGTTATGGATTTGCTTCTGTTTGTGTTAATCCAGTTTATGTATCTGCAGCTAAAGATGAACTTAAAGATTCTGGTGTTAAAATCTGTACAGTAGTTGGTTTTCCACTTGGTGCAACAACTACTAAAGCTAAAATCAGTGAATCAGTTGATGCTATTGAAAATGGTGCTGATGAAATTGATATGGTAATCAATATTGGTGCCGCTAAGGATTGTCGTTTTTCTGAAGTTGGAACTGATATTATGGGTGTTGTTGATGCCTGTAGAGAAGCCGGCAAAAAGCTTGGAAAGACTATTGTTGTAAAAACAATTCTCGAAACATGTCTTCTTGATGATAATGCAATTGTAAACTGCTGTCTCTGTGCTAAAAAGGCTGGTGCAGATTTCGTTAAGACTTCTACTGGTTTTGCAAATCCAAAAGGAATAGACGGAATGCCTCTTCCAAATGGTGCAAGTGAATCTCATGTTAAGCTTATGAGAGAAACTGTTGGTGATGATATGGGTGTAAAGGCTTCTGGAGGAATCAGAAGTGCAAGAACTCTCATTACAATGCTCGAAGCAGGAGCAAGCAGAATCGGAACATCAAGTGGTGCAAAGATTCTCGAGAACTGGGATGAAACTGTTCCGGTTGAAAATAAGTATTAGCCTGAAATCGAAAATCCGTTAAAAATTGGGCTGCGACAGCGGGCCAATTTAGGATTCTCGAAAGAATGGCTCAGAGGCAAGCTTTGCTTGCCGACTGTCACGGTAAGTAGAAATACAACTTGTTGTTATCTACTTCCATTCTGATTTCACGTGCGTCGTGCATAACTGCAATATATGATTTTATTGTAGAATGCACGAGCATATACTGACTCAGCGAAAGCTGCATATCATTTTTATCTGCAACATATTTTACAATCTCTTCCACCGTAAGTCGTTTCTTTGATTTTAAAGAATCAAGAATACAGGTTCGTGTAGAAATAATTGCAATTTTATTAAGCTCTGCAGCTTCATTTATATTGCGTTTTAAGAAATCTCCATGACTTGGAATGCACCATTCAACATTTTCAAGTGCACAAAGCTGGTCCAGAGAATCCATATATTCAACAGGATTCATAATAAGAGGAATCCAGTGATTCATTATTTCATTTCGAGGGAAAATATTATCACCTGGGAAAATTATTTTGTGACCATTTTTTGTTGTTATGATGGCACCTAAAGCTTCGTAGCTGTGGCCTTTTAATTCAATGAACGAAAGTTTGCGGCCACCTGATAATTCAATAACATCATCTTTTGAAATAAAATGTTCTACTTCAGTAGAAGAGGGCATAAAGAACAGAGTTCTCAATTCATGAGGAGGAAAACCGCCCCAGAGAACAGAACTTTGAATAATTGGAGTTTCCATAGCTCCCTGTTCATGCTTTGCAGCCCAAACCTGACAGCCTGTCTGTTCACGTAAAAAAATATGGGCACCGCAGTGATCAGCGTGCCCATGTGTGGTGATAATTGCTTTTAAAGTAAAAGTCTGTCCGAGCTGTTCAAAAAATGCCTTGAGTACATCAAAGACGTATTCTCCGTCAATTTCTGTACAGCCGGAATCTACAAGATAAACTTCAATTCCAGAGTTGCTTTCATTTGTGATTACACCTACATTTGTTGTTGCTGGAATTACATAAACACCTGACGATAATTCAATAATTCTTGCAGTAAGGTTATCCAATTGAAAACACCTCTTAAAAAAAGCCCGCTGTATGCGGGCGATATATTAGAAATTCTTAGCCTTGTTGATTGCTTTAATTGTGAAGTCATAGTTATGTTCGTTGATTACGAACTTAGCTGTGTCTCCAACCTTCTTGTCGAGAATAGCATTTCCAAATGGTGACATGTAAGAAATGATGTTGTTCTCTGGATCTGATTCCCATGGTCCAAGAATTGTATAAACTTCATCTTTATTTTCGATGTTGTTATGCAATGTAACTTCTGTAGCGAAAGAAACAATTGCAGTTGTACTTGTTGTAGGGTCAAAGATAACGGCGCGGTTAAGTTCTTCCTGAAGCTTAGAAAGTCTGAGTTCAAGCTGGTGTTTTGTTTCCTTAGCAGCCTGATATTCAGCATTTTCTTTAAGGTCTCCCTTAGCCTTAGCATCTGCAAGTTCAACCTTGTTCTTTTCAAGCTGAACATTCTTGATGTCGTCGATTTCTGCTTTCTTTTCTGCAAGCTTCTTAGAAGTTACAATCATGCCCTTAGGCTGTGTAAGTTTTTCTTCAGATACACGGAACTTGAAGTCTGGGTATTTCTCAAGAATCTTATTGCGGGCTGTTGATTTGTAAGAAGGATCCATATCAGCTATATCATCAATGAGAGTGTACATCTTCTTAACAGTGTCTTCGTCCTTAGAGAACATGTATTCAAAGATTGTATCGCTTTCAAAGAGAAGCTCAGTTGCTTTCTTGTTAATCTTCTTGTTTTCTGTTGTATTAACGTGGTTGTTGATTTCGCGGAATGTAAGCTCAATAATGTTGATGAGTGTAATGAGCTGTTTTTCGTAAGAAATATCAGCAAGTCTGAACCAGTCATAACCCTGACACTTTTCGAAGAAGAAGAGTACTGTTTCGCGGTAATCTTTGTATGCTTCGAAGCTTGTCTTAGCAAGTTTCTGAACATCTGCTGTGAATCCTGCATTGATAAGCTCGTTGATAAGCTTCATATCGAGAACTGTAGGGAAGAGGCGGATGTACTGTACGTTCCAGTCTGGAAGCATCTTGATGCATTCAAGGAAATCTGCCTTAAGGTGAGTATTCTTAGAATCTTTGAGTTCTTTGAAAAGCTCACGTGGATCTTCGATGTGGTTATAGATTTCTGCAAATGTTTCTCTAACAGGGTAGAGGAAGCGTGAATCCTGTGTGCTTACCTGGCGAACGATAAGATATGAAGCAATTACCTGCTCTGTAATCTTTGAAATATTCTTGAGGAAGCTTGTGAAGTAAGCGTACATTTCTGCAAAGTTGTCGTTTGTGCGGTCCATTTCTTCATCATTGAAGAACTTCATGAAGATATCTGCACGAGCGAAGAACTGCTTCTGAGCCTTGAACTCGTTGGCAAGCTTTTCAACAGGAGTAATATTTCCTTCACGTACTGTGTACATGTTGATGTCGTTAGGATTTACACCAAATACAGGGTTAGTTTCAAGAATCTTCTTTGCTGCTGCATTCCATGATGTCCATTCGCCGGAAGTAAGAATTCCGTATTCTTTCTTTGTTTTTCCGTCTTTTTCTGTAACTGTGCGTACAAGTTCGTTTTTGATTGTCTTAAGGTCACAGTTGTTGTCGTAGCTCTTAATGATAGTCTTAAGAGTCCATTCCTTATCTTTCTTGATTTTGTCAGCGAGTGGAACTTTCTTGTCGCCTTCTTTTACATAATTGAGGGCTTTGAGTACCCAGATATGATCTTTTGCAAGTGGTTTAAGGGCAGTTACAGCCATAGAAAGCTTAATTTCGTGGATACCAGCTGCCTTACCGAAGTTGATTGTAAGGGTATCGTTATCAAGGCTCTTGATGATACCTACGCCCCAGTTTCTGTGGAATACGAATCCGCCCTTATCAAAAGCAATGTGTTTTTCAAAGTCGCTGATTGCTTCAAATACGTTTCTGTAGCTTGCAGAAAGGTTTGAAGAACGGATGTAGTCTTCGAGGTGGCTGTGTGCAGCATATTTACCGCGGAAACAGTCTGTGATTTCCTTTCTTGCCCATGTATCTTTTGGATCTATTTCGAGATTCTGCTTAAGAATGATGATTGCAGTATCCCATTTCTTATTGTCTTTATAGTAGTTGTAAAGTTCCTGCATAAGAGCTGGAGTTTTAAGTTCGCCAATCTGCTTAGAAATCTTTCTTCTGAGATTCTGGAAGAAGTCGAACTCTTCAGGCATAAGCTGTACGAGTTTTGACCATACTTCTTTACAAGCGTTGTAGTTATTTGCATTGATGTAGCGGAGGATAGCTTTCTTGTAGTAGCTGATTGCATTGTCTTCTGCACCAGAAGCTTCGTAGTGCTCAGCGAGCTTCTTGGCAATATCAGCTTCTTCAAAGTCTATGCGTACGATTTTTTCGTAAAGGTCCCAAACTTTGCTGTCATTTTCAGTTTCGTAGCTTTCTGCAAGAGTTCTGAGGGCAAATTTATTGTTTTCGTCATCAGCAAGAATGCTTTCACAAAGGTAATTTACAATGTTTTCCTTGTGGTTCTTCTGGAAAATATCAACAAGTGTTACAAGTGCTGAGTTATCAAGTGAACCATTCTGTAAATCAAGGATTCCGCAGATATAGAGAGCAATGATACTGTCCTTAGAGTGAGAAAGGTGCTCCTGACATACTTCATGAACCTCTTTGATAATTCCTTCGCTCTTAGCCTTTTCTACGAGGTCTGCGAGTTCCTTGAGGTTATTCTGTGTGTAGTTACTGATTGTTGCACGAGTCCAAGTCTCTTCCTTGAGCATGTCCTGAATTGACTGCATTAAATCTGCCATTGTAATCTCCTTGTCTGGTCGCTGTGTTATTTTATGTACATTTCGTACACAGCAGAATCCAGAAGTTTAATTCTTAGTAACACTTCATTAATCTTGGCCTGAGTTTCATTTGCCAAATCATAATGATCCATAAGCCAGAAATAACAGTTGAGCATACGCGGTACAAGAATCTCGCTGTTGCACGATGGATCCTTGATTTCATTTTCCATTGCGTAAATGTCTTTTTTAAGTCTGGCAACTTCCTGGGAAGTCAGCTCTCTCTTTATGTTGAACACTCCGCCGAGAACTCCGTAAACCGGAATCCAGTATTGAAGTGCTTTGCCTGAATAGCCTTTGCTCTTTGTCTTTTCAATAAGGCATTTTATGAGCTCTGAATCAAGAAAATCCAGGTCGATGCTGTCCGGATCGGCAAAAAAAGCTTCTCTGTACAACACCTTTCCAACTCTGTCTTCGCCGCAAAGTGAGAAACAGTCTGCAAGCTCTGCAAGCACCGAAGAAAGATTCGGATATATATTGTTTGCTTCTGTAAGAAAAGCCCGTGCATTTTCGAAATCTCCAAGCTTCTTGTAACAGATGCCTGTTTTTTTATAGATTTCTGCTTTCTGGAGCGGGTCTTTTTCCTCCAGCATCTTTTTGTATTCTTCCAATGCGTTCTTAAAGAACCCCTGCTGAACTGCAAACAGGGCAGGTTCATAAGGAGTGCTTTCGCGTGAAATGTAATCCTGAAAGTTTTTCCATTCCAGAAGTATGTTTTCGCTGCGTTCAAAAGAATCTTCAAGACTTCTAAGACGCTTAATGGAATCAATCCAGAAGACGCAGCACTTGTTCGTATATACAAGCTCAGTGCTTTCAAGATCATGCTCGAAGAGAGAACTTATGATTTTTTGTGCCTCTAAAGGATTTCCCTGCTGCAGAAAGCCCAGGGCAACCTTAAGTTCAGCTTCTGTCTGAAAGTCCATAGTGTCTATTTTTAATTTTACACAAGAACGGGGATTTTAGTCAATAAAGTTTATGAAAAATTGCGAAAATTGGGACAAGATTTATACAGCGAAAGTTATAATCTGTCAAGTAAAAATTTTCAACCTTTATGCATTTTTTTAGTATTGTTTCAATTTTGTAATGATTATATAGAAAATATTGATGATTGTGTAATTATCTGTTAAAATAAAATTCAAATGAAAAATCAGGTTTTAGCTCCATCGCTTCTTTCTGCTGATTTTGCAGAGCTTGGAAACGAGATTAAAAAAATAGAGAATAATAATGGAGGAGCTGTTCATATTGATGTTATGGACGGTTCTTTTGTCCCGGAAATAACTTATGGTGAACCGGTAATCCGTTCTATCAGAAAGCTTACAAAACTACCTTTTGATGTTCACCTCATGATTGATAAGCCTGAGCTTCATGTAGATTCTTTTGCACAGGCTGGTGCCGACTGGATAACCTTCCACTTTGAGTCTACAGCACATGCACATCGTGTAATTCAAATGATACATGAAAAGGGTAAAAAGGCCGGTGTAGCCATCTGCCCAGGAACTCCTGTGTCTGTACTGTCGGAAATCCTTCCTTGTGCCGATATTATATTAGTGATGACTGTCAATCCCGGTTGGGGAGGACAGAAGCTTATTCCTTCCTGTGTGGAGAAAGTTGCCCAACTGAAGAAATACAGAGAGGAGCATGGATTAAACTATATGATTTCTGTGGACGGCGGTGTAAATAATGAGACTTTGGGCTCTGTAATAAATGCCGGCACTGATATAGTTGTTTCTGGTTCCTGTTTTTTCAATGGCAGCCTTAAATGGAGTTGAGAAGATTGTTAAGAAGATTTAAGAAGTATACTGCTGCTGCAGTTATTTGTGCATCTGTTTTTATGTATGCAATGGCATCGGAGTCTGCATCATCTGCTTTTGTTGAGGCCTGCAGATCTTATACCAGAGGTGACTGGTCAGATGCAAAATTTATGCTGAAAAAAGCTGTCTCATACAAAGAAAATCTGAATCCAGATACATATTTCATGCTCATAATGGCAGAAGTGTATGACGGTGATAATAAAAGCGCTCTCGATGATTGTAATTTCTTTCTGGAGAATTTCCCGGATTCAATGTACTATTCCCGTGTTTATTACCAGAAAGGCAAGCTTTTGTATTCATTGGGTGAATATGAAAAGTCTGTCGTTGTTTTGAGTGATTTCTGTCATCAGTACCCGGATGACGAATTGTATTCCTTTGCACTTTTCTATATTGGTGAATCACTTTTTGCAGGATATAAGTATGATGAGGCCGGCTCAATTTACGAGCGCATTGTAACAGAATTTCCTGAATCGCCAAAAACTCCTGCTGCTCAGTATCGTCTTGAAACAATACTTCAGCGTGGAAGGGAAGAAAAGCTTTTGTATCTTCTGAAGCAGACTGGAGAAGAGTACCTTGCTGCAAAAGAAGAGTATGAGCGCCAGCTGCGTTTGTATAATTCAGAGGCTGTTGATTCAACAAGACAAAAACTGAGCGCGGCTCAGGCAAAGAATGAAAGTCTTGAAAAACAGGTTGCTGACCTTGAATTGCAGATTGCTGCATTAAGAGACAATCAGGCTGAAGCAGACCGTATAATTCAGGAGCTGAGGGAAGCTGGTGAAAAAGATATTCCTGATCCAGAACCTTTTGATGAGAAAAAATATCAGTTGAAGCTTCTGAAACAGAAAGCATTGGAAGCTCAGAGAATACTTGATGAGAAGAATACTGCTTCTGTGATGGAGGGAAAATGAAAAAGATAATTTATTCTGCAGCAATTGTTTTTATGCTTGCCGCTGCAGTTTCCTGTAAATCTACAAAAACTCCGGCTCCGGCTGAAAATGAAGAGGCTGCTGTAGTTGATGAAACTCTTACAGATGCCGAAGCTGCTGATGAACTTGAAGCTGCTGAAGATGACGCTGAAGAGACTGAAAAAGAAGATACTCAATCGGCAAAAGATACTTATGATTTAAGTTCAGCAACACCTAAAGATTTTACCGGCTGGATTAAGTCATCAAGAAAGAATGTAAAGGAAAGTATTGGTAATATTCAGATTAAAATTAAGTCAAAAATCGGCTCGTATACTATTTCTGCTTTAAATGAAGATGGAAAGCCTGTTTCGGTTTTGTCTAAAGCAAATGAATATGTTACAAATGCCTTTTATCTGAAAACTTCTAAAAAGATTTATAATCTTGTTACAGACGGCAATGTTCATTCAGCTGCAAGACGTACTTCTGATGGTTCTTTAATTATGTATGAAATCCCTTCAGTAGCACAAATGACTGTTAATTTTTCATGTTTTGCTTCTGAAAAAGACAAAGATGCTGATATGATTAAAGTAACTGCAAGCATTAAGAATGTTGGTACCCGTACTGACGAATTTGCTTTTAAGGCAGTTATGGATACTGTGCTTGGAGAAGCAGCAGCCTATCATTTTTATACTTTTGAAGATATTCCTGTGAAAAACGAAGTTCTTTACAGAACTCTTCAGAATCAGAAATGGTTTGTTTCTAAAAATCAAAATGCTTCAATGCAGTTCTTCTTCTCAGGCGCAGATTGTACGGAACCTTTACTTGTAGCACTGGCAAATTATTCAACTCTTGAAAGAAAAACCTGGGAACCTGATATGCTCAGTTACAGAGTTTTTGACACTGTACTTTCATATAATAACTCTGCAGTATGTGCAGTTTGGAAGCCTGTAAAACTTGCTCCATCAGAATCTGAAAAGTTCATTTTCTATATTGCACTTTCTGGAACAGCAGTTCCTGCAACTGGAGATAAATTTATTTACAGTAAGGAAAATACAGAAACTCCAGAGGAAGAGGAAAAACTGATTCCTCAGGGTGTAGAAGTTATAACTGGTGTTCCTGGAGTAGAGGGAACTCCTGTTACAGAGATAACTGAAAAAGATCCGTTTGTGCCTTCACAGACAGAAAAGATGTCAGAAGATTCAGGTGTTGATTTTTATATTAAGAATATGACAAAAGAGCATCTGACTACTGAATACATACAGTCTCTGCTGGATCGTATTGCAGCGCTGGAAGAGGATTCTTCTTCTTTGAACAAGCAGGAACTTCTTCAGTTGAATGCTGAGCTTGATGCAATTTTAACTTATTTGAGGCAGTAGTTTTTTATGGCAAAGGATGCACTTACTCTTGCCTGGCTTGATATGCGCCGCAGACGTTTTGCTACTGCAATCAAGAGACTTGAGGCTAAGAAAGACATTTATGAAGAAAACTTTGAGTATTATCTTACTCTGGGAATCGCATGTCTTTATGTTGGCGACATAGGTGCAGCTTCTTCATATTTTCAGCTGGCGCGAAGAATAAAACTTACAGATACAAGACTTCTTCTTGGTCAGGCTGCAATTTTTCTGCGCCGCGGTGATACAGCCCGTGCCCTTCAGTATTATCTTGAAATCAAAGAAAATGATCCTCTGAATAAAACTGCCGACAGCGCAATGGAATTTATCCGTGTGCATGGTAATTATGATACAATCTGCCGCTGGGTAGATACCGGTCGTATTGAACAGTTCTATCCGCCGCTTGGTTCAAATCCAGACCGCATTGTAGCTTTTGGAATTACCGGCGCGGCTTTTATTCTCGGTATAATTTTTACCTTTATATTTTTCCCGAGAGGGCAGCAGTTTACAGGTCCACGTGCAGATTTAACAAAACTTGAACTGTCTTCAGAAGAAAAATCAGACGCAAAGGAAAAAGATCTTTCTACACAGTCTTATGCCTTTGTACTTTCAAATAAAGAAATAAATAAGCGCTATAATAACGCACTTCAGTATTTCCAGAATCACAGGGATAATGCTGCGCAGATAGAGGTAAATATGATTTTGAATTCAGATGCCTCTGTTGCAGTAAAGAAAAAGGCCCGCATGCTTATGGGCTATTTTGAAATCCCGGATTTTGATACAATAACAGATGTTCCTTCTTACGCAGATGTAGCAGCAAGTCCTCTTGTGTATCTTGACTGCTGGGTAAACTGGGGCGGAAAGATTTCAAATGCCATTACATATGAAGATGGCTCGTACACCTGTGACCTGCTTGTCGGTGATGAAAATCTTTCTAAATATGAAGGAACGGTGAGAGTTCGTTTTACTGCAGATCCTGGTGTGGATGCCGGAAAGCCGGTGCGCATTCTTGGAAAAATTGTTCTGGAAGACGGAACAGTTTCTCTGGCTGGCCGTGCAGTATATAAAAGTGTTTACAAATAGTAAAACATATAAAATGCAAATTTTTTGAAATTTATTTAAAAATCTTTCTAAAAAATTGCATAAAATCGTTAGGTTTAGCCCATATTATATGTGGGAGGAAGGTGGCTAAATGGCAACAAATGCAAATGCAAGTCCGATGGATCAGTCGGAAAAAATGAAGGCTCTGGAGGCGGCTCGTCTTCAGATTGAAAAGCAGTTCGGCCAGGGCGCAATTATGAAGCTCGGCGACAAGGCTAATGTGGCGGGCATTGAAGTAATTCCTTCGGGCTCAATTCTTCTGGATGAGGCTCTTGGAATCGGTGGTTATCCACGCGGCCGTGTAATCGAAATGTATGGTCCGGAAAGTTCTGGTAAAACAACACTCGCACTGCACGCAATTGCAGAGGCTCAGAAGCTTGGCGGTGTTGCAGCATTCGTAGATGCAGAACATGCTCTGGATCCTGTTTATGCAAAGAACCTTGGAGTAAATATTGATGAACTCTGGGTATCTCAGCCGGATACTGGTGAACAGGCTCTCGAAATTACAGAGAATCTTGTACGCAGTGGCGCGGTAGATGTAGTTGTTGTAGACTCTGTTGCTGCTCTTACACCTGAAAAAGAAATTGAAGGTGAAATGGGTGATGCAGTAATGGGTATGCAGGCTCGTCTTATGAGCCAGGCTCTTCGTAAGCTTACTGCTATTATTGGAAAATCAAATTGTATCGTAATCTTCATCAACCAGATTCGTATGAAGATTGGCGTTATGTTTGGAAATCCTGAAACCACTACTGGTGGACAGGCACTTAAGTTCTATTCTTCTGTTCGTCTTGAAATCCGCCGTACAGAAACTATTGATGGTAAGGGCGATGAGGATGCAATCGGAAACCGCGTACGCGTAAAGATTGTAAAGAACAAGGTTGCGCCTCCATTCAGAAAGTGTGAACTTGATATTTACTTTGGAAAGGGAATTAACGCAAGTGCTTCACTTCTTGATTCAGCTGTAAAACATGGAATCATCGATAAGCGTGGTGCATGGTATACAATGGGCGAAGAAAAAATCGGCCAGGGTAAGGAAAATGCAGTTTCGTTTATTGAACAGAATCCTGAAATTGCGGCTAACATTGAAGCTAAGGTTCGCGAGATTGTATTCCCGGGCCAGGTTATAGAGAAGAAGGACGAAAAGAAAAAGAAGTCGTCAACAAAAGCTGAAGCTGCTTCTGCTGCTGGAGAATCAAGTCTTTTCGACGAAGGAAAATAGACGGATTGTTATAGAAAGATGAAACGTGTCTTGCTTGGGCTTGGTTCCAATAAGTCATTTAATGGTCTTACTCCAATGGAGCTCCTTTCTCATGCGGGAGAGGAGCTCTCTCGTCTTATGAAAGACGTACATTTCAGTTCCGTTTACAGAACTAAGGCAATGTATGTAGAAGATCAGGAAGACTTTTATAATGCTGCAGCACTTGGCTGGGTCAGCGATGATGAAGATGCGTTTGACTTTCTGCATAAGATAAATGAAATAGAAGCAAAATATGGCCGTGACCGCAGCCGAGAGGTTCGGTTTGGCCCACGTTCCCTCGATATTGATATTGAGTTATTTGGGGACGAGCGGATTGAAACACCTGAGCTTCAGGTTCCGCACATCAGAATGGAAGAAAGAGCATTTGTTTTGATTCCTTCTGTTGAAGTTTTAAAATATTCTGCCGATGAAATAGTTAGGGAAAAATATATAAATTGTCTTGCCGCACTGGAAAGTAAGGGTGGGGCAGAAGGAATTATAAAATTGCAGGCTTTCCCTAAGGCGGTAGAAAATGGAACAGATAGAAAATGGTAATGCAGGCGGATCTGGAGAAACAACAGTTGCAGTAAAGCATAAGTATAAGGCCGGAGAGTTTGAAGGGCCTCTTGATTTGCTTTGGACACTTATCCGCGAGAGTAAAGTAAATATTTACGACATTCCTATTGCACAAATCACAGAACAGTATCTTGAATATCTTGATTACGCAGTACAGACAGATCTTGGAGACCTCTCTGAGTTCTACAGCTGGGCTGCAAAACTTATCTATATTAAAAGCCGTATGCTTCTTCCTGTAGAAGTTGCTTATGATGATGAGGATGAAGAAGATCCACGTCAGGAACTCGTAGACAAGCTTATTGAATACCAGAAATTTAAGAAGCTTTCAGCACTTATGGAAGACCAGGAAGATGATTCAGAATGGAACTTTGAACGTAAGAAGATTCAGAGAATGCTTCCTTTTGATGAGTCTGAAGAAATGTGGGAAGAAGTAGATACCTGGGAACTTCTCCAGCAGATGCAGGATATCTTCAAATCAATGATGAAACAGTATTCAAATGAAAAGATTTTGAATATGTACGAAGAGATTTCTGTAAATGAAAAAATCACTCTTATGAATGAACTTCTTGAAGATAAAAAAGAATGTCTGTTTACTGACCTGCTTACCCGCCCGGGAAATGAAATGGACGTTATCTGTGCCTTCATGGCAATTCTTGAAGCTGTAAAATTTAAAATGATTACCATCTTCCAAAATAAGCTGTTTGGTGATATAAAAATATGCGCGAGGGAAGATAATTCAGGTTATGTTCCAAGCGAAGAAGAACTTACAAGCAATTAGGTTGGATAATGGATTTTAACAAAGAGACCGCTCTGGTCGAGACTATTTTATTTTTGGAAAGCGAACCTCTTACCGCTAAGGTGCTTTCCAATAAGGCACAGCTTTCAGAGGAAGTAGTAGAAAAGTGCCTTGAAAAATTAAAAGAAAAATATGAAGCAGAGGATTCGGGCATTGAGCTTGCCATGATTACCGGCGGCTGGTGCCTTGCTCCGAAAAAAGAATATTGGGAAGTTCTTAAAGAGTTTTACGGTTCAAAACGTGAGGGCCGTCTTTCTAAATCTGCAATGGAAACTCTTGCAATTATTGCCTATTCCCAGCCAATTACCCGTGCAGAAATTGAACAGATTCGCGGTGTCGGTGTAGATAATATGATTCGTCTTTTAATAGACCGCAATCTTATTAAGGAAGTCGGAAAAAAAGAAGCTCCTGGCCGTCCTACACTTTTTGGTACAACAAAAGAATTCTTAAAACTGTTCCGTCTTAATTCTATCGCAGAACTGCCAAAGCTCGACGAAGACGAGCAGGAGAGATTCGAACTTGCCCGCTAGTGATTTTATTAAAAAAGAAAAAGAAGAAGTCAGATTACAGGCTTTTCTTGCACACTGCGGAGTTGCCAGCCGCCGTGCATCGGAACAGATTATTCTTGATGGCCGTGTAGCTGTAAATGGCGTTGTTGTTACAGAGCTTGGTACTAAGGTAAAAGAAGGTGATAAGGTTACAGTAGACGGAAAACCTGTTCATCTTGAAGCAAGAAAGTGCTATGTACTTTTGAATAAACCTGCAGGCTTTGTCTGTTCTGCCAGTGATGAAAAGGGCAGACAGGTAGCAGCAGATCTCCTTAAAGATTCCTATAAAGAACGTCTCTATAATGTCGGCCGCCTAGATATGTATTCCAAGGGCATGATTTTGTTTACTAATGACGGTGATTTTGCTGCAAAACTCAGCCATCCTTCAAGTCAGATTGAAAAAGAATATATAGTAGAAACAAGTCAGGACGTAACAGAAGAAACTGCAAAACTTCTGGAAAAAGGTGTTCGTGTAGACAACGTATTTTATAAGTGTGTTCGATGTCAGGTTCTTAAGCCTCGCAAAATCAAAATCATTTTGATTGAAGGAAAGAACCGCGAAATCCGAAAAATGCTTGAAAGTCAGAATATCGGAACCCGCTCCCTTGTTCGTGTAAGAATTGGTAATGTAAATCTTGATGATTTAAAACCTGGAGAACACCGAGACCTTACTCCAAGAGAAGTAAAAGGTTTACTCGAAATGTGCAAAGGTGAATAATATGAATAAAAAAACTCTTTTTAAATACATCGCAGTTTTTGTTTTTGGTGCTGCGTTAATGTGTACTGCTACTCTGGCAAAAAAATATAGAAAAGCAATTGAATGGGATGGAACAGCTTATAACCTCGAAAATGTAAATCCTGTGGATGCAAAGCTGGCACAGCCATATAACAAATCTCTCGACAAAACTGGAGATGCTTTTGTTGGTCTTATGGGATTGATCTGTTGTGGTGTAATTGCATTTGCTTTTTTTACTTCTGAAGATAAAAAGAAAGCTTTTAATAATGCTGTTATTGATGTGTATACCTTTATGATTTGCGGTTTTTATGCAAATGGTATTTACAGAATCTTGAAAACAATTGTTGGAAGAATTCGCCCGTATATGTATTTTGCTAATCCAAGTGCAGAAGGAATTGCAGAGGGTGATTTTTTCCGTTCATGGCCAAGTGGACATACTTCAAATGTTTTTCTTGTACTTGGTTTTCTGGTTGCATGGTTTACCTTCCGTGATGCAGAATCAAAACTGAAAAAGCCTGTTCTTACAGTTTCATTACTTGTGTGCCTTACAACAATGGTTTTGAGACTTTTGAGTGGAAATCACTTTCTGACAGATGTTCTTTCGGGAGCTGTTATCGGATTTGGAATAAGCTACGGAATGGCGTGTTTATGTAATAAGATAAATGATTATTCAGGAGAAAAATAAGATGATTATTGCAATTGATGGACCAGCAGGAACTGGTAAAAGTACTATTGCTAAAATGCTTGCAGAAAAACTAAATATTACCTTTTTGAACAGCGGCGGATTTTACCGAACTCTCACAATGGCTGTTCTTGATGCAGGAGTTGATTATAAAGATGAAAAAGCAACTCTTGAATTCTGCAAAAAACAGAAAATTGAATATACAAAAGAAGGTCATTTTATTTTGAATGGCACTGATGTTACTGCACATCTTCATGATGACAGAATTACAGCAAACACTTCGCAGGTAAGTGCAATTGTAGAAATCCGTCATCTTGTTAATGACCTTATGCGCGAGATTACAAAATCTCTCAGCATTGTCTGCGAAGGCCGCGATATGACAACAGTTGTATTCCCTAATGCAGAAGTTAAAGTTTATCTTGATGCTTCTGCTGAAGTTCGTGCACAGCGCCGTTTTGATCAGGGTGTAAGCGACATGACTTTTGAAGAGATTAAGGCTGCAATCGAAAAACGCGACGAAATGGACAAAAATAAGAAGGAAGGTTCGTTAAAGATAGCAAAAGATGCGCTTTATATAGATACTTCTAACTTGACGATAGACAATGTTTGTGCGATAATAGAAAAACAAATTTCATAAAAATAAAGGTTTTAGAATGGAAGAAATGGAAGTGGAAAAGGAAGTATCCCAGAACTCCAAGGGAGACTTTCAGACACAATTAGAGGAGTCCCTGAAAGAATTTAATGCACCACAGGCTGGTCAGATGGTAGAAGGTATCGTAGTACAGATTACCAACGACTATGTTTATGTTGACATTGGAGACAAGTCAGAGGGATTGATCCCTACAGAGGAGTTCGCAGGCGACCTGCCGAAAGAAGGGGATAAGGTTCAGGCGTTTTTGTCAGGACACAATGCAAATGGTCCTGTATTGTCAAAGAAGAAGGCTGATTCTAAGCGCTACATGAAAGAGATTCAGGCAGCCTGGAAAGACAAGACACCTGTTGACGGTGTTATTGTTAAGGTTGTTAAGAGCGGCTACGAAGTTGATCTTGGTATTGACCGTGCTGCGTTCCTGCCTATCAGTCAGGCTGATGCAGAAAAGATTGAAAAGCCTGAGTCATTGATTGGTTTAAGATCTAAGTTCTATGTTGAACGTCTTTATTCAGATAACAAGCTTAATCCTGTAGTAAATCGCCGTAAGTATCTTGAAGAAGAAATCGATGAAAAACGCGATGCATTCTTCAACTCAGTACAGATTGGTGATTCTGTAAAGGGTACAGTAAAGAGCTTCACAAGCTTCGGTGCTTTCATTGATTTGGGTGGCTTTGATGGTCTTCTCCACATCAACGATATGAGCTGGGGTCACGTAGCTCGTCCAAAGGATTTCGTAAAGAAAGGTCAGGAAATCGAACTTAAGGTTATCCGCCTTGATCCAGCTGAAAAGAGAATCAATCTTTCTCTCAAGCACTTTGCTGAAGATCCATGGATTCACTTTGAAGAGAAGTATCATGTTAATGACATCGTAAAGGGTAAGGTTACAAAGCTTACTGAATTCGGTGCATTCGTTGAACTCGAAGAAGGAATTGAAGGTCTTGTACATATTTCTGAGTTCTCTTGGACAAAGAAAGTTAACAAGCCAGGTGATATGGTTTCTGTAGGTCAGGAAGTTGAAGCAATGATTCTTGGTTATGATATCCAGGCTGGTCGTGTTTCACTTGGTTTCAAACAGGCTACAGAAAATCCTTGGGATTCAATTGCAGAAAAATATGCTGTTGGAACAAAGATTAAGGGTAAGGTTGTAAAGATTACAAACATCGGTGCATTCGTTGCTCTCGAAGATGGAATCGATGCTTTCCTCCATGCAGATGATATTTCATGGACAAAGAAAGTTCGCCATCCAGGCAGTGAACTTACTGTTGATCAGGAAATCGAAGCAGTTGTAATTGAATGTGATCCTGAGGCTCACAGAGTTAAGATTGGCGTAAAACAGCTTACAGACAATCCTTGGAAGGAATTTGCTGAAGAGTATAAGCCAGGTTCAACTCTTGAAGGTGAGATTACTTCTATTACAGATTTCGGACTCTTTGTAAAGGCTCCTAACGGAATTGAAGGTCTTGTAAACAAGGCTAACCTCAGTGACGATAAGGATGTTCCATTTGAAGAGGCTGTAACAAAATACAAGGTTGGCGACAAAATCAACGTATTCGTTGTTGACGTAAAAGTAGACAAGGAGCAGGTTGCATTCTCTGTACGCGAGTTCAAGAGAAAGCAGCAGCGCGACGAAATCTCTCAGTATATGTCAACTTCAAATGACGATGATGACGGAGCATATACACTTGGAGATATGTTGAAGTCTCAGAAAAATGACTAATGAATAATTAGTTATAAACTGCGGGTGGGAATGGAAAAGAAAGTAACTCCTTTTGCGGGGCAAAGTAGTTTTGCAAAGGAAATCAGCACGCTTGTGCAGACTCTCTCTGGTAATAATGCTTCGGTATTGTTGATTGGTGAAAAGGGAACGGGCAGGCGTCTGATAGCTCAACACATTCATTCCCATTGTGACGGTTATTTTTTTGAGATAAACTGCAGGTCGTTTACAGAAGCGCAGGTAATAGACAGCTTTGAGAATGCAGGCCGTATGATTTCGTATGGTCAGCGAATAACCTTGTTTGTCAGTTTTACAGATGCACTTTCCATGGCTATGCAGACTGCTTTTCTTGAGATGATTAAGAAAACAGCAGAAAAAAATCTCAACTTAAAAATAATCTGTGCAGCAGAACGTCCGTTAGAAGCATTAGTTTCTGCGGGTGTTTTTTTATCTGAGCTTTATGCTAGGCTTAGTACGGTGGTATTAAATGTTCCGCCGTTACGCCAGAGAAAAGAAGATATAATTCCTATAGCACAGGCTTATCTTTTACGTTTCAGCAGAAAGTCTGGTTTAGGTTTTACTGAATTTTCAGAAGGCGCAAAAGCCGCATTGCTTAACAGTTTCTGGCAGGGAAATGCAGATGAGCTTATAAACGCCGTACAGCGTGCATTTATTGTAGGTAAACCGCCTGTAATAAGTGAAAGTGATTTAGGCTTTATGCTTGGAAATCCTGCTGTGGGCGAGACTGTTGAAGCCATTGGAAAGGATGGCGGAGACAAATCTCTTAAAACTGCAATAGATGCTTTTAAGCGTGAATACATCATAAGAATTCTTTCTGAGAATGGCTGGAATCAGACAAAGGCTGCAGCAGTACTTGGAATACAAAGAACTTATGTAATAAGGCTTATGAATGAGCTGCATATTGACCGTAAATAAAAAATTAACGAATTGAGGTTTATATAAAATGGCAGATTTTGAAGAACAGACTGCAAGTAAAAAACTCGCAGGTTTTATTGAAAAACGCAAGGTAGCATTCATCGCAACACTTATTGTATTTATCTGTTTGTTGATTGGTTATGTTATTTTTGCAAATGTTGCTAATAACAATAAACTTAAGGGCTTACAGGCAATCGATGAGATTACTTTTGAAATGACAGACAAGAGTTCTGGACTTGAAGAAGCTGAAATCTCAGCAAGACTTAATACAGCTTTTGAAAAAGCATCTGCTTATACAAAGAAGGGTGGAATTGTTGGTGCTCGTGCAAACATGCTCTGTGCTGACATTACATATCAGCAGAAAAAATATGCTGAATCTGCTGACTTCTGGAAAGCTGCTGCAGAAAAAGCAAAGAAGACTTATATTGCTCCTTTGTGCTATTTTAATCTTGCTGCCTGCTATGAAGAAACAGGTAATAATGAAGATGCTGCAACTTATTACAAACTTGCTGCAGATGACAACAGCTTTGTTATAAGAACACATGCAATGTTCAGCTATGGCCGCCTGCTTGAAGCAAAAGGTGACTATGCTACAGCAGCAGCTGCTTATACAGAGCTTAATGACAATTTTTCTGATGATTCATGGGCTGATCTTGCTAAATCAAGACTTATTGCTCTTAAGAAAGACGGAAAAATCGAATAAAAACCATTCTGAAATTTGATATATATGAATAAGGTATTCTGTAAAAAAAGATTTTTAATTTCTTTTATTCTTACAGGATACCTTATTTTATTTAACACGGCCTGCGGACTTGATACTTTTTATGTAATAGATGCTCCCTATCGTGTTTATCATGCTCCTGAATATGATGAGCTTGAATATACTCCAACAGAAAACTATTTTGAATTTGAAACTGAAGATCATGAATATGATGGAATAAAATTTATTGGTACTGAGGTTTATTATAAAATTTATAAAAGTGATTCTGAACTTAATTCAGCTGTTAATGTTCTTTGTGATATCGCAAACAATGAAGAAACTTCTTATAATGCGCCTACAAAGTTAATTGATACTTATAAATATGTGCCTTTATTAGCTGCCGGTCATACAGGTGAAAATATCCTGCTTCCAGCATCCGGTTCAAATCAGAGAGTTTATATAAGACTTAGTAATATTGGTGAAGAATATCTTGCAAGAATATTAGTTAATAATAATAATATTTTTGGTGATGCAAACATAGTTATTCCAGTAAGAAATATTACCAATCATTATTCTTTTAATTTTAAGGAATTACCTTCCGATCAGCTGCCACAAGAGGACAGCACTTCTAATCCTGATTATAATTATTCCGGTTCATCAGATGGTGAATATTTATATGTTGCTATGTTTGCAGTAGCTGTTGCACAGGATAATACTTATGCACGTATATATAGTAACATTTTATATCTTGGATCTGTTGCTATTAAAATACAATAATTTAAAATAAAAAAAACTGCCGTATAAGGCAGTTTTAAGTGACGCTTGGCAGAATCGAACTGTCGACCTACTGCTTAGAAGGCAGTTGCTCTATCCAGCTGAGCTAAAGCGCCGAAGTGATATTAAATATATCAGAAATCTTATTTTGTTTCAAGGGGTGAACTGAGCATCTCTTTCATGGTTCGCCAGCCGAGCATTGCACATTTTACGCGTGCAGGCATGTGTGAAATATCCTGAAGGGCAGCGGCTTCATCAAGGCGTTCGAGATCTTCTTCTGTAACTTCGCTTTTAATCATTCTGTCAAAAATATCAGCAAGGGCAAGGGCTTCATCCTTTGTTTTACCTATTACGAGATCTGCCATCATGTCTACAGAGGCCTGGCTGATTGCACAACCGCTTCCTGTAAAAGTTGCATCTGTAATTACGTTATTCTCATCAAGTTTCATCTGAAGGGTAATCTGGTCGCCGCAGCTAGGGTTTACTCCTTCAAGACAGAAGGTAGGAGAATCCATATCTGTTTTATGAGTAGGATTTATATTATGTTCATTTAAGATTTCGCGGTAAAGTTCTTTAGTATCCATTATGATTTCCTTAATTTTTTTAGTTTTCCAGGCAGAAAGTCTGATTATCGATTTTTTTCATGCCGATATTTTTCCAGAAGATTTCTGCGTTTGCATTCTTTGCATCAAGATACACTGTTTTTGCACCAGTTTCAATCATAAGCCTTTCCATGGCATATGTACCGATTCCTAACTGTCTGTAATCTTTATTGACTTCAAACAATTCAATTGAAAGACAGTCTTCAATCATGCGATAAATGCAAACTGCTTTTAAAAGTCCATCTGAAGGCTTATAGTCAAAAATCATGAACTTACATTCTTTTAAGAGAAATGAAAATTCTCCATCTGTAGTATAGGACTTTAACAGAGGAAAACTTTCCCAGCCTTCAAGAGCCATGTATGATTCAAAAATATGACTATCAAGAATTCGATAGCTTAAATTCATATTATTATTTTAACATAAAATTTAAGATTGATGAATTTATTTTTAATTGCTCCATAGTATATACAAAATAGGGGATTGTATAAAGTGCCTGTATTTTGTATAAAGAATTATAGAAATCAAGGAGAAAATAATGAAAAAAATCCTTCCAGTTTTATTTATTTCTGTATTGGTTGCTTCATGTGCATCAACACCGGCTGCTTCTTCAAATCCTGCAGAAACGGAAACTAAGAAAGAGACTGCAGCACCAGCACCTGCAGCAAAAACAACTACAACTACTGTAGAAGAAACAGTATCTTCAGTTGCAGAAGATGAAGTAATTTTTAAATGGGGAAAGAATATTGAGAATCTCCTCATTGATGGATCTGCAGTTGGAAAAAAGGACCGCGAAGCTGTTATTAAACCTGGTTTCCACAGACTTAATTTTTCTGTAGTAAGAAAAGAATCTTTAATGCAGTATGGCGGAAGAGCAGATGGCCTTATGCTGGGCTATAACTTCATTGGTGGTTTAACATACAATTTTGATATTTTCTTTTCTGGAATGAAGTTTACTATGGCTATTCGACCAGACCTTCCTTATCTTGTAAATGCTTCTAAGTTTTATATGAAAAGCTTTGATATGCCTGCTCTAGAAAGAGAGATTGAATTTGTAGATGCAAACAGGATAACTCGTCCTTATAAGATTCTTGGTAACGTAAAGTCAACTATGCAGTGTAATGCCATATACTTTAAGAAAGTTACAGACGTAGAAAGAAATTATAAGTTGAAAGAAGCCTGTCAGACCCTTGAAGCTGATGCATTGATGAATGTATTCTCATATTCTAAATCATCAGCTACAAATGACTGGGTAACAGAGGCTATTGCAATTAAATATACAGATTAGCTTTAGTCTTTAAAGCCAGACCACTCGCGGAGCTTTGCAACTTTTTCGAGGAAGCAGTCTACTTCTTCTTCTGTATTATAGAAGTAAAGGCTTGCGCGGGCGGTTGCTGTCTGGTTTAAATACTGTCCAAGAGGTTGTGCACAGTGATGGCCTGCACGGATTGCAATATGTTCTTCAGAAAGAAGGGAAGCAATGTCGTGTGGGTGAACACCGTCGAGTGTGAAGGTAATGATACCGCATCTCTTTGAAGCATCTTTTGGACCAATTATATTGATGTGAGGAATCTGTGTGATTCCTGCCATCATTCTTTCTGCAAGCTCACGGTCGTGAGCTTCAATATTTTCAAGACCAATAGACTGAATATAACGGATTGCTGCTGCCATTCCGACTGCATCTCCCGCACTTACAGTTCCTGCTTCAAATTTATGAGGAACTTCTGCCCAGGTTGCTTTTTCGCGGGTAACGTATTCAATCATTTCGCCACCACGGAGGAACGGATCCATTTCTTCGAGAAGTGCACGTTTACCATAAAGTGCTCCAATTCCCATAGGACCACAGAGCTTGTGTCCGCTCATTGCGAAGAAGTCTGCATTGAAATCCTGAACATCTACCTTCATGTGTGGGGCAGACTGTGCACCGTCTACAATAAAGATAGCGCCAACAGCGTGTGCAGCTTCTCCAATCTTTTTTACAGGATTAGTTACACCGAGTACATTACTTACGTGTACAACTGAAACAATCTTTGTATTTGAATTGATTTTAGCAGCGATTTCTTCGTCACTGATAATTCCGGTTTCTTTGTCGCATTCCATGAATACAAGCTTTGCACCGGTTTTCTGGCAAACCATCTGCCATGGAACGATATTTGAGTGATGCTCCATGATAGAAACGCAGATTTCGTCTCCTTCGTGAAGGCGATTAAGTCCCCAGCTGTAGGCAACAAGATTTAAGCTTTCTGAAGCATTACGGGTAAATACAATTTCAGCGGCTTCCTTTGCATTGATGAACTTTGCAACTGTGTCGCGGGCATTTTCATATGCCATTGTGGCACGTTCACTAAGTGAATAAAGGCCGCGAAGCGGGTTAGCGTTCTCTGTAGCGTAAAAGTGTGTCATTGCATTGAGAACTATAAATGGGCGCTGCGCAGTTGCTGCTGTATCAAAATATATAAGATCCTTATTTTCTACGGAAGATTTTTCATCAATTGCCTTGAAAAAAGGGAAGTCTTTTCTGTATTTATTCATTTTTTATTACCTGTTAATTTAATCTTCTCCGAGTTCACGGTTGAGCCACTGGTTGATTTCTTCACGAACTGAGTCTTCAGGAATGTTTGCAGCGGTTGCTGTGATTTTTGCACGTGTAAGAAGTGCTTCTGCAGTATTCTGATCAATACCACGGCTGTTCATGTAGAAAAGCATTTCTGGAGAAAGTTTTCCAATTGTTGAACCGTGTTCTGCAGAGATGTCGTCTTCGCCGCAGAGAATAATTGGAGCGGCTTTTACAACAGCTTGCGGAGAGAGAAGGAGAGTTGTCTCCATTTCGTTTCCTGTTGAGCCTGAACAGCCTCGTCTCATATCAATTGTTCCGCGGTAAGTCTTTGTTGCACTGTCTTTTACAGTACCGTCTGTCTTCATGTTACAGTCGGTTTTCTTTCCTGTATGAACAACTGTCTGATTCATATCGATATACTGATTTTCACGGCAAAGATATGCTGTATCAGAAATAAATTTAGACTGATATCCTGCAAGTGTTGCGTGGAAACTTGCATCTGTGTGAGAGCCGCCGAGAACTACCTGAATAAGGCTGGCCTTTGCGCGTTCTCCGCAGACAACCTGTGTATCATCAATCTGATTTACAGATTTGTCGAAAAGCTGAACTTTAGTAATCTGTACGTTTGCGTCGTCTTCGGCGTAGATTTTTGTTACAACGCCGGAAAGTGCTGCTGCACCCTCGTATACGATGATAACTTTTGCATCAGCACCGGCTTTTGCATGAATAATATTATATGTAGCCGAGTTTGATTCAGCTTTAATTCGTATGATAAGAGGTTTTGTTTCTTCTTTTGATTTTTCAAAAGTGTAGATTTTACCGGCTGCAGCAGCAGTAATGAGCTGTGTAGCTTCTGCACCAATTGAAGATTCCGGTTCCGGAAGTTCAGTTTTTACAGTTTTTCCAGTGCTTACAGAAACATTTGAAGGAATCTGGATATCAGTTCCGTTGTTTTCTGTAAAAGAAAAATCATAAGAAACAGAGTCTTTGTTTATTTTAAGCCATGTCCATGTTAAATATGGAATAGGGTTTATATCTATAACTGCATTTTCAGCAGATTTTATATTTGTGTTATTCATACGGCAATAATCTACCATATTTATAGGTATTTTTCTAGTATATCTAAAATGTTTTGTATTTTCTATTATATGATTTATAATTATAGATATGGATGTGACTTTAGTAGATTATCTTACAGGCTTACCTAACATGAATTATTTCATGAGTCTTGCTTCTGCAAAAAAAGACAGCATGACAGGTGCTCAGCAAAATGCAGCCATTCTCTTTTTCGACCTTTATGGTATGAGAAAATTCAACAGCGAATATGGCTTTGACAACGGAAATATTCTTTTAAAGAGTTTTGCAAAGCTTCTTACAGATCTTTTTGGAAATACCAGCTGTTGTCGTATTGGTGGAGATGATTTTGCTGCCATAACAGAAGAACAGAGAATTGAAGATACTATACATGAGCTTATAGAAAACTGTAAAGCCCTGGTAAAAGTTGACGGGCAGGTTGTAGAAGTTACTATTCATATTGGAGTTTATCTTTTTAAATCAGAAGATGTTTCTGTAAACATGGCCTGCGACAGGGCAAAACTTGCCTGTGCACCAATCCGTCATTCAAATGAATCTGGTTTTAATTATTATGATATTACGATTTCTGAAGCAAATGAAAAACGTCAGTATATTATAGATAATCTTGATAAGGCTATTAGCGAACACTGGATTAAAGTTTATTATCAGCCTATTGTTCGTGGTGTAAATCTCCGTGTCTGTGATGAAGAAGCGCTTGCCCGCTGGATTGATCCTGTAAAAGGATTTTTATCTCCTGCGGATTTTATTCCAATTCTTGAAGAAGCAAAACTCATTTATAAGGTAGACCTTTATATTCTTGAGCAGGTTCTTGAGAAGATGAAGTATATGGCAAACCATGGATTCTTTATGGTTTCTCAATCTATCAACCTGTCACGTTCAGATTTTGATGTCTGTGATATTGTTGAAGAAATCTGTAAACGTATAGATGGTTCTGGAATTCCACGCAATAAAATCAACATTGAAATTACCGAAAGTATTCTTGGTAAAGATTTTGAATTCATGAAGCTGCAGATTGACCGCTTTAAGAAACTTGGTTTTTCTGTTTGGATGGATGATTTTGGAAGCGGTTATTCTTCTCTTGATGTTTTACAGCAGATTCAATTTGATTTATTAAAATTCGATATGAGTTTTATGCGTCAGCTGGATAAGGGAAAGAACGCTAAAATTATTTTACGTGAACTTATGCGTATGGCATCTTCTCTTGGAGTTGATACAATTTGTGAAGGTGTGGAGACTGAAGAGCAGGTAAGTTTTCTTAAAGAAATAGGCTGTTCAAAACTTCAGGGCTTTTTCTTCCAGAAGCCGATTCCAATGGAACAGATTATAGAAAAATATGAAAAAGGAATTCAGATTGGTTTTGAAAATCCGGAAGAATCGCATTATTGCGAAACTATAGGTAGGGTAAATCTTCATGATCTTTCTGTAATTTCTCAAAATGAAGATGCCTTTAATAATTTTTTCAGTACTTTACCTATGATAGTTATTGAGGTGGGAGAAGAGACTGTCCGCTTTACAAGGTACAATCAGTCATATCATGAATTTTTTGAAAGATATTATGGAATAAATCTGCATGGCGAAGAAGTTCCGATTAGTGTTGTAATGCAGGGAGAAGGGGCCGGCATTATGGTGATTTTGAAGCAGGCTGCAAAAGAAGGAAAAAGACTTTTCGTAGATGGAACTCTTCCTGATGGTTCTGTAGCCCACTATTTTATAAGTAAGCTTGCTGATAATCCTGTAACTAAAAAAATTGCAGTTGTAGTTGCTGTGCTTTCTATTAAGGATTCTGTTCAGGGGGAAGTTTATGCGAATATTGCACGTGCACTTGCAACGGACTACTTTAATCTTTTTTATATAAATCTGGAGACAGAAGATTTTATTGAATATAGATCTAATATTGGGAAAGATGAACTGGCTACAGAACGTCATGGAGATGATTTCTTTAGACGAGCGAGGGAAGATGCATTAACTCATCTTTATGAAGAAGATAGAGAAACTTTTGTAAAAGTATTTACGAAAGAAAATGTATTGAAGCAGATTGATGAAACCGGCACTTTTGTTCATATCTATCGTCTGGTGAAATTTGGACTTCCGTATTATGTAAATATGAAAGCTGTACGAATGACCAGAGATAAAAAATATCTGATTATTGGTGTTAGTCATATTGATGCTCAGGTAAAACAGAAACAAATCGTTGATAAGGCCCGCCAGGATCAGATTGTTTATTCAAGACTTATGGCGCTTTCTGAAGATTATCTTTGTATTTATGTAATAAATCCTGATGATAACAGCTATAGTGAATTTCAGGCAAATAGTGAATTTGGTTCTCTGGGTATTTTAAAAGAAGGAAAAAATTTTTTTGAAGAAACTCAAAAGAATGCAAATTTCGCAGTAGCAGAAGAAGACCGCGAAGTGTTTAAGAAACGTCACACAAAAGAGTCAATTCTGAAGAATATAGAAACTGATGGTGTATTTTCAAGTCGCCATCACATGCTGATAAATGATAAGCATGTAATGGTTTCTGTAAGATGTGTTCTTGTAAAAGAAAACGGTGAAAACCGTCTGATTATGGGAATACGAAAGGTATAATTTACATTAAGGTAGGTAAACTCTAAAAAATTGCTGCAATTTTTTAGAGTTTGCTACATTGAACCTTTCATTTCAAGTCTAATCAAATTATTCATCTCAACCGCATACTCGAGCGGCAGTTCCTTGCTTACAGGATTTGCAAATCCGCTTACAATCATACTGCGTGCTTCGTCTTCGCTGATACCACGAGACATCAGGTAGAAAATTGCGTCGTTAGAGATGCGGCCGATTTTAGCTTCGTGGCCTACATCGCATTCATCGGTTTTGATTACCATTGCAGGAATTGTATCACTGCGGCTTTCGTCGTCGAGCATAAGGCTTTCGCAGCTTACGCTTGTCTTACTGCCTTTTGCATTCTTGTCGATATATACAGCCGAGCGGTAAATACTTGCTCCGCCGCCTTTTGAAATAGACTTAGTTGAAATAAGACTTGAAGTATCTGGCGCAAGGTGTACCATCTTGGCACCTGTGTCGAGATTCTGTCCGGCACCAGCAAAGGTGATACCTGTGAACTCTGATTTTGCACCGCGTCCTACAAGGTCGCTTTCCGGGTAGAGGTAAGAAATGTGCGAACCGAACGAGCCTGAAACCCATTCAATGCTTGCGCCTTCTTCTACTCGGGCACGCTTTGTGTTGAGGTTGTACATATTCTTTGACCAGTTTTCGATGGTAGAATATCTGAGGTGTGCGCCTTTTTTTACAAAAAGTTCAACAGCACCGGCGTGCAGGTTTGCTTCGTTATATTTTGGAGCAGAACAACCTTCAATAAAGTGGAGGTCTGCGCCTTCGTCTACGATGATAAGTGTGTGCTCAAACTGTCCGGCTCCCCGTGCGTTCAAACGGAAGTAAGACTGAAGAGGGAAGGAAAGGTGAACGCCTTTTGGTACATAAACAAATGAACCACCAGACCAGACTGCACCGTGCAAAGCTGCAAACTTGTGGTCTTTTGGAGTGATGAGGGTCATAAAGTATTCTTTTACCATTGGACCCCATTCTTCAGATTTAAGGGCATCTTCAAAGCCGAGGTAAATAACTCCCTGCTTTGCAACTTCGTCCTGTACGTTATGATAAACAAGTTCTGAGTCGTACTGTGCACCTACACCGGCAAGAGACTTGCGTTCTGCTTCAGGAATACCGAGTTTTTCGAAAGTGTCTTTAATGTCCTGAGGAACGTCTTCCCATTTACCGCTCATCTGTGTTTTTGGACGAACGTAGGTTGCAATGTTTTCCATATGGAGGCCTTCAATTGAAGGACCCCACTTTGGAACTCTTAAGTAGTTATAGGTTTCAAGCGACTTGAGACGGAATTCGCGCATCCATTCAGGGTCGCCTTTTTCTTCTGAGATTTTCTTTACGATATCCGGAGTTAAACCAGATTCAAGACGGAAGGTATTTTCTTCTGTCTCTTCGTAGCGGAAGTCGTAGAACTCTCTGTTTATATCTTCAATCTTCTGTTTTTCTTCCATGATTTCCTCGGGGGCGTTGCGGGGGCGTCCCCCGCAGAAAGGGTAGCGACCAACGAAGTGGGCGCGCAGGGGAAGGCTTTCCCCTCTTATCCTATAAACTCCTCGAATCCCTTTTCGTTGATTTCGTGGAACAACTGGCCGTCACCGGTTTTTACAATGTGGCCTTTTACGAGTACGTGTGTGTGGTCTACGTTGAGGCCTTCGAGAATCTTTGTTGTATGGGTGATGATGAGGAGCGAGCCGTTTGTAAGTTTACGGTATTCTTCGATTCCTTTTGCAACTACACGGACTGCATCTACGTCGAGACCAGAGTCTGTTTCGTCGAGGATGGCGAAGTCTGGCTTGAGCATAAGGAGCTGAAGGATTTCGCTCTTTTTGCGTTCACCGCCGGAAAAACCAACGTTGAGGTCGCGCTTAGCATATTCAGGTTTCATGTCCAGAAGTTCCATGCAGCGCTGAAGTTCTTTCTGGAAATGGAATAGTTTTACGCGTTCTCCGGTTCTCTGCTGGATTGCTGAGCGGATAAATGTTTCAAGGCTGATTCCTGGAACCTCAAGAGGGCTCTGGAAAGACATGAACATTCCGGCTTTTGCGCGTTTGTCTGCTGAGAGCTCGGTGATGTCTTCGCCTTTGAAAAAGATTTTTCCGCCGGTAATCTGGTAAACCGGGTTACCCATAAGGGCATTACCGAGGGAAGATTTTCCAGCACCGTTTGGTCCCATCAGAACGTGTGTTTCGCCCTGGCCAATCTGTATATTAAGGTCATTGAGAATCTGCTTTCCGTCTTCAAGACCTGCGTTTAAGTTTTGTACGTCTAATAACATGATTATAATATAGTAAAAAAATGAGTTATAAACAACAGTTTTTGAAAGATTTTTGCCTAGTAATTTAGTGGATAAAAATGACATTGACATTTTCTTTATTTTTGTCGAAAATGTATCTATGGAAAAGTACAAGCATAAAATTAATTATTACGAAACAGACAAGATGGGAATTACCCATCATTCAAATTATATCCGCTTTATGGAAGAGGCTCGTGTTGATTTTCTGGATCAGCTGGGCTGGAGTTTCATTAAGCTTGAAGAAGAGGGAATGGCATCGCCTGTAATGTCGGTTGAGGGCGTATTCAAGAAGTCTACAACTTTCCCGCAGACTATTGAGGTAGAGGTTGGAATTGAAAAGCTTTCTGCTGCCAAACTAACTTTTTCTTATGAGTTTACCTGCGAGGGAGAAGTGGTTTTCCTTGGAAAGAGTACTCACTGCTTCCTTGATACCCGTGGGGTTCCGGTTCTGATTGAAAAGAGATATCCGGAATTTTATGCGGATTTGAAACGGATTTATTTGGCTGGGCAGAAGGCTTAGATATGGGACGTGAGATAGAGATTAAGATTCCGCTTTCGGATGAACAGTATGATAAAATTTTCTCTGTGATTTCTGGGGCTGAGACACTTGAGGGTGTTGAAGTGCTCGGACAGCCGGAACATATTCTAAAAGCTGATTCGTATTTTTCACGTTATGAGACACGTGCAGAAAGTAAGGCTGCCGGCGAGCCACAGGTAATTCGTATTCGAAGTGAACAGATTTCAGAAACTTCGTCTCTAAAATCTTATTTTTGTATAAAACGCAAATCAATCGAAAACGGACTTGAGTTTAATCGCGAGGATGAAACTTTTGTTGAAAAACCTGAAGTTGTTCGTGATCTTCTTTTGTTTTCCGGTTATCATCAGTTTTTTGAAAAGAACAAGGATGCCTATGGCGTTTACTGTCACTCGAACGTTCTGCCTGGCTGCGATTTTCATCTTGAGCTTGAAAAAGTAAACGGTCTTAAATATATCGAAGTTGAAGTAACTGATGGAAATGATTCGGCTGATGATGTACGAATGGCGCTTGAAAAGTTTATGGAACAGTTTGGACTGGATACTTCTAAGCGTGATCAGCGCAGCTGGATGGAGATTCTGCGGGACGGTGCAGTATGAGCCGGGGGGCGGTGCTGTCGGGTATGAGACGGTGTGTAGTTATTTCGGCTGGTGAAATAAGAGACTACGCGAGGGCCAGGGATTTACTGCGCGAGGGCGATTTTTTTGTTTTCTGCGATGGGGGGCTGGCGCACGCGGACGGTCTTTGTGTTAAGCCAGATCTTATTGTTGGTGACTTTGATTCGTGTAATTCTGACGTCTTATTAAACTGGCAGGATTGCTGTGAGGTTATTCAACTTCCACGCGAAAAAGATGATACTGATACTTTATATGCCGTAAAACTGGCGGTTGAACGAGGCTTTGATGATTTTCTTTTGCTTGGTTCGATGGGCGCTCGTTTTGATCATGCGTTTGCAAATGTTTCTATTCTTTTGTATCTGGATGGTCTTGGAAAAAATGCTGTATTAGCTGATGATTATTCTACCATGCAGGTTGCAGGTAAAAATCCTCTTTATATCGATGATGGCTGCTCTTATTTTTCTGTGCTTACAATTGCCGGAAATGTGAGTGGAGTTTCAATAAAAAATGCCAAGTATCCGCTTGAAAATGCCAGATTGAATTCAGATTTTCAACTTGGGGTTAGTAATGAAGTGCTGCCCGGCCACACTGCTGAGGTTAGTGTTGAGCACGGGCGGGTTCTTGTTGTAGTTGTTGCCTAACAGCCAAGTCTTTCTCTTACATATTTTACGCTTTCAAGATATTCTTCGTCGGTGGTAAGATGTTCAATAATCATTGGCATCTGAGGATCTTCTGCGCTTGCAAGACGGGCGTAGAACTCAAGATCTAGTGTTCCTTTTCCACTGGCACATTCTTCGAGCTGGAAGGTGTATTCCTGTTTTAAATTGATATCCTTTAAGTGACAGCTGCAGATTCGGCCCTTTAGTTTTGTGAAGCATTCTTCGAGGAAGCTGTCGTTGAAAAAGTATCGGTCCGGGCTGGTAATCATGTTTACTACGTCGAGGTGGGCTCCAAAGGCTGGACGGTCTACTTCTTCCATAAGACGAAGGTATTCGTCGGGGCTGCTTGGAATCATCCATGGCATGGATTCAATGCTGAACTTTGTTCTGGCTGGAGCTGCGCGGTCAATTATTTCCTGAATCATACGGACTGCCATGGTCCAAAGTTCTTCGCTGAAATTTTCTCGATAGCCGCCGTCCCAGCGGGGACCGTACGGTGTTCCCACAACATTTACGCAGCAGCGTGCTCCGATGCGGTCTGCCATTTTAAGCTGTTCTACAGCGTAGTCTATCCAGTGCTGGCGTTCTGAGAGGTCAGCAGCAAGTGTGTTGCGCCAGATTCCAACTTCGGCGATTGTGAGGCCTGCAGCATCTGCTGCATTTTTATAGGCCATGATTTTTTCTTCGCCGGCTGTACAGTCTACGGGGAAGTTTACGGTTTTAAGACCAAGGGATTTATGTTTTGCAGCCCAGTCTTCGGGGGTGGTGTGGGAGAGTGATGAGGATATGCCTAAGTACATGGTAGTCTCCTTATAATGGTGGTTTAGAATTTTCTCTGATGGATAACTGTCGGGTCGAAGCTGTTCAGGTTTCGGACGCCGGTTCTTGCCATTGTGGCTGCGAGTTCACCGGTCATTTCCTTAATGCGTTCAGCTGTTGCATCGGCTCCTTTCTTCAAAAGAGGCATGAGATGGCGGCCAACGCTTACGGCTGTTGCTCCGAGGGCGAGGCATTTGTAAACGTCCATTCCGCTTTCGATTCCACAGTCAATGAATACCGGGATTTCTCCGCGGGTTACCTGAAGAATCTCGCTCAGCATCATGAGCGGTGGAACTGCGTACTGCATTATTCCGTGATGGTGAGAAAGCTGGATTCCCTTACAGCCGGCTTTAAGGCATTTTTCTGCATCTTTTGTGCTGAGTACACCCTTTACGATAAATGGAATGCCAGCGGCCTGAACAAAGTCGTGGAGTTCTTCTGTAGACTTCGGTTTCATATCAAGGCCGAGGACATTGTCGTAGCCGCCGCTTCCGTTGAAGGCGTGGTCTATATCCATTCCTACTGCAAAACAGCCGGCCTTTTTGGCATGTTCGATTTTGCGGAAAACTTCTTTATTATCTGCATGCGGTTTTATGATTTTTATTGTGGCTGCACCGGTTGCGGTTATTTCTTCAAGTTCTTTATCTTCTCCCATGCCAACCCAGTGAACGGCGTTTGCATTTGCTGCGGCCTGGGCATATTTTACCATTCCGTTTTCTGCGGTGTTAGCGAGGTGTGAAAGGGCAGCGGTCATTATTGGTGTGTCAAAGGTGCGGTCGTATAGCTCAAGTTTTGTTGAAGGTAAGTCAGAATCGATATAGCGGGCTTCGAGCAGAAGTGAGTCAAAGTAGTCTCGGGTGATTTTGTCTGAGTTGGATGTGTATTCCATAGTTTTTCCTTAATTAAAGGGGGAGACTTCCCCCCTCCTTACTAATTTAATCTTCCGTAAGTGTATCCGCGGTCGCTCTTTATTGGGGCAGCCTTTATTTCAAAATAGCAGACTGCGTTTTCCTTGAGGTTTAGGCTTACTTTGTTTTTGCAGCGCTCTGTTTTTACAAACGGCTGTGCACTTGTACGCAGAAGTTCCAGTTCATCCTGACTTGGATTAGCAGGCTCTCCCATATCGTGCCAGACTTTAAGCGGGTTGCAGACTTCTTCATCTACCAGTTCTGTAATGAGAACATTTTCTTTTGTTTCCATAGGAAGTGTAAGATTAAGAGTGATTTCCTTACCGCTGAGCTTGTCATCAATATTCCATGCAATTCCTCTGAAACTTCCGTCTTTGCATTTTGTAACGATACATTCAGGAGTTTTCAGAACACATTTTTCATAGCTCTTTGTAAGCTTTTTATAGAATGCAAAAGTCCAGAATGTTGGTTTTGGAATAAGTCCGTTTGCAACAAGTCCAAAGCCTCCGTGGAATGGGGTGTATGGAACTCCTCCTTCTTCAAAAATATCGCCGAAGGTCCAGTATGAATATGATTTATGATTGTCGCCAAAGGTTGAAAGCATGAGGGCAATATATGCTGCATTCAGATTCATGTCGTGAAGCGGTGCATTTGGAATATATGATGTATTAAACTCTGTTACATTTATATCCATTCCTTTAAATTCCTTAAAGGAATCTACAATTCCGCGGGTTGAATCAAGCTGTTCAAAACACTTTGTTTTAGGGTGAAGTTTCGGGTAACCGTAGTGACCGTCATAGTTAGGGAATTCGGTGGTGTAGTGATGACGGCTTACAAAGTCAAGCGGGCACTTATTCTTGCGGACAAACTCGAGGAAGGCTTTTATCCATTCCTTGTCTGTTCCGCCGCAAACTGCAGGACCACCAACTTTAAAACGTTTATCAACTTCTTTTACTGCGCGTGAAGAAACATCATAAAGCTTAAAATATTCTTCCATGTTTGCGTCTTTCCAGAAGCCCGGAAGATTTGGTTCATTCCATACTTCAACCGGCCAGGTAACAACTTCTTCAGTTCCATAACGGTCCATAAGATGCTGAAGAGTAGCCTTTATAAGATTTGCCCAGCGGTCATAATTATTTGGAGGTGTTGTATTTCCCTTCCAGTAGAAGATTGTGTTATCTCCACTTGCCAGCTGTTTTGGCATAAAGCCCAGTTCAATAAACGGTTTGATGTGGAGTTCCTTATAGGAATCCATTACCATATCAAGGTAGGTCCAGTTATATTCTACCTGAACTTTTTTCTCGTCGCGTCCTTCCCAGGCGTGTGGTCCAAATTCCGGAACGCCCGGCTGGAATTCACGGTAAATTGCCATGTCGTTGTGGAAAAGTCCGTGACCGCGGATATGTTCAAAGCCGATTTTTTCCTGCACAAGTTTAAGCTGTTCATAATACTGTTTCTGGAGCGCAAGACCCATACGGCCGGTGCCGATACAGTAAAAAGCATTGTTGTTAAAGGTGATGTTTTCGTCACCGGTGATTTTGTAATTCACTTTTTTTTCTCCTAATCTTCAAAAGGATATTTAAAATTCCAGTCTTTTCTGAGTGTGTCCATCATATCAATCAAATCTTCTGATTTCTTGAAGGTGTGGACATCAGATTCAGTGCGACCGTTCAGAATAAATTCTGTTGCGTGAGCGCATTCGTACTCGTATCCATTTACGGCAAATGGCTCTCTGATTTCGCGGACAACTTCATTATCGCTTCCCCAGGTATTTTTGTAAACATGAACATCTGCCTTCTGAGTACAGAAAAAGTTTTCTACGGTAATGAAGCCCTTTGTTCCATAGATAACTGCATCATGTGTACCTGTTGTTGAAGGAACATCCATTGCATCCTGGAAACTTGTTACGATGCCGTTTTCAAAGGTGAGATTTACACTGTTCCATGCATCTACACCCTTAAGCATACGGACTGCAGAACTTTCTGCTGTAATTGGAGAGAAGTCTGCCAGCATCATAGCAAAGTAGATGTTGTAGATTCCAAGGTCGAGCAGGGCACCGCCGGCTTGTCTCGGATCGTAATTTCTATCATCCGAGTCATAAGGATTTCTGTTACAGAAACGCGAATCAATATTTATGATGTTACCGATTGTTCCGGCTGCAATTTCTTTTTTGATTTCTCTGATACATGGGTTGAAAGCGGTCCACATTGCTTCCATAAAAAAGAGATTTTTTTCGCGGGCGAGTGAAGTCATTTTATCAAGCTGATCACGGGAACAGCCGGCCGGTTTTTCGCAAAGTACATGCTTACCGCCATTCAGACAGCCAAGTACAGAGTCCAGGTGAAAGGCATGAGGATTTGCAATATAAACTGCATCAACCTCCGGATCATTGTAAAGCTCTTCGTAGCTTCCATATGCTTTTTCAAAATACCATTTATCTGCAAACTCTTTAGCGCGTTCCAGATTACGGCTTGCAACGGCATAGAGATGGATTTTATCTCCGTTGATGCCTGGTAATTTTCCGTCTTTGATTCCATTCATTGCAGTGGCCATAGAGTTTGCAATGCGGCCAGGGGCAAGAATTGCCCAATTAACGTAGTTTTTCATGTTTATTATTATAACATGACTTATTGTTTTAGGATGAATAATTCTCTATCAAAATTGTATTTAGCGGGGGTGTTACGGGGGCGGCAGCCCCCGTTAGAAGGGGTAACCCGCAACGAAGTGCGGGCGAGGGGAATGCTTTCCCCTCCTTTATGCTTTAGAAACGACCTTCGTCTTTGTCGAGACCGTTAAGCTCATTATGTTCTTTTACATATTTTACTGCTTCGTCTACTGTTGTGAAGCAGAGGCCTACAACTGTGTCGGCACAACCGTAGTAGATTGCGATGCGGCCTGTTGCCTGGTCTGTGAGGGCTGCTACCGGGAAACATACGTTGTCTACAAAACCTGTTGTTTCGTATGGAAGTTCTGGTGTGAGCATGTAATTCTTACAGCGGTATTTTACGATTGATGGCTTGTCATGATCGAGAATTGCTGCTGAGAATGAATAAACGTAACCGTTACAAGTCTGGCAAACTCCGTGGAAGAACAAAAGCCATCCTTCATCAGTTTCAATAGGAGCTGGACCTGCACCAATCTTAAGGCCTTCCCACCATGCTCCGCCGCCTTTCTGCATTACGAGTCTGTGCTCGCCCCAATACTTCATGTCCGGAGAGTAAGAAAGGAGGATATCGCCGAATGGTGTGTGTCCTGAATCTGAAGGACGTGAAAGCATTGCAAATTTGCCGTCGATTTTCTTAGGGAACAAAACAGCGTTGCGGTTGAATGGAAGGAATGGATTTTCGAGTCGTGTGAAATCCTTAAAGTCTTTTGTGCTTGCAACACCAATTGATGCACCGTCGAAATCACCGCACCACATGATGTAATAAGTATCATCAACTTTTACACAGCGTGGATCATAAGCGTAGTATGGATCATGTGGAGTTCCATCTGGATCGTGCATGTGAATTTTTTCACGCTGGAATTCCCAGTGGATACCGTCTTCTGAATCGCCGAGGTAGAGGAATGGATTTCCTGTCGGATCTTCTGAGCGGAAAACGCCCTTAAATTTTCCTTCCCATGGAATTACTGCTGAATTGAAAATACGTGCCATGCCTGGGAATGGATTTCTTCCGATAACCGGGTTTGCGTCATAACGCCAGATTGGAAGCCAGCTGTCTTTTGGTTTATCCTGCCATGGAATGTTTGGCAGATTTCCGCCACTGATGATTTTTGCCATATGAAACTCCTGTGTAAGGCCGTCTTTGCGGTCTGTTTTATGATTTTAATTTAACGCTGGAAACTTAAATTGTCAAGAAAATTAAGTAATATTAGGTAAAATATATTAGGTTAAAAATATGGTTAAATTAAGTAAAAAAATAAATTTTGAAATTATAAAAGACTGTGTTATAATCGCGGTATGAAAAACTATTTAATGAATGAAATTAAAACTATGCGTGTTCAGGGACGTAATGTTCCCGGCGGTGTTTGTGCTGATGGTTCGGTTCAGCTTTTCTGGGCTGGTTCTGCGCTTGAGCTTTGTGTAAAGGCTCGTGAAGTTTGGGCTGAGATTTCCAGTGATTATGACTTTCATGAAATCTGGCTTGCTGTTGAAGTAAACGGTTATCAGATTGCGCGTTTTGCGGCTCCAAAGGAACCTTCTCTTATTTGTCTTGCTCATAATCTGGATCCTGAAAAAGAAAATACTATTTCTATCTTAAAAGATACTCAACCTATGCCTGGGGATAATAAACACTCTTTAAAAATCAGCTCTGTTTCTCTTGATGATAATGGTGTTTTTGTTGCTCCAAAGCCTCACAGCTGCAAAATTGAATTTATTGGTGACAGTATTACTTCTGGTGAAGGGCTTGCAGGGAAGCCTGATGAAATGGACTGGATTACTCAGTGGTTCTGCGGAAGTAAAACTTATGCGGTGCAGACGGCTAAAATGCTTGATGCAGACTGGATGAGTATAAGTGAGAGTGGCTGGGGTATCTGCTGGGGCTGGGATGGAGATGTTAATTCCCGTATTCCACTTTACTACAAACAGGTTTGTGGTGTTCTTGGCGGTGATGCTCAGAAGGCTAGTGGAACTTGTAATGTTCTGGATTTTGCAGGCGGTTCTGATTATGTTGTGTTGAATCTTGGTACTAATGATAATTTAGGTTTTAAGGTTCACGATGATGGAAAGGGAACAGAAGGTGCTGCAGGAATTGCACTTGTGTCTGAAGTAAAACGCTTCCTTGGGGAAATCAGACAGAATAATCCTCGTGCGAAAATTATCTGGACCTGGGGTATGCTTTCGCTTGATATTGTTCCGGCTTTAATTTTTAAGGGTGTTGAAGAATATAAGTCTGAAAGTGGAGACAAGGCTGTTTATACTCTTGAGCTGGAAAGTATAGATGCTCTGGAAAAGTGCGATGAAGATAAAGGTTCACGCGGACATCCGGGGCCGATTACTCATAAAAAGGCTGCTCAGCGGATTGTTGATTTTATCCGCGGATTGA
Source organism: Treponema bryantii (assembly GCF_900111035.1). Lineage (GTDB taxonomy): Bacteria > Spirochaetota > Spirochaetia > Treponematales > Treponemataceae > Treponema_D > Treponema_D bryantii_C. The sequence continues at coordinate 109,245 of NZ_FOFU01000001.1, forward strand.
ATTAACGGAATTTCTTATAACAAGGCTGCCGCTTACGAGATGGCGGCCTTTTATATATGGCTGTCCTGTAATTTTGCTGATTATCAGTTCGGCTGCAATTTTTGTTGAATCTTCCGGCTTTATATAAACTGTGGTAAGTTCTACGGGTGTTTTCTTTTGCGGCAGATAGTTATCAAAGCCTGTTACGGAAATATCCTGCGGAACTTTATAGCCTTTTTCTTCAAGGAGAAGAATGAGATTAGCGGCTGTTTCATCGCAGTTGCAGATAAAGGCTGTAGGCATGCTTTTAGCAGGTGGAAGATCTATTTTTATAAGAGTGCCATTTTCATCGCGGTCGTTTATGATGTCTTCTGCAGAGCAGGGTAAGTGATTTTCCAGCATTGATTTTTGAAAGCCCATGAAACGATCGGAAATTGAAGTTGTTGCTCCAAAGTTTCCTACGAATCTGATTTTTTTATGGCCCTGAGAAATTACGTAATCTGTCATCATATAAGAGCAGAAGTAATTGTCGTTTGAAATGCTGTCGAATGGCAGCTTTGTTGAGTAAAAATCAAAAAGAATAAAGTTCTGATATTCATTATTCAGAGCTTCGAGAAAACTGTCGCTGGTCTGGCCTAAAATTATAAGTCCATCAACTTTATTATCCTGAATCATTCGTGGCAGCTTCTTGGCTTGTTCATCTTCGTTTGTGAGCAGCTCCATTATACTGTAATAGCCCCGACTCAAGAGTTCTGTAGAAAGTGTATTAAAAATATGCCAGTAATAGGAAACATTTGGCGAGAAGAAACGGGAAGGAATAAGGATTCCGATGTTGCCGGTACCTGCTGCTGATGTTCTGCTTGCTGTTGCAGCGGTTTTCTTTATCTGATATCCCATTCTTTCTGCGATATCTTTGATCTGCTGTCTGAGTTCATCGCCAACACCTTCTTTATCGGCGAGAGCTTTGGAAACGGTAACGGTACTTATGTTAAGCTTTTCTGCAATGTCTGATAAACGAACTTTCTTCTTTTGTGCCATAACTTAAATTATAAAATAATTTAAGTAAAAAAGAAAGGCTATTCTCTGAAAACTTCTGCGAAATAACCGCTGGAACTTATTGGTTCTCCACCATTTGTAAGATGATTTGTATCACCAAGCCTTTCAACGCGGAACCAGGCCTGGCCGGCGAGTCTCTCTTCGCTGTTCAAGATCGTGATTGAAGTAGGGGCAACGTAAAATCCTTGCCACAACTGCATTGGAGAAAGTCCTGTAAGGTGTGCAATAATAGTAAACATTACTCCAAGATGACAGAAGAAAACGAGAGTAGGCTCTTCAGGGTAATCATCTTTTACAGAGGTTAAGTGATATCGTTCTATCGGTTCGTTCCAGTTATGGTTTGGAACAGGTTTTGCAACATCATAAAAGTTTTTATTGTTTCGGGTGTAGCCGTATTCAGCTAAAATTCCGTCTATTCCATCGCAGACTTCTTTGTAGTATTTTTCGATATTTCCGCTTTTCATGAATTTTGAATCATACCAGTGGTCTTTATCGAAAAAGTCTTTATCAGAAGTAAAAAACTCCGGAAGCAGATCCCAGCACATAACATCTTTTCCTGCCCATTTTTTATTCGGATAGTTTTCTGTCATGCGTGTTTTATATTTGAATTCCTGAAGCCATGAACAGGTCTTTGCTTTTCGTTTAAGGGCTTTAAGGCTTGGTGCGGCTGTTGCTTTTGCGCGCCCTAATGGAGACTGGTAAAAAGCTGTAATGTTTTTCCAGGAGCATACGCGTTTTGTAAGCAGTGCGACTTCGCGTTTTCCTTTTTCTGTAAGGTCATCATGTATGTAATCAGGATCGCCGTGGCGGATAAATATAAGTCTCATATCTTCAATAATTGTGCAAATATAGTTTGCCGTGTCAAGCACGGCAATAATAGCAGTGTTTTATTTCATCCATTTCATTTTATCGCAAAGGATAATTGAGTTATTTCGTTTTCCTTCTGTTTCAAAAATGATGATTTCATTTTTACCGTTTTTGAGGAGTGGGCCTGGAATATAAAGGGTTTTCTGCGGTCCGATTTCCCAAAAGCGGCCGATATTAAAACCGTTTACAAATACGCAGCCTTTTCCCCAGCCTGCAAAATCAAGATAGGTGTCTGAATAAACGCCGTCGGTGAGGGAGAGGTCAAAGTTGAAGCGGAAGAAAGCGGGATTTTCCGGGTGCTGAGCTGCGTTGCTGTCTGCGCTTGTTGTCCACTTTCCTTTATTCTTAAGCTCTGTCATCTGTGCTTCGTCTAAAGGCAGGGTAAAGATATTCCAGTTATAGTGGCAGTGTGTGTTAATCAGAATTTCTTCATAAATGCCTTTTTTCTGCTCTTCGAGTTTATGACCGAAATTTACGCGGCCCATGTTTTCTACAAGGAAGTCCAGCTGTGCGCCTGGTTCGCTGTTTATTTTCCAGTTTTTGCCTTCTTTAAAAGTCAGCGGCCAGTGTCCTTTCTGTTCACTGCAAATCTCTTTGTCAAAGGCGGTAAATACTTTATTTCCGTTTGCAAAGGCGTGAACACGGTCTGCGCACTTTTTGAAAATCAGTTCTTTTGCGGCAACATCATCCTTCATATTTGTGCGGTATAAAATATAGCCGGTAGATTGTCCTGCTTCTTCCATGGAAAGAGGGCAGATTGAGTGAAGCGGGCTGGAGATACATTCGAGGTTTTCAAATAAATTTGCTTTTTCTGTCCAGCTGATTTTACCGAAGGCGCGGCTTTCAATTTTTGTTGAGAAGTTAATATCTGGTACGGCTGCATCTCCTTTTCGGTTTTTTATGATGTTACGGAAAGTAAAATATTTTTTTGTCAGCTTTCCATCTTCGCTTAGTGGTGCATCATAATCATAAGAAGTAGTATCTGGTGTGAGTTTACCGTAATAATTTGATCCGTTCATAAAGCCGAAATTTGTGCCGCCATGGAACATGTAAATGTTTATGTTATGGCCGTTTTTCACAACGTAATCATAATCGAGTTTGTTAATTGGCAATTTTGAGGCTTTTTTCTTTTTGTTTCCCCATGCATCAAACCAGCCTGCCCAGAATTCCATATTCATAAGCGGGAGATTTTCCGGCATCATTTTTTTCATATTCTTGAACTGCCACTCACAGCCAGATCCAAAGTTTCCGGTTGGCAAGGCACCCTCAAGCTGGCCTGCGGTAAAAATATTTTTGAACCACGGACCATCAGAAGTAACAAAAGGCACTGTAATTCCAAGTTTTCTCATAAGGTCTGCAAGATACTGAAGATAAGCAGTATCATCACCATAATAACCGTATTCATTTTCAACCTGAATAAGAATGATTTGCCCGCCATTATCAATCTGATATGGAACAAGCTTTGGAATCAGCTGATTATAGTAATCTGTAATATGCTTAAGGTAAGGTTCATACGAACAGCGGAGTTTCATTCCAGGTTCAGCTAAAAGCCATGAAGGAAGGCCTCCCCATTCCCATTCTGCACAGATATAAGGGGAAGGGCGAATAATAAGATAAAGGCCGAGTTCCTGAGCAATCTCAATGAACTTACAGAAATCATGAATGCCATCCCATTCAAAAACACCTTTCTTTGGCTCATGAAAATTCCATGGGATATAAGTTTCAACTGTATTACAGCCCATATTCTTGAGTTTTTCCAGACGGTCCCGCCAGTATTCTGGTACTACGCGGAAATAATGAATTGCACCTGAAAGAATCTGGAGTGGCTCTCCATTTACATAAAATCTGTCTTTTATTTCTACCTTACTCATGATAGTAATACTATCACAACGGCGCGAAAAAACAAATAAAAAAAGAAATATTTTTATAATTCCTGTAACTTCCTTTAGGGGGAGTGGTTATATTAGTGAACACCAAAGCAATACTAATTGATGCAAATACCTCCAGAATTAAAGACTGCCGTTTTCCTCCTTTCCCGGCAGTCTTTTTTTTAGCGCCAATCTTTAACATATATCTTCTATATATTATTTGTTTGTATAAAGTCTGAAAATTTGCTAAAATGCCCAATATGGTAATAGCTTCTATTGATTTGAAAAACGGACATGTCGTTCAGCTTAAGAACGGCAAGGAACTGGTTTTGCAGCGTGATGACGCTGACGCACTTATCAGCCAGTTTGACATGTATGGCGAAGTTGCAGTTATTGATTTGGATGCAGCTTTAGGAAATGTTGATGCAAAGGGTAATACTGTTAATACCCCGCTTTTAAAATCACTTCTCCATCATGGAAACGTTCGTACCGGCGGTGGAATCCGCACAGTTAAACGCGCACGTGAGCTCATCAGTCTTGGTGCAGAAAAAGTTATTATCGGTTCAAGCGCATGGAAAACTAATCCTCAGCCTGGCGAGTCAGTTTTGAATGAAGACTTTTTGAACGAACTTGCAGCTGCAATCGGAAAAGACAGAATCATCATTTCTGTAGATGCAATAAACGGAAAAATTGCCGTAAAGGGCTGGACCGAAACTGTTGATATTCCTTTGATTGAAGGTGCAAAGCAGGCTGAAAAATTCTGTTCTGAACTTCTTTTTACCTGTGTTGAAAAAGAAGGCTGTATGCAGGGAACTAACATGGATTATGTTCGTGAACTCCGTAGCGCAGTCCATTGCCGCGTAGTAGCTGCCGGTGGAATCTCTTCTGTTGAAGAAATCAAAGAGCTTGAAAAACTTCATTGTGATGTACAGCTTGGTATGGCTCTTTATACAAATAAAGTAAATCTTACAGATTCTTTTGTTGCCTGTCTTGATTTTGAAAAGACACCTCTCATTCCTGTAATTGCACAGAGTGTAAACGGTGACGTTCTTATGCAGGCTTATGCAAATGAAGAAGCAATCCGTAAGAGTTTTGAATGCGGAAAACTCACTTTCTGGAGCCGTTCTCGTAACGAACTCTGGACTAAGGGTGACACAAGCGGAAATTTCCTTCAGTTGGTTCGCATGCGTGCTGATTGTGACCGCGACTGTATTCTTGCAACTGTACTTCCTACAGGACCTTCCTGTCATACCGGAAGCTGGACCTGTTTTACAACTGACCCTGGCGAAAAATCAAGCATGGGCAGACTTTATAATATTATTGCAGACCGTTTTGCTAATCCAAAACCTGGCAGTTACACAGCTACTCTTGATGCTAAGCGTGTACGCGAAAAGGTTGAAGAAGAAGCAGAAGAGCTTTGTGAAGCAGACGGCCGCGATGAGGTAATCTGGGAAGCCGCAGACCTCATCTATTTTGTAAATGTACTGTTGTACAAGGAAGGCGTAACCTGGAAGGACGTTTACGACGAGCTGGACAGACGTCACAAGGAGAAATAAGCCTAAAATCGAAGAACCGTTAAAAACTGGGTTGCGACAGCGGGCCAGTTTAGGTTCATCGAAAGAATGGCTCAGAGGCAAGCTGTGCTTGCCGACTTTAAAGGAGATTACTTAGTATGATACAGATACAAAAATATAACGATTTAGAGCCTGAGTTTTTTAAGGGCCGTTCCTTCGGTGAAACAAATGAAGTAGTAACCTCTGTTCTTGAAGAGGTTGTAAAACGTGGAGATGCAGCACTTCGTCTTTATGGTCAGAAGTTTGATGTTGCAGTTCCTGGTACTTTTGAAGTTCCTCAGGAGGAGCTTAAGGCTGCTGCTGAAAAACTCAGAATTGAAAAGCGCGATGTTTACGACGCTATTGTATATTCACACGACCTTGCACTTCGCTTTGCAAAGCTTCAGAAAAAATCATTCAAGGATTTTGAAGAAGAACTTGAGCCAGGTCTTTTTACAGGCCAGAAAACAATTCCTGTTGATACAGCGGGCTGTTATGTTCCTGCCGGACGTTTCCCTCTGGTTTCAACTGTAATTATGACTGTTACTCCAGCTGTTGCTGCCGGTGTTCCAAATGTAATTATGTGTACACCTCCACGCGTTCACCCGGATGACAAAGTTGCTGCCGGAAAGACAGGAAGCGGAATTCCTGGTAAAGCATATGTTGGCGGTAAGCCTTATGCTGATGAAGGAATTATGGCTGCTGCTTATATCTGTGGTGTAAATCACCTTTATGCAGTTGGTGGTTCTCAGGCTATCGGTGCAATGGCTTTTGGTACAGAAAGCATTCCTAAGGTTGATGTAATTGTTGGACCTGGTAATAAATTTGTTGCTGCTGCAAAGGCTTCTGTTTTTGGCGCAGTTGGAATTGACTTTATGGCTGGTCCTACAGAAGTTATGATTATTGCTGATAAGTCTGCTAATCCTGAATGGGTTGCAGCTGACCTTCTTGCACAGGCTGAACACGATATTGTTGCACAGCCTGTTCTTGTTACAGATGATATGGATTTTGCTTCTAAGGTAAGTGAGTCTATTGAAAATCAGCTTGAAACTCTTACAACTAAGGCAATTGCCCGCCAGAGTATTGATACTTACGGAAAAATTATAATTGTTGATAAAATAGAAGATGCTGTTGAAATTGCAAACATGAAAGCTCCAGAACACCTTGAGCTTGCAATGGATAAGGGCGCTGTTCGAGATAAGATTGAAAAGGCTGTTCATAATTACGGTTCTCTGTTTGTAGGTCACTATTCTGCAGAAGTTCTTGGTGATTATGCAGGTGGATTGAACCACACACTTCCAACTTCTGGAGCAGCTCACTACACAGGCGGACTCAGCGTAAGAATGTTCCTTAAGACTGTAACAACTCTCAGAGCTGAAAAGGGTAAGCCTGGAACTCTTAAGTCTACAGCTGCAGCTGGCTATCTTGGAGATTCTGAAGGTCTTGCAGGACACGCACGTGCTGCACGTATCAGAGGTGAAAAATGATTTTAAATATAACAAAGCTTGGTGAAGAGGTTCTTCGTCAGAAGGCAGAACCTGTTGCTGAAGTAAATGACGAAATCAGACAGCTTGCAAACGACATGCTTGAAACTATGGTTGATGCTGATGGTGTTGGACTTGCAGCTCCTCAGATTGGCAAGAGCATCAGAATGTTTGTTGCTATGGCTGATGATGATGTAAAACGTGTTTTCATAAATCCTCAGATTATCAAAACTTCTGAAGAAGTTGCAGATTATGAAGAGGGCTGTCTGAGTATTCCTCAGGTTTATGAATCAATTACACGTCCTGTTCGCGTAACTGTTCAGGCTTTGAATGAAAAGGGACGTCCGTTTACTCTTGATGCAGACGGACTTCTTGCCCGCATCATCCAGCATGAATATGATCACCTTGACGGTATTCTTTATATTGACCGTGGTGATAAGGCTTTTGCAGAAAAGACTGAAGCTCAGTTCAAAAAGCGTGCAGAACGCGCTGCTGAAAAAGCCCGCGAAAAGGAAGCTAAGGCCCGCAAGATTGCAGCAAAACTTGCTGCAAAAGAAGCAAAAAAAGTAAAATAAATAACGTAAGGCAAAACGAATGATCAGGATTTTATTTGCAGGAAGTCCGGAAGCGGCAAAGAAAACACTTGAGATTCTCAATAGCGCACAGAGCGAAAGCGGCTTTGAAATTGCAGGTGTACTTTCAAATCCACCTACAGCAAAGGGCCGTCATAAGGATTTAATTCCAACTCCGGTTGCGGCTTTTGCTGAGTCTCAGGGAATTCCTGTTCTTACTCCTGCTCATCTTGATGGAGAAGCCCGCAATGCTGTACGTCCGCTTAAGGCAGATCTTCTTGTCTGCTTTGCTTACGGACATATCTTTGGACCAAAGTTCCTGGAGCTTTTTCCGTTCGGCGGTATAAATCTTCATCCTTCTTTACTGCCTAAATATCGTGGCTGTACCCCTGTTCCTGCAGCTATATTGAATCGCGATAAACAGACTGCCGTTACAATTCAGACTCTCGGTTTGAAAATGGACGAGGGTGATATTCTTGAGCAGACTGTTGTTGAATTAAACGGAACAGAAACTGGAGAATCACTTTTGAATTACAGTGCAGAGGAAGGTGCAAAACTAATTCTTGAAGTAATCAAAAAATGTAATTCAGAAGGCAAACTCCCTGAGGGACGTCATCAGTCTGGAGAAGCTTCTTATACTGGTATTATTACAAAAGAAGATGGCCGTATAAACTGGAATGAAAGTGCGGAAGTTATTGAAGCAAAGATCCGTGCTTACTATCCTGAGCCAGGCTGCTGGTGTATGGAAAATGACTTACCTTTGAGAATTCTTGAGGCTAGTGTATTTTCCGGAACATTTGAAGGTACTGCCGGTACTGTCTTGGAATTTTCCAAGAGGGACGGTATTCTAATAAAAACAGGCGATGGAATCCTTGCTGTAAAGAAACTGCAGCGTCAGGGTAAAAACGCTATGGATTATAAAAGTTTTATGAACGGTGCTAGAAACTTTATCGGTACCGTGCTGGTTTAATATATAGAGGAAATTATGGACGACAACAAAGATTACGAAAACGAAAATGAATCTAAATCTTCTAAAATCAAGAATATATTCAAAAAGAAGCCGCATATAAGCATAAAGTTTTCTGAATCTTATGATAAATTTCAGACAAGTATTCCGGCTTTTCTTGGAATCTGTCTTTGTGCATTTGCACTTATGTGTTTTGCAGCATTTGCTATTTTCTTTGTAAATGTTAAGGGCCCGGAAAAGGTTCTTGTTCCAAATGTTGTAGGAAAGAATCTTGAAGATGCACTTTTAGAGATGCAGGTAAAGGAACTTTATTCAAAAATCAGTCTGCGTTATTCAGACCTTCCTGGAGATGAAGGAACTATTCTTGATCAGTCTCCGGATGCAGGTGCAATCGTAAAAGGCTACAGCCGTGTTTCTCTTGTTGTAAGCCGTGGTGTAATTGTTGATAAGGTTGATGAATATACCGGTATGAATATTGAAGATCTTCGCATGAAGCTTCAGACTTTGTTTGCCGGACAGACTAAACCTCTTATCGTACTTGCAGAACCAGAGTATAAACCTGATGCATCTGATGCCGGAACAATTCTCGAACAGGATCCACCTGCTGGTACAAAAATTTCTGAACCTGTTACAGTTCAGCTTGTTGTAAGCCGTGGACCTAACTACGAAAATACTAAGGCTCCTTACCTTATTGGTCAGAGCGTTAACGACCTTCTTCAGATTATTACAAGAAGCAAGCTTGTATTTGATATTACTTCACACAAGGCTTCTGATGATGAAAAGCCGGGAACTGTTGTTGATCAGCAGGCATTCGATGACGAGTTTGTTCCAAATTATACTCGTGTTGCTGTTGAAATGGCTCTTCCTTCTGGTGAATATAACGATAACATTTATGGTATCTATCAGGAAAAGGTTGCAGATTATCCATATCCAGTTCCAATGAAGATTGAAGCTTATCCTGCTGAGGGTAATTCTTATACTCTTCTCAGTTTTAATCATCCGGGTGGAATGGTTACCGTACCATATGCAGTTCCAAAGGGAACAACCCTCGAACTTACAGTTGTAAATAAAGTAGTTTCAAAAAAGACAGTTAATTAAGGAAAAGTCATGAACCAGCCGCTGATATGTATGACCCTTACCGGTAAGACTCTCGAAGAGGATCTTAAGCTTGTAAAAAAGTATGAAAAATATATTGATATGGTTGAGCTGCGGGTTGATCATCTTAATGAAGATGAACAGTTAAGCGCCCGCCGTTTTCCAGCAATGATATATCAGCCGTGTATTCTTACAATCCGCCGAGACATTGACGGCGGTCAGTTTACTGGTGGTGATTTTGCACGTACAAATCTTTTTGCACGTGCCCTTGCTTTTGCAAATCCAGATAAATCAAAAAACTTTGCCTTTGTAGATTTTGAAGAAGATTATCATATTCCAAGTATTCAGGATGCGGCTATGGCTTTTGGTGTTCGTATTATCAGAAGCTGCCATAGTATGAAAGAACCGATCCTGAATATCCGTGAACGCTGCGACATTATGCGTAAAACCGGTTATGAAATTCCAAAAATTGCCTTCATGCCTCATTCTCTTTCTGATGTATTAAATCTTTTGAAAGAAGGTGAGAGTATGACTCAGTATGAGCATATTCTCTGTGCTATGGGAGCAGAAGGTTTTCCTTCTCGTTTACTTGCAAGCAGAACTAATTCGTTCCTTACTTATGTATCTCCGGAAGAAGTTTTAGAAAATACAAAAGCTATTGGACATATTGATCCTGTGACAATCAATGAGATGTATCATTTCAAATCTATAAATCAGGATACTTCTCTTTATGGAATTGCAGGCTGGCCACTATTAAAAACTTCGAGTCCTGAAATTCATAATAAAGGTTACGAAGCTAAAAAACTAAATGCTGTTTATATTCCATATCGTTCTCAGCTGATCTCTGATACTCTTTCTTTCTGTGAGGGTATTGGAGTAAAGGGACTTTCCGTTACAATTCCTCATAAAGAATCTGTAATGTATTATATTCATGAGCAGTCACCAGAGGTTGCTCAGATTGGAGCTTGTAATACTATTGTACGAAAGAATAATAAATGGCTTGGTTACAATACTGATGCTCCTGGTTTCCGACGTGCTCTTGAAGAATTTCTTGGCCCTGTAAAAATCAAACACAAGAAAGTTGCTGTAATTGGTGCAGGTGGTGCAGCTAAGGCAATTGTTTATGTTCTTAAGCAGATGGGAGCGAGAGTTTGTATTTTTAATCGTACAGTGGAAACCGCAGCCCAGTTAGCAGAAAAGTATGGCTTTAATTACTGCCAGCTGGATCCTCATTGTATGGCAAAGCTGGATGAATATTCTACACTTATCGTGCAGACTACTTCGGTGGGTATGAATTCAGAAGGTCCAAGCAGTGCGGAAAATGATCCGATTTATTTTTATGATTTCCGCGGCAATGAACTTCTTTTTGATATTGTTTATGAGCCGTCTACAACCCCTGTAATGAAGAGAGCTGCTCTGGCAGGCTGTAGAGTATGTAATGGTTATAAGATGCTTGAATATCAGGCCTATGAACAGTTTAAGCTGTTTACTGGTCTGAACTACGAAGAAAAAAAATAAAACAATTACGGTTATTATTGTAGGAGGTTATAACCGCTATGTCTTTATCACAATCAGAACAAAAAACTTTGGTGGCTAATACAGCCGTTGATACCCTTATTGAAAAAGGTCTTATTTTCAGCGGTATGAAGATTGGTCTTGGTACAGGTTCAACAGCTATGCCTGCAGTAAAACGTCTTGCTGAACACATTGCAAGTGGAAAACTTAAAGATATAAAAGCTGTAGTTACAAGTTTTCAGACACAGAATGCCTGCCAGGATTATGGAATTCCTGTTTATTCAATGAACGACAGAGCAATTGGAGGTCAGCTTGATCTTGCAATTGATGGTGCAGATGAGGTTGATCCGGACTGTAACTGTATTAAGGGTGGCGGTGCTGCTCATGTTCGTGAAAAGATTGTTGAATATAATGCAAAGATCTTTGTTGTAATAGCTGATTCTTCAAAAGCGGTACAGACAATCGGTACTAAGTTCCCGGTTCCTGTAGAAATTATCGGTGATGCACGCGTACCTGTAATGAATGCTCTTAGTGCTCTTGGTGCTACAGCTGTTCTTCGTGAAGGTGTTCGAAAAGCTGGTCCTGTAATTACAGACAATGGAAATCAGATCCTTGACTGTACATGGAAAGAACCTATAAACGTTCCTGAGATGGAAGCAAAAATCAATTCTATTGTTGGAGTTGTAGAGACAGGTCTCTTTACTCAGAATAAGCCGATTGTTTTCATTTCAAAAGAAGACGGCTCAGTAGAAATCAGAAATCTTAAATAGGGCGTACCACTGTAAATGTTTCCACCGTTTTCGCAGGAATCTGCCCGTCATTACTGCCAGAAGCTCATTTCCTTAATAGAAAGGGGAGATGTACAGTTAAAGCAATGCGGGCGGGAAAGTGAAGAACGAAAAGGACAAGGCGTTATGATTGGCGCTCTTGTCTGCTGGAAAAAACATGAAGATGGTACAGGACATCGGGTTGTGCTTTATGCTGTGAGCGGAAATAATAAACAGCTTGAAGCTGTACGTCCTTTTAAAAATCTTTTTGTAGAAAAATCAGTCTTTGTTCCTTCTATAGTTTCTTCAGATAAAATTGATAAAGCGCTTGAAGAAAATGATTTGCAGATTCATAAATTAACGGATCAGATTAACAAATTAACGTTAGTTAATAAATCATCTCCTGAAAGAAAACAGCTTATTGAACAGCGAACCTGCCTTACTGATGCCTCTCTTAAAAATGTGTTTTCACTTTATGCTTTTACACGTTTTGATGGAAAGCCTGTAACTCTTGATGAAATAATCAAACTACATGGCGGACATCTTCCGCCGACAGGAACGGGCGACTGCTGTGCTCCAAAGCTTTTAAGTTATGCCTTTGCACATGAACTTGAACCAGTTAGTATGGATGAAGTTTATTTTGGTCGTGATACAAAAAACAAACAGAATGGGATTTCTTATCCTCCTTGTGATGAGCGCTGTGGTTATATTCTTCCTTCAATTTTAGGACTTGAAATTTTATATCGGGATAAGGATATAGTTGTTGTAAATAAACAAAGCGGACTTCTTTCTGTTCCCGGGAAGGGCGAGGACAAGCAGGATTGTGTAGAATCGCGTGTACGTAACTTGTTTCCGAAGGCACCGGTGCAGTGCGCCGTACACAGACTTGATATGGAGACTTCAGGTATTTTGATTTGTGCCCTAAATCCCGAATCACACAGAAGATTAAACGAACAGTTTGCAGCAGGACTGGTTCATAAAAAATATATTGCACTTCTTGATGGAATCTTGCGTGGAAAACCAGAAGGAAGAACAGAACTTCCTTTCCGACTGGATCCAGATAACAGACCACATCAGATTTATGATGAGGTAAACGGTAAACTTGGAATTACAGAATGGAAAAAACTGGGGATTGAAAAATTTCAAACTGGTTCCGGGGAAAAGACAGTAACTCGTATTGAGTTTTCTCCACTTACCGGCAGGACTCATCAGCTGAGACTTGCTTCGAGTTGTTCTGTAGAACGCGGTGGACTAGGTATCCCGATTGTTGGAGATAGCTTGTATGGAGAGTGCAGGGACGATGAACGGCTTATGCTTCATGCGGCTGAAATTACTTTCTGCCATCCAACAAGTGGAGAATTACTGCATATTGTTTGTGAGCCGGAATTTTAGTGAATAATCAATAATGTAACATATAATAAATTTTTATAAATTTTGATGTTGACAAAATGTTTTTATTCAGTTATTTTCTCATCTTAATATTATATTTTCATAGAAGAGGTAAAATATGAAAAAGAGATTTGGTTTAATCGCCATGGTTTTGGGAGTTGCAGTTTTATTTTCAAGTTGTGAATTTATTGCTATGGCAAAAGCAATGAAACAGGTTGGTCAGGAATTAACCGACTACGATAATATTTATGTAACAAATAATACTAACGAAACAATTACTGTCATTTTTGAAGAAGATCCAGATGATGTAGCAGAAGGAGAAACTCGCCGAACTGGTATTGTTACTCTAAAATCAGGTGCTTCAGATCAGCCGTTTTTATCAAAATCAGGAAGATTCAAATTGTTTGTAGAAAATGATAATGGAAATGTAAGAATCATTGAAAAAGGCTGGGAAAGTGATACTTATCATTATATTAATGGACATAGTTTAGTTACAATTACAAAAGAAGATGGTAAATATTTTTACTCATCTAAATCTCGTGGTTAATTATTGTTAAAAAATAAATTATTCCAGAATACATTCTGAAAAAAAACGGCACATTTTTTAATCAATGTCATTAAGTTAACATTGGGATAATGCTTTGGATGAGAGAAACGGGAATGAAGATGATAACCTTCATTCCCGTTTCTTCCTTTTTAGGCATAACAAACAGGCGGATCTAAAATCCACCTACTAATCATGTTTTATTTTGATTATTTATGCTACTCTATATAAGAAACTATGAAATACTTTTCCTGTCAGTATTCGTTTACGATGCCTATTAGGTCTAACTGGAATTATATTTCTAGCTATTATAGTTTCTAAATTAGGTGATGTCGTTTTTTCACGCAAGAATAGTCTGCAGACATGAGCAGCAACGGTAAAGTTCGCTTTGTATGTATATTTTCTTTGCTTTTTTTCAATGACTACGTGCGAGGTAATCATTTCCGCAAAGTTATACATTATCAGATGTGCGTATATTTCTTGCTGAATACACATCACCTTTTTTGAATGAAAATCTAGCATTCCAATAGTATATTTTAAATCTCTAAATGAAGTTTCTATCCCCCATCTGGCTGCATATAACTTTTTTAAATTTGTTGGCGTATATTCCTTAGCGTCCAAGTTAGTAATTACGGTTTCATATGTGTCTTCAGTAATCTTGAATCGTACGATTCTAAATTTAAGCTCATAAAAGGCTACTGAATCCTTTTTCCTTAGCTTTGTTGGGAGATAATCAAACGGATGTGAATGTGCAATCAATTTGTAGTGATTCTTGTCCTTCAAAAATAATTCCTTCATTTCCTTTGTTTGTTTACGCGTAAGTTTTAAATCAATATTTACATCAAATTCTTCTTCATCAGGTAGGTCTAATCCATTCTTAATTCCTCGTGTACCATCCTTAATCCTTATGAGATAATACCAACCTTTTTCTTGGATATGTGCCATACTGTGATAAGATTCGTATCCTCTATCAGCAATTACTAATGCTTTGGGAATAGGCGATCTATCTACCATCTCTTGCAATGCAGAGTGCTCATTTGCATCATGCTTTCCTTGAAGTACTACATCAGTATATAAATGATTTTCTAGATTATAGAGTGCATTTAAATGCAACAAATTGTAGGGCTTTTGTCCATTAACACTGGGATAATAAGATTTTTTATCTTCAGAATTAGTTGGAATTTGAATATCAGAACCATCAACTGCAAGAATAGTTAAATCAGAATGCGAATGATTTTGTAGTTTATTTGTAAACCCTTTAAAGATGTCTCTAAAAAATTCGGGCTTAATCTTTTGTCTTTGCTGAACAAAAGCCGAGGCAGATGGCAATGAACTGACATCATGGAAGATATCAATCATCTCATTGGTTATACTCTTGCTTTCCATCTCGATGATAGCTCTGACTATTTTTTCGAATGGAAGCTTACGATTCCTAGTGAAATCTACTTTGGGATTAACAACATAATCCAACATGTTTTGAGTAGTGGTAGTGATTTCAGATAATAAAAGCTTTTTAATGTGTTTTGGTTTCATATGTGACCTCCTTGCAATCAAGTTTTCCTTAATTACAAGGGCCGCTTTCGCTACCTTTAAAACATCAGTAGCGAAAGCGGCCACACATTTACGATAATCTGTCAATACCTTTTAAGAAAAAAAGACCCCTATGTCATTTCTGACATAGAGATCTTTTGGGCTGTCATCTTAACTTAATGACATTGATTTTCTATCGGCTAGCCTTTTTCATTCTTGTTTCCACTCAACTGATATAAAAAATCATACTAAAAACCGACTAAAAAGAAGTTTTTAGTATGTACACAGGCTTTAGCTTGTGCTAAGCAAAATTTACTTTTGACACTCACATCATTATATAGGGTGATTATATCAATTAATTTCCTTAATAAAATTAACCAGGATATCTGAGCATTTCTCAGGTTTATCCAGATATATTTCATGCCATCCAGGGCACTCTACCATCTGACAATTTCCTAGCTTTTCCATATATGTTGCTTTTATATCAGGATTTTCACTTTCTACTCCATATGTTGTGGCCGCAACATATACTTTAGGTATTTCATTCGTTTTTAAGGTGTCCCAAGTCTTTCTAATGTTGTCTCCAAATAGCTTTTCTTCTGAGTTACAGGCATTTGAACCCATAGTCTTAGATAATACTCTCCAGGCTATATCTCTATGCTTTTCATCCAAGATAGCAAAAGTACTGTCGTCATCATCCTCATTACAGATAGGCTTAATCAGAGCGTTGATTAGACCAAATTTACCAGCTGTATGCATCCAACCAGGGAAGAAGTCCCAAGCACTGTACTGGTCCTCTTCAATCGGATAAACTGGTACGCCATCAAAAATTGCGACACCTTCTATTTCATCAGGATATTTGCTTTCCCAATAAGTAGAATATATACCGCCTAAGGAATGGCCTATAAGAACATATGGAGGCTTCACGCCGGCATTTTTAAGAGCCTTGCGATAGTCCTCAACAACATATTCAACTGTCATATCGTTTTTAGTGTCGTCACTCAAGCCATATCCAGCCCTGTCGATGAAATACAATTCATTATTCTTTTCAATTTCTTTTGTCATTTCTCGCCAGGCTATGACAGCTTCACCATCAATAAATCCCGATAAGCAAACTATTCTATGATTACCATTTTCTTTTCCACACTGATACACATTAAGCGAATAATCACCCACTGAAACTCGATTTTCATAGCCTTCTGTTCTAAGCTGCTTAAGAGCTCCATGCATATTCAAATGCTGATAAACAGCAAATATAGTAATAAACAGGACAATCCCTGCCAAAATAACACCTGTGACACGGCCTATTATCTTCTTCATCTTTCTCTCCCCTATTAATAAAACATATTCCGATTTCTATACTCGACTGCCATAGTATGTCTGACGTAGTATGTAATATCATAGGATTTCTTCCCTGTCAAGGATTCAACAAGATAGAGTTTCGCTATGCGAAACTCCCGCAGTGCGAGCCTGCAATTGCTGAAAGCAATTAAGTACATATGCAGGCGAGACACATCTTACAAGCGCAGCTTGTTTTTTATGTAATAGGAGATTCCAGAGGAATTTCCTATTACATAAAAAAGGCTAGCCACGGCTCAATGTCATTAAGTTAAAATAACAAACATAGATTCCTATATCAGAAATGGTATAGGGGTCTTTTTTTTAACACTTGACACGAGCGACAAAATGTGCGGCCGCTTTCGCTACTGATCGAATAGAGAGGTAGCGAAAGCGGCCCTTGTAATTAGCAAGAGTTAATTGCAAGGAGGTGCTTATATGAAACCAAAACACATTAAAAAGCTATTAATGTCGGAAATTGAAACTGTTGCAAATGCTTCTGATAAGTATTGTTCAAATCCAGGGCGTGATTTTTCACGAGAACGAAAACTCTCTTTTAAAAAAGTCGTGGAAAGTATTATCGGAATGGGTAGCAAGGGACTTACAAATGAGTTGATTGACATCTTTAATAATGACCCTGAAATGCCCTCCGCCTCTGCTTTTGTCCAACAACGGAGCAAAATCAAGCCTGAAGCCTTCAGGGATATATTGGCAGGGTTCACAGAAAAGATAACCGAGCAATCTTGCCAATTAAGATTATTGGCAGTAGATGGTTCTGATATTCAAATCGCAACTAATCCAGATGATGAAGATACCTATTTTCCAGGGGCAAATGGTCAGAAGCCTTACAACCTAATTCATTTAAACGCCCTTTATGATCTTGAACAACATATTTATGTTGATTCAAGAATACAAGGGCGTATGAGTGGGAATGAACATATGGCATTGTAAGAAATGGTTGATAAATCAGACATACAGAAGGCCTTAGTCATCGCAGACAGGGGATATGAATCTTATAACAACATGGCTCATATACAGGAAAAAGGATGGTTCTTTTTGATACGTGTAAAAGATGGAAAAGCTGGCATAAAGGACGGATTGCTACTCCCTGAAGAGAATGAATTTGATGTTGATATTTGCTTGAAGCTTGTACGAAAACAAACCAATGAAATAAAGGAACTTATGAAAGATAAAAATAAATATCGATTTATCCCCCATAACGCAAGTTTCGATTATTTACCGGAGAAAACAAGAAAAGCAGATCCTGTTATATTTTATGAATTAAAGTTCAGGGTGGTCCGTTTCGAAATAGGAACTGAGAGTTACGAAACAGTACTCACGAACCTTGACAAAGACGCGTATCCAGCGACAGAGTTAAAGCGACTATACGCTGCCCGTTGGGGAATTGAAACATCTTTCCGAGATTTAAAGTATACATTAGGGATGCTTGATTTTCATTCAAAAAAGGTGATGTGCATCCATCAAGAAATCTATGCACATCTGATTATGTATAACTTTTCTGAAATGATTACCTCGCATGTAGTCATTGCTAAAAAACAAAGAAAGCATACATATAAAGCAAACTTCTCAGTTGCCGTCCATATGTGCAGACTCTTCTTCTATGAAAGAGCATCACCACCCAATCTGGAAACCATAATTGCAAGAAATCTTATACCGATACGGCCAGAACGACATCGCACTCGAAATCTGACTACAAAGATTTTTCATGGTTTCTTGTATAGAGTAGCATAATTATACTTAATTGAATACTTTTTGCGGCAGACTTTCGTCTGTCTTGTTGTGATGCTCAGAAATAAAAAAAGAACGATTGAAGATATAAATACCTCAATCGCTCTTGTTGATTCTTTGGTTAATCCCTTAATTGGTCAATGTTAACTTAATGACATTGATTTTTTAATGTGCCATTTTTTATGCCTTAATACCAATCTGTTCGCCCATTTTTACAGGGGTTTCTATACCTGCGGCAGAGTTCTTTAGAATATTTTCGTTTATAACAGCAGCATCTTTTTTCAAAAGAACAATAATTGTTGATCCGCCGTATTCAAAGAAACCTTTTTCTTTTCCACGGACAGCAGTTCCTTCTCCTTCAAGATTCACAATTCTGCCTACAAGCATTGCTCCAACTTCCATCTGAACAAGTTTTCCGAAAACAGAGTTTTCAATTACAGTGTATTCACGGCAGTTTTCAGTAAAAACAGGAGAGTCTTCAAGTGCTATTGGACGTACTGTATGAAGAACGCCAGGGATAAAAATATTCGGTCCTTTTTTTCCGCTGTCTGCATATGCATATCTGTGATAGTTATCTACGCAAAGACGGAATACAAGACAGAGTCCGTCTTTATATTCAG
Organism: Treponema bryantii; assembly: GCF_900111035.1. Classification (GTDB taxonomy): domain Bacteria; phylum Spirochaetota; class Spirochaetia; order Treponematales; family Treponemataceae; genus Treponema_D; species Treponema_D bryantii_C. The sequence goes on from NZ_FOFU01000001.1 coordinate 128,138, forward strand.
AAGCAAGATTTTCATCTTTTAAAAGACTTTGTATGGTATATTGAGACTGTTTTACAGGAATTACAGTGTCAGCTTTAATATTCCATACAGAAAGTAATCCGTCGCATGGTGCTGCAAGATGAGATTCTTCCATATCATATGGACGACGGTCGTTCTTTATCTTTCGTCTGAAAAACTGGTTGAAAGTTTTTATTCCGTCTGTCTGGTAATCATCGAGATTGATTCCGTTTTTCTGTACAAAACTTTTTATTAAAAATGCTGAGCAGCGGGAATCAAGAAATGCCCCGGCTGTTTTTGAAACAGCTCGGGTTGTAAGAAGTTTAAGAAAAATTCTTCCGGGAATTGTCTTATACAGGAAGGTAAGGGAATCCATAATTCAATTACTACTTCTTCATTACAATGAAAACAAATGCAAGTGCAATTGCTTCAATAAGACCTACTGCAATCATAATTAAAACACCCTTTGTAGTTGGCTTTTTAATTTCAATTCTTGATACAAAAAGAAAACCTACGATTGCAAGGAAAATAAAATATAAAAGGGTAAGATCTGCGCTGCAGAAAATATGAATTAAAAGAATAGTTGGGAAAACCAGAGCGGCACTTGTAACAGGAAGTCCAAGATAGGTTTTATTAACTCCGCCGCCTTCAGTTTTCTGTCTTTCTTCTTCAAGGACATTAAAGAAGGCAAGACGAATCATTGCAGCAAGTGCATAGAAAACAGCAATTACTGTAAGAACAATTTTTATGATAGCTGATTTATCGGCAAGATGAAGGAATTTAAAGTCAGGGAAAATTGAAAACTCAATGCTGCTTCTAAGCATTGCAATTCCGATACAGGCAGGTAAAACGCCAAAAGCAACAAGATCAGAAAGAGAATCAATTTGAATACCGAATTGCTTCATCTGTTCGGTACGATTTTTCTTTGTGCGGGCAACCTTGCCATCAAAAGCATCGCAAAGACCGCAGAACATCAAAAAGAACATTCCAAGATATGGATGTCCAATATCATTTAGACAAAGCATGATTCCGCTAGTGGCTGAAAGCATAGAAAGATAAGTAAGAACTACAGTGTAATCATAGTATCCAATCATTTTATTCCCTCTTTTTTTCGTTTATTTGATCTTAAACGAATCATTATATATCCTAATATTACAGTAAAAATACTGATAATGCTACAAGTATAGAATGATATACCTCTACTAAGAATTGCAAGGGTATATGCGCCTTCTTCACTTAAAAGCATTGAATAACCTAAATACATAAGGAATTCTGAAATTCCAACGGCACCCGGGACTGGAATAAAGTTAGATCCCATTACAATATAAGTCTGAATTACAAAAATCTTGAGACCGTTGGCAAGATTTCCGTGCATAGCATAATAACAGAAAACTGTAACAAGAATCTGTGCAGTTCTCTGCATAAGATTAAGAAGATATGTTTTTACCAGCAGTCTTTTTTTACCTGCAAGAGTTATAACACATTCGTTATAGTTTTCGATCATTGTATCGAGTTTAAGCTTAAATCTTTCTGCTGTATTTTTGAAATGAAGCTTATGAATGATTTTGATAATCAGATTACCGAACTTCAAAAGAATACTCTGTTTTTTCAACAGAATAATAAAGAATGCTGTAAGTAATCCCATTGCAAGAATACCGATTAAAATCATTATTTTGCAGGGAAGGGGAAAATCAATAAAAATTCTAGGGAAGAAAATCAGAGAAATTAAACCGAGTGTGATGATTGCGAGAGTGTACATTGTAAGGTTTAAAATCAGAGAAACTGTAACTTCAACTGCAGTAACACCATCTTTATGCATAAAGTAAGCACTGGCCGGCTGTCCTCCAGTTGCTGAAGGTGTAATTGATGAAAAGTAAATGTCAGCTGAAGCATATAAGAAGCCACGTCGTTTTTTTGCAGGATATCCAAGGGTTCGTAAAATTAAAACAAGTGAACGTCCTTCAAAAAAGATAAATCCCAGCATACAAAGGGCAGCAGGTACAAGCCATAAAGGAGAGGCTTCTTTAATATCCTGCCATAGCTCGGTAAGAGAAAGTCCGCTGTTGTAAAAGAGGGTGTAAATAGTCAGTACAGAAAGAATGGTTGTAATGACGGCCCACAAAACCTTTTTTTTCATAATGATGAGTTATTCTACCATATTATCAGATTGGTGGGAATAGACCTGAAAAAGTTGATATTCGTTAAAAAAAATACGGGGATAGAAATGAAACAAAAGTTCCTTTTTCTGTCCCCGTAGATTTATAAAAGTTGTTTATTTTACAAATTCTTTCTTCAAGAACTCAAGGTCAAGTTCTGGGTAGAGAACGTGTGCACCGAGGAGCTTGTTTACGCGCTCGCGGGCTGCAGCAACTGTATCGTCGCTGATTTCGATTTTACCCTTAGCTGGCTTTCCTTCTTTTGTAACTCCTGGCTTTGTGTTCTTGAGAACGAAGTCGATGATGTCTGCAACTTCCTTCATATCAGCTTCATTCATGCCAAGTGTTGTAAGACCTGGAGTTCCGATACGGATACCAGATGTCCACCATGCACCGTTCTTGTCGTATGGAAGAGCGTTTGCGTTAGCAGTTACACCGCACTTGAAGAGGGCTGCTTCTGCCTGTTTTCCTGTAAGACCGTAAACAGTTACATCACAAAGCATAAGGTGGTTGTCTGTTCCACCAGTCTGGAGAGGGATGTTGTGTGACTTACAGCCTTCAGCAAGAGCCTGTGCGTTCTTTACAACCTGCTGTGCCCAAGCCTGATAAGCTGGTGTGCGTGCCTCTTTGAAAGCGATTGCCTTTGCAGCCATTACGTGTCCGAGAGGTCCACCGAGTACCATAGGACATCCCTTGTTTACGTAGTCTGCAAATTCTTTCTTACAAAGAATCATAGCACCACGAGGTCCACGAAGAGTTTTATGAGTTGTAGTTGTTACGATGTCAGCCCATTTTACTGGATCGTAGTCACCAGTGAATACTTTTCCGGCAACGAGACCTGCGAAGTGAGCCATATCTACCATGAGAACTGCTCCGCACTTATCTGCAATTTCGCGGAAGCGCTTGAAGTTGATTTTGCGTGGGTAAGCAGAGAAACCAGTCAAAAGAATGAGAGGTTTTACTTCCATAGCCTGCTTTTCGATTGCGTCGTAGTCAAGCAATCCTGTTTCCTTATCAACTCCGTATGGGTGTGATTCAAACATACGAGCCGATACGTTCATTTTATATCCGTGAGTAAGGTGTCCACCACAAGAGTAGTCCAGACCCATAAGCTTCTGATTTCCGAACTTCTTGCGGAGAGCGTCGAACTGCTCGTCTGTAAGGTCGTTCAAAGATTTTACACCAAGTTCTTCGAGAGTAGGTGTTTCAACCTTTGCACTCAAGATTGCCCAGTAAGCTACGAGGTTAGTATCAGCACCAGAGTGAGGCTGAACATAAGCGTAGTCAGCACCAAAAAGAGCCTCAGCTTCGCGGGCAGCAGTATTTTCAACAGCGTCAATATTTACACAGCCGCCGTAGTAGCGGTGCTCAGGATATCCTTCAGCGTATTTATCAGTAAGAAGGTTTCCCATAGCAGCCTGAACGTTGAGCGAACAATAGTTTTCGCTGGCAACCAGTTTAAGGTGGCTTCTCTGATTTTCAAGTTCGTTTACAATGCTTGCAGCGATATCTGGACCAACTGCAGCAACCTGCTGAAGATTTGCAACATAGGCACACATAGCGGCATTTGGCTTACCGTTTGTGGCAGCAAGATAGTTTTCCAATGGTGTTGACATATTATAACCTCATATTTGTGATTTTAATTATATTGAAGTATTTTAGCGAAAATTAAGGCCTTAGGGAATAGGGAATAGTTTTCCACTTTGCTACTTTTATTTTTTATTCCGGCTTTTCCCGGGAGCTTCATTAAAATATTTTACATAAGAGCGGTAGAAGGATGAATAATCTGAAAAGCCACATTCCTCACTTGCCTGCTGAGTTGAAATACCTTTATGCAAAAGACTTCTTGCAGCTGTCAGGCGTTTTCTTAAAATATAGTCCCAGGGAGCTGAGCCTACATTTTTTTTGAAAAGTCGGGTGAATTGAGAAGTACTGTAATTAAAATGCTCCGAAAGATCAGGAATTGTTATTTCTTCAAAAAGATGCTGATTGATGTAAGGTACAACTTTTTCTGCAAACCCTGGTGAATTTTTTTCTGATTGTTTTCTGTCTACAAATGCCTGATTTATCATATATAAAAGAAGAGGAAGGTTTGTTTTTAAGGCAAGATAGCGATCGTAATCATTTTTTGCATTCACCATATTAGTAAAAAGAGTTCGGACAAGCTTTACATCCAGCTGCTCTTCTGTAAAAAGATTATCTTTTCCAAGTTCACGATCCAGAAAAGCTCTGGCTAAATGCATGTCTGGATCTGCTTCTTTCATAAAATCCAGGGGAAAGTTGATTGCAAAACGTTCATAGCGTTCTTCGTTTACAATTCTTGCAATGTGAAGTTCAGAGGGACGCATAATTAAAAGAGAATCTGGCTTTAGCGGATAACGAGAACCTTCTACCAGATAATCAACCCTGCCGGAAATAAAAAAGTAAATCTCGCAGCGGCTGTGAATGTGCATGTCATCATTTACAAGCCTTGGCTTTTCATCAATGGCATGGCGGATATAAATGTTATGATTGTCATATTCGTTCAGCATAAAATCAGAATAATTCAATATGCTTGAAAATACAATATAAAACGCTTTTATTAGCAATGTTAATGTAAAATAAGTCGTGTTAGGATAATTATATCGCAAGGAAAAGGAGCTGTATATGAAATTTAAACTTGCTGCATTTGCAGATGAAGCAGATTCAAGTATTGACGGTCAGATATTGGCGATGAAAGAAAATTCTGTTTCGCTTCTGGAGATTCGGGGAGTGGATGGTCAGAATATCGCAGATATTTCAAAGGATAAGGCAAATGAAGTTCGCATAAAGCTTGATGATGCTGGACTTGGAGTCTGGTCGCTGGGCTCGCCCTTTGGAAAAATAGATATAAATGATGATTTTGCTTCTCATCTTGATAAGTTTAAGCATATTCTGGAAATTGGAAAAATTCTTGGTGCTAAAAAGCTCCGTCTTTTTAGTTTTTACGGAACTACAGAAGAGCCTCAAAAATATTTTGACAAGGTAATTCAAAATCTGCAGGCCTTTCTGAATGCGGCAAGGGGCAGCGGAATAATGCTTTGTCATGAAAATGAAAAAGGAATTTATGGAGATATCGCTTCTCGCTGTCTGGAGATTCATAAGGCACTTCCTGAACTAAAAGCGATTTTTGACCCCGCAAATTTTATTCAATGCGGGCAAGATACAAAGGAAGCCTGGGGACTTCTTGCTCCTTATGTTGAATACATGCATATAAAAGATGCAAAGGCTGATGGTTCGGTTGTTCCGGCAGGTAAGGGAGAAGGAAATCTTCCATATATTATAAATCATTACAAGGGACAAGTTTTAACAATAGAACCACATCTAAAAGTTTTTTCTGGTTTTGAAAATCTGGAGAGCGGACAAAAAACACAAATGCAGGAATACAGCTATCCTTCATCACGAGCTGCTTTTGATGCTGCAGTTAATGCATTGAAGGAATTAATATAGGAGGATGAAAATGGAAAAAATCAAACTAGGAATTATCGGAATGGGTAATATGGGAAGCGGGCATTTTAGAAATGTGGAAGCTGGAAAATGTCCGAGCGTTGAAGTTACTGCAGTTTGTGATATAAATCCACAACGCCTTGAAACTCTTGGAGAAGTTGCAGCCTTTACAGATGCAGACAAAATGCTTGAAAGCGGGCTTGTAGATTCAGTTTTGATTGCAGTTCCGCATTATCTGCATCCTCTTATGGCAATTAAGGCCTTTGAACATAAAGTCAATGTTCTTACAGAAAAACCTGCAGGTGTTTATGCCCGTCAGGTTCGGGAAATGAATGAAGCCGCAGTAAAGACCGGTGTTAAATTTGGAATTATGTTTAATCAAAGAACCAATCCTCTTTATGCAAGGGCCAGGGAAATAGTACAAAGCGGGCAGTTAGGAAAGCCGAAACGCTTGGTATGGATTATTACAAACTGGTATCGTACTCAGGCTTATTATGATTCTGGCAGCTGGCGGGCGACTTGGGATGGAGAGGGTGGAGGTGTACTTTTGAATCAGGCACCTCACAATCTTGATCTCTGGCAGTGGATTTTTGGAATGCCAAAAAGGGTCAGGGCTTTCTGTGATTTTGGAAAATACCATAAAATTGATGTTGAAGATGATGTTACAATTTTTGCTGAATACGAAAACGGAGCTAGAGCAAGTTTTATTACAACAACTGGTGAAGCACCTGGTACAAATCGCCTTGAGATTTCAGGTGACAGAGGCAAGATTATAATAGAAGATGGAAAACTTAAATGGTGGAAGCTTGATGAGGCCGAAAGAGAATTCTGTTTTTCAGCCAGAGAAGGTTTTATTTGTCCGGCTTCAAAATATCAAGAGTTTTCTGAGCCTGCACCAGAAGGGCACCCGGAAGTTCTGGAAGCTTTTGCAAAATCAATTCTTACTGGTTCAGAGCTGATTGCCCGAGGGGAAGAAGGCTTAAATTCACTTTCAATTTCTAATGCAGCTTATCTTTCCACCTGGACAGATGACTGGGCAGAACTTCCTGTTGATGAAGAGCTTTTTGAAAAGAAGCTGGCCCAATTAAGGGAAAAAGAAAAAGGAAAGCCTCAAAAAAAATAATTTCCGCTCACCTGGAATCACTGGAAGTTCTGCGTGAGCGGTGGAAAGTTCACTGGTGAAATAGCTGGAGACTAAGTGTTTAGATAAGCCCTCGAAATAACAGCACCTTTTTGTTATAGTAAATGAAAGATAAAAGGAGAATTAAAAAATGGAATTCAGGAAAATTTTTGACACAATCCCGGAGCAGTTTGATAAGTTCAGACCACGCTACAGTAAGGAGCTTTTTGACAGTCTGATTGATTTTACAAAAATTGGGCCTGGGAAAAAAGTGCTGGAAATAGGACCTGGTACCGGGCAGGCAACAGAGCCGATTTTGGACACTGGCTGCGACTACAATGCAATTGAGTTGGGAGAACATCTTTATGCAAAGATGAAGGAAAAATTCGGTAACCGACCTAATTTTCATATTGTAAATGATGATTTTATTACGCATGATTTTGAAGGGAAAAAGTTTGACCTCATTTATTCTGCCGCAACAATTCAGTGGATTCCCGAAGACATTGCCTTTTCAAAAACTTATGAGCTGCTTGCTCCCGGCGGCACCCTTGCAATGCTGCTTACAAAGTCTGAATATAAGAGTACAAATCCGTCTCTTCATGATGATATCCAGAAAATATATGATGCATACTTTAAACCGGAAACTCCCTATCAGCAAAGAGGCTTTCATTACCAGAACGCCACAAACTACGGCTATGTAGATTTTGAAGAACGGGACTTTTACGGCAAACGTGAAATGACTGCCGACGAATACGTTGCCTTTAGCGGTACCCACTGCGACCACATGGTAATTGCAGAACCTTACAAGACAAAGTTTTTTGAAGGTTTGCACAAGGCAGTATTAGCACATGGAAACAAAATTATTTTTAATGATACTTATGTTATGTATCTGACAAAAAAGCCAAATAAAAGGTAATATACAAATATGTATACAATTCCTTCTGAGTTTAATGATTTTATTGCAGCTGATTGCGACAGGGCTGCTTTTATTCAGAATTATCTGAATAGGGCAGGACTTGAAGCTCCTGTTTTACAGATGGAAGGAAAAAATCATATCTATGTAAAATTTCCCCAGAATCAGTATAACTCAATGTTTCGTATAAAAACGGTAATTGCTCATTATGACAGATTTCCTGGTAGCCCCGGGGCAAATGATAATTCGGCGGCAGTTTTCTGTCTGTTGGAGTGGGCAATAAAACTTGCGAGACTTGCGCAACCTTTATTCCACAACATCCGCCTTATTTTCACCGACGGCGAAGAACTTGGTGCGGCGGGCGGCGTCGCAGAACAAGGCGCCTTCCCCCTAGCTCAAGTGTTCCGCCGCCTCGGCATCACGAACGACGACATCTTCGTATTCGACTGCATGGGACGCGGCGACGTTCCGATTCTCACTCAGACAATTCTTCCGCCTAAGATACCTGCCAGTTTTGTAAAAGAATTCAGCGCTCTCGAGCAGCGCGCCGCAACTTTCCTGCAGACCTCGGCAAATGGCCGCTGGTTTTGTCTGCCCTGTAACTATTCCGACAACGCTAGCTTTATCGCAAATGGTATTCCAGCCGTGGCCATCACAATGCTGCCTTCGCTGGAAGTCAATGCCGCCACTCAGGGCCAGCAACCTCAGACCTGGCAGCTCCTTCACACTCCGGGCGACAACCTTGCTTCTCTTACACCAAAGAGCTTTGAAATCTTCCATAATATTTTGAATAATCTTGCCGCGCTAAAAACTTTGTGTTAGTTTAGTCTACCGCGGTACCCCGACATTTTTAAGGACTTCCATAATCAAAGCTTATTCTTTACTTCTTTCCTGAATCTTCGCCAGCGCATCATTGAGTTTTTCATCTTCTTTTTTAGTAAAGAAATGTGTAATCAGAATGCTTATTACAGTGCTCAGCGAGTAAGATGCGAGAACAAGAATCCAGATAAGAAGTCTGTCTGGAATCCAATGGCAGATTAATGCAATAATCACAAAAACTACGATGGTCAAAACAAAAAAGAATATATTCCTGAGTATCAGATTTGTTTTTTTAAGAAATACATCTGTGAAAAAAACAAGTCTCAATACACATATAAAAAAAGAAAATGCAAAAAGCTGAAAGAAAGTTGTTATTGCAATTCCTTTATTTTCAGTCATAAAAAGATTTGGAAATGATTCTGCTTCTTTTCCTATAAGTACTGTCGCAATTGCAAACATCAAAATAATTACGGCAAAGATTTTTAATAAGCTTTCTATAAATGATACCAGGCGTTTTTTCATATTAACGAACTCCTATCTTTGATTTAAACTCTTCAGAATAAGCGCGCGAAATTATCAGCTGATATCCATTTTTGAGTCTTACACGAATTTTGCGGTCAATATCAGATTTAAGACTTTCTATTTTATTCAGATTCAAAAGGGTAGACTTATTGATGCGGAAAAAATTATGTTCTGCAAGCATAGCTTCTAGCTCATACAATCGAAGTGAAGTTTCAAAAACTCCATCCTCTGTATAAATAAAGGTGCAGCGCTCAACAGTTTCCACATATAAGATTGCTTTTAAATCAATCAGATGAATTTCGCCGTTGACCTTTACAGAAAGCTTTTTATCTGTAACGCGTAAAGCTTCAATAAGACGCTCCAGTTCAGGAGTTATTTCCCTGCAGGTAATGTTCAGTGTAGTTTCCTGAACAGAAGCATCTGTCTGAATAGTTATTTTCATGTTTCTATTGTATCAGACTTTTCAGATTTCAGGTAAGATTTTTCCCGCATCAAACCAACCCAATAAAAGAGCATAGCCGGCAGTATCGGCGCTGCAAAATCATAAATCAGATTCATGTCTTCCAGCACAAGCCCCTGATAAAGAGCAAAAATCAGCACAGAGCCGGCATAAAAAATAAGTGTTCTGAAAATCAGCTTTGGCTTTGAAATCAATGACAGCACAAAAGTAAGAATCATCGGCAGATAGAATTGCAGCATGTTTTTGATGTCTGTGTGTTCTGTGTTTATTTCAACCTTTTGAATTAATGCAAAAATGATTGAAACAATTGTATAGACAAAAAACACTCCGACAGCAAGAATTATCGCCATTAGAACTGTGTTTTGCAAAATCGATTTCTTGTCTTCAGACTGATTGATGTATTTGCATACCAAAACGCTGAAAAGCAGAGTCTGAGTCATTACTTCTGGCAGACCGATAAAATGAAAGGCAAGCGGCAGCTTAGAATAGATAACGCCTTCGATTGAAGAAGGTGCTGAAGACATAGGTCCGATAATTCCAATTCCTACAAACAAAAGCCAGAGAAAAAGCCAGCCGTTTTTCTTTGCTTTGAAAAATTCCCTGAATGGAAGAAGAATAAAGGCAAATAAAAGCCCTCTTATAATCTGTACAAAAGGTCCGAGAGCATTTGCCGTTCCACCATAATCTCTAAAGTAATCACTGACGCCTGGTTGCTGCCACCAATAGTCGTAGCGCAGTAAATTTGAAAAAATTACACCGCAGAGAAAATAAGTCAGACTGTGAACCAGAGTAACATACATTACATACTTAAAAGTTTTGTTGCTTTTCATAACAACCTCCGAGGCAGAATATATAATAGAAAAATACAGAAAAGAAGGGGCTTTTTCGCAACTTGCCGGAATAAAAGGCCGAGTTGCCGGATTTCCGTCATAAACTAGGGCCATATGGAACAGGGGCCAGCATCTATTTATTATATAAATCTTTCAATATAATTAGATTTATGCAGACTCTTTCTAGCTTTTACGAATCAATCTTCGGCTGCAAAACTTATAAGATTTCTCTGGATGCAGGCTGTACCTGTCCGAACCGGGACTGTACTAAGGGCAGAGGCGGCTGTATTTTCTGCTCAGAAAATGGAAGCGGTGATTTTGCTGCGTCGAGAAATCTTTCAATCCGTGAGCAGCTGGAACAGGGCCGCACTCTTGTTGAAGCAAAGCTCCGCGGACGGAGTGGGGGGAGACAAGGAAAATATATTGCATACTTTCAGAATTTCTCTTCGACCTATGGCGATGCTGAAGTGCTGCTTGGAAAATACCGTGAAGCTTTGTCATGTGAAGGTGTAGCAGGGCTTGCCGTTGCAACCCGACCGGATTGTCTTAATGAGCAGATCCTTCTGGGACTCGCCGACATCTCAAAGAATCATTTTGTTCAGATTGAACTGGGGCTTCAGACAAGTAACGAACAGACCGGCCAGCTCATAAACCGCTGTTACACAAATCAGGATTATACAGATGCTGTGGCGTGGATTCACGAGGCATCGCCGCAGATTCACATAGTAACACACCTGATATTCGGACTGCCCGGTGAATCAGAAGAAGATATGCTGAACTCCGTGAAGTTCGTCGTACAGACAAATGAAAATACACGCCATGCTGAATATGTTTCAGCATCTCCTTTCGGTATAAAAATCACCAGCCTCTACGTCCTTAAAAACACTCCTCTTGCGCAAATGTTCGAATTCGGTGAGTATGAACCGTTATCAAAAGAACTGTACTTCGAACTTCTGAAAAAAGCTCTGCTACTCATTCCACAAAACTGCGTAGTTCACCGTCTCACAGGCGATCCTCCGAAAAAACTGCTGCTTGCACCAGACTGGACTACAGATAAAAAGCGGATCTTAAATGAAATCAATCAGATAACTCTATGTTGACACAGGTATTTATAAAAGTGTATTTTTATTTAAAAAGGAGACTTAAACAGATGAAGAATCTGAAACGAAAACTTTTTTGCCTTGCAGCAATGGCAATACTTTCCTGTTCGGTATGGGCACAATCAATTCGTGAATATGTGTGTGTTGTCCATGGTAATCTTTCCAGTGAAAATAAGACCTTCCTTACAGACTTAAAGGATTCGTTGGAACGTAATGGTTATACTTATTATTCAAAATATATCGGGTCTTTTCTCGAGGGAACTTTTGGTTCTGGATTTATATGGTATGCTTCTGACGGTACACCTTATGTTGTAACAAACAGACATGTTGCCGGAAATTATGAAACAGTAAATCTTTCTTTTGAAAATGAGGATGGCTCAGTTTCTGAATTTAAGGAGATGAAGGTTGTCTTCTCTGATGATGATATTGATATAGCACTTATTTCTTTACCATCAACTTTTAAGAGACCTGGACTCCAGTTTACTTCTGCAAAGATTAATGATGGTGATGATGTTTTTTCTGCCGGTTTCCCGGGACTTGCCGGAAAGCCTAGCTGGCAGCTTGGAAAAGGTGTTGTATCCAATTCGTCTGCAAGAATCAAAGAACTTATTGATCCAGAGATTTCTTCAGTAATTCAGCATACAGCACAGATTGATGGTGGAAACTCTGGTGGTCCTCTACTTATAAAGGATTCTTCAAGCAAAGCAGGTTATAAGGTTTGCGGTGTAAATACCTGGTCTGCAGCTGCTCGCCAGAATACAAACTTTTCAATTCCTGCAGCTGCAGTAGAGAAGACTGTAAAATCAAAAATTATCCAGAAGAAAACTGTTACTTTTGATGAACATTCTGTTGCCTTCATAAAAGCCTGCTCGGAAAACGATGAATTTACTTCCCTTATGCCATACATTTCAAATTCAATGGTTTCTTCTTATGGAGAAAAAGCATTGAAAGATGTTCTTGCAAAGGCTCCAACTGACGTTCGTTCTTATGTTTCATATGTTTTTGAAAGTAATCCTCTTATTGGACTCCGCTGTTCACTTGCATATGTGGTATGGTCAAAGATTCATTCAGATTCAGAGAGAATTGATTTAAAAGAAACTTCAGATGAAGCAACCGGTAAAAAGGTTATATTCAATCGCGGTGATTCTACATTTGAATCATTCTGGATTGAAGATCAGGGAAGCTGGAGACTTTCGGATTTTGAAGGTGTAACAAAAGATAAAAAACTTTCAAACAAAGAAAAAGCCCGAAATCAATCAGATTCAATCTTTTCGATTGAAGAGCCATATTTTATGTCTGTATCCGGTGGATACTTCAGAAATATTACTGAGAGTTCAAATAGTTTTATGTTTGATTTCAAGTACAGATTCAATTTTGTATCGGTTGGTTTTACAGTAATGAAGGATACTCTTACAATGGAGAAAGAATATAATCTATATCCAGAATCTGATAAAAACAGCATTTATGATTTAGGTCTTGTGGCTGGTCTTCAACTTCCATTAAAAATTGACAGAGTTATAATTATGCCTCTTGTAGAAGGACAGGCCGGTATGATATACAAATCAGGAAGCTCACAATATAATTTAGCTCCTTTCTTCTATGGAATTGGTGGAGGAATCGAATTTGCTTATTGTACGGATTTTGGATTTTCTCCATTCCTTGGTGCAAAATATATGGCTAATACATATTTTAAAAGAACATCGGGATATGATGACAATATCAAATATTCTACTGGAAACTTTGCAATTTATGCAGGCGTTAAATTTTTTGAGCGCTAATAAATAGGAGTAAAAAATATGAAGAAAAAACTTTGTTTTTCATTGATTCTGGGTGTCGCAATCCTTTTCTTAACAGGATGTGTGAGTACAAAAGGGCTTTCTTCTTCTAAGATTAAGAAAGCATGTGCAAATGGTGACTGGCTTAGTCCAAAAGAAGGAACTCTTGTATTTGGTTATTGTGAAGACTGGAATGACTTTTTACAACAGAAGCCTGAATTTGGTTATAAATTCTATAATATAAACAGACGAACAGAGTCTACACGTATTCTGCTGATCGAAATCCAGAGTAATGTAACTTTCATTGAGCCACTCCCTGTTGGTTCAGAATTGAAGCTTTTCAGTAAAACATCACAGAGTGGAAATACAATAACCACAACCTATTATGGTATTGCAGGTGTTGATTTAGTTTGTAATAAACCAGGCCTTTTATATTATAGTACTACCGGTTATAAGGCTAAAGATGAATTGAGCGCTCTTAAGATGCTTTATAAATATTTTAAGAAGTCTGGCTCTGAATGGGAGCTTGCTATTCTTGACCGCATGGAGGAACTTAAAAATGAACAATAAAATTACTGCATTATTTCTGGTAATGATTTTGTGTGTAGGCTCTGCCTTCGCAGCAGATGCTTCAAAGCCTGTAGAGCCTAAAAAAGGTAGAGTTCTCGTAGTCGGTCAGCTTAAATATAAACATCCGATAGATTTGGAAGCTAGAAAAGAAGCTTTTACAGCTAAGAAAAACTTACAGGTTGGAAGTTTTATGGATAACTGGTTCCAGCCAGATTTTTCTGAAAAACTTATGGACGCTGGACTCCCATATCTGGAAGGTTATTTCTATACTGAATTGAAGCCTTCAAAGAAAGGAACTGTACATCTTAATAACTTTACTGCAGGTATATATGGAAAAGTTAATACCTGGTTCCGATATGAACTTCCGGGTGGAGTAACAATTAATGTTCCAGATGATGCAGTTTATCTTTATATAGGAACTTTCGAATATGATTTGGATTATGCTTTAAGAGTAGTTGGATTCCAGCATCTTGATAATTACGACAATGCTAAAAAAGAATTGTGTCGTCAATTAGGCAAAGATGTTGAACTCTATCGTGGTGTAATCACTTTCGACAAATAGTTTTTTATACGGTGATTAGCCTTGGTTAATCACCGTATACCACTTGACTTTAGTCCATTCTCATAATAAAATTTAATAATAACATTTTTGGGTGGGATCAAAATGTCAGAGAAAAAGACTGGACTTTCGGCACGTATTGCCGCAATGCAAGCTGCAGAAGAAGCTGCTGCTAAAAAATCTTCAACTTCTAAGAAAACAACAACTACAAAATCTGTTGCAAAAACAACCTCAAAAACAACTGCTGCAAAAACTTCGGCTAAAACAACTGCGAAGACGACAGCCACAAAGACCTCTGCTAAGACTGCTTCAGCATCTGCCAAAAAAACAACAGCAACTGCAAAAGCAACTTCTACTGCTGCAGTAAAGAAAACTCCATCCAAAACGATAACGGCTGTAAAGTCTGCATCAGCAACAAAGGCTTCTGCTGCAAAGACGACCGTTGCTGCAAAAACAACAACATCAGCTCCTGCAAAGACTACTGCTGCCGCAGCTAAATCAAAGACAGCAAAAGCTCCTGCTTCACCAGCTGTATATGACGAAGACTCAATTCAACACCTTGAAGGTCTTGAGCATATCCGCCTCAGACCAGGTATGTATATCGGTTCCCTCGGTGATGGTTCAAACGAAAATGACGGTATCTACATTCTTCTTAAGGAAGGAATCGATAACTCTGTCGACGAGTTCTCACAGGGCTTCGGTAAAAAGATTGATATTGAAATTAAAGACGGCCGTGTAAAAATCCGAGACTACGGACGCGGTATTCCACTTGGAAAACTTGAAGACTGTGTTTCTAACGTAAACACAGGTGCAAAATATAACAACAACGTATTCAAACAGGCCATCGGTATGAATGGTGTCGGAATCAAAGCAACAAATGCGCTTTCTTCTTACTTCCGTGCAGCTTCAATTCGTGATGGAAAAATGGCTGTAGTTGAATTCCAGAAGGGTGAAAAAATCAGCGGTAAAACAGGCGCTGCAAAGCCTGGTGTTCCAAACGGAACTTACCTTGAGTTTGAACCGGATACAGAACTTTTTGGAAAATACAACTTCAATATGGAGTATGTAGAAAAGAGACTCTGGAATTACGCTTATCTTAATCCTGGACTCCTGCTCAAATGTAATGGTCAGGAATATATCAGTCAGAATGGTATTCAGGATCTTCTTGTAAACGAGATGGACGGTGAGGGTAAAGCTCTCTATAAAATCTTCAGTTACAAAGGTGAAAACTTAGAGTTTGTTCTTACACATACAAACTCTCTCGATAAATTTGTTTATTCTTTCGTAAATGGTCAGAGTACAGAAGACGGTGGTACTCATGTTACTTCTTTCCTCGATGGTGTTACAAAAGGTGTAAACTCATTTTTCAAAAAAGAATATGATGAAAAGGATGTCTGTGGTGGACTTATCTGTGCTCTCAAAATTGGACTCGATAATCCTATGTTCACAAGCCAGACAAAAAATAAACTTGGAAACGTAGAAATCCGGGCTCCAATTATCAAGGAAGTTCAGGCTGCCGTTGATGACTGGCTCCGTCACAATCCTGATGTTGCCGGTGCTCTCGAAGAAAAAATCATCAAAAATCAAAAGGCCCGTAATGAAATCAACAGCGTAACAGAAAAGCAGATTCGTGAAGCAGAGAAATCTGTTATGCTCAAGATTCAGAAACTTAAGGATTGTCGTTATCATCTTCAGGATGGAGAGAAGGGCGCTAACTCTATGATTTTCATTACTGAGGGAGATTCTGCGACTGGTTCAATGGTCGGCAGCCGCGATGTTTCTTATCAGGCAATTTTCTCTCTACGCGGTAAGCCGGAAAATATGTATGGCCGTAAGAAATCTGCGCTCTTTGAAAATGAGGAATTGAAAAACCTTACCTTCAGTCTTGGTGTTCAGAAAGATATTGAAGGTCTCCGTTACGATAAAATCATCATCGCAACCGATGCCGATAACGACGGTTTCCATATCAGAAATCTTGTTATGACTTATCTGCTGCTTTTCTTTGAAGAACTTGTTTTGACAGGACATGTTTATATTTTGGAAACTCCGCTTTTCCGCGTTCGAAATAAAACAAAAACCGTTTATTGTTACAGTGAAGAGAGCCGTGATAAAGAACTTGCCAAAATGGGAAAATCTGCCGAGGTAACCCGATTCAAGGGACTTGGTGAAATTAACCCTAGTGAGTTCGGCCAGTTTATTTTCCCTCGTAAAGAAGGTGAAAGTGAAGACAAGGGAATGCATTTGACTCAGGTTACAATACAGTCTCTTAAGAATGTTCCTCAGGTTCTTAAGTTCTATATGGGTAACAATACTCCGGAACGCCGTGATTTTATTGTACATAATCTTGCAAAAGAAATTGATGCATAAAATATTAGGGAGATTTAAAAATGTCAGAAATTGAAAAAAAATTTAAGGGTGAACAAAAATTTAAGTTGCATGTTGAAATGTCGATAAAAAATCCTGATACAACTGGGGATAATTTGCCAATAATTTTTTCATGCGAAAATTTAGACATTGACAAGCTGGAATATGCAATAAATAGAATTGTAGAACGTCATGAAAGTTTACGAAGTAATTATGTTATAGAGAACGATGTTCTTTTTCAGATTGTAAGAAAATACACTCCTGTAAAAATAAAACGTCTAAGTGAGCCTTATAAAGGAAATTTTTCTAAACCTTTTGATATAGAAAAAGATTCTCCATTACGATTTGCCGTTTTTGAAAATACAGTATATGCAGATTTTAATCATTCTTTCATTGATGGATTTGGATTGGGAATTTTTTTTCATGAATTAAATGATTTTTACATAGGAAAGGACGTAAAATCAAGAATATCCAGAACAGAAGATTTGATTGTTCCCGATGAACTTTATAAAGTAAACGCTGAATTTTATAAATCATATTTTCCAAAAAACTTAAATAAGACTGTAGTTAAATATGATTTTGAAAATGTAAATCGTCCAGATATTGGTCCTGCAGAAAATATTTTTTATAATATAGATGATCAGTTTATGAATAAAATTAAAGAGGCTGCCAAATTAAATGGGGTTACTCCAAATAATTTCACAGGTGCGGCTTTTCATCTGTTGATTGCAATGATGACAAGACAGAATGTTGTATATGTTCAAACAAATGTTTCTTCAAGAAATATGAAGAATTTTAGAAATATAGGTTTGTATCTTTCTAGTCTTTTTATGAGATTAATTGTTAATCAGAATGAAACATTAAAGGATTTCTTGAATCAGGAACTAAATGAAACAAAAGATATTTTAAAACATCAAGATGTAAAAATATATGATTTGCTTTCCGAGCTTGGCTACAAATGGAATGAAATAACTGATATAGCCTTTGTATATCAGAATAAGATGATTTCTGATATACGTTTGGGAAATCAGATTTGTAAAATTACTCCGATAAATCATACTGATGATTCCTATGGTATTGTCTTATCATTCTTCGCACGTAGCGATGGTGCAGTTCTACAATTAAATTACCGTTCAGATTTATTCAAGAGGGATACAATGAATCGATTTATCGAGGAATATATAAAGCTCTTAAAAATACAACTTGATAATACAGATTTACTAATTTCAGATGTCTTTAAACTTATGAATTATTAGATTAATGTGACTTAAGAATTTTACTCTAGTTTAATTTTTTTCTTTCTGTTATAATAATGCTTTCATAATTGTTTGTGAGGTGTCTTATGGATTTAAAAGGACGCAATTTTCTTACATTAAAAGATTTCTCACCGGCGGAAATTATCGGACTTCTTGACCTTGCCGCAGATTTGAAGGAAAAGAAAAAGAAAGGGATTCCTGTGGATATTCACCGCGGAAAAAATATTGCCCTCATCTTTGAAAAGACAAGTACACGAACCCGCTGTGCTTTTGAGGTTGCTGCACATGATCTTGGGATCTGTACAACTTATCTTGCAGAAGGCAGTCAGATTGGTAAAAAGGAAAGTATTGCAGATACAGCTCGTGTACTCGGCCGTATGTTTGATGGAATCGAATACCGTGGTTTCGAGCAGACACTTGTAGAAGATCTTGCTAAATATTCTGGCGTAGTTGTATGGAACGGACTTACAAACGAATATCATCCGACACAGATGCTTGCCGATATGCTTACAATTCGTGAACACTTTGGTAAACTTAAGGGACTTAAACTCGTATACTTTGGTGATGCACGTTACAATATTGGAAACTCACTCTGTATTGTATGTTCAAAACTTGGTTTGAATCTTACTCTCTGTGCACCAGAAAAATATTTTCCAAATAAGGCTCTCGTAGATGAGTGTGAAAAATGGAATCAGGAGAGTGGTGGTTCAATCACTCTTGAAAGTGATGTAGATAAGGCTGCAAAAGATGCAGATATTATTTATACTGATGTCTGGGTAAGCATGGGTGAACCAGATGAAATCTGGGCTGAACGAATTAACGACCTTAAGCCTTATCAGGTAAATGCAGAAGTTATGAAGAAGGCAAAGCCAACTGCAATCTTTATGCATGACCTTCCTTCTTTCCATGATTTGAATACAAAGATTGGAAAAGAGATCGGAGAAAAATTCGGTCTTACTGCTATGGAAGTTACAGATGAGGTTTTTGAAAGCAAACAGTCGGTAGTTTTCGATGAAGCTGAAAACCGTATGCATACAATCAAGGCAGTAATTGCTGCAACTCTCGGTAACAATTTCTAGCCGAAAAAATAAGGAGACTAAAATGAATGCAATTATTACTGTAGTAGGTTCAGATAAAGTTGGAATTATCGCTAAGGTTTCTCAGTATCTTTCTGAGCATAAAATCAACATTGCAGATATTACACAGACTATTCTTTCTGGCAATTTTGTAATGATGATGATGGTAGATCTTACAGCTGCAGATATTGATATTGAAACTCTTCGCTCAAATATGAATTCTCTTGCAACCGATATGGGTGTAGAAATCAACATTATGAACGAGAAAGTATTCTCTGCAATGCATCGCGTATAAACTACTGAATATAACAGTTTATTTATTTATTTTGCGCCCTGTGCTTTTGTGTGCTATCATATAGTAAATGGAATTTGGAGTTTCAGATTACTATGTTATTGGTGAGCTCATAACCTGCTGGGGCGCTTTTCTTATCGGTGTTAATACAATCCTCTCGTATGCACTGTATGATAAAAGACAGAGATTCTTTCTTTACGCAGCCCTTGCAACCTTTTTTTGTGCTGCTGTTAATATGGTTTCTGTATATTGTATAGCTCATTATACAGAACTTTCTCATTCTTTCTGCACACTTATTACATCACTTTATTTTTTTACGCTTCTTATAAGTCCTTTTATAATGATCAGTTATGTTTGTGATATGGCATTTCAAAATAAAAGAAAAAAGAAAGTGTTTAATTCTGTGCTTGGGGCTGTTCAGACACTTTATTTTCTGCTTGTTATAATCAACGTAAAAACAGGATGGATTTTCCATTATGATGATGTTGAAGGTTATATACGTGGACCAATAAAAAATATTACTTATCTGCTGGCTTGTGGTTATGGAGTGATTCTTGCAGTTACAGTCATCATACTTAGAAAGAATATTGCGCGGCGTATATTCTGGGTATTTATCTTCTATCCATTTATTTCAATATATTTTGTTATTATTCAATATTTGTTCCCCAAAATTTTATTAACCGGGGTTGCTTCTTTTACTTCTCTTCTGTTTGCATATGTAACAATTCAGTCTTACACAATGGAAATAAATATAAGGACCGGCCTTATGACAGAAAGCCGCCTTCGTAAGCGCATTCATATTCAGCATAAGGGTGGAGTTTTATATGTAATGACAATAGACAATATCAATATGATACAGTCTTGTCTGGATGCATCTGAATTAAATCAGCTCTATCTTCAGCTTGGTGAAATATTTATGACGTATTTCCAGCGCAATTCATATATACTTTCAATGAACAGATTTGCTGCAATAGGACATTCTGTAGATGAAGTTCATCAGAAGAGTCAGAGAATAATGGAAGATATTAAAAAACTTTCTTCAGATATAAATTCTGTAATTCCGATTCCAATTGAGTCTTATTCTGCCGCATTGGAATTTGGAAAAGATGATAATGATTATGATTCAATGATGGATCTGATAAATAATCTGCTGGTGCGTACTAAAGCTGCTCAGCTCAAATCACTTCAAATTTGTGATGAATCTGTTTTTGCAGACCGTGAAAGAAAACGCTGTATTTATAAAATTCTCAAACGTGAACTTACACTTGAATCGGAACAGTTTCAGGTCTGGTTTCAACCGATTTATTCTATTGATAATAAGAAGTTCGAATACATGGAAGCTCTTTCACGACTGCGTAATACAGAACTTGGAGATATACCTCCGCAGGAATTTGTTCAGGTTGCAGAAAACCGAGGTCTTATAGAAATGCTTGGTTTTGTTGCTTTTGAAAAAGTCTGTAAATTTATTTCTGACAATAGGGATACTGTAAATGCAGTTTCAATTAACTTTTCTGTTTATCAGATGATGAATCCAAATGTTGTTGAAAATGTTTTGAATACCATAAGCCGTTTTAGTCTACTTCCGTCAAATATTATTATGGAAATCACAGAAAGTATTTTCATTGATAACTATGAGCTGGTTATGCATAATATGCTGGCACTGGCGCGTGCAGGTGTAAAATTCTATCTTGATGATTTTGGAACAGGTTATTCAAATCTTACAAACGTCATTTCTCTGCCATTTTCTACTATTAAAATGGACCGCTCTCTTGTGCTTGCAATGGAAGAGGGGCAGAAAGGTGTCAGTCTTTTCTTTGATCTTGTAAGTACCTTTAAGGGTGTAGGCTTTAAGATTCTGGTTGAAGGTGTTGAGACAAACAATCAGAATTATCTTGTTGAACGTGCCGGTGTTGATTATATTCAGGGCTTTTTATACAGCAGACCGCTTCCTGCAGTTGAATGTATTGAACTGTTGAAACGAACTGCTGCTTCTGTTAATTAGAATGTAATTATTTCTTCGTAAACCTGAATTGCAAACTGATCTGTCATTCCTGAAATAAATTCTATTATACATTTAGTGTAAGATTCATTATCGTGAAGATCGAATACAGGCTGGGTATTATATTTTAAAACCTGCTTGCGGTCTGCAAAACTGTGGCGTTCTGCTATAAATGGTTTGTAAGTAGTGTATTTTATGAGCCAGTCTTCAAAGGTAGCACAGAGTTTCGGATAAAAGCGCAGTGCCTGGGCAACACGTCCGGTTTCTGCATAAATCATAGTTTTCTGCAGAGTTCGGAAAAGAGTTCCTATGATGTTCTCGGCGTAGATGGCAAATTCTCCAAGACGCCAGTGCTTATAAATATGTGCAAAATTAAATTTTTTGAGCTCGATGATGAAGCGGAAATATTCTTCAGAAAAGCACAGACCTTTTTCAGGACTGCTCTGTTCACAGAGGTCTACAATAAGGTCGTTTATGAGAGTTGTGGTGTTTACTGCTTTACCGCTCCGTAATGCCCGCGCTCCCTTTCTCTCAAAACCGAGCGTGCTGCCGACAATTTCCCGGAGCTCTCTATAAGCCGACATGTCCAGAATGTGATAAGCGCGGGCATCCTCGATGTCTCTACCAAGGTACGCAATTTTATCAGCAATCTTTACTACACAGCCTTCCCATGTGTACGGCTGAATAATTCCCGGCCGTTTAATAGAGTACAGGTCAATAGCTTCTTCACGGGGTTTAATAGCCTGCTGGTCAATTTCTCCGCAGTGACAGATAAGGCCGTCTCGTACAGCGTAAGTCAGATTTAAAGGTTGTTCAAAGCCATTAGGATCTGGAAGCGTCTCAATAAAATCAGCAAAAAAAAGACTGTTGCGTTCGTGCCAGAATTTCTTTGGAGCATTATGTCCTTCTTTCTGTTCAAGCAGTTTGTTCAGACAGTCTTCTCCATGATGACCGAAAGGTGCATGCCCAATATCGTGTCCCATTGCAATTGCACCTGCGAGCTGTTCATTTAATCCAAGGTATTTTGCGATGGTTGTTGCAACAGAAGCAACGTGCATAACGTGTTCCATTCTTGTACAGATATGGTCATTATGAGGTGCAAAGAATACCTGAGTTTTGTGCTTAAGACGGCGGTATGCCTGAGAGTGCAGAATTCTTGTATAATCGCGTTCAAATTCCGAGCGGATTTCATTGTTTCGTCCGTAAATAGGAATTTCCCGTTTATTTGCCTGTTCCCATTTAGAATTTTCTGGTCCGGTACGTACGTCAACAAATGAATTCTGCATTTTTTCACCTCAGATTCATAGTATAAGGTAAAAAATTGATTTTGTAAAACTTGCTGACTAGTGATATAATAAAACGATATGCTGAAAAATAACAGGCTTCTCAGGCGTCTCTTTGGTGAACAGTATGACATTCAACACAGACTTCTCAATATTATCCTTCTTGTAGGAATCCTTGGAGTTGCATTTGCCTGTTTTATTGCAGTTGTCATGCATCAGAATCCTATGACACAGATTCTTTCATTTACATGTCTGATTCTGTTTTTTCTGATCTTCTGGATTGCAAATACCCTTAAACGTTCACAGCTTGCAATTATAGTCTTTTCAATTCTTTTTAATAATTTTATTTTACCGAGTCTTTTTATCTCTTCTGGTGGAATTGAAGGCGGTATGCCGCTCTGGTGTCTTCTCGGTTTTGTATTCCCGTTCCTTCTGATTAAGGGAAGAAGTTGTATCGTTGTTTTCATTATAAGTATTACCGAGTTTATAGTTTTAGTTATTTATTCTTATTACCATCCGGAAATAATAATGAAAATGGAAAGCGTAAAAATGGTCCTGATGGACATGGTAATAACAATGATAGCAGTTGTTATTATTATTGCTTCTATTTTCAGATATCAGACTCATATTTATCAGAAACAGCAGAGAACCATCATCAAGACTGTACGTGAAGCTAATGAAGCTATTAAGCAGAAGCAGGACTTTATTTCCAATATTTCTCATGATATCCGTACTCCAATGGATTCTATTATTGGTTTTACTGAGCTAGCAAAAAAGAATATGGATAATCCTGAAAAGCTTGCAGACAGTCTGGAAAAGATTTCACGTGCATCAGACCATCTTATGAATCTTGTAAATGAGGTTCTTGATATTTCTAAAATCGCCAGCGGAAAATCTGTTGTTGAAGAAGAAATGTGCAGTATTCATGAAATCATAGATAATGTCTGCCAGATTCTTCAGAATGAAATTGATAATAAAAAACTTACAGTTGATCTTGATTTCAGCATGCTTGATGAAGATGTGCTTTCCTGCGACAGTTTACGCTTAAATCAGATTCTGCTTAATCTTATAAGCAATGCGGTAAAATATTCTTATGAAGGCGGTAGAATTCAGATTTCTGTAATTCAGCTTTCTACAGAAGATGAAAGTAGAATCGTAAATGAATTCCATATTCGTGATGAAGGCTGTGGTATGACTCCTGAATTTATGGAGCATGTTTTTGAACCTTTTGCGCGGGATAAATCTTCTCCTGTTTCTGCTGAAGGAACAGGACTTGGACTTACCATTGCAAAGTCTCTTGTAGAAATTATGGGTGGTACAATAGAAGTTGTAAGTGAGCTTGGAAAAGGTTCTGAGTTTACGGCAATTATCCCACTTTCAATTCCTCAGCTTACAGAAATTGAAGAAGAACAGGATATTGTTATTTACGACTTCAAGGGACGCCGTGTGCTTGTTGTTGATGATAATCAGCTTAACCGTGAAATCCTTGTTGAAGCAATGCGAGAAGAAGGCTTTGTTGTTGATGAAGCTATTGATGGTTCGTTTGCAATTGAAAAACTCCGTGACAGTGAACCGGGCACTTATGAGCTTGTTATTCTTGATTTGCAGATGCCTGTTATGGATGGATATGAAACTACACGAATCATCAGAAACTTTCAGAATCCTAAAGTATCAGAAATTCCTATTGTTGCCCTTACGGCAGATGCCCTTCCAGAAGAAAAAAGCCGCGCATTTAATTGCGGTGTAAATGCATATCTCGTAAAACCTGTAGATATGCCTTCACTCTTAAAGGTTCTTATGTTATTCTTCAGAGAAAATAAACGTTCATAGAAAGGAGGTGCTTTGTGGATAGATGTGTTGTTGCCCTTACATCAAGTTCTGTAAACGAAGAAGCTTATTCAGAAATCCAGACTCAGTTAGATGCCCATGAAGTAACTCCCCAATTGATTATTTTCTTTAGTGAAATAGACATGCTCTGGTTCTTTTCGCAGAAACTGAAAGTGCGTTATCCGGACGCTGTTGTTATTGGTTCATCTACATATGTAAATTATACGTCTGAGGGCTACAGTCATTGCGGTGCATCTGTAATGGTTATCAATTCTGGTGTTGAAGTTTCTGCCGGCCTGCTTTTTGATATTGACCGTCATCCTAATATGTACAAGGCTCATATCAAAGCTGCAATGGATAAACTGTCTTCTTTAGAAAATACCTGCTGCCTTGAATTTATGACAGCTTTTGGAAAAGGTGAGGAACTGGTTCTAGATACATTTGAAGAAGTTCTTGCTGAAACTGGAATTACAGTGGCTGGTGGTTCTGCCGGAACAATGCCGGAGCGTAGTGAGACTTATGTAGCTTTAAATGGTGATATATTCAAACAGACCTGTGCCTTTGTTTTTATTCATAATCTGAATGGAAAAATAGGTTTTTACCGTGAAAATATTTTCAAACCAACTTCATACCGTTTTTCTGCAACTTATGCCGATTGTGAAGAACGAACTGTAATGGAGTATGATAATGAACCGGCTGCAGAAATTATTTCCCGAGCCCTTAATGTTCCTGTAGAACAGCTTAGCCAGGAATTATCTTCTCATCCTATGGGACGTATTGTTGATGGTTCCATCAATATTACTGAAGCAGATAAAGTTTTTCCAGACGGTTCAATTTCATATTTTTCAACAATTTATAATCATACAAAACTGCTGCTGCTTGAAACAGATAATATCAGGCGTGTCTGGAATGAAACTGTTCAGCGTGTAAAAAATGATTTTGAAAAGCCGTCATTTACAATTTCAATTAACTGTCTTTCACGTTCAAAACTTTTTGAAAAGGAATCTTCTTTTGGAGAGTTTGTGAATGTACTCCGTAATTACGGAAAATATATAGGTGTTTCAGGGTATGGGGAACAGCTCAATTTTATACATCTGAATCAGACAATGATTCTTATTGTGTTCGAATGAGGCGTTTATGAGCAGATTCAATAACGGTATTATTTTTACAAATGAAAACTGTATAGGTTGTAATAAATGTATAAATAACTGTTCTCTTATGGGTGCTAATGTTTCCATTGTGAAAAATGGAAAATCCCATATGGAAATTGACCCAAAAAAATGTAATAACTGCGGCCGCTGTATAAATATTTGTGTTCACCATGCCCGCGATTTCCGTGATGATGTTGACAAGTTTTTAGCAGATCTGAAAAAGGGCGAAAAAATATCTTTAATTATTGAGCCTGCTTTTTTTGCGATTTACGGTGAGCGTGCACCTCTAATCATCAAAAGCCTTCGTAAGCTTGGCGTTCAGAAAATTTATGACGGTTCATTCGGACGCGAAATCGGTGCTTATCTGACTGTAAAATATCTAAAAGAAGCACAGAAACTTCCTGTTGATCAGCGCTGCTTTATTAGTAATGCCTGTCCTGCTATGGTAACTGTTGTTCAGAAATATCATCCGTTCCTTTTGAACAAAATGATTCCTGTTCAACCGCCGGTTATCTGTGCTTCAATTTATATTCATAAGTATCTTGGGGATGATAATAAGCTTGCCTGTCTTGGTGCCTGTATTGCAAATAAAGATGAAGCAATCAGTGAAAATACAAAAAATGTACTTTCTTATAATTTAACCTTTGCCCATTTAATGGAACATCTGCCTGAAGTTACAGAAGAGGACAGTAAATATTCCAGCGAACTTGATTTAAAAGGAAAAGGCTTTGGTTCAATCGTTTCTATTGGCGGGGAATTTTCAGATATTGTTTCTTATTTCTTCTCTCATAAAGAAACTATTCTGGCATTAAAAGGATTTTCATCTGATCATCTGAGTTCTCTGTATATGTCTCTGAATGATAACTTTAAAAATAATCAGCCGCTTTTTGCAGAAATTACAGCCTGTAAAAACGGTTGTGTCGGCGGACCAGGTGTCTATCATAAAGATTATAACCCGGAAACCGTTTATTCAAATGCAATTACAATCCGAAGGTCGACCTACGAAAATTATACAGATATAGATAATCCTGAAAAATTCTGGAAACAGATTTGTGCTCAGTTCAAGTATATCCGCTCTGAAGATTTTACCCGCGGCTACACTGATTATTCACGACAGCAGTTTAAAATTCCAAAGAGTGCTTTTGATGAAATCTTTACGGATATGCTTAAAGACACTCCTCATAAACAGTCTATTAACTGCGGTTCCTGCGGATATAATTCGTGTAAAGATATGGCACGGGCTATTGCCTATGGTTACAGTAGAAAAGAAAACTGTATTCAGTATATGAAAGAGCTTCTGGTACAACGTATTTTTACAGATCCTGAAACAGGTGTTATGACCAGAACGGCTTTCATTCAGGCAGGAAATAAACTCTTTTCTGACAATCCAAAGAAAACCTATATAGTTGCTATTGGAGATGTAAATAAACTTAAGATTATAAATGATTTATATGGATTTACTGCAGGAAATGATGCATTAAAGCAGATTGCCGCAACCTTAAAACAGATTGTCGGAGAACAGGGCCTCATTGCAAGACTGGAAGGTGGTTCTTTTGCAGTTTGTATGGAAAACTCAGTGGACAATCTCCAAAAACTGCAGGCCTGCAAGGTTTTTGATAACGGTTCAGTTCATATGTCTTTTCCAATTACAATGCATTTTGGAATCCGTATTGCAAATTCTTCTCTGGGTATTACTACAGCCATGGACCAGGCTTCTTTGTGTATGGATAAAAATATTTCTTCTGTACAGAATACGTTTACTGCCTTTACAGAAAAAAATATGGAAGATACCCATCTCGAAGCTGAAATCACATCTCAGATGCAGCAGGCTCTTGCCGACGGTGAATTTAAAATATGGTTTCAGCCGCAATATTCAGCCGCTACAGGAGAAATGGTCGGGGCGGAGGTTTTATGCCGCTGGATAAGGGAAGATGGTACAATTATATCACCGGCTGTATTTATTCCGATTGCAGAAAAGAATGGCTTTATCCGTATGCTGGATGAAGAAATCTGGACAAATGTATTTGTTGCCGTTCGTTCCTGGCTGGATGTTGGAATTGACCCTGTTCCGATTTCAATAAATATTTCCAGAATCAGCCTTGAAACAGACAAGCTTTATTATGTAATTAAGCGTCTTAAAGAAAGATATAATATTCCAGAAAAATACATTCACTTTGAAATAACAGAAAGCGCTTCTATAAATGCAGATAAAGAACTGAATGACAGAATCCAAAAGCTCCGCGATTTAGGTTTCAGAATTGCAATGGATGATTTTGGAAGCGGTTATTCTTCTTTGAATGCCCTTAAGGATATGCCTATCAATATTCTTAAGCTTGATATGGGCTTTATGCGCGGTGAAGATAACTTGAACCGTGGCGGCACAATTATAAACTATGTAGTGCGAATGGCACAGGGACTTGAATATATAACTGTTGCTGAAGGTGTAGAAACCCAGGAGCAGGCAGACTTCCTTCGTAGTATTGGAGTTAATGTTATTCAAGGCTTCTTATATGCAAAACCTATGCCTGAAGATCAGTTTGTTGAACTTCTGAAATCTCATAAAGGAGCTGCCTCTATTATCCGTCCAAGAACTTTTGGACAGATTGATATCAGAAAGTTCCTTTCACCAGATTCTTCCGAAAGCCTTATGTTTGAAGAACTTTCAGGACCTGCAGCAATTTATGAATTTGATGATCAGGCAAAATCTTTAATTCTGATTCGTGCAAATAAGAAATTTTTAAAACTATTTGAACTTGATGATCTTGTTTTTCCTGAAATTCGAAAAAATCTGAAAAAACTTATGGGTAAGGAAAGTTTTAAATGGCTTGTTGAACAGTCAGAACTTTCTCTTTCAGAACGTAAGGAAATCTGCTGTTATATAGAAATGCGTACCTTTATGAAGCATAATCCGCTTTATGTAAAAAATTACATCAAAGAAATCAGTTGTAATGAACATAAGCATTCTTTCTATATTTTGACAGAAGATATTACAAATGAAAAATTAACAGAAAATACCCTTGAAATTGCTAATCATCAGCTAGGGTTAATGACTGAAAATACGCAGATTGGTTTACTTCTGATGCATGTTGATTTTGATATTAAGAGAATAGTTTCCGGTATGAAAATTCATGTTCTTCGTGTAAATCAGAACTTCCTGGATATTTCCGGATATTCAAAAGAAACTGTATTAAACTGGACTGCAAAAGAAGCTTTTGATATTATTCATCCGAACGACAGATTAGGATTTAAGGTTGCAATGGTAAAAGCTTTTCTTTCTAATTTCAAAAAGCCTGCAACTTATGTTTATAGGGCTCGTCATTGTAATGGAAATTATTTCTATGTAAAATTTGTTTCAACAGGTGTGCAGCAGCCGGATAAGTCTTATTTGTTTATAACGAATTATATTGTTCTGGATTTATAAGCTAGCAAAATCGCTCGCATAGCTCGCTCTGAGGCGTTTTTTCGATGAACCAAAATAGACTTACTGCCGTAAGTCTATTTTTAACGGTTCTTCGATTTTAGCCTTTCTTGCTCATAGGGCGAACAAGGAAACAGCTCAAGCACATTGCAACTGCATAGAGAATTGTTGTTACGATGAGTACATTCTGGTAACCAGTTGGGTTAGCCTGAACTCCGTGAACATCAATAAATGCACCTGTGTGCTTTACAATGTAAGAAGCCATCTGGTTTCCTGTAAGACCTGCAAATGCCCATGCAGAAAGTGTAATTCCGTGAATAGCAGAAATATTACCCATTCCGTAGTGGTCAGAGAGGAGAGTAGGAACGTTAGAGAATCCTCCACCATATCCTGCGTTTACAATGAAAATCAAAGCAAGTACGAAGATGATAAGAAGAGTGTTTCCTGCACCATTAGCAATACCCTTTGTACAGAGAACGATTACAGTTGAAACAATTGAAAGTGTGAAAATCA
The DNA here is from genome assembly GCF_900111035.1 of Treponema bryantii. GTDB lineage: Bacteria > Spirochaetota > Spirochaetia > Treponematales > Treponemataceae > Treponema_D > Treponema_D bryantii_C. The sequence goes on from NZ_FOFU01000001.1 coordinate 157,603, forward strand.
ACTTATAGATTGTGTTGCGGTCCTTAAGTTTGTCTGCCCATGCAGAGAAGCCAAGGCGTCCGCCTGCGTTGAACAGAGCAGAAACTGTAGAAATTATTCCTGCAAAAGCTCCAAGTCCTACACACTTTACAATCATCTTTTCCTGAGAAATGATTGCAAGACCACATGTGATGTTGATATAGAACATAAGCCAGATACCAATGTAAGAAGCAATAGGTTCTGTCTTAAGAGTTGCGATAATTCCTTCGTCCTTAGACTTAGTCTGTGGTTCAACCCATCCTTCTGGTTTAGCAAGAATAAGGTGACCAATGAACATCATTACAAAGTAAACACATGCAAGAATGTAGAACATCTTGTATACACCGCCTTCTCCAAGGCTTGTAAGCATTCGGCTCATGATAGGAGAAGCGATAGCTTTAGCAGCACCGAAACCTGCTACAGCGAGACCAGTTGCAAGACCTTTCTTGTCCTTGAACCAGAGCATCAAAGTCTTTACAGGAGAAAGATAACCTGTTCCAAGACCAATACCCATAATAAAGCCGTAGCTGATGTAGATTCCTACAAGAGAAAGAACGCTGTGTGGATTATTTCCACCGTACCAGATAAAGAAACCTGTTCCAGCCATTCCCAAAGCAAAAGTGATTGAAGCAATCAAAGAAGACTTGTGGATATTTTTTTCTACAAGGCCACCAAGGAAGGCAGCTGACATACCGAGGAAGAAGATTGCAAAGCTGAAAGCCCATTCTACAGCGCCTTTTGAAAAGCCGATGTAGTCTGCAATTTCCTGGCTGAAAATTGACCAGCAGTATACAGTACCGATACTGCAATGGAGAAGAAGAGCCGGGATAGCACCACGGATCCACTTATTCTGAATGTTTTTCATTTTTGTTATTCCTTAGAATATAAAATCTTATTTTAATATTTTATCAGAATTTTGTACGATAGCCAATATCAAATGAGAATGCATGTCCCGGGCGCTTTCTGACAAATTCCATCAAACGTAAAGTTGACTGAATGTGAAGCTGACCTGAAAGGAACTGAGATTCAACATAAGGTGTTACAGACAGATTATATCCATTTGAGAGAATATTCTTGATATCCTTCAAATCTGTAAGGCTCTTGTCAATAAATGAGAAAGAAATGTGTGAACCGTAACTAACTGAGTTAGAAGAACCGACAGATGATTCTCCGTAAAAGTTCACATCAACACCAAGTGTGTCATCAACAAAAAGAAGCTTGTTTACAGTGTTTTTTGGTAAAGAATATACTGAAATATTCATGTGCGCATTCTGAACGAGAAAACGTGGTTCTACGAGAAGATATAAATCATCTGGAGAAATGACTGCACTGTCATCTTTTGCTTTAAAGCTTGCGTTATAAATTCCTGCCTGAAGGAAAAGAGAAGTTGTGTAATTGTTTCCCAGAAGAATTGTTGTTCCTGCGTGCCAGTAAACTTTTTCTACAACAAGAAGGGCTTCTTCTCCGTGATATTCATTTGCAATAGGAATACCAAGACCACATGCAAAATCAAAAGTAAGATAACTTAAAACTGTAGCAAAACGAAGGTCTGCATTGAGGACGTATGAATCAGCAGTATCATTAATTAAATCTTTTTCGTGATTAACGTAGATGTAGCCGCCGAAAGCAATAGGACTGTTATAAAATCTTACAATATCGGAAATTCCAAGACCAAAGTGAGGGTAGAGGATAGAACCTGCAATTCCAAGATAGCTTTCTGTAAGTTTTGAATCTATAGGTTTAATATTGAAATATCTCTGAAGGAAAATATCTGAACCAATCGGATCGTAAGTTCCCATAAAGATACTGAAATAATTTGCACTGGTGTATAAGTTAGCTCTGCAGATTAAAGAGATTTCATCAATCTGAAAGTCTGCATCAGTTGCATGGAAAATACTGTTTGATAATAAGTCACCGGTATTGATTGAAAACTCCAGGTGGCTCCATACATTCTGTGTAAAATTAAACTGTCCGGCAAAAAATGCCTGAAGTTTCAAATCTGGATCGTAATCTTCCTGTTCTGGATTAGCGGCATAATTAAGCTTTCCGCCTGCATAACCGCTGAAGGAGGTTGCAGCAAAGAGTGCTGAAGAGATATAAAAAATTGCTGCCAGTATAATAATGTGCTTTCTATTCATATATAAAACTCCTTATTCTTTATCGGCAGAAAACGAGTCTGCCTTGAGGGAAAACTATAGAATCCCTTTGATTATAGAAGAAAATCGCAAAAAAGTGCAAAAATAAAATTTATCATACAAAATAAGTTTTAACTTGAAATATGTGATTTTCGGGGTATAATATTTCTATATGAGTGATTATCTTGACCCAAATAACGAAGAACTGTTGAAGGACTTCTTCGCAGAAGCAGAACAACAGGTAGAACAGTTGGAGAGTAATATTCTCGTTATTGAAAATGATCCTTCTAATCACGAAGCGATCGATGAGATATTCCGTGCCGCACATACCCTTAAAGGCGGTTCTGCAACAGTAGAGATGATGGAGCTTTCTCACTTTACACATACTGTAGAAGATGTGCTTGATGAGATTCGTTCCGATAGAATTAAGGTAGATGAAGATGTAGTTGATCTTCTTCTTACTTCTATAGACGTAATCAAGGCAATGCTTGAAGCACGCCAGAATGGAAGCGTTTACGAAGAAAATATCGATTCAATTATTGAAAAACTTCAGGGACTTATTCCTTCTAAAGATGGAAAGGCACCTGCTAAGGCAAAGGCCACTGCACCAAAAACTGCAGCTCCAAAGCCAAAGCCAGCTTCTGCACCGGTTGCAGCAGCACCTGCAGCTTCTTCATCAGATATACTTATTCTTCCGGATATTACAGAAGAAGATTTTATGGAACTCAAGCAGACCTGCGAAGGTAAGCAGAAGCTCTGGTGTATTGCAGTTAAGTTTGATGAAAGTAATCCAATGAATACAGTTGGTGGTATTCAGGTATTTGCTGCACTTAAGAATGTTGGAAACGTACTTAAGACTGTTCCTGATTTTGATGCCCTTTACGAAGATCAGTTCTATGAAAATGTATTCTATTATGTGGCTACAGAAGCAGAGGGAGCAGAAATTGAAGACTGTGCATTCCTTAGTGATGTAACACTTATAACAGATGCTCATCTTCTGGAAGATTATACTACAGGTACTCTTGCAGATCCTGCAGTAGCAAAGGCAGCCGCAGCTGCACCAAAACCTGCAGCTCCAAAGCCGGTTGCTTCAGCTCCAATCACTCCTTCAGACGATGTTCCTGCTGGAAATATGACGGCAGCTCAGTCAGAACTTTTGGGTGATATTCTCAACGACAATGTACTTAAGCCTGAGCCTAAGAAAGAGGAAAAGAAAGCAGAACCTAAGAAAGAAGCTGCAGCAGCTCATGCACAGCAGAGCTCAATCCTCCGTGTAGACTCACGCCGTATCGATAACCTTTTGAACCTTGTATCTGAAGCAGTAATCAACAAGGCTTCATTCAACCAGCTTGCAATGCAGAATGCAGCAGAGCTTACTCATTTCCAGTCAATCGAAGCAGAATATAAAGAACGCCTTCATAATCTCTTTGATAAGCTTCCGGATTATATGGAGCAGATAAAAGAAGGTGTTGCTGCTGTAGATATCAGAAAGAATATTCTTAAAGAATACGGTTCACTCAGTAATATTTTTGATGAGTACGAATCAGAAGCAAAGAGTATTTCCGGTAAGTTCCGTTCTTATACACAGAACCTTGGTACAATTGCAGGCGACCTCCAGGAAGGCGTAATGAAAATCCGAATGGTTCCAATCAACCAGATTTTCAGCCGTTTCCCTCGTGTAGTTCGCGATCTCCAGCGCGATCTTAATAAAAAGATTGACCTGGTAATTGAAGGTGAGGATACAGAACTTGATAAGTCAGTAGTAGAAGATCTTCTCGATCCTATCATGCACTGTGTTCGTAACTCAGTAGACCATGGTATTGAAACTCCAGAAGTTCGTGCTGCTGCAGGAAAGCCTGAAACAGGAACAATCCTTCTCAAGGCTTCTAACGAAGGTAACCAGATTGTAATTGAAATTAAAGATGATGGTGCCGGAATTGATGTTGAAAAAATCAGAAAGAAGGCTGTAGAACGCGGTCTTATTCATCCGGATAAAGCAGTTACAGAACAGGATGCATTCAATTTGATTATGCAGCCGGGCTTCTCAACTGCAGAAAAGATTTCTAATATTTCAGGACGCGGAGTTGGACTTGATGTTGTTAAGACAATGATTAATAACCTTAAGGGAACAATTTCCATCAACTCTGCAAAAGGTAAGGGAACTTCATTTATTATCAAGCTTCCACTTACTCTTGCTATTATTCAGGGTCTTCTTGTTCGCGTTGGAAGAGAAGTTTACTCAATTCCAATTGCAAACGTTATTGAAAGTCAGTGCATTAATATTTCAGAAATCAATCATATTGATAATTATGAAATTTTGAATGTACGTAACGAGGTTATCAGTGTACTTCGTCTGTCACGTCTGTTTGGTATAACAGAGTCTGTTCAGACGGATGAATGCTACATTGTAATCGTAGGTACACAGGAAAAGAAGATTGGTGTAATGGTCGATGCTCTTATCGGAGAAGAGGATGTCGTTATTAAACCTCTGAAGGATCAATTCACTAATTCACCGGGAATCGCTGGTGCATCAATCCTTGGTGATGGTTCTGTATCACTGATTATTGATGTTGGTCAGCTTCTTGAGCTTGGTGTTAAGCAGGAGCTTCTTGCTCAGGCTCAGGAACAGGCTCAGTATGTACAGTAATAGAGGTGTTTTTTATGAGTGCAGAAAATGAGACTTTAGTTGCAACACAACTTCAGCAGCTTGAAGAAAAGAAAGAAAATGCCACTATTGTTGATTTTAAGATGGTAACTTTTTCACTTGCAGACAAGGATTATTCAATCGATATCATGCATGTGAAGGAAATTGCAAAGGCTGGACGCTTTACGTTCGTTCCTAACACTCTTCCTTTTGTGCTTGGTGTTTATAATCTTCGTGGTGAAATCATTCCTATTCTTGATTTAAGAATCTTCTTCAATATCGAAGTTCCTCCTCGCGAAGAAAATAAGCTTGAAAATATGCTTATTCTTCAGGTAGAAGATCAGAAATTTGGTGTTGTAGTAGATAAAATCGACAAGGTAATTGGTGTTCAAAAGAGTACAATTCAGCCACCACATCCATTGTTTGGTGATATCAATATCAAATACATTGATGGTGTTGTAGAAAGCAATAACAGACTTTATGTCCTGCTTGATATAACACGTATCTTCTCTTCTAAGGAATCTGCAGAAGCTGTTGCTCCAGGAGCAAACTATGAGAAACCTCAGAAAATAATGAAACAGCCTCAATCGGTTGCAGATGTTCCTAAAAATCAGGCTGCAGCTGTAGTACAGGGCGGAATGGTAAAATCACCATCGGATATTGCAAGAGGAATTTCTGGTGGTGCAGCAGAAGAGGAAGACTCTTCTGTTGATATTAAGTTCATAAGCGAAAGCCTTCTTACCTATAAGAATTTCACTGTATCATCAGTAAATTCGACTTGGGTAAAGCACAGATATTTGGAATGGTCTAAGGAAACAAAAAAGACTCAGCTTCAGAATTCTGATGATGCTGATGATTTCCTCAAGACTTTCTGGTCTCCATTTACAAACAACTGGTGGTCATCTGAATATGCTGATGCTGTTGCCAAGGTTCTTCCTGATAATGCTGCGAAGCAGATAGTTGTATGGAATCCGGGCTGTGGAAAAGGTACGGAAACATATTCTCTGGCATGCGTACTTAAGAAACGCTATCCTGATGCAAAAATCAGAATCTATGCACAGGATATAGACCTTCTTAATGTATCTAATGCAGGGCTTATGTCAGTTCCAGCAAATCTGGCTTCAGACTGGTATGCTCCTTATTTGACAAAAAAAGCAAATGGCGAGTATACTTTTAGTCAGGAAATAAAAGACAGTATTATGTTTGAGTATCATGACTGTAAACACACTAATGCTCTGCCAACAGTAGACATTATTTTTGCACGTGATATTCTTTCCCTGCTGGATGAAAAGTCTCAGGAATCTGTAGTTTCCGACTTTATTGAAAAGATGAAGGGAAATGCGATTGCTGTAATCGGAGAAAACGAGGACATGCCTGATTCCTTTAGTTTTGGTGAGAATGCTGTTGGTACGCTTGTGGCGTATACAAAGGATTAATTAAGCAAATAAATAGGAGATTAAGATGCGAGTAGAGTATATTAACCCGTTTGTTGAAACTTCATTCCGTGTACTACAGGAAGTGCTCGGAGGCGCAGAGGTAAAACGCGGTGATTTGTATTTGAAATCAACTGCTATGCCTGTTATGGGTGTTGCTGCATTGGTTGGTCTTGCTGGAGATGTAGAAGGTCGTGTTCTTTTTGATATGACTATGGAAACTGCATTGAATATTGCGTCTGCAATGAACGGTGAGACTCTGCCGGAATTTGATGATTTGGCTAAGGCTACAATCAGTGAGCTTGCTAACCTTATTACTGCTCAGGCTGTAACAAAGCTTCATGAACTTGGATTCAGATTTGACCTTACACCACCAGCTCTCTTTGTTGGACAGAAGATGGAAATTGCAGCTCTTGGTGGTACTACAGACAGTGTAGAGGCACTTATCGTTCCTCTTATTTCTGATTGTGGTAAGATTGAAGTAAACGTTTCTATCAGGGAACGTGCATAAAATATTCTAAAGGAGTAAGAAAATGAAAACTACAAACGATTTTCCAAACATTAACGAGCGTCCGCCTGAGGGTAGAAAAGACGACGGTACATCCTTCAGAGTATTAGTTGTTGACGACTCTATGTTCGTTGCAAAGCAGCTCGGACAGATTCTTTCAAGTGAAGGATATGAGATTGTTGCAACTGCTGCAGATGGAAAAGAAGGCGTTGATAAGTACAAGGAACTTTGTCCTAATGTTGACCTTGTAACAATGGATATTACAATGCCTAAGATGGACGGTATTACAGCTCTTGAACAGATTATGGCTTTTGATAAGAATGCAAAAGTTGTAATGGTTTCTGCTCTCGGAAAAGAGGAACTTGTAAAGAAGTCTCTCATGACTGGTGCAAAGAGCTATATCATTAAACCTCTTGATCGCAAGAAGGTTCTTGAACGTATTGCTAAGGTTCTTCAGTAGAAGTTTAATATAAAAGCGGTGAGTATTCTTGAAGTGCACCCCTAAAGTTGGACAAATAAAGTTCAAGTTTAGGAGGTGCATTTTTTTATTCTACAATCCTTATTAAGCGATAGGTTCCCTTATCCTGATCAATTATAAACTCATGTTTCTCATCATTTCGGATAATACTTTTTAAATTTGAAATATGAACTCTAAGTGAACGTTCCGAAATCTTCTTACCATCTTTTTTATAGAAATCAATAATTTTACTCAGTTCCATAGGATGATCTTTGTTTTCTTCAAAAATATTAAGCAGATAGAATAGATTATTCGGCAGGTTATTTCTTAATTTGAAGGATGTAATGTAATCAAGGTTATCGTTGTTGATTAGCTTAAGAAGATTGTTTTCATTCAGAAAGTTCTTGGGAAATAATTTAGGGGGCTGCAGTAAAGGAATGTAAGGAGCTAGAGCTTCTGATTCAACAAGTTTTTCCAGGGTAGTAAAGATTTCTGAATAATTGCATAAGCCTTGTGTCAGATATTTTGTTTGAGTCATCTCTAAGATTGCTTTCCAGTGTGCAGCTCTGGTACTTCTTGTAAGACAGGGATCATTAAAAAATATAACAGGGATTTGTTTGTTAAGTTTATTCAGATAGGTATAAATATTGAACAGGTCATGATTGAAAGAAAGGTAGTCTAAAATTATCAGGTCTGGACCTTTCTTCAGATTTCTGATCAACGAAGAAAGGTCCTCCAAATATTCAAAGATAACACACTTGTGACCCTGACAAGTCAACTGTTTAGAAATGATGTGACTTATTTCCTTTACAGGAGAATAAATAATTACTTTCATAAATTAAAAAATCAGTTGTTACATAGCTTTGTTTGTCCATTCAATGGCCATCTGACGTAATTCGGCAGATGAAGCACAATGAAGCTTTCCTTTTATGTTTTCCTTGTGAGTATCAATTGTTTTAATGCTGAGGTTCAGTTTCTTTGCGATTTCTACAGTTCCAAGACCTTTTCCTACAAGAGTGAAAATCTGGAGCTGGCGGTCAGAAAGTGCACTGATAAGGTCTGAAAGTTCACCTGATTCAGGTTTACCCTGAGACAATTCCTTAATGCGGTTCTTCTCATTTTCGCTCAGATAAATTTCGCCGCTGGTAACAGTTTTAATGGCGTTGATAACCTGAGATTCGGCTTCTTCCTTCATGATATAGCCTTTTGCACCAGCCTTAATGGCACGTTCTGCATAAAAGCGTTCATCATGCATTGAAAGCACGAGAATCTTGGTCTGAGGATGAATTATGATGATGTCTTTAATCAGTTCAAGTCCATCTTCCTGTCCAAGGTTTAAGTCTACTATGGCAAGATCCGGAGTAGTAGTATCAAGAAGTGAAAGTGCTTCATTCCTGTCTTTTGCCATTCCAATAACTTTGTAGTCCTTCTGTGTTTCAATAAGCTGCGCAAGTCCGCGGCTGAAAAGAGGATGGTCATCAATAATAATTACATTACAACTCATACCTATATAATATCATATTTTTTAAAATAAGGGTATAATATATTTCTATGAGAATTGGAGTTGTTTTAAACATTCTTGATGAAGAATATCAGATTTCTGTATACAAAGGTATTGAACAGAAAGCACAAAGTCTTGGAATTGAACTGGTTTGTTTTCAGCAGGAAAATGCAAAAATTACAGAAGACGAACCGGTTTCGCGCTTTCCTAGAAAAGAGTATTTTGACCTTGATGGAATTATTCTTGTTACATCAGTTATTACAGGAAACGCTGATTTTACAACTAAGAATGATGTAGAAAGAATCTGGGGAAAGATTCCCGTTGTTTCTGTCGGACAGAAAATTGAAGGTATTCCTTCGGTTTTGATTGAAACAGAAGATTCCATGAAGCAGCTTGTTGAACACCTGATTCTTACACACAATTACCGGAAGTTTCTTTTTATCAGCGGTGCAGAAGATCATCCGGATGCAGAAGAACGAGAACAGATTTTTACTAAAACTATGGAAGCCTATAAACCATGGTTTTCTGATTTGCAGTATAAATTAAAACGAGGTTATTTTACCGAAGTGGCTGCTATTCGTGCTATGGGCGAATACATGGATGAAGAAAGTAAATTTCCAGATGTCGTTGTCTGTGCAAACGATAATATGGCAATTGGTGTTTATAAGTATTTTAAGATTCATTGTAACAAGCCGGGCTTTAAGGAATGCGCCGTTACAGGTTTCGATGATATTCCACAGGCACGCTTTGAAATCCCTTCACTTACAACAGTACATCAGCCTTTGAATGAAATTGGTGCAAAATCTCTTGAACTTATGAAAGAGGTTCTTGAAGGGAAAAATGTTCCGCAGGAAGTTTTTATTGAATCGCGCGTTGTATACAGAAAGTCGTGTGGTTGTAAAGGCAGTAAGGATGATTTTGCAACTGATGAAGATCAGTTCCGTGCAATGCAGGCAAATTACGTTCAGTCAGAAACCCTGCTTAGAATGGTAAGCCATATCGGACAGGATTTGAATTACGGTGAAACCTTTGGAGCTCTTAAATATGTAGTAAGGCAGAATCTTAATGAACTTGGAATGAATAACTTTGCAATTCTCCGTTTTTCAAATGGTGATTTAAAGAGCAGTCATCTTAAGAATATGCCGGTTGATCCTCTGTTTGTCCGCCGCAGCGGTAATGAGTGTTATGAATTTGACCGTGAAATGAAAATGCCTTTAGGTCAGTTTTACCGAAGGTTTTATGATATTGATCCGCATACTAAGCCTGCAATGATTTTGAAATTCCTTATTGTAGGTAACGAAATAATTGGCTGTATCTTTTATGAGGCAGATGAAAATGTACTTCCATACCTCAGTTCTATTGCAATCAATCTTGCACATGGTTTGAACCGAATGACAATGGCCGAAGAACGCCGAAAACATTCTGAGTTCCTTGAGCGTGAAGTAAATGAGCGTACAAAAGAACTGGTAGAAGCAAATAACCGCCGAATGGAAGTTGAGGCTGAGGTTCTCCGAATCAGTGAATTGGAGCGTCAGCGCTTTAGTAACGACCTTCATGATGATATCTGTCAGCGTCTGGCCGGTATTTCAATGCTGTGCCGAAGCTATTCAAATCAGGATACTCCGGTTGAAAAAAGTCAGATGCTTGAACTTGCACAGCTGATTGGAGAAACTCTTCAGACAACCCGTCAGTATGCGCATAACTCATATCCTGTTGAACTTGAAAGCCTTGGTATGAACCATAGTTTAAGCAATCTGTGTAATTCCTTTGCTGCACAGTCTGGAATTAACTGCCAGTATGAATGGGGGATGCCAAAAGGTGTTCATTTTGATAAGATTCAGAAACTTAATATATTCAGAATCATTCAGGAAGCCCTGCATAATATTCTTAAGCATTCAAAAGCAAAGAATGTATGGGTGAGTGTAATGCCCGAAACAAGAAAAACTGTTATTAAGGTAATTGATGATGGCGTTGGCTTTGTGAATGAAGAAAGCGGAAATAGTAAGGGACTCGGTTTAAACTCCATGCAGTATAGAGCCAATCAGATTGGTGCAAGCTTTGTGATTAAGAGTAATAAACCTCATGGAACCTGTGTTCAGCTTTCTCTGAGTAATAAACTTCTTGAGGATAAAAATGAAAAGTAAATTCAGGGAACTTGTGGAGCTGTATCTGGCATTTTTGAAAATCGGTGCCTTTACCTTTGGTGGTGGACTTGCCATGATGCCGATTATGCAGAGGGAACTTATAGAGAAACGAGGCTGGATTACAGAAGAAGAACTTATTGATTATTTTGCAATAGGTCAGAGTACTCCGGGAATTATTGCTGTAAATGTAGCGACCTTTGTAGGTTATAAAAAACTCGGCTGGTTCGGCGGAATTATAGGAACTCTTGGTGTTGTAACTCCATCCTGGGTAATCATAATGCTTCTGGCCGGTGCCATCAGTTCTATTGATAAATACCCGATGGCTCAGAAAGCACTGCATGGAATAAATGTTGCAGTTGCGGCCCTTCTTACAAGTGTAATTGTAAAGTTTTCTAAAAAGACAATTAAAAGCGTATGGAATGCAGTGTTTATGCTTCTTGCTTTTGGTTTGATTTATTTTCTTAAAGTACAGTCTGTGTGGATAATTGTTTCCGCCCTGATAATCGGAAGTCTGCTTACGCTTTACCGTCAGAAGAAACAGAAATCATCTGCTGAAGCAAAGGAGGGTGAATAATGACTCTCTTACAGCTGGCTTTAACATTCTTTTCTATCGGACTGTTTACAATTGGCGGCGGTCAGGTAGCCATTACACTTATGCAGCAGTCTCTGGTTTCTACCGGAATTATTTCTCAGGCACAGTTTTATAATATGGTAGCAATTTCTGAGAGTACTCCTGGTCCAATCGGAATCAATATGGCAACCTATATCGGTTATGAGTTATATGGTGTTCCAGGTGCCCTTATTGTAACTGGTGCTCAGGTTCTTCCATCAATTATAATCATCCTGATTATTGCCCGTTTTCTAAAAAACTTTAATGATAACCTGTATGTAAAAGGATCTCTTGCCTTTTTACGTCCGGTAACTACAGGTCTTATTCTTGTGCCGGTTATCCAGGTTATTATGTTTACACTTATAAATGTTCCCGAATCAATAAGTGTACTTACAACAATTGAAGGCTGGAAAGGGCTTTTTAACTGGATCTGTCTTGCTGCGTATGGAGTATTTGTTTTCCTTTTGTTTAAGGTTAAACTTCATCCGATTGCAGTAATTCTGCTTGGCGCGGTGTTTGGAATTGTTTTCTTATAGGAATTGAATTATAATACATAGTTATGAGTACACATATTAACGCTCCCGAAGGAGCAATCGCAGATAAAATTCTGCTTCCAGGTGACCCTCTGAGGGCTAAGTTTATTGCCGAGAATTTCCTTGAAAATCCGGTATGTTATAACGAAGTGCGCGGTATGTTAGGTTTTACAGGAACCTACAAAGGCGTAAAGGTTTCTGTTCAGGGAACCGGTATGGGACAGCCGTCTCTTTCAATTTATGTACACGAGCTTTTTGACTGCTATGGAGTTCAGAAAGCTATCCGCGTTGGAACTTGTGGCGCGGTAAGCGAAGATGTAGAACTTCGCGATGTAATTCTTGCAAACGGTGCATGTACAGACTCATCTCTTCAGAATCAGAGATTCGGTGGACTTCATTATGCACCTGTTCCAGATTTTGAACTTTTGTATACAGCTTTCAATAAAGCAAAAGAAATGAACCTTAAAACTGTTGTAGGACAGTGTGTTTCAAGTGACCGTTTCTATGATGATAATGAAAACTGGAAGCTTTGGAAAAAATATGGAGCAAAGGGAATTGAAATGGAGTCTGCTGAACTGTATACTTTGGCAGCTGAATTTAACAGAAAAGCTCTTACAATTCTTACAGTAAGTGATCATATTCTTAAGGGAACTGCTACTACAGCAGAAGAACGTCAGACAACCTTTAAGGACATGATGAAACTTGCTCTTGAAACAATAATTGCTTAATTATTTAAATTTCTTAGAGGTAGTATAATGAAACCAACATTGTTAGTTCTCGCAGCCGGTATGGGCAGCCGTTATGGTGGAGTAAAACAGATAGACGGAGTAGGACTTCATGACGAATGTCTTCTCGATTTTGCAACTTATGATGCTATGAAAAGCGGCTTTGGAAAGGTTGTATTTATTATTCGTAAGGATATTGAACAGGCTTTCCGTGAGCGCCTTTTTGACCGCGTTGCACGTAATTTTGATGCTGAATATGTTTTCCAGCAGCACGAAAGCCTTCTTACACCACAGCAGCTTAAAGACAGCGAAGGCCGTGAAAAGCCATGGGGAACAACTCACGCTGTACTTTGTGCAGAAAAAGCAATAAATGCCCCTTTTGCCGTTATCAATTCTGATGACTATTATGGACGTCAGGCTTTTGATGTACTTGGTAAATATCTTTCATCAATTGATAACGATTGTACAGATCATGCAATGGTTGGATATATTCTTGGTAATACAATGAGTCGTTCTGGTTCTGTAAGCCGTGGTGTTTGTACAGTTGCAGATGAAAAACTTGTAAATATCGTTGAAAATCTCAAGATCTATTATGATGAAAAAGATCAGATTATCAGCGAGATGCCAGATGGAGAGAAAAAGTTCTTTACTGGAAAAGAATGGGTTAGTATGAATTTGTTCGGCTTTAGCCCAAAGGCATTTGAAGAATTCCATGTTTACTGGGAAAACTTTATTGCCAATAATTCAAAGGCTCCTAAGGCTGAGGCTCTTCTTCCTGTTGCTGCAAGTGATATTATTGCTCACAATAAGGGAATTATTAAGTTCTTTAATTCTACAGAAACCTGGTTCGGTATGACATATCCTGAAGACCGCCAGCTTGTAAAGGACGAAATCGCCAAGAAAATTAAAGACGGCTACTATCCAGAGAAATTATGGGAGAAATAACGTCATTGCGAGCGAAGCGAAGCAATCTATAAAAAGATTGCCACGTCGCTATCGCTCCTCGCAATGACGGATGGTCTACTATGTTAAAACTGAATTCAATAAAATCAGATAAAATCTGGGGCTATGAGCTCTGGATTGCATCTACACATCCTAATGGCTGCCAGCAGGAGTTTAAAAACTTCTGCGGCGGTGAATATCCGCTTCTCATAAAAGTTATTCAGGCAAATGATACTCTTTCCATTCAGGTACACCCGGATGATGACTGGGCTGTAAAACTTGAAGGCGAGGGTAACCGCGGTAAAACTGAGTGCTGGTATGTACTCGATGCCGCTCCTGATGCAAAACTTGTTTACGGAATTAAAGAAGGCTACTCAAACGAAGTGCTTGCAAAAGCAATTACAGAAAACAATCTTGAACAGTATCTTGAGTTTGTAAATGTAAAACCCGGTGACTTTGTTTATATTCCTGCCGGTACAGTTCATGCAATCGGCGGCGGTTTGAGACTTATGGAAACCCAGCAGTCCTGCGATCTTACTTACCGTCTTTATGACTGGGGGCGCGGCCGTGAAGTTCATATTGAAAAAGGTCTTGCAGTAATTAAACGCGAGGAAATGCAGCCTGTAGCTCCATTCCCTGGTGATTTTGACTGTAAGTATTTTTCTCTTGAACGGATTGATGTAAAAGGCGGCTGGAGCATGTATTGTTCCGGAGATGCAGGGGAGCCTTCAGATGTACAGCTTTTGTATGTGCTTTCTGAAGATAAGGCTGTAATACGTACATCAGAAGAAAAAATCGGGCAGAAGATTCTTGCAGAAGAAATTTATGCAGTAAAGCCTGGTGAAAAAATAACAGTGGAGGGCAGGGCAAGCATAATGCGCATCCGCGCTAAAAAGGTTGATTAAACCGGTGCTAAACTGTATTTTTTAAGCATGTATCTTTTTATGTTATTATTACTGCCATTGATTCTTGCATCCTGGTGTTTTTATAAAAGAAACCCGCATATGATTCCTGTTATTTTTACCGGACTCATTTCTGCCGTGCTTGTATGTGGCTTCAGGGCTTTCTTTTTATATTCACACAGAGTAATTCCATATTCATTTGAACTGAATATGTGGTATCTGCTGCTTCGACAGTCTCTGCTTCCTGTAATTGTTCTTTACGGAGTGTTTTTTCTTATTTCTAAGGATACAATTTCTTATAAAATAGAAGCTCTTTTTCCACTTTTGATTTCTTTTTATTTGATTTATCTGCCATACACAATTCTGTCTGGCTCAGAAAAAATCATTACAACATTTCCATTGTTTATTAAACCAACTCTGTTTACGGTTATGATTTTTTCTTTGGGACTTAGTGCCAAGCATATTGAAAAAACAATAACTGCTAAAAAACATTTCTTTGCTGCTATCTGGATTATTACGGCGGTTGTAAGTATTGTTTTTCCATCTGTTGTGGAAACTATGTATATTCTTGATATGAGTTACTTTTTGATTCTGGTGCTCAGCGGAATATTCTGTGCAACACTGCCGATACTGTTTATTCTAAGCAGACTTGGCGTGTTTACGGTTCGGGATAAAGAATAAGGTTAAATAAAAAAGACTTCGTTATTCAACGAAGTCTTTTTTTATGGTGGTTTAGAAAAGTTTAACCACCATTATAGAGAACTAGTCGAGTGCATGACCAGCTGAACCGAATACGTTGCGGTTCTTGTCTGCATACATCTTTACGAGTTCTGCACGAGCGTCTGTGAGGTACTGACGTGGGTCAAAGTCCTCTGGATGCTCAACAAGGTGCTTACGGATAGCAGCTGTCATAGCAAGACGTCCGTCTGAGTCTACGTTGATTTTACATACTGCAGACTTAGCAGCCTTGCGGAGCTGTTCTTCTGGAATACCTACAGAGTTAGGAATCTTTCCGCCGTACTTTTCGATTTCTGCAACGTAAATCTGTGGAACTGAAGAAGATCCGTGGAGTACGATTGGGAAACCTGGGAGCTGCTTTTCGATTGCTTCGAGAACATCGAATGCCAGTGGAGGTGGAACCAAAGTTCCATCTTCGCGGCGTGTACACTGCTCTGGAGTGAACTTACAGCGTCCGTGTGAAGTTCCGATAGAAATAGCAAGTGAGTCACATCCAGTCTTTGAAGTGAAGTCAATTACTTCTTCTGGCTTTGTATATTTAGATTCTTCAGCAGCAACATCCTCTTCTACACCACCGAGAACTCCGAGCTCTGCTTCTACAGTTACGTCGAACTGGTGAGCATAGTCTACAACTTTCTTTGTGAGGGCAATGTTGTCTTCGTATGAGAGTGAAGAACCGTCGATCATTACAGATGAGAATCCGTTGTCGATACAGTCTTTAGCTACTTCGAAGTTTGGACCGTGGTCAAGGTGAAGAGCGATAGGAATATCACATCCGAGTTCGTGAGCATACTCTACAGCACCGCGAGCCATGTTGCGGAGGATATTTGCGTTTGCGTAAGCGCGAGCTCCTTTTGAAACCTGGAGAACAACAGGAGATTTTGTCTCAACACAAGCCATGATGATAGCCTGCATCTGTTCCATATTATTGAAGTTATATGCTGGAATAGCATATCCGCCTTTCATAGCCTTTGCAAACATATCACGTGTGTTTACGAGGCCGAGATCTTTGTAACTAATAATGTTAGCCATAATTAACATCCTTTATTCAGACGTACATCGCCTGAGATTTCTTTGAATAAATAATAAATAAAATTGTAGATTTATTCAATAGATTGCAAAGTGGGGGACAGGTCGGGGGCGTTACGGGGGTGTCCCCCGTTAGAGGGGGTAGCGGAAAACGCCGGAGGCGGTTGGAGCGAGGGGCAGACGCCCCTGAATCATCTAAAACTAGAATTTCGTTTGACAAATAATATCATAGGAAATATAATTGAATGAGTTATAAATTTGACTGTTATTGCCGATAATTAAAGGGTATAAATCTTTTTATCGGTCTGATAAAAGTTTCAAGGAGTTTTGCATGAAAAGGGAACTTAAAGTTCTTATTGGTCTTGCATGTCTGTTTGTAATAGGTTTGCCAGCTTTTGCTCAGCCTAATTCACGCAGCATTGAGACATTCGTATTGGATGATTTTGATTCTGCCGGTTCGCAGAATTATATGTACAACGGTAAAGCTTACAGCTGGGACTGGGAAGTTGGTTCAAGCCGCTTTATTGCAGATGGATATCCTAAAACAGGCTATTTTGAAGGTGTTCCAAATTCTTTAAAACAGCTTCATAAGGGTGAAGATAAGGAATTTAAGGTTTTCGGTGTAAAAACTGCTTTCAAACGTAAGGGTGATAACTGGTTCGAAGTTTATCCTACAGCAGACGGAAAGTCTTTCGAGATTCCTTTTGTAGGAACTGTTTCTCAGATGGATTTCTGGATCTGGGGTGCTGGTTATAACTACTATCTTGAAGTTATGGTAAGAGATGCTCTTGGAACTGTAAAGGTTCTTCCTGCTGGAAGTCTTGCATTCCATGGCTGGAAAAATATTATTGTAAATATTCCTGGCTGGATTCAGCAGAGTTCACATCTTCGTTCTGGTCCTGAAAACCTTACATTTGTAGGTTTCAGAATCCGTTCAGATGCTGAAGAGTATGTTGATAACTTTGTTGTTTACTTTGATCAGATCAAATACACATCTAATTCTCTCTCTCTCATCTACGATGGTTATGAGTTGAATGAAGTTGATTTTGGTGACAGTTCGGATTCAGATGATGTTTCGGAGGCTAAATAATGAAAAAGCTTGTAACAATTAGTATTATTGCTGTGCTCGCTATGGGTGTTGCTTTCGCTCAGAATTCAAGCCTTCAGGAGCCTAATCCGGAAAATGTTGGTGCAGATTCAGCTGAGTCAGCATTGCGCGAAGTTTCTGTAGACAAGTTTGAGCGTGAAGGTTCATGGAACGTTCACATGTCTGCTGATGATGGTGTAATTACAAGTCGTCTTTTTGAAGGTAATCCTGCTATGAAGGAGCCTCTTCCAGAAGATGAAGGTAAAGAAGCAGAAGATGTAAATGTACTTGGTGTAAGAGTAGATTTCTTTCGCCGTGGTAGAAACTCTTTCACAATTAAGTCTGGACGTCCTCTTGCAATTGAGGGTGTAACAAAGACTGTTTCTGTATGGGTTTGTGGACGTAATCAGGATCACGAACTTTATGTTCTTGTTCAGGACTATTTTGGACGCAACTATGAGCTTTACATGGGCAGTCTTGGTTTCTCTGGATGGAAAAAGCTTATCTGTGTAGTTCCACCAAGTCCAGATGGAGAACATGGTATTGTTCAGAACAGTGCTTACTACGGTGATAAGCCTGGTCTTAAGATTCTTGGTTTCCGTGTAGACTGTAATCCAATGCAGGCTCGTGGTACATACTATATGTACTTTGATGACCTTCGTGTTGTAACAGACCTTTATGACATGGAAAACCACGATGAAGATGACATGGCTGATAACTGGTAGTCTTCTATAAATCATGCAAAAGAAAGACCGTTCCGAATGGGACGGTCTTTTTTTTATAATTTTTTCTCTGTGGGCTCCGTGTGCTCTGTGAGGAATTTGTAATATTTTGTACGGCCCTTGGACTCTGAGTGTTCGAGGAGGCCTGCATGGGAAAGTACCCACACGATGAGGTGTGCGTTGGCGGTGTGTTTTGGGATGTTCGGATTTTTATCTAAGGCTTGCTTGAGATCTTTTGCGCAAAACGGCTGGGGTAGTGAAGGAAGAAGTTTTAAGTAATCTTCCGGCTTTGAAAATCTTGTTGTGTTTATTATGGTGTCCAGACGTTTTCCGGTTTTGATCCAGTTTCGGCGGAATCGGCGGCGGCCATTTTTTGATTGAACGGGTTCTGTCGTTCGTGTCCGTTCTTCTGTCATTTCTATTTCTACAACTTCCAGTGAAAAGTGTGGGTTTGTGATTACGGGATAAAGTCCAGTAAGCTCGCGGAAAATGCTGTAAATACTTCCTTTCTTTGGGCTTTTTCTTTTTGATATTATTGTTCCCTGTTCGTCTTTGAGTTCTATTCTTGTTGTTAATGGAACCGGATGAATCAGTTTAATATTATGACCGTTCTCAATTGTTTTTAGAATCTTGGGTAACAGCTTTGCAAGGTTCTTTGTCTGTATTTCTATTATATTTCCGTTTTTAGTAACTATATCGTAAATAAAGCCATCCTGTTCTGTTTCTGTCTGGCCTTCATAAATCTCCTGATAAAGGATTTTTAGAGAATTGTGTAGTTTGCTTTCATTTAGTGTGGAAAACGCCATATACAGTGTGTCAAAGAGTATAGTATTTAACCGTATAAGTAAAATATAAAAAATCGAAAAATTTTTTATATTATCGTCAAAAAAAGTGGTTGACTTTAGGAATTTTTGGTATAAAATGATAGATAAGTGGGAAAAAGTGGTAAAAAGTGGTAGTAAGTGGGTATGAATCTGTTGACTGGTGAATACAATAATACGATTGATGAAAAAGGACGTGTCTCGTTTCCTGTAAAATTGAGAACGGCCGTTAATCAAAACGTACTTATGGTTACCAAAGGTTTAGATCGCTGCTTATGGCTTTTTACTACTGATGAATGGGAAGCTTTTCAGGGGAAGCTTATGAGTAATGCTTCTATGATGAAAAGCAAAAGTTTAGGAGTTTTACGACACTTTGTTGCACCTGCACAGCCTGTAGAGTTCGATAAGAACGGCAGGCTTTCCATTCCTCAGAGTCTTCGTGAATATGCAAATCTTTCTAAGGACTGTGTAGTTCTTGGAATTGCAAAGTACATGGAACTCTGGGATTCTCAGACTTACAAGGATTACCTGGCTGAATCTGAGGATTCGTTCCGCGATGCAGCTGAGGAATTCAACGATATTAATTTTTAAACTTTTTAAAATTAGGTGGGATTAAAAAGTGGAAATCGTACACACTCCGGTTTTATTAAATGAGTGTCTGGAATATCTTTCTCCAGTAGGTGAGCCATTCGAAGCTGATGCTTTAATGATTGACTCGACTCTGGGTGAGGGCGGCCATACTTATAACTTTTTGAAAAACTATCCGTCTCTTTCTATAATCGGTCTGGATGCTGATAAGGTTATTCAGGCACGTGCAAAAGAACGTCTTAGCGAGTTTGGCGAGCGCGTGCATTTTTACAACGGCTGGTTTCAGGATTTCTATGCTGATTATCCTTCTGAATATAAGCGTCCAAATATTATTCTTTTTGATCTCGGTATTTCTGTTTTTCATTATGAAAAATCTGAAAGAGGTTTTTCTTTCCGTTATGATGAAAAACTTGATATGCGTCTGAATTCTTCTGAAGGTGAGTCTGCTGCTGATTTAGTAAATGAACTTCCTGAAGAAAAACTCGCAGATTTAATCTATCTTTATGGCGAAGAAAAACTCAGCCGCCGTATTGCGCGTGCTATTGTTGAAGCCCGCAATGGTGGACGTATTGAATCCTCTAAAGCACTTGCTGAAGTAATCTGGAATGCTGTTCCTGCCAACTACCGCTATGGTCCTATTCATCCTGCTACAAGAACTTTCCAGGCTCTGCGTATTGCTGTAAACGGCGAATTAAAACGTCTTCCAAAAGCTTTGCATGATGCATTCGGCTGTCTCCAGCCTGGCGGAAAAATGGGTGTAATTACATTCCATTCTCTTGAAGACCGTATTGTTAAGAATTATTTCCGCAATCTCGGCAAGCAGTGTGTATGTCCTCCTGAAGTTGCTGTATGCCGTTGCGGTGGTGAGCAGTGTGCAGAGCTTATTACCCGTAAGCCTGTTGCACCTACAGATAAAGAAGTTAAGGAGAATTCTCCTTCACGTAGTGCCAAGCTTCGTGTAATCCGAAAAATCAAGGATGATACTCCATATCATCTGGATGGAGTGATAGGTTTTTAGTTTATGAAGCGTGGTGTTAAGGATTTTATAGTTAAGTTTTTCTTCTGTGTATTTGTACTTGCTATCCCTCTGATTTTGTGTCTTTACGCAGCTCAGGCAAGGCGATACATGGCTCTTACCAGCGAAATCAGAGAGCTGGAAAAGAAGCAGGAAAAGCTGATTGAAGAAAATAAGAAGCTTGTCAGTGACATTGCTGTGCTTTCAAGCGCTGATAGAATTGAAAAGATTGCAGTTGAAGAACTTGGAATGCACAAGGCTGAAACTGAAGATATAGTTCGTGTTGAGATGACGGGAGAGAAAAAATGATAGAGAGTCTGCTTACAAAAGAAGAGCTTCTTACAGCGGTTAAGGGCACTCAGATTGGCAGTGCTCCATGTTTATTTAACGACGTACAGACAGACAGCCGTAATGTAAGTTCTGAAAAGCCTTGCATGTTCGTGCCTCTTATGGGTGAGTTCCAGAATGGCCATAAATATATTCCTGATGTTTTGAAAAAGGGAGCATCTGTTGTTCTTATGAATGAAGCTGAATATCAGGAAAAAGTTTCTTATTATGAGGAACTTGCAGCAACTAATTCTGACGTTTGTTTTGTTCGTGTTGAAAATACTCTTCATGCTTTACAGGATGCTGCAGAGGCTTATGTTACAAAGAAATGCCGTAATATGATTCTTGTAAGCATTACAGGTTCAAGCGGAAAAACAACTACTAAGGAAATGATGGTAAGTGTAGCACGCGCTCATTTTGGTGATGCTGGTGTTGCATATACATACGGAAACCTTAATTCTGAAACAGGACTTCCACTTTCTGTATTCAAGATTCGTGGTGATGAAAAAATCGGAATCTTTGAAATGGGTATGAACCGTGTAAATGAAATCGGTGAAATCTCAAAGGTTTTGAAATCTCGTTTTGGGATTATTACAAATATTGGAACTGCACATATTGGAATCCTTGGAAGTCAGCAGAATATTGCAACTGAAAAACGTAAGAGCCTTGCTTATATTCCTGCTGATGGTGCTGCAATTGTTGGTGCTGCTGATCCATTTGCTGATTACTGTACAGAAGGCGTTCGCGGTAAAATTGTAAAGTTTGGTAAGGATGTTCCTTCTGACAAGAGTGGTGTAAAATTTATTGAAGATAAAGGACTTTTTGGAACAGCTTTCGAACTTGATGGTCTTACTGTAAATCTTCCTCTTTCTGGAAGTTATAACTATCTGAATGCTCTTTCTGTAATTGCCTGTGCAAAGGAAATTGGAATTCCTTCAGCTGATATTAAGCGAGGTCTTGAAGCTGTAGCTGCAATTTCAGGTCGTATGGAAGTTTGCCAGTCTGTACTTTGCAATGGAAAGAAAGTTGTTCTTATTAAAGACTGCTATAATGCTAATCTCGACTCAATGATGAAGGTTATAGATTTCTGTGGTGAGCTTAAAAATGTAGGCAAAAAGATTTTTGTTCTTGGTGATATGAAGGAGCTCGGTGCAGAATCAGAAAAATCACATGAGACTGTTGGTACACGTATTAGTGAAACTGATGCATCTCAGGTATATCTTGTTGGTCCTGAAATGAAAGCTGCTGAAAAAGTTCTTCAGACTGGTTCAAATATTTGTGTAAAATGGTTCAGTGAATCAAATGATAAGAATTTTAAGGAAATAGCAGAATCAATTAATTTAACTGCGAACGACAACGATGTAATTCTTCTTAAGGGCTCTCACAGTATGCAGCTTGAAAAGCTCGTGCCACTTCTTTGTGGCTCAGATGAGGAGGCTCGCTAAGAATGAATCAGTTTACGTTCTATGCGAATAAACCTTCGCAGAATTATAATAAAGTTGATATCTGGCTTCTTGGTTCAATACTTCTTTTGTGGGGACTTGGAATCTTTACTCTGTATGTATGTTCACAGAATTTTGCTATCAGAGCTTTTGGAAATCCTTTGTATTTTGTAAAGCGTCAGCTTTTGTGCTCAGCAGTTGGTTTTGTACTTTTTGCAGGCTTTATGATTACTGATATGAGATATATCAGAAAGTTTGTAAGTGTAATTGTAATTGTTTCTCTGGTTTTGTGTTTCCTTACATTTGTTCCAGGTATTTCAATTATTAAAAATGGTGCACGTCGCTGGATTAGACTTCCTGGTAATTTTACATTCCAGCCTTCTGAACTTGTAAAATTTGCAATTGTTCTTTTTCTTGCTAATTATTTTGATAAGCAGGATAAGCTTTTGAATCCGGAAGAAAAAACAGTATTCCCTTGTGTGATTGCCCTTATAGTCTTTGCTGGAATCGTATTTGCTCAGAAGGATTTTTCTACTGGTGTATTCATTACACTGATCGGAATCCTTTTGTTCTTTGTTTCTGGTGCTAAGCTTGTATGGATATTCCCGTTTGCATTGATTGCAATACCGGCTGCTTTTCTTATGATTACCCTTAATCCATATAGACTTCAGCGTCTTATCGGCTGGATCAGTCCTGATGAATTCAGTTCAAGCATTAACTATCAGAGCCTTAATGCAAAGCGTGCAATCAGTGCTGGTGGAGTATGGGGCAGTGGAATTGGTGCAGGTCTTTCTAAAATTAACAGCATTCCTGAGGTTCAGGCAGATTACATTTTTGCAGGCTGGGCTGAATCAATGGGATATATCGGTGTAGTAATTTATTTTGTACTGCTCGGATTCTTTGCTTACAGAGGTTATAAAGCAGCTCTTTCTAACCCTGATAAATTTAGTGCACTCTCAACTTTTGGTTGTGTTTCTGTAATTGTTTTGCAGTCTCTTGTAAATACCATGGTTGTTAGTGGTGTACTTCCTTCAACAGGAATTAACCTTCCGTTTTTCTCTCTTGGAGGAACTTCAATTATTATAACACTCGCAATGTGCGGCTTTATTGTAAACGCTTCACGCTGCGAAAAAATAGATGAAAAAATGACAGAAAGTGACGAAATTAATATAGAGTCACTTTCTTACTTATAATAAAAGGTGGATAAAATGAGTGATGTGAGTTTGTTAGTTGCTGAAGACTATCTTGAGAATGATTATTTCCTTTCTGAAGAGTATGAAGGGGCAGACAGCAAGGCTGAAAAGAAAATTAAATTTATTAAGGTAATTTTCTGTGTACTTTGTTTTGCGCTTTTCTGTGAGCTTGTTATTTATAAGTATATTATGCCTAGTTTCTCAAGCCCTAAGGTAACTGTTACCGGGCAGAAGGATTATTCTGCAGAAGAAATTGCAAGAATGCTGCTTCCTATGAACAGTACAAGCTGGTTTGATTTTGATGTAGAACAGGCTGTGGCATTGTTGTCTTCTGAAGCTGGAATCGGTCATGTTTCAGTAGAAAAGAAATTCCCGGATAAAATTTATGTGAATATTGAAGAGCGTGAACCGGTGGCTGTTACATTTGTGATGGAAAACGGCCGCACATCACCTGTTCAGATTGATAAAAACGGAGTTCTTTTTCCTGGAAAAAGAGGCGCTTCTGCAAAACGAGAAGAAGTTCTTCCTATTATTTCAGGACTTCCTGTTGAATATATGTCAAAGGGAATGAGAATTCCTGCAAAATACAGACCTCTTATTGATCAGATTTCTAAAATCAGCGAAATGCCTCAGCATTATTTTGCAAGTGTAGCAGAAATTTGTGTACTTCCAAAGGATTCTGGAAACTACGAACTTGCTCTGATTCCTGCACAGTCAAAAGTTAAAGTTCTTACCGATCGTGCATTGAATGAAGACGCATTAAAGTATATGATGGTAGTACTTGATGTAGTGAATCAGATTGGAACCGATGTTGCAGCAGTAGATTTGCGTTATGGTTCTGTTTCATACATCACAAGATAATTCAGAGGTTATTTAGAAAATGGCAGATGGAAAAGTAGTCGGACTTGATATTGGAACAAGTATGATTCGCGTGGCTATAGGAGAGATAGATCCTGACACAGGAAATATCCGCATAGCCGGAACCGCATCCAGAAAATCAGCCGGACTTCGCAACGGTGTAATTGTAAATATTGAAGATGCAAAAAATGCCATTAAAGAGACAATAGATGCCGCAGAACAGAATGCGGGTACAACAGTAGAATCTGTAATTACAGCAATCGGCGGTTCTCAGATTGAAAGTCAGAATTCACGTGGAACAGTTCCGGTTTCAAGTGCAAATAAATCAACAAAAGAAATTTCCCGCGCAGATGTAGAGCGTGTAATTGAATGCGCTACTGCAATTAAAGTACCAGATGACCGTGAAAAGCTTCATGTAATTCCACAGAATTATATTGTAGATGGAATTGGCGGCATTCAGGATCCTATCCACCGTATGGGAACCCGTCTTGAGGCTGAAGTTCATATTGTCACAGCGGCAAAAACAATCATTCAGAATATTCGTTCCTGCATTTCCCGATCAGATTATATTCTTGATGGGGTAATGCTTAAAACTCTTGCACAGACTCAGTCTGTTTGTCATCAGGATGAAATGGAGCTTGGTTCCATTTTGATTGATATGGGTGCGGGAACTACAGATGTTCTCTTGCTTTTGAAGGGTGCTCCTATCGGAACTTTCTCAATTCCAGTTGGTGGAAATCTTGTAACAAATGATATTTCTGTTGTCGGCGGTATTTCAACTGCTGCTGCAGAAAAAATTAAAATTGAAAACGGCTGCTGCTGGGTAGATTCAATTACAAAAGATACAGATCTTGATGTAATTCTTCCTGGTGTTGGAGGTCGTGCTCCTGAAATCATGAAAAAGAGCCAGCTTGCTCAGATTATTCAGGCTCGTGTAGAACAGATTTTTACTCTTGTAAAAGTAGCTCTTAAAAAGAATGTCGGAGATTCTATTAAAGAACTCTCTGGAAATATTATTCTCACCGGTGGCGGCGCAATGATGGAAGGTGTAATTGATCTTGCGCAGAAAGTGTTCCATACAACTTCTGTTCGTCTTGGAGTGCCTGAAAGTCTTGGTGGAATTGAAGAAGACTATAAGAGACCTGATTTTGCAACAGTAATTGGTCTGGTCCTTGCAAATAAATCTCTTGCAAGTGGTAAAGACAGAAGCCGCAGAACAAAAGGTCGTCCTGTGCATAAGGAAAAGCAGAAGGGTGAGAGTGTTCTGAAGAAGATATTTAAATCATTATTCTGATATTGTATAATTAAATCACTTAAAAAGTGTACGCTTGGGGAAGCGTTTGAGTGGGAGGAAATATGGGAAATCTTGGCATTTCAATCGTAGACGATGAAACTGGTTATGAGGCAGAAGCTTCTGGCTGCAGCCCTACCGTAATTAAGGTAGTTGGTTGTGGTGGCGGCGGTTCAAACGCTGTAAACAGAATGATTTTCCGCGAGCTTAGCAACGTAGATTTTATCGTTCTTAATACTGACTTACAGGCTCTCGGCCGTTCACGTGCTGCTACAAAGCTTGCAATCGGACAGAAAGTAACAAAAGGTCTCGGAGCTGGTGGTAAACCTGAAGTAGGTGAACAGGCAGCTGAAGAAGACAAAGAGCTTATTACAAATGAGCTCCGTGGTGCAGATATGGTATTCATCACAGCCGGAATGGGTGGTGGAACAGGAACTGGTTCTGCTCCAGTTGTTGCACGTATTGCAAAAGAACTTGGATGTCTTACTGTTGCCGTTGTTACAACTCCTTTTGAATTTGAAGGAAATGTTCGTATGCGACAGGCTCAGGAAGGTCTTAAAAAACTTCACGAACAGGTTGACTCTCTCATTGTTATCCCAAACGAACAGCTTTTCAAAAATATTGATAAAAACCTTACTGTAAAAGAATCCTTCAGAAAGGCAGACGAAGTACTCTGTCAGGGTGTTGAAGGTATTTCAAATATCATTACAAACCCTGGTGATGTAAATACTGACTTTGCAGATGTTCGCAATGCAATGGCCGGACAGGGTAATGCAATCTTTGGAATTGGTATTGGTGAAGGTGAAAACCGTGCTACAGACGCTGCTTACAATGCAATTCATAATCCAATGCTTGAGAATTCTAAGATTGACGGAGCAAAGAATCTCCTTGTTAATATCTGTGCATCAGAAGAAATTACACTTGCTGAGGTTGGAGAAATCTGTAAGATTGTTTCAGCTTCTGCAGATAAAGATTATAACATGTTCTGGGGACAGGTTACTCAGCCAGAACTTGAGGGTAAAATCAGCGTAACTGTAATAGCTACAGGTTTTGAAGATACAGGAAGAATTGCTGTTGAAAAACAGGAAGCTGTACCAGAGGTTAAATCTGAACCAAAACCAGTTAGAGAAGATACTTTCAGCCTGAATGATATGAACAGTATTCTTCATAAGACAGGTTCATCTACTGGTTCTGCTCTTGGTGGAGAATTTGTTGCATCTCACAGCATTCCAAAAACTCCTGACGCAGAAAAGAAAGGTTCACTTGTAGAAGGAATCTTCAGCGAAGAAAATACATCTTC
Organism: Treponema bryantii; assembly: GCF_900111035.1. Classification (GTDB taxonomy): domain Bacteria; phylum Spirochaetota; class Spirochaetia; order Treponematales; family Treponemataceae; genus Treponema_D; species Treponema_D bryantii_C. The sequence goes on from NZ_FOFU01000001.1 coordinate 184,566, forward strand.
TTCAGGATCTGGTTCTTTTGCACCTCCAGCAGGATTCATTCCTGATGAAAATGATCTTGTAAAACCTGCAATCTGGAATAAAAGCGAATACAGCAGAACAATCCGCCTGGATGACTAACTTGTTGAATGACTAAGGATATTTTTTTGAATCAGTTTTATACGGATCTTCTCCTTGTAAAACGTGATTCAAAACAGACTGCAATAACATATAAGATTTCTGCAGAAGAATTTCTGGACTGGCTTGCTACCGAAAGAATTAAACTGAAAGATGTGTCCGTCCAGAACTTATTGTATTATCTTATAAAAAGGCAGACTGACGGTTGTTCTGAACTTACAATAGCTAAGGATATTTCAGGAATAAGGGCATTGGGTGACTATCTTGTCCGCAAAGGTATGTGGGAAGAAAATGTTGCTCTTGCACTGGATAAGCCAAAGGCTGCAAAGCATCTTCCCAAGGTGCTTTCAGTTGAACAGATTGATTCTCTCTTAGGCTGCATTGATACTTCCACTCCAAGCGGTAAGAGAGATGACGCTCTTTTTGAGCTTATTTATTCCTGTGGACTTCGTATTAGTGAAGCCTGTACACTGCTGCTGGCAAATGTTCATCTTGATGAAAAACTGATTCTTGTGCGGGGTAAAGGTGATAAAGAGAGAATTGTTCCTTTTGGAGACCGGGCTCTTGAAAAAATTCTTGTGTATCTTAATGAAGTTCGGCCCGAACTTGTAAAGGGACGTAATGTGCCTGAGCTTTTTGTAAATTACAGAGGCCAGCCAATTTCACGGAAGGGAGTATGGAAGCGTTTTCAGGAGCTGGAAGCGCTCAGTGGAGTAGAAGCAAAGGTTCATACCCTCCGGCATTCGTTTGCAACTCATCTTTTGAGTGGTGGGGCTGATTTACGTTCCGTACAGGAACTTTTGGGCCATAGTGATTTAAGTACGACGACTATTTACACGCATGTTACAGACCGTCAGCTGGAAGATGCGCATGAGAAGTATTTTAGGTGATAGGTAATAGGTTTTAGGTGATAGGGAGCAGGCGTTGCGGGCGGCGTTTGAGCCCGCAGAGGGGGTAGCGAGCAACGTAGTGCGAGCGAGGGGGAGACTTCCCCCTAATAATCCTAGAACCTGGAACCTAACACCTGGAACCTATAAAAAGGAGACATAATAATGAAAAGATTAATTCCTTTAGTGATATTCGCTGTAGTTTTGATAACCTCATGCCGCGTCTCTAACAAGCAGATTATCCGTCAGCAGCATCTAGAAGAAGGTGTTGAAAGCCCGACAACTGTTGAAGAACTAAAAGATGCTATTGAAAAATATCAGAAAAGAGTAGCAGATATTCAGCTGGCACAGAGTCAGATTGGAATCTGGTATAAAATCCTTGGAACCCGTTATCTTGATCAGAAAATGTACGGAGAGGCTTTAAAATGCTTCCAGGAGGCCCTTCAGTACTATCCAAATAATCAGAATTTGTATTATTATGTAGGTGTGTGTGCAGGCTATATGTCGCATGCAGCAATGGACTTTGGTGGCAGCGGAAGCACCGAGGTAAAATACAATTACCTTAAACTTGCAGAAGAAGCTTACCTTAGAGCCATTGATATTGAAGACAGATATGTGCGCGCTTTATACGGACTTGGCGTGCTGTATGTGTTTGAGCTTGATGAACCGGCAAAGGCAATTCCACATCTTGAAAAGGCTCTTTCAATAGACACCAAAAATATTGACGCCATGTTTGTACTTGCAAGGGCATATTATTCAAATTATGATTTTGAAAAATCTGCTGCAATGTACGATAAAATCATAAACACCACAAAATCCGCCGAGAAAAAAGCAACCGCAGAGGAGAACAAAAAAACAGTTTTAGATGCAGCATATTCTAACTGATTTCGATGATTCGCTTATTCTGGCGCTTTCTGTAGCGAGAATTTCCTTTTTAGACTTTAATCAGAAAAAAAAATTATTAAAAAAACTTGACAGTCCTCATTCGCTTGCATTACAGTTTATAGAAGAAATATTAAAACTTGCAGAGTGCGGAGAGAAGCCTCGGGCTGTGTGGAATGGCCCTGAAAACCTGCGGTTGGCACAGGCAGAAGCCTGGCAATGCAAGCGTCTTGGGATAAAAATTCTTTTTCATTATGATGAGGGATACCCGGAACCTTTACGGCAGATAGCAGATCCGCCGTTTGCTTTGTTTGTACGCGGTGATGTGTCACTTTTGAACGGTAGATGTGTTTCTGTTGTTGGAACAAGGCGGCTTAGTCAGGTTGGCCGTGAAGCGGCTAGATGTTTTGCTCATGATGCGGCTATAGATGGCTGTAATGTTGTCAGTGGCCTTGCTTCGGGTGCAGATTCGTATGCGCACCTTGGTGCGATTGATGCCTTTTATGAAAGGGCTGAAAAAAACGGTAATTACGATGGTGCCGTTCTAGGTCACACGATTGCGGTTTTACCGAGTGCAATTGATGATATAGTGCCGCATACTAATAAGAGGCTGGGAGCCGCGGTGCTTCAGAGCGGGGGCTGTATTTTGAGCGAGTACGGGCCGGGCTCGGGGACCGGGAAGTGGCAGTTTATTGCACGGAACCGGATTGTTGCAGGGCTCTCTGAAGCTACGGTGGTTATTGAAGCACCGGCTGGCAGCGGAGCGCTTATAACTGCTGATCTGGCACTGGAAGACGGCCGCGACGTGATGTTTCATGAAGCAGCGTTTGGTGAAGCGGCTTCAAGGATTTCTGCGGTTGTACGCGAAGATCTGGAAAAGAGCTTTGCTGCAGGCCGTGTAAGCAGGTATAAAAGGGAAAATACACCGGAAAAGTTCCTTTCAGCTGGAGCCCCGGTGATAAAAGATTATAAAGACTACTGTGTCGCTCTGGCAGAACCGCCTGGTGAACGCAGTGCACCTCCCGTTCAGGGAGAACTATTTACATAAGACTTAAAGGATTTTGTTACAAGGATTTTGTTATGGCTAAAAAGACTAAAACTCCACAGACTCTCGTAATCGTAGAGTCTCCTACAAAAGCACACACTATTGAAAAGTATCTTGGGCCTGGCTATGTGGTTAGAGCTTCTGTAGGTCATCTTATTGATCTTCCTAAGTCTCGAATGGCTATTGATATAGAAAACGGATTCCAGCCTGAATATATTACAGTGCGCGGAAAAGCAAAGCTCTTAAAAGAACTCCAGAAGGAAGCAAAAAAATCAGAAGCTGTCCTTCTCGCATCCGATAACGACCGCGAAGGAGAGGCTATTGCCTGGCATTTGAACCGTGCTCTGCGTGATAAAACTGATGCAAAAATCAGCCGTATTGTATTCAATGAAATTACACCAACTGCAATTACAGAAGCTGTAAAGCATCCTGGTGAAATTGTAGAAGCCAAGGTAAATGCTCAGAAGGCTCGCCGCGTTCTTGACCGTCTTGTAGGTTATAACTTAAGTCCGCTTTTGTGGGTAAAGGTAAAGAATGGTCTTTCTGCAGGCCGTGTTCAGTCTGTAGCGCTCCGTCTTATCTGTGAGCGTGAAAAAGAAGTAGAAGACTTTTTGCCGGAAGAATACTGGTCACTTGATGCAGACTTTACAAAGGGAAAATCTTCATTTACAGCTCAGCTTGTAAAATATAACGGTGAAGCTCCTGAACTTAAGAGTGAAGCTGCCGTAAACGAAATCATTGAGAAAATCAAAAACTCTCCTTGTACAGTTTCATCAATCAAAAAGACAGAAAAAACTGTTCGCCCTAAGCCACCGTTTACAACTTCAAAACTTCAGCAGGCAGCTGCAAACCGTCTTGGTTTTACTTCACGCAAGACTATGCAGATTGCGCAGCAGCTTTACGAAGGTATTCAGATTGGTGAAAATCATGTCGGTCTTATTACTTACATGCGTACTGACTCTGTCCGCATTTCTGAAACTGCTCTTGCCGATGTTCGCGAATGGCTTTCTAAAAATCATCCATCTGAACTTCCTGCAGAACCAATTCACTATGCTGTTGGAAAATCAGCTCAGGATGCCCATGAAGGTATTCGTCCTACATACACAACTTACACACCAGACAGCGTAAAGGAATATCTTTCACACGACCAGTTCCGTCTTTACTCAATCATCTGGGAGCGCTTTGTTTCTTCTCAGATGAACAATGCAAAGATGGTAACTACATCTGTTGAAATTGAAGCAGGAGATGCTTTGTTCCGTGTTGCTGCAAGTAAGATTGCAGAGAAAGGTTTTTATCAGGTAATTAAACTTCTTTCTTCAAAAGAAGAAAAATCTTCTTCACTTCCTGCAATGAAGGAAGGTGAGACTTTGAACGTAGAAAACTTCCATCCGGAGCAGCACTTTACTCAGGGACCTGCACGCTATACTGATGCTTCGATTGTACGCATGCTTGAGGAAAAGGGAATAGGTCGTCCTTCAACTTATGCAACAATTATTTCTGTATTGCTTGACCGCTACTACGTAACCCGCAGTAACAAGCAGCTTGTTCCAACTCAGCTTGGTAAAATGATTAACAAGATTCTCGTTGAATCTTTCCCAGCTGTAATTAACGAAGAGTTCACTGCTAAAGTAGAAAACGAGCTTGACCAGGTAGAAGAAGACGAGCTTGTTTGGAACGATATTATCGCTGATTTCTATGGTCCGTTTAAACAGACTGTTGATAATGTAATGGAGCACCAGGAAAGTATTAAGGGCTTCCTTGATGAACAGACTGACAAGGTTTGTGAGCTCTGCGGTAAACCGATGGTAAAGAAGCTTGGACGTTTCGGTTTCTTCCTTGCATGTTCAGGATTCCCAGAGTGTCATAACACTAAGTCTATTCCTCTTGCTAAGTGTCCTGTTTGCGGCGATGGTGAAATTGTTGAGCGTAAGACTAAGGGCCGCGGTAAGGCTTTCTATGGTTGTACAAATTATCCAACCTGTACATTCATCAGTCACTTTAAACCGATTGACCAGTACTGTCCTAAGTGCGGCTGGTTCCTTGTTGAAAAGTTCGACAAAAAGAACGGTGCTTACAAGTCTTGTATTAACCCAGACTGTGATTACCTCCACACAAGCGGCGAAGAAGAAGCTGTAATGCCGGTAGAAGGTGAAGAGTAAAAATACTTTTCAATAAAATTTGCTTTATACTGATAGCAATGCTATCATATGAAGCATGGAAAATAAGAAAAAATATGTAATTTCTCTTGATGAAGGCACGACATCCTGCCGTGCTGTTGTTTACGATAAGAACGGTTCGCCTCTTGGTTCTAAGCAGCGCGAATTTAATCAGATATATCCGCACCCAGGGTGGGTTGAGCATGATGCCGAAGAAATCTTTAAGTGTCAGCTTAAGGTTCTTCAGAGTCTTTTAATTGAAAAAGAAATCAGACATGACGAAATTGCCGCTATTGGAATTACCAACCAGCGTGAGACGGTTGTAATCTGGGATAAGAAAACCGGAAAACCTGTTTACAACGCTGTGGTCTGGCAGTGTCGTCGTACGGCTGATTACTGCGAAAAACTGATTGCAGACGGCTGGTCGGATAAAATCCGTGAGAAGACCGGACTTCTCATTGACGCATATTTTTCCGGTACAAAAATCAAATGGATATTGGATAACGTTCCAGGCGTTCGAGAACGCGCTGAGAAGGGCGAACTTCTTGCGGGAACTATTGATACCTGGCTTATCTGGAAATTGAGCGGTGGCCGCGCGCATGTGACTGACTATACTAACGCCTGTCGTACGATGCTTTTCAATATCTATAAGCTTGAGTGGGATAAGGAGCTTCTGGACCTGCTTGGAATTCCTGCAGGACTTCTTCCTGAGGTTCGTGATTCTTCATGTGTATATTGTAATACAGATCCTGAAGTTTGCGGTTTTGAAGTTCCTCTGGCTTCGGCTGTTGGTGATCAGCAGGCAGCTCTTTTTGGTCAGGGCTGTTTTAAGAAGGGTGATGCTAAGAATACTTACGGTACCGGTTGCTTTATGCTTATGAATACCGGTGACAAGCCTGTTCACTCTAAGGAGCTTTTGACTACGATTGCGCTTGGTATGAACGGCAAGATTGAATATGCGCTTGAGGGAAGTGTATTCATTGGCGGTGCTGTTATTAAGTGGCTTCGCGATGAACTTGAACTGATTTCCAGTGCGCCAGAAATTGACCGCCTGGCAGAGTCGGTTCCGGATTCAAACGGCTGTTATCTTGTACCTGCCTTTGTAGGTCTTGGTACTCCTTACTGGGATATGTATGCGCGTGGAACTATTGTTGGTCTTACCCGCGGTGTAAAGAAGGCTCATATCTGTCGTGCTGCCCTTGAAGGAATTGCTTACGAGGTGCGCGACGTTCTCGATACTATGGTTGCAGATTCCGGTACTCCTATAAATACACTGAACGTAGACGGTGGTGCGTGTGTCAGCAACGTAATGATGCAGTTCCAGGCTGATATTCTGAATACTAAGGTTTGTCGTCCTGCTAATGTTGAAACTACTGCGCTTGGTGCTGCGTATCTTGCCGGTCTTGCAACAGGATTCTGGGAGAGCCGCGACGAGATTCTTGCTCATCACAAAATTGACCGCGTGTTCGAGCCTGTGATGGATGACGGCCAGCGACAGAAATTGTATGCAGGCTGGAAAAAGGCCGTGGAACGTGCTGAGCACTGGGAGGATGTGTAAGGCCGCTGGCGGCCGTTGTTAAATAGCAGAGCGTTAAAAAAAATGCGAAAGCATTTTTTAGCTCTACCATATTGAGGTGTTTATGATTTATGATATAGCAATTATTGGTGCAGGCGTTGTAGGTGCTTGCATTGCGAGGGAGCTCGCGAAGTACCGGCTGAACGTGTGCATGATTGAGAAATCAGATGATGTTGCCTGCGGTACTTCTAAGGCGAACTCGGGAATTATTCATGCGGGCTTTGATGCTAAAACCGGCACTCTGATGGCTAAGCTTAATGTAGAAGGAACTGCAATGTATCCCGAGCTGGCTCAGTCTCTTCATTTTGATTATAAGAATAACGGTTCGCTTGTTATCGGCTTTTGTGATGAAGATATGGACCACATCAAAAAGCTGTATGAACGTGGTGTGGCAAATGGTGTTCCGGGCCTTCGCATTATTGATGGTGAGGAGCTTCATAAGCTTGAGCCAAATGTAAGTGAAGAAGCCTGTGGCGCTCTGCTTGCAGAGTCTGCAGGAATTGTAAGTCCTTATATGGCAACCTGGGCTTTTGCAGAAAATGCTGTTATGAATGGAGTAAAGCTTTTTCTTGAAACTGAAGTTCATGGAATTGATAAGGCTGATGGGCTGTTTGTAATCAAAACAGGAAAAAGCGACATTTCTGCAAAATGCGTAGTAAATGCTGCCGGCTTGTATGCAGATGTTGTTTCTGAAATGGCAGGGGCCCGCAAGTTTAAAATTGTGCCTCGCCGTGGTGAATACTATCTGCTTGATAACAAATGTGCATATCTTGCAAGTCATACTTTGTTCCAGACTCCTGACAAGATGGGGAAAGGTGTTCTGGTTACTCCAACTGTAGACGGAAATATTTTATCTGGGCCGACTGCTGCCGATGGAAACGATAAAACTGCAACTGAGACAACTGCTGCCGGTCAGGACGAGGTTTTCAGAAAATCTGGAAAAACTATTCCGGATATTCCACGCCGTAATATCATAAACTCTTTTGCGGGTGTTCGTGCCCTTGCTTACAATGAGGATGGTACTCCGGTAAATGATTTTATTATCGAAGAAGATAGTGGGGTACATGGCTTTATAAACGTTGCGGGAATCTGTTCGCCGGGACTTTCTGCGGCTCCTGCAATCGGCTGCTATGTGCGTGAACTTGTTGAAAAATCACTTGGTGTAAAGCTTGAAGCTAACCGTGACTTTGTGGCTGTTCGTAAGGGTATTGAATCCTTTAAAGATGCTGATGATGAGCGCCGTGCTCAGCTGATTGAAAATAATCCGCTTTATGGAAGAATTATCTGCCGTTGCGAAATGATTACTGAAGGCGAGATTGTTGCGGCAATTAAGTCTCCTGTTGGGGCTGTGGATCTTGATGGTGTAAAGCGTCGAACCCGTGCCGGAATGGGACGCTGCCAGAGCGGTTTCTGTTCTCCACGTGTAACTGAGATTTTGAGCCGCGAGCTTGGAATTCCGATGACGGACGTTTGCAAAAACGGCGGCTGCTCATATATTCTTACAGGAAAAACAAGGTAGGGGGCGCTGTTATGGAATACGATATAGTTGTAATTGGCGGCGGTCCTGCCGGGATGGCGGCGGCAATTGCTGCAAAGAAAGCTGGTACTGACAGCATTTTGATTTTAGAGCGCGATACAAGAATCGGAGGAATCCTGCTTCAGTGTATTCATAACGGATTTGGTCTTCATTATTTTGGTGAAGAGCTTACCGGTCCGGAATATGCTGCACGCTTTTCTGATGAAGTTGAAAAGCTTGGTATTGAATATAAAACTGATACTATGATACTCGAGGTTGCGCAGAATGAAGGTTATCGCCTTGTTACTGCAATCAACACTGTAGACGGTCTCATGCACATTAAGGCAAAGGCTGTCGTTCTTGCGACCGGTTGTCGTGAAAGAACCCGCGGTGCGCTGATTATTCCGGGTACAAGACCTGCCGGTATCTTTACTGCAGGTGCGGCTCAGCGCTTTGTAAATATTGACGGATATATGCCTGGACGTAAGGTTGTAATTCTTGGTTCCGGAGATATCGGTTTAATTATGGCACGCCGTCTTACTCTGGAAGGTGCTGAAGTAAAACTGGTCTGTGAGGTTATGCCTTTCAGTTCCGGTTTGCGCCGTAATATTGTTCAGTGTGTTGAAAACTTTAATATTCCGCTGAAGTTCAGTCATACGATTGTTCAGATTCACGGAAAGGAACGTGTTGAAGGAGTTACTGTAGCGGCAGTTGATTCTAACCGTAAGCCTGTTCCTGGAACTGAAGAGTTTATTGAGTGCGATACAGTTTTGCTTTCTGTAGGCCTTATTCCGGAAAACGAAATCGCTTCAGGTTGTGGAATTGCAATTGACTCTGCTACCAGCGGTCCTGTTGTAAATGAGCATATGCAGACTTCTTCCGAAGGTATTTTTGCCTGCGGAAACACAGTTCATGTTCATGACCTCGTAGACTTTGTAACTGCTGAAAGCTTAAGGGCAGGCGAAAATGCAGCAAAGTTTGTTCAGGGAAAAATTGTTCAGGATGGAAAGAAAATCACCCTGCGCCCTGGAAACCGTGTGCGCTACACCGTGCCTCAGTATATTGAATCAGCTGTACAGGACGGAAATGTTTCAATTATGTTCCGTGCAACAGATGTTTATAAAGATGTTTATATCGAAGTTTCAAGTAATAATAAGATATTGAAATCTGTGAGAAAGAAGGTTGTGCGCCCTGGAGAAATGCAGGTAACAGAACTTACTCCGGCCCAGCTTGCAGAAGCCGGCGATGACATTACAGTTTCAGTTCAACTTTCAGGGGAGGTAGCAGAATAATGGAAAATACAATCGAAAAAATCCCGCTTACATGTATCATCTGTCCGATGGGCTGTTCAATGGAAGTTGAAGTTGAAACCGATGCCGACGGCAACAAAAAAGTTCTGTCCGTAAAAGATAACGGTTGTAAACGCGGCGAACAGTATGCTGCCAAAGAACTTCAGAACCCAACACGTACACTAACTTCAACAATAAAAGTGAATGACGGTGTCCTCCCTGTAGTTCCTGTAAAAACTGCAGGTGAAGTTCCAAAGAATATGCTTCTCCAATGCATGGAAGTTGTGCGTCGAGCCAGCTGTAAAGCTCCGGTAAAACGCGGTGACATTCTGCTGTACGATCTGCTTGGTACGGGAATTAATGTAATTGCCTGCGCGGATGTGGATAAGGTGTAAGATAAAATTGTTTTAGAGTGATTTTTGTAAATCACTCTAAATTTTTGGTTAATAATGTTATTTATTATACATAACAAAATATTTTACTTGACTTTTGAGTTTTCTAGAATTATATTTTAGGCATGCAGTTAGGTTGTTGCGCAGAAATACGTAGCGGTTTGGTTCTTTCGAGAAAACAGGCGCGAGTGAAAACAGAAAACAGATACTCTCTTTTGACCTTAAAGTCTATAAAGCCTGATGCTACTGTGTCTGAGCGGGATTTGGGTGTTTTTGATGCTGTTGAATCGTTAAATAAAGAGTATCTGACTGAAATTGGAGATGTAATTGTTCGTACAAGTATGCCTTATACTTCAGTTTTAATTGATAAAAAAACATATGGTATGGTTGTATCATCAAATTTTGTAATAATCAGATGTTACACTGATAAACTTTTGCCAGAGTATCTTTTTTGGCTTTTGAATACAGAAACTGTGAAGAGAGATATTTTCAAAAATAGTGCAGGAAATATGCTGGCGGCAATAAAACCCCAATATTTCTGTGATTTGGATATTGAGCTTCCAAGTTTACGGGAACAGAAATTAATTGCAGATTTTAATATGACTGCAAGAAAAGAACTGGAATTGTTAGAACGATTGAAAACAGAAAAAGAAAAACTTTATCAGTTTTGCCTTGAGGATAAAAATTTTGAGTTTATTATAAATAAAAAAGGAGCGGTAAAATGACAACTAAAAATGATATTGAAAAGACATTGTGGAGTGCATGTGATACATTTCGCGGAAAAATCGACAGTTCACGTTATAAAGATTACATTCTTTCCATGCTCTTTGTAAAATACCTGAGCGATGTTACTAAAGAAAAATATGCCGCGTATCAAACTCAATATAACGGAGACGCAGTAAGAATTGAGCGTGCAATGAACCGCGAACGTTTTTTTGTGGATAAGGAATCAACTTTTGATTATTTGTATAATGAGCGCAATAATAATCAGATTGGTCAGATGATAAATGTTGCGTTGAGCCATATTGAGGAACGGAACTCTGCAAAACTGCGTAATGTATTCCGGGCAATTGATTTTAATTCCCAGGTTGATTTTGGAAATCAGAAAGAAAAAAATGCAATTCTTAAAAATTTGCTTGAAGACTTTTCAGTGTTAGATTTGCGTCCAAGTCAGCTCTCTTCAGCAGACATAATTGGCGATGCTTACGAATATATGATTGCCAATTTTGCTTCAGATGCTGGGAAAAAGGGCGGGGAGTTTTTTACACCGAGTCAGGTTTCTCATCTGCTTGCACTTCTTGTTCAGCCGAAAGAAAATGACCGTATTTACGACCCAACCTGTGGTTCTGGCGGACTTTTGCTTAAAGCGTATAAGGAAGTTCCAGATGGAAAATGTGCTGTGTATGGACAGGAAGCAAATGCTCAGACTTGGGCCTTGTGTACTATGAATATGTTCCTGCACGGTGTTGATGACGCAAAAATCTATCAGGGAGATACTCTTTCAAATCCACAGACTCTCGAAAATGATTGTTTGATGAAGTTTCAGGTTGGGGTTGCAAATCCTCCGTTCAGTTTGGATAAGTGGGATTCTGGATTTTTATCAAATACTGAAAAAGACAATGAAAAGAAAAAAGAAAAGATGACAGCATCCATGGATTCTTATGGTCGTTTTGGCTGGGGAGTTCCGCCAAGTTCCAAGGGGGATTATGCGTTTGTGCTTCATATGCTTCACAGCCTTGATGATAATTCCGGTCGTATGGGAATTGTTCTGCCTCATGGAGTTCTTTTTCGTGGCGCGAGTGAAGGAAAAATTCGTAAAGAGATTATTGAGTTTAATCTTCTTGATGCTGTAATCGGGCTTCCTGCAAATCTTTTTTATGGAACAGGAATTCCGGCCTGTATATTGATTTTCAAAAAAAATCGCACCCGTGATGATGTACTTTTTATTGATGCTTCGGGCGAAGGTCATTTTGAAAAAGGCAAGAATCAGAATATTCTGCGTGACGAAGATATTTCAAAAATCGTTGATACTTACAATAAGCGTGAAGCAGTTGAAAAATACAGTGCAGTTGTAAGTCGAGACCTTATTCGTGAAAACGATTATAACCTTAACATTCCGCGCTATGTTGACACCTTTGAGGAAGAAGAACCAATTGATATTAAGGAAGTTCAGAAAAATATAGCCAGCATAGAATGTGAACTTTCACAGGTACAGAAGGAGATGGCGGGGTATTTGAAAGAACTTGGGTTATAAATATCGAGGTCAATTTTTTTTGGTCTTGCTGAAAAGGAGGTTTGTTTATGTTTTTTTTCTTTGATGGTGATGAAAATATTTTTGATAATATCAAGCATGTAAATGAATATGGACAGGAATTTTGGTATGCACGTGAGTTACAACCCGTACTTGAATATTCTCAGTGGCGATATTTAAAAGAAGCAATAGAGCGTGCTAAAACAGCATGCTATAATAGTGGACAAAATGTAGCTGACCATTTTGCGGAGGTGCGCAAAATGGTTGATATTGGTTCTAATGCTAAACGAAGTGTTGAAGATTATGAACTTTCTCGTTATGCATGTTATCTGATAGTTATGAATGGTGACCCGCGAAAAGAAATTATTGCGCTTGGTCAGACATATTTTGCTGTAAAAACACGTCAGCAGGAACTAATAGAAGATTACGAACGTCTTTCAGAGGAACAAAAGCGTATCGCAATCCGCAATGAAATGAAACGCCATAACTCGGCTTTGGCCGATGCAGCTCATGATGCTGGGATAAAAGAACCGCGTGATTATGCAATTTTCCAGAATTATGGTTATATGGGATTATATAACGGTCTAAAAGCAAAAGATATAAAAGAACGAAAAGGACTTAAAAAGAATCAGGATATTCTTGATTATATGGGAAGTACAGAACTTGCCGCAAATCTTTTCCGTGCAACACAGACAGAAGAAAAACTTAGGCGTGAAAATATCCAAGGAAAATCTGAGGCGAATAAAACTCATTTTGAAGTAGGAAAGAAAGTTCGTCAGACTATCAAAGAACTTGGCGGTACAATGCCAGAAGATTTGCCAACACCAGAAAAAAGTGTAAGGCAAATTGAAAAAGAACATGAGAAAAAGATGATTGGAGGGGAAAAATGAATAAGTTAAGAAAAATTACTTTTAGAGATCATCCAGTATTAGGAAATTTAAATCTTGATTTTTGCGATGAAAATGGAAATGCCGTAGATACCGTTATTTTTGCTGGAGAGAATGGAAGTGGCAAAAGTACAATTCTTAATTGTTTATATCAAATTTCTTCCTCAACTGTCAATTTTAGTGCTGAAATAGAAATGGAGAATGATATAGGTATAAGAAATATGCTGTATTTCCAACATCAGAATGGTGGATATTATTGCAGAGAGAATATTGTAGGGCTTATAAGAGATGTTCCTGTTGCTGCGTCAAATCGAATTGATTATTTTAAGAGTAATCCAATTTATGGTATTTTTTCCGATGTAGATATTAATTTTCATACAGATTTTATAAATACAGTAACAAGTAAAAATATAGATATGGAAAAGAATAGTCGTCGTTCTGATTTGAATCTAACAAGGCAAATTAATCAGCTTCTGATTGATGTTCAAGCTCTGGATGATGCAGATGTTTCAAAGATATTTCGTTCTGCAAGAGACGCAGGGGAAGATACAAATCGACTTGTTATTTCAGAAAGAATGTCTCGATTTAAAAATGCATTTGCAAAGATTTTTGATAATCTGACTTATAATCGCATAGAGAATCAAAACGGACATAAATCAATAATATTCAAGAAGAATAATGCAGAAATACCTATTGAATCCCTTAGCTCTGGTGAAAAGCAAATTGTTTATAGAGGATGTTTTCTTCTGAAAGATGCGAATGCATTAAATGGGGCTTTTGTTTTTATTGATGAGCCTGAAATTAGTTTGCATCCAAATTGGCAAAAGAAAATAATGGATTATTACAAGGGAATTTTCACAGATGAAAATGGTAATCAGACTTCACAGATTTTTGCCGTTACACATTCCCCTTTTATAATTCATAATGAAAATCGTCGTAATGATAAAGTAATTGTAATTGAACGTGATTCCCAGGGAATAATTGTTGTAAAAGATAAACCTGAATATTATAAATGTGATTCTCTTGAGCTTGTTCATGATGCTTTTTTAATAAAAGATTTTTCGTTAGGGCAACCAACTGTTTATCTTGAAGGGCGTACAGATGAAAAGTATTTTACAAAAGCACTTGAAGTTTTTGGGTATAGCAATATTCCTTTTAGATTTAAATGGATAGGTTATATTGATGATAATGGTCAGGAACGATTTACAGGAGACAAATCATTAAATCAGGCTTTTGATTTTCTTGTTTCTAAGAATTTGCCCTATAAAAATGTTTTACTATATGATTGTGATACAAACAAGCCAAAAATAAACAAGAATAATGTTATAACGTTATGTATGCAAGATTTTGAAAATCATAGAGGTTTTACAATAGGAGTTGAAAATGCTCTTATACTTGATGAGAGTTTTGAAGTAGATAAATATAAAAAAACAACAGAAAAGATAGATGATTATGGATGTAAAAATATAATTCAAAAACTAGATAAAATGTCATTATGTAATTATATTTGCGGCCTTGAAGATGAAAAACTCAGAAGCGTCTTTGCGAATCTAAAAACGGAAATAGATATCCTTATAGAATTGTTTAACGGAGATTTATAAAGAATGAAATTACCTGATGGTTGGAAATATATAAAACTTTCGGATATTACAACCCCATTGACAGAAATGGCTGGGGATAAAAAATATGAAACCCTAAGTATTTCTGCAGGAATAGGATTTGTTAATCAGGCTAAAAAATTTGGAAAAGAATTATCTGGAAAACAATATGGAAAATATACAGTTTTACAAAGAGGTGATTTTTCATATAACAAAGGGAACTCAAAAAAATATCCACAAGGTTGTATTTATCAATTAACAGATAGAGATTGTGCTGCTGTTCCAAATGTTTTCGAAAGTTTTAGATTTATTTTGGGTATAAATGATTACTATGAACAGCTTTTTATGTCTGGATTTTTAAATCATCAGTTAGCGTCAAAGATAAATCATGGGGTTAGAGATGATGGCTTGTTAAATCTTACAGGTAAAGATTTTTACGATTGTTTTGTTCCTTTTCCATCGCTTGCAGAACAGCAGAAAATTGCTGAGATTCTTTGCAAACAAGATAAGATAATCTCTTCCAAACAAAAGTTATTGGAACAGAAGCAGCAACAAAAAAAATGGCTCATACAGAAACTTCTGGAGGTTCCACACACAAATGCTGATTGCGAAAAAGTTTTCTCGCTTGGCGGTGTGGTGATTGATAAGAGCGGATGGAAGAAAGAGATATTGGGCTGTATATGTACAATTACTGGTCGAATTGGTTTTCGTGGATATACGATGTCTGATATAACTTCAAGTGATAAAGGTGTATTATCGTTAAGTCCAAGTAATATTATTGATGGACAGTTAAATATGGAAGATTCTACCTTTATCACATTAGAAAAATATCTTGAATCTCCAGAAATAATGATACAAAAACATGATATTGTATTTGTGAAAACAGGTTCAACTTTTGGAAAAGTTGGATACTTAGATTCTATTTATCAAAAAGCAACTATTAATCCTCAGTTAGTAATCGTTCGTTCTAATAATTTAGTACGACAAAATCTTTTATATTATATTTTGAAAAGTGACTATTTTCAAAACTTCGTTAATAAGATTGTTGTTGGTGGTGCAGTACCAACTTTGTCGCAAGAACAATTATCAAAAATAATGATTCATCTTCCAACTCTCCCCGAACAAGAAATCATTGCCCAAGTTCTTTCTGCCGCAGATAAAGAAATTGCCTTGCTGAAATCAATCATCGAACAAGAAAAACAAAAGAAAAAATCACTTGCACAGCTTCTGCTTACCGGAACAGTGCGGGTAAAATGAATTGAGGTGCTATATGAAATGTCCACATTGTAATACAAGTATTAATGTTGAATGGTTTGATGATACATTCCCATGTGAGAATAATCGGGGTGTAAAGCAAGACGGATTTTCAATCTTGTATGGTTTTTGTCCTGAATGTGAAAATCTGATTATAAAACTTTTACATGGAAAAAAATGTGTTCATGAAGATTTTACAGGAACAGACTTTGTATTACAAAATAAAGACAGAGAGGATATTATTTATCCTAAATTTCCAAATACAAAAACTCTTAGTCAGTATATACCAGAGAAATATGCACAAGTTTATAAAGAAAGTGAGCAAGTAAATAATATCAGTCCAAGAGCTAGTGCAACTTTAAGCCGATATTTGCTGCAAATGATTTTGCATGAAGAATTGAAAATTAGTAAAAAGAATTTGGCTGAAGAAATTGAAGAGCTGGAGACTAAATCAAATGTTCCAACAGAATTGATTACTATGCTTCAGGTAATGCGTAAAGTTGCGAATTTTGGTGCACATCCAAAGAAAAGCACAAATAGTAATGAAATTATAGATGTGGAGAAAGGTGAATCTGATGTTATGCTGGAATTGATAAATCAACTTTTTGATTTTGTATTTGTACGTCCAAAAATGCAGCAGAAATATTTAGATGACATAAAAGCAAAATATGGCATTGAAACAGAAAAAACGCTGGAGAAGTGAAATATGGAAAAAGAAATAAAAAACGAATCTGAAAAAACATTTTTTACAAATATTGGAGATTTTATAAAAAAAGTCGGTGAATATTCTGATGGTCTGAAAGTTTTATGGAGCGCTATAGTTATAGTTTCTGTTTTTCTTGTATTTTATTATGAAGATGAATATTTAAAGTTTTTTGGTATTTCTTTGACTTCAATTGATTTTGACTGGAAGTATATTGTATACAAGGCTGTTACAAATATAATCATTTATTCAGCTCTTTTTTTCGTTTATATTTTTTCTGAATATTTATTTATCTGGGCGGATTGTATAAAAGAGACATTAAAAAATGGACTAGCTGCATATTTTTTATTGTTTATAGTTTCATATCTCGTTGTTTTTCTGTTATACAGCTGTGAAATAAAGGAGACAAGTAAAACAGCAGTACTTATGGCACTGATTCTTCTAATTCTTGATTTTTTAGCTGCTTCAATTTCTAAGGGTGTCAAAATAAAGCCTTCATCTGAAAAGAAAATAAATAAGAATGTAATTCAATATCTTAGTCTCATATTGTGCTTGATTGGTGTTTTATTGATTTTACACATAATAAAAGATGCGGCAAACGATAATGCTTCGAAAATAAAACAGTTTAAAATTCTTCAAGATGAGCCTGACAGAATTGTTTTGCATGAAACAAAAGAAAAATATATAACCTGCCCGTATGAAATTAAAAGTATCAAAAAAACAGAAACTATAACTATTGAGGAAGATCTAGATAATAATTCATCAAATGTAATAGATACAAAAACAAATATAACAAAACAGGAAACTCTTATTTTGTATACATCTGAGCAAGAAACAATCAATAAAGATAACCGCAAAACTAAGCTGATAGCAATAGGAAAGAAAGATACACTTACGATTGAAAAAGAAAAGGATTTTAAGGAAACAAATAGTAGTCAACTAGAAGATTCAGAATAGAAAAAGTGTTGAGGGAATTTATGGAAAAAGAAATGACAGTTATAGATAGAAACTCTATTGAATCAAAAATATTAAATATCAGAAACAAACAGGTCATGCTTGATTCTGAGTTAGCCGCTATTTATGGTATTGAAACTAAAGTTTTTAACCAAGCCGTTAAACGTAATATCGAACGTTTTCCAGATGAGTTTAGATTTCAATTGACGGAAGAAGAAACGAATACGTTTTTTAAGCCAGCTTCAAGGTCACAATTTGTGACCTTGAACAGTAGCGGTAATTTACGAGGTTCAAATATAAAATATCGCCCTTACGCTTTTACCGAACAAGGTGTTGCAATGCTTTCTGCCGTCCTTCGCAGCGAAACAGCTGTAAAAGTCAGTATAGAAATTATGAATGCTTTTGTTCAGATGCGGCATTATTTGCAGGAAAATGTAAATATTATAAGCCGATTAACAAATACTGATACAAAGCTTTTAGAACATGATAAGAATTTTGAAAGAATATTTGCGGCTTTGGAATCTAATCCAAAACCTAAAAAAGAAGGTGTCTTCTTTCAAGGGCAGATTTTTGACGCTTATGTATTCTTTCAGAATATCATTCAGAAAGCAAAAAAAGAAATTATTCTGATTGACGGCTATGTAGATTTAAGTGTACTTGAACAGCTTTCCAAAAAGAAATCTGGCGTTCAGGTTACGATTTATACCGATAGCAAAACAAAAATCAGCGCGCTTGATGTACAGAAATTTAATTCGCAATATCCTCAACTAACTCTAAATTACACATCAAAAATGCATGACCGATTTCTTATAATCGATAATAAGACAGTGTACCATATAGGTGCATCACTCAAAGATTTAGGCAAAAAGTGTTTTGCTTTTGAACTTATGGAAGAGTCTGCGGTTCTTATCCCAGTAATATTAAAAAACTTGTAATACAGGAGGCCCGGCAATGACATCACCATCAAAAGACGATTACCTTGAAAAAAATGCTTCTCAAAATCCAGCGATCGAACTGCTTTGTGCAATGAGTCCGGAGAGAATCCCGGATGGCGGTTATGTTTATATTTCTCCTGAAGAATGTGCCAAGCAGCGTGGCGGGGCTTATAATGTTATCTTAAAAGATATTCTTCGCGGACAACTTCGCAAAATAAACCGCTATTCTTATTGCGGGGCGGAAAATGAATTTTCAGCTGCAAATATAGAGCGAGCCATTGATGATCTTGATGTTTCTCTTTCTGACGGACTAATTACTGCAAGTGAAAAAATCTATGATAAGCTCTTGTTAGGTGAAAGTTATCCTGAAATTGTTGGTGAAGGTGACAAAACACAGAACTTTAATCTAAATTATATCGACTGGGATAATCCACGTAATAATGTACTTCACGTTACGCGCGAGTTTTTTGTTGAAAGTCAGGACAAAATGCACAACGCTCGCCCGGATATTGTTCTTTTTATAAACGGTATTCCTTTTGCGATTATTGAATGCAAGGCGCCAACTGAAAGCGTGGATGCTGCTGTAAATCAGAATTGGCGTAATCAGCAGAATGAATATATTCCTCAGCTTTTTAAGTTTTCTCAAATAATAATTGCAACAAACAAAAACGAAGTAAAATATGCTACTACAAAAACACCTCCAAAGTTCTGGAGTGTTTGGAAAGAAGATTCTGATTTTTATGAACAGAGACTTGATCGTTTTATTACGGATAGAATGGAAACTGTTCAGGATATGTCTTTGATTTCGCTTTTGTATCCGAGCCGTGTTTATGATTTTATTAAATACTTTATTTTGTATGATGCAAAGGTTAAAAAGATTGCACGGTATCAGCAGTATTTTGCCGTTAAAGAAATATTAAAGACGATCCAGCAGGATGATGGCAACGGCAGACGAAAGGGTGGTGTCGTCTGGCATACTCAGGGCAGTGGAAAAAGCCTTACAATGGTAATGCTTGCAAAGTATATTCTGATGGAGCTTTGGGGGTGCAACGATGGAATAGAGTCAATTAATCCTCGTGTAATTGTTGTGACCGACCGCAAGGAGCTTGACCGTCAGATTACCGATACTTTTTCTCATACAAAGCTACGACCTGCGCAGGCAACAAGTGGGCGTAATCTTGTGGAGCTTATAACAAAAGGAAAAGCAGATGTAATAACTACAATCATAAATAAGTTCAACACTGCAGAGCGTCTTGATACAAAAGATTATTCTCGTGATATTTTCCTTCTTGTTGATGAAAGCCACCGTTCAAATTATGGACAGCTGGCAACAAAAATGCGTTCTGTTTTTCCAAATGCCTGTTATATTGGTTTTACAGGAACGCCTCTTATGAAACGCGAGAAAAATACGCTTTCAAAATTCGGCGGCCTTATTCATAAATACACGATTGCAGACGGAGTTAATGACAAGGCAATTGTTCCGCTTATTTACGAAGGACGTTTTGTTGAACAGCATGTTGATGAAGAAAATATTGATTTATGGTTTGAACAGACAACAAAAAGACTGACCGAAAGTCAAAAACAGGATTTAAAGCAAAAATGGAGCAGTATCCGCCGGCTTACTTCTACTGATGCACGCATAAAAAGAATTGCACTTGATATAAGTAATCATTTTGAGCAAGGGTATAAAGCAACCGGCTTCAAAGCTATGCTAGCCGTAAATTATAAACGTGATGCAGTGCGTTATCTTGAATGCTTTGAACAGTGGGGTGAATTTAATTGCGCTGTTCTGATTTCTGCTCCTGATGTACGGGAAAGTGTTGATGATGCAGATGAAGGAGCGGACGATAAAGTCCTTCGCTTCTGGCATAAGATGATGGAGCAGTATGGAGATGCTGATGTTTATGAAGAAACAATAAAAGATAAATTCCGTAACGGAGATATTGATATTCTGATTGTATGTAGCAAACTTCTTACTGGATTTGACGCTCCAATCTGTCAGATTTTATATATTGATAAGGAATTGAAAGAACATGGCCTTTTGCAGGCGATTGCTAGAACAAACCGTCTTGCAGAAGGAAAGGAATATGGCCTTATTGTAGATTACAGAGGTCTTGTTGAAAATCTTAGTGAAGCGATGGATTTATATACCGGAGCTGGTTTTGAGAATTTTGAAACTTCAGATATTCAAGGAGTTATGACAGACATAATTTCTGCTGTTGGAAAATTGCGAGAATCATATTCTCAAATGCAGGAACTTTTCATAACAGTTGAGAATCCAAATGATACGGAAGAAATTGAAGTTTTTCTTTCTGGTAATGAAGCTCGTGAACAATTTTATAATCTTCTTTGCGCTTTTGGTAAGGCTCTTCATGTCGTGTTAAATTCTCAAAGTGCTTATAATGCAGTTCCGCGTGAAGAAATTGAAAAATACAAAAATGCATTTGCATTTTATGAGCGTGTTCGTCGCAGTGTTAAAATTCGTTATTGTGACGGAATTGATAACCGCGAATATGAACCTCTTATGCAGAATCTTTTGGATACGCATCTTTCTGTTGTAGCATTAAAGAAAATCACTCCTCCAATCGATATTTTGAATCGCGAAGAATTTGAAAAAGAATTGGGGATTCTTACTACTGATCGTTCAAAGGCAGATGCTATTACTTATCATCTTGCAAAAGCAATTCGTCAAAATCGAGATGAAAATCCTGCTTACTATGATTCTTTTTCTAAGCGAATAAAAGAAGCGCTTGAACAGTATAAGGATAAAGTAATTTCTGATGCAGAATATCTTTCTAAAATGCGTGAGATTATGAAAGATTACCAAAATGGCAGAACGCAAATAGAATATCCTTCCAGTATAAAAAGTAATCTTCATGCACAGGCATTTTATGGTGTGATTACGGCTCTTTTTGCACAGAAGGAGCGTGAAATGGATGTTATGCCAGATAATGATTTTATGGCTCAAATGTCAATTGATATAACTGAAATTTTCAAATCTCATATACAGGTTGGATGGGAGCAGAATATTACAATTCAAAACCGTATTTCGCAGGACATTGATGACTTGTTCTATGAATATGAAAAATCACTTGGCTTCAAAATTTCTTTTGATTTGATAGACAAGATAATTGAAAACTCAAAAACTGTTGCAATGAGGAGATTCTAAATGAGCTTAGAATCTAGAACTATCTTTGTGACAGATAAAAATAATGAGCCTCAAAAATTAACTTATGAATTGGAAAGAAAGAGAGTTAAAAATATCAACCTGCGCATCCGTTCTAATGAAACTCTTTTTGTTTCTGCCTCACCACTTGTTGCTGTAAAAAATATTGATGATTTTATTCTTTCAAAAAGCGATTTTATCTTAAAATCATTAAATCGTTTTTCGGAAAAAAGAAAATGGGAAATAGATAATAAAAAGTATGTGAGCGGTGAAAGTTTTTATCTCTTAGGAAAACAGATGAGGCTGATTGTAAAACAGGCTCATCAAAATCTTGTTGAAGAGGATGGTATTTATATTACACTTGCTTGTAAACATTCAGATGATTATTTATTAAAAAAACGTTTGATTGAAAAGTTTTTTTGTCTAAGATGTTACGAAGAATTTAATAAAATAATAGAAAGATGTTATCCTCTATTTAAGAAATACAAAGTTCCATACCCAAATCTAAAAATTCGGAGAATGAAAACAAGATGGGGAAGCTGTATTCCGTCAAAAAAACAGATAACGCTGAATGAAAATTTAATCCATTTTTCTGAGCGGTGCATAGAATCTGTTGTAATTCATGAATTCTGTCATTTCCGTTATCCGAATCATTCTAAAGAGTTTTATAACTTTATGACAATCCTAATGCCAGATTGGAAAGAGCGAAAAAAAGAATTGGATGAAACGGTATTAAATTGATTCCAAAATAACGTGCCTTGAGAATCTTATATTTTTTGCCGATAATCAAAGTATGACTTTACGTGAGCTTACAGAGGAATTTTTGCTTTATCTTTCGGCGGTGAGGGGGCTGTCGGAGAATACTGTGAAGGGTTATGGGAACGACCTTTTGCAGCTGCAGGAATTTTTGACACCGGAGCTGGATGTTCAGGCTATAACCCGCGAAAATCTGATGCTTTGTATAGGGCAGCTTTCTAAGCAGAGAAAGTCGGCCGCTACTGTGAACCGTTTTATTGCGGCAGTGCGTACACTTTTTGCCTATGCCGCTAAATTGAAATATATCGAAAAAAATCCTTCCCTTGAAATGAAGACTGTAAAGCTGCCAAAGCGGGTGCCAAATTTTATGACCACCTCCGAGGTAAACGAGCTTTGCGAGGAGCCGGTAAACGACGAGCTTTTGTGGAAAAGCCGCGACCATGCACTTTTTCTTATGCTGTATTCTTCCGGCTGTCGTGCAAGCGAAATTGTCAGCCTCAAGCTTACAGATTTCATGGATGGTGGGCGTTCAGCTATTGTTACGGGAAAGGGCAATAAACAGCGTAAGGTTTATTTTGCTGAGGAATCGCGTAAAGCTCTTGCTGAATATCTGAAAGACCGCAAAAAACTCCTGATTGACCTGAAAATTGAAAAGATTCCCGCTGAACTTTTTATAAATCTTAAAGGGCATCCTCTTACAACTGGTGGTCTCCGATATATTCTTAACCGATACTCAGGAGTTGAGGGAACAAACCGCCATGTAAATCCTCATGCTTTCCGTCACACTTTTGCTACAAATATGCTTGGAAATGGTGCTGATGTCCGTATTGTTCAGGAAATGCTGGGGCACAGTTCTATCAGTACAACACAGCGATATACTCATATTACTACCGAAAAACTCATCGATATCTACAATAAAGCCCATCCGCATTCTTAATCACTTTTACGATAAACACCTTTTTTATTTGCCGAAAGTTCCGTAAATCATTATATTTTAACTCATGGGAAATAAAACAAAAATCAGAAGCACCACAATTCTTGCAGTACGCAGAAATGGACAGGTTGCTATGGCTGGTGATGGCCAGTGTACTTTGGGCGAGACTGTTTGTAAGGGAAATTCTCGCAAAGTTCGAAAGATTTATGATGGAAAGATTCTCACCGGATTTGCGGGTAGTGTTGCAGATGCTTTTACTCTGCTTGACCGCTTTGAAGCCAAGGTGAAAGAATATAACGGAGATATTATGCGTTCAGCTGTTGAGCTTGCAAAGGCCTGGCGTACAGACCGCACTCTTCAGAAGCTCGAGGCAATGCTCCTTGTTGCAGATAAAAAACAGATTCTTTTGATCAGCGGCGACGGTAACGTTATTGAGCCGGAAAAGGATGCAATTGCAATCGGTTCAGGCGGAAATTATGCATATTCTGCAGCCCTCGCTTATCTTGATTCTTCAGATTTGAGCGCAAAGGAAATTGCGGAGCGTTCTCTTAATATCGCCGGCAGCATCTGTATTTATACAAATCAGAATCTGACAATAGAGACTCTTGAGTAAAACGTCATTGCGAGGAGCATAGCGACGAAGCAATCTATTAATATGGATTGCTTCGACCTTCGGTCTCGCAATGACGTATTAAGAACTGGGAATACTTTTTATGGAAAATAACGAAAATAAAACAGAACTTACACCAAAACAGATTGTAGAAAAACTCGACGGATATATTATCGGACAGGAAAAGGCAAAACGTGCCGTAGCCGTTGCGCTCCGTAACCGCTTCCGCCGCCTTAAGCTTCCGGAAGAAATTCGCGATGAAGTTGCTCCAAAAAATATTTTGATGATTGGACCAACCGGTTGTGGTAAAACAGAAATTGCCCGCCGCCTCGCAAAGCTTTGCGGTGCTCCATTCTTAAAGGTTGAAGCAACAAAATACACCGAAGTCGGCTACGTTGGCCGCGACGTTGAAAGTATGATCCGCGACCTTATGGCTGTAGGCTACAATGACGTTAAAGCCGAGATGGAAGATCAGCTTCGCGAAAAATCAGTAAGCGTTGTTGAAGAGCGCCTTCTTGATTTGCTTTTACCTGGAACTGGAAAAGACGATAAAAAGAAATCAGATGGTGAAAAAGACAAGAAAACTGAAATTAAGCCTCTCGGTTTTTTGAGTCAGCCAAGTGCAAATGAAATTACAATTGACTTAAACAAGGTTGCAGCAGATATGCAGGAAGCCTTGAATCAGGCAAATCAGGCAGCTGCAGAACAGCAGAAAGCTGATGAAGAATCAGCTGAAAAGGCTGCAGAAAATCATACTCGTGAAAAATTCCGCCAGATGCTCCGCGAAGGCAAACTTGAAGACCGCGAAGTAGACATGGTTGTTCACCGTCCACAGGGAATGCCTAATATGGAAATTATTGCCGGTGGCAGCATTGATGACCTTCAGAACAGCATGCAGGGAATCCTAAATATGATGAACGGTCAGGGACGTAGTAAAAAGCGTACCCTTACTGTAAAAGAAGCACGTAAGATTCTTACAGAAGAAGTTCTCGACGGAATGGTTGATCACGATAAAGTTGCCGATGAAGCAAAGAAGCGTGTAGAGCAGAGCGGAATTATCTTTATTGATGAAATTGATAAGATTGCCGTTCACGGCGAAAGCCATGGACAGGATGTAAGCCGCGAAGGTGTTCAGCGCGATATCCTTCCAATCGTTGAAGGAAGCAATGTAAATACAAAGTTCGGTGTAATCGATACAACACACATTCTCTTTATTGCAGCCGGTGCTTTCAGCGTTGCTGCTCCAAGTGATTTGATTCCGGAACTTCAGGGACGCTTCCCGCTACGTGTTGAACTTGATTCTCTCCACAAAGATGATTTTAAGCGCATCCTCAGCGAGCCTAAGAACAGCCTGATTATGCAGTATACATCACTGCTCGAAACAGAAGGTGTTAAACTCGATATAACAGAAGATGCTTTGGACCGCATGAGTGTGGTTGCAGAAGAGGTTAATTCAAGTGCCGAAAATATTGGTGCCCGCCGCCTTCACACAATCATGGAAAAGGTTCTTGCAGACATCAACTTCGAAGCTGATGAACATGCCGGCGAAACTATCAAGATTGATGCCGCATATGTAGACGAAAAACTTGAAGGCATCAGCCAGAATCAGGATTTGTCTAGATATATTCTTTAGAAGTTGATAAATCCTCCATAAAAGAAACTGATTCAGCCTAGGCGAGCTGAATCAGAAGGAGAGGAGGACTTTTTCAATATAGTGTATTGCTACTTAAAAAGCTGCGGATAATCTGCAGCTTTTTTTACTGCTTCTTCAAGTGTGAGGCCTGCAAAGTCTTGTGCACCAAGCCAGCGGCCGCTCTTCTTGTCATCAATGAAAGCTCCGACAACAATTCCAGGAATTACGCTGTCAGGATCATTTGGAGCGTTCGGACCACCGAGGTCTGTGCGGCACCAGCCCGGGTCTGCGAGGTTGATGCAGACATCTGTGCCGTCGAGTTTACCACCGATATCAGATGTTACTTTATCGAGGGCTGCTTTACTTGCGCTGTAGCCGGCCTGTTCCGGTTCGTTGCGGATTCCGCTTGTTGTGTTGATTACACGGCCCCAGCCGCGTTCAATCATCTTTGGAATAAAGCGGTAGCAGAGCATCATCGGAGCAATTGTGTTGATTACAAAGCTCTTTGAATAATCTTCAACCGGTGTTTTCCAGTAGTCTGTGCGGTAAGCAATCTGAACTGCGGCGTCGTTGAAAAGAATATCAACCGGCTTTCCGCGTTTTTCAATTTCGTTCATCATTGCTTCTACCTGAGAAAGATCGCTGAGTTCTGCAGCAATATCGTAAGCTTCTACGCCCATTGCTCGGACTTCTTCAAGTACGGCCTTAGTATGCTCGAGTGAGCGGCTGTGTAAAATCAGATTACAGCCTTTGCTGGCCATAAACTTTGCGATTCTATATCCGATTCCTCGGTTTGCGCCGGTAACCAGCGCCCATTTTCCTTTTACGTCAACCATTTGTCGGCTCCTGTATTTTTAGTTCATTTTTGCGATTATCTCATCGCACCATTTATCAAAGTACGGGTCTTCTGTCTGGCATTCAGGGTGTGCAAGAACATATTCAACTGTTTCTCTGATTCCCTGATCTGCGCGTTTTGTTGCAACAAAATCCGGTACAAGTGATTTCAGTTTACTGCAGTCAAAAACAACAGAGTTTGCCTTGTCTCCAATCAGACTTCCTGTAAAGTCGTAATCAGAATGTGCTGCAAGATAGCTTGATGAAACATAAACCGGCTTAAGCTCAACGCCAAGCGATGTTGCAATGCACTGGTAAATCTGATTCCAGGTAACGCTTTCGTCGCTCATAATCTGAACTGCTTCACCAATTGCGTGAATGTTTCCCATCAATCCGACAAAGCCCTTTGCAAAATCAGAATTATGTGTGATTGTCCAGAGCGAAGTTCCATCTCCATGAATAATCACAGGCTTTCCTTCTTTGATTCTCTTTACAACCTGCCAGCTGCCCTTGTCGCCGTGAACTCCAAGTGGCACCGAACGTTCATCATAAGTATGGCTCGGTCTTATAATCGTAACCGGGAACTGTTCATCTCTGTAAAGTTTCATCAGATAGTCTTCGCAGGCAATCTTATTGCGTGAATATTCCCAGTAAGGATTTGCAAGCGGAGTTTTTTCGCTGATTATATAGTTTCCACAAGGCTTTTGATAAGCAGAAGCTGAACTGATGTACATAAACTGACGTACCTTGCCCTTAAGCAGGCGATAATCGCGTTCCAGCTGTGAAGGTACAAAGCCGATAAAATCACATGCTACATCAAACTGCATTCCTGCAAGCTTTTCTGCCGCTGCTTTTTCATCATTTATATCAACTGTAATAAAATGCGCACCTTTAAGACGCTCATCGTTATTACGGTTTCCTCTGTTTATAAGATACAGCTCCCAGCCTTTTTCCAATATCAATTTAGAAATTGCCATGCTGATTGTACCGGTTCCGCCTATGAATAGAACTTTCATGAATCCTCCTGAAAAAAAATCCTCACAGAGCTAAAGAGTACACAGAGTTATGTTTTTTTTTATTATATCCCTCTGTGGCCTCCGTGCCCTCTGTGAGAAATCCTTTATAATGTAGCTTTAGCCGCAATCTTGTAGATTTCAGCAATATCTTCAGAACTCAGCTTTACAAATCCGCCGGTTCTTCCGCCTTCCGGTAGACCGAACTTCATTACGAGCGTAGGGATATCTTCTTCCTTTGCACCAAGCTCAGCAAAATTGATAGGCATTCCAATGCTGTGAAGGAACTCGCGGAAACGCTTGATACCTTCGCATGCTGTAGCTTCCGGATCAGCAAAATCCATCTTGCAGCCCCAGACGCGTGTAGCCCACTGAGCAAAACGCATTACATCATGCTTATAAACAAATTCCATCCATGAAGGCATGATAACTGCAAGTCCTGCACCGTGAGCACAGTCATAAAGGCCTGAAAGTTCATGTTCAATTCCGTGGCTGTTCCAGTCCTGGTCACGGCCAACACCAACGATATTGTTATGAGCAACCATTCCTGCCCACATGATGTTAGCGCGGGCTTCATAATCATTTGCGTCAGCGATTACTTTAGGAGTTTCGTGGATCATAGCCATCAGAACTGCTTCACACAAACGGTCTGTAGTTTCTACATTCTTTGTGTTTGTAAAGTAACGCTCGCAAACGTGAGCTATAATATCTGTCGCACCACACGCTGTCTGGTATGCAGGCAGTGTCTGTGTCAATGCAGGATTCAAAATAGAGAACTTAGGACGGATACATTCACCGCCTGTTCCACGTTTTATCATTCCATCTTTTTTAGTGATTACAGAGTCTCCGGAACCTTCACTTCCGGCAGCTGCAATTGTGAGAACAGTTCCAACAGGAAGAGCCTTTTTTGGCTGTGCAGTATACGAGTAAAAATCCCAGAAATCTCCGTCATAGCAAACGCCCATTGCAATAGCTTTAGCACTGTCAATTACAGAACCTCCGCCAACAGCAAGAATAAAGTCCACACCGTTCTTACGGCACAAATCTATTCCTTCATAAACTAAATCATCAAGAGGATTAGGATGAACTCCACCGAGTTCTACAAAATCAACACCGGCTCCTTTCAGAGATTCTCGAACTCTTCCAAGAAGACCTGATTTTTCTGCAGATTTACCGCCAAAATGAAGCAAAACCTTGCTTCCACCAAATTCCTTTACAAGTGCACCTGCCTGCTGTTCAGTATCTTTTCCAAAAACAAACTTAGTTGGGCTATAAAATGTAAAATTATCCATCAAAAATCTCCTTAAAAGTCCGCGTTTACGGTGATTTATATTTTGTACAATCATTTTACCCCGTTTTTCGCAAAATCAAAAATAAATCATCTCTGATTAAATTGTATAAATCTATATAATTGTCCGCCGCCGGCTCATAAAATTCCCACCTGTGGCCTGATAAATTGACCTCGCTAAATCTTCGTTGTACAATAAAATCATGAAATTCATTTTATATTTTATTCTGATTCCGGCCTTGCTTCCGGTTTTTCTGATTCTAAGATATGTATATTTACTCGATAAAAACGAGCGTGAGCCATTAAACTTTGTTCTGAAGGTTGTTATTTACGGGGCTTTTTTTTCTATTCCTTGTGCCGCTGCAGAACGTTTTCTTATTTCAATGATCAGCATGTATTATGATCCTGCAACAATTCAGATTGCATGGATGGAAAATACAGTTGGTGTTGCTCTGGTAGAAGAATTTTCTAAATGGCTTGTCCTTATGCTGATTGTCTGGAAAAACAGGAATTTTGATTACAGATATGATGGAATTGTTTACGCAGTTTCTGCCTCTTTAGGATTTGCAGCGCTGGAAAACATTTTGTATGTAGTTTCTTATGGAACAGGCGTTTCTATTGGACGTGCTATTTTTGCTATTCCGGGCCATGCAACCTTCGGCGTTTTCATGGGCTACTGGCTCAGCCGTGCAAAAACTTTCTGGCTGGATGGTAAAACAGGCAGAATGAAGTTCTGTAAACTTCTTGCATTGGGTATTCCTATGCTGATTCATGGAGCTTATGATTTCCTCCTTTCTGAACAGGTAGCAGCGCTTGGATATCAGTATGTCTTCTATATTTATGTTATTCTGCTTGATTTCTTTGCATGGCGCATTATTAAGCATGAATTCCGTACAGATAGACCACTGTAAATCTTTCTGATAAAAATTCCTAAACCTTTTCCTCCAGATTCCGAAAATCAACTAGATGTAAACAAAAATCAGAGGAGGAAAAAATAGTTTATGAACAGTTTCACCCGTTCAATTGACCTGCTTCAGCGTGAAATGGACGTAACTTCATTGCGCTATCAGGTTACAGCAAATAACCTTGCAAACAGTGAGGTTCCTAATTTTAAGCGTTCAACAGTAAACTTTGAAAGTGAACTCAAGCGTGCTCTTGATTCTGAAAAAGAAGCTAAGAATGCTTTTCATCTTACAACAACAGATTCCCGCCATATTCAGGTAAATGTTCCATACGATTACCGTGATGTTCAGCCTCGTCGTGTTCTCGATTACACAACTACAGCAAAGGCAAACGGTAACAACGTAGATGCAGAAACTGAAGCAAACAATATCCTCCAGATTCAGATGCAGTACCGCATGCTCACCCAGCTCACAAGCTTTGAGTTTGATCAGGTGAACACAGCAATGAAAAAGTAGGTTATAGGTGCTAGGTTATAGGTTTTAGTTAAAATCCTAGAACCTAAAACCTGAAACCTGGAACCTAATATAGGAGATTAGAATATGGGTATGTTTACCAGTATTAACATCGCCGCAACCGGAATGGCTGCTGAAAGACTCAGAACAGATGTAATTTCTGATAATATTGCAAACGCTTCGACTACACGTACACAGGACGGAGGTCCTTTTAAAAAATCTACTGTAGTTATGCGTCCTGTTGCAGATGCAAATCCTCAGTGGCGTACACCGTTCACACCTTCAAGCCTCGACAATGGTCCTGGAAAAGGTGTAAAGGTTTTGGAGATTACAAAAGATACTTCTGAGGGACGTCTTGTTTATGATCCAACCCATCCTGATGCATATCAGAGTGGCCCTCATAAAGGTTATGTTGAATATCCTAACGTAAATATCGTAAACGAAATGGTAGATTTGATTTCTGCCTCACGTGCTTACGAAGCAAATGCAACAGTTGTTGACGGTGCAAAGGATATGTTCTCTGCAGCACTTGAAATCGGACGATAACGGGTGTAGAATTATAAACGGGTAGGGAAACATGAAGATTCAAGATTTCGGCACCCTTCAGATGGTGCGCACAGATAAAGCTCATTTTGGACAGGGAAAGATTCAGCCTCTTACTGCAAATATTCCCGGCATGTCGCCAATCGAAAAACTAAACAGAACAGAACAGACTACAGAAGCTGCTTCGATTCAACGTGCAGGTCAGTCAAAATCTTTCCAGTCATATCTTCTTGATGCCTTGAGCACTGTAAACAGCCAGCAGCTGGATGTTACTGCAGTTCAGGAAAAGCTCATTACAGATCCTGATGATGTTGATATTCATGATGTAACAATTGCAATGGCAAAAGCCCGCCAGAGCCTGAACCTTGCGCAGACTGTAATTGACCGTCTGGTTACCGGATGGAACGAGATTACTACTACCCGATAGTTTTTCAAAATAATTAACGTTAGTTAACATTTTTATTGTCAAATTTCTCTTCCTATGTTATACTTAATTAAATTTAGTATAAATTTCTTTAAAATTCGTTCACGGGAGGGGACAGATGAACGAATGGCTTAAAAAGGTAACAGATGGACTCAAAAATATGTGGTCCAAATGGAAGCCGATTCAAAAAGTCATATTAGTTGGCATAATCGTAATAGTAATCATAGTCATAGTTGCGTCCGTGAAGCTTTCTGCAAAGCCTTCCACTGTCCGACTCTTTAATGCTCCAGTAACAGATCAGACTTCTTTGACTCAAATTCTTGACCGTTTGTCGCAGGAAAATGTAAATGCATATACAAATGATGCCGGTTACATTTCTGTAGATGACGATAGAACTGCCCGCCGCATGAGAGAGATTCTTATTAGTGAAAACCTTGTTCCGTCATCGGTTGATCCTTGGGCAGGTTTCTATGACAGAAGCTGGTCTACAACAGATGCAGATCAGAACGTAAAACTTAAAAATACTATTCAAAAGCAGTTGAAACAGC
The DNA here is from genome assembly GCF_900111035.1 of Treponema bryantii. Lineage (GTDB taxonomy): Bacteria > Spirochaetota > Spirochaetia > Treponematales > Treponemataceae > Treponema_D > Treponema_D bryantii_C. The sequence continues at coordinate 216,170 of NZ_FOFU01000001.1, forward strand.
ATATCGAATCAATTGCCGAAATTCAGCTTGCAGATGTAAATATTGTTTTGCCTGAAAATCAGCTCTTTACTGCAGATCAGAATCCTGTAACTGCCAGTGTAATTATTAAAACAACCCCTCAGAGTACACTGCTTCAGGATAGAAAACGCGTTCTTGGAATCCAGCGCCTTATTCTTTCTGCTGTTGAAGGCTTGAGAGAAGAAAATCTTATCATTACAGACGTAGATGGTAATCAGGTAAATGATTTTGAAGGCATGGCTGAAAGTGACCGCGTAAGCATCATCGAAAAGCAGCAGAAGCTTATCCGTAAACAGGAAGTTGAACTTCGCGCAAAGATTCTTAAAGCTCTTCAGAAAACATTCCGTGAAGACCGCTGCCGCGACATGAACGTTGCCATTGAAATGGATATGTCGCAGAAAACAAGCGAGGCAACTGAATATTCTCCAATCGTAATTAAGCCGGATAATCCGGATACACCATATGATGACTCAGAATACCGCGATACACTTCCAATCAGTCAGCAGACTGTAACAAAAGAGTGGCAGGGTACAGGTTATAATCCGGAAGGACCTGCAGGTGTAGAAGGTCAGACTCCTCCTGTTTATTCTGATATGTCAAATGTAATCGGCCGTTCAACAGAAACTGGCGTTACACAGAACAATGTAATTAACACAAAACAGACTTCAGAAATCTCTTCTCCAAAAATCGATAAGATTTCGGTTTCTGTCAACCTCGACGGAAAATGGAAGAAGGTAAAAGATAATAATGGAAATCTCATTATTGAAGACGGTGCAATTAAGCGTGAATATACTCCGGTTTCTACAGAAGAAATGGCAGAAGCTGTTCGCCTTATTCAGGGTGCTATCGGATATGACAGAACCCGCGGTGACCGTGTAGAAGTTACAAACATTGCTTATGACCGTGATGATGAGTTTGAAGCAGAGGATGCAGAATACTTCGCAGCAATTCAGAGAAAACGTACAATACTTCTTATTCTTATTGCAATTGTTGTTGTGCTTGTTGGTTTTATCCTCTTCCGTATTATCAGCCGCGAAATGGAACGCCGCCGCCGCGAAAGAGAAGCCCGCCTTCTTGCAGAGCAGCAGGCAGCCCGCGAGCGTGCACTTTGGGAAGCAAAAGACGATGGAATGGAGGTTACAATGTCTGTCGAAGAGACAAGACGTATGGAACTCCAGGAAAATGCAATTTCCATGGCAAAGGAACATCCGGAAGATGTTGCTATGCTCATAAGAACATGGTTGATGGAGGAATAGTTTATGTCAGACGAAGCTACAGAAGCACCGAAATCAAATCCAAAGCCGGTACCAAAGCCTGGTCAGCTTAAGCCTGCAGGTTCTGGTTCATCATCAAAAAAAGGCAACAAGGATTATAAAAGTTTAACTGGTCGCCAGAAGGCTGCCATCTTCCTCATTTCGCTTGGACCAGAAGTTTCTGCCGAAATCATGAAGCATCTTCGCGAAGATGAAGTTGAAACCCTTACCTTTGAAATTGCACGTCAGGAAAAAGTAAATCCTGAATTTAAAGACGCCGTACTCGAAGAGTTCCAGGAGCTCATGAATGCTCAGAACTTCATTACAACCGGTGGTATCGACTATGCCCGCGAGCTCCTCGAAAAATCTCTTGGTTCTCAGAAAGCAATCGATATTATCAACCGCCTTACTTCAAGTCTTCAGGTTCGTCCATTCGACTTTATCCGCCGTACAGACCCGGCACACTTGCTCAACTTTATTCAGCAGGAATATCCGCAGACTATTGCCTTGATTCTTGCTTACCTCGAACCTGGAAAAGCTGCTGTAATCATGCAGAACCTTCCTGAAGATATGCAGGCCGAAGTTTCAAAACGACTTGCAACAATGGACCGTACATCTCCAGATGTATTGCGCGACGTTGAACGCGTATTGGAAAAGAAACTTTCTACACTGTCTTCAGAAGACTACACTGCTGCCGGTGGTGTTGAAGCAATCGTTGAAATCCTCAACCTTGTTGACCGTTCTTCTGAAAAGTCTATTATCGAATCCCTCGAAGAGGACGATCCGGATCTGGCAGAGGAAATCAAAAAGCGAATGTTCGTATTCGAAGATATCGTTATGCTCGACGACCGTGCTATTCAGAAGGTACTCCGCGATGTCGACCAGCAGGAACTCGCAAAAGCGCTTAAGTCTGTTGATACTGAAGTACAGGATAAAATCTTCCGTAACATGTCTAAACGTGCCGCATCTATGCTTAAGGAAGATATGGAATTCATGGGACCTGTCCGCTTGAAGGACGTTGAAGAGTCTCAGCAGAAGATTGTATCTATCATCCGACGTCTCGAAGATAATGGTGATATCGTAATTGCCCGTTCTGGCGAAGACGAACTTGTATCATAATTTGCAAAAGGAATAAAGTATGGCAAAAGCAGTATTTAGACCTGGTGAAGCAAAGAACATTGAAGAAAAAGTAATGCTCCCTCTCTACAAGGACTATTCTCCGATTGAAGATGTAGAAGTAGAAGAGGAAGAAGTATATACAGGTCCTACTGCAGAAGACTTGCGCCGTGAAGCTGAAGAATATAAACTTCAGTTCGAGCAGGAAAAACTGCAGCTTAAAGCAGATGCTCAGAAGGAAGCAGAACGCATTATTAAAGCTGCTGAAGATACAGCCTTTGCAGAAGTAAAACGCCAGACAGATCAGGCGGCCGTTATAAAAGCAGATGCAGAAAATGAAGCTGCTTCAATCATAGAAAAAGCAAAAGCTGAAGCTGCACAGATTGTTGCAGAAGCACAGGCTCAGCATGATAAACTTGTTGCAGATGCACGCTCAGAAGGTTTTGAGCAGGGAAGTTCTGAGGGCTACGAAAAGGGTAAAGCCGAAGTTGAGCGCCTTATTGAAAGAATGCACAAAGTTCTCGAAGCCGTAATGCAGCGCCGTGAAGAAATTCTGCAGGATACAGAAAGCCAGATTGTTGAACTTGTAATTTTGATGGCCCGCAAGGTTATTAAGATTCTTTCTGAAAATCAGAAGAACGTTATTATGGCAAATACTGTTGCTGCTTTGCGCAAGGTAAAGACCCGTGGTAACGTAACACTTCGTGTTAATATTGAAGATGTAAAGCTTACTACAGCACACGCAGACGAGTTTATTCAGCATGTTGAAAATGTTCAGGGAATTACAGTTCAGGAAGATTCTGCTGTTGAAAAGGGCGGCTGTATTGTTGAAACAGACTTCGGCGCTATCGATGCACGTATCTCAAGTCAGCTTACAGAACTTGAAAATAAGATTCTTGAAGTTTCTCCTGTAAAAAATATCAAGCGCCAGGATCCTCTTACTTCGGCTGAGTAGTGAAGGGGGTGTACTGTGCGTTCTACCTATACCGGTGATTTTGATTTTAATAAATATCTCGAAAAAGTTGTTGATGCAGAGACCATCCTTTATACTGGCCGTGTAGTTGCAGTTAAAGGTCTTGAAGTTGAAAGTGAAGGACCTCGTTCTGTAATCGGCGAAATGTGTACAATCAAACTGCGTGACGGAAAACTACTTCAGGCAGAGGTTGTTGGTCTTGATGAAAAAATTGTAAAACTTGCTCCATTTGGAGAAACAAAAGGTATAGAAGTTGGCTGCGAGGTTGTTGCTTCCGGTCGAAGTCTTATGGTTCCTGTTGGACCAAAGCTTTTAGGAAGAATGATAAATGCTTCTGGCCGTCCTTGTGATGATAAGGGAGAAATTGTTCCGGAAACTTATTATCCTGCAGTTGCAAATCCACCAGCTCCTAATGAGCGTACAGATATTAACCGCCGCATTTCTACAGGTGTGCGTGCCATCGACTCTCTTCTTACAGTTGGTAAAGGTCAGCGTCTTGGAATCTTTGCAGGTTCTGGTGTTGGTAAATCTACACTTCTCAGTATTATTGCCCGTAATACAGATGCTGATATAAACGTAATCGGTTTGATTGGTGAACGTGGCCGCGAAGTTCTGGACTTCGTAAACCGCGACCTTGGTGAAGAAGGAATGAAGCGTTCCGTACTCGTTGTTGCAACCAGTGACGAGCCTTCAATCTGCCGTCTCCGTGCCGCTCAGGTTTGTACAGCCATTGCAGAATATTTCCGCGATCAGGGAAAAGACGTTATGCTGATGATGGATTCAGTTACACGTTTTGCTCATGCACAGCGCGAAATCGGTCTTGCAAACGGTGAGCCTCCTGCACAGAAAGGCTATCCGCCAAGTGTTTTTGATATGATTCCAAAACTGCTCGAACGTTCTGGTACAAATCAGAAAGGTTCTATCACAGCTTTCTATACAGTTCTTGTTGATGGTGATGATATGAATGAGCCGATTACAGATAAGGTTCGCGGTACTCTCGATGGACATATCGTTTTGAACCGTAAGCTCGCTCAGGCTTATCATTATCCTGCAATTGATGTTCTGCAGTCTATTTCTCGACTTTCTAAGCGTGTAAGTGGTGCACAAACCCGTAAGGCTGTTGGACGACTCCGCACCTGGATGGCAACTTACAGTGAAAACGAAACAATGATTACAGCTGGAATTTATCAGAAGGGTAATTCTCCAGAAATCGACCAGGCTATAGATAAGCACATGGAAATTGAGGAATTCCTTAAGCAGGAAGAATACGAGCCGTGTCCAATGAAAGAAACTCTGGAAAAACTTTCTGCTCTTACAGGAATTGAGATTCCAGAAAGTGAATATGTTGAAGCGCCAGCATTAGATATTCCATACACTGCCCAAATTACAGATAGTATTAAGCAAACGGAAGCCTAGCGTCATTTCGAGTGGCAGAGAAGTGATAAATGGCCTCGTCATTGCGAGCGCAGCGAAGCAATCCATATGGCAAAGAAATTTATTTTTGAATTACAGAAAGTCCTCGAATACCGCAACTTCGAAAAAGAACAGGCTGAAGGTGAACTCGCAAAAGCCTTGGCTGTAGAAACTGAAATAAACGAAAATCTCAAAAAAATAGCCCAGAACTATGCCGCAGTAAAAGCCCAGATGAAGGGCTCTCTGAATTTTCAGGATATGATGGCTCAAAGCCAGTACAACAATCTTTTGGAATATCAGAAAGAAGAACTGCTCAAACAGCTTGCTGAAGCAAAACTCGTTACCGAACAGAAACGCGAAGTCCTCCGCGAATGCATGAAAAAAACAACAGCCCTCGAAAAGTTAAAAGAAAAGCAGCTCGCCGACTGGAAAGCTGCTGCCGATTACGAAGAAGCTGAATTATTAGACGAAGTCAAAAATAAACTAACGACTAGTATTTGAAAGCACTACCACCAATGAACTCACGGATGATCGAGCGTGGTGGCACCGCACTTGGCGAAATTGTTGCGAAGTTCTCGAGGAACTGCAGCAGACGTCTTGCCTCGGCGTATTCCTTTTGCATTGGAGTAACCTGACGGAGAAGTGGAGCTGCGTATACTCGTAAAACTGACAATTCGTAATCAAGCGCTGTATTCAAAACTGCATCCGCATTGTTCTGGAACGGGAAGATGTGGAGCTCTTCACCACGGCGGACACTCGGCCACATTTCAATTGTTCCTGCTGCAGGCTTACCGCGGAAGTTATTGTCGCGGACAATACGGCGGATAAGACGGTTATCTGAAGTAGAAATACGGTTGTGGTCATCAAGGTTGAGCTGGGTTAGGGCAGAAAGATAAATCTTAAACTTGAGTTCTGGAGCAACTTTTGGAGTGAGCTTGTCGTTCAGACCGTGGATTCCTTCCATAATAAGAATCTCATTGTCTTTAAGAGTCATCTTATTCTTGTCTTCAAAATATGCAGTTCCAGTGTGGAAATCATAAGTTGGAACAATAATCTCTTTGCCATTGAACAAATCAACAAGCTGATTGTTTAAAAGCTCAATGTTCAGCGCTTCTAGACATTCATAGTCTGGTTTTCCGTCTGCATCAAGAGGTGTTTTGTCGTGGCCTACATAGTAGCAGTCAAGGCTGATTACCTTAGGCTGGTAGCCCATAGCCTGAAGTTCAAGTGCAAGTTTTTTAGCAGATGTAGTTTTACCTGAAGAAGAAGGTCCTGCAATTAAAACTACGCGGACTGTCTTGCGGTCAACAATCTGAGAAGCAATCTTAGAAATGTTTTTCTGCTGATAGATTTCTGTGATTTCAATGAAGTCATTAATCTTACGGCTTCCGATAAGCTCGTTGAGAGAAGCTGCAGAAGTAACGTTCATGCGCTTTCCCCATTCCTTATACTTGCTGTAGATTTCGAAAAGCTTTGGCTGATCCTTAAACTCTGTGAGCTTGTCCGGATCTGATGATTTAGGGAAGCGGAGTAAGAAACCTTCGCCGTATTTCATAAGTTCAAAGGTTTTTAGAACACCGGTAGATAGTACAAGAGGTCCAAAATACAAATCAGAAAAATCACCAATCGTATTGATTTTGATTGTAGGCGGACAGTTGTATTTAATCTGCTTGCGGGTTTCAACAAGATTGAGTTTTTCAAAGAGTTCTGCAGCCTTTGCATATGGAATTGATTCAGTTGTGATAGGAATATCCTTTTCAACAAGAGATTTCATTTCATCTGTAAGCTGTTTGATTTCCTTTTCTGTGATTTTCTTGGCACCTTCAAGAGTGTAGTAGTAGCCGTAACCAAGGCTGTGTCCTACAAGAAGTCGAGCCTTTGGAAACAGATTGTGAGCAGCAGCCGCAAGCATAAGACAAAGTGAACGTCTGTAAACGGCAGCTCCATCTTTTGATTTAGCAGGAATTGCTTCGAGGATTGCATCATAAGTAAGCGGCATATCAAGCGGGCAGATTTCATTACTTATTCGTACTGCATAAATTTCTCTATCTGGAATACCAAAATTTCCGGTTAGTACAGAAACCGGAGTACCATAAGGAACAAGTTTTTTAGTTATTTCATTTCCGTCTTTTATAAATGTAATGCTGATATCATTCATGATAGTCACCTCTCAGTTGTTATTTTTCTCTTCGATTCTTCTATTATAAGGGGTAAAATCTGATTTGTGAAATAAAAAAACTACTGTCTTTGGCGGCAGTTTACGAAGAGGTATGTATATTTTAGGATGTTCTTCAGTTCTTTCTTCCATTTCTTGAAATCACTTCATTAACTGCTGAAAATGTGTTAAGGTATGCGAAATCAAAGTTCAAAAATAATTTGAGAATCAGAATTGGTTTTAAAATGCTACAATAATTGAAAGTGTATATCATTCTTCTGACGATATATTTGGAGTTATAAAGACCAGAACCTTAGCTACAGTTTCAATAAATAATAAATCTTGGGAAGTATGGAGATTAAGAAAATGAAAAGAATATGTATAATTATTTTTGAAATGATGTTGTTTTATTCTTTATTTTGTGAAGTTAAATTAACAAAATTATATGAATACAAAAATGAAAGCAAAGGTATATACATAAGATCAGTTACTAATACTCACGATGATATTACCGGAAATGATATATTTATTAATGAATATGGGAATATAATGCTTTATCAACGTGATAAGAAACAAATATTTTTTATAGATGATAAATATCAGATTAAAAAAATAATAGACATAAAAACGAATACACATCTTCATACATTTCAAACTGTAGGAAGTAATATTTTAATAGGAAATTATACAGATGCATTTTATATTAATAATGATGGAGAAGAACTTTTTAGAGTAAAAATATATTCTATATTAAATGAATACAATGGAACAGATGGAAATTGGTTTAATGCTTGTTATTATGATGAAAAATCTGATATTATTTTTTTTACAGCGAAACATAACAAATTACATTGTATATTGAATCCAACTCTAGATGAAAAACAAAATAAATCAAATTTCTATACATCGGGAGAAACACAAAAATTATTAGAAGATGGACTCTATGCACCACATCTAACATTAAATGAATATAATTATCTATTTATAGATGGGATCAGATATAGATGGGGGGCTACAGCTTATGAAACAAAGAAATATATATGTACCTTAAATCAAGAGATGAAATACATTAGATTGTTTGATCGAAAAGATAGTAATCTAATATATTATACAATACCAGAAAATGAAGAAGTTGAATCAATTACTTATCATCCAAATGGAGATTGGTATTTTCTTACAATTAATTGGTCTACAAATGTGCATACTTTGTGGCGAATAGAAAACACCTGGGATCCAGAATTTCGTGAACAATGGTACAACAACCACCCAGAAGCATTAAAACCTTAGTTTTGTAAATTTCCGAGCAAAGCGAGGGAAGCGGTCGCCGGAAGGGAGTGGCGTAAGACGTGTTGGACGGTTGATTTGGGTTCATAATATTGAACAAATTTCACATTTATGTTATTTTATATGGATAAGACTGTAATTTATTTTAAAGGAGTTCCTAATGTCAGGACATAGTAAATGGGCCACCATTAAACATGCAAAGGGTTTGGCCGATGCAAAGCGTGGTAAGATTTTCACAAAATTTATTAAGGAAATTTCTATTGCTGCACGTATGGGCGGAGGGGATCCTAACTCTAACCCTCGCTTGAGAACTGTAATTATTAAAGCTCGTGCTGCAAACATGCCTAAAGATAACATCGAACGTGCTATCAAGAAAGGTACTGGTGAAGACGGTGGAGCAGCATACGAAGAGTATCTCTACGAAGGATATGCTCCAGGTGGAGTTGCTGTAATGGTTGAAGTTCTTTCTGATAACAAGAACCGTGCAGCTGCTGACGTTAAAAACATTTTTGCTAAGAACGGTGGAAACCTTGGAACTTCTGGTTCGGTTTCTCGTATGTTCCAGCGCAAAGGTACAATTGAACTTGATGCTGAAAAGGTAAACGAAGACGAAGTAATGGAAGTTGCTCTTGAAGCAGGTGCTGATGATATCGTAAACGAAGATGGAATCATCACTGTAACAACAACTCCAGATGCTTTCTCTGGTGTTGCTGAAGCTCTTCAGGAAAAAGGATTTGAAACACTTTCTGCTGACGTAGGAATGGTTCCAGATGCTTATACTCCAGTTGATAAGGATACAGCTAGCAAGGTTCAGCGCCTCATCGATCGTCTTGAAGACAACGATGATGTTCAGAACGTATACCACACCGCTGAATATCCTGATGACTTCGAGCCTGAAGCATAGAAAATGCGTTAAAAAAAATTGCGAATACATGGAGCAATTTTTTAGCATTTACCATTTTGCTTAGGTAAAGAATCCGTTCCTCTTAAGGAGCGGATTTTTTTTGTCCGATAATAGTTTTATGAGTGAAAAGTTTTCTTCTCTGCCGGGAAGTGAAAAAGCTGAAGATTGTTTGAGTTCTCATAATGCAGCCGTGTCTGGTGTTAATGGGGCGAGTTCCAGTAAAGGGCCGGGAACACGCGAAAGGCGTCGTATCCGCCGTGTTCTAGGTATTGACCCTGGACTTGCGAATACCGGTTTTGGCGTTGTTGACTTTTATGATGGCCGCTACCGTATGGTTAGTTATGGCTGCATCACTACAAAAGCTGACCAGCCGCATGGAGAGAGACTTCTTACTATATACAGTCGTTTATGTGCGGTGATTGACGAGTTTCAGCCGGATGAAGCTGGAATGGAAACTCTGTATTTTGCGCGAAACGTAACTTCTGCATTGAGCGTTGCAGAGGCGAGGGGTGTGGTAACACTGTGCCTTGCGCAGCATAATATAAAACTCGGTGAATACCAGCCGAACCAGATTAAACAGGCGGTAACGGGAACGGCCGCTGCTGATAAGGAACTGGTGGAGCGGTATGTAAAAATTCTGCTGGGGTTAAAAACTGAGCCGAAGCCGGATCATGCGGCCGATGCACTTGCCGGAGCAATAACTCATCTTCATTATTCTGCCGGAATGACAAATTTATAAGATACCCGACTTTCTGGATTTTTGTATATCAAGCCTAAAAACTTTTCATTTTGACTAAAAACTGCAATTTGTGTGTCTGGTTTAAAACTGTGGAGATTTGTAGAGAACATTGCGCTCAGTAGTTTTTTGCCGTTCTTAAAGTTTGATTCTGCTTCGACTGAGGTTGTTTTTGTTGTTTCAAAACCACAGACTTTTGCAGTTGCTTCATCAAAATCAAGCATATGGCTTTTTATTTCGGCGTATAATTCTTCTGAATCCTTTTCTTGTGTGGCTGGAGCTTCACTGTTTTTTAGAAACTCAACTGCAGTCTTTATTACATTATCAATTGAAAAATCTTCAAGTAAAGAAAAACCTGCAGAATCTTCTATATTAAAGTTTCCTACCTGGGTTCTGTATAAACCAATCAGATGAGCAGCACTTCCACATTCTGCTGCAATGTCACGGGCGAGGCTTCTTATATAGGTTCCTTTTGAAACTGAAAAACTGATAAGAGCGTATTCAACAAGGCCTTCTGAATTATGTTTAAGGTCTTCAATTTCAGCATTAAACACTGTAACAGGACGGGCTGGAAGCTCTTTTGTTTTTCCTTCGCGTGCAAGATCACTGGCACGTTTTCCATCAATATGAATTGCGCTGAAAAGCGGTGGAGTCTGCATTATGTTACCTGTGAACTTTTTAACGGCCGTTTCCAGCTGCTCTTTTGCAGGAAGTGGAGCTGTTTTTATAGTTTTTCCCGTAAACTCCAGTGTATCAGTTTCTTCTCCAAATCTTATTACGGCTTTGTATGTTTTATCGAAGGCTGTAATATTGCCTGCCAGTTTTGTAAGGGAACCAATGCAAACTACAAGAAGTCCCTGTGCAAAACTGTCCAGAGTTCCAGTGTGTCCTACTTTTGTCGTTTTAAGGGCTCTCTTTACTGTTCCGATTGCAGAAAAAGAAGTTGGACCAGATTGTTTTGCAAATAATAAGATTCCGTTCTGTGACATGCCGTAAATCATATCAGAAAAAACTGGAAAATAAAAGTTGCGAAAATTTATAACAGGATTTAATATTAAATATTAAGAAGTTGATATTTTTCTTTATGGGAGTTTGTATGCAACGGAAATATTTAAAGACTTTCTTTTTACTTACATTATTGTTTAGTCTGATTTCTTGTGGAAAAAATAATAAACAGACACAGGAATCGGATATCGCTAATCACCATGTAATTATTACATATCTTACAACAGGTAATAAGCCAAAAGACAGCGGAACTTCAGAAATGCTGGAAAAGTTAAATGAAAGGCTTAATGAACTTGTGAATGCCGAGCTGGAAATTTATTACATTCCGTGGAATAACTATCAAACCAATTATAACCTTAAGCTGTCAGAAAAAGATGGTTCTTTGGATCTTATTGGTACTGCAACTGACTGGCTGGATGCCTGGAAAAACGTTAATCTTGGTAATTTTATGCCGTTGCCAGACGAAATACTTAAAACTTATGCGCCAAAGACCTGGGCTCAGGTTTCGGAAGAGCACTGGAATGTCTGCCGTGTAAATGGAATGATTTACCTTATGCCGGAAGATAACTTTACTCAGTGGACTAACCACGGTTTTATGTATCGAACTGACTGGGCTAAAGAAGCAGGCCTTAATGGTGTTCACAGCTGGGAAGATCTGACTAAATATCTTTCTTTCGTAAAGAAAAATAAAAATGTAATGCCTTGGGATAGTGATGGTGCTTCCAGTTCCTTCCATCCGGAAGGTTATATTCAGTCTAAGAGTGATTTTATAATCGCCGATGGTATTACTTCAACAAACATGTTTGGAACAAGAAAATCAAACATGAAGAAAATCTATTCACCTTTATTTGAAGGAAATGAGCTTGTTGAATATGCAAAGCTTATGAGGGAATGGAATCAGCAGGGGTTCTGGCCAAAGGACATAATGACTAATGGTAACGGCAACAGAAGTAACCGCGATGAATTCTGTGAAGGTCTTGTCGGTGTAGAACAGCATCATACACAGACCTGGTATACTCAGGTTTACAATAAACTTAAGAAAAATGTTCCGGGTGCTGATTCAGGTTTCTTCTGGTTTGGTGAGGAATCTGGAAATATCGTTTATCAGACAATTACTCATGGTGCTATGGCTATTTCTGCTGCTTCAAAACATCCGGAACGCGCTTTAATGGTTTATGATTTAATTCGTAATGATGAAGAATGTTATAAGCTGTTTAACTATGGTATCGAAGGTGTGCAGTTTACAAGAAACTCGGAAGGTTTAAGAGAGCCTGTTCCGGGAGTGCCTGGAATTACTACTAACTACTGGTGGGGCCGAAATGATCAGCTTGAAGTTCGTGATACTGGTACCAATTGGGAAGTTTTTGATAGCATTAATGCCACTTACAGTAAGTATAAGATTGACTATCCGTTCGGTCAGATTGTCTGGGATTTGTCGAATATAAGTTCAGAAATTGATGCTGTTGCTGATGTTTATGGTCAGTATATGGGAAATATCTGTTACGGTCAGAATCCTAATCCGGTACAGTATGTGGCTGATTTTAGACAGGATCTGCGAAAAGCGGGAATAGAAAAAATCATTTCTGAATTACAGAAGCAGCTTGATTCCTTCTATTCAAATAACAAATAAGCGGGGTGATGTGTATGAAGAATTCCAATAGAAAAACAAGCCTTATCGGCGTTTTGATTGCAACCATCGCTTTAGTTTTTATTGTTCTGACTGCCGGCCAGCTTTTTATGGTAACGAATTATTCGAATAAATCAACTGGTAAGAGTTATGGGGAAAACTGTACTGAAATTACACAGGCTTATTCTATGATGCTTACTAACCGTCTTAATATGTACATTCGTGAAATTCGAACTTATGTTGATGCGGATATTGTTCAGTCTCTTGATAATGATAAGATTATTGCGTGGATGTGTGCCAGAAATGAAAGAAAGAGTTCTAATATTGATGCTATGTATTTTGTAACTCTTGATGGTACGGCATATCGTGATGATGGAACTATTGCAGATTTTCGTAATGAAGAATTTTATAAGGCGATTGCGATTGATGGAAGTTATCAGTATGTAAGTAATCCAAAAATGGATGAGGTTATTAAAAAGCCGATTTTTTACGTTGCGCATGTTTTAATTGTAAATGGAAAAAAACTTGGTATATTTGCCGGTGTATATCCTTTAAGTACAATGCAGAAGATGGTTAGTGATATTCAGCTTGGTGAAACTGGTAATGCCTGGATGCTTGATGGAAATGGAACTGTTATCAGTTATCCTGAATATGGTTATTCCATGAAGAAAAACTTTATTGCAGACCTTTCCAACGACCATGCAGATTTAAAACAAATTGCCCAGAATATGACAGCCAGAAAAATCGGTTCCGGCTGGATAAAATCACTGACATCTGATGAACGTTTATTTGTAACCTATGCACCGGTTCATAATGCTCCATGGAGTATTGGTTTTAATATTTCTGAAAGCCAGATTTATTCTGCCGGTCATTCTATCCGAAAAATTATGCTGATTTCGTTTGGTGTTATTGTTGTTGTTCTTCTTTTAATTACAGGACTTCTTTTATTCTCCTTATTGCATCCTCTTAAGAAGGTTGAGCAGACAATCAATGAAATTGCTTCTGGAAATGCAAATCTTACTAAACGAATCAGTATTTCTTCGAATAATGAAATTGGTGCAATTGTAGTTGGCTTTAACCGGTTTACAGAAAAGCTGCAGTCTATAGTTTCTGAATTAAAGAAATCACAGATTACACTTTCTAGTGCGGGTGATATTCTTGCAAAGACAACAGAAGCTTCTGCTGATGCAATTGAAAATATTAAAGACAGTATTATTGAAACTACTTCCGGTATTCAGGAACAGACAGATGGTATAAATGAAACATCAACTGCTGTAAATGAAATAGCTTCTAATATTACATCACTTGAGAAAATGATTACAAATCAGGTCGCAGGTGTAACTGAAGCTTCCAGTGCTGTTGAACAGATGATTGGTAATATTGATTCTGTTACTAATACAGTAGAGAAGATGGTAGGCTCGTTTAATATACTTTCTGAAAGTGCCCGCGATGGTTATCAGAAACAGTCTGGTGTAAATGAGATGCTTTTGAAGATTGAATCTGATTCTAAGCTGCTTCTTGAAGCAAACCAGGTAATTGCAAATATTGCACGTCAGACAAACCTGCTTGCCATGAATGCTGCAATTGAAGCGGCTCATGCTGGTGAAGCAGGAAAGGGCTTCTCTGTCGTATCTGATGAAATCCGTAAGCTTTCTGAAAACTCTACAATTCAGTCTTCAACAATTGGTGAACGACTTGAGCATATTCGTGCTTCTATTGAAGAGGTAGTAGCTGCTTCTAAACAGTCGAGTGAAGCCTTTAGTACTGTAGAAAACGGAATTAAGAATACCGATGAACTTGTACAGCTTATTCAGAATGCTATGGCTGAACAGAAGGTTGGTTCTTCTCAGATTATTGAAGCCTTGCGTGATATGAATGACAGTTCATCTGAAGTAAGTTCTGCCTCTAAAGAAATGGCTCAGGGGAACCAGTTGATTCTTGAGCAGGTTGAACGTCTTAAATCTAGTGCTGACAGAATGCAGGCCTTCATCAATCTTATGGATTCTAATACTAAACAGATTGATAAGAGTAGTTCTGAATTGATTGATATAGCAACAAAGGTAGGTGAGACAATCGGGCAGATTAGTTCTCAGATTGATCAGTTTGAAGTTTAATTGAATATGAATTAAGGTGGTTTAGTTTCCTTCGATGCTCCGGCTGTGCTAAGCAGCCAGTCTGCTCATGGATCTAAATCACCTTAGTTTTTTTAACTTATTTTAATGCATCTTCAAGAACCTTGAGATTGTCTTCCATAATCTTAAGGTATGTAGTTCCAGCTGCAGCCTGCTTTGCAGTTGTAGACTGGATAGAATCCATTGTAAGAACTTTTGCATTCTTGTTCTTTGTGTTCTGTACGATTGTGCGGGCGATTTTTCCATCACCGCTTTCAATTTTAAGAACTGTGTTGAGTCCAAGTTCATCTACCTTTTTAGAAAGGAAGATGACAGTTTCAAAACTTGCTTCTGTTTCTGCGGAACATCCTACGAAGGCGGCAAAATAGTCGAGGTTGTAATCGTCTACGAGGTAGCGGAATGGAAAACGGTCACCAAAGAGAATTGTTTTCTTTGATGCTGAATTTACAGCTGCGGTGTATTTTGCATCGAGAGCATCGAGGCGGGCTGTGTATGCTGCAAGGTTTGCGTTGTAAGCTGTGACGTTTGCTGCATCTTTTTCGCAGAGAGCTGCGGCGATTTCTGCACTCAGGATTTTTGCATTGCGGAGAGAAAGCCATACGTGTTCGTCGTATTCAACTTCTTCTTCATCATTGTCGTGGTGATGATGGTGGTGTTCTTCTGCTTCATGATGATCATCGTGATCGTGGTCGCCGTCATGATGGTGATGTTCGTGCTCTTCTTCCTCTTCGGCCTGCATACCTTCCTTTATTTCTTCGGCTTTTACTTTGTCGCCGAGTGTTTCGAGAAGGTTGATTACCTTCATATTTTTATTCTTTGCATTTTTGAGTGCATCGGCTACCCATCCGTCGCTTTCGCCGCCAACGTAGATGAAAATGTCTGCGGTGGAAATTTTGGCGATGTCCTGAATTGATGGCTGGTAAGAGTGGAGGTCTACACCGTTTCCAAGAAGAAGGGTGAGCTCTACATTATTTGCGTTGTCTCCAAGGATTTCGCGGGTCCAGTCGTACTCCGGGAAAATGGTGGTTACGACTTTGAGCTTATTTGAGTTCTTGTCGTTTTTCTTTGCTTTTGCGCAAACAGTTGTTGTGAGTAATGTAAGAATTATTAATCCTAAAATTGTTTTCTTTAATTTCATTTTATTCTCCTTTAAGTAATTTCAAAGTTACAGGGGCGTTGCGGGGATGTGCCCCGCAGAGAGGGTAGCGAGCAACGCAGTGCGAGCGAGGGGGAGGCTTCACCTCCTGTATGCTACGCTATGGCCTTCTCATCAAGACAACTTTCCAGTGCCTTTTTTATTTCTTCCTGATTGTATCCCTTGCCAATGAATACAATCTGATTTTCTCTGTCTCCGAATTCCTCGTCCCAGTTTTCCTTTACATCGGGATTCTGTTCAAGGAAGGCTTTTTTCTGCTCCTCAACGAGGGCGTCTATCCAGTAAGACACTTCCATTACAGAAGAGTTACGGCCGGCCTGTTCAAAAAGCTGAACGTCTGCATCAGCATCAGAAAACCAGATGTAGCCCTTTGCACGGATAAGCTCCTTTGGATAATTGTTGTTCACAAAGTTTGCAAACTTTTCGCGGTTGAACGGACGCTTTTCTTCGTAAACGAAACTTGAGATTCCGTATTCGCCTGTACAGCCCTGCTGAGCACGGTTTGGTTCATTAAGGCTGTTTATTGCCTTCTGAATTGCAGATGATGAATCAATCTGTTCAAAGTTGAACGGCTCACGGGTTGTAATTTTTTCAAGTTCAATATTGCCGTTTATACTGTGGTAGATTGGAGCGCGGGTCTGGAACTCGCGGACAATTTTTTCTACCTCGGCCAGCTGAATTTCATCCAGCAGGTCACATTTATTTAATACGATAAAGTTACAGAACTCAATCTGGTCAACAATCAGAGTGGAAATCTCTTCTGCTGTAAGATTGTTTTCATCAACCTTTTCGTTTTTCTGCTTCTTAAGGTCATCTAAGAACTCGCGGTAGATTCTGTCTGCATCAACTACTGTAACAACCGAAGTAAGATAAACGTTGGTATCAGGATTGTCTTCCTCGTAGGCAAGGAAGCTGGCACTTACGGCACCAGGATCACTGATTCCAGAAGCTTCTACGAAAATAACTTCCACACTGTCGATTGCAGAAATCTTTTCAATCTGTTTAATAAACTCATCGCGGAGGGTGCAGCAGATGCAGCCGTTCTGAAGTTCGAACATAGGGCATTCTGCAACATTTGCGCCTTCCTTTTTCAAAATTGAAGCATCTACGTTAATGCTTCCCATATCATTTACTATGAGGGCAACGCGGCGTGTTTCCTGACGGAGCAGGTTGTTAAGCAGTGTAGTTTTGCCCGAACCAAGGTAGCCTGTGATAAGGACTACGGGTTTTTTATTTTTTATATTCTTGTTCATTGTGATTTTTCCTTTTGATGTCATCCCAAACTTTTTTCGGGATCTTATTATTAGATGCTGAAACTAGGTCAGCATGACAGGGGATCTAAATCACAAGTTTAACTTTCTGCTTTACGAGAGTTGCAGGTGCGAGGAGAAGGGCAGAAAGAAGAATGATGTTAATATAGAAGATTGAAGTAAACTCTACCGATGCCGAAACTGTATTTTGTCCGATTTTTTCTGTGTTATGAATTATCTGAAGTACAAGGCAGACAGGGCAGTCTTCTTCGTGGCAGGCTGCTTCGTGTCCTGTATGAAAAGCTTCAAAGGTGAGTTCTGCAAAAAGTGAGAGAGCTGTAAGAAGTGCCGCAATGCGAAGAAGGCGGAAAAGTTTTTGATTATTCATCTTCTTTTACCTTCTTGTCTGCACAGTCTGTGCAAAGCCCGTAGAAAACTGTACGAAGTGGATTGATAACAAAGCCATGTTCTGTTTTTAAGTGGCCGCCGAGTTCTTCAAGTTCATCACATTCAAGATGAATAAGGCGGCCACAGAGTTCACACTTCAAATGGAAGTGATGGTCATTTTTATTGCAATCTTCACCGGAGTATTCAAAGCAGGCAGCAGAATGGTCATCTATAAAATATTTCTGAATCTTGCCTTCATTTACAAGCTTTTCAAGCTGGCGGTAAATTGTTGCAATTCCAATGGAGATATTCTTTGCTTCAAAGTGTGCACGAACATCTTCGGCAGTAAAATGCTGTCCCTGCATTTCGCGGAGATACGAAAAAAGAAGTTCCTGCTGTTTTGTTTTATATGCTGCTTTCTGCATTTTATGAAAAGCTCCAATTTGATAACGATTCTCAAATTATACGAATTGCTTAAAAAATGTCAATTGAATTTGAGAATTATTATCAAATTTGAAATTAATCAATAATCTTTATTGCATACATTTCATCGATAACTAAAACTTCGCCTCGCGCAACACTTATTCCGTCTTTGATAATTGAGACTGGTTTACCGGGAGTTGTGTCTAAAGGAATTATGTGACCTTCATGAAGCCTCTGTATCTTTTCTGATGGCAGGTATGTTCCTCCAAGCCTTAGCGCAATATAGTGTTCTTCATCATAAGAAATTGCGTTTTCTTTTTTTTCGTCGTAGATTCTGATGGCAAAAGTTTCATCTGCTACACATACTTCACCTGTGAACATCACTTTATTATCAACAACTACATTTAGTGGTGTGTTATATTTAATTGAAGTCATCAGAATTGTTCCTGGTTCAAGGTTTACTGTGTCGGAAATAAAGCGTCCAAATTCAGCATATACATTGTTTTCGTGAGGACGTGATTTTATATCTGTCAGTTCCTGAAGATTTGTATTGTCCTTGCCAAAAAGACCTGCTTTACGGCAAAGATGTGAAAAATAAGCATAATTAAACTGTATGTTTACCATACCACCATCGTTGTCACTTGTGATTTCAAGAGTAACAAGAACACACATTTCCCCCGGAATCTGACCTGTGGAGCCTGGGAGCAGTGTGTTAATTTCGCTGCTAAAACTTTTCTCGAATTCTTCCCATGGAATAGATTTATCTGTGTTCTGGTAAATAAAATCCTGCATTGTTTGAATAAAATGATTAACGTAAGTAAGTTTCAAACAGTCGCTGTCGTTTTGTGTAAGCTCAGGATATTTTTCATAATCTTGTTTTAATAAAACTTTTCCGATACAGGGATCCACTTCAGCTGTAAAACCTGCGTTATTATAATCATAAGTATAGAAGAAAGTTCTTTGTGGCAGGCTTCGTATATACTCCTCGTTTGTAAGCTGATCAACTGATAGAACCTGAATTCTAAGTAAATCTGGCCTGTTATTGAATAATTCATTTTTGATTTTTTCACAGAGTAATTCAAACATATTCCAGATTTTACGAAGCTCGTATTTTCCAAATAAATCAGGACGCTTAAAATCATAAAGCTTTATTCTGCAGTTAGGATTTTTTAAAAGACTTCTTGATGTATCGGAGTCTTCTCCTGTACTTATTGCGTGAAGTAACTGTTCTATTTCAGAAGCTGTTAACAATTTGTTAGAATTATCTATTTCTTTTAGTTCACCTTTAAGAAGAGAATCTACATCTGTGCCAAGTGCTTCTGCAAGGGCAGGGAGTGTGCCTATATCCGGGCAGCCGTCTCCGCGTTCCCATTTACTTACGGTTTTATCGCTTACGTTTATCTGCGCGGCAAGTTCTTTTTGTGTGAGCCCTTTTTTTGATCTGAGGTAATTGATGATTTTTCCAGTTCTCTGTGCGTCCATAAGCTTCTCCTTATGATTTAAGTATAAGAGGAGAATCTGAAATTGTCATCCGACTTTTCGTAGGATATAGTAGAATTCTACTGTTTGTAAGTAGAATTCTCTGCGTTAGGCTATGGAGCACCTGCGAAGCAGCCGACCGCAGGAAACGGTGGTTGAGCTTGTCGAAACTACCGTTTTCGAGGACGGTGAGCGTAGCGAAGTGCGGAACAGCCGACCATGCGAAGCATGGGAACGCCTTGAATCCTTATTAACGAAAAGAAGATTTTCAACTATAATAAAATTATGTTCAACTCACTTACTGGAATTATTACTGGAAAGTTTCCGAAACAGGTTTTTATAGATACGAACGGCGTGGAATGGGATTTGTGTGTGCCGGATTCTAACCTCGATATGCTGCCGCCGGTTGGCAATGAGGCGAAGATTTACACCTGGCTGCAGCACACCGACCAGCTTATGGCTTTGTACGGTTTTGCGAGTGCCGATGAACGCAGTGTTTTTCTTGACCTTCTGAAGGTTGACGGTGTTGGACCAAAGGGCGCTGTAAAAATTATGAGTGCGGTTTCTTCTGCGCGGCTTATGGATGTGCTTGAAAAAGGTGACCTTGAAATGCTCGAAAAGATTCCGGGGGTCGGTAAGAAAACCGCCGGCAAATTGCTGCTTACTCTCAAAGGCAAACTAAAGCTTCGCGAAGAAGAGGGAAGCGTTGTTCGTGTTGCAGCTGCTTCTCCATATTCTGATGTTGTGACTTCTCTTGTTGGAATGGGCTATGATAAACGGCTTGTTGAACAGAAGGTTGCTCAGCTTGTTGAAGTGCTTACTAACGAGGCGGACTTTGCAGGGAAGTCTCAGAAAGAACGTGAGGATATTCTGTTCCGTCGTGTTATTGTTGAACTGGCGTAGCGGGCTGTGTTTTTTTCTATCTGAGCAGAAGGAATTTTGTGAGCCAGATAAGCGCGGTATATAAAGCAAGAAGTATTACAAATAAGAGGACGCGTTTTTTGTAATGCTTTTCAAAAGTTTTGATGATTTGCGGAAGGTCTGGGATTTCCGGCATTTCAGGAACAAAGCTTTTTGCAATTTCAATTCCGGCATAAATATAATTGATGTAAATATATTCTTCTTTTACAAAATCTGAAAGACCTTTTGAAATGCTGCGGCGATGCCATATTGCTGCGGCAATTTTTTTTGTTGTTGTACCGTACTGAACCAGGTATCGGATTATGCGGAAAATTGCCCAGGCGGCGGTGAGGCCAAAGACTACATATGCTACGTAACGCGAGTAAGGTGTGCCGAAAGGTTTTATTACCAGAATTGCACAACCGAGTACGTTTGCAAGGAATGTCCAGAGCGTGTTTAGTAGTGTTGCTTTAAAAATGAGTGAAAGTTTTTCGTCTATTTTTTCGTAACAGGTGTCGTAGATTTTCTGTTCAATTTTCTTTTCGATTTTTGGAAGTACGTATTTTGAGACTTCACGGAAAACTATGAGAATTACAGAAAGATCGTCTACAAGGCCAATGCCTGGAATTACATCCGGCAGCACATCGGCTGGAAGAATAAGATAGAGAAGGGCGCCAACGATTGTGATTTTAAGACGAATCGGAACTTTGGGAGACTTGAATTTTTCCCAGAGAAAAAGAACCTTGTCCCAGACTTTTTTGATTGGCCCGCGCTTCATTGCGGGAAGCTTTTCTTCAAGTTCTGCCTGGGCCTGTGGCAGGGATTCTGTGTCTGCTGCTTTCTGTCCGAGTTCTTCAGAAAGTTCCAGAGCCTTTTGAGATGTAGTTATTTCTTTAAGCTTTGTCTTTTTCATGCTTCTTAATCTAACTTACTGTAAATCTACCATAAAATATGCTATAATAAAAGCATGAGTGAAAACGAAGATTTTTCTGCTATTGTACGCGCAGATTTAAGAGACAGATATGATGAACAGGACAACAAGCTGCGCCCGACTATGCTCTCGGATTTTCTTGGTCAGGAGAGTGTAAAGAAAAATCTTTCTACGTTTATAGAAGCGGCAAAACTTCGTGAAGAGCCATTGGATCATTTGCTTTTGATTGGACCTCCGGGTCTTGGAAAAACCACTCTTGCACAGATTACTGCTCACGAGCTTGGCGTTGATTTTAAGGTAACCAGCGCTCCGGCCCTCGACAAGCCAAAAGACCTCGCCGGTATTCTTTCGACAATAACTCCACGAACTGTTTTCTTTATTGATGAGATTCACCGCCTTAAGCCAGCCATTGAAGAAATGCTTTATATTGCAATGGAAGATTTTGAGCTGGACTGGATTATCGGACAGGGGGCGGCTGCACGTACTGTGCGTATTCCGATTCCTCCGTTTACTCTGGTTGGTGCTACTACAAAGGCCGGTTCAGTTTCGAGTCCTCTGAGAAGCCGCTTCGGTTTTATTCCTCGTTTTGAGTTTTATACACAAAAAGAACTTTCTTCTATTATTAAGCGTTCTGCTAAGATTCTTGAAATTGGAATTGAAGAGGATGCGTCTATGCTGCTCGCTCAGTGCTGCCGTGGAACTCCTCGTGTTGCTAACCGTGTTCTCCGTCGTATGCGCGACTTTGCTCAGGTAGCGGGAAGTAATGTTATTACTGTTGATATTGTTGATGACGGCTTAAAGCGCCTTGAAATTGACGGCATTGGTCTTGAAAAGTACGACCGCGAAATTCTCCGATCAATTATTGAGAACTTTGGTGGCGGCCCGGTTGGCGCTGAGACTCTGGCAATTTCTATTGGCGAGAGTATGGATACCCTTGAGGATTATTATGAGCCCTATTTAATTCAGTGCGGCCTGTTGCAGAGAACTCCGCGTGGCCGCATGGTTACTGAAAAGGCGTATACTCATCTTGGACTCACACACGCCGCCGACTCAAAAGACGGACTTCAGGGTACGTTGTTCTAGAATTCTTTTTGTGATAATATAACGCTCATGTTAACATCAGATTTTAATTTTGACTTGCCTGAAGATTTGATTGCGCAGCATCCGAGTGGAGTGCGCGGGCAGGATAAACTTATGCTTTTGAATCGTGCTACCGGCGAAGTAGAACATCACATGATGGATGACCTTCCAGATTTAATTGAACCGGGCACACTCATGATTTTTAATAACAGCCGTGTACGACGCGCCCGCGTTTATGGAATAAAAGAGACTACCGGCCGTGAAACTGAATTCATGTTCCTCAACACAATCGATAAAGACTGTTGCATCTGGAATACTATGGTAAAGTCTGCAAAAAAGCAGAAGCCTGGAATGCATTATAAATTTCCTGATGGAACTGTTGCAGAAATTGTAGAACACGAAGGAAATGCCGGAACAGAATTCCGTGCCCTCAAATTTGATTTTGCAATAGATGAAGACTGGTTTGAAAGAAACGGTCATATTCCGCTTCCTCCATATATTAAGCGCGGTGACACAGAAGAAGATTCAGAACGTTATCAGAATGTTTATGCAACTGATACCGGTTCAGCTGCGTGTCCTACAGCAGGCCTTCACTTTACAGAAGATATGCTTGCCCGTCTTGATGCAAAGGGAATTGAAAGACGCTTTGTAACTCTTCATGTAGGACTTGGAACCTTCCTTCCTGTCCGCGAAGAGAATATTGAAAATCATAAAATGCATGAAGAATGGTATACAGTTCCTAAAGAAACGGCTGATGCAATCAACAAGGCAAAGACAGAAGGACGACCGATTCTTGCAGTAGGTACTACAAGCGTACGCACACTCGAAAGTGTTGCTCAGAAGATAGAGCAGGATGGTGGTGTTGTCGGTGCCAATAACGAATGGGTTAGAGCCGGCACAAATTCAACAAGCATCTTTATGTATCCGGGCTTTAAGTTTAAGGTTGTAGATAAGATGTTTACAAACTTCCATACTCCAGAGAGTACACTGATTATGTTAGTATCAGCCTTTGCCGGTCGTGATCACATTTTGAGTGCATACAAAACTGCAGTTGAGAATAGATATAGATTCTTCAGTTATGGCGACTGTATGTTCATACGATAAAAATCTGTGAGAAATTTTAATTAAGTCAACTGCTCAAAACTATAACGCGCAAGATTAAAGAACTGCTGGCGCATAACGTCGGTAATCATCTGGTCGGTTGCGGCTTTCTGGAAATGTTCGGCAACGGCTTCTTCCAGTTGGGAGATGTCGCGCTGGGTAAGAGGAAGTCGGCGGCCGCTCATAAAGTTTTCGAACTCCTTGCTGTGGAAGGTGAACGGACCTGCAAAGGCAAGATGAACATTTAACAGGGAGTTCTTTTCTGTGTCGGCCAGGAAAGCGAACGAAGCTGACTGTTGTGTAATTGAGTGTTCATGACCGATTCGACGGAAAATAGAAAGTTCTGCATCAACGAGCGGAATGCGTATATTCGATAAAATAAAGCCATCTGGAATTGATTTAAAATTTCTGATGTTTTCAGTTCTTGTTTCTGTCTGATTTTTGAATTCCAGTTTAGCATCTAAAGCCATCAATGGTGCGAACAATGTAAGCTTGTGATTTTCTGAACAGATGTTACCACCGATGGTAGCTGTATTTCTTATAAGAGGATTTGCAATACAGGTAAGTGCTTCGTATAAAATCGGAGGAAGATGAGTCTGACCGATTGCAAGTAATTCTGAAAGAGTTGTTCCAGGTCCTACATCTATGTAACGTTCGTGTCGTGAGATATAGGAAAGATCTTTAATTCCACGGGTTGAAATAAATTTATCCGGAAGAGTTTCTATTCTTGTACAGCCGCCGACAACCTTTGTTCCCGGATTATTGCTGAGAATCTTTATGAGTTCGGCTGCGTTTTTTGCATATAATATTGTCTTTCCCATTTAATCCCTCTTTGTATCAGCCTGAATCAGGTTCTCTTCTGTCGTTTATTTGAAATCTGAATTGCGTAAATAATTCCATTTACCAGAGTTTCAAGGTCTGTGCAGCAAGGAGAGAGTGCCTTTACGTAATCTGTGATTTCCTGACGGGTTGGCATTTTCGGCATTTTCATAATCTGATAGGCAGAAAAAACTTTTCCTGCAGTACAGTAACCGCAGAGTTTAATTCCAGCCTTTTGGAAGCCGCTTATAATTGTTATATATTCTTCTGTTTTTACAAAATAATCCAAGGTTACAATATCGCTGTTGCGTACAATACCTGCCGGTATTTTGCAGGAAGCTACAGGACGATCATCAAGTAAGATTGTACATGCTCCACAGAATCCACCGCTGCAGCCACTCTTAACTGAGGTACAGCCGTTTTTGTGAAGCACTTTCATAAGTGTTTCATCTGCATGAGCATCGAGAATTATTTTATTTCCGTTCAAGGTTACTGGTATTTTCATTCAGACGCTCCTTGATTTTCTGATTTTCTTGTTTCAGTTTTTTCTTTTGTGCGGTCACGAATCAGCTGGAAAAGCAGGTCTTCTGTACAAGGGATTTCTGTAAGCTGCGTTGTAAGCGCAAGTGAAAGTGCAGAAGAGAAAGCTGCCGGAAGTGAATTATGAATGAGTCCTCCAACCTGACCGGAGCGGTTATTTGACTGAATAAAATTAATGTTGATTGCATCACAAGGAACTGTTTTTCCTTTTACAAGCATTGTCAGTTCCTGCTGGATTTCAAGGCGAATTGTTCTACGCGCAGCAGCTTCATCAAAAAGTTCTCCACAATCTACAGTTACCCAGATACCCTTAATTTTTTCATTATAGGTATAAGTATCGAGTTCTACTTCAACAACAGTAGTTATAAAAGATGTGGTGTAGAATGGAGTTCCGCAAAATTTCTCCTTATTCCATTTTGGCTTAGCCGTGGCGGCCGTCCCCCCGCGTTTTGCAGTAATCGGCAGCGGCTGATGAAATCGCTTTTTCTGAATATCATTACAGCACTTTTTTACAAGCTCATTGACAATACTGATGGAGCTGTAAGAATCCTCAGGGGCCTCAGGTAATTCGTTATACGGGAATTCTGAATTAATCTGAATATTCTGCTTTGGAATCTGAAGAATCTCCGCGGCAGAGTTTTTCCAGATATCCTGAATTACATCAGAAGGTTTTATAGTATGAATTACAAGTTTTTCATCTGCACTAAGAGTCACTTCAATTTTTGCATCATTACTGAAACTTGTCTGGCCCGAATAGCCTGAAGGAATGTAAGCTGTTGCAACTCCAATTCCACGGAGCGGGAGCGCGAAGAAAGGTTTGCTGTCTTTTTCTGCGCGGTCAATCGCATCCATATGGAACGAAGCGTATTTTCTATTGAAATCACTCTCAGAAAGGGCCGTCTGAATAACACTGCGAACATCTCCAGTTGGAATGTCAAAAGGAAATTCTGTTGAAACAGGAGCAGCCTTTGTTTTCTTGTCAGTTGTTTTTTTAGTCTTCTTAGTTTTTTCTTCTGGAGCTGGAACTGGAGGTTCAGCATTTAAAAGACGTAATTCATCCGGGAAAATCATGGAAAGATTACTGATTTTCTGAATCTCATTTTCAATTGCAAAGAAAGCCTGCGACTCAATAATCTGCATGGAAATTGAAGTCGGCGGATTTTTTGAAGTATGTGCCTTTGCATTTATATAAAGATTTTCCGGTTTATAATAACTAGCTGCCGCAATTGCAATGCGGTCTGTGATTTCCTGAGCAAAAGGATTTGAACAGCCGATGTCAATATCAATAGAAATCTTAAGCGCTTTAAGGCGGCCATCTTTATTAAGGGCCGAACGATAAGTAATTTCTGTTACAACTCCAGGCACCATAAAACTTTCCTGTTCAGTTTGAGAAAGAATAAGTTTTACCGGCTTTTTAGAAAGCCATGCTGCCGCTGCAATCTGAACTGCAAGTTGTGTAGTGCGTGCCAATCCTGAAGGATAGATTCCTGCTGATTTAGTTTTATGAATGAAAACACTCGCTTCATCAATATCAAGTGCGGCTGCTACAGATTTCTGGGTAAACGAAGCCCAGCGGCTTGGTGCAAATACGTGAATCCTTTCACCTTCGGTATAGGCAAAGGCTCCTTCTGTTTCCTGCCATTTTGGAGTAAGCAGTTTTTCTTTCCAGGTATCGGTAGAGGTGTAATCGGCATTTTCAAAAAGTTTTGCATCAGCCTGTGCCAGAGTAAGACTTTCGTAAAGACCGTATTTGATTTCACGGGTAGCGACAATTACATTTGGATTTTCTTCAACATGAGATTTATCAATAACTGTATCAAGAGAAGGCATTTCGTTAATCTGATCAACGAACTCCTTAAAGTTCGAAGCTTCATCTGTCTGATTATTGATTACATTATGAAGCGCTGATTCGAGGTTTTCAACGTCGAAGTTAATATTTACAGTATCTAAAAGTTTGTAAACGGTTTCTTCATCAGGACCAAAAAGAATTCCAACCGGTTCACCACTGTAAGAAACGTTTCCATATCCAAAGATTTTTGTAACTGTTTTATTTGCAGTAATAGTTTTTGTGCCGGGAATGTCGCGGCTGGTGTATAAGAAATAACCTTCCGGTAAATCTGGCGCAGTAATGCTTTTGATTTTTCCAGCTGGGGCAGGGCTGCGGACGAGTGCTGCATAAAGACAGCCGTCTTTTTCAACATCACTGTAAAAGCCTTTGGCTTCAAGAGAACGTAAATTAGTTTTTGTATTTGTCTTCTTTACTGCCATTATTTCTTTGCTTCAACTCCAATTTTAGTTACTGTATCTATTACAAGCTGGGCCTGTTCATCGGTCATATCCGGGTAAAGAGGAATTGATATTGTTGTATTATATTGATGTTCTGCATTCGGAAAGTTTTCAGCGGTAAAGTCCGGGTACAGTTCTTTCCAGTAGGTGAAGTGGAAAATTGGTATAAAGTGTACGGAGATTCCAAGTCCTGATTCCTGAAGTTTTTTTGCGAACTCGTCACGGCCGATTTTAAGTTTTTCAGGAATTATGCGCATAAGGTATAAGTGCCAGGAATTTCCTTCTCCGTCTGGCGGAAGTTTTATAAAGTCGAGGCTGCTGAATGCCTTGTTGTATTTTTCTACAATGCGTTTTCTCTGTTCATAAAAAAGCTGTGCTCTGTCGACCTGGCAGCAGCCGATTGCGGCAAGTACATCCGGAAGATTGAACTTGTAGCCCGGTGCAATAATGTCATATTCCCAGCTGGCTCTTGGACTTGTGTAGCGGTCCCAGGTTGTGCGGTCCATTCCGTGCATGCGCATTACTGTCATACGGTGGGCAAGGTCGGGATCGCGCGTACAGACCATTCCGCCTTCTGCTGTTGTGATTGTCTTTGTTACGTAAAATGAAAAGACTCCGGCGTCTCCAATAGTGCCGGCATAACCGAGGGCGGTTGGGGACGGGAAGGAATGTGCGGCGTCTTCAATTACACGGATGCGGCGCTCCGGTGCTGAATACTTTCCTGCCAGTTCCATAATGCGAGCCATGTCGCACACGTTGCCCGCTATGTGAACCGGGACAATTGCGCGAACCCGGTTTGCACCTTTTCCATCAACACCGCCCGGCTGACTGTCTTTTTTTAAGATTTCTTCTATTTTATCCGGATCAATACTGTAGGTATCTTTTTCAACATCTGCAAAGAAAACGTCTGCGTTAAGATGGCGTGCGCAGGCTGCAGTTGAAACAAAGGTATAAGGTGTTGTGATTACGGCAGTACCTTCGCGAACGCCGCAGGCTTCCATTGCAAGAATCATTCCGCTTGTGTTTGAGTTAACGGCGAGGGAGATGACAGGGGCACGGCCCTTAGAAGAGTCATCGCCGCTTACAGCAGCACTGAACTTTTTTTCGAACTCCAGTGCATAACGACCGGTAGTTAGCCAGCCACTGCGCAATACATCAAGTACTGCATCTTCTTCTGCTTTTGTAATAGCCGCTCTGTGGAACGGAACCTTTATCTCTGCCATATTTCTGTCCTATAATAAATCAGTTCTCAGCTGATTGTCATTTTTTATTTCTTCGTAAAAGTCTCGCAGACTTTCGCAGTCATCACACAAAAGTTTTACAAGAAGTGTCTTGTCGCGGAACTTTTCTTCCTGACTTTCTGTCCAGAAACAAATCGGACGGAGCTCAGTGAGTAATCGTTCCAGACGTTCACTTTCATATTCCTTATTATCCAGTCTTAAAAGTTTTTTGTATTTTGTTGGAGTTGGATTTTCTTCTTTAAGCCAGAGCGGTTCAATAAGTCTCTCTCCCTTGCGTGCTCCCACAATCTTAATATCAATATCCTTATATGGTTCAAGTCCTGAGAACTTAATAATCTGTTTTGCAAGGTCTATGATTTTTACAGGTTCGCCCATATCAAGAAGATATGATTTTCCGTTTTCGCCGACACCGCCTGTCTGTAAAACAAGAGAACAGGCTTCTGGAATTGTCATAAAAAAGCGTTCCATTTTATCATCTGTAACTGTAATAGGGCCGCCGGTTTTTATCTGATTCTGGAAAAGCGGTAGAATTGAACCGCGGCTTCCAAGTACATTACCAAAACGTACGAACATAAAGGCCTGCGCATTACCATCTGCTGTTTTTCCGGTTTTTTTAGCCGCATCAAGTACAAGCTTTTCACACAGCATTTTTGAAACACCGTAAACGCTTACAGGAGCAACAGCTTTATCAGTCGAAATCAAAACAAAGCGGTCTACCTTATGTTTTAGTGCAGCGTCCAGAAGATTTTTTGTTCCGAACACATTGTTTTCAACAGCAGCAACCTGATTTTCTTCCATCATAGGAACATGCTTGTAAGCTGCACAATGGAAAATTACATTACAGCGTGTCTGACGGATAATATAATCAACGTACTCGCGGTCACGCATATCTCCAATAATAGGAACAATAGTTGCTTTTTCACCAACTCCTTCTGCCTGAAGAAGACGGAGTTCGCGGTAAATACTGCAGATTGAATTTTCGCCGTGACCAAAAAGATAAAGTCGTTCAGCACCACCGCTCAAAAGTTGACGTGAAAGTTCAGAACCAATAGAGCCACCGGCACCTGTAATAAATACACGTTTACCGCGAAGGTAGCCCAGACTTTCTTTTAGAGAAATTGTTACAGGAGTTCGTCCAAGAATATCCAGAGGATCAATTTCACGGGTCTGAACAAGGTGCGCAGTTCCTTCTATTACCTGGCTGATTCCAGGAAGGATCTTAATATGATTAAAACCATTTTTTGTAAGGGTTTCGTAGATTTCGCGGATTCGTTCGGTTGGAGCAGAGGGAATTGCAATAATTGCTTCATCTAAATCTGAATTGGAAAGAATAGAAGTAACGCCGCTGATAGGACCAAGAACCGGAATGCCATCAATTGTGGTACCGATTATTTCCTTATTATCATCAATAAAGGCGTTTACTTTTCCAAATATCTTTTTTCGCTTGATATCATCGGCAATAGTCTGACCGGCAAAGCCAGCTCCGATGATGTAGATACGTTTATCCATTTTCCCAACCCTTTTGAATATTTTACCACATGCATGCTAATTTCGCAACGTTGTAAAAAAACTCTAAACCCGACTCTTTTTTTTTCCGATGAAAATAATGATAGTCGATAAATATTCGGGGTGTTTCATGGGGAAACTTAAAAGACTTAGTATATTAGCCGTTCTGCTCTTCGGAACTTCGCTGTGCTTTGCCAATCAGATTTCTTTTCAGATTGTTCAGCATGACGATTGTCTGGACTGCGTTTCGGAAGATTCAATGACAATAGAAGATTCAGTGCTCAATAATTTCTTTGAGTACGGTTTTATAGTAACTAATTCAGATGCAGCAATTTCTGAATCTGCCGCACAGGATGAAAAGCTTTATAAAATCGGTCAGGGCGATGCCTTTAATGGTTATTCTGATTTCTTCATTCAGATAAGACTTTATTATGAGCGCAACGATGATACATTAAGTGCAAGTTCAGATCTTTGTGAGATAGGTTTTTCAATTACTTCCGTAAAGACTGGAAAAAAGTTTGCGGATAAATCAATGAAAAATATAAAAATTGACCGCACAAAGAAAAATAATCTGGCGAAGATTTCATCAGATTTGGTTAATGCGATAAGTAAAGAATTAAGAGCATATAAAGCCTAAGGATGGGTAGGGGTATGAAAAATAAAATTAAAAACATTTTCAGAATTCTTGTAGTAACTGCAGGATGTCTTATGTTCGCATCATTCAGTCCTTCTTTAGATGGAAGGGCTATAGTTGTTGAAGAAGGAGTTTTCCCACAGGGACTTTTTGCTAAAACTGTAGGCTACCTTCCGGGTGATATAATCAGTGTAACAAATATTGCAGGAGATAAAACAGTCGACCTGCTTGTAATTGGTGCACTTGACCCTTCTGAAGGTGTTGCAATCATGCTTTCTCCAGAAGCCGCAGATGCAATGGGAATTGATAAGGGCGCAAATAATATCGTAAAGATTACAAAGCGTTCTGGTCAGGATGAGCGTGTATATGGTAACGCAGTGATTTCTAAGTCTGCTTCTGAGATTGAAGACTGGGATGATGAAAACTTTGAAAATATAAGTGCTGAAGAAAATTCAGATGCTTTTGATGATAAAACAGAGGAAGCTGAAGTTCCTGCAGAAGAAGCTTCGGAAGAAGAAGCAGAGGCTGAACAGGAAGAAGCTGAACCAGAAACAGAAGAAAATGCTGATTTTGCTGAAGAAGCAGAAGAATCTGAAGCTATTGAAGAAGAGGCCCTGACTCCAGAAGAATCAGAGGAAACTGAAGAATCTGAAGAAAACTTTGAAGAACCTGAAGAGGAAGCAGAAGCGTTTGAAGAAGCCTTTGATGATGAAGGAATCCCAGAAGAAGAACCTGCTGAAGAAGAGTCTGTAGCTGAGGAATCTGTAGCAGAAGAGGAAGAAGAAACTCCTGATGAGGAAGCTCTTGAAGAAGAACCATTAGAAGAAACTGAAGAGTTAGCAGAGACTGAAGAAGCTGATGCTTCAGAAGAATATGCAGAAGAAACTCCAGATGCTCTTGCAGAAGAAGAAAAAGCTGAAGAAGAAGCATTTGATGATGAAGGATTAGATGAACTTCCTGCAGAAGAAGCAGAAACTCCTGCTGAAGAGTTTACAGAAGAAGATGTTCCTGCTGCAGAAGAATTAGAAGAAGAATCTCCAGCTGAAGAAGCATTTGAAGAGGAATCTATAACAGAAGAGTTACCGGAAGAATTGCCTGAGGAATTACCAGAGGAAGAAACACCTGCAGAAGAAGCCTTCGATGAAGAATCTCTTGATTCTGATGAATATGAAGCAATCGTTCTTGTTCCTGCAGACTCAAATCCTCCGGAAACACCAGCAGAAGAAGATGAAGTTGAAGACTTAATTGCTGAAAATGATATTGATGAAATTGAAGAAGCAATTACTCTGACACCACTTCCTTCTGAAAGTACAAAGGCTGTTACGCCTGTTATTCCTGTAAAACCTGTAGAAAATAGACTTTCAACTGGTGATGCAACTTCTTATGAGAAGTACATGGTTCCAAGCCTGAAAGACCTTGAATCTGGAAAGTATTATATTCAGATTGCAGTTTATGCTTCTGATGACAATATTCTTGAAGTAATAAATAAATATGGAACAAATTATCCGATTACAATCGTGCCAATGGCAGGTGGTAATAAAAAGCAGGTTCTCGTTGGACCTGTTACTATGGATGAATATAAGGTAGTTCTTGAAAGATTTAAGAGCTATGGATTCAAAGATGCGTTCTTAAGAAAGGTACGCTAAAAAAAACGGTGGCTTAGCCACCGTTTTTTTTTGTCTCTCACAGAGTTTAATTAATATTAGTTAATGGTATAAACCCATCCCTCAGGAGCAGGGAGTCTACCCATCTGAATACCTGTCAAAGTATCATAGATTTCCTTCAACTTTGGACCCATTTCCTGTTTTCCTTCGTTATAGATAATCTGCTTTCCGTGGTCATCAATTTCGCCAACTGGAGAAATTACAGCAGCAGTACCACAAAGACCGCATTCTACGAAGTCTGCAAGTTCGTCTTTGTTAATCTTGCGCTCTTCAACTTCCATCTTAAGATACTCTTTTGCAACAATTACGAGTGAGCGACGGGTAATAGAAGGAAGAATAGAATCAGATTTTGGAGTAACAAGCTTTCCGTCCTTTGTGATGAAGAGGATGTTTGCTCCACCTGTTTCCTCGAGGTAAGTGTGAGTAGCAGGATCAAGATACATATTTTCTGCATAGCCGTTGTTGTGAGCGTCTACGATGTTATGCAGAGACATAGCATAGTTCAAACCAGCCTTAATATCACCAGTTCCGTGAGGAGCTGCACGGTCAAGGTCTGAAAGGCGAACCTTAATAGGCTTAACTCCGCCTTTGAAATATGGTCCAACTGGAGTTACGAGAATGCGGAACTGATATTCATCAGCTGGTTTTACACCGATAACTGCGCTTGAACCGAACATATATGGACGGATGTAAAGAGTAGCACCGCTTCCATAAGGTGGAACCCAATCCTTATTTGCTTCAATAGTCTGAAGAACAGCTTCAATAAAGCGCTCTTTTGGGAAAACCGGCATCTCAAGACGCTTGCAGGAATTTTCCATACGCTCAGCGTTTAAATCAGGGCGGAATGTTACGATATCGCCGTGTTCAGTTGTATATGCTTTAAGGCCTTCAAAACAGGTCTGTGCGTACTGCAATACGCCGGCACATTCATTGATTTTGATTGTATGGTCAGAAGTGAGTTTTCCTTCATCCCATTCACCGTTTTTCCAGTTTGCTACATAACTTTTAGAAGTCTCCATGTAGCCGAAAGGCAAGTTGCCCCAGTCCAATTTTTTAGTTGCCATTATTAGCCTCCAAAACTTTAGAAATACTAAAGAAGTTTATTTACACTAAATATTATATAACTATTTTATTTATTAGTAAAGTGTTATATTATAAATATATGAAAATCTACACATGGAATGATATTTTAGCAATTTTGAACGGAGAATCTTCTGCTGAGTTCCCAAAAACTGGCCTTTCTACAGGATGTTTTGATGGGCTTCATAAGGGACACAGAAAACTGCTTTCAGCTCTTATTGAGGCATGCCGTTCTAAGGGGCTTTCTGCCGGAGTTGTTACATTTTCACGCCCGCTGCCAGGTATAAAACATAGCAGCGATTATAAGGGCGATATCACAACACTGAACCAGCGTCTTAAACTTTTTGAAGACCTGGGAATTGATTTTGTTATTATAGTAGATTTTGATGATTCTTTTGCCTGTATGATGGGTGCTGATTATCTGAATATCCTGTTAAATGTCTGCAATATGGAGCTTCTGGCAGAAGGTATTGATTTCCGCTGCGGCTTTAAGGGAGCAACCGACGCTCAGGCTATCCGTTACTGGGCAGAAAAAAATAATGTTGAGACTATTTTTGTAGATCCTGTATATTTTAGAGAAGGAACTGATGAAGAAGAACGCATAAGTTCATCCTATATCAGAACAATGCTCAGCCGCGGCTTTTTTACAACTGCTCAGGAACTTTTGGAAAGGCCTTTTGAACTTGATGTTGCAGCTTTTAAACGTGATTCAAATTGTTCTCAGCTGCTTCCACCGGATGGTCTTTATCGTACCGAAAATGAAAAAGGGGAGCTGGTACGACTGGAAATAAAAGAGGGAAAGATTGTAGAACTCCCGGAGTGTGATTCCGTAAAGTTTATATAATTATATCCCAAACTCTTCCTGATTGCACATAGTCTTTGCTTCTTCAAAATCAATAGGCTTACCCCAGATAAAGCCCTGAATAAAGTCGCATTTATGTTCATTCAAAATATCAATTTGAGATTCTTTTTCAACACCTTCAGATACAACTTCGCAATTCATAACATGTCCCATGTAAATAACTGAGTCTACAACATCACGCATGCTCTGACTTGTTTCAATATCATCAATAAGGCTCTTATCAATCTTAAGAATATTGATAGGAAGTGTCATAAGGGTTTTGATAGAAGTATAACCGGTACCAAAATCATCAAGTGCAATATGTACTCCCATTTCACGCAGCTGCTTGATATTTGAAATGGTTATTTCTAAAGATTCAAAGAACGAATATTCAGTAATTTCCAGTTCAAGATTATCTGTAGGGAACTGAATTTCATCTATAAAAGATTTTAATCTGCTTACAAAATCTTTGCTGCCCATGGTTTTAGCAGATATATTTATAGAAATAATCAATTCTTTTTCATTATTTTCAAGGACAGGTTTAAATTCCCTCATGGCAGTTTGAAGGACAAAATCATCAATCTTCATAATAAGATTTGATTTTTCTGCGGCAGGAATAAAGTCTACAGGACTTACAATAGAGCAATCAGGTTTTCTGCATCGGATTAAAGTTTCAAAGCCGCGAAGTTTTTTTTCTGCAGTTGTAAACTGAGGCTGATATACAAGATAAAAATAATTATTTTTAAGACCTTCTTTTACAAGGAATTCTGCTTCACGCTGTTTTGCATCATTGTTTTCCATATTTTCATTAAAAATACAGATTCTGTTATCGGCCAGGTTACGGGTAGCAGCAAGAGCTGTTTCAGCATTTCTCAGAATAGAAGAGGCTGTGTTTTTATAATTGTATGGAGGGTGAGAATAAACTACACCAGCTCCTAAAGAAATATTACAGGTTGTTTCGGTTAAAGTTTCATCTTCAGATGGAACAATAATAGTTTCAGGAATTATTACACTTTTCAAACGTTCTTCTGGAGATTCTCCTGGTTCAAAAAGAATAGCCAGTTTTGAACCAGTAATACGGAACATCTTATCTTTCTTATCTAATATAGAAGAAAGTTTTTCTGCAGTCTTTTTAATAAGGTAGTCACCAGTCTGAATACCATATACATCATTTGTATGTTTAAAATCTTCAAGTTCAATACAAGCCAGGGTAAAGGATTTTTTTGCTTCTATATGTTCATTGATTTCTTTTACATAGCTTCGGCGGTTTCCTTGTGATGTAATATAGTCTGTAAGGTTACTTACTGCAATGCGTCTGTAGAAAGAATAAAAAGTTACGAGGGTTACCAGTGATACTATGCTGGTTACCAGGCCCGGCATAGATATAATGGAATTGCTCATAATCATTCCAAAAAGTAGATTTGCTCCGGAAATTAAATTAAGTGCAAGACCGATTCTAAATCCTTTTTTATAATCTGTAAAAACAAGAAGAAAGCAGATAAGCGATAATGAACCAGAAATAATTCCATTTTTAGTATTGGAAGGGATTTTTAATGATAAAAACTGGAAGAACGGTGCTGGATTTTTTCCCGAATATCTAAGTGCAATAATACACCCGATTCCTAAAAGTGATAAAATCAAAAGCCGCAGATTTTTTCGAGTCAAATACTTCATCCAGTTCTCCAAAAATATTAAAAAGCAATACTAAAAGTATAAGGCAATAAAAAGCTGATGTAAATTAAAATCGAATATGTTGATTAAATTATTCATTTTCAATAAAATAATAAAATCTGTTTTACGAATGTTCTGTGATTACTTCCTAGAAACCCAGGATTTGACCTGCAGAACTTCCGCTCAGACAGAGTTTCCGGCCTGGCTGGAAATCATATAATTTTTCAGGGGTTCCAATATGGCACTTACAAAAGAAGCTACTTCAGCAACAGTAAAGAAGTACGGCGCAAAAGAAACTGATACAGGTAATGTAAAGGTTCAGATCGCTATCATGACACAGCGTGTTCAGCAGCTCACAGAGCACAACAAGCAGTTCCCAAAGGACGCTAATGCAAAACGTGCTCTCCTCAAGGTTGTAGGACAGCGCCGCAAGATGCTCCGTTACTACGAACGCACAGACCTCGAGGGTTACCGTGCATTCATCAAAGAGCTCGGACTCAGAAAGTAGTTTTTACCTTCGTGTCATGCTGAACTTGTTTCAGCATCTCTACAAATCCCGCCAGCTTCACGTTGCGCGGGATTTTTTTTGTTTAAATAGAATTCTATATTATAAAATTATAAGTATTTACTTATTTTTCTTAATGTTATATAGTTTTTTGCAAATTAGAAGTTTTGCTGCTTGTATATAGGGCAAAACTCTTAATAAGGAGATAAATATGATTTCTATTAAGAAATTTACAGCAGTTGCTGCAGCTGCTGTATTCAGTTTTGGTTTGTTTGCACAGACTGCACAAGTAAAAAAATCGACAGAACCAGTTTCAAAAACAAATGTTGCTACTGCTGGTTTGTTTGGTAATGATGTTGATGATTTTACAAATGTAAACTATTGGTCTAATGTTGCACCTAAGCAGTACTTCGCTTATTTTGGTATGGGCTCTGATTTTGGTTATGAAAATAGAGATCCAATTACAACTTATAACCTTGGTTTTGCAAAACAGCTTAAAAAATTCTATTGGGGAGTTTACTTTGCTGGAAATCTTGGTAAAAATACGACAACAAAAGAAACTGTTGGTGGAAACACAACTAAAGAAAATAAAACTGAAGCTTCTGAATTTCAGTTCAATAATACATTTGGTTTTGGAAATGTAGGTCTTGGTTTTGATTTCTATTATCGTGATAGAGGTTCAACTAGAGCTGAAAATAATACAACGACAAATGATAAACTTAATTTGGCTTTCAAGGCTGGATTAAAAGAATATAAAGTAAAGAAAACAAAAATTATACCATTTGCAAAACTCAGTTTTGATATTGATGGTGTTAAAACAAAAAATGCAACAACTGTTGATAACCGTTTTTGGACATTAGGTCTTGAAGCTGGTGCAGATATTCCAGTTGGAAAAGATAAAAATGTAGAACAGACTGCTTCTGTAGGTTTGGGAATGAATTTGAAAAAGCCTGCTGATTCAGACGTAAAGAAGAGTAATTTTGTAATTGTTATTCCTGTTGGTTATAAAGCTGTTGTAAAAGCTTCTAATGCTCTTTCTTTAGGTTTCTCTGCAAATCTTGAATCTAAACTTGATTTTGGAAAGGTTGGAGATGCAAGTGAATTTAACTTTGATTTGACTCCTTCTGTTGCTGCTGGTGTTACATATGCAACAAAAAAGAATATCGATCTTAATGCAGGTATAAAATTTGCTGTCCCAAAATTTACTTATGTTAAGGATGAGAATACCTCTACAGCTACTTGGGATGGAAATGATGCAAGTTTAGGTTTCAACTCTGGTTTCGCAATCAAACCTACAAAGAATATTTGCATAGATTGTTCTTATGAAATTCTTGCACATATATTTGGTAATAATACAGACACAAATTTAACTGAAGGAAATTATAATTTCTGGAATACAGTAAACAAGGTTCTTGTTCACAACATTGGATTTGAAGTATCTGTAAAATTCTAAGTTTTAGAAGAAGGAAATTGTTATGAAGCATTTTAAGAAAATAATTGCAGTAACTGCTGTTGCATTTGCCGCATTTACAGCTTCAGCACAAAATATTGCGTACTTTAAAACAGCAAAATATCCTGTTATCGCTGTTTATTCAAATACATCAAAGTCTTCTAATAATTTATTTACAACAGATGCCGATAACTTTATTGATGTTAATGAATGGTCTACAGTGAAGCCTGTAAAAGCCTTCGGAATGTTTAGTGCATCAACAACTAATGCATATGATATTGGTTTTGCAAAGCAGTTTAAGAAGATTTACTGGGGAACTTATTTCTCTGGAGATTTTGGTGACTACTTAAAAACTAAAACCGAAACAGATACTGATACAATTGTACAAATTAAGGAAGGAATTTCTGATGAAACAAAATTTTCTTTCTACAATTTGTTTGGTTTTGGTAATGTTGGTTTAAGAGTTGGTTTCAATTATTATAATTTTAATTCAACCAATGATGATGCAACAAAACAGATAACTGATAATGCTGCATGGGGTATTGACGCAAGTGCTGGCTGGAATAAGGTAAAACTTGGAAAGTTAGATGTAAAACCTTGGGTATTATTAAAATTTAATTTCAATAATACTTATGAAAATTCAGATTCTGATGATTCTCATGGTTCAAAGTCAGTTACAGATTCTACTGTAACTGCTGATAATCGAAGTAATAAGATTGCTCTTGCTGCTGGTGGATCTATAATTCTTTCTAAATCTTCTACAATGGAGACAAGTTTACTTACATCTCTTGGCTGGAATCTTTATTTCCCAATAGATAAAGATTTTAATAAAACAACTATAAATGTATTTGAACTTCCTGTAGAGTTTAGAATGGTTATTAAACCTACAGATAAACTCTCATTTGGTGTAAAAACCTGGAATGATTTTATTCTGACCTTTAACAATAATGGAATTTCAGAAGTAAAAACAACTCAGTTTGATCTAAAATCAAGGGTATTTACAGGAATCCAATATGATACCTTAAAAAAAGTTGTTTTCAATGCAGGAATTGCATTTATTGTACCATGGTTTAATTTGGTTCATACAGAAAAAACAGATTATAGTTCAACAATTACCAAGTGGGATGGGGAAGATGCTCGGGTAAGCTTTACTACAGGATTTCAGTTTAATCCAATAAAAAACCTTAGTTTTGATTGTAACTGGAATATTCTGGAAGCTGTATTTGGTAATAATTTTACTACAACCTTTACGGAAGGTGATGCCGAAACTGATGTATTCTGGAAAAACTTGAATAAACTCTTGGTTCATAATATCAGTATTCAGGTTTCATACAAGTTCTAATTGTTAAATCAATTTAGAGTCTGATATTTCCCGTCTGGTTTTTACCGGGCGGGATTTTTTTTTGTCTGAGGACTAGAAAATCAGATGAGATATGTCTCTATAAGTTTATTTATTGTACGGGTTGAGAAAGGCTCTGTTTGTGTTTCCATTGTGATTATTAGGTTGCGTCCGGCGAGAATTCCGTTTTCAGTGTAGAGGCGGAGTTTGCCGGCTGCGTTATTTGCGTATTCGGGCGAATCCATAAGGCCAAAGTGTTCCCAGTAGAATTCAGTACGTGTGTGGACATTGAGACATAGAAAGTCTGGATAAAGGTTTACGACATTACCTGAAGTACTTTGGAGTTGAAGCGGAAACTCATAACGATAGGGAATATTATTATGGGCCAGTGCTTCTGCGATAAGAAGTTCAGATTTTGAGCGGACTCGTTCTCCACGTGTTGTATAGAATTCTGAACCGTCTGCCGCGAATGGACGTCCTATCCATGTAACTTTTTTCCATTTGATGGCATACTGTTCATTTGTGAGAGTTACAGGTGTTATGAGTTTACGGCGGGGAGAGAAGAGTGTGTTGTAAAACTCATAAATAGATTCTCCGCAAGTTCCCTTTGAAAAATAGTCTTCAAGTGCCGAGATTTCTTTGTGCAACAACTGAATGATTTGTTCATTGTAATCTTTCTGTGCAAGAGTTTTCGCAAACTCTATCTGTTTTTTTCGTATATATTTTCCAGTCAAATTTTCTGGAGAAGTATAATGATAGTATTGAGGGGTCTTTCCAGGTTTTTGAGCTACCCGAAGATGCCCTTCTGGCTGATTTCTCATAGCTTTTGAAAGAGAAGCTAATACATCCTTCATTTGATGTAATTTTTCCTGTAACTGTATGGACAATGTGTCTGGTGGAAGTAATTCCATATTCATTTTTGACCTCTTTTATTAAGTTTTATGCTGCTGTTCCGTAAGAATACAGCGGTTTTCCCATAGATCTCAGTTCTCAGTGCTCCCTATGGGAAAACGTCTCATTGAAGATGGCGTATATGATAATTTTAAGCTCAGGTTTTCCCATAAGATTAAGTTCTCAGTTCCTCTTATAGGAAAACTTCATTGTGAGGTTGCCGTATTTGCTACTCTGAACTTCTGGTTTTCCCATAATTTTTAATTCCTGAGGCTTCCTATGGAAAACATCCCATAGTAGATGCCTCAATTGGTATTTTTGAACTTCATGTTTTCTCATAAGCTTCAATTTTCAGAGCTTCCTATGGGAAAACAGCCCGTTAAAGATGACACAGTTGCTACTCTTAACTTCTTCTTTTCCCATAAGTTTCAAGGTTAAGAACCTCCTATGGGAAAAAGTCTCATTGAAGTAGCCGCTATTTCAATTCTAAACACTGAGATTTCCCATAGACTTCAGTTCTCAGAACCTCCTATGGGAAAAAGTCTTATTGAAGTTGCCGTAGTTTCAAATCTAAACTCTAAGATTTCC
>NZ_FOFU01000001.1:256557-675662 GCF_900111035.1 Treponema bryantii
CTATGGGAAAAAGTCTTATTGAAGTTGCCGTAGTTTCAAATCTAAACTCTAAGATTTCCTATAGACTTCAGTTTTCATCGCTTCCTATGGGAAAAAATCTCATTGAAGTTGCCGCAATTTCAATTCTAAACGCCGAGATTTCCCATAGACTTAAGTTCTCAGAGCCTCCTATGGGAAAACATCTCATTGAACTTGCCGCAGGTTCAAATCTAAACTCCGGATTTTCCCATAGACCTCAGTTCTCAGAGCCTCCTATGGGAAGACATCTCATTGAAGTTGCCGCAGGTTCAAATCTAAACTCTGGATTTTCCCATAGACTTCAGTTCTCAGAGCCTCCTATGGGAAAACATCTCATTGAACTTGCCGCAGGTTCAAATCTAAACTCCGGATTTTCCCATAGACCTCAGTTCTCAGAGCCTCCTATGGGAAGACATCTCATTGAAGTTGCCGCAGGTTCAAATCTAAACTCTGGATTTTCCCATAGACTTCAGTTCTCAGAGCCTCCTATGGGAAAACATCTCATTGAAGTTGCCGCTATTTCAATTCTAAACACTGAGATTTCCCATAGACTTCAGTTCTCAGAACCTCCTATGGGAAAACATCCCATTGAACTTGCCCCATGTTCAAATCTAAACTCTAAGATTTCCCATCGACTTCAATTCAAGGAGTTTTCTATGTGAAAACTACCCATTGCAGTCTCTGCTCCGGCCCTCAAGCTTTTCAATTTATTCATAAAAACTTCTATATATAATATTGCCCACTTAGGTGTTTTTTGACACTTTTATTTAAAAAATCTTAAATTTAAAAATTTTTTACTGGCTGGTATATGTAGTGGATTATTATATTCGCCTTGAATTCTTCCATTGATTATTCTTCGGTTATGGTCTAAAATTAGATATTACACTTTTGTATATTAGTTTTACTAATAAATAGATAAAAACACGCGTCGGATGTAGTGACGTGTGTAGGAGAAAATTTTATGTCAGTAGAAAGAGTAACTTACCGACTTGGAGATGCCGATCTCATCCTCGAAACAGGAAAAATCGGTAAGCAGGCTAATGGTTGTGTTTACGCTCAGTGGGGCGGAGCAGCTATTATTGCAACAATTTGTGCTTCATCTTCTGTTACAGAAGGTCAGGATTTCGTTCCTGTTACTGTTGAGTACAATGAAAAATTCTATGCTGCCGGAAAAATTCCTGGCGGTTTTGTAAAACGCGAAGGTCGTCCAAAGGACAAAGAGATTCTGGTATCTCGTCTTATCGACCGCCCAATGCGTCCACTTTTTGAGCCATCATTCGGTCACGAACTTCAGATTGTTCCAACTTGTGTTTCTTGCGATGGCGTTCACACTCAGGATATTCTTGCCGTAATCGCAGCTTCTGCTGCAACTTGTATTTCTGATATTCCATTCCACGGTCCGGTTGCTGCCTGCCGCGTTGGATATTTGAACGGTGAATACATTATCAACCCTACATTCGAACAGATTGAAAAGGGTGAACTTGAAATCGTTGTTGCCGGAACTAAAGACGGCTTTACAATGGTAGAAGGTGGTGCTAACGAAGTTTCTGAAGAGCTTATGCTTGGTGCTTTGGAACGCGCTCAGAAGTTCATTACTGATATGTGTCTCCTTCAGGAAGAACTCGTTAAGAAGGCTGGAAAGGAAAAGCTTCCTTTGAACCCTCTCGACGTAACTTTGGACAATGCAGAAGCTATTGAAGCTGAAGCAACTCCACTTCTTAAAGAAGCTTGCTTCAAAGACAGCAAGATCAGCCGCGGTAAGGCTATTTCTCAGGTTCAGAGAGACCTGGCTGCTAAATATGCTGAACAGCTTTCTGACCCAATCCAGGCAAAGCTTTTCTGTGCTTTGATGGACGACATTCAGTACAAGCTTCTCCGTAAGTCAATTCTTGATGAAGGTGT
Source organism: Treponema bryantii (assembly GCF_900111035.1). Taxonomy (GTDB): domain Bacteria; phylum Spirochaetota; class Spirochaetia; order Treponematales; family Treponemataceae; genus Treponema_D; species Treponema_D bryantii_C. The sequence continues at coordinate 258,478 of NZ_FOFU01000001.1, forward strand.
TCGTGTTGACGGACGTAAGGTTGACGAAATCCGCCCAATCACTTGTGAAGTAAATGTTTTGCCAACTCCACACGGATCGGCACTTTTCACTCGTGGTGAGACTCAGTCTCTCGCTGTATGTACTCTTGGTACTGCAATGGACGAACAGTCTTATGATGATATCGATGGAGACAGAAGTGAGCACTTCATCCTCCACTATAACTTCCCACCATACTCAGTTGGTGAAACTGGTAAGCTTACAACAGGCCGCCGCGAAATTGGTCACGGAAACCTTGCTCGCCGCTCACTCGCTGCAATGGTTCCAAGCCGCGAAGAGTTCCCATACACAATCCGCGTAGTATCTGAAATCATGGAATCTAACGGTTCTTCATCTCAGGCTTCTACTTGTGGTGGTACACTCTGTATGCTTGCTGCCGGTGTTCCAATGAAGAAGATGGTTGCAGGTATTGCTATGGGTCTTATCACAGAACCAGAGGGAGACAATCCTTATGGCCGCTATAAGATTTTGAGCGATATCCTTGGTGAAGAAGACCACCTTGGTGATATGGACTTTAAGGTAGCCGGAACAAAAGACGGTATTACTGGTTTCCAGATGGATATTAAGATTGCCGGTGTAACAACTGAAATCATGAAGAAGGCTATGGAACAGGCTCGTCAGGGTCGTCTCCACATCCTCTCAATCATGGAGAAGTGCATCGACAAGCCGGCTCCACTTGCTAAGAACGCTCCACAGATTCTCACAATGAAGATTCCTGTAGACAAGATTGGCGCCCTCATTGGACCTGGCGGAAAGAATGTTAAGGCTCTCTGCGCTCAGTATGATGTAACAATCAATACTGATGATGACGGAACTGTAACAATCTACTCTAAGAACGGCTTGAATGCTGAGGCTGCTAAGAAGGCTGTTAAGGGCATTACAGAAGATCCAGAGGTTGGAACAATCTATCAGGGAACTGTAAAGCGCATTATGGATTTTGGTGCTTTCGTAGAAATCCTTCCAGGAAAAGAGGGACTCTGTCATATTTCAAAGCTTTCAAAGCAGCGCGTAAACAAGGTAACTGACGTTCTTACAGAAGGTCAGGTAATCCCAGTTAAGCTGCTCGAAGTAGACAAGCAGGGAAGATTGAACCTTAGTTACATTGATGCTCTGGATGCCTAGAATCGAAAATCCGTTAAAAAAAAGTTGTACGACAGTGCAGCTTTTTAGGATTATCGAAAAAGGGGAGAAATAAATAAGAATTTCTAACAGAGTTAAGAGGACACGGAGGGTAAAATTATAAAATTGCTCTTTGTGTCCTTTGTGCTCTCTGAGAGAAATATTTTTTTTATATTTTATATAATTTTATGGAGTTACTAATGAAAAAGAAATTGATTAGTTTGATTATGGTTGCAGCTTTAATTTTACCTATGTTCGCTGCAACTGCTGTATTTCAAAGAAAACGTCCTGCAAAATTAGATTTAACTTTTGCAAATTCTATTGCCTTTTATCCAGTTATTACTTATGCACCAAAGAAAGGTGAAACATTTGATAAAGAGCAGAACGATTTAGGAAAAAAGTTTATTTCTGCTTTGTCAGATTATGGAACAAAAGATGGAAAATTTGTAATTCTTAACGGAAAGTCTGATATTGCAATTCAGGTTTCTTTCAAGAGTTTTGATGTAAAAGATTCTGGTGTTACAATTGAATCTAAAGATAGTGCAGGAAATACTGTTACTGTTAAAGATGAATGGACTCGTCAGATTTCAGCTTTAATGGAAGTAATGGTTTTAAAGACAGAAGATAATTCTGTTCTTGCAACAGAAGAATATAAGTTTTTCGGTGTAAATTCAAATCCTACTCCAAAAGCAATGCTTATGTCTCCTGAAAAGATTGTTGAGGATCAGATTTCAAGTTTTGCATATCAGATATCAGAAATCATTTTTGATACACCATATAATCAGGCTGTAACAATTCTTGATACAAAATCAAAAGATAAGGCTATCAAAGAAAAAATGAAGTCTGCAAAGAAAATGCTTAGTGGAAAAAATCTTGATTATGCTGCTGCAGAAGAAATCTATAAAGAGATTTATGAATCTACAGATGATATTGCTGCCGGTTATAATTATGCTATTATGCTTCAGGTTAGAAAGGATTTTGATAATGCAGAAGCTCTTATAAAGAAGTTTGCTGAGCAGGATCCAAAAAATAAGGCTTTCAAAAGAGCTCTTGAAGATATTGAAAAGGACAGAGCTGAAACAGAAATCTTTAAGTCAAGAAATCAATAATTTTTCTAAATTATAGGAGGGCCAAATGGCAAAAACAAGTAACAGAGGGCTCGGTGCACTTTTCATCAGAATTGCACTGGCTTGTTATTTCATCATCACAGGGCTTTGTATGCTCGGTGTTGGCGGATCGGTTAAAGCAAGCGAAGCTGGAGCTGCAATTTATGAGATTTTCAGCGGTGATCTTGCAAAGATTCTTGTAATTGTAGTAGCAATTCTTCTGCTTATTGGTGGAGTTTGTATTGCAATCACAATTTTCAGGGATCTTGGAAACTGGGACAATACAGTAATGCTTATTCTTACTGTACTTTGGATTGTTATCGCAGTTGTTGCTGATGTTTTCAGCCGTTCATTTGGCGTAAACAAACTTGACGGAAATGCAATGTTCTGGATTCTGAATGTTGCAAAAGATCTTCTGATTATTGGTGGTCTTCTTTCTATCAGATAAGAAAACTGACCAAATACATTAAGGCTGCTGGGGGATTCCGGCAGCCTTATTTTTTATAGAATGTTTTGATTTTTTACAGTATAATTATATCTCATGAGAAAAATTTTATTATTCGTTTTATTTTCTGTAATTTTTGTTTCATGCTCAAAATCATCTAAAAAATTTGAGTCTGCTCTTTTTGCAGATATGGAAGAAGCCTCTTTTCAGGCAAACGATAACTATGTTCAAACTTCAGCTCGTGCAAAAAGGGTAAATGCTGATGCTGGGAATTACGAGAATTCAGAAATAAATGATGAACCTGTAATTGAACGTAAGCTTATAAAAACCGGAAACATTGAACTAAATGTAAATTCACTTGAAGAATCAGATAAAAATATTGAAGCCTGGACAAAACGTTTCGGCGGATATATTTCAAGTTCAAATATGTATGAAAGTGGTGGAAGATATACTGTAAAAATTCCACAGGAAAATTTTGATGAGGCAATGAATTCAGTTGCCGGGTTTGGAAAGGTTAGAAATCGTTCTGTTAAAGTAAAAGATGTTACAGAGCAGTTTTATGATTTACAGGGACGTCTTGAAACAAAGAAAATCCTTCAGGAAAAGTATAATCAGTATCTGAAAAAAGCAGATAATATGAAGGATTTGCTTGAAGTTGAAAGAGAACTTAATAATGTAATTTCTGAAATTGAATCTATGGAAGGGCAGATGAAACGCCTTTCACATGAAATATCATATTCAACAATTGAGATTTATCTTACTGCGATTTCTACAGAACGCGGAATTGATTACTATATTGAAACTATTAAATGGAAAGAAATCTTTTCAAATATTATAAACTTCTTTATTAAGTTATTTGTAATTATTATTTATGTAATAGTATTCGGTATTCCTTTAGTCGCAATTGCTGCGGTTTTGTACTGGCTGCTCTTTGGAAAAATCGGATTCTTGAAAAAACTGTTTGCACGTTTAAGAGGAAAAAAATAATGGAAACTATCAATATAAAATGTGTGGCATCTAAGGGTGCTGTAATTCCTGAATATAAAACTGCGGGTGCGGCAGGTGCAGACCTCTGTGCCCTGCTTAATGAATCTCTCATAATTCCAGCCGGCAAGTTCGCAATGGTGCCGACAGGACTTTTCTTTGAGATTCCCGAAGGATATGAGGTTCAGGTACGACCTCGTTCAGGACTTGCGGCAAAGAACGGTGTAACAGTTCTCAATACACCCGGCACAATAGACAGTGACTACCGTGGCGAAATCAAAGTAATCCTCATAAATCTTGGTGAGTCAGATTTTACAATCAATTCAGGTGACCGCATTGCACAGATGATAGTAGCTCCTGTAACTCAGGCAACCTTTTCTATTACAGACAGCTTAAGTGAAACTGAACGTGGGGCCGGTGGCTTCGGTTCAACAGGTATTTCAAAGTAATATGACAACCAGAGATTTGATTCAGAAAATAAAGAGAAATCACACTCTCAGACTTATTCATATGTATTATGATAAGTTTCAGGTTCGTGTACTTAAGCGCGGAACCCTTAAAAATCATATTCTCATAAAATATCTTTTTAAGGATCTCTTCCTTTATTTTCTTGTTTCATTCTTTTTCTTCTTTATGGTTTTCTTTGTAAATCAGATTCTTCTTGTTGTAGAGGAACTGCTTGCTAAATCTGCACCTATTGCAGATGTAATGCGAATTATGGTTTACAGTCTTCCATTTATTATTGCTCAGTCGGCACCGTTTGCAACGCTCGTAGGTTTTCTTATGAGTCTTGGCGGTATGATGACCAGTAATGAAATTTTAATTTTCCGTGCTGCTGGTTTTTCATTTTTCAGAATCTTTGTGCCTGTAGCTTTGCTGGGTATTTGTATTTCTATCGGTTCTTTCTTTGTGAACGACTATCTGCTTCCTCTCGGCCAGATAAAATACAATCAGCTTATGCGAAAGATAGTAAATTCTACTCCTTCTATTGAGCTTGAATCAAACAGTGTAAAGCATCTTGATACGGCAAATATTGTAATTGGAAATGTAGATGGAAATAAGGTTTCTGATGTAGTTATCATTGATTCAAAAAATGATGAAGACCGTCTGATTGTAGCAGGTGAATCAGTTCTTGTTGGTGCAAAAGAAGAAGGTGTTTTGATGCAGTTTGATATGAATGATTCAACTATCCTGACTCTTAAGGCTGATAATAAAAAGAATTATGATATTCTTCATTCAAAGCGAACTGTTATGAATGTTTTTGATTCAACCTTCCTTGGAACCTGGGCTCAGTCTCCACGCGAGATGACAACCTATGATCTTACAAAACGGCTTAATCAGATGAAATCTCAGGCTTCTCAGGATGAATCTCTGATTCGTAAAATAAATCTGTGGGGAATGGAATGGCATAAGAAATTTGCAATTCCATTCGGTTCCATCTTCTTTGCTTTGCTGGCTTTTTCAATGGCTTTCCTTTTTGGAAAAAATAATGGCCAGATGATAGGACTTTTTCTCGGAATTGTAATCTGCGTGTTATACTGGGCCGTTCAGATTGTCGGACAGCTGCTTGTAACTAAAGTAGGGCTGAATGCGTTCTGGTGTATATGGACTCCAAATATTCTTATCGGATTATTCGGATTGATTTTCCTGACTCGTCTGATTAAGAAATAAGGTTTATAAGGATTATATGAAGCTTATAATTTATCTTTTGAAAAAGGTTCTTCCTCTTTTTTTTGGTGCTATGTTTTTCTTTGCGCTGGTACTGAATCTGGTTGATCTTTTTATGAATATTGCAACTTATCTTCAAAATAACTGTTCTGCAAAAGATATCGGGCTGGTTATGGCTTATTATGTTCCTAAAACTATATGGTATGCAGTTCCAGTTGCCATTCTGTTTTCAACTTCTTATGCGCTGAGTGAAATGTATGCATCTAATGAGATTCAGGCTCTTCTTGCATCTGGAGTTTCTCTTTTCCGTTTTACACTTCCGCTTTTGATTATAAGTCTGCTTATGGCTTATGGTCTTTTTGTTTTTGAAAACAAATTTGTTGTACAGACTTATGAAAAGAAAACAACATTGCAGGCCACTCTGCTGCAGAAAACTAAAAATGAAAATAACAGCAATGTAATTGTTCTTTCTGATAATGGAAAAATAATTTATTCTGCTGCGCGCTATACAGAAAAAGCAAAAAGGCTTCGTAACTGTTATTTCATTTTCAGAGGCGATAATAAGGAACTTCTTGCAATTATCAGCAGTAAACAGGCATTCTGGAATTCTGAGCATAACCGCTGGGATCTCGAAGAGCCTGAACAATATGAGATGGTTGATGATACTTTGAAAATGACTAAGGTGAAATCTGAATATACAGACCAGCTTACAGAATCATACGAAATCTTCCGTAAAACAAATGTGGATGTTCAGTCTGTATCTGCTTCTGATGCTAAGATTTATATTGAACATTTGAAAAAGGCTGGACTTCCGTATAATGAAGAACTTTCAGAATACTACAAAAAATATGCTTTTCCTTTTATTGTGTTTATTGTAGTGTTTCTTTCAATCGGACTTACTGGTAAAACCCGTAAAAATGTTCTTCTTATAAGTCTTGCTTCTTGTATTGGTGCATCTGTACTTTTTTATGTTACAATGATGGTAACAATGGTTCTTGCCAAACATGGTTATATTTCGGCTTTTTCTGGAGCCTGGTCTCCAGTTATTTTCTTTACTATAATAAGTGTGGTGCTTTTAAGATACGCCCGAACATAAGGAATTGATATGAGTGAAGTTTTAAAGATTTTTGATATAAAGCATAAGGCTAGTGGAAGCCGTGCAAGAACAGGAACAATTCATCTTCCACATGGAGATGTAAGAACTCCAGTTTTTATGCCGGTTGGAACTAACGCAACTGTAAAGGCAATGCCAAAAGATTTTCTTGAAGAAATTGATTTTGATATTATCCTTGCAAATACCTATCATCTTTTTTTGCGTCCAGGACCGGATTTAATTAAAGAGGCCGGTGGTCTTCACGGATTTTCTCAGTGGAAAAAAAACTTCCTTACAGATTCCGGCGGCTTTCAGGTTTTCTCTTTAAGCAAACTTCGAAAAATTACAGATGAAGGTGTACGCTTTCAGAGTCATATTGACGGCAGTTACCACATGTTCACCCCGGAAAATGTAGTTCAGACTCAGACAAAGTTTAATTCTGATATTCAGATGCAGTTAGATGTTTGTTCCGGCTGGGGTGTTGAACGCAAGGAAGCAGAAAAAGCACTTCGTATTACAAGTGACTGGCTGCTTCGTGCAAAAGGTGAGTGGGAAAAACAGCGTGAAGCCGGTTACGAAGGAATTCTTTTTCCTATTGTACAGGGAAACTTTTTCGAAGACCTTCGTCAGAAGAGTGCGGAATTCGTAAGCTCACTTGATATGCCGGGAATTGCCATTGGCGGTTTGAGTGTAGGTGAGCCTCCTGCAGAGTTTACTAAATACTTGAATTATACAGTACAGTATCTTCCGGAAGATAAGCCAAAGTATGTAATGGGTATTGGTACTCCGGAATATATTCTTGATGCGGTTCAGGCTGGAATTGATATGTTTGACTGTGTCCTTCCAACCCGAAATGCCAGAAACGGTTCATATTTTACCCGTCGTGGAATGCTCAGTATAAAACAGGAAAGATGGATTCATGATTTTGGTCCGGTAGATCCTGAATGTAACTGTAAAGTTTGCCGCACTTATTCCCGAAGTTATTTAAGACACCTTTTTAAGGAACAGGAAATACTCAGCAGTATACTTGCGTCTTATCATAATCTGTATTTCTTAAATAACATGCTTAAAGAAATTCGTGTAGCAATAGATGAAGACCGCTTTGAGCAGTATAGGACAGACTTTCTTGAGAAATTTCATCAGGGGGTATAATAAATGAAAAAGCTCTCTATAATGGCATTCTTTTTGATGACATTCTTGTGTACACCTTTTATTGCAGCTGAAGATTCTGATTTTAAGGCTTCAAAAGGTGGTATTTCAGAAATTCCGGCGTCAAAACGCCCTAAGCCAATCGATAAAGAAAAGGCACAGAATGCAGCCGAAAAAGATGAAACCGATAAAGATTATGAGAATAAGTCAAATACAATAAAATATGGAGTTCCTTCGGAAATCTCTGCCTTAATAGACGAGCTTATTAAAAATGATGATCCTCGTTTTACAGAGGAAATCTATGACGTTTTTCAGGTAACAAAAAATACTTCTATTAAACAGAAGGTTCTTAATTATTTTAAGCAGCAGGAAGATCCATGTCTTGAAGACTACGCTGTCGAAGTTCTTAATGATCCTTATGATGAGAAAAGTGATCTTGTAAAAGCCTGTTTCCAGTATATTGCTGCAGTAAAAACTAAAGAAGCAATTCCTGCAGTTCTCTCGCTCATTGAAAGTGAAAATGATTCGTACTTCAATGATGCAATTGCCGCAATCGGTGAAATCGGTGGTCCGGAAGAAGCAATGTTCCTCGTTGAATATCTGGAGCGTGAAGACCTCAGTGATGCTCAGCGTCAGACTCTTATGCGTACCTGTGGAAAAATGCATGCAGTACAGACCTGGAATAAGGTAGTAGAAGTTGCTGAAGATGAGGATGAAAATCTTTATGTTCGAATGTATGCAGCAGAATCTCTCGGTCTTATGGAAAAAAAAGAATCAATTCCTGTTCTGGTGCAGTTATTTTCGGAGAACGATCCTAATCTCCGTCAGTATGTAATAAAGGGGCTTTCTCATTTTCCTGATGTAGTTGAAGCTCAGGAAACGATTCTTCAGGGAATCAGAGATGAGCACTGGCGTGTAAGACAGGAAGCAATCAAAACTGTTAAAGAAAATAATATGACTGATGCTGTTCCATATCTGATTTACAGGGCAAAGAATGACAGCGAGAAAATCATTAAGGATGAATCTTATTCCAGCCTTGCAGCAGTGAATACAAAAGAGGCAAATGAATTTCTTGTTTCTCAGCTTGTAGAAAAAAAAGTTGGTGATGGAACAAAAAAGAAGATTGTTGAAGTTCTGTTAAAAGAAGGTCACACCGGGGAAAAAGAAATTCTTGCACTTGCTGAAGAATGTCTCAATGATGATAGACGCAAGGATTTACGATATGCCATTGGAAAAGAACTTGCTAAATATGAAAACTCGGCTTATGATGAGATATGTTTGAAATATCTCGGTTCTAAGGATTCAACAACCCAGAGCCTTGGCCTTGATATGTATAAAACAAATAAATTTTCATCTGCAGTTCCTGTGATGAGAAATATCTATGCAGATAAGAAAGCAAATTCCGGAGTAAAAAACCGTATTAAGAAAATGCTTTCGATTGAGGATGAAGAGTTAAAAAATGAAAAATCTGCTGAAGCAGCTGATGCCAAGTAACCGTCAGCATTCTGAATATAATGCACAAAAGAATTATCACATGGCCAGTTTAATTTCTCTGGCAATTGCAATTGAAGGATTTATTTTATCAATCGTTTCTTTAATTGATTCAAATTTTGTAATAGTTCTTACTACACTTGCTTATGCTCTTTTAATGCTTGCAACATTTATTTATACGAAGCTTACTAAAAAGCTTACCTTTTTTTATATTTCTGCTTCGATTATGGTAATCTGTCTTACTGTCTGGTTTTTATACTCGGGCGGAACAGAAGGTTTTGGAATTATCTGGATTGCAGTTATTCCTCTATTTACACTTTATTTAATTCCATATAAGTGCTTTTTGTGCATAAACTTTGTAGTACTTGTTTTACTGATGGCAGGACTCTGGTCTCCGCTTGGTGATACAGAATTAGTTTATGCTTTTAACAATGCATTCAAAACAAGATTTCCTCTGCTTTATCTTTTTGAGTTTATATTTTCTATCTTCCTTAAGCATAGAATATTTATGACTGAAAATGAGTTGCTTGAACAAAAAGATATTCTTGCCTCTGAGAATAAAATGGCAGCTTTAATTCAAAAGTCTTTTTTTCAGCAGGAAATGAGTTCTTTCAAAGGCTGGGATATTGCCTGTTCATTGATTCCACTGGCAGGTATTTCAGGTGATTTATATGATTTGTATCCGAAGCATGTTTCTTTAGAAAAGACTGATAAAAAGAAAACAACTAAAAAGAAATCTGAATCTAATGAAAAAGAAGAAATAAAAGGACTTGGTATTTTTGATTCTTCTGGACATGGAATTACAACCGGAATCATCACAATGCTTGCAAAAAATATTTTCAAGCAGGAATTTTATGAGAGTGAAAATAAAAGTATTGTAGACCTGGTTGAAAATATCAATGTTCGTTTTAATGTTGAAAAGGGCGAAGTTGATACATATATGACCGGTATTCTTTTAAGAATGAAAGAAGTAGATTCAAAGGGTAATGGTCATATTGAATTTGTAAATGCAGGACATCAGTCTCCGATAATTTATAGAAAGCAAAATGAATCTTTTGAACTGATCAATAATTCTACGCTCTCTGTAGGAGCAATCGGTTTAAGTTCCATAGAGCCTTATTATGATTCAATTGAACTTACAATGTCTAAAGGTGATGAGCTGATTCTTTATACTGATGGTGTAATTAACTGCTGCGCACCAGGCGGAAGAAGACTTGGTCAGCAGGGCTTTATAAATATTCTTGCTGCGAATATCAATAAGCCGGCAGATGAACAGTTGAATGATGTAATTTCTGGAATTGCATCCTTTAAAGGTATGGAGCCTTCAAAGGATGATATGACAATCATGGTTCTCCGCTATCAGGGTTAGTCGAAGTTATTTACAAGAGCTAGAGCCTTATTTATTGCGGCTGTTTCCTCTTTACTGAATTCAACATTCTCTTCAATCAAAGTTTCCAGGCTGGAATGAGTTTCTATAAGCGCAGTTGAGAATCCTCTTGATACCTTAAACCAGTAGCTGCCGTTTCCGTTGTTGTAAAGTGTGATGAAACCATATTCACGGCCTTTCTGCTTTGCAATAGCGGTACGAAGAATGAAACTCAGTGAATCTATGAGCTGTTCCTTTTGAATAGGATCATTGATGTTTACATTCATATGGCGGTTCCATTTTTTTTCTGCAACCGGACGAAGATCAAGATTATTTGCAAGTTCAAATATCAATGAAAGTTTTTCTCCGCTTAAGAGACTGCCGTTGTCGCTTGTGATAACAGACGCTCTCATCTGTCCGGCATTATTAAGCTTGTTTTTATTCTTTTCAATTTTAATTGCTTCAAGCAGTTGTTCCAGTGGAAGCAGGGCAGTTTTCTTTCCTTTGATTTTTTTTGTAGGGAAAAGGAAGCCGCCAAGGGAAAGTGAATCCTCTGGAACAGGAGTTTCTTCGCTGTCGCCGGATTTTCCTTTTTTGCCTTTCTTTCTCTGCTGTTCTGCTTCCTGACGGCGCAGTGCTTTTGCGTTACGGTTTCTTTCCTGCTCAAGCATGCGGGCTTCACGGGAGCTGTCGCGTTCTTTTTTACAGGCCATAAGCCGTTCAAATAAATCTGGATTGATTGTATCGAGCATAGGGCGGGTAAGCGGTGAAACGCTTGATGCAAAAATACGGCTTGTTCGTATGATTTCTCCGGCAACGATAAATACCGGATCCTTTTTAAACATTACGCTGCCAGGGTGAATTGAAATATGATCTGCTGTAAGTGAGCGGTAACTTTCACGGCCGGTACGAATACAGACAAACTGCATCATACCTGCAGCAACACAGCAAAGATAATCCTGCATATTGCCTTTACCTTCTACAACAGGAATACCCATTTTTTCACTTACAATTTCTATAAGCTGTTCGTTGATATTTTCGATTTCGGCCATTACGCGTTCATCAAGATAATTCTTCTTGCAGAACTTCTCACGGTTATCTGTGTCTTTAAAGGCTTTGAGAATATTAAGGTAAGTACAGAAATCGCCCTGAATATCCTGAAAACGGTGATGTGCCTTGCGTGCTTCCATCTCTTCATTTGGCGGAAGAACAAAAGGTGAGTTTGCACTAAGGAACGAAGCTGCAATAAGTGCCTTATCAAGTACGTCCGGAAATCGCATAATTGCTTCGACAATAATACGGCTGATGCGCGGCTCCAGCGGGAACTTAACCATCATCTGACCGATACTTGAAAGTGTGTTGTCATCTTCAAGAGCGCCGAGGATGTGCAGTGTATCAACTGCACCGATAATTCCTTCGCGTCCCGGGTTTGCAATAAAATCAAAGTCGTAGAAATCTGTAATACCAAGCTCACTCATGCGGAGAACAACTTCACTGAGGTCTGTACGATAGATTTCTTCTGTTGTATATTCCGGACGGGTATCGAAATCTTTGCGTGAGTAAAGTCGATAGCAGGTACCCGGCTGAGTACGTCCTGCACGGCCTTTTCTCTGATTGCATGAAGCACGAGAAACTGTAGATTCAATAAGACTTGAAGTAAAGTTTTTAGGATTGTAAAAATTCAGTTTGCAAAGACCAGAGTCTATTACAGTTGTAACGTCGCTGATGGTAACCGAGGTTTCAGCAATATTCGTAGAAATTACAACTTTGCGTTTTCCTTCAGGTGCTTTTTCAAAAACGCGTTCCTGTTCTTCTTTTGGAAGGCGGCCGTAAAGCGGAAGAATATGAAGCTTTCGGCCAATAGGAGAGTAGTAGAGTTTATCCATACAATCCTTGATGATTTTTTCACCAGGAAGGAAGATGAGGATTGCTCCATCTTCATCGTTGTCGAGAACGCGGTCTACAGTATTGTAAATCTTATTGAGAATCTGGTCGCAGCCAGAGTCTGTGGTTGTAGTTGAACCGCCTGGAATTGGATCGTAAACTAATGCAACCGGGTAGGTTACTGTATCAATTGAAACGATAGGTGCGTTATCAAAATACTCGCTGAAAACCTGAGTGTTCATTGTTGCAGAACTTACGATTACGCGGAAGTCGCTGCGCTCTCGAAGTACACGTTTTACAAGACCAAGAACAAAGTCAATGTTCAGACTTCGCTCGTGAGCCTCGTCAATCATAAGTACGCTGTACTTAGAAAGCCACGGATCAAGTTTCATTTCCTGCAGTAAAATACCGTCTGTCATGATTTTGATACGTGTGTCTGAGTTTGTGTAATCTTCAAAACGCATCTTATAGCCGACAAGTCCAGGATAGGTTGTGCCGAGCTGCTTTGAAATAAATTCACTTACACTGAGGGCTGCAATACGGCGTGGCTGAGTAACACCAATCATTCCGTTGGTTGCATAACCTGCTTCATACAAAATTACTGGAATTTGAGTTGTCTTTCCTGAGCCAGTAGGGCTTTCTACAATTACTACCTGATTGTTTTCGAGGCAGTCTAAAATTTTCTGTTTCTGTTCGTAAACTGGAAGAGACTTATAATCTATTGCCATTCTATTAAATCCTTTGTTGCTTCCTTATTGATTTTGATGCGGCGTTCAATATATTTTGCCCAGTTTGTGCGTGGAACGTCGTAAAGATAATCTACAAAATCCTGATTGAGTGGTTTTATTACATACTCGTTTGCAGTGTTTATGTAGGTTGTTATAAATTGAGGTTCGCATTTTTTGATTTTGATTGAACCGTCTTTTTCTTTAGTGAAAGTTACTTTGTAAAAAAGTCCGTCTCCGGTGTTTTCGCGTTCACCAGTTGGATTTTTTGATGTAAGTTCTGGTTTTGTTCGCTGGCCGCTTATTGTGTTTCCGTTGGCATACATAATAAGTTTATCGCGGCCTGTCTTTGTGTTAACTACGATTTTTCTGTCTTTAATGATGTGTGCATGATTTGCCCATACAACATCAGCTCCTGAATCCAGCAGATTCATGTAGAATTCATTCTGTCTGTCTGTGATAACGCGGGTGTATTCAGGCTCGCTTGTGTGGACTGAAATTATAAAAAGATCGCAGGGGTGTTCTGCACGCAGGTCAGTAACAAGTTTCTGAAAGTTTTTGCGTGAGTCGTCATCTGGTTTTATAAAGTTTATGTATTCAGATGCATCTGGTCTGTTCAGAAGTTCAGTAATTGGCAGGAAAAGAATTTTCCAGGAATTTGCTTCAAAATAATTGTAGGTAAGGGCAGCGTCGGGTGAAGCTTTAAGACCGGAAAAATAAACCTGATGTCCGGTCTGTTCAAGAGTTTCCTGTGTAATTGCCTGAGTTGTTTTTATAGTTTCAAGAATGCCGCTTTTATACTGGTCATTCGAGTGATTATTGCAGAGTGAAAAAACATCAAAGCCTGCATCTACTGCAGCCTGAACAAATTTTTGTGTCATGTTGAAGTTCGGGTAAGAAGAGGCTTCACGGGTTGTGTCTATCGGTGCTTCGATATTTGCAAAGGCAAGATCTGGTTCTTCAATCAGATATTTAACATCGCGCCAGATTTTTGAGTAGGTTGTGATATAGTAATTTACCGAATGCGCCATAATGTCGCCGGCGAAAAGGAGATTGATTGTATTTTTATCGTGATTCTTTTTAGAAGCGGCTTCCTGTGGTAATTCTTCAAGAGGTGTGTTTTCCGCTGTTTTATTTTTGATTTGTGATGTAGTGCCACAGGCAGTAAGGAGCACTGTGAAAAGAATGATGAAGAAAACTGTGATGTATTTATATAGTTTCACTCATGCTCCTGAAATATAAAAAAAGTCGGCAAGCACAGCTTGCCTCTGAGCCGTTCTTTCGATAATCCTAAATGTGTAAGCTCGCTGGCGAGCGGTGTTCTATAGCAGAGCGTTAAGAAAATTGCGAAAGCAATTTTTAGCTCTACTACATCCCCCGCTGTCGCAGTCCAGTTTTTAACGGATTTTCGATTTTAGGCTTTCCAGATCTTCTCACGAACAAATGTCTGGTTGCGGTCTGCACCTACAGAAACGATACCAACTTTTGTACCTGTGAAGTCTTCGATAAACTCAACGTATTCGCGGGCAGCTTTTGGAAGCTTCTTGTAAGAAGTACACTTTGTGATGTCTGCCTTCCAGCCTGCAAACTTCTGAAGAACAGGTTTTGCGCGGTTGAGTTCTGGAATTGAAGCAGGGAAGTCTGTTACGATTTTTCCATCGATGTTGTAAGCAACACAAGCTTCAATTTCATTCATATCATCATAAATATCGAGGTGAGTAAGAACGAGGTTGTCAATTGAGTTTACGTGACATGCATAGCGGAGTGCTACGAGGTCGAGGTAACCACAGCGGCGTGGACGTCCTGTTGTTACACCGAATTCGTTACCTGTGTTACGAACGTAATCACAGAGTTCGCCTTCTGTATCAGCATCGAACTCAGATGGCATAGGACCGTTTCCTACACGAGTTTCATAAGCCTTGAATACACCATAAATCTTGTCGAGAGCCTTAGGACCAATTCCAGAACCTGTTGCAGCACCAGCTGAACAAGAAGCTCCAGAAGATACATAAGGATATGTACCTGAATCGAGGTCGAGCATAGCACCCTGAGCACCTTCGAAAAGAATGTTGTCATTGCGGAACTCATACATCTTTGCAGCAATATTTACGCGCATAGAGAGGAGCTTGTCTTTGAACTGTTCAAGGAATTTCTTGTCTTCATCGTCGAGGTCATTCCACTTTTCATCCCAGTCAAGGTCTGCAAGGCGGATACCGTCGCGTTCTGATTTCATAGAATAAGTAGTTCCGATTCCGCGGCCTGTTGTACCGATTGGGCGCTTGCGAGCTGCGTCGCGAGCCTTATCCATTTCGCGGTATCCTGGAAGAGTAAGGTGTGCGCGGTCAGAAATGAATACGCGTCCTTCCCAGTTAATTCCATTGTCCTTGAGCATCTGAAGTTCTTTGAAAAGAGCTTCAGGGTCAATTACCATTCCGCTACCAAGGAAAACTGATTTCTCTGGGTAGAGGATTCCAGACGGAACCTGATGGAGAGCATACTTCTTTCCATCTACTACAATTGTGTGACCTGCATTAGCGCCGCCCGCAAAACGAACAACGTATTTTGCATCCTGTGCAAGGTAGTCTACGATTTTTCCCTTGCCTTCATCGCCCCACTGGGCACCCATAACAACAACGTTCATGGTTTCCTTCCTTCCGCAGAATCATCGCGGATTAAAGAGATTTTTTTGAACATAAAAATTGCCGACGAATCATCTCAGCAGTTTTTACTATAATAATATATCACAAAACCAATTTTGTGTGTAGCGGTGGTTTTGGTTTTCAAAACCCCGATAATTTGATTTTTTGAGTAATAAATCTGTCTGTACTTCCAATTTTTTTGATTCTATAGTATAATTCCCGATTAATATTTTTATAAAAAATCCGCATGGCGGTTTATATATCATAATTTTAGGAGAACCAAATGGCTTACATTTTTGAAGAACCATCACACACTTTTGATGAGTACCTTTTAGTTCCGGGCTACACCGGTCCTGACTGCATTCCTGCTAATGTTACTTTGCAGACACCTGTTGTCCGCTATAACAAGAAGGCTGGCGAAAAGTGTCCGCTTACGATGAATATTCCGATGACTTCGGCTGTTATGCAGGCAGTTTCTGATGATAAGCTTGCTGTTGCTCTTGCTAAGGAAGGCGGCATTTCTTTTATTTTTGGTTCTCAGACTATAGAAAATCAGGCAGCTATGGTTGCCCGTGTTAAAGCTTACAAGGCTGGATTTGTTTCTTCTGATACAAATATCCGCCCTGAGCAGACTTTAGGTGAACTGGTTGAAGCAATTGAAAAGACTGGTCACTCAACTGTTGCAGTAACAGAAGATGGTACTGCAAACGGTAAACTTGTTGGTATTATCACAGAGCGTGACTTCCGCATTGGTCACTGTGAAATGAGTGAAAAGGTAAGTGCTTACATGACTCCACTTTCTTCTCTTGTAATGGGAAAAGAAGGAATCACTCTTGATGAAGCAAATGATTTGATATGGGAAAAGAAGGTTAATCAGCTTCCTGTTGTAGATAAAGACGGAAAGCTTTTGTACCTCGTATTCCGTAAGGATGCTGCAAGTCACGAAGAGCATCCTCTTGAGCTCCTCGACAGCCAGAAACGCTATATCGTAGGTGCAGGAATTAACACACGTGATTATATGGACCGCGTTCCAGCATTGCTTGAAGCTGGTGTTGATGTAATGACTCTTGACTCGTCTGAAGGTTTTACAGAATGGCAGCGCCGTGCTTTGCAGGATATCCACTCAAAGTGGCCTAATGCAAAGATCGGTGCAGGTAACGTAGTTGATGCTGATGGTTTCAACTTCCTTGCTGAAGCTGGTGCAGATTTCGTAAAAATTGGTATTGGCGGTGGTTCTATCTGTATTACACGTGAGCAGAAAGGTATTGGCCGTGGTCAGGCTACTGCTACTATTGAAGTTGCTAAAGCTCGTGACGCTTACTACGAAAAAACTGGTATTTATATTCCTATCTGTTCTGATGGTGGTATTGTTTACGACCATCACGTTACTCTTGCTCTTGCAATGGGAGCAGACTTTGTAATGCTTGGTCGTTACTTTGCTCGTTTTGATGAGTCTCCTACAAACAAGCTCATCGTAAACGGCAACTACGTAAAGGAATACTGGGGTGAAGGTTCAAACCGTGCCCGCAACTGGCAGCGTTATGACCTCGGTGGAAAGAAGGGTATGGCATTCGAAGAGGGTGTAGACTCTTACGTTCCATACGCTGGTTCACTCCACGACAACGTAACTCTTACAACAAGCAAGATAATCCACGCTATGTGTAACTGTGGTGTTACAAACATCCCTGATTTGCAGAAGAACGCAAAGATTACACTTGTAAGTGCAGCTTCTCTCCGCGAGGGCGGCGCACATGATGTTATTGTAAAAAACACAGTAAAAGCTAATTAAATTAAAATAATTTAGACGTCAACGATTTTCAAAACGAAACAGAAATTGTGGGACCCGCAATTTCTGTTTCGTTTTGATTTAACGTTTATCTTTCAATAATAACTGTATTTTGATATAATTTGCTTTATATGAGTGAAAATATGATTACCATCCGCGGGGCGAGGGAGCATAATCTTAAAAATATAAATGTTACTATGCCGAGAGATAAACTGGTTGTAATTTCCGGTTTGTCGGGTTCGGGAAAGTCTTCGCTGGCTTTTGATACACTTTTTGCTGAAGGTCAGCGCCGTTATATGGAAAGCCTTTCAAGTTATGCACGTCAGTTCCTTGGACGAATGGACAAGCCTGATGTTGATATAATAGAAGGACTTTCGCCTGCTATTTCTATTGAACAGAAATCTACAAATAAGAATCCTCGCTCAACTGTTGGTACAATCACAGAAATATATGACTTTTATCGTCTTCTTTATGCTCGCTGCGGACATGCACATTGTCCTGAATGTGGACGCGAAATCCGGGAACAGTCTGTTGATCAGATTATTGATACTGTTATGGGCTGGGAAGACGGCACAAAGATGCAGATTCTTGCCCCTGTTATTCGTGGTAAAAAGGGTGAACATCAGAAGATTTTAGATGATGCTAAGGCTTCAGGCTTTGTTCGCGCTCGAATTGATGGCGTTATGGCAGAGCTTGATGATGCAATCAAACTGGATAAACAGAAAAAACATACAATTGAAATTGTTGTAGACCGAATTATAAAAGGCGATGATGTACGTAGCCGACTTGCAGATTCTATTGAAATTGCATTGAAAAACGCAAACGGAATTGTAATTGTTACCCGTCGTGTCGGCGACAAGGACGAAGAGGTTTTCTTCAGCCAGAAGAATGCCTGCCCGGACTGTGGAATTTCTATTCCAGATCTGCAGCCTCGTCTTTTCTCTTTTAATAACCCGTTTGGTGCCTGCCCGGAATGTACTGGTCTTGGCGAAAAAATGGAATGGGATTTCAATAAGATCCTTCCGGACCGCTCTTTGTCTTTCAACGAGCGCGCTTTCCCATTCTTTAATCCTGACAGTGAATGGAACCACACTATGTTCCAGGCTGTTGCTGAAGCAGAAGGCTTTACATTGGACACACCAATCAGCCGTCTGACTGCCGAGCAGTTTGATTACTTATGGAACGGAGATCCTGAGCGCAAAATCCACTGGGTATATAAAAAGCAGAGCGGAGAAGGCTACAGCGAATATAACCGTCCGTGGCCTGGAGTATTAAACGAAATGAAGCGCCGTCATGCAGAAGCCTGGGGCGATTCAATGCGTGCTAATATAGAAGAAAAGTTTATGAAGGTTGGACACTGTTCCTGCTGTAACGGACAGCGCCTTCGTAAAGAAGCCCTTGGTGTTACTGTGGGCGGTAAAAATATATGGGAACTCTGCTGTCTTTCTGTTGCAGATTCTATCACCTTCTTTGATGAACTGGAACTTACAGAAACCGAACAGACAATTGCAACTCAGATTCTCAAAGAGATTCGTGCCCGTTTGCGCTTCCTCCGCGATGTTGGTCTTGATTATCTTACAATGGAGCGCGCTGCCGAAACCCTCAGTGGTGGTGAAGCTCAGCGTATCCGTCTTGCAACTCAGATTGGTTCAGCCCTCTGTGGTGTTATGTATATCCTTGATGAGCCTTCAATTGGTCTCCATCAGCGTGACAATCAGCGTCTTATTGATACACTGCTCAGCCTTCGTGATAACGGCAACACCGTAATCGTCGTAGAACACGATGAACAGACCTTGCGTACTGCAGATTATCTTATAGATATCGGTCCGGGCGCGGGCGTTAATGGCGGGCAGGTTGTAGCGGCCGGAACTCCTGATGAAGTAGCAAAGGTAAAGGAAAGTCTTACAGGACAGTATCTTGCCGGAACCCTTAAAATGGATGTTCCAACCGAACGTCGCCCTGATAACGGAAACTTCATCAAAGTAAACGGCGTTACAGAACATAATCTCAAAAATGTAAGTATTCAGATTCCTCTTGGAACCTTTACCTGTATAACAGGAGTAAGCGGCAGTGGTAAATCTACCCTTATGAGTGATGTACTTTATCCGGCACTCAGCAACCGTATTATGCGTACAAATTATGATGTTGGTGAATGCGAAAGTATTGAAGGTGAAAAGTTTATCGATAAGGTAATCAATATTGATCAGAGCCCGATTGGTCGTTCTCCACGCAGTAACCCTGCAACTTATATTGGTGTTTTTGATTCTATAAGAGACCTTTTTGCAAGCCTTCCGGAAAGTAAGGCCCGCGGTTATCTTAAGGGTCGTTTCAGCTTTAACGTAAAAGGCGGCCGTTGTGAAGCGTGTCAGGGCGCGGGTGAAAATGTAATCGAAATGAACTTCCTGCCGGACGTATATGTTCAGTGTGAAGTCTGCGGCGGAAAGCGCTTTAATAAAGAGACTCTTGAGGTTACCTACAAGGGTAAGTCTATAAACGATGTTCTCAATATGAGTATTGATGAAGCCTGCGATTTCTTTGCAAGTATTCCTCATATTGCCCGTAAGCTTGAAACCATGAAGTCTGTAGGACTCGGTTATATTCAGCTTGGACAGAATGCGCTTACCCTCAGTGGTGGTGAAGCTCAGCGCGTTAAGCTTGCAAACGAGCTTGCCCGTGTTTCTACAGGAAAAACTCTCTATATAATGGATGAGCCTACAACAGGACTTCACTTTGCAGACGTTAAACAGCTGATGACTGTAATTCAGCGCCTTGTAGATCAGGGTAATACAGTTGTTATGATAGAACATAACCTTGATGTAATCTGCCAGGCAGATTATCTGATAGACCTTGGTCCTGAAGGTGGTTTCCGTGGCGGTAATATAATTGCAACTGGAACTCCGGAGCAGGTTGCTCAGGTGCCGGAAAGCTATACCGGCCAGTTTATTAAAAAGCAGCTGGGGCTTTAGAGGCAGCAGATTCAGATGTTTAAGCGTTTCTTTTTTGCAGCAGTTATTTTTTGTTTCTCAGTTTTTTCAGTTTTCGCACAGGAGAAAAGTGACTCTGCATCAAAAGCACCTGAAGTTACAGTAATTACAATCAATAATGCAAGACAGTCTTCTTACAAGAAAGATGAAGATACCGGAAATGATTGTATAGTTCTCGAAGGTTCAGTGTCTCTTACTGTTCAAAAAGGAAATACTACAAACGAAATTAAAGCAGATAAGATTGTATATGACCGAAGTACAGAAATGCTTTATGCCGACGGTAATGTTGAAATCATAATGAAAAGCGGTTCTGGAAACGATACTGCTACAGCAACTTCGCTTATTTTGAATACATCAACCCTTGAAGGTGTTTTTGATGACGGCCGAATTGTACAAAAACAGTCGGATGCCCTGAATCTTCCTTCTGGTTCAACTCTTATAGTTTTTTCTGATATTTTTGGAAAGGGTAATGAAACTGTCATAACCTTTAAAAACTCAAGTCTTACATTTTGTGATGAAGATCCTCCGCACTGGCATATTGATGCAACACGAACCTGGCTGTTACCTGGCGGTGAATTTGCGTTTTTTAATGCCCTGCTGTATGTAGGTGTTGTGCCGGTACTTTATTTCCCGGCCTTTTATTATCCAAAAGATGAGTTGATTTTTAATCCCGTGTTTAATTATACAAAACGCGGCGGTTATTCAGTTCAGACTACAACTTATTTATGGGGAAGAAAGCCTCTGGATAAGAACTCATCAAGTTCTTCGAGTTCCTCAAGTTCAGATTCATCAAAAGACAGTACATCAGCTGAATCATTAAGGGCTGTTTATAATTTTGTAAGACCAAATACCTTGAAGGAACAGGTTAGGGAAGGCTTGATTCTTCATAACCTCGATGAAGATTTTAAAGGAGATTCATCTCATTATGTAAAACTTCTGGCAGACTGGTATTCAAATCTGGGATATATGGTTGGTGTAGATTCAGTTTTGAATCCTCTGCCAAAATATATTTCAAAACTCAATGTAAATACTTATTTAGGCTTTAGTAATACGGTATTTAGGGGAACAGGTTCAAGCCTTACGTATTATCCGTATTCTTCAACTGGTGTAAAATATAAAGATGAATCAAACTTCTTAGGTCTTAAGATGCCTTTCCGATATGCCGGAGATATTGAATTCCAGCTTTCAAAGCCGTTTTCATTTTCTCTGTCTCTTCCTGTTTATTCAGACCCGTTCTTTTCTAATGATTTCCTGAAAGATCGTCAGGAAACTATGGACTGGATTTCTTATCTTCTGGATTCTGCAAATGAAGACTCTTCATCTGATACTTCTACAACAATCAGTGAGGTTTCGTCTTTTCAGTGGAAAACTCAGGCATCCTATTCGCCGACACTTCCTTCATTTATGAAGCCTTATGTATCTTCTTTGTCTTTTTCTATGAATAACTCTGTAAATATTTCGGCAAAGAGTACAGTTTTTTCTTATGCATCTAACTCAGAAGAGGTTTCTTCAGAATGGACAAATAATACTCCTTTAAGACGCTTTTATTATCCTTCTCTGGTAACACCTGTTTCTATGAGTATTTCTGCCAGCGGAACTATTTTTTCATGGCCAATTAAAAAAGACAGTACAGCAAAAACACCTTCTTATGTAATTACTCTTAATAAGCCGGATGAATTGAAAACAGAAAAGCAGCTCGAAGAAGAACGTAAAAAGGCAGAAGAGGAAGCAAGAAAATCAGCTGGAGAAGAAACTTCTAAAACAACTGAAGAAAAAACACCAGACAATAGTGAGACGGATAAGGAGAATAAGGTTTTTGATTATTACCTTCCGGATCTTGATTATACAACCACAAAAGAAACTGTTAATGATGGAATAACCTATAAACTTTCTTACAGCGCAGCTTTGAATCTTACAAATCAGATTGCTTATTCAGATAAAAACTTAAAGACAGCCGATGATTTTGACTGGAGCAATATCAGATCTACAATGTATAACATTAAGGTTCCGCTTTCGCTTACAAGCCTTTTGAATTACGGCGGAAACTTCTTTTCTGTAGAGAATAAATTTTCTTATTCACCGGTTTTCCAGAAACATCCGTACCTTTCAGACGATTCAGAATACGGCTATACAGAAGATGAAATCAAAAAGCTTAAATATTCAGATATGAAATCTGAAACTCGTGATATTGTAAATACAAACTCAGTAACGCTTAAACCGTTTATTTATTATCCGATATTCAGTGATACAAGTTTTGCCTGGAATTCTTCTATAAAATTATTCAGAAGAACATATACAGGAGATGCTGATAATCCGGATTGGGAAGATCATTTCGCAGACTGGTCTGATGAAGACAGTGTAACGGCAAACTCACTTTCCGCAGATATCAAGGCAAAGGAACTGAATAATAAGTTTACTCAGTCACTTCGTTTTGATGTGATTATGCCGCCGCTGAGAAAAAAGTATACAACAACTTTAACCCTTGGCGTTCCTTATGCAAGTGCTTCAATTAGTACAGGTTTTATAGAAGTTAGAGATGATGATACTAAAACTGCAGGTGAAGAAGACAAGAAATGGAAAAAATCACCGCTGACACAAAACTTTTCTCTTACTCTGTTTAATTCAAAACTGAAATTGTCAGAAACCTTCACATATAATCTGGAAGATGATAATCCGGACAGTTTAAAACTTTCGGCTTCTATATTTGGAGTTCAGTTATCTTATATTCAGTCGTACGTTCAGGGATATGATTTTGATTCTTCTACAGGCTGGACTATCCGGCCAGATAAAGAATTTCTTCCATATTCTTTCTCTCTATCGTATTCTCTGCCTGCAAAGACTTATTACAGATGGTTTAACCGGGTTTCTTTTGCATTGGGGCTGAATACAAGTATAGTTGCAGATTTACTGCGTCCTACAAACAGTTATTTCCTGTTTTCTCCTTCCGTAAAGTTTAAGATTTTTGAGTTTCTGGATATTACTTTTTCTGCAACTTCACGAAACTCTGTACTTTACTGGTATTTCCATAATAATGAGGGAGACTTGTACAGCGAGTGGGGCGGCTTCCCGGGAAATATTTTTAAGGATTTGTTTGATTCCTTCAGATTTGATAATGAGGATTTACGAAAGAACTCGGGATTTAAGCTGAAATCTCTGAATATGACAATTTCTCATGACCTTCATGACTGGAAGGCCAATATGACAATGAAGATTGAACCGCGAATTATTTCTGAAAACGGTAAAAAGACTTATGACTTTAAACCATATATAACAATTGGTGTTGTATGGAATCCAATGGAGAGTATGAAAACTACTATTATTGATGAATATGGGGAATGGAAACTGGAATAAGCCTAAAATCGAAAATCCGTTAAAAACTGGGCTGCGACAGCGGGCCAGTTTAGGATTATCGAAAAAACGGCTCAGAGGCGAGACTATGCGAGCCGATTTAATTAAGATTGACAATAATTATATGATAATCAATAATATATACAGAGGTTTTTTTGAACGAATATACTATTGTAGTTCCAGACAATGATGTACTTTCCTGTGTTTGTGGAACTAATGATAAAAATTTACAGCTCATAGAAGAACATCTGGGAGTTCCTGTTTTTTCAAAAGGAAACGAGCTCTCTGTGGAAAATGCCGCTCCTGAAATCTGCCAGAAATTCCAGTTTATAGTGGACCGTATCGTAGACGAGGTACAGTCTGGAGGTAAAAACAGTGATGATATAATACTTTCCGTTCTTAATACAAAGCGGAAGGTAGACGCTGATGAAATGGTGATTATGGTTCCTGGCGCGGTTCGCAGGGTTTATCCAAGAACTCAGGGACAGGCAGAATATGTTGATTTACTTCAGAATCGTGATATGGTGTTCTGTACAGGTTCTGCAGGAAGTGGAAAAACATATCTTGCAGTGGCAGAAGCATTACGTTTAATTCTTACTCATAAAAAAACAAAGCTTATAATTACACGACCTGTTGTAGAAGCAGGTGAAAGTCTTGGCTTTTTACCAGGTGATCTGGAAGATAAAATTGACCCGTATCTTCGTCCTCTTCGTGATGCAATGGAAACAATTCTTCCTCCAGAATCTGTAAAACGGCTTTTTGAAGCTGGAATTGTAGAGGTTGCGCCGCTTGCCTATATGCGCGGACGAACCTTAAATAATGCAGTTGTAATTCTTGATGAAGCTCAGAATACAACCTGTGCACAGATGAAAATGTTCCTTACCCGAATGGGCGAGAATACAAAGGTCTTTGTAACCGGAGATCCGTCTCAAATTGACCTTCCTAAAAAAGTAACATCCGGGCTGATGCATTCAATCAGCATATTAAATAAAATAGAAGATATTGGATTTATGGAACTGACTGCAGATGATGTAGTTAGAAATCCATTAGTAAAAAAAATAGTAAAGGCGTATGAAAATGAAAAAGAACAATTCTGAAAAAGACAATAACAGGCCTGTTTCAGCAAACTATATTGTACAGGGAATAGGAAACTATATGAGGAAAAATTATCCGTTCCTCATCATGTTTTTTGCGGGACTTCTGGCTGTTTCTGCTTTAAATTTCCTGAAAATCAGTACAGCAGAAACAATTGCCAATTTTTCAATTGGAGATTTTGAAATAGGTCAGATTGCAGACCGCACAATTATTGCAGACCGAAGTCTTCCACCAGATAATATTGATCCGATTACCGTTACAAAAGGTGAAAAAATTATAAAGAAAGGTTTCCCCATTACAGAAGAAGGCTTTTCTAAACTCAAAAAAATGTCTGCTTCTCCTTTGTATATAGATTACAGGGCTTTTGCAAACAGCGAGCTTTATCTGCTTCTGTTGTCTATAATGTGGTATCTTTTATTCACATTTATTTCCGTAAACCGAAGGCTTTTATTTAAGGAACCGCTTCTGCAGGTAATTTTCTTCCTGGCTGTTTTTGCGGTTACAGCCTTCTGTGGAAAACTTTCTATTTTCTCAAGTCCCTATAGCATTTGTATAGCAATTCCATCTGCTTTATTCATTATGATTGTAACAATTCTTTACGGCAATCTTTCTGCTCTTCTGCTTTCAATTGTAATGTCTATGGGTGTTTTATGTGCTACTAACTGGCAGGTATCAACCTTCCTTATGACACTGGCATCTTCACTTACAGCAGCTGCAATCGTACGAAAAATTGAACGCCGTCTCGACCTTGTATTTGCAGGTCTTATGATTGCGGCTTTTAATATTGTGTATGTAGTTTTATTCTCTGTAGTATTTAATGAAACTTTTGAAGAATTACCAAAGCTTATAATTGGACTTGCAATTAACGGTTTCCTTTCCGGTATTCTTACTTTAGGTTTCCTTACTCCGCTTGAAATCATGCTTAATACAGCATCTGTTTTCCGTCTTATGGATTTGAGTGATACAAATACTCCGATTTTTAAGCAGATGCAGATTCAGACAAACGGTACCTACAATCACTCAATGATGGTTGCACAACTGGCTGAAGCTGGCTGTCGTGAAATCGGAGCAAATGCATTGCTTGCAAGAGTTGGTGCTTACTATCACGATATTGGAAAGATGGATCAGAGTGAATATTTTGTTGAAAATCAGGTAAACGGAATGGAAAATAAACATAACGACCTGAATCCAAATCTTTCTGCTTCTGTTATAAAAAGCCATGTTCGTAAGGGTGTTGAAAAAGCCCGCCAGCTTCATCTTCCTCAGGCAGTAATTGATATTATTGCAGAACATCATGGAAACAGCATAATTACATATTTCTATAATATGGCAAAGGAAAAAGATCCTTCACTTGATGAAGATGATTTCCGTTACCCTGGTAATCCTCCTTTTACAAAGGAATCTGCTGTAGTAATGCTTGCAGATACAGTCGAGGCTGCCTGCCATACTCTTGAAAATCCAACATCTCCTCGTCTTGATAAGTTCATTACAATTCTTATCAATCAGAAGGTAGATTCTAAACAGCTGGATAATTGTGAATTGACTTTCCGCGATATTTCGAGAATTAAGGCTGCTTTTGTAAATCTGCTTACAGGATATTACCACAACAGAATTAAATATCAGAATCAGCAGGATCCTGATGAAGTTCCTGCAAAAAAAGAAGAAATTGCAGCAGAAGCTCAAAAAGAAGCTGAAAAGCCAGAGAAAACAGAAAAAGCACCTGTAAAAACTGCTTCAAGAACAGCAGCAAAAACAGTTAAGGAAAAGAAATGAATCGCGTATATGTAGCTATGCAGGACGGTGTAGACGAGCCGGACTGGTTTAATAATGTAGAGCCGTTTGTTCAGAAAGTTCTGGGCGAGCTTAAGTTTGATGGTGAAGAAATCTCCATGCTTATGTGCGACGACACTTATATGCAGGAGCTAAATAAAACCTACCGTAACATTGACAGTACTACAGATGTTCTTTCTTTTGAGAACGATGAAGAATACGAGGATGAAGAGGGCAAATGGAAATGCGTTGGCGATATAGTAATCAGCCTTGATACTTTGCCTGTAAATGCCGATTATTTTGAAGAGAGCAGAAATGACGAGCTCAAACGTCTTATAGTACATGGACTTTTGCATCTGAATGGTATGGACCATGGCGAGGAGCATATTGAAAAGGGCGTTGCTCCACAGTGCGAAATGCTTGTACTTCAGGAAAAAGTTTTAGAACAATTAAAGGATGAAAAAATAATAAAATGAGTTTTTTTAAGAAGAAGAAAAAGAATACTGCTGCCGAAGAGGCGGAACAGATACAGCAGGAAATCTTAAACGAAGAAAAAAAAGACATGATTCAGGGTGTTGAGGATCTGTCTAAGACATCTGTAAAAGAAGTTATGATTCCCCGAATCGATGTTGATTTTATTTCCAGCGATACACCTCAGGAAGAACTTTTTACAAAGATAGTTACCAGCGGGCATTCACGCTTTCCTCTTTATACAGATTCAATTGATAATGTAATCGGTGTACTTTATGTAAAGGACATCATTAAATGTCTTGCCGAAAAAAAAGAAATCAATCTTACAAATATGGCACGTAAAGCTTACTTTGTGCCGGAAAGCAAACGCATTGACTCGCTTCTTCGTGAGTTCCGCCGTCATCATCTTCATATTGCAATTGCTATTGATGAGTACGGTGGAGTTTCCGGTATCGTAACAATGGAAGATATTATCGAGGAAATTGTTGGCGATATTCAGGATGAATTTGACAAGGAACAGGAAGATATCTTAAAGGTTAGCGATAATGTATGGCTTTGTGATGCCCGCGTAAATCTTGATGATTTGAATGAAACTCTGGAATCAGAATTCCCTAATGAAGATTTTGATTCTCTTGGTGGATTTGTATTTGATTTATTCGGTAAAGTTCCTGTAAAATATGAAAAGGTGAGCTGGAACGAGTATGATTTTATCGTTCAGGATATGGAAGGCCACCGAATCAATATGGTAAAAATTATTAAAAATATAGATGACGGAAAGGATGATGAGTAAAAAATTAGCAGGGGTTGTATTATCGTTGATTTTGGTTTCTGCTGCAGGAACGGCTTCGCTTTTTGCTGCAGAATCAAAAAATATCCTCAAGCTGTATAACGAAGCTGTTGAACTTCAAAACGAAGAAAACTGGTATACCGCTTCGCAGTATTATATTGAGGTAGTTAATTCAAATCCTGCTTTTAGTGAAGCCTGGTTCCGTCTGGCAGACTGTTCTTATCATCTTGGTGAATTTGACCTTGCGTTCCAGTATCTTGAGAGCGCAGAAAAATACGAAAAAAACAGAAGTGAAATAAAGAACCTTAAGGGAATGATTTTACTGGCGCTTGGCCGTACAGATGAAGCACGCCAGATTTTTAATGAGGTTCTAAAAAAATATCCTAATGACATAGATGCTCATTTTGGTCTTGCTGAAATTGAGCTTTATGACGGAAAATTTTCCGGCGCTGAAAATCAGTATGCAGAAGCGCTTAAACGTCAGAATACAAACAGAAAGGCTCTGCTTTCTCTGGCACTTGTCTGCGCAGAAACAAAACGCTATTCACAGTCTGAAAAATATCTGAAGCAGGCAATGCAGTATTATTCTGGTGAACCTGAAGTTCATTATCTTGCCGCAATTATTTATACAATGAAGGGAGATTATAAGTCTGCTGAAAAACATGCCCGAATTGCAGTTGAAATCCGCGGCGGTTATGAACAGGCTTACGAGCTCCTCGCACAGATAGTTTACCTTCAGCATCGATATACAGAAGTAATAAATCTCTGCGATTTTATTATAGGTCGAAACCGAAATGCTTCTTCTGCCTGGTATTTAAAAGGTACTGCACAGGCAAAACTTGGAAATACAGATGAAGCAATTGCAACCTGGGATACAGGTCTTTCTGTAAGTCCTCAGGATGAGCTTATGCGTATGATGCTTGAGCTTACTGCAAAAAATGAACTTGATTTTGATGATGCACGCAGAAAACAGTGGGCATCTTATCATCTGAATAATGCAAGACAGTATGACAGCCGCTATGATAAGGCTGGAAGTACTTATGAATATCAAAGAGCACTGATGCTTGATCCTTCAAATGCTGTGGCTCGTCTTGCTTATGCTGATATTCTTGAACTTAATGGACTGCACGAGCTTTATTTGAGTCAGTTGAAGTTTGTAAAGGAAAATTCAGATACAGGACTTTCCAGAAATCTTAATGACACAATTGAAGCCTATGATTCTCTATTAAATAATACACTCGCAAAAAGATGGAAGGTCGATGCATTCTATCTCGATAAAATCAGATGGAATATTGCAGTTTTCTATACAGAAAATACCTCTACTTTTAATCATGCAGATTCAGACAGACTTACAGCACTTGCCTGTGGAGATGTATTCAGTGGCGTTGCAATAACTTCTGTAAAAACTCAGGTAACACCGGTTTCTGGTTATGGTGAAGCATTTAAAAATGCCCGCGCGAATAATTTTGATTATTTTGTAATGGTTTCTTTGAGTGAAGGTGAGGATGATGTAAGCCTTAGCGCTACAATGTACTCGGGAAGAACTGGAACAGAAACCTTTAATGAAAAATATTACGCTACAGGAAACAATCGTTTTTCTACAGTTTTAAGACGCTTTAGAAATTCTGTTCTGGAAAAACTTACAGTTCGCGGAAAGATTCTTCAGAGAAACGGAAAAACAGTTCTGATAGATTTAGGTCGTTCAGAAAACATTGTGAAGGATGCTGAATTTAAGATTGTTCGTAAAGGAGCTGTAAAAACAGCAGATGCTGGAAGCGGACTTTTCTTCCGTGATGAAGATGTAGTTGGAATGCTCGTAGTTACTGAAGCAGGAGAAGAAGTCTCTGAAGCTTTAATTACGAGTCACGGATTTTATGACAGAATCAATGAAGGGGATGAACTTGTTCTTGTAAGTATGCCTGCCCAGAATTCTGAAGCCGGAATGGATACAGTTCCTAATGCAGATGAAGAAGGAAAGCCTGTCGTAAATAACAGCGTAAAGGGCGACGAACTTGTTGCTGAAATTAAAAAGGCCGTAGAAAGACCTGCAATTATAGATTTACTGAGAAAAATCCGCTAGATTCTGTCTAAAGCTGCTTCAAGCCATTTCTGAGAAAGGTTAGGGAACGCAGACTGAACTTTTACGAAACTTTTTACAGAATCTTCATAATTATGATTAAAATACTGAGCCTCTCCAAGATAAAAGCAGGCTCGGTTTCTTGTCTCA
This sequence comes from Treponema bryantii, assembly GCF_900111035.1. Lineage (GTDB taxonomy): Bacteria > Spirochaetota > Spirochaetia > Treponematales > Treponemataceae > Treponema_D > Treponema_D bryantii_C. The sequence continues at coordinate 288,652 of NZ_FOFU01000001.1, forward strand.
ATACTTATATTTGTTCCAATTAAGTGATTCAACTTATCAATTGTTTCTTTATATTTCTTAGTAACAAAAGAAGTCTTTAAGATTTCAAAAAGCAGATAAGCATCTCCGCCATCTGGAGAAACAAGATCTTCTTCAAAAATATATGGTGTAAGAATTGTTGCCGGGGTAGCTTTTGAGTTTCCACCGGTAAGACTTGTAACTTTAGAGGCTGTTTTGTCAGAAATCAAAGGTTCTGAACCAACTCCTTCAATGATATCCAGATAAGGAAGCGGTGTTTTTCTCAAAGTTCCGTCTGGATACATCGTCTCATATTCAGCTTTTTCTTCCGGCTGTTCAACAACCTTTTTTGTAATCAAATGTACACTGGTAATTGTAGAGTTAAAGGATAAAAGCACGAGGTCGTATGGGCCTGCTGAAGTCTCCGAAATCACCGTGTAATAATAATCCCTGAGATCCTCCAATTGGTCCGTGTATCCGGCCCGGTCCGGTGTAAGAGTAGCAACCGGTTCAAGCCCTCTCAACTGGCCGTAAGAAGAAATCTGCTCTGTAGTTCTATATAACAAAAGGTTGTATAAAGCCGGTTCCGGATTCTCAGGAAGCTGCCAGGTAATACGAACCTTCTTTCCATTTCCAGCCCGGGCCTGTATGTCGCGGACAAGGGGGCGGTCAGCAAATAAATGAGCAGCACAGAGTATCAAAATTAACGGGCAAATCAGTTTCTTCATATATATTATAATATAGTTAGAATTGCAGAAAATCAAGTTTACTGATATTCTAAGCGTATGTTAGAAGAAATAAAATTACCTGTTGAACAGTTGAGAGAAGAAATTATGAACGTCTGGGGGCGTCTTTGACTCTGCTGCAATTGAAAAAGCAATAGCAGATAAAGAAAAGCTTACAGAAGCAGACGGTTTTTGGGATGATCATGAAGCGGCAGAAAAAGTAATGAGCCAGATTCGAAAACTCAAAAGCCGCATAGAACCGTGGAAAAAAATCATAGCAGATATGGATGACCTTGAGGCCATGTACGAGCTTGCCGCAGAATCAGGCGAGCAGAGCGATGAAGATGAAGTTCGCTCAATGTATGAGGCTGCAAAGGCACAGTTTGATAAATTAAATATTCTGAACCTTCTTTCTGGAGAAGTAGACCAGAACGATGCCTTCCTTACAGTACACGCAGGAGCCGGTGGAACTGAAGCCTGTGACTGGGCCTTTATGCTCAGCCGTATGTATTTAAGATGGGCAGAACGTCACGGTTATAAAACAGAAGTTGTAGATGAACTTGAAGCAGAAGGTGGAATTAAATCTATTACAATTCAGATTTCCGGCGACTTTGTTTACGGTTACCTTAAGGGTGAAGGTGGTATTCACCGCCTGGTACGTATTTCTCCGTTTGATGCAAATGCACGCCGTCACACAAGTTTTGCTTCGGTTTACGTTTATCCTGTTCTGGATGATACAATTGAAGTTGACATCAAACCTGAAGATCTCCGCGTAGATACTTACCGTGCAGGTGGAAAGGGTGGACAGCACGTAAACAAAACAGACTCTGCCGTTCGCTTTACTCATATTCCGACTGGAATTGTTGTTGCCTGCCAGACAGAGCGCAGTCAGCTTATGAACCGCCAGACCTGTATGAACATGCTTAAGGCACGGCTTTACGAATACTACCGCGAGCAGAAAGAAAAAGAGAACTCAAAGTTCATGGCAGAAAAAAAGGATATTTCTTTTGGAAGCCAGATCCGCTCTTATGTATTCTGTCCATATACAATGGTAAAAGACCATCGTACCCGTTTCTCTGTAGGAAACATTCAGGCTGTAATGGACGGTGACCTCGACGATTTTATGAACGCATACCTTGTTGCAAAATGGAAGGGACTTCCAATGGATGGCTCTGGGGATGATGACGAAGAGGTTTAGTGCATTATTTCTGATAATTATTCTCAACGGGGTTAGCCTTTGCCTGCCGCTCTTCTGTGAGAGCGGTAAGTGGACTATTGCCGCTCAGAAATTTACTGCTGATAATGTGTCTAACGAAGATAATGTAAATTCAAAAACTGCAGAAATGCTTCCTTCAGATATTCTGGAAAAAATTGGAACTGCTGTTACCAGAAATGTAATGCCGGAAGAACAGTTTGAACGTACAAAATACAAACTCCGAACTGAACGGCAGTCACTGTTTTTACAGCTTTCTGCAGAATATAAAAAAAGAGATTCACTCGTTCTTGCAAATTATTCTGATTATAAATTGAAGACGGCCCTTAAGGAGTCACAGAAAAAAATTACAAGCTTACAGGAAAAAATAACTGCTAATCTGGACGAATTAAAAAAAGCAACCGAAGAAAATGAAAGAAAAATGGCTGCCGTTGCAAACGGTGATGCTGAACTTCAAACTCAGGAATCTGAGTTAAATAAATTCAAAAACTTATTTAAGAAGATTTTTGAAAAGGATGAAAGTCTGATTCAGCAGGAACAGATCAGTTTTTATGGAAATGATGTTTCAAAACTTTATACACCGTCAAATGAGTTAAAGGAGCTGGCTGTAACAGATTCCCTTTATGAAAAGGCTGTAGTAAATGCGGGAATCAACACTCTGCTTACAGGGCATTATTCAAAGTACGGAGATTATATTTCTGTATATGTTGATATGTATATATATCCTGGAGTAAGAAAGATTGGTTCGGTAGCAGAAGTAGGTTCTGTAAAAGAACTGGAACTTATAACTACAAGTATTGCAATGCAGCTTGTTCCGGTAATTTCAAATTCTCTTCCTGTTGAACTTGTTGTTGCTGTTTCCCCTCAGGAAGCTGCTCCAAAAACAGTTGTTTATATTGATGACGTGCTTCAGAAAATCGAAAGCGGAAAGCTAATTGTGGATTCTGGTATTCATACAATTCAGTTTATTTCTGAAGGATATAAGGCAGCCGGAACAACATACGCATTTGAAGGAAATAAAAAATATTTTATCGATATAAATTTTGAAAAGCCAAAATCGGGATTTATTCAGGTTGAATTAAAAAAGCCTCTGAACGGAAGTCTTTTGATGAATGGCGAACGTGCGATTGAAGTTGAACCGCAAAAATCACAAATCGCAATAAATGGAAAAGAAATCTTAGGTGAGTTTGTAGCAGAAAATGGAGAAACGGCTTTTTTCTATATTCCGCATAAGCTTACTTTTGACAGCAGTAATGTCATAATCAATCCAAAGCCTATGGACAGAATGGCTTATATAGATAAACGCCGCAAAATTATGTACACTTCGTACAGTATTTTTATCATATCTCTGATTCCAACTTTTTATACACTTGCGAATTTTAAGAATAATGCAAATCTGTATGCAAATAATCAGATTGATTATGAAACGGCAAAGAACTGGCAGACAGCATCTAATGTCTCCAAAGCAATTTCTTTAGGCTGCGGATTATTCTGGGGCTATGAACTTGTCAGATATCTGATGGCTGCAAACTCTGTTTTGCCTCAAAAAGCAAAAGCATCAAAGAATTCAGAGTTTATTTATTATACTCCTGAAGAACTGGAAGAAATTAAAAAACGAAATAATACTGTTGAAACAGAAGAAATATCAAATCAAAAAGATGGAGAAACAGAATGAAACAATCCTTTGGCGAAAAACTGAAATCGCTTTTTTCAAAGAGCAGTACAATAAACGAAGATTTTTTTGAAGAACTTACTGATATGCTGGTAGAAGGTGATATCGGTGCAAAAACTGCTTTTGAAGTAGTTGATGAACTTGAGTCAATTTGTGATAAAGAAAAAATCCGTGAGCATGATGCCATTCTTGCAAAACTTAAAGAGCTTCTGCTTAAGGATGTACGTTCAGTTTATCTTATACCTGAAGCAGGCAAACAGAATGTATGGATGATGCTTGGTGTAAATGGTGTTGGTAAAACAACAACTGCAGCTAAGCTTGCAAAATATTTTAAAAACAACGGCGTAGAAAATATTGTAATGGCAAGTGCAGATACATTCCGTGCTGCCGCTATTGAGCAGCTTGCTCTTCATGGAGAACGGCTTGGAGTTCGTGTCGTAAGTCATCAGCATGGTTCTGATCCATCTGCAGTTGTTTATGATGCAGCAGATGCACTTCGCGCAGCTGGTCCTGGTCTTGTTATTGCAGATACTGCAGGACGTCTTCATAATAAAGAAAATCTTGTCCGAGAACTTCAGAAGATTGACCGTACCTGCGGTTTAAAAGCTGACGAAGGCTGCTATAAAAAAATTCTAGTAATTGATTCAACTACTGGTCAAAATGCTTTGAGACAGGCTGAAGTTTTTAATGAGGCTGTAAAAATCGATGCAATCATCATGACAAAATATGATTCAACAGCAAAGGGCGGAGTGGCAGTTTCTATTGGCCGTGAGCTTGGACTTCCTGTTGCTTATATCTGTACTGGTGAAGGTTATGATAATATTGCTCCATTTAATGCAGAAGCTTATATAAATGAATTTCTTTCTATGCAGGGCTAATACCAGTCAATGAACGCACGTTTTATTCTGAGACAAAGTTTTTTATTTTCTCTGATTTTTCTGCTGCTGGCGACTTTGTTTGTTTCCTGTAAAAAACGCGGACAACAGACTGATGTAGAAAACTCTGCCGAAGAAAAATCAGATGAGGAATTGTATTCTTTTTACAGTCCTGCAGAAGATGACGCTTCCTGGGTAGAAGAGCTTTTGCTGCATATTGAAGAAGAGAGAATTGCAGAAGAACTTTCTAAGATGGAAGACTCTCTGACAGAATATCAGATTGACGAAATACCGCCTGAAGTTTCAGAGACAGAAGAGACTGCTGAATCAGAAGAAACTCAAGCCGAAGAAAAAGTTTTCATTGGAAAAAACAATGAAATGAGATTCTTTGAATACAATAATGAAATTCTCATGCCGCAATATACAGAGGACGGGCTTATTATAATTCATTCTGCAGACGGAAATGTTGTCAGAAATTTTTACAATAATGATTATCAGCTTGTAAAAAAAGAAGAGTGGAAAATTGCTTCTGCGTCAGATGCAAAGAAACTTCGTAGCGAGATATTTGTTTATTCAGAAGAGACAGGAAAAGTTATTAAGAAGGATATTCTTACAGATACTGATGTTGAAACTGTAAATTATAATTCAGATTCATCACCTGTTGCTTCTGTGAAGTATATTTTGAAGGATGAAAAAAGATATCTGGTTATGGAAAGAAACTGGTTTTATGATGAACAGAATCGTATTCTAAAAGACGAACAGAAGGAATACTCTTATAAGGATTCTGTTTATGATAATAAGCCTGTCCTTTTTTCAAAAAGATATGAATATAATTATACAAATACAGATGAACTGAATAACGAAAAAGATGCTGAAGATACAACTGAAAACACTACAGATAATACAGCTCCAATTCCACCAGATTCAAAATATTTTGAAAATGATGTGTTAAAAATGCAGAATCAATATACAAAGAAAAAAGGAACTTATTTAACCAGAATATATTTTGATTCCGTTTTTTCTGTCATAACTTATTATGAAGATGACTTCCGCCTTCGTGATGAATATTATAATAACGGTCGCTTATTCAGAACAAAGGTTTACGAAAGAGTTGGAGAAGGAAATTGAAAAAGAACTTAATTACACAAATCAGATGGATTTCCGCAGTTTCCAGACGCTTTGCCCGTGTAGACAGAAAGGGACGTTCTGCAGTTACTTCAAGACTTGCGACTCTTGGTATCTGCTTTGGTGTTATGACACTTACTGTTGTAATGAGCATTATGAATGGTTTTCAGATGAGCTTTATAGATGCAATTCTGGAGGTTTCGTCATATCATCTACGTGCAGTTGATGTGCCAGAGCATTTAGAAAAGAATCTGATTTCTGTTTGTGCTGAAGATAAGCATGTTGCAGCCTGTGTTCCTTTTTATGAGTCTCAGGTTTTAATGACTGGCGAAAAAGGTGGAGCAGTTGCCGTTAATGTTCGTGCTGCTGATGAAGCAATTTACTACGAAGATGAAGGCTTTAGAAAGCAGCTTAAAATGCTTTCCGGAGCTTTTGATTTTTCTGATTCTGATTCAATAATATTAGGAAGTTCTCTGGCACGGAATCTAGGTGTTCGTGTTGGAAGCAATGTTAACCTGCTCGTAATGAGTGGTGGAAGTGATGTAGAACTTTTTTCTTCCGATAGAATTTTTACAGTTCGCGGCATTTTTACTACCGGCTATGCAGAAATAAATAACTCCTATGCTTTTGTCGGTACAGAAGCTGCTAAGAAATATTTCGGAAGTTCTGCTAAAAAAATCTGGGGAATTAAGCTTCATAAATACGATGGAGATTTACGAGCGATTTCTTCTCTTAAAAAAGAACTTCCTCAAATCAATTTTCTTTCATGGAGAAACTTTAACCGGACTTTCTTTGGTGCATTGCGAATTGAAAAAAATATGCTGCTGCTTTTAGTAGCACTTATTTTTGTTGTCGTTGCAATAAATATTTATAACGGTATGCGCCGTCTTGTTTTTGAGCGCCGAACAGAAATTGCAGTATTGTCTGCCTTGGGAGCACGTAAATCTGGAATAAAGGCAATTTTTATAATGCGTGGATTTATTATGGGAACTCTCGGTGCTCTTGTTGGAGTTTTACTAGGTCTGCTTATCAGTTTGAATACAGATGTTGTATTTACTGCTGCTGCAAAATTGATGTATGCAATTCAATATTTGGTCACTGCAATTACAGACAGACAGAATCTTCAGTATGTACAGGTTAATTCTTCTTATAATCTTTATGCAACAATACCAGCACGTGTTTTCCCTGGAGAAGTTACAGCAATAGCACTTTTTGGAATTCTTTCACCGCTTATTGCTTCACTTGCTGCAAGTAAAAATGTTTTGAAAATGACAGTTTCGGAGGTACTTCATAATGAGTAATATCCTTACAATAAAAAATCTTGAAAAGGTTTATGTAACAGACAGTGAACGTCTCACAGTTCTTAAGGGCCTGAATCTTAATGTTGAGGAAGGTTCTAAAATTGCTGTAGTAGGTGAGAGCGGTAGTGGAAAAAGTACCCTGCTGAATATTATCGGTGGAATTGATAATGCCACAAGCGGAACTGTAACAGCCGGTGAATGGGAAGTAACTTCTCTGACTGAAGCAAAAATGTCTGAATACCGTTCTAATTTTCTTGGTCTGATTTTTCAGTTTCATTACCTTCTCAAAGATTTTACAGCACTTGAAAATGTTTACATGCCGGCATTGATTGCAGGCTTACCAAAAAAGGATGCAATTGAACGTGCAACTCAGCTTTTGAATGATGTTGGAGTTGCAGAAAGAAAGGATCACCTTCCATCTCAGCTTTCTGGTGGTGAGCGTCAGAGAGTTGCTGTAGCACGTGCCCTTATAAATGATCCTAGCCTGATTCTTGCTGATGAACCTACAGGAAATCTGGACCCTGCAAATGCAGAAAAAATCGGCAGTCTTCTTTTCTCAATGGCAGATAAATATAAAAAGACTTTAATCCTTGTAACTCATGATATGAAGCTTGCTGCAAATGCAGATTATCAGTTCAGTATTGTAGAGGGAAGACTTAAATGATTTTTTCATATTCCTTGAAATTTGCAAAAAGCCTGATTTTCCCTAAATCTGAAAAGAAGTCTGTTGCACGAAGAAGTCTTTTTGGAGCAGTGCTGTGTATTGGTTTAAGTATTGTTCCTCTTGTTGTAGTAACTTCAATTACTAACGGCATGATAGACGGAATGACGCAGCGAATTATAGGACTGTCTTCATCTCACATCCAGGCTTATGTTGCATTGGGTATCAGTAAGGTTCAGATTGCAGAAGATTTTATAGAATATGCTGATGAGGCAGGTGAAGTACGGGGAGTAACCGGTGTATATCCGGAAGTAGAGATTTCTGCAATTGCAGCCGGTAAAAATGGCCGAAGTGGTATAGAACTCCGTGCCATAGAGAAAGACATCTTTAAGAGAAATAAATCTTTTAATTCATTGTTTGAAGTTTGTGAAGGTGAACTTAATGCTTTTATATCTCCGGATGAAAGTGCAAAAAGATCCCCCGCTGTAATAGGAAAAAAACTTGCCGAGGAACTTGAACTTCATGCAGGTGATGCTTTCCGTGTTATAACTACAAGAACTGCCGGTGATAAAATTGTTCCAAAGCTTACGTCCTTTACTGTTGCGGCAGTAGTTTCTTCTGGATATCAGGAACTGGATCAGTTCTGGGTGTTTATTCCAATTGAAGCTGCTTATAACTCACTTTCAATGGAAAGTGCCTCTTATAATGTAATGTTCGAAACAGAAGATGCCTTTTCTCCAAATCTTGTTTCCATTCAAAAAAAACTTGCCGGAAACTTCGGACGTTATGCAAATGTTTACCGCTGGGACCAGATTCATACAGCTGAGTTTGAAAACTTTTCATCAACAAAAGTAATGCTTGTATTTGTTATGATGCTCATTGTTCTGGTGGCAACTATAAATATTTCTTCTGCTATTGTAATGCTTGTTATGGAACGCCAGAAAGAAATTGCAATATTGAAAAGTATTGGTGCAAAGCCTCGGGGCATTACTCTGGCATTTTTGACTGCAGCTCTTGCCTGTGGTGCCGGGGGGCTTGTAATTGGGCTTCCAATCGGTATAATTCTTACAGTTTTTTCAAATCAGATTGTTCATGGGCTTGAAAGTCTTGTGAATTTGATTTCTGCTATGGGTGGGGGCGGAGAAATCCATCTTATGGATCCTGCCTATTATTTATCTGAAATTCCAGTTGAAATTCCTGGAATTCAGATTATCCTTATATCCGTATCAGTTTTGATTCTTTCAGTGCTGGTTTCTTATATTCCTGCACGAAAAGCTGGTCGTGAAAAACCGCTCGATATATTGAGAAAGAATTAATCGAACGGGAGGGTGGGCGTTATGAAGTGTTGTTCGGTGTGCGGATGCACCTTTGATCAGATCGTAAAGTCTCAAAGAATTGGCTGTGCAGAGTGTTATTACACCTTTGCAGAGGAATTCCGTGCGACTCTTGAAACTTACGGAATTTCAGGAGAGTATAAGGGCTCTCTGCCAAAACGCCTGAAGGGCTACCGTTCTACACTAGTTGACCGCATGACAATGCAGATTAAGCTTGAAGAAGCTGTAGCAGCAGAAGATTACGAAAAGGCTGCTTTATATCGCGATTATCTAAAGGTTTTGAATCATGGCACGGAAATCAAAGACGGACAACAGTAATTCAGAGAAAAAAACGGGCAGTGCAGCTGGTACTGCCGGTGAAAATGTCTGGTTTTCAATGCCTGGAAAATATGATGATGTAGTTATTTCTACAAGGGCTCGAATTTCCAGAAATCTTGCAGATTTTCCTTTCCCTTCAAAAATGAGCGCAGATGATAAAGCACGTGTTCAATCTTTAGTTTATGATGCCTTTTCTGGTGCTGAAAACTGGCGTTTTATTGATATGTCTCAGATTTCGGAGCCCGGAAAACAGATTTTACAGGATAAAAATATTCTTGATGAAGAATGCGGAGCTGCGGTAATCAATTATGGTGATGAAAGTTCCAGTTGTCTTGTAAATGGTATAGATCATATAAAAGTATCATCGTTTGTTTCAGGACTGGACTGTGAAAAAGCAATGGAAAAGGTCTATAAAACAGACGAATTTCTTCAGGAAAAGCTCCAGTTTGCAGCAAGTATTGATTTTGGATACCTTACAAGTCAGATTAAGGACTGTGGAACCGGCTTAAAGTTCAGTGTACGGGTTTTTCTGCCGTCTATAGTGCTTTCCGGTCAGTTTGAATCTATTGTGAGCCTTGTACATTCAAAAAAAATGTCTATAAAGCCAGTTTTTAAGAGTGAACAGCTGGCTGATTTTTCAAACTGCCTTTTTGATATTACAACTACCAGCTGCGCAGAAGGAACTGAACTCGACCAGATGGCCGGAATTCACTCGATTGCAAGCGTTATTTTAAAAAAGGAACGCAAGATTCGGTCAAATTTTGCCGATAATAATCCTACAGTAGTCTTGAATTTTTTTAAGCAAAGCTATGCCCGTGCAATGTATTCACTGCTGCTTTCGTATGAAGAAGCAGTAAGTATTATATCTGCCGTTAAATGGGGGCTTCAGCTCAAGCTTGTAAAGGGAATTACGGAGACCGAACTGAACGGACTTTATTACCGTGTTAAGGATGGTCATCTCAAATACCTTTGCGACAATTTTGCCTTTACCTTTGAAGAGGATATTAAGGCCAGCAGTGCTTTGCAGATAAAAAGACTCAGGACAATTGTAATTCAGCAGGCCTTTGAGGGAATCGTTAATGAAAAACCTGTCTCCTAGAGCAAAAAAAATCTTGATGGTACTGGCACAGGATGAAGCCAGAAAAATCGGAAGCACACAACTTTTACCAGAGCATGTTGTTCTCGCAATTTTGAAATCAAAGGAAGGTCTTGGATATTCTGCAATTTCAGAGCTGGGCCTTGATTCATCTAAGCTCGAAACTGCAATTGAAACTTTTTTCCGTGATGATATCCGGAATCCAACTCTCGACTCAATTCCAAAGAGTCGTCGTTATCAGTTTTTGATTGATATAGCAGATATTGAATCTTCTGCTTTACATAATAATTATATTGGTACTGAACATCTTCTGCTTGCAGCTATTCGTGATGAAGGTAGTGTTACTGCAAAGTTCTTTGCAGATGAAGGCTACACAATTATGGATGCCCGATTTACTATGATGGAACTTCAGGCAGATGTCGGTTCTTCAATCCGACAGAAGGATGCAGAGAGTCTTGTTGATTCTGTTTTCAGAAGTCTCTTAAATGACGATGCCGGTGGCGGGCTTTTTGGTGTTTTTGATGAAAAAAAATCAGAAAGAAAGCAGCCAATTGATAAATCTAATGCCGGACAGAAGCAGTCATTCCTTGCAGAATACAGCCGCGACCTTACTAAACTTGCACGCGAAAATAAAGATGATCCTGTTGTTGGACGCGATAAGGAAATCCATCGCGTAATTCAGATTCTTTCTCGCCGAACTAAAAATAATCCTGTTCTTACTGGAGAACCAGGCGTTGGAAAAACTGCAATTGTAGAAGGACTCGCTCAGCACATTGCCGCAGGAAAAGTTCCGGAAGGCCTTTTGAATAAACGTATTTTATCGCTTGATCTTGCTGCAATTGTTGCAGGTACTAAGTACCGCGGTGAGTTTGAAGAGCGCATGAAAAAGATGATGAAGGAGCTTCAGGATAATAAGGACATCATCCTCTTTATCGATGAACTTCACACAATTATTGGAGCTGGTGGTCCGGAAGGAACAATGGATGCTTCAAACATCATGAAACCGGCTCTTTCACGCGGTGAGATTCAGATTATTGGTGCAACTACAACAAAAGAATATACCCGTCATATTGAAAAGGATCTTGCACTTGAACGCCGTTTCCAGGTTGTTAAGGTTGAAGAACCGGGAGATCAGGAAACAGAAGAGATTCTTAATGGCATTAAAACAAAATATGAAAACTACCATAGGGTAGTTTATGATGATGCTGTTGTTCCTGCAATTGTAAAGCTTAGCCGCCGCTATATTCCTGAGAAGGTTTTGCCAGATAAGGCTATTGATATTCTTGATGAAGCTGGAGCTGCTAAAAAAATTCAGGAAGAAGCACGTCCAGCTGAACTTGCTGAACTTGAACAGAATATCAGTCAATTGATAGAAGAAAAGACTTCACTTGTAAAAAATCAGGATTATGAAAGTGCTGCTCTTGTACGAGATAAAGTTATTGATCTCAAACGTCGTCTGAATGTATATACAGATCTCTGGAAGAAAAACGGAAGCACTGGTACAAAGCGTGTTACAGTTTCTGATGTAGAACATATTATCAGTGAGATGACAGGTGTTCCTGTCGAGCGTCTTTCTTCATCAGAAGCTGAGCGTATCGTTCACATGGAAGATGAACTTCACAATACTGTAATTGGACAGAACAGTGCCGTAAGTGTAATCAGCGGTGCAATCCGTCGCGCACGTGCCGGTATATCTTCTCCAAAACATCCGGTCGGTAGTTTTATTTTCCTTGGACCTACAGGTGTCGGTAAAACTCAGCTTGCTAAGGCTCTTGCTAAATATCTTTTTGGAAGCGAAGATTCGTTAATCAGAATTGATATGTCTGACTATATGGAAAAGCATACTGCGAGCCGCCTTGTTGGAGCACCTCCTGGATACGTTGGTTACGAAGAGGGTGGTGTGCTTACAGAAAAAGTTCGCCGTCATCCATATTCAGTTGTATTGCTCGATGAAATCGAAAAAGCACATCCAGATATCTTCAATCTGCTTTTGCAGCTTCTTGAAGAAGGTGAGCTTTCGGATAATCTCGGCCACACTGTAAACTTCCGCAATACTGTAATCATTATGACAAGTAATGCTGGTGCCCGTCAGATTACAAATGAAGGTCGTGTTGGCTTTGGAACTCTGGACGGAGTTATGCCGTACGAAGAAATCAAAGCGGGTGCAATGAATGAGCTTAAAAAACTTTTAAGTCCTGAACTCATAAACCGTATTGATGACGTTATTGTATTTGATGCACTTTCAAAGAAAGAAGTTTCTAAGATTCTCGATATACAGCTTGCAGAACTTGGTGAACGCCTTGCAGAAAAAGGTCTTACAATCAGCCTTAAGCCAAAAGCTAAGGAATACCTTATTGAAAACGGCTATAATCCTGCAATGGGTGCTCGTCCAATGAAGAGACTCATCCGAAAGGAGATAGAAGATCCTCTTTCTATGGAACTTCTCTCTAATGCCGGAAAAGATTATAATACAGTAACAATAGAATGCAATTCAGGAAAAATCAAAGTTCATCTGGAAAAAACAGAAGACAAAGTTCCTGTAGTTGCAGTGAAGGAGAGAATATGAAAAAAATCGGATTGTTGATTACTTCGGTAATCTTCAGTGCAATCAGCTTATTTGCTGATGAGTCAGTAATTCATGTAGGCGTCTTAAATGGACCAACCTGTATACCGGCCGCATACATGATTGAAAACAATAAGACTGTAACTGCCGGCGAAAAATCAGCTGACCTTAGTTTTGAAAAGTTTGCCGACCCACAGGCTTTACTTCCAAAGTTAATTAAAAAAGAAGTAGATATCGGTTTTATGCCTGTGAATGTTGCAGCTAAAGTTTATAATTCTGGAAACAAAGCTTTGCTTTTGTGTGCAGTTACAGGTAAAGGAAATCTGAGCCTTATAACTACAAACACAGAGATTAAGCGTTTTACAGATTTAAAGAAAAAAACTGTTTATGTAGCAGGTCAGGGAGCAACTCCTGAATATATGTTCCGTTACATTCTGGATGAAAACAAACTCTCTTATTCAAGTGATGGAAAAACTGCAGACGTAAAGCTGGATTTTTCTATTCCGACAGCACAGATTGCAGCTCAGATGATTTCTGGAAAAATTGAATATGCTGTAGTTCCAGAGCCATTTGCTACAATCGCACAGATAAAATCCGACAGTGTAAAAGCAGCTTTAGATCTTCAAAAAGAATATCTTGAGTTAAGCGGTTCAAAAGAAATTTATCCGCTTTCTGTAATGGTAGTCCGGGCAGATTTTGCAAAAGAGAATAAAGAACTTTTTGAAGCCTTCCTTTATGAATATGAAAAATCTGTTTCCTGGACAATTGCAAATCCTGCTGAAGCTGGTAAACTTACTGAAAAAGCAGAACTTGGACTTGCGGCAGGTATAGTAACAAAAGCAATTCCTGTTTCAAATTATGTTTACATTCCTGCTGATAAAGCAAAGAAACAGATTGAAGAAATGCTTTCAATTTTCCTGAAGTGTGATAAGACATCTATTGGTGGAAAGCTTCCGGATAAAAACTTTTACTATGGACAAAAAACAAAATAAAATCCTTAGTCAAATCTTATCTCCAATTATACTTCTAATTCTATGGTATGCGGTCGCCTTTTTTATGAAGGCTCCGCTTATTCTTCCATATCCGCATACAGTTCTGCTAAGACTTTTTGAGCTTACCGGAACTGTTGTTTTTTGGAAAAGTTTTTTATTTACTTTTCTGCGTGTTTTATATGCCTTCATTATTTCTTTAGTAATAGGATTTTTTGCCGGGCTTTTAGCAGCAGATTTTCCAGCCTTTAAATCTTTTCTGAAGTTTCCACTTGCAGTTATTCGTATAACTCCAGTTGTTACCTTTATCTTAATCACATTATTCTGGTTTAAATCTGGAATGGTTCCTGTTGTTGCTGGAGTCTTAATGTCACTTCCTGTAATGATAACTGCCTGCGAAAAAGGTTTTGAAAAAAATCCTGAAAATATGGAAAAACTTTTTAAGGCCGGTTGTTATGGTTTTACCGGCTTTAAGGCATTCAGATATATCAGATTACCTTCGGCAAGTCCTTCAATTATTGCAGGAGCAGAATCTGTATTCGGCTTATGCTGGAAGGTCGTTGCTGCCGGTGAAGTTTTAAGTGTACCTCGCTATGCAACAGGAACTCTTATGCAAAAAGCTCAGGTACATCTGGAAACAGCCGATGTCCTTGCAATAACCTGTGCATTGATTATTTTCAGTTCTTTATGCCAGTGGGGCATTAAAAAAATCAGTAGTAAAAAACTCCAAAAAGCATTATAATTTAATGATATACAAGGTGTTATTTTTGAGGTTTTAGAATGATTAAAGAATTTTTACCGTATGACGTTGTCAGAAACGATGCGCTTAAACTGGCTCATAAAATCTATAAAGATGGTTTTATTCCAGATGTAATTTACTGTTCACTTCGTGGCGGCGCTTACATGGCAAACGTTATCAGTGAGTATTTTAAAATTATCAGTAAGAGAGAGAAATTTCATCCTGTTTTGTACGCAGGAGTAGTAGCACGTTCATATTCAGATGTTGCTCAGCACACAAAAGTTTTTATTGATGGCTGGACTTATCCTCCAGAGAATCTCCGTCCGGGAGATAAGATTCTTTTAGTTGATGATATTTTTGATTCTGGACGTACAATCAATTCACTGGTTGAGACTCTTATCAACAGTCGCGGTATGCCACGTGAAGATATCAAAGTTGTTGTTCATGATTATAAGTATTTTACTTATCAGAAAGAACAGCTTCCAATTCAGCCGGATTATTTCTGCCGTAAGTTTGTAATCAATACACCAGATGAAAACCGCTGGATTCATTATATGAGCCACGAGCTTGTTGGACTTTCAAAAGAAGAACTTGAGAAGAATTATTATTCTCAGGATCCTGAGCTTCGCGATATTCTTGGACCTTTCCTTGAATCTTAGCTTTTGGAGTTAGCTTTGAATAAAATGAAAAAGTTTTTGCAGTTTTGCTTTATCAGTTTTGTTGCTTCTTTTGGTTTGCCACTTTGGGCTGAAATTAAGCTTTTGTCTCCTGTTGAAGGAACATGGGCAAACAGGCAGATGCTTGTAATTGATAATTCAGATGGCGGAGACTTTTTTTATTCAGTAGACGGTGCAGATCCAGAAACATTCGGTTTTGCTTATGATGGACCGGTGCTTCTGGATGTTGACGGTGATATTCAGGTAAATGTTACAAGAATTACACCGGAAGGTAAAAAAGAAAAATATTCTGTTTCTTATAAAGTAAAGTCTGACAATGGTTCAGGTACTTCCTATAAAGATTTTGTTCAGACTTTCTTTGATGGAGGAATTTTAAATTACAGTTCTGGAAGTGAACTTGAAATTCCTTCTGATTTTATGTTTTATCTGGGACTTTCTTCAGATACAAATCTTCCTGAAAATTTCATGGCTGCGCGTACTCTGCGTCTTTCTCCAAGTTGCGTACTATCCCGTTATATTCCTTGTACAATTCTGGATAAAGAACGAGATGTAAAATACAGATTTATTATTAAAACTTTCCCGCAATCTGCTGGTGTATACAGTCGCCGTGATGTGCCTTTTGAGATTTCTGACTGGGATACAATTACTTTTACAGATATTGATCAGATTTATAAAATTGATTCAGAATACTGGGGACTTCCAACAGAACCTGTAAAACTGGATCGTTCTGTCAGTCATATGATCTCATGGCAGCCGCTTGAATACGATGCAGGAAATCCTATTGAGTTCTTTGTACTTCCTCCTAAGCCGGAAATTATAAGGAACGAAGCTGATGATGGAACGATTGTATATTCATTGCGCGGAGATGATTCTTATGCATTAAGCATAATGAATTCGGACGGAACTTATTCTGAACTTTTTCAGAATGTTGGTATTGATGCTTTTTACGGTGATGCAGTTTCTGGAAATCTGATTCTTGGAGTTTTTGCAAATTCTGTTTATCAGGGGAAGATTTCTGTTTCATACAATATCAACCGCAGAGCTCCGCAAATTCCAGTTATTAAAACTAATGCAGAGGGCTTTGTTTCCCGCGGAGTTGTAGATATCAAAATTAGTGGTGCTAAAGGTTCTGATTTATATATTGCATTGAGCGAACCTCTGAACTTAGAGGAAACTGAAATTTCCTATACTCCAGATGATCCTATATTTAAGACCGTTACACTTGGTGCTTATAAAAAAGTTAAGGGTGATAGTTTCAGTTTAAGATGGGCACAAAATGGATTGAATCCTGTTTATTATAAAGTTGCAGCTTATTCAAAAATTGATGATAATGCCAGCAGCCCGATTGAGTTTGCTGTTGTTATTGATCAGTCAAATTATTATTTTGATGCATCGGGAATCCCTGAAGGTGCAGATGGTACCTACAAGCATCCTTTTACAGATTTTAAGCAATTAGCAGAACCGTTGTTAAAGCAGCGCGTTGTTAAGCTTAATGTAAAAGGTGAAATGAGAATTAACGAAGCATACAATGTATCTGCAAATTTTGAAATTATAAATGGCGGCGATGCAAGACTTAAATTTGGTCCTGATGGTTCTCTTGTTGTAAAAGCATCTACCTTAGAACTTTCTGATTGTAGAATTACAAATGTTGCTGAACTCACTAAGAAATCAATTGTTCCACTAATTAAACTGGAAAATTCTGTACTTACTATGAAGGACTGCATCATAGGAACTGAATTTGCAAGAAACGGAACTGTAATTGATGCAAGCAATTCAATTATAAACATTTCTGATACAATTGCTGCTGCAAATGCAGTATCTTATGCTTCATTTATTTCTGCAGTTAAATCACGTATTTCAATAAAGAAATCGTCTATCAATACTAATGCTGATACCAGTGTTGTTATTTCTGCTAATGGTGGAAATATAGCTGCTCAGAATAATGAGTTTATGGTAACTGGTGGTAATGGACGTATTGCAGAATTGTTTGGAGTTACTGCAAGTTTTAAGGAAAATAAGTTCAAGGCAAATCTTGTAAATACTACCAGCAAGACTGTTCCTCTTTATGTAAACAAAGCTACTAAACTTACGGAAGAAAAGAATTCCGTACAGGGATTTTAGTCTGTGTTATATGTAGGTTTTGATGAGGCGGGCAGAGGTCCTTTAGCAGGACCCGTGTGCGCCGCCGCTGTGATTCTCCCGGATGACTTTCCAGTTGAAATCTTAAACGACTCTAAAAAACTTTCAGAAAAAAAACGTGCGGCGGCTGAATCTGTAATCAAAGAAAAAGCCTTCTGGGGAATTGCCCTGGTTGATCATAAAAAAATTGACGAAATAAATATTCTTGAAGCAAGTATGTTCGCAATGAAACTTGCGTTTGAAGATATGCTGAAGAAATCGCCGGAGTTGAAGCTGGAAGAAATTTCCGGAATCACCGATGGCACCCGCTGCCCGGATGTGCCGATTGAATGCTGCTGCGAGCCTAAGGCCGACGGAAAATATCCCTGCGTAATGGCGGCAAGTATTCTTGCTAAAACCTGCCGTGACCGCTTAATGCTTGAAATGGACAAAATATATCCCGAGTACGGTTATGCAAAACACAAAGGGTATCCTACAAAAGCGCATCGGGAAATCTGTCATAAGATTGGACCATCACCGATCCAGAGACTTACATTTAAGTATTGAGGTCGCGCGTAATATTACGTAACCAGCCTTTCTTAAAGTAATGTCTGATTACAAAAGGCATCTTTTCAAACTCATCAAGATACAAAACAAAGTACACCCAGAGCGGTGGAAGTTTAAGAACAAAGGCTGCAATCAAACCAAGTGGAACCGAAACTGCCCACATGTTTATACTGTCTGCAACAAAGCCGAACTTTGAATCACCACCGGCACGGAAAATACCACAAATCAAAACCGTATTGATTGAAGCACCGATTAAAGAAACTGCATTGATGAAAAGAAGAACGTTTCTGTAATGAGTGGCAGTTTCGTTAAGATCTGCAATAAACGGCAGAACAGGGTAGAGACAAAGCAGAAGTACAGCTCCAAGCACACCAGAAAGAATTGTTACTCTGGCAAGGCGGCTTGCGTTGCGTTCTGCTACATCCATATCGCCGGCACCCATATATTTTCCAAGTACGATTGCTCCACCATAAGCCATACCAAAACAAAGGACAGAACCAAGCTGACGTACAGTGTTTACAACTGAGTTTGCTGCAACAATATCTTCTCCAAGATGTCCCATAATCACAGAGTACATAGCAAATGCTGCACCCCATACAAGCTCGTTTCCTACAGCAGGCAATGAGTAACGGAAGAAATCTCTTGTGAGGACTGCATTTCTTCGGAATATACAGGTAATAGAAAATCGAACATCTTTCTGACGGCCTGCATAAATAAAGCAGATTACCATTTCGATAAAGCGGGCAATAGAGGTCGCAATACCAACTCCTGTAATTCCCATTTTAGGAACTCCGAAAAGTCCAAAAATGAAAACTGCATTTAAGCCGATGTTCAAAAAGAGACTTGTTGTTGAAGTGATTGTTACGATTTTTACACGTTCAATACTTTTAAATCCTGCCTGGAACATCTGAGAAAAAGAAAGGCAGACATAAGAAAAACTTGCTGCCCTGAGATATTTACAGCCTTCAGTAATGAGTGTTTCATCCTGTGTAAATATCAGCATAAGGATACGAGGATAAAAGGCGGCAATAAGGGCAACTATGATTTCTACAGTACAGCAGATTCTAAGCCCAATTCCAAGAAGGGTTTTTATTGATTCGGTATCTTTCTTTCCCCAGTACTGTGCTCCAAGCATAACAAGCCCTGATGAAAGTCCTGTGGAAATCATAAAAAGAATAAACGCAACGTTTCCGGCTAAGGAAGACGCTGCGATAGCCGTTTGTCCAATGTAACCAAGCATGATTACATCGGCAGAGTTTACGGCTGCGGAAATAAGATTCTGAATCGCCATTGGCTGGACGACGTTTCGTAAATCTTTATAAAATGCTTTTGCTTCGTTATTCATTATCAGTAGATTTTTTACTTACGATGTGAATTACTTTTCCTGTTCTTTTAATTCCATCGTCGGCACGCTTTTCAGCTTTTTCGCCTTTTTCTGATTTTACGCGGTAAACTTTTTTACCAGCACCATATTTAGCATCTTTTTCCGCTCTTTTTTCTTTAGCTGCCTTCTGACGCTGTTTTCTGTCTTTCTCAACGTAATCAAGAGATTTTTCGAGGCCCTGAAGGAACTTCTGCATATCTTCTGCAAAAATTGCAATCTGATGACGATCTGCTTCAACTCCATCACGGTTCTTGCTTTCTACAATCTGCAGAAATACATCACCTGTACGGTTTTCTTTTACATTGAAAAAATATGAACGATTCTCGAGATAGATTTGTGTTGTGAAAAGTTCTCCACGTGCTCCCATAATAAAACTCCTTAAAATAAAAAAATCTAAAAGGGGAGAGCCCTTAAAAACAAACGTAAAGAACCTTCCCTTGTAATTTTATGACATGTGTCGCATTTAGTGCGATTTCTTGTAATTTACCACAAAGTTAAAGAAATTGCAAATAGATCTAGCGGTTAAATTGTCCGTTAATTTCTGTAACTGCTGTTAGTAATTCTTCCACAGCCTTGTCTGTAGTATGAGGTCCAAAACTGAAACGGACTGCATTTTCACGGAGCTTAGCTTCTACGTGCATTGCTTCGAGGACAGGACGCTTGTTTTTCTTTGCAGAGCAGGCACTTCCTGTGGAAATTGAAAAACCTTTTGAGTCCAGAGCTCTTAACATTACATTGCCGGGAATATTTTTGAAGGCTGCCTGTACAACATAAGGAGAGAACAACTCCTTCTTTTCTAAGCGGCTTGGAGGAACAACGGTACAACCGGGAAGAGCTGCAAGTTTTTCAACAAAAGAGTTTGTGCGATCTGCGTCAGAAGCTTTTGCCTTGTTGTAATATCGCTCAAGACATTTTGAAAAAGCTACTGCACCAAAAACATTTTCTGTTCCGCTTCGAATTCCTTTTTCCTGACCGCCGCCACGTAAGAACGGTTCACAGGCATCTTTCATGTAAAGAATACCAATTCCGCGTGGGCCGCAGATTTTATGTGAGCTCAGGGCTGCGCTGTCTATTCCCTTGTATGAAAGATTCAGATTGATTTTGCCTGCTGCCTGAACGCAGTCTACATGGAACTTTGGACGTCGTTTTCCTTCGCAAGCTTTTGTTATTGCATCTGCAATTTTGTAAATCGGCTGGATAACACCAGTTTCGTTGTTTACTGCCATAATACAGATAAGAACTGTATCGCTTGTGATAAGTCCTGCTACGGTTTCCGGCTGGATGATACCATCAGAATCAGCTGGAATCTGAATAACTTTCCAGCCGCAGTTTTTCAATGCTTCTGACTGTTCACGGATTGCAGGATGTTCGATTGAACTTACAAGCACAGTTCCTTTCATTGGTTTTGTTAAAACTGAAAGAAGGGGAATCTGATCACTTTCTGTTCCGCCTGAAGTAAAATAAACGGTTTCTGGTTTTACTCCAAGAGCTGCTGCTGCACAGGTACGTGCAGCTTCAAAAACTTCGCGGGCTTTTTTTCCAACCTCGTGAGTACTGGAAGGGTTTCCCCAGAACTGTAAAGTTTCTTCAAGAGATTCTCTTAAAATATCTTCATCCGCAGGGCTTGTTGCAGCCCAGTCAAAATAATGTTCTTTGTCCATAATATCGCTCGATTAATCTCGCTCTGAGCCATTCTTTCGATGAACCTAAACAAACCGCTATCGCGCTTTGTTTTTAACGGTTCTTCGATTTTAGGCTTATTTAAGTACTGAAGCTATAAGTTTTTCATCAACTTCTTCAATCTGAATTTCTGTAACTGCCTTGCAGATAATCAATCTGATTTTTTCTGAAAGGTTTTTCTTGTCTGTGCGCATAATTGTAATAAGTCGTTCACTAAAGCCACCACCTTTTACAAATGATGGTACGGACTCTGTGTACCATTTATACGCTTTGAGGATTCCAAAAACTTCATCACGGAATGCCTGCATGCAGTATTCTTTTTTGTAAGCAAGTTCAACAGCTCGGCCGATTCCCCAGGCAACAGCCGCTCCATGAGTAATTGAGCCAAGCCCGGCAACAGTTTCCAGAGCGTGACCAAAAGTATGTCCAAGATTGAGATATGCACGAATTCCCTGTTCTGTAAAATCCTGTTCAACAATACTTCCTTTTGCCTTTACGCATTTATGAATGATTTTCTCAAGCGTTTTGCTGTCTCGTGAATTGATTTTATCAGCATCATTCTTAAACATATCATAAAGTTCTTTGTCAAAAAGAAGAGCAGTTTTAAATGCTTCTGCAAGACCTGAGTTATACTGATTTTCTGGGAGATACTGAACAAACTCCGGGAAGTAGAAAAGTTTTGTCGCCGGGAAGAATGTTCCGATTATGTTTTTGTAATTTTCAAAATCACAGCCAGTCTTACCACCGATTGATGCATCTACCATAGCAAGAAGGGTAGTAGGAACAAACTGAACGGAAGTTCCGCGTTTGTAAATTGATGCAGCGAAAGCTGTTAAGTCACAGATTACACCGCCACCGATACCGATGAAAATATCTTTACGGGTAAAATTAGCATCAAAAGCTGCGCGTACAATATTCAATACGCTTTCAATAGTTTTATATGGTTCACCTGAGCCAAGAATTAAGAGACAGTCTTTGCCGCAAACGCCATCATCAAATTTTGAAATAAAAGACTGCATGCACTCAAGACTTGCAACTGTGGCATCAGTTACAAAAAAACGGCGGCGTGTTTCCTGTGCTTCTTCGCCTTCGAAAAAGAGTGCTGCTAAATCTGGAGTTCCAGAAATGAATTTGATAAGAGATTTGTTTGTACCTGCATGAAGGGCTGGATAAGAAATTTTAAAACTGTTTTGACTCATAATGAGCCTATTCTAGTATTTTTTATCCATTTCGTTAAGTTCTTTTATGTTTTTTTCCAGACGATCTATTTCACGATTGAGCATTTTTTCGTAATCAAGCTTGCCTTCTGCAATATGTTCGCGCTCATCTTCCCAGTTCTGTTTTGCTGTGATGAACATAAAATTGAAAGAGGCTGCATTAGCTTTTTCGCACCAGACCTTTGCTTCCTGCCAGTAATATAGTCCTGCCTTATAGCAGCTGAGCGCTTTTTCCATATTGCGAAGATATTCGTCTTTCCATGGTGCATCGTAGAAATAAATGCACTTTTTGTCGTATGTTCGTCCAAGTCGGAGGTGCTGTTCTATAAGCTTCAGATTGATATGCATCTGGAAAAGATATCTGTATTTTTCCCATTCTTTTTCAGTTGTGATTTTTGCGTCGGTAAACTGAGGATTACAGAAGTCTGCCTGAGCAGCCTTTTCCAGCCAGTAGATATTTTCAATGCAGTCATCAGGATACTGCTGATAATGAACGTGATAAAGCTTATACCAGTCTTCCTTGAATTTTACCATGTAGGCAAAAGCAGGTGAGCAGTGAATGAAAATAATTGTGATAATCAGAATGATTGAAAATATACGCTTTTTCACGTTTTTATTATCGGAAGTATTGGGAAAATGTTTAATAATCAGAAATATACAGAAAAAAAACTAGCTCGCCGCAGCATGAGGGATTTTACCACGGGAGCCTGTTTTTTCTGTAAGATTTCAGCAATTAAGATGTTTTCCCACTCCGCCATTTTTCAGGAGCGGCTTCGTTAATTAATTATTAATTATTTTCCAAATTTCTTCAGATATATTTTCAATTGTATCTGCGGCGTTTATACGAACTATTTTTATTCCAGTTTCGCCGGCAGTTTTTTCATATTCAGAAATCACTTTTTCATACTGAGCTGCAATAGCTTTCTGTTTTTCTATAGTTTCGTAGATTTCTTTACTTTCGCCACGTGCATTTACACGTCCCAGCGAGATTTCAGGATTTATTTCAAAGTAAAATAGGATTTCCGGTAATGGAAAAGTTGAATTCAAAAGTTTTGGTAACTCATCCCCACATGAAACCGACTGATATGCCATGCTTGAGAAAAAATATCTGTCGCTTACGACAATTTTGCCGCTGTCACAGAGTTCTTTTACGCCATCTTTACCGAAAATATGTTCACAGCGGTCTGCGGCAAACAGGTAAGCGTTTGTTTTTTCATCAACACTGAACTCACCGCCAAGCATACGGCGTAAAAAACGGCCGGTTTCGCCTGTAGTTGGTTCTGCTGTGGCAACAAAACGATCTTCACAACAACTATTTCCGCGTTCTACAAGCTTTTTTATCTGAGTCGAGGTGCCAGCCCCGTCAATTCCTTCAAAAACAATAAAATTCTTTAATATCATAACTTTCATTATAAAGGGTTGTTTGTTTTTATACTATATTATAATCAAAAATTCCGATATAATAGATAAGTTAAAATGGGCTCATTGTATAAAAACGGCCGTGTCCGCAGTTACATTATGATTCTTCTCGTTCTTACAGCTCTGCTGATTTCTGCTCCAATCAAAAGGCTCATTACTAACGGCGTTAATGACAGAATTTACAGTTTTACAACAATGCTCCACGAGCAGACTGGACTTAGTATTTCTTATGAAAGGCTTTCTCCATCTCTTCTTTCAAATTTTTATATACATAATATCCGCGTATTTGATGATGACGGAGCTCAATTGCTTACAGTAAATAAAACCAGAGTCACTTATAGTCTTCTAAATATCTTCAAAAAGAATTTTCAGAAAGGTATTTCCAGTGTAGTAATTGACGGAATAAATCTTGATGTAGATGAACTTATAAAACTTACTGAGCGCTTCAATAAAAAAGGTGGCACATCTCAGGGGCTTGCGGAAATCAAAAAAATAATTCCAGAAAACATAAAACTTAAAAACATAAATCTGGAATATAATGATGAAAATGTCAGCACGCTTATAAATCTCAAAAATCTTGCTGTAAATAATTCTTTGCGAAAAAATACAATTGAAATTCAGTCTGAAGCTGTTTTGAATGCTTTTGTAACGGCAATAAACAGAAATATTTCAGGAAAAGTCTCAGTTTCAGGTTCAATTACAGATAATTTTGATGGATCTCAGGTAAATTTGAAGCTTCGGGATTTTACAGACGGGGATTTCCGCTTAAATAAACTGAATTTTCATGCTTCCTATACCGGTGGTACAATGGAAATGCATACAATTCAGGCAGTTAATCCAATTTCTTTTGGTGCATTTTATGATACAAACACCGGTGATGTTAATGCACAGCTTCGTCTGGATAAACTTAAACCGCTTTCTCTGCTGACTATCAGTTCTAAACAGGTTGAATTAAAGAAATTCAGGGATTTTTCTCTGACTACTGATACTATCGTTAAATGTAATATAAATGACCATACCTTAAATTTTAATACGGATACCTCAGCCTTTGTGCCTCCAGCCGTTTTTCCGGGTGGGGTAAATATTGCTTTTTCATTCTATGGCAATGAAAAGAAGGCAGAGCTTTCAAAGTTTTCAATGAATGGTGAGAACTGTACTGCCTCGGCCAAACTTTCAATGGTCTATGAAACAAAGCAGATTTCTGGTTCTATTGAATTACCGGAATATAAGCTGCCAAACGGAAACGTTATATCAACAGAAGTTTATTTTGATCCGCTTAAAAAAGGTTTTATGGCCTTTTCTCCACAGCTTTTTATAGGAAGCCGTTCATTAGCAGCACTTCAGTTTACAGTGCTTCCTCAATCAGATTCATATGATTTTACCTTTGAGGTTTCTGATTATTCGCATCTGGAAGAAATTGAACCTGGAAAACTTCGAGTTGATGGAAGTTATCTGAATGCTTCAAGTTATTTCCAGTCAAATATTACATTATCCAGCCTTTATCTGGATAGTATTGCCGCTCTTGCAGCTCAATTCCTGTCAGAGGAAAATGCAAAGACTGTAGAATCGATGCAGCCTAACCTTGAAACATATCTTCTGTCTGGAGATATGTATGCGTCTACAGATTTGAAAACCTTCTCATATAATATTCCGTATGTACTTCTTGCAAATGCAAAGTCTGATAACCAGGCGCTTATGTTTGCTATGAATGGAACTGATTCCAGCATCCAGTTAAATCAGCTTTCCCTTATTATGGGTAAATATGCAATGGAAGCTTCTGCATCATTGGATAGCGCTCCGGATTCATCAGATAAGTTCTTTACGGCAGATTTTAATATAGATTCTATTCCATATCATTTTTCCGGTTCAATCATGCCGGAAGTTATAACTATAACCGGCGACTATGGAACAGAAATTCAGATGAAGTTCCGCGAAAAAAATGCTTTTGACGGAATCTTTTCTTTAAAAAGTCTTCCTGTAAAACTGTTTGATAAATCAATTATTTTTTCAACAGATTCAAGTTTCTCTTTTGATAATGAAAACGGACCGTCGGTGCAGATTTCTCAGCTTGAACTTGAAATTGCAAGCGGAAATTTAAGTGTTAATCCAAAAGTCGTTCTTTCAGGAAATGTAACAAAATACGGTGCACGAATAGATACAATCGCTTATTCTGATTTCTATTCAGTTCTGGAAGGAACTGCAGATGCAATATTGAATATTAATGAAAATATTTTTGATTCCGTTGGAATTGGAATAAATCTTCATAATCCTGTAACGGATGAAATGATTATTATGGATGGAAGTTTTTCTAATCCAGAACATCTTCCAATGTCAAAAGACACTCTGTTGAAATCTATTTATATGAATTTTCAGATTCAGCTTAAAAATTTAAGCCTTGGTCGTTATATTCAGCAGACAAACGATAATAATTTACTGACTGGAATGCTGTTTACTTCTGGAACTATAGAACATCCTTATATCTCATTAAATGTTGATGCACTTTCTGTGCTTGTTGCTGCAGATTTACTTACTGGAAGCGGAAATATCGTTCTTGAAGACAGAGACCTTACAATTTCAGATTTGCATATTAATTATGATGGAATGGACTTCTCAAATATCCAGGCTACTGCTTCCCTTACAGATATGACTCTGGATGCAACTGGTGAGTTCTTCTATGATATGGTAGACAGAAATATGTATGCACCTCTGGTTTTAACGGCAGGAAATGCAATTGTCCCTGAAGGAAGTTTCTTACCGGATACACTTACAGTAACTTTATCTACTCCAAGTTTCGGTGGAACGTTTATTAAAAAGCCATTCCCGCTTTCTTTTTCAGTTCTTTATGCAAATGATGTTTTCTCTATATTTTCATCAGATAATTGTGGTCTTTATGGTACTTATACAAAAGATGGACTTCTTGAACTGAACCTTGATAATAAAAACTTTATGTCTGCAAAGATGGATGGAATTGTAGATATGAAGGTCGCAAATCTTGAACTCTATGATGTTTATGTAAATCTTCCAAAAGCATTTTCTTATCTGAATATGGAAGATGTTTTGATTGCAGATAATGGAATTCTTACAGGAGATATTGTTGTAACAGGCACTCTTGATGATCCTGAATTAAACGGCTGGGCACACATTCAGGAACCTGTTGCAAAACTTCCGATGTTCTTTAAACAGAAGTTGAATGCTCCGGAAATCAGATTCAATATCATAAGTAATGAAATTCAGATTCCTGATACAATTCTGACAATAAAAAATAACCAGAGATTACTAGCAGGTCTTACTATATACATGAATAAATGGGACTTAGACCATATGGAAGGAGAGCTTAATTCTTATAAGAATGATCTGCTTCCTTTAAATATGAAAACTGATGTATTTACTCTGATTGGAAATGTCACTTTGGACCTTGATTTGTATTTAGAAAATAATGTAATGGAAGTTAATGGTGGTATTTCAGGAGAAAATGCAGAACTTATTCTTCCAATATTCAATCTTTCTGGTGGAGAAGTATCACCGGAAGAAATGCAGGTAATTACAAACCTGGATATTACACTTGGTACGCATGCTTCTGTTCGTCTGGATCCAATTATCAGATGTGTGTTTGTACCTAATACAACAATGAAGGTAATTGTAAATCAGCCTGAGGATGTATATAGAATTGAAGGTGATCTTAAATTTAAATCAGGAGATCTTGCTTATCTGAATAGAAGCTTCTATATAAAGTCAGGTTCTATCAGGTTTGAAGATGAAGATATTGGAAATCCTACACTTACAGTTACTGCAGAAACCCGTGAAAAGGATGAAAAGGGGCAGACTGTTAGAATTGTAATGGACGTTGATAATCAGACTATACAGAATATGGAACCGCGTTTTACTTCAATTCCTGCTAAATCTGAAAATGAAATCCGAGCTCTTCTTGGACAGATTGCTCTTGCTGATTCAAATTCTGCAGGAGACTTCCTGTTTGCCGCTTCTGATTATGCATTACAGACTACTCTGGTACGTCAGGCAGAAAACAAGTTGCGGGATTTGCTAAATTTTGATATATTCTCTTTACGAACAAATGTATTGCAGAATACTTATAACCTGAGTATTTCAAGAAATTCTTCGAAAGAAAATATTTCTATTGGTAACTTTCTTGATAATACGACTGTTTATATAGGTAAATACCTCGGCAGTTCATTATATGTTGATGCCATGCTTCATCTTTCATTTGAAGACGGTAATGTAAATGATATTAATGCTGCAGGTAAAATGCTGTTCCAGCCAGAGTTTGGTATGGAACTGGAGTCACCATTTGCAAATATACGTGTAAATATGTCTCCTGATATTAATGCTTTATTAAAAAATCAATTTGTTCCTTCTGCATCAGTTACGCTGTCATGGAAATTTGCATATTGATGTGAGAAGTAGGAGTTTTTAATGTATCGAAAAGTTATAGCAATTCTTTTCTTATCTTTTGTTTCCTTGTTTGCACTTTCGGCACAGAGTGATGAATGGTTCTGGAATCAACCAATTTCAAAGATTGATTTTAATGGTCTGAAAAACGTAAAAAAATCAGATTTGAATGGTATTACAAGTTCATTTATAAATTCACCTTTTACAGATGAAACATATAATGAACTTCTTGATCGTTTATATAGTCTTGAATTCTTTGAAGATATAACTCCTTATGCAAAACATGCTTCAAATGACAGTTCAGATGTTCTTCTTGTTTTTGAAGTTGTAGAACGTCCTGTTATTAAATCCATCAATTTTGTTGGTAACCATAAAATTAGAAATGGTGAACTCCGCGAACAAATTAAAAATAAAACAAGCGATATTTTTATTGAATCAAAAGTCCTTATAGATGAAAGAATTATCCGTAACTATTATCTTAAGAAGGGCTTTAATGCATCTTATGTTTCTCACAAAACTGAAAAAACTGAGGATGGAATTGTAGTTAGTTTTGAGATTTCTGAAGGAAGCAGTTCTGTAATTCGTGAAATTAAGTTTACTGGTAACTCAATTGCTTCAAGCCGTGCTCTTAAGAGAAAACTTGCTTTGAAGGAAGTTGGTCTTTTTAAGGACGGTGCATATCAGTCTTCAACACTTGAGCAGGATAAACAGACAATCATTAAATATTATCAGGAACGTGGTTATGCTGATGCTAACATTCTTGATGTAAAAATTGATACAGCCTTCAATGAAGAAAAACAGAGAGATGAACTTACAATTCTGTTTATGATCCAGGAAGGTGCTCAGTATACTTATGCAGGCCTTAGAATTTCTGGAAATGAAGTATTTACAGAAAAAGAACTTCTTAAGCAGAAAAAACTTAAGGAAGGCCAGATTTATAATGCAACAAAATTCCAGGAAGATGTTGCTGCTATTACAAATGTTTATCACGAAAACGGATATATGATGAATGAATTCTATCCGGTACCTGTAAAGGATTCTGATAGACATGAAATCTCTTACGATCTTACAATCAAAGAACATTCACGTAGCCATATAGAAAACATTATAATCAAAGGAAACAATAAAACAAAAGAGTTCGTAATCAAACGTGAAATTCCAATTACAGCTGGTGATACATTCTCTAATGATAAAATCATTAATGGTTTAAGAAATCTGATGAACCTTCGTTACTTCTCGAACATTGTTCCTGAAGTTCAGCAGGGTACAGAAGGAAATCTTGTTGATTTGATTTTCTCTGTTGAAGAACAGTCAACCTCTTCTGTAAATTTTGGTATTACTTTCTCAGGTGCAACAGAAGCGTCAGAATCTTTCCTTCCTATTTCATTATTTGCAAAGGTTGAAAATTCAAACCTTTTTGGTGAAGGTCGTACAGTTTCTGCTGGTACTACTCTTTCTCCTAATGAGCAGTCTATTGATCTTGCTTATTCACAGAACTGGATTGGAAAATATCCTATTGCATTTAATGCAGCTCTTTCTTTCAGTCATTCAAGACCCACAGGTCTCAAAAACTTCTGGACTCCTAATCTTCAGTTGATTCAGAATAACTATTATATGGATTATAATGACTGGAGTATTACTTTGAGTTCTGGCCTTTCAAGAAGATGGACTCCAGATTATGCAATTTTGACTCTTGCTGGTGGTATTTCTTCATCTTTACAGAAAAATATATTTGATGAATCAATCAATGTACCTGTTGAGGCTGCAATTTCTTCTTATGCAAACCGCTGGGGAATTTCAAACTCAATTTATGGAAGTTTCTCAGTTGATAATCGTGACATAAACTATGATCCGTCAAAAGGCTGGTTTGCAAGTCAGCGCTTTACATGGCATGGACTTATTCCAGGCCTTGAAAAAGAATTCTACTTAAGATCTGATACAAAACTTGAAGGTTACTTTAAGCTGTTCGATATTCCTGTTACAGATAACTGGAACTTTAAGATGGTATTTGCAGCTTATACAGGCTTCTCTGCAATTATTCCTGTTGAAAATGGAATTAATACTAAAAATGCTATTTATGTTGATGGTCTTCTTAATGGTCGTGGCTGGAGTGATATATACAAAGAAGCTCGTGGTCTTGCAATGCTTTCAAACAGAGTTGAACTTCGTGTTCCTGTAGTTCCTGGAATTATTGGTGTAGACGGCTTCTGGGATGCAGCTGCTGTAAAATCTAAGCTTTCTGATATGGGAAGTCTTGGTATTGAAGATTTCTACTTCAGTTACGGTCCTGGCATTCGAGTACTTATTCCACAGTTACCATTGCATCTTATGTTTGCATGGAGATATAGAATTGAAGATGGAAAGCCAAAATTTGCTGATACTCCATTCAATTTTGTACTCTCATTTAATATTGTGAACTATTAATATTTGTTATAAAATAAAATGGTGGTTGAGCCTATCGAAACCACCGTTATTAAGGAACATTAAAATGAAAAAACATCTGAAAATATTAATAACATTTTGTATTCTCACACTATTCAGCCTTCCTGCTTTTTCTCAGCAGATTACAAAATTTGGAGTTGTAGATACCGCAAAGGTTTATAATGCTTACTTCAGAAATTCCGCTCCAATCAGAAACTATGAAAAAAAGAAGGCTGAATTTCAGGAAGAAATTAATAAGCAGGTTGAGCAGATTAAAAAGCTTCAGCAGAAAAAGCTTGATTATGAAAATGCCGGCAATGATTCAATGGCTTTAAAAACAGAAGCTGAAATTACTAAGAAAACTGATTATCTCACAGAATATACAAACGCTAAAAACGTTGAGCTTGAGTCTATGCAGAAAACTCTTCAGAACTCTGATGAGTTTTATAAAAAATTATACAACACTCTCGCTAAAATAGCAGAGAGTGGAAGCTACAGTATGATTTTGAGTCTGCAGGAGTCTAATGCGATTCTGTGGTATTCTTCTTCAGTAGATATCACTAATCAGGTGATTCAAGAGCTGGGACTTTAGGATAAGGGCCAGGGCTGAAGGGAAATGGCTGACGAAGAGAATCTCACCCCGATGATGATTCAGTATCGGGGAATAAAAGAAAAGTATAAAACCGAGGTAGTTTTTTTCCGCCTCGGTGATTTTTATGAAATGTTTAATGAGGATGCGGTAGAAGTATCGCGTCTTTTGAATTTAACACTTACACACAGGGCTAATCAGCCGATGTGTGGAATTCCATATCACGCAGCAAAAATATATATTGCACGTCTCTTACGGCTCGGAAAGAAAATTGTAATTTGTGAGCAGGTTGGCGAAATTCCCAAGGGTGGAAAGGGAATTGCAGAACGTAAGGTAGTAGAAATAATCACTCCGGGTACTGCTGTTGAAGCCGAATATCTGGATGGAAGTCGTGCAAACTATCTGGCAGCACTTTCAATTACAAAAGGAAAAGCAGGTTTTGCCTTTATCGATGTAACTACTTCTTCATTCCGGGCAACTTCATGGCCAGCTTCAAAAATGGCTGAGTTCTTTGGAAAGGAACTGAATAGAGCTGCTCCACGCGAACTTTTACTTCCTGTCTCTCTAAAAAATAATGAAGTTGTAAAAAGTATTCTTGAAGGTTATGGAACAATTTCTGTTTCTTATTATCCTGACTGGGATTTTTCTGCAGATCTTTCTTTCAAAAAATTAACTGCACAATTTAAGACTGCAAATCTCAAAGCATTTGGACTTGAAGCAGATAGCCCTGAGGTTGTACCTGCAGGCTTCCTTTTAGACTATCTTGAAAAAACAACTAATACAACGCTTCCTCATGTAAGTTCAATACGCATTTACTGTGACAGCGAATTTCTTATTATGGACGATTCTTCCAGACGAAATCTGGAAGTCGTTTCTAATATGCGTGATGGTTCTTCTCAATACACTCTTATTGAATGTGTTGATTTTACAAAAACTGCAATGGGTGGGCGTCTGCTTCGTAACTGGCTTTTATTCCCGCTTACAAACCTTCGTCAGATAGAAGACCGTCAAACTAAGGTTGCAAGTTTTGTTGATAACAGAACATTACTTGATAAAGTAAAAAATGATTTGTCTGGTATTCTGGATGTAGAACGTCTTGCAGGCCGTATTGCTATGGAACGTGCTCATGCTAAAGATTTGCAGGCTTTAAGGACAAGTCTTGAAGCATGGAGCCGTACTAAAGAATATCTTGGTGAATATGATTTTTCTTTTATTGATGATGATAATTCAAAAACAATCTGTGGGCTTATAGAAAATGCTATTCTTGATGATCCGTCAACTTCTCTTACAGACGGTGGAATCATTAAGGCGGGATGGTCTGAAGAACTGGATCATTGGCGTAGTGTACATGATAATTTCAATCAGATTCTTAGTGAATATGAAGCTGAAGAAAAAGAAAAAACTGGTATTCCAACTTTACGCGTAAAATATACTAATGCTGCAGGCTACTTTATAGAAGTCAGCAAGGGAAAATTGGGCAGTGTTCCGGCGCATTTTATTATGAGACGGGCTCTTGTAAATGGAGACCGTTATACTACAGAACGCCTGCAGCAGCTCGAACAGGAGCTTAATGAATCTTCTACAAAAATACTTGAGCTTGAACGTGATCTTTTTGTTGAAGTCAGAACAACTCTTGCAAAATATATTCCATATCTTTTACAGATTGCAGATGAAATTGCAAATACTGATGCAGCCTGTTCTTTTGCGCAGGCCGCAATTGAACATAACTGGGTAAGACCAGAAATGGAAGATTCTTCTCATTTTGAGATTAAAGATGGCCGTCATCCTGTTGTTGAAAATCATCTTCCTACAGGTGAGTTTGTACCTAATGATGCTTTCCTTTCTGCAGAAGAAAAAGAATCTTCAGCTGTACCGGCATTTGCTTTAATTACTGGTCCTAACATGGCTGGTAAGAGTACTTATCTTAGACAAAATGCCTTGATTGCGCTGCTTGCACAGACTGGTTCCTATGTTCCTGCAAAGTCTGCAAGGCTTGGAATTGTAGACCGTATTTTCTGTCGTGTAGGTGCTTCAGATAATCTTGCAAAGGGAGAATCAACCTTCCTTGTTGAAATGACTGAAACTGCAAATATTCTTCATGCAGCTACTTCACGTTCTCTTGTTATTATGGATGAAGTAGGGCGTGGTACTTCTACAGAAGACGGACTTGCAATCGCAAGAGCGGTTTCCGAATATCTGCTTGATACAATCGGTTGTAAAACTTTCTTCGCAACTCACTATCATGAACTTTCCCGAATGGAACATCCTCGGCTTAAAATGCTTTGCATGGATGTGCTTGAGCAGAATGGTTCTGTTGTATTCCTTCGCAAGGTAAAAGAAGGTGTTACTGAAAACTCATATGGTATTCATGTAGCAAAACTTGCGGGTATTCCTCAGAGTGTTATAGAACGAGCTAATACTATTCTGGCTCATATTCAGGCTCTTGCTTCTGATAATCCGATTCTTCTGGATGATATTCCGGCTAAAAAAGAATCTCAGTCTGCTCCACAGATGCCTTCAACTCCAGGTCTTTTTAGTGATGAAGAAATTATTATTTCAGAGATTCTTTCTACTGATACTGATAATCTGACTCCACTGAACGCCCTACAGGCAATAGCACGCTGGAAAAAAGCTCTTTCAGGTCTCTAAGATTTTTTAAGAAGATTTTAATCTTTTTTTTATAAATCATTTCCTTTTTTCTTCATATCTGCACCATTATATAGATATGAGGAAATTGTTTTTCGAAGTAAAACAGTTCATTGTCTCGTTATTCAGATTGCTTTATGTTTTCATAAGCGGTGGTGAAGAATGTGCTGTCTGTGGCTCGCTGGTTTTTCTAAAGCCAATATGCAGGTCATGTATGCAAAAGCATTTTTCAATCAACAGAGTTATGGAAAAAGAGCGGTGTGAATGCTGCGGGCGGGAATTGATTTCAATGAAAGGAAAATGCATGATATGCCGCGAAAATCCTGTTATAAAAAGTACAGACTGTGTTATTCCCTTGTTTTCATACAGACTCTGGAATCGGGAGCTTATGTTCAGATGGAAAATGCAGGAAGAAAGAAATTTTTCGCCGCTGTTTGCAAAACTTTTATGTGAGGTACTTAGAAAAACAGAGAACAAAATTATTGTACCTGTTCCACCACGAAAAGGTAAAATCCGAAAAAATGGCTGGGATCAGATAGAAGAACTTTGTTGTTTCCTTGAAAAACGCTATGGCTTCAGGGTGTTAAGAATACTTGAGCGGAATACAGCTGGTCAGCAGAAAAAGCTCTCTCGTAATCAAAGACTTGAGTCTATAAAATCTGCATACTCATTGGCTGCACCTCGGGTAGTTGAAAACGCCCTTAAGCCTTTTGAAGGACATTTTCCAGAGACTGTATGTCTTGTTGATGATGTTTGTACTACCGGCTCAACCTTAGAAAGTTGTGCAGAAATTCTTAAAAAGGAGGGGATAAAAACTGTAAACGCTGTAACTCTTTTTACTGTGGATTAAGCTCCGTGCCGAAAAAATTGCATTGCAAAACCTCAAATTTAGGAGTATTATTATAAGGATAGGTTTTATTATCTTGGAGGGTCTCTATGGCTAATGATGTACAGTATCAAATGGTAACATTTCATCTTGGTGAAGAATTATATGGTGTTAACATCATGGATGTTAAGGAAATTGTAAGACTTCAAAATGTACGTGTTATTCCTAATGCTCCATATTATGTAGAAGGTATTATCAATCTGCGTGGAGAAATTATTCCAATTATTGACTTGCATAAGCGATTTAAGATTCAGGCTTCAAATAAATCTGAAGATATAGAAATGGAAGGTGGATTTATTATCCTTAATATTGACGGCAGCAAAATCGGTATTATTATCGATAAAGTTGAGCGCGTTGTTACCGTTAAAGGCGAGGATGTAAAAGACCCTCCACAGATGCTTAGCGGAATCGGAACAGAGTATATCGAAGGCGTTGTACGCGAGGAGACAGGCTATCTTATTATGCTTAATACCCGCAAGCTCTTCAACGCTAAAGAATTACAAAAAATCATCGATATTCAGTAAAATAAATGATACAGACTTACAGTACAACTATTCGTAGAAAAGAAATGGATGCGGTTTTAACCTGCATGGTTGACGAAAAAATTGGTCCCGGCGAGTTGAACGCAAGATTGATCCAGACGGTAAAGGAATTTACTAAATGTGATGGTGCAGTGGCTCTTCGCAGCCCTGCAATAGCCTTAAAATATGCACTTCAGGCATTAGATTTTGAAAAGGGCGGAAAGATTATGATTTCTGCTCTGGCTCCGGCATGGCAGTATCAGACTGTTGAAAGCCTTGGTTTTGAGCCTCTCGTTCTTGATGTAGACGAGGTTACAGGTCTTGTAACTGCAGAAATTGTTTCAAAGGGAATGCAGGAAGGCGGACGTCTTCTTGTACTTCATGAAACTGAAGGTATTCTCCCTGATTTTGAAGGCATAATGTCTCTTGGAATTCCAGTTATAGAAGATATCTCACAGAGTGCTGGTGCATCAGTTCCTGTATTATCTCCTGAAGGTGTTCCAACTGAAGAA
Source organism: Treponema bryantii (assembly GCF_900111035.1). GTDB lineage: Bacteria > Spirochaetota > Spirochaetia > Treponematales > Treponemataceae > Treponema_D > Treponema_D bryantii_C. Next base: position 324,304 of record NZ_FOFU01000001.1, read on the forward strand.
CGTAAGCTTGCAGGTTCCTTTGGTATTTATACAATTATGGGACTTGAGGAAAGAGATGTCCTTACAGCAGGTGGTGGAGCTGTTCTTATGGCGCCTGGTCGTCGTGAATGGATAGTTCTCAAGAAGTTTTCAGATGCAGCTCCTCTTACTGATCTCCTGCCAGATATTAACTGTGCTCTTGCATGGGTTCAGGTAAAGGAATATCCGCGTAATGAAAAGACCAGAAAAGAAATCTTTTCAATGTTCCATCAGGCTTGTCTCATTGGACGACATAAAATGTATGCACGAGAAATGGAGCAGGGCTCAACAATGAGTTGTTTCCCTCTGATTCTTGCAAGTTCTTATAAGGATGTAAAACAATATGCTTCCCGAAAGGATATAGAAATACAGCTTGCATATGACAATTCTGTAATTGCATTGAAAGAAGAATTATCTGAATCTTGTATTCATGCTAAATCTCTTTATCTTCGCTGTGTACATATTCCGCTTTATCCGCGTTTGACACATGCTGAAAGTGCAAAGATTGTAAAAGTTTTAAGTTCTCTGCCATAAAAAGTAATAAAGGAAATAATGAAAAAAGCACTTATAATTATAAATGTTAGCAAAGAAGAATCTATGACTCTCGCACAGAAAATTGCACGCTACCTGGAAAAAAAAGGTATAGAGCATGATTTTCTGAGTTTTGATGGATTTGTTGATAATACAGATTTTAAGGGCTATGATTTCGTTGTTTCTCTTGGTGGAGATGGAACTGTACTTTATGCAGCAAGAAATGCTTCTAAATATGGACTTCCTGTTTTTCCTGTAAATCTTGGTGAATTCGGATTTATTGCTTCCGTACAGCCTGAAGAATGGGAGAAGGAACTAAAAAGTTTCCTTGACGGAAAATCATCTTTTGAAAAACGTACAATGCTTAAGGTAGATGTAATCCGTGACGGAAAAAAGATATACAGTTCTTTAAGCCTTAATGATGCTGTAATCTCAACACAGAGAGGAGTTTCTACTGTTATGCTCTCTGTAAAAAGAAATAATCTTCCTTTATGCAATCTTAAAGCTGATGGACTTATAATAGCTACTCCAACAGGTTCTACTGCATATTCAACAGCTGCTGGTGGTCCGATTGTTTCTCCAGATCTCGAAGCTTTTGTATTAACTCCATTAAATTCCTTTTCTCTTTCAAGCCGTCCTGTGGTTTTAAGCCCGGACAGTAAACTTGAAGTTACTGTAGAAAAAAGCCGTGCAAAGGATTTATATTTTACAGTAGACGGACAGGAGCCTTTTCAAATTAAAGTTGGAGATATAATCACTGTTATTTTGAATAAAAAGAAAGCAAAACTTGTTGCATGCTCCACAGAAAAATTCTATAACGCGCTCAGATCAAAATTAAACTGGTCGGGGGTACCTCATGCTTGAAGATTTAACCATTAAGGATTTTGCACTTATAGATTCAGATTACCTGGAGTTTACAAAAGGTTTTACAGTATTATCTGGAGAAACCGGTGCGGGTAAATCAATTTTGATTGGAGCTCTTTCTTTTCTCCTTGGAGGAAAGGCCGATGTTCAGCAGATTAGGGTTGGAAAAAAAGAGGCTAGTGTAAGCGGAACTTTTCTATTGCCAACAGGACTTCCTGTACGTACAGAGTATACTGATGAAGATGAACCTCGTAATGCGCTGGAATGGCTTTCCTTTCATGGAATTGAAATAGAAAATGACAGAGTTCTTCTTCGCCGTATTATCCGAGACACTGGAAAAAACGGTGCATGGATTAACGATACTCCAGTAACACGCGGTGACCTTGCGCAGTTCTCATCTTTCCTCGTAGATATCCATGGACAGCATGAGCATCAGTCTCTAATGAAGGTAACTGAGCATCGGAAATATCTTGATGCACGTGCCGGAATTACTTCTGATGTAGAAGCCTTTACTGCAAAATACGCCGTTCTAGTTGCAAAACGAAAGCAGCTTGCTCAGTATAATCTTTCAGACAGCGAGAGACTCCGTAAGCTTGATATGATGAGTTTTGCCGTAAAAGAGATTTCAGAAGCTAAACTCAAACCTGGTGAAGATACAGCTTTGGAAGAAGAGCAGGCTCGTCTTTCTTCTTATGAAAAAATCTATTCTGATGCAGATTCGATTGATCAGCTTTTAGATGGTGATGAAAACTCCGTATTAGGACTTCTTAAACGAATCCGTAGAGATTCAATGCATATTACAGAACTCGATAAATCTCTTTCTTCTTTGGACGAACGCGTAGAAGCGGCATTCTATGAGTTATCAGATATAGCAGGTGAGTTTTCATCATATAAAAATAAACTTGTATATGATCCTTCTCGTCTTCAGACTGTAGAAGAACGACTTTCCCTTATTTATAATCTTAAGAAAAAATATGCTTCTTCTGTGAATGCTCCATTATCTGAAGTAATCTCTTATTTTGAAGAAGCCCAAAAATATATTGAAGAAAATGGTGATGGCAATAACAAGAAAGATACCCTCACAGCTGAAATTAAGGTTCTAGAAAAAGAAATTCTTACCCAGGCAGAAAAACTTTCAAATGCACGTAAATCAACAGCTTCTGTATTGAATTCCGAAGTAGATGAAATTCTTTCAAAGCTTGGAATGAAGGGAACAAGTTTTACCGTTCAGATCAATCAGAAAGCTGGATCTGATGTTGAACAGCTTTGTGGCCCTTACGGAAAAGATGATATAGAATTTCTTATTTCTGCAAATCCAGGTAATCCTCCGCTTCCACTTGCCAAAATCGCATCTGGTGGTGAACTTTCCCGTGTTATGCTTGCTCTTAAAACAATCTTTGCTAAAACAGATAATGTTGAAACCCTTGTATTTGATGAAATTGATACAGGTATTGGTGGTGAAGTTGCTGTAGCAGTTGGTGCCCATATAAAGAACCTGGCAAAAAATAAACAAATTTTCTGCATTACACATCTAGCGAGCATCGCAGTTTATGCCGATAATCAGATTAAGATAGAGAAGAGTGTCTCCGGAGAAATTACCTCTTCAAACGTTTATCCTGTGGAAGGCGAAGCTCGTGTGGCTGAAATTGCTCGTATGCTTTCCGGCGATTCTGATACATCGCAGTCTCTGGAACATGCACGATCTCTTCTTGCTAAATTCAGCGGAGGTGACTGATGTCAAAGATCTCAGAAGAAACAAGGCTTCATTTTAGCGAAGCAATTCAGCCGTATAAGGGAAAAATAACAGCTACTCTAGAAAAAGAGAAAACCATGCTTAATGGTATGCATAAAGGCGATATTGATTACGAAAATAAAAAATTGCTTTTGTGTGAAGATATGATTTATGCTGCTTCACTTTACATGGCACAGAACAGTCTTTCTCTTCGCCTTATGGAAGTTAAAAATAATGATGCACTTAATGATGCCAGAAAACTTCTTTATAAAGCAATTATCTATCTTGAAGAAATAGTTTCAGATACAATTGATGCTCCATATGCAGATTTAACTCCGCTGCTTGAGCCAATTCATAATGTACCAATTATCCGCCGTTATACAATTATCCGTAAATTAGGACTTGCTATCACTATGCTCAAAGATGCATTTGGTGATAACAGTAAATGGAAATGGTCATTTGTAGAACTCGAAGGACGTTTTGCTACTGTTTCCAAAAATCTCATAGATATGAAAGCCTGCGTAAAAGATTATTTTGATCCAGGTAGTGCAAATTATGAGACAACTGTTTTATACATCAGAATGATTCAAAAGCAGTTAAATGATTCTGCAACTGCATATCGAGATAAATATGAACTTTCAACACGACGTATTGATGATATGCGTAATGCTATAAAATATCTTCTTGCTTTGCGTAAACTCTATATCGCTATTAGTGATGCAACTCAGGCAGAGGAAGTAAAGAAAAAGGCTGTAGTCTGGAAAGACAAGATGGATGCAGACCATAAAGCCGGACTCAGCAATTAGAAATTAAGGATTTACTTGTAACATGAATAAGAAACTCGCACTGAAAATCTTCGAAGGATTTTCAATTCAAAGATGGAATGATTTAATCCGCCCGTTTGACCTGGTTGAAATGGACAAGGCCGCAGAAAAAATGGTTCTTGCCTATATAATTGGGAAATACGAAGAGAACAACGGAAAATATATTGACTGGAAATGGATGATTTACGCATCTTTATTTGACCTTCTTCGTAAAATTTCACTGTGCGATATAAAAGCTCCTGTACAGCAGATGCTTCGCCGTCAGTTCCCAAACGAGTATATGCATCTGAATGAATGGGTACTTAATCAATACAGACAGATTATGCCTGACGAGCAGCTTTTTTCTGAGTTTACTATTTATGTTGGACGCCAGGCTGGTTCTTTTAAGATTCCTGAAGAATTGAAATCATCTATGGATGTATATAGAGCAGCTCATAAGTATTCAACTATGCGTGAGCTTGAAATGCTTGCCATTGTAAATGAAAAGGAACGACTTAAAAACATTCGTAATGAACTTGAAGCCGAAATTCAACCTTATCTTCATCTTGAGGGACTGCAGAAACTTGTTACTCATCAGAAAGCTTTTGATTTCCTTTTGAAAATTGAACAACTGCGTTTCCAGACAAGATGGAATCAGACTCCTCGTATTCCGGCGACATCGGTTCTTGGACACTGCTTCTTTGTTGCAATTATGACTCTTTTACTTGGACGGGAATCAAATCCTGATATGTGTGACCGCCGCGTTATAAATAACTATTTCAGTGCGCTTTTTCATGATCTTCCTGAATCTGTAACACGAGATATCATTTCTCCTGTAAAAACTGCAACAGATGATCTTCCGAATATTGTAAAGAAAATCGAAGATGAGATTGTAAGTAAAGAACTTGTTCCTTTGATGGAACCGTTTTTCCAGAATGAACTTATTTATTATACCAGTGATGAGTTTACAGACCGTATTCTCGATAAAAAAGGTAAAATAGTTCATGTTTCCTGGGAAGATTTGAATAAAAAATATGATTCAGAAGAATTTCAGCCGATAGATGGTCGTCTGGTTCGAATATGCGATCATTTTTCTGCACTTATGGAAGCTGATATATCGATTAAGCATGGTATAACTTCAGACCATCTTATTAAGGGCCGTGACGGAACTCTTTCTCATTATAAGCCGGATGAAATCATAAGTGGTATAAAAGTGCATGAACTTTTTCACGAAATCTGCCGATAATATATTTATGAAAACTCAATTTTGTAAACACTTCGCCCTTATTTCAATCTTTTTAATTATGATGTCTGCACTCTATGCAGATATTACCTACAAGGTTGAAAAGGGCGATACTCTATATTCAATCAGCCGCAAATATCAGATTACTGTTGCAGAACTTCGTACTGCCAATAATCTTTCAGAAAATGATGTTATAAAAGCAGGTCAAAAGCTTATTATTCCTGATGCTGATATTGGAACTGCTGCAGCACTTTCTTCTACAAAGGCTGCCGGAAATGCATCTCCATCGGGAAAAATTGTAGAATATGTTGTAAAAAAAGGTGATACACTTTACGGCATTGCCCGCAAAAACAGTATGGCAGTAGCTGATCTTATGGCACTTAATAATCTGGATTCTTCTGCTGTAATTAAAGTTGGACAGAAGCTTAAGGTAGCTCAAGGTACTTCAAATACAAATTCAAAAACAACTAATAAACCTGTTGAGCCTGCAAAACCTGGAGAAACAGTAATCAAGGTAAACGAACCTGCTCCAGATACACGCACTTATGGTACAACTGTAAATGCTGATTCAAATACAAAATGGCCGGTATCTTCTCCAAAGATTACTCAGGTTAAAGGCAAGATTTCTGGTGTACAGCTTTCTGCAAAAAATAACGAACCTGTTGTTTGTATCCATGAAGGTACAGTAATGTATGTCGGTGTTTACCGTGGCTTTGGTCAGGTTGTATTCGTACAGTCTAAAACAGGTTTGATTTATGCTTATACAGGTCTTGGTTCTGTAAAGGTTCGCAAAGGTGAATATGCAATTTCTGGTGCAGAGTTAGGAACTGCTGGTCTTGATTCTTTGAGTCAGAAATATCAGATTACCTTTATGGTTTTCCAGAACGGACAGCCTGTAGACCCTGCAAAAGCTCCAAGAAACTAGAAACTAAATCCTTTTAAGATTCATAATACGTTCGCTCTGCATGCAGATTTTAAAAAGTTCCATGCAGGTTACCGCATCATCAAAGGCTCTGTGAGAAGAGCCTTTATCTATTCCCAGCATATCAGCTAAAAAATCAAGTTTATGACGTTCTGCCTCTGGAAAAATACAGCGGGAAAGCTGAAGAGTATCTACTGCATAATTCTTTGTAACAGGAAGTCTGCAGTTTTCACATTCCGCATTTAAGAAATTAAGGTCGAATTGTGCATTATGAGCAACTAAAACTGTGTCTTTAATAAAATTTAAAAAGCCCGGTAAGTGTTCATTAATCGGGTCTGCCGCATCTACCATTTCCTGTGTAATATGAGTAAGAGAAATGATAAAAGGAGAGAGAATCTGATCTGGGAAAAATAAATGTGACCATTTAGAAAGAATGCCGTCCTTTGTAAAACGGACGGCACCTATTTCGATTATCCTGCTGTTGGTAGGAGTAATACCAGTGGTCTCCGTATCAAAAGCAGTGAAGACTGCGCCGTCTTCATAGAGCTTGCGCAGTCTTCTTAAATCAGTAATTTTCTTATTTGGATGCTGCATCGATAATCTTCTGAATATCAGCAGTAATTCCGTCGCAGAGAGCTCCTGCGTTCTTCTTTGCATCAGTGAACCATGCGTCTGAACCGTCTCCTGCTGGAACCATAGAGTTGATGTAGAACTTAATCTTAGGTTCTGTTCCAGATGGACGTGCACTTACGATTGTGCCGCTTTCAAGATAGAACTGGAGAACGTTGCTCTTTGGAAGGTCTGGATCGCACATAAGGTCGCGAACCTTAACTACCTTCTGTCCACCGAGAGTTGCAGGAGGATTGCTTCTCATGTTAGCCATCATAGCCTTCATAGTCTGACCACCCTGTGCTCCTGGGAAGTTCTGTGAAATAGCACGGTCTTCGAAGTAACCGTACTCTTTGTACATATCATCGAGGTGCTCGAGGAGGCTCTTGCCCTTGCTTCTCCAATAAAGAATCATTTCTGCACACATAGCAGCTGCAGAAACACCGTCTTTATCCATTACTTCGCGTTCAATCTTGTAACCGTAGCTCTCTTCAAGACCGAATACATATTCGTGTGTTCCAGCCTTTTCGAACTCTTCTTCCTTGGCAGCAATCCACTTAAAGCCTGTAAGACAGTCGAACATTGTTACGCCATATTTCTTACAGATGTAGTCACCAAATGGAGATGTTACGATTGAGCGTACACATCCAGGATTCTTTGGCATCTTACCAAGTTCTGTGCGTGAGCGGAGAACATAGTCCATAAGAAGGGCACCCATCTGGTTTCCACTGAGAAGAACGAAGTTTCCGTCCTTGTCCGGGAATGCAGTACCAAAGCGGTCTGAATCCGGGTCAGTTGCCATTACACCATCTGCCTTTTCTTTCTTTGCAAGTTCAACTGCAAGAGTAAGAGCAGGTTTTTCTTCTGGGTTTGGTTTTTCAACAGTTGGAAAGTTTCCATCAGGCTCACGCTGTTCTGGAACAGTGATGATATTGAGTCCAAGATCTCCAAGCACTTTTTCCACATGCATAGCACCAGTTCCGTGGAGTGGTGTGTATACAATGCGAACATCCTTTGCCTTTTCCTTAATGAGGTCAGGGCGGAAGAGCTGAGCCTTACACATTGCCCAGAATTTTTCATCAATTTCTTTGTCTATCAATACAAGCTTACCAGACTTAAGAGCCTCGTCCTTAGACATAGACTTTACTTCTGTAACCTTGTTTACTTCTTCAATAATACCAACATCATGTGGTTCAATTACCTGAGCACCATTATCCCAGTATGCTTTATAGCCGTTATACATTCTAGGGTTATGAGATGCAGTAACAACAACACCTGTCTGAGCCTTGAGTTCGCGGATTGCAAAAGACAATTCTGGAGTTGGGCGGAGACCTGAGAAGAGGTATGCCTTAATTCCGTTAGCAGCAAAAATAAGTGCTGTTGCTTCAGCAAAAACGTCTGAGTTCAAGCGGCTGTCATATGCAACAACTGCGCTCAAAGTTCCGTCTTTTGCCTTGTCTGGGAATGCCTTAAGAACATAGTTAGCAAGACCCTGTGTAGCCATGTTGATTTCGAGGGTGTTCATGCGGTTTGTACCACCACCCATAATTCCTCTAAGTCCACCGGTACCAAACTCAAGAGTCTGATAGAAGCGGTCTTCAAGTTCCTTATAATCTTCTTTTGCGATAAGCTCTTCAACTTCCTTGCGGAATCTTTCATCTTTTTCAGCGGCGATATAATCTTTTGCACGCTTCAAGATTTCTTCTTTTTCCATTATGTTACTCCTGTATAACTACATTATACTGATTTATAAATATTAGTGGTAGACCTAAAAATTGCTTTTGCAATTTATTTGTCTGCTTTCTTAATAAGATCTGTTTCCCACTCGAGCAGTGCCTTTTCCATATCGGCATTATCACCTTTAACATCACACATAATGCGGAAAACAGGTTCTGTACCACTGCCTCTCATCCAAATGAAAGCAACAGGCTTTTTGTCCTTATCCTTAAAGAGAACTTTGAGCCCGCCTTTTCCAGATTTAGAAAAATCCTTTACATCACATGTTTCTTTTGTACCGTTAGTGATTACTGCTTCCCAAGATTCAATACCATATTTCTTTTTAAGGTCAGCAGATTTTTTCTTCCAGTCTGCTTCAAAGGCTTTCTGGAATGCTGCTTTAAGTTTTGAATGGTCTGTTGTCTTTACCTTGAGAACAGCTCTTGGTTCTGAAACTCCGGTTGTTGTATATTTTGGAAGAGAATCAATTATATCTGTAAGTGTGAAATCTTCCTTATATTTCCAGCCTGACTTATTGCACCATAACTGATAAATACCGCCATCTCTCATCATAAGAAGTTTGAGAAGGGCAAAAATAGTATTAAGAGGATCTCGAACAGCTGCAGGGTAGGTAATTGTTCCACCGTTTGAGCCTTCACCAAGAATTCGGACTGTATATCCTTCTGAACGTTTTTCACGCGCAAGATTTACAACATTTGCTTCACCAACTTCTGCACGGAAGACTTCTGCTCCAAGTGCTTTTGCAATTTCTTCAATACGCATTGAAGTAGGGCAGTTTACTGCAACAGCTGGCTTAAAGTCTTTTTCGTCTGAGTGCTGCCAGATTGAATAAGTAAGTTCAGCAAGTACCGAAAGACTGAAAACTTCCTGGGCTTTCAGAATAACAGCTTTACCGGCTTTTTCATCCCAGTAAACAATATTTCCGCGGTCACCATCGCAGTCCGGCATATAGCCGAGAACAACTTCGTTATAACCTTCCTTATGAAGGCGTTCCATTTCTGCTGCTACATGAACAAGATTTTCTGCTTCTGGAATTATTTCATGAGCAATTTCAAAATCATTGATTGAATAGAAATTGATTTTTCGTTCTTTGAAATAATCGCGGTCAATGCTCTGATAGCGTGAACTTCCATTAAAGTCACAGACAACACCAATCGGATTCTTTGTTATATATGCGTCCAGCATGCTGAAGAAATCAGTCTGATATTCTTTATCGTCTGTTCCGGTAATTGTTTCGTTGATAAAGTTTTTATATGCAGAAAGAGCATTATGCTTTGAACTGTCTTTTACATCGTAAACGGACTTAAGTTCCGAAGTTGTGCAGGAATAAGCTTGCTTTATAGCTTCTACGACACCTTTGTCATCCTTAAGGCGTTTAAGAAAATCTTCAACAAGCTTAGCATTTTCAGCAGCACAAAGAACTCCACCATCGTTAGTACCGAATTTAATTCCATTGTGCCCTACAGGATTATGACTGGCAGAAATGTAAATAAATCCATCAAGCTTTTTTGCATAAGCCATAATTTCTGGTGCGGATGTTACTGCTGAATACTGGATTATTGCGCCCTTTTTTATAAGAGCATGAATCATTGCATCTGCAAGTGCCGGGCCTGTAGGTCTTGCATCAATTCCCAGGGCAATTACAGGTGAACTCTGGCCTGTCAATTTGCTGATATAATCAAAAAAAACATCTGCCGCAATAACGGCAATGCTTCTGTCAGTTTCTGTAATTTCAGGACTTTTGTCCTGCTCGTCTCCGGATGCTGCAAATACCTTACGCCAGCCGGATGCTGACAAAATCATGTTATGTTCCAAGTTTATTCTCCCATTAAACTTTGATTTTAATATTTTAACACGGAACTGTTGATTTTACAATTTTTTTATATTTCTGCTGAATCAGCTATTTAATAAGGATATTATAATTTAACTGTTTTACATTTCCTAACATATCTGAAATTGTAAGACCAAGTGTTGCACGGCCAGGTGTAAACATAGCTTCTCCTAAAAGCTGGAGGTCATCATTTGGGAAAATATCAGCTGCTGTATATTTCTTTTTACCAATAATACAAAGCTTGTTATTTTCCTGTGTGATCATATCATATGAAAGCTGGTCAACAATAATTCCATTTATAGAAACAGAAGTTTTATAAGGTGTAGCAATAGGATTTCTCTTAAAGTAAACCTTATAAAGTCCTGAATAGTAGGTTTTATAAGTGTTTATATCATAATAATCATTATTTTTACTGACGATTATAATTCCTGAAAGTGTAAGTGGAATTTCTTCCTCTGCACGAGGCATAAGAACTACAGGATTTATTGCAGCCTTGTTTTTTGAATCAATAATTTTGAATTCAAGATTTCCGTTGTTTTCCTGATAACCGGAATTTCCGCTTGAAGCAATAATCGCTCCGCCGTCTATTGAATGTTCTTTTTCATTGTTTAATGTAAGGGTTTCTGCATCAAGATTTCCATATACAGAAATTAAATCATCATTATGAGCAAGAATAACTGCAGTTCCCAAAGTAGATGGAAAGAAATCACTGTCATCAGAATTCTCTGTAATAATTGCTGTAATATAGCCGTCTTCTGCAGCCTTTACTTCATCAGGTTCTGAAAAAACAACTGATGTACTTAAAATACCGCCTCGATTCTGACCAAAATATGAATTAAAAGAGTTCTTTGTTACTTCTGACTGAGGCCAGTCAAAACAGAAAGCAGAAGCACAAATCAAAAAGCAGGTTGTAATCAAAAGTGTTTTTTTCATATTTAATCTCCGACTATTCTCTGGAAATTGAAATCTTTGAAATAGAATTATCTTTTCCAAGATATATACTGTTATCAGCTGCATGGATAAAAGCAGAATCTGCTGTAAAAGAAAAAGATCCTTCCAGAGTATCTGTGTTATCAATTATTGAAACAGTGTAAGTATTCTTTTCTTTACCCAGGAGGATTGTAAGATCATCGGTTTCTTCAATTGAAAGAAGTTTATCTTTCAGTTCAAGAGTTCTCTCATCTTTAGTTTCAAGATTATAGATTCCAAGTCCCTTATAAAAATTAAAGAAAACACGTTTTCCATCTTTGCTGAAATGAACGATTGTACGATATGGAGAATCCTGATCAAAGAATCTGTGATAAATTATTTTCTGCTGATTTTCTTCACGATGAGAAAGAACAAAGCGCTGCTGATTATGTCCCGAAATTGAAGCAATGTACTGTCCATCTTCAGAAATATCAATTCCAAGAATTACCGGATAATCACTGCCACCAGGTGCAAAATCAATTTCTGTTGCACCGTTTTCGTTATTCAAAACTTTAATTGTGCCGTTTGATAAGCCAACTGCTGTATATTTTGATTTTGCAACAAAAGCTGTAATAGGGAAGGTTCCTTCAAAAGTCCATAAAACTTTTCCTGTATCAGAACATTTTGAGAAAGAACAGCCGCCAGGTAAAAATACATAAATAAGGTCGTTGCAAAAATATGGGAATCCGCTTGCTTCAATTACACCAGCCTTAGTTCCGTCAGAATTGAAGAATTCTGTATTTTTTGCTTCTGAGTTATAGGTTGCATAGTATGAATTTGAAATGGAAACCTTAGCAGGGAAAGTCTTATATAAAGAAATATTTCCATCTGCATCGAAATAACCTAAGGTCTGGCCCAGATGAAAATACGACTGATGTTTATTGTCTGATTCCACAATAACCGGATTCGCGGTACTGATTTTCCATACCGGTGTAAAACTATATTCTTTATTTAGTGGTTTTGCTGCAAGAATTATATAAATAATGGAAATGAAAAGAATTAGAAAAAGTGCAAGTCCAATATGTTTTTTAGCTTTCATAATTGTATGATATAGCATATACGTTTTAATTTCAATGAATAATCGGACCGTTAATCTTGACAAAATACCGTAAAGTATGCAAAATATTCTAAAGTTTTCAAGCGAAAGCATTAAAAAATGTTTAAAATGAGGTAAACAAATGGAAGACGATATCCTGACTATCGAAGAAGTAGCAAAATACCTTCGTGTATCAGACAGAACAGTTTATGATTGGGCTCAGAAGGGCGAAATTCCTGCCGGAAAAATCGGTACTGTATGGCGTTTTAAGAAATCAGAAGTAGAAAACTGGGTAAATGCCCGCCTTTCTTCAGATTCTACAAAGCAGGCTGAACAGACTGTACAGGTAAGAAATATACTTTCGCCAGATAGAATTGTATTTATCAGCCAGACTTCAAAACATGATGCTCTTGTTGAGCTTGCAGATGTTCTTGCTACTGCACCTCAGGTAAAGGATGGCGCTGAACTTACACAGGAAATCCTTAAGCGCGAAGAACTTATGTCTACAGCTATTGGTCGTGGAATTGCAATTCCTCATGTTCGTCTTTCTTCAGTAACTGACCTTGTTATGGCTGTTGGTGTTTGCCGTAAGCCAATTGCAGATTTCCAGACAATTGATGATCAGCCTGTAAATCTTCTTTTCATGATTGCTGCAGCTTACAATCAGCATTCATATTATCTTAAGACAATTTCTCACTTCAGTGCAAAGTTCAAAGACAAGGATTTGCGTGATGCAATGCTTTCAGCTTTGAATGAAAAAGAAGTTTACGACCTTCTTATGAAGGCTTAATTATTCTCTAAAGCTGACCGGAATCCACTTAGTCCGGTCAGCGTGATTCTGCGCAATCATTCCCCAGGTAATCTTGGCGGTTGTTTCACCAAAAAGATATTCTCTTCCATCTTCCATAGTGAATGTTTGACCTGGGGCTGGAATATCAGTTACAACCATTGCATGTGAATATTCTCTGGAAATCACAATCGCTGTATCAATTCCTGTATAATTCAACAAAACACTTACCAGCATACTTCTGCTGTCACAATCACTGACTTTTCCGCTAATACTGGCAGGTAAACTTGTTAAATCAGATTCATTTTTAGAGGCTGCTCTCTGATAGCTGAAAGTCTGTACCCAGCTTAAAAGAGCCTGTGCATATTTTATATCAGCATCCTGTGGTTTAGATTTTTTTAATTCAGGATAGAGCGCATTATAAATATCACCGGCAGTCTGCTGAAGACGTCCGGCATTATCGCGGTAAATCATTCTGTAATAACGCTGCCATGCTTCTTTCCACATTTTATGATTTGCATAAAGTGTAAGTACTGCATATTCAAGGTCAATTACGAATTTTGCTGCTACTTCGTCGCTCTTATCCAGACTGGTTTTAATCTGCTGACCGCCTATATTTACAGAGAATGCTTTTCTTCCTTCCGGCGGAAAGGCATAACTTGTAATGATTCCTGGTGTATTTAAGAATTCAGAATCTATACAAAGTGAATTTATTGTAGAAATAATAAACTGTTCACAGGCTTTTTGATTTGCTGGTGCATAACAGAGTAAAAGAACATAATAATTCTGAATTTTAAGAGGTGCCGTAACTGCCCATCCAAAGTAATTGTCATCCAGAGTCATTGTAAAAGTACTGATTCCGCAAGGTGTGCCATTCCAGTTGAAAGAATCAGTATCGCCTTTAGCATTAAGTTTTGTAAGATTAGTTTTAAGAACTTCTGAAGCGTTTTTTGATTTTTCTTCTGTTATTTTCATCACAAGGGTAACCGGAATATTTGGATGTGAAAAAAAATAAGACATGCCATCTTCTGTATAATCTGCTATTTCAAAACCTTCTGGAATATCTAAAGAAAAGCCAAAATCTCTATCTGTTATTTTCTCTGCATAAACGTTAGAAAAAGAAAAAATGAAAAGGATAAATAATAATCCTGTACGTAAAAAACTTACTTTTGAATATTGCTTGAATAACTGAAATCTTGTCATTTTGTAAAGCCTCCGTTATGATTATCGGATGAATATGATTCCTATTATATACGAGAATGATGAAATAATAATCATAAATAAACCATCGGGACTTGCCGTACAGGGGGGACAGGGAGTTGTTCATTCTGTAGACCGCGATTTTGCAGAACAGGTTGGTTATAAAATCTATCTGGTTCATCGTCTGGATAAAGATACAAGCGGGCTTATGGTTGTTGCAAAAAATCCTGTTGCAGCTGGTAAATGGACTAAGCTAATTGGTTCTAAGATTGTTAAAAAAGAATATCTTGCCTTATGTGCTGGAAAAATGCCTTCTAAATCTGGTGTAATAAATGAAGAAATAGTTCAGCATGGAGATTCAAAAACTGCAGTAACAAAATATAAGGTTGAAAAAGAAACTGATATTGTACAGACAGGACCTGATAATCAGCCTGTTTCAATTCATTTGAGTCTTATCCGTCTTATGCTTGAAACCGGCCGCATGCATCAAATTCGCATTCATCTTTCAAAAAATGGATGTCCTATTGCGGGTGATGATCAGCATGGAAACTTTAAATTGAATAAACAGCTTAAAAAGCTTGCTGGAATTAAGCGACTTCAGCTTTCTGCAGTTCGGCTTACAATTCCTCTGGAAGGGAAAGACAAAACTTTTGAAGTTTCAGCTCCTTTTGATTTTAAGTTTGAAGAATAGTCTACTACCAAATCTGTCGTAGTCGTGCTATAATAGTATAGAAAATAAGTAGATAAAAACCTCATAAAAAGGTAGAATAATAATATGTTTGATGTGAAAGATACAGATTTCTTCGATATGGAAGAAGAAGCTTTTGATACAATTGTAGAAAATGATATTGCTTTTACCGGCAAAATAAAAATGAAAAAAGCATTTATGATTCGCGGCAAGGTTAATGGAACTATTGATTCAACAAGTGATCTTGTTATTGATTCTGATGCTGTCGTTAATGCTGATATTACTGCTGAACGTGTTCTAATTCGCGGAAAAGTAAAGGGTAATGTAATAGGAAATAAATTGATTTTTATTACTGCTTCTGGTTCTCTTGATGGAGACATTACAACTGCAAAGGTTGTGCTTGAACCTGGCTGTATATTTACTGGAAAATGTTCAATGGTGAGAAGTGAAAATGAAAAATAAGCTAATTATTTGTATCGTTTTTTTGATGACTTTTACATCTCTGTTTGCTCAGACTACTACAGCAAAACAGGATGCACTTGTTTTGTACCATAATGGAAAATATCGTGAAGCTGTTCAGGTTTGTGAAGAAGAGCTTCAGTCAAATCCAAACCGCGTTGAATCTTATGTTGTAATGTGCTGGGCACTTGTAAAGAATAAGCAGTATGCTGAAGCAGAAGAGCGTGCAATAGAAGGGCTTGTAATCAGTCCTTATGATTTACGACTTATTGAAGTTCTCGGTGAAGCAAAATATTATCTTGGAAAAAATACTGGAGCAATGGAACAGTTTAGAAAATACGTTGCCAGTGCACCAGAAAGCGGTTCTCGTGTAGGACTTGCTTATTATTATATGGGTGAAATTTTTATTCGTCAGGCCCGCTATCAGCATGCAGATATAGCACTTTCTTCTGCAGTTAAAAAAGAACCATTGCTTGATACATGGTGGGTAAGACTTGGTTATGCCCGTGAAATGGCTGGAAATTATTACGAAGCAGTAACTGCTTATGATGAAGCTTTAAGACTCAATTCTTCTTCTGTAGATGCATCTCGTGGTAGAGAACGTGTAAACGCAAAACTTCAGTAAATTAGCAGTAAATAATAAGATTGTGAGTGAAATTAGAATAGAAACACTGGGCTGCAGGCTTAATCAGATTGAAAGTGAAGCCACAGCTCAATTTTTTACAGATGCAGGTTTTTCTGTTTCAATGGAAGGGCTGACTTCTTCTTCAGATACAGATGAAACTACCTTACTTAGCATAATCAATACATGTACGGTAACTCAAAAAGCGGAGCAAAAGGCAAGACGATTGATTCGACTTATGCTCAAAAAATTTCCATCTGCCGTTATAATTGTTACCGGTTGCTATGCACAGTTATCCGAAAAACAGATCTCAGAAATTGATCCCCGTATTTGTGTAATAGGCGGGCAGATGAAAAGCAGGCTTTCAACAGTTCCAGCTCTGCTTAAAGAAACAAAGGAAACTGTAGACTGGAATCCTTTAAGTTTTGCAAAATCCATTAAAAAGAATATTACTTCTGCACCTCAGCTTAAACCCGGCTTCCCGGAAGATTCTTTTAAGCTTTCTGCAACTTCATTCCTGTCTCATAGCAGGGCAAGTCTTAAAATCCAGGATGGCTGTAATAATAACTGTGCTTTTTGTGCAATTCATATTGCAAGAGGGCATAGTGTTTCGATAGATGTTCAGACTGCAATTGATCGTGTTCAGGAGCTTGAAGCAAAAGGACAAGAGGAAGTAGTTCTTACCTCTGTAAATATTGGTCAGTATAGAGGTGAATATAATGGCGAATATTATAATTTTACAGAATTGCTTGCTTTGCTTTTAGCAAAAACAAATAAAATACATTTTAGAATTTCGAGTCTGTATCCAGATGTTGTAGATGAAAAGTTCTGCCGTGTAATTTCAGATGATAGGGTTCAGCCTCATTTTCATATTTCAGTGCAGAGTGGAAGTTCAAAGATTCTGGCAGCCATGAACCGTCCTTATAGTGTTCAGTCTGTTATTGATGCCTGTAAGAGACTCAATATGGCTAAGAATAAACCTTTTCTTGCCTGTGATATTATTACAGGTTTTCCTGGCGAAACAGATGAAGATTTTGAGCAGACAATGCATTTATGCAAGGAATGTGATTTTGCCTGGGTGCATGCTTTTCCATATTCAGAAAGACCCGGCACTGTAGCTGTGACAATGAAAAATAAAGTTCCTCAGTCTGTATCAGGCGAACGTGCAAAAACTCTCACAGATTGGGCAGTGGCTCAGAAAATAAAATATGTTGAACAGTTTATTGATACAGAACACAAAGCTGTATTGGAAACTGTAAAAAGGCCAATGGCTTTAGCAGCAGGCGGAAAGCAGAGTCGATTTATCTATCATGCAGTAACTGATAATTTTATTCACTGTGAAATTATTTCTGATAAACAGATTGCTGCTAATCAAATGCTAAAAATCAGACTTACAAAGGTTCTTTCAGAAAGAATAAAAAAGGGGGGAGATATAGAATCTTCTGCAGAATTTTTATAAATTTTTCAAAAAATCGTGTTTAAGCACTTGATTAAAATACGAAAAACGTATATATTAATTTACATGCAACGGGCAATAGCGCAGCTGGTAGCGCGTCTGGTTTGGGACCAGGATGTCGGGGGTTCAAATCCCTCTTGCCCGATCTAAGACTCTCAGTAATGAGAGTCTTTTTTATTTAACTTCAGAGTTCTTGCCCCGACATCCTGCGGATGTCGCCCTCATTCGCTCCCGCTCATTCGGAGCTTTTTTGTGGTTATATACTTGTTGAGAAGCCGTTTATCATGTCTGCTACTTTGTTTGTGGCGGAGAGGTTTCGGTCTGATGCTGTTACTGCTGCTTCTGCTGTTGCTTTCATTTCATCCATACGAATCGTTACATTGTTTGATTTATTCATAGTGCTTTCTGCAAGGGTATTCAATGCTCGAATTCCTTCAAATACACGTTCGCTTTCGCCTTTCATATGAGATGAAGCTGATGTAATGTCTTTTGTTGTTCCTTCAAGAGTAAGCATTGCATTCAGAATATTTTCTGCACCAATACGCTCTTCATTCATTCCTGACTGAACTTCATCAATTAACTGCTGGAGATGTTGAATCTTATCACTTACGCTTGCAAAATTACTTGCAGATTTTGTTGAAGATGAAACAATCTCTGTAATTGCTTCTGAAATACCCTGGAGCAACTGTGAAATGGAAGCAGATTGCTTTGCAGAGGTTTCTGCAAGAGTTCTGATTTCGCCTGCAACGACAGCAAATCCTTTTCCTGCTTCGCCGGCATGTGAAGCTTCGATTGCAGCGTTCATAGCAAGGAGATTTGTTTTACTTGCAATTGAGGCAATGGAAGCATTTGCAGTAAGAAGGTGTTCACTTTGCTGAGCAATATTTCCAATCTGAGTAGTAACACTTGCCTGTTGATTCTGTCCTTCAGTTGCTTCCTTTACAAGAAGTTTATATTCTTCAAGAATCTCATTTACGTTCTTATCAACAGATTTAATGTTTGCTGTAATTTCTTCGATTACAGAAGATGATTCCTGAATAGCAGCAGACTGTTCTTTAAGCTTTAAGTCCAGACTGTTAATCTCAGATTCTACAGATTGCATTCCGTCTGTAATACCTTCAACCTTATCAGATTGTTCTGTAATACTGCTTGAAATATCAAGGATATCTTTTGTAGCAGCTGACAGAACTTTAATATGATCTCCCATTTTATTTGAAAGTTCATTTCCAGTTTCATCAAGAATACCGGTTTCTCCCTGCAACTGCATAATAAGTTTATTGAGACTTTCAATAACTCCATTACAATGTGATGCAAGCTGTGAAAGTTCGTTATTTCCCTGTTCTGGAATTTTAAATGTAAGATCAGCCTTTCCAGATGCAATCTGCTCCATTGCAGTGGAAATAGTTTTCATTGTACCAAAGATTCTTGAAGTAAATAAAGAAAGAAGAAGAATTCCTATAACAAGAACAATTATACTTACAATACCAATACTGATAATTCTCCGTTTCAGCATCTGAAGAATTACATCAACATTAAAATCGACACCAATAAAACCAACAACCTTTCCCTGAGAATTCTTGATTCCTTTATAGGTTGAAATAGAGTAGCCCCAGCGGTCCTGTTTTTCGAGACCTGATGAATGAATTCCACCATCCTGCATAGCAAGGAATGGACCGTCTCCATAAGCAGAGATATCTTCATGAGTTCCTAAAGGAGAAAAGTTTTCTTCATCACTAGGATCGCATGAACCATCTATGATATATCTGTAGACATTTCCTCCAACAGGAGCCATCGTATATAAATATTGACAATTGATTGTATTCTTTATAGTAAGAAGCGCAATTCTGGCTTCTTCATAATATGGATCATTTACAGAAGGGCTTTTTGCAAGTGCTTCGAATTTATCTCCATCAATTACAGCACCTGCTTTTTCTGCAATTGGATATCCCTGTTCTGCACAAAGTGCAACACCGGTATTAATAATGCTGTAAGCAGAAAAAACACCCATTACAGAGCTTGAAATAAGTATAAATAGTCCGAAAACAACAATAAATCTGGTTCTTAAAGAATGCATAAAAAACCTCGTTGTAATATATGTAAATATTTTACAACGAGGTTTCTGCTTTTTCAAATAAATTTATTTAATTTGAAATTAAATTGAAGTTCCTTTTTCTTCGTTCTTTTTCTGAACGTAAGCAATGAACTCTTCAATCTTCATTGTCTTCTGTTCAAGACCGCTAGACTGGCGGAAGCGTACTGTTACAGTACCGTCCTTCTTTTCGTTCTCGCCGACAATCAGGATATAAGGAGATTTGTGTTCCTTTGTGATTGTCTTAATCTTGTTTCTCATATTCTCTGATGAAAGATATGCATTAGCACGGATATCAGCTCCAATAAGAGACTCATAAACCTTCTTAGCATAATCATCAAAATCATTTGTAACAGGAACAATTGCAGCCTGCTCAAATGCAAGCCAGGTTGGGAATGCACCTGCGAAGTTTTCAATGAGGATACCAAGGAAGCGTTCGAATGAACCAAGGATAGCGCGGTGAAGCATAACAGGGTGGTGCTTCTGGTTATCAGCTCCAATGTATGTAGCATCAAGGCGTTCTGCAGAAGGAAGCTGATAGTCTACCTGAATTGTACCACACTGCCATTCACGACCAATGCAGTCGTAAAGCTTAAACTCAAGCTTTGGACCATAGAAAGCACCTTCACCAGGCTGAATTTCATAAGTGAGGCCGGCTGCTGTACAAGCGTCTGCAAGAGCTTTTTCAGCACGTTCCCATGTAGCAAGGTCACCAACGTGATCTTCAGGCATTGTAGAGAATTTAACAACAAGGTCATCAAAGCCAAAGTCATGGTAAACTGCCTTAAGAAGCTTACAGAACTTTGCAACTTCTGGACCAATCTGATCTTCTGTACAAAGAATATGAGCATCATCCTGAACAAAGCCGCGTACACGCATTACACCGTGAAGTGTTCCACTTGCTTCATTACGAACATCATGACCAAACTCTGCAAGGCGGAGTGGAAGGTCTTTATAAGAACGTTGACGGCTCTTGAAAATCTCAAGGGCTCCAGGACAGTTCATAGGTTTAATAGCAAACATACGTTTTTCAGATTCAGTGATAAACATATTCTGCTGATAGTGTCCCCAGTGACCAGAACGCTCCCAGAGAGTGCGTGGCATGATAGCTGGAGTATTTACTTCCTGATATCCGTCACGGCGTACCATCTTGCGCATATAATCCTGCATTACAGTATAGATAGTCCATCCGTTTGGATGCCAGAAAATCTGACCTGGATCTTCAGGGTCGAGGTGGAACAAATCCATTTCCTGACCAAGCTTTCTGTGGTCGCGCTTCTCAGCTTCTGCGAGCATAGCAAGATAATCTTTAAGATCATTTGGCTTTGCAAAACAAAGAGCATAAACACGTGTAAGCATAGTGCGGTTAGCGTCACCACGCCAGTAAGCACCAGCAACGCGATCGAGCTTAAATGCCTGTCCGTTGATTTCTTTAGTTGAAGCAACATGTGGACCACGGCAAAGATCAAGATAGCCGTCCTGTTCATATGTAGAGATAGTTTCGCCTTCCGGCAAATCGTTAATCAATTCAATCTTATAAGGCTGGTCAGCGAAAAGCTTAAGAGCCTCTTCTTTAGAGATTTCCTTGCGAACAAATTCATGATTTCCTGCAAGAATCTTTCTCATCTCTTTTTCAACGGTAGCAAAATCGGTCTCGGTGAACTTGGTGTCGGTTGGGAATTCAAAGTCGTAGTAAAATCCGTTTTCGATAGCAGGGCCAATAGCAATCTTTGTGCCCGGGTAAAGCTTCAAAATAGCTTCTGCCATCACATGTGCGCAGCTGTGTCTAACAATCTGCAAGTTTTCATCAATAGCCATTTTTGTACCTCTTTTATGTAAAAATGTTTATCTATTATATCGCTTTGATTGTAAGTATTCAATAAATCTACTATATTATGTGTATGATTAAAGCAGAAATTACAGATAAAACTCTTTCAGAGCACCTTTCAAAAATAGAAGAAGATAAATTACGCATTTTTACAATGGCAGATGGCCGTATCCGCGGTGCACTTTTTCATGGCACACGTTTTATAAATCAGATGCGTGCCCAGCATAATCTTGGAATTCTCGAAACATATATTCTTGGTCAGGCAAGTCTTTGTGGTGCCCTTACAATTCCTATGATGAAAGATATGGAACACACCCTGATTCGTTTTGAAGGAACTGGTTCAGCAGACGGCTATACAGTAGAAGCTGATTCAACCGGTAGTGTAAGAAGTTATCTTGAAAAAGAACATATTCCTCTTGATAAGCCTCTTGAAAACTGGAATCTTAAGCCATTCCTTGGTGCTGGAAATCTGACTTTTTCGCGTATTCATAAAGATGATAAATATCCTCAGAGTTCTACTGTAGATGTAGACGGTGAAAATATTGCAATTGATTTTGCCTCATATTTTGCTCAGTCAGAACAGATAAATACCGCCTTTAATTCAAGCATTCAGTTTGATAAAGAGGGAAGAGTAGTCGGAGCCGGCGCAATGTACATCCAGGTAATGCCAAAAACTGGTGGTACCGCAGAATTAGGTTCTCAGGTAGACAGCCACGCTGAAGAAGATGCAGATGAAGAAGAACTTCTCCGTAAGGTAGAAAACGCCTTCAAAGCCTGCCCAAGCATCGGCCTCCTGTACAGCGAAGGTGAAGTAGATTCCGAAGACATCATCCTTGGTCTCTTTAGAGAGTTCCAGCCAACCATCACCATGAAACGCGACATAATCTACGACTGTCCATGCAGCAAAGACTATTTCTTAAATCACATAAGAGGCCTCCCACAAAAAGACCTCGAAGACATCCGTAAAAACGGCCCAGATCCACTAGAAGTAGTATGCCGAAAATGCGGCAGTGTATACCATATTCCAGTTAATGAGATCTAACTATTTCCGCGCGTGAGATATAGAATATAATCATTTGGAGATTATTTACATTTACGAAAATTGCAAAATTTAATGTGCGTGAGCAGAGCAGAGCACCAAAAACATTCTAAGGTTTGGGTGAGCTAGCGCTACAAGCGGTTCTACCCTTAGCTGTTTTTGCGTGCTATGCGCCGCGGAAGCACATTAAATTTTGAAAGATTTCATTTAATAATTTACTTGACGGTATTCTTTTTTATGATTATATTCATATATCGTAAGGGGGTGTCCCGGTTTCGACGGAATTGGGAAATCTTGTACTGCAGGTAGGGCTGAAGGTCCCTTAAACTGACAAAAAAATAACTGCAATTTTCGCAAGAAAAGAAGAAGAAGCTGATGAGGCTTCTTTCGAAGCAGAAGCACTCGCTGCGTAAGTAGCCGTGCAGGAACCCAGGCGGCCCTGTTCCGCGTTGCCTGATGTTCTTTTACCTTATCGGGACTTGCTGCGCATTGTGTCTGGTCTTTGCGTGGGACTTTTAATCAGAATACGGAGACGACGCTTGTTATGCTGCTACCGGCTCCCGACAACCACCTCGCATAACTAAACTTGTAGATGTACCTGGTTTACTTTTTCGGACGGGAGTTCAATTCTCCCCACCTCCAGATAAGAAAAAAGCTTCGTTGTAAAAACGAAGCTTTTTTAATTTAGCCTGCATAATCAAAAATGATTAGAGTTTTTTAAGAATCAGATAGGTTATATCATCATTTAATTTTTCAGTGCCACTAAACTTAAAGAGAGTGTCTGTCATTGCATTTACCTGATTTTCAAGCGGTTTATCTACATTTTCTTTAAATACAGACATAATACGTTCTGAGCCAAAATATTCTTTTTTTGCATTAGTGCATTCTGTAATTCCATCTGTATAAAGCACAATTTCATCACCCTTATGAATTTTAAATTTCAAAGATTCAAAGCTTATAGGGAAGTCTGGAATACCTATTGCACCAAACTGATTTACACCATCCTGTTCAATAGGTCCGAGTATTTTATTTTTTGCACTGTACAATAAAGCTTTAGGATGTCCGGCATTAACGAGTTCACAATAATTTTCTGAAAATCTGATTATAAGGCCAGTAAGGTAATTTTCAATGCTTCCTTTTTCTAAAATAATCCGTTCATTGATTTTTGCCATTACTTCATGTAATGGATGCTTCATTCCTTTTTTAAATTCCTGCTCAATAATATTTTTCACAAGCATTGTAACAAGACCAGAAGCAATTCCGTGTCCAGATATATCAAAAATTCCAACTCCGTTAAGATGATTTTCTGACATAAAAAGAATATATAAGTCACCGGAAACTCCAGACATTGCCTTAAATGCAAATTTGATTTCCCAGTTTTTTATTTCAGATGTATCAACATTGTAAAAGTTCTTTTGCACAAAACCCGCAAGATCAATTTCTTTTACAGCTCGATTTCTTTCTTTTTCAAGAGCCTGAGTACGTTCTACAACTAAGTTCTCAAGATGTTTATTCATATATTCTACTTTTCCTGCAAGCTGGACAAAATTTACAATCAGAAGTCCAAGGAAAAGGAATATTACACAAAGCCATGAAATCGAAAGAATCAGAGTATTTGTTGGTTGTTTCAGAACTAAACGTGTAAAAGCTTCATAAAATAAAACAAGATAAATCGGTACAAAACATAAAATGAATTTTATAGCCTGACTTTCTTTTTTCTGTAATGCTTTAATTAAGATGACAGTAGGGTAAATAAATTGTAAAACCATTATAAGAAAGCCGTAACGCAGGAGAAGTCGTGAGGTTGATAAATCTGAAGTACAGAATGGTAATGCCAGTGCAATAAGAGTCAAAATAAATCGTCCGATTCTGCTGAAAGTTCTTTCACGATGCTTTAAGAAGTCTCTTGTAAAATTAATTACAAAATAACTTGTGATTATTGGAGCAGTTCCATTAAATATCTGTTCAAAAAGAAGGAAAGAATAAATATGTTTATAGATTATAGAGTATTCACCAATATAAAATGTGACCAGATATAAAGCTGTTGAAAAACACATTTGTGAGAACGAAAGGTTTTCAATTTCTGATCTGCGAAGTAAAAATAAAAAGAAATAAATGAGAAAAACAATAAGAAGTACAACAGAGAAAATCATGTAGATTTTTGAGTTAACCAGATTTTCAAATTCTGCTTTATGAATAACATCATCAGAAGAAGAAATAAAAGGCATGTCCTGTATGGTTCCATATTCGTTACACCATACACAAATCATAATTGTATTCTTATCTGAAAAATTAATATATTCTTTTGGAATTTTAAAATAGCTTGATTTTTCACCTTCAGTAAATTCGTGAGGAGGGAAGAATCCAGCCTGTCCTAGTAAATGCCCGTTAAGATAAACTTTTGCAGCAATTTTTACGCGGCCAAGAAATAAATAAATTTCTTTATGTCTGAAGTGCTGAGGTATATTAAAGCTTTTTTTTATAAAAATATATCCGCTTGCATCTGGTAATAATTTAACAAGCTGTGGTAAATCTTTATCAGCTAAAGGATGAAATTCATGGGGTTCTCCATATTCTGAATATGACCAGCCGTTAGAAAGATAGAATCTTTCTTTTTCAGAATAAGTATCTTTGCAACTGGAAAGAAGAACAATGAGGAAGAACAGTAATGATATTTTATATAAAAAGCTTTTCATTTTTTTCAATTTGGATAAAAAAAAAGTGCCTGTAAACTGGATACGATAACCTGAATTTCAGATTAATTAGTTTCAGTTTCTCAGACACTTTTTTTATTATTAAATTATTGTAAAACTAATTATTCACCATCATGATTTGCATTATGGAATTTCTGCTGATATTTTTTGAGCATGGCAACGGCATTTCTTTTTCCGTTATAAACAAAACCGCCGTTCCAATATTCCAATGCAGCAAACAAAGCGTTTCCACCATCCTGGCTATCAGATTCTTTAGTTCTGAAAGAAACGTAGTTTGACAATTCCATAAAATCATTGTTATGAAGACATTCAAGACGCTTTTTATTGAAGTCATTCCACTTTTCGAGATCCTGAAATCCTTCTCCTTCGTCCTGTACAATAATATGTGCATGTGTTGGGCTGAATGAATACCAAACAGTTACCTTCTTGTTGATATCACAGTGATTACCGTGTTTTACAGCATTCTTAATAACTTCACTAATCTGCTGCTCAAGAAGATTTAATTCCTTAATTTCTGTAGGTGCTGACTGAACAATCAGCAAGGTGAAGTAACGAATCTGTCTGAAGTCAGAAGGGAATTCCTTCTTCAGCATATTTGTTTTATCAAACAATGGGTCATTCTCATCCGATCTGAGTTCCTTTAATTCCTGAACCATCTCAGTTCCTCCTGCAGTTATTCACTTAATTAAATAAAAAAAACGTTTCTAACAATAAAATGAATTATTCTTTTACCATTAAAAGGGCTTCTTCAATACTGTTAGCAATAGGGAAGTAACCCATGAGCTTAGTAAGTTCAATTACCTTCTTTACAGAACCGTGAATATTTGCAATAGCAAGATTCAAGTTCATCTTTTTGATTGTAGAACAGATGTAAATAAGCGCACCGATTCCAGACGAGTCAATGTAGTCTACCTGTTCAAGATTGATGACAAAGTTCTTTACATTCTTTTCGAGCATCTTCATAACCAGCTCTTTAAGCTTGTATGAATTGTAAAGATCCATCTCACCGGTTACGTCAATGATGTAGACATCACCATTCTTACGTATTTTAAGTTCCATAACGAATCTCCTTTTTAATTCCCCATTAAATTATTGTATTTTAATAACCAAAAGGCTCTGATCATCATACTGCTGTGCAGTTCCACAATATTTCTTCAAATCATCTTTTACACGATTTGAAATATCCTTAGCCGCTGCACCGGCATTTTTTACAATTACCTTCTTAAGATTCTCAATAGAATATTGTACACCATTTTCATTGAGAGATTCAAGTAAGCCGTCGGTACATGTAGCGATAATATCACCTGAGTTAAGTTTGATTGGAAGGTTAGTGAAAACTGTATCTTTTGTTACCCCCATTGGCTCAGTTGGTACAGATATCTGTTTAATTGTTCCTTCAGATGCAGAATAATGGAATACAGGGTTATTACCACAGGTACTGATTTCTGCTTCTTTAGTTGTTGCATCATAGTTGATAAGTGCAATACTTGCAAAGTGGTCAATCTTAGAACTTTCGAGACAAATACCTCTGTTTGCCCATGACATAATTGTTGAAGCAGACTGTGCTGTATGAACTGCAAGACGGAGAATAGCACGAATCATAATCATAACGATAAGTGAGTTCATGCCCTTTCCTGCGATATCTGCCATAACGAATGAGATACGGTCTTTTCTTGAAACAAGAATATCATAATAGTCACCGCAGACATTTTCTGCAGGGTTAGAGTAACAGCCGATTGAAAGTCCTGGAATAACAGGAAGTTTTGCAGGAAGCATATCTTTCTGATACTTAGAAGCAATAGAGCCACCCTTATTCAATTCTGTATGTTCAGCATAATCAAGGAAGCTGTAAAGTGGTTTAATTGCTGTAGAAACTGCTTCTGCAAGCATAACAGCTGTATCAAATTCATCTTTTGTGAACTTTTCGGTCTCTGGTTTACGTGCAAGACCAACAAGTCCTACTACAGAATCAACCTGTTTGATTGGTGCGAATATATAACTTCCACAACGGAGGAATTCTTCTGGTCCGTTCTGATATACACGAGGATCTTTTACAGAGTCTGTAATAAGAACTGGCTGTCCTTCTGTGAAAATCTGGCCAAAAATGTTGTCCTGAAGAGGGAACTGTGCAAAACGAAGGTTTGTTTCTACACGGATTGGCTTATGAGGGAGGTCTTCCGGCAGTTTATAAGGTGGTGGGAAGGCTCCTTTGAAAGATTTTACAGCGAGTGTATTATCATAATCATCAGCAATAAGGAAAATACAACCGTCTGCGCGAACCTTTTCTGTCATAAGGTCATTACAGTACTCGAGGAAGTTTTCCATACTGTTGTTATTTGTAAAGAATGTTGAAAGTTTAGCAATAAGATTGCGGTTAATTTCAATATAGCGCTGGTTTTTCTCTTCAATCTGCTGAATGACAGCTCTATTAACCATGTCATTATCACGTGAAGCATTGATTTCAGCGGCTTTTTTAGCAGCTTTTTTCTCTTCAATCTTTTCTGGATTGATGAATGCTTTAATAATCAGATATGGTAAGAGAATTATTTCTGAAAGAATGATTGTAAATACAATATATGAATAATATCCCTTGAATGTGCTGTAAATTGTACCAAGGAACATAATGCCTGCAGAAATTAAGAATACTAAACTGATTTTTGCCTTATTTCTGAGTTTAATTATCAGAAGAAAAAGGATAAGCAGAGCACAAATACCGGCAGCAATGTAGAGCGGAACATTTATAAATGAATCAATGGTAAACAAAGTTTTCTCCTAACGAATATAGTATTACTATATTATCGGCATTATCTTAGATTTTAACATTGAAATATTTACCCGTCAAGGAATAAGTTTGAGCTTATCAGTCTTGACAGGTCATTTTAAGTAACTTCCCTTATCCCAGATTAAGTTTTGGGTTTTCAGTAATGGCACGACGTAAAATGATGCATTTTACACGATTTAAGAAGCGTTTTGCCAGAGGAATCTTGTAATGCTTCTTAAAATCTATTACAGCGGCGTCCATTGGAATGTCATCTCCAAATTTTTTCTTTAAATCATCCCAATAACGAACTGTCCAGACATAAAGATCGCCTAAAGTTCGGCCCGGGAAGTCTCTTAAAATGTATTTTTCCCTGATAATTGATGCAAGAGGGAAGTAAACATTATAGAACCAGGATTTAATTGCCTCTTCCATTGATACTTCAGTAGGTTTATCCAGATTCATATAGTATTTATGAGTTAAAATGTGATTATAAATTACATCGTAACGGCCGGCACTTGTAAAATCGAGACACCAGTAATCAGTTATATCACCAAAACCTGTTTCACTGTAGAAAACACGTTTTTCATAATTTATTATCTGCTTTTTGATTTCCTTGAGGGAATCGGCTCTCTTGAGTTTAATTTCACTTTGAAGGGAAACTACTTCTGCATCAATAAACTCTGTTCCACGCATTTTTGCTACAGAAACACGGTGATTTCCATCGCGAACAAAATAAACACCGGCTATTTCATAAACTTTAATTGGTGGAAGTGTAATATCTTTTAATGCGGCTTCATCTACATGCTGCCAGCGGTTTTTGAGATGTGTGCTTTTTGGGAAGAAACGGTTATCAAAATCGTTATATCGGCCTTCGCTTCCAACAATTTTATCAATTGGAATAACCTTCATCCCAATATAGGTTTCTGAGTTAGACTTAATCATCTGCTTTACGTCGGTTAAAGAGATAAGTTTAGCTTCTTCAGGAGAAAGCAGATGCTGAATTTCGTTAATAAATGCTTTTGCGTGTGCTTTGTTAAAATCTTCTTCAGATTTTGCTTTTGAAAAATCCATCTTAGTTGTCCTTTTGTTCTGTTGTTTTCATAGGCAGTTCAATTACATAATGCGCATATGCATTGACCACAGTGGAATCATAATATTTTCCAATTCGTTCTTCACGTAAATCATAAAGATGAATATGCCCGTGAACCATATAAGTTGGCTTAAAACGTTCCAGAAACCAGTTATAGCATTCAAAACCAAGATGGCAGGGATCTTCATGATCATGAATATGCCGTGGAGAAGCATGTGTCATGAAAATATCAAGATATCTTCCATATCTTAACTTGTTATAAATCAACTTTGGTACCAGTTTTAAAAGCTTGAATTTCATCTGAGCTTCTGTAAACTGACAGAGTCCATTATTATAACGAACAGTACCTGAAGCTCCTGCAATTAAAAGTGGTGTTTTTTTACCAGTTTGAGGGTCTTCAAATACTAAGTTATCGTTTATAAAACATTTGAAACCCAAATAGGTTGCACCATGTCCATGAATTGACTGGTCATAACTTTTGGTAAAACGAGAGCCGTCAAGTCGGCTTTCTCTATGATATAAGTGATATTCCTTTAAATCATGGTTTCCGAATACAAAATATGTAGGCTTATTAAATACTGATACAATAAAATCAACATAATCCATTGGAAGGTCGCCTGCACAGAGTATTAAATCTATGTCGGCAAAGGCTTCCTTTACATTCTGATTATAGATAAGCGGGTCTACATAATCGGAAACACATAAAATCTTCATTATTCACCAGCTTTTGAAAGCAATGCTTCAAGCTTCTGTTTTTCTACAAGCTCAATAGGTCTATTTTCTGCATAACGTTTTGCTGCGGTATTAAAGCCCGAACTTGAAAAAAGAAAGGCTTTTACACTGTTCATAGATTTCATTGTGTCCAGAGATTCATGAATCTGAGCTTCTTCAACAGGCTCTGGTTCGCGGTAAAATCTGATGAAAATGACCTGTTTACGTACAGCCATCCAGGATTCATCACTTTTGTTTACGCCTGTAATCTGACATCCCCATTTTTTCTGGTCGCAGGAAAGAACCTGAAGGTTCAGACCCTTGATTGTTGCATTACGGCAGATAATAGGGAACTCTTCATTACTACAGGTTAGATAATCTTTAAGATAGTCGTTTGCCTGAAGGTCTTTGTATTCTGAAAGCTTAGCAGATACATCTCTAAAGCCTTTATTTTTTTTGTAAATAACTTCCCACTGCTCAATAGCTTTGTCAATTTTACGGCTTTTTTCATAACAGGCAGCAAGGAAATAACGTGCATAAAGTGTTTCGGATTGTGTTCCTTCCTTATCGAGCTCAATTGCTCTCTGGAAATCTACAAGCGCATTGTCTATTCTTCCGGCAATCATAAAGCAGGAACCGTGTTCTATAATGGCTTTCTGCTTTACATCCGGGTCGCGCTGTGCTTTTTCAAAGGCTTTAATAGCTCCCTGAAGGTCTTTTGCATCTTTTAAGATTTTTCCAAGATAATAGTAGGAAGAATAAGTTTCCGGACTAAGCTTAATTGCCATATCGATTTCTTTTTTAGCTTCATTAAACTGCTTAGTACGGTAAAGCATAAGACCTATTTCTGCATGTGCTTTGGCATGTTTTTTGTCGAGCAGTGCACATTTCTGCATAAAGCCGAGTGCTAAGTCATAACGGTTCTGATCCTCGTAGATTCTTCCAACCTGATAAAAGTTTTCTGCATTCTGAGGATCCAGCTTTGTTAAAAGAAGGAAGTTTTTGAGTGCTTCATTCTGCTGGTTGTACTTAAGAAGAAGCTGTGAATATTCAGAACGGAAGGAAAGTTCATTGATTCCTTCACCAAAAAGCGCATTGTCGTTTACATTCTTATATTCAATTACAGCAAGTTCTGTTCTGTTTTCCTTTATATAGGCTTTTCCAAGATAATAGTGTGCAAGATAATTCTTTGGATCTTTAGCAAGAATCTGCTTTGCAATTTTAATGGCATTTTGAGTTTTACCCTGTTTAATAAGACGAGGAACTGCTTCGATTCTTTTTGGGGATACAAAATTTTTTAATATTATGATAAGAAGTGATATGATTACTACGGCAAAAATAGCTATAATGATAATAAGCATGTGATACTCCCGTCAAAGCAGATTAAGTCTTTCCAGAATCTCTCGATAATAAGAGTATTAAATTTATGTCGATATGTCAAACACGAAGGAACTAGATATATGAAAATTAAAGTAAAGGTTATACTTTTTACAGCATTTATTTTTTTCGCAGCATATCTTTCTGCTCAGAATTCTGGTGCAGGTAATTCTGGATTATCGCGTGGAGAATCCCTGTTTAAGGAAAACAATGCAAAGGATGCCGTTCAGGTACTTGAGTATGAAATCCTTAATGGTCAGATTTCAGATAATTCCTATAATTTTCTGGGATTGGGATACTATCAGCTTGGTGAATATGATAAATCCATAGATGCCTTCAGACGCGGAATGAAAGCACAGCCGGATAATAAAAAACTTCTTTCCTATAATATGGGAAATACTTATTACGCTATGAAGGATTATGCATCAGCTGTAAGCAGCTATTCAGAAGCTCTCAATGCAGATCCTCTTTTTTATGATGCACTTTTGAACCGCGCAAATGCACTTTTAATGTCAGGACAGCTTGTTTCTGCAAAAGATGATTATATTGATTTTGTAAATAAATGCCCGGATAATCCTCAGAGAGAACGAATTGAACTTTTGATAAAGGCTCTGGAAGAGGAAATTGCCCGCAGAGAAGAAGAAGCAAGACTTCTTGCTGAACAGAATAAAGCTCAGTGGGAAGAATACGATGGAAATCTGAATGAAAAACGAAAAGAATCGTTCTCTCCAGACTGGGAGAAGGTAGAAGCTGGAATTGAAAATAATAAAAAGGCAGCTGAAAATCCGGAGTGGGAGAGAATAAACGGAGAAAATCCGGAAGCTGTTGTAGAAAATAAAACTCAGGAAAAAATTACTGCTTCAGATACAGAAAATGAAGGTACAAGAGTTGATTGGGAAGAATTTGAGCATGATGGAAGTTCTTCTCTTGCAGTTTCAGAAGAAGTAGTAGATGATGTTGAAGACTGGATGACCTTTAGTGATGATGAACTTGATGAAATGAAAGAGCTCGAAAAACAGTCTCGTGAAGAACATGAAAAATGGCTTGAGGAAGAAAGAAGACGAAATCAGGAACTTGCAAATCGTGAAGCAAAAGTCCGCCAGAAAGAGCAGGAAGCTGCCCTTGAGGATGAACGCAGACTCAGAGAACAGCTGCTTGAAGATATGAGAAAATCAGAAGAAGAAAGACGAAAAAAGCTTCTTGAAGATGTTGCAAATTCATTGCAGGGAAGTGATTCAACAAATCTTACTTCTGGAGCTGAAGATCTGATAGAATATGATCTGGAAGGGGAACTGGATTAGTATGGAATTCAAACGTTGGAAAGATTTATCAGATGAGGAAAAAGATAAACGTCTCAAAAAAATCTGTAGTTATGCTGCCTCTGCGCTTTTTATAATCATTTTTTTACTCATTCTCATGAAATGTGAGGCCTGCAGCAGTACTTATCGTCATAATAGAGACTTTTCTGATGGGCGCGGTCATGCTTATGGTGAAAGATTATCTGGAAATGACTTGTTTGCTGATGATTATGATACAATAATCCAGTCTGATTCTGAAAAGGATGATGCTGAGAAAGCTGCTGAACTTGAAGCTGCCAGACTAAAAGCATCAGAAGAGGAAGAAGCACGTCTGAAAGCTGAAAAAGAAGCTGCAGAAAAAGCTGAGGTTGAAAAGGCTGAAGCAGAACGCCTGGCTGCAGAAAAAAAGAATCAGAAAGCCGAAGAAGAAAAGATTAAAAAAGCAGAAGCAAAGAAAGCCGCGGAAGAAGCAGCCCGCAAAAAGGCCTCAGATGACAAGAAAAAGGCGGAAGAAGCTGCTCGTAAAAAAGCCGAAGACGACAAGAAAAAAGCAGAAGAAAATGCCCGAAGAAAGGCAGAAGAAGACAAAAAGAAAGCAGAAGAAGCTGCCCGTAAAAAAGCAGAGGATGATAGAAAGAAAGCAGAACAAACTGCTAAGCAGAAGGCAGAAGAAGAACAGCGTATTAAAAAAGCTTTAGAAGAGGCAGAAAGAAACCGACTTAATGCAGAAAAAGTCGAAACCGAAAAAAATATCTCAAAACTCGATGACATCTCAAAAAAACTTGAAAATGCAACATCAGAGGCAGAAAAACAGAAGTTGTTAGATGAAGGTGTCGCACTTGCTAATAAACTTATAGAAAACGGTGTTGAAAATGACTCTGCTCACTATATTCTTTCTCAGGATGCGCAGAAGAAAAAAGATTATTACCGTGCTTTAACAGAACTGGAAAAAGCAATCGCACTAAATGAATCAAATTATCTTTATTATTATGATATGGGTAAACTTCAGTATCTTTTGAGAAGATATAATGATGCTAAAGTTTCCTTTATAAGGTCCGTAGAATTAAACGATCATTTTTCACCTAGTGTCTATAATCTTGGTCTTACTTATGTAAAACTAAATGATGAAAACAGTGCACTCACTTCGTTTAAAAAATCAGTTTCTATAAATCCTGAATATGAAAAAGGTTATATTGAACAGGCAAGAGTTTATAACCGCCAGGGAAAACTTGCAGAATGCGTAAAGGCTTATGATAATCTTATTAAATTATTCCCTGATAATACTTCTGCAATTATGGAATTGGGCTCGGTTTATTATCAATATGGAAAATATGCAGAATCAGAAGCACAGTATAAAAAAGCGCTGGATAAATTAAATAAGAGTGAAACTAAAACTTTAACAGCCTATAATCTTTCAAAAGTTTTATATGATGATAAAAAATATGCAGAAGCATCACGTTATGGCTGGATTGCTTATGATGAAAAGGATTTCTTATTAAATGAAGTTCAGCAGGCAAATGTAACTTACAATTATGCCTTAATTCAGGAAAAGAATAATAAAATAGAAGATGCAAAAAAATTGTATAAAGAAGCACTGGCGCTTAATCCAACTCATATAAAATCAAAGATAAATCTCAGTGTGCTTTATATGGCAGAAGGCAATGAGGAACCTGATAAAGCTTTGTCCCTTCTTCTTGATGCCTACAAAACTGACAGCAAAGATTTCAGTGTAAACAATAATCTGGGAACAGCTTATATGCTCAAAGAAGATTATGCTTCTGCTGAAAAATACTATAAAGCAGCTCTGGAAATCATACCTGAAGATGATGACGCTTTATTGAATCTTGCAAATTCTCAGGTAAAGGGCGGAAAACTGACTGACGCAATTGCGAACTTCACAAAAATTACATCTAAAAATCCTGATAATCTTGAAGCTTATGTAGGTCTTGCAAAGGCTCAGATTCAGGCTGGAGATGGAAGCAGTGCATACAAAAATCTTTTGTATGTAAGAAACAAGAATCCATCTTTCAGAAAAGCCGAAGTTCAGAGCCTGATTGCAGTATTTGAATAACCAGCCCTGAACTTATAAATTGAGTGTAAAGCCTTTGTTTTAAGTGCGCTTTACAAGTTCAAAAAGTTTTTCCCTGCTGATTACAGTGTAAATCGGGCGGCCATGAGGGCAGTGCGGATCTTCAAGTGTAAAGGCCTGCTCTACAAGGCGGGCGGCTGTAATTTCATCAAGAACATAACCGTCTTTTACGGCGGCTTTACAGGCTGTCATTGCTGCAATTGAGCGGATTATTTCTTTAGGCTCTACCTGTTTTACAAAAAGAAGAGTCCTAAGATCGTATTCAGTTCCTGTCCATCGTTCTGGAATTGTTTTGATTTCCCAGTAACCGTCAGATACATGTTCTGTTTCAAAGCCGATTCTTGTAAGCTCTGTTTTCAGTTTTTCAAGCTGATTATCCTGAGTTTTTGATTCTGTTTTGATTTTATATGGGATAAGAAGAGGCTGTCTTCCGGCTTCTCCCTGTGAGTTCATAAGTTTGTCAAAAAGAATGCGTTCATGAACTGCGTGCTGATCAATAATGTAGAGGCAGTTATTTTTTTCTGCGAGAAGGAATGTACCCAGACATGGTCCGATATATTTTACCTGAGAATGTTTTGGAGCATCGAAATCCTTAGTATTTTCAGAGGCTGCAGAAAGAGCCTGTTCTGCAAGAGAACTTGTATCTGATTTTATTCCAAGGTATTTAGAGCGGAAATCAGAAAGCGCTTCAGATTTTGTCTCTGAAGGCTTATATGAAATATGTTTTTCGTGAATTGAGTAGTCTGCTGCACCTTTTGAAGAAGATGGAGCAGAAAATTCTGAAGAAGCTGGCCGATTGTAAGAAACTGAAGGAAATGATGAAGTTGTTTTTTCAGGAACTTCAAAACTGAATTCCTGAATTCTCGCTTCATCAGCAGGCTTATCCTCAGAGAAATTAGCATATGTATACTGATGAAAGAAGGTTTTAATTGTACTGCTTAGGCCATGATGCAGGGCAGAAATATCAGAAAAGCGGGCTTCCCGTTTTGCAGGATGAATATTGAAATCTATAAGGTCTGGTCTGATTTGTGCAAAAACAGCAGCAACCGGATAAGTTCCGTTTGGAAAGTATCCCTGTGCACCATATTCAACAGCCTGTACAAGAGCGTATTCCTGAATTCTTCTTCCATTTGCATAGATAAAGATTTCTTTTTTATTTGAACGGCTGACAGCTGGTTCTCCAATTACTACAGTAAATGACCATTCAGGAGAACTTCCACCGGCATTTCCAGAAAGTTCATAAAAAAGTTCTGAAGGTTCTGAATAGCTGTTTGCACTTACAAAACGGTCTTTTATAGACTGATTTGCGGGTAAATCTATTTTAGTTTCACCATCAGATACAAATCTGAATGAAATATCAGGTCTTGAGAGAGCTTTTTCTATAAAAGTGTTGCGGCACATTATGCCTTCTGTTGCAGGTCTTTTTAAGAATTGACGGCGGGCTGGAAAATTTTCAAAAAGTCCTTCTGACTGTACGATTGTTCCCTGTAGTTCTGTAGCTGGTTCAATAATATGGTCTTCGGTAATACTTGCGCGCATTTTGTAGCTGCCGCTTTGAATGGAAAGTCTTGCTACTGCAGCAATTGATGCAAGGGCTTCACCGCGGAAGCCGAGAGTTGAAAGATTCATTAAATCAACTTCATTTTCAATTTTACTTGTAGCATGAGGACGGGCACAATTTTCAAGGTCCTCACGGGTCATTCCGCCGCCATTATCAATTATTCTGATTTTTTCTATACCGCCGCCGGTAATTTCTACAATTATGCTTGTTGCTCCAGCATCAATGGAATTATCCATAAGTTCGCGGATAATTGCGTTAGGGCGGTCAATTACTTCTCCGGCAGCAATTTTGCGTGCTACTTCAGGATTCAGAGTTCGTACAGGGTGTTCTAAGCTCATCTTCTGGTTCCGTTTACTTCGCTGTCATCAGAAAAAAGATCAAGCTGAGGAGGATTGTCTTTAGATACAGGCTGTGGTTCATTCATGAGAATCTGGATTTTGCCTTCAATTTCATCAAGCTGCTTTTCCATACCGGAAGCAAGCTTAATTCCTTCTTCAAAATCCTTGAGTGCATCTTCGAGTGAAATATCGCTGCGTTTTATATCTGATGTGAGTTTTTCAAGTTTTTCTAAATTTTCTTCAAATGTATTCATAACGGTTTTATCCTCCTGATAAATTACGGTTCAATTTTATTTTGTTACTACTGCGTGAATCTTTCCTTCCGCAGGTGTAATTGTCAGTTTTGTCCCTTCTGAAACCTGTTCAGAGCTTCTTATTATCTTTCCATTTTCATCTGTAACCATGGAGTATCCACGGTCAAAAATGGTTTGTGGACTAGCATTCTCAAGTATTGTTTTGTTTGTATCCAGTCTTATGCGAAGGTCCCGGATTTTTTCATTTATATTTAATAAAAGATTATCGCGGGCTGTAGCAAAACGGTTCAGCAATGGCTGCTGGATGTTTCTGAAACGAACTTCAAGGCTTTCCGGATTAAAAGATTTAATCAATAGTCGGGTTGCACCTATTTTCTGAGTAATTGCTGTATAAAGTGTTTCTTTATAAGTTTCCAGATTTGTACGGATGTCAGCTTGTTGCGGTACTGCCATTTCTGCAGCTGCAGAAGGAGTAGGAGCACGACGGTCTGCAGAATAATCACAAAGTGCCCAGTCAATTTCATGGCCTACAGCACTAATTGTCGGAATTTTTGAAGCGGCAACGGCTCTTACAACACTTTCTTCGCTGAATGGTAAAAGGTCTTCCAGCGAACCACCACCGCGTCCTACAATCAGAATATCACAAAGCTCATAAAAATTTGCAATCTCTATCATTTTACAGATAGTCTGGGCAGCTCCGTCTCCCTGAACGATAGCAGGAAGAACAATTACATTCATCCCGGGATTTCGTCGCTTAGTAACGTTCAGAATATCCCGAATTGCTGCTCCCGTTGGACTGGTTACAACACCAATAGTCCGAGGATATTTGGGAAGCATCTTTTTATTGCTTTCATCAAAAAGCCCTTCTGCCGCCAGTTTGCGTTTTCGTTCTTCAAGCATCTGAAGAATGTTTCCCGCGCCGGCAATTTCCATTGTATTTACTATTATCTGGTAATTTCCCTGAGGCGCGTAAACAGAAAGATTTCCAGTACAGCGCACTTTATCTCCGTCTTTAGGGCGGAAATTCAATTTCATTGCTGCACCACGGAAAATAACAGCTTTTATCTGAGCATTATTGTCTTTTAATGTGAAATATATATGACCAGCAGCACTCGGACGCCAGTTAGAGATTTCTCCTTCTATTATTATGCTTCTAAAGGAAGTTTCCAGAATCTCTTTTATGAGGTCTGTAATCTGTGATACGCTGAAAACCATGTTTTCGGGTAAGCCCGGTTCGTTCATTTTTCCCCTCTATTTTGTACAATTTCAACTTACCTTATTTTATTAACTTATTCAATGAAATGCCGATAAAGAATTTGATGAAAACCATAGTAATTTTTTATGACAACGACTCTTCATATTCAAAAGAAAAAGCCTTCAATGGTAAATCTGCAGAAGAACTTTCAAAAAATTGGGCAGAAAGCCTTGGACTGCCTTCATTTACAGTAAAATCTGAAACTCTAACCCAGCTTCTTTGCGAAATGAAGGAGCTTTGCACTAAAGAAAATGCCGAAACGGCTGTTTTTTCTTTTATCGACCTTCCGTTTCTTGATAAAAAACTGTCTCAGAAAATCATAGATTCACATATAACATATAAATCTGAATATACTTTTGCAGATGGATATCCTTATGGTTTTTCACCAGAAGCACTAAATGCCGGAACAATCGGTATTCTTGCAGAACTTTCAAAAACTACCCAAGTCTCTCTTGGAGAACAGCCTGTAAGTAGAGAAGGTTTATATAATCTTATAAAAACTGATATCAATTCTTTTGATGTTGAAACAGTAATTGCAGACTCAGACTGGAGACTTTTAAGACTTTCCTTCCATTGCGGTAAAAAAGATAACTTTATGCAGTGTAAAGCATTGTTTGATGCAGCTTCAAAAGAGGATTTTGATGATGTTGAAAAACTTTCTGCTATTGCAAGTAAAAATACAGCCTGTCTTAAAACAGTTCCAGGCTTTTATAATATTCAGATAGCAGATAAGGTAGCTTTTGATTCAATTTATTCTCCATATTGTAAAGCTTATGGAGAAAAGTTTGGAAGTTCACCACTTTCATTATCATCTGATACTTTTATGGCTTTTGATAAAATCACCAGCCTTATAGATAAAATTGCCGGTTTTAGTGAAAATGCAGTTATCGGTCTTTCTGCCTGGGGAGAGCCTCTCAATCATCCGGATTTTCTGAAAATTGTCGAAAAGATTCTTTCTTATCAGGGACTTTCAGTTTTCCTGGAAACAGACGGTCTTTCAGTAACTTCAGAGCTGTGTCAGAAGCTTTCTGAAATTGTAAATAAGGCAGCGCCTCGTACACATCAATGGCAGAAAATTATGCTTGCAGTAACTCTAGATGCAGCTTCAGATGCAACCTATCAGAAAATACATAAAAATGCTTCGGAAGGGGCTTTTGCAGCAGCAGTAAATGCTGTTTCACTTCTTCAAAATGCAATTCCTGGCTGTGTTTACCCTCAGTTTGTAAGAATGAATGAAAACGAAGCAGAACTGGAAGCCTTTTTCCGTTACTGGAATGAAAAAACAAATCCTTCTGGTGGAAATCTTATTATTCAAAAATATGATGATTTTGCTGGCCTGCTGCCGGATTGCAAACCTGCAGACCTTTCTCCTTTAGACCGCGATCCTTGCTGGCATCTCCGCCGCGACCTCACAATCCTGTCAAACGGAGAAGTTCCACAGTGCCGCGCCTGCGTACTCTGCGGCAAAAATGGAAACTCACTTGGTAATGTATTTACAGATTCTCTTGAAGAAATCTGGAAGAAAAACGATGAGCTTTTAATAAATCATATAAATAAAAAATATTGCAATAAATGCGAGAAATGCGATGAATGGTATACCTTTAACTTTTAGCGAACATCAGATAAACAGAACAATCCTCGGCGGACCAAAGGTTACAGACCCGGCATCGCTCAATATTTCTGTAATTTTACTCAACAGCAGCGGCAGCCACTTCAAGCTCCACGTTTTCGAAAATCTTTTGCAGTGTGGTTTTCATACAATCGTGTCTGTTGAACATGATTCAAGTAATTTTACAGATGATGTTTCAAAACGTTTTCCAATGATAAAATTTCTCGTGCCACTTGAAAAAACAAATGACGGTGACCTTATAAATCTTGCAATGAGCGAAGTTCAGACAGATTATGTACTCGTACTTCGTGACAGCCTGAACATACCGGCTAATTTCATGCCATCGCATCTTGCAGAAAGACTTACAGCAGAATCTCCTTATTGTATAGTTCCAAGACTTCTTGATAAGAACCGTGCCGCTCTTCCATGTGCTTTTTCTCCAAGTGCAGAACGTACGCATTTTGTAATTGATTCGTCTTCAGAAATTGCGAACGGTAAAAAAACACTTTTTCCTTTTGATTTTATTGGTTTATATAATAGAAAAAAGTTTATTGAACTTGGCGGTTTTGACTGGACAATTGCCTCTCCATACTGGCAGAATCTTGATTTAGCAGTCCGTTCATGGCTTTGGGGTGAGCAGACTGTGCTTACTTCTCTGTTACAGTTCTCTTATATAGATGAAAATCCTGTAAATGATACCACATATAATCTGGATTATCTTAGATATTATTTAAAAAATGAGCTGCCTAAAATTCGAATGGAGCAGGGATGCTTAAAAAAATCTTCATTCCCTGTATTTTTATTACGATCTTCCTGTGGAATTATGGAAGCGAGACGGCAGTTTAATGCTGCAAGAACCTGGGTAGAAAAAAATAAATTCCGTTATAAAATGGATTTACAGACTCTGGTTCAAAACTGGAGTAGAGATGATGAAAACAAAGACAAATAGGACAGTAATTGTACAATGCAGATTATCTTCAACAAGACTTCCCGGAAAGGCCTTAAAAGATCTTTGCGGAATGCCTGTACTTGCTTATGTGCTTGAAGCAATGCATAAGGTAAATGCGGATTATTATTATGTAGCTACTGATGAGGCTTCTTATAGTCAGCTTCTTCCTGTTTGTAAAGAACATGGTTTTGAATGCTATGCCGGAAGCCTGGAAGATGTTCTTGAACGATTTGTTTCACTTCTTGATACAATAGAGACAAAAACTGTTATTCGTGCTACTGCAGATAATCCGTTCTTATTTTATGAAGCTGCAGAAGAATCGGCATCTCTGTTTGAAGAAAAGAATAATGGAAAATCGCATTGTGATTACCTCACATATTCAGGACTTCCTCATGGAAGCGGAGTAGAAATTTTTTCTGCAGATTCTTTGAAGAAGGCTGCTTCTGAAACAACAGATCCATATGATCATGAACATGTAGGACCTGCTTTTTATAATCATAAAGACCGCTACTCTTGTGAATTTGTTCCGGCTCCACGTCGTTATAATTATCCTGAGCTTCGTACTACAATAGATACTTATTCAGATTATTTACGTGCTGTTTCAATTTTAAATTATTTCAAAGCTCATAATTATGAAGCTCCTTTCACAACAGAACAAGTTATAGAAGCTTGTAATGCAAACTGTGTGAAATATCCTGTTGTACTCGTCCCTTCTGTTGTAAAAGGTCATGGCACTGGACATTTACGACGCTGTCTTTCAGCAAGCCTGCAGGGTGGATTTTTTGTTTATGTTCCGGATGATAAAACTCTCAAAGAAGCTGATTCTGTTATAGAAGAATATATTGCAGCAGGACTTTCAAAAAATCAGATTATCAATTCCATACCTGATGAATCATATCTGCCTGCAATTATTACAGATACTTTTGAGCTTACAGAAAATCAGTTAAAGGAACTTTCTAAGAACAGAAGCCTCATTTCAATTGATGAAGGTTCAAGATATACAGATTACTGTGATTATCTTTTAGATATCATTCCTTCATATAAATGTGACCGCCTTGCTAATAAAACTGATTCCGGATTTATTACAATGCCGGAAAATGTCCGTGAAGTTTCAGAAGATGATTCAGATAAAAAGATTGAAAAGGTTCTGATTTGTCTTGGCGGTGAAGATCCTGCAAATCTTACAATGCCTGCAGCTCAGGCTTTCCGAAAAAAGTTCCCGGATGCAAAAATTACGGCAATAATTTCTAATGAATCCAGTCCTTATGTAGATTATGCTGGTGGTCCGAATATTGAGTTTATAAAGCCTGTAGCTGGTCTTCGTGAAAGACTATTTGAATATGATATTGTAGTAACTCATTATGGACTTACAGCTTTTGAAGCAGTGTATGCCGGTTGTGGTGTAATTCTTCTGCCAACAACAAAACTTCATAAAAAACTTGCAGAAAAGTACAGCTTTGCTTATGTAGGCGATAAGAATATTTCTGATTCTGCATTGCAGTCAGCTCTTGAATCTGAAAATCTATATTCTAAAACCTTTTTGAGTGGTGAAAAGAAATCTCTTGGAGCTTTTTTGCGTCATCTTTCAGCAGGAAAAAGAATGTCTTGTCCTGTATGCGGTAAGATTCCTTCTCAGCCAGATACTGTTATTTCAAGAAATGAAACCAGAACTTATCGCCGCTGTTCAACCTGCGGAATGGTTTATATGGCTTTTACCACAATTGAAGATAAAAAATATCAGAAAGAGTACTTTTTTGAAGAATATAAAAAACAGTATGGTAAAACCTACGAAGAAGATTTTGATTCAATTAAAGCTCAGGGAATGCGTCGTGCTTCAATAATAAAAATGTTGAGCGGAATTGGAGGCGATGGCGGAGAAAAGAATCTTCTGGATATAGGTTGTGCTTATGGACCATTCCTTGCAGCTGCCAGTGAAAGCAGTTTTAATCCGTTTGGAACTGATATTGCAGAAGATGCTGTTGCTTATGTACAGCAGAAATTAAAGTATCCTGCGGTTTGTTCTGCTTTTCCTCAAATTGATACTGCAGAAGAATTTGGAATTACCCAGTTTGATGTTGTTACAATGTGGTATGTAATTGAACATTTTAAGGATTTGGGAAAGGTTTTGAGAAAAGTATCTACACTTGTACGTAAAGGTGGAATTTTTGCTTTCTCAACACCGTCTGGAGAAGGTATTTCTGCTGTAAGTGATAAAGATCATTTTTATGAAATCAGTCCTACAGATCATTATACAATCTGGGAACCAAGCCGTGCAGATTCAATTCTCCGTATATTTGGTTTCAGAGTAGAACGTATTGTTTCTACTGGTCATCATCCGGAACGCTTTCCTTCAATTAAAAAAAGCGGGGCTCAAAAAGGCAGTTTAAAATGGAATCTTATGGATGCTATCAGTCATGCCCGCGGTCTTGGTGATACAGTAGAAATTTACTGTAGAAAAATATAAATTACAATTTCGAGGTGGGAAATGAATATTTTAATTCTCGGTGCAGGTCTAATGCAAAAGCCTGCAATACTGAGCAGTAAGGAACTTGGCTTTACAGTAAACGTAATTGATGCAGATGATAAAGCTGTTTCAATTCCTTATGCAGATACTTTCCGTAAAATTGACTTAAAAGATAAAGAAGGAATCCTTGAATACGCAAAAGAACTTAAGGCTTCAAAAGACGGACTTGCTGCAGTTTTTACAGCAGGAACAGATTTTTCTGCAAGCG
The DNA here is from genome assembly GCF_900111035.1 of Treponema bryantii. Taxonomy (GTDB): domain Bacteria; phylum Spirochaetota; class Spirochaetia; order Treponematales; family Treponemataceae; genus Treponema_D; species Treponema_D bryantii_C. The sequence continues at coordinate 367,505 of NZ_FOFU01000001.1, forward strand.
TAAGTTATGTCTGTGAGGCTTTGGGATTACCTGCTCATAACTACCAGTCGGCAGTTAATGCAAGCGTAAAAACAGTTATGCGCGAGTGCTTTAAGAGGGCTGAAGTTCCTTCTCCGGCATTCTGTCGGGTAGGGCGTGAAGACCTCGAAAAAGCTGGCAGTAACGGAGAAGTCCTTCTTTCAAAAATCCGCACACAGATGGATTTTCCTCTTGTTATAAAACCAGTTGATAATATGGGAGCCCGTGGCTGCCGTATGGTTCGTAATGATGTTGAATTTTTGCCGGCACTTAAAGTTGCTGTTGAATGCTCACGAACTGGTTTTGCAATTGTAGAAGAATATATGGAAGGTCCCGAATACTCAATTGATGCACTTGTGCAAAACGGAACTTTTACAGTTACAGGTTTTGCCGTACGTCATATAAAGTATGAACCATATTTTATTGAAGTTGGTCACACAATGCCTGCTATTCTCGATAAAAAAATCCATGATGAACTGATTTCAGTTTTTGCTTTGGGTGCAAAAGCTCTTGGACTTACAACAGGTGCTGCAAAGGCAGATATCAAATATACAAAAAAAGGTCCAATGATTGGAGAAATTGCAGGACGCCTTTCGGGTGGTTATATGTCTGGCTGGACTTATCCTTATGCTTCAGATTTGAATCTCACAAAGCAGGGAATCCTTATTGCTGCAGGACGAGAACCGACTGACCTCATAAACAGACGTAAACCTGTAGACTACACACCTTCAGAACTTTGTAAAAATGCAGAAAAGCCATATGAGCTTTTTGAAGTAGAGTGTCTTAGAACTTCTGCAGAAAGAGCCTGGATGAGTATTCCAGGAACTGTCAGATATATAGAAAACATTAAAGATTATTCTGACAGAGCGGTCTTTGATGTCCTTCCTCGTGCAACAGTCAGTATTGGTGGCGAAGTTGATTTCCCTCGTAATAATGTTGAAAAATGTGGAAATATCATTGCTGTAAGTCACAGGCGTGAAGCTGCCATTACAGTTGCAGAAGATGCGGTTTCTGATGTATTTATCACTCTGGAACCTGATAATCCAAAAACTGATAAATATCTTAAGGGTGAAGAACTTGATGATGAAAATGCTTTCCCGCCAGATGCTTTTGGAAAACTGAATGAAAAGGAACTTGCTGAGCTTGCCGGAAGGGAAGATATTCCTGCTAATGCAAAAATCATCAATTACATTCCAGATGTGCTTAAATCTGCCGAATATAAAAATAAGAAGGACTGGAATTATAATACCATCCAGTCGACTGCAGAAAAGTTTGATATTCTTCGTACAAAGCATCCGACATTAAATCAGGAGAAATTCTGGAAAGCTGTAATGCGCGGAGGAATTCAGGCTGCAGTTTATGTATCAGATACAACTGAAAAACTTGGAAAATAACAGGAAATAACATGAAGCTAAAAAAACTTACAGCTATAATCAGTACAATTTTTCTCTGTGCTGCAGCATTTGCCGTAAATGATATAGATCTCCTTGAAAAAGGAAAAAAATCAGGTATGACCATTTACTGGGATTCACTCTCAGAAAGCGGAATGATTGAAAAAAACGGACATCAGCTTTCATTCAGAAATGGTGAAAGTATTGTGCTTTTAGACAGTCTGAAAATGATGATCACCGAAGCACCGGAACTCCGTGGAAATCAACTTTATGTTTCCAAAAAATTTCTTGATGATTCAGAAGAGTTTTTCAATCAGAAATCAGAACTTCCATTTAAGGTCGGCGCAATTTTAATTGATGCAGGTCACGGTGGAAAAGATCCAGGTGCCCTTAAGACTTATAAAATCAACGGAAAGAATGTAACAATCCAGGAAAAAGATATTACTCTCAAAGTTTCAAAAATGCTGGCTGAGCGTCTTAAGGCAGCTTATCCTGGAAAACAGATAATACTTACCCGTAATAAAGATGTCTTCCTTACACTTGGAGAACGTACCGACATCGCAAACAACGTAAAAGTAGGTGAGAATGAAGCCGTGCTTTTTATCTCAGTGCATGTCAATTCATCCCTTAATAAAACTTCATCTGGTTATGAAGTGTGGTACCTTTCACCAGGCTACAGAAGAAACGTGCTTGATAAATCAGCAGTGGATGGAGACGAAAACCTCTTCCCGATTTTGAACTCAATGCTCGAAGAAGAATATACAACCGAGAGTATAATGATTGCCAAGTTTATTATGGACGGACTTCAGGCACAGATTGGAAAAGAATCTACAGCCCGCGGAATAAAAGCCGAAGAATGGTTTGTAGTCCGCAATTCAAATATGCCGAGTGTTCTCATTGAATTAGGCTTTGTTTCAAATGAAAAAGAAGCCTTGTTATTAAATGACGAAAGATACTTGAAAAAAGCAACCCTTGGAATATATAATGGAATTGCAGCGTTTATTACTCACTTTGAACGTTCTCAAGGATTTACTACGATAAAATGACAGCTAAAGCTACAATTAATATGCTAAAACAAAAGAATCTTGCAATATTTATAACTTCTCTTGTAATCGCAGGCTTATTTGTATTTTCATTATTCTGCTACGTTGTTACTAAAGATACATGCCGAAGAACCTTTATTTTCCCTTCTGCAGAGAATGGAAAGTATATAATTGAATATCGTAATCTTACAGAAAAGCCACATCAGGGCGATATAAATCTTTATATTGAAGAAATATTGCTTGGTTCTACTGTAGAACGAACAAAACTTCTTTTTACGCCGGGAACAAAACTGCTTTCCTGCTTTGAAAGAAATCACATTCTGTATGTAAATCTCTCTAAGGATTTATTACAGATGGGTGATGGTGTTATTGAAATCAGAGAGGGGACAGAGCTCCTCAAAAAAAATATACAGCAAAATTTTTCAAGAATAGATTCCGTAGAAATCTTCATCGACGGAAAATCTGCTTTTGAAAAATAAAAAACATTGACAAAACGATGTACTTGATAGATAATAAATTTAAATACAAGGCTACATCGAATTAGTATAAAAAAGGAGCTTCAAATGAAGAAGACTTTTGGTTTAATTGCAGCTGCTATGCTGCTTGTTGGTGGGGTTGCTTTCGCTGATGAAGCTACACTCATCGATTTTACTATGCTGGATGCTGACTGCTGTGCAGATGACAATGGAAATGCAACTCAGAACGGCAGAACAGTAATGGACTACTCTGTAAGCGCTGGTGCAACTTTCACCGAAGATCAGAAGGATCTTATGAAAACTTCATTGGCACTGCCAGAATGGGAAGTTAAGCTGAACTCATCTGCAAAGACAGTTCAGAGCTTGGCTGACTCAACAGTTGTTGCCGCTCCTGTAAAAGGTGAAGCAGATGTTCCTTTTGCTGGAAAGAACGTAATGGGTGTACGCATCGTATTCCCTACATGGAACTCAAATGCAAATGCTCGCATCGTTCCTCCGTTCGATATTCCTGCATACGAGCCACTTGCTCAGGCAGATGAAAATGGTACTCGCCAGGAACCAACTGATGAAGAAAAAGCAAGCGGAAAAACTCTTTTTGAAGATGGATACGGTGTTGTAAAGAATGTTGGAACAGTAAAAGCTATTTCTGTTACAACAATGGGTATGAACTACCCACATGGACTTTATGTTCTTATGTCAGATAACGACGGTATTGAAAGACGTTACTTCATGGGTTACCTTGGTTTCGATGGATGGAAAGAACTCCGCTGGAACAACCCACAGTACATTTCTGAAATCCGTAACCGCGAAATCCGCGTATATCCAATCTATCCACGTGGACTTCCTTTCGTTAAGTTCCAGGGCTTCCAGGTAACACGTGATGCTGCTCACATCGGTGGCGACTTCATTGGTTACTTCAAGGACGTAAAGATTATTTACGACAAGGCTCTTCTTACTAGCGACCGCGACATTGCTGATGAAGACCTCTGGGGAATCATTGGTAAGAAAGAAAAGGCTCGCCAGAATGCAGAAATGCAGAGATTCGGTAACAAACAGGTTAACCGCTACCTCGAGAAGGCTAAGCTTGCTACTGAAGATGAATTCACATCAAGCTTGAACGAAGGATCTGGATCTAACGCTCAGAGCAACGGTGGACAGGCAGCAGACGCTAAATAATTAGTCTGTTGATTTGATTACACGCCTTGGAAAGTTATTTGTAAATGGTAATTTTCCAGGGCGTATTTTTTTTAACCTTTAACGGATTTTACTTATGGAAACTGCAAACTTAATTTCTAAAAAACAAATCAGAGAAATTTATGAATCCTATACAGATTATTTCAATGAAATAATGTCAAAGGTAATAGAACGCCTTCAGCAGAATATAAAGCTTTCTGCACAGCCAACCTATAAAAGCCGTGTTAAAAGCTTTGACAGTTATTTTAAGAAGGTGCTTCGCTTAAAGCCTGATCAGATGGAAGAAACAAAATCTCTCATATACCTTACTGATATGATGGGTATAAGAATGATTTGTGCCTTTCTTGAAGATATCAATATAGGTCTTGAACAGATTAAAAAGCTTTTTGAAATTAAGGAAGTAGAAGTAAAAGGTGCAGAGAAGAAGTTCTCTGAATTCGGATATGAATCTATTCATGTTCTGGTAAAGATTCCTCCAGAGTTTTTGCCTCCTCTTGAAGGTAAGTATGAAGGTCTTGCTCCAATTTCTGACGAGCTTGTTTGTGAAATTCAGATTAGAACAATTCTTCAGGATGCATGGGCAGAAGTGGAACATGAGCTCATTTATAAGATTGAGTTTAATCCTTTTGATATTCCATTACGCCGTAAGCTTGCATCTATAAATGCATCTCTTACACTTGCAGATATAACATTCCAGGAAATCCGTGATTATCAGAATAAACTTCAGCGCGAACTTGATGAAAGACGACGTTCTTTCTACAGCCTTGCCGATGGTTTCTTAAACGAGAAAACAGAAAAGAAAGAAGAAGATATTAACCGTGTAAGTCCATTTGTACAGGGCACAATAGATGATCTTCTGCTTAAGGCAATTGAAGCTCATAATGACGGGCATCTTTCCGAAGCAGTTGATATTTATACAAGAATTATTGATGCTGTTCCAGATACAGATAAAAATGTACTGGCTGTAATCCGTAAGCACCGTGGTATGGCCTTCTTTGCTATGAATAAACTGGATGATGCTCTGGAAGACTTTCAGAAGAGTATTGAAGCAGATCCTAAGGCTTTCCGTTCTTATTATTATAAGGGTATTGTTTATTCAATCCTTAAGAAGTATAAGGAAGCTATAGAGTGCTATACTAAATCTCTTGAAATCAACGAGTTCCAGGCTCATACTAATTTCCGCCGTGCAATGGCATATTATGAACTTGGTGAATACGAGCAGTCTATGAACGACCTGGACGTTGCTCTTAAACTTGGAATGAATCCGGATGAATGCAAGCCTTTACAGGAAAAGCTTGTTAAAAAGTTCGGAATGAATATGTAAAAAAATATTAAAAAAATTAAAAAAAAGAGACTTAAGCTATTGACGAAACTTTACGTCTCTGATATATTCTTAAAAGTCAGAAATGACTTATGTCTCCTTCGTCTAGTGGTTAGGACATCGGGTTTTCATCCCGACAACAGCAGTTCAATTCTGCTAGGAGATGTACAAGCCTTGTAACGTCAGTTGCAAGGCTTTTTTTTTAGGTGGTGGGAAAAAACGTGGAAATTTCTAAATACTTATCTGATTCTGCCAGACAGACGATAAAGGCTGCAGTAAAGGAAGCAGGCGGAAATGAAGTTTTCTTTACAGGTGATATTACCAGTAACGGTCTTGTTGAATCTGTTAAAATCGGCTCACGAGGCAATTCCCACACTGTTCCTGTCAATTTCCACGACGCACGAAATACATCAGTTTTAATTCATAATCATCCAAGTGGAAATCTTCTTCCGTCTGAAGCTGATCTAAATGTTGCTGCCGGTGCTTCTGAAAATGGCTGCGGCTTTTATATCATCAACAATTCGGCTACAGAAATTTATGTTGTTGTTGAACCTGTGCTTCCTCATGTTGCAAAAAAAGTAAATGAAGACGAAGCCGGGGAATATATTTCTGAGGGCGGCCCTTTATCTAAAATCTCAGATTCTTTTGAAGAGCGTCCTGTCCAGGTTGAACTTCTTAAGCAGATTGTAAATGCTTTTAATGATGATAAAATTGCAGTTTTTGAAGCTGGGACTGGAGTTGGAAAATCTTATTCTTATCTGATTCCTTCTGCCTTGTGGGCACTTACAAATCGTGAAAAGGTTATAATCTCTACCGGAACAATAAATCTTCAACAGCAGTTATGTGAAAAAGATGTTCCTGCTGTAGAAAAAATTATTGGAAAGAAAATCAAATATGTTCTGATGAAAGGCCGTCAGAATTATGTCTGCCTGCGTCGCCTTAATGATGCGGCTTCAATTCTCGATTTATTTGAAGGTGAGGGTGATGAACTTAAAAAAATTGCCGAATGGGCTCAGTCTTCACCTACAGGAAGCCGAAGTGATCTTTCCTTTATGCCTACTGAAAATATATGGTCAAAAGTAAATTCAGAAAGTGATGCCTGCATGGGAATGCGCTGTCCTTATCATAATGACTGTTTTGTCATGAAGGTAAGAAAGGAAGCTGCGGGTGCAAATCTGATTATTGTAAATCACCATCTGTTGTTTGCTGATATTGAATCAAGGTTAAGTGGTGCAGGTTATGATGATGCTGCCGTACTTCCTCCATATCGTCATATAATTTTTGATGAGGCTCATGGAATTGAAAATGCTGCAACAAGTTTTTTCAGTGAAAGTGTAAACAGATTTAAAATCAATAAACTTGTAAATCAGATGTATCGCCATAGAAAGAATTCTGAGGCTGGACATTTATGTAGTCTGGCTATCCTTTCTGCAAATGAAGAAAAAGCTGGAGATGCTTTTGAGTTTACAAATAAAATAAAACTTGCCCTTACTAATGTTGAAATAACAGCTAAGGATTTACTGACCAATGATTATACAATGCGGCTTTATGAAGGTACGGCCAGAAATTTCGGACCTTTCCTTGTAGCCGTTGGTGAACTTACTCGTGCACTCGGTGCTTTTGCAGATTTAATCAGAATAGTTATGGAAGGTGTAAGCGATGACGATAAGGATGCTCCATGCTATTGGGAATCAAAAACAATTCTGCGCCATCTTGATAGTTATGTAATTCTTTTGAAAAACTTTCCTATGTGGGATGAGAAAAAGGATGATGTATTCTGGATTCAGAAAAAAAGACTTCCGCCGGATATGATTCGCGATGGCGGAGATCCTGAATATGTAATTCTTACACAGACTCCTCTTGATATTTCACATCTGATGAATGACGGTGTTTTTGAACAGATGTCCAGTGTAGTATGTACTTCTGCCACCTTAAAAACAGGCAGGGATTATTCTTACTGGATGCGCCGTACAGGTGTAACACTCGCTGGTGAAGATAGAATCATAAAAGGGGAGTTTCCTTCACCATTCCCATACAATAAAAATATGCTTTTTGCTGTTCCGAATGACGCACCGTTACCGGATAACATTCAGTATCAGCAGTATATAGAAATGGCTCTTCCCCGATTGATTCAGGCTGCTGCTGGTCGTACTCTGGTGCTTTTTACTTCTTATGAATCACTCAAGAGTGCTCATCGTACGGTTGTTGCCTGTATGCGTGGATTCCCTGGCAGAATCATGAAGCAGGGCGATGACGATAATTCAAAACTTCTTGAAGCTTTTAAAAAAGAAAATGAAAGCGTTCTTTTTGCAACCGATTCTTTCTGGCAGGGAGTAGATATTCCTGGAGAATCCTTATCTCAGGTTATTATAGTAAAGCTTCCTTTTACTGTTCCTAATGATCCTGTATTTGTTGCCCGTGCAGAAGCTATTGAAAAAAGAGGCGGCAGCTCATTTATGGAACTGAGTGTCCCAGAAGCCGTAATAAAATTCAGACAGGGTATAGGACGTCTTATACGCCGTTCTGATGATAAAGGTGTAGTAGTAGTACTTGATCGCCGTATTTATGAAAAACGTTATGGCAGCTGGTTTATTGCCAGTATGCCGGAATGTAAAAAGGTTTATGAGCCTTTATCTGATATAACTGATAGAATAAATTCCTTTATTTTTAACTGAAAATAAAGTATAATACATATCAGATTTTTTGATTTTCTGGAGCCGATATATGTCTCACTTTCTGACTATTTTATGCTTATTTTCTATGGTAATTCCTGCAAGTATTGCGAATATATTTGCATATCCTGTAAGCAAAAAACTTAGTGTCAGAATCTCTGATTATATTGTAAAGGTTCTTGCTCCTCGTCTTTTTGCAATTCTTTATACTTATAGACATTTCCATTTCTGGGGCTACGAGGATAAAAAAGATTCTCTCCCTGAAAACTTTATTCTGATTTCAAATCACCAGAGTCTTCTTGATATTCCTGTTTTTATGAAATTCTTTGAAGGACAGGAAGTTCGTTTTATAGCAAAGGATACTCTTGGAAGACATATTCCGCTTGTTTCAGAAATGCTTCGTGCTCAGGAGCATTGTCTTATTCCTCGTAAGGCAAAACCAATGGAAGCAATGCGTTATATTTCTGATTTTGGAAAACGTGTTGTAGCACGAAAACAGATTCCAATTCTGTATCCGGAAGGATCTCGTACACGTGATGGTAATGTTGGAAAGTTCTTTTCTGCCGGTTTCCGTCAGCTTTCAGAATCGACAGGACTCCCTGTTGTTGTATGTGCACTTGATGGCGGCTGGCAGCTTCGTGATTTAAGAAAGCTTGTTACAAACCTTAAAAACGGCTGTTACCGTGTAAAGATTCTTAGAATATATGATTCTCCAACAACAAAGGAAGAATGTAATCAGATTCTTGAAGAATCAAGAATGCTTATGCAGCAGCAGCTTGAATACTGGCGAAAGCTGCCATCTGATAAGAAATAGATTCTGAAATAAAATAGTGAAAGCAAAAAAAAAAGACCGTACGTTTCATGATTACGTACGGTCTTTTTGTGTCGGTAAGCATAACTTACCTCTGAGCCATTATGTCGATAATCCTAAAACGACCCTTTCGGCTCGTTTTTTAACGGATTTTCGATTATAGGCAAGTAAAAACTAAAGATTATTTGAAATCTTTAGGTCTTCTTTCAACACGTTTGCATTTCTGGCATTCTGCCTGATTCTTAAGTCTACCATTTTCAATCATGGTCTTCATTATGATTTCGCCACCACAGTCAGGGCAAATGAATTTTTGTGTTGCAACAGTTGTACGAGAGTTTTTACTAGCTCCAGCCATTATGTGCCTCCAATCGAATATTCGTAACAAATATAATAATGAGATAAGGCGCTAGTGTCAATAATTCAAATCACAAAAATCGAAACTTTCATTGACACAAAATATGTAATTTGATAGTATGAACAACAGTTAACTATATTTTTTGGGGGTCTCCAATTGGCAGGCAAAAAATCATCTGCAGAAAAAAGACACGCACAGAGCGAAGTTCGCAGACTTCATAATAAAGCAATCAAGAGTACTTGCAGAACTTATGCAAAGCAGTTTGTAGAAGCAGTTCAGGCTAAAGACCAGAAACTCGCAGAAGAAAAATACAAGCAGCTCCAGAAGGAACTTGATACTGCTCGCAGCAAGGGTGTTTTGAAGAGAAATGCTGTGTCTCGCAAGAAGTCAAGAATGATGAATCTTTATAATGCTACATTTGCAGCAAAATAACATTTTTGATTAATGCATTATAGAAAACCAGTTGAAATAATTTTCAACTGGTTTTTTTTTTACTTTCTGTGTTATAATAAATTAAACAGGAGATTACAAAATGTCAGATTCAAAAATAACTAAAAGTGATTTAGTTGATGCAGTTTATAAATCAACTGATATCGAAAAGCAGATCATTCAGAATGTAATAGACAGTTTTTTATTACAGACAAGAGAGGCTTTGGAACAAGGCTCAACAATTGAATTACGGGGCTTTGGAACCTTTGAGGCAAGACTTCGTAAAGGTAGAGCAGTTGCTCGAAATCCTAAAACAGGTGAAAAACTCAGTGTAGCGCCTCATTATGTTGCGGCTTTCCGTGCTGGACAAATCTTAAAGGACAAGCTCTGGAATCTAAAAAAAGATGAAAAATAAAAAGGCTGCTTCAAAAACTCTGGATTTTTTTCAAAAAACTTTACTCCTGATTACAGCTTCAGTTTTATTCTGGCTTTCAAATCCAAATATTTTTTTTGAAGATGGTCTTGGCTGGCTTGCTTGGTTTAATTATCTTCCAGTTTTTTTCTTAATCAGAAAATGTAATATACGTCAATCCATATTATACGGTGCTTTTTACGGCATTATTTCATATGGTCTTTATGGTTACTGGCTGAATACCTTTCATCCGCTTGGCCTGATTATTGTTTGTATTGCTTATATGATTATCTGCGCACTGCTGTTTGTTGGCTTAAAATGGGCAGATTTAATTTGTATTAAAAACGGCTGGCTGCTTCAGTTTGTTTGTGTCTGCGCTTATGAATATTTAAAAACGCTCGGTTTTCTTGGAATGAGTTACGGTGTAACAGCTTATACTCAATGGAAGTTTACCACTTTGATTCAGATCTGTTCTGTGACAGGTGTGTTTGGTCTTAATCTGCTTGTAATATTTCCTTCAGCATTTTTATTCAGTTTGATTTCAAAAAAACAGGCGAAGCAGAAATTGATTCATCAGGTTGATTTTGAAAGAAAATCGCATATTTCGGCTTATGTGAAAAAAGAGAAGGCGCTTGCCGTTAATTCGCTGCGTTTGACTTATATTTGTGGACTTACCTGGGCTGCGCTGTTTTTTTCTACTTTGATTTACGGCAATTATGTTGTGAGACAGCCTGTTTCAAAAAAATCTGTTACTGTAGCCGCAATTCAAAATAATGATAGTCCTTGGAAAAATGGAATTGAAGAATATTCACGTAATGTAAAGAATCTTATTCAATTGACAGAGGAAGCACAGTCTCTTTCTTCTGAAATTGATTTTGTTGTATGGCCGGAAACTGCTGTAGCCCCATCAATCATTTACAACTATGATTATGGAAATGATGTAAGACGTTTTATGCTGATTTCTCAGCTGCTGAATTTCCTGGATGAAAATAATGCAGTTTTTGTAATTGGAAATTCCCATGAGGTAGAATTTCGTGGTGCAGAAAAGCAGTACTATAACAGCGCATTAGTTTTTGAATCAGGTAAAAATGTGCATCCGCCGGAGCCTCAAATTTATTCAAAAATGAAACTGGTGCCTTTTACAGAAAGCTTCCCATTAAAGCATACTTTTCCTTCATTATATGTCAGGCTTTTGAATGGCGGCTCTCATATGTGGCAGAAGGGTGATGAGTATACAGTATTCAATTACCGTGGCTTAAAGTTTTCTACGCCAATCTGCTTTGAAGATACTTTCAGTACAATCTGTCGTCAGATGGTATTAAATGGTTCCCGATGTTTTATAAATCTGAGTAATGACTCCTGGTCAAAAAGTACTGCCTGTCAGCATCAGCATCTGGCAATGGCTGTTTTCCGTTCTGTTGAAAATCGTGTACCGACGGTAAGAAGTACTGCCAGCGGGGTAACCTGTATAATTAGTCCGACTGGAAAAATTGAAAAGATTGCTCCTGAATTCTGTCAAGCTTTTGTAATTGGTAAGGTTCCGCTGATGAATGAAAACTCACAGACAGTATTTACCAAAACTGGAGATATTGCAGGAATGGCAGAAGCTGTGCTGGGAGCATTTATATTGCTAATACAGACAATTGTTGTTATAATTAAAAAGATATTAGATAAGAAATAATATTTGCAGGTGAATTGATGGCTGATAAAAACGAAATTGAAAAAAAGAATATAACAGTTTTTGGTGAAGAAACAGAATTCGATGGAGTACTTGAATTCAGCGACCGTCTTGTTATTACTGGAAAATTCAGCGGAAAAATAAATGCACCTGCAGGTGACCTAGAAATTGCAAAGAATGCAGTTTGCAAAGTTGATAAAATTGATGCTAATTCAATTATTGTAGCCGGTGGTGATGTAAACGGTGATATGAATGCAGCAGAACGTGTTGAAATCTGTTCTGGAAGTAAGGTAATCGGTAATATCACAACTGCAAGAATCAGAATTGCAAATAATGTAGAGTTTAGTGGTGATGTAAACATGCTTGATAAGGAACCGGAAGTTGATTTGTTCTCGGTTGCATCATCAGAATACAAACAGGCAATGCTTATTCATTCTGATGTTATAAAATAAAGGCTACAATCGAAGAAACGTTATATGCATCAGTGGCAAGCTGTACTTGCCAGTTTTTAAAAATATTGACAGAAATGTCAAAAAAGATAATAATAGAAATATAGGAAATATTTAATCAATTCTTTTTCCAAAAAAATCATTTAAATCGGTGTTTATTTTTTAATCAATATATAAAATCAAAATATAATTCTAATTTTTTTATGAGGATTTTTTAATGGCAGCATTAAGAAGACGTCGCGCAGACGGTGAAAATGTTTCAGAGCCTGCAGAAGAAGCACAGGCTACTCTTGATTTTGGTTCACCAGAAGAACAAAACACAACAGAAACTCAGGTAGAAACTCCTGTACAAAATGAACAGACCGAAGAAGCTTCTTCCGAAACACTACCAGTAGAAGGTGAAGCTGCAGATGCCGGCAAGGTTGTTGTAAAAAAACGCCGCGTTGTTAAAAAGACAGAAGAAACTGAAAAATCAGAAAAGGCAGAAGGCGCTACACCTGCTTCAGAAGAACGTCCAAATACAAACAATTATCGATATCAGAATAACCAGAACAATCAGAACAGATATAACAATAACAGACGCGGTCAGGGCGGAATGAGAAAACCTTATGGTCGTAACTCTTATACACCACCTAGTCCGGAAGTTGCAGAAATGATGGCTGCAGAAGCTGCTGCCGCTGCAGAAGAAAATGCAAACAAACCACGTCTTTTAATCAATGACCTTACAATCAAATCTATGCCAGAGCTTCGTGAACTTGCAATGAACTATGGCTTTACTGCAGATGACCTTGCTCCAATGAAAAAACAGGATTTGATTTTTGTTATCCTTAAAGCACATACAGAACACGGTGGAATTATTTTTGCTTCCGGTTCTCTTGAGATTTTGCCTGATGGTTACGGCTTCCTCCGCAGCCCTCAGAACTCATATCTTCCTGGTCCAGATGATATTTACATCAGCCCAAGTCAGATCAGACTTTTCAATCTTAAGACCGGTGATACAGTTTACGGACAGACCCGTTCTCCAAAAGAGGGTGAACGCTTCTTTGCATTGCTCCGCATTGAAACTGTAAACTTTGATGAGCCACGTATTGCTCAGACTCGTGTTCCATTTGAAAACCTTACACCGCTTTATCCAAATGAAAAGCTCCGTCTTGAAACTGTAAGTACAGAAGTTTCAACACGTATCGTTGACCTCTTTGCTCCAATCGGTAAAGGTCAGCGTCTTTTGATTGTTGCGCCTCCAAAGGCCGGTAAGACAATCCTTATGCAGAAAATTGCTAATGCCATTACAGCAAACAATCCTGAAGTTTTCCTTATCGTTCTTTTGATTGATGAACGTCCTGAGGAAGTTACTGAAATGGAACGCGCTATCAAGGGTGAAGTTATTTCTTCTACTTTTGATGAGCAGGCTACACGCCACGTTCAGGTTGCAGAAATGGTACTTGAGAAGGCTAAGCGCCTTGTAGAGCATAAACGTGATGTTGTAATTTTGCTCGATTCAATTACTCGTCTTGCACGTGCTTATAACCAGACTGTTCAGACTTCTGGTAAAGTACTTTCTGGTGGTGTTGATTCTAACGCACTGTTCAAGCCAAAGAGATTCTTTGGTGCTGCACGTAACGTAGAAGAGGGTGGTTCTCTTACAATCATTTCTACTGCTCTTATTGAAACTGGTAGCCGTATGGATGAGGTTATTTTTGAAGAGTTCAAGGGAACTGGTAACTCTGAAATTGACCTTGACCGCAAGCTTGCAGAACGCCGTCTCTTCCCTGCAATCAATATCAAAAAATCTGGTACACGTAAGGAAGAACTGCTTCTTACAGAAAATGAGCTTCAGAAAATCTGGATTCTTCGTAAGGTACTCAACCCAATGGAAGATGTTGATATCACCGAACTTATTCTTGACCGCATGAAGAAGAGCAAGACTAACGAAGCCTTCCTTGCCAGTATGAATGCTGGTACTGCAGGCATTGAATAATAGAGATTTCCCGGCACAAAAAATGCCGGGAAATTATTCATTTAATAATCAATTTAGAAAATGAGAACAAAATTAATTACTATTTTCACTATTTTTACCTTTTTAATTTCTTTTATTTCCTGTGAACAAAATGAAGATGCCTTGCCTGAGTCTGGTAAAAAAGTCCCGGCAGGCACATACATTTTGTCTCTTATTGAAACCACCGATATTCATGGCTACCTTGTGAACACATCGGAAGAAACTGTTCATTACAAGCTTGCCTATATTGCAGATAAGGTAAAGGATATCCGCGGACGGGGAGAGGCCTATAGTAAAGAAAAAATGCTTCTTCTTGACGGTGGCGATATTTATCAGGGGACTACAGTATCAAATCTACAGAGAGGAAAACCTCTTTATATTGCCTTTGATAAAATGGATTACGATGCAGTCGCAGTAGGAAATCATGAGTTTGACTGGGGCTTTGAAAATATGGTCGAGGCAGATGGAACCCTTCCAGCTTATGAACTTGACGGCCAGCTGTATACAAATCCTGTGCCTGTAATTTGTGCAAATCTTTTTCAGAATGGAAGCCGTATTACAAATACAAAGGATTATGTTATCGTCGAAAAAAATGCTGTAAATGAAAATGGTCACAGTGTTACTGTAAAAATCGGCATTATTGGATTTGCAGAAGATTGGGCTTCAAGTGTTATGACTGCCCAGTTTACTGGAAAAGGTTATGAGATTAAAGAGAATTATTCTATTGCAAAAAATATTGCAGTTGAGCTTGAAGCAAGCGGAAAATGTGATGCTACAATTCTTCTGGTGCATGGGGCTGCAGATACTGCAGTAAATAAGATTGGTAATGATTCTGTAATTGATCTTGTACTTGGCGGACACACACATGTAAATCTTTCCAGTGAAGATGGCCTTATGCCTTCTTATCTGCAAAGTGAGTCTTATGGGGAAGCCTATGCTTATGCAGAGCTTTCTTTTTATGTTGATGATGACGGAAATGTGTCTTTTGCAAACATAAGCAAAAATGAAACAATTCCTGTTGATAAAACAAAGGATACATATACTTTTGCCGGCGAAAATGCAGAAGATCTTGATGAAGAAATTCTTAAGCTCTCCGATGTCGCAATTGAAAATGTCAGGCCTCTTCTGGAGGAGGTTATTGGTTACATTACTGTTGATGCAACCAATAATTATCCGGATACAAGTCTTTCAATTAAAGGAAGTGATGGAAGGGCAAGTGTTATGGCTAACTGGATGTGTGACATCATCCGGGAAATTGGTAATGCTGATATTGCCTTTGTAAACAGTGGCGGGGTTCGTACTTCTATTACCCTGGATGGTTCAGCTAAAAAAAATATAACTGTTTCAGATGTATATGAAATTTTCCCTTTTGATAACCGGATTTATGTTTATGATATTACTTATGAGGAATTGCTTTCGGTTTTCGAATATGCAATGACAAGCAGTGGAAAAGGATTAATTTCCAGAGTAACTGGAATAGACTGTTATTTTACCAAAGAGAAAAAGCTTAGTGTTTCGGGTAAAACGTACACAGCTTATGCAGTTAAGTCGCTTTCAAAAGACGGAGTGCAGATTTATGCGGATGGAAAATGGGCTGACACCTGGAAGGACCGCAAGGTTAGTGTTGCCTTGAGCGAATATCCTGCTACAACAGATCGGCAGAGTTATTCAGATCCACATAATCCATTTGTTGCATGGAATGAAACTGAAAAACTTGTTCAGGATAGTCTTATAGATAATGAGAATGCGATAAAGGTATTGAAAAAGGAAGCTGCTGAAAATTCAGGATTACTTACTATAGATACTCGTCCGCATTTTATTTTGTACGAAGATATTTCGAAATGATTGTATACGGATTTTTAAGGTTTTAACGGTAATTTTGTTTTAGAACCTTTTGTGTTTATGGGGTCTAGCAGGACTTCCGCAGCGCCAACATTACTGAATTAATTAATAATGTGAAAGCCATGTGGCGGCAATAAATTTACAAGTTGCGCACTTGACCTGATAATTTGATTTTAATATAATAATTTAATCATTTTTATCTTGTGATATTATTTTTGTAATTTGTTGACGGTAGCGGAATGATGGTAGTTCTGATAGGACAAGCCAGGGGCAGCCGGGCGTAATATCGGGCAAGAGTATAGGAGTTATAATATGAAAAAGGGAATCCACCCAGACTACAAACTTACAAAGATTACTTGCGTATGCGGTAACGTAATCGAAACACGTTCAACTGTTGAGAACATCCACGTTGAAATTTGTTCAGCTTGCCACCCATTCTATACTGGTAAGCAGAAACTCGTTGATACTGCAGGTCGTATCGATCGCTTCAACAAGCGTTACGGTATTAAAGACAATAAGTAATTTTATAATTATACTTTATCAAAAAGACTTCCGTATGGAAGTCTTTTTTTTATCTTTATTTCAAAACAAATTCCCAAACTTTATGAGCTTTCTTTCCTGCATAGTCTTGTGGAATTGTTTCTTCTGTTATTTCTTTCCAGATGAAGTCGGTGCCGGCTGCGGTTTTCGCTGGGATTTTTGAGATGTCGAATTTTATACGTTCTGAGTTTGTGGAGAAGTAAAGTCTTCCGCCCGGTGCAAGGATATTAAGACAGTCTTTCACTAGCTGCGGCCAGTCGCGGTTTATATCCAGCACATCTGTTGTTGACTTGCTGTTACTGAAGGTGGGTGGATCCAGAATAATCATATCAAAAAGTTCTTCTGCTTTGGGCTTTCCGCTTTTTGCAGCAACTGCTTTTTCCTGCAAATAACGCATGCAGTCTGCACGGGTAAAAACATATCGGTTTTTGTCAGTAAAGCCATTTAACTTCATATTATCTTTTGCCCATGTAAGATATGTGTTTGATAAATCCACAGATTCTACATAAGATGCATTTCCCTGGGCAGCATAAACAGAAAAGCTTCCTGTATAACAGAAGAGATTAAGTACACGCTTTTTGCTTGCAGTGTCGCGAACAACAGTCCTGAGAGGACGGTGATCAAAGAAAAGTCCTGTATCAAGATATGTTGTAAGGTCTACGCGGAAAATCTGTCCCTGTTCCTGAACGAATCCGCTGATTTCCTGTGCATTGTCATTTTTCTGATATTGTTCATCATCCTTATGGCTCTTATGTCCGCGGGATTTTTTTACGATATGAGAAGCTTCAATTCCAAGTACAGCGCTGGCAGCTTCTGCCATTGCATTCAGCCATTCAGCTTCATCTTCATCTGATTTTTCATAAGGACGTTCATAAAGATAGAGTACTGCATAAGTTCTTTCTTTAATTCCCTGTTCAACTGTCGGATCATTTGCAGAAAGACGGGCGTTCTGGTCACTCATAAATCGGGCAGTTTCAATTACAGAATCAACTCCATCCGGAAGAAATTCATAAAGATCAAGACTTACTGGAACTTCCGGAATATCACGGTCATAAAGTCTGTAGCAGCTTATTCTGTTTTTTCGTGCCCACTTACGGAGTTCCTTATATTTTTTTTTCAAACGGTTAGAAAAAAGCTCCGCCTGATAGCTTGTTTTAGTCTGTGTATCGGAATTATTCATGCTTGAAGTTTACCACATATCTGTTATAATTAAAACTATGACTGCGACTGAAAAATATCTTGCTATGAATAATGAATTCTGTAAACTTCGTGATGCAATTTACGAAAGTAATGTAGTAGAAGCAGATGAAGATGAAAATGTTCAACAGAGTGTACAGATGGCTCTGGGAGTTTTGTGCCAGTATCTGGATTACTACAAGGAATTAAACAAGGTTAAAAGCCGCGAAAAAACAAAACAATAAACAGATATTGTTTTAAGGAGAGAGGTTTAATGAAGAAATTCTTTTCAGTATTGCTCAGCATTCTTTTTGCTGTGTGTCTTTTATTTACTTTACTGCTTTCTGTAGTACGTTTTAATTTCAGTTATTCTTCAATTACAAAAATGCTTAGCGAAATGATGAAGCCGGTTGCTGCTGCTCCTGTTGCAGAAGATGGACTTTTTCATCCGGAAGATATTCACTATATGCTTGCAGGTTATGAAGATTATGGGGAATTTGATTTCAGCAGTGTTGATTTAAGTTCAATTGATATGACCAATATGGACGTAAATGCAATTGTTGAGACATATCTGGAAGCTGCCGGCATTGAAGTTGAGCCTGAGTTTGTAGCAGAGGTTCTTGCTTCTCCTGATATATCAGAATTTGTAGACAAGTATGTTGGTGAAATCGTTGATTATATGACAGGTACAACACAAGAACTCAATATAAATCCTGATGATATTTTGAATGTATTGAACAAGTCAATTGATATGTATGAAGAGCATACAGGAGAAGTTGTTGATAGAACTGGAATGAAGGAAGCTGTTACAAACAGTGTTGCAGAAGCAAAAGTTCAGCTGGAAGAAAGTCTTGATCAGGTAAAAGCAGAAAATGCTGAAACTCTTTCGTATTTGAAAAAACTCGATTTACTGCTTTCGTTGAAATTCTATCTTCTTTGTATTTGTGTTTGTGTCGTTTTAGCTTTAATACTATTTTTGATTAACCGTAATATTTTCGTCTGGTTAAAATATGTATTTTTACCATGCTTTATTGATGGTCTGATTCTTTTCATAATTGCTATTGCTGGCAGCGGTATTCTTCCTGGAATTCTGAAGACAGTTATCTCTCAAAATCAACTTCCAGGAGGAGTGTACGAAGGAATCTGGAGTATTGTTGCTAAACTTCTTTCTCAGATGAAGATTTATGGAATTATAAGTGCTGTTCTTGGTATTGCGTTATTTGTTTTTGGAGTATCTCTGGATAAAAAAACTTCTGTGGCAGCTGCTAAAGAGTAAATAAAGCGGATTTAAGGGGGATTCGTCTTTCCCCTTAGTTCAAGTACTTCTTTTACATATAGTAAAGAATGCGTAATTTATTGACGATATATATAAAGTAGTATGGATAATCAGCAGATTAGGGAAATTTTGGAAAGTCTCATAACAGAAAGAAAAGTTCGTCCTCCTGTTAAACTTATTTCTCAGGAAAAACTTGATAAGCTGATAGATTCCTATTACAAAGAACAAAAGGAACCTGTAAAAAGCAGAGTTTCACCTCGCGCTCACTAAATCAGCGATTTATTGTAACTATCTACTTATATATACATAATCTCCAAAAAACATTATAATAATAATCTCAAAAATTTGCATTTATCCCACGGCCTGTGTGTGCGTGCGGTAAAAATATATTTGTGTGACCCTGTGTGGTCAGTAAAGGAATCTTATGGATTTTACAGAGTTTGGTCTTGATGAAAGACTTTTGAAGGGAATTGAAGCCGCCGGTTATGTTACATGTACTCCGGTTCAGGAACAGGTTATTAAGGCTTCTAAAGCAGCAGAGGGAACAAAGGGCCCTGATTTGTACGTTCAGTCTCAGACTGGAACTGGAAAAACCTGCGCATATCTCGTAGCAGTAATCGGAGAGATGGTTAAGGCTGAAAATGCAGGAAAAAAATGTTTGATTCTTGCTCCTACACGTGAGCTTGCAGTTCAGATTGAAGAGGAAGCAAAGGTACTTGTTGGAACAAGCGGACTTAAGGCTTTCTCTGTTTACGGTGGTGTTGGTTACGAAAAGCAGATTGCCACTCTTAAAAAAGGTGTGGATATTGTAATTGGTACTCCTGGTCGCGTAATTGATTTGAATGAGGGTGGAAATCTCGACCTCAGCAATTCACATTTCTGCGTAATTGATGAAGCAGACCGCATGTTTGATATGGGATTTTACGATGATCTTCGTAAGATTTTGAAGAAGCTTCCAGAAGCAGAAACTCGTCAGACTATGCTTTTCTCTGCAACTCTTAACACATATGTAAAGAATCTTGCATGGGAATATACACGTGATCCTGTGGAAATCACAATTGAAGCTGAAAACATTACAGTAAGCGAAATTCAGCAGGAACTTCTTCATGTTTCATCTGATGAAAAAATGAAGCTCCTTGTTGGAATCCTTAAGCATGAAAATCCAGAATCAGCAATCATCTTCTGTAACACAAAGCGCAGCTGTGAAGTAATTGCAAAGCGTCTTGTAATCAATGAGATTCAGGCTGAGTTTATGATTGGAGATCTTCCTCAGTCTAAGCGTCTTGCAATCCTCAAAAAGTTCAAGGCTGGAGAAATTAAGATTCTCGTAGCAACTGATGTTGCTGCCCGCGGTATCGACGTAGATGACCTTGCTATGGTAATCAACTACGACCTTCCTGTTGAAGCTGAAAACTATGTACACCGTATTGGTCGTACAGCTCGTGCCGGTAAATCTGGTAAAGCATATACTTTCTGTTCTGAACAGGATGTTTATAACCTTCCAGCTATTGAGCGCTATATCGAAATGTCTATTCCAGCAACTGTAGCTTATCCAGATCAGATGGAAGAAGATAAATCTGCCGGTATGTATATTAAGACTGAAAACTGGCGTGGGGACGATGATTATGATAACCGCGGTGGTTACCGTAAGGGTAAGGACGGCGATATTCATAACAGACGTCGTGATGACCGCGATGGGCGTGGACACGGAAAACGTAACGGACACGGTCGCGATGACAAGCGTGATGACCGCCGCCATGACGGATATAAGAAAGACGGCTACAAGAAAGGTGGAAAAGGTCGTGATTTCGAAAAGCGCGGAAAGAAGCCTTACATCGATCCTGCTAAACTCGCTGGTCTTTCATACGAAGAGCGCATGAAGATGTATAAGGATGCTTATGCTTCTGGATCTGTTTCAAAAGGTGCAAAAGACATCTACAAGAAGGGCGGATATAAGAAGGGTGATTATAAGAAAGGCGATTACAAGAAGAACGGTAAAAAGCCATACAACAAATCTTATAACAATAACCGTCCACAGCAGAAAGCTGCTCCTGAGAAGAAGTCATTCTGGCAGAAAGTAAAGAGCTTCTTTGGTAGATAATTGAGGGGATAATAAATGATTACAGTTAGTGATGTTAGTGTTTCGTTCAGTGAAAAACCGCTTTTTAAGGACGTAAACCTTAAGTTTAATAAAGGAAACTGTTATGGAATTACCGGTGCAAATGGTGCCGGTAAATCTACTTTCTTAAAGCTGCTTAGTGGAGAGCTCGAAAAGGATTCCGGAGAAATCTTTATGACTCCGGGCGAGCGTATGGCTGTTTTGAAGCAGGACCACTTTGCTTTTGATGAATATTCAGTAAAAGATACTGTTATGATGGGCTTTCCTCGTTTGTATGAGGTTTCAAAGGCTCGTGATGAGATTTACGCAAAGGCAGATTTTACTGAAGAAGACGGAATTAAGTCTGCAGAGCTTGAGGCTGAGTTTGGAGAACTCGGTGGATACGAAGCAGAAAATCAGATTGAGCAGATGCTCTCAGGTCTTGGTCTTGAAGAAGAACACCATGACAAGATGATGAGTGAACTCGACGAATCGCAGAAGGTTCGAGTACTTCTTGCACAGGCAATCTACGGTAACCCTGATGCATTGATTCTCGATGAGCCTACAAACGGTTTGGATATTGAATCAATCACATGGCTTGAAAACTTCCTTCTGGATTTTGAAAATACAGTAATTGTTGTATCGCACGACCGTCACTTCTTGAATACAGTTTGTACATTCATCTGCGATATCGACTACGGTAAGATTACTCAGTTCAGCGGTAACTATGACTTCTGGTATCAGATGACTCAGGTTATGCAGCGTCAGGCTCACGACCAGCAGAAGAAGACTGAAGAAAAGATGAAGGACCTTCGTGAGTTCATTCTCCGCTTCTCTTCTAACGCTTCTAAGGCTAAGCAGGCTACAAGCCGTAAAAAGATTTACGACAAATTGGCAGATTCTCTCGAAGAAATCCCAATTTCAACTCGTAAGTTCCCATATGTAAACTTTAAGGCAGACCGCGAAATTGGTAACAACGTTCTTGAGTGTAAGAACCTTTGTCTTAAGGATGCCGATGGAACTGAGCTTTTGAAGAACTTCAGCCTTACAGTAAACCGCACAGACAAGATTGCTTTTGTTGGTATTGAGCATAACTCGGTAACAGCACTTTTTGATATTGTAAACGGTGTAAGAAAGCCTGATTCAGGTGAGTTCTTCTGGGGACAGACAACTTCTCAGACTTACTTGCCACGTGACAACTCAGAAAACTTCAATAATGATATGAATATTACTGAATGGCTTAAGCAGTACTCTAAGGAACAGGACGACGCATACGTTCGCGGCTTCCTTGGACGTATGCTTTTCAGCGGTGATGAATCTTTGAAGAAGGTAAAGGTTCTTTCCGGAGGTGAAAAGGTTCGCTGTATGCTTTCTAAGATGATGCTCAGCGGTGCAAACTGTATCACTATGGATGATCCTACAAACCACCTTGACCTTGAAGCTATTCAGTCTTTGAACGAAGGTTTGATTGCATTCCCTGGTGTTCTGCTTTTCAGCTCTCACGACCACGAGTTCATTCAGTCTGTTGCTAACCGCATCGTAGAAATTACTCCTAACGGAATTATTGACCGCATGATGAGCTTTGATGATTACATCACAGACCCACAGGTTAGTGAACTTCGTGCTAAGTTGTACGAAGGAACTGGAAAGAAGATTAAATATAGAGTGTAAGTCGGCAAGCATAGCTTGCCTCTGAGGCATTCTTTCGATGAACCTAAAGCAACCCTTTCGGCTTGCTTTTTAACGGTTCTTCGATTGTTGCCTACATTTTGGCTTTTAATTGTCCTAAGAAGTCGGAGAACATCGCACCGGTTTCTTCCTCGGTAATCTGCTTTGGTTCGTGGTATTCTACGAGGTTGGCAGGGATTTCGTCGAGGAAGCGGCTTGGTGTAACTTCTGTATAATCAAAGGGGCTTCCTGAGCCAGTATCATCAGTTCGGAACTGGCGTCTTTTCCTTTTCTGACAGGAAGTCATAACTAGTTTTTCTCTTGCTCTGGTAATTGCAACATAAAATAATCTTCGTTCTTCTTCAACATCACCATTATTTTCTTCAACAGAACGTGCATGAGGAATCAAACCTTCTTCTACACCGGCTATGAAAACAACTGGAAATTCCAGACCCTTTGAGGCATGAATGGTCATCAAGTTGACTTTTCCTTTATTTGCTTCATCATCCCCATTATCATGACTGGCAAGAGTAATACGATTTAAGTAATTATACAGATTAGGATTATTGTTGTCCGGATCATTTTCCCAGGTATCAATAAACTGTGTAAACTCTTCGATATTTTTTAATTTATAAGAAACAGCCTTTTCACTTTTTGGATATTCAGAAATAAGGTAACTCTTGTAATCAATATCATCTACAAACTGGCGAACTTTATTTGCAAGGCCACGTCCACTCAGAAGTTTCTGTCGGTTTTCTTCAATAATATCAACAAAGTTCTGAAGATCTTCTTTAAGAGTGTCACTCGCTGTTGAAGCTTCTGCGTGAATCAAATAATCAATCGCGTTCCAAAGCGTACAACCGTTAAGTTCCGCAGCTTCATTCATAAGTTGAATTGCTGCACGTCCAATTCCACGTCGCGGTGTATTTATAATTCGCAGTAG
Source organism: Treponema bryantii (assembly GCF_900111035.1). GTDB lineage: Bacteria > Spirochaetota > Spirochaetia > Treponematales > Treponemataceae > Treponema_D > Treponema_D bryantii_C. Next base: position 391,293 of record NZ_FOFU01000001.1, read on the forward strand.
ATTTATATCATCATCATGATTTGAAATAACACGGAGATAACTGATTACATCTTTGATTTCTTTACGTTCAAAGAAGGAAGTTCCACCACTCATTGTGTACGGAATATTGTTATGCAGGAATGCTTCTTCTATGTAGCGGCTTTGAGTATTAGCACGCATAAGAACGCCAAAATCATCGTACTTGCGTTTTTCTTCAACTGCGATTCCAAGAATAGATTCAGCAATAAAGTCTGCTTCATCAGTCTCATTTTGTGGCATAAAAAGTTCAATCGGCTTACCGACACCTTTACCGCTCCACAGCTTTTTATCCTTACGGTTTGTGTTGTGGGCAATTACACCGTTTGCAGCTTCCAGAATTGTTCCTGTTGAACGGTAATTCTGTTCGAGGCGGATTTCTGTTACATCAAAATCTTTTTCAAAATTAACAATATTCTGATAGTCGGCACCACGCCAGCTGTAAATACTCTGGTCATCATCACCAACGACAGCAACATTTTTATCTGCAAGAAGATGCATCATTTCGTACTGCTGATGGCTTGTGTCCTGAAACTCATCAACCATAATGTATTTATAGCGCTCACGGTAGCGGGCAAGAACTTCCGGATATTCCTTAAAAAGTTTAATCGGAAGAACAATGAGGTCATCAAAATCAACTGCGTTATAAAGTTTAAGCCCTTCCTGATAAAGCTCGTAAAGAGGCTTGTACATATCGTTTGCAGTTTCCCAGTTCTTGCGTCCTGTTTTGATATTTGAAATCAGGTTTCCGATTGTGTAAATATCCATTGCTTCCGGTGAAAATTTAAGCTCGCGGCCACATTCCTTAATAAGAGCTACACGGTCTGTTTCATCATAAATTGAAAAGTTTTCCCGCCAGCCTAGTTTGTCTATATCCTGTCGAAGAATCTTTACTCCAAAAGCATGGAAAGTTGAAACAGTAAGATTCTGAAGTTTTTTCTCTGTAAGAGTTTTGATTCGGTCTGCCATTTCCTTTGCAGCTTTATTTGTAAAGGTGAGGGCAAGTATTGAGCTTTGTGGAATACCTTTATCGAGCATGTGAGCAATTCGGAATGTGATTACACGGGTTTTTCCGCTTCCGGCTCCTGCGATAATAAGGATTGCTCCTTCTGTTGTTGTTACAGCGCGGTACTGCTGAGGATTAAGTTCATTTTTCAAGGCTTCCAAATCAAGCATAGGGTTTTATAATACGCAGATACTATTGTCGGGTCAAGTACGGCATTCGACCATCAGATGTATTTGCTATTATAGGGAATTCCTTGTATAATATATGCAACAAAAAACAACATACAGGAAAAAACTATTATGAATAATCAGGTAAGTGCATTTCTTTCTGCACATAATTTTGTAAATCATGTTGATGTATTAACTGTCGCTCAGGCAATTCTGGACGATATGAAAAAGGGCTTGCGCAAGGACGGCGCAGATCAGGATATGATCCGTACTTTCTGTAATCCTCCTGCAGCTTCTGCAAAAGGCAAGTCTGTAATCGTTATTGATGCTGGCGGAACAAACTTCCGTTCATGCCTTGTTACTTTTGATGATGCTGGTGTTCCATCTATTTCTGATATGGAAAAGACCCGTATGCCAGGTGTAGAAAAAGAGCTTTCTCGTAAAGACTTCTTTGAACAGATTGCAAATAATCTTGAACACTTGAAAAATAAATCAGACAGAATCGGATTCTGTTTCTCATACCCAATGGAAATTCAGGAAGATGGCGACGGTATTCTTCTTGGTTTCTCAAAGGAAGTAAAAGCTCCGGAAGTTGTAGGTTCTAAAGTTGGTGCCTGCCTTAAGGAAGCTCTTTCTGCTCATGGCTGGAATTCAATTAAACGCATTACACTCTGTAACGATACTGTTGCTGCATTGCTTGCTGGTGCTGCCTGCGCAGAAGATGGTGATAAATATTCTTCAAACATCGGTTTCATCCTTGGAACTGGTATGAACGCTGCTTATATTCAGCCTGACTGTGACTGCTGCAATATCAAAAAGCAGATAGTAGTTTGTGAGAGCGGTAAGTTCCTTAAAGTAAATCGTTCTGATTTTGATGTTGATTTTGATAGGACTACTGTAAAACCTGGTACATTCTACCTTGAAAAGCTTTGTTCTGGTGCTTATCTTGGACCAGTTTCATGGTTTGCACTCAAGGCTGCTGCTAAAGATGGTCTTTTCACAGAAAAAACTGCTGCAGCAATCAATGGTCTTGAGACTCTTACTCTTATTGAAATGGATAAGTTCCTTCATCATCCATATGATAAATCTTGTGTACTTGGAAAAATCGCTGCCGAAGTTGCAACTGAAGAAGATGTAGATAAGATGTTCCAGATTCTGGATGCAATTGCTGAGCGTTCTGCCCGTTATTCTGCTGCAATTCTTACAGCATGTGCTGTAAAAACTGGAGAAGGTAAGAATTCTTCTAAGCCAATCTGTATTCTTTGTGACGGAACAACATTCTTTAAGACATATAAGGTTCGTGAACGAGTATACGGCTATCTTGATGAAGTTCTTACTCGCCAGCTTGGTATTTACTGGAATATCGTATCTTGTGATAACGATATTACTTTAGGTGCAGCTATTTCAGGTCTTATAGATTAAAGTTTGATTGATTAAACTTTATGTGATATAATTTAATGACAGTCTTCGGACTGCCATTTGAGGGGAAATTATGTCTTTCAAAAAGTCTTTAGGAAAAACTTTTGTACTTTTAATTATCATTCTCATTCTTCTGGCTGGTGGGCTTTTATGGTTCGATTATCTTGGTGTCGTTCATGTAAAATCAGTTTTTTCACCTGTATATAAGATTCTGAAGAAAAATCCACAGACCTCTACAACTACAACACAATCACGTCCCCTCGTTGCAAATCTTGATGAAGACAGACTCAGAAAACAGCGCGAAGCTCTTGATATTTTTAAAGAAGAGCTTGATAAACGCGAATCTGATGTAGAAGCAGCTGAAAAACAGAATGAACAGGTAAGTGCAGAGCTTGCTGAGCGTGAAAAAAATCAGGAAGAAAGAGAAAAAACATTTAACCTCAAAGTAAAAAAATACGATGATAAGAATATAAACGTTGAACAGATTGCTAAAAATCTGAATGGTATGAGACCTGAAGCAGCGGTTAACATTCTTGTTGCGATGGATGATCAGACTGTAATTGACGTCCTTCGCAAGGTCGAGGAGATTGCAGCCGCTGAAGGTTCTTCATCTATGGGTTCGTACTGGCTTTCCTTAATGCCGTCTGACCGGGCTGCAGAAATACAGCGGAAGATGATAAGTAAGCCGGAGTCCCTGGACTAGCATTCAGTAATGGCAAATCTTCAACGCATTAAGGAGATTTGCCAAGTGTCATATCAGGCAATCACAGATATCATCGTAAATCCTTCTCAACTTCAGGACTTACAGTTATCTAATACAGTTAAAGATTCTCCGAAACAGACTTCTGTATCTTTTGCAGATTATCTTGCAGCTTATAACAGCGAAGATGTATCTAAAACAGAAACAAAAACTGTTCAATCAGAAGACCAGACTTCAAAAATTTCTGATTCAGAAAAAGCTGAAAACACAGAAAAATCTGAGAAAACTTCTGATAATCAGGTAAAAGATCAGAATGAATCTGAAAAAGTATCGGAAAAGACTGTAGAAAAAACTGAATCTGATGAAAATAAGGATAATAAAATATCTGAAAAAACAGATTCTAAGGGAAAATCCGTTAATAATTCTGAAACAGAGGCAAAAAAATCTGTAGAAGATAAGAAAACTGGAAAGGCAGATTCAAAGGATACTAAGGATTCAAAGAATAAAAAGCTTTCTGATAAGGACTTTTCTCGTTTTGAAGAAATAGCAAAAACTGCTGAATCAGAAGATAATTCTGCAAAACTCGCAGGGGCTGTACAGAACTCAATTAAATCAGATGAAAAAGAAATAAAGCTTTCTGATAATGAAATTGAAGTTTCTGAAAACGCTATAAATACAGATTCTTCTGCACAGCTGGCATTGAATAATATTCAGACAGAAGAAAGCAGTTCAGATACAGAATTTGATTTTTCAGGTAATCAGGATAAGACAAAAAATCAGTTTACTCTTGATAAAGACGGAAAAATTACAGTTGAAGATCAGCGTACAAAAGAAGTTGCAGAAACTGATAATACTAAAAAATCCGCTCTTAAAACTTCTGAAATAAAACTTGCAAATGAAAACACAGCAGTAATGTCTGTTGAATTGAATCCAAATGCAGAAGCAGATGTTCTTTCATTGAATACTCAGACAGCTGCTTCAAATGGTTCAAACTTCCAGGCAATGCTTTCAAATCAGCTTCAGAATGTTGCTCCTGAATTTGTAAAAGCTGGAAACTTAGTTCTTAAAGACAATAATCAGGGAACAATAAATCTTGTATTACATCCGGATGATCTTGGAAATGTAAAGATTCATCTTTCTCTGGATGGAAAAACATTGAGCGGTCATATTACTGTAGCTACTAAAGAAGCTCTTCAGGTTTTCAAGGATAATTCTGAGACACTGCGCGAAGCTTTCATTAAGAGTGGTTTTGATGCAGCCAGCTTTGATGTTGCCATGAATAATGGTTCTATGGCAAATCAGAATATGGGATTTAATGGTCAGGATGATGGAAGAAATATTTTTGCACAAAGATTGTATGGAAATTCAGCAGAGGGGCTTAGCGCTGAATTGGACGACATCTTTGAAAATGCAGTAGATATTTCGAATTATTCTGTAAACATCGTAGCGTAAGCTGACGATATAAAAAAGGCGGTTCAGAAATCAGTGTGGTGGCTGATTTCTGAAATAACATAAAAAGTGATTGAGGAGAATGATGGAACTACTTAACACACAAAACAGCATTAACACTCAAATGAGTGCGAGCGAACAGTTTGCAGTTGAAAATGCAGTAAACAACTACAACAAAACGCTCGTTGTGGAAGGAAGAAAAACTTCCAATGAATTGGGAAAGGATGATTTTCTGAAGCTGCTTATTACCCAGCTGCAGAACCAGGATCCGACTAGCCCTATGGAAAATACAGAGTTTATTTCCCAGATGGCTCAGTTCAGTTCTCTGGAACAGATGACAAACATGAGTTCATCCTTTTCGAGAATGGCAGCCTTTATCAACAGCTCAGAAGCTGCTGCCACATTAGGTAAGACAGTTGAATTGGATATAGGTGATACATCCGTTCAGGGAGTTGTGGAAGGGGCAACCCGCGGGGAAAATCCACAGGTTCTTGTAAAAGGCATGTATTACAGCATGGATAAAATTAAGGCGATTTACGCTGACTAATCGGGTAGGAAGGAAGGGAATAGCATATGATGAGATCACTTTATTCTGGAGTTTCAGGACTTCAGAATCACCAGACACGAATGGACGTAATTGGTAACAACATTTCCAACGTTAATACAAACGGCTTTAAACGTGGCCGCGTAAACTTCCAGGATATGATCAGCCAGCAGATGAGTGGTGCAGCTAAACCTACTGACGAGCTTGGTGGTGTAAACCCTAAAGAAGTTGGACTTGGTATGACTGTTGCCTCAATTGATAATATCTTTACACAGGGTAACCTTCAGTCAACAGGAGTTTCAACTGATATCGCAATCCAGGGTAACGGATTCTTCCTTCTTAAAAGTGGTGAAGAATCATTCTATACAAGAAACGGTGCATTCGGTCTTGACCGTGATGGTACTCTTGTAAACCCTGCAAACGGTATGCGTGTTCAGGGATGGATGGCAGATGAAGTAAACGGCCAGATGCTTGTTTCTACAGCTGCAACTCCAGAAGACCTTATTATTCCTGTAGGTTCTAAGGATCCTGCTAAGGAAACAACAAATGTAAACTTCGCATGTAACCTTAACAAGAATACTCCAGAGATTCTTGAAGGTGCAAGTGCAGATGATATCTATAAAGGAACATGGGGAACTGAACAGAAGATTTACGACAGCTTTGGTAACGAACACCTTCTTTCAGTTTCTTTCCGCCGTGTAGTTGGTAATCCAAATCAGTGGGAGGCTACAGTTCTTGTAGATGCTGATAATGCAGATTATACACAGACTCGTGTAGGTCTTGGAACAACTGACGGTGTCGGAAATACTTTCCTTGTAAACTTTGATAACTACGGTGCTCTTCAGTCTGTAACAGACTCTTCTGGAAGAGAATCAAATCTTGAAGGACAGATTGTAATTCAGACTTCTTTTGCAGTAGCTGAATCAAATCCTGACGCAGAAGGAAATCCTTACCGCCAGACAATGAACATCAATCTTGGAACAATCGGGTCTTTCAAGGATACAATTACACAGTCTGCTTCTAAGTCTACTACAAAGGCTTTCTATCAGGACGGATACACAATGGGTTATCTTGATAACTTCAAGATTGACTCAAGCGGAATTATCACTGGTGTATACTCAAACGGTACAAACCGCACAATTGGTCAGATTGCTCTTGCAAGTTTTGCCAACGACCGCGGTCTTGAAAAGGCCGGAGACAACACTTATGTAGAATCTAACAACTCTGGTATGGCTCGTATCGGTGAATCAGGAGTTGCAGGTAAGGGTACTTTGATGGCTGGTGCTTTGGAAATGTCAAACGTTGACCTTTCTGAACAGATGACAGACATGATCGTAACACAGCGTGGGTTCCAGTCTAACGCTAAGACAATTCAGACAGCAGATACACTGCTTGAAACAGTATTGAGCCTTAAGAGGTAATAGGTTCTAGGTTTTAGGTTCTAGAATTTAAATATAAAATAATTAATCCCGGTAGATAATCCATCAATCTGCCGGGATTTTTTTTACTGAAAAGCATGGGGATTTTAAGGGGCTTAGCCCCTTAGGAGAAAGGGTAGCCCGCAACAAAGTGCGGGCGTAGGGGAAGACTTTCCCCTCCTATAACCTGGAACCTGACACCTATAACCTATATCTCTTTATGGAAAGGCTTTAAGATTTCTACAAGTCTTTCTTTTTTGAAAAGTACCGCATAATTATAGGCACTCATACCCATCATATCTTTTACATCAGGATCTGCGCCGTTTTCTGCTAGAAGCTTTACGAGAGATTCTCTGTTTGCTCCAACTGCAAGAATCAGATTATTCTGGCCTTCCTTGTTGATTGTATTAAGATCAGCACCTTTTGAAATCAGATACTTTGTAATCTTTTCGTTTCCACGCCATACTGCATCCATTACAGCGGTATAACCGCGGTCTTCTGAAACAGCATTCAGTTCTGCACCAAGATCATAAATCATCTGTACAAATTCGAAATTGTCATTGCGGCATGCAATGTTAAGCATTGGAGTTCCAAGGTCATCGCGGGAATTTATACTCATGCCGGCTTCAAGAAATTCATGAACAATTTCAGGCTTGTTTTTTGCAATATAAGTTCCAAAACAATCAGAAGTATATGGAATTCCTCTATTTAACAGCTTTTTCTTTGCAATTCGCATGTTAGCTTCTTCAGCAAGATTATTGTATTTCTTAGTTAGAACTTTATACAAATCATCTGCATCTTTTCCGCCAATTCCAATTTCTTTTCCAAAAAGATAATTTTCAAGAATAAAATTATTGTTTGTAATTACCGGAATATTTTCAGCTGCAAAAAATCCAAAGACTGCACTCAGTCCTGCACCAACCGAAGGAGATATAGATTTCGGATCTTTAGTAAAAATAATACATGCAGAAAGATCTCTGAATATTTTTTTATATTTCTTAAGTGATTCATCTGTAATTGGGGCACAGAATACTTTATTTTTCTTATTCTGCTCAGAAATAAAAGTATTTATTTTATCAGAGAGAATTTCATCATCAGATATGACCAGCCATTTCATAGTTATTTAATTATAAGGTACAAAAACTCATAACACAAGAAAAATGATAAATCGAATAATTCTTTTTTTTTCTTTTACAATATGGAATTTATAACTTATAATTATATTATATACATGAGAGTTTCATCTACAAATACAACGGTTCCAGATTTCTCATCTGTTATAGCATGTATTTCAAATCATGTTCCATTTGAATATACTCTGACTAGCCCTGGTGCTGAAAGCAGAGAGTTTATTAAAAAGATTACAAATGAATATTTAAAACAGATTCATCTGGAAAAATATTACAATTTATTAGGCCTTTGTATGGAAGAGATTATTTCAAATTCAGTAAAGGCAAATATTAAGAGAGCTTATTTTATTACTCATAATCTGAATATAAATAATCATGATGATTATGAATCTGGAATGAAGCATTTTAAGGAACAGGGATTAAGTAATATTAGAGATGCTAAATTTGTTGAAGAAATCAATAAACTTGGTTTATATGTAAAGCTTTCTTTTAATGTTGAAAATAATTGTTTATATATAACAGCGCGAAACAATTCAGTTATATCTAAAGAAGAAATTTCTAGAATAAATAAGCGACTTTCAATGTCTGAAAATAAGTCATCAGAAGATATTTTTATGAATTCTATTGATCAAACTGAAGGTGCAGGACTTGGTATAATTATGATTAAGAAGATCCTTAGCCAGATAAGTTCAATAGACGAATGTTTCAGGATAAGAGCTACAGATACAGAAACAATTACAGAGTTAATGATTTTACCTTAAAAAAATTATATAATTAAAAATATTATTATGAAAAAGTTTATTTTATTATTTATTACTCTAAATCTTTTTACAGGTTTATTTTCTTTTGATAGAACAATTTCTCATTCGTATAAGGCTGATTACAGTCTTTTTCCAGAATCAAAATATAAGAAAACATATACTGATAAATTAACCGGAAATTATGATATCAGATATTGTGTTCAGACTAATTTAGTTATTCCAAAAAAAGAAGCTAATGGATATACCTGTGAACAGATTATTAAGAAACTGGATCAGATGGGTGGACTTGATAAAGAATGCTTTGGTGTTAGTTTTATAGATGAAAAAAGCCGGGAACGAAAGGCATTATTTAAGCAGGCTGTTTTTAATCAGAATGAAGGGCTTTTATATGTGAAGGATAGGGCTGCAGGTGGACTTAATTTTGATGTGGCAATTGATACTTATAAAAACAACGGAAATATTTATGCAATAAATGCAATCATAAATAAAAAACCGGATAATATTTTTGTAAGAGGAATAAAAAAACGGGAAGCAGAAATATTTGTTTTTATGCAGGAAAATGATGAGACTGTCAGTGTTTATGCTCTTGTACAATGTTCCTATTCTCCGCTAGAACATAAAATAATTAAGAACCTTGTTGAAACCTCAGTTACCTTAAGGGTAGTTGAAATTCAAAACTGGTTTTACAGAATGTTGACAGGAAAAAAATAAATAGATGTAGTCTTCTGAATAATAAAAGGTTATAATGAAGACATGAGAAATCTATTTATAAGAAGAATAATTAGTTATTTTATTGTGATGAGTTTTAGCCTTTGTCCTTTAATGGCTCAAGAATCAAAGACTGTAGATGTAATGTTTACTCATGATGTACATTCCTTTCTGGACAGAATTGCGCAGGCAAAAACTTTAATAAACAGACAGAAGGCTTTAAATCCTGAAACACTTCTCCTGGATGCTGGTGATTTTTCTCAGGGAACTTTATATCAAACTGTTTATGCATCAAAAGCTGCTGAATTAAGAATATTAGGACTTGCAGGCTTTGATGCTACAACAATGGGAAATCATGAATTTGACTGTATGGACACTGGCGTTGCCGGTATGCTTGATGCGGCACGATTAAGTGGCGAGAGACTCCCAGAGTTTTTGCTTTGTAATGTTGACTGGTCAAAAGATGATGATTATACAAAAACTGTAAAGCGTGCTTATGATGCTTACGGAGCGAAGGATTATACTGTATTCGAAAAAAATGGAGTTCGAATTGCAGTGTTTGGTTTATTTGGTGAAAACTCTCTGTTCTGTGCGCCAACTTGTAAACTTACATTCTTTAATCAATATGAGCAGGCTGCAAAGGTTGTTGCTCAGATTAAACAAAAAGAAAAGCCTGATATGATTGTCTGTATAAGTCATAGTGGTACAGATAAGAAAATCAAAAAAAGTGAAGATGAACAGCTGGCAAAAAAAGTTCCAGATATCGATCTTATTATAAGCGGACACACTCATACTATTCTTGAGAAACCAATACAGCATGGAAATACTTACATTGTAAGCTGCGGTGAATTTGCACAGAACATCGGCTCTCTTTCAATGAAACAAAATAAGAACGGCCGATGGGAAATGGCACGATATGAGATTATTCCAACTGAAGGCGTTGAACCCGATTCAGTTATAGCTGCTAAATTAGAGTCCTTCAAAAAAGATATAGATGAAGAATATTTGAGTAAGTTTGGTTTTGAAACAAATGAAGTTTTAGGAAAGGCTTACACTAACTATTCTCATCCGGAAATGGGCCATATCATTTCGGATATGTATAGAAAGGCAGTTGCAGAATATGAAATCACAAATCCAAATGCAGAAAAAACTGGCTTTGGAAAACATATAGATTTAGCCGTTGTCCCAACTGGTGTTGCCCGAGAGGATCTTGTAAAAGGTAATGTAACTACTAAAGATGTATTTAATTCATTCAGTCTTGGAATTGGTCCTGATGAGATTGCCGGCTATCCGCTTGTAAGTGTTTATTTGAGTGGCCGTGAATTCAAGAATGCCTGTGAAATAGATTTATCAATGGGCTCAACTTTAGGTTTCTCTCTATTAAATCTTTATTTTTCTGGAATCACTTATGAATATAATCCTCATAGACTTGTTCTTGATAAGGTAACAAAAGTATATCTTATTAAGGATGATGGAACAAAAGAAGAAGTTCAGGATGATAAATTATATAGAGTAGTTTCTGATATCTACACAGGAAGAATGCTTGGAAGTGTAAATGATTTAAGTTATGGACTTTTAAGTTTAATTCCTAAAAACGCTGATGGTACAATAGTTGAAAATCTGGAAGATAATATCATAAGAACTTCAATTTTTCCCGGTACAACAGAATTTAAGGCCTGGGCAGCAATTGCTACCGGTGTAAAGATGACAGGTGATATTGGCGATTATTCTGGAATTTTAGAAGCTGCTTATAAAGAAGTTCCGAGCAGAAACATCTTTAAGATTCTCAAAAAGCCAAGTAAGTTTGCAAAAATTGTTTACTGTTTGATTTTTGGACTTATAGTAGTTATTGCCGGAATTGTATTACTTTGTATTAAGCGAAAGAAAAGGAATAAGAAGGCTTAATTTTTCTTATACTTGCGTAATAAACTTAAAATTGCTATATTACTCTCGACGTTAGTCCGTGCAGTTTATGATTCCTCATAACACTCCTGCGCGATATAAATTAAAATTCTTATCGAGGTTAACATGAATAAAATCTCTTCCTGGTTCAAGACTGAACTGGATGACACTAAACTTCTTCTTAGAAGTATTCCTTCCCTTACAGTTTGTTTTTTCGTACTTTCTGTTGTTTGCGCAAATCTGATGGCAAATAAAGAGCTTATTAGTTATAAGTTTATTGTTTTTGATTGTGGATTTGTTTTCAGTTGGGTTATGTTTCTTTGTATGGATATAATCTGCAAACGCTGGGGTGCGAAAGCTTCTATTAAGGTATCACTGATTGCATTACTTATAAACCTTGCTGTCTGCGGAGTTTTTGCATTGCTGGCACTCGCTCCTGGAAAGTGGGGTGAGTTCTATTCTTCAGAAGTGAATGAAATAAGTATAGCTGTAAACTCTGCTTTGAATAATACTTTTGGCGGTGCCTGGTATGTTGTTCTTGGGTCAGCACTTGCATTTACAGTTTCTTCAATAGTTAATGCATTATTGAATTCTTTGATAGGAAAACATGTATCAGAAAAAGGATTTGGTGCTTTTGCATTGCGTTCATACATTTCTACAATGCTTGCTCAGTTTGTTGATAATTTCCTTTTTGCAACAGTAGTTTCTAAATTCTTCTTTGGCTGGACCTGGATACAGGTAGTTATCTGTTCGATAATTGGTGCAGTCGGTGAACTTTTGTGTGAAATTTTCTTCTCAGGGATCGGCTATCGCGTTGTATGTAAATGGGAACGTGAAAATGTTGGTTCTGATTATTTAAATAAACAAACTGCATAACGGAGTTAGTGATGAAAGTTGTAATTACCGGTACAAGCAGAGGAATTGGAAAAGCAGCGGCTCTGTTATTTTTACAGAATGGTCATGATGTTTTTGGAATTGATGTTGGGGAATCTACAATTCAAAAAATTGATGATGGCTTTGAACGATACACTCATTATGTTGCCGATATTACAAACAAAGCATCTCTCCCCGAAATATCTGATGTTGAAATCTTAATAAATAACGCAGGAATCCAAACTCCAGTAATTGATGTGGAGAAAGCTTCCTGCGATATTACAACAAATCTAATTGGAACAATGTATGTAACTGAACAATATGCATTCCAGTCTAAAATAAAATCTGTTCTTTTTAATGCATCTGTATCAGCCTTACACGGAAACGAATTCCCTGCTTATGCAGCTTCTAAAGCCGGTGTAGTAGGGTATATGAAAAATACAGCAATCCGTCTTGCCAATGAATATAAAGCTACATGTAATGCACTTTGCTTTGGTGGAGTAAAAACCGAGTTAAATGAAACTGTAATGAATAACCAGGAATTGTGGCAGAAAATAATGGATGTAACTCCATTAAAAAAGTGGCTCTCTGTTGAAGAAGCAGCTCAGTGGATGTATTTTATGACTGTTACAAATACCTTCTGTACCGGCCAGACTATCGACATTTCTGGTGGCGAAAGAAACTGTGCTGATTTATTTGTCTGGTAAAATATTTTAAATCAATTAAATTATTTATTTTTTTATTTTAAATAATTGAACATAAAAAAAAGGCTTCTAACAAGAGTTAGAAGCCTTTGCCACAGGTTGGAATCGAACCAACGACATACGGATTTTCAGTCCGGCGCTCTACCAACTGAGCTACTGCGGCGTTCAGTTGATGTATCTTAATATATAGAAAATGCTCATTTGTGTCAATAGCTGATAAGGCAAATTTTAAAAAAAATTATTAAATGAATTTCAAATTACAGACTTTAAAAAATGCAAATACTGTGTTAAAATGACACACTATGAAATTAAATAAAAATCTTGTTTTTTTTACTGGCGGTGGTACAGGAGGTCATATTTATCCTGGACTTGCTGTTGCAGATGAATTAAAAGCTATTTCGAAATCAAATAATCACAATATATCAATTAACTGGATTGGCTGTTCAAAAGGAATGGATAAAAACATTGTTGATAAAGCAACTGGTCCTGATGGTAATAAAACTGTTGATAAGTTTTATGGCATTCCTTCTGGAAAACTCAGAAGATATTTTTCTTTAAAGAACTTTTCTGATTTATTCAGAATTGCAGGTGGATTTTTTGCAGCTTATCATATACTTAGAAAAAACAAACCAGCTGTGCTTTTTTCTAAAGGTGGTTTTGTAAGTGTTCCACCATGTCTTGCTGCAAGATTGCTTCATATCCCTGTTTATACTCATGAATGCGATTTTACTTTAGGACTTGCAAACAGACTCAATTTTAAGTCTGCTGACTGTATGTTCGTTTCCTATGATGAAACAAAAGCAAGACTGTCTGTAGCTGAGCAGAAAAGAGTTGTTGTTACTGGTAATCCAATTCGTCCTGTTTTTTACAATACCAATCCCCAAAAAGGTCTCGAATTCCTGGGAATAAAAGAAACATCAAAGCCTGTTCTTCTTGTGCTTGGAGGCAGTTCAGGAGCACGTCAAATAAATGAACTGGTATACGATAATATTGATTTTCTAACTGAAAACTTTGTTGTAGTTCATCAGACTGGATTATTAAATTCAGATGACAATCGTTCTGCAGTTCTTTCTGAAAAATATGGCGATTCATATAAACCATATAATTTTATTTATAAGGAAATGCCGGATGTTGTTTCCTGTGCAGATGTTATTTTAAGCAGGGCAGGGGCAAACTCAATATGGGAAGCTGCTGTATTACATAAACCGATGGTTCTCGTTCCTCTTTGTGGTAATGGTACAAGAGGTGACCAGGTTGATAATGCAGAATTCTTTAAATCTCATGGAGCAGCAGAAGTGCTTCTGGGGCAGCAGGCTGATTCTGAACATCTAAAAGAATCTCTTTCAAAAATGATTGAAAAAGAAAACAGAATTGTATATTCAGAAGCCTTAAAAAAGCTGACAGAAGGAGAAATCCCTGCAAATAAAATTGCAAAGATTCTTTTTGATAAAATAGGAGAGGAAAAATGAGCTTTACTGTTATTGACTGGATTTTCAGTATAATAATTCTTATATTTGCGATTTCTGGAGTTATTAAAGGTTTTATTGATAATGTCTTTGGAAAAATTGCTTTTATAGCAGGAATCATATTAGGCTATATATTTTATAAAGATATAGCAACAGGTTTACTTAAGGATATCAAAGTTCAGTTTGCAGCAAATATAATCGCATTCCTTTTAGTTTTTGTTGTTACTTTCTTAGTAATTAAGCTTATACAGATGATTATATCTAAGGTATTTCAGTGGAGTATATTAAAAAGCCTCGATCGTACTCTGGGATTTATTTTTGGAATGGTTGAAGGGGTTGCAGTTGTTGGACTTATTATATTTTTGTTTAATGCGCAGCCTTTTTTTGATGCAGATAAGATTTTTGATGGAAGCTTTTATTTTAATATCGTGTCCAGCCTGTTTATGTCTTCTAAAGAGGAGATAGGAACTCATGTTTGAAAATCTAGTTAATCAGGAAGCGGGAAAACTTCTTGCAGCTGATATAAAATATAACAGACTCCCTGGTGCAATTTTATTTGCAGGTCCGGAAGCCAGCGGAAAACTCACTGCTGCACTTGAGACAGCGCGTATTCTTTCCTGTCATGAGGCTCCTCAGGGAAAATGGATGTGTACCTGTCCATCCTGCTTGCAGCATAAGGCTCTTGTATGCTCAAATCTTATGGTTATGGGACCTAGAGACTGTTCTCTGGAGATTTCAGCAGCTGCTAAAACTTTTACGGAAGCTCATTTTATAAATGCAAAATATATTGATGCTGCCAGATATCTGTTTTTAAGAAGTGTAAGAAAACTGACGCTCCGTTTTAATGGTATTCTTTGGGAAGGGGATACAAATCTTAATAAAATCGGAAGCCTTATAGAAGAAATTAACGAAAGCCTTGAACAGCTTGATTTTCCTCGTGAACTACCGGACGTTAGTAATGTTAAAAAGTTATGCGAAGAAATTACAAAGCAGTGTATGAAGCTCGAAGATGAATATCTGTATGATTCGATTCCAATAAATCAGGTTCGAAATATGGAAGGCTGGGCTCATATAAAATCTGAAGAAGGCCGTAAAACTGTTATTATTGAAAATGCAGATAGAATGCAGACCAGTGTACGAAATGCTCTGCTCAAAATCCTTGAAGAACCACCTGAGGATGTTGTTTTCATTCTTCTTACTTCAAAAAGAAATGCTATTATGCAGACAATTCTTTCGCGTGTAAGAACCTATAATTTCCTGGAACGTACAGAAGATCAGCAGCTGGAAGTTATAGAGAGGGTTTTCCATAATGATGATTTTAAGGGAAATCTTCATGATTATCTTCTTACATATCTTCCAGTTACTCCATCTGAAATAAAAGCACAGGCAAGAATATTTTATAATTCGGTTTCAAGCCGCCAGATCTGCAACATAGAAGAAATTGTAAAAAAGTGTGAAAAGTTCTATCCAAGAATTGAACTCAGACTATTCCTTCTCAATATTGCAAATTTTATGCGTCCTATGTTGAAAACTCAGGCTGGTAGTGAAGCAGCTGCAAAAGCAATGGAATTACTGCGAAACTGCAGCGATAATATTACTTTGTATAATCAGTCACCTGCCTCAGCATTGGAAATACTTTTAAGAGATATGTTTGCGTTGAATAATCAGTTTGGAGGTATATTTTGCGCAGCTATGTAAAACGAGTTAAGCAGAAAGCCGAAAAACTTTCGAAAGAACAAGTGCTTTCTCTTCTTGAAGATGTAGTTGATGAGAATGAAAACCTTTTCTCTGTTCTGGAATCCCTATCAACAGGTCTTTTAATTATTGATGATGATTACAGACTGCTTCGATATAACACAATTGCAGAAAGCTGGCTTCCTTTTTCTGAAAGACTTGAAGATATTCTTGGAACGGAAAATGCAATCTGGGAATATGTTGAAGATGAAGATGTCTCTAATTTCCTTCGCAATTGTATGGAAAAAAATACTACCAACTGTTCAGAAGATTTTTCAACCGTAACTTCTGGAGGTTCTGTACGATTTCTTACAGTTACAATTTCACCGCTTATAACTGAAGGAGAATTAAACGGAAAGGTTATTCTTGTCCGCGATATAACTGAAAAGAAAAATCAGGATATCCTTCTTCACCGAATGGAAAATCTTGCAAATCTTACTAATCTTGCAGCAGGTATGGCTCATGAAATAAAAAATCCTCTTGGTGCAATAAGTATTCATATACAGTTGATTCAAAAGGCTCTTGCTAAGGCCCGTGAAAATGATGATAAACTTCCGGCTCCAAAATTTGTTGAAGATCATATTGATATAGTAAATGAAGAAATTGAACATTTGAACAAACTGGTTATGGATTTTCTTCTGGCTGTACGTCCTGTTAAGGCACAGCTGCAGCTTAAGGAACCTGATAAATTAGTAGAAAATCTTGTTTCTTTCTTTAAGCCAGAATTTAACAGAGAAGGAATTGAAGTAATTTTCAAATCATCTGAAAGCGGAAAACGAATCCTTCTTGATGAAAAACTTTTCCGTGATGTAATAATGAACATTTCGCAGAATTCTCTGGCTGCAATAAAATCAAAATATATCGGTGACAGAATTGGTGCAAAATTCTGTATTTCCAATTCTGTTCGGGAAAATAAATTCATCATCACAATTGCTGATAACGGTTGTGGAATGTCTGAAGAAACTCTTGCAAAAATCTTTGAGCCTTATTATACAACAAAGGCAAACGGGACGGGTCTTGGAATGACAATGGTGTATAAAATTATTAAAGAATTTTCTGGTGAAATAATTGTTGATTCAAAAGAAGGCGAGGGAACTGCCTTTACAATTACCTTCCCAATTCCGCAGAAAGATACAAAACTATTAACTTCTGAAAGCCGCTAGGAGGAAATCACTTTGACTATTTTAACTATCGATGATGAAGAAAATATTCGTAATGGACTTGCTGACAATTTTGAACTGGAAGGTTATGAGGTAAAGCAGGCTGCCAATGGTGCTGAAGGTCTTGAGCTAATTGCACAGGGCGGAATTGATCTTGTGATTACAGATCTTCGAATGGATGGAATCAGCGGCAGTGAAGTAGTGCAGAAGGTGACTACTGACTACCCGGGAATACCGATTATTGTTCTGACCGGTCATGGTAGTATTGATGATGCAACCGCAGCTTTGAAGGCTGGTGCATTTGATTTTTTGACTAAGCCACTTGACCTGGACCACTTAAATAAAATTGTAAAAAATGCACTTCAGGGAAAAATTCTTGCAGAGCAGAATCGTGAACTTAAAGAAAAACTTTTAAAATCTGAAAGTCCAGATGAGATGATCGGAAAGAGCGACTCTTTAAACAGAGTCCGCCAGATGATTTCAAAAGCAGCTCCGGCTAGAGCGAGTGTACTGATTACAGGAGAGAGTGGTGTCGGTAAAGAGCTCGTTGCAAAAGCTGTTCATGAACAGTCGGACAGAGCAGACAAGCCTTTTATTGTTGTTCATTGTGCAGCACTTTCTGAGACTTTAATTGAGAGTGAACTTTTTGGATATGAAAAAGGAGCCTTTACTGGAGCAGAGTCAATTCACAAAGGTCGTTTTGAACTTGCCGATGGAGGCACTCTTTTTCTTGATGAAATTGGTGAAGTCAATCTTGCAACTCAGGTTAAACTTTTACGTGTACTTCAGGAACATAAGTTTGAAAGAGTTGGCGGTGAAAAATCTATTGAAGTTGATGTTCGTGTTGTTGCAGCAACAAACAGAAATCTTGAAGATGAAGTTAAGGCCGGCCGCTTCAGAGAGGATTTGTTTTATCGTTTGAATGTAATACGAATTGAGATGCCAAGTCTGCGTGAGCGCATGGATGACATACCTCTTTTGATGCATGCTTTCTTGCGCGAGTTCAATATTGAAAATAAGAAAAATATAAAAGGCTTCGATAAGACTTCAAAATCTGCAATGATAAAATACAGCTGGCCTGGAAATATCCGTGAACTTAAGAATGCTGTTGAGAGTGCAGTTGTAATGTGCACAGGTGATGAAATTAAAATGGAAGATTTACCAAGAGCTCTCAGAGCTCAAGGAGAAGAAAAGGTAATTTCAATTCCTATTGGCATAACAATGGACGAAGCAGAGAAGATCATCATCCAGGAAAACCTTGCAGCTAACAAAGGAAACAAATCTAAAACAGCCGACATTCTCGGAATTGGCCGTAAGACTTTACATAGAAAATTGGAAGAGTTAAATATTGAATAAGCCTATAATCGAAGAACCGTTAAAAAGCAAGCCGATAGGGTTGCTTTAGGTTCATCGAAAAAATGGCTCAGAGGCAAGCTGTGCTTGCCGATTGTATAAATATGTATACAGAAATTATATGTATAATATTTCATACAATAAGTAATGTCTAAAATATTTTACTATACATTCTACTTTATACCAAAGAAATCACATAAAATTTTATACGAATTCAATATATCATCAATACTTATCTGTCTAATATTTTGCACATCATGAGAATATTGTATAGTGTTTTGTGTATCAGGATGCACTTCTTTAAGCTTTTTATGATATGCAGTTGTAATATCTTTTTGTGTAAATGGATACGCTATATCTAGTGTGGTTAGTATGTTTTGAATTTGTGGTGGAAATTGCATATTATATGTATATTTATACAATTTTATTACTTCGCCGGTATGAATCTGCTTCTTTTTCTTAAAAATACGGGGATTGAGCTTGTCAAAACTGCTTTTAAAAGAATCAGGCCCCGAATCTGAGGCGTTTTCTGTATGCTCTCTTTGCGAGCACTTAACCTCCGGTTCAGGGTCTGTTTTTATTGTTTCTTGAGGAATTTCGCCTGATTCAAGTGCTTCGTTGAGCATTTCGCCCAGCTTGTCGTACATATCAGGCATAATTCCGCGCGCGCCTTGCAGCTGTTTTAGATTTCTGTTCCAGAAGAAATAACTGCACCCTTACGGATAACAATAATGCCGTCTGCACTGTAGAAGCTGCCGTGATCGCCGTCTTCGTACTTCTTTCCGCTTACGCCGATTTTACAGTTATCACCGATTCTTGCGTTCTTATCGATGATTGCGTTGGCAATTTTACAGTTTTTACCGATTCCAGTACTTGGTTTACCGGCTTTTTCGTTTTCAGCCTTTTCTTCTTCTGTGTCGTAATAATCGGCACCCATCATGATTACGCCGTTAAATTCAGTTCCTTCATTGATGATTGAGCGTACACCGACAACAGATTTATTGAATTTTGCATCTGTAATGATACATCCTTCAGAAATAAGGGAAGCATTGATGTCTGCCTTGTTGATTTTTGAAGGTGGAAGGTTGCGCATGTGTGTATAAATTGGCTGTGTCTGTCCAAAGAAGTCGAATGTTGGATTTGGTTCGCACAAAGCAATATTTGCATCATAGAAGCTGCGGATGGTTCCGATGTCTTCCCAGTAGCCGTCGAATACATAAGAACTGATTTTCTTCTTACCGATGGCGAGAGGGAGGATTTCTTTACCAAAGTCTGTGTATTTTTCGTTTTCACCGCCAAGCATTTCTTCCATTGTGTCAGCATTGAAGATGTAAATACCCATTGATGCAAGGTATTCCTTCTCTGGAGGAAGGTTTCCGCGTGCTTCTGCAGGAATCTTCCAGTCGTCAATGTTCAGATCTGGCTTTGGCTTTTCCATAAAAGCTTTTACATGATTCTGGTCATCAATCTGCATGATACCAAAACCTGAAGCGTCGTGGCGGTTTACGGCTGTAGTTGCGATTGTGATTTCAGCACCAGATTTGATGTGGGCATCCATAAATGCACGGAGGTCCATCTTATAAAGCTGGTCACCAGAAAGAATTATGTAATGAGTTGGTTTCTGAGTCTTAAAGTGAATAAAGTTCTTACGAACGGCATCGGCAGTACCTTCATACCAGCCTGAATGTTCAAGAGTCTGTTCTGCAGCAAGAATTTCAACAAATCCGCCAGAGAAACGGTCAAAATTATAAGAATTTGAGATGTGAAGATGAAGTGAAGCCGAGTTGAACTGAGTAAGAAGGTAAATCTTCTTGTATCCCGAGTTAATACAGTTAGAAATAGGGATATCTACAATTCTGTATTTTCCGCCGAATGAAACGGCTGGTTTTGAACGCTCTTTTGTAAGCGGGTAAAGACGTGTTCCTTTTCCACCACCAAGAATGATGGACAGTACGCGTGGTTCTGTGTTTGCCATAGAAACTCCTTTTGATGATGCATTTTGCAAATAATATTTATGCTATGAAAATTATTATAAGACTGAAAATACGTATTTGCAAATTATTTCTATTAAAATTCCGGCTGCTTGCATTTGCCTATGATTCAGTTATATGCTATATTAGTGATAGTAATACTATCAAAAATAATGCACTGCTATCAATAACATAATTCAGAGGTTTTTATGAAATCAAAATTCTCAAAAATCAGATGTATTGCAGCTGCCTTTACTTTCGTTTTTATTTCAGCTGTATTTTTAACATCCTGTAAAGCTAAAAAAGAAGATGTAAAAATTGACCTGACACAAGGATGGACTTATTCTCTTGTTGAAAATGCGGGTTCAGAAGATTTTACTGCTTTTGATAATGCAAAACTCGGTAATCTCGAAACTCTTGTCCCTAAACAGTATGGTTTTATCTGGCTTAAAAAGACTTTTACAGTGCCGGAAGAGCTTAAAAATCAGAATCTTGGTGTTTATCTTGGCCGTATTTCAATTGCAGATGAAACTTTTGTAAACGGCTCTTATATAGGCGGTGAGGGAAAATGCCCTCCAGATGAATTCAGTGCCTGGAATACAGCCCGCTTTTATACAATTTCCCAGGCTATTTTGAACAGTGGAGAAAACGAAATCCTCATAAAAATCTGGGTAGATGCGGAAGGTTCCGTGGTTTCAAATCCTTTTATCAGTACAGTTGATACAGCACGCAAAGCTGCTTCCCGCGAAGCTTTCTGGAACAGCAAAATCAACCTGTTTTTTGCGTTTCTGATGCTGGTTATTGCCGCTTATCACCTTATGCTGTTCTTCAAAAACAAGAATGAAAAGGAAAACAGAATGTTTGCCTTTATAAATATTCTGTCAGCACTTTATCTTTCTGTATTTTTCTATGGAGAACTTCCGTTTGCCTTTGATTCAAAGGTTTCATTTTTGTTCTTCCAGAAGGTTTTCTCTAATTCTCTGCCTTTCTTTATCTGCTATATGGTTATTTCGTTTATCATAACCTTTGTACATTCTACAGAAAAAAAGGCTGTAACTTATATAAGACTGGCATTCCTGATTTTGCCTGTAGCAATCATTCTTTTTGCTCCTGATTACAGAATCCTGCGTTCTATGCGCTGGACTTTTATGATGCTCATTCCTCCAATGCTTTACCTGTTCTTTGTGATTATCAGAGCACTGGTAAAAAAAGAAAAGGATGCTGTTACTCTGCTTTTCGGTTTTTCTCCGCTGCTAGTAATCTTCCTCATTGATATCATAGTTCATAATATTCTTAAGATTTACAGTTTTCCGTATATTACATCGATTGGCTGGCAGCTGGTAATTGTAAGTCTGCTTTTTATTCTTGCAAACAGATTTGTAAATTCAAGAAGACAGGTAGAAGAATTAAATAGAACTCTTGAAAACAAGGTTGAAGAACGAACAAAAGAGCTTTCGGAGTCTAATTCAAAACTTTCTGAAGCTAATAACCAGCTGGAACTTACAAATAATCAGCTGATTGATGCAAAGAAAAAGGCAGACCGCGATCTGAAGCTTGCGGCAAATGTTCAGAACAGCTTTTATAATCCGTCACTCCCGCATTTTAAAAACTGGGATGTAGTCTATCAGTTTAAACCTGCAGCAGGTGTTTCTGGTGATTTGTATGATTTTTTCCATGACGGAAAGGAACTTCAGGGAGTTGGCCTTTTTGATGTTTCAGGCCATGGTATTGCTTCGGGTCTTGTAACAATGCTTGCCAAAAACGTTATCGACAGAAAATTCCGTGAATGTGCAAATCTTCCGTTCTCAAGAGTTGTTTCAGAAATAGACAGACAGATTACTGAAGATAAGGGCGATATCGAAAATTACCTTACGGGTGTTCTTTTACGCATTCAGGGAAATCAGGTTGAACTGATAAATGCCGGACATCCAAAGGTATTTATCCGCACTGCAAAAAATGGACGATGTTACCCGGTTGAACCAAAAGAACCTGTTGAAAAAAATGGAATTATAGGTTTTGGCGGTCTAAAACAGGAATTCAAAGCTCTAAAATTCAAAATGCAGAAGGGTGACAGTATTATCCTGTACACAGACTGTCTCAACGAATCTGAAAATAAGGAAGGTGAACAGTTTACAGAAGCACGTATTGCAGCAGCTTTTGAAGATGCTGGCATCGGAAGTGCGAAGAGTAAGCTTGATTACGTGCTTAACCGCTTTTACAAGTTCACTGAAGGCACAATAGTCAAGGACGACCTTACTGTGATTGTTCTGCAGTATAATCCTTAATTGATATAAGAAGAAAGTTGATGTAAATCAAATTTCCCCCTAAACAAATTTTTTCAAATACCGAAATTATAGGTAGATGTAAATAAATTCTAAAAGGGGGAATTAAATAATGATTCGAGGCTGGTATACCGGAGCTTCCGGTATGAATGCACAGCAGAACAGGCTTGATGCAATTGCCAACAATCTTGCGAATGTAGATACAACAGGCTACAAACGTGACGTTGTTGCAAGCAAGAGTTTTCCTGAACTGCTGATCCGCCGTACAAATCTTGACGGTGTTTATCACACAACCGAAGGTTCTGCAGATGCAGCGCCTGTAATCGGTAAGCTTGGTCTTGGTGTAGAAACAAATGAGAACTACATTGATTTCGCACAGGGCTCTTTCAAAATCACAAATACAAAGACAGATACAGCTCTCAGTGGAGAAGGTTTTTATGTAATCGATACTCCGCTTGGAGAGCGCTATACACGCAACGGAAACTTCTTCATTGGTAAAGAAGGTATTCTTGAGACTAAGGACGGATATCCAGTTCTTGGTGAAAAAGGATATATCTACGTTGAAGATGATAAGTTCAATGTAAATGAAGATGGAATTATCGCTCACGAAGAAAACGGTGAAGAAATTGACCGTTTTAAGGTTGTTCGTTTTGATAACGAGCGCTACCTCAAAAAGATGGGCGAAAGTTTTTATGCTACAAACGACATTGCTGGCCCAGCTCACATTGCAGAAGGTAATGAGCGTCCACGCTTCCTTCAGGGCTATACAGAAACAAGCAATGTAAATGTTGTAAATGAAATGGTTCAGATGATTGAAGTAAACCGTGCTTACGAAGCTAATCAGAAAACAATTCAGTCTGAAGATTCTATGATGAGCACACTCTGGCAGAAAGTTGCCGTTCTGCAGTAGGGGGTAAGTAAATGGTAAGATCACTTTGGACAGCAGCTACCGGAATGAACGGTCAGCAGTCAAATATTGATGCAATTTCGAACAATCTTTCAAATGTAAATACTACAGGTTACAAGCAGCAGCGCGTTGAGTTTGAAGACCTGGTTTATCAGAATCTTAAGCTCGCAGGAACTCCTGCAACTGAAGATACTGTTACTCCGGTTGGAATTCAGCAGGGGACTGGTGTTAAGGTTGGAGCTACTCAGAGAATTATGAATCAGGGCTCTCTCCAGAACACTGGTGTTGATACTGATGTGGCTATCGTTGGTGAAGGTTTCTTCCGCGTTCAGAAATATGACGGAAGCTATGCTTATACCCGCGACGGTTCTTTCAAGGTAGATTCAGCTGGTCAGCTTGTAACAAACAACGGTCTTAGAGTAATCCCGGAAATCATTCTTCCTGAAGGATACGACGTTTCAACTTTGAACGTAACTCAGACAGGTCTTGTTTCTGTAAAAATCAACGGAGAAAATGATCCTGTAGAAGTTGGACAGCTTGAACTTTACAGATTCCCTAACGCTGTAGGTCTTCAGGCAGAAGGTGACAACCTTTTCAAAGTAACAGCAGCAAGTGGTGAGGCAATTGCCGGCCGCCCTGGTTACGATGGTTTTGGTGATGTTCGTCACAAGTTTCTTGAAATGTCGAACGTTTCGGTTGTAAACGAAATGGTTCAGATGATTGTTGCACAGCGTGCGTACGAGTTTAACAGTAAGGCTATCCAGACTTCGGATACAATGCTGAGTACTGCTGTAAACTTGAAGAGGTAGTAAAAAATGAACGTGGGATTAGTTTCTAATACATATAGCGGAATTACAGGTGGACAGGGCGCACTTCAGAGTGCCCGCTCTTCTGCTGAAACTTCTAAATTTGCAGAACTCGTAGAACGCTTCAAAAATCAGAATGAAGGCCGTGGAACTGTTTCTTCAAGCCAGATTGCTGATAATGGCCGTCTTAATGGTGAGTATACAACAGGTTTTGCAGGTACTTATACTTCGGAAGCAGACAAGAATTCTCGTCCCACTGGTGCCGCTGCTAATCAGGCAAATATCCACGTTCAGCAAAAGAATATTGATAGAACTTCCGAATTGTATGAAAAATCAATGCAGCTTGAAAGTTATTTTGTAAAACAGATGCTTTCTGAAATGAGAAAGACTGTACATAAGAGCGGTGAGTCTGACTTTGCCCGCCAGACTTACGAAGACATGCTCTATGATGAGTATGCAGATTCAATGACTAAAAATGCGGGCTTTGGTCTGGCTGATCAGATTTATCTTTCACTGGTCGGCTGATTTACTAAACATAGCTTAGCTTTCAGAGACCCTCTCTGATTATTTGTTTACATCTACCCCCTGACGTCGTTGGCGTTCAGGGGATTTTTATTTGTATGGAATTGTAAATTTATCTTGCTAAATCAGGATGCTGTTTGTAGTAGTTTCTTTTATCTTCATACATTGCTTCATCTGCAATATGCATACAGCTTCTGAGGTTTTTGCCATCAGTTGTCCAGTCGTAGCCAATTGCAAGACAGACTTCTGACCCATAACCGCTTTCTGCACGTAAGGCTACAATCTTCTTTTCGAATTCTTCTTTATGACATTCCTGAACAATTACAACAAATTCATCTCCACCAGAACGGTAGATTTCATAATTACCAAAATGCTTTGTAAGAAGTTTGGCTGCATTGCGTAAGAGCTGATCTCCAGCTTCATGACCGCCTGTATCATTGCATTGCTTTAGTCCATTTAAATCTGCAAAAATAATACCAAACGGAGTTTTTACTGAATAACTGTTATTTACGTGCCAGTCTACGCGGGCATTCATTGAGTTACGGTTTTTAACGCCCGTCAGAGTATCTATATTACTCATGTATTCAAGACGTTCCATAAGATTATTATTGTTAATCTCAGAAGAAAGGAAAAAGGCTGTGAGTTCTATAAAATCTTTAAGCTGGACAATCTGTTTTACATTAAAGTTAGTGATAAACAGAACTCCCGTCATTTTATTTCCCTGCATGAGAGGGGCTAGAATAAGGGTATGTACTCCAGCAGCACGAAGACTTTTAACCCAGACAGGATTTAATTTTGCAAGATTATTCATATCAAAATCATCTTTTACAATGACACAATCTGTAGATTGCAAAGTTTTTTCCCAGGAGAATACAACTTCGGGTGTAAGATAAGGATCGAAATCTGACATTTTAATATTCGGATCGCTGAAGGAAGAACAAAGCGTAGCATATTTCTGGCGTTCTTTATCTATCATAATTATGCAGCTGCTGAAAGATTCAGTCTTCTCTTGAATATCAGCTATTACTGTATTCATCGCTTCATAAAAGTTTGTTGCACCACGAAGTTTAAGGCAGGTTTGAATGACAAAAGGAGCTGTTTCCAGGGAAATATTTGAAAGTTTTTCTGCATCAGGAGTTTTAGTAAACTCAAAATAGAACATGAAATAACTTAATTTTTCGGTATCGTATTCTTTTGAAAGCGGGATATAGGTTGCATCTGTCCATATTCCCATGGATTTTGTATCAACATAGGAATGAAGATGCTGCTTATTTACTGCACAGCGGAAACAGAAATCTTCAAAATTATGTTCTTTAGGAATCAATTCAGAATAGAGCATATCATCATGATAGTTAGGGCCCATAATCTGCTTGTATTGTGAATTTGCACGGACAATTCTGATTTCACCCCAATGTCCATCAGCTGTTTTTTCAACAGAAAGAACTGCGGCCGCCATAGAATAAATATCAACTAATTCCTGAAAATCCATACGGATATATATTTTAATCGATAAGTTAGGAAATAACAAATAATTTATGAATATTATTTACTCAAGAAAAAAATACTTATATTATAATATCATAAGAAAAATTAAAAAAAGGTAAGGTTATATGAAAAGAAAAAGTTTGATAATTTTGTTCTTAGATTGTATTCTTTGTTCCTGTAAAGGTATTACAGGTCGTACAGAAAGACTCAGTTACAATCCTGTAAAAATGACTAAGCAGTTGACTCAACGAAGTTTTGATTCATCAAAAGCTATTGAAGAAATGTCTCGTGAAAGAACCGAAAAACGCATTCCTTTTACTATGAATTACCAGTGGTGTTTTGGAAAGCCTGTAATTGATTTTGATCCAGAACATCATATTTATATGCAGGTAGATACTGGTTTTACAAGAAACTGGTATCACACATCCTTATTGCGAAAAATGAATCTTTCAGATGAAGATTTTATGAAAGAAGTAATTGCCAATATCAGAAAAAATCATTCAGATGTTTCAAATGCGCATCCGGATGATGAGGAACTCAGTAACTATCTAAAAAAAGAATGGAAAAATTATAATGAGAACTGGCTTGCAGAAGCCTGGATTGGGGACACCGTTTTAAGATATGATCCTGCAAGTGATCCTTCATTTGATGGCGTTCTTGGTGAAGATTTTTTAATGCAATATAAACGGGTTACCTTTGACTTTGTAAATAATTATTTGATTTTGGATGATGAAAAACTTGATGGAACTGAAATTCCTTTTGTCCAGACTTCAGCTAAGGAAGTTTTGATCAATTTTACTTATAAAGGACAGCAGGAACTTGCAATGATTGATACTGGAAATTACTGTTTTACTCCAAGACATAATCTTGGAGATGGTAAACAGGATTATGATATCAATGATAATTCAAAATATGGTCTTGCTTATAATGGAAAAGTTCCTGTAACTCCACGTGTAATGCAGACTTATGATGATATAAAAATCGGCCAGGTAACATATAACAATATGAAAGGTGCTTATTCTACAATCCGTGGTTCAGGTTTTGTGAAAGGCTCTCAACTTCATTTGATGAAATTAAATAATTTAGGAAATGTTTTCTTTTATGATCATGTAATTCAAATTGATTATGCTGATAAGGTGTTCATTATAAAGTAAATGTGATAAAATAGATTTCATGCAAAATAATGAATCTGTTTCTTTGCCGGAAGATTTTCACGGCGTTCACATACATTTTGTTGGTATTAAGGGAACTGGAATGGCGGCTCTTGTTGAGATCTTGTTTCATAAGGGTGCTGTTATTACCGGTTCTGATGTTTCAGAGCGTTTTTATACGGATGAAGTTCTGGAAAAACTTGGCTTACATGCAGTAGAGTTTGGTGCTCAAAATATTACAGATGATGTTCAGTATGTAATTTATTCTTCGGCTTATAAACTTGATAAAAATCCAGATTTGATTGAAGCGGTTCGCCGTGGTGTGCCTTGTCTTTTGTACACACAGGCTCTTGGTTCTTACAGCAGCCGTGCTTATTCATGTGGTGTAAGCGGTGTCCATGGAAAAACTTCTACAACTGGTCTTGCAGGTACAATTCTTAAAGAGATTGATTTACCGAGTCAGGTTCTTGCGGGCAGTGTAATTAACTCGTTTGGCGGAACCTGTACTTATACGGCGCCTTCTGTAGCTTCTGAAAACACCGCAGATGCCGGACGTTCTGTGTTTGTTGCTGAAACCTGTGAGTACCAGCGTCATTTTATGAGCTTCTGTCCTCAGAAGATAATTCTGACTTCTGTTGAAAGTGACCACGAAGATTATTATCCGACCTACGAAGATATCCGTAATGCCTTCGTTGATTTTGTGTGCAAATTGCCACAGGGCGGCGAGGTAATTTACTGTGCAGATGATAAAGGTGCGTGTGAGTCTGTAAAGCTTACACTTGAAAAGAGAGCAGATATAGTTGCGATTCCGTATGGGGAAAAGGCAGTTGCTATGGGCGGTGGTGATTTTACCGTGAAGTTCGGTAAGGTTGAAAACGAACGTAATTGTTTTACTCTCGGTTTATTTGCTGAAAAAGGCGAGTTTGCTTTGAGTATGCCGGGCCGCCACGAGGTGCTGGATGCGGCTGCGGCGGTTGCTTTAGTGTGCCGCCTGCTTGTTGCTTACGGAAAGAATCCGCTTGATTACTATGAAAATATTAAAGCCGGGCTGTTGAAATTCAGCGGTGGAAAACGCCGCAGCGAAATAGTAGGGCGCTTTACAAATAAAAACGGAGCTGACGTAATTGTACTTGATGATTACGGTCACCATCCAACTGCCGTAAAGACAACTCTTGAAGGTTACCGCGAGTTCTATAAAGGCCGCAAAATCATTATTGATTTTATGAGCCACACTTATTCGAGAACTCAGGCTTTACTGAATGAGTTTGCACGCTGTTTTACAGCAGCCGACGAAGTGATTCTGCATAAGATTTACAGTTCTGCACGTGAAAATCCTGCAGATTTTGATATTACAGGTCGTACTTTGTACGAAGCAGTTCTTGCAACCGGTCAGAAGAACGTTCATTATTATGAAGAGATTCTTGATGCAGCTGATTTTGCAAAGGCAGAACTCGAGAAACCGCTAGGCACTGAATATCCGGACGGATACCTCTTTGTAACAATGGGTGCCGGCGATAACTGGAAACTTGGAAAAGCAATTTTGGAGTGTAAATAATATGACATCAATGACAGGCTATGCCTATGAGGAAAAATCAACAGAGGAAGCAACAGTTTCTGTTGAAATAAAATCTGTAAACTCACGCTTTCTGGATCTTGCAATAAATCTTCCGCCATATCTGAATCCGCTGGAAAGCTATTTCAGAGCTAAGATTACAGAAAAGGTTCTTCGCGGAAAGGTAGATGTTTATATCAGAGTACGTGAAAACGAAAGCGATTCAGAAGTAATACCTGATACAAACGCTGCTGTTGCATATATGAACGCAATTAAAAAGATTGCTGAGGCTACAGGTTTTGCAGATGATGTTTCTCTCGGACTGATTATAAGTCAGCCGGGCGTTTTGAATGTAAACCGCAAATATGATGTAGAAAAATATAAGGCAATGATTGAGCCTGTTTTTGAGGCAGCCCTTACACGTTTTATGGATGACCGTAAGCGTGAAGGCGAAAATATGAAGGCTGATCTGCAGAAAAAGTTAGAAAAACTCTCAGAGTGTGCAAAATTCTTTACAGAATGGCAGCCTAAAATGGAGCTATACTTCAAGGAACAGATTACAACCAAGTTCCGCGAGCTTCTCGAAGACAAGGCTGACGAAAACCGCATTATGACAGAAACTGCGGCAATGCTTGTAAAATATACAATCAATGAAGAAATCGTTCGGTTGAACAGCCATATAGCTGCAATGCGCGATGAATTAGCAAAAAATCCGGCACCTGGAAAGAGACTGGACTTTATCTGCCAGGAAATGAACAGAGAAATCAATACTATTGGAAGCAAGAACCAGTTTGCCGAAGTTGGCGCAATGGTTATTACGGCTAAAGACAGCCTGGAAAATATAAGAGAACAGTCAAAGAATGTAGAATAAGCCTATAACCGAAGAACCGTTAAAAAATGAGCTGCGACAGCGGGTCATTTTAGGTTCATCGAAAGAACGGCTCAGAGGCAAGCTGTGCTTGCCGACTCAGAAAGGAGGATTATAATTGAAACTGAACAAAGAAATCCGTATCGCAATCAGCGGAAAATCTGGCTGCGGAAATACTACTGTGAGCGGTCTGCTCTCAAAAACTCTTGGAGTTACACTTATCAACTATACTTTCCGTCAGCTGGCAGCAGAAAAAGGTATGACTTTACCGGAAGTTATTGAAGCTGCAAAAAACGATGATTCTTACGACAAATACGTAGATAAACATCAGGTAGAACTCGCACTTGCAGAGCCTTGTGTATTGGGAAGCCGTCTTGCTGTATGGATGCTCAAGGAAGCAGATCTTAAGGTTTATCTTTATGCAAGTGATGAAACCCGTGCCAACCGTGTATTTAATCGCGAAGGCGGCGACCTCCAGCAGATAAAAGATTTTACTGCCATGCGCGACCGCGAAGACACCCGCCGCTACAAAGAGTTCTACGGCATCGACAACAACGATTATGCTTTCTGCGACTTAATTATTGATGTGAATGAAAAAACACCGGAAGAAATCGTAGAAATCATAATCAATGAACTGAAAAATCGGAAATATATTGAAGAAAAATAAAAAAAATTAAATATTTTATCCTTTAAAAAAAATTTTGAATTTAATGCTATAGTATTAAATTCGTTGACAAAATAAATTTAATCGAAAACTCACTTCGTTCGCTTTCGATTAAATAAAATTGTCAAAAATATAAAAAATAAGGATAAAAAAATGGCTTTCTGTAGTAATTGTGGGAATGAAATCTCCGATGCAACAAATTTTTGTCCAAAATGTGGACATGAAATTGGTTCTGTTATTCGTGCTGATGCACAAAACACAGGCGTTAGTTCAAAAGTATCATCAAAAGATGAAATTACAAAAATCTTAGATTATTTTAGTCAACATCAAGAACCTTATCAAAAATATGATTCTTTATGTCAAAAAATCAATGGCTATCCTAGAAAAACAAAACAGATATTTACAATAGTTACTGTTTGTGCTTTTATAATATATTTCATCATTGGATCTTTATTAAATACAGAAAAATCTGAAAAAATTGTTAATGTTATTTGTTCAGGAGTGTATATAGCTTTTATTATTTATAGTGTTTATTTTAGAATTTTTAAAATGAGAAAAATTATTTTAAAATTATCTGAAGAACGTGATAAAGCATATTCTGAAATTGTAGAGTATTATAATGCATATGGAGAGTGTGCTGTTGGAATTGAATATACTCGTGCAAATGATTTACAGAGAATTGCAGATGTGATTTATAGTGGTAGAGCAAAAGAGATTTCTGATGCAATTAATATAATTATTGATGATGAGCATAAAGCTAGAATTGAAAGAAATACTTTTGCTGCTGCTCAGAATGCTGCGGAAGCGGCAAAAGCTGCTAAATCAGCGGCTAGAGCTTCTTGGACAAACTTCTTTACAAAATAATAACTTTATTTAAGATAAAAAAAGGAGCTGTTTAACAGCTCCTTTTTCTTTTTACAGATTAGCAATTAACCAGTCTTTGAACTGATTATAATCATTTTCCATTGGAATAGCGTTGTCAGGAAGTCTCATAACAGCTTCGAGACGGTCCGGCATAGGAGGTTCCTTTCCGATTGCATCAGTTACGATTGAACCGAACTTAGCAGGACTTGCAGTTTCAAGAATTACGCCGACAGCGTTCTTTTTAACAACTTCGTTGCCCCATGAAGGAACATTTGGTGTAAGACCTGGTTTATTCCAGTCGTTCTTTTCACCTGCAATGAGTTTTTCCATAGCACCGCTGCGGATATCATCCCAAGCCTGCCAGCCGATTGCTCCGTGAGGATCAATAATGTAGCCGGTTTTGTCATTACAGCTCTTGATTGCGTCTTTAATTCCGTCATTATCAAGCCAGTAAGAAGCAAAGAGTTCACGAACCTGATCGAGAGTATACATAGCCTTAATGCGTTCGTAATTACTTGGAGCACCAACGTCCATAGCATTTGCATATGTTTCAACTGAAGGGCGGGCATTGTAATCGCCTGTAGCAATCCAGTCTGGAATAGTCTTATTTGTATTAGTTGCGGCAACAAAACCAGCAATTGGAGCACCCATTTCGCGGGCAATCAGACCAGAAGTAAGGTTACCGAAGTTTCCACTTGGTACAACCATAATGATTGCTGGATCCTGAATCTTGTTGTCCATTGCGCTTCTATTGCGAACTGTAAGAGCAGAGTACATATAGTAGAAGCTCTGTGGCAAAAGACGTGCAATATTGATTGAGTTTGCAGAAGAAAGGCGGAGTTTTCCGCGAAGTTCGTTATCTGTAAATGCTGTTTTTACAAGTTTCTGACAGTCATCAAAAGTACCTTTTACTTTCAACGCACGAACGTTTCCTGTAAATGTAGAAAGCTGTTTTTCCTGAAGAGGAGAGATTTTTCCATCCGGATAAAGGATTGTAACATCAAGACCAGGAACATTGTGGAAAGCACTTCCTACAGCAGAACCTGTATCACCAGAAGTTGCAACTAAAATGTGGAGTGGAGTGTCTTCATTTCTGTTGAAGTAAGACATTGTGCGGGCCATAAAACGTGCACCAAAGTCTTTGAAAGCACAGGTTGGACCGTGGAAAAGTTCCATGATATAAGAGATTGCATCAGCAGGAACAACCTTTGGCTGGAATGGATATGCATCAGCAATGATTGCTGCAAGGTCGTTATCCGGAATTTCGCCTTCAACATAAGGCTTTGCCATATTAAAGGCAACGTCGCGGAAAGATGGGGCAGGATCTTTATTCAAAAGAGCCTTATCAAGCTTAGGAAACTCTACAGGAATGTAAAGTCCACCTGTTGCCTGATTCATTCCTCCCATAACGGCAGTTCTAAAATCAGCTTTAACGCTGCTGTCTCTTGTATCTGTATAAATCATTTGTCCATCCTTTACCTGTTACAGACCATAAATAATGTCATCTACAACAAGCTGTGAAAGTTTATCTTTTCCTTTTGAAACGCATTCGTTCCAGTTTTTACCTTTTGATTCATATGAAATAACAGAAGAATAAATCTTATTTCCGTTTTTCATGTTTACAGCTTCGATTTCTGCCTTAAGAATGCAGTAATATCCAGAGCCGTCTTCAAGGGCTGTAACAGGCTGTTCAAATTTGATTGTTCCATAAATTAAATAGCCGTAAGCGTTACCGCCGATAATATCATAAGTATCTTTATAAAGAGTTTTTGGCTTTCCGATGTATGAAGTTTCGTTTACAGGACCGTTTCCTACCATTGTGATGCCACGACCACGGAATTCTGCCTGAATATTATATGAGTTATTTACAGGACGATCTTTTTCATTGAAATCCCATACAAAAAGAACAGCTCCCTTAGATGCAATATCAGATTTAACTTTCCAGTCTGCTGTTGCTGTATAGGCTTCAAGACTTTTTGCAAGTTCTGCATCTTCACTTACTGGAGTTGGATAAGCCTTTACTTTTACATTTGCTGTGAAGGCAGGTTTTTCTGCAACTGAAATGGAAACCAATCCTTCTGCATCTGTAATATATTCCGATTTTTCAAAAGCTATAGTTCCTTCTGTTTTTGTTGTAGGAAGTTCAACTGTAAGCTTAAAGTTTTCTGCAGGAGTTCCATCTGCATTAGATACAGAGAAAACAAATGGGGCTGCAAAAGCTCTTCCTAAAGTGATTTCTTTTGGAGAAGAAACCTTTTTAACAGTTATTCCTTCAATTGATTCCAGAAATAATTCTTCTGGTGATTTTTGAACTGATATAATTGCTTTTGGAGCTGATTTTTCGTGGTTAGAGTGTTTTTCACCGCCAGTTGTTTCTGGGGTGGAAGCACAGGCTGATAAAAGTAAGGTTACTAAAGCGCTTGTAAAAATTAAATTAGATTTTTTCATATATTTTATTCACTCTCATTTATTTCAAATTAATAGTTTATTGTATTATTAAAACCCTTTTTTTACAATAACATATTGCCGAAAATTTACTATAAATTGTATAATTATACGTTATAGAGATAATGGTGGGAATTACTATGGAACGCTGTACTAAAGCTACTATTTATAAAGATAATCTTGAATATAATCTAAATCAAATCAGAAAATACGTAAAAAAAGATGTAAAACTTTGTGTTGCTGTTAAGGCAGATGGTTATGGTCATAATGCCGTTCTTACAGCACAGATTGCAGAAAAGGTTGGAGCCGCCTTTGTTGCGGTTGCTACAGTTGAAGAAGGAATTGAACTTCGTGATAACGGAATAAAATGCGGTATTCTGCTTTTGAGTCTTTGTACTCCATCTGAAATGCCGGCTCTTTTTGAATATAAAATTACTCCTCTTGTTTTTGGAGATGACTATATTAAGCTGATAGGTGATACTGCAAAACGTGAAGGATATTCTGATTATAAGGTTCATCTTGCTGTTGATACCGGAATGGGCCGTATTGGCTGCTATCCCGAAGAAGCAGGCGAGCAGGCTGTTCTGATTGAGTCTTGTGGCCTTAAACTTGGTGGAATGTGTACTCATTTTGCAGTTTCAGACAGTCTGAGTTCCGAAAACATTGAGTTTACAAAAGAACAGTTTGCAGCTTTTAAGGCTGCAGTTGCCGGAGTAAAAGAAAAGGGAATTGAACCTGGAATCTGTTCCTGCGGAGCCAGTGCAGCACTTTTAAATGATGAAGACATGCAGTTTGATATGGTTCGTCCTGGAATTATTACATACGGTTACTATCCTGATGAAATCACAAAGGAATATCTTGAGAAAACAGGCCGCCATTTTGATATAAAGCCTGTGCTTTCCCTTGAAACTAAGGTTGTCGCAATCAGAAGATTCCCTGCCGGAAAGTCAGTTTCATATGGAAGAACCTGGGTTGCAGACAAAGAAACTGATATTGCAGTACTTCCGATTGGTTATGCTGATGGTTTACTCCGCCGTTTTTCTCCAGGTCTGGAAGTTACAATCAATGGAAAAAACTATCCTGTCCGCGGCCGAATCTGTATGGATCAGTGTATGGTTGAAATTGGAAAAGATAATCCTGATGTTAAGGTTTTTGATACTGCAGTAATTTTTGGCCCTGCAGAAAGCGGAGCATTAAATACCGCCGAAGACCTTGCAAAACTTGGACATACAATTTCGTATGAAGTTTTAACTGCATTGAGTAAGCGGGTTAGACGGGAAATAAAATAAGGGTTAGATGAAAATTTAAATCAACCCTTAATGACATTCTTAATCAAACAGATTATAATACACCCCGTGAATGCAATAGACGTGTTTCAGGAATGGTTGAATGACTACCTGAATTTTGAACATACTCCAAAAAAAGAAATCTTCTGGCTCGACACCATCGATTACCTCTGTAAGCGCTTTGATAACCCGCAGGATTATGCACCTTGTGTTCATGTAGCAGGCTCTAAAGGAAAAGGCTCTGTTTCACGCCTTATTTCCTGCATTCTTGATGAAGCCGGCTATAAGGTTGGACTTTATACTTCACCCCACATAACAGATTTCCGCGAACGTATCTGCACTCCAACAGGCTTTTTCTCTGAAGAGATTTATGAAAAGACTGTAAAGGAACTGATGCCGAATATCGATTCCATAATTCCGGAGAATCTTCCTGCAGAGCGTCCTCTTACCTGGTTTGAACTTGTCACACTTTATGCATTCCTCTGTTTCCGAAATGCAGAAGTAGACTGGTCTGTTTTTGAAGTCGGACTTGGTGGACGTCTTGATGCAACTAATGTCATTCGTCCAAAGCTCTGTTGTATTACTCCGATTGAACTTGAACACACGGAGTTCCTTGGTGATACCCTGGAAAAGATTGCCGCAGAAAAGGCGGGCATTATTAAAAACTGTACGCCGGTAATTATTTCTCCTCAGCAGACTGAATCTGTAAAAATCGTTCTTCGTGAAAAAGCAATTACTCGACATGCGCCATACTATTTTGTTGATGATTTTATAACAGGCTCTTTCTATCATTTTAATGAAAATAACAAACGAATGACTGTTCATTTTGAAAGTGAACTTTTCAATCGTCCTATCGAAACTCAGATGCAGCTGCTTGGTAAAATGCAGGCACAGAATGCCGCAATGGCTGCAGTTGCAATCAAAAAACTTCTTCCAAATCTTGATGAAGGTATAATTGAGCGCGGTATTGCAAAAGCAAAGCTGCCGGGCCGTTTTGAAATTCTTGAAAATGTAAAAGGCTATACTGAGATTCCTGCCGTAATTCTAGACGGTGCACATACTCTTAACAGTATCCGCCTTACTATTGATACTCTGAATAAACTGTTTGGTGAAAAAAAGGTGTCTCTGCTTTTTGCCTGCGCTGCTGATAAAGATGTAAAAGACATTTCAATGCTGTTCCGATATCGTTTTGAACATGTTTATGTTACAAGACCTGGTGAACGCAAGGAATCTAACCTCGCAGGCGAAATCGAAGCTTTTACAAATGCTGAAGTCAAGTTTACCGCAGATGCAGATTACAAGATGATGATTAAAAAGGCCTTTGAAGAATCAGCCGCTAACGGAAATATTCTTCTGGTTACCGGTTCATTCTATCTTGTTTCGGAAGTTAAAGAGTTCCTGCACGGCTAGTGATGGCTAGAGTGAAGTTCTCAATTAAAGAATGTCTTTATTGAAAAAGGGCTTGTTTCTATATATAATAATGATGAGGTTTAAAAATGAGTGAAGAAATTCAGTACACAGACATAAACAAAAGTTTTGAGGCCGCTTTGGAGCGCAGCCGCAAAATCGAAGAAGACTTAATCAAAAATCCTAAAAAATACCGCGTACTTACTGGTGACCGTCCTACTGGACTTTTACATATTGGTCACTATTTTGGTTCACTTCAGAACCGTGTTCGCCTTGCAAATATGGGCGTTCCAACAATGATTCTTATTGCAGACTATCAGGTTCTTACAGACCACGATGCATTTGATAAAATCAGCCAGAATACAAAGCAGCTTGTAATCGACTATCTTGCTGCCGGAATCAATCCTGAAAAGCAGGATGTAATTATTTATCCTCATAGCTACGTGCCTGAGTGTAACCAGCTTATGATTCCGTTCCTTACATTGGTTTCAAATGCCGAACTCAGCCGTAACCCGACTGTAAAAGAAGAAATTGAATCTGCCGGCCTTAAAAATGTAAATGCCGGAATGTATACATATCCTGTTCATCAGGCATGCGATATTCTTTTCTGCAAGGGAAATGTAGTTCCTGTTGGAAAAGACCAGCTTCCACACCTTGAAATGACACGTACAATTGCAAGCCGCTTCAACAAGAAGTTCTGTACTGATATGGGTAAAGAACCTGTATTCCCAGAGCCACAGGCTTTGCTTTCTAAGACTCCAATGATTCTTGGATTGGACGGAAGCCAGAAGATGTCTAAGAGCCGTGGAAATGCTGTAATGCTTTCTGCAACAGAAGATGAAACTGCAAAGCTCATTAAAAAGGCAAAGACGGACCAGGACCGCAATATTACTTATGATCCTGTAAAACGCCCTGAAGTTGCAAACCTTCTTATGCTTATCAGCCTTTGTACTGGTGAAGAGCCAACTGCTATTGCAGCCCGTATTGGTGACGGCGGCGGCGGAATGCTCAAGAACACTCTTACAGAAGCTTTGAACGAAAAACTCCGTCCATTACGCCAGGAACGTGCAAGACTCGAGAAAGATCCAGAGTACATCAGAAAAGTACTTCTCGACGGTGCAGCTAAAGCCCGCGAGATTGGTATTAAGACTCTCGAGGAAGTTAGAAACGTAATGAACATGAAAATATAATGCGAATTGCAATCTGCGAAGACGAAAAAGTTGTTTTAGATTTCGAAAGTTCTCTAGTTACTCAGTGGGCGGCCGGTGCGGGCTGCCCGCTAGAACTTGATACCTATATTTCTGCAGAACAATTCCTTTTTGAAAGCGAAGATAAAGCCCCATACGATGTTCTGATTTTTGATATTCAGATGAAAAATATGAACGGTATGGAACTTGCAAAAAAGCTCCGCGCCCGTGGCTGTGATGCTGTAATCATTTTTATAACCGGTGTTCCTGACTATGCAATTGAAGGTTATGAGGTTGGGGCAGTCAGATATATCTTAAAGCCTGTCAAAGCTGAGGTATTGAACGCTCTGCTTGATACAGTTCGTGCAGAACGTCAGAAAAAAGCTGAAGATTATTTTGTGCTTGGCCAGGGGGCAGATGTAGAGAGAATCAATTTTGATAAAATCATCTATATTGAAGCTCGTGGTCACTATGTTTATCTGAAAGGAAAAGGTTTTGAACGGGAGTGGAAGGCAAGTTTTAGCGAAACTTCTCTTGCTTTTGATGGAAGGAGCTTTTTCTGTTTGCGCCGCGGGCTTCTGGTAAATCTTTCTCATGTGACGCGGATTACCCGAACTGATTGCATGCTGGATAACGAAGAAGTGCTTCCTGTAGCCCGTGGTGTTTACAAAGAACTCAACGAAGCATTTATCAGTTTCTTTAAGAATAATTAATTTTTACAATTTTATGAAAGTTTTTTACAATTTTTATTAATTATATTGTATAATTGCTTTCATGACAGAACAGGAATTAAATAAACAAATTAAAAAAATCGGTATTCGAATGATGCTCTTAATGGGAATTACCCTGAGCTTTTTTCTTTCCCTTACAGGACTTTTACTTTCCGGACATTTTACATGGAAAGGCTTGCTTATTAATTGGCTTATCAGTTTTGTAATCAGCTGCATAATTGGCAGAATTTATCCTATGCATAAGATTTCGGTTTTTCTTGATAAAAAGTTTGGCTTAAAACATGGTAAGCTCAGTACACATCTTGTAGAATCCTTTTTATCAGATTGTGCCTATACTCCAATTATCACTTTTGTGATGGTATTTATTGCCTGGAAACAGGCAGTTGCACAGGGGGCCTCAATTTCTTTGGGAGCAATGTTTGGAGCTTCTTTATTAGTCAGCCTTGTTGCAGGTTATGTACTGATTGTAATTTTTATTCCGATTTTTATAAGAATCACCGGGGCTTCGAAATTGGGAAAGCCTGAAGAAATCGAAAAAACTCAGGAATAAATAATTCTGAAATTATGAATGATTTAATAAAGTATCTGTTGATTAGTGGAGCCTCTATTTGCGTCTCTGTTGTTTGCACGGTTCTGATTATCAGGCGGTGTTTTGAACATCGTCTGGAAAAGTTTCAGGATTCGGTGCTTAAAAAGCAGCGCGATGAGGTGCAGAATATCTACCAGACTATGCGGGCCTGGCGCCACGACTATCATAATCATATTCAGTCTATTAAAGCTATGATGGCTATGGGTAAGACTGAAGAAATGTCTGATTATTTAGACAATCTCGAAAAAGACTTAGATACTATTGATATTGCGATCCGAACGGGTAATGTCGGCCTGGATGCTATTTTAAGCAGTAAGGTTTCGATTGCACGTAAAAACAATATCGAAGTAAACTGTACGGCCAAAGTTCCTTCTGAACTTAAGGTTTCAGACGTGCATTTGTGCGCAATTGTTGGAAACCTTATGGATAATGCTATTGAAGCCTGCGAGAAAATGAAAGGGGCTTTAGAAGGGGACGGACCTGCTGCTCCTCGATTTATCCGTGTATACATTGGACTGTTTAAGAGTCAGCTTTATATTTCTGTGACTAATTCTACTAATGAGAGTAAACGCCGCCGCGTTTCGGAACTTGTGACCAGTAAATTGGGCGAACACGGTTTTGGTCTTCGCCGCATTGATAAAATAGCCGAAAAGTATGCCGGTTACGTAAACCGCAAGAATGAACCTGGCGTTTTTGCAACGGAAGTCATGCTGCCTCTTTAATTACACTTCGTGTCCTTTTTTTTGCATTTCGTGAACACCTTAAATCCTTTATATAAAAATATGTTAACGTGTACACATCTTAAGTTTCGAGGTGAACTATGAGCAAAAAAAACTCTGTGCTAAAGAATATCAGTATTGCCTTAAAGGCATGGTTCAAAAGATATCCCTCTGCATGGATACTTGTTCCAGTTTTTTTGATTTTCAGAATCGCAAGACCCTTTATTACAACCCTTATTCCGTCTCTTGCAATAAAAGCAATTTCACAAGGTGATGTAAAAAACTTTGTGATTATGATAGTCGTAACAATATTTGTTTATTGTATCATTAATGCCAGTTCAAATCTTATGGAAACATTTGTTCAAGTTCAGCGTACTTATACTAGACTTGGAGGTTATACAGCAGAATTTTCCCATAAAAATCTGACAACTGATTACGAAAATATTGAACCTCAAAAAAAACAGAAGATTATGGGAAAAGCAGCAACATCGTTAAGTTCAAACTGGATTGGTGTTGAACATCTGATGATTCAGACAACAGAGCTTACTATTCTTTTTTTCGGAATCCTGACTTATGGAAGTGCTGTACTTTTACTGGACTGGAAAATTCTTGTCATAACTCTTGTAATGTTTGTTTGTGATGTTGCCTTAAGAACTCATGCAATTAAATACAGTGATGCAAAAAGAGAAGAAAGCAGTGAAATCTGGAGAAAGAAAAACTACATCAAAACAAAGAGTCTTAATGTAAGTGCAGGAAAAGATATAAGAATCTATCAGCTTGGAAAATGGTTCCATGAGCTTTTATGCGAGGTTGTAGTTGCCCGTCAGAAACTGGAAAAGAAACTGCAGCTTCGATGGTACATTCCAACTGTTTCTGCTACTGGCTTTAACTTTTGCCGCGATGCTCTTGCCTATGTAATCCTGATTAAAAAGGTACTTGAGGGCCAGATGGATATTGCTACCTTTACGCTTTATCTTGGAATTATAAACGGTTTTACAAACTGGATTTATTCACTTTCTGAACGTTTTAATTCGCTTAGAAAAGCTAGTCATGAATTTAATGATTTTCATGATTTTATGAATCTTCCTGATAGAGAAAGAAAAGTGGTTACTGCATGTACTTCAAATAATAAAGCTCCAGAAATAGAGTTTCGTAATGTCAGCTTTACATATCCTGATTGTGAAAAATCAACAATCGATGGTTTAAGTTTTTCAATAAAAGCTGGTGAAAAAATTGCTCTTGTGGGAAATAACGGTTCTGGTAAAACCACAATCGTAAAACTGTTATGTGGCCTTTACAATCAGACTTCTGGAAGCATTCTTGTTGATGGAAAATCAATTGATGAAATTGGACTTGATGCTTATCAGGATAAAATCAGTGTTTTGTTTCAGGATACAAATCCATTAGCTTTCACAATTGAAGAAAACATTACCGGGCTTGAAGCTGGGCAAGGTGATGCAGAAAAACTACAGGACAGTTTGAAAAAATCGGGCCTGATAGAAAAAATTGAAAGCTTACCAGATAAAGAAAAAACTTATATAACACAGACTTTTTCTGAAAAAGGAATTCTGCTTTCTGGAGGAGAAACTCAAAAACTTCTGCTTGCAAAAGCAATTTATAAAAACGGAAGTTTTTTAATTCTGGATGAACCGACTTCTGCTCTGGATCCGATTGCAGAAAGTAAGATTTATGAAGAATACAATAATTTTGCCGGTGGAAAAACTGCAATTTTCATTTCTCACAGACTGGCAAGTACAAAATTCTGCGACCGAATAATGTTTCTGGATAATGGAAAAATCGCTGAGTTTGGTACTCATGAAGAACTTATGGCAAAGGGCGGCAAGTATAAAGAAATGTTTGACATTCAGAGCCAGTACTACAAAGAGGAGGCATAGTTTATGAAAAATAATAAGAAATCAACAATCAGTAAGGTTTTAAAACTGACTCATCGTTTACAGCCTGGTCATATAACTCTTATCGTGATTTCAACAATCATAAGTGCTACCTGGAAATTTGTACCTGTTGTATTTGGAAGTATTATTCTTGATCAGCTTGTTCAGCATCAGCCTTTTGAAGCGATATTGATAAATGCGCTCAGAATGCTTGCATTACAGGCAGCCTGTTCCTTAAGTCACTGGGGGCTTGAGCATATAATCAAAGTAAATGGAGCTGTAATTTCTGAAAAAATAGATCAGATGATTTGTGAAAAGTCTTTCATGATTGATTATGATATTCTGGAAAAACGAGAAACTCTGGATATTGTAAAAAAAGCTGAAGACGGAATGAATGCCCGTGGAGATTTTTCAAGTTTCTGCAGCCAGCTTTCAGGCTTTATTGAACACGCACTTTCAATTATTTACAGTATCGCTTTGTTGATTCCGCTTTTTATTTCAAGGGCATCTGTTCCTGCAGGATTCTTGCCGGAATTCTTGAATAAATGGTATAGCTTTATAATTCTGGCTTTTATGCTGATTTTATCTGTAACAGTCTCTTCATTTACAAAAAGAAAAGAAGGTAAAATGCAGGCTGATTTATTTCAGAGGAATATAAGAGTAAATCGTGAATACGGATATTTTTACAGTCTGGTTTTTGATTATGCTACCGGAAAGTATGTTCGCCTTTATAAAATGCAGTCGCTTGTTGAAGCAAAGATGAAGAAGATTCTGGATTTTCTGGAAAGCGGCATTACAAATCTTGTAAAAAAAGTAAACAAAATGCAGATTCCGTTTTTTATTATAAACTGCATTATGCAGATGACCAGTTATCTTTATGTTGGTCTAAAAGCGATTTTTGGATTGATTTCTATTGGTAGTGCACTTAAATATATTAAGGCATATTCCAATCTTGTAGACAGTGTCTCAAGCATTTTTTATGCGTACATTGAAATCAGCATAAGGTCAGAATATCTATCATTCTTTTATGATTTTATGGAAATCAAAAACAAGCAGTATGAAGGAACTATTCCTACAGAGAAACGTGATGATAATGAATTTGAAATCGAATTCCGTGATGTTTCCTTCCGATATGCAAATACTGATAAGTATGTAATTAAGCATTTGAATCAGAAAATCAGAATTGGAACTAAGACTGCAGTTGTTGGTCCTAATGGAGCTGGAAAAACCACATTTATAAAACTTCTGTGCCGCCTGTACGAGCCGACAGAAGGTGAGATTTTATTGAATGGTGTTGATATCCGTTATTACGATTATAAGGATTATGCAAGTCTGTTCAGTGTAGTATTTCAAGATTTTAATCTGTTCTCATTTTCAATTGCAGAAAATGTTGCTTCAGGTACAAGTTATGATGAAGTAAAAGTTCTGGATTGTATTGAACGGGCTGGTTTTGGGGACCGACTATCAAAAATGGAAAAGGGTATTCACACAAACATCTACCAGCAGGAGGATGAAGGTGTGGAAATCTCTGGTGGAGAAGCTCAGAAGCTTGCTATCGCGCGTGCTCTTTATAAGGATTCTCCGCTTGTAATTCTTGATGAACCAACCTCAGCGTTAGACCCTGTCAGCGAGTATGAAATCTACCGTCACTTTGATGAAATGGTTCAGAACAAGACTTCTATTTATATCAGCCACCGCATGTCGAGCTGCCGTTTCTGCGATAACATTCTGGTTTTTGATGAAGGACAGATTGTTCAGAGCGGAAATCATGATGAGCTTGTAAAGCAGGAAGGACTTTATAAGGAACTCTGGAACGCACAGGCTCAGTATTATGCGTAATGCATGAGTTTCAGATGATTGTAGAAATGTAGAATTAGGGATTATTTATGGAAAAACAAAAAACTAAACGAAATAATATTATTCAGAATGCCTTTATTGTGTATAAAGCAATGTTTAAAAGATACCCGGCAGCAATTCCTCTTGTGCTTGTGTATCTGGTTATGGCAGTTTCTCTGCCGTTTATAAATACTCTTATTCCAGCAATGGCTATAAAAGGAATTACAAGTGGAAAGGTACAGACCTTTATGGCTTACATTGGAATTGCAGTTTTATTTATGTGTATTTTTTCTGGAGTTAAGCTTTTATGCGAGAAAAAAATGCAGATGAAACACACTTACACCCGCATCAGTGTATTTATGTTTAATTTTATAAAGAAAGCAATAAATACTGATTATCTTAATATCGAACCACAGCCTAAACAGAAGATTATGGGTAAGGGCGTTCAGGGAGTAGACGGAAACTATCAGGGGGCAGAACTTGTTTCAACCTTGTCGCTTGAACTTCTTGTTGTTGTGCTAGGCATTTTCAGTTATGGTACTGTTATTTTTATGCTCG
The DNA here is from genome assembly GCF_900111035.1 of Treponema bryantii. Taxonomy (GTDB): domain Bacteria; phylum Spirochaetota; class Spirochaetia; order Treponematales; family Treponemataceae; genus Treponema_D; species Treponema_D bryantii_C. The sequence continues at coordinate 435,523 of NZ_FOFU01000001.1, forward strand.
ACTGGAAAATACTGCTTGTAATGTTCGGAATGTTTTTTACAGATATTCTGATTCGTAATCACGCAGTAAAGTTTGGCGACGATAACCGCGAATCCTTTTCAGAACCTTGGAGAAAGATGCGGTATATGGAGCTTAACAGTATGAATGTAAGCGCTGGAAAAGATATTCGAATCTTCAGTCTAAAAAAGGTTTTTGATTTTCATTTTGATTCGCTTATTACAACCTATAAAAACTTCCGCTCCAAGTATCAGTTAAAATGGTATTATCCGACACTTTCTGATACAGCTTTTAATATTGCCCGTGACTGGCTTGCCTATACACTTTTGATTCATAAGGTTTTGAGCGGCCAGATAGATGCAGCGCAGTTTACAATCTATATAGGAATTGTAGCAAGTTTTTCTCAATGGATTTATGAAGTTTCTATGGACTTTGCAAATCTTCGTGATGCAAGTCATCAATTTAATGATTACCACGAGTTTATGGCACAAAAGGATGTTTTTGAGCATTCGGAAACCACAAGCACAATATCTACTGATAAGGTTCCGCCGGAGATTGAATTCCGAAATGTAAGTTTTATATATGAGGGCAGTGAAAAGCCGGTCTTGAAAAATGTAAATTTCAAAATCCGTGCAAATGAAAAAATAGCTCTGGTTGGAAATAATGGCGCTGGAAAAACAACAATAGTAAAACTTTTGTGCGCACTTTATCTTCCTACAAGCGGTGAGATTTTGATTGATGGAAAAAACATAAATGAAATTGGAATAGAGAAATATCAGGAAATGATAAGCGTACTTTTCCAGGATACAACTCCAATTGCAATTTCTGTTGCAGAAAATATTGGCGGATGTGAATTAGCAGAAGTTGACAGAGAGCGAATGAATAAATGTCTTAAGGAAGCTGGATTGTATGAAAAAGTACAAAGCCTTCCCCAAAAAGAAGAATCTTTCATTACTCAAACTCTTGATAAAGATGGAGTTTTATTTTCCGGCGGTGAAACACAGAAACTTCTTCTTGCCAAGGCAATATATAAAAATGGAACTGTCCTTATTCTTGATGAACCAACCTCAGCTTTAGATCCGATTGCAGAAAGCCGTATTTATGAGGAATACAATCAGATGGCAGATAATAAGACCGCCGTATTTATTTCTCACAGATTAGCTAGTACAAAGTTCTGCGACAGAATTCTGTTTCTGGATGACGGCCAGATTTTAGAAGAAGGCAGTCATGAAGAACTTATGAAAAAAGCTGGAAAATACAAAGAGATTTTTGATATTCAGAGTCACTATTACGTTGAGGATGTGGAGGAAAGAAATGAACAATAAGCAGTCAAATAAAGAATCAGCTCGACGAACTGTCAGAAAAGTTTTAAGCCTCACTCATAAACTGATTCCCGGTTATATAACTTTTCTTCTCATAGTAAAAATGATGGCAGCTGCACAGCCTTTCATACAGATTTATTTTTCAAGTTTAATACTGGATGGACTTTTACGCCTGGATTCTTTTGATTCAATTTTTAGAAACGTTCTGATTATGATAGGATTAGATTCCCTTTTAGTTTTGATTCGCTGGAGACTTGAAGGAATCAACTGGGTAAAAAAACATGAGCTTACTCAAAAAATCAATAAAATGCTTACCGACAAAACAATGGAATTTGATTTTGATATTCTCGAGAAACATGAAACTCTTGATACGCTCAAAAAAGCAAAAGATGGAATAACAACTACAGGCGATATAAGATCATTCTGTGACAATCTTGCAGGAATTATTGAAAAACTGACTACCATAGTTTATTCCGTAGTTCTGCTGATTCCATTATTTATTCCAAAAGTGCTTGAAGAAACTGCAGGCTTAAGCAGCTTATGTGTTTTTCTGAATCAATGGTACAGCATTTTTATTATGATTCTTGTACTTGCTATTCATGTATTTGTTTCTTATGAGACTAATAAGAAATCCTCTCTTCTTCAGATGCAGTTTTTTGAAAAGAATGTTTCTTATAACCGATATTTCAGTTACTGGTTTGATTTGATTTTTAATTATTCAATTGGAAAGTATATCCGTCTTTATAAGATGCAGAAGCTGATGATTAAAAAAGTTCAGGAAACAAATGATAATCTGGAAAAAGAAGGGGTTGCCTGGATAAACAAAGATATTAAGATTTCGTTTATTCCGTTTCTTTCCCAGGCTTTTATGCAGTTTGTAAGTTATTCATACGTGGGATTAAAGGCAGTGTTCTCATTGATAAGTGCCGGTAAATGTTTAATGTATGTTTCAAGTTATACAAGGCTGGTAGAAAGCATTACCGGTATTTCTAATAATTTTGTTCAGATAAAAATGGAAAGCCGTTATCTTGCCTTCTTTTATGATTACATGGAAATAAAGAATAAACGTTATGACGGAACAATTCCTACTGAAAAAAGAGATGATAATAAATTCGAAATTGAATTCCGAAATGTTTCCTTCCGTTATGCTAATACAGAAAAATATGCACTGCGTCATGTAAATCAAAAGATAACTCTTGGTTCAAAAAATGCAGTAGTGGGCAAGAATGGAGCTGGCAAAACAACTTTTATTAAACTTCTGTGCCGTTTGTACGAACCAACTGAAGGACAGATTTTACTCAATGGTGTGGATATCCGCTATTATGATTATGAAGAATATGCAAAGCTTTTTGCTGTTGTTTTTCAGGATTTCAATCTTTTCAGTTTTCCACTTGGAGAAAATGTTGCTTCGGGAATTGAGTATAATCGGGAACGGGCAATTAAATGTCTTGAGCAGGCAGGTTTTAAAGAACGTTTTGAAAAACTTGAAAAAGGACTTGATACACCATTGTATCAATATGAAGATGAAAATGGGGTTGAGATTTCAGGTGGTGAGGCTCAAAAAATTGCTATTGCCCGAACGCTCTATAAGGATGCTCCATTTGTAATAATGGATGAACCGACAAGTGCATTAGACCCTGTCGCTGAATATGAAATCTATCAGAGCTTTGACAAAATGGTGGAAGGAAAAACTTCAATTTACATTTCACATCGTATGTCGAGCTGCCGTTTCTGTGACAACATCTTAGTTTTTGATGAAGGCCAGATTGTAGAACAGGGCAGTCACGATAAGCTGATGTCAAACGGCGGTCTTTACAGCGAACTCTGGAATGCACAGGCGCAGTATTATGCGTAGTACTGTGGTGGTTGAGTTTGTCGAAATCACAGCGTTATGTTGATGTTTTTGTTAGCGGCGCCCTGAAACTCATCTTTCGGGGCGTTGCTGTTTTTTCGAACTTTACAGTGTAAGTGGCAGCGGTTTGATCTATTGCCAGGATTGTGCCGCGGCCGAGGATTTTGTGTTCTACGGTGTCGCCCACAGCGAGGTCTGCAAGCTCGGATTTTTTTGCGAGGATGGAATCTGATTCCTGGATATAGAGTCTGGTTTTTGTAAGCAGCTGTGGTGGTAATTCGACTTCATAATTTAATAAAGATTTATCAATATCAAAAATAAAACGAGATGGATAGCGGCCGCCGGCTCTGTTTGTAAAGCCTTCTGCTTCTGAAAGGTAAAGCCGTTTCTGGGCGCGGGTAACTGCAACAAATGCAAGCCGACGTTCTTCTTCCATAGCTTTGAGGCTGTCGACCTTCTGGCTTGGGAACATGTTTTCGTTCATTCCAACAATAAAAACTACGGGGAACTCAAGTCCTTTTGCTGTGTGAATTGTCATGAGGCGAACTGCATTTTTGTGCGCCGTAATATCGGCATTTGTATAAAGAGCAGCGTGGGCAAGATAATTTTCGAGTGTACATTCTTCGCCGCAGCTTGTTTCGTATTCATAAATTGACTGCTTGAGTTCTGCAAGATTGTCGAGGCGTTCCTGACTTCCTTCTGTTCTCAATGCGAGTTCATATCCGCTCTGGTTCATTACATGGCTGAACAGTTCTGAAATCTGCATATTGTGGTAAGTGGCAGAAAAGTTTTCTATGAGGTCTATGAAGGACTGTGCCTTTGTGTTTGCAAAAAGCTCGTCTCCTGCAGAAAGTTTAAGGGCTTCGTAAAGTGAACCGCCATGTTCTGCAACGTATTCCTTCAGGAACTTTATGCGCCGTTCTCCTACGTTTCGCTTCGGAGAGTTTACTACACGTAGGAAAGAAAGGTCGTCCTTGTAAGCTATCATGCGGAGGTAGGAGAGTGAGTCTTTAATTTCGATGCGGTCGAAAAATGGGACTCCTGAGTTTAAGGTGTAAGCGATTTTTTCGCGCTGGAACACTTCTTCTATTGTGCGGCTGATGTAATGGGCGCGGTAGAGTATTGCGATGTCGCTTGGGGCGAAATTGTTTTCTGTGAGCTCGCGGATTTTCTTTACGAGATTCTCTGCTTCTTCTTCTGCGGACTTTGCATGGAAGTATGATGGCAACGGGGGCGTTGCGGGGGTGTCCCCCGCAGAAGGGGTAGCGAGCGACGCAGTGCGAGCGAGGGGAAGGCTTTCCCCTTCATTACCACAAATTAAATTCTTTTTTATTCTGCCTTTATTCTTATCAATCAGGCTGTTTGCGACATCGAGAATTGGTTTTGTGCTTCGGTAGTTGCGGTTCATCATGATGGTCTGAACGGCAGGGAAGTTTTTGTCGAACTCGAGGAGGTAACGGATATCTGCGCCGCGCCAGGTATAAATGGTCTGGTCGGGATCGCCAACAACAAACAGGTTATTATGATAAGGGCAGAGGGCTTTCATCAGCTCATACTGAATAAAGTCGATGTCCTGGAATTCGTCTATCATAATGTACTCAAGACGCTCCTGCCATTTCTGACGGATTTCATCGTTTATCTGGAAGATGTAGAGTACGAATTTCAAAAGGTCGTTATAGTCGAGGCCGAAGCACTTTTTTTCCTGATAGAGATAACCGTAAAAAATTATATCGTCGGCACGGGTTGCGGCAAGGTATTTCTGATGTATCTCGTCCAGGCTCATGCGGATAAGGTCTTCGTAGTAATGCGGCTCTTTAAAAAGTTTACGGTTTTCAATCATGTCGCGGGCATTGGAGAATGTCATCTGACGAAGGGTAAGTCCGCGCTCCTCGTAGATTATCTGGAGCATTGAGTCTATGTCGGAGTTGTCCAGGACGAGAAAGCTTTTTGGATATGAGACGGCGTGTGAATCTTCCTGAAGTACGCTTACGCAAAAACCGTGGAAGGTGGAAATATAGCCGGTGTCGTTGTCGCCTGTGAGTTTACGGATTCGGTTTCGCATCTCGGCGGCGGCTTTGTTTGTAAAAGTAACGCAGAGAATGTGGGAAGGAAGTATACCGATTTCGTTTACAAGATATGCAAAACGGTAGGTGAGAGCCCGGGTTTTACCGGAACCGGCTCCGGCAATTACGCGGACGTAGCCTTCTGTTGTGGTAACTGCGGCTCTCTGTTCTTCATTCAAATTGTCTAAATTAAAATCTTCGTTACTCATTAGATTGTCCCAAACCCAAAAATAATTATAGGAGATTTATGCAAAATAGACTATAATGATAATATGAAACGAAGATCGAAAATTGCTTTATTTTGTTTAGCTGCAATTGTTCTGAATATGTTATCAACGCTTTTGTTTTTTGATGTTCTGCATATTCCACTTTTTTTCGATACTATTTTTACAGTTGCAATTGTATTTTATCTTGGGCTTGTTCCAGGGCTCGTTGTAGGAATCCTTTTTAATTTTGTTGATACAATTTTTAATTATCTGGTAAGGGGAATTATTTCTCCTACCAATATGTGTTTTTCTGTCTGCGGAGCGGCTATTGTTCTTGTAACCTGGGCCTTTGCCAGAAAGAAGGAAGAATTTCAAATCAGCGTGCCTGTTACTATTCTTTATCTTCTGCTGATTTCCCTGATTTCTTCTTTTGTTACTATTTTTCTTGGCGGTACAATTGATTATTTCCGTTTTACTTATCTGGATATTCCTGATGCTATGGCTCCTATCAAACAGTTTACCGACAGTTTTGTTTCTCAGAAATTCAGTCTGTTTGCTTCCTGTATTCTGGCACAGATTCCGATTTCACTTACGGACCGTCTCATAACCACATTCGCCGGCTACGGAGTTTTTAAATTAACAGAAAAGTATTTTGGACCTTCAAAGGAGTTGTGATATGGTAATCTCTGAACAGGAATTAGAACGTTTACAGAATGTCATTCATCAATATACAACTTTCTTTGTAATTTTTGATATCGTTTTTTTCATCACGATTATACTGGTAATTATTTTTGCCATTCAGTACATGAAGTCTAGAAAACGGCTTAAAAATTCCAGCCGTTATCTGCGTTATGCAATTAAAGGTCAGGAAGAAGAACGGGCAAGAATAGCACGAGAATTACATGATACAATTGCACAGGACCTGCGCTATTGCAGAAATCTTTCAGAAAAAATAGAGGGGGAAAATGGAGTTCAGATTTCAAAATTACTCGAAAAGTCTCTTTCGCATGTAAGAAATATTAGCTATAACCTTGCTCCTCCGGATGTAATCAGAAACGATCTTGCTGCAAATGTTTTGAATCTTGCACAGAACTTCCGTGAGCATTCAAAAGTTGAATTCCGCCTAGCAATACCGGATCAGCTTGATATAGATTTTTTAAGTGAGGAACAGAATCTTAATCTGTACCGAATAATTCAGGAAGCTCTTGCAAATGTAATTAAGCATTCAGAGGCTTCTGAGGTAACTCTTCTTTTGCGTAACGAAAATGGAGATGAACAGAAAGGAATTTACATTTTTATTTGTGATGATGGAAAAGGTTTTGATCCTCAGCAGATAAAGGCACGCGGAACTGATGGAAATCATTTCGGACTTGTTGGAATGGCTGAACGTGCTGAATTGATTGGTGCTAAAATTGAGATTGATTCACATGAAGGCGAGGGAACTCAGATTACTATAATCACGGTTGACCCTGCCAGCACTGTGAAAAATTCATAGGATTTTATGCGTATATACTGATTACAAAAGGGTAAAGAATTATTAAGATATTGAAAAGGTAATAAAATGAAAGAAGTGAATTTCTTTGTTGTAGAAGATCATTCTCTTACAAATCTTGGTATAAGACAGTTTTTTGCTGGAAAGCCGGAATATAAATGCTGCGGCTTTGCTTCAGACAGAGATGAAGCGCTTGAGAAACTGGCAGAACTTGCTGTTAAAGACAAGCTGCCGGATATTTTGATTCTTGATTTGAATCTTGGTGAATGCAGTGGTCTTGATATTTTAAAAGTTGTTAAAGAAAAATATACCTCTACAAAGGTTGTTGTATATTCAATGTATACTAATCCTGGAATTTTAAGTCTTGCACTTGATAATGGTGCTCTTGGCTTTGTTTCAAAGGATAGTATGGAAAGCGAACTTTTAAAGGCTGTTTACGAAGTTGTTCATGGCGGAAGCTATGTACAGCAGACTCTTGTTACTTCACTTTTTACGTACAGAAGTCTTCTTGATAGTCTTACAAAGCAGGAACAGAATATTCTTAAAAAGATTATTGAGCGTAAGGAAAATGAACAGATTGCTTCTGAGTTGAATCTTACAATCCGAAGCGTTGAGAATTATCTTTCAAGAATTTACAGTAAAACCGGTTGCCGCGGACACGAAGAACTCGTTGCTAAATTCGGTTAATTCGACAGTCTTTTTGCAACTTCCAGAAGACGATCCTTATCATTCATTTCAGGATCCTCAATAACGCATTCGAGAAGTTCATTTAAAATCCGTCCAAGTTCTTTTCCTGCGGGAATGCCTGCTGCCATAAGGTCTCGTCCGTTTACTGCAAGAGATTTCAATGAAAGTGTTGTCTTTTTCTCAAGCTCAGAGTGTACACGTTCCTTAAGCTCTAAAAGAAGCTGAATACTTGCACTGTAACGGATATCCACTGGTTCATTATACATGCCGTACATATCTGCCATGCGGAGGTCATAAAGATCTTCCATACATTCTGGTTTTGTGCGGATTATAAAACGTCTTACTGCTGCTTCAGACCAGTTGGTTTCATAATGAAACATATGCTCTTTTACAAGATGACACACATTATTTATCATTTCATTTGAAAACTTCAGTCGTGTCATTACCTGCTTAGTGATTATTTCACTATAGGATTCGTGATTGTAAAAGGTAATTGTTTCAATTTCTTTTGTGCTTCCGTCGTTTTTATCGCCGTCTAGAACTGTTTCTTTTACAAGTTTTTTAGCGGCCGGTTTTCCGATGTCATGGAAGAGGGCTGCAAGACGTACATTCAGCTTATCTGCAGGGGCTCCGTCACAGGCATAATAAAGATGATCCATTACATCAAACTTATGAAAGGCTCTGTAGTCAGACTGAACACAGCCGCGGCATACCATAAACTCTGGAAGGAAAATAGACATTAAGCCGGTTTCTTCCAGAAGCTTAAGGCCTACAGACGGCTTTGGAGATGCCATTATTTTTTCAAACTCATCGCGGAAGCGTTCAATAGAAATTGATGCTGCCTTTTCCTGAATTTCTTTTTTGAAGATTTCTGAATATGTATTATTTTCTATACTAAAATTAAGTTTTGAAGCAAAGCGGAGGGCTCGTACAGGGCGGAGTCCGTCTTCCATAAATCGCTCATGTGCTACGCCAACTGTTTTTATGAGACGGTTTTTTATATCTTCCTGACCGCCGTATGGGTCTACAACCGCACCGTCTTCAAGAGAGGCTGCAATTGCATTCATGGTAAAATCGCGGCGGGCAAGGTCTTCTTCGATTGTTGCAGCGTAATTTATGCTGTCAGGGTGTCTGCCGTCTGAATAGCCTGCTTCTGTTCTGAAGGTTGTTACTTCAATTTCTGTGCCCTTAAAATGTACGGTTACTGTTCCGTGTTCTATTCCTGTTGGTACGACAAACTTAAAAAGCTTGATTACATCCTGAGGAGTAGCGTTTGTAGCAACATCCCAGTCATGGGCAGGAACTTTCATGAACATGTCTCTGACTGCACCGCCAACAAGATATGCTTTATAACCGGCTGTCGTAAAAATTTTTCCAAACTCAATAAGCAGTGGAGGAAGTTTTATATTTTTTGTACTCATCTGATGCCTCCGGAAATATAGCCTATGATATTAGAGGTTCCCGTGCAGAAGATACAGAACACTGCAGAACAAAATAAGGCAATCATATTTATAATATTTTTTATCTGATGTTTTTCTGTGAAAAGTTTAATTGCCGTTTCAACCAGCAGTACAATCGAAAAGAGGCTGTTAAATATAGCCACATAAGACAGCACTGTAAGAATCCACTGCTGATTTTCATCCTGAAAATTCTGATAATTACCAATTATATAAAGAGTTATGAGAATTACACAAAAAGCCGTTACTGCAAGATTCAACGTCATGGAAAACTTGTAGGTAAGGGTATTTGAGAGAAGTTTTTTTGAGTATTTGAATTTCAGTTTATTAGCCATATAATCTGTTTTTGCTTGAAGACGGGCGCCATCTACTGATATAATAACATAATATTGATTGTTCGGGTACAGGTCTATGAAGAAATTTCTAGCATGTGTTTTTATTCTTGCGGTTTTCACAGGCGCCGTTTTTTATGTCGGATGGACTCAATTCCGTGTAAAACCAGATACTATCGGAATTGTTGTTTCCAAAACCAGTGGAGTAGACGAAAAACCTGTCTTAAACGGAGAATTTGCCTGGCACTGGCAGTTCCTCCTTCCAACAAATGCAACTCTTAAAACCTTTCATATAAAGCCGTACAGCACTCAAAAAACAATTTCAGGTACGCTACCTTCCGGTGAAGCTTATGCTTCAATCTATAATGCACAGGGTCTTTTTGATTACAGCATTACCTTTGATATTCAGCTTACAGTTTCTCCAGAAGCTGTTGTGGAGCTTATGGAACTGAATAAAATAACAGATGATGCAGATCTTGCAGTTTACCTTGAAGGAGCGGCAGGCACTTTAGCTCAGCATGCTGCAAATTATATACTCAACCGTGCCGAGACAAATACTGCTTTCAGAACGGAATCCCTGCGTCGTGAAGAAATCTTACGCGGTATTCAGATTTACAAGGATTTTCCAGAGCTTGATGTATCTGTTTTTTCAATTCAGAACTCAAAGCTGCCTGATTATAATATGTATAAAAGAATTTCAAATATGCAGCCAGACCAGCTTAATCCGTCGTATGGAGTTGAGTCTCAGCTGACAGAGCAGACAGAAATGCCGGAGGTTTTATAAATGGAAAAACGATTAGCAGCATTCCGGGGAGCGGTTTGTGTAGAAAACACACCAGAGAACATTACTGAAAATGTATGCCTTATGTGCCGCGAATTATTTACACGTAATTCAATAAAAGCAGAGGATATTGTTTCACTTCAGTTTACAATTACAAACGATATTACAAAACTGAATCCTGCAACTGCATTACGCCGTGGTGACTGTGGACTTGATATAACATCAGTACCGCTTTTCTGCAGTCAGGAAGCCTTTATAGAAGGCGGTATGCCGCTGGTAGTAAGGGCATTGCTTACAACTTATGTAGATGAAAGCTCGGCTGAGCGTCATAACGTATACCTGAATGGAGCTGAGAAACTCCGTCCAGACTTTTCAAACAGGTAACCGGAAGTAACAGGAGGAGATGATTATGAAGATTTGGGTAGTAAGTATGGAATGCGCCGGAATCGCAGAAGCCGGCGGTGTAAAAAACGTAACATTTTCACTGTGTAAGGAATTCTCAGATTTAAAGCACAAGGTAACACTTTTTATACCTGTATATAAATGTACCTGCCTGGATTCTCTTTTTGAATTCAACAAGCTTGAAACAGTTGCAGAGGTAGAACTTTGCGGCAGAAAAGAAAAAATCCAGTATACAACAGCAAGAAGTACTTCTAACTTTGATGTCGTTCTTATCAATCATCCTCTTTTTGCAGATAAGGAAGCTGTTTATACCTACACAGAAAACGAAGAAAAACAGAATCCGGCTCATAAAAAAGGTTCCGGCCATTTAGATGGACTTTATCTTGATGTGCTTTTCCAGAAAGCAGTCTGTGCCTATGGCTCAATAATCTCCCGTTCAGATATTCCTGAAATCCTTCATTGTCAGGATGCTTCAACTGCAATGCTTCCTGCCTTTATTGCAGCTTCAAAAGCTTTTAAAAAGACAAATTCCGTAGTTACAATTCATAATGCAGGTCCGTTCTATCATCACAGTTTTACAAGTATTGGTGAAGCTGCATGGTATACAGGTCTTTCAACTCCACTGCTTGAAAAAGCAATGAATGGAAGGGCAGTTGAACCATTCCTTATTGCCTCAGCTTCCGGTGCATATCTTACAACAGTTTCTGAAGATTATGCCCGTGAACTTATTGATCCAGCAAACACTGAAGCTACAGAAGGTCTGGCTCCGATTTTTGCTTCAAATCATGTTGAAATCAAAGGAATTACAAACGGTTTTGATTTTGACCGCTACAATCCTGCATTAAAGGAGGTTTCAAAACTTCCTTTTGAGTTTGAACCGGAAAAGAATGATCTTGAAGGAAAACTTAAGTGCCGTAAATTCTTTATTCAGAATATTGTAAATACTGATAACTTCAAGGCAGCCGGAATTAAGAAGTACGGAAAACTCGACTGTTCAACAGAATACACAAAAGAGATTTTCTTTGCTTACCATGGCCGCATTACAACCCAGAAAGGAATTGCCGTACTTACAGCAGCTGTTCCTGCAATTCTTGAAAACTATCCTGATGTAAGATTTATTTTTGCAGGGCAGGGCGAACCACGTCTAGAAATAGATATCGTACGCCTCTGCGAAAAGTATCCTGGAAAGGTTACCTTTATGAACGGATATAATCAGACAGTTGTGCGCCTTGCAACAGCTGTAAGTGATTTTATTGTTCTCCCAAGTTATTTTGAACCATGTGGACTCGAAGATTTTATTGGCCAGGTTTATGGAACTGTACCAATTGCACATAAAACCGGTGGACTTAATAAAATCATTGATGGCCGTACAGGCTTCCTTTATGACAGCAATACAGCAGGTGTTCTCATTGCAAAGCTTTCAGAAATAATCATGCTTAAAATGCTGCGTCCAAGTCAGATTTCAAGAATGGTTAAGAGCGGTGCATACAGCGTTCATCATGAATACCTGTGGAAAACAGTTATTCAGAAAAAATATTTGCCATTTTTTAAAGAAATTTTAAAAAATAGTAAAGAATGATATTGACTAAATTATCATAAATCTATAATATAAGACTCACGTTCGACGCAATGAGTTGAACAAAACAAATAAATCTGCTGCCTTAGCTCAGCTGGTAGAGCACGTGATTTGTAATCTCGGGGTCGTGGGTCCAAATCCTACAGGCAGCTTAAAATGGGGAGTTCGCATAGCGGCAATTGCAAGGGACTGTAAATCCCTCGACTCGCGTCTCCAGAGGTTCGAGTCCTCTACTCCCCAGTAGTTCAAGAGTTAGATATCTTCTAACTCTTTTTTTATGCCCTTTTTAAACTATAAAAAATCAAAAATCCAGCTATATGTTTTGACAAAAACTCTTGTATAGGGTAAATTTAAATAATCTAATTTATAAATGTGAATTAGGGGGGAAAATGCAAATCTATTTCTGGGGTGTACGAGGTTCGGTTCCAACACCGTTGTCTCCGCAACAGGTTCAGTCAAAAATTATGGCCGCAATTCAAAGGGCAAAACCAGAAGATCTTGTAAATGCGGAAACCAGAGCAAAGTTTGTTTCATCACTTCCTTCATGGATTTTCGGAACAGCAGGCGGAAATACAGCCTGTGTAGAACTTGTAAATAACGATACTCATATAATTCTTGATGCCGGAACAGGTCTTCGTGCAATGGGAAAGGCTAGAACATGTCCTTCAAATTATCATCTGTTCTTTTCTCATTTTCACTGGGATCATATTCAGGGCTTTCCATTTTTTGATCATGCTTATAATCCTAAGTGTCATTTTGAAGTTTATTCACATTTTGATGATGCAGATGAATATTTCTGGGATCAGGTAGCAGAACCTTATAGTCCTCCTACTGTAGGAAAAACTCTTGCCAGAGACATTCATTTTACCCGTATTTATGAAGATGAAGAGTTCAATATTGATGGAATCAAAATAAACTCTCATAAAATGCGACATCCTGGTGATTCTTATGCCTTTTCTTTTGAAAATAACGGTAAGAAGTTTGTTTATGCAACAGACGTAGAATTAAAATCTACAGATTACCAGGGAAAGAATGAAGGCGAGGCTGTATTTAAAAATGCAGATGTAATTATAATTGATTCGCAATATACAGTAGAAGAAGTGTACCGGAAAGAAAACTGGGGACATTCTTCATTCTGTTATGCAATTGATTTTGCCGTTTACTGGAATATTAAAAAAGTGTATCTCTTTCATCATGAGCCTGTTTATGATGATAAAAAGCTCAATTCAATACTTGAGGCTGCAAGATGGTATGCTCAATATATAAATCATTCTGATATTGAGATTTTTTTAGCAAAGGAATCACAAGAGATTGATTTATGATAGTTGATAATGAAGATATAACCATACTAGATTATTCATTTTCGAAAAAGGAATTGTTTCTTCTCGCAAAATATCTGAGGACAAAGCAGGAAGAATTACCAGAGGGTCTTGAGCTTTTTTATAAAACACTGGAAGATTCCATTTACAATTGTCTTTCACTTGAAGAGGTTAAAAGATTCTACTCATGAAAAAAATATTATCTATTCTTCTGATTCTTTTTATTGTACTGGCAGGAAGTATCGGAGTTTCTGTTTGTTTTGTTAAAAATCTTAGTAAACCGGTTGCATCTGTTGATGATGGTACTAAGGTCAGAATTGAGATTCCAAGCGGAATGTCTGTTTCTGAAGCCGGTGAAAACTTAATGACAAACGGACTTATCCGTAACAAAAAACTCTTTTATTACACAGCACGATATCCAAAATTAAAGGTATTTCTTTATGGTAAAGATGCTGATAAGCCTTTTGTACTCAGAAGCGGAATTTATTATATAAGTCCTTCAATGAATATTGCAGAAATCCAGCAGGAACTTTCTTCTGGTCAGCAGGAGTATATAAAAGTTTCTCTTCCGGAAGGCCTTACAATTTCTAAAATTGCTGCTGAACTTGAAGAAAACCGTATTTGTTCTGCAGCTGATTTTATTGCAGTTTGTAAGAATTCTGATTTTGCTGCACAGAATGGAATTGCAGGTGAAACCTGCGAGGGCTTTTTGTTTCCCGATACTTATTTTCTAACCGCCGGTATGCCAGCAGAATCTGTTGCAAAACTTATGATTGATAATTTCTTCAGCAGAATAAGAGATATCGAAGGCCTTTCTCAGATGAACAGTGCTGACTTATATGAAACAGTTACTCTTGCTTCAATAGTGGAGCGCGAATATCGTGTAGAAGATGAAGCTCCTTTAATTGCAAGTGTATTCAAAAACCGTCTTCGCCGAAGTATCGGACTTTATTCGTGTGCTACAGTTGAATATATTCTTACAGAAATTGAAGGCCGTCCTCATCCGGATCGTATCCTTATTGAAGATACAAAAATAGATAATCCTTATAACACTTACAAATGGGCAGGTCTTCCTCCTGGACCTATTTCAAATCCGGGACTTGTAGCTCTCGGTGCCAGCGCAAATACACCTAAGACAAATTATTATTTCTTCCAGGTTGTAGATCCTGCAGCAGGTCGTCATGTGTTTACAACCAATTTTGATGAACATATTCAAAGCCACAGCCTTTATACAAAAAAGTCTGGTAAGTAGAGGTAGTTTGTGGCCGGCGGATATATTTCCAACGAAACAATAGATGCAGTTCTCAATACAACAGACATTATAACTACTGTCGGTGAATATACAAAACTTGAACGCCGCGGAGGAAATGACTGGTGGGGCTGCTGTCCGTTTCATGGTGAAAAAACAGCTTCTTTCCATGTTGATGGTGATAAAAGATTTTATCACTGTTTTGGCTGTCATAAGGGTGGTAACGTTATTTCCTTTATCATGGAAATGGAAAAACTTTCTTATGCAGATGCAATTGAAAGCCTTGCAAAGAAGAGTGGAATCCCGGTTAAGTATCAGAACGGTTATAATCCCGAACAGAACCGTTCAAAAATAGATGAGACTGAAAAGTTCATAGAACTTTATGAAAGAACAGCTTCTATGTTCCATTATTTTCTGATGGAAACTCCTCAGGGGCAGAAGGCTCTGGAATATGTAACAAAACGCGGACTTACAAAAGAGACTATCGAAAAGTTTAAGCTGGGGTATGCGCCGGCGGACCGTAAGTGGCTCTTTAAGTTTTTGCGTGGAAAGAATTTCAGTGCGGAGTTCCTTGGAAAATCCGGGCTTTTCAGCCAGAAATATCCTGAATATTCATTTTTCTCAGACCGTCTTATGTTCCCGATTTTTAACAGGCGAGGGCAGGTAGTTGCTTTTGGCGGCCGTGTAATTCCGCCGGCAGATGAATCTCAGAGAAAATATCTGAACTCCGGAGATCTTCCCCAATTCAAAAAACGCGAAACTCTGTTCGGTTTCAGTTTTGCTAAAAACGCTATCCGTGAAAAAAAATCCATTATTTTCTGCGAAGGAAATATGGACGTTATTGCATACCACCAGTGCGGGCTTGATTACGCTGTTGCAACTCTTGGAACGGCGCTTACAGAAGATCATATAAAAATGATTTCGGGTTTTGTTGCCGGTGGTACGGTTTATCTTTCGTTTGATTCGGATGGCGCGGGCCAGGAGGCAACGTGGAAGGCGATAAAGCTTTGCCGCGAACACGACCTTACTGTAAAAATCATCAGATTGAAGGGTGGAAAAGACCCTGCCGAGATTATGTTGAATTTCGGAGCGGAGAACTTGACTGCTCAGGTCAAAAATGCTATATTAGATAGTGATTATTTGATATTTAGACTAGGTGAAAAATACCCTATGGACACACCTGAGGGAAAAGCTAAGGCTGCCCTCGAGTTTTTCCAGTATGTGGATGCACTTCAGTCTGATATTCAAAAAGAATCATGTCTGGAACAGTTGTGCCAGGCATTCAATCTGAAACCGGAGGCTGTAAAAAGGGATTTTAACAATCGAAGTCAAGCCCGCGAACGCGCATACATCCGGCAAAATAATAATCAAACAGAACAAGGAACACAAATTAAGCTCGATGCAGAATTGAGAGGATTAATTGCTGTTACCGCCGACCTGAACCAATATGAGGTTCTGCGCTCTAAGCTAACTGAACAAGATTTTACGAATCCAGCTGCCAGAAGGTTATACAGGGTATTGGAAGAATGCTTTGCTGAGAATGTCTTTACTATAAGGGATATCCTTAACCGTTGCGATGATGAAAATCTGGTGCAGTTTATAACTGGATCAATTTCGTCCGGGGTTTATCAGAGTGAAAAGGTAAGTGTCATAGTTGCTGACACGGTAAATTATATAAAAAGAAATAAACTTGATGCCCAGCGAAATAAATTATTGCAAAGAATAAAAGAATATACCGTAGTAACTCAAGAAGATCAGAATCAGCTGAATGCACTTCTTGCTGAAAAATTTGAGCTAGATAAGCAAGTACAGAGCTTAGGGAAAAAGTAGTGAATACTTCTATGGACGAAAAAAGCAGTGAAGCCCTCTTGGTTGGCAACCCTGCGATTGCAAAACTTATTGAGTTTGCAAAACAAAAACGGTTCATTACATGGGACGATGTAATTGAATATCTTGGACAGGAATTTGTTAATTCTGATGAATTGATGGAGCCTGTTCTTAAACAGCTTAAAGATATCAATCGTGAGCCTGTTGAAACTGACATTATCGGTGCAGATGATGTTCCTGAAGATGAACTTGTAGACGACGAAGATGATGATGGCATCATGCTTCAGGACGACGATGATGATATTTCAACAGATGATGAAACTGCTGAAATTGAGCAGGCTGAAAAGAAGCTTGCTGCATCTAAAAATCGCCTTGTAAACAGCGATAAAGATTCCAGTGTAGATGACCCAATCCGACTCTACCTCCGTGAAATTGGTAAAGAAAACCTTCTTACTGCAGAGCAGGAAGTTGAGCTTTCTAAGACAATGGAGCAGGGAAATAACATTATTAAAGATGTAATTAAGAATTCAGGAATTATGATTCCAGAGTTCTTTGCAATTGCACAGAAAGCCTTTACAAGAATCGACATCCATGAGCCTGGCAAAACCCGTAAAGAAATCAATGAAGAAATGGCAGACAAGCGCCGTCTTAAGAGCTTCTATGGAGAGCACATTAAACCTGTTCTTCCTGAAATGAAGCAGTACATGGCTCTTAAAAAACAGCTTTTTGAAGCAGAGCAGTCTAGTGCAATTTTTGAAAACGAACAGCTTGTTGAACTCCGTAAAAAAATAATTCCTGAACTTCAGAAGGTAGATATTCAGACTGAAGAACTTGAGAAGTTTACTCAGAAATATCGTGAAGCAACAATCAAGATTGAAGAATATCATCAGAAGCAGGAAAAGAAGATGAAGGAACTTCGCATTTCGAACCCTTCAGAACTTCGAAGTCTTGGACGTAAGATTTCTATCCGCTCACAGGCTGCAAAGCTTGAGCAGGAACTCAATATGAGTGCTGATGAAATCCGCGAGATTTACACTCAGATTCAGAAAATCGAACGTAAGCTTCATCGCCTCGAGTACGAATTCGAAAATGACGTTGAAATCATCTTGAAAATGGCTAAAGATATTGAGTACGGCCGCCTGATGATGGAGAAGGCTAAAAACCGTCTTATCAACGCAAACCTTCGTCTCGTTGTATCTATTGCTAAAAAATATACAAACCGTGGTCTTCACTTCTTTGACCTTGTTCAGGAAGGAAACATCGGTCTTATTAAAGCCGTAGAAAAATTTGAATACCGCAAGGGATTCAAGTTCTCTACATATGCTACATGGTGGATCCGTCAGGCAATTACACGTTCTATCTCTGACCAGGCACGTACTATCCGTGTTCCTGTTCATATGATTGAACAGATTAACAAGGTTGTTCGCGAAAGCCGTCAGCTTATGCAGAAACTTGGCCGCGAACCAACTGATGACGAGATTGCACAGCAGCTTGGCTGGCCATTGGCACGCGTAAAGCAGGTTAAGAATGTTGCCCGCGAACCAATTTCTCTTGAAACTCCAATCGGTGAGGAAGAAGACTCAATTCTCGGAGACTTCATCGAGGATAAGGAAGTTGAAAATCCAGCAACACAGACTGCATTTACATTGCTTCAGGAACAGCTCAGAACTGTTCTTAATACACTGCCACCACGTGAGCAGGAAGTTCTTAAGATGCGTTTCGGTCTGGAAGACGGTTATTCACTTACACTCGAGGAAGTTGGTCTTTACTTCGACGTAACTCGTGAACGTATCCGTCAGATTGAGGCTAAGGCTTTGAGAAGACTTCGTCACCCACGCCGTGCAAATGGTCTGCGTGATTACATTGAGACCTAACGAAATGGATTGCTTCGCTTCGTTCGCAATGACGTCATTGCGAGGAGCTTGCGACGAAGCAATCCCTTATATAGACTAAAAAGGCAAAAAATTATATTATTACTAGATATTTTAAATAAGGAACCTTGAGATGGTAACAACAGAAGTTTTTGAGAATCTGAAATCTTTGCAGGAGATTCTCGTACAGAAATACGAGCTTGAAGGAAAGAAGAACGACGCTCCTAAACAGCTTAGCAATCAGGAAGACCTGCTTGCAAAAACACAGAAAGAATTCATTGAGTTGAAATCAAACTATGATGAAACTCAGGAAAAAGTAACTCAGCTTAAGACTCAGCTTGATGAAGCTGTAAAATCTCGCGAAGAAGGCGAAAAAGGTGTTGCAAACAGTACTACACACCGCGAGTATGAAGCTCTCGAAAAGCAGATTAACGAGGCTAAAGCACTTGAAGAGCAGGTAAGAAAGGATCTTCAGAAAGAAGAAAAAGAACTTGCTGAGCTTAACGAACGTCTTAAGAATACAGAAGAATCAATTAAATTCAATGAAAGCGAGCTTAACTCAAGCCGTGATTCTCTTAATAAAGAGCTTTCTTCTTATGATGATAAGCTCAAAAGACTTAAGGTTGAAGAAGATAAGGTAACAAAGAATATCAATGACATCTATTCTTCAGAAGAGAATGCAGAGCTTAAGGCTCAGGAAATCCTTTTCAAGTTCCAGAGAATCATTCAGCGCAATTCTGAAGGTATCGTTTCTGTAAGAAATGGTGTTTGTTCAGGTTGTCATATGATCCTTCCTGCAAACTTTGCAAACGAAGTTCGCGAAGGTGAAGATATTAACTTCTGTCCATACTGCAGCCGTATCCTTTATTACGAAGAGGTAGCAGAAGATCAGCAGGAAGATTACTTCGATATCGGAGCTGCTGGAAGTCTTGCAGGTCTTGATGATGAATTTGATGATGAAGATTCAGAGTTCGCAGAGGATGAGGACGAAGAGTCAAGATCAGAGTTCGACGACGAAGACGAAGTTGATGATGAAGACGCTGAAGATTCAGATGATGAAGACGATTCTGATGATGATTCAGATGAAGATGAGGACGAAGAGTAACCTCTTATTCTTTAATTTGTTTTTAATACAGATGGAATATAACCGTGCTGCCTTTCGCTGATGATAACGGAAGGCGGTGAGAGAAAGTCCGGGCTCCTTCGGAAAGAATGCCGGGTAACAACCGGGCACAATCTGGCAGCTGTAGATTTTCTGCATAGCCCAGTGCGTGACAGATAGTGCAACAGAAATTGTACCGCCCGCTGCAAAGCGAGTAAGGGTGAAAAGGCAGTGTAAGAGACTACCGGTCATGTCGGTAACGGCTGACGCTTGTAAACCTCATTCGGAGCAAGATTAAGCAGCAGTTAAGTTATTCCGAGCTATACTGCGGGTAAATCGCTGGAGCTGAATGGTAACATTCAGTGCGGATAGATGGTTATGCCTGCTTTTCTGTTTTTACAGGAAAGTGGAGAACAGAACCCGGCTTACCGTTCCATCTGTTTTTTTTTATAAAGTGGTGGGGAATTGAAAGCGAATTACAATATTGAAAACAGCAGCTACGCAAAAAAGAAAAGCCACCTGCTGCGGAATATTATCCGTACTGCAGTTGTAATAATCGTAGTATCTGCAATCGCTTTTTCTGCCGTTTTTTTAATCAAAAAATATCAGTCTGGAAAAATCACAATTAAAACTATAAAAGAAGCCTGGGCCGTTTACGACTATCAGAAAGTGTATGAGCTCAGCAAGATTTTTCTTCAGGACAACACCTACAATAATACAGCATTAACATATTACAGCTATGCCTGCTTTTTCCTTGCTCAGGCTCAGACAGATACACAGCTTGCACAAAGCTATCTTGATGAATGTATAAATAATATTCGAATTGCCCTTTATGAGGCAGACAAAGATCTTATTCCTCAGCTTCAGTATATGCTGGGACGAGCTTATTTTTCTAAGAATACAATTACAACACATTACTATGCCGATCTTGCTGTAAAATATCTGCTTCTTGCAAAAGAAAACGGTTATGAAGCAGATGATATAGCAGAGTATCTCGGACTCAGTTATGCTTCTCTTGGCCAGACAATGGAAAGTATTTCGGCCTTTACTGAAGCTCTTCTTGTGCGTGAGTCAGATTCACTGCTTCTTGCAATTGCAGAACAGTATTATAAGGCACAACAATTAAATGCTTCTGAACAATATCTATTCAGAATCATAAAAAACAGCGATAATGAAGATATAGTGCTAAAGAGTCAAAACCTTCTTGGTTCTATTTATATAGATAAAGAAGATTATGATTCTGCGCTCGAAGAATTTGAGAATGTTTTGAAAAAAAACGAAAATTCTGCTGACGCACATTATGGAATTGGTGTAATATATGAGAAGCAGGGTAATATTGTGAAGGCTCGTTCTGAGTGGCGTAAAGCCCTTAAGATTCAGGTTAATCACCCTGGAGCCCTGCAGAAAATGTCAGAAAATTAATTTGTAAAAAAGAGAACCGGGAGGAAATAGATGGGTTTTTTTGATAGTTTTTCAACAGATATTGGTATTGATTTAGGAACCTGTAATACCTTGATTTATGTTCGTGACAAGGGAATTGTTATTGACGAACCTTCAGTAATCGCTGTTGAGAAGGGAACAAAAAGAATTGTTGCCGTTGGTGCAGAAGCTAAGCGAATGCTTGATAAAACTCCTGGAAACATCATGGCTATCCGTCCACTTGCAGATGGTGTTATTGCCGATATAGATAGTACAGAAAAGATGATTAAATACTTCATCTCTAAAATCATTCCACGCCATCAGCTTTTCAAATCTGTAAGAATGAAGATTGGTATTCCTTCCTGCGTAACTGATGTAGAACGCCGTGCAGTTATTGAAGCTGCAATGAAGGCTGGTGCTAAGGAAGTTGAAGTAATCGAAGAAAGCCGTGCAGCTGCTATTGGTGCAGATATTCCTATTTTTGAGCCAGCTGGACACATGATTTGTGATATCGGTGGTGGTACCGCAGAAATCTCTGTAATTTCCCTCGGTGGTATGGTTGTTACTCACTCAATCCGTGTTGGTGGAGACAAGTTCGACGAAGCAATCGTAAAGCACGTAAAGAGTGTTCATAACCTTATTATTGGTCAGCCAGCTGCTGAACGTCTTAAGATTCAGATTGGTAATGCCGCTCCAGAAAAGACTATTGAAAAGATGGAGCTTAAGGGAACTGACGCTATTACAGGTCTTCCACGCCGTCTCGAAATCGACAGCGTTGAAGTACGCGAAGCTCTCAAAGAGCCTGTAACAAAGATTGTTGAAGAAATTAAGTCTGTACTTTCAGAAACTCCTCCAGAGCTTGCTTCAGATATCATTGAACGTGGTATCGTAATGACTGGTGGTGGTTCTATGCTCCGCGAGCTTCCAAAGCTCGTTTCAAAGGAAACTGGTGTACCTGTTATTCTCGTAGAAAAGCCTCTTGAATGTGTTGCTCTTGGTGCTGGTAAAGCATTCGGCCTGTTCAAGGATATGTATTCTGAAAGAACAATTTACGACAGTCTTAACGACTAATTCAAGCTTTCTCCGGGTGGGTGGTTATGCGAAGAAAGCCGAATTTTTCTTTCAAAATTAAATTTGCAGAATTTCTCCTCGTTCTATATCTGCTTGCCGGAGGTTTGTCTCTGGCATTCCATACCGGTGGATTTATCTTAAACTTTAAGCAGATTGGTTTTTCTGTTTTTTCTTCACTTGATAAGGGAGTTCACTTTGTTGCAGGTGGATTTAAGAATACCTTTAATGCAGTAGGAGAACTCCGTAAATTAAAAAAAGATTATAATGATTTAGTAATTAAGCTTGAGAACTATGAAGAAATGCAGCGTTCCAATGCAGATATCCGTAAGGAGAATGCACGTCTTAAGGAACAGCTGGACTTTGCAGTTTCTTTAGATGAAAAAAATATCCCGGCACAGATTATTGCCCGAGATCTTGATAATGCATTTACATATCTTACAATCGATAAGGGAAGTGTAAACGGAATCCGTAAGAACATGCCGGTTATTGCATTCCAGAATGGTAACCAGGGACTTGTAGGAAAGGTTGTTCAGGTTGGAACTTTTACAAGTCAGATTATGCCGATTTACAATATCAACAATATCGTTTCAGCACGTATTCAGAATACACGTGACCTTGGTCTTGTAAATGGACTTGGAAGTCAGGATCAGCCGCTGCTTATGCAGTACATCCGAAAGTCTGTAGTTGATGAACTCAGTTATGGAGACATCGTAGTAACTTCCGGTGAAAACGATAATTACATGCGCGATATTGCAATAGGTACAATCACAAAAATTACTACACTTGATTATAACTCATCGCTGAATATTGAGCTTGTGCCGATTATTGATTTTGCAAGACTCGAAAATGTAGTTGTTGTTAATCAGAAAGAACTGAACGACCGAAAGGCAGATAAGGAGTAGAGCGTATGACAAAATCAATTCTTGTAAGTACATTCATACTTTTATGTGCCGTTATTCTTGAATCTTCAATTCTGTCAAACATTACATTCATATATATTGTTCCAGACCTTGTATTAATCTGTTCAATTTATTTTTCACTTTTGAATGGAAAGATAGTAGGTGAAACAACAGGCTTTATTTCCGGAATCTTACTGGATTTTATTACCGGTATTCCTTTCGGCTTTAACTGCATATTCAGAACCATAATCGGATATGTTGGCGGAATCTTTGCCAAGAATGTAATTATTTCTGGTTTTATTCTTCCAATGCTCTGTGTCGGAATCGGAACAATTGCTAAAACTCTTATGGTA
Source organism: Treponema bryantii (assembly GCF_900111035.1). GTDB lineage: Bacteria > Spirochaetota > Spirochaetia > Treponematales > Treponemataceae > Treponema_D > Treponema_D bryantii_C. The sequence continues at coordinate 458,800 of NZ_FOFU01000001.1, forward strand.
AATCTTCTGGGACTTCTGTTTCCAAATGTACACATCTACATTGCCGGAATCATTTCATACGATTTTCTTTTTGAATTTATTGAAAATGTTCTTCTGGCACCGTTTGTATTTAAGTTTTTAAGCTTTTTCCGAAAATCACTTGCAGTACGCTCTGTTAAGGACAGTATAGACAATGATTAATTCTGAAGACAGATTAACAAAAGGTTCTAAAATCTTCATTCTTCTCATTATTCTTGTCATTTTTTTTATCTGCTATGCATACAGACTGTTCTCAATGCAGATTGTACAGGGTGAGCATTACCGTTCGCAGTCTCAGAGAATTTCAAGCCAGATTACAGTTATTTCAGCACAGCGCGGTGAAATCTTTGACCGCAATGCGCTGCTTCCAATTGTAATCAATACAGATTCGTTTGCTGTTGAAGTAACTCCCGGTGAAATTCCTAAGGACCGTTACGATACTGTAATTCTAAAACTTGCACAGTATTTAGGAATCAGTAAAACAGATATTGATAAAAAGATTCCAAAAAATATGCGCCGTTCATATTCTACCGTACAGGTAAAATCAAACGTGCCTTTTACAGTTATTTCTAATATTGCAGAAAATAAAATTGATCTTCCTGGTGTTTCCTGGGTTTCTAAACCAATCAGAAACTATCAGCATACAGGATCTCTTTCTCATATTGTAGGTTATGTTGGTGATATCAACCAGGACGAAATGACTGTTCTTTATAACCAGGGTTACAAGAAAACAAGTATTGTTGGTAAGACTGGTATTGAAAAGCAGTATGATTCACTGCTTCAGGGTAAGGAAGGCCGCGAAATGTCTACCGTTGATGTTCATGGTCGAATTATTTCTGATACACCAATTGTTGAGCCGCCGGAAATGGGTAAGAGCCTTGTTCTCACAATTGACAGTGATACACAAAAGCTTGTAGAAGAAGCTCTTGGAAACAGAGTTGGTGCTTCAGTTGTTCTTAAGCCTGCTACCGGTGAAGTTCTTGCAATGGTTTCTTATCCGTATTACGACTCAAATATCTTCAGTTCGGATGATGCGGGAATCGAATATGCAAAGCTTTTGAATGATACTTCAAAGCCTCTCTTGAACCGTGCCGTTCAGGTTTCTTATCCTCCGGCTTCTACCTTCAAAATCATCATGTCTGCCGCAATGCTTCAGGAAAATGCTTTTCCTGCCAGCAAGAAAATTGAATGTAAGGGTGTGATGGTTTATGGTGGCCGTAAGTTCCACTGTCACGTAAAAGAGCCTGGACACGGCTGGCTTGATATGAAAAACGCTATGGCTCAGTCTTGTGACGTTTATTACTGGACTGTTGGCCGTGATTACCTTGGTATTGAAAAGATTGCCTCTTATGCCCGTGAGTTTGGTTTTGGTAAGAGTGCTCAGATAGATTTGCCTAGTCAGGTTTCTGGTCTTGTTCCAACTGCTGAATGGAAGGAAAAGAAATATCACGAAAAATGGCTTGGTGGAGATACAATGTCTTGTTCTATCGGACAGGGCTATATGGAAGCTACTCCTTTGCAGCTTGCTAATATGGTTGCAATGGTTTCTAACGAAGGCGTAATTTATAAGCCTCATCTCCTTAAGGAAGTTCGTGATCCAGTAACAGGTGAAGTTATTGATGAGGTAAGACCACAGGTTCTTACTGAATCAACAATCGATAAAGATGTATGGAAACAGATTCAGGAAGCAATGCGCTATACTGTTACAGACGGTACACCTCAGTATCCTATGCATAATAAGATTGTTCAGATTGCCTGTAAAACAGGTACTGCAGAAGTTGAACCATACAGTAATCCAAACAGAAAAGATGAACAGAGCTGGCACTCTTGGCTTGTTGCTTATGCTCCTTATGATGCACCTCCAGAGGATCGTATTTGTGTTGCAACAATCGTAGAAGCCTGCAACAAATGGGAATGGTGGGCTCCATACTGTACAAATATCATCATTCAGGGAATCTTTGCACATCAGAATTGTGAAGAAGCTACAAAGGCACTTGGCTTCTCTTATCTTACAAATAACCGCGGAAGACAGGAATAGGAGAGGTTAGTATGAAGAATAAGTTTTTTTCAATGTTCGATTATCTTCTGATTCTTGTTGTATTAACTCTTGTAGCTCTTGGAGTAATGTTCATTTATTCTTCAAGTATTAACTCCGAAGGAGTTCGTGTAACAAACGAATATATAAAGCAGATTATCTGGGCTGCAATTGGTTTTGTGATTATGATTGGAATTACAATCTATGATTACAGAAGAACAGAATCTCTTTCTATTTACGGTTTTATCGGACTTCTTATTCTTCTGGTTTATACAAGAATTTTCGGTCGTTATGTAAATGGTGCAAAAAGCTGGATTGGTATCGGTGAATTTGGTATTCAGCCTTCTGAGTTTGGAAAGGTTTTCTATATTCTTTATTTAGCTCGTGTTCTTGATGATACTGCTAATGGAGATCAGTTGAAGCGTTTCTTCCTTGCAACTGGAGTTCTGCTTCTTCCTATGGGACTCATCCTTTTACAGCCGGACCTCGGAACTTCTTCTGTATATCTTCCTATTTACTTTATCATGTGCTTTATTGCCGGTGTTCCAATCAGATATATCGGTTATATATTCCTCTTTGGTGTATTCACGATTTTCTTTGCGATACTTCCGGTATGGAATGCAGAAATTGCAATAAATCCACTTGCAGTTATTACGATTTTAACAAACTTTAGATTAAGAGCAATTTTGATTTTCGCCTTTGTTGTAATTACACTTTTGGGTTACGTTATCCGCCGTTACCTTCACGGTCCGCGTTATATTCACTGGATTATCTACTTTACATCAATTATTGCACTTGCACTTATTTTCTCAATGATTCTTGGCAAGGTGTTAAAGGATTATCAGATTAAGCGTTTAATCATCTTTATGAATCCTAATAAGGATCCTTTGGGCGCCGGCTGGAACATCATTCAGTCTAAGGTTGCCATTGGTGCGGGTGGTGTAATTGGTCAGGGATATTTGATGGGAACTCAGAGCCATTACCGCTTCCTTCCTCAGCAGAGTACAGACTTTATTTTCAGTATTCTTTCTGAGGAATTCGGCTTCCTTGGCGGAATGCTTGTATTCTCATTATACTTTATTATTCTTCTTAAGATTCTTTATATTATCCGTAAATGCGTAAACCGTTACGGCTCGTACATATGTGCCGGAATATTCGGAATGTTCTCGTTCCATTTCTTTATTAACGTAGGAATGGTTATGGGTATAATGCCGATTACAGGTATTCCGCTGCTGTTCCTTTCTTACGGTGGTTCATCACTGCTTACAGCAATGACTTGTATCGGCCTTGTAATGAATGTAAATTACAGAAAGGCCGAACTCAAGTAGTTTTAATCAGAATTAATTAGCAGCTTCAATAACAGCATAGAATGCAGGTTTAGTATAATAAACCCATTTGTTGCTGTTTGGCTTTGTAAACAGAAGCGGGAACTGATTACAGTTACCAAGCCATTTCTTCTGATATTCCATATTCAGCCAGGTGTTTTCATCATTAAGCCCCCATACAGTAATGCTTTCTACACCATGTTTAGAAGCTGTCTTACGGTTTTTGATATAAACCTGGAAGTAAGCCTTGTAAGCATCAGAAAGACTGTTGAACTGCTTTCCGCTGACACCAACAATATCTTTTTCTTTGTCATAGCTGTTCCATGTTCCAATATCAAGCTCTGTAATCTGAACATCAATACCTTTTGCAAGGAAATCTGTGATTTCTTTTTCTACAGCTCCGGCAGAATTCTTAACACTGTGATGAGACTGAAGTCCCATAGCATCAAGTCGGGTAGGGAGAGTTGCATCATCTTTATGAGAAAGAATAAGATCAACAACACGAAGCTGCTTAGCATGCTTATCGCTTACAGAAGTTCCGTAGATTCCACCGTAATCGTTATAAACAAGCTTTACATCTTTTGGAGCATATTTATTTGCATACTTAAAAGCATCAACAAGGAAGTCTCCGTTCTTATAAACTGAATACCATTTTGAATCAGTTCTAAGCCAGCTTGAACCTCCATCAGGTGTAGCTTCATTAAATACATCCCATGCCCAGATAATATGCTGTCCGTTATTATTTTTCTTTTCCCAGTTATCAACACGTTCCAGAACAGTTTTGATATACCATTCAAGGCGTGCTTCCATTTCATCGCGGCTAACTAAAGCTTTTGATTTATCATAATCTTTACAGAAAAATCCATCTTCTGTCTGAGAATGCCATCCAAGAGTATGACCTCTCATTTTAAGATTATTTTTCTTACAGATTGCAAGAATATCATCAATACGCTGAAGTCCATTAAGAACCGGAGTTTTTATTGTTACACCGTTAGATGCTGTAAAAGAGCCGGAAACAGTTGGTTTATTTCCCCACCATGCCATTACAAACTGAGGCTTAAACTCGTTTCCCATAGTAATCTGGTTTGCATGCTTTGCAAGACCTTTCTGAACTTCATCATAATAAAGTTCCTGTTTTGTTCCCCAGCCATTACCAAAGTTACCGTATTCAACTGCAAAACCAACATGTTCAAAATACTTTTCATAAGTTTTGCTGAAAGATGGAACGGATGGATCAAGCCAGTCTTTTGAAGTTACGGTAGAATTAGATGCGGCGAATGTACAATTAACAGTCATAACAAAAACAAAAATCATACATAAAAGAGTTATTTTGTTCTTTTTCATAATATTACTCCTTATTATTTGTTGAATTTCCTTTTCAATTTTAACATAAGGCTTTTTTTATGTTCATAAAATAGGGGAATTTTTCTAAAAATTTAATTAACAAAATCAATAAATATAACAAAATTATAATTTGTGATTCTTTGACATTTATATTGTAAAAAATGTATAATTTGATAAAGTTTGAAAAAATATATGAGGTAGAAAACGTGAAAAAATTTCATTATTGTGTATTTATATTATTCGTTTTTTTTACAGCGTGTAGCTCAAGTATTCCATTACCTGAAAATAAATCTAACAAAATAGAAGTATCAGTAAGTAATATACAGGATTTTACTCTTAATTCTTCATTAAATACAGAAAAAACAGAATTAACAATAACAGTAGAAAGTTCAATTCCATTTAATGAGCTAACATGGTCATTTGACGGAAAGGAACTTTCTGAAACAGGAAGTCAGACTGTAATTAATATTAATTCTTTAAAAAAAGGTGTCTATAATTTAATTGTTACAGGCATTTATAACGGTATAGTATATTCTGCTGAAATGATTATAACTATAAATTAAGAAAACGGAGTAAAAAATGAAAAACTTTTCAATTAAATTTTATAAAAATGTAATTTACTTTTTGATTGTAGTACTATTTTTTTCATCTTGTCAAAATTCATATAATGATGAATATAATAAAATTTCAGACAATGAAATAACAGATAATTCAACTTACTTTGTTGTAAATAATAATTCTAGTAGATCTGTTCTACCTGAATATAAAAATGATTCTTTTAATGTATATGTATTAAAAGGCAGTCTTGATGATGGAGAAGAAAAAGATTTTGGAACCTTCAATTCATATAATGACTTATGCAAAACCAAGTTTGAGGTAACTGAAGGAGTATGGACTTTAAGTTTAACCGCCCAAAGATATGAAACTGTTTATTCTGATTCAATTACAACTACAATAAAAAATGGGGCAAATTCAGTTTCTTTTGAATTAAAAATGGAAAAATTGGATACAAAAGAAGGTAAAGGAAGTATTCAATTTAATTTAAATGTTCCAAATGAAGTTGAAAAAGTAATATATTTACTAAAAGATTTTTATAACGGCTTAATACTTTCTGGATTTGAAAAAATAGAAACAACTGTAAATAATGGAGTATCCGTTTTTAATGCACAGGACGTTCCTTCTGGAACTTATTATATTGATGCAGTTTTGTATGATAAAGATGGAAATAAATTAAACGATTATAGAACAGTAGCTACTGTTTGTGATAGTGTAATCAGCAAAGGTGTATTTACAATTACTGCAGTAAATCAAATTTATAACATTACTTTCGCTGCTGGTCATTATTCATTTGAAGAAGGATATGTATTCAAAGCATCTTATACAAGATTTGATACTGATCCAATTATTTTACCTGCAAAAGACAATCTGAATACAGCTCTTCAATTTTTGGGCTGGTATTTAAATAGAGACTGTACAGGTGAACCTGTAACAGAAATTCTACCTTCAGAGCAAACAGATTATGTCTTATATCCAAAGTGGGGTAATGAACTTACATGTACAGTATCGGAATTGGAAGAATATATTACTGATTTTTATAATACTGAAATAATTGTTCATATTACTGATTTAAATCCAGAAATTGATAAAATAGGAAAGTGTCTTAAAAAGAATTCAACAGTAAATGTTAGTCTTGATTTAGATGCTTGTACAGAATTAACAAGAATTGATGACACTTTTAGTAATTTAAATAATCTGACTGCAATTTCGATTCCGGAAAATATTACAAATCTTTATTCTTCTGCATTTAGCGATTGTAAATACTTAAAAGAAATAAACTTTAATGTAAAGCATTATCAGAATAGTAGTAGTTATTGGAGATGGCTTAATGATAAAACTGGTTGTGAGTCTGATATTGGTGGTGTAATAATAAATATTGGAGCTGGAGTTGAAGAAATACCATCATATTTCGTGTACTTTGATGGAAATGATTGTATAAAAAAGATTAATTTCCCAGAAAACTCAGCCCTGAAAAAAATTGGAGAATCTGCGTTTGAAAAAGTTGCAGCAATTGAAGAAATAACTCTAGGCGGAAACCTTGAAAATGTAGGAAGTAGTGCTTTTTATGGATGTAAAAATCTCAAAACTGTAAAAATTACAAAAAATGATATTTCACTCGGTTATTCTCCTTTTGATAAAACAAATATCGAGAATATTTATTTTTTTGGAAATCTTACTGACTGGCTTAATTTTTGTAATACAAATTATACTTCCGGATATTCAGGTTCCAGTAAAATAAATTGCAATACAACGGATGGGTCTAATTTATATTTGAATAATGTACTTCTTACCGATGTATATTTAGATGATAAAGATTGTATTATTAATCCTTATGCTATACAGAATATAAAAAGTATTACATCCATAACTATAGGGGAAGCTGTTGAATCAATAGATATAAAATCAATTAGTAGTTCTTATAGAATTCCTAATTTAAAAACAATTAATTTTAATGCAATAAACTGTAAGGATATTTCTTCCTATTCATATATTTTTGGAAAAACTATTGGAAGTAGTGATGGTATAACTGTAAATATTGGAAATAAAGTAAAAAGAATTCCAGCATACCTATTTCAATCTTACTATAATAACAGCGATTTTAACTTAAACAAACTTGTTTTTAAGGATAATTCTGTATGTTCTGAAATTGGTAGATCAGCTTTATCCTCGCTTTCTAAATTAAAATCTATTACACTTCCCAAAAGTATAACTACATTACAGTCTTATGTATTTTCTGATACTGCTTTGGAAAACGTATACTATGAAGGAAGTCTTGAAGACTGGTATACCAAAATAGAATTCTATACAGAGAGTTCAAATCCTTTGTATTATGGTGAAGCTAATTTATATGTTAATAAAAATGAATTAGTAGAAACGCTTGATTTTTCTGATGAAATAACAGATTTATCAATTCAACAACATGCCTTCAGTGGTTGTAAGAGCTTGAAAAAAGTTGTTATACCAGAAAATGTAACTTTAATACCTAAATATTTTATAGACTATGCTTATTATGTTGAAGAGCTTGATTATAATCCTAGTGCTAGTATCAATTTCACTACTGAATATTCCAGATGTTTTCTTGATATGGGAACAAAATCTCCAAATGGTGTAAAACTTGTAATAGGAAAAAATGTTACTAAAGTTCCAGATTATTTCTTTTGTCAATCAAGTGCTGATATTACTGAACTTACATTTGAAGATAATTCTAAATGTAAAGAAATAGGAAAACAGGCATTTTATTATTTAACTTCACTAAAGAAGATTACAATTCCAGAAAGTGTAGAAAAAATTAATTCTGCTGCTTTTAGTGGAGATAGTCGTTCATCATCTTGGGGATCTTATCTGGAAGAAATCAATTTTAATGCAAACATAACAGACAGTAATCACAAAAATGAAGGTTTCTCAAATGCTGGACAATATTATGAAAAAGGACTTGTACTAAACATTGGACCAAATGTCAAAGTTATTCCGGAAAAATTATTTTATAACGCTTGCATAAAAACTGTAGTTTTTGAAGGAACTGGTATTTCAGAAATTAGAGAAAATGCCTTTTACGGACATACAATTAACGAAGTAAAATATCCTGGTACACAAAGACAATGGCAGGAAATAACTTTTGAGAAGGAAAATTCAAATCCTTGTTATGCTGGTGCAAATCTTTATATAAATGGAGAACTTTATACAGAAGTAACATTTGATACTGATATAACAGAAATGCCAAATGCAACATATGCAGGTGTAAAAAGTATTACAAAAATTACAATTCCAGAAGGAATTACAAAACTTGGTAAATACACTTTCTGGAATTGTATAAATGTTACTCAGCTGAATTATAATTCCATTTCCTCGAAAATTTTTGGCAGTTCTCGTTTATTCTATAATGTTGGTCACAACACTGAAGGTGTAACTGTAAATATAGGAGATAAAGTTATAGAAATTCCTGATGAGATTTTCTCGGAATCATATTCAAAAAATTATTCAATAAAAATCACGTGTGTTAATTTCCCAGACAATTGTATTTGTAAAGAAATAGGAGATAGCGCCTTTTATGGGATTATTTCTCTTAAAGAAATAACAATTCCTAAATCTATTATAAAATTTGGAAGTAGAGCCTTCGGAGAATGTGATGCACTTGAAAATGTATATTATCTTGGATCAAAAGTTGAGTGGGAAGAAATTTCATTCAAAGATGAGAAGTCCTCACCATGTTGTAATGGAGCTTCCTTATATTTTCAAGGAAATAAAGTAACTTCAGTAGCGTTCCCAGAAGGTACACTTACAACTCCTGCTGGAGCTTATTCTGGTTGTAAAGATATAACATCTGTTTCTTTGCCATCTACTCTGAAAACAATCAATAACTATATTTTTTATAAATGTACAGGACTTACTTCTATTACAATTCCTGAAAGTGTAGAAGAAATATTGGATTCTCCTTTTTATGGATGTACTGGATTATCAGAAATCATTTATTTACCATCAAAACTTAGTAAAAATACAAGTTATCCTGGTGATATGTTTAAGGAAGCAGGAAAAACATCTTCAACAGGAGGCTGTACTTTAACAATAGGTTCAAATGTAGTTGAAATTTCTGAAAGTATGTTCAGGGAAGCAAGAAATATTAATACAATAAACTTTCAGGAAAATTCTAAATTAGAAGTAATAAAGAGAAGTGCATTTGAATATTCTGGATTAACATCTATAATTATTCCTGATAGTGTTAAAGAATTGGAAAGTGATTCATTCTATGGTTCTCATAGTCTTGAATCTGTTACAATTGGTTCTGGAGTAAAAAAAATATCTAGTCGTTCATTTAGTAATTGTGAAAATTTAAAGCAAGTAACATTTAAGGATACTGAAAATTGGTATAAAAACGAGTACAGTTATTATTCAGAATTTATTTCTGAAGATAAAATTGATGTTTCTGATTCACAAGAAATGGCGCAAAAACTAATAAAAGAATGGAATGACTATTATCTATTTAAAAAATAATATATAATCATTAAGATTAATACAAAAAAATCTCCTCAATTCGAGGAGATTTTTTGTATATAACTTCTTAAAAGTTAATTGCATAATACAATTTAATGCTATAAAATAAATATAACATAAAAAATTTAAAAAAATGGAAAAATCAGAAAAGTTTAGTTTATCGCGAATAGTCATTTCAAACGTTACGCTGGAAAGCTGGAAAACAATTCCGCATGCAGGTGTTACTTATAATGCAGATGTCGGAAATCTTTTACAGATTTTAAAAGAATATAATCTTGAAAAATCAAAAGAACAAAAGATTTCATTAAATACAGCCTTATTAAAAATCATTTCAGAAGCCTTAAAAGTCTGTCCAAAACTCAATTCTCATGTGCACTATAATTCTTTTTTGATTTCTGGATCAACTGTTAATAAAAACAATATCGACATTTCCATGCCATTTGTACTTAATGACAGAATGATTACTGTAAATCTTCATAATCTTGAATCTAAATCTATGGAACAGATAAGAGATTATGTAAATGAGATTCGAAGAAAGTCAGAAAATACAATCATAGATGAAGCGTTAATGTCTGTAGCGGTAAAAGATACCTTAAAGGGACTTAAGAAATTAAAAATATTATCAGCTTTGCGTAGACTGATTGGCACAAAAATAGGACCATATAGAATAAAACGTATACCATTGAAACAACGCCTTGCATATAAAAAGATAGATAAGTCTCAAAAATTAACAGCATATGATTTAGAGCAGGGGACAATCACAGTTTCAAATCTCGGCTCTATTTATAAAGAATGGAACGGTGAATGTACATTACTGGAGATTGTTCCTCCTCAGGTTGTAGCTATTGCTTTAAGTTCAATTAAAAAAACAGACTCAAAGAGTATCATCACCTTTACAATTGCATTCGATCATCGTTCTCTGGATTTTGGAGATATTGTTCCTTTTATGAAGAAACTTGATGAATTCTTTGCATCCAAAGAGATAATTGAAGGATTTATAGCTTAGGGATAACGATTATGGAAAAAGAAACTGATGAACGTTTAACAGCAATCGAAATGAAACTTGCCTACATGGAAGACTTTGTAAATCAGATTCAGAACGTTGCTGTTGAACAGGCTAAAACAATTGATAAACTCCAGAAGGAAACAAAACTAATGGCGGACAGAATCCGTGAAATGTCTAATTCCATGGAAGGAGATATTCCTAATCGAAAGCCGCCGCATTATTAATGTTTTCATTATTTCGAAAAGCTATACTGCGCTGCGCATGTTGTCTTGAAACATATAAATATTAAAAATAAACAGGCGGTTTTTCTTCTGTTTTGCTTCTTTTTCTTTCTTTTCAGCACTCCAGCTGACCAGGAGGCTTACAACACCGGCGATGAGTGCTGCTGTAATAACGATCGGTAAATAAATGAACTTATTTATTACTGCAATGCCGATTACCAGAGTTGAAATAAACGGCAGACAGAAGGTCAGTATCTTGTCAAAGATATTTGAAGAAGAAGTATCTGCAGAATAATGAGTCAGATAGATTGATAAACTGATAACAGCCAAAAAGATTAAAACAGTGATTACACTTTCCATAATAGAAGCCTCCTGATTGGATAGTTTTGTTACTTTATGGCTTTTATTATATAATACAAGAGTGCCAAGGATTGGCATTGAAAAAACAAAAGTTGTCAATGATGACTTGAAGGTCTTAGTGGCCTAATAGGGCGGAAAATTGACGCTTACCCAATATTAAAAGTATATTATAAGTAGACAGAATATACATTATAGAAAGTAAAGGTTGGCAAAAATATAAGGTGTCCGTCAAATTTTGGGCCCCCTTGGGGAGCTATCCAGACACCTTGTGGAACAAATGTGGTGATTTTTATGTTCCAAGGTAACAAATTTTTCCAGTCATCTTCAGTCCAGCCATCAGTATCAGCGGCTTGTTCAAAAATACAACGAAGATAATCTTCTGGATTTACGTTATGAATTTTAGCACATTCAATCAATGTAAACAAGAGACAACTTGAACGGGCTCCATCTTCTGATCCGGCAAACAGCCAGTTCTTGCGTCCAAGTACAAATGGTTTGATTGATCTTTCAGCTCAGCTTTTTCTGAACGGGCACAGAATCTGTATCTTAATTGTGTAGCAAGTTTTTCCTGTAACTGAAGGATTTCCAGATTTTTCTTTTCTATTTCAATCTGGTTCTGTTTGAGTTCGACTTCCTGCTGTCTAATCTGAAGGTCTTTTGAGTGAATTACACTACTCTGTGCATCAATTTTCAACTGCTGGTCTGAGATTTCTTTCTGCTGACTCTGAATGATTGAGTTTGCTGCTTCCAGCATTTTGAGAGCTTCTTCTAATGTAATCCCCTTTTTATTTCCCACGGTTTAAAGGGTAACATATTTAAAAACTTTTAAAAAGAGGATTATTGAAAATATGAGCAGTTTTTAAATCAATTCGTATTGATGGGGATAACATGCATTTAAATCGCACGCGGCTTGACCGCGTGTCGGTACTTAGAAATGCGTGATACGTTCATATCGCAGATGGATTTCCTGTTCCATCAACCAATTTTTTTTATCCCATATTTAAATCAATCTCTATTAGGGTTGACGACCCTCCAAAAATTGCCGGTCGTCATACAAAAAATCTTCACCAGTTCCCCAAGATTATCAACAGTGAAATCTGGCTGCTGCTCTGGTCCCTGTAACTGCCATAACCCACCGCCCCCCTGTCGAATCCACACAGTTTTCATTCCCATTTTCTTAGCAGGAACAACATCATTATCGATTCTGTCACCAATCATAACCGCATGTTCAGCTTTGCAGTCAGCCCGCCCAAGAGCAATTTCAAAAATCCGTGGATCGGGTTTTGAAACCCCTTCTTCAGCAGAAGCAATCACCAGATCAATAAACTGCAGAATACCCCATGCCTGCAGACGAGCCGCAGTTCCTAAACTTTGATTTGCAATTACTCCAATTTTATATTTTGCTTTTAAAGCTTTTAAAACTTCAACAGTTTCTGGATACAAACGCTCGTCTTCTTTAGGCCATTTTGGCTTTGGAATTCCATATTTGTCCATTACCGCCAGATCGCCCTTATCGTTTTGTCTGTAAAACTCCAGAGCTTCTTCCTGAATCAGTTCATAAGGTTTACCGATTAAAGCAGCCGCTTCCAGAAGTCTGGTTTCGTAAGCCTTACTTTCATCAACCAGTGTGTTTCCCACATCAAAAAATAACCATTCTATACACATTTTTTTCTAAAAAAAATTATAGCATAATCTTCGGTTGACGACCCTCCAAAAATTGCCGGTCGTTATACCTGTCTTAAACATAACAATTTCTGTTTGTTTGGTTATTCCATTATATCACGCAAATTTCTCGAAATGAAGTTCTTCATGCATCTTTGTAAAGTCAATTCCAGTTAACAACATTGCCATCTGTCTTGAATTGATTTCATTTACAGATTCTTTGTTTTCTGGCCATGGCCATCTATGCTTTTCAAGTTTCTTTTGCGCTGTCCAGAATCCGGTTTTATCCCACCATATTGCTTTTAAGATATTCCTACGTTTGTTACAGAACAGGAATACAGCCTCACTTAACGGATCTTTTTCCATAATGTTTTTTATTAAATTTAAAAGTTCATCTGTTGAGATTCTTAGATCTGTTACTCCTGGTCTAAGGAATATTCTTGTGTTTGTTAAGTCAAATTTCATAACTCAATCACCGCCTTTAAGATTGTCTGTAACTGTCCTTTTCCTATTGTAGAAGGTAGTTCAATAACTGCCTTTCCAAGTTTTACGATTATCATTTCTGCAGGCTTTTCGTAGCATGGTTCATCATCAATAATCTGAAACTTCTCGATTACTGGTTCTGTAGCAGCTTCTACTTCAACAAAATCTGAAATTTTTACTGCAGGTTGTTTAGGTGGATTCTGATCCCTGTATGATGACATTTTCTCATCAATGGCTTTTGTGATTGTTTCTTTTTTGATGTGATTTAGTTCGCAAAAATTATCTATGGACAGATTTGATGCTGCAAATCTGTCTAACCAGACTTCTCTTTTTGCTTTTGTCTCGAATAAATTCAAAATGGCCTCCGTTCTGGAGACCATTCTATTATGTAAATTTGATTTATTTTAGGTGGTGATAATTAGACGCTTACCTAACATGTCAATAAAATCTTGGTATTTTAGATGATTTATCTCATTGTCTTTCCATATCTTACCTATTTTACTTATAAAATCTTTTAACTCAATAGAATATATTTGATTGTTTCGCAATATGTATTTTAATAATTCAAAAACAGTCCTGTTAGTATTGTCAGTTAAATTATTATTTTTATGCTCATTAATCCATTTATTTAATGGTTTTGTATTTATTGAAGTATTTTTTACACACATTATAAATTCATTTATATCACCCCAGCAATAATTAGGAAAATCTTTAATATCATTAGAATTAATAGCCCTTTCTATTGCGCAGCAAATTAAGTTTGTATAAGCGTACAATGCATCTTCTAAACTGAATGAGAATCTTTTTTTAGGAAAAAAATAGTCTTGACAAATTTGCCATCCACCTTTAAGAAAACCTGCTATTTGATTATGCTTAATATTATATACATTTTCCAAAAAAGAAAATCTAGCTTGTTCAGATAAATATGTTAAGTTATAAAAAAGTTGGTCTGACAAGAATTTTGGTACCCCTTGTTTCATAAAGTTAAGTTTTTTTAATGATAATAATTCTTGTGCAGAATCTTGATATTTTTTTGGAGATATTTCATAATATAAATCATCATATATTATACCTTCAAGGTAAGCATTTTCTGTTTTTATAAAGCAATTATTTTATTTGGAACATCTTGAAGTTTGACCCTTAAATAATTATAACGTGAAAGAAGTTTTTCCCGAAATTCAGCTATTGATAATGTAGTTAAATCCAATATTTCAATATTATTAATAGTAGGCATGCTTTGTTTTGTTAGTGTATAAGACATAATAAACTTCCCTTTTTATTTTTTAGCTAAGCTGTTTTGTTTTATATTCCAATTGATAACATTTGCTAAAGAAGCCCCCTTCTTGTGTAAGAGTATTTTCTTTAGAAAACTTCCTTATATAAAATTATTACCCCTGCTGTAAATACCTAAACAAATCCCAATTGTCTAATCTATTATTTCCTACATTTATAATTTCATTAACTTCAAATATTATATTTGGATAGGTGTTTGCATAAACAGCCTTAACAACAACCATATTCTTAAGATTATCAGATATTGCCATAACTGTTCTAAACTTATTGTTTTCATCTTTTCCTGCCCACATTTTTTCCGGAAGTTTATTTGGATTAAATAATAATGTTGGAGTAATTCCCCAAAATGATGATTGATGATTAATAATTTCTGTATAAATGTAATATGACATTGCTATTTTATTTTTTTTTGAAGTTTCACCTCCTGGTAAAGTTAGATGGTATGCAATTAGACTACCATTTGCTTTTCTTTCGACAATAAACATACATCCAGTATATCCCCATGACATACAACATCTAAGTATTGATTCTTCTGAACGGGTACAAAATGCGTTAGCTGTATATTGGACTAATTCTGCCTGTTCACATTTTCCTGTTGTATTATCCTCATAAAAATAACATTTTCCTGTATTCATAATAAATGGATATCCATTTAAATTTCCAGTTCTAATTGGTTGTGCTAAATGTGGGTCAGGAACTGTACTAATAAACCTTATATTATTCAATTCAATCATTATAAATTCCTCCGTATAATTATGTTACAATTAAGTAACTCTCTTTCTATATGCTTCTACAAAAATAAGGAATATTTCCAATGTGTTTTCATTTGAAAAACAAACCTCGATTTTTGTTCATTGCTATCTTAAATTAACAGAATTGTTAATTACCCCTGATTGTCTAAAATCTTGTTATATTTATCAATTAAGCAATCGATACCATTTGGATTTTCATCAGGTACGATTGTTAATTCCATCTTACAGTTGGCTCCGTTGCCGAACACTCCCTTATTGAAAGAAACACTTACGTTATCATCCTTTTCATCAATTTGAAATTCAAAATTGAATGTTGCTTTTTCAATTTTTGAAGATCTTACAGGAACAAGTGTTATAAGCGGAACTTCCAGTTGTTTTTGTTCAATCGTATTATTTTCTCCTACAACGGGATAATCCATTTTTATAGTTTTTGGAGTAAAATATTCTTCATTTGTTTGACTGGATTTAGATTTATTGAAATAAGTTTCAAAAAGTTCCAGATTATTTTTCATAAGTGAGTCTGATGCATAATTTACTGCTGTATGAAGAATTTTTAAGAAATCTTCTAATTTCATTTATTATGCCCTTCCCGCCTTAACCTTTAATTCTTCAAATTTTGTCATTGCAGTTTCAACTTTTGAATAACTGCTTTGACATAATCCAACTGTAGCACTGCAATTAGGACATGAAAACTTTACACCGCTCAAAAGTGAATATACTTCAATTCTAATAGGTGTCTGACAAACAGGACAGTTAATCTGTGTATTTTCCATATTTATTCTTTCTCCTTAATCTGTTTTGGATTTATATTTTTTGTATAAATATCCAGAATTGTTGTTATTCCTCTTGAAAGAGGAATTTGTTTAGCTTCTATACTTACCGCCATATTACTTTTTGTATCTGTTTTATCATTTTGATTGGAATATTTTGCACCAATGTAAGCTTTATTTTTTATAAGATCAGGATCTGCCTTATTGTTTTTTTCTCCCTTATGATTTACAACTGTAGTAATTTCCATATTGAAATCAATCTTAGCATTATCAATGGCAATATTATTCATTGGAAGAATACTAAGCAAAGGTACTTGAAAAACAAGGCTGTTTCCTTCACTGTCACTAATTTCCATATCAATTAATACAGGCTTATATATAATGTCGTTACCAATTCTTGTTGCATTAAAACAGTATTCAAGTATATATTGTGCCTGACCACTGAGCATTACACAGTTAGCCTTTGAAATTGCATTTAATGGTGCACTTATCATCGACTCTATGTTTTGCCCAGAGGTTACAGGTGGAGTATAAAATCTATCTTTCAATAAAATTTTATTTTTTTCCATCTTTTCTTAAAAATTAATCTCCTCAGTATTTTTTTTTGGAGTATTTTTTTATTGTTGCGGTTTAGGAATTTCAATAGGTGAAATATTCTGTGAGAATGCATCAATTATTGTATTTACACCTCTAGGTAAAGGTAATTGACCAGCATGAACATCAACTGAATACTTTGCTGAATTTGAATTCTCATAATGTGTATCATGTGTTCTAGAATCTTCTGATGAATAACTTACTTTACCTGAAATTGAAACACTGAATGGACCCCAGCCAGCCTTTCCTTCAAGAGTGGCTTCTGCATCTGTTTTCTTTTTTGATTCTTCTTTTTCTGTTTCAGATGAACTTGTTTTTACTTCCATCTCGAAGTGAATTGATGTTGAATCAACTCCCAATGAGTTTATAGGAATGATTGTTAATAGAGGTAGATCGAATTTCGTTTCAAGATTTTCAATCTTTGCTTCTCCAGCATCATCATAACTTATAACACCCCTAGATAACGACATTTGAATCATTATAGGGGTGTAATTCTTCGTTTGCTCATCATAATTGAAACAAGTATCAAGTAAATAATGAGTTTGTGAAATTCCCATCTGGGCATTGGCTTTTGTTACAGCATTTAACGGGCCACCGATAAGATCCTCCATTGGTAAACCTGAAAATTGCTGTGCAATTCCTAAAGCATTGTTTGGCATATGCTCTCCTTTTTTTTAATTCTGTTTCAGAATTAATTTTTTATTATTTTTTAGGGTTAACAACCCTTAAAAGTGCTTTGATGATGATTGGAGTTTACAATATACCAAGCACACAATCAGCACATAAAAATTAAAAAAGAAGCAACAAAACCGCACAATTTTTTTATACTTTTTATGACCTTTGCTTAAAATGTTATAGAATTTCACTTATAAAAGTGACATTTGTCATATTTTGTCTAATATTTTAGTAAATTCCTGCGAATTCATAGCCAGCTTCAGTAACAGCGGCCTTGATAATTTCCTCGTCTATAGTTTTTGTGACTTCGAGAGTAACGAGATTTTCTTCATGAGAAGCAGTTGCAGATGTAATTCCATCAATTGCTTCGAGGGCTTTTTTTACATGGGCTTCGCAGTGTTCGCACATCATTCCATTTACTTTGATTTTCATAGTGTTCTCCTTGTTAAGATTTGTTTGTTCTATAAGATTTCCCTGAACGGGATTCTTTACTGATTTATCTTTTATTGAGTTATAAACTTTTATGAAGTTTAAACGCAATGCATTTGTAACAACACAGAAGCTTGAAAGCCCCATTGCTGCAGCTCCGAACATTGGATTTAGTGTCCAGCCGAAAGCTGCTACATAACAACCGGCAGCCAGTGGAATTCCGATAACATTATAGAAGAATGCCCAGAAGAGATTTTCATGAATGTTACGTAATGTTGCTCGGGAAATACGGATTGCAGCAGCTACATCCATTAATGAGTTTTTCATGAGAACAACATCAGCAGCATCAATAGCAACATCTGTTCCAGCGCCAATAGCAATTCCAAGATCTGCAGCTGTAAGTGCCGGAGCATCATTTATACCGTCTCCAACCATAGTCACTTTACCATGCTTCATTAGTTCACGAATTACAGCTTCTTTACCTTCGGGTTTTACAGAAGCAATAACTTCATCTACCCCAGCCTGCTTACCAATTGCGTTGGCTGTTGTTATATTATCACCAGTAAGCATAACAACATGAATTCCCATTTTCTTTAATTGCAGAATTGCTTCCGGGGAATCTTCTTTTATTGTATCTGCAACTGCAATAATACCAAGAAGCTTATTCTCTTCTGTAAATAAAACTGGTGTTTTTCCCTGCGAAGAAAGTTCTGTAAGTTTTGTTTTGATAGAACTGATATCTGCAGTAGTTTCTTTTCCTATAAAATCTATATTTCCACCAAAACAGTTTTTACCATTTACGATTGCTTTAAGTCCGTTTCCTGCAATAGCCTTAAAATCTGTTGTTTCAGAAAAAACTGTTTCCGCATTTTTACTGTATTCTACAATTGCCTTAGAAATAGGATGTTCACTCTTTGATTCGAGAGAATATGCAACAGAGAGTAAATCAGAATTGGAGATTCCATCTGCTGCAATTACATCTGTTACTTTCATAATTCCAGTTGTAATAGTTCCGGTTTTATCCAGAGCAATAATTTGTGTACGACCTGCCTGTTCAAGTGCTGCAGAAGTTTTAAACAGAATGCCAGATTTAGCACCAATTCCATTTCCTACCATAATGGCTACAGGAGTTGCAAGTCCAAGTGCACAAGGACAGCTGATAACAAGTACAGAAACAGCACGCGCAATTGCATACCCGAAACTCTGACCTGCAATTAACCATGCTGCAAGTGTGACAACTGCAATACCGATTACAGCCGGTACAAAAATACCAGAAACCTTATCTGCAATTTTTGCGATTGGTGCTTTTGTTGCTGCTGCGTCACTAACCATTTTAATGATTTCAGAAAGTGTCGTATCTTCTCCAACTCGTGTTGCACGACATACCATATAACCTGAAGTATTTATTGTTGCAGAAGTTACTTTATCACCAGTTTGTTTTTCAACCGGGACACTTTCTCCTGTTATTGCAGATTCATTTACTGCACTCTGTCCTTCAGTAACTATTCCATCTACAGGAATCTTATCTCCAGGGCGAACAACAAAAAGATCTCCAACCTTTACCTCATCAATTGAAACTGTCTGCTCTTTACCATCAATCAGAAGATCTGCAGTTTCCGGAGCAAGCTTCATAAGAGCTTTGAGTGCATTTGTGGTTTTTCCTTTTGATTTTGCTTCCAGCATTTTTCCTACTGTGATAAGAGTAAGAATCATTGCTGCAGATTCAAAGTAAAACTGATTCATGTAATACATAATCTGATATGACTGATTATGTAAAACTGCATCAGTCATTGCAAAAAGTGCAAAAACACTATAGCCGAAAGATGCTGTGGCTCCCAAGGCAATCAGTGTATCCATATTAGGAGATTTATGTATCAATCCTTTGAAGCCACTAATAAAAAATTTCTGATTAATAATCATAACAAGGGCTGAAATCAAAAGTTCATATAAGCCCATTGCAACATGGTTTCCGTCAAGAAAAGAAGGAAGCGGCCAGTTCCACATCATATGTCCCATTGAAACATACATCAGTGGAATCAAAAGAATTACAGAGGCAATAAGACGCTTCTTCATTTTTGGAGTCTCTGTGTCTTTTAGACTTTCTGAGTAATCTGGTTTTGATGTTTTTGATCCTGATTGTTTTAGGTTTGCTCCATAACCAGCTTCTTCAACAGCCTTGATTATTAATTCTGGTGAAGCAGTTCCTTCAACACCCATTGAGTTTGTAAGAAGACTGACAGCACAACTATTAACACCAGGAACTGCACTGACAGCTTTTTCTACTCTTGTCTGACATGCAGCACAACTCATACCTGTTACATTATATTGTTCCATTCAAAGATCTCCTTTTATTTCATCAGTTTCTGAAGTGTACTTGCCAGCTCGTCAATAATCTCATCATTTCCTGAACGGATATTTTCGGCAACACAAGTCCGTAAGTGATTACCGAGTAAAACTTTATTAAAGCTGTTGAGTGCAGAAGTGATTGCAGAAACCTGCATAAGAATATCTGTGCAATAGGCTCCGTTTTCAACCATTCCCTCTACCCCACGCACCTGACCTTCAATTCGTTTCAGACGGTTCATTAAATCTTTATATTCCGTATCAGTTCTTTCCTTGTGTTTTCCAGAACAGTATGGACAGCTTTCTGTTTCTGCTTTGTGATTTTCTTCATGGCAACAAGCTTTTGACATATTTCACCTCATAAAATACTATACCCCCAAGGGGTATACCTTTTAGTATGAGTATATACCTCCTGGGGGTATGTGTCAATATGTGTTGTACACAATTTAATATATATTATATTTATAGATTTTTGATTACATTAATCATTTCAATTGCAGCGAGAGCACATTCTGTTCCCTTATTGCCTGCTTTTGAGCCGGAACGTTCTACAGCCTGTTCAATGTTTTCTGTTGTAAGAACTCCAAATAAAACCGGGATTCCGGCTTCCAGCGAAACCTGTGCAATTCCTTTTGATACTTCATTGCAGACATAATCATAATGCGATGTTGCACCGCGGATTACTGCTCCAAGGCAGATGATTGCATCATACTGATTTTGTTCCGACATTTTTTTTGCAATTACAGGGATTTCAAAAGCTCCCGGAACTTTTACCAGTGTGATATTTTCTTCTTTGATGTTGTGGCGCTTTAAGCCGTCAAGAGCACCGTCTACAAGGCGGCCTACAACAAAATCGTTGAATCTTGAAGCAATGATTCCGATTTTTACTTTTTCTGATTCTGCAACTACATTTCCTTCGATAATTTTCATTTTGATTACTCCTGAAATATTTATAGGTTTGTGAGCTTATGGCCCATTTTGATTTTTTTTGTCATCAGATAATTTCTGTTTATTGGATTTGACGGTATTTCCAGAGGAACTCTTTCTATAATTGTGATTCCGCTGGATTCCACCTGGAAGGAATCTACCTTATCCGGGTTATTTGTCATCAATCTGATTTTAGAAATTCCGAGGTCTCTAAGAATCTGTACTCCTTCCGTATAATCGCGGAGGTCCGGCGCAAATCCAAGTTTAAGATTTGCTTCAATTGTGTCTAAGCCCTGTTCCTGCAAAGAATACGCTTTAATCTTATTTATAAGACCAATGCCACGACCTTCCTGACGAAGATAAACTAACACTCCCCTGTTTTCTAAACTGATTTTTCTTAAGGCTGCTTCAAGCTGCTGGCCGCAATCACACTTAAGGGATCCAAAAGTATCTCCAGTCATACATTCAGAATGAACGCGGCACAAAACACTTTCTTTTGTTGTAAGATCTCCCATCCAAAGGGCAACATGCTCAACTCCGGTGTATTTATTTTTATAACCGGACATATTAAAGTTGCCGTATTTTGTGGGAAGCTTTGCCTGTGCCTGCTTTTCGATAATCTGTTCGGATTTCTTTCTGTAAGAAATTAAATCTTCAATCGAAATGATTTTGAGGTTATGGGTTAGAGAAAGTTCCATAAGCTGTTTAAGCCGCATCATATGGCCGTCTTCTTCCATAATTTCGCAGCAGAGTCCACAGCTTTGAAAGCCTGCAAGCTTACATAAATCTGTTGTTGCTTCTGTGTGGCCGTTTCTTACAAGTACCCCGCCTTCTTTTGCAACAAGCGGAAACATGTGTCCCGGGCGGCGGAAATCTTCCGGCTTAGATTCCGGATTTACAAGCATTCTTGCAGTAAGGCTTCTGTCGTAAGCTGAAATTCCGGTTGTAGTATCTTTATGATCAATACTTACTGTAAAAGCTGTTTCGTGATTATCTGTGTTACGGCTTGTCATAGGATTTAAGTCGAATCTCTTTGCAAAGTCCGCTGTCATTGGCACGCAGATTAAACCCCGGCCATATTTAGCCATAAAGTTCAGGTTTTCAGGGCTTGCTGTTTCTGCTGCACAGATTAAGTCGCCTTCGTTTTCGCGGCTTTCGTCATCGATTACAACTATCAGCTTACCAGCCCTTAAATCTTCCAGGGCTTCTTCAACAGTATTTAATTTGTAATTCATATTTTTCTCCTGATGTATTTTCCAAGAATGTCGCATTCAATATTTACGCTGTCTCCAGTTTTCAAAAACTGCAGGTTTGTGTTTTGAATTGTGTGAGGAATTATTGCCACAGAAAAACTTGTGTCGGTAAAATCTGCAATTGTAAGTGAAATGCCGTTTACCGTAATTGAGCCTTTTTTTACAATGCCCTCTGTGATTTCTTTGGAACAGCCAAAGGTGTAAATAAAGGAATTATCTTCGCGGGTGATTTTTAAAAGCGTTGCAGTTCCATCAATATGGCCAGTAACAAAATGTCCTCCGAATCTTCCGTTGTTGAGCATTGCCCGTTCAAGATTTACTTTTGAATTGGTTTTGAGCTGAGAAAATTCTGTCTTTCTGATTGTTTCAGGGCTTACATCTGCAAAAACAACCTTATTGTTCTGAAGGCTTGTAACTGTGAGGCAGACTCCGTTTACACAAAGGCTGTCTCCGGTTTTTAAGTCATCAAAGGTAATTCCTGTTCTGATTCCGAGTCTGATTGCGTTTCCGGTTTTTCTGATTGCAGTGACAGTTCCGATTTCTTCAACTATTCCCGTGAACATAACTTACCTCCGCTCATTGCGGGATTTTCTGAAAACTCAATTAAGGTGTCGCTGTCAAAAAGTTTTACCTGCGGTGTACTTGTGATTTTTGAACGGAAGTTTTCACTTATAAAATTTGAACCAACATAAACTTGAAGTTTATTTACAAGATTTTTTGATATGAGGGCCTGTGCAAGTTTTCCTGAGCTTTCTACAAGGATGCTGTCAAATCCCCGTTTACCGAGTTCTCCCAAAACAAAGTCCAGATCCAGATGTCTCTGGCAAAGCGGAGTTCTTATCAATTCCACGTCATGCATTGCCGCGAACTTTCGGACTTTAAAAGCCCTCATTTTGTGATAAAAGATGATTACCGGCGCGGACTGGCGTGCAGCTGGTTTTGAGATATCTGTAAACTCCTCTTTCCCATCCTTAGTTTTAAGAACTCTCGCCCTCATCTTAATCTTAAGTCCCTTATCAAGAATAATCCGTACCGGCTGATGTGTATTTTCCGCAAGTCTGTTTGTCAGAAGACAGTCATCTGTATTTACAGTTTTACTGCTCACCATAATGCCCATAACTTCGCTGCGGGTTTTATGAACTTCTGTCATAGAAACCGGGCCGGAAATCTGCTTATTCCCATGTTTAATAATAGAAGTTCCGTTCAGACTCATTGCGTATTTGAGTGTAACAAAAGGTCTTTTAGTTTTTATGTAATGAAAAAAATAAGGATTGATTTTATCGCATTCATCGCGAAGTATATTTTCAAAAACTTTTATATTATGTTCACGAAGAAGTTTTACCCCTTGTCCGTTTACAAGAGGATTCGGGTCTGCAGAACCGATGTATACTTCTGCAATTCCACTTTCAATTATGATTTGTGTACATGGCGGCTGTTTTCCCTGATGACAGCAAGGCTCAAGTGTTACAAAAAGTGAAGCTCCCCTGCAAATGTTTTCATCTCCGGAAGTCTTAATTG
The DNA here is from genome assembly GCF_900111035.1 of Treponema bryantii. Lineage (GTDB taxonomy): Bacteria > Spirochaetota > Spirochaetia > Treponematales > Treponemataceae > Treponema_D > Treponema_D bryantii_C. The sequence continues at coordinate 482,854 of NZ_FOFU01000001.1, forward strand.
CATTTAAGATTGCATTACGTTCTGCGTGTGCTTCTCCAAAACGTTCGTGATATCCTTTGCCTATTATTTTACAGTCTTTGACAATTACAGCTCCAACAAGAGGATTCGGATTTACATATCCCTTGCCTTTCAGAGCCAGTTCAATTGCTGATTGCATATAGTTTGATATAAAACTTTCTTGCATAAGAATAGTTTTATATCAAACTAAAGATTATTTCAAGTGTTTTTAGTAATTATTCTAAGTAAAAACCTCTTGTGACTGGTTCGCCATCAATATAATCGTTTTCATCAGCTCTCTCATATTCAAAAAAGCTTTTTCCATTTTCCCTCAAATATTCAATTCTAAAGACTTCTCCAGCTTCTACCGGGAACGGATAGTTATTGTATGGCAGAATATCAATTGTCTGTACTTCTTTTACATCATTATATGCATCTTCCAGACGCCAGTATTTTCTGAGTACAAAATCCTGAAAACCGGTGAGATCCTGACTACCACAATATTCTGCTTTATAAGTTTTTCCAAAGACTTCAAAAGATGAAGTTTCATCAGGAGATAATACATTATAAAAATTATCCTCTACAGGATTTGCTTGTTTTGCTTTTAGAATTTCAATAAAGCCTTTTTCAAGTTCAGGCAGGAAGGCATCAATATTTTTATAATCCCCAAGTCTATATTTATCTAATAACTCTACAACTTCAAAAATTTCATCAAAACGATCCTGTTTATCTCTTAGCATCTCTTTTGTAATATAAGAAGTATCACAAAAGCCTTTCAGAATATTCATTGTATTTGCTCTGTTGAAAAGTTCATAAAGATAAAATTTAGTAGTTGGATATGCCATGCTTGCCATCTTATGTTTTTTTGCACCCTGGAAATCAGCTTCTACATAGTCCATAATAACTTTGTTTTTTACAATTTTATCTACTAAAGGATTTGAAAGCGGATGTGATAATTCATGAAATATGAAATTCTCAGTATACCCAGGACATAATTTTGGTTCAAAATAAAGATTCTTACCATCATTAAAACTTGTACCATATCCATTATTTCCGTTTAATACACTAACTGTAATAGTTATTTTACTGACGTTAGTTTTATAATAACTTTCAAAGCATTCAACACCTTTTATCAGTTCATCCTTTTTGGAATATAGAGGCAGTAATGCTTTTTCATAGGCAGGCATTTGAGACTGATAAAAAGTATCAAAATCTGTTGCATCATAAAAAGCCGAAACTACTTCTTTTATTTTTTTAGGATCTCCAGCTCTTGGTTCCAGATATTTTTTTACATTTTTAAGTGAAGTCCTGAATGAGTGACAGTCATCAGAAAGATATGTTCCTACACTTGCGACTGAATCATAGGCAAAGCCGTTTTGTTGTTTCAGCTTTTGAAAATATAGGATTGCCTTTGCAACATCCTGATTATTCAGATACTTATTAAAATATTCATCATAATTAACAAAATCATCTGAATAATCTTTGACATTGAATTCAGGAAAGTCAGCAAGGTGCGCAATTGTGGCAACACACTCATAAGCTCTGCTGGTTCCAATTGTAATCTTGTCGTTGATTTCGATTTTGTATTCAGAATCTGAAGTTTTAGCGGCAAGTGACGATACTGCTAAACTGCTCAGCAGTAAAAACGAGAGGATAGTTTTTTTCATTTTTTTGTTTCTCCAATTTTTTAATTTGTATTTTTAAATTTAAATGATTTCAGATTTGTAAAGTTACAATACAAAATGAAATTATGCCAGCTGGCTAAGTTTTTCTCGTATGAACTCTGACTTTTCCTTTAAGCCGATTTTTCCAAGTTTGATAAAAAGAACGTTCGGTAGTTTCTGATTGAGACGAACCGAGTTCGGATTGTCCTTAATGAGTTTGAGGATTTTATCAATTGAGATATTTGAAACCTGCTGGAACTCAACCGCAACTTCTCCCTGGCGTTCCTTGATTGATTTTATGCTGAGTTTGCGGCAGATAATGCGGATTTCGGCAAGGGCGAGTAAGCTTGAAACTTCTTCCGGTATCGGACCAAATCGGTCAGCAAGTTCGGCAAGTACTGCGTCGAATTCTGCATCGTCGGTAACAGCTGCAATCTTCTTGTAGATTTCCATTTTGATCTGCGGATTGATGATGTATGTGTCCGGGATAAATCCGGTATACTCCATTTCCATAAGAACTTCGGTCTGTTCTTTGTAGTCCTTCTGAAGAGCAAGGCGGTTTACAGCGTCATTCAAAAGGCGTACATACATATCAAAGCCGACTGAGTATACGTCACCGCTCTGGTCGCGGCCAAGAAGGTTTCCGGCCCCGCGGATTTCCATATCTTTCATTGCAATTTTAAAGCCGCTTCCAAGCTCGGTAAAGTCGCTGATTACCTGAAGGCGTTTCATAGCGACTTCGGAAAGTGCTTTATTTTCCGGGTATAAAAGATATGCATAAGCCTGACGGTCGCTTCGTCCAACGCGACCGCGGAGCTGGTAAAGCTGTGAGACACCGTACATGTCGGCGCGGTCGATAATGATTGTATTTACGTTTGGAATATCAATTCCGTTTTCAATAATAGTAGTTGCAATGAGCACGTGGAAACCGCCCATCTTAAAGCGATGGAAGATTTCTTCGAGCTGTGTGCTGGTCATCTGGCCGTGAGCAACGTCAACGAGAACTTCAGGTACGAGAGTTTCAACTTTACGGCGGATTTCCTGAAGGGATTCAACACGGTTGTGTAAATAGAAGACCTGGCCGCCGCGCTCAATTTCGCGTCTGATCGCCTGAGTAATGCGGTCGTCTGTAAATTCATCTACGACAGTTTCAATCGGCTGACGGTTCTGCGGAGGTGTTGTCAAAAGACTCATATCACGAATCTTTAAAAGACTCATATGAAGAGTTCTTGGAATTGGCGTTGCAGACATTGTGAGACAGTCAATGTTGTTCTTCATCACTTTAAGCTTTTCCTTGTCCTTTACACCAAAGCGCTGCTCTTCATCAATAATCATAAGTCCAAGCTTTTTAAAGTTTACATCCTTCTGAATGATTCTGTGAGTTCCAATAAGAATATCAACATCACCTTCTGCAACGCGGGCAAGAATTTTTTTCTGTTCGCCGGTAGCAACAAAGCGTGAAAGGCGCTCAATCTTTACCGGGAAGTTCTTAAAACGGTTCTTACAGTTTTCGTAATGCTGTTCTGCAAGAATTGTAGTTGGAGCTAAGAATGCAACCTGTTTACCACCCATTACTGCCTTAAAGGCTGCACGCATGGCAATTTCAGTTTTTCCGTATCCAACGTCACCGCAGACAAGTCGGTCCATAGGAACAGGACGTTCCATATCAGCTTTGATTTCTTCAGTAACTGTAATCTGATCCGGTGTATCTTCATAAGGGAATGCGGCTTCAAAGGCAGCCTGCCATTCAGTTTCTTTAGGGAATGCAAAACCAACAGAAGCCTGTCGGCGTGAGTACAAATCAATGAGCTTCTGGGCAATGTCTTCTACGGCCTGCTTTACCTTGTTCTTTCGGCTTTCCCACGATTTACTTCCAATGCGGTCAAGGCGCGGTTTATCGCCTTCGTTTCCAATATAGCGCTGAACAAGGTTTACCTGCTCAATCGGAACAAAGGCAAATTCGTTGTCGGCATATTCAAGTTTGATGTAATCGCGCTCGTTTCCCATTGCCTTTACGCGTTCAATTCCGTGGAAAAGACCAATTCCCCAGTTTACGTGAACAATATAATCGCCCGGATTAAGCTCTACGAAAGTATCAATTGCTTTAGATTTAGCTTTATTTACAGACTTTGGAACATACTGTCGGCGTCCAAAAATCTCATTTTCCTGAATTACGAGGAGTTTTGCATCTGGAAGACGGAAACCTGCAGATATTGCTTTTGGAATTAAAATAACCGGATGAACGACTCCATCGTCCTGAATATCGACAAAATCCTTGAAAATTTCGTGAATTCGAAGCTGCTGGTTCTCATTATCAGTAAAAATGAAGATATTCCAGCCTGCATTTTGAAGCTCTGTGAGCTCCTCTTTCATAAAGTTGATGTTTCCAAAGAAACTTCGGGCTGGCTCTGCAGAAATCTGGTGTTTTTCGGCAGATTCTGTCTCCTCTGCCTTCTGTAATGTTCTAAAAAGTATACACTTTGAGATATTTTCTAGGAGTTTACCGTAATCAGAAAGAACCATATCAGGTGGTAAAACCGGATATTCCTCTCTTGAAGTGCGGTAAAGCTTGTTATACTCGCGGTTTATTGTAAGACGTGCGTTTTCCTGCTTATCATAATTAAAGAAAAGCACGAAGGTGTTTTCATCAATGTAGTCTAAAAGTGTATGAGTTTTGTCACTTACAAGCTGATAAAGGAACTCTTCTCCCTCTGCTTCACCACTTACGCTAAGGCCTGTAAGAAGGTTCTTGAGATATTCCTGGGCTGTTTCTGTAAGCGGAAGATGTACGGAAAAATCACTTGGAGCACCTACGCCGGCGCATGCTGCAAATTCTGATGTACCAGCCCCATCTTCTTTGATGGCTGTTGCCTGGTATTCATCCATGCGCTCTCGGGCCTTTTCAATAATTTCAGGAGTCCACAGTACTTCCTTTGTCGGATAAATTAAAAGATCTTTTTTTGAACCTACTGTAGCCTGTGTATCTGCTTCAAACTCTTTGAATGATTCAATTTCATCAAAATCAAAAATAACACGGCTGGCATGTTCATCACACGGAAGGAAGATATCAAGAACTTCACCGCGTAAACTGAACTCTCCGCGAACATTTACCTTTGGAACGCGGGTATAGCCCATTGCAGCAAGCTTCTGAGCAATATTTGTAGTATCAAGTTTATCACCCTTGTTCAACTTAAAAGAAAGCTTCTGCAGGTATTCTGGAGATGGCAGCGGCGACATAAAAGCTCGCTGTGTAAAAATGAAAATGCGTGGAGTTTCGTGGAACCGAATTGATGATTTTTTAGATAGCAGTTTTGAAAGAACTCCGGCACGTTTTCCAAAAGTAACTGAACCGCGTGCTGCAGGACGGTATGGAACTGTTCCCCAGTCAGGGAAAATATGAACTTCTGCTTCTTCATAAATGGCAGCAAAGTCACCGGCTATATCGCGGGCATCGGCTTCTGTAGGAACAACGATAATCAGATCAGATGAAAATACTTTATACGAAGGTGAGCTTTTGCTTGAGGCTGAATACTGAGCAGCCTGTAGCGCTTTTACATGATTTGAACGGCAAACTTCTGCTGTAAAGAGACTGAAAAGGCTTCCGTGCAAACCTTCAATATTGAGTGGAAAAGAAGTGTTTTCATCAAAAAAAGCCTGTGCTGTGTTGCGGATTTCGCTCTGATTATGCAATATTTCGTCTATAGAAGTTAATGATTTCATTTTTATTTACCGATGATTATATAGTAAAAGAAAAAACTTTCTTTTAAAGGGTAAGATAAAAACTGTCGAAATGTCGCCAGTTTTTATCTTTCAAAGTTTGCGTTGCAAACTTTATATATATTGCACATTCTCACTTTGTTACGAATGTGCTTAAAAAGACAATTCGGAAATTGAAATTTCCTCATTGTCTTTTTAGTGGAGTAATACGTTGAAAATTCGTAAACTGTTTTCTATTATATCAGTTCTTTTTGTTATTGGACAAGTAGCACTTTTTGCCGAAGATGAGCGTACTGTACAAGATTATTCTAATGCTGCTGTTTCAATCAAATATTATAACCGCTCAGTTTATTACCCGGGAAATGCTGATGAAGCTCCAATATTTGTGCATATCACAATCAAAAATAATGGTTCTGAAACTCTGCGTTTTAAGCTGGCAGATGATCGTTCATTCAGTATGGATTTCAACGCTTATACTGTAAAGAACAGCCGCCTTGAGCAGACTGAAAATATTATTGAAAAGCGTACAACAAATCAGACTGTTTACTTCCGTGAACTTGCCCTTGAACAGGGAGAAGAATATTCTTTCGTTGAAAATGTAAAGAACTTCATTAAGGTTGAAGAACCTTCTGTTTATTATCTTGAGCTTTTCTTCTATCCGGAACTTTATAAATCAAAATATCTTACTTTGAAATCAAACAGACTTACTCTTGAAGTTCGCCCTTCTCCATCTGCTGCTTCTTCAAACTTTGTAGCAGTAAAGAATGAATCAGTTGAACTTTTAAAGCCTGAAAACATTTCTCCTGATAAGGTTGTTGAACAGACAATTATTGCACGTCAGAAATCACTCTGGGATCAGTACTTCCTGTACATGGATGTTGAATCTTTGATTCAGAGAAATCCTTCCCTCAAGAAAAAGTATATTACAGTTTCTGCTGAAGAGCGCTCTAGAATGATTCAGGCATTTAAGGGTGATTTGATGCAGGCTCGTATTGAAAATGATATCGTTGCAGTTCCAGAAAGTTTCCAGATTGAAAAAACAACTTATTCTCCAACAGAAGGAAGCGTAACTGTAATTGAATGGTTTAAGTACCCTAATTTCAGCGAAAAGAAACGTTATACATATAAAGTAAAACAGCATGAAGGAATCTGGAAGATTTATGATTATACTGTTGTAAATCTTGGTACAGAATAATGAAAGCACTTGTTATTTCAGACAGAGAAGAAATAATCAATCATGTAACACCTCTCCTTAAGGAAAAAGACTTTGATTTAATCCATTACAGATGGATTATCAAAGCTCTTGATAATATTGAAGAGATTCAGCCGGAGATAATTGTACTTAGTGCAATGGAGTATCCTCGTCATTGGAAAACTCTTGCCGGTTTTGTTCAGAGTGGAATTGGTGGAAATGATGTAAAGTTATATCTTTATGATAAAGAACCTCTTTCTACTGAAGATGCAAAAAAAGCATATGATTTGGGAATTCTTTCATTTGAAGAAAACTTTAATCAGAATGAAAAGACTCCTGCTGCTTTTGTAAATGTTGAAGTTGCATTGAATGAAACTCTCAGTCGATTTAAATTTTATGATGCAAAATATTATCCGGAAACAAACTGTATTTTGTTCAACACTGCTCCGGAAAATGTTGAAAATAAATTTATAAAATATATAAGCATGTATGATGGAAATAAGGTTTCATCGTTTAGTGGTGAATTAAAAATGAATGACGATGATAATTTCTGTATTTATGTAAAAGACTATTATGAAAAAGAGATCTAAATCAAAAGAAGCCAAGTTTTTCTGCGAAAGCTGCGGCTCAGAAGTTCCAAGAAACTCAAAAACCTGCCCTACCTGTGGAAAGTTTTTTGCCTCGGTAAGATGTCCTCAGTGCGGAAGAATCGGCAGTAATGAAGATTTCAAAAACGGTTGTCCAACCTGCGGATATGCTGTAAATCCGGATTCTGATATAGCACGTGGAAATTATAATTTTTCTGGTGCTGGTTTAAATGGCAGAAACAAAGGAAAAAACAGATATGGTGTAAACGGTCTCTTAGGTCTTTCCAGAAGAAATAATGCCTCGAGAGGCGGTTATGTTGAATCAGGATTGCCAGTATGGGTTTATATTGTGTGTCTGTTGATTCTTGCAGCTCTGTGTGTTGGCTTATACAGCTGTCTGTAATCTTGACTAAAAAGCCCGATTTCGTTAATATTTAATAACATTTTTAGCCCGGGTGGCGGAATTGGTAGACGCGCTTGGTTCAGGTCCAAGTGTCCTTACGGTCATAGGAGTTCAAGTCTCCTCTCGGGTATTTGCTAAATCGTTAGAATACAATAAGTTAAGTCTACTTGTGAGGAGCATTGACAGCACAGTGTAAGCAAATCTTGTTTTGGAGTGCTCGGACAAAATGAGAGTTACAGAACCTTATACAATATTTCCTCGAACTCTTTCCTCTGGTAAAACTGTTTATTACTACCAATTCCGTGATGATAAAGGACATCGTTCTTCCGCTAAGTCTACTGGCTGTACTACCATATCTTCTGCAAAAAGATTCTGTCAAAAACTGTACAACGAAGGTGCTTTCAAAAAGGATTCTTCATTATCTTTCTCTGTATATACACAGGATTTCTTTTCTGAACATTCTCGCTACTACAAGTGGAAGGTTGCGAACAAAGAACGGATCTCGCGCGAAACAATGTTGGCTTATGATAAGTTCTTGCGGAATCAACTTATTCCTTTTTTTTCTGATTATAAAATTACCGCCATTAAGCGTTCTGATGTAAAAGAATGGGTAATTTGGGCTAATGATAAATGGTCTCCAAAAACAGTAAACTCTGCACAGACTGTACTGAACCTAATATTCAAGCAAGCCATAGATGAAGAAATAATCGAGAACAATCCTTGCTACAATCTGTCATTCCGCACAATTCAGAAGAAACATCGTGAATTACTTACTATCGAAGAAGTAAGAGATTTGTACAACAATGGAAAATGGTGGTATGACAACAAACTTATATTTCTGCTAGATATAATTACAGGAATGAGAATATCAGAAGTAGTCGCTCTTCAGTCAGAAGACATCCATGATAACTACATTGACGTAAAACACTCATACTCAAGACAGTTCGGTTTAGGCTCAACAAAGACTAATGAGTGCCGTTTCGTACCAATTCCTACCGAACTTGCGAAAACACTACGGTTACGCAGAGGATTTTTGTTCATAAATCACGAAGGTCAGAACATTGGTAAGCCTCTAAATATAAACTCGTTCTACACTAACCTAACAGAAAATTACACTTATTGCGGAATCGATTATAAATCTCGCGGACTAACAGTACATACTAATAGAGATTTTTACAATACTTATTTGGAATCGGAAAATGTGCCCGAACCAAAAATACGTGCCGTTATTGGACACAAAGACAGTTCAATGACTAACCTTTACACATATTGGAAACCCGATATGTTCTCGGAAGTTTACTCTGCACAAGAGAAACTATACCGAATAATCACGGAGTAATTTATGCCAAGGACTAACAAAATTATCGACGCATCTCTTGATGAAGTACAGACTGCAAAAGAGTCTGCAATCGCTCTAGTACAAGGAAGTGTTGTTCAGCAGACTGCAGAAGATTTGTTCTACACAGACAACCTTGAGGAAGTAGAAAACGGTCTTAAGAGCCTAAACGAGTTCTCAAACAAGGCTTGGTTGCTATCGTCTATTATTTTATACACAGTTATCTATAACAAGGAATTATACACAGATTCAGGATTGTTTTGGGATGAATACGCAAAACAGGCTCAAGAACGCATCGGAATCGACCCGCGCGATGTTTCAGAACAGTTATCTTCCGCAAGGTTCTTTATTCAGCATCACGCAGAATTGGAGAGACAGGGATTTGACCCAAGTGGAAACAACCGTAAACTTGCAAGAGCAGAACTTGCTACTGAATTATCTGGTGATGTACACGCTGTAATTAAACACTTAGTAAATGATTCATGGCGTGACTTCAAGGCTTGGTATTCTTCATTTAAGACAAAAGCAATTGAAGCACCAAATGATATTAAACGACCTGACATTGAAGTAAAAGGCAAGAAAGTTTACATACAAGGTGTAGAGGCTATAAAAGTTTCTGAAAAGATTCCGCAGCAAGATAAGGAGCGTTTGGAAAAATATATAAGTCAGATCTTCGAGGCTATGAGAAAAGGTCTTGAACCTGCTATTGTTCAGTGTTACGATGAAAAAGAAGCTCGAGTCCTCACAAAACTTCGTGATAAATATAGACAAGGAAAATAAGGAGCATTTATGAAAAAACTATTTATCGGAATACTGTGTATCTCTCTGTTATCGTGTAAATCTCCACATAATAGCACTGTAGAGCCTCCGTCAGAAGAACAAACAGCAATCCCTAGAAGTGAATGGGATTCAGACAATATTGCGTTTGAAAACACATCTAAAATTACTACAACAAATAGTTTTTATCCTAGAACAGAAGGCACTTCGGGAATTATAGGTAGTTATTATTTATCAGAAGAACGCTATGAAGGAATGACTGGTGCAGAGTTTACATATCAATACGACTTTTATGATAACGGTTATTGCCATATTAAAAAGACAGGATGGAATACAAAAGCGTTTACAACACCATTCTCAAGCGAAGGTACTCACAGATATAAAATTATAAAGTTCGCAGATGATTATTACAAAGTATCATACCTTTCTGATAATGGTGTCGTAAAATCAAGTGAGTTTTTCCAAGTGTCTAATGACGGTTTGCACCTAACCTATGCAATAAACAGAGACGGTGTTCTGATTTACGCAAATCAGAACGATTAAATTACTTCCACAAGCAACCACGGAGATTTTCTCTACTTCTAAAAGCAAACTTAACTCCGTCTTGCTTGAAACCGTCTTGTTCCAATACGATAAAATACTTAGTATTGTAAATTGCAATAAGAATTGCTACGTGCCCGTACTTGTTGGTTTTACTGCTATTCCAAATTAAAATATCCCCACGGCTGTAATCGGCAAGTGCGGAATCTACAGTAACATTCAAATTGGTGCATTTATCGAAAATATCCTTTGCACCACCATCAGCACCAAGAGCAGGAAATTGCTCAACACCGTAAACATCGTGAATATACTGGCGAGCCAAATCAACACATTGAAATGAACCGTCTCCCTTAAAATCCTTATCCTTATAATCTACTTTCTTCCCAAGATAAGTGTTAATAAATGTGGTCAATGTCATTCTTCTACCTTTCCATACAATTCTTTATCGTGTTTAATTGTTGCCTCGAGTTTTGAATACTCTAAATAGAACTCTGCAAGCAAATCAACAGACTCTTTCGGGATGTTCCAAGACTCATCTTCGTTGATTGTTCTTTCAAGAGCAGGGAATTTTGGACAGTCGTAATTAGGAATTACATATTTATAAACGACCTTAACGCTTTGGCAAGATGTCATCAGCAGACAACTTACCACTGTGCAAATCATCAATTTTTTCATTGGTTTCTTCCTCTTTCTGATGCTTAAACTGTTCTGATTTCCGATAAAGGTCGAACTCTTCTAACAGTCCATTATAGGCTTCTGTTTTTCTGTCCAATCGGTCTTTCAATTCTTTATTCTTGTTTCTCTGACAAATAAATAATATCAACACTACAAGAAACAAACCTAATAAAACCAATATAGCAATAACAGATGCAGACATAAGCACCCCCTTTATTTCTTTTCTTTTTCTTCCAATTTGGTCTCAACTCTTACCAACGATTTCTGAATATCAGTAAGAGTGAGCATAATTGCATCGATACTTTTATCGGTAGACTTTCTTTCTTCTTCGATTTTTGCCTGTAATGTTTTATGGTCGTTGCAAAACTTAGATGTCTTTTCTTCCACGTCTTTTTCCAATTGTTCAAGTTTTGAAGTGAGTTTTGCCCCTTTCCAAACAAGGGCTAAAACTGGAAGTAAATAAATGACAGTACCAATTACATTGGTTAATACTTCACCGTTCATTTTTCGCCCCCGTCACTTTCACTACTCTCATTCTTGGTAAATAACTTTTGGAAGGTCTTAAATACAGTATCGTAGAAAATCGTTGCTCCCGATACTCCGATAATTCCATAAAGAATCTTCTCTGGCAAATAAAAAGCGATAAGCACCATACAGACACCAACCAAAATGGTTACAAGTGTCCAAACACGCTTACCGCCTTTCTGTATAAGATTCTTAATGATTTCTGTTACACCTACTGTCGCAAGTGCGATTAAAAGTAACTCTGAATAATTGCTTTACCCACCTCTGCAATTATTCTACATCATAATCTTTTACTACGCAACCGAAACTGGTTCGTTTGAAAGATATGATATAATTTTATCAACATCAGCAGATGTAATTTTAATCACACAATCTTTCGGAGCAAACATAGGAATTTTCGGAATTGTAATTGAATATGAATCATATTCGTTCAGCACATTTTTTAATGTCTTTGCGAAAACATCAATATCATACATTCCGTCTTGTTCTTTGATTACACTTGAAACAACAGGACTTTCAAGAAAATAATCGAGAATATCTTGATTCTCTCTCAATGCTTTCTTTGCCATACATAGTGAAAACTTAGAATGTTTATCATCAATGTCATTTATCAAATCGTTGTGAATAAACTTTACAAGTGCATCTGCTATCTGTTTCTTAGTATACATACTACACCTCCGTCTTTACAAGTTTAAGCATCTTCTGACGTTCTTCTTCAAGTCTGTTCAGATGCTCTCTCTCGCTTTCATCAGCCTTTACAAGATGTTTTTTTATAAGGATTCCTGCGTGTCGCAATTCGTCATGTGCCATTTCTTTGTACTGCACATCGTTTGTCTGCTGATACAGTTCCCAATAATTTCTTGCTCCGTCAAGTTCTTCCTCAACATCATCTTCAAGTTCTTCGCAAGCCATAAGCAACTGACCGATAAACAGCGCTTTCATAAAAGTCCTTGAATATGGGTCATATGCGTTTTCGAAGTCTATTTGAGATAATGCTTCTTTGAAATCTTCTTTCAGAACCTCAACGCATTTCATACGCAAACTCTCCTAAACTTTCTTCCGAAAAATTGGATAATCTGAAAATGGCTTGGATCAGATAAATACTGACAGCGAATTACTGTTCTTGATGTCAGCGGATAAGGTCTAAGATAGTTACCGTTACCGTTCATCAAATCGCCCGTCACTGTTCCGTTTGTAATTGTAATCTGCGTTCCGTCTGTTCCGTCTGGAATTGCAGTCGCAAGAAGTACATCAATAATCTGTCCGTTTTCAATTTCAGCAGTTGCAGGAAGTGTGATAGTAGTTACTCCACCTGTGGTTGCAACTGTTGTCGCTCTGTATCTTGGAATACAAGGGTCTATCATAAGCCCTCCCAAAAAATAAGGGAAGTTTACCTCTAATTTCAGCAAACTTCCCTTAATGTATATGTCTACGCTTATACAAGCGGAATCGTCACCTTTAAGGGAATTGAACTATTTCCAAAATGGGAACAGTTAGTTGTAAAGCGGATAACCGTTGCATCCGCAATTGTTGCAGAATGGACTACCACCTGCCGAGTAAGTTGTTGCATTTGGATAGCGTACTACGTTACAGAGTGCGTTCTGCATTTCCAACTGGTTTACTCTGCCCTGTAATGCTTCAATCTTGTTCTGTGCAAGAACATCAAGAATCTTCTGGGTCTGTGCGGTTGTTACAGCGTTGATACTTGCTGTGTTCATAGCACCGTCATAGCGATTCTGTCCGAATCCTTCTGACATCTGCAATTTCAAGTCACCGTTCAACTGGCACTGATTTGCGATTGCCTGTGATACACCTGCGTTTACACCTGCGATGTCTCTTGCAAGTTCAGAATACTTGTCTCCAAGATTTGTAACTACATCGTGGTAAACGTTGTTGGTTGCTGACAGGATTTCTCTCTGATTTGCGGTTGTATTCTGTGCATCAAAACCTCTCTGCATATCAGCACTTAGAGCATTGGTGTTACCATTTCCACCGAAACCGAAACCACCGTTACCCATAAGCAAAGCAAAGATAAGGAAAGCCCAAATAAATCCAGAGCCACCGAATCCGTCACCTCCGAACATCATTGGTGAGCCATTGTCACTTACTGTCATAAGCACCTCCTTTTATATTAAGTTTTTATTTGACCGTCATTTGACTGTAACTTGCTTGTACTGTCAAAATGGGGCAAAAATACCGTGTTTTCGGGGCATTTTAGGGCAAAATACAGTAAATCTTATTTGACTGTCATTTGCTTTTCCAACGTAAAATATGACTTTTTCAGTTGTAAAGGATTTCTTTACAACTGAATTCCGAAGTTACTTGCAAACTGCTTCAAGTCGATTCCTCGCTCTTTTGCAAGGTTCATACAAGTCTGTTTCATATCATTCTCACTTTTTCCGCCAACCATTTCCTGCATCTTTTGGAAAGCCTGTGGATTTTGCTTCATCATTTGGTTCATTCGGTTTTGCAACTGTTGAGTAAGGAACTGGTTCGGATTTTGCATAGCCGACATCATTTGAAACGGATTTATCATTTAGTCCTCCAATAAAGTTTTCTATTTTTGTCAGTCGTGTATTGATTTCTTCAAGTGGGTCTTTTGGTGGTTTCTGTTCTTCGATTGCATATACAAAGAAATCAGCCTGTCCATTGTTGTTCAATTTCTTCAAGTAGATTTTTCCTGTACTTGTATCTACGAACAGATTTGTAGATACTGCATCAATCATAGATGCTTTTGCTTCTTCGATATTCGTAACGAAACGAGAATTAAGTTGTGGTTGTGGTGGCGGAAACGGTAACCACTGTTGCTGATATGGGTACATAATCACCTCTCGATGATTATGCTATCACTATTGAGTTATTAAGAAATGCTGAATAACTGCTTAAATTATGCCGATAAATTACTGTCTTAGGTTTGAATTGGGTTTTCATTTTCCAAAGACATTGGGCTATGCAGTTTGTATAGCCCTTTCTATTTTATCACGAATCAAATACAGTTCTTCGCATATAACCCTTTCACTGAATCCAAGTGTATCTGCAATAAAACCAATGTTCTGCCTTTTCAGATAAAACATTTCAAAGATTCGTGTCTGCCTATCTGACAAAACAATCTTTTCTAACAAGTCATTTACATCTGCTCTTGTAGCAGTCTTAAACCAAACATTTATTTTCCTAACTGTTGCACTCATTTACAACACCTCCCATTATAACAGTAAATCAAAACTGATTAGGAAGGTAGTTGAATTGACTTGAATCGCAACTTGAATTGTTATTTAAGCAAGATGTTTAATATAAAATAACTAACAGCCTTTAAGATTATTGGGTATTATCGTTATTTTCAACGGTTTGTTCAGATTCAGAATTACTACTTTCTTGATGAATAACACTTCCCTGCTCATCAATAACCATTGTGAGTGAATAAGTTACTTTAGGATTTGCAAGAACACTCGCTCTTATCTGATGAAACAGCATAAGAGCATCCTCATACTTTTCTTTCACAGTAATAGCGTTTGCTCTTTGTCCTTCTACTGTTGCAGTTTCAAAAACAAAATAGGTCATAGTTTATTCCTCCTAATATTTTATTATGCTCTCCACTGTACTATGGAGATACACTGCTCGTAAGTATTATATAATCAGTTACACTACTATCAAAAGTTCTTTGTATAGTTTTAGTGTATGAAGTTCCATCAATTGTAAGTGTAATGTTTGCTTCTGCTGAAACGGTTGATGGAGTCTCAATTCCACTCGATGTGATTGACTGATTTATTGTATGTGAACCAAACGTACCTACTATATTTAGAGGTTGTTGAAATGTTACTCCGCCAACTATGTATAGTCCCAATTTATAGTAGGCAAAAAAACCTGTCTTAGTAACACTCATTCGTACACAACCAACCGTTGAGTAAATATTATTCTTTGTAGTCTTGAAATCTCTCAAACTGCTTAACTGTAAACCTGTTAAGTTAAGGTCAGGTTGTGTAGCACTTACATCAACTGCATTGAAATATCTGATACCGTCACTCGTTTTAACAGCCAATGCTCTTGACGTATCAGTCAATTCTGATTTAGCAGTATGACCGAATATTTTATGAGTAGTTCCACTTTTCCGATAGCATAAAGGATGTAAAAAATCAACTGCCATATTTTCACCTCTCTACTCAATCCAAATATCGCCATTAGCAGGAGAACTTGGTGCGGATGTTCTGATTTTGTTTGCAGTTGTAGCAGTTGCAACTGTCTGTGAACCAATATTATCTGCCGTGATAAAGTTCTTCCAAGCAGTCCAAGTTCCACCTGCTTCAGCTCTATATTGAGGAACTCCTGTTGCTGAGTCTGGTAAAAACATCTGTGCTCCCCAACCACCATTATTATCCCAAGACATATGAATAATATGACCATCAGTTGCTGGTTTTTCTGTAGTCATTGTGCTGGTTGCCAAAAAATGTGTAAGAGAACCATTTGTTGATTTTGGATAAAGGTTTGCGGTTGTGGGTCGCATTGTTTCACCTTTTGTCCAAGTTGATGTTGCAGCATTTCTAGCATTGGTTACAAAATATTCTGTATCAATGTAATAATAAGAACCATTATATCTGCACAGATAAGTTCCTGCTGGAAGCGTCTTATTTGATGAACTAGAAACAAGATTGTTTATGTAAATATTCTTTGCACCTGTTGAGTTTACATTAAGCGTAATTACTCCGTTATAAGAGTTAGCGTTAGTAAATGTAATAGGGAATGTTGCACCACTTGCTAATACGAAACCACGCATACTTGCAACCTTTGCTTGTTCTGTACTTGCAGTTGTACAATATGCAGTTCCTCTTGTAAAATCTGCACTTGAAGAGTTACCTGAACACGAACCCGAAGAACCTGTTATATTGCCAGCATAATTTACATTTTTGGTAATAGATGTACCTACAACAGCTGTGACATAAGTATTAGGAAAGGTTACAGTTCTGTTTGAAGCTCTGTCTGATACGTCTCCTGTAGACGCATATTTTATAACAGTATTATATCTATGATAATTTCCTGTAATTTTGCCATAAAGTCTTATTCTGAACTTATTTGTATCAAAAACTTCATAAGTTGCAGTAAGGTCTGCATTTGAATATCTTCCTACACAGTTAAATATTGCTGTGCTAACAGTAGCGTTACTTCCTCGAACAAAGACATAGAAATCTGATATTGTAACTGTTCCTATTTTATCTGAAATAACTGTACCTTCCATACTTATACTATGATTTCCACTTGCAGCAGCTCCTTCAAGCCTTGCAATTTCATAATAACCACTGCTGTATGTATTACTTGAATATACAGTTCCAAAATAGGGAACATTTGAACCAAGAATATCACCACTTATTGTTGCACTTGAACCTGTAATTGCCCCTGCCTGCGAAATACTTGCAGTTGTTGTTCCACTGCTATTTTTTACTGTAAAAGAGCCATATAAAGTTTCTGCAATTGCAGAAGCAGTTGAACCAATTGTCAATGCAATAGACTGTATCTTTGATTTGATGTAGTTCCATAAAGCACTCATAGGTCTACGGTGATATGTTGTTATAGTAGTACCACCGTTAACATATTGTGAAACATAGTAATCATTATCTGTTGGAGTAGAACTACCTGTATCAAGAGCGTTGATAAAAGCATTGCAAGCGTCTTTTGCAGTAGTCTGTCCTGTGCCACCATTCGCAACAGGAAGTGTACCGCTTACACCGATACTCTCTGCATTTGCAGAGCCGTCAAAACTCTGTGCACTAGTTGAGCCAAGTGCTACTTTAAGGTTTCTAGCAGTTTCAAGTTTCTCTGCGGTTTCTGATCCTGCACCAGACTGCCCTTTGAGATAATCAAATGTAAATACTGGTGCTTCGGCTGTTCCGCTTTGAGTTACTGTTGGAGTTCCAACTTCGTTAATATGAGCACCTGCTACTGCAGTAATTTGAGGAGTTGCACCTGCATCTCCTTTGTCACCTTTGTCTCCTTTGTCACCTTTTGCACCTTGCGAACTTGACGTAATAAGGTTGCCATATTCATCAAACTCCAAAGTAGCACCAGATTCAAGAACGTACCTGTATGTTCTAAATTCAGAATCATATAAGATTTTTGTAAATCCTATTCCTGTTCCGTAAGTGTTTCTTCCTGTAACAGTTTCGTAAGGATAGAGATATGCTTTTAAGAACTCCACCGAATACAAAGTATAATAATCATAATAAACAACTTGACTATTATGATTTACATAAGCATTTAAGTAAATCATACTAATATACTGATACACAGAAACCATAGGATTACTTGGTTTAGGAATAGTTATATTTCTTGAACCTTCAAAAACAACATTACCTATAACTGTATACCAAGTATGTATTTCTGGAGTTGTATTTTCAAAATCTATACTTGCTACAATAATGTTATTTACATCGATAAGTTCTTGATTAAGATATATTGCATTTATTTGAAATTTAAGCCAAGCAACACAATCAATTGAATTAGAATGGAAAGGAACTGCAAAAGTCTTATCAGAAATAAAAGAATTGATGTCAATATTTATTGCACTGTCAAAAGGTGTTTTGTATACGTCAAGATGTATAATGCTTGCTGAATAATGCTCATCATTCCAATACTGCCAACTATTCCAAGTTACATCACTTAGCGTTATTACACCAACAACAACTGCATATGTATCAGAATATACCTCATTTTCTTCTTCAAGAAGTTTACAATCTCCATAAATATATAATTTTCCAGAATCCCCAATAATTGTACATGGGTGAGTCATTTCACTTTCACTAAAGAATGCTTCTCTTCCATTAAAAACTGCATAATAACCACTCCAAGTAGTAGTTCCAGAAGTAGATATTCTTATTATATATTGCATCGTTAAACTACTACTTCCAGAAACAAGAATATAAAAATATCCATCATAAGCCCCTACAGAATTTACTGTTAGATTGGAAAAGTCGTTTTCTAAGTCAATATCTGTTACAAAAACAGAAGATGGATTTAATATATTAACTACACATAGTTTATCTTGATTGTTACGAGCTAAAACATAATTATCAAGTTCAAATGGTAATGGGAAAGTTATTGACTGATTTAAACCTTGTAAAGTTTCTATTCTTTGAGTAGAAATGTTAAACAAAAGCCAAGTAACTTCTGTTGACAAATCAAAGCCTATATACACTTTAGAAGAAGTTCCGTAAATTTTATGGAAATATAATTCTTCTGTATCGTGTAATTGGTATTCATCAACAACAGATTCATTTTTATAAACTTTGAGTTTTTTTGAAGAACCAATACTTACTCTATATACATCAGAAGAATTAGGAAGGCTAAAATAGTAAGCATGGCTAAGTGTTTCAGAACTAATTGTTTTTGACTGTCCAGACTTATATGTTCCTTCCTCAACCATAATCGAGTTACCTTCGCTCGATGTTTGGAAGATTATGTTTTCATCTTCATCGTATACTGTAAAAGCGTTTCCGTTTACTGTAACATCACCTGTCGCACTTACTCGGAAATCGTTAATTACGAAGTCGATGTCATATTCTCCTGTCGGAACTCCGTTTTCAATTTGTGGTGTAACTTGAATATACTGATGTTCACCACCAACACGGAAAGAACCTTTTCTTAAGAGCGTGTGTTCATCTATTACTGTATCATTTACAGCCCAATAGTTGTACTGGTCGCCTTGCATAGCACCGTCAGTAATATATCCAAGGTTTGCTGATAAGGCGGCGAGTTCTTCAACGAAAATCTGCTGAACTCCTAATGCACCGTCTAAGCGGACTTTTTCTCCTTGATTATTAAGTTCCCAAGCCTTTACAACGTCTTGTGCAGAAGTTGCTCTTGCTTCAATGTAAGTAATAGAACTCCAAGAACTTTCAGCGAGAATTGTCTTTGCTTTAATGCGGTAAGCATAAAGAGTGTGAACACTTGCGTTTGGCTGTCCGTAAAGTGGTACGCTGAATGAAACGGTAGTTCCTGTTGCAACATTAAGTTTTTCACCTTCGTTTCCTTGCTTGTAGTTATCCAAACTTTCATAAGGATTCAAGCCAAGTGCAGGTGCATACCAAACCAATTCTGACGGATCTGTGATAGGTGTATAAACATTGTTCACTAATTTATACGCTTTTGCAACTTGTATGAGAACTCCTTGACTTCCGTAGATATTATTCTGTTCTGTCCAACGAAGTGTAACACTTCTGCCCGAAGATGTGA
Source organism: Treponema bryantii (assembly GCF_900111035.1). Taxonomy (GTDB): domain Bacteria; phylum Spirochaetota; class Spirochaetia; order Treponematales; family Treponemataceae; genus Treponema_D; species Treponema_D bryantii_C. The sequence goes on from NZ_FOFU01000001.1 coordinate 502,484, forward strand.
TATTCAATGTAGGAGTTGTCGGAGTGTAACCAAGATAGCCTGTAACATCTGGGTGTACAACAGCACTGTCAGAATAGCCTGCTTCATTTTTCTCTCTTACTTTTATGCTAAGAGCCTGTACTGTTGCGGTAAGCATTGGCTGAATAGCATACTGATACGATTCGAGAGTTACATCTGATGCTACTAAAGTGTTATCTACATAAATATCGAAGAACTTAGTGCCGTAACTTTCTGTGTCTGCAACAAGAGGAATCTCAATATATTTTTCATAAGCCTTTGGAGCGATTACAGGAGTTGCAATCTCCCAAGTCTTATAATAAGTATCATCAAGAGTATAAGTATTCTGTGTCTGCGTATACGCTTCGGATGTTGCGGTTACAGAGAATATCCAATCATCTTCGATGTCATCAATCTCTGGATAGCCGTCATTTTCTCTATCGAAGTAATAGTAATATGTAAGACTGCGAGTTCCTGTAATTTTCTGTGTTCCGTTTACACTTGCGCTGAATGAAGGTGTTCCGTAGAAATCTCCACTTAAAGACCACTTCAATTCGATGTAATCTTCGAACGGAGTTGCTGTAAGTGTTGGAGCATTAAAGTGCCAAGTTTTATAATGAGTCTTATCATAAGTTGCATTTGCAGAAGTTGCAGACAATCCCGACTGATTAGACACAGTAACAGTAAAGTTCCAAGCACTTGTATCAAAATCGCTCTTTTCTGGATATTCGTTATTCTCTCTGTTGAAATTATAACGATATGAGAATCCTCCAATGCCCTGTGCGATTACAACACCGTTTCTTTTTATTGTGTACAGATTTACACCGAATACACTACTTGTATCACAACTCCAAGTGATATTGATATAATCTCTATACGGAGTTGCTGTAACATTTATCGGTGCGGTCGGTTGCCAAGTAAGATAGTGAGTAAGGTCGAGAGTAACATTTACCCAATCAGAATAATGTCCGTACACATTCATTGTTCTGATTCTTATTGACCAATTCGAGAGTTGAGAGGTTGTAGGATAACCGTCTGTGCTTCGGTCAAAAATATAATCATAGAATGTTTCAGAAGTTACAAAAGTCTGAACTACATTATTCGGTTTTGTTATTTCAACGAGGTAATTCTTTACACTATCATTAAGAGTAGCACCGCCATTTTCCCATTTAACAGAGATTCCGCTTTCCTTTGCAACGGCAGTAGCATTTGACGGAGCAACTGGTGTAGCAGTTCCACCATTTTCGATTATTCCAATGGTTTCTCCAATGGCATTTGCAAGGTCTGATTGTGAAGCAGGAGTACTTACATCTCCGTAATTTATAGGAAGTCCGCTCTGATTTGGGAGAGTGGTTTTCGGATCAAAGTCGTCTACAACAATACTATCTGCATCATAAATCTGTTCATTATAAGGAATGAGCGTTAATTCATAAGTTCCGTCACCATTTTCTTTCTTTCCGAAACAGAGAGTTTCAATTGTTTCTGTTCCATAGAGTCCGAATGATAATACTGCTCCTTCTTCTATAATGCTATTTGCAGTTTCAGCACTATCGAACATAAGTACATTGTGCTCTCCCGATGCAGAGAATCTAGCAAGTTTTTTCTTTATGATTACAGGTTCTCCGTTTGTGTTTACACCGTTTATTTGAACACCATAATTTTCGTTTACATGAGCAACTGTGAACTTTACATCGGTTTTAATACCTGTAATGAGGTTGTTATCGTTCTTGATAAGTTCTACAACTTCTCCACCCTCTCCGATACCAACGCTGATTATAGGGCTTTGAATTGTTATAAGACTACCAATTTCAGCAAGTGAACCTTCGGTAGTTACCTTTGCTTGAAGGGTTTCTGGTCTTAATTTCTTACAAGCCTGCTGATATAAACTTAATGCCTTTGCGTGATATGGGTCTGAAATATATGGCATTTCTACATTCTCAAGAACATCAGAACTTGACAAGGCAGGACTTCCGTAAGGTTTTACTGCAATTGTATCTTGCTGATAATAATTCAACGCAGAAATGTACTTTACACTCTGACCGTCTGGAAGTACATCAAAACTCTTTGTCAGTGTAAGCGATAACAAGTTGTTATTATTCAAAGTAAGCAGAGGTATAGACTGTGGCTTATCGGTATAAATACCGTACTTCTTTCCGTTGAGGATAATAAAACTCTTTGCGGTCTGTAAAATAGTGTTTACAAGGTCGATTGTTTTTGTACTATTTAATACAGCACCGTCACAATAATGACGTTTATCGGAAATGCCTCCTGCAAATGTCCTTGTTTCTTCACAGAGTTCATACAGTTCTCCAAACTGCTGTAAGTCGATTTTGTTTGACTCCATATAATCAATACCTTCTGTGAGATTGTATCTGTATATAGGGTCTTTATAATCTCCTGTCATTACCATTAAAGAAAGTGATGCTGGGTTTCGTGTCGGCGCTAGAGTTTTGCTCCACCCTGTTCCATCGAATGTTCTTGCCTTTGAAGTAGCGACGAGATTTATTTTATCAAAATTACTCTGTAAATCATCAGTTACCTTAATAGAGAATCCAAGTCTTGCAGTCTTGTTTCTTTCTCTTTCATTCATAGGTGCTTGTCTTTCATAACTTGTTGATTGACCTTCCCAATCTGTTTTTGAATAATCATAGCACCAACTTCGAATTGCAGTAAAATAACACTTGTCTATTATCTGTGCAGAATCTGTAGTTGAAGGATTACAACGAGAGATTCTGAACTCGATTACCTTCGATTCACAAGTCTTTATATCACTCTTTGGGAACGCAATACGGTAAACATATCTTAAGGTTTTTGCCTTTTGGTTTTTGAATACCATATATCCGTGTTCTTGGTCGTAGATACCTCTGTTTGTAGATTCTGACATCTTCCACTTCTGACCCACGTTATCACCTACAATCCAAGTGTTCCCGTTATCAAGAGAATACTCGATTTTTACATCAACTTCTGCATCCTGTTTTTCACCCTTATCGTTATATCCGATAAGACCTGCAAAAGACACTTCGAGTTCTACTATATTTGCATATCGGGCAGAGAACGCATAAACATAATTTGCATTTCCTTCTACATTCTTAAGTTCTGCATTAAAGTTCTCTTGTACAACTTTCTGATTATACAAAGATACTTCGTTCGCTCCCTGCTGTATTTCAAGTTGAGTGTAACTTGATTTTTCTGGGTCTACTTCGCCTGTAACTGGATCAATGTATTCATAAGGATATTTTTCTGATGTAATTTCAAGAGCACCGTTCTCAACATTTCCTATATTACTTGCAAGAACTTCGTTTCCTATACTTACATCTTTTATATCGAGGTTGTTATATCCGATTAAATACAGACAGTGATATATCATATTTTCACCGTCTTCTCCACTTATTGTTGTGTAAGGCTTTCCAATTACATAAGGAACAAAATAAGTCTTTCCTAAAATAAGAGGTATACACTTTCCTAAAGCACTCTGATTCTTCGAGCCTTGTATTGAAGGAAGATTTTCTATTTCTTCTTGATTGTTAGCAGTATCTACATCTGGAGTAAGCCATTTTTTCAATCCTTCTTTAAGTAATTCAGCGAACCCCTTGCCTGTTACCATTCTAACAACAAGTTCACTAACACCAAGAACAGCAACTCCAATAAGTGTAGCATAAATAAGCGAAGCAACAGAAATAGTTCCGACTGCACTTGGGTACTGTCTTATAACACAAGTATCACCGTCTTTAAGTTTATAGTCTTTTTCCTTGCGGATTCCGTTTACAAAGATTACAGAGTTTTCAAGATCAACGTCTGTAATTGCTTCACAAAGACAGAGAGGTGTGCTGATTTTTACGACTTCTGATTTAGGCTCAAATGGATTCTTAATTACTTCAACAATTGCTTGGCTTGTAGTACCCCTCTATTCTGTTTTCCCACCTATGCAACGGTTCAATTTTTACACCCTCTTTAGTAGCGTGGATAAATAAACCGTGTTCAAGGTAAACTCCCGTATGTGTGGGTTCGTTTATTATTTTGATTACTATTATACACAATTCTTGCGGATAAGCCAACTTTTCATATTTAACTTTTTGTATCATTTCAAGAAAAACTGATTCGTACTGTTCTGGATTGTCATAGTCTACATCTGGAAGATACATTCCGTGTATTTTGTAAACTTCAATATCAATTCCATAACAATCAAAACCTTCTTTGGTTCTTCCGTGGATTTTATAAGGACATCCAACTAATTCTTTTATTTTTTCGTAATTTATACTAGTCCTGGACATACTCTATCATTACAAACATCATAAGGAACTTTAATGTCGAATAAATCATCAAACTTCATAGTCCACTGAATAATTGTTTCATTCAAAACTGCATTTGTAAGAATGAACTCCATATCTTCAATCGGTTCGATAACATCAGAACCATTATTATATTCAATTGTGGCTACAAATCTAATTGTTGCTCTTACTTTTGCAGAACGGATCTTATCAACCCAAAACTGGTCTACGGAAGAAATACTGATAGAAGCATCTGTAAATCCTGTGCTTGTCTGTTCTGGCAAACTTATTTTGAAAAATCCTGCCAAGAACGTATGTTCCTCAAAGACTACATCTTCATCAGTGTTTGCGTAGCGATATATTACTACATTTCCTTCATTGTCAGTATAAGTAATCTCAATGAGATACGGAAACTTAGCCTGTATCACCATCTTTTCCATTAAAAGTTTTGCAGTTCTTGTCATACTTCCTCCCAATCCATAGTACAAGTTATAAGTTTTCCACTTGTTTGAGAATACTGCGGTGCTCCGTCAGAAGTGAATCTGTATTCAGCATTTCCACTTCCGTCAATCTTAGGAAACTCAAAAGACAGAGTTCCGAACTTAATTGTATTCTTATACCAATAACTAAAATACAGATATTCGTCATAGGTAAAAATCATCGTTACGCTAAAAGGTCTTTTGGCAAGGCTGTGAGCCATTCGTCTTTTTGTTTTACCACTTAATGTTTCATCAGAGATAAAACCTGTTATTTCAGACCAAGTTGTATCTCTTCTTGCCAACTGATTTACATGAGAATCCCAAGCCTGTGCCATTATAACCTCCTACCGTCTACTCTCTGTTTCTGCATTGCAAAAGCGTTATCCCAACCATTAAAACCATTTGCAACATCACTCGCAATCTTCTTGCTGATTGTAATGAGCATTTCATTTACGCCATTATTATTTCTCTGCTGAACATCAACATCGGTATTTGCATAGTTGTTTACCACAACTTTTACTGCACCTTTGCCGAGTCCTTCAGGATTCTTTGTTGCAATAATAGTATCTTCGGGATGAGTACTGAAATTACCTTTTGGTGTAATTATCATATCATTTACAGGTGTTGCTCTTGATACATAATCTTTAAGAGTAAATGCGTTAATTTCAGATTTCTTCTTAAGATAATACTCTTCCTGTTCCTTAATTGCCTTTGCAAGGTCTTTATACTGCTGATTAAGTTCTTTGAGAAGTTCAAGTTGTTTCTCTTGTTCATTTGCCTCTGATGACCCCTCTGCAAGAGAACTTATAAATCCCGATGCAATACCACTTGCTCCACCAAGAGCAAATAAAGCGAGAGCGCCTGGCACTCCTGCCCAACCAGACTGTGCAATTAAGTTGACACCTGCTTGAATACAGGTAATTGCGAGGCTCTTTGTTATCTGTGAAACGAGTTGTGCAAACTGTTTCTTTAATGCGTCTCCTACGCTTGCTCCTTTTGCGAGAGCATCGCCGATTGCTGTAAATCCGTCTATCAAGGCATTTGGAATCTGTGTCTTTGCAATGTCCATAAGAGTACTTGCAAATAAATCAGCATTAGTTTTTGATATACCGATTTTCTCAAAGTATTCAGAAACCTGTCCTTCAAGATAACCCCAAATATCAGACTGTTTTTTCTTCTCATCAGTTAATTGCTTTTCCCAATAAAGAAGTGCTTCGGCTTGGTTTTCTGTGTACCCTTCCGACATAAGAGCCTTTATTTCAGCCTGTTTCTTTAACTCACCTGTCTGGTCTTTGAGGATTGCAAGTTCTTCTCTATATGATTCCAATTGAGCAATAGTAGCCTCTTGTTGTGCGCTATACTGCAAATCTTTCATCTTGTTTGTAGTACCCTCATCAGCACCCCACAATCCCGAATCACGCATAGCTTTGATTACAGAGTTTATCTTCTCAAGTTTCTGTTCTGCGAGATCCAATTTGCTTATATTGATAAGTCCTGCGTCAGAGAATGACTTCATATTTGTCATTTCCTTTTCAAGTTTTTCCTTGAATTTAGCAACAGCAGTAGCACCTTTTTCAATAGCACCATCATATACTTCTTCGTTAGTGAATCCCATCGCATTTTGCAATACTTTCTGCCATTCAGAGAGATTTTCAAGCTTAATTTTAATCTTTACTTCTTTAAGTTGCTTATTGAGATATTCAATCGTCTTGTCAATTTCTGGCTTATTCTTTGCATAACTGATTACATTTCCATCATTATCAAATTGTCCATTGAGTTCTTTTAATTTCTTCTCATAAGCCTGTACAGTTTTAACGTTATCTTCAAGAGCAATTTTCTCTTTTTCGTGTTTAGAGATAGTTCCATTAAACAATTCATCAACTTGGTCTTTAAGTTCGGTGATATTGAACTTCTCAACTTGAGATTCCCAAAATGAAACAACACGAGCCTGTTCTTCTATCGACCTATTTGTATGTGCAACGGCTTCTTGCCATTTATTTACTTCTTCTTGTGCTTTCTTTAATTTCTTTTCATATCCTGTAAGTCCGCCACCACCATCTTTTCTCATTTTTTCTTCAAGCAAACTTACATTCTTGTGTGCCTCTTGTAGTTTTTCATTAAAAGTAGCAAGATTGCTCTTATACCCATCAAGAATAGCAGTTTCATTTTGAAGATTCTGTTTGCGATTATTCTTATTAACTCCAACATTCAGTAAGTTATAATCTGTTCCCATTGCCTTTTTTGCATCTTCTACAGCCTTCGCCATTTTTGCGGTTTCTTCTGCAGCCTCCGCAGTACTCTTTTTATAAGACTTTACAGCAACGGCTATTCCTGCAATTACACCTGCTCCAACAGCCAACGCTAAAGTTGCAGGGTTGAGAATTGCCTTAAGAACTACAGTTTTCTTTAACTCGGTATTTAATTTGATTATTGCACCAACAAGTCCAACTCCGATTACGGTTACAAGGGAAGAAATAACCGCAACAAGTCCACCTTGTAGAAGTGCTTTCATTACAGGATTGCTATTCCACTCAAGTAATTTATCAGAGAGGTTTCCTATCTTTTCTTTGAGGACATCGAGGATAGCCTTGTAAGCATCTGCAATTCCCGATACTTCGGCAAAGTTTACAGTCATTTCCTTAAAGTAGTCAGAAATGAACCCTTCCTTACCTTCGATAGTTTTATTGATGTTGTCCATAGCATTATAGAACTGACCTGCTTTTCCTGTGGTTTCATCTACGGCAGAAGTCATATTCTTAAATGCCTTGGTAATATCCTTTGCGGTGGCAGTTCCCGTAACGCCCATTTTCTTCAACATATCATAGATAGGAACGCCACGCATAGCCAACTGTTGCAACTGCATAGCAGATGCCTTTCCTGTACTGTTGATTTTAGAATAGATAGTTACGAGATCCGCGAACTTGTTTTTGTCTCCCTGTACAACGTTTCCGAGCATTACCAACTTATCTTTAATGGTGTCTACATCTACACCGACGTTAGCCATCTGTGTAAACGCACCTGTAAGTTCATCAACACCGAAAGTTGTTTCATTAGAGAGTTTTCGAAGTTCCTCGAACTTTGCTTTACCTACATCTGCATCGTGGAAGAATGTAGTAAGACCCATTTCAAGTTCTTCGAAGTGTGAGAAGTTACCAATAGCGGTCTTAAACGCACTAGTCATTCCTTTAATAGTTGCAACAAGTGAAGTAACACCTGCAACTGCCGCGAGAGTAGACGGGCTAAGCGCCCTCATCGCATCATCAAGATTACCCGTAACCTTTTCAGAGTTACTTGCAGTCTTGTTGAACATATCTAAATCGCCTGTAGCCTTTACTACTCCCTTAGAATCTATCTCAAGAACTAATCTACTGATGTCATTTGCGCTTTGGCTTCCTCCTCAACACGAATGTCTTCTTCGGCTTCATCTTCCATTTGCTTGATTTTTGCGTCCGCCCAATTGTTACACTTCAAGATGAAGTCTATTTCTATCTGCCTAAACTTTATATTCCTAATTATAGCATACGAGTTAATATCTGTCCAAGTCATTACTTCGTGACAATGGTTGTATATCTCAAGAAACGAATTATATATGAACAAAAAATAAACAGGAACATTTGGCTCTCTCAAGTAATCGAAGTCACTAGATTCGTCAAAACATTCCTGTCCTATATCTCGTATTAAGTCGTTTCTATCTTCCGCATTGGTTCTAAAAACAGTTCTATTACTCGCTGTTCGATGTGCTGTCGGATAATGTAGGAAGAAAAACTGCTCAATTGCCTCTTTTAGTTCTCCTTCCCTTCCGATAAAAAATTAGAACGTTCGTTAGAAGTCTTGATTACCCATTCTTTAAGAGCAGGAATCTTTTCAAGAAGATATGTATACGATTTTTTATCACAACCAATTGTTTTTCCATTGAGAACAATTGGTTCATCAGTTACGTCTTTCTTATCCCAATCGTATGTCCAAACTCCGCCAATACGAATAAGAGCACCTTCAATGCTGGTCAAAAGTTCAGTTACATCGTCATCATCAAGTCCGTCTTTATCTTTTTTGCCAAATCCGAACTTTCTAAGTTTTGCGTTTTCATACTCCTGTACTACATCCGAATCTCCGCCGTAAACTTTTACTGCAATAGGAAGTTTTCTTCCTTCGAGTTTTACGGGAATTACTACACCTTCATCAGCATTGTCTTTTGTTGCAAATGCGCTTAAATCTGCCATATACGCTTGTTTCCTCCAATTTAATGATTTTACATTATACTCGCCCATAAGATGCGTTATACACAAGATATGGGCTTATACAGACTTATTTCTTTTCAAGTTTTTTCTGCTCACCGTCTGGAATAAAGCGAGCACAAATACCAAGTACAGCACCACCAAGAATGGTTACTGAACCTGCAATTGCTGTTGATGTCTTTGGGTCAAGTTTTCCTGTTACTCCAAGATAAGCAAAGATACCGTCAGAGATAACTTCAAGACCTGTTACAATTGCTGTAATCAAATCAAATACATTCTTTGTCATTTTAATCTCCTCCTAAAATGAGATTCTGTCTGTCCAATGCCAACCGTCTTTCCGATTTGCCATTATGAGTTTTATATGACCAGAACCTTGTGGTTCTATGGAAGTTCTCGGACTTAGCACCGAGCATCGAGGATAGAGAGCCTCGACTACACTATGCACTTCCACCTACAGAACTTGAAAACTGTAGAAATAGCGGAGGAGGGATTCGAACCCCCGACATTGTGGCAAGCGCCCACCTAAGCTACCAACTGCTTCACTCCGCGATGTAGGAGAGTTTTTATATAGACTGCACTCACAAAAGCCATTCGGTTTAATCAGCCGATAGATTCGACATATCAAACTTGCTACGACCCATTCGGATTTTCACAAATCAAGTCTTAGAAACGGCTCATTAAGGCGAGCCGTTCAACCTTTATTCAATAGTTACTGTACAACTCTGGTTTGCACTTGCTGTTGTACTTCCTGTAGCAGAAGCATTTGTATTTGTAGCAACAACCTTGTAAACACCGCTTTCTGTTGCTGTGTAAGTAGCATCGTCTGCTTCGCTGATTGCAACATTATCCTTGTACCACTGATAACTGATTGTTCCACCGTCTGTTACTGTTGCAGTACCGTCAAGTGTTACTGATGTTTCATCAGTAGTATCTTCCAACTCATTTGTGAAAGTTGGTGTTTCAGCATCTACTGGTGTTTCAGCAGTCACAACGTCTTTCTCAAGTTTCAAGTCAGTAGCACTGTTTACCTTGAATGGAACAGAGAACTGCAATTTGTTTCCGTTCTTGCTTTCTGTTGGAGCACCAAGGTGAACGTTCAAAGTAAGTGTGTAAGAGTAAGTTATTTCTCCAACTGTTCTTTCTACCTTTACCTGTAATACCTTGTCCTTTCCGTCTACTGCATCGTTGTAAATCTCATGTCCGAGTTCATCAACGTTATAAACATCGAATGTTCCTTCAATTACGAAGTCTCCAAGAGAGTTCTCAATTGATTCTTCTTCAAACAGAGCAGGTGTTCTTTCGAGGTTGTTGTTGATTGTGATATTCATACTTGGTGACTGACGAACAGCCACAAGTGATGATGTAGTATCACCGTATTTCAACCAACCTTTCTTTGTAAGGAATGATTTTCCTGTATTTGCACTTCCATAAGTAACAGTTCTGTTATCATAAGAAGTAGGCTCGGAAAATACTTTCTTAGGGTTATTAGAACCCATAAGATTCCAAGTCAGTTTTACAAAGGCATCAGTCGCAAAGTCCATTGTGAGTTGGTTTACATACATTTTTGTGTACATCTGCCAAGCAAGCGGTGTCTGTGGATATTTCTTAACCATTAAGAAAGCCTTTACAGCATCACCAAGAGTAAGTGAACTTTTTCCGTTGTTTGGTGTTGTCCAATCGTTACAGAAAGCACCCGCGAACAAATCATCCTGTTCACCGTCTACATTCCATTCTGTTCCAATATCACCAGCATTTGATTCTGTGCCGACTTCTGGGGTTGAAGGAATACGTGAATCAGGCAGAATAATATCTGATGCGATTTCTTCCGATGTTCCTGCAACCGAATTGTCTGATACACGTCTTGGAGTAAGTGCAATTGCACCACTTCCCGAAGTAATCAAACCAAGATAGGTTGTAAAATAAGTCTTAATTTTGTTTGTAATAGCGTTACTGCTTTGCTACTCCTTATCAATATCGGCTTCCCAATCAATTGCAACTTGCAACCGATAACTGTCGCCAACACTTCCTTTTGTTGATATGTAAACCCTCATTATGTCTACATACTCTATTTCAGCATCATTGAATAACTTTGCTATCCAACGGTACTTTTCAGATACTTCGTATTCCTTAACATCTTCTGGCGAATAAATATCGACATACATAACTCCTGTAAACCGATACTGTGATCCGCCAATAGCAACGATTGAAGAGTCAGACGGTTCGTTGCTTAAGAAGGTTAAGTCAAACCAACGTTTATCTTCTGGCTCTGAAAACACTCCATTTGGGAAATGTACGTTCTCGTAATCTCCACTGTTGTCGTTTTTCAAAACCAAGTATTCAATACCGCTAAAAGCATTAAGAGTTTTGAAATGGTCAAATAACTTTTCTTGTATATCTAACTCTGTCATTTCTTCACGCTCCTAACCGCGGCATTAAATATATTCTCGTTATTCGCAAGGGTAACACCAATCATTCCGTTTGGAGCTTGCTTCGAATAACCTCCCACAGTCTTTCCACTTCCATTTTTAGGTGGATTTGGATAACCGCCGTATTCCAACTTCTCGATATACTCAAGATTGTTGGTTATAAATATAGATTCATCTCCTTGCGGATCTGGCATCTGACTCTTTGGTTTTGGACTTTTTCTTTTCTCCTCAACCTTTCCACTCGCAGGACTTCCGACAGTTACCTGCCAATTTCCCCTTGCACGACCAGTATCAACTGGTGTCTTTCGGACTATGGAACTGTACAGAGCAAACGCATAAGACTTGCGGACTTCTTTTATTTCCACTTCTTTCGCCTTTGCATATTTTTTCAAATCCATAGACCAACTACCCATTATTTCTTTCTCCTATGAAATAATATCTTCATAGCAAATAAGAATCGGTATTTGAACGAACTGTTCAGAAGTTCTCTTGCCAAATCTTCGGCAACCTTCTTCTTGCTGACTGCATAATTACTTGCAATCTCGTTCATCTACTTTCTTACTTGTCTAGCCTGTTTGCCACTCATATTACCTCGCGTGAATCATCACGAATATATCTACAGAACCGTCTACATTCATAGGGTCTGCATTAAGTACTGTATAATTTCTGCCACCAAAATTTACTGTATCATTTGTTACAGGTCTTTTTGGTAACTGCGCCATAAACAGAGCATCACCGTATTTTACGTTTGTTCCGTCTATGTCTTTAATAGAGAAACTTCTCTGAATCGCTACTCCCGAAAACTCTTCTCCGCCGTCTGTATATGTGTTCGTAGTCTTGTCGTATATTTTATTACCCGAACGCTTTATTTTTATGGCACTTCCGTACTTATCAAGTTTGGAATATGCCTTGTTTGCATACTTGGTATAGTCCATAGGCTATTTCTTTCCCTTGAACTTTCTGTCATGGTCGAACATAACACTTCTAATATCAGTAACATCTTTTACTGTAAGGTTAGCATTGTTTGGAATGAGAAGATATTTCTTACCAACTTTTGCCATTGTTCCATATTCGGTTTTAGAAGTATACTCTTTCAAACGAGTTGTTCTTCCGTTTACAACTACTAAACTTCCTTTAGTAGAACTTTCTCTATTTACAAAGTCATACTTTGCACTCAAGTCTGGAAGTTTTGAAATCACATTCTCTACCTGTGCCTGGCTTTTTATTTTCCCCTGTTTGTATTGTTCAACGATTTCACTTGCTGTTGGAGCTTTGTTTCCTTCGTTAATATCCTTACCAGTTTCTCTGTGGAAAGCCTGTGCTACTGATTCACCATCTTTTATATATACGTGAGTACCTTTTACGGTTATCCATCTTCCCATATCTATACCCTCTGTACCTTACCACTAATAATAGAATGTTTAGAACCGTCTCTAAACAAGCCTCTTAATTTTGTATTGATTGAATCATAGAGTGTGGTACTTGCAATCGCTTCGGATTTATCACTCTTTGCGTAAGTAAATGAAAGTGTGGTGATTGTTTCTGATGTAACATCACCATTCTCATTCTTTGTTTGAAATAATTCAGTACCTTTTGATACAAGAATTGCGGCGTCACATACTGCCTGTTTAAGACAAGTTGGAACTCCAACAACATCCTGCCCTTCATAATCTTTAAGTTCAATTCTTGGGAATCTTAAAGACTGTTCTGTGTGAGCCTTTTTTCCGTACCACTGATAGATGTTATCTATGAAGTCAGTAGCACGGATTAAAGACTGTTCTTTCTTACTGTTTGTAAGAGAATCCCACCCTGTAACGCCACGGTCTGAAAAATAATCATTTGCAAACTCGACAGTTACATAACTATCTGCGTTATATTTTCCTGTTCCATCTTCAACAATCATTTTTCAGTCCTCTTTCTACTGGCGTTTTGTTTTAGCCTGTGATTTTGATTCACCTTCTGCTTCGTCTTTCTTTGCCTTTGGTTCATCTTCTACGAAGTTGTACCCCTGTGCTTTAGCCGTTGCGATAGTTTCAGGTGAATCATAAATGTCGGCAATAATATTGCCTTTGAACATCTTTACTGTTGCCATTAAAAACTCCTAGACCGCCTCTTTCGAGACGGTCGGAAAGCTAGCCGAGAAGTGCGATAGAGTTCTCTGGCTTAATATTCTTGAATCCCCAAGCAGTACCGATTGTAACGGTTGTCTGATATGGAGCACCCCAAACAGCAAGTTCGTATGGAATACCTGTAAGTGGGTCTGTGATAATTGCACGGTCAAGTGCATTATCTCCCTTACTTGGTACGAATGGAACACGGCTTGCCATAATGATAGAACCACGAGAGAATACGCTGTTTGGAGCGTAATTCTGTACAGTGATTGCAGCATCATTAGCAACGTCTGCTTTAAGAGCAGTCTGCAGTTTAAGAGTTGTTCCACCTGTAGCAACATCTTCTGCAACAGCATAGAGAGTTGTGTCAGAACCGAACTTAACAAGGTCACCCTTCTTGAATGTACCTTCACCTGTGTCCATTGTAACCTGTGTTGCACCTTCTGATGCTCCACCGTTTACAAGGTAGCCACTTGCAGTACCCTTTGCGTGACGCATACCTGCTGATTCGCGGATTGTGAATCCGAACAAATCACCAAGAATACCACGGCGGAGAAGGTCTCCTGTACCTGCTTCATTAACCTTCTGCAAGTGTTCAATATTGCGGAGGTTACGACCAGATGTTGTATTAAGGATAGCCTGTAATTCTCCAAGAGGAGCACCAACATCTTCGAGGTTCTTAAGAGCATCTGTAAGAATGCTTGTGTTTGATGCAAATGGATTTGTACCAATTGTACCAAGTACACTTCCCTCGTTTACAGCAGAGATAACTGCCTCTTCACAAGCGTCTGCTTCCATTTCATTACGAAGTCCGCGGATTCTCTGTGCATACTGTTCAACCTGAATTGGGTCAAGCATACCAGAACCACTAACGCCAGCCTCGCCTTCTCCTGTCCAAACGATAGGCTTACCACGACGGATCTTCTGGATTGTTACACCTACTGTCTCGATTGTATCGAGGTCTGCTGTAGGAGTTACACCTTCTCTGATATCCTCGTTATCTCCCATAGGAGTAATTGGGATTTCAACCATCTGTCCTTTCTTAACAGAACTTGCCTTTGCACTGATGATAGTTGCAGGAATCATACCGATTGGCTCTGCATTTACCTTATTCAATGCTTCATAAAATACTGGAATTACCGAGTCTAATTCGTGTGCGCTTAGCGTCTCCTTTTATTGAAGGTTTACCCTTCGATTTTTCCACCCTTTCTAAAGAAGTCCTGTACTGCGGTTGGATTTTCAGCCTGCATCTTACTGAACTCTTCACGGGTCATTGTTTTAGCACCCGACTGAACGCCTGTATCACCCCTTGCTCCGCCTCCTGTAGAAGTGTTTGCAATATAGGCTTTACCTTCTGGTGTCATACTGAATGCCTTAATAACATCCTCAACAGAACGATTGTCCTTGTTAAGGAACTTAATACCACCGTCTACTTCTGTCGGTTCGAAGCTGTTCAACATTCGAATACGAGCAATGAAACCTTCTTTGAGACCAGGGACGAACTCAAGTCCTTCAAGCCCTTTCTCAAATGCCTTTTCCTCAAGTGATGAAATGTGCTGTGCCAAGTAGTAATCACGCTGTTTTGTAATTTCCTCGATGTCACCATCGAACTTGGTCTGCATTTCAGCAAGTTTAGTGTTGTAATACTCCTCTGCTTTCTTGTCGCCTGCAGTTGCTTTTTCAAGCAATCCATTCAGTTCGGCAATCTTAGATTCGTACCCACTCTTCTCTGTTTCGAAACTAGCAATCTGTTCTTTGAACTTCTGCTCTTTTCCCAACAATTCATCACGCTTTTTTACCAATCCGACTGTAGCCGCATTAGTATCAGCCTCGTGTTCGGCAAGAATCTGCTTAATTTTATCTTCAGCAGACACTTCCTCGTTTCCCAACAATCCCGTCAGAAACTCTTCATTTAACATAGATTTTTTCTCCCATTAGGATAAGATATGATTTTTCGGCTTTGCCTATGCCTGTGGCAATTCTTCATTTCTACCTACAATAATAAATCCACATATTTCATTTGTCAATAGTTCGCACGTGCGAAGAATAAAAGAGGCGGACTTTTACATCCGCCTTTAAATAGTTTTTTCTCCTATTCTGATATCTGCCACAGAGTAAAATCTTTTGTAGAATCACGTGTATATGCTAAAGTAATTGTGGTTTCATCTCGTTCCCAACTTATTTCAAATTCGGTTTCTGAAACACGTGTATATGCATAATCGTCCATAATAAGGGTTCCTATACTGCCTGAGCCTGTGATTATATCTCCCATAAGCATTTTGGTAGTAGATGCTTCAGTTCTATCAGTAGGTGAAATATCTGCCGATAGATAACTATAAGTAAATTCTTCGGGGTATTCACTGTTTACTACTTTCCAAGCATACGCAGTAGCAGTACCACCACTAGGACTTGGACTTAATGGAATGTCACCTTCTGAATATCTATCAAAAGTAACGTCATCAAGAGAAGGTTCATCAATAGTGATTGCATCATCTTCATAAGTAACAACTTTATAGTCCATAGTTGGTGGACAAGGTATTCCGCCCTCACCTGAACATATAATAACAGTATCATCAACAGAAGGTGTAGGACTCGTTGTGTAAACAACATATCCGCCAGAACTTGACCAACAGTACAGTGTAGCAAGGTCTCCACTTCCTCCGCTTGGAATATTTTCAAGCGTTATAGTGGTTTTCTCCATAGCGTCTTTATTTGCAGAAGGAGTAATCTCAATAGGTTCACTGTACTGTGATACATCAATTGTTGCTGTCTTGTTTGATTCAAGTACAGGGATTCCTGCCAATGTTACCGTGGCTTTATCCATTACATCCTTGTTTGCAGACGGAGTAATTTCTACTGGTGATACATATTCTGAAACGTCAATTGTGGCAGTTTTATTTGTTTCGTGTACTGGGAGCGGTACAGCGGTTGTAACAGTAACCCTTTCCATTCCATCCTTCCCTGTACTTGGCTGAACTACTGTTGTACCGTTCGTTGTAATGCTGACACTCTTATTACTTTCGAGATCCGCACCGCCTTCATATTTCTGTATCTGTTTCTTTAAGAAACCTGCTAATGCAACATTATTCATAAGTCATCTCCTATAGTGGATTCCAAGTCTTACTCTGACCGTGGAATACATACAAATCGCCTGTGTCCAAAACAAAAGCAGAACTTCCTGCACTGCAATCTGTTGGCAACTTTGATATATCTGCACTATACAACTGGAAGTTTTCTTGGCTATTTCCACTTCCGCCTACCGATTCAATTGAGCCTAAATCAACACCGTTTCGTATGCTTGGGCTACCTCCATTTAATTTGAATTATAAGACACACTTGTATTATAAACAAGCGCAATTTATGAAATATGATTGTTTATCTGATTCCAACCAATCTCGTAACAATCAACAAAACTCTGTGGTAATTCAATTTCCAATGCCTCTGACAATCTTTCTAATTTTGGCAGATTATCCTTCTCTACGTCATAACAAGATGATTTGATTCCTGTTTCTTCATACTGCTTGAGGCTGTTCTTTATTTCCCCAATCTGATTATCTATTTTTGCCTTGAGTTCACTTTGTTTCATAATAAATAACTCCTTCAATCATCTTGACTATATCAGTTGGAAGTTTTTCAATACCCATCCTATACATTGTAAACACTTCTGCAAAAAATTCAAATGCGTTTCTATTACCGTATTCTGATATAAGATTCTTCATAACAGCAGTATCTTTTAGAGATTTGAACATATCATTTACTTTACCAACTTCTTCAAGCATTGAAGCAATTTGCTGTTTTGTTTTCCCTCTAGTAAAATATCCAAAGTTGTTAAGACCAATTCGGAAATCTGATAACAAATGACCATATTCGTGAGTAACTGTAGATTCAACACTTAATTGTCTATAACCAACATTACCACGCATGAACTTACTCTTGTATTCTGCTTCACGTAGAAGATCCGTAAAATATTCCTTTTGTAACTTCATAAGAGGTTCTTTGATATGCTCATCACAATATGCAATCTGTTTCTTATAATGTTCTATATCACTCTTACACATTACTGCCCATTCGCTCGGAGTTGGAGTAATTTTTTTCGACATCTGCTTTTCAATATACAAAATATCTCCATAAGTCTTTCCTGTTTCTCCCTTCGGAAGTGACTTAAACTCGATTGACTTAATTACAGGAATAGGATATTTACTCTGCAATCTTGTGTATTCATCTATTGTCCTCTTTACAACATCAACTTCTGTGTCGCTCGGAATCACAACTTCTTCGGCAAATACTTTTAGTTTGTTAGTCAGTTGTTCAACTTTCTTGTCACTTAATTCAGACATAAGTTTACCAACTTTACCACCATTGATTACACCACCAATCCTTGAACTCATAGTCTTAAGAGATATTGTTTTTCCGTCATCAATAAACTGTCCAACATTCTTGTCTCTCTTGTATAGCTCATACCTTGTTTTACCAAGCACTTCCTTCTGCGTTTCCTCGTCCTGTTTTCCGAGCCAATCATTGAAGGTTACTCTTTCAACGTATCCGTCTTTTGAGGCTCTTGTTTCTCCCTCGATGTAGAAGTAAGGAATGATAATACAGCGACATCCACGATGCCTTGGAAGTAATGGTGCGTCCTTGAGACTCTTGAATAATTTCCCATCATCGTTGCCACATACAATACAAGTTCTTGAATCCAATGTTGCGAGGTATTCATATTTATACTCTGTTTCTCCGTCTCCAAAATACTGCTCGTTTTCCTCAAATACTCTGTTTCGTGTTTCATTTGCAAATGATTGAAGAAGTGTTCTAGTGTTACCGTATATTGAATTGCGTAATGAGTTTATAGCACCTGGCTTTTTGAGTTTACTTGAAGGTGTAAGCCCGCCCATAACATTCTTCACAATCTCATCAGTAGGCATACCTGTCAAATATCCTGCTCTTACTGCGGAATCCCAAGTATTAAACAATCCGTCTTCAATTCCATTCAGATAACTGTCATAAGTAAATCCATCTGTCACTGGCTTGAACATTACTGCGGTCTTTATCTGTTCTACTGTTGGATAAATCAAGTTGACCTTGTTACCCTTCTTTATACTCCGCATATAAGGCTTTGAGAGTTCGAGAAGATGTTTCTGTTTCTTAAGTTCGTAATCTATAAGACCATCGATGTCTGTATTGTCTGCTACATTTTTCTTAACTTCCTTAGACACTTCTCTAAGTTTCTTGGCAATATCATGGTAACGTTTCTTGGTAGATACTTCGGAAGTTCTCTTGAGATACTTAGCAATTTCTTTATCAGCATCATCAAATAACTTAATTATCTCGTTGGCTTGACCATTCTTATACTTCTCAAAATCGATTGCGTACTTGATTACACCGTTCTCTAACTTATTCATTACACATCTCCCACTCTTCTTCTGTGAATGGCTTTCCTTGTTCATAATCTCCACACAGAGTTCTCTCTGTATAGGTGAATAAAGGCTCAACCAAACAAAAACCTATTGGCAGATTGTCGTCTTTTGTACAATCTACCCACTTCTCGCACGATTTACAGAGAACCTTACTCAACAGCGATACCCCTTCTTTTCTGTTCCTTCAAGCCATTCAGAGGCTCGTTTCTTTGCTCCATTAAGGTCATGGTCACGATAGTTTCCACATTCAACTTCATTTACAGCAGGGATCTCCTTATTCCATACTGCAACTTTCTCGAGAACATTTCTGAATACACAGTAAATGTCATACTCTGTATATTCTCCATAACAGATGAAATAAAACCCTGTACGGCAACCCATAGGTGACAAATCTATTACTCCACCAATCTCATCTCGAATAGTTTCTGCCATAAGATGCTCAAGAGTGTGGATTTCTCCTGTTCCCATACAATCCTTATTTGGCTGGCAGAATCTTATGTCATACTTGCTTACAACAACTCCGTTTTGACGTTTCATACTTGCCAATCTTACATAAGGTGCTTCCACTTTTGTGTGATCCAAATTAAAACTTTCCACTTTATAACTCATATTTACTCCTTTTTGGAAACTTCTTCCCTAATACTTCGTAGATTACTGAATAAACGCTGAAATCTGTTTTTGAATTATCATTCAGTACAGTCTCTCTGTAACCCTCATTTATCAAAACCTTTACTATCATAGGAAGGTCTTGTTTTGTCGTAGCACAATATCTGTGCCTGTATTTTGAATCTGTCTTACAAACTCCTGCGCCCATAGCACAGAATGAAAACAGATATTGATTAAAGTTCTTGTATTCTCTGAAACTAGATACTGATTCAAGTATTTCATCTTTGTATCTTTCATATACAGAGTTACAAAAACTCTTAATCATTGGCGCGGAGATATGTGGTACTTGTGGGTACTCCGTATCTCCTATCAACCTAAAACATCTGCTCGGATAATGTTTCCTCGCAAACTCATAACTGTTACGTGCTATCTGAAAGTAATGTTCCTTACGCTGTTTTGGAGAACCAATATTGATTATCTCCAACTTGTTCTTTGCTTTTACTGAACCGTCATAATCTTCATAGAAGAAGTCATCTGGCGTCAGCACTCCGTTCGGCAAAAAGTCATCATTCGAGTAAATGTAATACTCGGATAAATCCTTAATCAGATGCACGAACATTTCTATTGCACAAGAGTTGAACGTAGGCAAAAATTCCTTTGGAATGAACTCCTTATGTTCAACTACTGTAACAGTTTCTGTATTCATCCATTCGGGTACTTGGGTCTTATCGTGTACAATGATAAATACCTTTCGTACCCACGGCATATATCGTTCAGTAGCACGAAGTTTATAACGAAGTAATTCACCGTCAGCATAATAACGTTGCTTATCATCGTTATAAACTCGTCCTGTGGCTTTCTGCCAATCAGTCTGCCACTGTTCCTTTCTGCAATCCACATAAGGAAACACAACATCGATGCGATTCATTACTCATCCTCATTTGGAATTGGAATCCTACTCTTCTGTTCCTCATCAATTTCTGCCTGTTCTTCCTCGAATGTCTTATCAGATGCAATAATCTCACCTTCTTGGAGATTTCTGAACATAGTCTTCTTAGAGATTGCTCCCTGTTGCCAAGCAGCGACATACTGTGCAAGGTCACTTGCAGAGAGTGCAGAAACATCGTAGTCTGTATTGAATATTACTTGGTGTTTATCTTCTGGAACTTCCTTGCTAGATGACCATTCAAGATAAATCTTCAATAACTTGGTGAATACGATTGAGAAGTTGTTCGCAATATCAGCAAGGATAGAGTTCTCACCTGCTCTGTGGATTCGTGCAGTTTCTGCAGATTCTACTCCTTTACGCTCCTGTGAGATAATCCTTGCTCCAAGGATAGCCATACGCTCTTCATCAGCGTTCATTGCATTTGCCAACTGATTACATCCGCTACCGCTGAACTCAAGATATTGCATACTTGCACCTGCTGGAAGATTTTGAACAACTGAACCACCAAGTTTAAGAGGTTCTGAAGCAACTTCTACTCCATTTACCAATACAGTTGGAACATCTGCTCCCTGTGTCCAAGGTGTAGGAACGCCTGTCCAATGCAAACCATTTTCGTAGTCTGCTGACTTGCGATAGTGAGAAAGGTTTACGTTGATTAAGTCCTCAAGAATAGGCTCTTGTGGATAATCTGATGTTGATAGGAAATAGAATGGGATGTAATTGAATCTCTTACCTTTGATTTTTGGCTCTACTTTGTCGATTACTACATCTCTGTCATTGTAGAGAATCTGTACATAGTAGCCGTTCTCGTCAATCTTGCATACACGGTAATTGTTCCTCTGTTCAAGGGTAAAATCTGCCTTTACAACCTCTGTTTTCTCTCGGAAGATAACAAAGTCAAGATACTGCTTTCTACCGTCACTAGCCCAATGCCAATTGATGATGGACTCTGCCTTGTAATAGGTCATATACGCAGAAAGATTTGCATCCTCAAAATCTTTCTGACTTCTTACATTCTCCATTTTTGGCATATCAACTAATACACCACCCCATGCAGTAGTAAGAAAGTCCTTTACTGTTTCAGAACAGAACTGATTAAGTGAGTGACCTTTTCCGTCTACGTTTTCAAGATACTTTTCAAATCCGTCTGGAATCTGTGTGATGATAGGCTTACGGTTTATCATACCGCTTAAGCCATCAAGTGTTCTTCCTGTTGCGTTGAAGAACTGCGCCCTCATTATGTAAGCATTGTAGTCAGCATCATCCATTCCCGATGCTCTTGGAAGATAACGTTCCTTGCGATACTTGATGTAAGTTTCACCACCAACTGCATCGCGACATTTCTCCCACTTCTTAATGAACTTCATATAAGAACTACAACAATTCTGAATACTGCTTGGCTTCCTCCTAGATACCTATTACCCTTCCCTGTGACATTCTTACTCTATCCAAATCTTCACAACCATATCGTAAAGCGTCTGGAATATGAGAGAAAGCGTGTTCAGGGTTATTTGTTACGCAATCTGTCTTGCTATCTCGTTTCCAACAATAGTTAGAGAACGCTTCGATAGTATTCGGACAGTTTTTGCTATGTATTACAATGTGATAGTCCTGTAGTTTTTGTATACCTCCAAGCACAGAACCACTTCCCTTACGACAGCCATGAAGTCCAACCAACCCAAGTTTCTTCAACTCATTGATTGTTCGAGGATCTTCACTATCTCCCGAAATCATCGCATTTCTGAATCCCGCAGCAATCAACTCTCTTGCAATAGCAGAGTTTTCCATTGTTACTGCATAGAACTCATAATAAATATATATAATCTTGTTGAACGTATCACAATACGCACCAACAAAAGCTGTAGGGTCATTATAACCGAAATCCATACCATTGCAAGAAACAAATTTAATTGGCTGTCTTAATACCTCTTGAATATTAAACTCTTTTACTTCCCAATTGTCATAAACAAGTCCGTCTGCAACACCCCAATCACCGAGTCCTTCAATGCGATAACGGCGCGGATTCTGTGTTTTCATAAGTTCAAACAACGCACGGTCATCATCACCCAAGAACTCGTTACATTTATAATTGGTTGTAAGTGCAAGGATATCATCGTGCTTGAAGTCAAAGAATCGTTTCTTAAGCCAATGTCTATCACTCCAAGGGTTGAATGTAAGCGTTATCTGCTTAAACAACGGCGCGGGTAATTCACCACGAATAGACATATCAATCTTGTTGAAATCTGCTTCACTGTTTACTTGGTATGCCTCTTCAAACCACACCCAACACAACTGTCCTTCATCGGCAACGATAGAGGTAATACCCATTACATCGTCCATACCTCGGAAGTATATTTTCTGTCCACTCGGCTTATATGTAAGGGTGTAACTTCCCTTCATTACTTTCCAAAGATGACGTACTCCTAACTGCTCCATAGCCCATATCAACTGGGCTCTTGTAGACTGTTTATTAAGGTATACGTGCTTTCGGATAACGAGAACATTCGGCTTGAGTCCGTACTTGTGATAGAACTCCATCATCTTGTATATATACCAAAGGGCAGTCGTACAGGATTTCTTACTTCCTCGACTGCCTTTTACCACTCGGTAGCGACCTTTGAAGTTCCAAAACTCGTCATAACCTCCACCGACTACATCAGAGAGTTTTACGACCCTTCGCTCATTCTCCATCTTTCCCTATATCATCAACGAACATCGGACTTGTAATAGATATTGCACTTTCTGATTCAATCTGTGTTCTGTCGCTCCACTTAAATCTGTTCTTCATATTGAATATCCAAGTAACTGCATTTATCTTCTGTGTTCCCAAAGAACCTGCTCTTCCAAGTTTCTCCCACCAAGCCTCTGACAGTTCCAAACCTCTCTGATATGCTTCATTAAAGCGTTTATGCTCTTTACACCATCTGTAGAAGGTATCTCTTGAGATTCCCATATTTGCACATACTTCAATTACAGATTCACCGTTTTCGAACATAGCAGGGAGTTGTTCAGCATATTCTTTCTTATAAGTACTTAATCTTGCCATTTTTGCCTCCTTACTCTTTATAGGTGTCAGATAATTTATACACTCTTCTCAAGTTTCTCAATTGTTCTGTCCAAGCGTCCTTGGTTCAGTTCATTACCATAGAATGACAGTCCGTGTTCAATTGCATATCTTGCGGTATATCCTAAACCACAGCAAGGGTCAGTGATTGTCATACCTTCCTTTGCGAATGGTTCAAGTGCTTCCAATAGAGACTTGTAACCTTTTGTGTGATATACCTTCTGACGATAGTCGAATGTAAGATTGAGATTACCTGTCTTAGAGAATACGTTGAGTATCATAGGTCTTGCGGGCGAGCCGTACATCATTTCGATTTGAGCCTCCTGTTTAAGACCGTGACACATAGCAATCTCTACCAACTGCTGATTCCACTTAATTCCGTATTCTACGAAGATTGGTGCGTCATCTTTAGTATACTTTACTGCGACATCGAAGAATCTCTGTAAGAACTTAAGAAGGTCTGTTTTCTTCTTTTCTGCGCCCGTCATCTTGTTATTCAAAGTCTGCCAAAACTCAAGATTTCCCCAAGGTGGATCTGAATAAAAGATGTCTATTTTCTTATCACCATAGAGTTCATCGAGGTTATCGAATATATCTCCACATCTTACCTTATGGCGTCCTATTTCCTTAATCATTTTGTGCCTCCACATCATCAATAAAAAACTTACTCTGCCTGTTTGTTGGTCGTGGACCGAGAGTAGATTTGAAATCCAAATGCTGTACCAAGAACGGTACTTGCATCCAATATTTGAGTTTCATTTTACCAAGAACGTAGCCAATATAAGTATCAGAAGGATATGTCCATACTGAATACTTAGTTTTATACCATTCACGGAATTGTGCAACATTTTCTGGCTTGATAATTTCATCACATACTGCCTTTGGGAAGTAATTGCACTGATTCCATTGATAACGGCTTCCTGCGCGATATTCTGAATGCAGTGCAGTGCGTGAACAAGCTGATTCGAACATAGAGATTACTTCATTCGGGCGAGATGCAATAAGTTCTTCACAGCGTGTCTGAAAGTTCTTACACAACTGTACGTCATCTTCGAGTAATACTACTCCGTCAGCATCAGTTTTGAAGATGTTTACAAAACGCTCAAACAACCCTTCTCTGCCACTCATAATAACATTCAGCGGAGGCAACTGTGATTTCATAATAGCCACATTGTCGATTCTCTGCTGATTGTTTTCAGTACATAATACTTTATATTCGATATTCATACTTACTTCCTTCCTGTCCACTTGTATTCATCTGTGTTCTCATAGATTTCGCCATAGTGCTTTTCCTCTTGGATCTGTTTTTCTGTTTTCCAAGACTGTCCGTACTGTGCTTTTTCGAAGAGTTTTGCAAAGCCTGTTACATACTTAAGTTTTACAATCTCCTCTTTCTCCATTCCAAGTTCTTTACAGATATCTGCGTCAGACCATCCATTCTGTAACATATTGAATACAAGGTTACTCATACCTGTTACGGCGTGGCTTCCTCTTGCTCTATTATGGCGGACTGTGGCAGCCATACGTTCGTTCATTGTTTTATTGAGAACTACGATAGGCAAACAACCGTGATTGCGCTCGAGGATGTCCTTCTGTGTTTTACAAACGAAATAGCGGTGGAATCCGTCAACAATTACATACTTATCCTTTTCTTTATCGTATACGGTAACTACTGGCTGTGTATACCCATCTTCTTTAATTGAGATATACAATAACTGCATTTCCTTCTTTGCAACAGAGTTAGGATTGTAGTCATTTGGAGTTACCTTTTCGATTGGCACCCATATTACGTTATCAATAGGCTGTGATTTGTATTCTGACAGTTCAGCACAAACCTTGCGGATCTCGTTGATTACGGCAACCTTGTCCTTACTTCCATTTACAAGTTTAGTAATATCATCTTTTACACTCATTCTTATTCTCCTTTCTTATTTTCGTTTATGATTACCTTATGTTTTTCACGCAACCAAGCACGATACTTAGGGTTTGTATAAACATTCTCAATTGTTGTGAAATAGTAATCATCAAGAAGTATGCACTTTACGAAAGTCTGTGCAAAACCGTCAATCTCTGGGTGTCCTTCAAAATCAAGCATAAGTTTAAGGTACTTGTTTCTGAAAGCAAGTCGATGTTCTTCTTTTACGAGGTGGTCGATAAGATAAAGTACATATTCATTCCAACCACTGAACATAGAAGGATAAGTTTCGGGAACACATCGTGCGATAGAACAGTGTTTTTCAGTGTTTACTCCGTGAAGTCTTTCTACTGCCTTGTTCCAAGTGTCAGGCTCAAGTTCCTGTAAATACGAAAGCGATTTAAGTGCGGTTTCGTGGTTGAGGTTAGAAACACGCATTTTTGGCATCGGTACACCTTTTGCATACATAAAATTATAGATTCCGTTATAGTCGCACTTGTTGTCAAAAATAAACTTCCAAATATCTCGGTAAGACCAATCGTACAGAGGATAGAACGTTACTTTTGCACAGTTCTCTTCCCACTTGTCGATATGTCCATATGTGATGTCTTTCCAACATCTGCGTGATGTACAAGCCAATACACGCTTTGGAGTTTCTTCTCCGCGGACACCACCGATATTGGCACAGTCTTTACCCTCAAACATTTTTGCTTGTACAGCACCAAATATTTCGTGGAATCGCATAGTACCAAAGGTATTTTCCTTAATAGCACAAGGCTCTTTTTCACGCATCCATTTTCCGCCCTCTTCCCAACACCAAAGCCATTCAGAATCGTGACTTGTAGCATTGAAGATTTTCATAGGCATCTGCAACCAAATAGGCTCTACTTCTGGTCTGCTCATAACACGACGGACATAATCTACGGTGTGTTGCCACTCGATTTCCTGGTCTATGAACAGTACTTTGAGAGGAAGTCTGTTTCTCTGTCTTGCTACGGCAAGGCACAATTCGAGAACTACAGTTGAATCCTTTCCGCCAGAAAACGATACAACAATATTTTCGAAATCATCGAAGATTCTATTGATGCGTTTAATGGCAGCGTCAAAAACGTTCTCTTCCATATAGATTTTCATAATTTGCCACTCACTATTACATAATTATTAAACTCCTCATAAGAGAAGTTCTTAGATAATTTGCGGAGATACTTCTTATATGCAGAAAATCCGTAAATCTTAATCTTATTGTGTCCAAGCGAATGTGCAATTGGTGTATAGCCATCTTTGGCAAACATCAAAAACACTTCCGCGCCATTATTTGCTATATTCTTAATTTTGGTTATTGCTCTTGGTTTGATATAAGATGGACTGTTGTAAAGGCTTACGATAGTGTCATATTTTTCAGACATATCCATTTCTTCAAACTTACAACACTGACATTTTTTATCACCATATTTAAGAATAAGTTTTTTCAACATCTTAAAACAAGGGTCTACACCATTGTAATCATAGGCGAACTCTGGAACTTTTTTGTATTTATACAAATCAATCAAAAGTCCTGTTCCGCAACCAATGTCAAGAACCTTTCCATTTGCAGGAACTTTTTTTGCAACTTCATAATCCTCTTCTCTGTACTTTGCAGATGAAAAAAAGTTGTCGTAGTTATCTGCTATTTCGTCATAATCTGCTTTCACTGTGCTAAAATCTCCTGTATCTGTTCCATTGTAAGTTCAAACTGTGAATAGCAGAATGGACAAGTGAATGGCACTTTGTCTGTTGTTGGTGTAGAAGGATTTTGAACGGTTGTTACTTCTTCTGATGTCACACCTTCTTCTGGCTCAAAAATCTCAAATGGTGATGGCTCTGCGGTTTCAGAAGCGGTTTCGAATGATTCTCCGAACTGTGGTGTTTCCATGCTCTGCTGTGAATCAGCCCAAGTTTGTTCTACGCTACCGTCATTTCCTTTGAATATATCTTCTGTTGGATGTTGAGAAACACTTCCACCAATCTGCAGAGATGATGAAGGCATACTTGGCTGAATTGGTGGTACAGATGTCTGCGGTGCAGATCCGCCAATAACCATTGCATTACCCTTGCGAACCAAATCTCCCTTGGATTCAAAAGAGAAGTTAATTTTATCCATATGAATATTAAGGTCGTTCAAGTTAATTTTACAGTCTTTTGCGAAGAAGTTCAGAGAACCTTCGGTAATCTTTCCATAACGAGAGTTTACCTGTAAAACCTTCTCTTTTGCCTCTTCTTCATCTTTTGCATCAACAAAAACAACTGGAATGTTATCAAGGATAAATCCTTCATCTTTCAACTGCTTAAGAGCAAGATAACGAGCCTTTCCATCAAGAATAACATTGTGGTTTTTCCAAACAAAAATCGGAAAAAGGAATCCATTCTCTTTCATTGAATCCTTAAGTCGCTCAATATCGTGGCTTGTTCTGTTTTTTATATCTGATGCAAACGCTGTAATTTCAGCCAATGTCAATGTATCTTTTGTTTTACACTTATTAAGAATAGGTTTCATTCTACCAACCTCCACCAATCTTCATTAAAAGGTCATCCCTTTTTATACTCATTGTCTTGCCACAACAAGGACACTTAAATGAACACAACTGACTTGCAATTGCCTTGCGGTCGTTTTCAACCTTTTCTTGAATCCAATCATTGTACTCGTTGATTGTAGCCTCTGACGGAGAAGAATCTGCAAATGTAGGCATATGGTCGATAGTTGTCTTAATAGGCTCTTTGACAACTACTGGCTTAATTTCCTTAAGTTCCTGTTCAAAACGGATATCGATTGATTTGAAATCAAAGTTCATACCCTTAGAGAACTGAACAAAAGAATTGTTTGTAATATCACCAAAACGCGAGTTAATACGAAGCAATTTTTCTTTTGCATCATTGTCATTTTCGGCTGTGATATAAACTACTGGAAGCGGTGGGATTTCATATCCTTCTTTTTCGAGTTCATTTAATGCCAACTCTCTTCCGTGTCCATCAAGAATGTAATTCCAATTCTTATTCTTCCAAACGAAGAACGGGAAACTGAATCCATACTTAATAATTGATTTCTTTACTTTATCAACATCCTGTTCATCACGGAACTTCAACTTTCCCTGAAACTTAGTAAGTTGATGAAGGTCAAGAAAATCGCCTGTACTACAAGTAATTGCTATTTTCATTTTTCATGCTCCCTTTTCTTTTCTGCATTATCATAATCAAACATTGGACTAATTCGTATTGGGCGACTTCCACAAACTACGCTCTTGTTTTCTTCGTGCCCCGCAAGATTAGGAACAGTAACAAATATACTGTCATAGCCGTAACGTTCAAGAAATCTTCTAAAGAACAAATCATCGGCTTGCATTTTCATATATTTGTTATAAGCACTTACTGTTTTACATTCATCAGTAAGAAAGAACTCCAAAAAACCTTGCGAAATCTTTTTTGGAATGTATGTACACAACATCCACCCCGCCTCTTTTGCAGGGTAAAAACCTTCTTTATCAATTATTTTATCACCATTGTACTCTGTTTTCCCTTTAAGGAATGGCGTTGAAAATACGATTACATTGTCGGGGTGTTGTTTCACCACGGCTCTGCACTTTCCCATAAAATCTTTGCAAAGGAGAATATCGTCTTGAATATATACGGCATCATCGTCCGCCAATTCAATTGCTTTCAGAAAACTCCAAATGCAACCATTATGATTTACGTCATTTACAATAATTGGTTGATATAACAATCGTTCAAGGTATGACGTATTTCTTTCTGGAACTTTGCGAATTACAAACTTCATTTTCCACCCGAAATACTTAGTTTGGTAGTAGTTTTTGGCAAAAAAAATGCTACACTAGATATATTTAGTGTAGCATCGGTATAAAAAATTGTCAAATAGTTCGCACGTGCGAAATGCTAGATTCTGTCAAGCCAATAGATTTTTGGCATTCGTTTTGGGTCATCGATAAGACCTCTATTCATCACCCAAGTTGTATTCATAGGATCTCCCATTGTCCAATACTGCATATCATCAACACATAATACAGTATAAACAGTCTTGAGCATCTTCTGACGTTCACCATACTTTCTGATAAACATAGCCCAACGTTCAAACTCTGCTCTATTCTTTTTGCAAGAATCACAGAATCCACTGCACTTTCCATCTTCTTTCTTTTTCCAACAAGGATAATTGATGATGTACTGATGTGGACAAAAATCTTTCATTGTAGAAGAAGACTTCCAATAATTTCGCGCAATATACGCCTTAAACTCACTCATTTCTGCCATCGAAGGTCTTGGATGGTCGGGAGGCAATTCACCCCTTACATTTGGTTGAGGTAAACAAGAAGTTGCTAATTCTTCCTGTGTTTGTTTTACCTCAAATACATATTCCTCACAATAACTCTGCTCTTGAAATCCACCAATAATTACTCTCTCAACATCTTCCTTTTGATTGACGAAGAGCACTTGGCAAACGAGACCTTTCTTTTCATATGCTGGCTTTAATCGCTGACTGTGTTCTACATTCATATTACCTTCTACGATTGTAGGAATACCGTCATCAAATAAGTCAGGTGTCAGATCCTTAAGTTTCATTTACGCTCCTTTCTTTTTATTATCGTCATGTTTTGCAGTAAAGATTTCAACATAATCTTTATAAAGACCACTTTTTTCAAGATAATTCATTACATCTTTTATTCGCTTTTCAAGAACCCACAAGTTTTCTTCCTGTCTCATTTCGAACTCTACTTCGTGGACATCGCGAGGAATCCTTGACTCTTTATAATCAGCAACGAGATATTCAAAAGTGTTTATTCCCGTACAAAGAGAATACATATAATGCTGACTACGTTTTACATAATGATAACCACCTTTGTACTTTCCTGTAGTCTTAATATCGATAATTTTATTTGGGAACATAATATCTGCATAGCCAAATAAATGGAACTCTTTGTCTCCGAATTGAACGTCTTTCATAACGGGAACTTGCTGTTGCCCATTACGACATTTCTGCGCAATTTTTAATGTCGGATAAACAGCAATGTCGACATCATAGCCTTTTACTCCTCTCGCCTCGTACCACTGTCTTGCATACATTTTGAACTGTTCGTCATTTAAATTATTGCAGTTCTGACAGACAAGATTTTCAAAATCAATTCCTCTCTGACACGCTTCGGAAGTTGGTCGCTCCTCTCGTTTTATCATTGCGATAAACTCTTGAACCGCTCTGTCCTTCCAATCTTTTGGACAAGATATAAGCCAATCATAACTGTCCAATAAACTACTTGTGATTAAATATTTCATTCAGCCTCCTCACCTATTTCTTGCAAATCATAATAATTTCTTGAATAATTTTTACCGATAAGCCAATATAGTTTTTCTTTTGCTTCATCTTCGTCTTTCGCCCAAAACTCGATAACCATTCCTTTTTTTGTAACTTCATCAGAAATATCTGCTTTATACTTTTTTAAGTCTAACAACTTGCCCCTCCATTTTCTACATTACAGAAGATTCCATATCTACATCGCAGTAGTTTCCGTAGAATAAAATATTGAACTCGTCTTCGTCTGTCCAAACTCCATTTTCATCACAAACCTGTGCACATTCATAAAGTTTATCAACAATAGAATCCTCAAGTTCTCTTACTTTATCTACGGTTATATCAAATCGTTCTGCAATTCCCTTGAAAGTAAAAATACGATTTCCCGAAGTTGTTCCTGCACAACCTTTTACAACCATATAATTTGCTATGGCTTCAACAAAAAGTTCTTCTTTAATTGCATAAGGCTTATTCATATTCTGCTCCTATCAACACAGACAAGATATGAGTCTTATCCTCATCATCAACCATAGCAGTACAGAACCTTTTCTTGAGATCCTCAATCTGCTCATCAGTGAGAGAACTAAGATTATCTTCTTCATCGTGATTACAAATCAAAGCATTTCCGACCAACATTGGCTGGTGATTACTGTCAAAAACACTTGGAATTGCAGGTTGTCTGTACAATCCTTCGTCATCTACGACGAAATCATACCAATTGTCTCCGACCTTTCTCTCTGTAACGTCGATAAGCTCACAATCGCATAATTTATACAGATTATCAAGAGTGTCTTCGAACTCAACAACATTTACCCCTTTCATTTTGTAAACATCTATCAACAGTCCTTTGATAACAGGTTTTCCTGTGCCTGTTTCAAGTTCATAATAATCTTGAAGGACAATATTTTCTGCCTCAGAAAGTTTTTCTTTTACCTTTTCACAAGTTTCTTCTTTCATTACAAACCTCCTATTTTCCTATAAAATAATAAGCATCTGACACAGCCTGTTCTTCTTTTCTGTTCATTACCATACAGAACATACAAGCATCACCTTCTCCGTAAAAATCTGCTACCAAAGTAACATCGCCACCGTGCCTTACATACACCTTGTATTTCTTCATTACTTTCCTCCTTTCTTTTCAAGTAATATTCCTTTTTCCAAAGCCAACTTTTCTGCATCAAATCCACATCGCTTACAGTCATAATAAGTGATGTAAACTGAACCTTTTTCGTTCATCTTGAACTTATCTCTGAACGCATTTTCCATAGCACCTGCCTGTAATGCGTATCCATACCCTTTGCTAAATCTTTTTTCTGTACACTTAGGAAATGTTTCCAACCACTTAAACCCTTGTCGTCTAAACATAGCAGTATGCGCAATCGGATAAGCCATTTTCTGCAGATTGAACGGTTGCTGATAATCTTTTATCTCTATCCCACAGCCATAAACTGAATTATTGCAATGAGATACAATAGGCATTATATCAATCTTTACTCTGATTCCTATTTTCTCAAGCAATATGCACAACTTCAAAACTGCCATTCCAGACTTCATCAATTCCTCACTTGTCTGATTGCAATTTCCTGTGTTATTGAAGTAGATGTGCATAAACTTCTTTTCAATCTTCTTTCTTGGAGTATTTGCCCACATCGCTTTCGGAACTCCTTTTATTGCAGCGGGTACTATCGGTGCAAATCCTGCCATATTTGGTTTATGTTTTACACATATCCTTTCTACTTGTTTGGAATACTTCTGCAATTCAGTTTTCATATCATCTACTTTCGCAGACCAACCTTTTGCAAGTAAATCTTCTGCAATTTCAAATGTTTTAGTTCCACTCCAAGAACTGATTTGTTGACTTGAATGATTATAACGCATAACTTCATTGGTTTTTCTGCTGTTTATTATATTGTCAAACTCATAAATGCTCTTAAACTTCTCAAACTGCAAATCCATGACCTACCTCCTACGCTGTAAGTTCGAACTCCTGCTGTTCTGGAATCTTCCACTTTACATTCTCACCTTTGCACGCTCTGTAGTACAAGTTATTTTTATCAATCATATTGTTCAGAATGTTCTGCAAGTCATCATCTGCCATTGTTCGAATCAAGCAATCTCTCATAACTTCTTTCAGCGTCAATTCACCTTTCATACTAACAATCTGCTTTAAGTTTCGATAACTTACTATAACCAAGATTCCGTTCTTTTCTGTCTGTCTGCGGAACGCATCAATGAAATCGACCAATTCTTCATCACCTTCCGCAATACTCATTTCAACCTGTCTGTTGTAATCAACACGGATTGGAACGAATCGGTTCAGTGTTGAAGCATCCAACTGCTCACCAAGATACTGTTCGTCAGAACCTGTTCCTATTGTGTTAGTTGCACTCATAAACACAAGTGCCTTAAACTCAAGGTGTTCGTCGTTCGGGAACGTGAACTCTTTCTTATCCAACGCTTCATTGAATATCTTCAAAACCTCACCGTCTGAACAATCCATTTCATCAAACAAGAACACCGCTTTACGACCCTCGGCTACTGCCTTACAAGCATCATAAAACGGTGTTTTCACAAACCTCGAATTGGCATCTACAAACCCTGTCAGTCCGTACTCATTCTTTACGGCATTGACTTCATAGAACTCTGCATCGAATAACTCGGCAACCTTTCTTGCCAAGAAACCTTTTCCTGTTCCCGCAGGACCAACCATTTGAACATTGTTTCCTTTCTTTGCATACGAAACAATCTTGTTGAACACTGGCGGTAACGTTACATTTGACTTTTGCTTATCAGCAAGCATCATCTTTGGCTTTGGCTTCAAGTCATAATCATCAGCCAATCTCTTCACCACTGAATCTGCAATCCTTTTTGCAATCTGTTCATCTTCCATTTCATTCCCCTTGTATTCGATTGGATAAGATATAAACCTACCCATAGATTTGCCGAAGTAGATAGAACCTTCCTTCTGAAGTTCCCTCAAAACATCCCATACTTTGTGAGATGTTGTTCCAAGCCTATCTGCAATCTCTGCAGCCGTGATTCCGTTTCCCTTGTCTCTTACGACTTCCAATACATCTTCTTTCATTACCAACCTCCTTAGCAATAAACAACCACACACCAAGAGTTAGAGTCATTTTCATCACCTTGCCAAATCATAAAGTCGATTACGTGTTCAGTGAGAACTTTTCGAATACTCTCAAGATAACCTTCTAAAATAACCTTTGCTTTTTCAGAAAGCATACAGAAGTGCAATTCACCGCCGTAATTTACGGACTCCCATTCTTCTCCAAGTACTGACAATGTGTTTTGCATTGCTTCGAACAACTCGTTATCTTTCATTCCTTACCACCTTACTTCGCACGTGCGAAGATTTTTTATAAGTTATAATTTAGTTTATGATTCTATTATAACGTGTCGGTGGTCTTCTGTCAAGCGAAAGAAGAAAATATAATTCTGTTATAACTGTATTGCACGAAGGTTACGCAGTTTGTATTTTGAAGGATTTTTCTGTAATTTTCTTATCAAGAGAGTCAAAGAAGTAATCAATATAATTCGTCATAACCTCAAGTTTCGCTTGATTAGAAACAAGGGTTTCTAAGGCACTTAAAGCAGATCCCGATAGCCTGGTCTTTACTTCAAGTATTTCATTCCACTGTTCTTCAGAAAGTGAATAAAGTGGCATCGCTTTTTGTAATAACTCACGGTTCGTCATTTCTTCACTTCCTTGCTAAGTTCTTCAATCAGTATTTGCTTTGCTTCTTCGTATAACTTAGAACCTTTTGGAAGTGTTTCTGCGTATTCCCAGAGTGCTTTTAATTCCTGCTTATCCATAATAGACCTCCTTTGTCACAAGGTCTATTATCGGGTCAGTTTACTACGGTAGCAACTTGAAGTCGCTTGAATTGCACTTGAATCGTGTCTTTAATCGAGGTTTTCACCACCGTTGTAAGGTAGTGCACGCAATTTTCCTAGAATCTTCTGATGTGCTTCATCGCCATAAGCACCTTCAAGAATATGTTTAGCTTGTCTTTCAGTGAACGGCAAAGCCTTTTCTAAATCATCAACATCACAATAATCTCCAACAGTTACAGAAAATGGTTCTACGCTATCAGTTCTGCGAAGAGTTCGTGCTTCACCTATATAATATTCGCCACCGTCATATTTAAGAATAAACAGTTTCTCTTTCATTGTTCCTTCTCCCATAATTCCCATTTGCTCTTTGTTTTCAAACATTCAAACTCGTCATCATAACTCATAAGATTACACTTTAATTCGTCACCCCAAAAACTATGATGTTTACAGTTTTCACAGCATTTTAATTTCTGAACCAATATTTCGAGTTCGACATTTCTTTGACAAAGAATCATAGACTGGTTAGCCAAGTTCTCATTACTTTTTTCGAGTTCTTTAATGCGTTCTTTCAGAAGTTTTATTGCTTCGGTTTCTGGAAGGTCACATACTACAGGATTGCAAGTAGCGTGTAACATCTGTTCCATAACTTTATTTGCTTCTTCCTGTCCTTTAATAAAACCGTCTCTTAGACCTTCTTCATAAGTCTTTAGTCTTTCAATAGCGTCACTCATTACTCGCTCTCCTTTTCTTTTGCGTATTTTGCCATTAACTCCTCTGTCGTTTCACAGAGATTTCTTTCTCTTGCTGACTTCATCTTTGCGGTGATAGTCTGCGGTGAGTACAAGTCGATTTCTTTCTGCATTTTGCCCTGTAACTTCAAGTCGAGAATCTGTCTTTCAGAATCAGTCAGATTTAGTTTCTCTGGCTTATGGATTGCAAAGACATAGTTCATCTTGGTATAAAACATCACGCAGTAAATCAAGTGAATCGCAAACGGAGTTATACCAAGTCGCTTCATCGTGTAAGCAACGAATACGTTTACAAGATAAATCCACGGTGCTACTTTTCTCAACTTAGGGTCTGCACCCATAGCAACTAACATAAAGAATATCGTTGCGTAGTTGTAGAAGTTGTTGATATAGACAAGAGTACAGGCAAAGATTACCAAACTCCAAGCAAGCCCTTTTCTTCCAAACAGAAAGATAAACAGAGCAATTAGTCCGCATCCACCTGCTCTAAGATACCAGTAATATTCAATATCTCCTACCTTCCATTCGTAAACGTGTAAGCCGATTAGAACGATATGAAGTAACATTATCAGAGCAAGTTGCTTATCGTTCTTTAATAATTCTATTCTGTTGCGTAACCACTTAAACATTACTTAGTCTCCTTATGACTTTAATATTCTTTTAATCTGTTTTAATAGTTCTTCTAACTGTTCTTCATCCCAGTTTGTAGCACCGTCTAATGCTAAGTCACAAACATTATCTATTTGTTTTACTTTTTCCATTATTTTTTTATTTTCTTCTTGTAAATTGTGTATTATGTTTTTTTCTTCCTCTGTCATAAAACACCTCAATTATTTATCGGCAGGTTCTTCTTTCCAAAATATTCTTTTTATAAATGATATATCCACCTCTTACAGAGTTCTCACTACAAGAGTAAGATTGTGCAAGGATAAGATAATCAGCAGATTCTTCAAGAAGGAATCCAACTGTTTCAATCGGCTTGATTTCGTCTTTAAGATTTTTTACATCTTCAACATCCTGCCACCTGTCTGCAAGTAATGAATAACCAGAATCAATCCATTTTACATAAACAATATGGTCTGTCATTTACTTTGTCTCCATTCTAAAATAATCATAAGGAAGTTCTTTTAGAATCTTTACATTTCGTAACAAAGGTTCATTATCAGCACCTTTTCCAACCTCGTCACCAGTTACAACAAATATCTTTGTATTTTTATCGCATCCGCAACAATCATCTGGAAATGCTGAACTTGAAAAATCTCCGTGAGTACAGGAATTAGCGTGTAATGGTGCTACCAAGTGATAACCGT
Organism: Treponema bryantii; assembly: GCF_900111035.1. Lineage (GTDB taxonomy): Bacteria > Spirochaetota > Spirochaetia > Treponematales > Treponemataceae > Treponema_D > Treponema_D bryantii_C. The sequence continues at coordinate 539,185 of NZ_FOFU01000001.1, forward strand.
CTGAAAGTTTTATAGCGTTCCAAACCGAAACCCCTTCCTCGTAACCAATACATTTATATCCGTCTCCAACAATACCATTACCGATTTTACTTTTCTCATTTTCTGGGATTTTTCCAAATCGTATATATAACCCATTCATTTACTTTTCCTCCTTCCATTTTTCAAACATCTTTTCAGCCTGTATATAAGCACAGTTCGGAACACACATTTCTGAATCTGGATTTACTGTGTAATAGATTGCGTAAGCGATAGCATCTACCATATCGTGTTTTAGATACAAAAAGTTCGGTTTCTTATTTTCCTTCTTACCCAATTCCGCTTCGATTTCATCTCTACCAAAGTTACCTTGTGACAAGATGTTTTCGAGTTCTACTTCATAATCTTCTGCAAGTCGTAGGTTCTGCATAATCTCACGGTGGGATTTCATTGTAGGGTGATTATCTGCAATATGTCGCATACCTTTGGTTAGTTTAGTAAGAACTCCGAGCGATTTATAAAGATAACTGATTGCATTTGTCAGTTGCTTATGTGTAATTAAAAGTTCTTCATCAATAACTTTGTTGCGTTCTTTTTCAAAATCTAAATCTGTCATTCTTAATCTCCTACCTCAAACTTACTGTCATAGTACCAACAACACATCTTGCAGGAATTACTGTCATCCCATTGTCCGTCACTGTCAAAATGTCCTGTATCATAACCACCTTTTGCCTTGTAAATCTTACACATCTTACAAGGGTCTATTACTAAAGGAATATCATTTATATATCCTTCATAACTTTCTAATTGATTTTTTAGTTCTGTCTTTGCCATTTCTATTCAACCTCTTAATACACAATCTCGATATAACTTTCCTGTCCATTTTTACTGAACTCTGTTTGAAAAGTTGCTGATTCAGTTTCGTATTGTGTACGTTTATTTCTTTGTCGCAGATAAATCTTACAATCTGGTGAACCAAACTTTTCAGCCATTTCAACTGCTTTCTTCAAATCTTCTAAAGTCATTTATTCACTCTCCTTTAGTTCTGGAAGTACAATTTCTTTCCAAGCGATAACATCAGTAATGGAACACCAAGAACCTCTACTGACCCATTCATTATGATTTGTAAGACGTTTTACATCGCAGTCTCCTCTCGGAAAAACAACCAAAACATCTTTATAAAGTTCTGGTAATTCGTCTTTCACATAATGCCATTCATTAGCCTTGTTAAAGCCGAATTCTGCACCTTTTAGAAAACCGTCATACCGACCACATTTTAAGACTTCAATCTGCTCTTTAGTTAATAATTTTTTTTCATATCCTGTTGTCGCATATTCTTCTGCTTCTTTCTCAAACATAGTTACTCCTTCTTTACAAAATCCACTAAATACTTACAACCAAATTGTGAATGTCCTTTACTTCGATTACACTCTGCACACTTGTGAGTATGTTCATAACAACAATCTTCGCAATTCTGCCAAACATCAACCATACATTTAATGCAATCTCTTTTTAGTTTTCTTCCGTCTTTTGTATTATTGCAATAAACCATAATTTACTCCTTCATAAAATCAATAAAACAGGTTATCCACATATAGACACCCAATACTATTACAATAATTGGAAATAAAGCAATCGAAAGAACTGCGTATAATATCTTTATCATTTTTCCACCTCGCTATCTATAACGCAACTTAATTTCACATTTCTTCGGGTATATTTTTTTCGTATTGTTTTGCAACCTTCCTTGAACTTTAGATACAAGTAATGGCTATCTTCCCAATAACGTACAACATCCTTGTTTTCTTCTTCTCCACCTGTTCGGTAATCAACTATTACTGTCATTTTTCCACCTCGCTATCTTTAAGGAATTGCTCTGCCTTGTCTTGTATGCTCTTAAAACTCGGACATTTGCTATTACCTTGCCAATTCGCCCACTTTACAAACTCTTTAATAATTTCTTTTGCTTTGGTGAGTTGTTGCGTTTTTAAATTTGACGCTTTTTGAAGTTCAGGAGTAAGCAAATTGATAGCATTAAGTCTTGCCCTCAATCCTGCGTTTTCTTCTTGCAATTCCTTAATATACTGTATCTTTTGTGTAAGGCATTTATTCTCGTATTCCTTCTGACAGATAAAACCACCTTTGTTTTCGGGACAATTTTTACAAGAGAGCAAAACGCTGATTTTTTCTTCAAGTTCGGCATTTTCCTTGTAGATTTCACATTCTGACTTATAGCCACAATGTTTGCAATTATTATATTTACAACTCATTTTTCTTTTATCTCCTCGGTTCTTCATAATATTTCATTCCATTTGAAACGAGATAAAACATTACTGCTTCTTTATTTTCAAACCACTTGATTGTATTACACTTTGGTAACGCACCTTGTACTGAATAATCAATCTTCCATTCAGTATCGAAAAGATTTTTATATGCAAACCATTTATGGTCGCTATCTCTTTCATCAACAGGAAGATAACACTTCATTTTCTCAATCTGTGCTTGCAGATTAGATATTATTTCGTTCTTCTGCCAAAACATTTTGTCATAGTCTGTCTCTGCCTGTGACAATTTTTTATTAAGTTCCTTTAATTCAAGTTCACGACCTTCTAACTGATAAGAAACATTTTCAAGTTTGTTTTCAAGGTCTGAATAACAGTCAATATAACCGTCATAAAATGAACCATACGATAAACCTTGATTTCTTTTTGAACATACTGAATATCTATTATCTATATGCAATTTCAATTCTTCTTTATTCATTTTTCTTTTATCTCCTTAAAACTATTTCAATAAATCTTTCAAAACTTCTTTATCGTCTATACAAACCTTAATCAAGAAATCTTCATACCTTGCTAAAGACTGATACTTGTTGCCTAATACGTCTGTAATTATTGCTCGCTCAAAACAGAAATCTTCCTTTCTTTTTTCTACTTTAAGTATAAGAGAAACATTCAAGTCTACAATTTCATCGTCTTTATCAAAAACTTTAACAAACGTCATTTTTCTTTTATCTCCCATTTTTTACAGTTACGACAACATTCAGAAGGTTTCATTCCTTTACCTTGCTCTGCTAGTTCTATTAAGCACTGCTGATAATTCTTGCAGTTACACCAATTTTTCATTTTCTCAATCTGTGCTTCTAACTCTCGCACTTTTTCATCGTGCTTTCTTTTTTCCATTTCTTCACAATAATCAAACTCTTTGTCTGTCATCTTCCTAACTCCTTTGTTTAAGTCTGACCAAGTTGGTAAATCTTTCATTACCTACCTCCTAATCTGGTTCAAACTCGTGCTCTTTGAACTCAACGTCATACAACTTTTCCCTAACCTGTTTTTTCATTTCATCAGTAATTTCTACTGGATCTTTTGAATAATCGTCATACGCTTTTACATATTCAACTTCATCAATTGTGAAGTCTCCGTCGGGTGGTTCGCATCCGTAACCCCAAGAATCTCCGCTACTGTACCACCCTGTTGCTTCTGCTCTGACATCAACATCAATGTCACCTTCATCGGTGTACAGTGTAACAGTTCCGTAATAATACATATTACTCATTTCTGCTCTCCTTCCAAAACCAGATATTCAATGAACTTCACATCCTGTGCTGTCAAACGCTGTTTCTTCTGCATTTCTTCAATTTCTGCTCGTTCAAGTGCCAACCGATTTTCAATTTCATCAAGTCTGTTTTTTACACATATAAAAGTTCCAACGAAGAATGTTATCAACAAGAACGTAAGAACTATCATTACCTTTTCTGCCAAGTTTCCCCTCCATCTAATGAACACAGTTTTGTTTTTTCTGTATCGGTAATCATAATCGTATCACCGTAGAAACATACATCGAGATAGTGAATACCACTTTCTTTTATGATGTTCAAAATCTCTGTAGTTTTCTCTTTCAGCAAATCTTCGTTCATTTCAACACCCCATATTTCGTTTTATTACCAACATCTATTTCATAGAGCAATACTCCGTGATTTTCGCACTTAATTAAAAATGCGTTAGTAAGGCTATACCCCATTTTTGATGCTTCACTCTTCGTCATTTCCTTCTGTTTCAGAACTTCCACAAGTTCCAGCTCTTTCTTCGTCAGATAATGTTCCCACATCATTCTTACCTTTTTTGAAAAACGCTTCCATTCCAAACTCTACTCCAACTGCAACAGAGATAACAATTGCACACACAAAGAATAGAAACAAAACTAACACCAAAAATGTTTTGATAATAACACTAAGCATACTTCCTCCTTGATTTACGTTTGCTTTCCCAATCAAAAGTCAACGTTGTACACACTTCTGTAAATCTGTCGAAAACAGCAGTTCCCAAAAAGTTTACAAACGATTTTTTCGATGCGTTAGTTACAAGAACTGTCGGTTTATTGTTTTCATATCTCATACAGATTATCTGCATCAACACAAACTTTTCTGTCGTATCATTTACAAAGTATTTGCAGCACTCATCAATTACAAGCATATCTACTTTAGAATAATGTCTGATAAGTTCCTCTCGGTTCATATCAACCTTATAACCTGTCGCCGAATCATACTTCATACACAGCATTGACGATGTGATATATTCACCACCACATTCTCGAATAATGGAACAAGCAAGATGCGACTTTCCCGTTCCATTATTCCCACACAAAACTAACATTCTATTGTACGGATTCTTCGCAAAATCCATTACTGTTTTCAACGCACTTCCATTAAGTGCCGTTTCTTCATAAGTAGCAAAACTTTCACAAAAAAACTTCTCGGGAACTCCACTCTCCTTATATTTCTTATATCTATCTTCATTTCGAAACTTCTCTTGCATCGCATCGTATGCACATATCTTTTCTTCTGTTTCTTCTTGAGGCAAGATTGTATCCAACCCCTTAAACATTGGAAATGTTTTCATAACAACTCCTAGAAATCAACCTCTCCGACATCTGAATCATTATCTATTCTTCCGTCAGTTGCATTTATCAATTGTGCCAACATACCTGCTGAAAGAATTGTTGTAAGCACATACCCTTTTGAAACAATAAACTTATTGTCTATGGATCTGCGAACAGCATCTAAAATCTTTTCAAGACCATATTTTTCAATACAATCTTTTGTCAATTTTCTACTCTGTGCCCAATTCACTATTGGTTTTTCACTTTTTACAACTCCTCTTTCATAAAGTTGCTGATAGTTCAAAGCATACTCTTTTTCGACTCTTTCAATATCATTCTTTGGAACTCTCTCGGTTAATGGAACTCTCTGTGGCGTTTCTGCAACCTTTACTGGCTGATTGCATTTATACGCGCCTGTTTTTTCAACCTCTAAAGTTGATTTTTCGTTCAGATACTTTGTTTCTGTGTATCTATCACTACGAAGATAATTGTTTATTCTCCAATGGCGAATAACAACAATTCCACTGTCGAACGGAATCAAGAAGAACTTTGCAATAAGAATCTTCAAATCATCTTCACTTGCCATACATTGTCGCATTATCGCTTTTGGCGAATCGACAAAGCCATCATCATCTGCAACCATATTTAATGTAAAATACAGACATCTCGCTGTTGCTGGCATATCCAAAAATGCGTCAGACAACACAATCGACTTTGCAAACATACGTCTATTTGCCGTAGGTCATCTACCTCCCTGTCATTTTTGACATATTACTTTATTAAAACAAAAATCCTTGATTCAACAGACTGCGGTTGGTAATTCCGATAACTCCCAAAGAAACTAAAGAGTTAATTCAATCTGCTGAACCAAGGATTCTGCACAGTTTCTTTGTTTGTATTTAAGGTTTACCAGACCTTATCTGTAGTATATCACTTACTCATTATGGTGTATAGTTCGCACGTGCGAATTATTGCTTAAAATCCATTATTGATTGATACAACTCATAAAGCATTTCTTCACACGCTTTCATATCGTTATAAACATCAATCATTTCGTATGGTGCTCCATTTTTTCCGTGTCCGTTATCATCAAGCCATAAATACGCTTCATAACTTGGGTCGTAACTGTCGTAGTATTCACGCAACTTATCTTCAATTTCTCCAAGAGTTTTATATTCAAGTTCTACATTAAAATCTTGTCCTGCTGGAGAATACTGGCTGAACATTACTAACTTAGTTCCACCTTCGTTTTTATCCCAAGTTACAGTCCAGCCAAGTTCTTCTGCAATCTTTTCAATTTTTGCTTTTGTCATTATAAATCTCCTTACCAAGCAATTCTTATTGAACTATGCTTTGGACAATTGGCTTCAAATCCGTTCTGTTCAAAATATTTAAGCACTTCTTCAATTTCAATTTTAGAAGGACAAGGACACTCGTGTTTCCAACAATTGCAAGATACATCACTCCACCATTTGTGAATAAATCTAACTCCGCCATTAGATGCTGTTTCTTTAACCAATCTTTCACAATTTTCAATCACCTTACTTACAACATCTTTTCTTATTGTAGATGCTTGTAAGTTTCTAATTTCATCTGCTGTCATTATTTTTTCTCCTTTGCTTTGTATCTGCACTTTTTCTTGTCACCATAACAACTTGCATATTTATATTCCACTTTACAAATTGAACAAGTCGAATAAGTAGGTGGTTCATAATACTTACAAGGTTTCTTTTTGTTCATCTTTATTGTCCTCTATCTTTCTTTCCCAATATAACTTCGATATAATCGAATCCAACCTTACTCCAAGTGGTGAATATGAAATGACGTGTCGCTTTCGTTCAGACAGTATCATAAGCACCAAATCTACATCTGATTTTTCTTCGAGTTCTTTTTTAGTCATTTAGTCCTCCCAAACTTCCAACATTCCGTATTCGAGAATGTCATGCAAATCTGAATGCCTACACCCGATGTAATTACCATTAAGCCAATCTTTGAACATTCGTTCATTTCCAATTTTCATATTACCTTTCTTAACCTGTTCTTTTACTTCTTTACGGAGTTTCCTAATAGAAGTGGTAACAAGAATGATGTCTCTTGAACTGTACTCTTTCCAAGCATTACAACTCGAAAGGACATAAATGTTTTTCATTTTCCCTCCCTCTTCTTAAGCCAATCACTGTACTTAAGAGGTTTGAGTTTCATTCCTCTCATAATTTTCTCATACGCGCAATATTCTTTTAATGTCTGGCTAATATAACTCTTTTCTTCTCTCTTCATAACAACCACTTATGGATATGTATATCCGTATGCTTTACGAACCTTCTTATAACGGCTTTTGTTTCGTTTTCTTAATTCTGTGTTTTCATTTAGTCTATCCTCAATCCAGGTTGCCAAGAACCAAAGACTGTTTACACCATCTTCTAGTGCAGAACCAACTCCAACAACACCTTCATAATCAAGATGTTGTTCGTCTTTACAGTATTCATTGATTGCTAACACAACGTTCATTCGGATCTTCTGAACTTCTGACAACTGTGTAGTCAAAACGTCTCTTAATTGTTCTGTATTCATTTAATCTCCTCAAATGTAATGCAATCTACACAATCAACTGTCATTGTTACTTCCGCAATTTCTGATGCTGTATTTGCTTTTTCGACGTCAGTGAATACTGTTGCATCATAATCGTGTACATACCAACCTTTGCTACTGGCATTCCAATAAGCCTTGTCGCCATTCATATACCTTCCAACTACTCTGTACTTCATTACTAACTCCTTAAACAGCGTACTTAATTTCCTGCTTGCTACTCCACTTTTCCATCATTGGTTTAACAAGTGTCTCAATACAGGTATTTGTTACAACAACTGTTTCTTTATCATTCTTATCCCATTCGCGATTAAGAATACACAGCCCATCGACATCGATACGACTGATTGTTTTTTTGTACACACCGAAGTGGTCGAATGTGCTAATATCGAAACTAAAATCGTCATTCTGCTCTCTATCAGTCTCTTTTAGAACACTACCTACATCGTGACTGTAACTATTTTTAACCGTGTAATAAGTCTTACCCTTTGTGAAAGTATGATAAAAGTATCTCCACTGTTCTGACAAAAGCCAATTTATAAGTTCATTCATCGAGCCAAACATTTCGTTATACTTTTCATATCTGTTTCCATAGATATGATTTGTTACATAAACCTTAATCATTATTTTTCTCCTTCATAATTTTATACTCAATATGTTCTGCAATAATCACAACCTTTGAATGAGACTTACCAGTGCTGTCTCTCCAACACTCCTGTTTCATTCTTCCAACAACTCTGATTTCACGATTAAGAATCGCGTTCCTTTTTACATTTTCTGCCATATTCCCATAGCATAAGATTTCAAAGTGACTTACCTCTGTCTGCATCTGGTTGTTTCTGTCTCTGTACTGACGAGCCACTCCAATCTCGAAATCTGCACTTGGAACTCCAAGCTCATGAAATGCTACTTCTCTTGTAACATTTCCTTCAATAATCAAACTATTCATCTGGTCCATATTTACCTCCTATGAAACCTGTAAAACATAATCTGCTATAAACATCATCTTTGGATTCTTGCTTGTACCTTTCTGCCAAGACTCAAGATGACCCGATAGAGACACTTCCTTATTCATTGCAATACCCTTTTTCTTTGCTTCTTCCCAAACATTCTTCTGCATTATGCAGGAAAACTTTAAGATACTTGAAGAATATGTGTTATCAATACGATTTGCTTTTCCTTCAATCTTCACACTACCAGCGAACTCCCCACTTAATTCTTTCAAGTAATAAACTCTTCCTGTAACTGACCAATCATTCATTGACATATAATTCATTTAACAACCTCCTCTGAAAGTATTCGCATAAGTTTCAATATTGAATCAGAAGAACCATATACGATTTTTACGCCGCACTCATCATCTTCTTCAGTTATATCAGTAACAGCCATTACGATTCCAAATCTTGCAAGTTTCAACTCATCGTGGTACTCATCTACAAGATTTTTTATTTTGTTTGCAAATTCAATTGCAATTTCATCTTTTACTTTTATAGATTTCATTATTCTCGAGATAATCATATCTTTATCTATTTCATCATAAGTTCCGTCTTCAATCTTTTTTCTTAACGATTCTTCCATCTTATTCCTCCTCTACTTTAATGATGTGATACTCGCAGTTATCCAATCCATAAATCTTTATACATTCTTCGACAGAACTAACGATACATTCCTGTTTATGAAACTTGCCATCGAAACAATACTCATCACGATACTCAAACCATACATGAACCATTATTTTGCCTCCAAGTATATGAAGAAGTCTGAATTATCTTCAAAACGGATCATAAATTGCATCCTATAACATTCAGATTTTTCGCGTTTATCAACAGACATCAGTCTTATTTCGTTTATCTGATATATCCAATACTCCTTAAAAACTTTTGTGAACACTTCTGCTTTCACCGTTTCGCCAAAACCAAGTTCAGCAAGTTTCTTTTTTCCTTCTTTTACTTCTTCTGCAATTTCCTTGCTTTTTGTTTCATAACTTTCTTCAAGTGATTCCATTCTAGTCATTAGAAATCCTCCTCATCTTCAAGTTCATATTCATCTTCAATTGTGTCATCATCCATTTCGATTTCGTAATCATCGTCATCATCGTCGTCATCGCAACGTTCATTACACTTATCAATCATATCTGCTGACACACACAACAAGTGGTTGTAATCTGAACTCATCGCATCCTTAAGATATGCGTCAATTTCTTCTTTTGTGAAGTTACACTCTTTCATTGCTCTCTGTGTGTACCCCATAACGCTATATGCGTTTCCGTCAATTCCTACTAAACAATAACTCATTATTCTTCCTCCTCGGCTAATCGTTTGTAATATTCGTTTTCTGCTTCAATATCTCTAGTGTCATATGTTCTATACATTGTTTCTGCTTCAAAATATTCTTTCACTAAAGATTCCAACTTTTGCTCGAACTCACCAAGAATCTTATTCTCGATTAGATGTTCTGACATATTTTCATCAAGTTCAACTTTGACTGTGATAATCGGCATCATTCCAACTGACCTATCACCAATATCTTCAATAAAGATTGTGAACTTATCATCACCCATTACGACACCTCCTTTTCCTTCACAACTTCAACTCCCCACTTGGCGCGGATGTCATTCATCTTATTGTGAGAGTAAATGTGCTTTTTCTTTGTGCCACTGTAAACCCAAGCCTTTTTGCTTGCAGAGAACCAAAATCCAAGTTCTTTCAGTTGGTCTTTGTACTCTTTAGATTCAAAACACCAAATCCACTGACCGATTATTTCAATACGCATATTGAAGTCGATTACCTTATTAAGAACATCTTTGAACGTATCTTTACTGAAGTCATAATGGATTTTCTGTTTCTCTACTGGAAGTTCCTTGTTTTCCTCATCAATTCTCTTGTTGAGTTCTACTCCAAATCTTTCAAGCAATTCCACATACTGCTCATCAATTTCTTTCTTGATGTCAGCATCAGACTTCCAACGCTTAAGAAGATTAAGGTATTCGCCTTTCAACTGTTCAATTGATTCTGCACTTCCAAACCATTCCATTGTCTACCTCCTTATTTGAGCCGTCTTATTCAGCCCTAATTTCTTTAATCTGTTATATACGGTATCAACTGTTATGTTGTGCTCGTAAGCAATTTCTTTTGGGGTCTTTATCTTGATGTCTTCTTCAAGTTCCCAATCAGTTATCTTTTGAACTATTATTTGATGCCTAACACACCATTTCCAAAATGTGATTTTCTTCAACCCATAATAATCTGCAATCTGTTGTGCACTCATTCTGCAAATCATTTGCTGAACTTCTACAGGTTTTAGGTGTGCCGTCTTGTACTCAACCATTCCCATAACATCACCTCACAAATAAGGATCTTCAATTCTCGAACCAACTTTTACGATGTCTGCAAGAGGGATTTTTAATCCACAATCATAGGTTTTTACCTCGTTATGCTCATTTATAAAAATCTCTGTCACAATCACCAGAAAACTATTTTCAAACGTATCATTAAACTCATATCGATAATGCAACGCGCATTTCTTAATAAGTTTACCTCTTTCTCTGAAAGTAATCATTTCAAGACCGTGGCTTGCACCTTGTTGCTGGAATAAATCAGGATGTTTGTAAGTAAGTTCTTGCCACTTGAAACTTCGTTTCATAAACTCGCAAAACTTGATGTAGAAATCTGATCTTGTAGGATTTTTGTTCTTATATTCAGTCCACCAACTTACTACCTCATTATCTTTACTATCGTAACAAGCTCCAATGAAGAAATCGGTAGGAGTTGCAGTCTCTAAAGTTACTGGTTTATACATTGTGACTAACCTCCATTATCTTTAAGAGTTTGTAGTAATTTCTTTTCTTGCCACAACTTTTTTCACAAATAACAAGTCTGATATATGGACTTTCGATTTTTGGTGATTTCAAACATTTTCTTGCTTTGTCAAGATTCTTAGGTACTGTCTCAAAAAATCCAACCCAACGATACAAATTACAATCAAAATATTCAGTTCTCAATACTTGCATCTCACCCCTCCACAACAGATTCTTTTAATTTTTTCATAAGTTCATTAACTTTCTGAATTACAATCTGAGGTTCATCACCACCGATATTTCTATCCCACATATCATTAGCCATATCGATTAGTGCCTCTCTGATTTCTTCGATTTTTTCACACTTTGTTTTGTGCATCCAATTTTCTTCAAGGGTTTCAAGATTCTTAATAATCTCATCCATTAGGCAACCTCCTCGAAGAAATCTTCGTAGAAGATTCGTGTTCCTAAGAACTGAACGTAGAGACCGTCTTTGCAATCTCTAACAACGCGGTCAAACACATACTGTTTTCCGTTGTACTCAACGTCAAACCTTACTGTGTTTCCTTCGTAGAACTTTGAAATGTCACATTTGATTTTCATTTCACATACAAACGCTTTCATTTCCATACGTTTCTCCTTGCGGGGCATTTGCACCGACTTAATTTATTTATTACTCGAAGTCTGCTTCGGGATAATATTCTTTTACAATTTCAGTTACGACTTCTTCGTAGAGGTCGCAGGCTGGGTAGAAATCTCCATCGCTTTCGGATAACTTACATTCAGTTTCCACTACATCGATTACTCCATCCATCAACCAACCTTTTGCTTCGTTTGCGTTATAATCTCCGAATTTCATATCACCTTCAGAGCCATAACTTTCAATTTCCTTGATTTGTTCTCTTACTGAATTAGTGATTATCTTTCTAAGTTCTTCTTTTCTTGACTGCTCCATTTGGTAGCCTCCTTGCTTTTATTCGCACGTGCGAACTTACTTTGTTCTTGTTTTGATTCAAGTTATTTTTTAATCTATGATTCTATTATAGCAGATTATAGCAGATTGTCAAGCGAAAAAAGAAAAATATTTTCTGTTTTTACTTGACAGATTACTCATACTACATTACATTAAAGGTATGAATGTAGATAAACCAAAAATTAACTTCGGAACTCGCGTTGACGAACTTCTTACAATGCGTAACATTTCTGCAAGAGATTTCTATACAGCAATTGGTATTGCACCACAAGCATATTACGATTGGAAGAAGAAAGACCAAGTTCCGTATGCAACGACCGCACTTAAAGTAGCAAACTACTTTGGAGTTACAGTTGAGTATCTGATTACTGGCGAAACAGATAACCCACTTCAGAAAAAAGTCGAAGAATTACAAAAACGCAATTTGGAGCTCGCCAACAAACTGCGTGTAATTGCTGACGAACTCGCTACTTCTTAGTTCTTTTCAAATGAGTCAAATGGTAATAGCCACATTCCTTGCAGTAATATTTTCTGCAGGGAATGGTTTTACCACGATGATTCCACTTAAAATGAGTATTTTTGAAATAGTGGATCTGCTCGCCAGCCTCTCGTTCTGTATAACATCTTTTTCCTGTAGCGTTGCAATAAGTATAAACCTCACTCACAATGAGTCTCCTTGAACCATTTGTTATAAGCGTCATATCTGCCTTGAATTGAAAGTAAATCTATTTCTTCTTTACTTTCTTCACACCAATTCAAGAACGCAAACCACAAACCGCAACAATTCGGCTCACTACAACCACAACGATATACACAATGAGGTACAAGGACATCTGCTTCAAGAGGATATACTTTTGAAAGTTCAATCTTAAAATCCTCTGCCAACAATCTTGCCTCATCAGTAGCCTTTCGACACAACCTCTTGCGAAAAGAATCAATCAGATTCTGTTCGTTTGCCCAACCGATATAATCAACTGGCGCATCCTGTCGCGCAGCATTTCTGTCGTAGTCGCCCTGTCTATCGTTTCGCTGACTTGAGATAGTTTTTTCAAACTTATGTCTGCTCCATTCAGTTGAAACCCAATATTTTATATTATCCCACTTCCAATAAAACTCTATCTGACGTATTGGAGAATGTTCAGAAATAAGCAACTTCTTCTTAAACTCCACAGAGGCTTCATTATCAGTGAACTCCTTTCGCATTGAACTTCTACAGCAATTTTTAATCAGTTTCCAATCTACTATGGATTTTAGAAAGTGTGTCATTTAATACTCCTTTTACGTTATCATTTTCTTTAATCATTTCTTCCGCAAGTTCTTTCTTTCCAATATCTCTACCTGCATTAAAGGCTCGTCTTGCATACAAAGCATCTTCTTCTCCAATAGGCTTCCCATATGCTGATTCATACCACTCCTCGAAAGTTGTCATTCAATACCACCTCTCTGAATCAAACCACTTACCTTTTCTTGTGCCTGGCGCTTTACTGCCTCCGATTCAACCTGTTTTATTTTTGACTTAAGTCCTTTAAGCATAGAAACAAGACTGTCGCAATAAACACAAAGTTCATCGGAATCAGCCTCAAAGTCATCAACATTTTTTGCAAGTTCATTAAACACTTGGAATATTCCGCTATCGTGAAAATAGTTTCCAATAGGTGTGTTTTCAATCTGTGATAATTTCATTATCTGTCCTCCCTAAATAAATAACCGTCCTCTGCAGCGATTCTATAAAGCACTTCAATCAGCACCGAAAGTTCTTTTGTATTCGCTGTTGCTATACTTGCAGGAATTGTCTTTCCTGTTGTTGAAAAAGGAATCTCTATCGCTCTCCAAAGACCTTCATCCATAGCGCGATACTTAACTACTTCTGCAACCTCTTGTTTTGTCATTCCGCGGAATCTTCCGTATTCAGTACACATAGCAAAAAACTTTCCAAGTTCCTTTTGTGTCTTAGGCTTATACGGCGGTGATAACTCAACTTCAACATACGAATTATATTTCTGCTGACACCAAGAAATAATATCATTTATAGATGTCTTCAGTGCATGTTCATTTATTTCAAGTAAAAGCATTCCGTCTTTAACAGACCAGCTTTCAACCCTCATCACTGCCATCGCTTTTTCCATTACCCACCTCAATTACAAAATAAATTTTCCCACACACTTCAAGTCTGCGGATCTCGCCAATTTCATAATATGAATCCAAAATCTTAATCATTACTTTTTTATCAGCGTCACCACCGTGCCCAATATCCTGTAACTTATTTGTCAGTTTTTGTATTATCATTTATTTTTACCTCAACTTCTTTGAACTTTAATTTCAAATCATTCTTCTCAACTCTCACTTTTGTAAGTTCTCCTTCAAGAATATCAACGATAATTTGTTTTATTTTACCTTGGTTTTCAAAGAAAATTTTATCAGTGATTCTATCAAGAGGCAGGTTCTTACCTTCCTGCTCATATTTATACTGTCTAATTCCATCTGTAACACAACCAAGCATTATATCAATAGGTAAATCAATTACCCGAGAGAGTTCAGTCTCATTGTCTTCTAAATCTTTGATAGATTTATACAGCCTTGTAATTTTCTCATATTGATTTTCAGTCATTACCACACTCCGTTTTCAATTACTTTATAGATATTTGCGAACAAACGACCTTTTACGCGGTCCACTTCTTCATAGAGTTCCAAGATATTCTTCTTAAAATCTTCAATTGCATCCTCTTTTGTTTTTCCGTGTCCTTCGTGCCCGAACATGTCAATGCTTATTGCGATGTCAGATGCACAATGAAACCCAGCCCTCCAACCGTCTTTTTCTTCGGTTACTTCTATTTTCAATTCTTCATCCATTACTTATTCTCCTTAATTACAATTCTTTCGTGCCACGGTTTTTCCATTGGCAGTTCTATTGTCAAACTTCCACGCATTTTTCTTTTCTGCTTGAAGTGTTCCTTTCGGTCTTTCTTCTTTTGATTTTTACTTCGAGTATCTGGAAACAAATCATCAATAGAATCAGAACGAACTACTGGCTGACCGTTTAAGGTGATTTTCCAATCATTCAGATTCATTTCTTCTTCCTTTTCTGGATATACCAAATCAATTCAATAATCAAAACGAAAACAACAAACATTCCGATTATCACAAACGGATGCTTAATCAAAAACTCCATTTGTGTAAGGTGGATATAATCGCTGATTATTTGTTTCATTATTCCTCCTAATACATAGTTGCAGTAATTGTATTACCTTCTTTCAAAATAAGTTTTCCTTCTTTGAAATCAACATCATCCTTAATTACAGTCCACAAAAGATAAGGTGTCATCACTCTTTTATTTGCAATCCAATTTTCAATACGTCTGTAAGCAAGAAGATTTGGTTCACCGTCTTTTTCATAAATACAAGAAAGAAGTTCTTTTGGAAGCAACGAACTTAAAGCGTCAATATCTGTAAGTTCATCAAAAGACTTTTCTATATCTTCATCTTTTATAGGATCGTAATGGTTCATCATTATATCCTTGAGAAATCCAAGAGAATCTTTTGTTACTACATCCATAAGTGCCTGTGGGTCTTTTATTTCAATTACACCAAAAGTACCGCCATTCCATTTAGCACCTTGTTTTGTAAGTTCTTCTTTTGTTCTTGGAAACATTTCATTATTACCGTAAATCTGCACACCATTTACATAAAATCTGTTACTCATTGTAATTTCTCCTCAATCAATTTCTGCAATTCATCCAACTTATCAGCATTACACAATCTGATAATCTCGGCTTTCAAATCGTCATCGTACTTGATGTAACGGTGTCGCAGAACTTCCATTTTCTCCAAGTCCTGCTTGTGATGTTCCTCAAGCCAACCTTGATAACTGATTAAGTTATCTCCGTACTTCCATACGTTGTGATGTTTCCAATGATGCTTTGAACATTGAGTGTATGCGTTTGGCGGATAAAACCTTAATGCAGGATTCGAACCAACGGTAAAGAAGTGACTACACTCCAATTGACCGTAGCAAGGCTCGTAATCTTTTATCATACATCTGCAATCCCTTCTTTTGATTGCGTTATTAAATGCTGTCTGAACTTTTTCAATAGGTATCTTGTGTCTGCGCATTTTCTCCCTCGTTTTTCAAATATCCTTCAACATCTGACACAGCCTTCAATTTTTCAATAGCAACAGAGAATACAATCTTAGGTCTGTAATCTTCGGGATATGTAAACCGTTCGTACTCTCGTTTACAATACGCAACTCCTGCCGCTTGAAAACCTCCATTATCAACCAACACTACTGGAAGATGACCTTTCTCAAAATCTTCCCACTTTGGAAATATCAATCCTTCCCACGCAAATGAACAATTTGACTGCAACCATTCAGGCTTATTTGAAACTTCTACATAACAACCCATTACAATTCCACTCCTTTTTCCATTTTTTTCTGTAAGCTCTTTTACGACCGCTTCGTGCATATCATTTGCTTCATTGTCTATATATCCTTTTTTGTGCAACTTCAAAGCACCATTACTTTCAAAGAATATTTCTCTTGAAACATCAGCATCTTTATACTCACCACTTGCATCATCAACATAAAACGCCATTGTTTCGTAATGTCGTTTAAGACCTATTTCTTCAAGTTTTCCATTCAGATACATCGCTCCGACAGTAGAAACAACAACTTTTATATCACCACATTCAAGAAGTGTATTTCTTCTGAACTTACAACTCTCCGCACATATAAAATGCCCTGCCCAACCCCTTTCTGTTCTTTTGACTTCCATTACGCAACCTCCTTTAGTTCGAGCCATTTATTCATAACTGCCTTTACCTTTGGACTTGGAAGACAATTACCTCTGTCGTGTTCATCTGCATAGAACTGTCCGATTTTATTGCCCTTAAACAACTGTGCGGTAGCAATCGGTTTTCCGTTCTTTCTGATAAACACAAGTACACATTTTTTATTGATTACATCCGAAACATAATCACAGGCAATTAAACATTGATGTAGCACATCTGCCTGTTCTTTGATTTCCTCAACCGTTTCTGGAACATATACACAATAGCCGTCTATGTCCATTTTGTACTTGAGCCATTTCTTTACAGCCTTTGAATACTTCTCTTGTTTAATCTTAAGTTTCTCAATTGCTACAAGTTCCTTAATACGATTTATTTCCTCGCGAAGTTCATCGTGCTTTTTCTGCAAGTCTTTCGGATAAAGCCAATACTCACTTTTAATATCGTGTGTACTCTCTTTAAGCATCTTGTAGTAATCTCGATAAAGGAACACAGTCCTAGAATTAAGTTGCCCGATTTTCTTTAGATACTTGTATACATCGTACCTAACCTTAGAATAGATAAAACAGAAATGATGATACTCTGCATACTCTTCTTCTGACAGTTTGTATTTCAGAATTGTCTGAATCTCGCTTAGATTAAGTCTCTTACTGCTTTCGTGGGTTCGGATATAATTCACGATCTCCTTGCGTTTCTTTTCTGTCTGTTTCCAAAATCTCAAGTTCAATGCTACGCACTCAAATCCTGCAGAAAGTAGAAATTCAACTTCTTTATGTTCTTTCCAAATACGCAACGCAATCATTGTTTTTGCAAGAGTTGATTTCCACTTGTTGAGAACCCACTTAAACTCTGGATATTTGCTTAATATCACGGCGCGGTCTTTTTCAGAAATAATATCAGAATACCAACGGAACACTTTCACTGTTGACGCATCTCCCCACTTTTCTAAGTTCTGTTCAAAAGTACAAGTTCCATTGTTGTATAAAGAAACGACATCTTTCGGAAACGCAACTCTATATCCACTATACCCATTGTAGTAGAGATTTCGACACTCGCTATCACCGTTTTCCCATTCACGATAAATGTCGAGTTTGCGGTGGCTTTCTGCTTTTCTCTTTGGATATGCGGTTACTATACGAACAACTTCACCTTTGACAATTTTAAGGCGGTCTGAATAATCACATACATACATATCAGTCTCCTAGAAAAAGTCAAAGAACAACTGACCATTGCTGTCTTGGGTTTTCTTGACAACTGATACGTCTTTCTTTTCTACAACAACTGGCTCTGCCTTAGTCTTAATTTCTGTTACAACTTTCTTTTCTGCCTCTTTTGGAAGAACCTCAAGGTAATAATCTCTTGCCCACTTAAATACAATTGCATATTCAATCATTGCACATTGACCTACTGCCTTTTTTCGTGCTTCAGATGTAATGTACTTAAAACAATCCTTAATCTTGCTCGGAACATATAAAGTACGAAGTGCTTCGTCTTTCTGAATCTGTTCCTCCAAGTAACGTTTTACCACTTCTTCCTGTGGATTTAATTTTTCATCAGCCATTAAATAACTCCTTAAGCGTTTTCGATTTCACTCCATACGGAATGATGCAGTTTCTCTCCGACTTCTGACAACGCATAATGTCGGAGACTACCCTGTTTCGCGGTAGTAGTTTAGCCTCGCTGTCGCCGTGGGAAGGTGTAGCGACAGTTTTACTGCGACAGCAGGATTCGAACCTGCGGAATAAAAGACGTTGCCTTACCGCTTGGCTATGTCGCAGAGAACGGCATCAGACTGTGTGGGAATCTGAATTGGGGACAGAACACAGTCTTAGCCGATATGGAAGTGGCGAGGACTTGAACCTCACTCGGATTTGTACACAATCCTATACCAATTGGCTACTAACCCACTTCCGAAAAGTTTTACATATTTACCAAAATCACCGCAATTATCATCGCAGTCATAAATCCACAACAGAAACTCCAAAAACTAAACACCATTTGTGGATTCTTCTTTCTTCGATATATTTTTCTATCACTCATTTTCTTTTCCTCCCACTATAGAACCCCCGAACACATCCAATAAAAATCTGAACCTGTTCGGGGATCTGATTAGAACGGAATGTCTTCAGGGAAATCGCTCCCAAAATCATTGTTCGGCTGATAACCAACGTTATTCTGCGGTTGCTGATTCTGTGGAGCAGGTGTAAACTGTGGAGTTCCACTCTGCTGATATCCGTTGTTCTGATACTGCTGATTCTGATAACCATTCTGACTATTCTGTTGACCGTCTTTCTTGCTACCAAGCAACCAAACCTGTTGAGCATGAATAGCAATCTTTGACTTCTTTTCACCCGTCTGTTTATCTTCCCAACGCTCTTGTTTCAGAATACCCTCAACGAGAATCTGCTGACCTTTCAGAAGATATGGTTTCAAGTTTTCTGCAGTCTTGCCCCAAATCGAAATATCGAAGTAACTTACTTCGTCAGCGTAACTTCCGTCTGGCTGTTTCTTACTTCTGTTTACGGCAATTGAAACATTTGCTCTCGCAGTTCCATTTCCAATATAACCGAAATCTCTTTCGTTACTTCCCAAGTCTCTTGTAAGACGACCAATCAATTTGACATCATTTAAGTCTGTCATTATTCCTCCTAAACAATTGCATACAATGTTACTTGACTCATCATAATAGCACCTTCGATTGTTCTTACCAATCTTTTATGAGCCTCCTCAAGTGGTGCTTCCTTATTTTCATTCGCCCATTTTTCGAATGTCTTAGCTGATACCTCTGCAAACTTTGTTATCATTTCTGACATGTGCTCTGCTTTTTCCATACTCTCTTTGTTTTCTTCTTCAGCCATTGGTAGACCTCCTTAATATCCACGCGAATAGGTAAAATAACTTTTTTCAAGACGTTTACGATTCAGTACAACTTCGGGTGTAGGTTTTAAGGTTTCATCTTTCTCCTGTATCTTTCTACGGCATCTTCCAACACTTTCGATTGTTGGGATTCCCATTTTACGATAACTTAAAAGAAAGTTTCTTGCATTCATTGTTGACAAATCTATGTTCATTTTCGCTAACAGATTGTCATACAATAAATCATCATCCCCTCTCGTAGCAGGTTTCTGCTTTAAGATTTCCTTTACAACTGGTTCTAACTCTTTAAGTTTAGTCATATTGCCCTCCCAAAATTAAGGCTTTTTGCACAACATCTAGTACCTTTCCACAGTTATTCAAAAAGTCGATAACGAATAACCACTTCAATAACATTTGCACCGCCAGCCACGGCTACCCATCTGTACACAGAGAACTTTCGACGAACCTTTTCTCAATGTTCCAATGAATTCATTACCTTTTAATTATTACTATACCTGTGTGTCTTTCCACACCGCCAATCCAATTTGCAGGTGGCTTTCGCCAATCTTGCTCGTCCGTTTTTTACCCACGCACTACAGGTATATTTTTCCCTCATACGAGGTACTTTACTGATTAAAATGTGAGTTCCTTCACAGAATACTCAATTCCAAGAGCGTTCATTGCAGCTTTCATTTTCATTACGTCACTTTCGAAACATCTGACTGTAATTATATACTCATTGCGCTGTGGTGCTTTTGGTTTTTCCCCTCTTATGCTTGAAAGTGCCTGGTCTGCAAGGCTCGCTATCTCTTCTTTTTTACCGAAGTCTATAGCCTCTTTTGCAAGTTCTGACTGCTGACGTTCGATTTTTTCGGAGTGCTCACGCTCGGCTCTCTCCCTTGCCTCACGTTCTGCAACTTCTTTCTGTCTTTTAAGTTCTTCACCGTATTTAAGAGTATCTCCGATGTTCAGAGTCATCAGATAATGGGCTTTCAATGTGTCCGCATTTTCCAATTGCTCGATTGATTTCAAGTCTTGGTATGTACGTGCAATTATCGAGTCCATTTCCTTGATGATTTCTGATTCTTTGAAAGTCTTGTTTAACCACTTCGGATTGAATACCTTTTCAAGCGGAAACAAATCAAACTTCTTGGTCTGCCAAAACAGTTCAATAGTTTTTCGTTTCTGCTCCTTCGCTTCATTGTCACGAATCTTTACGATTTCATCCAAAGCGTTACTTGCTGACTTGATTTTTGACTCAAGATTTTTACATCTTGTCTCGAAATCTTGATAAGGCTTCATCAGTTCTTCCATAAGGGCAATTCGTGACTTCCTGATTGTCTCACTTGCCTTATTTAATTCTGCCTTATCTTTTTTTGCGAGATCAGCATCGCCTTGATACTTTTCTGGGCGATAATCTTCAAGTCGCTTATCAACCATTGCTTCCAACTGACTGATATTTGTTTCAAGACTTCCAATTGATTTTTCTGTAACTACAAGGTCTAAGGTTGTTGTCGGAACTTCTTCTGTAATCACTTCTACGCCACTCATACAGCCACCTTAATACCTTTTGCATCTAAGTACGGATAACAGCGAGATAACTTATCCGCAATTACATTTTCATCATTTCCATTAAGTGCATCACGGCAAGCATTAAGAACTTCTTCTCTCATGTCGTTGCCATACTTTTCAACAATTTTCTGAAGTTTCGCTCTGTTATCACTTATTTGTCTTGCTTCTGTGAAGTTTTCTTCGGCGCGGTACTGTTCGGCACAAGTATCGTTTACTGGTCTTAATTCTTCATCAGATGCAATGATTTTTCCTTCGGGAAGTTCATCTTCTGCGTAAGGCATACCGCCCATTTCATCGGGGAACGCAAGTCGCATACCCTGTTCAATACAAACTTTACGCATCATAAATCTTGGCATTTTCTGCCATACAGGTGAACTCTGTCGAACTTCTTCAAGAAACACTGTATGTTCAAAAGGATGTTCCCAATCCTTACGCCAAATTGTAACTTTTGCTTTTGTTCCATCGTCATTTACTTGGCACTGCCAACCATTCAGTTTTCCTGTACGCTCTGCACGTTTCAGATAAACCTCATATCCAACGATGATGTTGAACTTGTTACCATATCCGACAGCGTAGATTTCACGCTTGAACGGATTCAACTTGTACAACTGACACAACTCAAGGAACTGTGTCTGATACTGTGGTGGCAACTGTGTTCCCATGTTCTGCAACCACTCAATTGCTTTTGCCTTGAAATCAATCTGATTATCAGGCATTACAACCACTTCATTTGCCATTAAATTTCCTCCTCATCATCTATAACTTCTATACATCGTTCAGTAATACCGCCGTATGTATAATTATTATCAAACCTTAAATACACTGGCATTGTCGGATTTTGAGATTCAAGTTCTTGAAGATAATCTCTCAATTCACTCACTGTCATTGTTTTTCTAATTTGATCTTGTGGATAACCTTCTCGATTAGTCTGAATAACTACTCTCTGCATATTAGTACCCCCAAATCAGAGCCATAACAGGCTTGCACTCGAAGTTTAATTTCTTATTTTTCTTGGCTAATTCATTTCGAACGGACTCAACTTTTTTCTCAAACATCGGATAGAAGAACATCAACATCTGCAACTTTTCTTTCGGCTTAATCAACCAATTGTTACATAACTTCTCAAGCATTATTTGGAACTTTTTGAACTCTGTTTCCTCTTTCATGTACATCAGCCAATCCAAGTAGTTTGTGTAACTGAACACACTGTCTGCTTTTCTGTCTGCCAACTTCTGTTCCAACCGTTTTCCTACTTTCGGTCTTTTAAGCATTTGCTCCATCTTACTTACGCTCCTTTGTTCGCACGTGCGAACTATCTTTTGTTTGTCTGTTTAAGTTAAAACTTACTTTATGATTCAATTATAGCAGATTCTTCTATATTGTCAAGTAAAAAAAGAAAAATAATTTCTGTTTTTACTGTTTTTTTGAATACTCGTATAGTTTCTGCTCAAGGTCGTAGACAGAGTTTACGCAAATTGCAAATCCGTTATTTTTATTTATTTTATCCAAGAACTCTTTTTGTTCTTCAGAAAGTTTTCCTCCTTTTTCTCTTTTACATTCGACAGCCAAGAATTGTCCATTCGGCAATATTCCCAAAATATCAGAACTACCTTTAAGACCGAATCTAATAAACCTGTTCCCAAGTTTTGCACAGCCGACATTATTTCGCCAAACAAAAAAACCTTGAAGTCTAAGATATTCCAAACAGTCTTTAAGTACTCCGTTTTCTAATCCTTCATTTTCGCTTATAAACACCTCTTATCATCAAGATTTTCGAGCTCTTTACTGCTTATATATTTCAATGCCCCTTTATGAACACAATGAAGTTTTCCACTGTTTATAAAGCGATAGATTGTTGTTACAGAAAGCCCAGATTTTTGAGAGGCTTTTGCCACGCTAATCAGATCCCACTCTTTTTCATTTGCTGAAATTAAAGACTGAACAAGTTCTTCCTGTCGTTTCTGTGCATCAGATATAATCCTCTTTTGCTCTGACAGTTCCTTGATTATTTCTTCGACGGGCATTTACTCTCTCCTTTCTTAAAAATACGGACAAGGATTTCTGCCAATTCAGAATCTCCAACAACTGCAAACTTTACTGAATCACTGAACATTTTTTCTGTAACTTTTGGCTCATTCATATCTCACCTAAAAAAAAGCCCCCAGAGTGCTCGATTCTCTGGGGTTGAAAAATATCACCTAAAATGTGGTGAAAGAACCGAGCAAACTTTCACAACACTTTACAAATGCAATTAACAATTGCTTACTCTTTGAGAATAAAATAAGATTTAATATTTGTAAAGTGTTTTATTAACAATTACTAAATATTTTTTGCTTTTTTGCCGATAATGTGTATAATACTTACTCGGTGGGCGGAAGGAGCATTTATGACATTTTGGGAACGTGTCGAACAAGCCCTTGAACAAAACAACATTACAGAAGCAGAATTGAGCCGAAGAATAGGCGTATCTCAAGCGGGAATTACAGGTTGGAAACAGCGCGGTTCTATCCCTAGGGCTGACGTTGCTATTAAAACTGCAGAGGTTCTGAATACATCAGTTGATTACCTTGTAAATGGTTCTCTTGATACAATGCACATCAAAAAGTCAAACACTTTTCTTGTGCCAATTCTAAATCAAGAGTTATCAGCAGGTAAAGGTGAGTTATTGCCTGAAGATGACATCGCTAACGGGTTAGTTCCGATTCCATACAGACTACATAAGGAGTTCGGAAATAATTTGGCTGCGCTGCACGTACACGGTGATTCAATGAAACCAACTTTGAATGACGGTGATATGATTGTTTGTGATTCTTTGGGTTGGGATAATTCAGACGGCATTTATGCAATAAGAATGAACGGCAGTGGTTTTGTAAAACGCATACAAGTTGTAGGACAAAAAATATTGGTTATATCAGATAATCCAAAATATAAGACGTTTGAAGAATCTGTTAATTCAGATGCTATTCAAATTATTGGAAAAGTAAGATTAGTGATACAAGCATTATAGGCTCAACGAACGAAGTGAGTTGATATTGTTAACCTATCCTTTCCTTACCTATCCTTAACTGGGTTACACATTGGTATACCAAGTTTTTGCTTATTTTAACTAACCTATACTTACCTAACCTTAACTGGGTATACCGCTTGGTATACCAACAATTTTAGGAGTTTTTATGATTTATTCGGGATTTAGATTAAGAGAATCTGCGGTTGAAACAATCGATTGTACTGATTTGGCAGTAATAAAAGTTCCGACAACAGATGAGAGTGGAATCCAAGTTCAGAGTATACACTTTCACGAAGATTTAAGAGGATTAATTTGGTTTGCGGATAGCCCTGTAAAAAACATAGACCCTAAACAGTTTGTAAACAAAATTGAAACAGAATCGGTCACTTTGGAGTTTACAATCCCTGGCTATTTAGAGCCGAGTATGATTTTCACAAGTGAGCCTGTCGAGTTCTCCGATTCTGCAGACGAACCTTTATTAGATGTAATGTATTATGACTTAGACCCACAACAAAAAGGCGAATACTTAAAGTTTCTTCAAAATCCATATGAGCATACAGACATAAGTTATCTGATGTTGCTTTATCACGGACTTGAAAGACATCTTTGGGAAGGGAATTGGCGGAAGGCTGTAAATGTCATTCTTAAATTAAGATATTTTCATAAAGATAAAATATTCTTAGACCGTTCTTGTCGCGCTTTATTACTTACAGCTATAAAAAAAGATTGTGGTGAGATCGCATTGGCGTTGATTGAACAGTCACACGGAACAAATATTCCGATTACAGAATATTTTCTTTGTGCATCAAGTTTTAATCTGCATATAACAAGTACAGAAATAGTTCGCTATGCGTCTTGGTTTGGAGTAGATTCAAAATTAAACAGAAATAAGATAACTGAAAATATTAAAAAACTTGTAGGAAGAGAGTATCTGCTTGTTTCTGATGTTCTCTCTGATGAATATATTCAGAATATGCCACTAAATCTTGTAAAGATATTTGATAACACATCATTACGAGATGCGGTCTGTTCAATTCCGTTATTTAATCAAGATTATAAAATGAGAAATATTATACAAAGCCTGTGTGAGCAAATGTGATAGCAATTAAAGGCTACTCATTCATTTTTACAGATAACCATAGATAATTTTCTTGACAAAATGATTATCTACACTTATAGTACATTCTGCTATCTGTGTAGTTGTTTTTCACACACTTAAATCTTGTAGCAATTCAAGTCTCCTCTCGGGTACTCAAAAGAGATTTTAGTTGCAGAAAACAAAAGGTTTTCTGCTTTTTTTTTGTCTGAATTATACAGCTGGTCTCCGATAACCGGATAGCCTGCCCAGGCTAAATGACAGCGAACC
The DNA here is from genome assembly GCF_900111035.1 of Treponema bryantii. GTDB lineage: Bacteria > Spirochaetota > Spirochaetia > Treponematales > Treponemataceae > Treponema_D > Treponema_D bryantii_C. The sequence continues at coordinate 564,981 of NZ_FOFU01000001.1, forward strand.
TGATGGCGATAGCCTTCGGTGATTTCGCAGATGGCTCTGGCGCGTGTATCAGAAAGTTTTGAGATTTCAATTTTTGTTGTATAGAGTTTAGATTTTCCAAGTTTTGATAGGGCTGCTTTTCCTGATTTTTCTGTTACAGGACGTACTTCTTTTCTGCCTTCTCCGTATGGACGGAAATATGAAGTTGCGGTGATAAGTGATTCAGATGTATCAGTTTTTTCTGAAGGGATATCTGGTGGAAATCCCCCTAACCTTTCTGCGTTGTCTTTTATTATATCACATTCTGCAGAATAGGTTTTGATAAAGCGGCCGGCCTGCTGTTCGGAAATCAGAAAATCATAACATTCCTGAGAAGCCGCAATAACCATAAGCCCGTTTGTAGCCGTATCGAGGCGGTGCAAAAGCCCGTACTCAATTGCCTTTTTACCGCAAACTGTCTTAATCTCCGGAAACATCGCAATCGCCTGGGACAGCGCGTTCTGAGTATCTTCAGAGTTCAGCGGAGCTGACGGCAAACCTTTTGGTTTGTAAATTATGAGAAACGGTTTTTCGGCTGTCGGTTTGTGTATGATTTCTATGTTCATTTTTTAACAGATTGCTTCGCTTCGCTCGCAATGACGGTGCGGTTGCTGGCAAGGACGGTGCGGTTGCTCGCAATGACGGTGCGATCAAACATCTTCCGAAGCTTCTTTTCAATTTCGATAAAGCGCGATGGCGTTGGTGTGCGGAATGTATGGTAATCACAGGGAACAGCCGCCTCTCCGGCCTTACCCGCGCCAGGCAGTTTAATTTTCAACTGAACTGAATGCAGCATAAGTGTTGCATTCGGGAATTTTGAATCCGGTTTGTTGTAAACACCGTCTCCAAGAATCGGGCAGCCAAGATATTTCATATGTACACGAATTTGATGAGTACGGCCAGTCTTAAGGCGGATACGCATAAGAGAATAATTACCGTAGCAGGCAATGCAGTGGTACAAGGTTCGTGCGAACTTACCATCTTCTGTATCTGTAACAGCTTTAAAGCGGTGGCGGTTTTTAGGATCGCGGATAATTTGAGTTCGGATGTCTCCTGTTCGTGCAGGAGGTCTTCCACAGCAGATGCAGATATATTCTTTTTGAAGAGATTTGTCTTTAAACTGCTTTTGTAAGAACTCTTCGCTATCACGGTTTTTAGCGGTGATAATAATTCCAGAGGTTTCCTTATCGAGACGGTGAACAATGCCAGGGCGGCGGCGCTCAAGAATCTCTGCAGCGCTTCCTTCCTTAAGCTGTTCAACAGACTGGCGGCCCCAGTGATACAAAAGCGCGTTTACGAGAGTTCCAGTCCAGTTTCCGCAGGCTGGATGAGTTACCATTCCCTGTGCTTTATTAACGACCGTAACATTATCATCTTCATAAAGAATCTCAAGCGGAATATTTTCTGGATCTATGTTATCAGGGATGTTGTCTTCCCATTGTATGTCTATCTGGTCGCCTGCTTTTACCTTTTGTGAAAGCTTAACTTTTTTTCCGTTTACAAGAATTTCAGTCACACCGCTTTTCAGTTTTGAGCGGTTCATACCGTTTGGGAGTGATGCTATGAATTTATCGAGACGTTGCTGTTCAGGAAAATCCTGTGGAACTTTTGCACTGAAAAAAGGCATTATTCTTCAATCTCCACAACATCATCAGAATCATCATTTCTAAAATCAGAAGGCATAGGAATTACCTGTGCATCTTCATCTTCAGAAATAGGAACAACAGCTATATCATCATAATTTACCTGTTGCTTTTTCTTCTTTGAATTTCTTCTTACAATCTGAACAATTAAATCTGTTAAGCCAATACCAACACAGATTCCAAGTGAAGTAAGAATAATTCCTTTCTGTTCATCTTTGGAAAAAGAAGAACTTGAGAAAATATCTGGTTTGTATTCTTCTGCAAAATCATTTTTAGCATATCGATAGGTTGAATAAGCAAGGGTCGCATCAAGAGTTACAAAAGGAAGTGCACCTATAGTAATGATCTCAAACCGGCGGATATCCTTTAAGGTCTGAGGAAGTTCATCATCTTCATATGGTTTTGGAGTAGTATCTTCTGAAAATACAGGTAAAGCTGTATTCAAAAGTAAAGAGAAAATCAGAATTTTTGCTATAAGCTTTTTTTTCATGATTTACTGTAATCCCTTTCTCCAAAAATTGCAGTACCAACTCTAACAAGTGTTGATCCTTCTTCTATTGCAATTTCAAAATCGCCAGACATTCCCATTGAAAGTTCTGTAAGTGAAAGACTTTGATAATCCTTACGCAGGCGTTCAGAAAGCTCTCTTAATGTTATAAAAGATTTTCTGATTAAAGCTTCATCCTCTGTAAAAGGAGCCATTGTCATAAATCCCTTGGGAATTACATGCGGGAAATCTCCATTGATGATTGCTTCTATTGATTCACGAAGTGCTTTTTCTGTTGTATAGCCGGATTTTGATTCTTCTCCAGTATGATATTCAAAAAGAATTTCGATATTGCGGTTAAGCTTTGCGCACTGCTTTTCAATTTCTTTAAGCAGATCAATGCGGTCTACAGACTGAATACATGAAGCAAACTCAACTGCTTTTTTTACTTTGTTAGATTGAAGCTGTCCAATCATCTGAACTTTAATTTCCGGGTGTTGTGCAATAAGCGGAGGAAATTTTTCTGAAGCTTCCTGTACACGGTTTTCGCCGAATAATAACTGTCCGGCTTCAAAAGCTTCGACTACAGCTCCTGCAGGATGAAACTTACTGACGGCCATCAGTTTTACAGCCCCCTGTGGACGTCCGGCCTTTGTTTCTGCCTGTTCTATTCTGTTTCTGATTTTTTCAAGATTATCTTTGATGCAAATTAGTTCACTCATTTTTCACCTTCGATTACATCTGAAAGTCTAAGAAGCTCATCGAGTGAAAGAACCTCAGCTCGTTTCATAATATCAATACCAGCTTTTTCAAGACAGCTTACGGCAAGGTCATTGTTTTTTAAGAACTGAGAAAGATTATTGCGGACTGTCTTACGGCGTGAACTGAAAAGTGCTCTCTGCATTTTTACAAACAACGCAGGATTTTTACAGCAAGGGAAATCAGCCTTTTTAGTAAATACAACTGCACGTGAATCTACATTTGGTTTTGGCCAGAAGTTTCCGCCTGAAAGATCAAGTAAAGGTTTTACATCATAAGCCCACTGGCACAAAGCAGAAAAAGATGAATAGTCTGCACTGCCCGGTTTTGCGCACATTCTCTGTGCAACTTCTTTTTGAACTGTAAATACACAGCGTTCAAAACGTACGTTATTTTCGATTGTATCTGCGATAATTGTTGCGGCAATATTGTATGGGAGATTTCCAAAGAAGCGGTCTGGCTGCCCTGCTTTTTCAAACTGTCCCTTCCAGGTTTTAAGGACATCTCCTTCTACAATATGGAATGTATTCTTTGCTGAATAGTCTTCAAAAAACTGACTGATAAGAGAAGCAAATCCGCGGTCGATTTCAAATACAGTAAGGTCAGATCCGCGTTCAAGAATTGTGTTTGTCATTGCACCAAGGCCAGGACCTACTTCCCAAACCTTGATTCCTTCTCCAACTTCCAGAGCATCTACAAGTCGTTTTCGGGCATCTTCATTTATCAAAAAATTCTGTCCGAATTTTTTTTGCATGGAAAAGCCGTTTATATCCAGTACTTGTTTGAGTTCAGCTGGTGAATTGTAGTCAGGATGCTTCAATTTAGACTCCGCTTTTAAGACAAAAGTTTGGTACATTGGAAAATAAATTCACAATGTAAGTAATGACAGTATACTGTAAATTTATAAAAATTCCACTAGGTTTTGAAAGGATTGGAAATATAAGGCTCAGTAGAATAAGAAGAAGTCCGCTGTAAATAAAAACTGTTACAAATGGTGAAACTACTGTTGCAGAAACAATTCCAATCGGACTGAACGCGCCAAAGAGTTTGAGTGAAATTGGTGCAGTAAAGGTTTGTGCGCCTGTGGCTGCAGATAAAGAAGATGCAATTGCCTTTGGACAGAACATTGAATAAAAACGTTTGAACAGATTTGCACTTAACAGGATTCCGGCTAATGCTCCGTACGATAAAATAAATGCTGAACTGTGAATATCCTGAGGACATAATGCGCTTTGTAATAAAAATGAAAAGCATAGAATTGAAAGTAAATCAGGCTTTTTAGCACCGGCTATTGTTGCTGCAATTGTAAGCAGTGAACATATAAAGGCTCTCGACAGAGATGGAGAAAAACCTGCGAACCAGACAAAGCCAAAAAGTGCTGAGATTCGAAGGATAAAGGTAAGTTTTCTGATGCCGGCTTTATTACCGAAAAACAGTGCAATTGCAGAAAACATTGAAAGATGCATCCCGGAGAGTGCCAGTATATGGGAAAGACCGGCGCGGCGGAAAGCTTCCTGTGTCGACGGTTCAGTATATTCGCGGGCCCCGCAGAGGAGCGCCAGGAGAAGGCCGCCTCCACTGCCCCAGCCATACATTAAGCGTTTGAAGTGAAGGCGGCAAAGGGCGCGGAGATGCTGGAGGCGGCCCCGCCACGATGAAGGCCACTCGTACGCGGTGCATTCGCGGATGTAGAATACATTGTTTGTGAGACGACCACGGAAGGTACAGTGACCGCCCGCTTCGTACAGAAATGCCTGGCCGCTGTGCTTCTTCTGTGAATCAGAAAATAATTTGCCTGGAGAATATGCTTCTGCGAACTCAGCTGGTAACATTATCTTCACTCGGCCCTTTGCTGTGGACTGGAAATTGCGGGCGTCTGCGGCTTTTTCTAATGAGAAGGTTGCACTGTAGTATGAGCCGTTTCCGGTTCTTGAAGGAGATGAAAGAATTATTCCAGTGATTTCTGTGATTTGTTCTGTTTTAATCAGAGCGCGTGGAGCTGTTCTATCCGGGATATTAAATAATCCCGAATAGAAAATAAAAACGCAAATAAGTGCTGAAAGGAATACAGGTTTCTTAAAATAATTTAATGAACTGTTTACTGCCATCTGAGTCCTGACAGTGCTTCTCTGGCAGCAGTCAGAACCGATTCCTCATAATTAAGATAAGTTACAGCAAGCAGTGAATCAAATGCAGCCTTGTCGCCAATAGCACCTAAAGTATTGATTACAGCCAGTACGATTTCAGAAGCAACTGCGCTTCCATTTTCGGTCCGGCCATTCAATTCTTCAAGGTAACTGATTAACGGAGAAACAGCATCAAGCGGAGAAATATTTCTGAGCGAGGTAATTACAGTCTTAAACTGTTCTTCATTCATATTCTTTTTCTCATACAGCTTTTTTGAAAGTGCAAAGTAAGAAAGCGCTGTTGACGAGGCGCGAGTCCAGTTATTCTCACTTAAAATATTAAGTGCAGTAAGCTGAACATTGATATTCTCTGAAGAAGTTCCCGAAGAATTTTCTACTAATAATATAGACTCACTTAGAACATTTTCGGCAATTTCACAGAGATTTTTTTTGGAAATTTGAGAATTTTTTTGTGAAAGCTCAAATATAGCAACAACCTTCTTCATATCTGAGCTGTTTATGAGTTTTAACACTTCTTCCATTGCATTTGGAATAAGTGCTATTGTTGTCTTTTCGATTTCCTTTTTATACGCACTGTAAGAATTATCATATAAGAAAGCGTATAAAATTTTAAAGGATTCTTCATTTCCAATAGATTCAAGTGCAGAAATACAGGCTTTAAAAACTCCGCTGTCTGCACTCTTTATTTCTGTAGTTTTCAGATAACTGTTAAGAAGTGCTGTAAAAGAAAATGTTGGAATACAGTCTTTAAGAGCAACTATCTTTGAAATTACGGCAATCTGAACTGTGCTGCTTTTGTTGAATTCTGTAAACAGAGAAATAAAATTATCAGTAAGAATCTGCTTTTGAGTATCTGTCTGTTTTTTTACAGTTTCTGGAGAATAAGATAAAACTGCTGCTACAGCAAGTCCATCGAGATCTCTGTCATTTCCAAGGGTTTCCTTATTTTCAAGACAGAACGCAACTGCCTTTTCAGATATCCAGTCTGATTCAGCTCCCTTTGCTTCACGAACTGCTGCTGTCTTATCAGCTAAATTTCCCTTAATAAATTTAATTTTACTTGTCTGTGCAAAGAGTGTAAAAGTTACGGTTCCTAAAATAATTAGACTTATAATTCTTTTCATAATCTCACCTCTTATACCTCAATCCTGATTAAAAGACATTTATTTCGTCTGCTTTATTTGGAATATCATCAGAAGAATCAGATTTTGGTTTTGAATCCTGTGTTTCTGATGTAGAAATACTTCTGCCTGTTGCTTCTGCAAGATCTTGTGCAATTTCATTTGTTTCAGTCGCAACTGCAGCTTCAGTTTCATTTTCAGAAGGTTTATTTTCCTCTACTGTGCCTTCTGGATTCTCTGATTTCTCTGCATTCTCAGGTTTGTCAGCATTTTCTTGTGCCTGTTCCAGAGCTTCTTTTTCATCATCTTCTGTCTGCTCAAGAGCCTCCATAACTTCCTTTTCATTCTCAGGCATCATATTGTAAACAAACTTCAATACTTCATTACGCATTGAGGTTTCAATATGTGTACACTCAAAATGCAGCAGCGACTGATTCTGTTCCTCATTAAACTCAACTGTTCTTACAATACCAACCATAAGAATCAGCTTGTTCTGAATATTAAACTGAAGCTTAATTTTTACATTCTGTACACCCTTACCTCCAATTCTGATAAGAGCGCCAGCTTCAGATATATCCTCAATTAAACAACGGAAACCGTTCTGAGTTTCAATTGCATTGATATCAATCTTTTCTTTTTTGATAATATAAAGCATTCCGTAAATCTGACACTTTACACGGACAGCCTTACGCTTTTGTGTACGAACTAGATTTGAAGAATGTTTAAGGAATAATGCAGATTTACCAAGGAAGAGTCCACTCTGTGTTACTGTTGTATCAAAAACATAACGGGCATCTCCCTTACGCCATAAATAAACACTGATTACCTTGCCTACCCAGTCTTCACCGGTAAATGGAATAAGGTTTTTCTGACGTGGAACATTTATTACAAGAAAGTTTCCGTTTCCTACAATCTCAGAAACAAATACACCTTTACCAGGAAGAATAATTCGGAGAGGCTGTCCTTTATCAAGGGAATGAGTTGTTGTCATTCCTTTTTTCTCATCAGCTTCATTCTGAATCTTAGTACGGTAATTAAAAAGCTTTGTCATTAAAAGCTGATTTTTCTGATTATTATCTGCACTGGTAATGTTTGAAATCTGGGTCATGCATTTTGTAAGTGAAGGAAGGGAATAAAAAAGTGAAGTTGGCTGTTCAAGATTACATAATTCTGCAGCATTCCAGAGCATTGAAATTTCAGGAAAAGAAAAGCCGGAGTCTAACCCCGTAATAAAGAAATTGATACGTGGTTTGAAAGCTGTATAAACAGCACCCATTATTGCCAGAATAATTACTAAAATTATTAAAAACGTAACTGTGTACAAAATTCCCTCTTTTTTATTATAATATCATTATAACACAAATTATATGAAAAAGCATACTTTATTATCGGATATAGCAGTTTTTTTGCTTATTTTTTTCTTATTTATTGTACCTCCTTTCTTTGTTTCAATGGACAAAAATACAAGTCCGCTCTTTAATGGCTGGGGTTTTCCCTGGTATCAGACTTTGCTGGCGGTATTATGTATCGTAATTCTTTTTTTCTATTATGAAAAACAGAACAAAAAAACTTTAATTATAGCTCCTGTTCTAATTACATACGGAATGCTTTTTTCTGTTTCACTTTTCTGCAGATTTCTATCTGAATTTTTAAAGTCAAAAGGAATTGATTCCGGCATGTACGAAGCTGGAATAGTTTTAAAACCAGACAGTTTTATAAAGTGGATGAATTGCCTCATCTTATTCCTGACTGGTGCATTTTATGAAGAGGTGTTATACCGCTTTTATTTTATAGATATGCTTTTTTCTCTGATTACCAGAAAGAAAGTTTTCCGTTTCAGCAGATTGTTATGTGAAATTGCAGGTCTTGTAATCTTTGCTTGTGCACATTTTTATATGGGCTGGATTGCTGTTTTAAATGCAGCCATTGCTCACATCTTTTTAAGAAGATGTTATTTACACACAGGTAAACTCTGGCCGTGTGTAGTTTCTCATTTTATTTATAATGTGGTTTCTTTGATTTTGTTATAAGTCCAGCTGCTGATTTTTGAATACGAAATATAGAATGCTGATTTTGAGTCAGGCTTGAAGTATCTGGTTTTTACAAAATAGACACTTTCATTGTCTGACGGGAATATTTCAAGCGAAATACTGCTCTTGTTTCCGATTTCAATTTCTATATTTGCAGAAGCATTTGTATCATTTAGATTCTGATATTCTGATTCTGATAAAAGTCCACCATGACGCAATTCAAGAAGTTTGTTTAGGTTTGAGATTTTATTTGATTTTGGCCCTTCTGAATTATCTTTAATAAACAGTAATGCCTGCTGAATGTCATTTGTTGGAAGAATTTCAGATGAAATAATATTTGGATCTGACCAGCTTTGAACTGAGGTTGTCAGATAAACATCCAGCGAGGAATCGATTTCATAGATTTTTGTATTTTCTCCACTCATCATATAGCGGGAACTTAAAGAAAAATCCTGGTTACCGAAAAGGAGTTCCCTATAACTACCTTCATTACTGTAACTGTAACGAAGGTGAAATTCAGTGCCGTTTGTGAGTCCCAAAGAACTGTTTTTAGAGATTTTGTCTGATATTTTATACAAGTTACGAACTTTTGTAAGTTCATTCAGAAGATTATTTATATGCTCCGATGAAGCAGGAATTGAAATCTGATTGTTATTACTGGTAATGATCCAGAAATCTTCCTGTTTAGTGAATTCTATAGAGCCGGTTGAATCCTGCAGGATAATTGAGTTGATGCTGTCTTTGTATTTTTGATTTACAAGGGCTGTTTTTACCTTCTCTCTTTTATCTTGAGATGAACAGCTTTTTACAAAAGAGAGAGAATAAAGAATTACAAGAAATGCTGTAACAGCGATGAGTATTTTTGAATTTTTATTGATTTTTGAGCTATTTCTGGCGTTTAACATTAAAAAATACCCCAACTGCGATGAGTAAAAGTGGAATTATTACAAATAGAATTATGTAGGTAATCAGACGCAATGTGTTAAATTGAACTGCATCTGTCACCTTATAAAGGCTTGTATCTCTTGTAGTACGGCTTTGTAGTGCTGCCAGTTCTTCTTCCCCATTAAGTTTTAATAGAACGTTTGTAAGGAATTCAAAGTTTCTGTAGTCTCCTGAATCTCCACCGATATAGCCGTTCATAAGTGTACTTGCAAAGTACTGGTCTGGAATAACTATAATGTGAGAGTTTTCTGAATGTTCTGCATTGAAAAGCCCTTCCAGATTACCCTGGATTTCTGCTCCCAGAATCTTTGTTCCACGGTCTGTACCAGCTCCTGAAAAGCCTGAGCCTCCGTTTTCTGCAAGCAGGAAAGGATTTGTTTCAAACAGCTTTTCAGGACTGGATTTATCTTCGTCATATCCAGTGGCTGCCGAAGAACTCAGTAAATATGGAGAAACAGTCTTGTTTTCAGAATCAAGTTCAAGTGGAGTTACCCAGAATAATGTAATTCCAAGTGGAGCATTTTTCTGCTGCATAAGGACTGGCCACAACGGATAATTTAAAAGCTGTGTAGAATTATTGTCGTCTGCATACATTGTAATTCGTGCACAGGAAATATCTGATGTTATTTGTGCCGGAAAACGGATACCCCAGTTTTCAACCATTTCAATAAGATTTGTCCGTGGAGCGGCAGTAATGTACCAGCTGTTTTCAATATCTGCAACATAAGGACTAATTGCTAAAAGTGCACTGCCCTTACCGCTTAAAATATAATCTTCAATTGCAATTGCTTCTTCAATTTTTATTTCACTGTCTCCGAATACAAGAAGCGGCCCATTAGCTGATGCAAGATTTTCAGCAAATGCCGGGTCTTCAATATACAGCGGATTACAAATAAATCCCTGTGAAGAAAGCCATGGAATTACATAAGAGTAATCATCTGAAAGTGTCAGTCCGTTTCCTGCAATAATATTTACAGTACGGGCTGTTCCTGAAATAAGATGACGGAGGCGTCCATCCAAATCATATTCAAGAGTATTTGCAGCCATTGTAAAAGGAATTGTTTCTGCATTGCCCTCGTATTCAATTACGATTGCAGAATAAACTGTAAGATACTCTGTTGAAGTTCCGCTTACAGTTCGAAGCTGCTGACTTGCAATTCCGTAAGTTTCGAGCATAGAACGGATGTTAGCATCCTTATCTGGATCTTTAATAATCAGATTTATTTTATTACTTTGTGCTGCGTATTCTGTAAGGAAATCAGCTACATCACGAATCTGAGGATAAACTCTAGCGATTGCTGACGAACGGTAGTAAGTTATCTTAACCGGGCTTTCAACGCGGCTTATAAGGGCCTTTGAATATTTTGAAATTGAATAGGTTCTGTTCTGAGAAAAATCAATTCTTGTATACCAGCGGTTTGCGTTGAGCATTGTAAGCAGACAGATAACTGGAAGCAGTATATGTTTGATTTTTAGAGATGTATTGAATCGTCTGCCCTTTTTAATCTGAACAACTGAATCACTTAAAAAGATGAAAAGCGCTGCACTGCCTGCAAGCCATAAAATGTCTCTTGTATCGAAAATACCTTTTCCGGCAGCATCAAAATGCCAGGCAAAACTCAGCAGTCTGAAAAAGGAAACGAGAAATGAAGGCAGCTGTACATACAGTGCAAAAAGATGTGCTGTATTAAAAATCACAAGAATTAAAGCACTGATAATAAGGCTTGAGATTTTATTTGCAACTGTAGTCTGTATAAAACTGCATAATGCAATTACTGCGGCTCCAAAAAATATCAGACATATGAAACTGGTAAAAACTTGTCCGCCATCTGTTTTTCCATAAAGATTTACAAGAAGGACTGCAGGAATCAGAAGCAGAAGCTGAATACAAAAAAGAATAAGACGAGTCAAAAAAACTGCTGTCTGTTTGCTGAGCTCTGTGAGCGGAATAAAATCATCATAAACTGAAAAACTAAGTTTATAGCAGAGTGCAGGAATGGCAATGATACAAAGGTATGGAACGGCAGAAAAGAAAAGAACTAAATCTGTAGTGCCGCTGCCTGTAAAAAACTGTCCGCGGATAAAATAATTTATTGCTGTAATTACCGGAAACAGAATTGAGATAATCACAAAAGCCGGTGACTTTAAGCTGTTTATTAAATTATGAAGGAGAAAACTTTTGAATGTAGATTGCTTCATCACAATGCTTCTCCTTGTGTCAGTTTTATAAACGCTTCTTCAAGAGTTTTTGTTCCGGCTGATTTAGAGATTTCTTCTTCTGTTCCTTGTGCTGTTATATGGCCGCTGCTCAATATATAAATATCAGAACAAAGAGAACGTACTTCCTGCAGAATATGTGTAGACATAAGTACTGCCTTAGTCTTTGCAAGTCGTTGAATCAGCTCGCGCATCTGAATTATCTGTGCCGGATCAAGACCGCTTACAGGTTCATCGAGAATCAAGTTCGGCGGGTTGTGTATGATTGCCTGAGCAAAACTTACTCTCTGCTGCTGACCTTTTGAAAGTGTTCGAATCTTTTTGTTTAGAAACTTTTCAAGAGTGCATTCTTTGATTACCAAACTACAGGCTTCTTCAATTTTCTCTTCAGGAATACCATGGGCTTCTGCTGCATAACGAAGGAATTCACTCACCAGCATATCTTTTGGGAGTAATGGAATCTCAGGCACATAGCCGATGTATTTCATGCATAATTCAGGATTTTCATCTGTGGTAAAACGGGTTTGGTCTGGGGCTGTAATTGTAATATTTCCTTCTGTAGGAAAATGAAAGCCGCAAACAGCCTTAATAAGTGTTGTCTTTCCAGAACCATTTGGGCCTAAGAGACCTGTAATTTCCCCGTCTTTAATCTTAAGGGAAACATCTTTAACTGCGAAACCGTTTTTTACTTTATAGCTTTTTGAAAAGCTGTTCAGTTCAATCATAAATCTAATGTCATCCCGAACTTGATTCGGAATCTAGTCAATAAATGGAATATCTATATGCATTCGGTCGCGTGAGAGTTCAGCTTTTGGCCATACTGCCTGAGCTTCGTCCAGCAGCTTCTGAAGTTCCTTGTCTGTGTAGCGTGGACTATAGTGAATCATACACATGCGGCGGACATCAGCTTCTTTTGCAATTGTAGCAGCCTGAACTGCTGTCATATGTTTTTTCTCTTTAGCCTGATCTTCAAGTTCTGCTTCAAACATTCCTTCGCAGATAAGAAGGTCAGAACCGCGAACTTCATCAATAATAGAAGGCTTGAAAAGTGTATCAGTTACAAAAGAGAACTTACGTCCACTGCGTTTTTTACCCATAACCTCTTCCGGTTTGACAGTTTTTCCGTCTGGTGTAGTAACTTCAAAACCCTTCTGTAAATCAGACCAGAGAGGTCCGCAAGGAACTCCAAGTTCGCGAGCCTTATCCGGGAAGAACTCTCCAGGACGGTCTGCTTCTTCGAGTGTATAACCTACGCAGGTTTTTGTGTGTTCCAGAGGAAAGGCGCGGATATAAAAATCTTTACCAGAGTGAACAATACATGGCGCGGTGATTTCCTTTACAACTATCGGATAGTTGATATACATATCCAGAACCTTTCGGCTTGTTTCAATGTATTCCTTGATTTTTGGAGGTCCGTAAATGTAAAGAGGTTCAGTTCTATCAACCTGAGAAGAAAGCATAAGAATACCAGGAAGTCCTGTTACATGATCAGCATGTGTATGAGAAACAAAGATGGCGTCGATTTTTTTCCATTTGAGATTCAGTCGTTTAAGGCTTACCTGTGTTCCCTCTCCACCATCAAAAAGAAAAAGGTTTCCCTCGCGGCGCAGCAGCACCGAAGTCAAATGTCTATATGGTAAAGGCTGCATTCCCCCGCAGCCCAGAATAAAAGCTTCCATGTTCATAATTGTGTATAATATCAGAAATTAAGGAAAAATAAAACAGTTTAGAAAAATTATCCTATACTTCCGAATTATACATCCTCAGTACTTCCCTAACCTCATCAAGCGATTCAAGAAAGACCTCTACGCATTTCGGATCAAACTAGGTGCCGTTGCCTTGCTGGATGATTTCGATGGATTTTTCGAGGGAGAATGCGGGTTTGTAAACACGTGGAGATGACAGTGCATCAAAAACATCTGCAACTGCCATGATACGGGCCATAATCTGTTTGCCTGCAGTTGAGTGATCTTAATTTTATATTGAGTTCTTAACTTCTGCAACTTATATCTTAAGTTTCTTCATATACTTGTTATACCAGATTACATTTGCAATAAATGTCAGAATCCAGCTTATTGGATATGAAATAAAGATTGTCTGAGGTGTATGGAACTGTGGAATCAGGAAGACGGTGCATAACCAGATGATTCGGAAGATGCAGGCCCCGAGGAGCGAGGAAATTACCGGCAAAAGTGAGTGGCCGATACCGCGGATAGAGTTTGCCATTCCATCCATCATTCCGCAGAGGAAATATGTTGTAAAGATAATCCAGAGTCGTGACATTCCTGCTGAAATGACATCGGGACTTTTAGAGAAGATTCCAAGCATTTGTTTTCCAAACAAAAGGAATAATGCTCCAAGAACTCCTCCAATCACAATTATTGAGCCCTGGGAAATCCAGACAACCTTACGGATTCTATCTGTCTTTCCTGCTCCCATGTTCTGTGAACAGAATGTTAAAGCTCCCTGAGAAAATCCATTCATTGAAGTATAAATAAAACTTTCCAGGTTCACAGCAGCGGAGTTTCCTGCAATCATAGTTGCACCAAATGTATTTACGGATGACTGAATGATTACATTTGAGAAAGAGAACATGATTCCCTGAAAGCCGGCCGGCAACCCTATTTTAACGATGCGTGTAAATATCATCCGGTTGATTCGGAGCTTTCTGAGATTCAAATGAAAATCATCTGGTTCTTTTATCAAAAGAACAATTACAAGAATTGCGGCAATTATCTGTGATATAACTGTTGCAAGTCCAACACCTGCGACATCCATTTTAAGAGGAATTACAAAAATCAGATTGAGGACAAAGTTCAGAATACCTGCTCCAAGCAGAATATAAAGTGGACGCTGGGTATCTCCTTTGGCGCGGAGAATCGCACTGCCAAAGTTATAAACCATTGTGGCTGTAATTCCGCCAAAGTAGATTCTCAGATAAAGCGCCGCAAGATTCAAAACTTCTTCTGGAGCCTGCATAAAGGTAAGTATCGGTTTTGCTCCAAGTACCCCGACAACGGTGAGAATCAGTCCACTATAAATTGAAACTAAAACGGCTGTGTGGATTGTATCTCGAAGTTCATCCTGTTTTTTTGCGCCAAAATAATGAGCTACTACAACATTTGTTCCAACTGAAAGGCCCATAAAAAGATTTATGAGAAGATTTATGAGGGAACCTGTAGATCCTACTGCAGCAAGTGAATTATCCCCTGCGAAACGTCCTACTACAACTACATCAGCAGCGTTAAAAAGCAGCTGTAAGACGCTTGAGGCAATAAGTGGTATTGAAAATTTGAGGAGCTTTCCGAAAATCGGGCCCTCTGTCATATCTATCTGATTTGAACGGCTCATTAGAATATATCCAGCATATCTTTAAAAAAATGATTTTCGATTTTTGCCCTGTTGAGAAACTCACCTACAGAATCAAAACGTTCGCCTTCAAAAAGCGGTCCAAAAACAATGATTGTACTTCCATCTGCCGCTTTATCGAATGTCATGTTGTAAATCTTACCTTTATAGATAAATTCATGAGGCGTTTTGGTTTCAACAAGAAATAAAAAATCATCCTTTGTCATTGCGGATATTCTATTGAATTGCAGCCCTTGTCGCAAGGAAAATCCCTTAATTTATTTTATAAATAATTTTTTATAATGCAGTGACTTCTTCGATATGTTATAATCAAAAATATGTCAAAAATCAAAGAAGTTTCAGATAAAATTAAAGAAGAAGTATGTCAGGTTTTCAAAGGAAATACTGATGTTGTAGATATGGTACTCGCCTGCCTTTTTGCAGGTGGTCATGTACTTCTTGAAGATGTTCCGGGTACTGGAAAAACTGTTCTCGCCAAATCGGTTGCAAAAGCTTCCGGTCTTGAATTTTCGCGTATTCAGTGTACTCCAGACCTTATGCCGTCAGATGTAACAGGAAGTTCTGTCTGGCTTCCGGATTCAAAGAGTTTTGAATTCCGTGCCGGCCCTGTAATGGCATCTATCGTTCTTGTTGATGAATTAAACCGCGCAACTCCACGTACACAGTCTGCACTTCTTGAATGTATGGCTGAAAATCAGGTAAGTGTTGATGGAATCCGCCATGAACTTGAAAAGCCATTCTTTGTTCTGGCTACCGAAAATCCTGTTGAATCAGAAGGTACTTTCCCGCTTCCTGAAGCTCAGAAAGACCGTTTTATGATGACTCTTTCTATGGGCTATCCAAGCGAAGCTGAAGAAGCTGAGATTATTACTGCTCAAAGAAGTCTTATTCATCCTGTAGAAAATGTTAAGGCTGTAGTTGCTAAAAATGATATTCTTGAAGCAATGAAGGAAGCTGTAGAAATTCATGTTGATGATGCAGTTCTTTCATATCTTATTTCTCTAACAAAAGCTTCCAGAAATGATTTACGAATTGCTGCCGGAGTTTCTCCACGCGGTTCTATTGCTTTATATAAGGCTTGCCAGGCATATGCAGCTGTTAATGGACGTACGTTTGTAACTCCGGAAGACGTAAAACTTCTGGCACTTCCTGTTTTCAGAAAACGAATTATTTTAACCAGTGATTCACTTTTAAAAGGTTATACTGCTGATAAAATCATAAATGAACTGATTGAAACTGTTCCTGTTCCAGCCTTTAGAGCACATGTCTAAAATATGATCAAAGTATCTCCTCTGATATATGTTGCATCAGCTATCAGTTTACTCTTTTTCTTAGTAAGTCCATACAGACTGCTTCAGTTTGTATGTCTTTCTGTTCTGTTTGTATTTCTGATTTCTTTTCTGTATGCACTTGTTTTAAGCCGTACAATAAAAATCGAAAGAAATACAAATGAGCTGAAACTGGCTTGTAAAGAAAAATCAGAAATAACATTAACTATAAAAAACTATTCAATGCTGACAGCTCATGTCCTGTATTTTTTTGATGAGATACCCTACTTTTATATTTTTAATGAAGGCAATAAAGGCGTAATTTCTTTACGTCCTCATGAACTCAAAAAGATTGTTTATACAATTACTTCTCAGGATAGAGGTCTTTTTCATGGAGGGCCTGTAAGAATCAGAACAAGTGATCCTCTTGGTCTCTTTCTGATAAATGTTGAAGTTCCGGCTCCTATTGAAATTACCGTCCGTCCTGCAAGAATCAAACTGATTACAAATACAATTCCGGGCTTCCCTCAGGGAAATCTTAAAATAAATAATCCCTGCTATGAAGATATTACAATGCGTCGTTCAATCCGTGAGTATCAGAATGGTGATGAACAGAAGCGAATTAACTGGCGTACAAGCGCTAAGTTTGATTCTCTTTATACAAATCAATATGAAGATTCTTTTGATGCGCCGTTCTTTGTGTTTTTGAATCTTGCAGAAGATGATTATGATTTGCATAACCGTCATTATCATTCTGAAAAGGCAATTGAAATAGCTGCCTGCATTATTGAAAAGTCCCGTGTATTAAGACAGCGTTGTGGTTTTGCAGCTTATGGAACTGGATTTCCGTATTTACCGCCACGTCAGAATCAGGCAGATTGTATTCTGGATTTACTTTCTGTTATTAAAATGGAACCTGGTAAAGTTGAATATGATCCTGTAAAGAAATTTACGCATCAGTTACCCGCTGGAACTCTTGTGTTTGTGATTGGTCCAAGAGAAGTTGAATCGTACTTCTTAAAAGTTGAAGCAAATAAAGAAAATATAAATACTGTAAATACTGGTATTATGAGGAAATATGGAAAGTCGGTTTAGCAGAATTTTTGAAAGATTTTTAGTTTTCTCAACCATAGTCTCTCTGATGCTTACGGCAACCAGTGTTTTCTCTCCTGTATTAAATAATTATGAGGTTGAACGGGTTTTAATTGACTGGTTTACTTACATTTTGATTATTGGTTCTGGAATTGTATTTACGCTGGTACTTCAGATTTTTGCGCTGGAAAAGATAAAGCCGGCAATGCATCTTGTATTTATTGTATTTTATATTTTTGGAATTCTATTTCTTTGTTATATAACGGGCAAAACAAATGCGCCTTATGTGCTTATTGTAATTCTTACTGTTCAATATTTTCTGCAGGTAGGCATTAACGAACTGTTTATTTTTCATGATGCGTTTATGTATGATTGTGAAGATTATGCTGGAAAAGAACTTGAACAGTATTTATTCCACAACAATCTTTCTGCTATCGACCTGACTGAAAAAATAAAAGGACAACAGGTTATGATGTTTGCAATTTCAATTTCCATGTTTGTTGTTCTTGTTTTTGGAAAACTTTCTGAAGGATACTTTTCATTTATTACCCTCCTTCTTGTAATATTCTTTTATCTTAATGTTTTACTGTGCTGCTTTATGCTTGGCATGTTTAAGAATGATATTTTTTATGCCTTTCTTGGATTTAAGGATTATGTAAGAAACGGAAGAAAACTTTTTGGTTCAGTTTTACTTATTGCTGCTATTTCCTGTACTGCAGGTGCTTTACTTTCTTCTGATAATGCTCTTATAAAGATTGGTTATGTTCAGGAATATAAAGAAACTCATGAAAAGGAACGCTATATTCCTGAATTACCTGACTTCATTGATTTTCAAATTGAGCCTCAGTCTGAGGAAAGAATGGAACGTAATTCGCGGCCAAGCTTGATTCTGGAGTTTATTGCAGAGCTTATAAAATGGCTTGCAATTACAGGGCTTTCAATTCTCGGGCTTATATTCTTCATAAAACCATTTTTCACAAAGCATTTCCGTGTATTCTGGACAGAAGGTCATCTGTTAAAATTTCTTCGTGAGTTATGGCAGGAAATCAGGGAATTTTTCAGATATGTATTTTCAAAAAGTACAGGTTCAGATGAACAATATTCCACGGTTCAAGGAAAGAAATTCCGTGAATCAATGATGGAGTTTCTGAAAAAATCAAAACGCAGTAAGGAAAAGATTGATGAGATTGACCGTCTCACAAAACACTTCATGCGTTTAATCGATTGGGGACAGTCGCACGGCATTAAATTTACACAGACTCTCGCCCCTGCTGAATATACCGCATTGTTTAAAAATAAAACGGCAGATCTCGTCGGGCAGTTGTTTGAAAAGGCACTTTACGATAAGAATGTACTTACTGCAGAAGAAGAGAAAGTTTTTATTGCATCAATTAAGGAAATAATATGCGAATAGTTTTTTACAGCACAAACTCAAATGTATTTGATGAAGACACTTTTAAAATAAACGTAATGCCATCAAATGCATCGGCGTTTAAGGACTTTTGTGCTGTACATTCTGATGATGATTTTTTCTGTGTCACACAGAAGCCTGGAATGTTCTTGCCGGAGTTTGATAGTTCTGAGGGAGATACAAAGTCACAAATCCATTATCTGCCGCAGGAAACTGATACAGATTCATTTGTTGATTTTGTTTTATCACTAAAACCGGATCTGGCAATTGCAATGACTTTCTGGATTTCTCCTTATGACTGGCTTCCAGTGAGTGATGCAATTGTGGCTGAAAAACTTGAAGCTGCCGGAGTGAAGACTGTGTGTCATTCTGTTGAGTGCGGGCTTAATTGTTTTGATAAATGGCGTACTCATAATTTACTGGCACAGCTAGGTTTTACTGTTCCTAAGGCTGTTTTTGTTGATCATGATTTGTATTTCTGTGCGGGAAGTAATCGTGAAGTTTTGAGAAATGTTTATAAAGAAAGCGTAATGGCGCAGATTAAAAAACTCAAGCTTCCGCTGATTATAAAAGATACTACCGGGCTTAGTTCTTACGGTATGACTGTTGTGCATACTTATGGAGAGGCCGCTGGTTATCTTAATTCAAAACGAAATAATTCTAACCGCCTGATTGAAGAGTTTATTGAGGGACGTCAGTACGGACTTGAGATTTACGGAGTGCCAGGAAAGTACACTGTGCTACCTCCTTTCACTTTCAGCGTAAATCAGTATGGAATTACGAGCCCGAAACAGAGCATCAAAATTGGTCCGTGCGAATTACCTGATTCGCTTAGGGAGATGATGCTTTCTCTTGCTGAAAAACTTGAACTGCATGGCTGTGCCCAGGTGGATTTGATTTTAGATAATGACGGCAACTGGAATATCATTGAGATTAACCCAAGACTCAGCGGTATGAGTTATACGTATGCGAGCTGCTTGGGGATGAGTTTGTTTGAGATGATGTTTAGGGCTGCGGTGAATACGATGAATGATGGGGCTCATAATTTCCGTTCCCTGAGTCTGTCGAAGGGTGAAAACACCGCAGATGTAAATAAATATGTTTTAAACCTCAAACTCCCGTTGGTTTCTGAATCCCAAATGAAAGAAATCCTTAAGCTGCCGGGAGTTCGTCTTCTCAATCAAACCAATGATCTTGCTGCAAAACAGGAGCGTGAAAAAGGCTTCTGTGAATGTATTATTGTCGATGAGCAAAAATCAGTTCTGGAAAAGACTGTGGCGCGGTTGTGCGAGCTTTTCCCGGAAGATGCTATAGTTCAACAGTCTGCACTAATGCTGAAACAGTGGAATCTGTAAAATCCCCTGTCTCTGCCATTTTATGAATCTGTTCCGGTGTGTATTTAGATTCCGGATAAACAACAACTACAGCTTTGTCTCCGTTCTGCAGGAAGTTTGATTCACCCCAGGCGGTATATCGTGTTGCACCGATTGAAACCATGATTTTCTGTGGACGGCCGGCTGCTACAAGGTAGCTGTGAATATCTTCTGCAGGACCTTCGTTCTGCTGATTGTTGAATTTGTCAAGCATCCAGTCTGTGAGTTTTTTGTAGATGTAACTGTAATTGCGGACTGCGGAGTTTTCACCATAGTCGTATACTTCGCCGTTTCGGATGAGGAAACTTGCGATTCTGTAGTCGTCGAGAAGGCAGCCTTTTTCAAAGCCGTCAGCTGCTATCTGATTTTCTGAAAAGCCTTTTGTACACTCTCCCCAGTTTTTCTTTTCGCTGATTTTTTTTGCTCCCTGCTTACGGATTGAGCAGTCATTAGAAGCTCCAAAGCTGATTGGTTTGAGTTCTATGAGTGTATCGTCGTTCCATGTTGCATTGAATACGATAGCACATTCCGGTTCTATCTGAAGCTTTTCTTCGCCTTTTGGGAAAACAATGCGTTTTGGGTCAAATGGGAAGGTTGTGAGAAAATCGGGAATTACTGAAGCGTTAGAGCCCGAATTTGGCTGTTTTAACGGTAAAAATGTCGGAAAAATGGCCTTTGGAGCGTTTTGCTCAAGCGTCTTAACGTTTTTGAAGTCTGAGGCTTCTCCTGCCTGTTCGAGGTGACCTGTGAAATTTCCGGCTACACCAAAGCACGGGATATCAGTTGTATCGTAAAAGTTCATATTAGCGGCCCTTTAATTTCTTAATTACTTTCTTATGCCAGAAGGCGCGGAGTTTTTCTGCAGCGCTGTAGCAGCGGTAAACAGGTTTAAGTGGGGCGTCCCAGCTACCGGTGCGGTGGATGTTCTTACCACCGAAGTTTGCCTTGAACATGTAAAGTCCGTGCATAGGATGGTTTTCGTCCTTACCCTCTGGTGGCATTCCGTACATGTCGTAGTATTTGCTGCCGTATGCTTTTGCATCCTTCATTGCTGTCCACTGCAAAAGATGATTTGGCATGAGGTTGCGTTTATTGTTGCTGCTTGCACCGTAAAGGTAGATTGCTTCGTCGTGGCTGAAAAGTGTCATGATGGAAGCAATTTCCTCGCCTTCGTGCTCTGCGATATAGAGGCTGATTACAGGTACATCGCGGCCCTTGCTGATTTCGTCTGCAGAAGATTTAATCAGATCCAGGTAATATGATTTTGCGTGGCTTGCGTTGCCGTCTCGGGCGTTTGTAATCTTTGTCAGTTCATAAAATTTGTCTAATTTTTCAGACAAGTTGATATCATTTCCTAAGTAACGTTTTACTGTAACGCCCTTTCTTTCGCTCAAGCGGATATTGTAGCGCCACTTAGAATGCATTTTTTCGAGGATTTCGTCTTCTGTGCCTGTGAGGTCTATAAGTGTGCTGTCCGGTGGCTGGATGTCTACCGAGTTCTTTTTGAGCTTTATGCGGTCTGCATAAGCTACAGTTTTCATTCCGTAATTGAAAAGATCGCGGTCTTCAGGTGTGCTGAAAATAACATCAGGATCAAAGCGGATTGCAATTGTATTTTTAGGCAGCTCTGGTTTAAGGGCTGCTGCGAGTTCGCTGAGTAAATGTACAAACTCAATTGTCTGAGTTTCCGGAGTTATGATTTCCTGACCGGCGAGAACTGATGCATCACCTTCCTCATCAAAAGCCTTATCGAGTAATTCTTCTGAAGTACACTTATATGGCAGTTTTGGAAAAAGCGGAATGTATGCAATTGAGAATGCGCCCTTTGCGAAACTGCGGTTGAGGACGGAGAGCTCTGAATGTACGGTGGTTGAGCCTGTCGAAAACACCGTAGAACTCGGCTGCGGTTTATCACAGTCTTCGTTTTTTTCATTCAAAGGCGGCAGCGTATACTCAACTTCAAACCGTCTGTAAGTCCACCCGTGTCGTGCCTTGAACTGGCACCAGAAAGGAGTTTGTAAAAAAGTTCCGTCGTTTTCGTGGGCGGAACTTTCAATTGTTTTTATTTTAATGTCGAACATTCTATTTCCTAATCGATGGAACAAAACATGGAAGATTCAAAAGATTCTTCTTAAAATCCATCATGTTAATTCTGTTTTTGATTACGGTAACTTTTGCTTCATCCATGCCATCAGTTTTGCCTTCGGCAACGGCACGTAAATCAGCATAAGTAAAGCCCAGGTTATCTTCATCAGTTTTTCCGGACATTCCGTCTGAAGGCGCTTTATGGCAGAGTTCTTCAGGAAGCCCGAGAGAAAGTCCGAGCTCCACTACTTCATCAACATAAAGATTTGCAAGTGCTGCGAAGTCTCCAGCCCCATCGCCCCACAAAGTGAAATACCCTGCGAGGCGCTCGCTTAAGTTACCGTTATTTGAAACACGGGCATTTCCTTCCATTGCTGCAATTCCATAAAGAGTTGTCATGCGGAGGCGTGCCGGTGTGTTTGTTCTATACTGAGCCGGTACTTCATCTGCTCCAAGAGAATCCTTGATTGAGCGGGTAAGTCCGTTGTATGCATCAGCAATATTAACAGTGTAGTTTTTAATTCCAAGGAAAGCACAGAGTTTTTTAGAATCTTCAATATCAGACTGAACGCCGTTAGGCATCATAACACCGATAACACGGTCTTTACCAAGCGCGGCACAACAGAGGGCAGAAACGGTAGAAGAATCTTTACCGCCTGAAATACCAATTACTGCTTTAGTCTGCGGATTACCGTTCTTTTCAAAATAGCTGCGAATCCATTCTATTGCTTCATCTTTTAAACTCATATCAACCTCGTGTCATTGTCGGGCTTGACCCGACAATCTTTTAGCCGATTTCACTATTTACTGCATTAACAGTCTTAATTTCTTTTCCATCAGCAAGCAGTTTCTTTCCGGCAATCTGAACTACGCCGTCTTTAGCTGCAATCTGAACTGCAAAGAACTCATCGCCTGTAATCTGCTCTTTCTTTGTAGCATTTACATCAGCGCCCTCAAGAACAACCTTAGTTCCAGGAGCTGCCCAGCTGGCATCAAGAACTTCTACGCAGTCCTTGCCATCAGCATCTTTATAGTCACCAGCCAGAAGCATACCGCGGCTTTCAACACCACGCATTGTACGAGGTGCAAGGTTAGCGGCAATAATTACATGCTTACCAAGAAGGTCGCTCTCTTTGAGGTACATGCGCAAGCCCGACTGAATAGTACGAGGAGTTCCGCTTCCATCATCAAGAGTTTCAATATAAAGCTTTTCTCCTTCCGGATTAGGCTTTACATCAACAATCTTTGCAACAGTCAATTCAATATTCTTGTTGAAGAAATCAGCCTGCTGGTCAACAGGAAGTACAACCGGCTCAGCCTTCTTCTTATCAGCTTTCTTTTCTTTTTTGCCCTCGCCCTTTGCGGCATCCTTATTCTGCTTACCGCCAAACTTCTCGCGGAATGCAAGCATAGTCTTCTGATCCATTGGCTTAAAGTAAACTTCAGTTGGACCAACGGTGCTCAAACCTTCAGTCACTCCCAAATCAGCCCATGTATAACCAGGCTTTGTTTCCATTCCAACCTTGCTTTCCTGAATAGACTTACCGAAGTAGCTCATAATCTTCTGAGTATACTGAGGCATATAAGGATTCATCATAATCATCAAATCCTTAATTACATAACAGAGGTTGTGGATAAGGCTTTCAGCCACAGCAGGGTTTTCTGTACGTGCCTTCCAAGGCTCAGTTGCCTGGAACTTCTTATTACAGATATCAGAAATCTCAAACATAGTATGGAAAGCATCCTTCAAATCAGCCCACTCAAGACTTTCAGTTGCCTTAGCTTCGAGTTCGCGAACCTGCTTCCAGAGCTCTTCATCAACAGGAGCGTCAGGAATCTTTCCATCATAATATTTTGTAACAAACAGCAGAGTGCGGTTTACAAGGTTACCAAGGTTACCAATCAACTCGCCGTTGAGTTTTTCCATAAAGTCTTTCCAGGTAAACTGGTAGTCCTGCTTTTCAGGGCGGTTATAGAAAATATAGAAACGCCATGCATCAGCAGGGATTCCGCTCTCAATAGCATCAGAACCAAATACACCAATTCCAAGACTCTTAGAGAACTTACCATCCTCATAATTAAGGAACTCTGTAGAAGACATGTGGTGAAGCTTAGTCCAGTCGTGAGGAGATCCGAGCATTGTACAAGGGAATACAACAGTGTGGAAAGGAATATTGTCCTTACCGATAAACTGGAACAAATCAACCTTTTCCTTGCCCTTAGCCTCTTCGCTCTCACTTGGCAGCCACCAGCTCTTCCAGTCAAAACTCTGTTTACCGGCCTTTACAAGCTCATCAGCCAGCTGCTTTGTGATAGAAAGATATCCGATTGGCGCATTGAACCAAACGTAGAATACTTTGTTTTCATAACCAGCCTTAGGAACTGGAATACCCCACTTAAGGTCGCGGGTAATAGCGCGTTCCTGA
Organism: Treponema bryantii; assembly: GCF_900111035.1. Taxonomy (GTDB): domain Bacteria; phylum Spirochaetota; class Spirochaetia; order Treponematales; family Treponemataceae; genus Treponema_D; species Treponema_D bryantii_C. The sequence continues at coordinate 589,372 of NZ_FOFU01000001.1, forward strand.
AGACCGTCGCGGATCCATGCCTTAGTCATATTGATAGCATTGTCAGACCAGCGTCCTTCTACACTAGCCTTGTCCATCCATGCGTTGAGCTTGTCACTCATAGCAGGAAGGTCAATGTAAAGATGCTTTGTTTCGCGAACCTCAGGAGTTGAACCACAGGTGTGGCAGCGAGGCTCTTTAAGTTCGATAGGATCAAGCAGCGAACCACATTTATCACACTGGTCACCGCGAGCCTTTTCATAACCGCACTTAGGACAAGTTCCGTCAACATAGCGGTCAGCAAGGAACATATTACAGTGAGGACAGAAAAGCTGCTTGTTTACATGCTCATGAATCAGGCCGGCCTTGTCCAGATCATTAAAAAGCGCCTGTGTAATTTCAGTACACTGCTCGTTCGAAGTGCGTCCGAATTTATCAAAATTGATGTGGAACCATTCATAGATTTTTGTGTGCTCGCCATAGTAGTGATCACACAGCGCGCGAGGTTCAGTCTTCTCCTCAAGCGCCTTAGTTTCAGTTGCAGTACCGTATTCATCAACACCGCAAATGTAAAGAGTATCATACCCGCGGTTACGGCAGAATCGTGCAAAAACATCTCCCGAAAGAGACTGAATGATATTTCCCAGATGTGGAATATTATTTACGTATGGTAAAGCTGCTGTGATAAGTCGTCTGTTCATTTTTTCCCCTGAATAAATCGAAAATAATTAAATCATTATATAGAAAAAATGAGTAAAATTCAATTATAAGAGGAAAGCCTTCCCCTCGCTCGCACTTCGTTGCTCGCTACCCCTTCTAACGGGGGACACCCCCGTAACGCCCCCAGATAGTTTGCTCACAGCGCATCACTATTCATCTTCTTTCATATCAGAAGGATAATTAAAAGCCCAGGCAGTCAGGCTGAAAGCATATAAAATACAGCCAACAATTAAGTTTCCAGTAAGAATATATTGAACAAAAGCAAATAAAGCTGCAGTTTCTGCAAGACCAATTAGCATAGTAAAAAGGACAAAAACAGAAGCTGAATCATCCGCATTCTTTGTGCTTCCAATGAAACTTTTTACAAGTTTGTTTTCATAAAAGTTTTTCTGATAGATTTTTCTGGATAAAAGAATACTCAAAGTACAGGTTATAAGTCCAATAATTAAAATCAAGAGACTGACCATCTGAAAAGAATTATCAATTTCTTTACGGTTAGAATACGCAAGAAATGCATACACCACTTTTGTAAGAGGCACACCAAACCAAAGTAATTTCCACAATTTTTTATTCATACTGAACTCCTTGAGAAAGATAAAAGATATTCATTTAAGACGTTTTTAAGTTCTGTCATTACTGGCAGTGGTTCGGAAATTCCGAATCACTGAACTTTCTTCTAACTCTGATTCTTCAAAAATGACTTCTACATTTATTTATTCCGTCTTTCACATTAAGACTCTAAAGTTCACTGATTTTCCAATAACCGTTTTTATCAGCACCTACCCTTTCAATAATATTCATACTTTGCAGTTTCTTCATGTTTTCATTTATACTTTTTCTTGTAATTCCAATAATCTCAGCAAGCTCCTCCTGCGTTACAAATTGATTCTTCTTTATTTCTTCAAGAATTTTTTTCTGATTTGCAGTGAATTTTACAGTAACGTTTACAGTAACCTTTTGAGTAACTTTCTTTTCAGCCTGTTTAGAATACTTTATATGACAGTATCTGTTCTTAAGCTCATTATGCTCTCCCATCAACAGATTTCGGAAGAATCGTTCAAGAAACTCTGGATTTTCCTGTATTCCCTTCTGCAGATTGTTGTAATTTGCACGTACCAAAGCATTTCTAAAATACCAGGAATTTTCAGCAAAGATATCATTATTTACATTAAATCCAAGCGAGCGAAGATATTTGATTGTAAATACAGCCGTTGTTCTTGTGTTTCCTTCTCCAAAAGCGTGAATCTGCCAGAGACGAGAAACAAAGAAGGTAATATGTTTTACAATTTCTTCTATACTCAAATTCTTGTAATTAAAGTTTCTTTCCTGCTCAAAGTCATAATCCAGTGCCATCTTTAATTCAAATGCTGCACCATACATAACAGTATCGCCATCTAAAACCCATTCACGCTTTGAAATATCGTAATCTCTGAGCTTTCCTGCAAACTTAAAGATTCCTTCAAACAATCTTCCATGTATTGCAATTAAATGAGAAGGAGAAAAATTGAATGATTTTTCACTTATTATTTGTGCAATTCGGGAAGCAACTTTATCAGCCTCTTCCGTCCGTTCTTCGGAAGTATCGAGCCGTTCTGTTTTAGATTCATAATAAGTATCTATAAGCGATTTTGCTTCATCAAAGGTGATTTCACCTTCAATATTTCGTTTTGCAGTATCAAAAAGATATTTTGATGGAGTAAGTCCATCCACCTGCTGTAAACCTATAGCCGTTGTCCATGCATAGGTTTTATCTTTCTTAGCAGGTTCTGTATTGCGAATATATTTTTCAAAATCTAATTCATATGGATTCTTCTCAGCCATCTATGTAATTATACTGTATTAAATATAAAAAATCATCAATGATATAGACTTTGAAACGTTTGAAGAAAAATTGGAATTACCGAGAACTTTCATAGTTCAAGCATAGCACTACCTGTAGTCAGCATTGTGTAGATATGGGTCTGCAAAATGATGATGTATGTCAGTGGTTTGCTGATGAGGTTTTGAAAATATGAAATATTTAAATAACGCTTTTGTCGTGTACTTCTATAATTCCATGCAATATAATCACAAGTATGGAAAAGATTGAAGAAATTAAGCAATTAACATTAGCTCTTATGGATATACTCGGTAAAGGTTTTTGTGATGTAGTAGAACTTAGCCCAGAAAATTATCGTCAGTATAGATTCAATATTTCAAATTCAAAAGATTTTGTTCCAATTAAAAAATTCTTAAGAATCGCAACTTCAGCAATACAGAAATTTGCTAAAACTCAAAATATTCCAGATGATGGTGAAATATATTGTCGTGATACAGGTTCAGATAAATTATTAGTTCCATTTTATTTTATCGATGAATATATTCATTTGTTGTTTCGTTTAATGTCTGGACTAGAACTATCAGGACTTAAAGATTTTATTAGTATGTGTATTGCTTTTTGTAATTCCCAGGATGATAGCGAATTACAAGCACCTGATGCAACTACAGAACGTTTATTCAAAGAAGGTCTATATCCAGAGGAAGATTATAAAGCTTTTTGTGAATTTAAAAGAAGAAGTTTTAGAAAAGAATATTACTCGGTTTGTAGAGATGTTATTAATAATCGTGATAAAGAAGCCTCTTTCTTTTATTGGCCATTATGTGAAATCTCTAAAACTGTTAATACCTTTGACTGGAATGATGAGAATGAATTAGTTAGTTCTCGTACAATCGAAAGAATGAAAGGCGAAAAAGGTCCCCGTCTCTGGTCCAGTATAAGTGACGTAATTTCAATTGCAGCTTGCGATAGGTACCATAAAGAAGAAAGCACATTGAAAGAGTTTGAGATTTTCCAGGCAAGAATTCTGATGGCCTATTTTTTAGAAAATTTTGTTTATTCCAAAACCTTGCTAAAAGAATACAATCAAGCTGATTTATATCAGCTTCTAAAAGATGGTTTGAAGTACAAACTATAATTATACACCTTGTCTAATTGTTTCTAGTACGACACCATCTCTGCGCCCCCCCCAACGCCCCAGGTGTGTTCACCTAATTTATCATTACTACCGAATTTTTATTTTAGATTCAGTAATTCTAACATCGATCAATTCATTACACTTCAAAAATAAATCCAAATCTTTTTTACTCTGTTCACATTTAGGACCTAACATAACTTCTGTAATAAGTCCTTTCTTCATGATTGAACTAATATCCAAAAATCTACATGGCCGGATTTTATTGTTTATTAATTCAAATCTTAAAACATCAAGTCCAGTTTGTTTAAAAGCTGTTTTTACATCTGGGAATTGGACATTTTTATACACATCCTGTAAATGTGGAATTTTAGAAAAAGTGTCCTTTGTTATAGTATCTTCATAGGCAAGTCTAATTTCTTTTTCATCTTCCCAAGCCGTATTCTTAACAAAGTATTTCATCTGTCTATAACAATCAGAAAGAAAAGTATATCCCATATCTTTGCAAAGAAGTTCAATAGGAATCTCTGGAACTATTCTAAAGGATTTATTCCCAAAGAATTTATCAGCTAATGATTTCCAAAAATATTCTAATCGTTTTTCTTCATTATAGATTATTGGACTAATTTGAACAAAACCAGAAGCTATAAAAGCAAGCTCTTGTAGTTTTGATATATCTATCCCAATGCAAACTCCCTTTCTGGAATCTGCATATCTATCCCAATGAGCAAGATTATCATATTTTTGAGATAACGAGAAAACAAAAGGAGCAATTTCAAGATTAGCGAGTTCTTCAAATTCTTTTTTTTTAGGAAGAAATCCATTTTCATAAAAGAATTTCAAAAAGTTGTCATCATTTTTTTCGTATAACGTTTTAAAATCGCTTTCAAAATCCATTATGCTATAGGAAGCTTCTTCCATATCATTAAGACTCTGAACCCCGCTAAGTAAAAGAGAGTTATTCGTAACAATTTTATATAAAGCGGAAACAGATGTATAATGATAAAAAATATTTTTCTCTTGCTTCAAAATTATTCTCCGTATGTGAAACAGAGCTGTACATTTTCTATAAAACTTCTACAATTATTCCCACTAAATCCATACTGTATTGAATATGAAGAATATTTGCTGTATCAACATTTGTTACAAATAAGTATTTATAATCAGCGTATACAGATTTTAGTTTATTCAAAACTTTTACAATTTCGTCTCTTTGCTTTGCTCCAAAATCACGCCCTGTAGGTGTAGTAGTTTTTGCTTCAGCAATGATTCTTTTTCCATTATCTAATCGATAATCAATCTTAAACCCCTGAGAAGTTACATTCTTTAACAAAACATCAGGTACAGGGTGTTTGAATTCTTTTTCCAAGAAAATCTTTGCTTTTTGAAGAATCAAAAAGTTTACCCCTGCATTAAGATTACCTAATAAATCTTTTATTGTTACGTAATCCTTCAACAAGTCTTCAATATCAGAAGATTGATAAGAAGTATTACACTCGTTTAGATATTGTTTAACATTGTTAATTCGAAGAGTAATTTGATTAAAGTCTTCAATTTCTCTCTGGTTCATACAGCACCTTCTACTTAGTCAAATTATTTTGCTTTAAGAATTCAATAAATGAATCGATAATTGTTTCTTGTCTTGAATCAATATCTGCTTCGGTATAATCAGATTTATTATTTGCAATACCTTGTAATTCAATGATTTTGGTTCCTTCTTTGTACTGACCTTTATCATTTGTAAAACCTTTATAGTATTTAATCTTGTCAGTAAATCGATAATCAGAAGCACGGATGTTTATTTTCTTTTCAAGAAGAACTTTATTTCCAAGAGATTCAAGTTTGCCGGAATTAGAAAGAGAGCTTTCATTTTCCTGTCTTTTTCTTGCAAAAATATGTTCAATCTCATATACAGATTCCAAAGAAAGTAATGGTTGATTTTCATCATGGAAAGCCCACCAGGTTAACATAGATTTTGTAATTGGTCGGCTATTACTAAAGTAGTAATTATTTAACATTGATTTTACTGTAGCTGGTTCAAACTTAAAGTCTGTAAACTCAACGCTCTTTCCTTCAATCAGATTAACCATTTCGGCATAAACTGGCGTACGCAGAGCATTTACACCAGGATTTACAATGGCGTAAGTCCAAATAAAAGCAGTAATCTTTGTTAAGAAAGCACAGAATTTTGCATCATCAAGTTTTCCATTAGCATCTTTGTTCTGCATAAAATAAACAGATGTAAAATAATTCCACATACCGTTTGGTGCGTAATTCAATACATAAAGTCTTCTAAGTACAGCTTCATTAAATCGTTCTTTATCCTGATTTGAAATGTCATTCCAGAAATCACAAAGAGATTCCAAGTCATCAAGCGTTTTATCTTTTTTAAGAAGTGCATAACTGTCTTTTTCATAGAACTTACGTAAAGCTTCTGTTGTAGAAGATTTTATTTTCTGACATGCACGTTCATAGTACATATAGCGAGTAAATAACTCATCCATAGGTGTACCAGTAATTGGATGGAAGATCTTTGAAGTCTGTTCTTCAAGAGCTTTCCAGCGTTTTATGAAATTATCTTTTCCACCTTTCTTTGTATAATACTTATAGAACTGAGCCTTAAAAATATCAGCATCAGAGAGTGGTAAACCACGGTCATTCAATGTAGAGAAGATTCTTAGAGCAGTATCCTGGCTTTCTGCTTCAATAGGAAGTAAAATACAATTGTTTAAGATACGTGTTGGTAAATAAGAAAAGTAACTTGGAAACTTCTGTAAGAAATCATTAATCTGTTTCTGGAAGAATCTATAGTTATTTGCATAATTGCTCTTCATATCATCAGATGCAATTCCAGATTTTAAAATATTTACGAATTGCTCTTTATCGTTATCTGTAGCAACTTCAGAATCAATCTTTAATCGTGTTTTATCAGGTGTACCAAACTCATCAGTTTTCCAAATACACTTTTCAAGATTTTCTCTGGTCTTCTTAGAATTATCATCCTGCATCATTCCAAATTTTTCATAGAATGCACGAAGTAAAAGCATAAGAGTTGTAAGACGCTGCTGACCGTCAATGACTTCCATTTTTTTATCATCGTTTACAAATGTAACGATTGGTCCAAGGAAGTATTCATCACTGTCACTATCAAAGCGAGAATAGTCATTATCAGGGAATGCAAAGTTAAAAATATCTTCCCATAATGTCTGACATTCTGCATATTCCCATGCATATGGTCGCTGATAGTCTGGAATAAGAAAATCTGCTTTTTTATCTGAACATCGATCAAAAATTGTTTTTTGATCGATGTTTAGTTTTGACATTATTAGTTATTCTCCTTTAATTTATTTTTGGTCCAGTAATTAACATAAAATATGAACATATAAGTAAAATTACAAAAATAAATCTCTCAATTATTTTTATTCCTTTACTATCCTTTGGTATGCCTAAATAAGAATATCCATACAAAATTGAATCAAATACCAAAATAATTATTTCAGTTATTATCATAATGATTTTTACAGTTGTATTCGGTAGATTTGTTGGTATATATGTTAATCCCCAAACAATATTACTAAAAAAAACTGCAGGTACAGAGTTCAAAAAAGAAAATTCTTCATATTCTCTAATTGTTTTTACAATTACCTCTTCTCCTGAAATAATTTTATCATCTACATAAAAATTTACATCATTTTTCTTATTTATTGAAAAAGCCATCGTTTTTCCTAAATATTCTATGACAAGAACAATTATAGGCAAAAATATAGCTGAAAAAACTTGAAGCCAAAATGAAAAATTCATAATCTGAGATGATTGAGGTAATAAAAGTTCTATAATTGTTTTCATTTATTTATCCCCTCATATTTTTCTTCTCTCTGTTTCATAATAAGCTTAATTGTATTGCCACAAATTAAAGATAACATTTTTGGTATATGTTTTGGCTTAAATGGAATAAAATAAAAAGTATCTGTTATTATATCTGATTCTATTTCTAGCTTTCCTAAAAATCCAACTGAATATAATTTACCAAGATCTTCGTTTTTATCTTTAATAATATTCCTTGAAATATAATATATCGAAGGTTGTGTACCAAGAAATCCAGTCCAATCAACATAAAAATGATTATCAAATACATGAAATTGTTCATCCTGTATTCTTTTACATATAGTGTTTTCAATATTTTCATATTCGTAAAAATGTAATAAAAAGAAACTACATGCAAATATTCTTACATATTCTATAAATATTGGATCTTTGATAGTTGTACAAATTTTTTTTAATAACTTTCTATCTTCATATTTTACATTCGATGCATAACTATTTTTCTTATAATCATTTAACAGTTCAAAAAAATCATTTGTATTAATCGTAGAAATTGTTTTTGAATCAAAGTTAAGTTTTGTTTCATTATTATTTAATTCAATACATAAAAAATGTTCTTTATCATCAAATTTTGAAAATTGAAATTTCATTTATGTCTTTACTCCTAAAATTCTATATCTTCTTCAGCTTTTACAAAAACTTTTTCATCATAATTAAATTCATCATATTGATCAAAATAATTCGAATCTAAAGAAAAACGTTCAAAAACGGCTCTAACAATTTTGGTATTGTCAGATTTACTTCTACCTCTTCTATAAATTTGATCATTTTCATTTATAGCATTCATTAATTTATCTAATTGGGGTTTTGTGATTTTATCTAATATAGGTTCTATATATTTCGAAAAACGAGAGTCTGCAGAATTAAAATCAAAACTTTTAGAAAAATGAAGTATAGAATAATCTTGCCATTCAATAACCATTCCATTGTCAGAAAAGAATTTTTTTAATGCTTCAAAAGTATTGTAATCAAATCCTTTATCTGCATTAACTTCTTCATCATTTATTAACCATGTATAATATTCATAACTATCATTATGGACAAACCAAGAAAGTATTCCTTTTCTATGAGGTAAATTAAATAAAGTCGTTTCAAAAGTTTGCTTCCAGAAAGGTTTTATAAATTTATATAAATCTTTTTCTTGTGAAAAAATATTGATTAATAATATACATTTTTCATTATCTAATGAAAAATCATAATAAGTTTCGTCTTGTGATAATTCTTTAATTACCAATTCCTTTTTTAGAGAAATTATTGCTGAAATACATTTTGCATTTATTTCTCTATTCTCAACACAGCGTTCATCATCATCTTTCATAAATACAAATTTCCAAAGTTTTTTGAAAATATTGATTATCATTTGAGATGGCATTCTTGCAAAATATCTTTTATCTAAATAATGCTCTAAAGCTGATTGATCGTTTGAGAGAATAGTTTTTTGATTTTCTAAGTCTTCTGTTAATCTATCAAAAACACTTGAAATATAATAAGGAGGTTTTATAAGAACTCCTTCAAAAATAGCTTTTATGTATGCTATTGTTGTTTCTTTTGATGGATAATATAATTCAAAATCTGAATTTAATGCAGGATGTGCGCAAAGATTTCTTACATCATGAAGATGATCAATTTCCATTTTTATATCAGTATCAAGTAAGTTCGTTTCTTTTGCAATTTTATTAACAATATCTCTTTCCCAACTTGGATCAAATTGTGTTCCATTTTCTGATTTAGCAATCCTTTTGCTTTCAATTTGTGACAGTATCGTTGTAGCTTTTTTATCTTCACTTGTATCTCTTAAATCTTGTAATTTTAAAAATAAGTCTGAAACGACAGTAGAGTACAACATTACTATTGCTGAACGGTAGTTTCCATTATGATATGAACTCAATACTTCATTGAAGTATTGTTTTGTTTTAGGGGAATAAATATCATTTTCATTTATTAAAAAATCATTCATTTTTTTTACTTCCTATTTTCCACTCGTCAATCTAGATAAAATAAAAATCTTATTTCTTAGTAAGATTAAAATTTGCCTCATTCAATATCTTTTATAAATTCATCTAATAAGACCATAAAATGTTTCTCATCAATTTTAAGATTAAACAATTTTGAGATTTTATTTTTTAGTTCAATCATATTTGCTTTACAATGTTCATCGTTTCTTAAAACGGCTCCCATTTTACGTGTATCAACAGCACACTGGTGATACTTTGGATTTCCAAACGTAAAATTCGGATTATAAATATTTGTATAGTCTGATTGAGTAACCCAAGCAGCTCCCATCTCATTTAAGCAAGCAGGGCTTTCGAGATATGTATCTGACCAAAGAATTATCATGAAAACTTTATTATTAAAGTTTTCTCGTAAATATTCGTAAATATTTTTATCTAAAGGTATTTTATTAAGTGGATGTGAAGTATAAATTAATTGTTCGTCTTTTACTCCCAAACCAATTATAAATTTTCGAAGAGCATCTCCATATTTTTTATCAGCTGAACTATGACTTATGAAAATTATTGATTTGTTAGATGTTTTAGCTTTTAGGGTATCTTCATTTTGTATAATACAATTATCAGGAATTAATGAGACTTTATCTAAAAACTGTTTTATTTTAGCAGCATTATTTTTGTGTTCATTTTTGTGTGAACAATATCTTGCATTAATTATTCTTTCCAATGTTTGGTTATACCAGTCATCAATAAGTTGTAAGCAAACTTTGATTGCTTTTATATTGTTATCATTTAAAGATTGTTCCAGTTGTTCAAAATAATTACAAATATTTCCATGTTTTTCCCATGTTAAAGCAGTATCTTTAAAACTAGCAGTTTCTATCCTTAATTGATTTAAAATATCTATGTTTTCTGAATAATCAGTATTTGTTTGTTCTGGTATAGAATTTTCTATTAGTTCTTTGTTTAATAAACCAAGAACAATTCTAGCATCACGCATAGCAGTTCCATTATTAAATGATAAATCCTTTTGTAAATCAGGAAAATCTTTAGAAAATACACCGACTATTTCAGTAATAAGATCAAACAAAGTTGCTTCATCCGAAGAACCTTTGTTAAATAAATATATTTCTCGTTTTAATTGCTTTATGTATTCTTGTATAAAATTCTTTTTTTCTATATTCATTCTTATTTTACTTCCAGTTTTCCACTCATCAATCTAGGCAAAAGTAAATCTCGCTGCTTAGCAAGATTTTCATTTGCTTTTGCAAGATTTTCTATTTGTTTATGAATTGTTCTGACTTTTGAATCAAACTCCCACATCAGTTCTGACGGAGGTAATAATACATCACCTTTACGTAAGAAATATTCAAATTTAAAGTTAATTATTCCTGTAGACTGTAATTGATAGCGATCAATAATCCTTGTGTCATATACAAACTGCATCCAATAATAATAGAAGAATGGGGCTATAATTTGCTTGTTTAATCTAATTAGCTTACAGAAACTTGCACAAATAAGCTTGTTATCAAAGCGTTCTAGTCTTTCTTTTGTAACAATTACTGTGCGACCTACAGGTTGCTCTTGAGTTCCACCAGAAACTTCCAAAACAATATCGTCTTCTGAAATAATTCTAGATTCATAATTTGATTTTTTGTGAAATCTAACAGGGCAAGTAGAAACATTACCTTTTGTAAACTCTGGAAAATCTGCACCTCTTACAACAGCAGCTTGAATTGGATAATTAGCCGATTCATCGTCGTTTCCCCAGCCACCACCAATATAATCAGAAATGACCTCACTCTGTTTTAAAACACTAAATGTCTTTGGGATTTTTCCAATGCAAGAATCTTTATATTGTTCATTTTTCCAACCAGGAAAACGGAAACGCACAAACCATTCTTTATAAAGATTTTGTGCCATCTCTTCCAAAAGCTTTATGCGTTTATTATTATTTTCTATTGCTTCATCGTAACGTGAAAGAATAGTTGAAACTTTATCCTGAAAATCTTTTTCGGGCATTTCCATTAATAATCTTGAAAGACGCTGTACAGATAAACCTGGTTGAGCAGCTTGCCCAGAAAATCTTCCAAGCTGTAATATTCCGAGTTTATAAGCCAAATATTTTGAATTATTATATTTGTTTGCTTGCGCAACAACAGCATGCTCACTCATGTATACTTGACCTGAAACATATTTTACATTTCCACAATATGCACCTTGACGACCAATTACGGCACATGAACCATCAAAGTTATATGAATCAGTATAACCTCTAAGACCATTTGCACCGTAAACAGGATATTTGCCTTCTTCTTTAATGTTTTCTGCAGTAATCGATTTGCCACTACTTAGTCGTTGGCAAAGCTCACCTAATCTATAAGATTTAAATTCCATTCTTAAAACAATCCCTTCAAATTACTTTCAATCTCACTTTCCAACTTCTTGGCTTCTTCATTCAATTTAGAAAGTTCATCATTCATTCCAAGCATTGTTTCTTTGAACTCAGATTCTGTCATTCCATCATCTTCAATTACAACACCAACATAGCGTCCAGGGTTTAGAGAATAATCCTGATCTATAATTCCGTCTTCGCCTTCAAGCTTTGTAACTTTACAAAGTCCAATTACATCTTGGTATTTACCTTCTGGGAATCTTTCTTTAAGCCAGTTAATTTGAGCTGTAAAATATTCCGTAGTGTCTTTATATTCTGCTTCAATTAAATCTAAAATTTGCTTATGCTGTTCTTTACTTGCTGCTAAATCTTTTTCAGCATTCTTCTTATTCTTTAACTGTTTTTCATAATCAGGATAGAATGCATTAAAACTCTTGTTTTCATCTTCAACAGCTGCATCATGTTTTACTTTAGCATTATCAATATTTTTTTGATACTCTGCTAATAAGTCATTAAATGCTTGTGTGTCCCCTTCATAAAGTCTTGTAATTATTCCAAGGTTTTTAATCTGCTCATCACTAAACTTTCGGTGTGCGCGGTCTACTTGAGTAAACACATTGCGGGCATCAATAAATAAGATTTCATCTTTTTTAGGGCTATTGCATTTTGGCTTATCAAAGAACCAAAGCGTTGCAGGCAAGGTAACTGTACTGAACATATTACTTGGCAGCGTTACCATCTGCTTTATTATTCCTTTTTCAATCATTGCTTTTCGAATTTCATATTCGCTGTTTCCGGCATCGCTGGCAGAGTTTGCCATAACTAAAGCTGCACGTCCTTTTTCATTTAAGGCTGTTGCAAAATAACTAATCCAGAGATAGTTTGCATTTGGAACAGTTTCTTTTTTATCATCTTTCTTTCCAGCTTTAGATTTATTCTTTGGAAGTCCGTATTCATTAAAACGTTTGTCATCCTTAATTCTTTCATAAACTACTTCATTAACATTGAACGGCGGATTAGCCATTACATAATCATAATTACCATAGGCGTTGTATGGGTCAGAATAGAAAGAGTTTGCTTCTTTTATTTCTCCACGAACATTGTTCAAAAGAAGATTCATTTTAGCAAGCTTTACAGTATCAGGTTCTTTTTCTACACCGTTGCAGACAAACTGCATAATGTCATCGGTTGCAGCATTCTGATTATGGTTATGCATGTAGCGGGCTGCCTGAACAAACATACCACCAGAACCACAGGCCGGGTCTAAGAATTTTTTATTTCCATATTCAGGTTTTAATACTTCAACCATATAACGAACTACAGTTGCAGGCGTATAGAATGCACCTCCACCTTTTCCTTCTTCAAGAGCAAAGTTTCCAAGGAAGTATTCGTAAATCTGTCCAAACAAATCAATGCTTATGTCTTCCGGAATATCCATAAAAATACGCATAATTCGGCTTAATAAATCTGGCTCTTCTTCCGGAACAAGCTGTCCAAATACTTCTTTCGGCAAAACGCCATTCATCTGCTTATTGTATTTTTCAATGGCTTCCATTGCTTTTTTTACAAGCGTTGCTTTTTCAGCAGTATCAGGAGCATCATTAATTATTGTATAACTTGCTTCTTCAGGAAGATAAAAACCACATTTTTCTATAGCAATATCCTGGAAATTCTTTTCTCGTCGAGTTCCTTTTAATGAATTAAATTCATTTTCAATTTCTTCTTTATGCTGTTTATAACGAATGTCTGCGTATCGTAAAAAGATTAAACCTAAAATTGGTTGTCCAAATTTATTTGCTGCAAGATGAGCTCCGCTGCGTAAAATATCAGCTGCTCCCCAAAGTTTGTCCTGTAATTCTTTTAATTCTTTGTCTGTCATTTGTAATTCCTATGCTGCAATCCAGCCGTAACCTTGTACGGCCATATCTACAAAGTGGTTTAATATTAATTGTGTTTTTGCTTCAAAAGAAGGTTTGTCATAAGATTCTGGTAAATCTTTATCCAGAGATTCTTCTATAACATCCTGTACCTTCTTAATAGGCTGTTCGTTTTTATACCAGTCTACAATCAAAAGTTTTTCTTTGTTTTCTTTTAATGTAGTAAATAGATGTTTTGCAGCAAGCTTAACTTTCTGCTCTTCATCTTTTGTGAGCTTTTTACCTTTGTCTAATAAATCATAAAGTTCAAGCTCTTCTTCTGTAAGTCCTTCTGTTTCAGCTCGTGTAGATTCTTTTTTAAGCTGCTCCATAAGTTCCAGAAGCTGTTCATAGTAATCTTCGTTTTCACTTCCACCAGCATTGTAACGATCGATTATTGCCTTAAATCTCTCGCTGAACTTAATGCGTTCCTTGTTCTGGTCAAGAAGCTTTTTAAGAGCCATTTCTATAAACATTTTAATGTCGTCAATTTCAATTGCTTTATACTGGGCTGTCTGTAATTCTTTTCTAAGTTCTTCTACGTCAATTTTAGAAAGATCAATTACCTTATATTCATGAATTAAATACTCAGCTTTATTCTTTGAATTAGGATCATTTGGATTCTGACTTGAAATACTCTTATCAAGAATACTGCTTAATCTTTCTTTTGCTTTATCAAGCTTTTCCTGGTCTATATCATTTGTATATAAATCATGCAGATATTTTAATGGAGCAAATTTTTTGTTTCCCCATTTTGGAGTTCGTTCAAAGATTTCTGGTTTACTTGCTTCATAAATATTAAGCATTGTATTAGTAAGAACTCTAAACTTATTCTTTTTGTCATCTGTATCTACAATCTTGTCATAGGCATCAAGTATCAGCTGAGATTTTGAGAAAGTTTCTTTCTCTGCAATAATCTGCTCTAGGTCAACATTTATAGAAGACATGAATTTATCAGCTTCGTTTATACAAGCATCAAGAGTAATAATGAGAGCTTCTATATCTTTTGCTGGGAAGTCTTCTCCGTCATCACCTGTTGCATATTCAGCTAAGGCATCATTCATGTATTTAAATACATTTACATAATCAACAATAATTCCGGCAGTCTTGTCTGGATAAACTCTGTTTGCTCTGGCAATAGCCTGCATAAGAGTATGACTCTTCATTGGTTTATCAAGATACAATGTAGAAAGACTTGGAACATCAAAACCTGTGAGCCACATTGCGCAAACAAAAACTAAACGAAGAGGATCATGTGCATTCTTAAATCTGTCTTCAATATCATTTCCATCTTTGTCGATAGCGTTCATTAAGTCACGATGTGGTTTTATATTTAGTCCTTTCTTTTTGAACTTTTCTTCTTCATCAGCTTCTTCTGAAATGATGACTACCATTTCAGTTTTTTCCATGTAGTCAATCATTGCATTAATCTGATTCAGTTTTTCTTTATCATTTGGATCAATTGAGTTTCGTTCGTTATAAAGATTCTGTATTTCATTTTTCCAGTATTTCTGAACTTTGTCATACATTTTTACAGCAGTGTATTTTGTTACAGAAACAACCATTGCTTTACCAAGAAAACCTCGGCGAGGAAAATGATGAGCAATATCTTGAGCAACTTTTTCCAGTCGTTCATCACGGTCAAGTACTTCAATAATCTTTGATTTAGAATTTTCAAGTGCTTCTTCTTCTCTGTCATTAAGCTTTTCTTCTTCGACAATTTTTACAACATCATCGTCAAGGAAGTTATTCTGTAATCCAACTTCAGGAACACGTCTGCTATAAAAAAGAGGAACAGTAGAGCCATCTTCAATAGCTTGTGCAAAGTTATATTCAGAAACATAATCACCAAACCACTGATTTGTAAGTTTCTGACTTCCAAGTAATGGGGTTCCTGTAAATGCAACAAAGTTAGCATTTGGTAAACCTCGTCTCATATTTTCTGCTAAGTCTGCATACTGAGTTCTATGAGCTTCATCTACCATTACAATAATGTCATTGCGAGTTGAAAGAAGAGGATATTCTTTCTTTTTGTCATAACGGAATTTATGAATAAGAGTAAATACAAATTGCTGGTTAGTACCCAGGTAATCACGAAGCTTTTCGCTGTTTGCTGGCTGCACAACTTCGCTTGCCTTTATAACTTCTGTTCTTACAAATGTCTTATGAATCTGTGTATCCAAATCATCTCGGTCAGTAACTACCAGGAAAGAAAAATTACCAGGAATCTTTCGCATAACTTTACGAGCAAACATGACCATTGAATATGATTTTCCAGAACCTTGAGTATGCCAGAAAACACCAAGTTTTCCTTTTAATACTTCTCGCTTGTACATCTGGCGGAAAAGATTATTTACACCAAGGAACTGATGGTTTTTAGCAATAATCTTTGTTTTTTGATTATCGAAGAGAATAAAGTTTTCTACGTAATCAAGCAGAGTTTCTTTCTTTAATAAACCGTCAGCAAAGATTTCAATAGAAATACCGTCTTCAAAAATCTGCTTTCGGTTAATCTTTTCTTTCTCGTCTGTAGCTTTAAGCCACTGGAAAAAGAATTCATAATCAGCATTAAATGCACCAATTCGAGTTTCACGTCCATTCGAAAGAACACAAATCTGGTTAAATGCAAAGATATTCGGTATTTTATCTTTATAGTCTGTAAGATTCTTATTATATGCTTCCTGAACTTTTACAGTTTCATTTTTCAGTTCTATAAAAACAAGAGGAAGTCCATTCACAAAAATAAGAACATCAGGTCTACGATAACCAAAAGTTCCTTTTATCCAGAGTTGAGAAACAGCAGTAAAAGTATTGTTTTCAGGATTTTCAAAATCAATAAGCTTTATAAAATCAAACTCATCTATACCGTTTCGTTTTTCTGTAACTTGAATGCTCTCTCTAATTTTCTGATAAAGCTTATAGTTAGTTTCAATTATATCTTTATCTGCAAAATTCTTAGAAAGAGCTTTTACAGTTTCATTTATATTAGTTTCACTGATATGAGGATTAATTCTAGTTAGAGATTCTTTAAGAATAACAGGAAGAATACATTGTTCAACCGAATCACGATGAGGGCCATTATCCGGATTATCTTTAGCATCTAAGCTTGAATCACAGATAATAAGATCATAATTAAATGGAGCTGCACTAAGTTTTTTTAATAAAGCCTGTTCAATGTCATCTTCGGAAATAAAACTCTTCATATCCAATTACTCTTCAATTATTTATTACTGGCTGTAGCATTTTCTACACAAACATCACCAATATCACAATCTAAAGCCATACAAATCTTTGAAAGACTTTCCATAGAGACATATTCACCTTTATTCAGTTTTGCCACTATATTAGTTGAGATACCTGCGAGTTCTATGAGATCCGTTTTATTTTTATATCCTTTTTCTTTATAACGTTCCCAAAGTTTTGTGTAATCAACTTGCATAGTTTAATATTATAACACAGTATATAGAAAAGAGGTTATAAAAATCACGTTTTCTCAAGAAAAGTTAGTTTATCAAAAATATAAATATATAAATTATAAAACATACCATGTAGCAAGAAAGGCTTAATAATTTGTAAAAATTATAATGCATCATGAGTTTAATAAAAATCATTGACATTTCCGATGTTATAATTATAATTATTATTGGGCTGGTTGAAAGACCTCGGTCCACCGAAACGGCGTGGGGATCCCGCGCCTTTCTTTTTTAACCTTTAATTATCGGAGTATACCCCATATTGGCAGAAAAGATTTTAAGTTGCTTCATTGATGAAGCTGGAGATTTTGGTGATTTTGAATCTCATTCTCCATTTTATATCGTTTCCGTCATAGCTCACGAACAGTCCGATTCCATACAAGCTGACATCGACGGTCTAGAAAAATACCTTACATCATTAGGTTATCCGCATCATGCAATTCATACAGCACCTCTTATTCGTCGAGAAGGTGCTTATGAACTTGTGCAGGTGGAAGAGCGTCAAAAGCTTTTCAACTTGCTTTTCCGTTTTGCAAGAAAGATTCCTATTCGATTCTTTACAGCCCTGGTAAGAAAATCAGAATGCGCAGATTCAGATGTTCTTGAAGCAAAAATTACAAAGGAAATTAAAAACAAGCTCGAAGCCTGCATGGATTACTGGCATACATTTGATAAAATCATAATCTACTATGACAATGGGCAAAAGCCACTTAAGAGAATCTTAAATGTACTTTTTAATACAATGTTTGCCAATGTTGAAGTTAGAAAAGTAAGTCCTGTAGATTATAAATTATTCCAGGTAGCTGATTTAATATGTACACTTGACCATATCAATGCAAAAATCGAAATTGGTCAGTTCTCAAATTCAGAAGCAGAATTCTTTTCTAACCGACAGAACTTCAAGAAGAACTTCTGGCGTAAACTTAATTCACAGCGTATTCAATAATAAACTGTACATTCGTTTTACACTTTTTGTCTTTCCCACTCGTTTATACTTTTGCTATTGACCTTTCCATTATTTGTGCTATATTTATTCATAGAATCGTCCAATAAAACTGCGTTATTTCCTTAATTGGTTGGCGCACTAGAGTTGAGGACGGTTTGATTTTTTAACTCACTTAAGTAGTGATGATAGAAATTCCTTCTGTTCCCAACATTTTCAATAATAACCTTAAAATACTTTCTACAGCATTAAATATTTAAAAAAAATCTTGACACCTATATCACACCACGATATATTATATCTAGCTTCGTTATAACGAGGTGCGATATATCGAAATACAATACTCGGAGAGGTGGCCATGGATGCAAGAATTAAACGTGTTTATGTTCCGATGACTGAAACCGGCTTTTATATTTTGTTTTGCCTTCAGGAAGAAATGCATGGATACAATATAACTCAAAAGGTAAAACAGATGACTGATGGCCAGGTAGACATTGGACCGGGCACGATGTACGGATCATTAGGAAAAATGGAAAAAGATGGATTGATTGAATTTGTTCGTGAAGAAGAAAAACGAAAGCTGTACAAAATCACTTCAGTTGGCCAGGAAGTTCTGCAGCTGGAAATAGAACGAATCAAAAGACTTTATAGAAATATTGGAGGAAAATAAAATGAAAAACACAAAGACACTTTTTAGATTTTATACACTTTTTGAATATGAAGAAGAACAGGCTTTTCTTGAAAAACAGCACAAGAACGGCTGGAAGGTTGTAAGCTTTAAGCTCCCTGGTTTATACAAGTTTGAAAAATGTGAACCGGAAGATATGACATACAGAATTGATTTTACAAATGAGAACGGCTCAAAGAATCCTGAGTATCGTCAGATGTTTGCTGATAACGGCTGGGAATTCTTGTGGTCGGTAAACGGCTTTTCAATTTTTAGAAAACCACTTGCTGCAAATAATACTGATAATAGCAACGAGATTTTTTCTGATAATTCTTCAAAGTTACAGATGCTTCAGAAGATCCAGCAGCGCAGACTCCTGCCCTTCATTACAATTTTCCTTTGTGCTGTAATTCCAAACTTTATAAAAGGAATTCATGGAGACTTTGGTTCATCAATTTTTGATAATATAATAACAATTATCTTTGGTGTAATGTTTGTTCTTTATACCTATGTTTTCATAAAGAGCTTAGTCAAAATAAGAAAGCTTAAGGAAAGACTTGAATAAACATATTTATTAAGCTTCAAAGCACCTTACTCTGTGTCCCTCAGAAATCTTCGTAAACTCAGGAAGTTCTTTTTTACAGCGCTCAGTTGCTTTTGGACAGCGGTATGCAAACGGACAGCAGTTTTCCTGCTGCAATGTTGTCTTTACTTCCTGATTTGAATTGTTGAGAACTCCCTGTGCACCTTCGAAAAGAAGCTGTGTATAAGGATGTAAGGCTGTTTTATAAAGGTCAGCAGCCGGGGCTTCTTCTACCATGTAGCCGCGATACATTACTCCGATAGTGTCGCAGAAGTAGCAGGCTACTTTGAGGTCGTGGGTAATGAAAAGATAGCTGAGATTTCTGGTCTGGCGGAGATCCTGCAGTAAGTTTAAAACCTGGCCCTGAATTGAAACGTCCAGAGCAGAAACAACTTCATCGCATACAAGAAGTGTCGGATTCATAATAAGGCCGCGGGCAATTGAAATGCGCTGTCTCTGGCCGCCGCTGAACTCTGCGGGACGGCGTTCGAGATCTTCTGGTGAGAGGCCTACCTCTGTGATTATTTTTTCTGCAAGCTCACGGGCGGCGGCTTTTCCCTGCCAGAGCGAAGAATACTTGAGGCCTGTTGTAAGTACATTGTAAATGCTGAGTCTTGGATTAAGTGAGCGGGCCGGGTCCTGGAAAATGTATTTTACTTTTTCGCGGTAAAGGCGGAGCTGATTTTTTTTGTAGGCTTTAACTTCCTGTGGGAGTTTTTCTTCGGCGTCAAAATATTTTATTGAGCCGCTTGTCTGTTTATAAAGCTGGATTAAAAGTCTTGCGGTTGTGGTTTTTCCGCAGCCTGACTCACCGGCGAGGCCGTAAGTTGTTCCGCGTTTAATTGCAAAGCTGACGTCGTTTACGGCGTAAACATTCTGTTTGTTTTTTGCAAAAAAGCCTGCTTCCAGATTGAAGGTTTTTGAAAGGTTATTTACTTCGATGATATTTTCGTTTGCCATTAGTTCTGCCCTCCTTTCTTGTCTGTGTAATGAGTTCCAAATTCAATGAGTGATGAAACAATCTTTTGTGTGTATTCGTGCTGAGGATTTTTTATAACCTCATCTGGACTTCCTGTCTCAATAATCTGGCCCTGATACATTACGGCAATTCTGTCTGAAATCTGGGCAACAAGATTGATGTTGTGGCTGATGAAGATGATTGATAGATTTCGTTCTTTCTGCAGCTTCAAAAGGAGCGAAATAATTTGTGCCTGAATTGTTACGTCGAGTGCGGTTGTAGGCTCATCGGCAATTAAGAGTTCACAGTTCTGGGCAAGAGCAAGTGCAATTCCGATACGTTGAAGCTGGCCGCCAGAAAACTGATGAGGATATGATTTGAGTCGCTTATCCGGTTCTGGGATTCCAACCTGTGTGAGAAGTTCGATTGTCTTTTTGTCTGCAGCCTCGCGGGTAATCTCTGGTTCGAGGATTCTGAATGTTTCAAAGAAGATGCTTCCTACATTCTGAAGAGGATCATAAGAACGGCCCGGCTCCTGGAAAATAAGGGCTATCTTTTTGCCGCGGTATTCACGGAGTTCTTTTTGTGAGAGCGAAAGAAGGTCAACTCCATTGTAATAAATGTGGCCGGTGCATTCTGCATTCTGTGGAAGGAGTCCCGGTATGGCTGTTGTTGAAACAGACTTACCGCTTCCTGATTCGCCGACGAGTCCGAGGATTTCGCCTTTTTTTACATCAAAGGAAACGCCGCGGGCAGCTTCGAATGGTGTCCACTCTGTTCCGCGGAGTACGTGGAAGGTAACGTGAAGGTCCTGGACAGAGAGGATGTTGTCTGACGGTGATGCCGGGTTCTTAAGGGCGGAGCCCTTAGGAGAAGGGGTACATCCGGGCATAGCCCGGATGTGCGCAATTTGGTGGAAAATCCTAAACCGACCCGCTGCCGCAGCTCGGTTTTTAACGGATTCTCGATTAGAGCGGGGGAAGCCATTCCCTTTCACTTTCTTAAATCTCTTAAATACTGCACTGTACGGATCGTAGAAATCACGGAGCGCATCACCGACAAAATTGAAGGCAAGAGTCACAAGCAGCAGCATGAGAACCGGATACAAAAGCCATGGGAAGTTTCTGAGATTTGAGAGAGTTGAAATATCACGGTTGATAAGAGAACCCCAGCTCACGGCAGGATCACTGATACCAAGGCCAAGATATGAAAGTGTTGTTTCGCTCATGATAAAGCCCGGAACACTCAGCGTTATGCTTACAATCAAAAGACTTGTAATCTGCGGAATGATGTGGCCGAAAATTACGACGAGGGATGGAAGGCCTTCGAGTTTGGTGTTGAGAATAAACTCTTCGCGTTTTACGGAGTGTACAATTCCGCGGATGGTTCTTGCACTACCCGGCCAGCCGACCAGCGAAAGAATCAGCGTGATTATCATGTATGAGGTTCCTGAATCCATGCGGCTGTTTAAGAGCGAGCGCAGGAAAAGGATAAAGTATAGGCTTGGGATGAGCATAAAGAACTCGGCGAAGCGCATTATGAACCAGTCGGTTTTTCCGCCGAAGTAACCGGAGATGCCGCCGAAGATTATTGCAAGCACCATGGCGATTGCGGTGGCGACAAAACCGATTGTAAGGGAGATGCGGCTTCCGTAAATTATGCGGCTGAAAAGGTCGCGGCCAAGGTGGTCGGCGCCAAGAAGATATGCCGGGTAAGCCAGGTCCTTTGTTCCAAAGAGATGGCGGTCGCATGGGATAAAGCCGAGAAGTTTATATTCGTAGCCCTTAGCAAAAAGTTTGAAGTCGTGGGTGTAGCCTTCGTCTTTTACGCGGGCGTACTTCCAGTTGATTTTACTGATGGTGCGGCACTCGCGAACTTTGATGCCGTGACTTGTCAGCTGAAGATTTGCCGGATGGTATGTGTTAATTTCAAAGGTCTGTGTCGGCTGGTAAGGTGCAAAGAACTCTGCAAAAATCATTACAAGATAAACGAGGGCGAGGAAAATAAGAGAGGTCAATGCGAGAGGTCTTGTCTTGATATACTGTGCTAACTTTTTCATTTCCGCCCCCTACTCGTTTCCATATCTGATTCTAGGATCTACAATGGCAAGCAGAATATCACTGATTACCATACCAACAAGAACGAGCGCCGAAATAAACATGCTGTTTGCAAGAACAAGATTTATGTCTTCCTGAAGAACTGCGTCGTACATAAGGCGGCCGATTCCAGGATAAGCAAAGATAATTTCAAGAACGAGCGAGCCTGAGAAAAGTCCTGCAAGAAGGTTTGCACTTCCTGTGATGTACGGGTTCAGGGTATTACGGAAGGCGTGATTAAGGTAAACTCTTTTTTCGCTGATGCCGCGGGAACGCAGAGCAAAGATATAAGGCATTCCCATCTGATCCAGCATTGTTGCGCGGATCATTCGCATTGTGCCTCCAAGTCCGCCGAGGAAAGACGCAAGCAGAGGTAGGAAAACATGATGAGCGTAACTGAATGTAAATTTCATTGGCGCATCTTTAAAAGGAAAATCAGGATATGCGGTCACCGGGAAAAGATTTGTAATAGAAGCAAAAAGCTGAAGTAAAATCAAAAGCAGGATTCCCGGGAAGGCATGGAAGAAAAGCGCAAAGAAGGTTGCGCCTACATCCAGCCGTGTTCCGGCCTTGCTGGAGAAAAAGACTCCGAGCAGGAACGAGAACGTTGTTATAAAAACAAGGGAAATAAGATTCAGTAATACCGAGTTCCACAAGCGGCTCCGTATTAAAAAGCTGACCGGAGCCTTAGATATGAGGCTTGTTCCCAGGTCGTGGTTCACAATAACTCGTTTGAGCCACTTGAAGTACTGAACGTAAAAAGGTTTATCGAGTCCGAGCTCGGCACGCAAAGCGTCCATTTGTTCGGTGGTAAAGTTTTTATCTTGTGAGCCACCAAGTGAGTTCACTGCATTTTTTCCACCCTGACTTTCTGTGCTCGTAAGAAGCTGCTGCGTCATCATCTGGTCAACAATATCTCCAGGAGCAAGTTCCATTAAACCAAAGAGCGCAAAGCCTAATAGAAAAAGAAGAAAAATCATTGTAATAATTCTTCCGGTTATAAAGGAAGCAAGAGGTGCTTTTGCCTTAAAAGCTTTTTGCGGTGCAGTAACTGTCGCTTTTAATTTTAAATAAAAGAGTTTTATTTTATTCATTATCTTCCTTCCTTCAGATAAACGTTGTCTATAAGAGCACTGTTTCTATTATCATAATAGACATTTGTCAGATCCCATTTATTACGGATTGCAAAGAAAGATTTTGAGCGCATAAGATAGATTACAGGACATTGTTCAAGAAGGATTTCCTGATACTCATCCCAGATTGCTTTTGCCTTGTCATGGTCAATTGTAAAACTGCCTTCGTTATAAAGGTAATCAACACGGGCTTCCCAATCTGTTGCCGGTGTTTCCTGCAGGGGATACCATAAGTGTAAGTTTCCATAACTCGGCCATACATTAGCTCCCTGCGAAGGAAAGAGATTTTTGCCAAGGCCGATAAAAATAGACTGCCAGTCATAAGTTGAAGTAAGCATTTCAACCTGCTTCTGAAAATCTACCTGGCGGACATTGATAGTTATTCCAACCTTACTGCATTCATCTGTAATAATCTGAGCCATATCATTTGCGGTAGTTCCACCGCTTGAAATTAAAAGGTCAAACTCAATCTTATTTCCTTTGTCGTCATAATAGTGGCCATCTTTTTTCACAAAGCCGATTGATTGAAGTAGTTCTTCTGCCTGCTTTGGATTGTACTTATATTTTAATGTGATATCAGGATTAAAGTATGGATTTACTTCCGGGAAAAAATCATACTTGGCTTCTGCAAGACCACGGTAAGTCTGCAGGGCAACCCTATCGCGATTGAAAAGACAGCTCATTGCCTGTCGGAATTCCTTTTTGGTAAACCAGTTATAATATGGCTTGTCTTTGTTCTGAGGATTCTGATTAAAGCTCCACATTGAAGACCCCATAGAACCATCTGCATTGAAAACCGTATAGTCCTCTTTCTGATTTGCAACAAGGTCTTCTACCTGTTCTGGTGTCGGACTGTAAACTTCTGTTTGTCCTTGTTTGAAAAGAAGATAATCTGTATTTGTATCCCCTACAATCTGATAAATTCTCTGTTCAGGATATGGGATTGAATTCCCATTAGAATCTTTATCCCAGTAATTTGGATTTCGGGTAAATACAAGTCTCTGGGCTGGAATGTATTCTGTGATATACCACATTCCGCAGGAAGGTATTTCTTTTGGATCCTTATCAATACTGAACAAAGCCTTTATTCCCTCAGCCCCATTTTTCTCTTTTGCAGGCTTAAATATAAATGAAGGACAAAGTTTCATATTAGTTGAGAGCATAGGATCTGCAACTATTCTAGGATAGATAAATTCAAAAGTCTTGTCATCGATTTTTTTACAGTCGATATGGGCTTCTGTACCATCTTCCATCAAAATCCATTGTGAGCCGTAGCCATTAGACCCCATATCTGGATCTCCATCGATTTCGTTATACCAGAAAACAAAATCATCTGAAGTTACAGGGATCTTTTTATCTGAGCCATACCAGGTCCAATAAAAATCATCTCGGATTGTAAAACGAACTGTAAGGGTATTTGCTTCTTCGTCGGTTATTATTTGATAATAAGCAGCTCTAGGCTTCCATTCGCGGGTTGTCATGTCGTAATCGCTAAGATATTCCAGTGTCATACTTACAATAGAAGCACTTGTACCGTCGCGTTCAGCAATTACCTGATTAAAAGTTTTTGGATCAGATAAGATTGTGTCATACCAGATGCCACCGACATTTCCGGCTTTAAATTCCTGTCCAGTCCAGGGTTTGCTAAGTGTTTTTTGTATTAGTTCAGCATTTAGATTCTGGGAATGTAATTCTATTTCTTCCAGTGTCATTTCTGGAATTTTAGAGCAGGATGCCATCAAAAAGCATAATATGCCCATTGATATACATATAGTTTTTTTATTCATAAAAATCCACCCATATATAGTTTACAATACACAGGTAGATTTTTAAAGTTGAAATTTAAATATAAGAAAAATTTATTAGCCTAACCTTTAAGACCACCGCTGCTTACGCCGTTTACAATATACTTTCTTGTAAGAATGAAAAGTATAATCATTGGGAGAACAACGATTGTTGAGGCAGCCATAAGATATTCAGAATAGCTGGCAGCTTCTGTAGTGAAAACCTGAAGACCATATGGCAATGTTCGGCTTTTTGCGTCTGAAGTTACATAGAGCGGCCACATAAAGCTGTTCCATGAAGACAATGCGTTAAGCAATATAATAGTAAAAAGAGATGGTTTTGCAATCGGAACCATGATACGCCATAGGTAAAGCCAGTTTGAAGCACCGTCTATTCTTGCAGAATAATAAAGATTGTCTGAAATAGTATCAAAAAAGTTTTTGAGAATGTATGTATAAAAGATGCTTGCGATAAAAGGCATTACCAGAGCAGGTATTGTATTGTACAATTTGATTTTTACGATTGTAGTATAATTTGTGATGATTAACATTTCAAAAGGAATCATCATAAGGCTTAGCAGAATTGAAAAGATAAGGCTGCGGCCCGGGAATTTCAGTTTTGAAAAAGCAAATGATGCGAGAATTGTTGTGGTGGTTGTTGTGAGAACTGAAAGCACCATTACAATTACTGAGTTTATAAAATATTTTCCAAACGGAGCCATTGAGAAGGCTTCGCGATAATTTACAAAAGAAAAATTTGCCGGAAAGAATTTCGGCGGAAACATGATTGCTTCTGCATGTGTTTTGAACGATGTGAGTATCATCCAGATGAACGGGAACACCATTATGATGGAGCCGAGGATTAAAAAGAAGTAAACAGGGATTTTTGCGAAAGATATTCGGGTCAAGCCCGACAATGACAGCTTTTTTTTCATTTCAGTCCCTTCCTTCCCATTCGTTTTTTGAGATGGAGCTCAAGCATTGTTACTACGAAAATACAGAGGAAAAGAATTACGGCTGCGGCGGCGGCATAACCATACTTTCTCTTTTCCATCATTGCATATCTGATATAATAAACAACTGTGTAGAGATTGTAATAAGGTCCCGGTTTTCCATAGAACAGCGGATACAGCTCACTAAAAACCTTAAAGCAGGTGATTGTATTAACAATGCACACAAGGAAGATTGTCGGAGACAAAAGTGGAACTGTAATTTTAAAGAAAATCCGCATAGGCTTTGCACCGTCTACACGCGCAACTGTATAATACATTTCATTGATGTTCTGCATTCCCGAAAGCAGAATGATAATTGTGAACGGGAGAATATTCCAGACTCCAAATATGATAAGGGCAAGCAGCGACCACTTTGATTCAGTTACCCACCCGATTTTTTCAATTCCGAATTTTGAAAGCACCCAGTTGATAATTCCGTACTGCTGGTTATACATCAGTCGCCAGATAAGGCCGACCGCAGTTACAGAAGTTACCATAGGCAGAAAGAAGGCTGTTTGAAAAACTGCACTTCCCTTTACTTTTTTATTTAAGAGATTTGCAAAAAAAAGTGATATAGCAGTACTGATTGGAACGACAAATAAAACATAAAGCGCAGTGTTCTTTAAGCCTGAAATAAATTTGTCATCAGTTAGAACATATTTATAATTTTCAAAATTAAAAGCTTTAAAAGTTCCTTTCAGATAGCTGTAGTTTTCTTTAAAGGAAATAGTAAAAACGTTGATTACCGGATAAAGAGTAAAGATGATTATGAAAATCAGAAACGGAGAAAGATAAAGCCAGGGTTCAATTTTACTGAAACGCTTATGGCGTTCTGGTGAATATTTCACTACAGTCTCCTTCCCTGATTGTCAAAATAAAAGACTCCTTTTTCTTTAAGGCTTATTTTTATTTTTGAACCTGTTGTAATGCTTTCATCTTCAAGATTCAAAATGGCACGAACTGTATTGCCACGGTATGAAAGAGTTACAATCTGATCCTTTCCCATTTCACTGATGGCAAGGATTTCAGCTTCTGTACCATTGTCGTCAAGGTAGAAGCTTTCCGGACGGATTGCTGTAATTTTCTGATCTTCAACAAGTTTATTTGCCGGAGGATTTCCTAAGAACTCTGCAACAAACAAACAGTTTGGATTTTTATAAAGTTCCTGACACAGCCCGCTTTGAATTAAAAGGCCGTCTTTCATTAAAAGAATGCTGTCTGAAATAGACATGGCTTCTTCCTGATCGTGAGTTACAAAAACTGTTGTAACTCCAGTTTCCTTCTGAATGCGGCGGATTTCTTCGCGCATTTCAAGGCGGAGTCTTGCGTCAAGATTTGAAAGCGGTTCGTCCATCAGAAGCAGCGCCGGATTTTTTACCATTGCACGTGCAATAGCAACGCGCTGCTGCTGACCACCACTGAGTTCTGAAGGATAACGTCGCAAAAGAGTATCAACATGAACAAGCTTTGCAATTGCATCTACCCTTGCCTTACGTTCTTCTTTATTTACCTTAAGGACTTCAAGCGGGAACGAAATGTTTTCGCTTACAGTCATATGAGGATAAAGCGCATAGTTCTGGAAAACCATGCCGATGTTTCTCTGGTCTGGAGGAAGCGCTGTAACATCTTTATCATCAAAAAAGATTTTACCTTCTGTTACAGGAATAATTCCACAGAGCATATTTAGCAAAGTAGATTTACCGCAGCCCGAAGGACCGAGCAGACAAATCAGATGCCCGTCTTCAAGCTCTGCGGAAAAATTACTTACAGCAGTTGTGTGACCAAATTTCTTTGTTACGTTATCTATTCGAACTTGCATTTTTTATCGGCCGTTTAAAGCGTCGTTACACTGCTTTTCAATTGCAGCTACGGCTTCTTTTGCAGTCATCTTTCCATCAACAACGTAGTTGAGGTACTCTTCAAGAATCTTACGAACTGCAGCAGAACCTGTTACGTTAGGGAATGAACCGGAAACAGCCATGTTAGCCTGAACGTATGGAAGAGCTGAAGTTGCTGGAAGATTTTTCAAATATGCAACGTATTCTGGAACATCAGCTGAAGTTCCATAAGGACAAAGTGCTGAGTTTGCAATTGCCCACTTAGCAGCGTTTTCACGGTTAAGGAAGAACTTAACGAATTCGTAAGCACCTTCATCAACTGCATCATTTCTGTGAAGGAAGATAGGACCACGGTTCCAAGCTGTGTAGAAATTACCAGAAATCCACTTAGCCATTCCAAGTTCACCCTTTCCTTCTACCATCTGAATGTACTGATCGTTTACACAAGAACCAGAGAAAGAAGCGATATCACCGTTAGCAAGGTCTTCTGAAGAATAACGTCCGATTGTGTTGAAAGAGAAATATCCCTTCTTACAGTTATCAGCATACCACTGATAGATTTCTTCAAGTTTAGGACCACAGAAAGTTACGTGTTTGTTAGCAACGTCAATATAGCCAAGACCATTGTGCATAATCAATTCCTGGATATTGTCTACAAGACCATCTGAGTGGAAACCTGGAATACCTTTCTTTTCTTTGATTGTCTTAGAAACTTCAACAAGTTCATCCCAGT
Organism: Treponema bryantii; assembly: GCF_900111035.1. GTDB lineage: Bacteria > Spirochaetota > Spirochaetia > Treponematales > Treponemataceae > Treponema_D > Treponema_D bryantii_C. The sequence continues at coordinate 618,364 of NZ_FOFU01000001.1, forward strand.
TTGTTGGAGGATTCAAGCCAAGCTCTTCAAAAATTGTTTTGTTATAGAAAAGAACAGGACCTGTTGTACAGCCAGGAAGATAGTAGATACCACCGTCTTCAAAACCGAGTACGTCAGTCTTCATTGCCTCTGGAAGAGAATCAATGATGTTCTGCATTGTCTTGTCGCCTTTCTTGTTATCTTTCTTGATATATTTGCGGATATCAATTGCAAGACCTTCGTTAGCATAATCTACTGCAGTTGTACCATAGTTGAAAATAATGCTAGGTCCGATTCCGTTTGCTACAGCATTGTAAACAGTGTCTGTAAAGCCTGCATAATCCTGATTCTTTACTTCTACTACATATTTTGACTGTGTAGCATTGAATCTGTCTGCTGCATCATTAAGGGCAGCTGCCTGCTTACCATTGTAAGTGTGCCAGATTTCAACAGTAACTTTCTTGTCTTTTGACTTTTTACCAGCAGCGAAAATCATGCTGGAAACAAGTACCATTGAAACTAAGATTGTGATGATTTTTTTCATGAGATACTCCTGAATGTTTTTAATCGCGTTGCCGTCGTGAGGCAAGGAAAGTGATGTGGAGTTCATCACTGCGGGATTTTTTTTGATGATAGCATTATTCAACGCTTTATTCAATTAAATAGAAATGATATACTATAAATATGAGCAAAAGTTTAATCAAATCTGTTGTATCATCTTTTTTTCTTATAATTTTACTCTTTTCATGTGCTTCAACAATCAAGCAGACAAATCCAACTGGGCAAAAAGTTCAGTTAAGAACTGATGTTGTAAATGTAACTGGCGGAGAATTAAGAGGAATTTATACTCAGGATGGAAATATAGAAATTTATGCTGGTGTTCCATTTGCAGCCCCTCCTGTTGGAGAACTGCGCTGGAAAGAACCTCAGGATATTATTCCATGGGGTGGTATTTTAGAAGCAGATCACTTTGCTCCTATGGCAATGCAGAAAAAGAAATCTGCTTTATATAACTTTTTATTTCAGCTTTATACTCATTCTCAAAAAGATAGAACATTTAATGGTCCTCAAAGTGAGGATTGCCTTTATCTGAATGTATGGAAGCCTTCTGAAAAAGCTCCTGAAGGTGGCTGGCCTGTTCTTGTTTATATTCATGGCGGTTCTTTAATGTCCGGTCAGAGCTGGTATGAAAAATATGATGGTGAGAATCTTGCACGAAATGGAATTATTTTTGTCAGCATAGCATATAGAACTGGTGTTTTCGGATACTTAGCTGATAAAGAACTGGCAGCAGAATCTGAACACGGAACAACAGGTAACTATGGACTTTTAGATCAGATAAAAGCATTGGAATGGGTTCATAATAATATAGCAGCTTTTGGCGGTAATGCAGATAATGTTACAATTGCCGGAGAATCTGCCGGTTCATCATCTGTAAATGCTTTATGTGCTAGTCCTCTTACAAAAGGTTATTTCCGTCGTGCTATTGGAGAAAGCTCTTCTGTAATTCAGAAGACTCCACCCCACACTTTCCGAAAAATGGAAGCAGCATTAAAAATGGGAGACGACATAAAAGCAGAATTCAACTGTAAAAACATTGAAGAATTACGTGCTGTTCCAGCTGAGAAATTGATTAAAACTAAGTATGCAAATAATTCAATGTGTGTTGATGGCTATGCTCTTCCACAGACTCCTTTTGAAATCTATCAAAAAGGTGAAAATCATGAAGAAGCTCTTTTGAACGGATTTAATAAACAGGAGGCCTTTGGTTTTACCTATTTTACAAAAGTTAATAAAGATAATCTTGCTTCGCTTCTTGAACCAAGCTTAAAAGACAATACAGATGATTTCCTTTCTCAATATGGAGAAATTAAAACTAAAAAACAGGCAAGAGAAATATATAATGAAGTTTTCTCTGCTGTTTGTTTTACTTATCCTCATGAATGCTGGTCTAATACTGTAAAAGCACAGGGAAAGCCTGTTTATGAATATTATTTCTCTCGTGAAAACAAAGAGTTTGGAACCTATCATTCTGGAGAAATAATTTATGCCTATAAAAATATTCCTCACACAAAAAATTACGAAGCATACGATTATGAGCTTGAAGAAATAATGAGTTCATACTGGTTGAACTTTGTAAAGACTGGAAATCCTAATGGTCTTGATACAAATGGTAATCCACTTCCTGTATGGGAAACAAAGGCAGAAAGCAATGGGCTTCTGATGGAATTAGGTGATACCTGCACTATGGTAGAAGATCCGTTTGCTTATGTTTATAAGTATATAAAAAAATAATTCCTCACAAAGTTTAAGAGGACACAGAGAAACATTGTAAGAAATGTAACTCTGTGTCCTCTTTTATTCTGTGAGGAATATGTCGGCAATAATAGTAAGCCTTATTTGATATCTTTACGTTTGATTTTACCAGAGATTGTCTTAGGCAGCTCTTTTACAAAGTCTACGATTCGTGGATATTTGTAAGGAGCTGTTGTCTTTTTAACAAAGTTCTGAATATCCTTTACAAGCTCGTCGCTTGGCTCATACCCCTTTGCAAGAATGATTGTTGCTTTAACAACCTGACCGCGTACAGGATCTGGAGCTGCAGTAACTGCACATTCAACAACAGCTGGGTGCTGCATAAGAACTGATTCAACTTCGAATGTACCGATGCGGTAACCAGAACATTTGATAACGTCGTCGTTACGGCCTGTGAACCAGAAGTAGCCGTCCTCATCACGCCATGCATTATCAGATGTATGATAATAGCCGTCGTGCATTACAGACTTAGTCTTTGCTTCATCACCAAAGTATTCCATGAACAAGCCTGGGAAGTTTCCGTTAGACATATCAACTACGATTTCTCCAACTTCACCGTCCTCTACTTTATTCCCCTCTTCATCAATTAAAGTTACGTTGTAGTACGGTGCAGGTTTACCAAGGCTGCCAGGCTTAATGCGTTCATTGCCGTAATTAAATAGCGACAGTGTTGTTTCAGTCTGACCAAATCCTTCACGGATTTCCTTACCAGTGATTTCCTTCCATTTGTTGAATACTTCTTCTGAAAGAGGTTCACCTGCTGTTGACCAGTGCAGACAGCTTGAGAAATCATACTGACTCAAATCTTCCTGAATAAGGAAGCGGTAGATTGTAGGTGGCGCACAGAAAGAAGTAATGTGATGCTTTTCAATCTGCTTGATAAGATCGATTGGCTTGAACTTATCATGATAGTCATAAATGAATACAGAACATTCTGCTATCCACTGACCATAGAGTTTACCCCATACTGCCTTACCCCAGCCTGTATCAGCAACTGTAAGGTGGAGACCGCCCTTCTGTACCTGCTGCCAGTAGCTTGCAGTTACTATGTGTCCGAGCGGATAAAGAAAGTTATGAGAAACCAGTTTAGGATGGCTTGTTGTTCCGGATGTAAAATATGCAAGAAGAATGTCGTCGTTCTTACTGATATCTTCGCGCTTGAGTGCATGGAAATCTGCCAATGCTGCTTCACTTACGTTGAGATAGCCTTCTGTAAAGTCGAGCCAGGTTGGATGCTTTGCTTTAAATTCATCGCTCATTCCTTTATCAAGTCCGAATGGAGGAACTGCAACTAAAGTCTTGAGAGATGGACATTCCTTCTGAGCATCTTCTATGTATGTGAAAAGCTCACGGTGGTCTACAGCAACAACTGCTTTAATGTAAGCGGCATTACAGCGGAAAACGATATCTTCTTTAGTGAGCATGTGAGTTGCAGGAATTACTGATGCACCAATTTTGTGAAGTGCTACAATAGAAATCCAGAACTCGTAGCGGCGCTGAAGGATCAGCATAACAAAGTCACCGCGTTTTATTCCAATACTGCGGAAATAAGCAGCTGCTTTGTCTGTGCGTTCCTTGAGCTCGCCGAAAGTCATGCGGAGCTCTTCGTCGTTATCGTTGCACCAGATAAATGCTGTTGCATCCGGTGTGCGCTGTGCAAGAACATCAACAACGTCATAACCGAAGTTGAAGTTCTCTGGTACCTTTATTTTGTAGTTTGCAAAAAAGTCGTTGTAATCTTTAAACTCTGTCTTCTCAAGAAAATCTTCTAACATGTATAATCCCTTCGTCATTGCGAGAAGCGAAGCGACGAAGCAATCTTTTTAATGGATTGCTTCGCCTTCGGCTTGCAATGACGTAAATATTCTAAATTATGATAGCCAGAAACTTAGCCTTTTTATCATTTAGTGCCTGCATACCGTGCTGTTTAGTTGCATCAAAGTACACACTGTCTCCCTCTTCCAGAGTCATTTCTTTTCCATCTATCACGAGCTTCATTGAGCCTTCAATCATATATTCAAACTCATGTCCCGGATGTGAATTGAAATGAATCTCACGGGTTTCTTCAGGTGTAATTGTTACAATAAATGGATCAGCTTTTCTGTTCTGGAAACCAGCAGCAAGTGCCTGATATTTATAGTCACTGCGGCGATCTACAGAAAGTCCCTTGTCTTTCTTAGTCAGGCAGTAAGAATGCATATGAGGTTCCTTACCGGAGATAAGAGTGCCAAGGTCAATACCGTACTTCTTAGACATAGACTGAAGAATACCAACTGGAATATCAACAGTGCCTGTTTCGTACTTCTTGTACTGGTCAATTGAAATACCGCAAACACCTGCAGCTTCTTCAACTGATACATCCATAATTTCACGCAGACCGATCAAACGGTCTGCTACAGCCTTTATCTCCTCATTCATATTTACCCCTTGAGACATAAATATGCCTCGTTATATTTTGAATATTACAGGATATGATTGAAAAATTCAATAGAAAAATTAAAAAATAATAAAAATATTTAGTATAATTAAAGTTTGTTGTATAAAAATAGATTGCTTCGCCTGCGGCTCGCAATGACGTATTTCGTCATTGCGAGGAGCGTCAGCGACGAAGCAATCTATCAGGAATTAGCGACCGAACTGGCAGTCGTTGTTACCAGATGTAGAAATCCACATTTCAAGCATGTTGATTGGGTCGTTGAAGTCAGCAATCCAGCCTTCACGAGCAATGTCGAAGTTTCCGTTCTTACGCTCTTCGAGGAATACGTTCCAGTCCTGAACCTGAATTGTCATCTTGATACCAACAGCAGAAAGATCCTGCTGGATAGATTCAGCAATTGCAATGTGATTTGTGTTCTGGTTCAAGAGATATTCAATAGAAATTGGAGTTTCTGAAGAAAGTTTTCCTTCTGAATCAAACTTAAAGCCTGCAGCAATAAGAAGCTGACGAGCCTTATTTACTGTTTCAGCCTGATTATTATTGATTGCACTTGGATCATAGTAACCCTGCTTCAAAGCTTCAGATTTGAAGATACCGCCGTTACCGTCTGCCATTCCAAGAGGAATAAATGCGTTAGCAGCTACCTGACCTGTCTGTGCAATGTTTTCACAGATGTATTCGCGGTCGATAAGAAGTGAGAATGCCTGTCTCATACAAGCAGCCTGCTCTGCAGTTTTTCCTTCGAAAAGCTTACTCTTAGCATTGAAAGCTACATAGTAAGTACCAAGCTCGTCTACGATATAGAATTCAGGGTTCTTTGTTTCAAGAAGTTTTGCGATTTCGTCGTTTGCAACTTCATCAGCAAAATCAAGATTTCCAGCGTTGTATGCTGCAAAGATTGCAGTGTCATCAGCAGAAAGCATGAACTCAAGCTTTTCAACAGAAACTTTGTCTGCATCAAACCAGTATGGGTTCTTTGTGTAAGTCATTGAAACATCGTGTTTCCATTCTGTACAAACGAATGCACCGTTGCTTACAAAGCCTGCTTCTGTACACCATGCTCCAGGAGTTGATGGAGTTGAGTGTGCTTCAACATACTTCTTGCAAACTGGATAGAATGTTGGGAATGCCATAAGATCTTCAATGTATGCACAAGGTGCAATAAGCTTGAATTCAAGAGTTGTATCATTTACAGCTTTTACATTGAGATTGCCTTCTGCATAACCTTCAAATCCAGAGAACATATATTCATAGTCAGCTGCTGTATCTGGAGAAACTGCGCGTTTCCATGAGTATTCAAAGTCTGCAGCTGTAAGGTCAGAACCATCAGACCATTTAAGGCCTTTCTTAAGAGTTACAGTATATGTAAGACCATCTTTTGAAACTTTGTAGCTTTCTGCACAAGCCGGAACTGTTACACCCTTGTCGTTATATGTATAAAGACCAGAGAATGAGTTAGCAGCAAGACAAGCACCGTCTACAGAAGAGTTCAATGCAGGGTCAAGATAATCTGGTTCAGATGCAAGATTGATATGGAGTGTTTTTGCTCCATTGTTCATTTTTGCATACATAAAGAATTTTGTAGCGAAAGCGTTTGCATAGATTCCGCTTACATAAGATTTCTGAAGATAAATGTCGTTGTAGTAATACAAAGGAATTACACAGTAGTTAGACATAAGAATGTCTTCTGCTTCGTGCATTTTCTTTGTACGAATTTCGTAATTTGTTTCAGCCTTAATTTCTTTAATAAGGTTGTCGTACTTAGACCAGTCCTTAAGAGGATCAATAAAATTTTTGTTTACAAGTTTAGATGCATCTGGGGCAGTTGTAGGTACAGTTGAAGATGAAGCATTGTTTCCAGAAGATTTAGCATCTTTTTTTGCACAACCGAGCAATACAATGCTCACAAGTGCAGCAGCAAATACTATCGCTGTTTTTTTCATAAATGTTTTCCTCCTGTAAAAAAAACATTTGAATTATTTTTTATATAAAGTCTGCAACGCAAACTTATTATCTATTTGTTGTGACAGGCAGCAAAGTGTCCGTTGCCTCTGTCTGTAAGTGCAGGCATTTCTGTCTTACACTTCTCTGTTGCATATTTACATCTTGTTCTGAATGGACAGCCTTCAGGCATAGCAAGAGGACTTGGTACATCACCTTCAAGAACAATTCTCTGTCTGCTGCGTTCCAGTTTAGGATCTGGAATAGGAACAGCAGAAAGAAGACTGATTGAATATGGATGAATCGGACTGTTACAAACCTCATCAGCATCACCAATCTCTACAAGCTTACCAAGATACATTACGGCAATTCGTTTAGAAATATGCTGAACAACAAGAAGGTCATGAGCAATGAAAAGATAAGAAAGTCCAAGCTTTTCCTGGAGCTCTTCAAACATATTGATGATCTGGGCCTGAATAGAAACGTCGAGAGCTGATACTGGTTCGTCGCAGACAATAAAGTCAGGCTTTACAGAAAGAGCTCGGGCAATACCGATACGCTGTCTCTGACCGCCAGAGAACTCGTGTGCATAACGGGTTGCGTGTTCAGAGTTCAAGCCGACAAGTTCCATAAGATGAAGAATCTTTTCACGGCGTTCAGCCTTGCTTGAATAAAGATGATGAACATCCAGTGGCTCACCAATGATATCTTCTACAGTCATACGTGGATTCAAAGAAGAATAAGGATCCTGGAAAACCATCTGCATTTTCTTACGGATATCATTTATGTTTTTATCAGTTACTTCCTGTCCATCAAAAATAACTTTTCCATCTGTTGGTTTATAAAGCTGAAGAAGTGTGCGTCCTACAGTAGTTTTTCCACATCCAGACTCACCTACCAGACCAAGTGTTTCTCCACGGTTGATTGTGAAAGAAACTCCGTCTACAGCTTTAAGAGTAAGTTTCTTAAAACCAGAACGAACAGGGAAATATTTTTTGAGGTTCTGAACTTCAAGAATTGGAGTATTATTCGGTTTAATAATATCAGCGCTCATTATTGAACCTCCCCTTAGCTGTTAATTTTTCTGCTGCTTCTTTTACATTCATCCAGCATGAAGCAATATGATTATCATTGATAAAGAGTTCCTCAGGAGGCTCTTCAAGACAAATCTTCATTGCATTCTTACAGCGTGTACAGAATGAACAGCCTTTTGGAAGATTCAAAAGATTGATTGGAGTACCGGAAATCGGCTCCAGCTTTTGATTCATATTAGTTGTATTTGGAATTGATTTTAAAAGACCTTTTGTATATTCGTGCTTAGAGTTGTAGAAGATTTCATCGGCAGTTCCGCGTTCACAAACCTTACCGCCGTACATTACGATAATATCATCACAAAGATTTGCAATAACACCAAGGTCGTGTGTTACTAGAATTACAGCCATTCCCATCTTTTTCTGAAGTTTCTGAATCTCTTCAAGAATCTGTGCCTGAATTGTTACGTCGAGGGCGGTAGTCGGTTCGTCGGCAATAAGAATGTCCGGCTCACAAGCTAAGGCCATAGCAATCATTACGCGCTGTCTCATACCGCCCGAAAGCTCAAACGGATACTGCTTGAGACGGCGCTCAGGCTCGTTAATTCCAACAAGCTCCAGCATCTCAATGGCACGGCTATTAAGTTCCGCACCGCGCTTGTCTGTATGAAGCTTAATAGCCTCTTTCAACTGATTACCGATAGTAAATACCGGGTTCAGGCTTGTCATAGGATCCTGGAAAATAATCGAACAGCATTTACCTCTGAAGATCTTCATTTCATCAGAAGAAAATTTCAGAATATCCTTACCTTTATAAAAAACATTTCCGCTTTTTACATAACCGTTACCGGCAAGAATCTGCATAATAGAATAAGCCGTAACACTTTTTCCAGATCCAGACTCACCTACAATACCCAGAATCTCACCGGGATTCAAATCAAAAGAAATTCCGTTTACAGCCTGCACTTCACCCTTGTCGGTTGTAAAAGCTGTGTGTAAATCTTCTACTCTTAATAAAACATCGCTCATACAATACCGCCTACTTTTTCAATTTAGGGTCAAAGGCATCACGCAGGCCATCACCTAAAAGATTCAGACTTAAAACAATAAGACAAATCATAATTGCAGGGAATACAAGCTTGTACGGATAGCTCTGAAGACCACCACGTGCCGAGTTAGCAAGTGAACCAAGAGAAGGCATTGGAGCCTGTACACCAAGTCCTACGAAACTAAGATAGCTTTCTGTAAAGATTGCAGAAGGAATCTGAAGTGCTGTAGAAATGATAATAACTGAAAGACAGTTAGGAATAATATGCTTACGGATTATGTGACCAGGCTTAGCTCCGATTGAACGAGCTGCCAGAATATATTCATTTTCTTTGATTGAAAGAATTTGAGCGCGGATAAGGCGTGCCATACCTACCCAGTAAAGAAGTCCGAATACAATGAAAAGTGAAACCATATTAGAACCCATTCCTGCAAGGAATGAATCCGGCTTAAACTGAAGAACGTTAGAAAGAACAACTGAAAGAAGAATGATTACCAGCATATCCGGCAGCGAATAGATTATGTCGACGATTCGCATCATTATGAGGTCGACCTTTCCTCCTGCATAACCGGAAATACTTCCGTAAATAATTCCAATTAAAAGAACGATAATGCTGGCAAAAAAGCCTACTACAAGAGAAACTCTTGTTCCGTAAATTACACGGATAAAGTAGTCGCGGCACTGCTCATCTGTTCCAAAAATATGTGGAAAGCGGAAATTGCCCTTTTCAATATAAGCCTGTTCAGCTTTACTGTATTCAAATGGTCTTAGATTTTTTGCTCCCTTATCGCGTTTTCCTTCAACAGAAAGAATTTCTTCATAGCTGTAAGGTACGATATGTGGTGCAACTGTAATTGTTACAAAAATAAAAGCAAGAATAATTATACTTGCAACAGCAAGCGGATTCTTAAAGAGCTTTCTCATACCATCCTTAAAAAATGTTGTACTTTCGCTCATTACATCCTGCTGCTTTTTTTCTTCATCAGTAGCCTTCTCAAATTTCTTTAAATCAAGCTGAAGGCTCATAGCCATTTTTTCCGGTGTTTTATTTACATCAAAAGTAGTCATATTACCTTCCTGCCTTATTCGTATTTAATTCTTGGATCTACTACCTTGTACAGCAGATCACAGATAACATTTGCGACAACCATGAGAGTGGCAAGGAAGATAGTTGTAGCCATAATCATTGTATAGTCACGGTTAGTGATTGCACTTACAAACTTTGAACCGATTCCACCAACTGTAAATACAGTTTCAACAACCATAGAGCCGGTAATGATGTATGCAATTTCCGGTCCTGCATAAGTGATGATTGGAAGTAGCGAGTTTCTGAGGGCGTGCTTAAAAATCACCTTATACTTAGAAACACCCTTTGCCTTTGCTGTACGGATATAATCCTGACTGAGTGCATCGAGCATACTTGTTTTAGCAAGTCGCGTTGTGTAAGCCATCGGATACGCTGCAAGAGCAATTACAGGCAGTAAATAGTTTGTATGTTCTGCTGACCATACCGGAATCCAACCGAGTTTAATACTGAAAACTAAAAGAAGTAAGGTTGCAAGAACGAAGCTTGGAACGGCTGTAAACAGAGTTGAAAAAAAGATGATTAAACGGTCAGGCCACTTATTGCGCATAAGGGCAGCAAGACTTCCAAAAATAGTTCCAAGAATAAGGGCAACTATTACAGCAGAAAGACCAAGTCTGCATGATACAGGGAAAGATTCACTGATGATTTCTTTAATTTCCCTTCCATTTTTAAGACTTACACCAAAATCTCCGTGAAGAAGATTTTTCATGTACATAATAAACTGAACATAAAGTGGTTTATCAAGATTGTAGCGTGCATTCAAAGATGCAATTGTAGCCTCGCTTAAGGCCTTCTCTTTGTTGAAAGGTCCGCCAGGAATGGCATTCATCAAAGCAAAAGTAATAACACAGATAAAGAGAACGGTAAATAAAGCGAGGAGTATTCGTTTAAGAATATATTTCCACATAACTTTTATCCTATCGTATTTTGAGCATCCTTGTGATAGTACTACTATTACGAAAAAAATAAAAGTATTTGTGAGAAAAAAATAATATTTTTTATGATGATAGGGAAACTACTCTAGTCTTCTACTTTTAATACTTCCCTTCGATACTTTGTACCAATCTCTGTGAGCTTGAATTTCTGGATTTTTCCTGAACCAGTCATTGGGAACTCGTCCATGAACATAACCAGCTGTGGCCACTTGAACTTTGAAAGCTTGTCACGGCAGAACTCAATAACATCCTGTTCAGTAAGAGTTTTTCCTTCATGGAGGATGATGAAGGCGCCGGTGATTTCACCATAGCGTTCACTCTTAACTGCAGCTACCTGAATGTCTTTAATTTCAGGCATCTGAATAAGGAACTCTTCAATTTCGCGAGGATAAATATTTTCACCACCGCGGATAATCATATCTTTAATACGGCCGGTAATCCGGTAATTTCCGTTTTCATCCTTTACACCAAGGTCTCCGGAATGAAGATAGCCGTTAGCATCAATAGTTTCTGCTGTAGCTTCCGGCATTTTGTAATAACCTTTCATTACATTCCAGCCCTTACAGCACATTTCACCCTGCACTCCAACAGGACATTCCTTGCCGGTTTCTGGATCAAGAACCTTTACATCAATACCTTCAAAAGCGTCACCTACAGTAGTAGCGCGAACTTCAAGGCTGTCATTCCAGTGGCTCTGTGTCATTCCAGGGCTTGTTTCTGTAAGACCATAAACCGAAGTAATTTCCGGCATATGCATTTCGTCATTTACGCGCTTCATCAGCTCTACAGGAACTCCAGAACCTGCCATAATACCTGTACGAAGCGAAGACAGATCAAACATGCTGAACATAGGATGGTTCAGTTCTGCAATGAACATGGTTGGAACGCCGTAAAGCGAAGTACACTTCTCTTTCTGAATAGAAGCAAGAGCTACAAGAGGGTCAAAGCTTTCGAGCAATACGTGGGTACCACCGTGAGTCAGACAAGCCATAACTCCAAGTACAATTCCAAAACAATGGAAAAGTGGTACTACAAGACAGAGTCGTTCATTTTCTGTATAGCGCATGCGTTCACCAATGATAAATCCGTCATTGATGATGTTGCGGCTTGTAAGCATAACTCCCTTAGGGAAGCCTGTAGTGCCGGATGTATACTGCATGTTTACAACATCTTCCGGAGTAACTTCTGCTTCAATTTTATGAATGATTTCGATATCAACATGTTGACCAAGAAGCAGGAGTTCAGGAGTTGAATAAAGTCCGCGGTATTTTTCAGGTCCCATGAATACAACATTTTTGAGGCATGGGAAACGGGCAGATTTAAGACAGCCGCGTTCATACTGGTCGAGTTCAGGAACAAGCTCCTTAATCATCTGAACATAGTTAGAATCTTTTACACCGTCTGTAAGACAAAGTGTAGTAAGATCAGACTGCTTAACAAGATATTCAAGTTCGTGAAGTTTATAAGAAGTATTTACAGTAACGCCAACTGCTCCAAGGCGGGCACAGGCAAACATATAGGTAAGCCAGTCCGGAACATTTGTTGCCCAGATACCAACATTATCACCCTTGCGTACACCGATGGCATATAGTCCGCAGGCAAGGTCGTCTACACGCTTATCAAACTGCGCATAAGTAAAGCGAAGATCACGGTCTGCATAAACCATGAATTCATGTTCTGGATTTGCCTGAGTTTTCTGTCTTAAAAGCTGTGATAAAGTTAATTCAATCATGCAACACTCCTTAATAAGGTCACATAATTTTATAAAAAAAAAGACAAAAATTCAATAGAAAAGTTTATAAATAATAAATATATTTAGTATAATTAAACTTATAGTTTGTCTATTTAAAAGTTACACAAGAGCCGGCAATCTTTTTACTTTCATATACACCACTATCTATAAGCTTATAGTTGTCTCCAAAATCGGCTGGTTCTCCTGACTTTATAATTGTAGCACCAATACTTGCAGTAATTGCAGTTTCACCAATTTCTGGTATGACAATAGTTTTAAGATTATCTATAAAGCGATTAATAATTGCTTCTGCTATCTTCTTGTCATGAACTTCAGCTGCATAGGCAGAAAATTCATCTCCTCCTAAACGGAAAACAATATCATGTTCACGGAAGGCAGTTTTAAGACAATTTGCAACATTTATAATTACTTTGTCTCCTGCTCCGTGGCCGTAAGTGTCGTTAAAGCTCTTAAAATGGTCAATATCAAGAAGAATGAACAAACCACCATTTCCTTTTTTCAGATTATCTTCAACTTTTAATTCTCCACTTACACGATTCAAAAGACCTGTCATTCGGTCTGTTTCAGAAAGTACAATAAGTTTTTGCTTTTCTTTAGCATCATTTACGATTTTGTCAATATTCATAATACCAACAATTATTGTATCTGAATTCAGTTTCATATATTTGAATTCATAAAAATGAAGTTCACCTTTATCATCAATACGATAGCTGGAAGAATATTCATCTGACTCATTAAGTTTTTGAATTATGGTATCAAGGGCAATTGCTTCATTCATAAAAGCTCTGTCTTCAGAATAAACCCTGTGTTCAATGTATTCACTAAAGAAGGTATCGTATGAAGAATCTGCAGAATAATTTTCCATAAAGGATTCAGGAACATAGCCGCCAAGCTTTACAGGTTTTACTGTTCTTGTTGTAAGATTTATTGTTAAAATATTTGCATAATCCCGGCTAAGTGCATTTACAATATTGAACTGTTCCATGAGATTGATTTCATTTCTTTTGTTTTCATCAATATCAGTAAAGAGTCCTACATAGGTTTGTGGTTTACCATCAGGACTGCGGATAATATTCCCCGCAGCATGATACCATTTCCATCCATTATTTTTTGTTAGAAGCCTGTATTCAACATCATAAACTGTATTACCGGTTGTATCATTAACAGTATCCCAAAAGGCTTTTAATACAAAGTTTTTATCACTTTTATGTAGTCTGTCTGACCAGGCTTCAAGTGTATTTGGAAATTCTTTTTCAGAATCAAAACCTAGCAGTTTACGGAAGGTTTCAGACCAGTTACATTTTGTTATCTGTCCGTTTTCATCAAACTCAATTGTCCATGGCCCAGAAGACAAAACTGAGTGAATAATCTGCATGGCATTAGTTTCTTTATTTAATTTTTCGTATGCAAGCTGAGTTCTTTGACTGACTATTTTTTCCTGCTGAATTTTAAAATGTGAAGCATTTCGAATAATCAAAATAAATTCTATAAATAACAAGAAAAACAGAGCAAATATAAAGAATACATGAGATCTCGTTTGCTGCATTAGCGATTCAATATTTGAACCAACCTGATCATTGATTGCAGTTTCATAAACAAGAATTGTGAGAATCCAGCCGGTGCTTTTTACAGGAATATAAAAAAGATGTGCTTCTTCATCTCCATAATTAATATTAACAAGACCTGAACCGCCGGCTTCAAAATCATTTATAATCTTTTTTATCTTTTTTGATTCATTTTCGCTTGAAGAAATTGTTGAAAGAAGATTAACTCCTGCCGGTAGTTTTCCGAAATCTGAATTAGTAAGACTTTCTCCATTTTTATAATAAAGATTAACATAGGTTTCCATATCATCATAACGATAGGCCATAGAACGCATCAGCTGATTAATATTAATCTCTACAAAGCAGGCTGTAATTTTGGAATTATTAAAATAAAGGCCTGAAACAGGAACTGCAAGAAAAAGCTGTTTCTCTCCTCCATAATTTAATACAGTAGAATAAATTGGTTTTGTAATTTTTTCTGCAAGGAAAGGATATCTTGTTTTTCCAGAACAGGTACTATGCGAAGTATATACAAGACCATTTTCATCTACGAGTGCAAATGTGTCCATGTTATAAAGCCTTCTTATATTACCAAGATAATTTCTAAGGGCTTTTGGAGATTCAAGGTCCTTTTGTGAAATTATATCGAGTGCGTTATTAACATAATTATATTTTTTGTCTAGCTCATTAGAAATAAAAGAGGCTCTGTTTTTTGCAATTTCTTCTATATAAAAATAACTAATCTTATCAATTGCCTTATCAGTAACTTCTTTAGTAGTATCTGCTGTTCTTACTGACATAATTAAAAAAAGAATAATCAGAAGTCCCATTAATGAAGTTATAATTATTTGAAAAACGCGTTTTGCCTGCTTTGTCATTGCTGCACCACCTATTCCATTATACCATAAAGCGAACGAAGCAATCCTGCTGCATCTTTCTGATAAAATACAGTTGTTGTTTCTTCTGTTTTTTCAGGATATAAACTTCCAGGACTTACACCATCGGCAATTTTTATTGCAGTTGTAATTGTATCAAAACCAATTGAATAACAGTCCTGAATGGCCAGCGCATAAATAACTCCATCGCGGAGATATTTTATAGCACGCTCATCATGATCCATTCCGACGATAATTACCTTACCTGCTTTTCCAGCTTCTTCAACTGCACGTCCGGCTCCAACCGGATTACTCATATTACAGCAGATGATTCCATCAAGATCAGGATAATTTACAAGAAATTCCTTTGTAAAATTATAAGCATTAATATCACTGTCTTCGTCGTATTTTACATCAACGAGCTCTATCCCTTCATATTTTGAAAAAATCTTTTTTGCACCTCTTGCACGGTCTTCGTGGCAAGGGGCTCCTTCATTTCCTACAAGCATTGCAACTTTGCCTTTGAAATTGAGTGTATAACAAAGAGCTTCTGCAAGATCTTCTCCATCTTCAAAATTATGAGTATTACCTACGTATGCAATTCTATTACAGCCGTTTTCTTTTCCAGAATCCGAACTGGAAAAAGTCATAACCTTGTTACCTTGTGCAATAATCTGATTGATTACAGGAGTGACAATATCTATATCTGCAACATCAACACCAATAACATCATATTCTTTTAAGGCTGCAGCCTTTCTGATTCTATTTACCTGGTCATTTGCAGACATTGCTTCTGGAGCTCGGTAATCATAAGTGATATGAATCCCCTTTTCTTCAAACTGACGTACGGCGTCTTCCATTCCAAGCGCAACTGCATCCCACCAGGAATGAACTATTTTATACGTAAAATAAAAGTTATAGTCGGTTTTTTGCGGCTTATAAGAATCAAGAATTTCTTTATGAATGACGTTAGATTCAGAAGCCGAAGAAAGCGTCTGCGGGTAGTTTTGAGGCATTGAATTGTTTATATTATTTTTTTGATTACGATTTTTTAATCCTTTTGATGAACAGCCTGACATTACAAGCACAAAGGCAAGGATGGTCAAGCTGAGAAAATAGAACTTAAGTCTTCTCATATCTTGAACTCCAGTTATCAATTATAACAAATATTTTAAATCTAAAAACACCAAAAAACAAGTTAAATTACAGCAAAAAAAAATATCGCAAACTGGCCTGAATCGATATATAATATTTAATATGAGAGATTTATTTGAAAGAACTATTCTCATTGTTGATGATGAAGCGATCAACCGCGATATTCTCGGTAATATCATTAAATCAGAATACAAGGTTATTTATGCGGAAAATGGAAAGGAAGCCTTAGAAATAATTCATTCAAATGGCACTACAATTTCTCTGGTTTTACTGGATTTGCTTATGCCTGTAATGGATGGAAATGAAGTTCTAAAAACTATGAACGAAGAAGGCATAATTACTGATATTCCTGTTATTGTTTTAACCTCTGAAAAATCCAGTGAAATAGAAAGTCTTAAACTTGGTGCAGCAGATTTTCTTACAAAGCCTTATGATTTACCTGAGGTTATTCTCGCTCGAGTCCGCCATTCAATTCAGTTATTTGAAAATTCAAAAATAATTCACGCTACAGAATTTGATAAACTTACACTTCTCTACAGTCCTGAGTTTTTTTTTGAATATGCTTCACAGTTTGATCAGCGTTTCCCTGATACTGTAATGGATGCAATTGTTATAAACTTTACACGCTTCCATCTCTTGAATCAGTTGAAAGGTCGCAATTTTGGTGATGAAGTTTTGAATGCAATGGCAGATGGTATACGTAAAGTTCTTCTGAAAACTGGTGGTATTGCCGGCCGCAATGAAGCAGATTATTTTTACCTTTATGTTCCACACCAGAATGATTATGGTATTTTTCTTGATAAGATAAATGAAGCTCTGTCATCTCTTCTAAAACCTTCTGAAACCCGTTTAAGACTTGGTGTTTATTCTGATGAAAAACACAGCTTTACAATGCTTCAGCGTTTTGATCATGCTGTACAGGCCTGTAATTCCCTGCGCAGTAAAACTTCCGGCAACAGCGATATCTGTATTTATGATGATATGATGTCTGAGAAAGAAGTTTTTGATGCTCACCTTTTGCAGGATTTTGAAGCTGCTATCGAGCAGAAACAGTTCAAGGTAAACTATCAGCCAAAGTTTAATATAAAAGGAGATAAGCCTGTTTTATGCAGCGCAGAAGCTCTTGTAAGATGGGTGCATCCTGAACTTGGTTTTGTTCGTCCTGACTTATTTATTCCGCTTTTTGAAGAGAACGGACTTGTTACAAAACTTGACCGTTATGTCTGGGAAGAAGCAGCCCGTCAGATAGCTGCATGGAAAAAAGAGCTTGGCGTTACAATTCCGGTTTCAGTAAATGTTTCTCGTGTAGATATTGCAGCACCTGACATGATAGATTTTATAACTAAAATTGTAAAAGAAAACGGACTGTCTGCTTCTGAATACATGTTAGAAATTACCGAGTCTGCTTATACCGCTGATTCAAAGCATATCATCGAAGTTGTAAAAAATCTTCGTTCACTTGGACATAAAGTTGAAATGGATGATTTTGGTTCAGGCTACTCTTCCCTGAATATGCTTACCTCTATGCCAATTGATGTTCTTAAAATGGATAAGGCATTTATCAGAAATATTCAGCCAGGCAATAAAGAGATGAAACTTGTTGAACTTGTTCTTGATATTGCAAAAAATCTCGGAGTACTTGTTGTCGCAGAAGGTGTTGAAACTGAAGATGAACTCAAGCTTCTTAAAGAAGCTGGTTGTGATATTATCCAGGGATATTATTTTTCAAAACCGATTCCACCTGAGGAAATGTTGAGGTTTGTATGATTACACTGGAAAACTTAAAAGCCAATGGTACAGATACAGAAACCGGTCTTGCTCGTTGTCTTGGAAAAGAAGATTTATATCTGAAGCTTGTGAATATGGGCTTGGGAGACACAAAGTTTGAAGAGCTTGGAACTGCACTGGAGGCTGAGGATTTACAGAAGTCCTTTGAACTTTGTCACGCATTGAAAGGTGTAATCGGAAATCTTGCTATCACGCCATTGTATGATGCTCTTTCTCAGATGACTGAAAAACTTCGAAATAAGGAATCTGCTGATTATTCGTCTTTATATACAGAAATAATAAAGCTTCGTTCTAAGCTCTGGAAATCTTAAATCATGAAAAAAACACTTATTATAATTGCTAACTTTTTGATTGTTCTTTTCACAATTTTCTTTGTTGTACTCTATGCCCGAAAGCAGAGTTCATCAATGGAAATTTACAATACCGAAAATTTTATGACAATGTCCATCGGTATGGAACAGGTAACCACAAATTATCTTGAAGGTGAACAGCGTCTTTGTGATTCCTGGGCAGCCTGCATCAACAGTCGTAAAATGAATATGAATGAAGCAATGTCTTATCTCAAGGTTGCTCAGCGTATTCCAAATATTTCTGCTCATATCATAAATCTGAATACATTTAAGGGATATTCAAATAAACCAAAAATTGATAATCCTGATGAATATAATGTTTCCTATAAAGAAATAGATATTTTTTCTTCTTTGAATGAGCTTCTTGGCCAGCAGGATCAGGTTAGAGTTACCCGATCATTTACAAATCCTATGAATGGTATTCAGTCCATTGCATTCTGTGATCTTCTGGAGCTTAGAGTTGATGATTCAGAAAATGGCAGCAATATAAACACTTCTGCAAGTGAAATCAGCACAAGTAAAAGTAAATCTTCTAGATTTGAAAAAGCAGTTTTAATGAGGGTAATTCCAGTTGAAACACTTTCGAGCAAATGGGTATTCCCGTCAGAAAAATATAGCGACGCTCAGATTTCAATTATCGACAAGCAGGGAAATTATATAATAAAAGGAAAGTCTTTTAAAAATTCTAACTTCTTTGAATTTTATAAATCTTATAATCAGATAAATAATGATGATTTAGAAAATCTCCAGAACGAGATTCACGAAACCGGAATGCTTACAATGCAAAACTCAAAAGCAGAAAGTTGTCTTATTGTTCATGTTCCGGTAAATACTTCATTTGACTGGACTCTCATTACTTATATTCCAATGAAGGATATTACAAGAAATGATATCGACTGGCCTCTTGTTATTGTCGTTTCCATCTGTCTTATAATTCTTCTTTTCTTTGATATTTTGATAATCATGAGATTCAACAGAAAACTTGCCTCTGCTGCAGAGGAAGCGGATTATGCAAACAAGGCAAAAACAGAATTCCTTTCTACTATGTCGCATGATATACGAACACCGATGAATGCAATTATAGGTCTTACAACAATTGCAGAAAATAACGTAAAAGATTCTCAGTATGTTTCTGATAATCTCAGGAAAATTAAACTTGCAAGTAATCATCTTTTGACACTGATTAACGATATTCTGGATATCTCAAAGGTTGAACGTGGAAATATTAGTCTTTCTCCTGTCACCTTCTCTATTGTTGATTCTGCCGAAAATCTTGTAAATATTTCTCAGCCAATGGTTCGTCAGAAAAATATTGATTTCAGATTCAGAAGTAAAAATATTAAACACGAATTTCTTTTTGCAGATCAGCTTCGTATCAATCAGATATTTATAAATATTCTTTCTAATGCATTGAAATATACTCCGAAGAATAAACATGTTTATGTTGATTTAACTGAATATCCGAGTGAAAAGGATGGCTGCATAAAACTTGAATATAAAGTTTCTGATACCGGAATTGGTATGCCTGAAAGTTTTATGGAGATAATGTATGAACCTTTTATACGCCAGACAGACAGCCGTATCAATTCAATTCAGGGAACAGGTCTTGGTTTAGCAATCACAAAAAAGATGGTTGATATTATGGGCGGCCAGATTGACTGCCAGAGTATCGAAGGTCAGGGAACCACCTTTACTGTCACATTAGATATAGAAGTTTCTTCAAAAGCCGAAAATGAACAGAAGCTTCCACCAATTGAAGTTCTTGTTATAGATGATGATGAAGTACTTCTTGAAACTGCCTGCGAAACACTTACAGCTCTTGGAACAAATCCTGAAATTGCAGAATCAGGTGATACTGCCCTTACAAAACTCCTTGCAAAAAAACAGGCTGGAAAATCTTACAATGTAATTATTCTTGACTGGAAGATGCCAGATACAAATGGAGTTGAGCTGACAAAAAAGATTCGTGAAATTGCAGGAAAAGATATTTCTATTCTTCTGGTATCCGCTTATGACTGGACACAGATTGAAGAGGATGCAAAACAGGCCGGAGTAAACGGCTTTATTTCAAAACCTCTTTTCCGTTCTTCATTGTTTAAGAAGATCTGCGAAGTATTAAGACTCGAAGAAAACATCACTGCTCAGGAAGAAAATAATTCTGACATAGCAGATATGAATATTCTTGTTGTTGAAGATATGGATGTAAACTGGGAAGTTATCTCTACACTTCTTGATATGTACGGAATTAAAAGCCAGAGAGCAGAAAACGGAAAGGTCGCAGTGGATATGCTTAAGTCTATTCAGCCTGCAGATTATGATGTTGTCTTTATGGATATTCAGATGCCGGTAATGAATGGTCTGGAAGCAACCCGTGAAATCAGAAAACTTGATAATCCGTATGCTGCGGGAATCCCGATTATTGCGATGACTGCAGATGCCTTTTCTGAAAATGTAGCAGAATGCTTTGCAGCTGGGATGAATGGACATATTGCAAAACCAATTGATATTCATAATGTGATTAAGGAACTTAGAAAAATCCGTCAGGCCAAACCTGATTTTACAAAGAGAGATGATTATGAAAAATAAACTAACGAAGATTAGTCTGATATTTTTACTGATTTTTTTTGTTTGCAGTTTATCCTGTTGTAAAAAGAAACTTAATGATGATGCCTTTATCCCTTATCTGGATACACTTACAAAATGCAAAATACAAATTGCAGGACGCTATCAGAACTTTGAAGCTCTTGAAGCGGAATTCGATCGCTTTAATGAGTTTTATCCTGATGTAGAGCTATCTTATACTTATCTTGATAATTATAAAGTAACAATTTCCACTGCCCTTGCTGGAGCCGATGCCCCCGATATTTTTATGACATTCCCATGGATGCTGGATAAAACAAATTATAATCCGCTTCTGGATAATGCAGAAAATCTTGCTGATGTGGACAAGACTGGAATTGAGCTTTCTGCAATAAATCAGAAACTTTTGTTTTTCATGGCTGACGGTTCTCTTCCAATGGTTCCGGTTTTATGTGCTGCAAATGGAATGCTTGTAAATGAAGATCTTTTCAAGAAAGAAGGAATTGAGATTCCAACTAACTATCGTCAGTTACTTGATGTGTGTCAAAAGTTTATTGAGGCTGGTTATAAGAGCCCGATTCTTTCAGATAATTCTGAAGGTTCTATCATTTCTTCTTTGATTTTCCCATATTTCACAAAAGAAGTTTTGAATGATACTGAAGCAATTGCAAAATTGAATAAGCTTGAACCAGAAGCCGGTGAATATATGAGATCAACTTTGGAATGGGTTGAAAGCTTTAAGGAAAATGGCTTTATAGATTTAGAAGAATGCAGCAAGATTAAAGATAATTATTCTGCTGTAATCATGCGCTTTTTTGAAGGTGATGTTCCAATGATGCTCGCTTCGGCTGATGTTGTTTCCGGGACAAAAAAACGTGAATCACTATCAAAAGAATTTACTGCCAGCCCATTCAAATATAGTTTTTATTCAGTTCCTGTTATGGAAAAAGGTGGTGCTGTTCTTGAAGTTCCTTCTGTTGAATTCTCTGTGAACAAAAACAGTAAGAATCTTGAAATGACAAATGAGTTTATGCGTTTTCTATTACATACAGCAGAACTGAACAATCTTGCTATGATTAAGCGTTTAATCACCTGCTCTACCGTATATTCTTTTGATGATGTATATGCGCCGCTGGAAAAAGCCGAGCATTTATATCAGCTTGAAATTGGAATTATGGATAATACTTACAGTCAGTTACGAGTGGCTGCTTATAAGGTATTTACAGGTAAAATGTCAGTTGATGAGGCTGTTAAGAATTACGGAAAATTTTAATCTGATGAGTTCTGTTTTTCTAAAAGCATTTCTGCGTCTGCACGACCCTGGCGGGCTTCAAGGGTAGAATATGAATTAACTCCGTCTACAGCGTTCTGCTGTGGCGGATTTTTTTTTGTGTCTTTTGTTTTTTTCTTTAGAGCCTGCTGAAGCGCCCAGGAAGAGGAACGGTTCATCAGGCTGTAGTATTCTTTGTCGTCCATTGAGTTCTTATACAAATGGATTGCCACGTCGCTGCGCTCCTCGCAATGACATTATGCATCGTCATTGCGAGCGTAGCGAAGCAATCCATTATGCAGGAGTGTATACAACGGCCAGGATCTTAGCCTTCTCGTTTCCATGGCTGTGAACATGGTGAGCAACGATTGATTCATAATAAATTGAATCGCCCTGTTTGAGCTCGTACTTGTCCTTGCCATAGATGATTTCTACTTCGCCTTCGAGAACGTAAATGAACTCTTCGCCTTCGTGTGTTGAAAGTTTAATTTCTTCTTCTGATGAAGGGAAAATGTCTATGATAAACGGATCCATGTGGCGGCCCGCTTTGTTCTGTGCGAGTGTGTAGAAGTCGAGGTCAGAATTAACTGCGTTTCCGCGGTCAGAAAAGCGTGTTACTTCTTTCTTGTCCTGAGCCTTAGTAACAACTGGTCCGAGGTTTTCATCATCGTCCATAAAGGTACCAAGACGAACACCAAGTACACGTGCAATCTTAATAAGCGGTGTAAGGTTTGGAACAAGAGAACCATCTTCAATACTCTTAATCTGTTCAGCAGGCAGGTTTGTGCGCTCTGAAACATCTTCGATAGAGAGCTTGCGGTTTTCGCGAACAAGTTTTACCTTTGCACCAATTTTATTTTTCTCACTCATAATATTTCCTTAAGGGTAAACCTAAAAATTGCTTTCGCAATTTTTTTAACGGTTTGCTATTTATCACCGGGCGCCAGCGCCCTTACTCACCTTTAATGTCGTAGTCTTTATTATAGGCTGCTTCAATTGTAGCAATGTTAATCGGATTGAACTTCTTGTTGCGTGCAGAGATTGCCTCATCCAATGCGAACTCGAAAGGCTTAACTCCGCTGATCATACCTGGGCAAACCTTTGCAAGACAACCAAGAACAACCATGTTTGCACCGCGGGCATTGTTTGTTTCAGCAGCCATGTCGTTTGCTGGCAATGCGAGAGTTCTGATGTCTTTACGAGTAGGTTCTGTATCAATCAAAGAAGAATTGTAAATCAAAAGTCCTCCCGGCTTGAGCCACTTTTCAAACTTAGTCATAGAAGGCTTGTTGAGGGCAACTACTACATCCGGCTTTTCGATAACCGGTGAAGCAACTTCTTCATCACTAACGATTACAGAACAGTTAGCAGTACCACCGCGCATTTCTGCACCGTATGAAGGAATGTGTGAAACGTATTTGTCTTCGCTCATTCCGGCAAGTGTAAGGATTTTTCCGGCGAGGATAACACCCTGTCCACCGAATCCTGCAAAAATAATTTCTGTTGTCATACGAATCCTCCCTTACCTACTTTGTTACTACGCCGGCAACTGGAGTTGCTGCTTCAGGTGCATTACCAGCAGGAATGTCTCGGAATACACCAAGAGGATAATATGGCTCCATCTGATCCTTTACCCAGTCAGCAGCAACAGTTGGAGCTACACCCCAGTTTGTAGGACACATAGAAAGAACTTCAACAAAGCTGTAGCCCTTTCCTTCTTTCTGATATGTAAGAGCCTTTTTGATGGCTGCCTTTGTTTTGTTGATGTGTGGAACATCATAAACAGCACAGCGCTCGATATACTTTGGTTCAACAAGAGTGTTCAAAAGTTCGCAGGCACGGATAGGATAACCAACTTCATCAGCATTACGTCCGAAAGGAGTTGTCTTTGTAACCTGACCAACAAGAGAAGTTGGAGCCATCTGACCACCAGTCATACCGTAGATAGCATTGTTGATAAAGATTACTGTGATGTTCTCACCGCGGTTTGCAGCGTGAACAGTCTCCCCTGTACCAATAGCAAGAAGGTCACCATCACCCTGGTAGCTGATTACAAGCTTATCAGGATGAACACGCTTCATACCTGTAGCAACTGCAGGAGCACGTCCGTGAGCAGCTTCACAAGAGTCAACGTTGATATAATTGTAAGCGTAAACTGCACAACCTACAGGAGCAACAAGAAGTACATCCTGCTGGATATTCATTTCATCAATAACCTGTGCAATCAGCTTGTGTACGATTCCATGACCACAACCACCACAGTAGTGTGTTGGTACGTCATTCATTGATTTTGGAAATTCATATTTCTTAGTCATAGCTCTTTACCTTCTCAATAATTGCATCAACCGAAGGAATGATTCCACCCGGCTCTCCGTAGAAATCAACGTCACTTACTTTGTGACCTGAATAAAGCTTAACATCCTGAACCATCTGTCCCATAGACATTTCTACAGTAAGGATTTTCTTTGCTTTAGCACATGCTGCTTCAAGTTCCTTCTGTGGGAATGGCCAGAGTGTGATTGGACGGAAAAGACCAGCCTTGATTCCCTGTTCGCGAAGCATCTTTACGGCCTTCTTACAAACACGTGCACAAGTTCCGTATCCTGTAAGAACAACGTCTGCGTCATCACACATAAATGTTTCTGACATTGTTTCGTTGTCCTGAATATTCTGATAGTTAGCAAAGAGTGCCTTTGTGTGTGCGTTGAGCTCACCGTCAATTCCAGAAAGCTTAAGAGACATAATCTTGTTCTGTTTGCGGTCTGGAGTTTTACCTGTAAGAGCCCAAGGCTTTGGAGGGAACTTTTCTACAAAGTCTGGAAGTACACAAGGTTCAGACATCTGTCCAAGGTATCCGTCTCCAAGAATCATACACATAACGCGGTACTTGTCTGCGATCTCAAAAGCCTTGAGTGTGCAGTCTGCCATTTCCTGAACAGTACCTGGAGCGATAACTACAACATGATAGTCACCGTTTCCACCACCGCGTGTTGCCTGGAAGTAGTCTCCCTGAGCACCGGAAATGTTTCCAAGTCCAGGGCCTCCGCGCATCATGTTTACAACAACTGCTGGAAGCTGAGCTCCGGAAATATATGAGATTCCTTCCTGCTTCAATGAGATTCCAGGAGAAGAAGATGATGTCATACAGCGTGCACCTGCAGCAGAAGCACCCATTACCATGTTGATTGCGGCAAGTTCTGATTCTGCCTGAAGGAAAGTTCCTCCAACTTCTGGAAGACGCTTTGCCATGTAAGCCGGAATTTCGTTCTGAGGAGTGATAGGATATGCAAAGTAATAGCGGCAGCCGGCTCTAACTGCAGCCTCACCTATCGCCTCGTTTCCTTTCATCAATACTTTATCTGCCATTATTCTGCCTCGATTTCAATTACGCAGTCCGGGCACATTGTTGCACACATACTGCAGGCAATACAGCTTGCCTCGTCGTTACATACAGGGTAATTAACGCCCTGTCCGTTTGTTTCTTTTGACATTTCAAGAATCTTTTTTGGGCAGACGCGGATACATAGTCCACAGCCCTTACAGCGTTCCTTGTTGATTAAAGGTCGTCCTTTAGCCATATACCTCACCTATTTTTTATAGCTGTTCAAACATTATTGACCGACTATACTCTTATAATGATATATGATGATATAATATAGAAAACGAGAGGTTTATACAATACAGTTTTACTAAAAAAATGTAATATTATTAAAGTTTTAAAGTGGTAGTAAAATTAGAAGATTATTATTCAATAACATCACAAAGTCAAACTTAAATGTTTAGTCCTTGTAACTCATCAAACCTGACTCCAGACAAGATTAATGGTTCAATTCGTTTAATCTCATATGGAATATTGATTTTCTCAAACTCATTCAACAAAAAATTAAAAAGAGTCTTATCTTCAAAAGATTGTATATATGAAAGGAAAAAGGTGTTATTAAGGCATTTAAGCTCACATACTACGTCTTCGTAACAAGGTTCCGCAATGCCATATAACTCCTGAACATAAGGATCAAGCGGACCGAAAGTTTTTGTTTTTACATAGGAAACTACGACAGATACAGTCTGAGCACGTTGAATAAATGCTTTTTGTGTCAAATCTATTTTTGTTTGCAATGGGAATTGACTAAGCATCTCCCAGCCAAGTTTAACACCTTTAACCAAACGCAGTATTTTTTCTACAGAAGCTTCTGCTTTTAATTGGTCACGTTTTGTTTTTAGAGTTTCTTCAAGATCTATATTTTCTTGTTCTTTATAGTAATCAAGATGGGCAAATTCAGGAAAAGCCCTGTAATTATTCATGTTTCCCACAATTGATTTACCGTCAATGGCAACTCCCACTCTGATTACTTTTTTTGATTCAGGATCAAAACGACGCATTGCTCTGACAAGAAGTGTTGAAATCAGAACATTTGGAGTCGTGCACTTCTGCTTGCAATAGTTCATTACCGTTGATTCAGGCATTTGCATAAAAACTACATTATTGTGATTTCTTTCGCCTATTTTTTTCTCGGAGAAATGATAAATCTGATCCGGACTAAGAGTATCTGGGACAGAAAGCTCTACGGAATCAAGGTCAAAACCAGCAAACGGATTTCCAGTCTCAGACTCAGGAATTTCTTCTCCGGGGAGATGGAAACCTGTCGGATCAAATTTTTTACCGGTTTTTCGTGTCAAATAGCAGAACAAGAGGCTTTTCAGATATGCAAGAAATCCAGTTCCGTCAGACAAAGCATGAGAAAACTCAATAACAAATCTGTTCCCGTCAACTTTAACCGACATAAAATGATAGTTAGATTCATTACTGAAAAGCTTTATAGGCTCCCAAGAATCTCTAACAACTATCGGCAACGGGTTCGGAACAATAACAAGATCATCATCTTCAATATTTACTTTTCCGTAAAAATATGGAAAGCGAGTTCTTAATTCCTCGATTACTTCAGAAAGTAAAGCAACATCTATTGGCTCTTTCAATGCAACATAAGGTCCGGCTATATATGGGTTATAGGACGTACTTTTCTGAACTATTGGATCGTAATATTCTTTTCTACTCATACTTTTTTTTCTCTCCTTAACTAACTTTTATAAGTTTTATTACATATTCTACATTCCAAACCACTGCGCAGCAGTCTGATCTGCCAGCTGCAAGAGAATAACCAGCGGGTTCTGCAGGAAGTTTGAGTAATTGAACATTTCTGTATCTGTTAAATCAGAAAAGCCCATGTGGCGGCTTACAGCTTCAATTACCATTCTGTTATTTATGATAGAAGGTAAAATCTCAATCATCATCAAAACGGATTCGTTTCCGTGACCAAGATTACGGTTATCGTTCAGTGTTTTATAGAAAGGCTGTTTTATCCAGTTGCCGGTGATGTCTTTTGTGTTACGGTACTCTACCCCATAAAAACCGGTCTTACAGAAATCATGACAAAGTGCTGCAATAAAAATATCATAAGCACGAACTGTATAATTTGTAGCTTCAGGAGAAGTATAAAAGTTTTCAAGCACAGTATGAGCAAACTCAAGAGACTGCTTGATTACCATCAAAGTATGAAGGCTAAGACCGCCTTTAAAGTTTCCGTGGAATCTTGTTGATGCAGGTGCTGTCCAGAAGTCTGTACGGTCAAGCCAGTCTTTCATACTTGCAGCTTCAGTTGCATCTTTCATTATGTAATCTATCATTTCTGTGATACATGGTTTTACTGCTTCAATCACACTTTTACCATCAGGCTGGCAAGGTGAAAATTCATTGTAGATGTCCAGGAGTTCATTTACTTCTGTATAAAGTTCTTGTTTTTCGTTATCTGTCATAATACTTTTATTATATCAATCTAATATAGTAATTTCTACGCGTCGGTTTAATGCTTTTCCCTCTGCAGTATCGTTTGACGCAATCGGTTTTTTACTTCCACTTCCCTTGCAGATAAATCTTTCTTTACTGATTCCCCGTTTAGAAAGTGCATCAGTAATTGAATAAGCACGTTCCTTTGAGAGCATCAATTCACCAGCTTCATAACCAGTATCAGCTGTATGTCCTTCAATCATAAACTGAGCACCTTCTGCGAGTTTCAGGATTTCAGCAATCTGATCAAGTCGTTTTTCTTCACCGGGAAGAAGCTGTGCACTGTCTGCTTTAAACTGAAGATTTTGAATTGTAAGGCGGATTCCAGCTTCAGTGTTGTCTACTGTAATTGGAGCTGTTTTATTTGTTTGATTTTCTTCAAGCTTTTTTTTCAGTTCTTCATAAATCGGTCGTTGCAGTAAATTTTCCGCCTCATCATCATCCAGAAGTTCCATACGCTTAAGAGCCGCAATCAGCTTGCTTCTGTCTATTGCCGGCGGATATTCAGTGAACAGAGAAATAGTTCCTTTAAACTGATATTTATTTCCATCAGTATAAACAAAAGTTTCATCCACGTTATCACGGATAACAAAAGCAGCTCCTGTCTGTTTGCTTACGATAATTGTTGCTTTATGACTGCCCTGAGCATAGGAAAGTTCTTTATCTCCTCCCCAGTCAACATACATTGTCGTTCCACCCATATTGTAACGGGTCGCCCACTGAGCGGAAATAAGATATACCGGTTCTCCATTATAAACGTCATCGCCGGTATAAGTATATTGAACGTAAATCGGCATTTTTGTGATTATGCCTTTAGAAAGAGGATCAACAGCTCTGATTGCTTTTGCTTCCCAAACATCACCCTTTTTGAGTTTATGGGCAGAATAAGCCGGAAAACTTCTGAAACTTGGATATCCGTTATCAACAAGCATTGTCAAATTGCCATCATCATTTATAAGAAAAGAAGAAGGAATTGCTTCATGAATACCAAGCGCAACCTGTGTTTTGTTTCGGTTTGTATCCTGATCAACAAAAAAGTCTCCTTCATAGACGAGACCTTTATCTGTCCAGCCTGGAATAATAAACGCAGAAACGATTTTACTTTGCAGCCCCACATATTTTCCATTCTGATAAACACGTAAATCACTGCGTTCTGTAAATTTATAATTTCGGCTTCCCTTATATAAAATCACTTCATCTGAATCTGGTGAAAGTTCTCCCAGCGGATGAGTGATTGCAGATTGCCCCGTAAGTAAAAAAGTAAGATTAAGATTTATGATGATAAGAACAAACCCGACTTTTTTAATTCGGGACAATCCAGGAAGTTTCATTTAGATACCAAGATCCTCGCCAACAAGAATAATCTTAATACGTCCTTCTGGTCGACACATGCGGGTTTCTACAAACTGACAGCAAATAGAATCCGGGCTCAGACAGTTTGCACATTCTCCAGTAAGTGAACAAGGAGCTTTTGAGTCTGGGAATCGCTGATTATTTACAGGAGCAGCATAATTGCGAACGCGTGAATAAGCTGCATCCATATCCTTTACGATTTTATTCATTCCGGCAATAATCAGAATATTTTTAGGTCCATAACAGAGAGCCGCAACACGATTTCCCTTTCCGTCAATATTAAAGAGTTCACCAGTTTCTGTAATAGCATTAGAACTCATAAGGAAGGTTCCACAGTTCAAAGCCTGATGCATAAGCTCTTCACTTTCTTCAGGACTTTTTGCAGTTGCACGGTCAATAATTTTATAGCCTTTATCTGCCAGCATTTTTTTGATTCCAAGGGCATCAACAGTCATAGTTCCACCCCAGCTTACCGAGTGATCAGCAGGAATCAGCTCCAGCACCTTAGCCGCAACATCTTTACTGTCAGAAATATAATAAGCCTCAAAATGTCGTTTTTTAAGTGCCTCAACAACCTTAGGCCCAGCCAAATCATTTCGTTTTTTCAAAGGTTCTAACATACACACCTTCCTTTTTTAAGATAGAAATATTTTAACATAAGTAAGTATGATTGTCAGTTAATAATTAGTTATAAAAATTGTAAAAATTTACATTGCATAAAATATTTTTTTAGTGTACAGTGACTTACTTACATTAAATATTTACAGCGAATTCGCTGTCGTAGTGGAGAACGTTTATGTCGGAAAAAGGCACAAATCAGTATTACATTACCAGACAGGATTCCACAGAATCTAATGCCCGTAGCTACCCGCGAAAATTCCCATTCGCAATTGCTAAAGCCAAAGGCTCATGGGTTGAGGACGTAGAAGGAAACAAATATCTGGATTTTTTGTGTGGAGCGGGAACTTTAGCACTCGGCCACAATGATGACGAAGTAAACAAGGCGATGGTAGACCTGATTCAATCAGATGCACCACTTCATACCCTTGATTTAACCACCCCTGTAAAAGATGAATTCGTGGAAACGATACTTCGCCATCTTCCTTCTGAATTAGGAAATAATGCGAAAATTCAATTCTGCTCACCATCAGGAACTGATGCAACAGACGCTGCCATTAAGCTCTGTAAAACTGCAACAGGCCGTTCATCTGTAATCTCCTTTGCCGGCGGTTACCATGGAATGGGCCAGGGGCCACTTGCCTGCATGGGAAATCTCCATGCAAAAACTGCAGTTACTGGTCTTATGCCTGATGTACACAGCTTCCCTTACCCTTATGCTTACCGCGATCCATTTGGACTTGGCGGAGATGCCGGTGTAAAGGCAGCTTGTAATTTCTTTGAGCGCACTCTTAAAGACCCTGAAAGCGGAATCACAAAACCAGCCTGCGTAATCCTTGAACCAATTCAGGGTGAAGGCGGTGTAATTCCAGCTCCTGTTGAGTTCCTTCAGACAGTACGTCGCGTAACAAAAGAACTCGACATCCCTCTTATTGTAGATGAAATTCAGTGCGGTATGGGACGCAGCGGAAAGCTTTTTGCTTTTGAATATGCTGATATCGTTCCTGATGTACTTTTACTTTCTAAGGCAATCGGCGGTTCACAGCCAATGGCAGTTGTTGTTTATAATAAAGAACTCGACAAGTGGACAGCCGGAGCACACGCAGGTACCTTCCGTGGTAACCAGCTTGCTATGAAGGCCGGAACAATTACTTTGAACCGTGTTTCTCAGCCTGATTTCCTCGCTAATGTAATTCGCAAGGGGGACAATATCCGCTCACACCTTCGCGAACTTCAGAAGAAGGTTTCGATTATCGGAGATATCCGTGGTAAAGGACTTATGGTTGGAACTGAGTTTGTTGATCCGAAAGGTACTCCAGACTGCATCGGTTCTCTTCCTGCAAGCGGTGAAATTGCTGCTGCTGTACAGAAGATGTGCTTTGAAAACGGCCTTATCGTAGAAAAAGGCGGTCGCAACGGTGCAGTTATGCGCTGTCTGTGTGCACTGAACATTACTGACGAAGATCTCGGCAAAGCCTGGAAGATTTTCGAGAAGTGTGTACTTGAGATTGATAAGAAATATAAATAATTTAATGAAACATAATTATCAATATAAATAACGTCATTGCGAGCGAAGCGTGGCAATCCATTAATATAGATTGCCACGTCACTTCGTTCCTCGCAATGACGTATTTATTTTAGGGAGCGATATAAAATGCAAAACCTTTTTCTTACTTCAGATAAAAAAGCCAGGAAAGAATACAACAAACTCCTCAAGCAGACAGCAAAGGCTGTATCAGATGCTTTTGTAAACGAATCTGCCTATTCTGGACCTACTCCGGATGAGCTTAAGGAAATTGTCCGCCAGGACAGCATTCTCCCGGAGCACGGACTTGGCTGGGATAAAGTATTTGAACTCACAAAAGAAAAGGTTCTTCCTAACCTTCTGCGTACTCCTTCTACTGAGTACATGCCTCACCTTCACGGTCCTTCACTTTTAGAAACAATTGCCGCAGAAACAATCATTTCTACTTTTAATCAGTCAATGGACAGCTGGGATCAGTCTCCGGTTGCAACAGAGATTGAGGTTGAGACAATCCGCCATCTGTGCAAACTTTACGGCTATGACACTTCAAAAGCTGACGGCGTATTTACCAGCGGCGGCAGCCAGTCTAATCAGACAGCACTTTTGCTTGCCCGCGACTGGTTCTGCAATAAACAATTAAATTATGATGTCAAAAAATATGGACTTGATGAGAAATGTTCTAAACTCCGCATGTATACAAGCGAGATTTCACACTTCTCTATGGAAAAGTCATGCCATATTATGGGACTTGGTTATAAATCAGTCGAAAAAGTTCCTGTAGACAACCGTAAAAAAATGGACGTTTCTGCCCTACGTTCCCTCATCGAAGCAGATATAAAAGCCGGAAATATTCCTTTCCTTATTGTTGGAACAGTAGGAACAACAGATTTCGGAAGTATTGACCCACTCGAGGAACTCAGCCAGCTTGCCCGTGAACACAACATGTGGCTTCATGCTGATGCTGCTTACGGCTCAGGCGTGATTATGAGTCAGAAATACAGCGACCGCGTAAAAGGACTTTCTCTCTGCGACTCAATCACAGTGGACTTTCACAAGATGTTCCTTATGCCGATTTCCTGCTCTGCAGTACTCCTAAAGGATGGAAGCACATTCGATGCACTCACAATTCACGCAGATTACCTCAACCGCGAGGAAGATGAAGAAGACGGCTACACTAACCTCGTAGATAAATCCATGCAGACAACCCGCCGCTTTGATGCACTCAAAGTATGGATGAGTTTCCAGACACGAGGACGTGACGGCTGGAGTAAAATCATAACAACAAGCATGGAGAATGCTGCATACCTTTACAGCATTCTCCGCAACGATTCAGACTTTGCAGTAATTACAGAACCGGAAATCAGTTCAGTTGTATTCAGATATAAGGGAAATGACAGTCTTTCTGGTGAAGAACTCGACGAAATCAATAAAAAGGTTCGCCGTACTTTAATTCACGAGCACGGAACAATTATTGGTCAGACAGTAAGCGATGGCCGTGTATGCCTTAAGTTTACACTCTTGAATCCGCGCGTGACTCACGAGAAACTGGATGAATTGAAGGAATTGATTAAAAAGCTCGCTATTTCTTAATCTTCTTAACCGGGATAATCGTAAAGTTAATGCTCTTTTCGGTTTCCCGGCCTGGTTCAATGTTAATGTCCCAGTATAAAGACGAAGCATAAGTCAGATTTACAGGTTCAATCTTTTCACGATCAAAGCCTGGTCTGTTGTATTTTATTGGAGTAAAACAGTAGTGGCATTTTTCATTAGGTTCAAATACAAAGGAAATGCCGTTTGGTTTATCAGAAAGTCTTACTAACTGAACATTATTAAGCTTATCCTTTTTATTTAATTCCAGTGAAGATTTTTCACTATCAAGAACAACAACTTCCCCATTATCAACAGTT
Source organism: Treponema bryantii (assembly GCF_900111035.1). GTDB lineage: Bacteria > Spirochaetota > Spirochaetia > Treponematales > Treponemataceae > Treponema_D > Treponema_D bryantii_C. The sequence continues at coordinate 651,698 of NZ_FOFU01000001.1, forward strand.
TCAATACTAAAACCGCATTTCTTTTCAGTAAGATATGCTATATCACAGAGATTAGATTCTACAGCAAATTTAGCAACAAGAGGTTTATCGCTTTCATTTTTAATAATGTACTGAACATACATTCCTGTAGAGTTAATCACGTATTTCTTTCTAAGATAAACAGTCTGTCCAGTTGGTTTCCATACAGCTCTTGCACAAAGCTGAACTTCATGGTGCTGTCCAGAATATTTCAATTGAGAATACTGGATACGGGAGAATACACCATCACCTGCAGGTTCGCCGCGAATATATAAATCAAGCTGAGCTGGTGTAAACAGATGATCAATAAAGAAGCCTCTGTCATACTCGTCATCACAACCATCAAACTCAAAAGTTCTCTGAAGATTATCTGCATAATTACAGGAATCTTTTATAACATCAAGTTCCGGAACACTTCCACCGGCAAGAGAAATATATGCAAAATACTGTTCCATACGGCAGACATATTCTTCAATACCATCATTGTCGTAATCAAAACAGGTAACCGATTCGTTAAAGTTTCCGTCTCCACGAAGCATTTTCTCGGCATCTGTAAGATATTTATAAGCCTGCTGTCTATAAAGAGAATTCTTAATTGGTTCAGAAGCTGTACTTAAAATAGACATACCGTTCTGTGCCTGCCACAATTTTTCACGGGCAGTCTTTTTACGCATCTTATCTGCTTTATATTGATTTACGAGAAGACTTGTATACATCATTCTGTTATAAAGTTTTCTGCTTGCAGAATATGAATACATGAAATCATAAATCGTAGAAGGGAATTTATTCTTTGAATCGTTAGAAGCGTTTTGAATAATCTGAGCAACCTCATCACTTATACCCACTGGAATATATGATGGAATTTTCATCTTCATTCCGTTGGTTCTATAATTATTTAAAGTTGTCAGTTTTACACGACCATCTTTATTTTCATCAATATATTTTCCCAAACGCTCAAACCATTTTGATTCATTCAATTTAGCGGCTTGTTTTGGAGTAAGTGTAATTGCAACAATTCTGTCTGCATCAAGCTGAAGATGAGTATCCTTCTTTTCTATCTTTAAAACAGATTTTTCGACGTTGTATATAAACTCTTCAGCGAGCATTTCTTCGTCTGGAACAAGATCATTATAATAAAGGAAAATATCAACATTCTTTCCAAGATCGCTCATAAAAATAGGAAGGAAAGAACGTTTAGATTCTGGAACAAGAGAACTGCTCAAAATTACATATTCAAGTCCACAGGTATGAATATTATTTACGAGAGAAGAATCCCAGCAGTCCTGGAAAAGAGTCATTCCACGCGGACGTTTTCCAAAAGTCTGTCTGATTTCAGAAGTCAGAAGGTCTATCTGTCCATTACGGTCAACTGAGTTTAATAATGGTAACAGCGGATCATTATAACCACCACCAAGTATTTCAACCTGTTTACGGTCAACAAGTTCACGCAGAATTGTTATGAGTTCATTTTTTCTTTTTTTGAAGTATTGAATCTGACAGCCTGAAAAGGTAAATGACAGGGAGAATGTAGGATGAGAATATAAATATTTAATAATCGGCTTATAAATAGACTGGAAGCTTTTTTCTAATAGCTCAGTATTATCTGTGCATACTGGTACTGATTTTACAATGAAGCTGACGTATATTGAACCCATTATCCTTTATACGGCACCCCACCACCAGCAGCCGATTTTCTCTCCATATTTAAATTAAGATTTTTTTAGAACCCTTCCCCAAAGGTACCTGCGTTATTTTAAACGCTTTATTATTCTATAACAAAAGTCCCAGATTTTAAAGTCTTTTTTATCACCCCAGCTGATATTTTCTTCAGATTTTAGTTTTGTACAGGAAGTCATTTCTCCTGTTTCGTTACCGCAGACTACTGCTTTTTTAGTATCAGTTGGAATTAAATCAATAATTTTCTGAGGACAGATAGAAACACATTTTCCACAACCACAACAATTACTTGTAATAATTGCAGTCATATTCTCAATTTTAATTGCTTCCTGAGGACAAATTTTTACACAGTCTCCAAGACCAAGACATGCATATTTACAGTCAAGTGAAGAACCAAAAACTGTTTTTGCCATAATACAGGTATATTCTTCATTGAATAAAGAACGATTAAGATTGCATTCTTTATGACATGAACAGAGAACGTATGCTTTTTTATCTGAAGGATTATATTTTTTCTCTTCCGGAAGAATTACAGGAGATAAATGAAGCGGTACTAGTGGATCTTCATTTTTTTTATCCTGTTTATTGATCGAAGGAATGAGAATATATAATGTAAAAAAAGTAAGCATTATAAGCAGCAGCAGAAATAATATGAGCAGAATAATTCTTAAAATCACTTTATAACCTCCGGATTAAGCCATACGATATCCCATACAGAAAGCAGAAGTATTAAAATTGCAAGGAAAAGGAAATAAAGACTATAATATTTTTCATCCAGAAAACGGCCGTTACTGCATACCCTTCTTCTAAATGTAAGGCTGAATGGTATGATGATAAGCATAGATAACAGACAGCATACACTTATAAAAAGTGTAAAAAGCAATGATGAACTTTCTGTAATTGAAAGAAGAATTACAAGATATGAAACTGCAAATTCTGAGGTTAGTCTACCTGTTGTAAGTCTGACAATTCCTCCAAGGAAAGTACTTATACTTGCATATACAATAAAGCAGATAAGCGGATACAATTCTGTAATCTGAAGTGGCACTAAAAGATAATAAGTCAGAAGCCAGGAAATCACACTTGAGGAAATTATTGAAACAGAACATTTTACATAGAATATAGGTTCTTTGAATTTTACAATTCCAATTTCTGCAATCTTATTAAGTCCAATTCCATAAATCAAAACTACAGAAGAAAATAATGAATAGTAAAGAAAAGTATAAAAGTAAATCATCTTTTTTCTCCTCTGCTTGAAATGATTCTCATTTTATTATGAATGAAAAGGAAGAAATAAATTAAAATTCCTGTAAGTACAAGTGCACCCGGAATTGAAGCAAAGAATGTAAAGATTCCAACCTTATCTGGATTCAGTAAAATCTTTTCATAAATCTGATGATTCTTACCAAAGAAAGTTATTGTGCCATAGCCTGCAATATCTCTGAAAAGGAAGAATACAAAAATCAAAACAGAAAAGAACAAAGTACTCAAAAGATTCTTTTTCAATCTGACAGGAAGCGGCTCTTCAAAGTCAGTAAAAATTGTATGAGTAAGGAATACAGAAACCGTTGGGAAATACAAAAGGAATCCTAAGGTGAGCGCTATTTCTGTATATGTCAAAACAAGAATCTGACGGAATAAAATTGTTATGGAAATCATAAAGAACATAACAAAAAAAGTTCTTATTTCATTCAACTTAAGTTTTGAAACTAATGAGTTTAATAAAATTCCTAATACTTCAAGAAGCAATAATTCAAGAATTAAGGTAAATCCGTAAACAAAACGTCCTGTTGTAGGAATTGTAAGTGTGAGGAAAGATGCAATGTACATAAATGATTTTTTCTGCTTCATAATGTTCTTCTCCCTTACCCTATTTAAAAAGCTCAGCTATGCGTTTATTCCAGTACTCTACTCGTCTTCCAGTATATGAATTTGAAAGCTGTGTGGCACATCTACCATGGAGTGAAGAATAGCCTTTAAAGATTACATTTCCATTATTTTCAACAATATAAATTCCGGAATGTGGTCCATAGAATGTCTGAATTCGAATAATTACAGCTTTACAGTTTTCACCACTTTTTTTATTGCGTGCTTCAAAACAAGCAGCACTCGCACTAAGTGGATTATTTAATCTGTAAAGTTTTCCGATATCCCAGGTGTCTGGTTCGTTTTCTGCAAGACTATATTCTATTGAAGCCTTCAGATTATTATCCCAGGATTTTTTTGAAACCTTAATAAAATAAATAAGAATACCAATAACCGTTGCAGCAATCAGTACAACAATAGCATAGTTAATGAAAAAGTTTTTATATGAAATCTGCTGTTTCATTGTTGAGCTCCTGTTTCTGCAGCGATTTTAGCTGAATATTTTGCAATAACTTTTCCGGCTGTAAGTTCATTTTTCTTTTCTTCGAATATTCTGATAAACATGCAGATGATATTTGAACAGATAATTGTATAAGCAATTCCAACTGGAGAAGTTCCACAACCGATAATTGCAAATGCAATAATACCTGATAATATACCGAGAACTAGTTTTCCAATTACAGTTACCGGTATAGTTCCATACCATTGAATTAAAAATACAGTACTGAAAAGGATTCCGCTTGTAAGAAGAGCAAGAATCATATCTCCCTGATTGATAGTTCCTCCAAAGAAATATGAAGCAAAGAGTCTTACAAGAAGTGTATAAATTGCAAGGAAACTTGCCGGAATAATAACTGAGAAAGAATTATCAGAGAAAACAATAATTGATGAAACAATTGTAAGAAGATTAAATCTGAATGCAGGGATAATAGAATTTGTATCCCACATTGCAGAGATAAAGCCTTCAGGAATTGTTACATTAGCAATACTGAAAATGTATTTGTTCAGGAATGCTGTTACAGGACTGTCAAAGCTGTATGTAGGAAAATATCCGTTCTGAATAAGATAAACAGAAGAATTTTTTAATGGCAGAAGCTCTGATGAAACAGCAAACTGCGGGAAGTATGCATTTCCGATATACCACGCAATAATTACAGCAATGGCAGGAACATTTATCCAGTTATTGATTCCCTTGAAAACAACACTGCGTGAAATAATAATTGTTACAAAAGAAATTACAAATACCATTGGCAGTGGATATGATTCAGGTAAAAGCAGACCAATAAGCATTCCCTGAATAGCAATATTCATTATATTGTAGAGGGCTTCTTTCTTAATATAGTAATTCAAAATTGCAGCAACAATTGAACCTGTTAAAGAAACTGTTACTACAAATACTGCCCTAAAGCTTCCTGTTATAAGAAGCATGATTACCTGTAAAGCTAAAAGAATCAGAAACTTTATAGAAACTGAGGAAATTGATGGAATTGTATAAACAAAAGGCTTTACTGAGATACGTGTGTTTTTAAGCTTTTTTTCATTTAGTTTATTTTTCATACAATCCTCATCTATTCTTTAATCTTATTCTTAAGAACTTTTATTGTCTGGCAAAGCGGTAAACGAGCCGGACAAACTGTGTTACAAAGTCCACATTCTATACAGGCTAAAGAGGATGCTGCATAGGTCTCTTTAAGAAGTTTGAAATTTATTGTGTGATTATAAAGGATATCCGGTGAAAGTTTTACAGGACATGCAAAACGGCAGTTTCCACAATTGATGCAGGAATAAATCTGCTCATCTGAGTTTTTCTTTTTTGATAAGAATTCAACGGACTTAACATATTTCGTAATCGGAATATCAAGACTCTTAACTGAGGTTCCGCATAACATGCCGTTGATTATTATGTGAGCCGGTTCTTTTATAAAACCGCCAATCTGCGGAATAAGATCCCGTAATTTTGTACCGAGTTTTACGTCGAGCATACATGATGCATTAAGACAGTTACCGGAAAAATGAACGAGACGGTCTACACAAGGAATGGAAAGGGCCGCTGCTTTATAAACTTCATACATTGTAGAAGAATCTGTAAAAAGATCAGTCTTAGTAAGAGTAAAATTACACAATCTGTTTAATGGTCCTCGAACAAAAGCAGAAACAATTTCGCGTGGAGTTCCACATGGATAGCGCTGAATCTTCATTTCAAGCTGATAGATATCTTTATAATCAGGATTCTTTGCCCAATCCTTTGAATCGGATTTATGATCTATTGCAAAAACAATTCCTTTAGCATTGATAGCCTTTGCAACAATTCTGGCACCCTTTACTATTTCATCAAAATAAAATTTAGAAATCAGTGAATCTGTTATTCTGTAAGGATCTTCATCAAAAAGACGAACAACAAGATTATGCTGTTCTTTTTTCTCATTGATTTTTTCTATCTGAACACCGAGATTCTCAGGAACTTCTGTTTTAAATGTATTAACTACACCGTTCTTTATAAGTTTTTTTGAAATATCAGATTGAGAATAATCTTCAGGTTTCATTTCCTGATGTGTTTTTCCTAAATAAGAGAACGCTCCTCCAAATTTAATGTTGATTGCAAATTCCTGCCGGCCATTTGGAGAAAAACAAGCCTGTGTAGATAAAACTTTTCCTGGAACTGATGAATGAAGTGAACTTGTCCAGCCCTTGGAAATCTCTGTCTGTGCAATAACATCACCCTCTTTTACAGTATCGCCTGGTTTTACAATAGAGGTATAGCAGGATTCACTTTCCTGTGATAATGGAATTGTTACGACTTTAGGTAAAAATGCTTTTTGAGAAGTGTTATAGTTTTTTATAATTGATGAAACAACAGGATTATTTGATTTCATTTATTTATACCTTTTCTTATAATAATGGAAAAATAGATAAAAAGTAATATAAAAAGACAAAGAAAGCACATAATTATACCAAATAAATTTATCTGGTAAGAAGATGTTGCTGTATATCCTCCGCAAAAATCTTCACCTTCAGATTTCATAAGCTTTTCAACTGAGTCAAACTGAAGTTTATCTATGCTGTCATAGACATCCTGGCGGAAGTCATTATCATATTTCATTATATTTGTCTGTTCACTTATAATTCCAGTCTGTTCATTTTCTACAAAAGAAGAAAAAGCAACTGTATCTTCAGCCTTAGAAATATCACCGTTTAAAGATTTATAAGGTGCAGTCATAACATTCCAGTTCCATTGATAATAATCTTCAAACTGAGGAAGCGAATCTTCTGCAATATAAGCTTTTCCCGGAAATAAGAGCTTTGAGGAACTTGTATGAATTGAACCTGACGAGGTAATAAATATCATGATAATAAAAAGCACAACTGCTCCAGTGACAATACTCATAGATATAAACGACTTACCTGCAAATAAAGATACACGTTTTGCAGAACGAATATAAACTGGAACAAATGGCTTTTTGTTTCTGAAGAAATCCTCAACTAAATGACAAAGAATTAACGATGAAATAGTTCCGATAACAGCAAGTATAAACAAAAATCCTGATGCTATTGAACTTGAGAAAGCACAGATAAAAGCTATTGCAAGCATAGCTGGTGCTGAATGTCTGCTTAAAAGAATAGAAACTGCCCCTCTTCTTCTCCACACATTCGCTGTAAAGAACAGACAAAGAAGCATAAGACAGGTTGCTGTCGCTACAGGATAAAATGGATTACAGTAAAGGAAAATCAAAGGAATAATGTTACTGCACAAAAAAGGAAGTTTATTTCTAACAAAAAGAAATAGCATTAAAGCCAGCAGTACACCAATAAAAGGTAAAAGCCACGGATAATCTGCCGAACTGTCTTTAATGCATTCGATTCCTTCATTTTCCAGAAGTTTTATAAGAGTTGTAGTTTCTGAATTATAAATGCCTGGAATATAATACAATCTGTAAGACTGAGATTTATCAAAAAACATTGCATTTCTTTTATTAAGATATGCATATTGTGAACTCATATAATTCAGTCTGAGAATTGAAACTTCAATTGAGTTTTCAGAAAGTGAAATTGGAAGATACTGACCGGAAAGTGAAATCTGATTTTTGATGCCTGCCTTTTCGATTGCAGAAATTACAAGAGAATCAGGAGTATTAACCGGAACACAGATTACAGAATAATTTTTCCAGAGTTTTCCAGATGGGACTGTTTTAAATGCAAGTATAAGAATAAGTGATATAAGAAAAACTAACGGTGAGCTGAACTTTATATATTTATTCATGGCAAACTACTTTAATAATGAAAATGAAAGTGCAATAAAGAATCCTACAAGACAACCGCAAAGAACTTCCATTGGAGTATGTCCATCGACTTCTTTTAAGGTTTTATAGTTGTTTAAGATATCTTTATCTTTTAATTCATTTCCAATTTCATTGAGTTTTTTAGCCTGAATACCACTGGAACGGCGTACACCAAATGCATCTCTAATTACTACAAGGAAAAAACATAGAGAAAAAACAAACAAATCAGAATGAAAGCCATGACGGAAGCCGATTGTTACACAGAGTGCTGTAACAAGTGCTGAATGACTGGACGGCATACTCCCAGTACGCCAGATCATAACTTCAAGTAATTCTGAAAATGAATGAATACGTCCATAAATAAGATTTATTGCTGTTTTTAAAAACTGTGCTCCAAGCCAGCTGAATATACATGATAGAAAAATAGGATTATGAAAAAAAAGTATGAATTGCTGAGTAAAAGAAATATCTTCTGTCATAATTTACCAAATAAAAAAAGTATATAATATTTTAGCATTGAAAAGGTAAATTTACTAGTAGATTTTGTTAAAATACATATAATTAGAAATTATGGAATTTAAGGATTTTACAACCGGTAGAAATGACGACGGCAGACGACTTGACCGGGTTCTGAGAATCTTTTTGAAAGATAAAAGTCTTGGAGAAATCTACAAACTTCTCAGAAAAGGTCTTATAAAGGTAAATCAGCAGAAAGCCAAGCCAGATTCTCATGTAAATGAAGGTGATGTTATTTCAATCGCTGCATTCCTTATAAACAGCAATCCTGATAATAATTCCAAGCAAAAGCCTGAACATTCCACAGAAACTATCTGCAATCTCGATATAGTCTTTGAAAACCAGCATATATTAATAATCAATAAGCCTTATGGAATATCAGTTCATGGAAGTGATAATAATGAAAATGGACTGGATAAAGCGGTACTGGCTTATTATCAATCAAAATATAAAAACAAAGATGCAGAAAATACATCACTCTCCTTTCGACCCGGACCGCTTCACAGACTGGATAGAAATACAATCGGCTTACTGGCCTTTTCATTGAGCCTGGAAGGAGCAAAATGGTTTTCTGAAGGTATCAAAAATCATACAATTCAAAAAAAATATTACGGTCTTGCAGAAGGAAAACTTGAAAATAAAGAGATTTGGGAAGATAAACTTGCTTCTGCAGATAAACTTGAAAACGGATTTTATACAGTAATGCAGAGTGCTGATGGCCAGTCTGCACAGACAACTGCAACTCCCCTTGCCTATGGAATGCTTAATGATAAGCCGGTAACTTTAGTTGAGTATGCTATTAAAACCGGCCGGAAACATCAGATTCGTGCACAGAGTAAAATCCACGGACATCCTCTTGCAGGCGACAAAGCCTATGGAGGAACTCAAATCAAAACAAAATATAAAGAATTGAATCATGAATACTACCTGCAGGCTTATAGTCTAACAATTCCAGACGATAATCCGATTTCTTTACCTTCAGAAATAAAAACTGGGCTTTCTTTGGACTTTGTCAGGCTATTAGAATATTGTGAAATTAGAAATCCTGGTTTATAATAATATTGTATGGGAAAAAAGCTTTCTGACATTTTAGATTTATTCAAGCACGTTCAGGTTTATGCACTTGTTGGAGAAAGCGGAACTGGAAAATCTTTCCGTTCAAAGCTGCTTGCAGAACAGTATGGTATTCATGCAATTATTGATGATGGACTTTTAATTCAGGATGAAAAAATAGTTGCCGGACATTCTGCAAAACGTGAGAAAACCTATATGGGCGCTGTTAGAGCTGCTCTTTTTGATGATAAAGAACACAGAGATTCAGTTGCTCGCGTCTTACGTAAAACCCATATAAAAAAGATTCTGATTCTTGGAACTTCAGAAAAAATGGTAATGAAAATTTCCATGAGGCTTCAGCTGCCACAGCCTCAGAAAATAATTCACATTGAAGAAATAGCCTCTAAGGAAGATATTGAAAAAGCAATTAAATCCCGCCAGGTTGAAGGTAAACATGTAATTCCGGTTCCTTCGATTGAAGTAAAGAAAAACTATTCACAGATTTTTTCTGCTTCTATGCACGACTTTTTCAGCAAAAATAAACTGTTTGCTAAAGCTGGAAAAAATCTTACTGGTAAGATGATTGAAAAATCAATCGTTCAGCCAGAGTTCTCAAAAAAAGGTCGTATAGAAATTTCCGAAGCTGCCCTCACCCAGATGGTTATGCACTGCGTAAGTGAATGTGATCCGGATATAAAAATCAAAAAGATTTCAATTAAAACCGATAACCGCGGATATCGTCTCATAGTAACAATTGACGTTCCATTCGGTACACAACTGACTGGCAAAGTACATAAACTGCAGCAGTACATTATCGATAAAATCGAATCATTTACAGGCATTCTGATTGAGGAAGTAAGTATTGTAATTGATAAGATTTCGCGTCCTGCTTCTATGAAGAAATAGCTGCAGAAGTAACTGCTGCCTTTTTCTTAGACTTCTTCTTTTTATTTCCAGATTTCGCTGTTTTACTCTGTGATGGAGTCTGCTGTTTAGGCTGTTTTGCCTGCTTTGGAGCCGACTGATGAGCCTTTACACCATATTCAGAAAGAGCAGCTTTTACGGCGAACTCAAGTTCTTTGCGAACAGGATTCATAGGAAGAACAAAATTGCGGCATTCAGCCCAGGTCTTTCCATAAAGCTCTGTATATGAATATTTATCCGCAGTTTCTTTCTGCCAGTCTGTGAGAGTTCCAACAAAATCTTTGATTAAATAGAGAAGCTTTTTACCAAGTCTTGCATCAGGTTCTGACTGATTAAGTTCACCAAGCTTTTTTATACTCTCCATATAATCATTTTCATAATTACGTCTTTCATAAATAAGACCTGTCGCAGAAGGCTGAAGATAAATATACAGATCTGTATCTAAAGCTTCCTGAACAATCTCATAGGCATAAACATTATTTATGATTTTCAAGAGCTCTTCTGTAAGTCTTGATGGAGAAACCTGAGATAAAAGACCTGCAGAAGTTCTGATTTTATGACGAAGCGAATGAGGCATTTTTGCATGAGTTGTAGCTGAATACTTAATTGCACGAAGCATGCGTACAGGGTCTTCTACAAAAATGCGGTCTAAAGAAATTACAGGACGAAGAATGTGTTTTTTGATATCACGCATTCCGCCGACATAATCAATTACCTGCTCCTGAATTGGATCATAATAAAGAGCATTCATTGTAAAATCACGGCGCTGTACATCTTCTTCAATAGTTCCAAAGTCATTTCCAACAGATCCTTCTGCATTTGAGCGGAAGGTACTCACTTCAAAAATCTTTGTTCCGAAAACAACATGAACTAAACGGAAGCGGCGTCCGATTATGCGAGAATTTCTGAATATTCGTTTTATCTTTGATGGTGTGGCATCGGTTACTATATCAAAATCTTTTGGTTTATTTCCAACTATTAAATCTCTTACTGCACCGCCTACAATGTATGCTGTAAAACCTGCATCTCTCAATCTGTTAATAATTTGCAGTGCATCAGGATCTATGTTCTTGTTTGATATCAGATGTTCCGTTTGTGTATAAACAACAGCTTTCTTTATTGGCCGTCCTTGACCATCGGTACCATATCTAATAAGCACAATACTGATATTATTGATAAATTTTGTTAATAGTCAAGATAGGTGAATTTGTTTGATTCAGACATAACTCTCTCCGAAATCCCTATAACTTGTTTACCCAATCAATGATATCTCTTTCGACTTCTTCTTTATTGTCTTCATTGAGAATTTCATGACGATCGCCCGGATATTCCTTCTGATCGATTTTTTCAATACCGTTTGCCTTGTAGATATCAATAAGCTTTTTGATTGTAGCTCCGTAAGATCCAACAGGGTCATCACTACCCCAGATAAAGAATACTGGAAGATTTGCCGGTACCTTCTTCATATTTGCTTTCTTATGAATTTTCATAAGACCTTCTGTCATGCTGCAGAAGAATGAGTTTGTAAGCGGGAATCCGCACCAGTTATCCATAATGTACATATCAACATTAAGCTCATTCTTAGAAAGCCAGTCATACTGTGTACGGATAGGATTGATTTTATCGTTATAACTTCCAAATGAAAGTTTATCCATAATTGGAAGGCATTTATTCTTACCTGTAAAGAAAGTAATAAGATGAGCTGCAAGTGAACCAAAGGTAATCAGAGCTGGGCGTGGACCTGCTGTTCCGCAGAGAATACAGCCGTCTATCATATTTCCATATTCTTCAATAAAGCCCTGTGATACAAAAGAACCAAAAGAATGTCCCATAAGAATTGTTTTCTTTCCAGGGAAATCACTTTTTAGATTATCTGTTACTGCTTTAAGGTCTAAGACTGCACGGTCGAAACCTTTTTTATCAGCAAGCTTACCGAACATTCCGTTACCATTCTTGTCTGCAAGTTCTGCTGTACGTCCATGTCCTCTCATATCATAAGCATTGAGAACATAGCCGTTTTCTGCAAGAACAGAACCAAAACGGTCATATCGTAAAGAGTGTTCAGCTAATCCATGGTGAAGCTGCACTACTCCTTTTATTTCTTCTTCTGTATCTGGCTGCCATCTGTTAAGGCAGAGTTCATAGCCATCATCCATTTTAAGTGTAAAACTTTTCATCTGCATAGCGAGTAAATCCCCCTGAGAAAAACATGGTTTTTCCTAACTTGAAGTTATCAGTTATAAAATGTTAATATCTTGTTATGACTATTATAACAGACAAAATGACATTTGGGGGAAAATCTTTAGGAAAAATTGAAGGAAAAAACGTATTTATTCCCTATGCCATTCCCGGTGAAAAACTAGAAATTGAAATAACACAAAATAATAAAGATTATGATAATGCTGAAATCGTAAAGATTCTTGAACCATCTTCACACCGCGTTGAAGCACCCTGCCGCTATTATGGAAAATGCGGCGGCTGTAATATGATGCATATTGATTCTGAGTATCAGAAAGAATTACGCAAAGAAATCCTGATAGATATTTACCGTCAGAATGGAATTGATATTGCCGAAAAAACTGAAATTATAAGTGGTCCTGATTTTAATTACCGCTGCCGCTTTCAGCTTAATGATGGCGGACTATCTCAGAGAAAATCTAATGTTGTAATTCCTGTTGAAGAATGTCTTTGTGCAGAGAATAAGGTAAATGATTATCTAAAAAGTACTGCAGAAAAGCCTTCAATCCGTCCGTCTGGCCGAAGTCATCTTTTTGGAAGTTCTTTCTCAAATGAAGAATTAAAAATTGCCTGCGAAGATAAAAATGAAAAAGGCATAAAACTCAGTGGTGGCGGCCAGAAAAATAAAAAAATAAAATTAAAGGAAAATCATTATTTTTCCGGTACTGTAGCCTCCCCTGAAAATACTATGACAGTAGAACTTGGCGGTCATAAGCTTTCTTTTGATGTACGCGGGTTCTTTCAGTCTAATCTGTTTGTATTTGAAAAGGTCTGCCGTCTCATAACCAGTCTTCTGCCCGGCGGCAAAAATATTCTCGATATGTATTCGGGCTGCGGCTCGATATCTGCTTTCCTCACCGAAAAATATGAAAATGTCGTGCTCGTAGAACATAACCGCGACGCCATAGTATTTGCCGAGCAGAATCTTACAGGAACAAAACATGTAAGTTATGGACTCTCAGGAGCAGCCTGGGTAAAGACCTGTGCCGCAACCCTTCCGCCTTTCGATGCCGTTACAATTGATCCACCGAGAAGCGGAATGGAAAAAGAAGTCTGCCAGTGGCTCTGTGCATCAAAAATCCCGCTTATACTTTCTCTTTCATGCGACCCTGCAACTCATGCCCGTGATTCTGCTCATCTTATTAAAGCCGGTTATAATCTAAAGCAGATGTATCTTCTGGATTTTTATCCAAATACAAGCCATATAGAAAGTCTTGCTGTTCTGGAGCTTCCACAATGAAAAAAATAAATAAAAAAAGTTTACTGTCAGTCTTTGTTTTATTGTTGTTTACTACACTTTTTTCTCAGGAAAGTCTTACAAAGTTTAATACCAGCTGGACATCAGTACTTCCCGGATCAGCTTTATGTGAGCCGGAAAACACTTCCTATGGCTTTTGTCTTGCAACTGATGCCAGAAATATAATGGGCTATAGTTCAACAGGAACTCTTTTATGGGAAAAAAATATCGGTCGTGTCAGAAATTTAAGCCTTACTGCATTAAAAGGTGATTTTATTTTATTGCATGATAAAGATAAAAATATAATCCGCCTTTTTAATCCAAGCGGTTCGGAAATCTGGTCTAAACCACTTGATTTTAATGTCAGCTCAAAGCCATTAGAAGGTCGTGACGGAAGATTTTTTATCAACGGTGAAAAAACAGTTGTTTGTTTTGGAATAAACGGCATTCAAAGATGGAAACTCGAAACTGAATATCAGAAAGATCTTCCAATGCAGGAACTTCCAGACGGTTCAATAGTTGTTTTTTTGAATGATGAAGGTGGTAAAACCCGTGGACTTAGAATTTCTCCGTTTGGAGAAGAACTTGAAAATATTACCTTTACGGGAGTTATTAAGACAGCCTACACCTGTAAGGACGGAATTCTATTAACCTTTACAGACGGAAGTGCCGGTCTATTTGCCCTCAAAGATGGACTTGCAGAAAGCCAGTGGGTTGCAAATGTACAAAGCGGTAATTCAATTTTTGCCGTAAACCGCGATAAAACTGAATATCGTCTTCTTGCCCTTTCAAAAGCTGGAATCACAGTATATAAATTGCGCTCTTCTGATGGTTTTGTTGAAGAAAGCAAAACTGTAAATGAAATTGATGGTACAGCCCTTATAAAGGCAGAACTTTCAGATTCAGGGCTTTTTCTTGCTGATTCAAACAAAGCTTTACTGATTGATTATGAATATAAAGAGCTCTGGTATGCAGTTATGCCGGTAAATCTGCGGAATAATACAATCAATCAGTTTACATATCTTCATAATGATTATCTTGTTTTCTGTTCCAAGAACTGGACAATGGACGCTTATCACACAAACGACTCAAAATCTGTATTAAAAAGTATACATTCTGACTATTCTTCTTTTGCTCCAATAGATCTTGTTGAGATAAATTATTATACACAGGCAGGCTTTTTTAATGCCCTTAAGGATCCTTCTATTACTTCTAAAATAAAAGAAGGAAATTTCGGCAAAAAAGAAAGTCAGTGGCTAGCCCAGACTCTTTCACTTGCCAGACTTTATTTTATGGATGCAACTACATCTAATTTTGGAACACATACAGAAAAATCTGTTTTTGAAACTGATTCTGCCGGCTTTGAAACTGTTCTTATACAGTTAGCTCTTTTGTGTACAGATCAGACTCAGGCTGCTGCCGCTTCGATTATTTCTGAAAGTACCAGTAAATTATACTGTCGTACCCTTCTTGCAAATATTACCGGTTACGATCCGGATGGAAAACTTCTTGATGCAATTGAACGGAATGTAAGCCGAAGCGGAAGTTCAGATTCTGTTTATCTGAATACCGTCTGCGATGCTGTATATTCAATCTGTCTTTTTATGGGACGTCCTGCCTACAATAAAAAAGGAAAAGATATTTTGAAAACCTTTATGGGAGCCGGTTATAGTTTTAAAACACGAAGTTATGCACGTGATACCCTCAAAAAAATAATGGCATTGGAATTGTAAAACTTTAACAAGTTCAGAATGACCAGAATCTTAATAATTTATTGGAATATTTCAATATCCTGTGTTAAAATATTTGTAAACTATTTAACAGAGGTTTACAAATTATGAAGAAGTTAATGTTGCTGCTCGTATCAGTCATCCTTACTGCAAGTCTTTCTGCACTTGAGGTTGATAAAAACGAGCTTAATTCTACTAGTGATACTACAATTGAATTCATCAATTATACAGGACCACACAAGGTAATAGATTCAATTGCCGCAATTAAATCTATTGGTAGCGGACTTGGAAGTCAGATTGCAAAAGATCCTTCAAAAGCTTCTTCTACAGCTAAAAATTCAAAATATTATGTTGTACATGCCGTAGATGAATCTGAAACTGGAAAACTTGATGCTGATATTCTTTATATTGGTGCTGATGCAACTGTTGATCATATAAACAATCTGCGTCGTATTATTGCTGCATATTTGAGTTCAGCTTATGGCTACAGTGAAAAGGATTCTGAAACTCTTGCAGTATTCATTACAGTTTATAACGCAGTTTACCGCGGAAAACTTGATACTTTTAAGGCAAAGTACAAGAACGTTGTAATCAAAAATCTTAGTTCTGATAACTGTGGTCTTTCTGTAAACTATAAAGACTGGCCAGGAAAATCAGAAATTGTAATTCCACTCTTTGATGTAAAAAATGGCGGTCTTTCTACTGTTGATACATCTGTAATCAGTGATTCTACTGTTGTTGATTCCATGAAGGAAGATGATGACAAGAATGTTGAAAGCCGTAAAGACATGGTAGACATCAAGGAACGAGAAGCTGATGCTGCTTCTGAAAAAGCTAAGGAAGCTCAGAAAGAAGCTGTAAAAGAACAGAAGAAGCTTGAAGAAGAAAAGCAGAAGACTACTGAAGCTAAAAAAGAAGCTGAAGAAGCAAAGAAAACAGCTGAAGAAAAGAAAAAGGTAGCTGAAGAAAATCCAAACGATAAGAAGGCTCAGGAAGAAGCTAAGGAAGCTCAGAAAGAAGCTGAAGAAAAACAGCAGGCTGCTGAAGAACAGGAAAAGAAACAGGAAGAACAGCAGGCTGTAACTGAAGAGAAAAAGCAGGAAGCAAAAGAACAGCAGACTTTAGCAGATAAAAAGGAAACTGAAGCTCAGAATGAACGCAAGGAAATAGCTAAAGACCAGGCTGAAGTTCAGAAAAAAGAAGCTGAAGAAGCTCTCATGAAAACAGAGTTTGGTGTAATTCTTTCTGATGAAGCAAATATGCTTTCTCGTCTCGTAAAGTTCAACATTGAAAACGGTGAAGTTGTTAAGAACTCCCCTGTTGCACAGATTCGTAACAGAACTGTTTATAAAGAAGGTGAAAGCTTTATCGCTATTGCCGGAGAAAACGCTAAGAACGCAGCTGTAAAGCTTGTAACAATTTCTCCAGACACTCTTGAGATTTCTGGTGAAAGTGATAATTCAATTGCAGAAGATTCAGTTCTCGTAAAAGACGGCAGTGAATTCTACTGTGTAATTGATGACAACGGAAAATACTACCTTGGAAAGTTTGGAGCAGATCTTTCAATGAAGCTGAAATCAACAATCCAGGTAAAAGCCGGAACCCCAGTTACAGTAACTGATGGCGGAATTGTAGTAACAGATTTGAACGGAAGACTCCGCCTTCTCGATAAAAAGGATTTGTCTGTTATTTCCAATACAGATCCATCGAATGCAAAATAAAAACTCCGGCTCGGATTTATGAGCCGGAAGTATTAAATCGTCTAAAAAAAAATAGTGCTTTAAAAATCATTACCTTTGCCTATAAAGCAAAGGTAATGATTTTTTTAGGTTTCATACCTTTCTTGTTATAGTCAGTATAAAAGGTTTATTTTTCCAATTTCTGAATCATCTCAACAAGTTTCTGCCTGTGTTCCGGAAGTGTTACATCTGCAGAAGTTTTTCCTTCATCTGTGTACCAGACCTGTTTGTCAAAATACTTTGATAAATCTGCGCTCTTAAAATGAACACCGTAAAGGGCGAAAATTGTATTTCTTAAAAGTCGTAAATCTGCTTTGCTCAGTTTTGGAAGAACTTCGTTTACATATTTTCCGTAGTCGTCTTCGGTATAGCCGTTTATTGCCATGGCGTAAAAGTCCGGCTCTCCCCATGTGCGGCGGATGCGGAAGACTTCGGTGTATTCTTCGCCTGCTATGTAGTAGTAGATGTTGCCGCCGAAGCCTACGTACCAGCTGGTGGAATATTCAGGTCTTGTTTCCTGATAATCTCCTTTACTACCAAGAATTTTGGAATAATTATTCAAATCAGTTAATAAAACAATTCTGTTTCCATTTACATCTGCACAAACAAAATTTGAATTATCTTCTGTTCCTTCGTCAAAACGTATCCCCCAATCATTTTTATAATTACCCCACCAATCAAAATCAATTTGATAAGCATTTCCTTGCATATCATATTGAATTAATCCATTAAGAATTAAACCACTTTTACCAAGAACTTTCTTCATCTTACCTGAAGTTGAATAATATCTCTTTCCCCAAATGAGAACTTGATTACGAATAAAATCATTATAGAGTTCCAGCTCCGCTGCCCTTTTTTCGCTTTGCATATATTTTTCTGGGTCATATTCTTTCAGATATGCCATTGCTTCTTCACTTGAATAAATTCGACCGGTTGTGTCTACTGCTCCAGGACAGCCATTTGTGTCAACATAATAGACAATGTATCCGCTTCCTTTTTTCAATATGAAACTTATGCCGCAAGATAACGGTCCATTTACAATAATCTCATTTTCTTTTTTAATTTCAAATGCCATTTCACTAAAATGAATTTCATAATTATTTAGAATTATAAAAGTTTCCGTTGTTGTTTTTGCAAAATAATTTTTTTTCTTTGGTTCTTCAGATATTTTGTTCAGATTGTAGATAGATTGACTTTCACCTCTATCTGACCTGCAATAAAGATAATTATTAATTTCATCAACATAAGTATCTGACGGTATTATTGTGTTCATTCGCTGATATGATGTTAATGTTTCAATTTCTCCTAGTTTTTCTATATTCTGAGTATAAGAAAAAGATATTATTTGCAATAAAGCAAAAATACATAATAAATATTTTTTCATATCATTATTCCTTAATTGACAATCTTCTTAGTTGATATTGATTTATAGATGAACTCACTTCTTTTGCCGTTGAGAGAGACACTTGAAATAATGTAGTTTGATTTGCTACATTTAGACCTTCACAACTATGTATCACACCTATCTGATTAAAATCTGTTATTAGCATAGTATCATCTGGGTAATTAAGATTCTGAATTATTACTACATGGTCATCTGGTTTTACTAAAATATCTCCAGGGACTGCGTGAGCTAATATTTTTCTCTGAGAATCTCTATCCACAACATCAGATTCTTCTCCATCATCTTCTGTATCAAGTTTCCAATTACCGCTATGTATTTGAAGAGTATGCGAATCAGAAGCAAAAGCACTTGTTGCAAAATCAAGTAAAGGTTCACTTCCACATTTATATATACTGTTTGAGTCTTTTGATTTTCCAACAGCTGAAATATATGCAAGTCCTGAACAGTCAATTCCGCTTGAATGTGTCGACATCTCATATTTATATGTCAGTTTCCCTTTAGAACCATCTACATAATTACATAAATATGATGACCAGCCTGGAACTGAAACATTGTCGTTTGTTTTATACGGTGAATCAGAAGGTATCCAGCTTGAGTCCGAAACGTTTTCATAGAATACGTATGACTTCCATTTTGAACCCGGTAAATTATCAGCCTGTATCACAGATGTATTTTGCGGCATCTGAGATTCCTGCTGATTATTCTGTTCTTCCCAAAGTGAAAGTAATTCTTCAATCTTGTTGTCCTGCGCCCTTACTTCTACATTAAATTCTGAAAGAGAATCTTTTGAACCGTAACTGTAAGTTACACTTTTGAATTCTTTTTCCGTTCCGCCTGTAAATCGGTGCCAGCCTTCTATTTCAGACTGCCTTCCCTCTCCCCTGCTGCCGTCTTCTTTTTTGTTCCACTCGTTGTATCCCCATCTCTGGGCTGCTGTCAGCGTACTGTCACCGTTCCACCACCACGGGTTTTCTGTTTCTGTATCAGAGTCGCAAGGAACATCCCAAGGATGCGCATTATTCCAGTCTTCTCCTCCAAGAGCTTTTTCAGATTTATTTAAATATAAGTTTGCTCGCCATAACATTTTTTTATCATATACTGCAATATAATTATTAGCAGGAACAGTTACCGTAAAACTTTTATTTGTACTGAGTTCTTGTAATTTAAATTCAAGAAGTAAATCATCTCCTGGTCGAGCTGCAGAAGCACTTTCTGGTCTTATTTGGATTTCTACAGGTTTCTTTTCAAGATTTTTTGTCTTATAATCATAATAATATAAAAGATTATCAGAACCTATTATAAATGCATATTCTTTTATTGCATTTTCATTATTCCACTCGATAGCATATCGCCCTTTAGTTTTCTTAAGGATAGCTGTTGTATCTCCAATTTTAATTTCAAATTTACAATTAGAATTATTGTAAATATTGCCTTGTGTATTTCCCTCTATATAATCTCGATCTATTGCTCCTGTTAAATAGACTCTCCAAGAATTACCTTTTACTGGAATACCAAATTGATTATATGCATAGAATTTAATCTTCTCCAGGCTAAGATATTCACCTGTATTAGGAATCCATCTATACTTTTCACTACTAACTTGAGTACTTTCTCTCATCCAGTTAATTTCAACACCTGAATCTGTAACTTTATTATCGTAAACATTCCAGTTTGTATTTATGTTTGTACTTTTTCCTTTCTTAAGTATTCTTCTTATTTCAGTATATTTAGGAACCTCAAACCCATCCTCTGTTTTCCAGATTTCTGATAACTTTGCTTTTTCAACTCCTTTTTCTTTATTCATCCATATAACAGTCAAATCACCTAAAGTTTTTTTCTGATTACTTCCATAAGATTGATTACACTGTACTGGCTCAACAATAATTCCAATTTTTTTATTTTTTAAATTATTTGAAACTATTGTTCCATCCATCTTATTTATTATTTCTTCAAATAAAACTATATCACCTACTTTAGCTTCTGTTAAATCACTTACTACAAGACTTATTTTATTTAAATCCGCAAAACTGATAAACTTATCACTTGAATCAAAATTTGTTCCTTTAGAAATTGAAGTTTTATATTCAGCATATATTTCACTCAAAGGTTTCCTTGGTACAAAAGTGTTTATATTCGAATTATATAAAATACCATTCAAAAAACCAATATCATCACAGCCACCTTTAGCTGCAATATTTTTAATAAGTTTATTATTATATGACTCAGGAGTATCAAATCCTTTATCTAAGTAAGGCAAAGGTGCACCTGTAATTTGTGGCTGATCAAAATATTCATCAGATTGTTTTTTTGGATTAGCAGTTAGCCAGGCAATTAAATCATCAATAGCTTCAATTACGGTTTTGAATATTGATTTTTTTACTACAACACTATGATTTAGATATAGCTGAGCTTCTTGTGCAATTTGCTGACCTTCTTTTTCTGTAATTATTTCATACTGTTCTGGATTAATAGGATTAACTAAATGATTTTCAAGTTTTGAAAAATACACATTTCGATTGTTGTCCATGGCAAGCTGGAGGTATTTTCTAATAACCATATCACTGTCATTATCATATAAATTATGAAAGTGTCCATTTGATTTGTTCATTGCCTTTTGGAGCGTATCATATATTAAAACTGACAACATTTTATATGAAGAAACATTTAAATCTTTTTGTTTTTCATCATTATTTTTTTTAAGCCATTTTTTATAATTTACATAAAAAGTTGTCTCGTTCATACCATCAGGTATTATTTCTGCAATTGATCTTTTATCTCTAAAACATAATACATGTACCTTTGATGTTTCTGGAAGTTTTACAGCATAAACAAATATTCCTTTTCTTTTATTATAAACATATAAATCTGAAAAACCTTTATCATCTGATCTTAAAAATTTTTTGTTTTTTGCTGTACTAATATTTTCCAGTTCGTTTTCATCTATTTCAATAAAACTTGTATCTGAAAGGAAGTTTTCATTTCCTTCGGTAGTAAAAACTACATTTCTATTCAATACTTTATTATAAAGTTTTTCTAATTTTCCTTTTTCAGTATTTGAACAATTATTCCAAATATTACTTCCATTCTCATAATCATATTTATAATATGTTTTGTCATCACTTACAAAAAAAGCTGAATAACCTTCCGAAGGCTGAAAACCATTTGTTATTCTGGTTGAACCATTCTCTGATGTTAACCCCAAGGTATAAACTTTCATACTGCTATTAATACCTGAATCAACTTTGATGGAATATGTTGTTTCAAATTGTCTATCAACTTCAGAGCTTACACTCTCACTCCCCTGGGCCCAAATCTGTGAGCACAGGAGAGCAGAAACTGTCATGAATAATACTTTGATAAAATTCTTTTTCATTTTCTGCACTCCTATTTTTAATTATTTTCCTGTTTAGCTGTAATAACCGGCAGAGCCAGTACGTTGCTTCCAACTTCTACAACAATCTTTTCGCCCTTAGAAGCTTTTCGTTTGTAGACGTTCCAGCCATCTTTATACCAGTGGCCCTGCATACCAAACTTCTTTTCTACTAATGTCCAGCTGCCGTCTACAGCCATTTCAGGACCTGCAAACATGTAAAGGGTTACATTCTTTTTCAGATAGAACTCTACAGTTCGTTTACCCTTTATGTTCATGTCTGATCCAAGATACTGAATGTAGTCACCACCTATGACATACCATGGAAGTGTATGAAGGTATGCACGCTCCCAGTAAAGATAAGGCCACTGTGTATAATCAGCCGCATCATTTGCATAAATCTGACTGTCATATGAGAACGGAGTCTTTACCTCATGTTTTTTGCCATTCAATTCAGCAAATGCCATGAAGTTTCCAATTCCATCTTCTCTCTGTACAACAAATGTCTGAGTCATAAGGCCAGACTTTCTGCCGCTCTTATCAAATGCCTGCCAGCGGATTGTATGACGTCCAGGTTCGTAAATCAAAAGCTCATTT
Organism: Treponema bryantii; assembly: GCF_900111035.1. Lineage (GTDB taxonomy): Bacteria > Spirochaetota > Spirochaetia > Treponematales > Treponemataceae > Treponema_D > Treponema_D bryantii_C. Next base: position 674,345 of record NZ_FOFU01000001.1, read on the forward strand.
TCATAAGTCTTCTCATTTCCGTTATCCAGTACATACTTGATGTAATCTACTCCTGAATAACTATCCTGAGCTTCAAGACGGATGATACTTAAGCCCTTATCACTTCTTACATTAATTCCAGTTGTCGGATTATACTTATCCAACTGAATAACTTCAGTACGTTCTTCTTCCTTATTTCCGGCATTATCTACAGCATACCATGTAAGCTCATAGGTACCTTCTTTTGTAAACTCAAGAGGCTTATCGTAAACATTTCCGTTTACAACAATTCTGTTTACTCCAGAACCGCTGTCATATGCTGTAAAGCGTACCGTTACATCATTTTCATACCAGCCCTTTTCATTCTTTACAGGTGTTATATAGATGCTGCTTTCTGGAATTGTGATATCTGTCTTTATGAAACTTGTTACGATATCACTCTTCATTCCCTTAGAATCAAATGCGTAGGCTTCAATTAAATTGTCACCTTCAACTACAGTAAATGATTCTGTATAAGGTTTGAATTCTCCTCCGTTATGACGGTACCAGATGCTTTCAACATAAGTTTCCTTATCATCAGCCTTGATTGTGGCAACAGGAAGGCCCTTATACCAGTTATCAGTTCCGTCTGCAGGAGTTGAATAAGTAACTGTTACACAAGGAGCGCTTGTATTGCTGCTGCCTTCGTATGAACGAAGGATGTTCTTATCTGCAGCAAACAGTTTTCCGTTACACATTGCAACTGCTGTAATATTACCCTTTACATTCCAGATCTCATTTCCACTATAAACATTGTTTACGCTAAGCTTAGTTGAATCAGCAAGTACAAGCTTTTCATTTGCGAGTGCTGCAATTGAACTTCCGGCATAAACATGCTTTACCTTAAGGGTTTCACGATCATAAAGAACTGTTGCCTGGCTGTTAGAAACTGCTATCTCACCTGCTGAAATTGCCAGACTGCAAGATTTCTCATTTCTGATCATTCCTTCATTCTTCAATTCAAGTTCTGATGTGCAGCTGTACAATTTATTCTCTGTAAGAATTACAAAGCCGTCACTATCTGCACTTACTTTAAGAATTACTTCTTCAAGTTCAACAGCCTTATCAGTTCCATATAATCCATACAACTTGTTTCCAGTGTATGCATACAGACCATCATTATTCCATACATAATTTGTATCTGTAAGGCTGAATGGAAGTTTCTCAACAAGAGTTCCATTTACAGGATCTATTCTCACTGCATTCTCTTCAAGCTGTGCAATCAGTACAGATGAATTAGATGTAATGTTACTTACATTCTCACGACTCCACATTAAGAATCCTTTTTCAAGAGTACGTG
>NZ_FOFU01000008.1 GCF_900111035.1 Treponema bryantii
ATTCCGGATGGAACAAATCTGATTCTTCATTCTGATCAAGGCTGGCAGTATCAGATGTATGATTATCAGAGGCGACTGAAAGAAAAAGGAATCAGGCAAAGCATGTCGCGAAAAGGCAACTGTCTTGATAATTCGGTAATGGAGAATTTCTTTGGATTGCTTAAATCTGAGCTTTTTTATTTACAGGAATTTGAATCTGTTGAACATTTCAAAAAAGAATTAGTTGAATATTTGTCTTGGTACAACGAAAAGAGAATTAAGGTTAAATTAAAAGGACTGACCCCTTTACAATTTAGGAATCAGTCCTTAAAATCAGCCTAGTTAAAGTGTCCAATAATTGGGGTGCACTTCAGAATAGCTCGCTTTTTTATTTTCTGGGTCGACAGGATTCGAACCTGTGGAATGACGGCACCAAAAGCCGTTGGCTTACCGCTTGCCGACGACCCAAAGATGCCTAGTATTATATAATATTTTAGTCGTCTGGGGAAGTACCTGTTTCAACATGACCGGCATTATATTCTGCGAGGATTTTGTCCTGCAGTTCGGTACGGAACTCTGGGCTGATAGGATGGGCTACATCCTTGTATTCCCCGTTGGCAGTTTTTCGGCTTGGCATTGCAATGAACAGGCCGCTTTTGCCTTCGATAATTTTTACATTGTGAACAACAAAGCAGTTATCAAAAGTAACTGTAACGTAAGCACGGAGCTTACCTTCGTCCTCAACCTTTCTAATTCTCAATTCGGTAATCTGCATAAATCATCTACCTCCGCAAAATTACACCGCAAAACTATAATCTTATACAGTCCGCGCTAATTTACAGTTCCAAGAATCTGCGAGTTTTTCTACTGCAGATTCAGCCAGCTGCCTGGAAGCAAATACCCCAAAAACTGTTGAACCGGAGCCTGACATTTGTGCGTAATTACAGTTCAGGGCTTTTAAAGCCTCAATTGCTCGCCCAATCTCTTCGTATTTTTTAGAAATCACGGGCGTAAAAGTATTAATAAAAGTCCAGTTTTCCGGCGGCTTTCTGTAAACCAGCTCTAGCTCATCAAATTCAGGACTTACCAAAACTTTTCCACCGGCAAAAGCCTCATCCACCAGAGCATAAGCTTCTTTAGTGGAAGAGCTCACCTTAGGAAAAATCAATACCAGGAAAAGGTCTTCTCGCCCATGGATTTTCTTTACCACTTCACCACGACCAGATACCAGAGCACAGCCCCGGCCTTGTTCATCGCAGTGCATAAAGAAAAAAACATCACTGCCTGTCTCGGCAGCAATATTATCCAGATCGCTGTCAGATAACCTTACGTTACAAAGCTTTTCAAGCATTCTTACCAGAGCGGCTGCATCAGAAGAACCACCGCCAAGGCCTCCTCCAGAAGGAATTCCCTTCTTTAGTTCAACCTTAACACCTGGCACCTCACAGTCCACAACCTTACAAAATGCATTGTAAGCCTTTGTAAGAGTATTATTCTCAGGCAGTTCCATGTCGCTGCAATGCACAAAACAGCCTTTTTCTGCTGTTACTGTCAAAGTCAACTCGTCAAATAAATCAACAGTCTGGAAAATACTCTCAATGCCATGAAATCCGTCTGCACGTCCGGGAAGTACCCGAAGACCAAAATTTATTTTTGCATACGCCCAGCCAGAAATTTCATGTTCCATTAATATAATTATATACTACTTTTGCTAGTAGTCAAACTTTTTTCGTTTATGACTTTTGTCTCAAAAGTCATAAAAAAACTTTTAAATTTTATAAATCTATTGTAAAATTAAATATCAATAAAAAAAAATTGAACTAAATAATAAAAAGTTTTGGAGTTAAAAAATGAAAAAATCAGTTTTCGCATTAATTTTCCTTTTATTATCTGTTTTTGTTTATGCTGATAATCCTGAGCCTCAGGAAGAAGAACCGCAGCTTTTTTATGTAATTACCGCAGAAGAATTACAGCACTTTTTCCAATGCTGGAACTGGCTGCAAAATTGGGAAGAGGGTAAAATTAAAATTCCTGATGATGAATTTGCAAGGGTATATGAAAATCAGATCGGAAAGAAGCTTTTTTCTGCAATGCTTTATGAAAGCTTTTTTATAAACACAAAGAATAAAAATATTCAGAAACAGGTTAAAAAATATATTCAGAAAAACAATCTGGAAGAACAGCCTTTTGAAAAAGCCCTGTTGAAAAAATACAGTTCAAAGAAAACAACCAGTAAACAGGGAGATAAGAAAGTTATTCAATATTCTTATAAGGATTCTGAATTTGATGAGAATATAAATCTGTCAGATTTTTATGAAGTACATCCTTTTAATGATGAATTTGGAATTATGCTGTTCAATAATGACTGGAATGTTATGGCGAAACGGTCTATGGAAACTAAACAGCCAGTTGATGAAAAGAAATTAATTTACATCATTGGCGGTGGAACAAACTCCATGACAATAACTGTAGAAGAATATGAAAATGTAACAGTAAATAATGTAAAAGATATAATCAATATTACAAAACTGGATAATATTTCACAAAAGTATAATGATGACTGGTTTTTTGCAGAACCTGAAAAAATCGGTATACTGGAGAACTGTGGTGTTGATAATTATTATGTAGGATATGGTATAGGCCCTGATTACTTTGTTCCAGAAATTGCCTGTGCAGATTTTGTAACTTGCATGTATAAGAAAAGTACAAACAAAGTTTATAAAATGCATATATATATGAATTATTCGAAAATTAATATAAATTATGAAATACGTAATAGAATCTATAACTATTTGAAGTTCTTTACCTTATTCTGCTATTGTGATTAACAGTAACTTGTCCCAGTCTTGAATAACTTACTGATTTCTGTTAATATTGTTCAATATTTTTAAGGATATAAGGAGCTTTAAGAAAATGAGTAAGCAGACACTCGAAGCAAAACTTCGTACAGCTACTGGTAAAACAGCTGCTAAAAATCTTCGCAAAGAAGGACGTATCCCTGCCGTTGTTTACAATTCAAAGGGCGAGGCTACATCTATCGAAGTTGGCGAAGTAGAATTCAACAAGATCTGGAGAACTATCACTCCAACAACTTCTATCACTCTTAACGTTGATGGAAAAGAATCTCTCGCTTTGATCAAGGACGTTGAATACAACATCCGTAACGACAAAGTTCTTCACGCAGATTTCTTTGCACCAGATGCAGACGAAAAACTCGTTATGAAGATTAAGATCCACTACACAGGAACTCCAGCTGGTGTTCTTAAGGGTGGTTTCAAGAAAGAACGCAATAACGAAATCAAAATCAAGGCAGCTATTGCTGACCTTCCAGAAACAATCACAGCTGATATTTCAGGAATCAACGTTAGTGAAGCTCTCCGCGTAAAGGATCTCAAGCTTGACAGCAAGGTTGAAGTTCTTACAAGCGCTGAACTCCCACTCGTAACTGTATCTCCAGCTCGTGGTTAATTTCCACACCGCAAGGTACTCGCTAATTAGCACTTTTTAGTGTATAATAAAGACTGTTCTGTTTTCAGAACAGTCTTTTTTTTATGTGTGAGTTTGAGAAGAAAGTTTGGAATGGTTTAATTGAATGCGGCTTACAGCTGGATTCTCCTGCCGGAAAAGTTATTGGCGGAGGTCAGCGCATCGGTGTTGCCGTATCGGGTGGAGCAGATTCTGTTTCGCTGCTGCTTTCTCTCTCTCAGTTTTTTTCTCCTTTATATGTAATCACTGTAAATCATAATATACGGCCGGCTTCGGAGAGTCGCGGCGATGTGGACTTTGTTCTTGAAGTATGCGAAAGACTTCGCCGTGAGGGACGGCAGATTGAATGCGATGTCGTGGAACTTGAGCGAGGGGCTGTTGCGGCAGAAGCGGAGAAGCGCGGCGGTGGTATAGAAGAAGCAGCTCGGTATTTACGTTACGCGGCGTTCGGACGTTTTGTGACGGAGCGGGGCTTGGATGCTCTATGCCTTGCACATAACCGGAACGATCAGCTGGAGACGGTGCTTATGCGCTTTTTGCAGGGAAGCCCCGCGGAGGCTGCGGCTGGTATCAGAGCGCGGCGGGAATGTTTTATAAGGCCGCTGCTGGGAGTAACGCGGCGGGAAATCGAGGAATATGTGGCTAGCCGGGGCTTTGAGTGGCGGACGGATAAAACTAATTATGAGACGGATTATCTTCGTAATAAGATACGGCTTAAGCTTGTTCCATTTCTTGATGAAAACTTTTCCGGCTGGCAGACTGCAGTTCTTAATGGAGCTCAGAAAGCTGCTGAAGATTCAAGGCTTATACAATCATGCATAGAAAAATATCCTCTTGTACTTACAAAAGACGGTTCAGTTGAACTCCCTTTTTCAGATTTTCTTTCAGCTCCTGATGCTGTAAAATACCGTCTTTTACTTGAGGCTTGCAATAAAGCCGGTGAGACATCCCGTATACCTCATCAGTTTCTCAAAGATGTAATTTCTGTTTTTAATAACAAAACTGCTAATAATTATGATTATTCTTTTTCAAAGCATTTTTCTGATATAGACATCATCTGTGAAAAAAATCATCTTTTTGTAAAAAAACACACAGAAAACAATACGGATTTGTTTTTTTCTGATATAATAGAAGAAACTGGAACATTTGAGTTTCCTTTCGGGTTTTTAAATGTTTTTAATTACAGGGAGCAGAATGGACAGGGCTTTGTTTCTGTCAGTGCTGCAGAAGGAAGTGTTATAGACTGTGTTCCGATTCCTTTTCTGGTAAGGAATACAGGTCCAGGTGATACTGTAATCTGTGCTGATAAATCGGAAAAAAAAGTTTCTGATATTTTTTCAGACTGGCATGTTTCATCTGCTGAACGCCCGCTTATCCCGGTAATTCAGATTTTGAATGAAAAATCCCAGAGCATAAAAGCTGTTCTTGGTGGATTTTTAGGATATAAGGATTGGATTGTAAAGTTATGAAAAAGTTAGTAATTAGTTGTCTTTTTTCGTTAGTTATTTCCTTTTCTGTAATTGCGCAGAATTCTGCTGCAGCGGCAAATAAAAATACTGCACTGCGATGTTTAAAACTTGCTGAAAACTGTCTTGTTGCCGGAGACTGGCAGAATGCTTTAAGTCAGGCTGAACTTGGACTTTCATATGATAATTCAATTTCTGATCTTTATTATATAAAGGCTGCAGCTTCTCTTAATCTTGGTGGAACTAAGGCTGCTGCTCTCCGTCTTTTATCTTCTGCTTTTGAACGTTCAAGCTGGGCAGGGTATACAAAGAATGGAGCTCGTATTTTCCTTGCAGATCTTCTTTCTGATACAGGTCTATATGAAGAATCTCTTTCTGTTATTGATAGTGAACCATTTATTTATTCTGCAGATGCAGAGTTTATCCGTATAAAGAATTATTATCGTATTGGAACTAAAGATTCTTTGAGTCAGGCTCGTCAGAGACTTAATAGTGACCGCAGAGTTTATCCATCTGATCAGCGTTTTTCTGAAATCTTTTTCATGTTTGAATCACTTTTTATGAGTGAAGCTGAACGAGATGGTCTAAAATATACTATCCCTCAGATTGTAATTACAATTGCAGATTCTTATATAGCAAAACTACCTGATTATTCAGACAGAAATCAGGAACTCGAACTGATGGCTGTTTCTTTTGCCCGTGGAGAGGAAAAACACCGTCTCATAAAAGCAATCGACGCCAAGAACAAGAACCTTAGTGCGCTGCTTGCTATTGCAGCCTTACGTGCCGGCATTTACACTGATGAGCAGGCTTTTGATATGTTCTTCAGCGCTTCCGGTTCTGAACTCTCTCTTGATTTACTTGAAACTTTTATTGCACTTCTTTCTGATGAAGCTGTAATTCAGCGTGCTGCAGAAACTCTTGCTGATTATACAGGAACTCTTTATATCGATGAAAATATGGACCTTCAGTATGAGTTTACAGTTCAATATGAAAATGGCCGTCCTCAGTATATAAAATATGATGGAAATAACGATGGTGAAACAGAACTTTATTCTTCTTGTGATTTTGGTGCTCCGATTTTTGTTTATTTCAATACAAGTCGAATTCAATTCTTCTATGATACTTTTCCGAGAATTTCAAAGGTTCATTATTCAGATAATAATCTGATCTTCAATTTCCTTCATGATGATTTTGTATTTTCACCTTTTGATTTTATGACTGATACAGTTTTTGCACGTACTGGAGCAGAATTCTATATTCCATATATTTCAAAAGAAATTGCAATTCCTCTCCCTCAGGAACTCATTGAAAAGGCATCAAGTTTTGAACTTCCTGTTACTGAGCGTGATGACGCAAAAATTGTTTATACTCTTTCTGGTGGAAATATCGTATTTGCTGAGTTCTACGAAAAGAATAAACGTTATGCTTACTGTGATTTTACAAAAGAAAGCTCTCTCGTTCGTTTTGTTGATTATGATAATGATGGCAGTTTTGAAACTACAGAGTTTTATTCAGAAATACCTTTTGCACAGGATGGTCTTCGCTCAGAAGAAAATAACCGCATTGTTTCAAGTGTATTCAACTTCATAGATGGCCGTTCAGATCTGTATCTCCGCAAAATTCAGGTGGATAGAAATGCAAATACTTTCTGCGAGTTCTCAGAGGAATATCTGGAATATAATGGAAAGGTAACTATCTGGGATAATGATGATAATGGGCTTCCAGACTGTCAGTACATTCGCTATCCGCAGAAAACAGATGAGTCATTAATCGAAGAGTCTTTGTATTTTGATTCAAATGGACTTCAGATTCTTTCAATCACTCTGGCTGATGGTGTGCCTGTTAAAATGAATTCAGAAGGCACTGAGGTTATTGTATATGCCGGAGAAACTGAGGGACTCTATTGGATTGATCAGAAAGGAACTTTAGATGAAGAGACTTCTGTTTTAGATTTTGTTTCACGCGGTCTTGAACAGGGAAAAATAGATTTGTTTGATTATGAAGAACAGAGAATATCAGTTATAAAGGTTGGTTCTTCTTATTTCTGTCGTAAAGTTCCTGCAACTGTTGTGCCGCTTGAAGAAGGAGCTGCTGAATAATATGAAACTGTTAGTAAAGTTTTTCTCAATTGCAAGCTTATTGGCCTGTGTATTATTTTGTGTTTCCTGTAAATCTGTTCGTCAGCCGGCTTCTGTTCCAGAGCCTTTAAACTATTCTGATGAAGATATCGTTCAAAATGAAATTGAACGCATCAATTCTTTTATGGAAAAAGAACCTGTAAGAGCTTTATGGCGGGCAAGTCTTCTTGGACGAGAAGATGTGATTGAACGATGTATTGATTATCTTTCGACTCGTCTGGAAGCTTCAATCGAAGATAAAAATTATCTTGATGCAAAAAGATATTATAAATCCATTATTGCTGTAAAGCCGGACTGGAAAGCAAAGACTTATTCCTATTCGCAGATTGAAAAACTTGCTTATGCTGATATTCCTGGAATTACAAGTGTAAATAAAAAGGTACCTTCAAAGATTTCAGAATGTATGAAGGCTGCTGTTACTATATGGGTAGACCGTGGAGTAAAAGTTAAAAATGGTGCCGGCTATGCAGACGTAATAATTGGTTCTGGCTTTTTTATTGATGAACGCGGATATATTGTAACAAATCATCATGTAATTGATTCTATGGTAAATCCGAAATATGAAGGTTATTCTCGTTTATATATAAAGCTTTCTGATGATAATCTGACAAAGATTCCAGCAAAGGTTGTTGGTTATGATTCTTTGCTTGATCTTGCACTGCTTAAAGTAGAAATTGTTCCGGAATATGTTCTTAATCTCGGTTCAAGTACAGACCTGGAAATAGGAGATAAGATTTCTGCAATAGGAACTCCTGTTGGTCTTGAAGGAACTCTTACTTCCGGTATTGTTTCATCTTTTGACCGTAAACTGCTTGCTCTTGGAAATGTATTTCAGATTGATGCAGCTGTAAACTCAGGTAACTCAGGTGGTCCGTTAATCGACAGTAATTTAAAAGTACAGGCAATTGTTTTTGCAGGAATGCTTCAGTTGCAGGGCTTAAATTTTGCAATTCCTGTTGAATATCTTAAGCAGGAGCTTGTTTATCTTTATGGCCGCGGTGAGATTATTCATCCATGGATCGGCTGTTTTGGAAATACAAAACGTGAAGGACTTAAAAAGCAGGGACTCGAAGTTCAGTATGTACTTTCCGGAGGCTCTGGATTTATGTCCGGCTTGAAACCTGGCGATGTTATTACATCATTTGATGGAAAACAGATTTCATCTCTTGATGATTTTAATTTTATGATGATGTCGTATGAAACAGAAACTATAGTAGAATGCTGTTATATTTCTGCAGATGGTGAAGAAAAGAAATGTCTTGTATATCTGGATAAAAGACCGGAAAATCCATCTGTAACAGTTTATAATTCAGATTTGATTACCAGTTCTTTTGTTCCTCTTTTTGGAATGAAATTGATTCCTTCATCGACAACAAACAGAAATTCCTATACAATAGAAAAAATTATTCTGGGAAGTACTGCAGACCAGATGAGTTTTTCTGAGAATGATTCTGTAACTATAAATGGTGTTCAGATTGATCAGAAGAATGAAGTTATAATAACAACACTTGCAACGAAAAGAAAAAAGAAGGCTTTTCTTGATGTATCTATGAGTCTTGCGACTAGTCTTGATAGCCCGTATTATTTTTAATTTGTGATTCAGGAGCTTTAAAATGACCGAAATGAAATATAAGCGCAACTTCTGTATTGTTGCTCACATCGACCACGGAAAATCAACTTTGTCTGACCGTCTTATTCAGAAGGCAAAGATTATTGATGACCGCAAGATGATGAACCAGATTCTCGACAATATGGATATTGAACGTGAACGTGGTATTACAATCAAAAGTCAGGCTGTAACAATTCCTTATCACGCAAAGGACGGTCACGACTACGAATTGAACTTCGTTGATACTCCTGGCCACGTAGACTTTTCTTATGAAGTTTCACGTGCTATTGCTTCCTGTGAAGGGGCTCTTCTTTTGATTGATGCAACTCAAGGAGTAGAAAGCCAAACTGTTTCGAATATGTATATGGCTCTTGAGCATGATCTTACAATGGTTCCAGTAATCAATAAGATTGACCTTGCATCTGCTGATATTGAATCCTGCAAACATCAGATTGATAATGAGCTTGGACTGGACTCTGCAGACGCTATGTGTGTTTCTGCAAAGACAGGCGAGGGAATAGATGAACTTCTCGAAGCAATTGTAACAAAGTTCCCGGCTCCAACAGGAGATCCTAACGGAAAACTTGCGGCTTTGATTTTTGACTGCCACTATGATGTTTACCGCGGAGTAGTTGTACATGTTCGTGTTATGGAAGGTCGTCTCAAGACTGGGGACCTTATTAAAATGATGAGCACAAACACTCAGTACAAAGTAGAGCAGTGTGGTATCTTCAAAATCAATTACGAAGAAACTGGAGTGCTTGAAGCTGGTGATGTAGGTTATATTATTTCCGGTCTCAAAACTGTTAGCGATGTTAAAGTTGGAGATACAATTACTTCAGTAGAGGGCGGTGTAGATGAGCCGCTTCCTGGTTTTAAGGAAGTAAAGCCTGTTGTATATTCTTCAATCTATCCAATGGATTCAAATGATTATGAAGAACTTAAAGACAGTATGGAAAAACTCAAACTTAATGATGCAAGTTTGATTTATGAAAAGGATAATTCGCTTGCTCTCGGTAACGGTTTCCGATGTGGCTTCTTAGGTCTTCTTCACCTTGAAATCATTCAGGAACGTCTTGAGCGCGACTTTGACCAGGCTGTAATCTTTACAGCACCTAGCGTACGTTATCTTCTTCATCTCCAGAACGGTGAAGATATGTATATTGATAATCCTTCAGAATATCCTCAGGGACGAATTAAGGATGCTGAAGAGCCATATATCAAGGCTTCAATCATCACTCCTTCTGAGTTCCTTGGTTCTATTATGGCTTTGTGTACAGAAAAGCGCGGTGTTCAGACAAACATGCAGTACCTCGACACAAAACGCGTTGAGCTTACTTATGAGATGCCTCTTTCTGAAGTTCTCTTTGATTTCTATGACCGTCTTAAGAGCTATAGCCGCGGTTATGCTTCTTTTGATTATGAAGTTACCGGCTATCGTGCTACAGACCTCGTAAAGGTTGATATTCTTTTGAACGGAAAGATTGTCGATGCACTTTCACTTTTGACTTTCCGTCAGAATGCTGTAGACCGTGCACGCAAGGTTTGTGAACGCCTTAAGAATGAGATTTCAAGACAGCAGTTCAAGGTTGCAATTCAGGGTGCTATCGGTGGACAGATTATTGCCCGCGAAACTGTAAACCCTGTTCGCAAGGACGTTCTTGCTAAGTGTTATGGTGGTGATATCACACGTAAGCGCAAGCTTCTTGAAAAACAGAAGGAAGGTAAAAAGCGCATGAAGATGATCGGTGATGTAGAACTTCCACAGAGCGCATTCCTTGCTGTTCTTAAAGAGAATGATGATCAGTAAGATTTATTATAAACTCTGTGAATAATGATACTTGAATACGGAGCAGAAAAAGACCAAAGGTTGCCTTGAGCCGATACTGACCTGTGTGCTTAGTCCGTGCATACAGAGCGAAGCGACGAGGCTCACCCGCAACCTTTGGGATTTTTCAGCGGGAGTGTTCAAGTATCATTTTTTACAGATATTTAAAAAAGAAATCGATTTCTGTTCTGATTCTATTTAAGAACGACTGATTCATTGAGAACTTCCAGCCATCTGCAAAATGCAGATACAGATATTCTCTAGGTTCTACAATATTTGCGATTTCTTCAGATAATTTTTCACCGGTGAATTCTGTCTTTCCTGTCAGTAAATCGCGCAGATATTCCAGTGCTTTCTTTTCATTTTCCAGATAGTTTTGAATTTCATTCTTGTGGCTTTGAGAAAAAGCTGATGTTTTAATATTCAGCTCTTTCTTTTCAGAAGGTCCTGGAAACGCTCTTGGAATTGCTAATGGAATACCACATTCTCCAGAATCAAAAAGGTTCTTTGTGTCGCCAAAAAGGTTGTTGAACATTATGGCATAATTTTTAAGCGATGGGGTAGTTATAAACTTTCTGCCGCTTTTGTCTGTGAACTGTTCTGTTCCTGTCCCGTATGCAGTGCTGTAATTTGCAATGCTGTTAATTCTGTTACCTGTAATGAGCCGCAGAATATGAGCCAGAGCATTCTTTGTATGTGTTATACCAGTTGAGTAAGAAAAATCCAGTCCTGAAATATAAACAGGAACTGATTCATCCTTACGGAATTTTAATGCATAATATACTGCTGTAAGGCCTACAGAACCGAACGGCAGATTTGCTGGCGGCATAAACGATTTACTTATCAGATTCTCAATAAAACTTGCTTTTGTGTATTCTGTAAAGAAGTAGGAAATATTCTTAGAGCCTGCTTTATGGGCAAGATTTGGAATTGATGATAATCCTGCAAAAATATGAATATCTTCCGGAACTCCAATAAAAGCCTTTGTTATAACAGACTGAGCTTCTTCTATAAAAACTCCGTCTGGTCGGATTCCGTTCTTTAAGAGAGGCTGCAATGCTGTGTCGGCACATAGAATGAAGTAATTTGATAAATTTGATTGATTCTCATTTTGTGCTTGTAATGACGAAATCAGCTTCTGAGTGCTTTCTCCAGCACCAAAGACTATAATTGGTTTTTCTATTGTATTAAAAAAATCAGTTATAGGCTTTGAATCAGAAAGATAATGAAGGTTTTCAAAAAGATTTTTAGAATAACGTCGACCGAACTTTGTGAGTGTAATTCGATTCTTCCAGAATGTCATTACAGAGTCTGAGCAGGCTGTAAAAAGTTTGTCATAATATTCTTTATGAAATTGAGTTCCGGCAGACATATCAAGTCGTGTAACGCGTTTGTAAAGGCCTGTAGTTGCTAAATCATAAAGTCTAAGAGAAAGATTATTTAATTCAGCTGGTGTACAGTTAATGACTCTGTTATCAGAAAATTGAAGAGTTTGTTCTACTGTCGTAAAATCAAAAAGTTCCTGTTCTACTTCACATAAAACTAAGAGGCAGTCAGATGGAAGCTTATTTAATAGTTCTATAATTCCATAACCGAGTAGAGGAGAACAGCAAAGAATAATTGTGCCAGGAAGAAGCTTAAGATTCTCAATGGAAGTAATAATATTTTTTTTAGGATTGTATTTAGAATAGAGAAGGTGTTCTTTGTATGAAACAGAAAAGCCCTGAGACGTCTCAATTTTTTGAACGGCACAGGGCTTTTGAATAATCTTTTCTTCCAATGATTATCTCATGTAGTTGTCGAAATAAACTGTGAGGAAGTTATCTTCAAGTTTATCACTCTTCATAATGATGCTTGTTGCTGATGACTGATCATAAGTAACAAGTGTATTTACGTTTACATCCTCATCATCTGAAGTTCCTTCTGTTGTATACTGAAGAACGATAACATTGTTGTTCAGTACAAGTGGTTCAGAAAGTTCATTGAGCTTAAGAGAGAATGCTGTTTTAAGGAAGTTTTCGTTATGTTCAGCATTTGACATTCCATCAGCTGAAGTATCAAGTGTATTCAAAACGCTTACATTTCCGTAGTTAAGAGGGAACTTAGCAATTTCGTTTGTCTTAACATTGAGCTTTGCAGCAGCTGCATCAAAATCAGAAGCCTTAGCTTCTTTGATGAAGTCATTTGCTTTTGCTGTGAAATAATCTTCAATAAGAGTCATTTCATAAGCTGAGATATAAGTTGAAACAGCTCTCTGAAGATCTTCTGTTGTGAAATCAGGTTTTGTTACAGAACCATCCATTTTGAAAATAGAGTAGCCTGAATTAGTCTGAATGATATCACTTGTTGCTCCAGAAGAAAGACCTGTGATTGAAGCAAGGTCATCTTTGTTAGCAAGGATATTTGAAATCTGATACTGGTAAGAGTTTGTGATTTTTCCATCAGAAGAAGAATAGCTCTTGTCTGAATATTCAGAAACAGCATCTTCAAATGTGATTTCATTGTTTGAAATACGTTTTGCGATAGATTCTGCTTTTGACTTTTCTTCTACTGTGATAACAGACATGTCATATTTGTTGAACAAAGCTGCATTCTGATTAGCAAACTTAAGTTTTTCATCTAAAGGATAGTCACTCTTTGAGAAAGCAGCCATCTTAAATCCACGCTGTTCTTTATTCATATCAGCAATAAACTTCTTTTCTGCTTCAGTATTCTTAAGACCATAAAGTGGTGTAAGACCAACTTTTTCGTTGTCAGAGGCAAAGTTGTCGTTTGCAAAACGGCTGGCAATAATAGATGCTTTTGCAGAATCGTGGAGTTCCTGCTTTACGCTTTCAGAAGCCTGTTTGTAGAGCTTTGAAGAGTAGTTACCTTTTTCATCCTGGAAGTAAGGGAGAATCTCTCTTGTTACTGCAGAATTAGGTGCTTCGTAGCCAGACTTTTTAACAGCATCTGAATAAGCATAATTCATTACTGTAGACTTGAAAGCCTGATTGAAAATCTGATAGTAAGTTGTCTGATCAAGCTGCTGACCATACATCTGATACATCTGGCCATACTGAGATACGAAGTTAGCGAACTCAGTTCCCTGCTCATATTTGATTTCCTTTCCATCATATTTTCCAAAAACTGGTGTGTCGCCACCCTGCTGGCGGCTTGTTCTGCCTTCAACTGCCGGAAGAACGACAAAACAGAATGCACAGATCAAAAGAATAACTAATGATCCGAGTGTGTAAACAGTATTTTTTTTCATAATAAAGTTTCCTTTTTTTTATGATATTTGATAAAAATGAATAAAATATTTTACCATATAATCATTGTGAAGTCTAGTTTTAAATTCTGCTGGTTGTCAGCTTGCTGTGTGTCTCATAACGTGCAACAGCTTCCTTAATCAGAAGCTCAACGAGGTCTGCAAATTTGAGGCCTGCAGCATCACACATCTTAGGGAACATACTAATTGGAGTAAAGCCCGGCAATGTATTGATTTCGTTGAGGTAAACAGCCTTAGTTTCGCGGTCAATAAAGAAGTCAACACGTGAAAGACCTGTTGCATCCAGAACTTTATATGCGGCACAGGCTGTTTTTCTGATTTTTTCGAGGTCATTTTCACTGAGCTCTGCAGGAATAATCAGATTTGCTCCATCAGGATCATTGTATTTTGCATCAAAATCATAAAAATCATGATTTGGAACAATTTCACCTGGAATATATGCTGTTACTTCTTCTACGTCGCTGTCTGAAGGGAAGGTTACTGAGTTTCCTGTAACGCTGCATTCAATTTCGCGTGCATTAGTCAAAGACTTTTCGATAAGAACCTTGTCATCCCATTCAAAAGCTTCCATAATTGCAAAGTTGAGTTCCTTGCGGTCGTTTGCTTTAGAAGCACCGTTAGAACTACCTGCACAGCAAGGCTTTACAAACATAGGATATCCGAGTTCTTTTTCAGTCTCTTCGATAACTGAATCATAAACGATACTGTCGAGAACAACCGAGCGCTTTACACAAACGTAAGGTACAACAGGAAGTCCAACACTCTGCCAGATCAGCTTTGTCTTTTCCTTATCCATTGTGATTGCAGATGCGAGTGGTGTACAGCCGACATAAGGAATGTCTGCCATTTCAAAAAGTCCCTGAATAGTACCGTCTTCACCATAAGTTCCGTGAAGGGCAGGGAATACTACATCAATGTCTAAAGGCTTGCCGCCAGCTAGAAAGGCGTTCTTTCCACCTGCTGGAACAATAGTAACAGCCTTGCTTTCATCTTCTGTAATTGTAAGAATAGCTTTTGTGTCTTTGCACACTCTTTCATATTCAGAATCAGGCTGTAAATACCATTTACCAGACTTTGTAATTCCAATAAGAATTACCTTGTGTTCTTTGCTGATTCCACTTGCTATGGCCGCTGCAGAAATCAAACTAACTTCGTGTTCGCCCGAACGGCCTCCGTATATAACTGCGATATTCATAGCGGGTTTAACCTCCTTAAAAACCCGATAAACGGGCATGTCAAGGCTTTAAGCGTAGCGTGCCTTGACGTGCCCGTATATCACGGCTGTTGTCTTTATTTATATAATTCTTTTAATGCCTTTTTAGCCTCAGAAATTTCATCATAAGGCATTGTATAGTCTTTATAAATAATGCTGTTTTCGTGTGACTTTCCGAGCAGCAGAACGATGTCTCCTTTCTGTGCCATTTTGAAAGTTTCTCGGATTGCCTGTGGTCTGTCATGGATAATAAAAAGATTTTCATCCATAACTTTTCCCTCTTTGATAGCGCCTTCTGCAATCATCTTGAGAAGTTCAACCGGGTCTTCTCCACGAGGGTCTTCATCTGCAAGTACAACTACGTCGCAGAACTTAGCAGCAATCTGGCCCTGGAGAGGACGCTTTGTAAGATCACGTTCTCCTCCACTACCAAACAAAGCAAAAATGCGTCCGTTACAGCGTTTGCGCAACGGTGGGAAAATTGTTTCAAAACTTGAAGGTGTATGAGCGTAATCTACAATAAGTTCAAAAGGTTGCCCTTCATCAATAACAGTCATACGGCCTTTGATTGGTGTGAGCTCAGGAACCTTTGCAGCAACCTCTTCAAAAGAAAGTCCTGTAACACTGCTTACTGCAGTAATTGCTGCCATCAGATTGTAAGCATTGAAAGCGCCTGGAAGAGATGCCTTTACACTGAAGTGACTTTTTCCGCGTGGCTGTACCGGATCATAGTTTTCAGGGTAAATACCATTTTCTCCATCTGCATCAACATCAAATGTAAGACCATAAGTTGCAGAGGCAATATTGCGGGCTGTCATATAGCGGAGATTTTCAGGGATAGGTGGAAGCGGAGTAGCATTGCTGCCTGTTTCTGCCGCTGCTTTTCCAGCCTTGCCTTCTGTTGTAAAGCCGTAAACGTTGTGCTTTGTGGCTTCAATAAAATATGTTGCAGAAGGATCCTCCAGATTTACTATTCCGATAGAATTGATTTTCTGTTTTTCTCCGGCAATAGTCTTAATGTGATTATGCTTATCGAGTGCACGGAAAAGATTTGCCTTATCGTTGCGGTAAGTTTCAAAGTTTTTGTGGAACTCAAGGTGCTCGAGTGTAACGTTCATAAATACACCGCAGTCAAAAAGAATCTCGCCGCAGCGGTTGAGTTTTGTAGAAAGTCCATGAGAAGAAGTTTCTACAACAGCGTACTTACAGCCGTTTTCAAGCATTTCATTTAAGTGATGCTGGATAATTGGAGCTTCTGGAGTTGTCTGATGCTGTGGATTTGGAAGAGCATCTCCACCAAAAGAATATTCAACAGTAGAAATAAAACCAGCCTTGTGGCCGCAGGCACGAAGCAGCTGCCAGATAAAACTTACAGTACTGGATTTTCCTTCAGTACCTGTTACACCGATAACGATGAGCCGTTCACTCGGGTTATCATAAAAACGGGCTGAAAGAGGTGCCATTGAAAAACGAGCATCCGGCACATTGATGAGGGCAGGGGCAAATTTTGGCATTTCATTTGAAATAGCGTTATCAATAGTGCGCTTTATGATTGCCTGAGCTACATCCTCTTTCTGAGAAGATGTAAGTTTACCCTGAAAAACAACAGCATTTGCGCCGGCAAGAATAGCCTGCTCAATGTAGTTGTTACCATCTGTATGAGTACCAGGAAGGGCAAAGAAAAGTGAGCCCGCAGTTACTTCGCGTGAATCAAACACAAGGCTTGATATCTGTATATTATTAATTTCTGATAAATCAGTTATTGTACTTCCGTCAGCTGCTACAACAGTATTCTTAAAAGCCGGCAGAATCTGTGAAAGTTGTTTTGTCATTCTTCTATTATATATGTTTGCGCAAAAATATAAAAGTGATATAATCGCCATATGTTTGAAGTACGCGTTACGGCAGACTTTGCTGCTGCCCATTTTTTAAGAGATTACAATGGTAAATGTGAAAATCTTCACGGCCATAATTATAAGGTATATGCCCATGTAAAAGGTCCAAAACTCAATGAAGGCGGAATGCTTTTAGACTTTTCTAAACTCAAAGCCGCTCTTCGCGAGGTTTGCAAACAGCTGGATCATACAAATCTTAATGACCTTGCAGTTTTTGATCAGAACCCAAGTGCAGAACGTATAGCAATGTATATTTATGATGGAATAATAGCTTTGCTTAAGAAAGAGGGAATAGATTTATCGTACAGCGCAGGCAAAACTGAGCCTGCACTGTACTGTGTTGATGTTTTTGAAACAGAAACTTCACGCGCACGTTACCGTGTTGATGAGTAATGTCCGACAGATAATTACACTCTGAATTTATCTATCTGACCACCAATATCTTCAATTGATGACTTCATCTTTTCTGAAATGTCGCGAAGGGCAATACCGGTATCCTTAATTCTTTCTGCATCCTGTGTCATTTCTTCAACACTAGTCTGCATGATACCAGTTGCGTCCTGAAGATTTTTAACTTCTTCAAGAATAGCCTTATTTCCCTGTGACATTTCAACGCTGGCAGTTTTTACTTCAATTGTAGAATCGTTCATAGAATGAAGTGCATTCGAAATATGCATAGAGCCTGTATTCTGTTCTTCCATTGCAGCCTGAATCTGATGAACAAGCTGTTCAGTATCAGAAATCTTATTTGTTACAGACTGGAATGCTTTACTTGATTCTTCCGATGCAGAAACTACATTATCAATTGAGTTCTTGATATTGTTCAGCTGATCACCAATTGTTTTTGACTGAGAAGAAGAGGTTTCAGAAAGCTTACGGATTTCATCAGCAACAACCGAGAATCCCTTACCTGCATCTCCGGCATGAGCAGCCTCAATTGCGGCGTTCATAGCAAGAAGGTTAGTCTGTTCTGCAATATCTGCAATTGCAGTGTTTGCATCCTGCAAAGTTTCACTCTGGTTTTTGATGTCTTCAATAATTGTATTTACATTTATCTGCATCTGAATACCAGTCTGAGCAGATTCCGCAAGAGCATCAAAAGATTCAGACATCTTTTCCATAGAAATATTTACAGATTTAATATTTCCAATCATCTGTTCAATAGCCGCAGATGCATCAGAAACTTCAGAAGATTGTTTGCCAATCATTGTTCCTAAAGATTCAATGTTAGTGGCAATTTCATTTACAGCACCAGCAGTCTGTTGAACCGAAGTATACTGATTTGAAATCTGTTTATGTACAGATTCAATACTGTTAAGAATTTCATCAATAGAAGTGGCTGTGTTCTGTGTAGATGAATCCAGTGCGAGACCAGCGCTTCCAAGAGTATCTCTTGATTTCTTTACCTGAGCAATAATGGACTGCAGTTTTTCCGTAAAGTTATTAAAGCCGGAAACCACATCACCAATTTCATCTTTAAGATGAATATTAATTCGTTTTGTAAGATCTGCATCACCAGTAGCAATGTCGTTGATGGTATTCTTTACATATCCCAGAGGTTTTATAAGAAGTGAAACAAGAATTAAGGTTGAAATTACAACAATAATAATGGCAATTATAATAGCAATGGCAATGATTGTAGTTATTTTAGAAAGGCTGTCAAAGTATTCACTGTATGGAGCAGCACACATAATTGCCCAATCGCTGCCACCTCCAACCGGCATATATGAAACAACCTTTTTTTCTTTAGAAACAGGTTCAGTAACAATCTGATAGCCGGTTTCACCTGCAACAACAGCTTCAATCATATAATCCCATGGAGTTTTTACCTTTTCATCAACCTGTTCCATTTCCCATGACGAATATTCTTCCTGAGACATTCCTTCGTAAGAATTTCGACCGATTACAAGTCCAGATGCTGTAGACATAATTGTTGGATGTGAATTTTTACCAATCAGAATCGAATCAGAAAGGTTATATACATCATCACCATTTACGATAGAAGAAAGAATACCTATTGCTTTATTAGGATTTTTTGCGCTGTAAACCGGAATACTATAGAACATGATTGTTTCATCGCCAGCCCACTCCATCATATATTTTTTAGGTAATGGGTCGATAATAACTCTTTTTCCTGAAATAGTTTGCTGAAAAAAATCCTGATCAGAGACATCTACATAAACACCATCAGGTCTGATACACATTCCTTTGTCATTATAAAAAGCAAGGTTTTCCAGATGTTCTGGATTTGCTATGGCAATAGCTGAAAGCTGGGTAGTTTTCTGTTCCAGCGTAATATCTTCATCACGAAGATAAGGAAGTTCCGCAATTGCTTCCAGGAAGTAGAATTCCTTTTCCATTACATCATGTAAAATTTTAGCAGATTTCTGGGCATTTAATTCCATAATCTGTTGGGTACTTGTTGAGATAGAATCTGATAATTCCCGTCTTGCAACAAGTCCAACTGCAATTACTGCGAGGTTTACCAATACAACAACAAAAACGATGATTTTAAATTTTAAACTGATCTTCACAACAACCTCCTGAATATCAATACTATTTTATAACAGGTTGTTAAGAAAAAAAAGAAAAAAATACAATTATTCTGAATTTTTTAAGCAGATATTAAAGACGAACAGGAACACCGTTTCGGTTCAATTCATCTTTAATCTGGCCTACAGTATAAGTTCCGTTGTGAACCATGCTGGCAACAAGTGCTGCGTCTGCCTTTCCTGTGGTGAGTGCGTCTGCTAAGTGGGCAGGGGTACCGCCGCCGCCACTGGCAATAACAGGAACCGGAACATTTTCGGAAATCAAACGTGTAAGCTCGATATCATAACCATTCTTTGTTCCGTCAGCATCCATAGAGTTCAATACAATTTCACCGGCGCCAAGTTCAACACCACGCTTAGCCCATTCAAGAGCATCGAGCCCTGTGTCTACGCGGCCACCGTTGATAGTAGTTCCAAATCCGCTTGGTTTTGTAGGGTCGCGGCGAACATCCATACCAAGAACAATACTCTGGCTTCCGAATACCTTTGCACCTTCAGTAATAAGTCCCGGGTTCTTTACAGCCTGACTGTTCAGAGAAACTTTTTCAGCTCCGGCAAGAATAGTAGAGCGGATATCTTCGATAGTACCGATTCCACCTCCAACGCAGAAAGGAATGAAAACCTGCTGAGCAACGCGCGAAATCAAATCAAGAATAGGGCCACGGCCGCGAGCCGAAGCAATAATATCGTAAAAAACCAGCTCATCAACGCCCTGTCGGTAATATTCAGCAGCCATCTCAACCGGGTCGCCGATATCTATATTATTCTGAAACTTTACACCCTTAGTAGTTCGTCCGTCCTTTACATCCAGACATATAATAATTCTTTTCTTTAGCATGATGTCCCCAACTTACAGAAGTTCTCAATAATCTTCAGTCCAGTCACACCACTTTTTTCCGGGTGGAACTGACAGGCAAATACATTTCCTTTCTGAATTACAGAAGGAACTTTAATTCCATATTCAGCATAAGCTTTTACAACCGATGCGTCTTTAGGACAGATTACAAAAGAGTGAACAAAGTAAACATCAGAATCATTTTTAATTCCTGCCAGAATAGGGCAGTCACCATTTTCAAAGCTGATGTTATTCCAGCCCATGTGAGGAACCTTGATTTTATCTTCCTTCATCTTTGGCTCAATCGTATAAAAATGTTTGATTTCGCCTTCAACAAGACCAAGACAGGTTGCATCGCCTTCTTCAGAATGTTCAAAAATAATCTGAGAACCAACACAGATTCCAAGAAGAGGCTTTCCCGCAGCAACCTGCTCGCGAACGAATACATCAAAGCCGCTTTTTTTCAGTTCAGCCATAGCGTAGGCATCATCACCATCGCCAGGGAACATAAAGCGGTCACAATCTTTCAGTTCAGAAGGATTTTTAGAACGGATATAAGGAATCTTCAGATAATCCAGAGCACGCTCAAGACTAGTGATGTTTCCCGCATTAAAATCAATAATTCCAACCATGTTTCTAATTATAGAAATATTAGAAAAAAAAACAAGAATTTTGGAACAATTTTCAAGGCTTCCGTATTATAAGTAAACCGTGAACTTTGGCTCCCAGTCTCGTATTTGTAGGTCAAAAACGCGCAATATTGCGCTAGACGTTGTTTGTGGTATAGAAACTATTATACCTGCCGCTTTCGCGGCAACCACAAACAAAGTCTTTTTGCCCTACAAATCCGCTCCTTTGCGCCAAAATTTTCTTTGATTCTTTTTAATGCGGAAGTTCTGAAACTATTTCTATTTATTTTTAGATTTCGTTTAATTAATCAAATGTAAATTTATCAAATTCCGCAATTATTTCTTTTGATGAAGACAAGAACTCAAAATAAACCGCACGCTTTCCAATCATACTGGAATTGAGTGTGGCAGTTGCAGTTTTCTCACCTTTCTTCATATTAAATGATGCAATAACCTTGCCCTTATAATCATCAACGCGAACATTTACCGTCAAATCTTCTTTTGCAAGAATATCTGCAGTAGCAGTCTTAGGAGTATTTGCACCAAACTGAAGATAGCGGAAGCCTACAGTCAAATTGCTTGTGATATCAACGATTGGAGAAGAGATATTATCATCCTTTTCATAAACAGGCTTAATGTAAGCACCGCCCATGCCACCGTTGTAGCCGCCTTTTGTACCACCGTAAATATGAACAGCATAACCTGCAGAAATCCACTTGCGTGCATCAAGACCGTTGATGTGGGCACCCTGAGATGTCATCTCAACTGGTTCAGAAGCAACAGGCTCGCCATCCTTATAAGTAATTTTACCAACAAAAATGCGGCCGTTTTTATCCATTGCAACATCAACAGGCTCAAGCATTGCCTGGCGAGAATACTCATCAGTTCCAATCTGGCGGTGATAGAAAATGTACCACTGGCCGTTTACTTCCATAAGACTTCCGTGGTTGTTACCCCAGCGGTAGCTCATCTGATTTTTACCGTCAGGACCTGGAAGAATCTCGCCGCCGTTAAAACTGATATCGCCACCCATCTTGTAATCTCCAAGAGGAGTGTCGCAGTACTTGTAAGAAAGGAAGCCGTTACAGTCTTCGTAAACACCATACTGCGGGCGGTGAGTGTAGTATCGCTTAGAATAGATGAAAACATATTTACCAAAAAGTTTACGAGGAGAAGATGCCTCAAAGAAAGCATCATTTTCATCATCCATACCATCATCTGGAGACCATGGAGTAATACTGTGCTTTACAACATTTTCGCGGAGAGTTTCCTTTTTAATTGTACACATATCGTCGTTGAGCTCTGCACAGTATTGCTTACAGAAACCCCAGAAAGCGTAAACCTTGCCATCATCATCAACTAAAATTCCTGGGTCAAAAGCAAGTTCTGTAAGTTTTGGATTTGTAAAAGGTCCTGCAGGATTTTTACTGGTTGCAAGCATGATGCGTGAACCTTTTGCTTCTGCAGCATACATATAGAATGTATCGCCTTTCTGAACAACGTCTGGAGCATACAAAATTGAACCGTCTGTAGAAGTGTAGCATACACCGTGACAGGTCCAGTTTGTTAAATCATCAACTGGGGCAGACCATACAACCTGATCAGTTCCACAATATTCAGTTTTAAGTGTATCGTGAGAGCCGTAAAGATAAACTCTCTTTTCTCCATTATATTCAAAAACACGTGGTTCTCCGTCTGGAACATGTTCCCAAAGCGGCATATAAGGGTTAGCACCTTTTATATATTCTTTTTTATTCATATTAAAACCTCACTTGATAGATAAAGATAAAGAAGAATAACTATTGAATCAAGTGATTTTGACCGATAAAAAAGTATGGCAATAAAAGAATATTTATCAGTTATTTTAGGCGTATTAAAAGATTTTCGTGTAATTGGAACTGTTATTGTCATGATTCTTGTAATTCAGTTTGCAAAATTTGTTACTACATACAAGAAAAAGCCGCCTAAACCTAAAAATAAAAAAGGTACTAAGGCAGAACCTGCACCAAAGAAAGAAGAAACTAAAGCAGAGGGTGGAGAAGCTTCTGCAGAAGAAAAATAATAATTTTTCATTAAATTTTACTCTTAAAACTTCCTGAAATCTTTAAAGCCGCACCATATTATAGATATGGGTAATAATGAAATCATTTCTACAGATGAACCATGTCTGGATTATGTAACACAGACCGCTTTTAATAATTTTGGAATAAAGTATCTGTATCCATGGCAGAGACTTGTCGTTTCAAATATTCTCGAAGCTTATGAATACTGGAAAAAGCCTCTGGAATATGAAGATGAAGGTGAGCTTACAGATTCGTTCTGTAAAGGCCGGCAGATTGTACTGCTTCCAACGGGCGCGGGAAAGTCACTTTGTTTTCAGATTCCGGCATTGCTTCTGGATGGACCGTCTTTAATCATTTATCCTCTTCTTGCCCTTATGACCGATCAGCAGAGGCGTATGGAAGAGGGGAGTCTTAGAAGTGTGACTTTTCGAGGTGGGCAGACTGAAGAAGAACGAGAAGAAAACTTTCGTAAAATCAGGGAAGGGGCACAGATAATTCTGGCAAATCCAGAAGTTTTGCAGAGTGAAAGTCTTTTAGAGCAGTTGAAGGATGTAGGGATAAAGCATATAGCCATAGATGAAGCTCATTGTGTTTCAGAATGGGGTGATTCATTCCGTCCGGCTTATCTTGGACTTGGTAATGTAATAAAAGTGTTGAATCCGCCGGTAATTACAGCCTTTACAGCAACTGCATCTCCAGAAGTACTTTCACGTGTCGCAGAAATCCTTTTTGATGGAAATGCACATGTCGTTCGAAGTGAAAGTGACAGAAAGAATATTATTTATTATGTCCGACAGGCAGCTGCAAAAAAGAAGGAAGCTCTGCTGCTCGCCAGAACAGAACAGCGCCCAATGATTATTTTCTGCGGTACACGTAATAAAGCTGAAGATATGGCGCGGGAATTAAATGTATGTCTTGGAGATGGAACTGCACGGTTTTATCATGCAGGTCTGGATAAAACGGAAAAAGATGAAACTGAAAAATGGTTTTATGACAGTAAGGATGGGATCTTGTGCGCTACCTGTGCATACGGAATGGGTGTGGATAAAAAAGACATTAAGACTGTAGTTCATATAGTGCCATCCGCAACAGCTGAAGCGTACATTCAGGAAGCCGGCCGCGGCGGCCGTGATGGCAGCATCGCTAAGGCAATACTTTTATGGAGTCCCGCAGACTCTCTGGATTATTCCGTATATGCACCGGGCACCCGTCAGGCTGCCATGAGGGATTTCGCAGAAACCACAGAATGCCGCCGCCAGGTTTTACTCGACGCACTGGGCGCCGAACAGGCAGTCTGTAGCGGCTGTGACTTATGCGATGCGCGGCGTGCAGCCACTCCACAAAAATCTTCGCCTTCTGACTGGCAGACGGCCTATGAAATCATAAAAAAAGCCAGGAACTACTATTCGGAAGATGAAATAGAAACTGAATTATTCGAAACCATGAATAACCGTACCCGCCGCCTTTTAGGCCTCAATGTCTGGACCCACAAGGACACGGTGGAAGTGGTAAAACAGTTAAAAGACAGCGGCCGAATAGAAATGGACAATTTCTTGTGGAAAGGAAGATTAAGAGTAAAAAAGAGTCGTGAAACTAAAAAGAAGTCTGTGAATTAAAAAATCTTACGTGCGCGAGCGAATCACGACTACAAACTGCATTTGGGCGTTCGCGAGCGGAAGCACGTAAGATTTTTTTGTTATCAGTCCATAATTGTGATTTCAACACGTCTATTTTTTACTCGCCCAGCTTCCGTAGAATTCGTTGCGACAGGTTCCGTTGCACCTTTACCCTGAGTAAACACATGATACTGATCGCGAATACCAAGTTGTACAAGGAATTCAGCAACTGCATCTGCGCGTTCTTCAGAAAGTTTCTGCTGCATTTTTACGGTTCCGCGGTCTGCACAGTGGCCTGTAATCAAAAGGTCGTTTGAAAACTCTTTAAGAATCTCACCGAGTTTCTCAATTTTTTTCTTTTCAGAAGGAAGAAGGATAACAGAATCCGGTTCAAACTGAATTGCATCCAGACTGATTGTAAGTCCTTTATCTCCCTGCTTTACGGAAATATTATCAAGTTTGTATTTTTCAACCTTTTTCTGAAGTTTTTTAAGGTTATTCTTGTCGTTTACGGATTTATAATCAGTTACTTCACCATGGGCAGTGCCGCGGAATGCAAAAGTATTGTTATAGGTATCATACATGTAGATTACAAATTCTTCTGTATAATGGTCGAGTTCTCCGCGTTCATTGTCCCACCAGATTTTCTGAATTGCCTGACCGTGAGTTCCTGCATAAGTACAGTCAGAATTGTAATTATTTTCACTCAGATTGTCCTGAAAGAACTTATACTGCACTTCGAGTACACGAAGGATTTTATCATCTGTTTCTTCATCACCAATATAAGTATAAGTAGCTGTAAAAGGAACCTGGATAGCTTCTTCCATATTAAAAAGCTCGCGGCAATCATGTACTTCAAGTCCTTTACTTGTCCATGATTCACCAATCTTGATTTTTTCATCAGAAAATGAAGGAACGCTCTGTACTGTAGGCAGATAGTCATTGTCAGAATCGTGGAGCTGTCCATTAGCATCGCGGTAAACTCTAACGGAATTTTCTTCTCCCCAGGAAAGCATTCTGCCAGTGGAATTTATGAAGTTGTTCTGAGTTGTCATATAGTGAGTAAAAAGTTTAGCAGAGCCATCCTGTTGAGTTTCTGTTACAGTGGTGGAAGTACGGTTTATAAATTCTGTTCTGTTATTCAATCTTCCATTAATATAAGCTTCTTCTTCAACTGTGGCTACGTGTGATACAGCATCACCTTTTTTCTGCTTGAATTCAAATAAAATGCCTTCATCGGCAAATAAAGAAAAGGTAATGAATAAAAGTATTGCAGTTACAGATAAACGTTTCATAAAGAAATGAACCTCCTGATACTATCATTATCGGCATTTATGGTTTATATTGTAAAAATGATTGAGCAGATTTTAAGTTACATTAAAAATATGGTGTTGGAGATCCCTTTTCCTGCACTTATTGCATTTTCTGTTGTATTTCTTCTTTTGATTATCCAGACAATCCGTCTTCATAAAAATCATGCATCGCTTCGTTCAGATGCCATTAAACGTTCCCGTTCTGTTCTGGGAGGTCAGCTTGCAGAACAGGTTGCTCCTTATCTGCCGGGCTTTCCATGTAATCCCGGTGATGCACGTTTTATAGGAAAACCGGTTGATTTTATAGCATTTCCCGGTATGACAGAGGATAATAACGTAAAAGAAGTTCTTTTAATTGAAGTGAAAACAGGAAAATCTGCACTCAGCGGACGAGAAAGAGAGATTAAGCGAGCTGTTACCGAAGGTCGTGTACGGTATGTAGAATATAGAGCAGATGATTAGTTTTTCAGCAGTGCATTTACATCACCTGCAAGGTATGCGTCACAAAGCTGATAAGGCATTGGTTTTCCTCGTAAAAAGCCCTGAACAAAATTACAGTTAAACTTATGAAGCAGCTCAAGCTGTTCCTTGTTTTCAACACCTTCTGCAATAGTTTCAAGCCCCATCTTTTCTACCATATCAATAATAGAGCGGGTGATTGTCGCCTGAACTCCATCTTTTGAAGTGATATCATTTATAAAGGCTTTGTCAATTTTAAGGGTATTCAAAGGCAGCATCTGAAGGTAACTTAGGGAAGAATAGCCTGTTCCAAAATCATCAAGAGAAACTCGGATGCCCATGGCTTTTATATGTCGGAGCTTATCAATTGCATCTCCCATATTGTTAATCATAACACCTTCTGTGATTTCAATTTCAAGAAGTTCGGGATCAACCTTATATTCAAGAATGAGTTCTTCAAGTTCCTGTAAAAAGTTGTCACAGAGAAGTTGAATTGGAGATACGTTTACAGAAATAATTCCACGGAAATCGTATTTAGCCTGCCATGTTTTGAGTGTGGTTATAGCTGTTCTTAAAACCCATTTTCCTATAGGAACTATGAGGCCTGATTCTTCGGCAAGAGGAATAAATACGGCTGGAGAGATTGTTCCAAGCTCATCATCATGCCATCTGATAAGGGCTTCAAAACCACGGAGTTTTCCAGACTGAATATCAAACTGAGGCTGATAGTACTGTGTAAAGCAGCTTCCCAAAAGGGCTTCGTTCATTTTTGTCTGAAGGGTAAGATGCTGAATGAAAACTCTCTGCATCTCAGGTTCAAAATAAAAAAAGCTGTTCTTTCCGTTCTTTTTTGCATAATGAACTGCCATGTCTGCAAAGCGAATCATTTCTTCTTTCTGTTCTGTATTAGCCGGGAACATTGAAATACCGCCGGAAACAGAAATCTGTTTCAACTGGAATGCATCAAAAATACAGTCAATAAAGTTTACAAGAGAATCATCGCTTTCAAAATTTGTGATTATTACAGCAAACTCATCATCACCGTATCGGAAGATTTGAATGTATTCTCTCTGAAACTGTTTTAGGACATCTGCAACATCAAGAATAACCTGATCTCCTGCAGCACTTCCAAGGGAATCATTTATATTCTGAAGGTTATCAATATCAACAACAAGAAGGGCAGCTCTGTATTTCTTAAAGCGGGCTGTTTCAAGGGTAATTGCAAAAGTATCTGCGAAACCTGTCCGGTTTGAAAAGCCTGTCATAGGATCTGTTATAAGGGTTTTCTTTAGTTTTCTATAATATTCGCGTTCAGAAGTTATATTGATAAAAGTGATTATGATGTACTTTTCGGAAGGTACATACTTCATCTCAATTTTATACCAGGCTTGAGTTGAAGGTGAAAAGTATTTGATGTCATCATAGAAACGGCCGGCAATGGCATCAAGAGCCATCTTAAACCATGGTATGTCGGAGGTAATATTCATGGAGAAATCAGACCATTTAGGCTTGTTCTGCATAATAAAGCCGGCGGCTTTTTTTACTTCCTCATTGGTATAAACGATATCAAAATCTATGATTTTTCCAGTGTTGTCTTTAATGGGAGTTCCAACAATAACAGGGGCTGCGATATTGTCGAGAACAACAGAAAGGTTTACGCTCATTTTTTAACCTACTATTTTTATTTACCCCTCTCGGCAATTATTATGGTAAGTCTAAAATGAGCATAAGTCAAATTAATTTTATAAAATTGAATTAACTATGGTTATTTTAAATAACCATAGTTATTGAAGTTTTAGTCAGCAGTAAAACGAATTGTTTCCCACTTTTCGTTGAATTTTTCGAGATCTTCACCTACATCAAGCTTAAGTTCACCAGAAGCCATTTCTTCTGCCTTGTACATAGGAACTGTTGTGCGGTGTTTTTCTGCTTCGAGGTTTACATAACCTGGGAAACGGAAATCATCGAGGAACATAGCATAGATTTCTGGTCTGTGGATGAAGTTGATGAACTCGTTGGCACGGTCGTAATGTTTTGCCCCCTTAAGAATAACCATAGAATCGAGGTACATAGGACCGCCTTCTTTTGGAATAAAGAAGTCAATCATATCTTCCTGCTTTTCTTCCGGAACTTCACCAAATACAACTTCAGCATAACCCTGGCATACCCAGAAGTCTCCTGCAGCAAAAGACTTACCAAAGCCTTCTGCGTCAAACTTTACAAGGTTTGGCTTCCATGAAGTGTTGATAAGGTCTGTAGCAGCCTGAAGTTTTGCATCATCAGTTGTGTTTACAGAAAGTCCCTGGAAAGCAAGAGCATCTCCAATAACTTCACGCATATCATCCATCATAGACATATGGCCCTTAAGGTCTGTGCGTGCAAAAATGTTCCATGATTTTTCGTAGTTAGATACCTTCTGCTTGTTTACAGCAATACCAGCCATACCAAGATAGTAAGGAACCTGCCATTCCATTTCAGGGTCAAAAGTCATAAGCTTTTTGGTATCAATGTTGATGTATTTCTTGTTTGTGAACTTTGTCTGATCAATCTTCTGAAGCATTTTCTGATTGATCATGATAGATGTGTAGTCCTGTGATGGGAATGTGATGTCATATCCCTTAGCTCCGGCCTTGAGTTTAGCATACATAACTTCGTTTGAGTCGAAGGTATCAACTTTTACTGTACAGTTGAATTCTTTTTCAAAAGCCTTGAGAACTGAATCTGGAGTGTAATAAGTCCAGTTATAAAGATAAAGAGTTCCATCATCTTTTTCATCACCACATGAGGTGAAAGTGAATGTGACAGCAACAAGTGCCATAATTGCAAGTGCAATCTTTTTCATTAAAATCTCCTATTCTCCGTCATTGCGAGAAGCAAAGCGACGTGGCAATCTATTGCAATGGATTGTTTCGCCTTTGGCTCGCAATGACGAATAAATAATATTAATGACCTGCGGCAAAGCCTTTGAGTCCCTTACGGCAGATAAAGGCAATCGAACAGGTAAAAATAATCATAATTACAGAAAGTGAATTGATTACCGGTGATACTCCAAAGCGGATCATCGAGTAAACATAAAGCGGCAGGGTAGTAGAACCAGGGCCTGCAACAAAGAATGTGATTACAAAGTCTTCAAGAGACATTGTAATTGCCATGAGGAAGCCGGAAAGAATTCCTGGCATGATAGCAGGAACGACAACCTTGAACATTGTCTGAACTTCGGTAGCTCCAAGGTCATGTGATGCTTCTACGATAGAGTAATCAAACTCGTCGAGGCGTGCATTTACCATAAGGAAAACAAACGGAAGACAGAAGGTTGTGTGTGCGGCAAATACGGTAAAAAGTCCAAGTGGAAGATGTACACCGCTGAAGAAAATTACCATAGAAATACCGATAATAACTTCCGGCAAAACCATAGGAAGGTAGGTGAGTGTCTGAATGAATTTCTTTCCGCGGAACTTATACCAGTTTACACCGATAGAAGCCATAGTTCCCAGTACTGTAGAAACTGCTGCAGAAGAAAAAGCAATCAGAATACTATTTAAAAGAGCCTGCCACAGAGCTTTTGAATTAAAGAAAAGCTCCTTATACCAGGTAAGGCTTACCTTTGTAAATTCAGCACCCTTGCTTTCATTGAAGGAATAAACAATGATTACAAAGAGAGGCAGAAAGAGGAACACTATAGTGAGCCAGAGTACAAGCTTTGAAAATGAAAATTTGTGATTATGACGTCTCCATGCACGTTTAGCGTGACGGGCATTTTCAGAGCGAGGTTTATTCATGCTTGCGAAGGCGTTATGAAACAGTACACCAAGAGTTCTTGCCATTACTGTACACCTCCAACATAGTTATCTTCTTTTGTATTCTTTTTCTTGAGCTGAGCTTCCTGTGAATTAGAGCGGGTAATCATCATAATTCCTATAACAGAAATAATTGTAATTACCATAGAGAATGCAGCAGCAAGAGGCCAGTTACGTGTCTTCTGAACCTGATCAACAATGATGTTTCCGAGCATGTAAGAATCCTTTCCACCAACGAGGAGAGGAACTGTATATGCACCGAAAATCGGAATGAAGGTAAAAATCAGTGCAGAAATAATACCGCTGCGGATTCCCGGAATCAGAACCTTAAACATAGACTGTGGCTTAGTTGCCCCAAGGTCGCGTGCGGCTTCAAGGAGAGAAAAGTCAAATCGGTCTACTGCAGTAAAGATTGGCAGAATTGCATACGGAATATACATATACACGCTTACAAGAATGACGGCCTTAGTATTATATAGGAAAGGAACGTAATCCTTTATAAGATGCAGCTTCATCAAAATCTGATTAAGAATACCATCGTTGTTCAAAATACTCATCCAGGCAAAAATACGGATAAGGGAATTTGTCCAGAACGGAATGATAATCATAAAAAGGAAGAGAGTCTGATGACGGCTGCGGGCCATGGCATAAGCACTCGGAATTGAAACTAAAATCGTTATTATAGTAGAAATAATAGTGATTTTAAGAGTTCTAAGTACAATCAGTCCATATTCCGGCTTACACATCTGCTTATAAGCCTTGAGAGAGAACTTCCATTCAACGCCACCGTAAACACCTTTCTTTAAAAAGCTGTAAATAAAGATGATTACAAGAGGAGCAACAAAGAAAATAATAAACCAGAGTCCCATTGGCCAGCCGTAAAAAGAGCCGACGCGGGAATCATGTAATTCTTTAGATAGTCGTTTATCTTTCATTATTTATTGATGTCCTCAACAATATAAGCGTCTTCTGCAGACCAGGAAACATAAACCCTGTCTTTCCACTGGATAACAGGACCATCATCCATATAGTCCGTATGCTGCTTGAATACTTTGATAACTTTACCTGTATCAAGCTTTACATAGAACTTAGACTGGAAGCCTGAATAAATAGGCTCCTCTACGATTCCACTGAAAACATTTATATCTGTACGGCCACCGGTTGAAGGTGGTTCAAGAGTAATTCTGATTTTTTCAGGACGGATAGTGAAGGCAACTTTCTGACCTTTGTCTGTGTGCTCGTAATCTGTAACCTGCATAAAGCGGTCGAGAGCAGCTTCTGCGGCAGTATCTGTTGCGAGAGGTGCCTGCTTTCCGAGTTCCGGTACACTGAGGGTAGCCATAAAATCATCGTTACCTGCAGCGTCCTTGTGAGGAACGCAGTCTACAACTTCAGCATCAAAAAGATTTGTCTCACCAATAAACTGAGCAACAAACTGAGTAGCAGGACTTTCATAAATTTCGTATGGAGTTCCAATCTGAAGTACATGACCTGCGTTCATAACTGCAATGCGGTCAGAAACAGAAAGAGCTTCACTCTGGTCATGAGTTACATAGATAAATGTAATACCAATCTGGTCGTGAAGACGATCCAGATCAATAAGAAGATTTGCGCGGAGCTTTGCATCCAGGGCAGAAAGAGGCTCGTCGAGCAGAAGAACCTTAGGCTCGTTGATGAGGGCGCGGGCAATAGCAACACGCTGTTTCTGTCCACCTGAGAGCTGGTTTGGCTTTTTGTTAATGTGCTGATCCAGCTGTACAAGGTGTACGTATTCGCGAACCTTTTTATCAATTTCATCCTTAGGGAGTTTCTTAAGACGCAGAGAGAATGCTACGTTTTCGTAAACAGTCATGTGAGGAAAAAGAGCATAAGTCTGGAAAACGGTATTTGATTCGCGCTTATCCGGTGAAAGAGGAATTACGTTCTTGTCATCAAAAAGAACAACTCCATCATCTGGAGACTCAAAACCTGCAATTATGCGGAGAAGTGTAGTTTTTCCGCATCCAGAAGGACCAAGAAGAGAAAAGAACTCTCCCGGTTCAATAGTAAAATTGATGTCATCCAGGGCAACAAAATCGCCGAATTTTTTGGATACATGATCAATGGTAACCTGACTTCCTTTCACCAAGCAACCTCGAATATAATAATGTTATAAAGATTAAAATGATACATATATACAATTATGTCAATAAAAAAAAGAAAATAATTGAAAGATTTCATAAATTGAATTATTCTAAATAGTGAGGTTACTTAATATGATTTCTATTATACTTGGAATACTTTTTATTGCGTTTACAGTTTTTGCAGTTCTGCCTATGTGTCCACTTAACTGGGGCGCAGATGTAATTGCATTTTTGAAGGGCGGAGCTCCAGTTTTTGCAGCTCTCATCGGACTTATCTGTCTTTTCATTGGTGCTGCAGATATTAAAGATAAAAAAGAAGCTAAAAAAGAAGATGCTGCTAAAAACGACCAGCAGTAGTATTGACTCAATCTATTGAAATCTGATAATATACTTTACCCGTTATTGGATTTTTGACTGCTCATCGAAAATCCAATGCAGTTTCAGTTCAGATGCAAGTTCTGGAACCGCAGATAAACTTTAATTTTACAGTAAGGTATATCATGGAAACTATTTTCGTTAAAGAATACGAACAGGCTCGCAAATGGTACGTTATTGACGCAGCCGGAAAACCACTTGGACGTGTTGCTGCAAAGGCAGCTTATATTGCACGTGGAAAGAACAAAGCAACTTACACAAAGAATCAGCTTATGGGTGATTTCGTTGTAATCATCAATGCAGAAAAAGCTGTTGTAACTGGTGGTAAAGAACAGAAGAAGATTTATTATCATCACACAGGTTTCGTAGGTGGACTTCGCGCTCATACTTATGAGAAGCTTCTTGAAAAGCACCCTACAGATCCAATGGCTATTGCTGTTGCTGGTATGCTTCCACACGGAAGACTCGGTCGCAAGATGATGGATAACGTAAAGATTTACGCTGGTGCTGAGCATCCACATGCTGCACAGAATCCACAGCCAATTGAACTTTAATACGGGGGATAGAAAATGGTAAAGAATATTGCTATTGGTACAGGAAGAAGAAAGACTGCTGTAGCCCGCGTATTTGTTCGCGACGGCTCAGGAAAAATCGTTGTAAATGGTAAAGATGTAAAAGAATACTTTGTAACTGCAGAACAGATTCAGATCGTTCAGCAGCCACTTTTGGTTACTTCAATGGGTTCAAAGTATGACGTTCTTATCAACGTACAGGGTGGCGGTATGAACGGACAGGCAGCTGCTTGCTTGCACGGAATTTCACGCGCTCTCGTTCAGATTGATCCAGATGCTCGTACATCTCTCAAGGCTAACGGATACCTCACACGCGATTCTCGTATGGTTGAGCGTAAGAAGTACGGACAGAAGGGTGCTCGTCGCCGCTTCCAGTTCTCAAAGCGTTAGTTTATACAAGTTCGCTACAGAACTTATTTACAAAACTCGGTCACTCGGCCGAGTTTTTTTGTTTTTAACGGTTCTTCGATTTTAGGTATGTGTCCTCTTTTGCTCTGTGAGGAATTTTCTTTTATATTGAACTGATTATTGATATAATTAAACGCAATAATATGATTATCAAGACAATCGCAGAAACATCATACAGTGGAATGTTCAAGGTAGCGCCTGAAGAGGGTTCTGCATTTTATGTGCGGGCGGAATATCTGCCGGAAGGTCTTTTTGAGAGAATTGATGTTGGTGTTGAGTTTGATGAAAATGAAACCGACTGCCTTCTCGACGCAGGTCTTACCTGCGCAGTTGAACTCAAAGCTGTTTCATATCTTGCCCGTGCTGAACAGAGCCGATTTGGACTTACACGTAAATTAATAGAAAAGAAGTATGATAAAAAATATGTCGAAGCCGCGATGTCTTATCTTGAGTTGCGCGGTTATTTGAGCGATTTACGTTATGCAACTGCCTGGCTTAATACACGAAAAACAAATCATTATGAGGGAAGAAGCAGGTTGTCTGCAGAACTTGCAACACGCGGAATAGCACGAGATGTTGCAAATAAAGCCCTTGATAATTTTTTTGCAGAAAATGATGAAGACGAGATCTGCCGCAAAGCATATGAGAAACTGTCCAGAACAAAGTCTGGTGAAAAATTAACAGCGGCTATGCTAAGACAAGGGTTTACTCAAAAACAGATTCGAAATCTCTAATGAATTAGTTTCTCACAGAGCAAAGGAGGGCACAGAGGATAATAAAATTATAAAAACTCTGTGTCCTCTTAAGCTCTGTGAGGAATTTATTTTTCTTCAATATAGATTAACTGTCCCTGGAAGTCGCCCCAGTCGCGTCTTACCGGAATGCCGGCTTTTGCAATTGTGAGGCCGGTCAGTTCTACCGGCTGTAACTTTGACAGGTCTTCATCTGGCCAGGTCACTTTATATCTTGCATCCGGCTTAAGCCCGGTAATCTTTATAAATCGTGTCTTATAATTCGGGTGGTTCATTACCTGAACAAAAGTCACAAGTGCCTTTGACTTATCTTTTGCAATACTAGCCCAGCAGTCATATTCGTTGTTTTCACTGTAACTTGCAATACGGCTGTAGTCTCCGTTACGAACCAGGCTGCTGAACTTTTTGTAAAGTGCAACCTGACCTGGAATCATTGCGCGTTCTTCCAGTGGAAGTTTTGTGATGTCCAGTTCGTAGCCGAAGGTTCCGCTTAGGGCAACATAACCTCGTGTCTTAAACGGAGTAACGCGGCCACAGGCGTGGTTAGGACAGACACTAACATGTGCTCCCATTGTGGAAAGCGGATAGATGAGGGCAGTTCCTTCCTGAATAGAAAGTCTCTCAATTGCATCTGTGTCGTCACTGCACCAGATTTGAGGACTGTAGAAGAACATACCCGGGTCAAATCGTGCGCCGCCACCTGAGCAGTTTTCAAGCAGAAGTTTTGGGAACTCAGTGAGTAATCGTTCCTGCAGACGGTAAACAGCAAGAACGTAGCGGTGATAGAACTCGCCGATTCTGTCGGCGGGCAGTGCAACAGATCCTATGTCTGTTAATTGGCGGTTCATATCCCATTTTACATATTCAATATTTGCGCTTCGAAGAATTTTTGCGACGCTTTCGTAGGTATAGTCTTCAACTTCTTTTCTTGTGATGTCGAGTACCAGCTGCTGGCGGCTCATACCAGGTTCGCGGCCAGGAATCTGAATTGCCCAATCCGGGTGTGCACGGTACAAATCAGAATCAGGAGAAATCATTTCAGGTTCAAACCAGATTCCAAATTTCATGCCAAGCTTGTTTACTTCATCAACAAGATGCTTAAGTCCGCCTTTGATTTTATCTTCGTTTACAGTCCAGTCACCGAGTGAGCTGTCATCAAAAGAACGGTGACCGAACCAGCCGTCATCCATAACAAGCATTTCGATGCCGTCTTTGCTTGCTTCGCGGGCTATATCAATCAGCTTGTCTGTATCAAAATTAAAATAAGTTGCTTCCCAGTTATTGATGAGAATAGGGCGGTCTGCCTTTTTGTATGGAGAGCGGATAAGGTGTTCGCGGTAAAGATCGTGGAAAGTGCGGCTCATTGCATTGAGGCCTGAATCAGAATAAACAAGAACAGCCTGAGGAGTATCAAAAACTTCTCCGTTTTCAAGCTTCCATGTAAAGCCTTCCGGGTTAATTCCCATTACTGCGCGGATATTATCAAACTGATTTCTCTGAACGTCTGCAACAAAGTTTCCGCTGTAAATAAAGTTGATTCCATAAACACGACCGGAATCCCAGTCTGCATTGTGATCGAGGAGGGCAATAAAAGGATGCTCCTGATGACTGGTTTCACCGCGCATAGAAACAACGCCCTGCTTTCCCATATGAACCGCGTGACGTTCCATATGGCGTTCGCGTGCCCACGAACCGTGCAGTGTAATCATATCAAAATTGTCGTTATCAATATCTAAAGCAAGTGAAAGAGCCTTTTTAATATAGAAAGGTTTTGTTCCATTATTTTTGATTCTTACTGAGCGTACAATTGCATCAATTTTATCAAAAACAGTGTAAATGAGGGTAACCTCTGCGCCGAGAATATCGTCTGTAGCGGTGAGTTCGAGGACAGAACAATCTTCAGCCCCTCCAAAAACAGCCGGTAGTCCCGGAAGTTCCTTTGCACCAGCAATGATTTTATGGCTTTTATATTTTAATTCAATTGCGTTATGACCTTCGCTGTCACAGACTGCAAGAGCTGATTCACGGTAATCACCAAGTCCTTCTGTCGGAAGTTCCTGCGGAAAGAAGTCTAAAAACATTCCTTTCTCGCGGAAAATCTTATTTCCGGAAAAACCGTATTCCATATTGCGGGTGAGGTAAGAAACATCATCTTCACCAATCTTGCTGCCATAATAAGCGTGCCCGATATAGCCGCGCTCGTTAATAAAAATTGAATATGTTGAATTTGGTGTATCTAAACGGAAACTATTTTTCTTTGAATCAAAGGAAATCATAATTTTTTTTACCTCATAATTTGTATATTTTTGTTAGTATAACTACAACCTCTTAATACAGCAAGTTAAATATAAATAAGTTCTTCTTTTTGACATATAACTATAGCTATGTAATAATATTTTAAGAATAAAAGGAGTTTTAGATGAAACAACGTCTTTTATATATTTTTTTATTGCTTGTTTTATTTTCTTCCTGTGAAAACTTCCTTGATAATCAGAACATAAAAGAAGATATTACTGAAACTATCGCTTATAAAAATGCACCTGTCTGTACAGTTCTGGTAAAAGCTGATGAGACCATTGGTTATTTTATTTCTTCAGGTGAAAAAGAATTTAGACTTGGTTATAGCCAAAAACTGCAGTTTTCATTAGATTCTGATGAATATCAATATCACAGTCTGGAAGCTGTATGCAAAACAAATCCTTCAATAAGTCGTGCAGACTGTGTAAAATTTACTCCTGTTAATTCTATAGCAGATGAAAAAAAAGGGATTTATACAGTTGATGTAGAAATTGTAAAAAAGCAGGATGATATTTTGATTAGACCAGTGTGCTTTCAGTTACCATCTGTTACTTTGCACGAACCTTCATCTCCAATTGCACAGAATCTTACTAATATACCTATAGTAATCAATTTCAATATGCCAATGAAAGATGATATTATCTCATCTGAAAAACTGTTTATATCACATTATGGTTTACAAATCAGTCTTTCTGAATATTTTGAAACACCTGTTCTTAGTAACAATAATCAGACTATTACAATAATGCCCAAAACTCAGGATTTGCTGAATTATATAGTTAGCCTGAATGCTGCGTTTCTGGATATTGGTATTTCATTCGCTGAAACAGTTTCTGTTTGTAAAGAAAATACAATACTGTATTTGCAACAGAATAATAATTCAAATTTTTCAGTTAGATATGTTCCTCAAAAAGAAAATGTTAAACCTGATGTAAAAGATTTCTTTGTAACCAGAACTCCATTAACACAGGATAATACTGATTCGATAGAAAAGATTAATCAACTGGAAAAATTTGCTAATAAAACAGAAAAGTATTTATCACGGGATGAAATCAGACAAAATAGAACTGGCGGTACAGTGTATATTTATGGTCGTTATTATGATAAAGATTCAGGAATTAAAAATGTTATTATTACAGAACAGCGTACAAATAATGAAGAAGGCGAAGTAGTGAATGATCCTGAAATACAGCCAGTTGAATATACAAGGTTCAATATAAACAGTGATGGAAATTCTCTGGAAAACTTCTGGATTGATGCAGATGGTTATACCCGTTTTTGTATTAAATATACACTACAGGGCGATGATGATAATCCAAAAAATGGGGCAGTATTATTAAAAGTTCAGGTTTTTGATGCCTGTGATAATGAAGCCGAAGAACAAATTCTTTCTGTAATTAAGAATCGTGGGAAAATTGAAGTTGACTTTAATGCTTATATGAATAAGAAGAAATCAATGGATTTTAATGATTTTTATGATATTTCAAATTATGAAGATAATATCAGCATTTTATATGTATATGAATCAGAAGAAATATCTTATAATGATGATCATGCAATGATTTCTGATGGTGTTAAAGAAAAGTTGTATAAAAGTGTTTTTTTAACAGGTCATTTATTTCTTCCCTCTATAAAATATATTGATGAGACAGGTCAAGAAGAACAAAGAGATTTTTCTTTTAATGAAGATGAGTTAATCTGGGAATTACCTTTAAATGATTTGAAAAAGCGGAATATATACAACTTTACTCTTATAGTAAAGGATGATATCGGTAATATTTCTCAAACTGCAGTTATATTGCCTTGTCTTTCTTTATATTCCTTAAAAAAATCCACAGAAGAGCCAGATATCCTTTTAGCTGAGTTTTTATATGTTCAAAGTGAAGGCTATGAATTTGATTTATTTAGAGAAGATTCAGATAATGCAATTACTCGGATATATGGTTGTGAAACTTATACATCTATTTCGTTAGATAGGAATTGTACTTACTATGCAGTTCCTAAAGTTGCACATAATCTTTATGGAGATTTATTGAAAATTGAAATGGATAAAAATGAAATTTCAGTTGGAAATAATACAATTAATATACAGTTTGATCGAGAAAAAGATATAAAACGGCATATTCCAAAATCAGTTGAGGATTGGGATTATTATGATTTAATATTGCATATAGATGAATCAGAATGGGATTTATACAAATCTATTCTTGTAAAAAAATCATATGGTTCTGATGCTGTTATTGAATATGGTAGTACGGAATATGTTTTCAGTATTGATACAAGATTATCTAACCAATCTCAATCACTAACTTTCTATGGAATTACTGAGAATAATTTATTAGGTGGTATAGGTTCTATAAATATAGAATGTTTTAATGCGCAGGAAAACATAAAGTATGACTTTACAGCACCTACTGTTCTAACCCAACGAGGTACTTATGAATTTTATCAGGTATATATCAAATATGAAGGTGGTGCTTCTCCAGAGCGTGCTGTTATTTATTTGGGAGATGATGCAATTGAATTAAATCAGCAGAATAATTTTTCTAAGATAATACCATATTGGGAAATAATTAATAATACACAAAAGAATGATGTATGGTATTACTTTCCATACGAATCTTATGATGTAAATGGTAATGTTGCATTCGAAAAGGCAAGTTTTTATATACCTGATGGACTTTATGAGCCAAAGAGTTTTGATACAATTCAAACGCAGGAAATTAATGGAAATTCAAATAAAGTAACGGCTACATTAACCAGTTGTCCAATAAATTCCCGTTATATGAGTGATTACGAAAAAACAAGTAAAACAAAGTATATATATGTTTATACTCTTACAAACGATGATTATTGGATTAATAATACAATTGCTTTATCAGTTACCAGGGACTTTTATTCAATAGATCAAGATAACGGTTATTTTGAATTTAGTGGAACTAACTTAATACTTCCAAAAGATTCTTTTGTACTTTTAACTTCAACTGATCATTCGACTAGTGAATATAATTACTATTATACTTCAGGCGGAATTTTCTATACAGGTATTCAGACACAACGTGAAAGATTGTATGATTTGCTTATTCCAAATGGAAATTCTAAAACTTCTGTGGCCATTAGTTCAGATGAGCCTGTTTTTGTACATACAGTTGTAACAGATGAATCCTATGATGTATGTAAAAACTGGACTGCAAAAGAGTGGGAATATTTTAGAGAACATATTGGTGAAAAAAGATTTAATTTTTCAAGCGAAGATCATTCTCCAAGACGTTATGTCATTCCTGTAGATGAAATAAAAAACGGACATTGTTATTGTGTTATTGCACACTTTTCTGATAATCATACTGAAATGACAGAAGTAAAGATTAAGGAATAAAATAAGACACCTAGCACCTCCAACTTAAAACCTATATAATAGAAGAATGAACCACAAGAGTTTTGTTTTTTTTGATTGTGAATGTGCGAATACCTTTGATGGTGTTGGTAAAATCTGTTCGCTTGGTTATGTTATCTGTGATGATGATTTGAATATCATTGAAAGTGAAGATGTCGTAATGAATCCAGAGTGTGATTTCGATTGGTACCTGCTTTCCGGTAAAGGGGATTGTAAGCTCGCATACTCTAAGGATTATTTCCGGATTAAACCTAATTTTGAAAGCTACTATAAGGATATCAAAAAACTGTTTACAACCGGCAATCGTTATATTGCAGGTTTTGCAGTTTCAAATGATGTTGGTTTTGTAAATGATGCCTGCGAGCGTTATGATATTCCTTATATTCAATTCCGTGCTTTTGATCTTGAACGATATCTTGAACGAAAATATGAAAAGAAGCAGAAGCTTGTTGAATGGGCTCAGGAGTTTGGAGTAAACGTAGCAAAATATCAGAGCCATAAATCTGAAGATGATGCAATTATGACAATGCTCTGTCTTAAGGCTGAATGTATGCGAACAGGGCAGAGTGTTGAAGAAATCATTTCAAGTCCTGAAGGAAAAAACTGTTTTGTTTCAAATGAGCAGATTCTTGAACAGGCAGCTGAGCGAGCTTACCGCCGTGAGATGACAGAAAAAATCAAGAGACTTTATGGGAAAAAATCACCGATGCCTCATTTTAAGACAGTGCTAGGTGAGCGTTTCGAACTGGACAATAAAATCCTTCGCGATGTAGATTACGCTTTTGAGCTTGTTAAAAAGATTTATGATAACGGTGGAGTTACCGGTGAGCATCTTACAGCAAGCGGAAATGCAGTTTTTATTTCAATGCCGAATCCAGAACATGTTAAGAAGATTGAAAAACGTGGACTCAAGATTATGCTTCTTGAAGAACTGGAAAGCTTATTGAAATAGTTTGATATAGAATAAAAATGTGTTATATTTTACAAAAAAAAATTGACAAACATATAAATAGGGGGTTATTCTTAATTTATAGAATAAATTGCTTAAGAAAATGCTAAAAAGTGAATAGTCAGTATTAAAAAAGTTTGTTCCTTTCATTTTATTATCAATTTTTCTAAATTTATTTTCTTCTGAATAATTCATTTAATCTGCCTTAAAGGCGGATAAATGTATTATATCTGCTTGTGCAGGTAAATAAATATGTTCCTTAATGATAATTAAGGAAAGGAGACTTTATCTTATGAAAAAAAGGTTGGTTAAGTTTGCTGCTGCTGCCTTGTCTGCGGCTGCAATTCTCACTCTCGCAGGTTGTAAAAATACACCTGATTTTAATGTAAGTTCAGAAATTGATACTGTTCTGAATCTGGCTGCTCCAGAAGTTAAGGTTACAGCTTATCCGGGCATGAACTTTGTTTCATGGTCACCTGTTGCAAATGCGTATGGTTATGTTTTGTACATTTATGAGGAAGGAAATCATATTAAAACACAAAACGGCATTGCTTATACTACCTTGAATTATTCTGATACAAATATTCAGAATAATAAAACTTACAAATACATTGTAGAAGCTGTAAGTAAGGATCATAAAACTGATCGTGCTGTTCAAACAGAAAACTCTTTGAGTTCTCCAGTAAGCGTAAAAGCTATTGTTCCTTCTTATGAAACAAGCCCTCTCGAA
This sequence comes from Treponema bryantii, assembly GCF_900111035.1. Lineage (GTDB taxonomy): Bacteria > Spirochaetota > Spirochaetia > Treponematales > Treponemataceae > Treponema_D > Treponema_D bryantii_C. The sequence goes on from NZ_FOFU01000008.1 coordinate 41,754, forward strand.
CTTTATAATTTTGAGTCTGGTTCAAAGAATGCTGATTATGTAGTTTCTGCTGAAAACATCAATGTATATAAAGATGCTGAAGATACAATTGCAGTATCTTTCCCTGGAAAAGCTTATCTTAAATACGATGTTTATTATTCAATGGATAATGCATATGAAACTTTACGTAATAATGATAGTAGAAATTCTGTTTCTAGTGCTTTATCTAAAGCATCTGCAAATGATTCTATTTTACATGCTTCAAGGACAACTATTACAACTTCTGGTAAATATCATTTTATTGTAGATGCAAAGGCTGCTAACGAAAAGTATGGTAAAACTGATACTGTAATTTCTGAAAAAACAGTTGAAGTAGAAACTCTTGCTGGTTCTGGTGCAAGTATTACTACTTCAAATTATAAAACACCAGATACAATTCGTGTAGTATTTACAGGTTTCACATCTTCACTTGATGGTTCAATTCTTCCAGCTGAATGTTACAAGCTTTACAGATCCGTAAACTATAATCCTGCAACTCCAGTTAATAACATGAATTTCAAAGTACCAACTCTTTATACACCTGTAAATGGCGAAGTAAAGGCAACAGATATAAGTGGAAGAACTTTCTTTGTTGATGATGCTATTGAAGATAATTCAGTTGCTTATACTTATACACTTGTTGTAACTGATGGTACAAGATATGCTGAGATGAATAACTCAACAAGAAGATCTATTGTTGCTGGTTATGCACTTTCTACAATTGGAAATGTAACTATCAGTGGTACTAAGTATACACTTGATAACGACGATTACAATAATGACATTGAATGGACAATTAAATTGCCAGAGGAAGGTATTACAATCGATGAAGCTTACTTTATCGAAAGACTTTACGATGAGAGTTATATTCCTGTAGCTGCTGATTTTGCAAGGGATGATGATCATAAAGTTACTGTCTTGACAGCAGGTGATGCTACTGGAAAAGTTTATAAGGCATTCACAAAGAATCATACTCCTGGATCTTACGTATACCTCCTTGTTTCTTTGAGCAAAGAAGGTTATAAAGATAAAGAAGTTGTAAGTTCTTCAGGTGTAAGCGTAAATATGCATTATGCAGGTGTACCTACATTTACAGCAGAGCTTTATGATAACAAGGTTGATGGTGCTACAGCAGCAGATTATAAGTATGAATACAATGATGTTGTTTTGAATATTAAACATACACTCTATGAAGAAATGCTCGATGACTTTACATATACTATTTATGAAGCTCATCCTGAAATTAATCAGACAACAGGTGCTTTGATTTGGGATTTTGAGACAGCAGACTGGACAATTGGTGATGTAGATAAGGAATTCAAGAAAGCAGGATTTAAAAAGAATTCTTATGATGATTCTGCAGCTGCTGAATATGTTGCATTTGTTGAATTGAAGGACCTTGCACCTGGTAACTATGCTTGGAAGCTTGTAACAACAGAAAAAGAATCAGGAGTAAGTTACTCTATTATTCAGGTTAAAACAGTAGAAGGTGTAAAAACTGATTCTATTAAATTTGTACCATTTATTAATGTAGAACGAGATAATCCAAAGCAGCCATCATCTGCTAACACGGTAACATTTACAAAATCAAATACCTTTAAGCGTAATTATGGAACAACTGGTGTCTTAGATGGATATTTAGTATCAGTAACTCCAGAAACAACTGAAGATGGAGTAACATATACTCTCTACAGAACAACATCTGTTGCTACATCAGATATGACAAAAGTTGTATGGACAAAGGTTGGACCTGTTGTATCAAAAGATCCAATAACTCAACCTTTTACTTGTTATGAACTGGATTCAAATGGTCAGAGGCAAGAAAAGGAGCCTGAGTCATATCCTGTAAGTCTTAAATACACTTATAATGATGCTGGTTTATCAACAGGTGACGGTTACAGCTATGTTGTTGTATGTGAAAAAGAAGGCTGCGCAACACGCTATTCTAATGTAGCACCTATTGCTCCTGTAAACTAATCCTTTTCAGGAACTTGTGCATATAACTATTATGCACAAGTTCCTATCTTACATAAGAGAGTTGTGTATGATTAAAAAATTGTTCAAATGTTTTGTATATACGTTTATTCTTCTCTTTTTAGTATCCTGTCAGAATCAGTTAGACATGAAAGAAGTTTATACTGCAATGGGGGGAAAAAAAGATGGAATAACATTTACAATTACATATAAAAATGTGGGCGATTTAGAAAATCCAAATCCAACATCTTTTACTATATCTCAAGATGTAACTTTACAAGAAGTTCAAAAGAATGGATTCGCATTTGGAGGCTGGTATACAGATCCTTCTTGCGATATTTCCACAAGAATTACTGGTTGGAAAGCTTATGAGAAGACGAACAATGTAGTTTTATATGCTAAATTTGTACAGGAAAAGTACAATATAACGTATTACAATGTTAACGGACTCTCTAATCCTAATCCAAGAACTTATAATGTTAAAAATGATGTAACATTATTACCTGTAGAAAAGCCTGGTTATTTATTCCTTGGCTGGTATACAGATTCTTCATGCTCTCCACAGTCTAAAATTGAGGGCTGGGCTGCGTATGAAAAACAACAGGATATGTATTTATATGCTAACTTCAAACAGGTTGGTATATATATGGATCATCGTGTAATTATCTTTAAAGGTACAACAGATTCTCCTGTTACTTTAATTCCAACTGTAGTTGGATATGATAATTCAAATCCTGTATGGACAAGTCTTGATACAGATGTTGCAATAGTTCAGGATGGAGTTGTATCTCCTGTTAACTATGGAATTACTACTGTAAAGTATGAAACCGATGGTGGAGCTGCTTACGTATTCATAATTGTAATGCAGGATTATGCAAATACAACTTATGATTCGGGAACAGTTCCTGTAGAAAATGGTTATTATACAAACAGTGCGAATGTAGTTTCATATAGTTTCAAAAATGGCCGACTCGACTTTAGAGGAAGACTAACTAATTCATCTAACTGGTGTCAAACAACTTGTGGAAATGGTGGCTGGACTTGGAATGTTAATGGAACTTCAGTAAATTTCCAGGATGGAAATAATACTGTTTCTGTTGGTGATATTGACTTGACGGTAATACCAGTACTTGCTTATGATTCGGCAACAAATACATCATTTGTAGTTATTTATCAGATGCTTACAAATACCAGCAATACAAAAATTACTGGTGCAAAAATGGCATCCCATTCAGATACGATGTTAGCATCTAATGATAGAGCCAATATTATGCCAAAAGCATATGGAGCACGAATGTATGATCCAAACACTAAACTTGCATTTGATATGTATTGTTGTGACGGAGATGATTGTACTCCTGTTGATACATTGTGGTATGGTTATTATTACCAAAGAACAAACCATTTATGGGATGGAACAATATATAAAGAGCATGTAACTAATACTGATACTGGTATGTGTTACGGTTGGATGAACATTGACATCGAACCAGGTGAAACTGTACTTAGGAGTATCCGTATGACTCTTGTAGAGTATGATCCGAATAACCCTTAAGCAGGAAAATATTTAAAAATACAAAAAAACTATAAGGCAATGTGGTTTAATAAATCACGTTGCCTTTATTTTTTTACTAGAAGAAAAACAAAAGTGGACTTATAATTATAGAGAGGCTATTTACAGGTGAGATATCAGTTAGACAGTTCTGCGCATAAATTACTAATTTTTCGCATTCGCCAGTTTGCACTTGTAGCAACAGGAACCTTAATAAATGTTCTTCTGTCATTCCTGATGTTCAAACTTGGGTTACCTCTGTTTCTCGATACTGTTGGTACAATAGTTGTTTCAGCTTTAAGCGGTATGCTTTTGCTGGGAATTCTGACGGCTGTAATTTCAAATGTTGTATGTTCTATTTTTAATGAGGCTGCTCTTTACCTTGCCTTCTTTAATGCTCTGATAGCAATCTTTACAGTCTGGTTCTTACAGAAACATTCCTTTAAGAAATTTGGAAAGACAATTCTTTTTGCTCTTGCTCTTTCAGTTTTTTCTGCAATTGCGGTTTCATTGATTCAATTTATTATATTGGTGCAGGGACAGCAGTCTGTTGTTTCTCAGACGGCACATTCATTTTCTTCTGCTGCAAATTTCCCATATCTGATTTCTTTTATACTTGTTAATTTTTTACTTCAGATAGCAGATAAAGGAATATCGTGTTTACTGGTAATGATTCTTGTGAAAGTTATACCACAGGAAAAACTCAGTATTTATTCTTTAGGCGCATGGTTACAGAGGCCTCTGTCTGAACAGGAATTAAAAGAATTAAAAAGCATGCGCAGAACTGTAAAACGTTCTCTGCGTTCCAGAACAACTCATACTTTAGTTCTGTCTTCCTTCATGGTAATGATTCTTACAGGATGGACTGGCCTTCGTATTTATTCTCAAAATGAAAAAGCTAAAAAAACAGAAAGTGCCTGGAGTACAGTGAAAACTGCCGCATCAATTATTGATCTTGATAAATTTGATGATTATATAAAATATGGAAGAGATGCAGAAGGGTATAATGAAACTGCTGAACTCCTTTCAAAATTGTGGATGTGTGCATCTGATATTTCTTACCTTTATGTTGTGAAGCCTGAAGGTATGAACGGCAGATTTATTTTTGATGTAGATACAAGCATAGTTGATGAAGATGCAGAACCTCCATATTACCCGGGAGAAGTCATTCCTTTTGAGGAACCTTTTGAACCATATCTTATGGATCTTGCAGAAGGAAAACTTGTTGGTCCTATAGAAACAAACGATGCCTGGGGCTGGCTGCTTACAGTTTATTACCCTGTAACTGATAGCCTTGGAAATATGAAATGCTATGTTGGAGCAGATGTTTCTCTTCAATACATAGCAGATTATATGTTTGTATTCTTTATGAAAATTATCCTGACAATGGCAGGTTTCTTTATTTTAATTGTAGCCTTTGCTTTATGGAAAACCGGAGTATACACTTCAATTCCTATAAGTACCATGACTTCTTGTCTTGAACGTTTTGCTATGTCTGGTGAAGATCAGGAAAAACTTGATGAAAATGTAAGGATTATCCGCTCTCTTGATATTCATACTGAGGACGAGGTTGAAAAACTTTACAAGGCTATCTGTAAGATGACACTTAATCAGGCAGAGCAGATGCGTGATATCAGACATCTTTCGGATTCAACTCTTAAGATGCAGGATGGCCTGATTATTACAATGGCGGATATGGTAGAAAGCCGCGATTCTGATACTGGTGCTCATGTTCAGAAAACGGCTGCCTATGTAAGAATCATCGTAGAAGGTTTAAAAAAGAAAGGCTACTATGCTCAGAAAATTACACCTAAATTTATTTCTGATGTTGTACGTTCGGCTCCGCTTCATGATGTTGGAAAAATCAATATTCCAGATGGAGTTTTGAATAAGCCTGGAAAACTTACTGATGAAGAATTTGAGATTATGAAAAGTCATACAACTGCAGGTAAGATTCTTCTTGAAAATGCAATCAGCTCTGTTCAGGGTGAAAACTATTTGAAAGAAGCCCGTAATATGGCAGCTTATCATCATGAGAGATGGGATGGAAAAGGCTATCCAGAAAAACTTCACGGTGAGGTAATTCCGCTTTCTGCGCGTATTATGGCTGTTGCAGATGTTTTTGATGCGCTTACTTCTCCGCGTGTTTATAAACCTGCCTTTCCAATTGAAAAGGCTCTGGAGATTCTTCAGGAAGGTGCAGGAACTCAGTTTGATGCAAAATGTATAGAAGTGTTTATGGATGCACTGCCAGAAGTAAAGATGATTTTAAAGAAATATAGTTCTGTGGTTTATTAAAGAGGTGATTTGTGACGGCAAAAATGATTAAGGCAAAAATCAAGAAATCTCTAAAATCCTCGCTTTTAATTATTTTTGCATTAACAGGAACACTGAAATTATCTGCCGTTGACAATCATAGAATAGGCGGCGGTTACGCAGTTACAGGACAGATTGTACAGACCGGATATACCTGTGAAATTTATAATGCAACAAACGGGCTTCCCACTTCAGATGCAAACTATATTCTTGGCTCCACAGATGGTTATGTATGGATTTGTGGTTATGCAGGCGTAATCCGCTATGATGGTTCTGTTTTTGAAAGACTTCCTCCGGTTAATGGACTGACAAGCGGTCGTGTTTTATTTGAAGACAGCAGGCACAGAATATGGGTTGGAACCAATGATAATGGTGTTGTAGTTATAGACGGTGAAAAGATGCGGCATTATACCTTTAGAGAAGGGCTGCCATCTTCTTCAATAAGAACTTTTGCAGAAGATCTTGAAGGTAATATTTTTATTGGTACAACTTCGGGGCTTGCGTATGTAGATGCAATCGGCCAGTTGACAACGCTTTCTAATGAAGTTTTAGATGAAGAAAGAATTTTAAAACTGGATTCTGATTCACGTGGAAATATCTACGGCCAGACAAAAAATGGACTTATTTTTATTATCAATAACTGCTCGGTTACAAACATCTATTCAAGTGCAGAACTTGGAATTGAAAAGATAACCACGATTATGGCTGATCCTGTAGTTCCTGGAAACTTATATTATGGAACAGAATCAAGTTATATTTACTATGGTGGATTCGGTAACAAAGCTGAGTTCATGACAAAAATCAATGTATCACCTTTGGAAAATATTCACTGGCTTAGTTATGACTGTGGACGAGTCTGGATATCTTCTACTTCAACTATTGGTTATCTTGATAAGAAAAATCAGTTTAAGATTCCTTCTAATATTCCCATGAATCATAATATAGAAATGTCAACTTCAGATTATCAGGGTAATATCTGGATGGCTTCTTCAACTCAGGGAGTAATGAAGCTTGTTACGAATAATTTTGTTGATCTTTCTGAACAGGCTCAGCTTCCAAAAGAAACTGTAAATGCAACCTGTCTTCATAATGGTTTACTTTATATAGGAACTGACCGTGGTCTTCAGATTCTTAAAAATACAACTCCTGTTTATAATAAACTTACTGAATATATAGGGACTGCGCGTATCCGCTGTATTATTACAGATAAGAATGAAAATCTCTGGGTTGCAACATATACAAATAATCTTGGAATAGTATGTCAGAAAAAAGATGGTACAATAATTTCTTATACAACTGCGAATGGTCTTTTAAGCAATCAGATCAGATGTTTAAGTGCAGCTTCTGATGGAAGGATTCTGGCTGGAACAAACAGCGGGCTTGCAATAATTAAAGATGGCAAAGTTTTGGCTACCTATGGAACAGAACAGGGAATCAGAAATACGGAATTTATTACAGTCGCAGAAGGAGATGATGGTTCTGTATATTGTGGCAGTGATGGTGATGGAATTTATATAATTGGAAAAGACGGCATCTCTAAAATTGGCCGCAATGAAGGTCTTTCGAGCGATGTCGTAATGAAAATTAAAAAAGATGAAGAGAGAGATGTTTACTGGATTATTACTTCTAATTCAATTGAATGTCTTCGAAATGGTTCAATAAAGACTATTTCAAGTATGCCATATAACAATAATTATGATATTCATTTTAACGACAAGGATGAAGCATGGATCCTTTCATCTTATGGTGTTTTTGCGATTAATGCAGACAATCTGTTTTATGACTATATAAAGGATTATAGAATTTTTACAATTGCTAACGGACTTCCATATTCAATAACAGGAAATTCCTATAGTGCCTATGATGAATCTGGAAATCTTTATATTGCAGGAAGAGAAGGTGTTGTTTTTGTTAATCTGAATCATTTCTATGATGCAAAAACAAATATTAAAATTGCACTGAATTCTATTTATTGTGAGAATCAGAGAATCTTGCCTAACGCAGACGGAAGTTTTACATTGCCACCATCTCACGGACGCGTTAAGTTTAATGTATCTGTTTTGGATTACTCTCTTGAAAATCCTTATGTACGGGTATTCCTTGAAGGTAATTTTGATGATGGTATTACTGCACAGCGTAATGCTTTAACTTCTCTGGAATATACAAGACTCTCATACGGAAATTATAATCTGCATGTTCAGATTATTGATGATAATAAAACAGATGTTCTTTCTTCACGGACTTTTGCTATTGTAAAAAAGCCAATGCTTGGAGAACTCTGGGTTTTCAGAATCTTCATTCTTGCTTTGGGAACAATTATAATCGGTCTTATTGTATGGCGTCTTATGAAATCAACAGTTATAAGACATCAGTATGCAGAAGTCCGTCTTGCAAAAGAAGAAGCAGAACGTGCAAATATGGCAAAATCCCGCTTCCTTTCAAATATGTCTCAGGAAATCCTTACTCCTATAAATACCATTATGGGAATGAATGAGATGATTATGCGTGAGGATTTTACTAACGTTCCTAGAGGCTATTTTATATCGATTATGAATTACGCTTTCGGTATAAGGGGCGCTTCACAGTCTCTTCTAACTTTTGTGACCGATGTTCTTGAAATGACAAAAATTGAAACTGGAAAAATGGAACTTGTTCAAAGTGAATATGAAGTACAGGGAATGCTGTATTCAATCATTGATCCACTCCGATCTATTATTGCAGATAAAGGTTTAAAATTTGATATCAAAATTGATGAAATGCTCCCAAAGCGTCTTTATGGAGATTTAGGAAAAATCAGGCAGGTAATGTTTAAATTGCTATCAAATGCCATAGAATACACAGAGAAGGGCAGCATAGAATTTAAGCTTTCACTTGTTTCCAGAAATGATTCAGAATGCAGTCTTTGTTTTTCTGTAAAAGATACTGGAATTGGAATTAAAACTGAAAATCTGGATCAGCTCTTTGTTGCTTCAGACGATCAGCATAAAAATCTTGGACTGAGAATCTCAAAGAAATTTGCAGAACTGATGGGCGGAGAACTCGTATGCCATAGTGTATATGCTCAGGGCTCTGAGTTTATTTTTACTCTTAATCAAAAAATCATTGATTCAACACCACTTGGAGTTTTCAATGAACAGAATGAAGAAGCTAATATAAAAGGTCCTTATATTCCTGAGTTTATTGCTCCTGATGCTGATATTCTTGTTGCAGATGAAAATCAGATGAATCTTGAAATAATCAAAAATCTCTTAAAAGCAACAAAGGTTTTTGTTACAACTGCATCTAATGCTGAGGATAGCCTTGAAAAACTGAGAAAGAGTTTCTTTAATATTGCATTTATAGATCAGAAGCTTATTCTAAATCTGGAAGAGGATTTTATTGGAAAAATCAGGGAGAAAAATCCAGATCTTCCAGTTTATATAATTACAGAAAATACATTTACAGGTGAACAGAAATATAAAGATATGGGCTATAAGGGCTGTCTTTATACACCTATAGACAGTCTTCTTCTGGAACGAACCATAATGCGAAATCTTCCGGAACAGATGATGCAGCAGCCCCCAAAAGGTTATTTTTCAGAAGCCTTAACTGAATTTCCAGTTATGTTAAACTGGATGAAAGATGTTGAAGGAATTTCTGTTGAAGAAGGTGTTAAGAATTCTGTCGGTGTAAGTGGTTTTATCCGAGGAATACAACTTTTCTATGAAACAATCGACGAAAATGCGCAGAATATAGAAAATGCCTATATGAAAGGAGATTTTGAAGTTTATAAAGCAAAGATTCAAATGATTAAGAACTCTGCTTATATTATAGGAGCTGATACTCTGCTTCAGCTTGCTGCAAAACTTGAAGAGGCTTGTGATAAAGATGATAAAATATATATCGCCTCTCATACAGATGAACTTCTAAAAGTATATACTTCATTTAAAGAAAAGCTTAGTGCCATTGAGGAGTCGTAATTATGTTTGATTTTATAAGAAATCATCAGATGAACATTATGCTCATTCTTACTGCAATTTGTATGCTAATGGCATTTATGCTTCTTATTACAAGATTCCTTCCAAAAAGAAGAAAGTGGATTCTTATTGTTCTGGAATTGATTGCTGCAGGCCTTATTGGTTTTGACCGTCTTACATATATTTATAATGGAGATAATTCCAGCTTTGGCTATGTAATGACAAGGCTTTCTAACTTTTTAGTTTTTTCTCTGACTTCGGGAATTGTACTTTGTTTTAATTATTATCTGGAAGATTTACTGGCAAGCCAGAAAATTAGAGTCCACTTTAAAAGACTTACAGTTGTCAAAATTGCTACTATTGTTGAGATTCTTTTAGTTGTAATAAATCTTTTTACGGGCGGTTATTATTCCTTCACCGAAAAGAATGTATATTTCCGTGGCTCATTTTTCTTAATCTGTTATATAGTTCCAGTAGTTTGCCCAATAATTCAGCTTTCAGTAATTCTCAAATATAGAAAATCTTTCAGCCGTTTTATTTATATGGCTATGTTCATCTATATTGTCGTGCCGATTGTTGTGGGAATAATTCAGATTTTTACTTATGGTCTTTCAATTGTTAATATGGCCATTGTTATGTCATCCATCACAATGTACTTTTTTACTTATCTTGATATTAACGATGAAGTTATCAGAGCACATAATCTCGAATTGTTTTCTTTAAAAGCAGAACAGAGAATGATGAAAGACTTGTTCGGACAGACCGCAGAAGCTTTTACAAAAGCAGTCGAAGAGTGTGATGCAAAATCAAAGGGGAAAGCAAAGAAGGCTGCAGATATTGCAAGAAAGATTGCAGAAGAAAGCGGAAAGAGCAAGGATGAGTGTGAAGAGGTTTACTATGCAGCACTTTTACATAAGGTTGCAAGTGAAGAGGTTCTTAATGGTATAAAAGATTATCCATACCTTGCTGAAACTGCCCGTTATTGTAAAGACAGATATGATGGAAAAGATAATAAGTCTGGACTTGTTGGAGATGAAATTCCTGAAATTGCTCGTATTGTTGCTGTTGCAGATGCCTGGTGTTTTTATACCGAAGAAAATAAAGAAAGAAAAGCGATTCCTAATGTTGTAATACGTGAAGAATTCCTAAAGGAAGCTGGTGCGAAATTTGATCCGCATTTTTCAAAGGTAATGGTTCATCTTATGGATATTCAGACTTTTGGTCAGATTTCTGCAACCGAAGATAAACTTGAAACTGAACTTTCATGCAGTAATTATCGTGAAAATGTTTCACTTGGAATTCCTGTTTCCCGTAACATCACTAAAATCAGTTTTAAAAGTAAGATTCTAAAAGAGAATGAAACGGAAGCAACTTTTAGTGCTCCTTCATTAGTGATTTTTGATTCTTTTGATAAACATGTTTATGAAACAGAAAAACTTATAGAATCATATCGCTATGTTGAATACGGTGAACTTTGGTTTGACGGACATTCAATCAGTACGAATGCCCGAAACATAGAAGTTAAGGTAAAAGAAAAGAATGGTTCTGATAAATGGAATAATCCTGAAGGGTTGTATACAATAATATCTGGAAGATATGAAGATCATCTGAAACTTGATTTGGAGACTGAAAACAAAATAGTAAGTGTTGTTATTGCACTTTCTGACAGTTCTAAATCTGTATATATTGGTCTTACCGGTGAAAATTGTCAGCTAAGTGACATTAAGGTTGAAGAAACCGATAAACAGTATGGCGAAAATGATATTCCACGTATTTCTGAAAAGGTAAGTTATATAGATAGAATTGAGGCTGATATTCCAAATATTCAGATAAACAGTCCATGCGGTGTTTATACAGATGGAATTAAAATTAAGGAAAATATGACTTTAGCTTTTCATACTATGAGTTTTCCGGAATCTTCGTTTGTATGGCACTGTCCATCGATTGTATTGTTTTATTCAGAAGATGGAAAGGTTGGTGGCCCGGGCTATCGTGAATATGCATTCATTAAACTGGATGGAGAAGATAACGGTTCAAATGATTATGCTGAAAATCATTTTTCAATGAATAAAAAATCAGCGTTCCAGGACTGGAGTGAATGGAAAAACTTTAATAAAGCTGGTTTTGACTGCGAAATTGAATTCCAGAAAAAAGATAAAACTGTTGTATTTCACACAGAAAATTATGGTATAAATATCAAAAATACAACTACAATTCTTGATGAGAATAATTCGATCTATGTTGCCCTTACGGGTGATCAGTGTGCAATTACTGATATAAGAATGAGGTAATTGCCATTCCTTCTGCAATTCAATATTATAGAAAGAACATTATAATTTTACATAGCTGATTTCCGACGTGTCGTTGTACGAACGTGCAGCGGGGCGCTCGCCCGGATATTCGGGGAAATTGCGGACTTTGGCAAGGTGGTATCTATGATTACTCTCAAATTCGGTGGAACGTCGATGGCTAATGCCCGACGTATTCTTGCTTCTGCGGACATTATTATCAACCGCGCAAAAGAAGACAGACTTAGTGTTGTAGTTAGCGCAGCAGCCGGCGTTTCTAACACTCTTCAGGCTGCAATCGATGCATGTGTATCCGGCATTTCCGGAACAAATTACGTAAACGACATTCGAAACACTCACAATGAAATCTGTCTTGAACTTCAGTCAAAGCTTCCTGGTTTTGATGCAGAAAAAACAATGGCTAAGATTGAGCCGAATTTTGGAGAGCTCGAAAAGCTCCTTGCTGGCTGTGTATCTTTCGGCGAGTGTCCTGACACAGTTCACTGCCGCATCATGGGTATGGGAGAACTTCTCTCAGCTCCAATTATGGAAAACGTTCTTCTCGCAAAAAAGCAGAGCGTAATCTTCCTTGATTCAAGAAAATTTGTATTCACAACTGGAAATCAGAAAGAGGGTGAAGCTGATTATTCTGCATGTAACGAAGCCTGCGCTCCATTCCGTGATGGCGCTTCTCCTCAGCAGACTCGCATTCTTTTGTTCCCAGGCTTTATCTGTACATTCAACGGAGGTTCTGGAACAAAGCCTGTTATGGGACTTCTCGGTCGTAACGGTTCAGACTTCTCTGCAGCAATTATTGGTGCGTCACTTCGTGCTAAACGCGTAGAGTTCTGGACAGACGTAGACGGTGTTTATACTGCAGATCCACGCGTTGTAAAAGATGCAATTCTCGTAGACGATATGTCTTACGAAGAAGCTATGGAACTTTCATTCTTTGGTTCTAAAGTACTTCATCCAAAAACAATTGCACCACTTCAGGCAAAGGGAATTGAAGCATGGAGCTTGAACAGCCATAATCCAAGTGCTCGTGGTACACGCATTGGTCAGGGACCATTTGAAAGCCGCGGTAAATCAAGCATTTGTGGTATTTCTTCTTTGAAGCACGTAAGTATGATCAGCGTGGGCGGTTCACTTATGCGCGGCCGCACCGGAATGGCAAGTAAGATTTTCTCTGCAGTTTCTTCTGCCGGTTCTTCTATTCTTTTGATTACTCAGTCTTCTTCTGAATATACAATTTCTTTCTGTGTACGCGACAGCGAGGCAGACATTGTAAAAGATGCTCTTGAAGCAAAGTTTGAGCTTGAAATCCGCGAAAAGCTTATTGATGCAATTGATGTTCGCAAGGACTGCGCAATTGTTTCGGTTGTAGGCGACGGTATGATTGCTAACCGCGGTGTTGCAGGAAAATTCCTCAATGCTCTTTCAAGTCAGGATATCAATATTCTTGCAATTGCTCAGGGTAGTTCAGAGCGCTGTATTTCTGCAGTTATCGAAAATGAATATGCTGATACAGCCGTTCGTGCGGTTCATCAGTTCTTCTTCCATACTGCTCAGACAATCGAAGTATTTGCTTTCGGTGCCGGAACAATTGGTGGAACAATGATAGACCAGATCCGAGACCAGAGAGAAAAACTTCTTAAAGAAAATGTTGATATCAAGGTTCTCTGTATTACAACTATCGACGGTATGCTTTTGAATGAAGATGGACTCGATCTTTCTAACTGGCGCGACCAGATGAAAAAGCCTGATTTCCCATTCAATTCAAATCAGAATGTTGATGATATCATTAAGTTTGTCCGCGAAAAGAAACCACTTAATCCTGTATTCGTAGATTGTACAGCTTCTTATGATTTACCGGAGCGTTACCTCGACATCTTGAACGCAGGCATGAGCATTGCAACACCAAACAAGCGTGCTAACTCTATGGACATTAAGTTCTATCATGAGCTTCGTAGAACTGCTAACAAGATGCACCGCCGCTTCCTTTATGAGACAAACGTTGGTGCAGGTCTTCCTATTATTGATACTTTGCAGAACCTTTATAAGTCTGGTGATAAGCTTGATCACTTCAACGGAATTATGTCTGGTTCTCTTTCTTATATTTTTGGAAAACTTGACGAAGGTGTTCCTTTCAGCCAGGCTGTTCTTGAAGCAAAAGAACTTCGCTATACTGAGCCGGACCCACGCGATGACTTGAACGGAATGGACGTTGCCCGCAAGGGACTTATCATCGCCCGCGAGTCTGGTTACGATATTGAACTTTCTGATATTCAGATGTTCAAGGTATTCCCGGACAACTTTGATTCAAGCGGAACTGTTGAAGAGTTCTTGAAGAAGCTTCCAGAAGTTGATGATTACTTTGCAAAGAAGATTGCAGACCTTAAGAAGAAGGGTAAGGTACTCCGCATGGGTGCCACAATCAAAGACGGAAAGGTTAGCGTTGGTATGATGGAAGTTGGACAGGATGATCCTCTGTACAGCGTAAAGGGTGGAGAAAACGCCTTCGTATTCTACACAGAACGCTATCAGCCAATTCCTTTGACTGTCCGCGGATATGGTGCCGGTGCAGGCGTAACAGCTGCCGGTGTATTTGGAGATATCCTTAGAACTGTAAGCTTTAACCCTGAAAGATAAATCTGCATCGTCATTGCGAGCGAAGCGAAGCAATCTATTCGAATGGATTGCTTCGGACTACGTCCTCGTAATGACGGGGAGTTCAATATGGAAAAATATGTATTAAGTGTTTTAGTAGAAAACAAAACTGGTGTACTCAGCCGTGTTTCCGGTCTGTTCAGTCGTCGTGGTTACAATATCGATTCGCTCACAGTTTGTGCTACAGACAAGCCTGAACAGAGCCGTATGACTATTGTTGTTACCGGCGATGAATATATCTTAGACCAGATTCAGAAGCAGCTTGCAAAACTGCAGGAAGTTATTGCAATTAAAAAGTGCGAGACTTCAAGTTCTGTACAGCGTGAAATGTCGCTTATTAAGGTAAAAGCCGAAGCAAGTAACCGTGGAACAATTATTGAAACTGCGGATATTTATAAAGCTCGCATTGTAGATGTAAGCCTTGAGTCTGTGATTATTGAGATTACCGGAAGCGAAGAAAAGGTAGAAAGCCTTTTGCGCCTTCTCGAGCCATATGGAATACTTGAGTACGTAAGAACTGGTCTCACATCACTTGGTCGTGGTAGTGGGGTAATGTAATTTACACCACTTAGATTCAGTTATACATTTTGAGACGGAACTTAGTTCCTTCTCGTTACCCAGCCGGAAGATCTTAAGTTGTCTTACCGGCTGTTTTTTTTGTCTGATAATGGTGCGGTCGGAATCAGAGAATGTGTTGTTGTTATAAATACTAACTAACGATAGTTTGGAATCTATTTGTTCGTTTTCTGTGCTTATTATGACTGGAATATAAATCTCTTTATCGGATATTTCGAGTTCTCCGAAATCAATACTTCTGATATTAAGAGATGTCAGTTCGTTGTAAGGAACGGAATCACTTCCAATTTCAATCCACAGAGGTCTGGCAGCGAGTAAAATACGACCTTCAGTAAACAGGTTTGAAATCAGTTCTTTTTGAAATTTAATCAGTTTTAATTCTTCTGTTGGATGTAAAATTACCACTGCCATACGGGGAGTATAACTTTTTTTAATAATTTGGTATAGTTTTAAATATGAAAATGCCTAAGTTTACATCTTTGACTAAAATACAGAAAAGCCTTGTTGTAGCGCTTGTAGTTTTTTTGCTTCTTGATATTACTGCCGGTATTATTCTTTTAGTGAATAAAAATAAATCTGCAGTAAAGCTCGTTGGCCCGGGCGGTGTAACTACAAATCTTTATTCTCTTGATTCAGCAGCTACTAAGGGAACTGTGAATGACGGCTATGCGAATTTTAAATTTACAAAAGCTCAGAAAGAATATTTCTATAAAACATATAATGAACAGGGCTCTGTTGCATTAACAATCTGTCTTCAGATGATGCCTACAAGAAAACAGAAGGAACTTATGGATTCAGACAACCAGACTGTTCTTCGATATGGTTTTCTTGGTAAAGATGATTTTACTATTGAAGGCAAGTTTATAAAGAAAAAGTATCCGGATACAAGACGTATTCAGATTCAGGCAGATGAAAAGAATGCTCCGGAACTTTTTGATGTATCTTTTGCTGTTCAGAAAAATGATAATATAGAAAAATTTACACCGGAAGGATTCTTTGTTTATTCAACTGTTCGTTGTCGTGTAATTGCTGCAATTGTTGTTCCTGCAGAAATTGGTTTTGATTATAAAGCTGAAATTCCATTTGTCGGCTTTGCCTGCAACGGTGGTGTAATTGATTTTACAAACAAAAGTTTTGATTTTTCGGGCAGTTCAATGGTATTCCCTGTTCAGAGCAATAATAAACAGTCTATGCCGGAGTTTAGAGTATTGCTTTCTGATAATCTGGAAAATAAAACTACACGTGAACACTCTGTTAGAGTTCAGATGAATGTTGGTGGTGAAAAGCTCTATCTGAATAATGTTGAAGCTGCACGTGAACTTATAATTCCAACGGGCGCTCTTAATACTCCTTTTTCCCGTGTTGAATTTACAGATAATTCAGAATGTGTTGAATCTCTTATTATGCGTGGAACCGGTATTGCAGGAGACGAAGTTCTTGATCCTGTTAGAACTGATCCCGGCTTAATTTTGAATTATAAAACTTCTCAGTGGCGCACTGCAGATTATGAACTGTTTGAGTGGGACAGATTCCCTCAGATTCTTTTCTTTGATACACGTAATTACGAAGTTCAGGATAAACTTTTCAGACGTATGGCCTTTTTCGTTGAGAAGCAGGGCTATAAAGGCCGGCTGCTTACAAATGATGAACTCGGTGACATGCACGGCTACAATGCTCATGATTACAGTGCAGAAAGTATGGCCCGCTTTTTCAATAAGGCTACGGAAATTGGTTTTCAGTTAAACGAAGAAGAGCTTCTTTTAAAACGTATTCTTATTCACAATAAGCTTTTTGAAAGTGATGGTCTTTATGTTAAGGCAAATGAGGGCGGTCTTGTTTCAATTTCCCGTGAAACTCCGCTCTGGAGCCGTACAAATCTCCTTGCTCATGAAGGCTGGCATACAATCTTCTTCCGTGATGCTGAATTCCGAAATTTTGTTTCTGCTGTTTATTATACTTTTGATCCAACTTCGCTCGAATTCCTTATAGACTACTTTAAATCTCAGCCAAGTCTTGGTTATGACATTAATGATGAATATCTTATGCATAACGAATTTATGGCCTATATAATGCAGCAGAAGCTTTCTGGGGTTTCTAAATACTTTGTGCATCTTGCTAACCGGGGAACTGTAATTGATTTTACACCAGAACTTGCTTCCTATGTCAGAAAAACAGAAGGCCGCGGTTTTGAAGACGCGGCCAACGCATTAAATGATTTTGTATTTGATAAGTACGGAATCGTGTGTGGAAATATAGCACTGGTTAACCGTTAATTTCTGACACGGTCATTCTGCGGACTCTGGATCATTTTCTTGAAGTCTGCAGTAAAAGCCTTTACAGCTCCGAGGGTTGTCGGTGGGCCGTGACCTGGCATAAGAATCACATTATCCTGCTGAGAGAAAATCTTTTTTTCGATATTTGATTTTAAGATATATTCAGAGTAACTTGAGTTTGTACTTCCGATTTCACCAGCCGAAAGAATGTCCCCTGTAAAAAGAATGTTTCCAATCTGATAAACAACTGAGTCTGATGTGTGTCCCGGAACGGACATGTATTTTACAATCATCTTTGCAAGACGAAGTGTACCGTCGCCGGATATTACAGTTGTTTCTTCACCGGCAACTTCCCAGTCGGCAGCAAGAATTTTAGGTGAATAGATTTTTCTGAGAGTGTGAAGTCCGCCTGCATGTGAGCCGTGGTTGTGGGTAATCAAAACTGCTACAAGCTTAAGATGGTTATCTTCGATACGTGAAATTATTTCTTCTGTAATTTTACCAGGGTCAATTATGATTGCCTCAGAGGTCTTTTCATTTACAACAATGTAGCAGTTAGAAAATCCGCCTATATTCAGATGGAAGTAAACTTTCATAAGCTGCCTCCATCTACAATTGAGTTTCCAAATGACATGTCATTTTCTGAAAGAGCTTTTCCTTCTGGAGTGAAAAGAGCTTCTCGGGTATTAGACATCTTGAAAGAAACGTTTGTTCTTTTTGAATCATAAAAAAGAGATTTCTTTAAGTTACAGTTTCTGAAAGATGTATCTATAAGGGTAGAGGCAATAAAGCGGGAATTAAAAAGGTCTGAGTCATCAAATGAAGACTGATAGGCTTTGATTCCGTTGAAATTGCTCTGAATGATATCACTGGATGTGAAGAGTGTATGTGTAAAGGTTGCACCTGAAAAAGATGTAAAGAGTGAATTACTTTTGATAAAACTGCAGTCGTTGAAAATTGCAAAATCAAAAATACACATGCGGAACACTACATTACTTGAACTGATATTATTAAATGTACAGTTTGTAAAGGTACAGCCGTAAAACTTTTTATTGGAAATATCAATGTTAGAAAAAAGAAGTCCGCAGACATTTAGGCCAACAATTTTATCATGTTCAGAAATGTATTTGTAAATATCTGCCTTAAACTTTCCCGGGTCTGGAATGTGGTCCAGACAGTAGTTTTTGTCATCGGTGAGATTGCCATCTTCATCGAAGGTTGAAATTGCGAGGTTTCGGCAGTAATGTACGAGGCACTTATTCTGCGTGAACATAATTTTATTATAGTAGAAAGTTGTAAAAAATGATACTATATAATTATGATTTGCTGGAAATGCCATAAAGAAATTTCTGTTGAAAAGCCTGTTCGTGGGGATGAATGTCCGCTCTGTCATGCTGATTTACATGTATGTAAGGCGTGTGAGTTTTACGAAAGTGGAGCCCATAACGACTGCCGTGAAAGTTCTGCTGAGTTTGTAAGCGATAAGGAACGCGGTAATTTCTGTGATTATTTCCGTGCATCAACAAAAATCACAAAAGGTGAGGTTACATCAAAATCTGATGCAGCAAGATCTGCTTTTGATGCCCTTTTTAAATAGTTTCTCACAAATGCCTAAAATCGAAGAACCGTTAAAAACAAAGCGCTTTAGCGGTTTGTTTAGGTTCATCGAAAAAAAGGCACAGAGCGAGATTTATCGAGCGAATAAATAGACTTTTGTTCTGTGCCCTCTGTGAGGAATTTAAACTGGATAATTATGACTGACTTTGTGTTTATAGACAGTGGCGTGGGTGGGATTCCATATATGATGAAGCTTCTGGAAAAGAAGCCTGAATCTTCGTGTGTGTATGTTGCAGATACTGAGAACTTTCCATATGGAGAAAAATCTCATGAGCAGGTTGTAGAATGTGTGCTTGAGCTTGTTGGAAAAATCCGCACTCAGTTTGCTCCTAAGGTGATTGTTGTTGCCTGTAATACTATGAGTGTAAATGCTCTGGATGAACTGCGTGCAAAGTATTCTGATATTCAGTTTGTAGGAACTGTTCCTGCTATTAAACTTGCGGCAAGTGTTTCTAAAAAGCGCCGCATTGGTCTGCTTGCTACAAAGGCTACCTGTGAAAATCCTTATAATTTAGA
Organism: Treponema bryantii; assembly: GCF_900111035.1. GTDB lineage: Bacteria > Spirochaetota > Spirochaetia > Treponematales > Treponemataceae > Treponema_D > Treponema_D bryantii_C. The sequence continues at coordinate 61,510 of NZ_FOFU01000008.1, forward strand.
ACTCAAAGAAAAATTTGCCAGTGACTGTGTACTTGTTACCCGCGGTGACGGTGAACTTGTTTCTTTTATTGAACATAATGCATTTACTGCCAGCCGCGAAGAATGTCTTGCGGCTATTAAGCCTGCGGTTGATTTCTTCCGTAAGGAAGACTGTGATGCGGTAATTCTTGGCTGTACTCATTTTTTGAATTTTACTGATGTCTTTGAAGCGGCTTGTGAGCCGGATATTAAGGTTGTTGATTCGGTTGATGGTGTTGTGAGACATTCTTTACAAGTGCTCGCGGCGGCTCAGGCACAGCCTTCGCCGAGACTCGCTAAAAACAGTCCATCGGACTGTTTTTACCCTGCTGACGCAGGGCCGCTCCCTAAGGGGTCGTCTTCTCCCTCCTTGTTTATCACCGGTTTTCGTGACACTGAGGAAGAAAATCAGTATAATGTGCTTTGTTCACGATTTGGCATTCAATTCGGCGGTTTGCTGAGTAAATAGATTTATAAGAGGAAAAAAATGAAAAAAATTATTTCCGGTAAGGTTCGCGAGGTTTATGACCTTGAAGATGGACGCATGGTAATTGTTACAACTGACAGAATTTCTGCTTTTGATGTTATTCTGCCAACAATGATTACAGACAAGGGTAAGGTGCTCAACGCTCTTGCTAACTTCTGGTTCGACTACACAAAAGACATTGTTAAGAATCACATGATTTCAAGTGATCTCAAAGACATGCCTGCTGAATTTCAGAAGCCGGAATTTGAAGGCCGTACAATTCTCGTAAAGAAACTTAAGATGATTCCTTATGAAGTAATTGTTCGCGGATATATGTTCGGTTCTATGTACGAAGCTTACAAGAAGGGCGAGCCATTCCTTGGTCACAAGTTTGATAAGGAATACAAAGAGGCTGAAAAGCTCGACGAGCCAATCGTAACTCCTTCTACTAAGGCTGCTGAAGGTCATGACATCAACGTTACTCTTCAGTACATGAAGGATGATCTTGGTGAAGAACTTGGAACAAAAATCGAACAGGCTGCTCTTGCTATTTACAAGAAGTGCTACGAGCACGCTAAGGCAAACGGAATTATTATTGCTGATACTAAGTTTGAGTTTGGTCTTGATGAGAACGGCGAACTTGTTCTTGGTGATGAAGTTCTTACTCCAGACAGCTCACGCTTCTGGGATGCTTCTAAGTATGAAGTAGGCGGAAGTCCTGCAAGCTACGACAAGCAGTTTGTACGTGACTGGCTCAAGGCTAACAACCTGGCTGGAGATCCTAACATTAAGGAAGTTCCTGCTGATGTTGTTGCTCAGACAGCAGCTATCTACAAAGAGTGTCAGACTCGTATTTGTCATAATGGCTAAAATCGAAGAACCGTTAAAAAGCAAGCCGAAAGGGTTGCTTTAGGTTCATCGAAAAAATGCCACAGAGGCAAGCTATGCTTGCCGACTGTGTTTTTTTTTACACTGTTTTTCGTAAAAAATCTAACTTTTTTTAATAAAATTTCCTCCGTTTATCCTTTCATCTGAAAAAAATCAAAAAAAATCCTAAAATTTTCAAATAAAATTCTTAAAATTCTTCATTCAAAAATCCAAATTCCGGGCTTACTATGATTCTATAAGAAAAAAGCATCTATAGGAGGAAAAATTAGATGAAAAAAAGCGTTATTGTTGCTGTAGCACTTATGTGTGTTGCATCATTGTTTGCCGCTCCAAAAAAGAAGGCAAAAGCTGGTGATGGAAAAATTAAGATTGGTATCATTAACAACCCACCTTCAGAATCAGGATACCGCGCTGCTAACGTAAAAGACATGGAAACTGTATTTACTGCAGCTAAAGGTTATGATGTAAAGACTTTCTACAGCTTGAAGAATGAAGAGCAGTTGAATGCTGCTGCACAGTTTATTACAGACGGCGTAGACTATATTCTTCTTTCAGCTGCTGCTACAGATGGTTGGGATAAAACTCTTAAAGCTGCACAGAAAGCAGGTATCAAAGTATTCTTGTTCGACCGCATGGTTTCAGCAAAAGACAATCTTTATGAAGCTGCTGTAGTTTCAGATATGGCTAAAGAAGGTGAAACAGCTGTTGCATGGCTCAAGAATCAGAAACTTAAGGAATACAATGTAATTCATATTCAGGGTGTAATGGGATCTGACGCTCAGCTCGGACGTACAGGTGCTTTGGACAAGGAATTTGCTGCAGGAACAATGAAGAAAGTTGTTCAGCAGACAGGTAACTGGAGTGCTGATGAAGCAAAGAAGATTGTTGAATCAGTTATCAACTCAAAAGAAAAGTTCAACGTAATCTATGCTGAAAACGACGATATGGCTAAGGGTGCTGTTGCTGCTCTCGATGCTGCTGGTATTACACACGGTGTAAAGGGTGATGTAATTGTAATGGGATTCGACTGCAACAAGTGGGCTCTCCGCGAATTGCTCGCTGGAAACTGGAACTATGACGGACAGTGTTCTCCATTCCAGGCTACAGTAATCGAAAACATGATTAAGACTGGCAAAGTTCCTTCAAAGAAAATCATCAATGAAGAAAAGGGATTCGATGCTAAGACAATCACAAAGGCTGATATCGATAAGTACGGTCTTGGTGACTAATATCAAACATTACTTGTAAAGAGTTTGATACGGCGTAAAGTGTGTAATCCATATTTTACGCCGTTTTTTTTAAAACGTGGGATTATTTATGGAAGAAAAAATAGTTTTAAGTGCACGTGGAATTTATAAAGAATTCCCTGGAGTAAAGGCTCTTCAAAATGTTGACTTTACTCTGCGTGAAGGCGAAATTCACGCGCTTATGGGAGAGAACGGTGCCGGAAAATCAACTCTGGTAAAGGTTCTGACCGGTGTATATGAAAAAGACTCCGGAGAAATCAGAATTGCAGGAATAGAAGGTCCTGTTACAATTCGTTCTCCTCAGGATGCCCAGAATCTGGGTATTGCTACAGTATATCAGGAAATAACTCTCTGTCCTAATCTTACGGTGGCAGAGAATATGTATATAGGACGCGGTAACTACAAATTTGTTAATCACCGTGCCCAGGAAAAGAAAGCTACAGAACTTCTTGAAAAATTAAACATTCCGGCAAAAGCTACTCAGCAGCTTGGTACCTGTTCTATTGCCATTCAGCAGATGGTAGCAATTGCACGTGCTGTTGATATGGATTGTAAGGTTCTGATTCTTGACGAACCAACTTCTTCTCTTGATGACCGCGAAGTTGAACTTTTGTTTACACTTATGCGTGATCTTAAGAAGCGTGGAGTAGGAATCATCTTTATTACTCACTTCCTTGAACAGGTTTATGAAGTTTGTGATAAGATTACTGTTCTTCGAAACGGTGAACTTGTTGGTGAATATACAATTGCAGATTTGCCAAGAGTAAAACTGATTTCTGCCATGCTCGGTAAAGATATGGAAGACATGACAAACCTCAAAAATCAGAAACGTCCTTACACAGGAGCCGGAGAGGTTGTTTATGAGGCAGAAGGCCTTGCAAGTTCTGAAGGTGTTCGGCCGTTTGACTTCCTTATTAATAAGGGGGAGGTTAACGGCTTTACAGGACTTCTTGGTTCTGGCCGAAGTGAAAGTGTTCGTGCAATCTTTGCTGCAGACCGTGTAACCGGTGGTAAGGTAAAGGTAAATGGCCGCGATATAAAAATCAATCAGCCTAAGGATGCAATGAAAGCTGGAATCGGATATCTTCCGGAAGACCGCAAGGGAGACGGAATTATTCAGGATCTTTCAGTTCGTGAAAATATTATTCTTGCTCTTCAGGTTCTTAACGGCTTTACAAAACCTATTTCTAGAGCAGAGCAGGAAAAGCTTGCAGATGAGTTTATTGAAATGCTCGAAATCAAAACTGCATCTAAAGAAACTCCTATTAAGTCACTTTCGGGTGGTAATCAGCAGAAAGTTATTCTTGCCCGCTGGCTTTTGACTCATCCACAATATCTGATTCTTGATGAACCAACTCGTGGTATTGACGTAGGTACAAAAATTGAAATTCAGAAGCTTGTGCTTAAACTTGCAGAAGAAGGTGTAAGTGTTACCTTTATTTCTTCGGAGATTGAAGAGATGCTTTCTGTATGTCAGAGACTTATCGTTATGCGTGACCGCAAGATTGTAGGTGAGCTTAAGGATGATCTTTTGCGTCAGGATGTAATTATGCAGACTATTGCGGGAGGTAAGGCACAAAATGGCTAATAAAGTTTTAAATCAAATAAAGAAACTTTTTGCATCACAGCTGGCAATTCCGCTGGTTGCATTAATTGTACTGGTTGTATTCAACCTTATCCGGGATCCAGGTTTCTTCTCTATTGATATAATGAAGAATAATCTTGGAAATACAGTTCTTTCAGGTAACTTAATCAGTATTCTGAACGGAGCTTCTGAGCTTGTTATTCTTTCAATTGGAATGACACTTGTAACTTCAGCTGCTAAAGGACAGGATATTTCCATTGGTGCATCTGCTGCTATTGCAGGTTCAGTATTCGTAAAAATCCTCAAAGCATGGGGAATAAATGGTGGAACAATATTTGCAGGACTTATTATTGCATGTGTTGTTGCTGTTATCTTCTGTCTGTTCAACGGCTTACTGATTGCAAAGTTCAATATTCAGCCGATGATTGCATCTTTGATTCTGTTTACAGCAGGTCGTCCTGTAGCATACTGGATTAACGGAGGTGCAACACCAAATGTTGAGGCACCAATCATTACCTATATCGGAAACTTTATTCCACACATTGCAATTCCGACTCCAATTATAGTAGTCGTAATTTTCATAGTGTTGATAAATCTGCTTCTGAAAAAGACTACACTCAGTCTTTATATTCAGGCTGTAGGTATAAATGAACGTGCTGCAAGATTAAACGGTATAAATCCTGTAATGATGAAGATGGTTGTTTTTGTAATCCTTGGTATCTGTGTAACAATGGCCGGTGCAATGAATGTTTGCCGAATCGGAGTTATCAACCACGAAACAATCCTTCTTGATATTGAAATGGATGCCATTCTTGCAGTTGCTATTGGTGGTAACTCACTTGGCGGTGGAAAGTTTAAGCTTTCAGGATCTATCCTTGGTGCTTATATTATTCAGGCACTCACAATTACCCTGTATGCTATGAAGGTTTCTTCTACAGCGGTAAAAGCTTATAAAGCAATCGTAATTATTTTAATTGTTGTTGCAGGTTCTCCAGTTGTTAAGAGTTGGATTGGACAGCTCAAAGATAAGATTGTAGCAAAGAAGGAGGCTAAATAATTATGAAAAATAAACAACCACTCTCAAATACAGCTTTACTTCTTACAATTACAATCTGTACATTTGTCGGAATGTATCTTCTTGCAATGATTATCTGGGGCGGCGGATTCTTAAATCCTCAGCAGTTCCTCGATCTGTTTAATAACAACTCATATCTGATTGTTGCGGCTTGTGGTCTTACAATCGTAATGATTACCGGTGGAATTGATATTTCGGTTGGTGGATCTATTTCTCTTATTACAATGGTTTGTGTCGTTGTAATGGAAGATCATAATGGTGGAATTCTAAGTTCAATTCTGCTTTCTCTTGGAATTGGTCTTGCAATGGGGCTTGTTCAGGGATACCTCGTTTCATACCTTAAAATCCAGCCATTTATTGTAACTCTAGCCGGAATGTTCTTTACACGCGGTATGACAACTATTGTAAGTAAAGTTCCTAGAAGTGCTTCAAATGAACTCTTTACAGATTTAATGGATTTCGAAATTGATGTTCCATTCCTAGGTCATTATGCGAGAAACGGAAACTGGATTCCAGCCTATATCGAAGTTGGTGTTGTAATTGCGCTTCTTGTTGTTCTGATTCTCTGGGCTGTTCTTAAATGGACTCGCTTTGGACGAAATCTCTATGCAGTTGGTGGAAACAACGAAAGTGCGCTTATGCTTGGTATCAATGTAAGAAGAACTCAGTTCCTTGCATATATTCTTTGTGGTGTGCTTGCAGGAATTGCGGGCTTCTGTTACCTCTTACATACAGGTGCCGGAAATGCTTCAAATGCTACAGCTGCAGAAATGCAGGCAATTGCTTCTTCGATTATCGGAGGAACACTGCTTAGCGGTGGTGTAGGAAGTGTAGTAGGAACTCTGTTTGGTGTTATGTCTCTTAAGACAATCAATAACATCGTAGTAGCTTCTGGTTTGCGTGAGCCATACTGGCAGAGTATTACAACAGGTCTTATGCTTGCATTCTTCATTCTTCTGCAGAGTGTAATTCTCTCACAGAGAAAGAAGAAGCTGGGTAATATGGCTGGTTAACGCTCAACACTCAGCTTATATTCACGGGGCGAAAGCCCCGTATTTTTTTTGAAGATATAGCTGAAGTAGTGCGGATCAGAAAATCCGCATTCATAGGCAATATCATAACCCTTCATATCTGTTTCGCGCATGAGTCGCTTTGCATTTTCCATACGAACGTTCGTTAGATATTCAATAAAGGTAGTTTTACATTCCTGAGAGAAAATTGTACTGAAGTGGTTAGGGCTAAGACAAACTGCTTCTGCAACTGTAGTAAGAGTTGTATTCTGGTCTGCATAATTTTCTTCAATGAATTTTTTGGCCTTCAGAATTACATCGCCGTATTTTCCTGTCATTTTTGAGTCGCGGAAATTAAGCGCAAAGGTGAGGACTTTTTCAATGGTCTGCTTAAATCGCTCTTCATCTGAAACTGCATTATCAACATAGTTTCGCTGAAGAATTTCCGGATTAAGTTGTTTTATGTCTCCGCCGAGTTTTTCGACAAGCTTAGAAACAGCAAAAATCAAATCAACAAGAAGATATGACGCAAATACACTGAACTGGCCAGGGTTATTTCTGATAAGAGTCATAGATTCTTCGATTATGACAGAGATATCATTTTTGCTTGCGTATTTAAGGCGGTCAACAAGAGGATCGTTTTCTTTAAGATCCAGAAGGTCCAGGCTTCCGCTCTGGAGGTCATCGGAACTGATAATACGGTTCTGCTTTTCAGAAGTTTTTTCTGGTGTGCCGCCTAGTTCAAGAATATGTTTTGCGTCTTCATAAGAAATATTTAATTGAGAAAGGTGTTCAACTGTTTTTCCAATTGCTGTAAGAACCGTACAGTCCTCATTTTTAGTTGCAATATGTCCAATAGTTTCTGCAGCATGGAAAATATTTTCATCAAGTTCCTGTTGTGATGTACCCTTAAAGATACAGACTAGAAGATTTGAATGATGGAAGAATGATACAGCCTGTTCCCATGCAGTTGAGTATGAATTCAAAAGAGAACAGGCTTCCTGCTGATTCTGAATATTATTGCTCTGACTTTCAATTTTGCTTATTAAAACCTTGTAATAGCGGGAAATAAGGTTAATTCCAAGTTCACTGCATTTTGTCATGATTGTATTTGCTTCAATTGCACCATGAACAAGATTATTAAGGAATTCCTTTTTGATAAGAGTTTCACTTGATTTCAGTTCTTCTCTAAGTTTTGAAATATCAGAGAGCTGTTTGCGTTCCTTATCAATCTGAGCGGCAGTTTTATTCAGGCTAGCAATAAGTTCATCTGGGGTAAAAGGTTTGAGAAGATAATCTTCAATTCCAATTGAGATGGCTTTTTTTGCATAATCAAATTCATCATGACCAGAAAGGATTATAATTTTAATCCATGGCTGAATTTTTTTTATTGTTTCTGCGAGCTGTAGTCCGTCCATAAAAGGCATTTTAATGTCAGTAATAAGAATGTCAGGTTTTATTTCCTGAATCATTGAGAGTGCAATTTCTCCATCAGTTGCTTCACCGGCAAAAGAAAAACCGCTTCCTTCCCAATCAATTTTGGAACGAATTCCTTCGAGTACAATAGGCTCATCATCAACAGCAAATACACTATACATTTTTAACTCCTATTCGACGGTATTGTAAAAGAAATTTTACTTCCTTTTCCAGCTTCTGATTCAATAATCAAACCATCAGTCTGATCTCCGTAATATAACTTCAGTTTTTTATTTACATTATAAAGTCCGTATACAGAACTTAGTTTTTCAGAATCCACCGCGCCGGTTCTCAGCTCATTTCGTACCTGGCCAAGTCTTTCTTCTGTAAAACCGGCGCCATTATCTTCTACGACAAATCTAATGAAGTTTTTAGTTTCATCAGAGTAGTGTACGCTTACCTTGAGTTCTCCACGGCCACGCTTGTTTTTAATTCCGTGATAAATCGCATTTTCAATAAGAGGCTGAAGAACAAGTTTAATCATCTTAATATCCATCAGGTCTTCATCTGCATCAATGGTATAATTCAAAATATCTGCATATCTGATTTTCTGAATTGTCAGATAGTTTTGAATGTGATCCAGCTCCTGCGAAATTGTAATCCATTCATGTCCGCGGCTTAATGAAATGCGAAGGAACTGTGAGAAGGCTTTTGTAATTCGCACAACCTCATCAGTTTTTTCTTCCTCGGCAAGCCAGACAATTGTATCAAATGTGTTGTATAAAAAGTGTGGGGTAATCTGTGCCTGAAGAGCCTTCATTTCTGCTTTCTGGAAGTTCTTCTGTTCTTCCATATTTTTTTTAATCAGTACATCAATCTGGCTGGTCATGGTGTTAAGGTTTGCAGCCAGAGTATCAAGTTCATCTACATGAGGAATGTCTATTCGTGCGGTAAGATCTCCGTGAGCAACCTTTGTAGACAGATTTTCCATGTCTGAAATCGGTTTTTCAATGGCATCAGAAACTTTTATAAATCCGTTTATCGAAATTATGATTGCTATGATTGTGATGATAATCTGAAGTGCTGCAAGAATAATTGAAGTATTTCGAAGCGACTGGTTAGTTTTATTTGCAGATTCAATTTCCGTTACAATAAAATCCTGCATAATATCAGAAAAGAGGGAAGTAATTGTTCGGATTTCATCAAGGGTGGCTTCATTCTGAGTAACGGTACTTCCTTTTTTCATCTGAGAAATCAGCATGTCGATATTGCGGCGAAGTGTGGCTGTTGTTCTGTTTGCAACTTCGAGTTTTCCACGGCTCTCAGCATTTTTATTTATCATCAGCATAAGGGAAAGTTTTGCATAAACTTCATCAAGCATGTGATACTGGTTGCCGTCCTGAATGGCCTGCTTACCGCTGATGATATTCCAAAGTTCTGCAGGAATGTCATTTTTTACAGTAGAATTGATATTATTTGCTGTGCCTACATTCGAGATAATCTGGCTGTACTGCCGGATATGAATCTGTGTGACTACAGAAGAATAAATCGTTGGAATGAAGGCAATAAAAAGCAGCGAGATATAGGTTTTAAGCAGTGTTCGTCTAAGACTTGTGTTTTTCATTTTTTACCTGTCAGTATCCGCGCGGATCATATTTTGAAAAATTATCGTCTTCTGTAAATACAGTTTCGTAATTGTAAGTTATGCGCGGAATAGGTTCGCCTCTTGCAATTTGCTTTACAAGGGCCATAAGCATTTGTCCGTGGTTTGGATTACATTCAACAACACAGTTAATTTTTCCCGCAATCATGGCATCAATACATTCCTGCTCGCCATCAATGCTTATAATGATTGTTCCTTTTCCTTTTGGATTTATTTTGTGTGCTTCCATAGAATCAAGGAATCCGAGCGTCATTGAATCATTATGAGAAAAAATTACATCGATTTTCTGCTTGTTGTAATAAATTGTATTTGTGGTATTTCCGTTTTCCAGAACATTGCTGGCAAGGAGTATATCACCAATTTCCTTACCACGGGAACGCAAAAAGTCTCCGTTTTCTGAATGAATGATTTTGAATTTAGAATTTGTACTTATTATTTCACGGAATCCTCTGGCACGATCTTCTACAATAGAAGAATTTTCTGTACCACTGATTTCAAAAATATTGATATCTCCGCTTCTGTTTTTGCATTTATTTACAAGATAGCGTGCAGCTCTGCGGCCTTCTTCAACACCGTTTTCCCCAAGAAAGCCTGCATATAAACTTGGATCAGCGTTAATCTGGCGGTCTACAAGAATAACCGGAATACCTGCATCCTTTGCTTCCTGAAGTACATTATCCCAGCCATCTTCAACAATCGGAACAAAGGCTATAACATCTACCTGATAAACTATAAATGACCTTATTGCTTTAAGCTGATTTTCCTGTTTCTGCTGGGCATCATCAAAAAGAATCTGAATGTCATTGTCTGCCGCCGCTTCAAAAATAGACTGTGTGTTACGGGTTCTCCATGAACTTTCTGAGCCAATCTGTGAAAATCCGAGAATCAACTTATCGCTATTCTTTATATTCTTTTTTGTTAAAGAGTTATTCAGTGTCTTTGAATGAATTAGTGTTACAGAAATAATTACTGCTATGGCAATGGTAATAAAGAGTATGCTTAGTGATATTATGAGATTTTTTCCAATTATACGTTTCATTTTGCTTATCTTTTCTTCTATATTATTTAATTTTAAGAGTGGATTGCCATAAAGTCAACATAAACTGAAAGCCTATGACGAAGGTCATATTGCATGTGTTCCCCTAAATCATAAAATAACGTATAATTATATACATGAAAAATATCACATCTTTTCGGAAGGTGGCTTTAGCAGCAATGATGCTGTTGCCACTTTTTATTATTGGCTGCCGTTATGATCTGGTAGATGAACCTTCTCTTGATTATAACGAACATAAGACTGCAGCAGATTATTCGGATTTTATTCTTCCGCCATCTAAAATTACAGCCAGTCATGGAGAAAGCAAGGCTGTAACAATTTCCTGGGAAGCAGTAGAGAATGCTGTTCAATATCAGATTTTTGCTGCAGAAAACCCATTTAGTACTTTTTCTAAGGTATCAGAAACAAAAGGAACAGAAACTGAAATCCTTATTGAGGAAGAATCCGGTATAACTAAATATTATTGTGTAAGTGCCGTAAACTACTACGGAACTGTTTCATCTAAAAGTATCGTTGTCTGCGGTTCTACACTCGCAGTTCCTATCATTACAGCTATTGAACCTTCAGAAGAGGGTAATGCCGTAAAACTTAGCTGGTGGATGGATAACTGTTCAGACGAAACCTATGAAAATTCGGTTTCTTACAATATCAACGTATACAATGTTACTAACCAGACTATAAAGTTCAAATCACTTGAAGCAGAAGGAAATCTTCGCGAAGTGAATATTGACGGTCTCGCCTCAACAACAGAATATCTTTTTGAAGTTGAAGTTGTAAAAGCCGATTCCACAGCAAAAGAATGCAGTGAAAAAACTTCAGCAGAGACTGCGCATCGGGTTATTCCGGATGCTCCAAAGAATTTTAATGTATCTCAGGGTGAAACAACAGATTCAATTATCCTCAGCTGGGAACTTCCAGAGAAAGTCTGGTACCGTGATAATTCTGGTGTTAGTGGATTTTCACTTCATGCATTGAATTTTGAAATTTACAGAAAACTTGCAACTCAGTCTGATTCAGATTATGGTGCCTCTGTTTATACATATACATTTAATAGCGCAGATGACTATATTCCTGGTGATACTGTTTCATGGGAAGATAAAGACGCTGTTCACGGTAAAAAGTATACTTATTATCTGAAGTCTGTAACAAATGATACTCCGGGTAAAACAATTACAGCCGAATCAAGTAAAACAGAAGCTGTTGATGGCTGGCTTGTTAGTGTTCCAGCGTTTTCTATTGCTTCTGAATATACTAAGAGCGAAGACCAGTTAGCTTTTGAAAAGATTGCTTTCTGTTTTAATGTTTCTTTTGAAACATTTGGTAAGTCTTATAAATATATTATTAAACGAGAAAAATATGATTTCAGCGATGTTACAACTCCTGTAAAAATTGAAGACATTTCATTTACAGATCTTACTGAATTAAATGCTCATAAAGATGTTTTTGAAAATCCATCTGTTGATGCAGGTTATTACAAGTATACACTTTATGTATGCCCTGCCGATAGTGCTGATGGAAGCAGTGCATATTATGCAATTGATGCCTCTGGTAAATATCTTGTTTCGGCAGATGCAAATGTAGTACCGGTTGTAGAAGGATTTACCCTTGCTGATGGCTATAGTGATAAATTTGTTCTCTCATTTAGGTATAATTCAAGTTACAATTATACAATTCACTGGCGAAATGTTATTGATGGAATTGCTCAAGCAGAAGAAAGTCTGGAACTTCCTGAAAGTTTATTTGAAAATGTCATAGAAGGTGAAATCTTTAATTATAATCATAAAGAAGGCGTAACTTCTGGTGACAGACGTATTTATTCTCTCGAAGCTTCTATGGGACTTTCAGAACGTTTCCGTCCAAATGATGATACAACTGATAAGATTTATGAAACTTTGGGAACTGCAGAACCTGTTATTACTGAGTATGCCTATGATAAGCTCCTTGTCGAATGGCCTGCTGTACAGAAAGCAACTGCAGGTTATAAGATTTCTGCAAAGTATGAAGGTGAATCTGAAGAACTTGTTATTGAATCAGCAGAAGGTGTTGATGCAAACTATGAAATAAAAACAACCGGTTCTGATGATGAGTTAAGATATACTTGTGTAATCACTAAACCTGCAGGATATGATGATGCTTTAATTTCTGGTAAGAACATTAAATTTACAGTAACTTCACAGAATACTGTTGATGCAACTGAGAGTACTATCGATGTATGTACAGTTGGACCGGCACTTACAAATGTTACTGTGCTTCCAAATCAGGCTAACATTATTGATGTAAAGTGGAATCCGGTAGATGGAGCAGATGGTTATATTATCCGCCGAATTACTTATAAGACTGCGACACAGCATCCTGAACTGATTTCTGAAGATAATTTGTCTAATCCGGATGTATATTATTATGACGCAGTTAATAACACTCTAACAATTAATAGTGAAGCTGCTGATGGTATAAGAGCTTCTGTAAATATTGTACAAGGTTCTTATAAGCTTACTGATACATATAAAGAAGCAGCTACAAATACTAATCCTTATGAAGTAAACCAAAGCTATATTGCCTGGGGTATTCCATATGGTTATACAGTAATACCTGTAAAACATGACGGTTCTTCAGATGATTTTAATCTTGCAGGAAGAAATGTTTCATTTGATGGAAATAGTTATCAAAATGTTGCTGAAGAATTTGGTGCAACTATAGGTTATGGCTTAAATATTCATGCCAAAAAATCTGAGAGTGCAGATACTCAGGTACTTGAATGGGATGCACCGTATAATCCTGTATCATCATTCTCAATATATTATAGAGTTGCAGGAAGTGAACTTAATTCATGGCAAGTATTTGAAAAAAATGTATCTTCAACAGAAGTAATTAATGGAAAAATGACTGCTTCCTTTAAGCCTGATAATGTAACTGCAGCATACGAATATCTTGTTGCATATAGGCAGGAAACCCCAATTATTGATGGAAATGTGCCTGAATCTTTAATAAAGGATTCTGAAATAGGTCTTTCTTCAGTAGATACCAATTACGATTATACAAGAATAATTGATGGCGAAAAGATTAAAGCTGAAAAGTTTAATAAGGGGTATTTGCTTGCTCAAAAGTTTACACCAAACGAGGCTCCAGAAGATGCAAATGATTTTTCTGAAACTATTACTCTAACAGCATGGAATTATGATCAGCGTTCAATTGGTCCTGATAAGGCCTATCTTAGAATAAAGAATTATAACATTTCTAATGATTGGATTCAGGTTGCTGAATTAGATGAAAAATTACATTTTGTAAAGAGTTCTGGTGCTGAAAATACAAAGGTAAAAAAAGGTTCTAATGATACAACAGTAATTATAGAACCTGCAAATTTGATTGGTGATACAAAAGATAATCCTTTTACAAAAGATTACCCTATTACAAAAGGACCTTTACAGGTTCTTCGAGACGTAAAGCATTATTATTCTATTGAACTAGTTCGTGGAGATTTTTCAACAGTTATTGGTGATGATGACTCCAAATATGCATACAGAAATATTACTGATTATGAATTTGCAAAAATGGTGATGCTTATATTTGCAGATGGTATGACACAAATAGGGGAATTAAAATTTGATAACTATGCAAATGATCCGAAAGAGATGAGTGATGCAGGCTTAGGTGGCAAAATTCAGGCTTATCATGAAGGAAAGACTGGAACGAAATATTTCTATAAATTTATTAATTATGCACCAAAACTTGAAATGCCATCTGGAAAGAATGCAGCTTCATTACAGATTAATGCAAACGGGGAATGCTTTAGAGAATCTGCTATTGCTGGTTCATATCCTTTAAGTTTCTCTGAAGTTACAATAAATGTAAGTAAAACTAATGATGAAATGCCATCTTCTTATCAAAGACAAATAAAGTTTTATTTAAATATTGAATATGAATACAATTGGCTAAAAGTTAGAAATGAATTTAAGAGTCTAGAAGGTACATTGAAACTTCAAAATACAAATATCGCATTTAATACTAAAGAAGATTGTCGTGTATATGTTCCATTCAGACTTTGGTATGAAGATGCTGTTTATTATCAGGACCCAACTTACGGTTGGTGGACAGAATAGGAGAAATCAATGAAAAAGTTATTTAAAGTTTTTACAATATTATGTACATCGCTCCTGTTTACCAGCTGCTATACCTGGTTTGAAGAACAGGTGAAAATGGATACAGAAAAGCCAAGAATTAATCTTGGTGATCTTTTATATCAGGAAAAACCGATTACTTCTCTTAATCCTCCAACACAGTTACTGGTTTCTCAGGGAAGTTACAGTAATGAAATAAAAATTCACTGGGATGATGTTCCTTATGCTAATTCTTATCGAATTGAGCGTGCAATAATTGCACCTGATTATACAACTGGATTATATACAAATCCTGAGGATGGAGATTTTAAGGTTCTCAATAAGTATGTATATTCGAATACATTTGTAGATAAAATCCTTTCTAATCCATCAAATTCAAATCCGGAATATTCATATCGCTATTACTATCGTGTATGTGCAGAAAATATTCCAAAAGGTCTTGAATCAAGTGAATTTACAGAAACTTCCGTTACATCCTGCGGATGGCTTCTTTGTCCTCCATCTTCTATAGAAGCTGCAAAGGGCGAAAATCCGGATTATATTCAGGTTTCATGGACTGCAGTTCCAAAGGTAAATAAATATGAAATTTACCGCGGTGAAAAAGAAAATGGGCTTGGAATGGAATACCTTGATTCAGTTACTGGTAATATACTTTCATATAAGAATCAGCTTTCGTCTAAAGAAAAGGGAGTTGAGTTCTATTACAAGGTACGTGCAGTTCTTTCTGATGGCTCACAATCAGCATTTACAGGTCTTGCGTTGGGATATTCTTCAGAAGAAGGTGCACCTGGAGCACCATTAGATGTTGCGGTTACTGACGGATCAGGTGTTTCTAAAAAGTCTTTGAATATTACCTGGACTGCAACTGATTCTCATACAGATGGTAGTAAAACTTACAGCATAAAATATGCTCTTTATCGTACCAGTTCAATTGATTCAATTTACACTCTTGTTCGAAATAATATTACAACAGGCGATGTTACAGATGAATCTCTTCTTAAGCCTGGAATAAAATATTATTACTATGTACAGACAATTGCTACGAACACTGCAGATTCGAAAGAGATCGTAAAATCTGCCTTCAGTAAAACAGGTCCTGGCGAATCTGGTGAAGCTGTCGGCTGGCTGCTCAGTCCTCCTTCAAATTGTGAGGTTGCAGATTCGGATGATGCTTCAAAGTCTGTTATTCGATGGACTCCTGCAGTTGGCTACGAAGAAGTAGATTACATGTACAATATTTATTCAATTGATACATTGGATGGTGTGCCACAGCTTATGGTTCATGATATTCAGCCAGAAACAGATATCATTCTTGGAGAAGACGGTTATTATAATTTGACAGTTGATAAAAAGCCATTCTACAGAATTACAACAATCAATGATACTTTAGGTACAAATCTGGAAAGTGATTACGGAGCCATCATCGCTCCAAATCCATCAGCTCCTGTAAATGTTACAGCAACAAAAACTGATGGCCTCAAAGATGATGGTGGGTTAAATAGTTTTACTCCAAACAACAACGGAGTATACCCTGTAAAAATTACCTGGGCTAAGCCTGATGGGGAAAATCCTTACGGTTATTATGTATATCGTTCGACAAAACCTGATTCATCATTCAGAAAAATTACAGATAATCCAATTACAGATGCTTTGAGTTTTATTGATGAAAATGAATCTGCACGTCCTGGTACTTTATACTATTACAAGGTCGTATCTTTGAATGTTTTGATGCAGGGTAAAAAAGCAAATGAGCAGACTTTGGATTCGCGTGGATATGGTGCACTTACACGGGATCAGTGGTTCCGTGAGTACAACAAAACTGTAAAGCGTTCTCAGGCAAAACTTACTCTAATGCATAAGAGTGATGATATGCAAAAATTAGGTTCTGATTCTGCAAATGGAGATATATGTGGAAAACTTACTTATAATGCAGAAGTTGCAGGTCTTGGTGCAGAAATAAAAATGCATTATGAAAAGTATGCAGATTATTATGTGAACAATAATCCAGAATTGGGTATATACTTCCTTCTCACTGGAGATACAAATACAACTGCAAATATGAGTGGTAATGGTTCAATGAGTGGAACTAATACGGCTGATGTTTCTGGAATGTATCCAGGTTATGCGAAATATAATAAACTCCAGATAAAGGGGGGTGGAGCAGGTGGTGGAGCATATATAGTCTGCACAAAAGATAAAAATGGAAATACAATTCTTGCTGAAAGCGATATAAGCTGGACAATAGGTGAAGAATAGGAGATTTAGAAAAATGAATATGAAAAATAATAAGAAAATAATTTCTGCTGTTTTAATGTCAATGGTATTAGTAATCACAATGCTTTTTGCTTCCTGCTATCTTCCAAGTCCGCTTTATGGAACCTGGGCAGATAATGATGGAAATAAGATCCAGTTTGTTGATGACGGAACTTTTTCTGCTGCAATAAAAGAGACGGATAATTCCATAACTCATTATGAAGGTAACTGGTCTACTGTTGATAATGTTCTGATTTTTAATATTCAGGGTGATACTTCATATATACGAAATACTGAATGGGATATCCGCGGTGCAATGCTTTATTTGACCTGGACAGCAAATGGTAATACAAAAATGCTGACTCTTTATCATACTGCCCGCTAGCATATAACTAAGGAATACTGGAAATAATTATGAAAAAAATAATCTTATTGCCTTTTATATTTTTGATTGCTTCAGCACTTTTTTCACTCGATTTGAGTCTTGATATGTTCAAGAACTGCAAAATCATCTTTGATGAAGGTGTAAGCTATGCTCAGGTTACCAGAATTGAAAAGATGGATAACCGTTCAAATTTTGTTCGTGAAAATATGATGGCTGGTGCATATTTTTCAGTACAGACATTAGGTCTTCCTATTGTTGATTTTGAACTTGATGTCAGCGCTTACTATCCGTTTTATCAGGCTTTCAATGGAATGAAGCAGAAAACTCATAATATTATCAATTATGCTTTTGATGGATTCTTTGGAGCTCAGAAAACCTTTAAGCAGTTCAAGTATGTTTATATTAACTGTGCTGTTGGTATGCATTATATGTATCAATTAACTGATGAATACCACATGAATTATCTGGGAATTGGTGGTGAGCTTGGTTTTGAGTTACCGCTCTTACCACGCTGGACTATTGTAAACAGAAATTATATTTCTTACGATAATGCAAATCTTGGTTCAAACAAACTTATTCAGAAGTTTGATGCGGCTTATAATTATCATTTTGATTTGGGAGTTCGCTATACTAAGCGTGTTCCTAATGAATATCCGTATATAAAAATCTGGCCGAAGGATAAGCCAAAGAAGGTTCGTAAAAGTAAAAAGAAGAAGGCTGTGGTAGAAGAAATGAATCCTGAGGCTTCATCAGAAGCCCCGGAAAAAAAATCCCCGGTTGAACCAGAGAATGAAAAAATAGACTAGAGTCTTTCTTTTATTGCTGTAATATACTCGGCGCAGGCTTGCGCCTGCTTAACAGGAAGCACATTCGTGCTTCTTGCCGATTACAGTCTACTTCTAATAGCACTGATAAACTGCCATGAATCGAGGACTTCTTTAGCAGCTGGTTCTGCAATGCGTGCAATATCGCCTGTCATATAGCCTTCTTCAATTGTCTGAAGGGTAGCTTTTTCAAGACGTTTTGCAAACTCAACAAGCTCTGGAGTTCCATCGAGTTCACCACGCTTAGCAAGAGCTCCTGTCCATGCAAAGATTGTAGCTACAGGGTTTGTAGAAGTCTTTTCACCCTTGAGGTAGCGGTAGTAGTGCTTCTGAACAGTTCCGTGGCTTGCTTCGTATTCGAAGTTTCCATCTGGGCTTACGAGTACAGAAGTCATCATAGCAAGAGAACCACAAGCTGATGCAATCATATCAGACATAACATCACCATCATAGTTCTTTGTTGCCCACATGAATCCGCCTTCGCTTCTCATAACACGAGCAACTGCATCATCAATCAAAGTATAGAAATATTCAATTCCAGCAGCATCAAACTTAGCTTTATATTCTTCATCAAATACACGCTGGAAAATTGCCTTAAAGTTTCCATCATAAGTCTTAGAAATTGTATCTTTTGCACCAAACCAAACGCTAATCTTGCGGTCAAGGGCATAAGTAAAACAGCAGCGTGCAAAGCTTTCGATTGAGTTATCAAGATTGTGGATTCCCTGAATAATTCCAGGTCCCTTCATATCCATAATTGTCTTGCGGATTTCTTTTCCATCAACACCAGTGAAAACAAGTTCTGCTTTACCGGCAGTAGGACATTTAATTTCGCAGTTCTTGTAAACATCACCATAAGCATGACGACCAAGAACAATTGGCTTTTTCCAGCAACTTACAGTACCGTGGATATTGCTTACAAAGATTGGCTCACGGAATACTGTACCGTCAAGTTCTGCACGGATAATTCCGTTTGGACTTGGAGTAAGCTGTTTCAGTTTATATTCTTCAACGCGTGCCTGGTTAGATGTGATTGTTGCACACTTAACACCTACATGAAGACGTTTAATTGCTTCTGCAGCAGCATAGGTAATTTTGTCATCAGAATCATCGCGGCTCTTAAGTCCGAGATCAAAATATTCTGTCTTCAAATCAATATAAGGCAACAGGAGTTCATCCTTGATAACCTTCCACAAAACACGTGTCATTTCATCGCCATCAAGTTCGGCGATTGCATTTTTCATCTGAATCTTTGCCATAATGCGGTTATTATATAGAAAAAATATGTGTGTTGCAATGAAAAAGCCCGAGCGCAGGCTCGGGCTTTCTACGGAAGTCTAAAAAAAATTAGCGTCCCCATGTAAGAATGAGGTCGTAGTTGTCTTCACGAACTTCAAAATACTGGTTGTATTCACCGCAGGTAGGGCAGTATTCTGGTGCGTTTGGTCCTGTTACAATATGACCACACTTAAGACATTCCCAAACCTTTACAGAACTCTTTGCAAATTCTGCTTTTGAATCTTCATCTTTAATAAGTGAGCGATATCTGTCTTCGTGGCGTTTTTCAATTGCAGCAACTGCACGGAATTTAGCAGCGAGCTCTGCAAAACCTTCTTCTTCAGCAGTTTTAGCAAAACCAACATACATGTCGGTCCATTCATAGTTTTCGCCGTCTGCTGCAGCTTTAAGATTTTCAGCTGTACTGTTTATACCGCCGAGTTCTGTAAGCCACATCTTTGCATGCTGCTCTTCATTGCTTGCAGTTTTTTTGAAGATTTCAGCTACTTTAGAAAGTCCTTCTTTTTCCGCTACTGCAGAAAAATATGTGTATTTGTTGCGTGCCTGAGATTCACCTGCAAAGGCAGCCAAAAGATTCTGTTCTGTTTTTGTTCCTGAGTATTTGCTCATACTAAGCTCCTATAAAATATAATACATCAATTATGTGCGATAACAATATATAAATCAAGACTAAAATAGGCCGCCAATCATATAAACTGCGAATGCACAAA
This sequence comes from Treponema bryantii, assembly GCF_900111035.1. Taxonomy (GTDB): domain Bacteria; phylum Spirochaetota; class Spirochaetia; order Treponematales; family Treponemataceae; genus Treponema_D; species Treponema_D bryantii_C. The sequence continues at coordinate 81,521 of NZ_FOFU01000008.1, forward strand.
GCCAGGCAACTGTACACTGCCAGAAAGCCATTGCAAAAGCCCATTTTGCACCTAATTCTCTCTTTACAGAAGCTACTGCGGCAATACAAGGGCAATACAAAAGGCTGAATACAAGAAGACTTGCTGCAGATAATGGTGTAAGTGCAGAGGCAACACCTCCTGCAAACAAAATCTCAAGTGTAGAAACAACGCTTTCCTTTGCCATAACTCCGGAAATCAGTGAAGTACAGATTCTCCAGTCGCCAAGCCCAAGTGGACGGAAAAGTGGTTCAATAAGGCCGGAAATCTTTGCAAGTATACTTTGTGATGAATCTTCAACAAAAGTCAAATGTAAATCAAAGCTCTGTAAGAACCAGATTACAATAGTTGCAATGAAGATTACTGTAAACGCACGCTCAAGAAAATCTTTTGCTTTTTCCCAAAGAAGCTGACATACACTCTTAGGACTTGGGAGGCGGTAATTTGGAAGTTCCATCACAAAAGGAACTGGTTCGCCCTTAAATAAAGTCTTTCTATATAATAGTGCATTCAGAATGCCTAAAATAATTCCAAGAATATAAAGTCCTGTCATGACAAAACCACCGTGCTTTGGGAAAAACGCTGCTGTGAAAAAGGCGTAAATTGGAAGTTTTGCAGTGCAGCTCATAAAGGGAGTCAGAAGAATTGTCATTTTACGGTCACGTTCACTTGGAAGTATGCGTGTAGACATTACAGCCGGAACAGTACAGCCAAAGCCAATTAAAAGAGGAACAATGCTTCTTCCTGAAAGTCCAATTTTACGCAGCAGGGTATCCATCACAAAGGCAACTCGCGCAATATAACCTGAATCTTCCAGCATAGATAAAAAGAAGAATAAGGTTACGATAATCGGGAGGAATGAAAGAACGCTTCCAACACCTGTAAAAATTCCATCTATTATAAGTGCATGGAGTACTTCGTTTGTGCCCATTGCTGTAAGGCCTGAATCAACAAGTCCTGTAAGTGCTTCTATTCCACTTTCCAGAAGTCCCTGTAAAAAGGCTCCTATTACATTAAATGTAAGGAAGAATACTAATCCCATAATCAGAATAAAGAAAGGAATGGCTGTGTATTTTCCTGTGAGCAGTGTATCTATTTTTTGTGAGCGGATTCTTTCTTTGCTTTCATGAGGTTTATGTACAGTTTGTCTGCAGACGTTTTTAATATAGGAGTAGCGCATATCTGCTATTGCAGCGCTGCGGTCCAAACCTCGTTCAGCTTCCATCTGAAGAGAAATATGCTCGAGAATTTCTTTTTCATTAACATCGAGGTCGAGTGCATATAAAATTCTCTTATCACCTTCGAGAAGTTTACTGGCTGCAAAACGAACCGGAATGCCGGCTTTTACTGCATGGTCCTGAATAAGGTGAATAACTGCGTGGAGGGCACGGTGTACGGCACCACCGGAATCATTTTCATCACAAAAATCCTGGCGAAGAGGCTTTTCCTGAAAGTGTGCTACGTGTACGGCGTGTTTTATAAGCTCATCAACACCCTGATTTTTAGCAGCAGAAATAGGAACAACTGGAACCCCAAGCAGCTCTTCCATTTTGTTGACATCGACTGAGCCGCCGTTGCCGGTAATTTCGTCCATCATATTAAGGGCAATTACCATTGGCACATCCATTTCAAGCAGCTGCATTGTAAGGTAGAGATTGCGCTCGATATTTGTGGCATCTACAATATTTATAATTCCACGTGGTTTTTCATTAAGAACGAAATTTCGTGAAATGATTTCTTCGCTTGTATATGGAGACATTGAATAAATGCCCGGAAGATCTGTTACAAGGGTATTCGGCTGTCCTCTGATTGCGCCGTCTTTTCGGTCTACTGTAACTCCTGGAAAGTTTCCTACATGCTGATTTGAGCCTGTAAGCTGATTAAAAAGAGTTGTCTTTCCGGAGTTTTGATTTCCCACAAGAGCGTAGGTGAGGAGAGTATCATCTGGAAGAGGATCTCCGTCTCCTTTAGCGTGGAATTTTCCGTCTTCACCAAGACCAGGGTGCAGGGTTTTTACAGCTGCATTTGCTGAAGTTGTTGTAGTTTTATGTTTGTTATCAGTTTCTGAAAGATTTTCGGTTTCAATTTCGATTTTTTCTGCATCTGCAAGACGCATGGTCAGTTCATAACCGTTTACATCAAATTCTATAGGGTCGCCCATAGGCGCTAGCTTTATTTTTGTTATGATGGTGCCTGGAATTACACCCATATCAAGAAAGTGCTGACGAAGCTCTCCGTTTCCGCCGGTTTTTGTAACCCGTGCAGAATCTCCAATTGCTAAATCCTTTAATGTCATAAATATTATGATAGTGCATTTTTAACTATAATTCAAATATGAATAAAATATTGATTAGCAATTTTGAAATTTATGAAGTATAATTATTATTGACAGGAGAGAATCGGCGATGGAGTTTTTACGGCAGCACCAGCTTTCGATTATGCTATTTTTGTGCGGAACCTGTACTGTTCTTGCTATTCTGAGTTTTTTTACAAGTTCTATGCCCAAAAAGAGAAGGCGTGCGCTGACTCTTCTTGAAGTTTATGCGGCTCTGCTTCTGTTTATGGACCGTTTTGCCTATTTGTTCCGTGGCGATCCTTCAACATTAGGCTGGTGGATGGTCCGCATTTCAAACTTTTCTGTTTATCTTTTTTCTATTTGTATCCTTCATGCCTTTACACTTTATTTGTGTGATTTATTTACAAATGAGGGTGGATTTAAAACAATTCCGCGCAGGTTAAAGATTGCGGAAGTTATTTTTGGCGTAAGCATTATTTTCCTTATTCTGGGAACTGTTTCAGGGCTTTATTATACTTTTGATGAAATGAACCGTTATCATCGTGGAACCGGCTTTTTAATGAGTTATGCTGGTCCGGTTATAATGATTCTGCTGCAGCTTTCGATGATTCTTCAGTATTACAAAAGGATTGCCCGTAATATACGTATACCGCTTTTGTTTTTCTCTCTGATTCCAGCCTGTGCAACCTTACTACAGCTGTTTTTTTACGGTATTTCCTTTCAGAATATTGCCAGTGTTGGAATGGCTGCTCTGCTTTATATCTTTGTACTTGTTGATATGAATAAGCGGGTTAATCAGGTAAACCGTCTTGAAGTTCAGTATCTTAAGGATGAACAGAATAATATCATGACTCTGTTCAATCAGACTGCAATGGCTCTTGCAAATGCTATAGATGCTAAAGATGTATATACTCACGGACATTCCATGCGTGTTGCAGAATATGCTCGGAAAATTGCAGAAGCAGCAGGTAAAGATGAAAAGTATTGTATAGATATATATTATGCGGGCCTTCTTCATGATGTAGGAAAAATTGGTGTTCCTGTGAGCATTATAAATAAAACGGGAAAACTTTCGGAAGATGAGTTTGCGGAAATAAAAAAACACCCTGTAATTGGAAAACAGATTCTTTCAAGCATTACAAAGTCTCCGTATCTTTCTATTGCGGCAAAGTCTCACCATGAACGTTATGACGGACGTGGTTATCCTGAAGGACTTAAGGGAGAAGATATTCCTGAAATTGCCCGCATTATTTCTGTAGCTGATTCCTACGATGCAATGACTTCCAAACGTAGTTACCGTGATCCGATTCCTCAGCAGAAAGTTCGTGAAGAAATAGTGAAGGGCACTGGAACTCAATTTGACCCGGTTTTTGCAAAAATCATGATTCATCTTATTGATCTTGATACTGAATATTCAATGAAGGAGCACGAGGAAGTTACTGAGCTTTCCGGTAAGAATATTCTGCACTGCCGAGAGTACCGTGAAGATAAATCTGAAGGCATTTTACTTAATGAAAGTATTACTAAAATGCGTCTTCATTATGTTTGTGATGAAGAGAATGCGGGTCTTGATTCTGTTCCTTCTTTTGTTGTTTTTGATTCTCTGGATTCACGTATTCATGAAACAGAATCCAAGCGTAAAGATCTGCTTTATCTGGAATATGGAACTATCCGCTTTGACGGTAAAACCGAATGTGTTGCAGCCCGTGACATCAAGGTTGAGTTTGAAAAGAATGCATCTGGCGCGGTAGATTTTGTAGAAGAATATAAAAAAGGTATTGATTATGATATTGAAGCTGTTCGTGTAAAAGATCATATGATGCTCAAGCTTTCAAGTCCGCTTAGCACTGTAAGATTTATTATGGCACTGCCGGACTGTTCTCATTACTGCTATCTTGGACTTACAGGTCTTCACTGTACAATATCAGATGTTGAAGTTCATAAATCTGAAAACGTTGTTCCGGCAGATTATATTCCGCGGATTGCTCCTGAACTGAATTATATTTCAGGTCCAGAGGGAAATATTCCAAGTATTCAGATTGATGACTGGTGTTCAGCTTTCACTGAGGGTGTGATTGTTACAGAACGTATGTCTATCAGTTTCCATACAATGAGTCTGCCTACTGCTCGTCTTATCTGGCATTGTCCCTATATTGTTCTTTATTATTCTGCTGATAAGCAGGTTCGCGGGCCCGGCTATAAAGAGTTTGCGCTTATTCGTCTTGATGGTGAGCATTGGGAATCAGATGGTCATGCCACAAACAATATGATTATCAATAAAACTGATGATTTTGAAGACTGGGAAACCTGGAAAAAAGTTAATAAAGCTGGTATGGACTGTAAGGTTAGTATTCACCGTGAAAGCCGCCGCATTACTGTAATTACAGAAAATGCCGGTATTCAGATTCGAAGTGTAACTATTCTGCAGGAAGATATTCCTGATATTTATGTTGCTCTGACCGGCGATCAGTGTGTTCTGACAAATATCAGAATCTCGTAATCTTCACAAATAGGCCTAAATATGGTATTCTTTCCTCTATATTTCTATAAAGAGGAACAAAAATGAAACTCCACAATTCTGGCGTAATCTATGAAAACGGTGTACTCCGTGACGCAGCCGCATCTGCAGACGGCGCAAAAAAGACAATTGCATATTCAATTCTGCAGAAACACAACACAAGCGGAGACGAAAGCAAACTTAAAATCAAGTTTGACAAAATTACTTCACACGATATTACTTACGTTGGAATTATCCAGACTGCACGTGCATCTGGACTTGAAAAGTTCCCTATCCCTTATGTTTTGACAAACTGCCACAACTCACTTTGTGCTGTTGGTGGTACAATCAATGATGATGACCACATGTTCGGTTTGACATGTGCACAGAAATACGGTGGAGTTTATGTTCCTCCACACCAGGCTGTTATTCACCAGTATGCTCGCGAAATGCTTGCTGAATGTGGTGCAATGATTCTTGGTTCAGACAGCCACACACGTTACGGTGCCCTCGGTACTATGGCAATTGGTGAGGGTGGTGGAGAGCTCGCAAAGCAGCTCCTCGGAAAAACTTATGATGTAAACTATCCTGGCGTTGTTGCAATTTATCTTACAGGAGCTCCTGTTCCTGGAGTTGGTCCTCAGGACGTTGCTCTTGCAATCATTAAAGAAGTATTTGCAAGCGGCTTTGTGAAGAACAAGGTAATGGAATTCATTGGACCAGGTGTTGCAAATCTTTCTGCTGATTTCCGTATCGGCGTTGATGTAATGACTACAGAAACAACCTGTCTTTCTTCTATCTGGGAAACTGATGGTAAAGTAGAAGAGTGGTATGCAATTCACGGCCGTGTTGGTGCTTATAAGGAACTTAAGCCAGGGGCTGGTGCTTATTACGACGCTGCAATCGAAATTGATTTGAGCGAAATCCGCCCTATGATTGCTATGCCATTCCACCCATCTTGTGCTTATACAATCGAAGAAGTTAATAAGAATCTTGATGATGTTCTTACTGATGCAGAAAAGCGTGCAAAGGTAAGCTTCGGTGATAAGGTAGATTTCAATCTTCATAACAAGATTATTGACGGCAAGCTTTATGTTGATCAGGGTATCATCGCTGGTTGTGCAGGTGGTGGATTCGAAAATATCTGTGCTGCAGCTGATATTCTTAAAGGCAAGGACAGCGGAAACGGCAAGTTCGTATTGAGCGTATATCCAGCTTCTATGCCAGTTTACATGGAGCTTATGAAGAACGGTGCATTCGGTGCTTTGATTGATGCCGGTGCTGTTGTAAAGACTGCCTTCTGTGGTCCATGTTTTGGTGCTGGTGATACTCCTGCTAACGGTGCATTCTCTATCCGTCACTCTACAAGAAACTTCCCTAACCGCGAAGGTTCTAAGATTCAGAACGGACAGCTTTCTTCTGTTGCTCTTATGGATGCACGCTCTATCGCAGCAACTGCAGCAAACAAAGGCTTCCTTACAGCTGCTACAGAATTTGATACAGAGTTCAGCGGAAAGAAATATTTCTTCGATAAAGCAATTTACGAAAAACGCGTATATGATTCTAAGGGTGTTGCTCATCCTGAAGTTGAGATTCAGTTTGGTCCAAACATTAAGGACTGGCCAAGCATGAAGCCACTTTCTGATGACCTTCTCATCAAGATTGTTTCTGAGATTCACGATCCTGTAACAACAACAGATGAACTTATTCCATCTGGAGAAACTTCATCATTCCGTTCAAATCCACTTGGACTTGCTGAGTTTACACTTAGCCGCCGCGATCCAGCTTACGTTGGCCGTGCAAAGGCTGTTCGTGATGGAGCTGAAGAGGTTAAGGCTGAGGTAAAGACTGCGGCTAGCGCACTCGATAAGTTCTCTGCTGGTTTTGGTGCACGTGCTGAAGCCGCTGGCCTTGGTTCATCAATCTTTGCTGTAAAACCAGGTGACGGTTCTGCACGTGAACAGGCTGCAAGCTGCCAGAAGGTTCTTGGTGGCTGGGCAAACATCGCTAACGAATATGCTACAAAGCGTTACCGTTCAAACCTCATCAACTGGGGTATGCTCCCATTCCTCTACAAGGATGGCGACAAGAATCTTCCATTTGCAAACGGCGACTATGTATTTATTCCGGATGTAAAGAAGATGGTAAGCGAAAAACTTCCAAGCTGTAAGGCATATGCAGTTAAAGCCGACGGTAAAGTAAACGAGTTCGAGCTTTCAACCGGCGACCTTACAGATGATGAAAGAAAAATCATCCTTGCCGGATGCTTGATTAATTTCTACAAGAATTAATTAACCGTCATAAAAGATGAAATAAATCGTCATTGCGAGCCGAAGGCGAAGCAATCCCTAAAATAGATTGCCACGTCGCTGCGCTCCTCGCAATGACGTATATAGGAGACAGTATATGGTAGACTACACAGAAGGTTCAGGAAAACAGTATCACACAGGCGTTGGACCACAGGATATCGGCAAATACGTTATCATGCCTGGCGACCCGAAGCGCTGCGAAAAAATTGCTGCACACTTTGATAATCCGAAGCTTGTTGCAGACGTTCGTGAATACACAACCTACACAGGTACTCTCGAAGGTGTTCCTGTAAGCGTTACCTCAACAGGTATCGGCGGACCTTCTGCTGCAATAGCCATAGACGAGCTTGCTAAATGCGGTGCCCACACCTTTATCCGCGTAGGTACCTGCGGCGGTATGCAGGAAGACGTAATGGGCGGCGACATTGTAATTGCTACAGGCGCTGTTCGTATGGAAGGCACCAGCCGCGAGTTCGCTCCTATTGAATATCCAGCTGTTGCAAACCTGGACTGTGTAAACGCACTCGTAGCAGCAGCTACAGAACTTAAAGCTCCACATCACACAGGTGTTGTTCAGTGTAAGGATTCTTTTTTCGGTCAACACGAACCGGAAGTTATGCCTGTAAGCTATGAGCTCGAAAACAAATGGCAGGCATGGCTTCGTATGGGCTGTCTCGCAAGTGAAATGGAAAGTGCGGCTTTATTTATTGCCGGCCAGTTCCTTCGTGTCCGCGTAGGTTCATGCTTCCTCGTAGTTGCAAACCAGGAACGTGCTAAAAAAGGACTTCCAAATAAACAGGCACACGACACAGAACTTGCAATTACAGTCGGAGTTGAAGCTCTTCGCCGCCTCATAATTCAGGACAAGAATAAATAACCATGGTTATTTATTGTTAGCAGCTGAATATTTTATAGTAACATTTTTTTGCGTAGTCTCGTAAATCATGATATAATAGTAATCTATGAAGAGACGAGTCGCAGTTCTAGCTTGTGGCTGGAGTACATATTTTCTCAAAGATTTTATTCTTGGAATGCAGAGAGCTGTAAAGGATAAAAACATTGATATCTATGTATTCAACATGTATAACTACGATGAATATTCCGGCTTCCCGAACTGGACTGGTGCGTCTATTTTTAATCTTATCCATTATGAAGATTTTGACGGCATTGTCGTACTTGCAGATTTAATTGGTAATGTCAGAGTTCTCGAACGAGAACGCCTCAGAATCTTAAAATCAGGAAAACCTGCTGTATGTATCAATAAAAAGATGGAAGGCATTTGTTGTCTTCGAATTGATAATTACTCGGGAATGTATGATGCAATTCAGCACATTATAACAATGCATAATGTACGGGATATTGCATTTATAGCCGGTAAAGAAACTTCTATTGATATCAGTGAACGCTATAGGGCTTATACTCAGGTTCTTAAAGATAATAATATTGAATTCGATCAGAATAAGATTTTTTCCATTCAATTTACAGATTATCATTGTTCATATCGTTTCTTCTCAGAATATGTAAAATCCGGACGAAAGCTTCCTGAAGCAGTTGCCTGTGCAAATGACTTAATTGCACTTGGACTTCTTAAGGTCTGTGTTGAAAATAAAATCAATGTACCTGAACAGCTTAAGATTATCGGCTTTGATGATATTACCGAAACCCAATGTACTCAGCCTTCTATTACAACTGTTCACAACAATGCAGAACTTCTTGGAGCAGAAGTAATCAACAGACTTGAGTTTGGAGTAAATCCTTCTCAGCTTTTGAAGATGAGAAGTACTCCTGTTCTGCGTCAGTCTTGTGGCTGTGCTTATATGAACACAAAACAGCAGAGCCGTTTTACTCTCAGCATTCTTGATGATGCAAATAAAAAAGAAGAGTTTGATACTCAGATAGAAGTAATAGGCGAGATTTTTGCTGAATCGGCAGATGTATTTACACTGCTTACCAACGTAGAAAACTTCTTTACAAAATCACACAATTTTGAAGGCTCAGATTTCTGTATCTTCATGAAATCAGACTGGACTTCTGTTCTTATAAACTCTATGGAAAATCTTCCTCAAAATTTAAATTATGGAACTCAGGTTCAGGCTATCTGTTCTGTTCAGGATAATAAAAAATATCTTCGCGAGATGATAAATACCCGCGAACTTATTCCTGCAAAAATGAAAACTGATGAAAGTTCAACTTTTTTATTTTTACCGGTTTTTCATCATTCTTATGTTCACGGATATTTTGTTACGAAAAATAATCTTTCTATGATTGATAATCGTTATGGTTATATCTGGTCCAGAACTCTTGGAACAAGTATTGAGCAATTCCGTAAAAAGAATATGTACAGACAGATGAGTCAGCAGTATCTTAAGCTTTCTACTAAAGATGCTCTTTCTGGTGCCCTTAACCGTCAGGGACTTGAAAAACTCGCAAAACCATATTATGCACAGAACAAAAAGAATGGTCTAACAACTGTTCTTTTCTTTGTTGATATAAATAAAATGAAGCATATTAACGACCAGTTCGGTCATCTGCATGGAGATCTGGCTGTAAAAACTGTTGCAGCAGCGGCCATGGAAACAGTTCCAAAGAACTGGCTTACAATTCGTTATGGAGGTGATGAATTCCTTATTGTAGGGAACAGCAAAAACTATAATGGCGAAGATTATTGTTCTATGATAAAAAAACGTTTAGAATCTAAGACTGCGGTAATGCATTTGCCATATAATCTTTCTGCAAGTGTTGGAACTTATTCAGTACCGGCTCACTCAGAACTAACTCTGGAGCAGGCTGTAGAAAATGTAGATAACATAATGTACGAACAAAAGCAAGCCTTCCATAAGGAAGACGATCAAAATAAAGAGGAAGCACATGAGTAAATCAAAGGTAAAATCATCTATTAGATTAAGTCTTGTATTGTGGCTGGGAATTGGTATGATTCTTATTTCCATCGTTATGACTTTTATGATAGGTCGTACTGTTCTAAGGAGCAATAAAGAGCAGATTACTAAGAATATCGTCACTCTTACAGAATCTAGAGGTGTAACTTTAGAGCGAAAGATGACAGAAATTGTTTATTCTGCAGAAGCTCTGGCCGGATTCTTAGGTGGTACCTGGGCTATTCCTGAAAAGCAAAGGCATTCTGCTGCTGAACAGGCAATACGTGCAATGGTAAAATCTTCCACAATTGATTCTGCGTGGGCATACTGGTTGCCAAATATGTTTGACCACAAAGACATTTTACGTAAGGATTCTGACGACAATCCATCTGGACAGTTTAAGATTCATTATATTCGTGACAGAAATGGTCGTATCAAAAATGATATTGTTTCTGAATTTAGCGAAGCTCAGATTGAACAGGCTACAAATAGAGGAAGCACCTTTATTAGTGAGCCTGTACATACAACACTTGATGGGGAATCTGTTTTGACTACAAAGGTTTTTGCTCAGATTCAAAACTCGCTTGGCCAGCGAAGCGGTATTGCTGGTATTGATATTGTGCTTTCTGGTCTGGAAAACTTAATGGATGGCTCTTCTATTTTCCGTGGGACAAACTGTCAGTTCTTTACATCTTCTGGTGCCGTTCTCGCTTCTTCAGATCATTCGATTGTAGGACAAAAGTCTTTGTTCTTCCTTGATAATAATTTAAAATCATATTTTGACCCAATCTATATAAAGCCTGATGGAAGCCGTGCACAACCTGGAGATGACATTTCGGATTGTAGTATTGATTATTCTCCAATTAGTTTCAATACGGATATTAACCATCAGACTACGTTTGTTACAATAGTAAAAACTCAGGTAGACCGTACTGGTGATTCCTGGTTTTTTGTTTCTCTGACACCTGTATCTGAAATTGATAGCAGCGCATGGACTACTATCTGGATTATTATTACAGCTTTCGCGCTTCAGATTGTTCTTGTAATTATTATTGTATTTGGTGTCGTAACAGGTATTACAAAACCTCTTAAGACTACTGTAGATGCCCTTCAAAATATTAGTGAAGGTGATGGAGATATGACCGTTCGTCTTCACGCACATCAAAATAATGAAATTGGTGCAATGTGCGATAGCTTTAATAAAACAATGGATAAACTTTCTGTTTCTATTAAAGATGTAAAAGCTTCAAGTGAAGAGATGGATCAAATTGGTACAGAACTCAATGATTCTATGAGTCAGACTTCACAGGCTGTAATTGATATTACCTCAAGTATCCAGTCAATTCAGGAGCAGATGCAGGATCATGCTGCTGGAGTTGAGGAAGCTCTTTCTGTAGTAGAACAGATTGTAAAGAACATTAAGAAACTGAATGAAAATATTGATACTCAGGCGGCAAGTGTTTCAGAATCTTCTGCCTCTATAGAAGAGATGACGGCAAATATTAACAACGTTACAAACATTCTTGAAAACAACCGTTCTTCAATGAATATGCTGGAACAGGCTTCTGAACTTGGTCAGTCTCTTATTAATAACATGGCTGAGCTTTCTTCTAAGATTCAGGATCGTTCAAAGAATCTTCAGGAAGCATCTTCTGTAATCAGAAATATTGCGAGTCAGACAAACCTTCTTGCAATGAATGCTGCTATTGAGGCTGCACATGCAGGAGACAGTGGACAGGGATTCTCTGTAGTTGCCGGTGAAATTCGTAAACTTGCTGAGGAATCTGCTTCGCAGGGATCTAGAATCCAGAATGAACTGAAAGATGTTCAGGATCTTATCAAGACTGTTACTGAATCTACAAATCAGGTACAGAATCAATTCAATAGCATCTTTTCTCTGACAAAAACTGTAAGTGAGCAGGAATTGATTATTGATGAAGCTATGAGACAGCAGAACGAAGGTGGAGCTCAGATTCTTAATCTTATTAGAACTATTAATGATATTACAAATAACGTTAAGAACGACTCTGACGAAATGATGGAAGGTAGTAAACAGGTTTCCTTTGAAATGGATCGTATTGCCCGCATGACAACTTCTGTAAATAATAATGTAAAGAATATGACCGACAAAACAGATGCAATCGGCAGTTATTCACAGAAAGCTCATGAATGCGTAGAAAAGAACGTTGAAAGTATTGCAAAACTTCGTGATGCAATGAATAAGTTCAAGGTAGAATAGGTCTGGAGGTGATTCTTATGAAAAAGATAATTACATTTCTTACAATATTAATGCTTAGTTGTACTGGAATTTTTGCACAGGAGGTGGATGGCGATATTCCAGATGGTGCTTCTTTCGTTTTTGATGGATTTGAAAAAGGAAATTACTGGATTTGGGCTGGTTTTGACTGGCATCAGTATGGTGATTTCTGTTATGCATCCGGAGCTAATATCTCTAGAGAATGGGCTTCTGAAGGTTCTCATTCTCTTGAAATGACAATTGATGAAATGCCTCCAGATGCTAAAAAAGCTGGAATCTGGTTCTATGATGGAACAAATGATATGTCAGGTTCGAAGTATATGGTTATGGATTTTTATAATCCTGAAGATATTACCTACTATATAGATATTGCAATACAGGCAACTAGTGGATGGAACTGGTGTGATTTAGGTTCTTTTGCATTACCAAAAGGAGAACATTATGTTGTTCTGAGTATGGAAAAATTTACAGAACGACTTTATGATGTAAAAAGAGTTTTAATCTACAATAATACTGCTGGAGCATATCCTAAAGATGCACACTTTTTTGTTGATAATATCCGCTTAATAAAGTAGACTTTTTTCATTATGAAAATTGACTCTACTCAGCTTAAGTTCATTTTGGAAAATACGCCTGCCTCACAAAATATTATGCTTGTGGGGCGGCACGGAATTGGTAAATCTCGCATTTTAGAAGACTTTTTTGCGGCTCGCCGTGAAAAAGTCGTTACTTTATTTTTGGGACAAATGAGTGATCCCGGCGATTTAATTGGACTTCCTCATCTTGATGAGGCAACCGGTCGTACAGAGTTTATGCTGCCATACTGGTTTCCGACAGACGGACAGCCGGTTGTTCTTTTTCTGGATGAATTAAACAGAGCCCGCCCTGAAGTCTTGCAGACTGTTATGGATTTAACTTTAAACCGTAAGCTTGCTGGTAAGAGTTTACCGGATGGTAGTAGAATTATCAGTGCAGTAAATGGTGGCAGTGAATATCAGTTGACGGATCTGGATCCGGCTTTAGTAAGTCGTTTTAATATTTATGAGTTTGCTCCGAGTGTAGAAGACTGGATTAACTGGGCACGTGAAGTAAAGCTCGATTCAAGAGTAATTTCCTTTATTGATGAAAATCCGGAGTTCCTTGATGGTGATGAAGCTTTTTCTGAAGACAATTTGGAGCGTACTCCAGATCGCCGCAGCTGGGAAAGAACTTCAAAAATTATTGAGGAATTTAATGAACTTGGAGAACTCCAGTTGTCTCTTGTTTCCGGTATTATAGGAGACAGAGCAGCGGCAAGTTTTTTCAATTTTGTAAATTCAAAAAAAATCCCTTCTGCTGCAAAAATCCTTGAAGGAGATTTTGAAGAAAATAAGAAGTTACTGAATGAGTTGACTTTTACGGATTTTACCCAATTGAATGAAGCAGTTTTCCGATGGCTTGAAAAGACTTGTGATAAAACTAATGATGAAGTTGCAAAAAATCTGACAGCATATTTTGACTGGTTATCCCTGAATGATAAAAAAGAACTGCAGGCTCATTTTGCAAGTCTTGTTTCTGCAGATAGATATCCGGAAACCTTAAATTATATTTTAGAGAAAACACCTTCTCTTTATCACAAGCTTCTGGATTTAAGTTCTGAATTATAGATTATTGCGGATACATATAAAATGACTTGTGAAAAGCGTCTGAACTCGATAATTAAACAATGGTTTATTTCTGAGCCTCTATTATTCTCTGTAGTTACAACACATCATTTTGTTCTGAATGATTCTTTGAGTGTACCTATGAGGTCAGGACATTTTTGCATTGAGTTTTCAGAACTTCTTACCAAAGACCTTAATGATGCTGAGCTTTCAGATTTTCTGAAAATTGAAGCTTACAGAATCCTGTTAAAGCATCCTTATGCAAGGCAGCCGTACAAGTCAAATCCTACAGCAATGCAGCTTGCAAGTGACGTGATAATTTCAAAATATTTTACACCTCAAAGCGGAATTGAAACTGCTGGTGTCATTTATTTGAAAAGCCAGGCATGGAGATTTTCTACATTGGATTTTCCGCTTGAAAAACGCTGGGCAGATACAGAAGAATTAAGGTTTTTCCAGAGAAACCTTCAGATTGACCGCGCTACAGGACTTTTGAAAACTCTAGACGACCTTACTTTTGAGCAATGGTATAAGCGCCTTTTGTTTTTAATTCGAGAGACTTCTGCTGGTGGTGGAGAAGCGAGTGGTGAAGGTGCACTAAGTGATTATGATCTTTCTGCAATTACACAAAGTGCAGAGTTATGGCAGGAAGATGAAAACGCACAGAATCAGATAAATGATAAAATCAAAAAAGCAGAAATAGACCAAGGCTGGGGTGAAACTGGCGGCAATTTGCAGAGAACACTTCAATCCGAAGTAGATTTTTCTTTTGATTACCGTCGTGCTCTGACAAAGTTTCGTGCAAATATTGTAAGTGCAAACCGCCGCCTTACCCGTATGAAGCCGAGCCGGCGTTATGGTTTTTCTGCTATGGGAAGTCGTTATGAACGTAAAGCTGATATTTTAATAGCCGTAGATGTGAGTGGGTCAATTACAGATGAAAGTTTTGCACGTTTTTATCATGCAATCAAAAATTTCTTTTTTTTGAGGATTATAGAAAATATTGATTTAATATTTTTTGATGTGAATCTAAAAAATACTACGCCAGTAAAGTTTTCAAAAAATCTAAAACTGGCAGAAATTACAGGTCGAGGTGGAACAAATTTTCAGCCACCTGTTGATTATTTTATGGAAAATAAAAGCCGATATTCCGGTATGATAATTTTTACAGACGGAGAAGGAGAATTTCCGAAAATTGGAGGAGCCGCCGGTAGCCGAGGATTGGGTAATGCTTCTATCCTTTGGATTTTAGATTCACGGCTTGCCTGGGAAAAATCCCGCTGGTGGATAGAAAGTCTGTCGGGAAACTTTGGTACTTTTTTGCCATAAACTATAGTTCAGGAGAATAAAAACTCTATGTCATCACAAAAATATATTGATAATGAAGCAGATTTCTGGAAAGAACATTTTGTACATCTTCAGCATAAAAATATGGTCCGCACAAATGCCGAGCCTCTTCGCATGGCAGATTGCCGCAGCGAGTTCGAAGCATTTACTGCCTCTCATCCAGATGCAAAAATCTCCTACGAATATTTTCCTTCCTACTGCACATTCGAAGTTACATTAACTTCAACAATAAAACTCCGTCTCTTCATCCAGAACAACATAAAAGCCAGTATTATGCAAAAATGCGGCCCAGAGTACATAAAAATCTGCGATGCTAAATTCCCCTATAATCCGCTTCCAGAAATCTCAGAGTTCCTGTCAAAACTTCCGGACTACCTGACCGAACTCCAGCAATCACTAGAAAATAAATCCCGCTCAGAACGCCGCCAGAAACTTGCGCTAGAGTTCATAAAAGCGTATGCTGAAAAACACTTAAAAGTCCAACTCAAAATTTTATCAAACCCCGACGGCACCTTCACCTTGAAACTGCCTGCAAATAGCATAAATATACAAATTACTGAAGAGAATTTTAAACAAAAAATCTCTGAGTTGTAAAAATCACGTGATTTTTAGCGCGAAGGAGTGAGGCATAGGTCAAAAAGACTTTTTTTGGGGATGCCGCGAGAGCGGCATTATTATGGTTTCCATACCCCAAAAAACGTCTAGCGCAATATTGCGCGTTTTTGACCTATGAATCACGACTGGGAGCTAAGTGTACGGTAAATTATGTAAAATCTCTTGCATAATTTTGCATAAAGATGTATATTTTCTGTATATTTATGCAATTTGGAGGCTTTTTATGGCAAAAGATAAAGTAATACTTGCTTATTCCGGTGGTCTTGATACAACCGTTATCATCCCATGGCTCAAAGAAAATTATGATTATGACGTAATCGCTGTATGTATTGACGTTGGACAGGGCGATGACTGGGAAGCAATTAAATCACGTGCTCTCAAAACAGGAGCTGCTGCATGTTATGTTGTAGATGCACGTCAGGAATATATTGAAGAATACATCTGGCCAGCACTCAAGGCAAATGCAGTTTACGAAGATGAATATCTACTCGGAACTTCAACTGCACGTCCTCTTATTGGAAAGATTCTTGTTGAATATGCACGTCAGGAAAAGGCTGTAGCAATCTGTCACGGTGCAACTGGTAAAGGAAACGATCAGGTTCGCTTCGAACTTGCTATAAAAGCTTTTGCTCCAGATATTAAAGTAATTGCTGCATGGCGCGATGACAAATGGAATATGGATAGCCGTGAAGCTGAAATCAAATTTCTCGAGGATCGTGGTCTCGAAGTTCCTATGAAGAAGGATCAGTCTTACTCACGCGATGAGAACATCTGGCACTTGAGTCACGAAGGTCTTGAACTCGAGAAGACAGAAAACGAGCCAAATTACAAGCACATGCTTAAGAATACATGCGTTCCAGAGGAAGCTCCGGAAGAAGGCGAGTATGTAACAATCGACTTCGAAAAGGGTATTCCAGTTGGTCTTAACGGTAAAAAGATGAACGCCCTCGACCTTTTGAACGAGCTCAACGTAATTGGTGGACGCAATGGTGTTGGTCTTGTTGACATCTGTGAAAACCGCTGTGTAGGTATGAAGAGCCGTGGTGTTTACGAAACACCGGGTGGAGCAATCCTTTACTTCGCACACAGAATGATGGATCACATCTGTCTTGACCGCGAAACTTACCATTACAAACAGCAGGTATCTCTCCGCATGGGTGAGCTTATTTATGACGGAAAGTGGTTCACAACTTTGATGGATGCATGTATGGCATTTGTTGATAAAACAGAAGAAACTGTAACTGGTTGGGCAAAAGTTAAACTTATTAAGGGTGCTATCCGTGGAGCTGGTTCTGGATCTAAGTACAGCCTCTACAATGAAGAGATTGCTTCATTTACAACTGGTGAACTTTATAACCATAAAGATGCTCAGGGCTTTATAACTTTGTTTGGACTTCCAGTGAAGGTTCGTGCTATGATGGAACAGAAGGTTGGTGAAGGACAGGCAATTGCAGAAAGCAAGAACCTTAAGAAGCGTCCAACAGAATAATAAGGAGGTATAAATATGAAAAAATTAATTATTGCTCTTTTAGTTTTAGGATCTCTTTGTGTAAATGTTTTTGCACAGGATGTTGATGATGTAGTTGATACAAATGTTTCAAATGAGGTTGATTTTAGACATAATGAAGTATATCTGTCTGGAGGAACAACTTCATTAATAGGTGCTTTCTCAGGATTTTTTGTAGTTTTAGGTCAGGGATTTGCAGATGCAGTGGCTAAAAACAAAGAAGAAAATCCTACAGAATCATATGCTAAGGCACCTGCATTTGGCTTAACAGCAGGATATAATTATTTCTTTAATAAACATTTCGCTGTTGGTGGTATGACGACTTATGAAAAATTTTTAAGTATGAATCTGTTTTCTTTACAGGCAAAACTTACTGCTCAGTATGGATGGACTTATTTTAAGATTTATCATTCTGCCAGTGCAGGTTTGATGTTTGTCCCAGAAGCTGATAATCCATTTTTTATCTTTGATCTTACATATCTTGGTTTGAAGTTTGATTTTGACCGTTTCAATATTTTTATTGACTGTGCAATTCCTTCAACAAGTTTGATAAAAGTTGGAGCTTCGTTTAAGTTCTAAAAGAAATTGATTATTATTTCTTCTTCAAAATAATAATCGTAATATCATCTTTACTAGGCTCATCGCCTATAAAAGTAAGGATATCGCTGACAATGCAGTTTACCTGTGTTGTCAGCGGTCTATCCGCATTTCTGAAAATCGATTTTAAGAGTCTATCCTTACCAAAATCTTCACCCTGTGCATTAGTTGCTTCTGTCGCTCCATCAGTAAAGAAAATCAGTTCATCACCACGTGACATTTCAACAGTGTGTGATATAAAGTTTGTCGGAATGTCAGGAAGGCCAATTGCACCAAAGGCTGTATTATCATCTTCTACATAATTAGCAGAATCATCTTTTGCGCTGTAATAAATTGGCATTGAATGTCCGGCATTTATGAATTCTACTTTGTCTCCGTTAAAGCGGGTAAGAATACCTGTAAGATAATTTTCAATATTTCCTTTTTCTTTTATATAACGGATATTAATACGGTCAATGATTGATTTCAGTTTATCAGTTTTACCATTATAAAATTCCTGGAAGATAATATTCTTTACGAGCATTGTTACAAGCCCAGATGCAATACCATGACCTGATACATCAAAAATTCCAATTCCATCAAGATTGTTTCCAGTACTGTATATATCGAGGAAGTCTCCGGAAACACCAGCCATTGGTTTGTTATAATAGGAAATTGCCCATTCATCATAAATTGTTTCATTATGTTTAAAGAAGCTCTGCTGTACAACCTGAGCAAGTCTTAATTCGTTTTCAATATTTTCCTTATATTCATGTTCACTTCTATGATGAAGGAAGTTATCTTTTTCAGTTCCCCATCTTTTGAAAGAAAGAAAGTAAAGGATAAGAATAAAGATAACTGAATCCATTACAATAAACATATTGTAGTTATTGATTATATGTGGCATTAAGACAAATGAGCCTGCAGTAGCAGCTGTACAGAAAATTACTGGTGAGATATCAAAAAAGACCGGGAAATTTACTGTAACGCAGGCAAAAACAATCATCGCATTGAAGAGATTATTCTCAAAATATAAGATGTACATTGGAAATGCCATTAAATAAACGAAAAGAAAATAAGTCGGTATCATTTTTACAGTAGAACGTGTAAAGTTCAATTTTCTAAGTCTTGCTGCAGAAACGATGCATATAATTCCAAAAACAATATATGTTAGAAAATAAATAAATCGTGGCAGATAATTAAGATATTCGCCCTTATGAAGTATCAGAATACAGATTATTCCAATAACTCCCATGATAATAAGCATTGTCTGGGCTTTCCACATTGTGATAAGATTCTTATCAGCCATTACAAGCTTACACTCTTCTGGAGCTCTGTATTTGTCTTCGAGTTTTCGGATTAATCTGCTGAATAAAGTCGGAGAACGATCCTTCATAATACACCGGTTATCTTTCTATTTTACAATGAAATTTCTGATTTATCAACTTTCTTGACACTTTCTTAAACTTTCCTGATTATTACAATTGTAATATCATCAGATTGCGATGCGTTTTCTGTGAACATACCCATATCAGAAAGCATTAAATGAATCTGATTTTCAAAAGGTTTTTGAACTGCGTTTTTTACGGATGTAAGTAAACGTGTGTTCCCATATTCATCATGTTCTGAATTCATTGCTTCCTTAACACCATCAGTAAAAAGAATAATTTCATCTCCAAACTCCATTTCAAACTTGGCTTCCTGAAAGAAAGGTTCAATCGAATTCAGCCCGACAACACTGCTGGAATACTTTCGTTCTGAATCAAAAAATAAGCATTCATTATTTGCTTTTCTGTACAGAATAGGAGAGGGGTGTCCGGCATTAACTATTTCAATCTGATTTTCATTTATACGCAGAAGAATACCTGTAAGGTAGTTTTCGATGTTACTCTTTTCATTTTTTATTCGTTTATCAATTATTTCCATTACTTCCGAGAGTGGTTTATTATAATTCTGATGAAATTCCTGCTGAAAAATATTTCGGACAAGCATTGTTACAAGTCCGGAAGAAATTCCGTGACCTGAAACATCGAAAATACCAACTCCCTTAAGAAGAGTACCCTGTGTATAAAAATCATACATATCTCCTGAAACACCAGCCATTGCTTTACTGTAATAAGAGATATCATAATTTATTAAGTCTGGCATTTTTCTTTTTGAAAAACTTTCCTGAACAAAAGCTGCAAGTTCAATTTCCTTTTCGATTGTTTCAATATGTGAATTACGTACTTTTTCAAGAGTAAATTCCTTGATTAGAGAATTCCACTTAAAAAGGCTGAGAATACTCATTATGACTGTTGTAAGACACGTGTTTAGTATCATAGTAACTGAGCCAACAGAATAAAGAGCAAAACAGATTACTATTGTAAAAGTAGACAATAATATGATAAAGAAAAGCGGTTCAACTGCAAGCATTACAATTGCAATGATACAGACATTTACATAAACCGTATAAGAACTCAATGGTGTAGTTGAGTAGAAAAGCAGTGAGACACTAAGCAGCAGAAGGAAAAAAATTGCAAGATATGTAGGCTGATTACGACGCCAGATAGGCCATTCCGGGTGATGTGTAGATTGTATGGCTACAAGCAGAACAAGAATACTGCTTAAAATATATCCGGTATAATAAATGAAATCAAAAATATGCTCTTTCGGATTTGAGTGATAGCGTATTGTCGTAACAATACACATTATTATACCAAAAGTGAATAAAATTTGTTCCAGCTGAGCCAGTCTGTGAAGATTTTTTGCTATGATTCCTTTCTTAAGATCTTTAGGCATAAGAAATCTTTCCCGAAAGGATTTTCGTATGTTTTTCTTCGTCTTCAAAGTGTTATCCTCAATATAATATTTTGGACAACATTATTAATTACTTCTATTATATTATGACTATTTGAATAAAGCAAACAAAAGCTATATTGAAAAATCCGTGCTAAAGTGTTATTTTATTCTATATATTTATTTTATTTCTCAGGAGCATTTTATGACATACACTGCAGAAGTGGAGCATATGTGTCCTTTGGCAAAAGGCGCATATCATGGTCCTGCACCAATCCCTGAAGAGGGCGAGTGGGTACAGGTAAAGAAAATTGAAGATATTTCCGGATTCACACACGGTATCGGTTGGTGTGCACCACAGCAGGGTGCCTGCAAACTTTCTTTGAACGTAAAGAACGGAATCATCGAAGAAGCATTGGTTGAGACTATCGGTTGTTCTGGTATGACTCACTCAGCTGCTATGGCTTCTGAAATCCTCATTGGTAAGACAGTTCTCGAAGCTTTGAATACTGACCTTGTTTGTGATGCTATCAACACAGCAATGCGCGAACTCTTTATGCAGATCGTTTACGGTCGTTCACAGTCAGCTTACTCTAAGGACGGACTTAAAGTTGGTGCTTCTCTTGAAGACCTCGGAAAGAACCTCCGCTCTCAGGTAGGTACAATGTTCGCTACTCGCAAGACAGGTCCTCGCTACCTCGAAATGACAGAAGGATACGTTGAAACTTGTGCTATCGACAAGGACAACCAGATTATTGGTTACAACTGTATCAACTTTGGTAAACTTATGGACGCTCTCAAGGCTGGAAAACCAGCTGAAGAAGCTATCGCTGGTGCACGCACACACTATGGTCGTGTAACTGCAGATCAGGGTATGGTAAAACTTATCGACCCACGTAAAGAATAGTCACAGGAGGAAATTGAATTATGGCATTATTTGAAGATTTTGAAGGCCGCATTCCTCAGGTGAATAAGGCTCTTAAAGAATATGGTTTTAAAGAAGGTGAGGCTGGTTTGAACGAGGCTCGCGACCTTTGTAAGGCTCGTGGTTTCGATCCATACGAAATCTGTCAGTCTACACAGCAGATTTGTTTCGAGGATGCTAAATGGGCATATGTACTCGGATCTGCAATCGCAATCAAAGAAGCAGAAAAAACTGGTGACAAAACTGGTTCTACAGCTGCTGCTAACATCGGTAAGGGACTCCAGGCATTCTGTCTTCCAGGTTCTGTAGCTGATGACCGCAAGGTTGGTCTTGGACACGGAAACCTCGGTGCTCGTCTTTTGAGTGAAGAGACACAGTGTTTCGCATTCCTCGCAGGTCACGAATCTTTCGCTGCTGCTGAAGGTGCTATTAAGATCGCTGCTAACGCTAACAAGGTTCGCAAGAACAAGCTCCGCGTTATCTTGAACGGTCTTGGAAAAGACGCTGCACAGATCATTTCTCGTATCAACGGCTTTACATACGTTCAGACAAAGTTCGACTACTTCAACGGTGAAGGAACTGACAAGGCTCTTACTGTTGTAAAAGAAGTTCCATATGGAAACAACCCAGACCGCCTTATCGTAAAGTGCTACGGTGCTGACGATGTACGCGAAGGTGTTGCAATCATGTGGCACGAGGATGTTGATGTTTCTATTACTGGAAACTCTACAAACCCAACTCGTTTCCAGCACCCTGTTGCTGGTACTTACAAGAAGGAGCGCCTCCTTGCTGGTAAGAAATACTTCTCTGTAGCTTCTGGTGGTGGTACAGGTCGTACACTTCACCCAGATAACATGGCTGCAGGTCCAGCATCATATGGCTTCACAGATACACTCGGTCGTATGCACTCAGACGCTCAGTTCGCAGGATCATCATCAGTTCCAGCTCACGTTGAAATGATGGGATTCATGGGAATGGGTAACAACCCTATGGTCGGTTGTACAGTTGCTTGTGCAGTAGCCGTAGCTGGAAGTTTCTAGTTCTACACTAAATAAAAAAGAGCTCCGTGAATAAACGGAGCTCTTTTTTATTGTATATCAATTATTAGTATCCTAAAGAAGTAAGGAATTTTTCGAGTTCGGAATATCCTTTCAATTGACACCATTCTACTGCAGTTCTCTTTGGACCTCCGCCACTGATTGAAATTTTGCTGAAATCATAATTAAATTTTGCAAGGATTTTGGCTGCAGGAAGATTATTCTGTTTGATTACATTTGCTCCAAATTCAGACTTATCATTATCAATTTCAATTCCTTTTTCAAGCAGCTTTGAAATTGCATATTCGTTATTGCACATAATTGCAAGCTGGATCGGATTTACATTTGCCCAGCCATAAACGATTTTCGAATTTAAATCGGCAGTATCTAATGAAGCATCAAACATTTCATTGTTATGTGAAGTGATTGAATAGGTGAAGATTGTAATACCTTTTGAATCCTGGTCATTAAAGGAAATGTGATTTTCATCCATATATTTAAGGATTTCATCTTTTGGAGCCTTTGCATTAACCATTGTCATTAAAAGAGGAATAGCTTCATGCTTTGCAATATTCTGAAGAATGATATCTTTATCTGGAGTTTTGTCTGTAACAAAATTATGGAAGCATTTACGATCCTTAAAGAAAGCGATTGGTTTTCCTTTTTTAGGATAAATGAAGTAAACAGTCTTTTTAACGGATTTTCCTGCATCAATTGTTACTTCATTTGGTTCATACATATTCTTCTTAGGAATATCGAATGAACTGAAAACTATGTCGTTATTTTCATCTGCAGTTCCAAGTTCAATTCCCTTAAGTTTACTGAGATTATAATTTTCTAATTTTTCTTCACTGCTGTTAATAATTTCAAAATTCACTTCAGCCATTGTGTAGTTATTTGAATCACGAGGTGAAAAAACACTTTGCCCAACAGTAACTTTGTTTACAGGGTATTTAAGTGAAGAAATTTTTACCGAAACTGTATCAGAAATTACAACAGGCTCAGCAGTAATTTTTACCGATGCAGCAAAACAGGTAACTGCAGCAAGAAAACCAACGAAAATTAAACTAATAATTTTTTTCATTATTTCGCTCCTTTTTTATAATTATATTAGATAAAATTGAATAATGAAAGTTTGAAATCTACGTTTTTTTATTATTTATTTTAATGTATAATTTAATCATGAAAAAACACCCCAAACTTTCAAGTCTCATAGACAAAGCATGTTTCGATTATAATCTCATTGAAAAGGGCGACCGCATTCTTATTGGTGCCAGCGGTGGGAAGGATTCTACTGCACTCATTAAATATTTTGCGAACAGGGCTAAGAGACCGGAGTGTGGGTTTGAGTATAAGGCGTTGTTTATAAAAAGTGATTTTGCTCCGGAGTTTCCTGAGGGTATTATGGCGAAGTTCCGAGAGTGGGGCGTTCCTTTTGAAAAGCTTAATGTGAATGTGCTTGAGCGTGTAAAACCCGGGCAGAAGATGAGCTGCTGGTGGTGTTCTACTCAGCGACGTTCGGAGCTTTTGAGTTATGCACTGGACAATGGGTATAACAAGATTGCACTCGGGCACCACATGGATGATATTCTTGAAACGCTGCTGATGAATATGCTTAATAAAGGTGAGCTTGCTGCCATGCCGCCGCGGCTTAAGTATGATAAGTTTCCGGTTAGTGTTGTGCGGCCTCTTTGTTATGTAAGTGAAGAACGGTTGATTGAACAAGCAAAAGAGGAGGGCTACGCAGGCTATACTTGTACCTGTAATTATCAGGATAACTCTGACCGTAAGGAAGCACGCCGCAAACTCGAAGAACTAACCGAAGGCTCTCAGGCAAAAAAAGAGCGGCTGTTTGCGTCGTTGCGCAATATCCAGCCGCTGTATTTACCTGTGTAAGGCCGCCCGGTAGGCGGCTGGTGTTAAATAGCAGAGCGTTAAGAAAATTGCGAAAGCAATTTTTAGCTCTACCATTTTTATCGTATGTTGCGTTCAATAAAATCCTTTTTCAATTCCATCAATTTCTCTGTGAGAGAAACCTTGTAAATATGAGGATTCAGTATTCTCTTGTATGACTCGTCGAAAGCTTCGAGCTGGCTCTGCATTGTTGTGCGGCTGATCTTAAGCTGTTCGCTGTCTGGAAGACGTGGAGTTACGCGCTGTCCATTTTCGAGACGCTTTTTCAAAAGTGGTTCAACCTTTGCCGCCTTACATGTGAACTGGCGATAATCTACCATAGGGTGGTAGTAGCGGTACTCTTTTCCTGCTTCGATTGTTTCATCTTCAAGAGAAAGAATATCTGCAAGTGCCATACCATTTTCATCATAAAGACGGTAAACATTCTTAATACCAGGGTTTGTAGTTTTTGCAGGATTATCAGAGAACTTCATTGCTGGAACCATTTCTCCTGTTGCCTTGTCGTTACGTGCAGCAAGTTTATAAACACCAGTGAAAGAAGATTCATTTCCACCAGTAACCATATGAGTTCCAACACCCCAGCTGTTGATTGGAGCACCACCAGCAACGAGTGTAGTAATTATTTCTTCTGTAAGTTCATTTGAAACGCTGATTTTTGCCTGTGGGTAACCTGCACGGTCGAGTTCTTTACGAACTTCACGTGTGAGGTATGAAATATCACCTGAATCAAGGCGAACACCAAAGTTATAGCCTTTTTCTACAAGTTCACCACCAGCGATGATAGCGTTCTTAATACCAGATTTCAAAGTATCATAAGTATCAATAAGGAATACAGAATTAGTCGGATAGATTTTAGCATATTCGCGGAATGCTTCAAGCTCCGAACCGTGTGACATAATCCATGAGTGAGCCATAGTTCCCATTACAGGAATACCGTATTCTTTTCCGGCAAGTGTGTTAGAAGTTCCTGCGGCACCACCAATGTAAGAAGCACGGGTAGCACTCATGCCACCATCAGGTCCCTGTGCACGGCGAAGACCGAATTCCATAATCGGTGCTTTCTTAGAAGCAAGCCAGATGCGGGCTGTTTTTGTAGCAATAAGACTCTGGAAGTTTACGTGATTCAAAACAAGAGCTTCGAGAATCTGTGCTTCAATAAGATTTGCATGAATGCGAACAAGTGGTTCCTGAGGGAAAATTACAGTTCCTTCATCCATTGTATAAAGGTCACCTGTGAACTTGAAATCCTTAAGATAATCAAGGAAGCCCTGTTCAAAAATCTTCTGTTCTGCAAGATACTTAATATCATCTTCGCTGAAGCGGAAGTTTGTGATAATATCCATAAGGGTTTCGTTTCCGGCAAGAATTGAGAAACCGCCGTTAAAAGGATTTCTACGGAAGAACATGTCAAAAACAACTTTTTGATTCATGTTCTCCTTCCAATAGCCCTGAGCCATTGTCAGTTCATAAAAATCTGTAAAAAGTGCGCTGGTAATATTATTCATAATCATTCCTTATTATATTTTTCATTCCGAAACAAGTTCATCATGTTATTTACTTAAATAAAATCAGAGACAGAAATCTCTTCATCTTTTTTTATCATCTCTGCATCCGGATTATGCGGCCGCTTGTTATAAAGATAAGTATAACGGGCTCCAATATATCCGCTGACAAATCTGCTCATAAAAGCTGTTATGCGCCACTTAAAAAGCAACATAGAAATTCGTTTATTCTTAAATGCTCTTTTAAGACACTGTGCAACTACCTTCTTTGGTGGAATGCCGCCTTTTACTTCCGGACGAGCTCCATTAGAGGCTACGTTTGCAAATTCAGTACTTACAGAACCAGGGCATAAAGCACAAACCTTAATTCCTTTGTCATGCAATTCTGCAGCAAGTGCAACAGAAAAGTTCAAAACGTATGCTTTTGTTGCTCCGTAAACAGCAAAATTACCAAGAGGTAAAAAGGCTGCAAGGGAAGCTGTATTTATAATTACAGAATCTTTCTTCAGATAGGGAAGTGCTACACCACAGATACCTGTTACAGTTGTACAGTTCAGTTCAATCATATCCATCTGGCGATTGATTGAAGTTTCTGCAAAAGGTCCGTAAGTTCCAAAACCAGCATTGTTGATAAGAAGCCCAATTTCAATTCCACTTTCAACTTTGCGAAGTTTTTCATCTTCACTTTCAAGAAGTTTTTTGAAACGTTCAACACCTTCTTTGCCTGCAACGTCCAGAACTACTGGATGGACTGTAGTAAAATTCTTTGTAGCATTCAGATTGTCAGCAAGCGTTCGGAGTTTGTCTTCACGGCGTGCGATAATCCAGATTTCGTCATAATCATAATTTGCACAAACCTGACGGGTGAATTCTTCGCCTAAACCGGAACTGGCGCCTGTAATTACTGCAATACGTTTCATATATTTCTATTATATAAAATAACAATAGATTTTACAAATGCTCTACTTTTTTTCTGTAATCCCTGAATTCCATAAATACACAGTAATTGATATAATAGAATATATGAAACATACTTGGTGGGTTGTTATATTATTAACTCTTCTTACATCCTGTACAGATAAACAGACAAAAAAGGAGCTTCGAACTCATCAGGCTGCGGCGCTTACTCAGACTTATATCAATCAGAAGAAAAACGAACGGGCTGCTGCAATTGAGCGATATGTTAAACAGCTGCCATTGGAACAGAAAATTGCCCAGATGTTCATTGAAAATCTTGAAGGTTGTACAAGTTTCCGTTCGTATGAAACTGTTGATGCAATGACCGGAAATGGTGATAAGACTCCTCTGGTTGCGGGTGGTTATCTTTTCTTTTCATATAATATTGCTCCAGATCGTAAGCAGATGCAGGATTATATAAAATCAATTCGTGAATATTGTGATTCTTACGCAATTATTCAGCCTTATCTGAGTGTTGATCAGGAAGGTGGATGGGTTACTCGTCTTAAGAAACTGAATCCAAAACTTCCATCTAATGAACAGGTAGCTGCTGCTTATGATGTTGCCGGAACTTATAGTTTGTATTCGGAGCAGGCGGCCGGTATGAAAGATCTCGGTTTTGATATGAATCTTGCGCCTGTGGTAGAAGTGTGTACTGACGATAATGCGGAGTTTCTGGACGGCCGCAGCTTCGGTGACCTTAATAAAGTTATCCGTTATGGAACTGCGTGTATTAATGCCTACGAAAATAATGGAATTGCAACTGTAATAAAGCATTTCCCGGGAAATACGAATACAGACCCTCATACAGGACTTCCGGAAATTACTCTTTCAAAAGATGAGTTAATGAAAAGCATTGAATCCTTCCGCGAGCTTGTAAAACTTAATCCTGCAGTTGTTCTTATGTCACATGCCCGAACCTCAGCTATCGATCCTGGTGTTCCAGCCTGTCTTTCTAAAGTGTGGGTAACAGATATTCTGCGTAATGAGTTTGGATATAATGGTTTAATTTTTTCTGATGATATTTTTATGGGTGCTTTGGCAGACAATGGTTATCCGCCTGAGGTTGCTGCTGTTCGTGCCGTAGAAGCTGGTGTCGATTGTATTATGACTTCGGAAAAGCGTTTTGGACGTGCAGGTGCTGTACTTTATAAAAAAGCAAAAGAAGATTATGATTTTGAAAAGAAAATTGATGCTGCAGTTTTACGAATCATTAAATATAAACTTGAGGCAGGTTTAATAGATGAAGCAGAAATCCGCTAAAAATAAGCTTTCTGGTGAAGCCGGATTCGAAGAATATTATGCCGGCCTTTATGGTGAACGCTGGCAGTCAATAAAGGAATCTTTCGCAGGAGAGGGAAGTGCTGTAGAGTATCATGTAACTGGGGCTGAAAAGTCATATTTTCTTGACAGTGCTTCTGTACTTGCTGCCTTGTGTCTTCCACTGGAAGGTGCAACTGATATTCTTGATTTATGTGCAGCTCCTGGTGGAAAAACTTTAGTACTTGCTTCAAGAATGCCAGTGGATGCAAACCTTTCTTCAAATGAACGTTCTCCTGAACGTAAGCATCGTCTCTCTGTTGTTGTAGAAACCTGTCTTCCGACTTCTATTTCTGAACGTGTAAAAACTTCCTGTAGTGATGGAGCTACCTGGTGTACAAGACAGAGCGAATGTTTTGATCGAATTCTTCTTGATGCTCCGTGTTCTTCTGAACGTCATGTAATTGCTGATCCAAAATATCTTAATTCATGGTCACCATCCCGAATAAAAACTGTTACAACAGAACAATGGTCTTTACTTTCTTCTGCCTATCGTCTGCTAAGTCCGGAAGGAATTCTTTTATATTCAACCTGTGCACTGTGTCCTGAAGAAAATGACGGTATGATAGAACGGCTTTATAAAAAGTTTAATAAGGAAGGTGATGCTTTTGCTCTTATGTCACCTGCACCCGATCTTTCTGAGATTTCAGATTTTGCTCAAATAACTCTTCCTGGTTTTGAACAGACTAAATATGGCTATATGATTATGCCTGATAAACAGAATGGTGCAGGTCCGATATATTTTTCAATCATCAAAAAAAATAAATCCTGTGCTAAAAGTCTGTGAAAAATCTTATTAATTCTACAATATAAAGCCTTGATTTTTTTGTAATATCCTTCATAATAGATTGTATGGCTGAGAAGAAACATGAAGACAGATTGCAGCGCATTATAGAAATTGAGCGCGAACTCGGAGAAATTCAGGACGTTGATGTTCTTCTTGAACGTATACTTACTGAGACAAGAAAAATTGTAAATGCTGATGCCGGATCAATTTATGTTGTTGAAGGCGACAAACTTAAAATTAAATGTGGACATAATGATACTTTCTTAAAGGAGCTTGCTCCTGGAGAAAAACTTCCTTATACAAGTTTTTCATTTCCAATCAACGAAAAACAGATTTGTGGTTATGTAGCTCTTTCTGGTAAGCCATTAAACATTAAAGACTGTTATAGAATTTCAGAATCTAAGCCATATAAATTCAATAAAAATACAGATATTACAACTGATTACCGTACAAAATCAATGTATACCATTCCGTTAAAGATGGCTAACGGTAATCTTCTTGGTATTCTTCAGATTATCAATGCCAAAGATGAAAACGGAAAAATAATTACTTTTGATCAGGATGCAGAAATGCTTATTGCACACTTTGCATCAAGTGCAGTTCAGGCTTTACAGCATGCTTATCTTACTGCAAACATGGTAAAGCGAATGCTTAAGATGGCAGAGTTCCGTGATCCAAAAGAAACATATCCTCATATTGAACGTGTTTCTTCTTATTCTCTTGAAATCTATGACCGCTGGGCATTCAATCATAATATTCCTGAAGCAGAAATTCACCGATACCGCGATAATCTAAAAATTGCAGCCAAGTTCCATGATGTCGGAAAGGTTGGTATTTCTGATGTAATCCTTAAAAAAGCTTTCCCTCGTTTTACAGATGAAGAGCGAAATATTATGAAGGGACATACCTGTATTGGAGCTCAACTTTTTGAACCACCAGAGTCACTTCTCGATATAATGTCACAGGAAGTTGCGCTTCATCATCATGACCGCTGGGATGGTGGTGCTTCTGGTTATCCGGGAAGAATTTCGTTAAGTGATTTTTCTGTTAAGGATGGAATTGTTCCAATTACAGAGCCTTTGAGTGGAAAAGATATTCCGCTTTCTGCTCGAATTGTTGCAGTTGCAGATGTATTTGATGCTTTGAGTCACAAAAGGTGTTATAAGGAAGCATGGACAATTGAAGATGCGTTCACAGAGATTATGAATAACTCTGGAACTCAGTTCGATCCTGAAGTTGTTCTTGCCTTTATGCAGGTAAAAGACCGAATCTGTTCTATTCAGATGGCTTTCCCTGACGAGCCTGAAGACTAATCAGTTTGTGTATAACCTTATCAAAAGAGTTCGCGAATGCCGCGAACTTTTTTTTGTCATAACCTTCATGGTAATGTTTTACAAGCCCGATTTCTGCAAGCTGCTTATCAAAATCACTAACTGAAAGGCGCTCTTTTATCATTTCACGGGTAAACTCTGTACCTCTGTCATTTATTGTACAAATTCCGCATTCAACTAAACGGTCTGCAAAAACAATATCTCTGGTAATTACGAGATCGCCAGATTTACAGTTTTCAAAAATATAATTATCAGCGGCGTCTTTCCCGCTGTTACAAACTGCCATTTCATAAGTACCGGCCGCAGCATCACAGCCAATTTTTTTATTTGCTGCAAAAACAACACGTAGACCGAGTTTGTTTCCCATTTTTACAGTGTGATTTCTAACGAGAGAAGGGCAGGAATCTGCATCTACCCAGATAGTGATTTTATTTTCAGGATTATCCAATGCTAGAGTACCTTGTCGATTTTATCAATCATATTCTGTGTACGGCGTTCAATTTCAAGAGTGTCCATGTCGTTTTCAACAGGAACATATTCACCGTTTTCCATTGCAACTTTTGCCTGCTTTTCTTTGTAAAGCTCATCGCAAATCATAATGCCCGAAAGAATTGCAGTTTGAAGAGGATTTTTGATTGAATCGATTTTATTTACGTCGTCTGTGATTCTTTTGTAGTAGCCTAAAAGCTTTTCGAGATATTCGTTATCTTCATTTGCCTGGATTGTAAAAGAAGTTCCAAGCATTTCAATCTTTAATTTTCCCATTTAGAAAATATCAAAGCCTAAGCCGTCGTGATTGTCATCTTCCGGAGTTTCGATTTCTTCTTCACTCTCGAAAGTTTCTTCTACAAAATTCTGAGTAAGTGCTTGTTCTGGGGTTGATTCCGGCATAACTGGTACTTCATTAGACTGTGGTACAGTTTCCATTGTACTGAAGCTTGGTGTGCTCTGAACAGGAGCAACTGCCGGTTTTTGAGTTTCTGCCTGTGGGACTGGGGTCGTCTGTACAACTGGTTTTGGTTCAACCAGAGTCTGTACAGCAGGTTTAGCAGCCTGACCACCCTGATTCATCTGAGTTGCAGTTTTTAAAACTGTGTTCTCAATTGAATTAAGACGGTCAAGCGCCTTTTTGATTCCATTCTCGATCTGGCTCTGATCTGATTCAAAAGAAGAAAGCTGCTCCGACTTCGCAGAAAGCGCATTTGTGAGCTCGGTACATTTATTGCGCAGAGCATCGTTTTCTGCCTGTAGCTGTTGGATTTTTGCAACAGCACTTTCAACCTTTTGTTCAAGAAGATAAACCTGATCGAGTGAAATCATTTACAAACTTCCTTAAGCCTGTACAGCTTTCTTAGCTGCTTCAACAACAGCCTTGAATGCAACTGGGTCTTCAATAGCCATGTTAGAGAGAGCCTTGCGGTTCAATTTAATTCCGGCCTTGTTAACTCCGTTGATGAACTGTGAGTATGTCATTCCTTCTTCACGAACAGCAGCGTTAATACGTGCAATCCAGAGAGTGCGGAATTCATGTTTTCTGTCGCGGCGGTCAACATATGCGTGACCGAGTGCTTTTGTTACAGCGTCTTTAGCTGGTTTGTAGTTTGATTTTCTGTCGCCACGGAAACCCTTAGCAAGCTTGAGGATCTTTACACGGCGATTCTTTCTCTTTGTTCCGTCTATTGCTCTTGACATCTTAAACTCCTATTAACCGTAAGGAAGCATCTGCTTTCTGATTTTCTTTGCATCTGCTTCTGCTACATAACCTGCAGCGCGAAGATTTCTCTTTCTCTTAGGAGAACGTTTTGTCAAAATATGACGAAGGTTCTGCTTCTTGTGCTTAACTTTGCCAGATCCAGTAAGAGAGTATCTCTTTGCTGCTGACTTCTTTGTCTTCATCTTAGGCATTTCTAAACCCCTTATTTTGCGGCTTTTGCTGAGATTGTCATTGACATGTTTCTACCATCCATTGCGGCAGGCTTATCAATGTTGTACGCCGAGGTAAGTCGCTTTAACACCTCATTCAGAACATCATAGCCGAGTTCAGTGTGGGCAAGTTCACGACCACGGAAACGGATTGTAACCTTAACCTTGTCACCCTCGTCAAGAAATTCCTGTATATGTTTGGCTTTTGTATCGAGATCTCCTGAGCCGATTTTTGGCTGCATGCGGATTTCCTTCAACTTTAATACTTTCTGGTTCTTCTTGGAATCACGGAGCTTTTTTTCCTGTTCGAACTTGTATTTGCCATAATCAAGTATTTTACATACAGGTGGGTTAGCATTAGGTGAAACTTCAACAAGATCCAAGTCTCTGTCTTTAGCCATGTTGAGGGCTTCTGAAGTTGCAACGATGCCTAACTGATTTCCCTCGTCATCGATAAGACGAACCTCGCGGACGCGAATCATTTCGTTGATTCTCTGCCCATTACTTTTGTTGTTGTTATTATTCACGTATGCCAATTATCCTCCTAGTGTTTGTTTGTAAAACACATTTTTAAACATATAGCGTGTATCTTTATATTATATTTATTTTCTTATAGTGTGTCTAGTAAGTAACACAGTTCTTCATAAAAACTAAAACTGCATAGAAATCTACAAAAATACATACAGAAATCGCGGGTCCCAGCGACGGCAAAAAAAATGAGGGTCTCCCCCCATCATTCGCTTGTAGCTGAGCCTTGCCAGCTCCTGCGCTGATGGGTCCTCCCTCATTTTTTCTTGCCTGCGTCCCACGATTTCTGTATGTATTTTTGAATCACAATTTAATGTATACTATTACAAAATAATAAAAAAATATATATTTATTCTCATGGCGGAATTTATATCTTCTTTTATAACCGGTTTTCAAAGTGTTGTGGAACAGGATCTCGGAAAACGCTTTAAGAATCTTAAAATACTTAATCTTTATGATGGACTTGTGCATTATCGTTTTGACGGGGATTCAAGAGAACTGGAAAAAATCATTTACTTCAATAATACATTCTTTGTCCTTAAAACAATGAAAGGGAAGGGACTTAGTTTTCCTTCTCTGGTTGGTTCTGTCTGTTCTGCTAAGAATTATTTTCTGGTTAATAAAGGAAGCTTCCGTGTTCGTTTTCAAAATGAAAATCAGTTTGCTAAGGTTGATAAAAATCTTACCCGCCGCGCCGAAGATTATGTGCTTCAGAATTCAAAACTAAAACTCGACCGTCTTTCTCCAACTAATGAAGTCTGGTTTTCTATCCGCCGTGAAGGTTTTGCTTTCTGTGGAGAGCTTATTTCTAAACGCGAGTTCACTGAAAAGAATCTGAACAAAGGAGAACTACGGCCGGAAATTGCATATCTTATCTGCTGTTTTGCTGATATCAAACCCGAAGATACAATTCTTGAACCTTTCTGTGGTTATGGATCAATTCCTGTTCAGCTTGCAAAAAAGTTCCGTTTTGAAAAGCTTTATGTGAGTGATCTTGATCCTGAACGTGCAGCACAGACTTCAGAGCGCAAACAGCTTTCTGCACCGAATATTGAATGTTGTACCGCTGATGCTACTGTCCTAAGTCATATAGAAAATAAATCAATTTCTCTTGTAATTACAGATCCGCCATGGGGATATTTTGAAGAGCTTCCGGATATTGAAGGCTTCTATATAAATATGTTCAAATCTTTTAATCGTGTTTTATCTGATAACGGACACCTTGTAATTCTTTCTGCCCGAAAAGAAGAACTGGAAAAAACTGCTGCTTCAACTGGCTTTAAAATAAAAAACAGCCTTCATACACTTGTAAATGGTAAGAAGGCTGGCGTTTATTATATTGAACGTGCTTAGTTAGAGTTCTGTTATTTTATTGGAGCAAGATACATAGGCAGCATGCTTGTTTCATTCATTGATTTCATAACTTCTACAGGAACTCCAAGCTGAGCTGCGGCTCTTGCATTTTCAAGTTCAAGAGCTTTGCCTGAAAGAATCTGAATGAAGCCCGAAGACTTTTTCTGATACTTATAGGTATTAACCTTAATTCCAGGCATTTTAAGTTCTTTTTCTGCAAGATCGCGGAGCATGTTATCCCATGAATCAATTGCATCAATAAGTCTAAGATCAAGTGCCTGTTTTGCAGTATAAAGTCTTCCGTCAGAAATTTTGCAGCAGGTGTTGTACTGAATGCCACGATTTTTTGCAACGATTGAAACAAACTGATCATAGCATTCATCACACATAGACTGCATGATAGCCTGCTGTTCTTCTGTGAAAGGTTCGTTGTAATTCATCATGTTTTTATTTTTACCAGAATGAATTGTCTTGGATTTAATTCCAATTTTCTCAAAAAGTCCTGTCAGATCAAAGGAAGTTCCCATCATAACACCGATACTGCCGGTAAGAGTATTGCGGTTTGCATAAATCTTAGTTCCAGCACATGAAATGTAGTATCCGCCTGAAGCAGCAAGTGGTCCCTGATAAACATAAACTGGACGACCGGTTGTTTTATAATCATTTAAGGCAAGATAAACTTCATCAGCCTGGTAAACTGCACCTCCAGGAGAATTGATAAAAACTGCAAGTGCTGCATTTTTATTATTTCTCTTTAGAGTCTGAATTGTATTCATGAGCCACTTCTGATTATAATTCTGATTGGCTTCAGAAATAGTTCCTTCAATATAAATAGCTGCAATGAAATTACGTTTGTATTCTTTTGCGGCATTCGGATCATAGGCATCTGAATCTTCTGCAATACGATAGCTTCCATTAGCTGACTGTACATTTGAAGAAAAATCCTGATTCATTTTCCAGACTGTATAGCCTACATATCCACCAATAATAATCAGAAGCATTATGAGAACAATAAGACCTGATTTTGTTGATTTTTTCATTCCGATAAATCCTCCGGTTTAATTCTTCCTGATTCAAGCGCCTCTTTCATAAGTGCATGATAAGCATTTACATAAGTCATGTTCATATATGGAAGAAGCCAGAAGTATAAAATTCCAAGAGTAAATACAGAAAGAAATGCCCAGCCGAGGAAGCTTAAATACATAATAAAAAGATCCAGTTTATGGCCTTTTGTTATTTCAATACTTATTCGCATTGCTTTACTTACTGAAACTTCTTTATATTCTGCAATAATATAGAACATTTGTGAGTATGCAATTGATTTAATGATTCCCGGAATGATAAACAGAAGGGTCCAGAGGAAAATCCATAAGAACTGCCATAAAACTGCAAGAGTCGCGCGGGCCCAGTTGTTAAAGCCTTCAATAAAATCAGAGAAAGAAACTGGCTCTGGAGAACGAGACATCTTTATATATAAGCAGATTGCTGCTACATCAATAATGGCACTTACAACCATGTTAATAATAGACGTGATGAAGGATGTTGAAGATGCTGTATCAATGGCATATGCTGCATCTGCATAATTACCATTAAAAAGTGCTGTAAAATAACCGCTTTTATAAAGCTGCATTACATCAGGAATTGAAAAAACTGTTGATATTATTACAATAACAACTGTTACGAGAACAGGGATACCCCAACGACCAGCAAGCTGTTTTTTAGCAAAGTTCTTGTACTTTTTTCGTTCGAACATAGTTTTTTTCTCCAAATAATTTTTTTTGCCTTATAATCATAATACTAAATGCGGGATATTTCAAAGAAATTTTGTTATAATATTTAAGATATGAGTATAAAATTAATTTGTGGACCTATGGCAACTATCTCTCATCCTGCTTTCAGGATTCTTGTAGAACAGTTCGGTGGTTGCGATGAATACTATAATGAGATGATAAACGCCGGCTCCCTATTAAACGCCGGTCCTTTCGAAAGATACTATATAGACCCAACTCCAGTTCCAGAAAAAATTGTGTGGCAGCTTACTGGTCATGATATTGAAAAAATGGTTCCTGCTGCCCGCCAGCTTCTGGAGCTTCCGGGCATTGGTCTTGATATCAATATGGGCTGTTCTGCACCCGATGTTTACAAAACAGGCGCTGGAATTGGCTGGATGACACGGCCAATAGAAGAAACCCGGCAGATGATGAGTGAGGTAGGGAATGAAGTTTCTTTCTATAATAATGAACATCCTGAATCACAGAAAAGATTTTCGGTAAAGCTTCGTCTTGGCGATGAAGATTTTACTGATGAAGGATTTTATTCTTTCTGTGATATGCTTGTTGAAAATGGAGCAAAGCTTTTAACTCTTCATCCGCGCACAAAAAAAGAAAAACTTTCAAGACCTCCCCGATATTCTTACTGTCAGACTCTTTGTGAAAGATATAAGGGCACAGATGTGAAAATCTATCTTAATGGAAATGTAAAAGACGTTTCTTCTGCAGAATACGCGTTGAAATGCTGTCCTGATATCAGTGGAATAATGATTTCCCGCGCCAGTGTTCAAAAGCCCTGGATATTCCGCGAAATAAGTTCAGAAAAAAATAAAGAAATTAAGGTAGATATGGAAAAAGTATGTTATGATTATATAAAGGACATTGAACAGTATCAGCCAAAGGAGTTTTACAAAACCCGGCTTCAAAGGTTCTTTACATACTTTTGTATGAATTTTCAGTTTGCTCATTATGCGCAGACACAATTTGTTAATGCTGCAGAAAAAGGGATTGATGAACTGAAAGGAGCAATCAGAGAGTATTTTGAAAAATGCCCTGATGATAAAACAAAAGTAATCAGAACATAAAGCCTTGATGCTGTTAATGATTTTTTTTGATAGGGCGATAATATATTGATGAGTGATTCTATTGCTGCTGATGATGAATCGGTAAAAACAGAAAACCCAGCTTCTCAGGAAAATCAGGTTCAGGAGCAGATTGAAGCGGCTCAAAATGAAGCTGAAGCATCTGAAGAAGCAACTCCACCTCAGGCACCGGAACCAGTTCCTGTTGCTACAGCCCCTAGATGTGAAAATCCTATTGTCGGGCGAAAAGTATTCTTTGTAAATCCTCCTTTATATGTAGAAAATTATCTTCATCTTGAATTAAAACTGCATGAGTATGAAGCTTATATAATCAGTGATTATAAATATACAAAAAATGCGTTAAGAAAATTTCCGGACGCTCTTTGTTTTATATTTATAGATGATGAAATGAGCTATGACGAATGGTTTAATTTTATTCAGTCCTTCCAGAATGATGAAAAACTAAAAACTATATTTGTAGGCCTTATGTCTGCAGTTATTCCAAAGCCTCAGAAGGAAAGATTTATGATGAATCTTTCTCTGCCTGGTGGATTTATAATGCTGGACGAGTTTAAAGGTTCTGCCCTTATAGAAAAAATCGTTGGTATTCTTGAACTGAACGGCGCAAAAGGACGCCGTAAATATCTTCGCCTGGATTGTGATGCTTCTATAACTATAAACGGATACTTTGCAACTAAAACTCAGCTGCTGCAGGTTACTGTACTGAATATTTCTTCTGTTGGATTTACCTGCTGTTATCCGCGAAGCTATGGTGATGCTCTTGTCAAAAATATGCTGGTTCCAAGTTTTTCAATTACTCTTGGCAGGCGTTCTATCGTTACTCCGTCTGTAGTTTTTGATATTAAGGTTGTAGATGCAACAAGATACTTTGCCATCATGCTTTTTGCTAAGCAGGTAGGTGAGGATGATAAAAAGGTCATAAAAAATTTTATTTTTGAACAGCTT
Source organism: Treponema bryantii (assembly GCF_900111035.1). Lineage (GTDB taxonomy): Bacteria > Spirochaetota > Spirochaetia > Treponematales > Treponemataceae > Treponema_D > Treponema_D bryantii_C. The sequence continues at coordinate 119,634 of NZ_FOFU01000008.1, forward strand.
GAGCAGAGATTTGAAAATCTGATTTATGCATTCCCTCCTGACACAGAAGATTATTCAAATAAAAAGCCAAAAGCAGTAGAAACAGATGATATTCCGGAAGCAGAAGAAGTTGAAACAGCAGAAGAGGTTAAGCCGGAAGATGAAGCTAAAACAGATGAGGCTGTAAAAACAGAAGAGTCTGGTACAACGGAAGAAGAAAAAGCTTCTGATACAGGAGAGAGTGAAGTTAATTAATGGAATCGAGAGAGAATCCTTTATTCGGACGAAAAATATTTTTTGTAAATCCGTCTTTTTATATCGAAAAATATCTCATCGATTATCTTCGTAAGAATGAATATGAAGTATATCTTATAAAAGATTATAGAAAAGCAAAGAAAATTCTTTCTGTTTATCCTGATGCAATGTGTTTCATTGATATTGATGAAGCTCTCTCATATTCAGAATGGTTTAACTATATGAAGAGTTTCTCTGTGATACCCGAACTTCAGGGAATATATCTGGGAATTGTTACTCAGTCTGCCGGTTGGGAAGATAAAGATAAGTTTCTTATGAATATCAGATTGCCAGGCGGTTTTACTGTAATTACAAAACAGGAACCGCTTATTGAACACTTTGCTGCAATTCTTGATCTGAATGGTGCAAAAGGGCGCCGTAAATATCTTCGTCTTGATACAAGAAGCGAAAAAGACGTAAGCGGCTATATGACATCAGAAGGAAAAGTTTATCCGGTTAATATAAAAGACATTTCAAGTGTAGGCTTTGCGATTATTTATAAACAGGAATTAATGCCTCTTTTTCAGAAAAATACACTTATAAGAAATATTTGCCTTTCTGCAGGACGAAAATCTATGGTTTGTTCCTGCATCGTTTTTAATACTCAGGTAAATCCGGATGGAACTGCAATGTCGGTTCTTATGCTTACAAATGAAAATCCTGAATCTACAAAAACATATATCCGTGATTATATTTTCCAGAAATTTGATGCAAAAATGACTACTTTAATTGAAAATGTTGAAAAAGATGATACCCGTTATAATCTGACAGACGAGTATTCTCAACTTCATGCTGTTCGTGACAGAGATTATGGTGAACTGGAATCACTGGATGCGCTTGAACCGCTTGAAGAGGAAGGAAAATCAGAATCAGAAATAAAGTTTACCGGCTCAAATATTGAAGATGATTTACTCTGATTTTTAGTTTGCATACATTTTCTTTTTGTGGTAATCTCACATTTACAACTTAAATGCCTTTGGCTGCCTTTCCCGGTATGTCTTGGCAAAAAAAATCAAAAACGGCCCACGCCAGAGTCGTAAGGAGATATAAATGGCAAAAACAGAAACTAAAGATACACACGCATGTACCCTGGACAAAATCATCAGCTTGTGTAAAAGAAGAGGCTTTGTATATCAGGCTTCAGAAATTTACGGTGGCCAGGCAGGTGCATGGGACTACGGTCCTCTCGGTGTAGAATTCAAGAGAAATATTCAGAACGAATGGTGGCACTACATGACTCAGCTTCACGATGATGTAGTTGGTCTTGATTCTGCTATCTTCCAGCATCATACAACTTGGAAGGCTTCTGGTCACGTTGACCACTTCTCTGACCCTATGGTTGACTGTATTGAGTGTAATGCACGCCACAGAGCAGATAAGCTTATCGAAGACTTCATCGCTGCAAACCCAGAAATCAATCCTGGAAAACCTGTTGATACAATGACACACGATGAAATGAAAGCTTTCATCGACGCTAATATCAACTGTCCTACATGTGGTAGCAAGAACCGCAAGTACACTGCTGTACGTGAGTTCAACCTTATGTTCAAGACATATCAGGGACCAATTGCAGACGACAGCCATTTGATTTATCTCCGTCCTGAAACATGTCAGGGTATTTTCACAGACTTCAAGAACATTGTTCAGTCTAACCGCATGAAGGTACCTTTCGGTGTTGCTCAGGTTGGTAAATCTTTCCGTAATGAAATCATTTTCAAGAACTTCATTTTCCGTACCTGCGAATTCGAGCAGATGGAAATGGAATATTTCTGTAAACCAGGAACTGAAGATGAAACTTTCGAACGCTGGAGAAAAGACCGCTGGCAGTTCTACCTCAAGTACGGTATTCCAGAAAAGCAGCTCAAGTGGCATCACCACGACAAGCTCGCTCACTATGCAAAAGACGCATACGATATTACATACAACTTCCCGATCGGATTCGAAGAGATTGAAGGTATTCACAGCCGTACAGACTTTGATCTTTCTCAGCATCAGACATACTCAAAGAAGGATATGTCTTACATCGATCAGGAAGACGGAAACAAGAAGTACGTTCCATACGTAATCGAAACTTCTGCAGGTTTGAACAGAAACTTCCTTATGTTCCTCTGCGAAGCATACGAAGAGCAGAATGTTGCAAAAGAGGGTGAGCCGGAAGATTACAGAACAGTTCTTCATCTTGACCCACGCCTTGCACCAATCACAGTTGCAGTTCTTCCTCTTATGAAGAAAGACGGTCTTGCAGAAAAGGCAAAGGAAATCCAGCACATGCTTAAGGAAGACTTTGTAACAGACTTCGATACTTCTGGAACAGTAGGTAAGCGCTACCGCCGCCAGGACGAAGTTGGTACTCCTTTCTGTGTAACTGTAGACTACGATACAATTCAGGAAAAGAAAGAAGACGGTTCTGCAAACGAACTCTTCAACACTGTAACAGTACGTTACCGCGACTCTATGGAGCAGGAACGCGTTGCTCTTGATGACCTGGTATTCTATATCCAGAAAGCTATTAAGAATTATAAGCCTGTAATCAGATAAGAGAGTATAGGTTATAGGTACTAGGTTATAGGTGCTAGGGAGAAGGGGGGAAGTCTCCCCCTCGCTCCAGAGCGCGCTGCGGTCTTCCGCTACCCCTATGCGGGGCACATCCCCGCAACGACCCTAGAACCTATAACCTGAAACCTGGAACCTAAGAAAATGGAATACGTTAGACTTGGAAGAACAGATTTATTGATTTCTCGCGTAGCATTCGGTGCTATGAGACTGACCGAAGCCGGTGGTGACGAGTCGGTTGCTCTGCTTGTACGTAAGGCTTACGAGTCTGGAATAAATCTTTTTGATACTTCGCGCAAAACTCCAGAGAGTGAAAAACTTTTGGGAGATGCTTTGTATGATATCCGCCGCAATGTATTTCTTTCTACTACTACCGCTGCAAAAACTTCAGACGAAATTAAGTCTGACCTTGAAACCAGCCTTATGACGCTTCACTGTGATACTGTAGATTTGTATCAGCTGGAAACAGAAAAATTTCTTCCGCTTCCAGGTGGTGCAGATAAAATCTACGATACTCTTGCAGGTTTTAAAAAGCAGAAAATGGCTGGTCATATTGGAATTGTAACAACTAATTTTGAAACTGCTAAAAAGGCTGTTCTTTCTGATTGCTATGAAACAATCCAATTTCCTTTCAGTATGATTAGCAGTGATGATACAATTGAATTAGTCCGACTGTGCGAAGAACATGATGTAGGCTTTATTGCCATGCAGCCTTTGTGTGGCGGTGTTATTGAAAATATTCCTCTTGCTTTCGGCTTCCTTCATCAGTACGAAAGCGTGCTTCCTATCTGGGGAGTCAAAAATCAGGATGAATTAAATCAAATCTTATACTTCAACGAGCATCCGCCGGTAATCGACGAAAAATTCCATGAGGATGTAGAAAAAATCAGGATGTTCTTTAATTAGTCAAACTGTGCTTGCTGACTCTACTGTGCTTGTCCGACTAACCGAAAATACTGATATCAACTTCTTCAGTGCCGTCTGCTGCCGGTTCTGCTGATTCAAAATCTTCTACAACTGGAGCGGTGGCAGGAGCTGGTTGTGCTTCCGGTTTTGGAGCCTGAACTGCTTTTGCTTCCTGTGCTGCTTCCGCTGCTTTCATCTCTTTATTAAATTTTTCGCGTACAAGTTTTAAGATATCTTCTTTTTCCTGCTTTGTGAGAATACGGAGAATGTTAATGTTGTTTTCTCCAATTTGAAGAGTCTTAAATGAGCCGTCCGGATCTTTTTCTGTAAGAAGTTGAACAACTGGAGTTTTAGGATTGTCAGGATTTGTATCAATTACTTCTGCAACCTTGCGGTTTGAAAGATATACAAAAGTTCCGATAGGGTAGAGCGAAACTGTATACAAAAGTGCCTTGATTACCGAACCATCATAAGCATGTTCTTTATTCTGAAGCAATTCAAGCATAGCATCAAAAGTTGATTTTTCATCCTTATAACTTCGAGGAGAAGAAATTGCTTCATAAGTACAGGCTACTGCAATGATTTTTGCAATTGAAGAAATTTTATCACCGGAAAGACGGCGCGGATAACCTGTTCCATTTTCTTTTTCATGATGTTCAAGAACACCAAGCTGAATGGAAAGACCAAAGTTCAAATCTTTAATGATTGTATAACCTAAAAGTGTATGCTTTGAAATCTGGGCCTTTTCGCGTACAGAAAGTTTTCTTGAGGTCATATAAAGTTGCGGTGGTAAACGAAGCATACCAATTTCATGAAGAATACTTGTTACACCCAGTTCAATAAGCTTTGTAAGATTAAGATGAAGCTGTAATGCAACTGCGAGACATAAAACTGTTGTTCGCATGGTATGAATGATAAGGAAGTTTCTGTCTGCAGCTTCAATAGTGGCATTTACACGAAGAATATAGCGTCTGTGTTCCTTAATAAAAATACACAGATCCTGAACAGTATCTGCAAGTTCTTCCTGATCAATTTCTTTATGAGTTGCGTAATGAGTGAAAACAGATTCAATATAGTTCATGTACTCTTCGTATACTGAACGTACAAGCTCCATTCTTGCCATATCACTGTTTCCAACAGCAATATGCTTTGAATCTTCAATAGCTTTCTTTACATTTTCACCGATTTTTTCTTTTTGAGTATCATTCTCAGGTTCATCAATGCTGGTAATACCGATATCACCGCCAAGACTGATAGAGCCATCACTGAGAACATCTTCAAAGCCCCATTGTTTTAAGGCTTTTATAAGATCATCAGTCATTTCGGCTGTTTTTGGCAGAATGAGGAATGTGCTGTCTACAAAGAGGTCACTGGTATAGGTAATACCTGCACGCAGCGCACTAATACTAATTGTTTCCATTTTTTCGATAATTACCCTATTTCTTTTATCGGCAGGTACTTTAGAAAAGTTTAATTGAATATGGAAAAATGGTAAATAGTCAAAAGTGCAAAAAAAAAGATGAAAAGTCTCACACACTTTTCATCTTTTTAAAGCAAACATAGGAGTTAATTTTCAGGTGTCTGGATGTCGTTGTTCCCACCCGATATTATCACCAACATTTTTATTATCGGTATTTGTTCATTCGACTTTAGTTTTTTTTCAAAAAAATATGTCTTAAAAAGTCTTCTGCTAAGCAGTTGTCAATCTTGACACTAATGCATTTTTTTAAGATTATGGTGGCTATGAGTGAGGAACCTATAAATCGTGCTTCGTTAGAAAAACTTTCATTTTCAGACCTTGTGAAGCTTGCAGATGAATATGGTGTTGATGTCCCTGAGGATTTGGACAGACGCTTTCTTATTGCAGAACTCCTGGAACTTGCAGAAGAATCAAACAACAAAGAAGATGAAATGATTATCGCAACAGAGACGGATAATCAGCAGCCAATCATATTAAATGGCAATTTTAATGAAACACAGGTATCTTGTGTGCTTCGTAATCCAGCCTGGCTGTTTGTTTTCTGGAATCTTAATGATAATGATTATTCAAGAATTATGGATAATCCGGGAACAAGTCTAAAACTTAGAATCTGTTCTTATAATGATCCTAAGGATGTAAAGCCGGAAGAAGCCTTTGAGGTTCAAACTCCTAGTCAGAGTCAGGAACAGTACGTTCTTATTCCACAGGGAAAAAAATACATAAAAGTTGAACTTATTTGTGTAAAAGGTGGAGTAGGCGAAGTAATAGCCTTTTCTCCGGTTATTTCAATTCCACAGGGCGCTTCTCTGGTTAATGATTTACAGCCAGGAAGAGAAGAGGAGTTTTCTCCAATCGTAGAGCTTTCTGGAATAAAGGAATTGATTACAGAACAATATAAAAATCACAGACATTCTTTTTCTTAATCGGGCAAGGGTTTATTTATGCAAAAAATATTGAGTTTAGTTATAAAAGCTAGTCAGGATTTTATCCGTCATACAGATGAAGATATAAAAGATAATGCTCCAATTCTAAATAATTTTTTTGAAGCAGTTTCAAATGTTTACATTCCACTTTTAAGAATGCTTGAAAATCTTGAAGCAGATAAGATTAAGTGCCGTTTTGCAATCGTTTTACCTCCGGTACTTTGCAATATGCTTTCTGATCCAAGCCTTCAGGATGAATATCTAAACTGGCTTGAAAAACGAAACACTTTTGGAAAGGCTGAACTTAGACGTAATAAAGCCGATGAAAAGATTTGTACTATCATAAATGATACAATCGAAAAAAATAAAAAACTGATTGCAGATTTTACTGAGAAATATAATAAACAGCTTATACCTGTTTTTGCAGAATACATGACAAAAGGATATCTCGAACTCATGGGTACCTGTGGTACAGATATCTTTATGCCTCACTATGCAGATTTAAAAGAAATTATTTCTGCACAGATTGAAAGCGGACTTCACGCATATCGTCAGTATTTTGGTGTTATGCCGGAAGGCTTCTGGCTTCCAGCTATGGGCTATACACCAGGAATTGAAAAACTGATTAGAGCTTATGGTTATACTTACACAATTCTTGATTCAAGAAGTATTCTGTTTTCTGAAAAAGTACCAGAGGCTGGTATTTTCTATCCTTCTCGTACAGATAATTCTCTTGTTATTTTTGCAAGAAACCGCGTAATAGATTCAGAGCTTTTTGGTGAAAACGGTATCATCTATTCTGAGTGCTATAGAAATCAGAATCGCGATGTTGGTTATGAACTGCCAATGGAAAAGCTTTCTTCTCTTATCGATAAAGATGGAATCCGCTATTCAACAGGCTTTAAGTACTGGAACCGCTGTTTTAAGGATTCTGGCTGTCTTTATAATAAGGAATGTGCAGAGACTCAGCTCGAAAAAGATTCAGATGCATTTGTTGAAAAGCGCTTTCAGACACTTTCAAAAGCTGCCGAACTGCTTCCATCATACAATTTTGTATCTGAAATCTGTACGCTGGATATTTCAAAACTCAGCAAAACCTGGAATGAATGTATAGCCTGGCTCGAAAAAGTAATCAGAAAAGCTTGCGATAAAGGACTTGATGTTCTTTCCTGCGATAAAATGTGCGATGAACAGTATAATCTTGAAAAAATTGAACCGTACTTTTCTGCAGGCGCAGGGGCTGGTTATGGTGAAAACCTTCTTTCAAGCAAAAACTGCTGGATGATGCGCTACATAAGAAAAAGCTGCGAGCGTATGATTGACCTTGCAGGTCGTTTCCCAATGGATACTGGTTTGAAAACAAGACTCTTAAATCTCGGTGCAAAAGAGCTTATGCTTGCTCAGAGTTTGAATCTTGCAAAGATGATAAACCGCTCAGAGTTCCCACAATTCGCCGAGAAACGTTTTAAGGAATCGATCGGGGCATTCACCGCAGTATTTGATTCACTGGGCTCGAACACAGTAAGTACAGAATGGCTTACTAAACTTGAGGCGCGTGATTCAATTTTTCCTTGGATGAATTACCGAATATTTACAAAGAAGCGATAATTTTAAGGTTTAAATCTAGTCCAGCATAAGTGATTCACGAATCTGCTGGAACATTTCGATTTGATAACGGGCGCTTTGAATACCCTGAATAGCCGGGTCAAAGCGCTTGTTTAATTTTAAAGCTTCCTGCCAGACTATAATTGCATCTTCCCATTTAGCATCTGCGTAATACTTTAATCCCAGCTGATAATATTCATCTACCTGTGCATCGGTTATGCTTCGGCCTTTGTCTCCCAGAAGCAATTTTGCAGAAAGACTGATACGGTTCAGAGGGGCGAGGGAAGTTGTTAAATCAAGAGTATAATTCATATTCAATCTGATTTTTGCAACTTCAAATTCAAAACCGGAACTTATTCTCGGGTTAGCACCTTTTAGAGAAAATCCTGCAAGGAAAGAAATGAATGAAGCAAATTGAATTGAAAGTCCTGTATTGAAATATGGAATTCTGTAATGAGAAAAATCCATAAGATTCAATGGCTGAACAAAATCAAAAGAAAGTGTTATCGGCTTAATGAATTTTAAGGAAATACCGGCAGAAACTGTAGTTGGAAGCGGATCATCTAATTTTATGGAATCTCCAAATCCTGTTATAGAAACGCCGACATTCTGTGCAGAAATACCGATACGGACATTCGGATCCCGCGATGAATAATACTTTAAAAAGTTGAACTGGAGCATAAAACCAATGTCTGCCATAACGGCAAGTGCGCTTTGTGAAAGACCTGAACCGGCAATTATAGCTCCGCTGTCATTGTCAGTGTAATCGGGCATACCACGCCAGCCAGCTTTTAATGTTATACCCGCAGCAAGTCCCTTAAAATCATAACCTGCAAGAAGATTATAAGAAGCATTGAGAGCTGCTACAGTTTCTGTGTAGTAGCTGGCAGCAACACGGTCACCAAAAAAATTATATTCAGTAAAAGGCATGTAAAAGCAGGAGAGATAGCCGCCCGCGCTTAGATGAGGAGTATTCTTGAATCTTGTGGTAAATCCAAGAGTTTCCAGTTTTGAATCTGCAATCCAGGAATTATGAAAAAGGGCAATTTGAGTTTCTTTTTGAATGGAACCTGCTGCAGGATTAAAACGGAGATAGCTTATATCATCACAAAGCCCGGTATAAGCGTTTCCAAGGCTTTCTGTTCGGCCTCCAAAAGGAATCAAAAGTGAACGGAACGAAGTGGTTCCTTCATCTGAATCAGTGAGGGAAGAAAAAAGGTCTCCGATAACAGTTTCTGCGTCTGTAATAGATGCTGCTTGTAATTTTGAGCAAAAAAACATGAGAAAAATTAAAACTGTAGATTTACGGATAAAATATCCCTTTTTCTTCATAATCTACTTCTTTTTCGGAATTTTAATTCTTTTCTATAAGTATAATATCTTATTTGCCGAAAATACAATATAATAGTTTATAATAAATAATATGAAAGGGAAAACTCTTCTCTGTTTCGCAGTTGTATTTTTTCTCACTTTGCCCTGTATTTTTGCTCAGGAAAAGGAAGATATGTCCCTTTTTGAAATTGACCGTCTTATCCGTCGTACAGAATATGATGAAGCTTTGAGACAGCTGAATATATACATCGAAAAGAATCCTGAAAACTTTGATAATGCTCAGACCAGAATAAAAAGAATTATGAATGCCCGTAATCAGTATTCAATTCTGGCATCAAAGCTCATAACTTTAATTCAGACAGATCCGGGAAACAACAAGGAAATATATGAAATAACCGCCCAGCTGGAAAAATTCGAAAAGAATCCTTCAGATCAGAACCTTCAGTTTGTTGCAGATTTGAAAAAGTCTGCGGAGTTTAACTATTTCCGAGCTCTTTTCCTTGAGATTCAGAATGAAACTGCTGCCAGATCTCTTGCAGGAGAATATGTTGCTGCTGTTGAAAAGGCTAAGGAAGGTTTCTGGCTTTACCGCGACAATTTTTATGACCAGTGGGAAAACAATCCGGAAATTACCGGCGCGGTTGATAAAACTCTAGCTCAACTTGATGTACGGCTTAATGAGTTTGAAGAAAAAAACTATCTGCCTCGATTTAATAACCTTATCAATGATTTTATAAAGGCTGTTCGTGCAGAGCAGTATGACCAGGCATTAAACAGACTTTCTGAGGTTGAAGAAAGCTTTAAGCATTATACACGTTTAAGACAGCAGATAATTGATGTTGGAACAAGTCTTCAATCGCAGTTTGCTGAAGTTCAGAAACTTGATTCTGATTCAACAGATGCTTCATTCCTGCCTTTTATGTTCCGTTTTGTGTTTGGAGTTGATTCTGTTCCATCTTCCGGAATCCTTGGTGCAGTTGATGCACAGTGGAATTCTGCAGTTGGAAAAATGAATGAAGCTGTATATGCCGTACTTCTTAAAAAATACAGCGGTTATGAAACAGCTATCAATCAGCCACTTGTAACAGAAATCAAACGCTATACTTCACTTGACCGTAGAGTTCTTGATATTTATAAACTTGGACTTTCAGATTCTCATGCTTTGAAAAATCCTTATGATGAATATTATGGAGCCTGCAGTTACATTCAGAATCTTTCAGAAAGTGCTTTACGACTCACACAGGTGCGTAAAGAAATTATTTCTGTAACAGAAACTCAGCAGAAGGATATCGCTCGGATAAAAGCTGCAGACGGAAATGAAACAACTCTGATAAAAAGGCTTTTTGATTCAAATGATAAGATTATATCTCTTGCAGGCGTAAAGTCAGATCAGCATATTGCTTCGTATGAATGGTCTTCAGGTGCCCGTTCTGATTTTTCAGGACTTTCAGAGGCCTACGAAACAATACTTGATGATATTTTTGAAAAAACAGAAACGGCACTTACCGGTTCCTGGGCTGAAATTACAGAATATTATTCAAAGGATGCTGTCAGAATTTATGACAGTGCGTTTGTTTATTATAATTGTGCAGATAAATATCGTACTGGCTTCTTTACAAAAATTCCGAATAATATACTTTCAGAAATTAACCGCGATGTTTCAAAATCTCTGGTTTATCAGAATACATTCAATGCAAATCCAGAACTTGATTTTGGAATTGTCTACAGTTATCCGGATATTTCATATTCAATTTCGCAGTATACAAAAACGATTGCAGAAAAAGGAATTGCCTCTCTCAATGGTTATGATTCTGTGATTCTTGAGAATTTTAACAGTCGTCCACAGCAAAAGGAAAATATAGAAATACAGGAACTTGTAAATAAGGCTCAGGAAAATATTGCCCTTGAACGTCAGAAACTGACAAAGCTTATTACAGATTCACAGGCGCAGGCTGCAGTTGCAAAAAATCAGATGACTGCCGCTCAGCTTGCCCGTAATGAAGCTGACCTCCGTTATTCAGAAGCTCAGAATGCACTCCGCCGTGAAGACTTTGATACAGCTCGTAAAAAACTTCAGGATGCGCTTTCAAAATATGACGAAGCACTTATGAATCAGAATGATGAAACGCTTCGTTCTGAAACAGACCGCAAACTTCAGACCTTAGGCGAAAGTATTGCAAAGGCAGAAAACGAACTTGTTGTTCGAGAGGTTCGTGATCTTAAGACCCGTGCAAAAGATGCATATTTTAACGGACGTTTTGATGATGCCGAAAAATATCTGAATCAGGCAAAAATCCGCTGGGCAGTTACCAATGTTAATGAAGATGAAGAAATCACAAATCTTTTGAACTTTGTAAATACTGCAATTTCAATGAAAACTGGCCGCGAGATTCTTCCGTCTGCACCACAGTATCCGGAAATGTCTCAGCTCTTGAATATGGCTTACCAGTATTTTGATGAAGGAAGCAGGAAAATAGGAGAGGGGAATAGAACAGGTGGTGAAGCAGATTTAGCACTTGCCCTGGAGAGTATTCAAAAACTTCAGTATGTATATCCATTGAATCAGGAAGCTTCTATCCTTACGTTAAGAATAAACCGTCTGCTGGATCCTAAAAAGTTTACGGATGAATTTGCCCAGAAAATAGAAATGGCAAAAATGATGTGTAAGAGTAAGGATACACGACAGGAAGGCTATGCAAATCTTCTTGATTATTATGAACTGGATCCGAACTATAAAGGACTTAAGGATTTAATTTATCAGGTTGAAATTGATATAGGAATCCGTCAGAAGCCTGTAAGCAATACTGGTGTAAACCGTGCAAATAAACTGATTGCAGATGCACAGAAAATCTATAATTCTGCGGGTAATGATACGGCAAAATTACAGAGCGCCCTTGCAAAAATAGATGAAGCCCTGGCCCTTGTTTCTGATAATAAAGAAGCAATGAACTTAAAAGATAAAATTACTACTAAGATAGGTGGTAATACTTCTACAGTTCTTTCTACAGAAGATGAAAGACTTTATCAGCTTGCAATTCAGAGACTTCAGAATAATAATGTAGTAGGAGCGAATGCAATTGTTGAGCAGCTTCTTAAAAAGCCGGCAAATGCTAATTCGCAGAAAATCAAAGACTTAAAGAATAAGATTGAGGCAAGAAGTTAGGCTATGAAGAGAGTTGCAGCTTTGCGGAAAATAAAAAAACTTTTTGTTCTCATTCTTTTTGTACTGGGCTGCCTTTCTGTCTTATCAGGAGAAGATTTTTACTGGGAAAATCCTGCTGTAATTACTGATACAGATTCCCGCTTTCCTGTAACAATGGTTTCTGCAGATGGAAATTATACTTATATGTTCTGGCAGGAAGTTGATACTAAGGCGCGGCAGATATACCTTTCAGTTAGAATTTACAGCAGCCTTAAAAAATATTCAGAAAACAGGCGTTTTGCAGGACCTTTCAGTTATTCGGGAGAAGAAGTTCCAGATATTTATACAACTGCTGTTTTGAAAAAAGGTACAGTTGGTGTTGCAATAATGACGGGGCTTTCAAATCTTTCGGTTTTTGTTTCAACTGATAACTGTAAAAACTTTACAGAAACAAAATTACCGGCAGCTTCATCAATTACTGTTGCCCCAAGAATCTATAAAACGGGTAATGACAGTTTTAAGCTTTTTACATCTGTTGGTGAAGAAAACTCGTTTACGCTTTTTTCTGCTGATTCATCTGATGGTGTAAAATGGAGCCGCTTTGCTCAGTTCCAGCCGGCCTTGAATTATAGAAATCCTTTTATTCCTGTTCTTTTTGCTTCTTCATTTGGAGATATTGTTGTTTTTCAGGCTCAGTATACATCGGCTGAAACAAGTAGACTTTCATATCAGCTGTATATGACTGTTGATTCAAGCGGCTCGGGAAAGAACTGGACTCAGCCGGTACTGATTACAGACAGAAACTCTCTTGCTGCCCGTGGTGGAAAACAGTTTCATGAATATCAGAACCAGAGGCCAGGTCTTTTTGAATATGATGGCGAAGTTTATCTTGCCTGGGAAAGAACCGATTCTGTAAACTCTGCAATCTGGATTGAAAAAATTACTGCTGTAGGGGTAACTGCTGGAACAGCAGAAAAACTATCTGATAACGGAAATGCAAGCCGTCCTGTAATGTTTAAATACAATGATTCTTTGTATCTGACCTGGTTTGATACAAGGCGAGGTCGTGAATCAATCTATATGGTAAAAAAGAATGGCAGTTACTGGAATGAAAGCCGGCTGGTTGAAGACCGAAACTCAAATCTTTTTGTATATCCGCTTGTAACTGCAGAAACAGATGGTTCTGTTTTATCATTTATATGGCAGCAGGTAAATTCTGCTTCAAAGAATTCAATCGCAATTCTCTCACCAGATAAAACAGTTATGCCTCCGACTTTTAATCCGCTTTCCTATAAAAAAGGAAAAAGTTCTCGTGCAGAAGATGTTCGGATTCAGATTGTATTCCCTGCTGACTCATCAAATATTTCCGGCTATTCATATACCTGGGGCAGGGAAAATTCAAAGGAACCTCCAAAACAGATTGAGCATTTTACAAAAGAAAATACACTCCGCCTGAAAGCAACTGAAGATGGAAATTATATTCTTATGGCGCGGGTTTCAGATTATGCTGGAAACTGGTCTGAGCCTTCTTCAATTTCTTATCATCTTGATTTAACTCCACCAGAGGCTCCTGAAATAACAATTGATAATCTTGATGAATATGGCTTCCTTGATTCAAATAATTACAGCCTGAACTGGCTGCCTTCTGTTTCAAAGGATGCGGCACAATATCTTTATAAGATTGATTATCTTGGTTCAATTCCAAAATCAATTTCAGTTTCAAAAAAACATCCGATGAAGCTTAGCACTGAACGTGTGGAAGAAATCAAAAACAGTCTGCTTACAAGGTATGAACCTCAGTTGAAAAAGCAGAGAAGGCTTACAACATCAAATTCTACGGCAACACGTAAACAAACGACCGTTCGTTATTATAACAGATCAAACGGTGTTTATCTTATTTCAGTAGCTGCAATTGATGAAGTAGGAAATATAAGTGAGCCTTCAACAGCATTGTATATTTTGAATAAATATCAGCCGTCAACCTATGTGACTTCAGTACAGCAGACGAAAGCTGATGCTGGTGAAAGTACTATTGTAATTTCCGGTGGTGGCTTTACGTATGATGGAACAGTCAGTGAGATTTATATTGATGCTGATGGTAAAGCTCCGTACGACCTTATTTTAAGAGCCTCTGATGGTCAGTTCCGTGTTCAGTCAGATACCCGTATTTCAAACATAAAAACTGGAACCGATCTGGATGAAGGAACTTATAAAATTGGTCTTTTACATACAGACCGCGGATTATATTTTACCGGAAATGTTCTTCAGATATCACAGAGCGGAACCCTCAAAATTGAAGCCGAATATGAACCGCAAAGCAGACTTAGTTCGGAATTCCAGAAATATAAATATACAGTTGCAATCAGCCTGATTATTGTTTTTGTGCTTTTAATGATTGCAGCAATAACTTTGATTTTTATATTGATAAATATTTATCAGAATATACACGAAAGAAAATTGACAGAGAACGAAGTTTCTTCGCTGTTAACAGGAGCTGCCATGCCATTAAAAGATTTACGGAAAAATTTCAAAAGACTTCCAAGTCTTAAGAAAAAGCTTATTGTATTTGCCTTCTCACTTGTAATTGCAGTTGTAATCGCGGTTTCACTTGAAAACGGATATAAGGTAATCAGACTTCAGGAACAGACTATGGCAGCCGGTCTGGAAAACAGAACTGAAGTACTTCTTGAAAGCCTTCACTCAGGTGTAAAAAACTTCTTCCCTGCAAATAATCTTCTGGAACTTTCTGCTCTTCCTGCGCAAAAAGATGCAATGCCGGAAGTTAAATATGTTACGATAATCGGTCAGCAGCTGGATTCAGATTCTTCAGAAAATCTTAATTATATCTGGGCAACTAATGATCAGGATATAAGCGTAAAGATGGACAGCTATTCACTGGTTTATGGTGAATCACAGCTTACAGAAAAAGTAATTCTTGAAGTCACTGAAAAACTAAAAGAGCTCGATAAAAAAATTGCTTCAGATGTAGGTGAGCTTTCAGATAAAATTGACGGCCTTTCGAAGGAAGCTGAAGCGTTGTATGCATCTGGTCTTGAAGATGATACACAGGAAGCAGAAAGACTTTCAGATGTTATTGTTGAATTACGAAATCAGCTTGATCTGCGGCTTGCAGAATATTCTAAGAGTGCAGCTGGTTCATACCCTGCTTTTGATTCAGATGACCTTGACCGCAGCAGAACAGATTATCTTTTCTATCGACCGGTTTTGTATCGAAAAGGAACTACAGGAAACTATATTCACAGTGTAATTTATCTTGAGCTTTCTACTCAGAGTCTTATAGACAGCCTTAATGCTGAAATAAAGAAAATCGTAATCTTCTCTCTGATTGTTGCGATTACGGCAGTTGCCTTTGGAATTATTGGTGCTTATGTATTTGCTTCTCTGATAGTCCGTCCGATCAAAAAACTTGAAAAGCATGTAATTATGATTGGACAGACTAAGAACAAAATAAATCTTAAGGGAAAAGATGTTGAGATTAAGTCACGGGACGAAGTAGGACGCCTTGGTGATGCGGTTAATAACATGACCCACGAACTTGTTGCCAATGCCGAAGAAGAAGCTCTTGCAATGGACGATAAGGCGGTTCAGAAAGCCTTCCTTCCGCTCGAAGCTCTCGGAGCAAATAATAAAAATACCTATGCAGAATATGCAGATAAAGAACTGGAATGCTTTGGTTACTACGAAGGTGAATCGGGTGTATCTGGTGACTATTTCGATTATAAGAGACTTGATGATACCTGGTTTGGAATTATTAAGTGCGACGTTTCCGGACACGGTATTCCTGCTGCAATCATCATGACTGTTGTAGCCACAATTTTCCGTCGTTACTTTGAAAAATGGAGTTATGCTAAAAACGGAACCCAGCTGAATAAGCTTGTAGAACAGATAAATGACTTTATTGAAGGGCTTGGGTTGCGCGGTAAGTTTGCTACTTTGATTATCTGTCTTTTGAATGTAAAGACAGGTGAGCTTTATATGTGTAATGCGGGTGATAACCTTGTTCACATTTATGATTCTGCTACACACAGCCTTAAACTTTTGACACTTGCTTCTGCTCCAACAGCCGGAGTATTTACTTCGGATTTAGTTGCAATGCGTGGCGGTTTTGTTGTTGAAAAAACAATTTTGAATCGTGGTGATATTCTTTATCTTTATACTGACGGTATTGAAGAATCAACCCGCCGAATCCGCGAAGTAGATTACACAGTCCGACAAAATGAAGTTGAAGTTAAGAAGATGAATCCGAAAACACATGAGGAAGAAACTGAAATCAAACTTGAGGATGCAAAGGAAGAATTCGGACCAGAGCGAATCAAAGAGATTATTGAAGCGGTATATAACAAACGAAAGTTTACGCTTACAAAACAGGATAATCCAAATGTAACCGAAACCCTTGAATTTGATTTTACTAAATGTGAGGGAACAGTTCAGGAATCTATTCTTGCGCTTGCTTCACTGGAAAAGGTATTCCGTCTTTATAAATCACCAGCTGTTCAGCAGACAGATTACATCAGAATTGATAAAAAGATTGACGAATTCCTTCTAAAATATTTTAATATGTATGATTATTATGCAGCTCATAAAACTGATGATTCTGCAGGTGTAAACTATGTAGATTATGATCAGATGCTTGAAGATGAGCAGTCTGATGACTTAACCATGCTTGCTATTAAGAGGTTGTAATTATGAATATCGAAGAGTTTGGAAATAAGGTAAAATCAATTTTCTCAAAAGGCGTTGAATCTTCAAAAGAAGTTCTTGAAAAAGCAGGAGATAAGGTTCAGGATTTTACAGATAAAAGCGTAACCAAAATCGAAATTCACAAACTCGAAACAAAGCGCGACTGTAAATATGAAGAAATGGGCCTCAAGCTCTCTCAGATGCTTTTAGAAGGTGCTTCAATTACCTGTGAAAATGTAGAAGATATAAGAATTTTAAATGATATTCAGGAAGAAATAAAAAATCTCGCTGAACAGATCAGCGAGAAAGAACGTGAGTTATAGAAACTACCGCAGTACAAAACTAACGCTGCTGGCTGGAATCATGTACCTTCTTGTACATAACATCTCCAGCCAGAATTCTAACCAGTTCCATTGCAAATTCTTCCGCAGCTCCAGGTCCGCGTGAAGTAACAAGATTTCCATCTGTAACAAAAACCTTATTGCTGTAACCGCTTAAATATTCAGGCTTTGATTCACCTTCCATATCAGGATAGCATGTCCACTTTTTACCTGCAGGAATTTTTGTTTTTCCAAGTACAACAGCAGGTGCGGCACAGATTGCAGCTACAAGACGTCCTGCATCCCATGCTTTTTCAAGATGATTAAGCAGAGTTGTGCATTCAGAAAGATTGATAGCACCTTTTCCTCCTCCTGGACAAACAACACAGTCTGGAATTGAATCTCCAAACTTCTTCATATAAGTATCCAGACTCATGTCCATAATCATTGGAACATTATGAGAGCTGGTAACAATCATAGTATCATTAAAAGGTGTTCCCTTTACACCAACAGTATAAACCTCAACGCCAGCGCGTCTGAGATAATCTACAGGTGAAAGAGCTTCGATGTCTTCAAAGCCATCGGCAAAGAATACAGCAGCTGTTTTCATTTTTTCCTCCATATAAACTCAGTATATCATATATTATCAGAAATCTACACATTAAAACGGGCTAAGTATATAAGGATTTTTATTCTCAGAATGTGTGATGCCTGAACACTCCCGCTGAAAAAGCCCGTAGGCTGCGGGTGAGCAATTACTTAAACTATGGTAAGGCGTGCCTGGAATTGCGGGTCCCAGCGACGGCAAAACCGAAAAAGTAATCCCCCAGGGTGCCCCAGGCTCCTCATTTTTGCTTCGCAAAAATTTGTCGCAACCCTGGG
>NZ_FOFU01000011.1 GCF_900111035.1 Treponema bryantii
ACAGACAGGGATGAAAAAGGAAGTCCAAAAATAAAACTGAATAAAGGAAGTATTATAGATGGAGCTTTGGTACTATGGTATGACTGGGAAGGCGGTGTACTGACTGATGAAGAAATTGAAAATTCATTTTATTCTGAAGATTAAAATTTCTGCCGATAATTAATAAGATGTCCAAGAAATTATTTTCCATACTTTCATTTTCTCTAATAATTACTTGTCTCTTTGCCGAGACTCTCCCAACAAGGCTTCTTGGAATCTGGGAATCAAAAGACCGATACGTTTTTTTTGAACAGAATGATGAAGATGAGCCTCAACTCGTAGTTGTCCTTAAAGAATATTATGGCTGGTATTATGACCGTGCTGCTGAACCTGCTTCTTATAGTGAAAAAGAAGCTCGTACAAGAAACATTCCAACTCCCCGTAATGCTGAGCATATTTACATTCAGAATATAGATACAAAAGAAACTACAAACTCGCTTTACGGAGCTTTGGATCTTAAATATTCCAACTGGCAGAAAAATACAATTCCATTCTTTATGCTTGAGGATTCAATATATCTGAAATATTTTGTACTCGATGAGAGAGAAGTTTCTGAAGAAAACGGAAGCCTGATGACTTCTGAAAATCAGAATGTATCTTATAAATTCTACCGCGGAATTGCTTCATCAAAAGGCTTTATGATTAGTCCGCAGTCACTTCCAAAAGACATCACCGGCTTAATTATAGATGGTGAAAAACTTTATGATGTCCGTTACTGGCAGACTGATATGGATTATTCAACTGATTATATTACTTATGAATACAAGGATGATTCATATACAATTCCAAAACATCTTCGCAGTTGTGAGACAAATTACAGCTGTGTTTCCGGACGTAGTAAGAAAGTGAGAAATTCTGTTAAGCCTTTTGAATATAAATCTGAAGATTATATTTTTAATGATAATCAGAAAGTATTTACTAATAATGAAGAACCGTATTTAAAGAGGCTTGCAGACCATTCTACTTTTGAAGATTTAATGAAACTTGTAAAAGACGCTAATTCCCGTCGTAAGCCGGATCCGCCAGCCTTATTTCCTGAAAATGATTTAGACTGGCACTGGGACTTAATTGATATGCTTGAAAAAGATAATACAATTATTCAGCAGGTGAGGGCTCGGCAGAAGGCTTTTGGGCCACGTGGGCGCGATTAGCTTTTTTCTCAAGAACTGCAAGAAGTCTTTCCAGACGTGGAACGTTATACCTTAAAATCATAAGTGGAAGAATACTTAAGATTGAATTGGCAATAACTGCAGGTAAAATGAACCTTAAAGAAATCAAACGTGGAAAAAAAAGCATCAGGACAAAGCCTAAAATGAAATTCCAGAGATGAACCTGAACTCCATAATTACATTCCATAATAAATCTTGAAATATATTCCGGATCATTCGGGTTAGAAACTTTTTTCTTACTGAAGCTTGTAAACATTCCAAGCTCAAGTACATGATCCTTCCAGTATTTTATTCCAAGAAGTTCATAAAACTTACATTCTTTTTTTCCTACATGATGGAATTTAACATCTTTTGTAAACCATTTTTCTGGTAAAGCGCGTCGAACAAAAGTTGCTGAAATTCCATCCCATGCAACAACCAGAAACGGCAGCATCAAAGTAAGAAGGGAAATTTTGAGTAATGACATATCTACCGGGAACCAGAAAAAGTTTCCACAGAAAACCAGAAGCATTGTAAGACCAATTACCAGAATGTATAGAAGCATTTTATCCCCCAGTAGATATCAGAATCAGTTATTTTCAGAATTTTCGCATGAGTAAGAAAGAGGAATACCATAAGTGGTTTCGTAAACTTCTTTCCATGCAGCATAGTTCTTATCTCTTAACATTTCCATGTTTTCTTTAGCAGATTTATTCGGATCAGGATAAATTGCAGGAAGGAAATGAAGAGTATATTCCTGAATTGGGAAACCGTCGCCGCCAATCTTATCTGAATCATTCATAGTAATAAAAATTGGAAGAACTGGTACGTTGCTTTCTACAGAGAACTTAAAGGCGCCAACTGTAAGAGGGCGGGGCTTTCTGTAATTCCACCACATTCCCTGTTCTGCATAAACAAGGACTTTTTCTCCTCTTTCAAGAAGCACTTTCATAGCCGCCATAAAGTTTTTCATTGTAGAAAAATTAGCGCTCAGAGGAAGTGTATTACAGTGGCGGAAGAAAAAGCCGTAAAGTCCAGGGAAGTTTGTGTAGTTTCCTTCGCGGATTACCTTATACAAGGCTCTTCCATTCTTATAATACAGATATGGGAATAATGCATAATGAATTGCAAAGTTATCAAACGGATTGAAATGATTACAAGTCAGAACTGCTCCTGAATCTTTAATTGCCTCATAATTTTCAATGCCTTTGATATCTTTAATAATCATCTGGCCTGTTTTTACAAGCTTCTTAATAAAATGAATTGCAACAATATTTACAAATAATGTTGCAATTTTATTTTTCAACTTTTTATTAAGATAATCAACTTTGTCTGGGGTAAGAGGAATAGTTGGAGGATCTTCTTCAACATCTTTTGACCACCAGCCTTTTTTCTCGTATTCTTCAATACGTGCTAATACTTCGAGTCTGCCTTTGTCTTTTTCAATCATTTTTTTCGCCTGAAAATACTTGCATTTATTATTAATCTGAATCTGATGATTATGCCGATTCTTTTGAAGAAGCGTACCCAGAATCCTTTCTTTCCACTGGTTTTATAGTAGTTGTTTGGATCGTCTGCATCTTCCTGAGCCATCTTTGAAAGATTTTCCATAAGAAGTTCATCTTTCTTCTTGTCTTCTTCGGTTCGGGAATCTCTCATTGTAATAAGACGTTCGTAGAAGTCTGTCATTTTTGCATATTTCCAGAAATGCTCTTCGTAAAGAACATCTTTATACTTCCATGGTCTCCAGTTTATTTTCCAGTGAATGATTTTCAAATCTTTATCATCAAAAGCATCATTCTTATATGAAGTCTTATTCCAGCCAAGGCTGATTTTCTTTACATTTCCTTTACAGAGAACATTAAGATAATCTTCATCCTGAACAACACGGAAAGTGTAGCGGTTCAAAAGATCAACAAAGCGTTCTGCAATGAACTTGTTTCTCCAGCGTCGGCAGTTAATAAGAAGAATACCTGCATTAAAATATTCCTTGCGGTTAATACCGTCGGCCTGTTCAACATAATTTCCGAATACTTCGAAGGTCTGCATTACTTCTTCCTGAGCTGCAGCAACGTAATATCCGTGAATCTGTGTGTTATAAAGTTCGCTTACATCGCCAAGAACTGTAATATCACAGTCGAGATACAAAACCTTATCATACTGAGGGAAAAGATTTGGAATAAAGATTCTGTAATAAGTTTCTTTTGAATAGTAATCACGAAGATGGAACATGTCCTGAACTTTATCGAGCTCTTTAGAAAGCTGCACAAATTCGATGGAACAATTTTCCTGTTTGTGTTTTTTTATGCTGTTCATATTCTCTTCTGAAAGATGAGAAGTCAGAACATAAATCTTGTAAAAGTTTTCTTTTGATGCATTATCAAGTAAAGATGCAAGTGCAACAGTTAAAAATGGAACGTAATTATCATCTGTAGCAAAACAGATAGGTATTTTCTGTTTAAAGATTTTTTTGCTCATATCTTTTTAATTTTATTTGATAAAGGTTGATTAGTCAATCTTATTGTAAAAATCATATTTCATTGTCGAGTCTCGTCATTGCCACGTCGCTTCGCTCGCAATGACGGAGTTTCGGAAATATATAGAATAAAATCGCGTTTTATGTCATAATAAGAAGATTATAAATAATATCATATATATAAGGACGCATTCATGAGTTTCAAACCGGTTGATCCAAAAGTTGACTTTCCTTCACAGGAAGAATCAGTTTTAAAATTCTGGCAGGATAATGACATCTTCAAAAAGTCAGTAAGCCAGAGAGAAGGGGCAGAGGACTTCGTATTCTATGATGGCCCTCCGTTTGCTACAGGACTCCCACACTTCGGACATTTTATTCCATCAACCATTAAAGATATTATTCCACGCTATCAGACAATGAAAGGAAAACGCGTTGAGCGCCGCTTCGGCTGGGACTGCCACGGTCTTCCTGTTGAAAACCTGATTGAAAAAGAACTTGGACTTAATTCTAAGCACGAAATTGAAGCTTTGGGAATTGATAAATTTAACGAAGCTTGTCGTGCATCAGTTCTCAAATATACTTCTGAATGGCGTAAAACCATCACTCGTATGGGACGCTGGGTTGATTTTGATAATGACTATAAAACAATGAACCCAGAGTTCATGGAATCTATCTGGTGGGTTGCTAAATCTCTTTGGGATAAAGGTCTTATTTACGAAGGAAAATATATTCTTCCATATTGTCCACGCTGTTCTACTGTACTTTCTACACACGAACTTGCTCAGGGCTATAAGGATGTTCAGGATCAGACTGTAACTGTACGCTTTAAGATTACTAAAGCTCCAGAAGGTGTAAATGATCCTGATATGACAAATGGAAAAACTTACTTCCTTGCATGGACAACAACTCCATGGACATTGCCTTCAAACCTTGGTCTTTGTATGGGACCGGAAATTGACTATGTAAAGATTCTCGATAAGGAAAGCGGAGACTTCTATATTTTTGCTGAAGCTCGTCTTTCTGCATACTACAAGAGCGAAGATGCTTACGAAATCATCTATCGTCATAAGGGTAAGGAATTTATTGGTGCTGAATATGAGCCATTGTTCCCATACTTTGCTAACCTCAAAGATCCTAAAGTTTGTGAAGAAATGAGCGGTCAGAAGTGCGAAAAGGGTGCTTTCCGCATGTTCAATGCTGAGTACGTTTCTACAGAAGACGGTACTGGTATCGTTCATATCGCTCCTGCATTTGGTGAGGAAGATAACAAGGTATTCCGTGGTTCCGGCGTTCCAAACGTTGAGCCAATTGACGCTGAATGTAAGTTCACAAAAGAAGTACCAGATTATCAGGGCCTTTTTGTAAAAGATGCTGATAAAGATATTATGAAGCGTCTCAAGGACGAAGGAAAACTCGTTAAGAGAGATTCTGTAGTTCACTCTTATCCACACTGCTGGAGATGTGGTTCTCCATTGATTTATCGTGGAATTGGTTCATGGTTCGTAAAGGTAGCTGATTACCATGATGTACTTCTTCGTGCAAACAGCAAAATCAACTGGCAGCCTAACCACATTAAGGAAGGCCGTTTTGGTAAGTGGCTTGCCGGAGCTCGTGACTGGGCAGTTAGCCGTAACCGTTACTGGGGTAACCCAATTCCAATCTGGCGCTGTGATGATCCAGATTGTAAGCACACTGTATGTGTTGGAAGCCGCCAGGAACTTAAAGACCTCAGCGGAACTTACCCTGATGATCTTCACAAGCAGTTTGTAGATAAGATTACATTCAAGTGTCCAAAGTGCGGAATGGGTACAATGCGCCGTATTCCAGAAGTATTTGACTGCTGGTTCGAATCAGGTTCTATGCCTTACGCTCAGGTACATTATCCGTTTGAAAATAAAGAGAAGTTTGAAAAGAACTTCCCTGCAAACTTCATTTCCGAAGGTCTCGACCAGACACGCGGATGGTTCTATACACTTACAGTTCTTGCTGCTCAGCTTTTTGATAAGCCTGCTTTCGAAAACTGTATCGTAAACGGTATCGTACTTGCTGAAGACGGACGCAAGATGTCTAAGTCTTTGCGCAATTATACAGACCCAGTAGAAGCTATCAACAAGTTTGGTGCTGATGCAATCCGTCTCTTCCTTATGCACTCAGCTGTTGTTAAGGCAGATGAAATCCGCTATTCAGACGCTGGTGTTCGTGACGTACTTAAATCTATCATCATCCCTTGGTGGAACTCTTATTCATTCTTTGTTACTTATGCAAATATTGATAAGGTTGCTCCAACTGGACATATGTTTGATTCAAAGCTTCCATCAAATCCTTTGGATGCATGGCTGCTTTCTATTACACAGAAGCTTATTGCAGATGTAAGTGCTGCATTGGATAATTACGACCTTTCTGGTTCTATCGATCCAATCGTAAACTTCATAGACGAGCTTAATAACTGGTATATCCGCCGCAGCCGCCGCCGCTTCTGGAAATCAGAAAACGACAACGACAAGGCAGAAGCATACGAATCACTTTATATTGCACTTAAGACTCTTACTCTGGTTGCTGCACCATTTGTTCCATTTATTACAGAAGAAATGTTCCAGAACCTTAAGACAAGCGAAGACAAGGAATCAGTTCACCTCTGTGATTATCCAACACCTAACAAGTCATGGATCAACGAAGAACTTGAGTTTAAGATGGCAACTGTACAGAAGGCCGTTTCTATGGGACACAGCCTCCGAAACCAGTTCAACCTCAAGAACCGTCAGCCACTTGCAAGTGTTGCTCTCGTAACACGCAACCCAAGCGAAAAGACTGTACTTTCAGAAATGCAGGATACAATCGCAGAAGAGCTTAATGTTAAGAAGGTTGAATTCCACGACCGCGAAGACGAGCTTGTTGAGTACAAGGCTAAGGCTAACTTCAAGGTTCTTGGTAAGGAACTCGGACCTCTTATGAAGCAGGCTGCCGGAATTATCCAGACTCTTTCTAACGAACAGATTCAGTCAATTCTTGAAGGAACTAAGCTTTCTATTGATGTTGCCGGAACAACAGTTGAACTCAACGAAGAGAAGGTAATCGTAGAACGCTTTGAAAAAGATGACCTTAAGGTTTTGAATGACGGAACTCTTACAGTTGGTCTTGATTCTAAGATTACAGACGAACTTAAGAAAGAAGGTTATGTACGTGACCTTATCCGCGGTATTCAGAACCAGCGTAAGGAAAACGGTTACAATGTAACTGATAGAATTACTCTTGAGCTTGGCGGAGACGCTGATCTCGAAGCTGCTTATAAGATGTTTGCAGACTTTATTTCCGGAGAAACTCTTGCAGAAAAAACAAGCTGGAACTCAAGTCTTACAGGCGCTTATGAAGTAGAAGCTGATGATAAGAAATGGAGTTTCAAGATTGAAAAAGCATAATTTGAGATCCCGAAAGCTTTTCGGGATGACAAGTATTTTGCTAGTTCTCCTGCTTGCAGGCTGTAAATCCGCACCTGCAGGCAGACCTGTTGATGCTCTGGAATTGATTGATGACCAGAGTGCCTTTTATATCGCAGTACCTAAGGAAGCTGATAATATTCTTATAGAACGTATTATCACAGGCTTTTACAAAGATGCTACAGAATCTGATGCAAAAATGATTGCAGATCACGTAAACAAAATTTACTGTGGTCTCAATCGTTCAAAGCATGAAACAGAGGTTCAGGCATCTGTTGAAGGTAGTATACCATCATCATTCATTCCTAAAGTTTTGAATGCAAAAAAAGGCTGGATTGTAAATGATTTTACTCCTGCTGAAAGTCTAAATAAATACAAGGTTTACACTGGCCCCGTTGAAATGACTTTCCCTTCACCAAAGATTGCCTGTATTGGACGTGGTCTTGAAGGTATGCTGACTAAATATGATAGATTAGCAGCACTGCCTGCAGATGATACAACGGAATTGTATTCTGACCTTGATGAAGAGCTTACTTCATATCTCAAAGGTGCAGAAAATGAAATCCGCTTTTTTGCGAATAAACCTCAGTCATTCCTTACAATTCTTACAGGTGCTCAGTTAGATCTTAAGTTAATTGATGTAAAAGGAAATTTTACAACTGATCCAAAACATCCAAATCAGTATTTTCTTGATTTAGATTTCCGATTTAAAAACGGAACCTTCCTAAAGGCCGGAAGAACTCTTTTAATACTTGCCTTCGGACTTACTAATTCTCAGGAAGAAATTATCGGAGACAGTGAACTAATTATAAATGATATCAGAATAGATAAACAGCAGTTGTATAAACTGCTGTCGTTATAATCGGCCGTACGCGGCCTTACTCAGGAGCATTAAAATGGCAGGAGACAATAAGATTATTCTTAAAGCAGAGGATTTGGACGGATATCTTACTTCAGAAGATATGGCCGATTTGAAAAACCTTGAAGTTATGTTCAAGGAAACTATGAAATCCTTTGAACCAAAAGATGAAGAAAAAATAATTGAAGGCTACGATAAGCTTGGTCATGAAATGCAGAATATCTGTGCTAAGCATCCTAATATTAAGGTTTACTCTTTTGTAACAGAAGAGGGTGCTCATGCTGAATGTTCTCGTGTAATTTCTAAGCTCCGCGACGAGCGCACAGACCATCAGGAGTTTATGTACTACAGCCAGCGTGCATACGAAATGCTTTTCCGCATGGCTTATACAGACCAGCACTCTGACAAGAAAGGCCACATTGTTGTAAAGACTCCTGTTACTTTCCCTGTTCAGAACTATGCTGTTCATAAGATTCCAGACATTGATCACAAAATTGAAAACACTGTAATGTGCGTTATGCTCCGCGGTGCTCTTCTTCCAAGTATGATTATGTCTAAGGAAATTCAGGAATATTCAAGCCACGGATACAAAACTCCATTCGCACTTTTCAAAATCAGCCGTAACGATACAAAGAATGAGGCTGATATGGAATACATTATGGACCTCAATAAATCATTCTTCAACCTCGACCAGCTCGACGGTAAAGATTTGATTTTTGCTGATCCTATGAATGCTACTGGTGGTTCTCTTGTAACTGTTGTTAAGTACCTTCAGAGCCAGGGCGTTCGTCCAAAGTCAATTGCTTTCTTTAATACAATTTCAACACTTAAGGGAAGTATCCGTGTAACTCGTGCTCTTGAAAACTGTACATGTTACACACTCTGGATGGACCCTGTAATGAACGAAAAAGCTTACATTATGCCAGGACTTGGTGATGCAGGTGACCGTCTTAACGGTTGTGATACTAAAGACGCTCCTCGTAACATGATTCAGTTAATTGCTGATTATGGTCATAACATTTCCGGACTTTATAAATCTCAGCTTTATGAAATTGAAAAAATCGTTCTGGGCTAAGTTTACTTCTATAGCTGCAACAATAATTTTTGCCTCATGTACAACGACAAACCTCTCTGTTCCGGTTCCGGGGCAGGAGGGGATAAAAACTCGTAATATTTATGCTGAATATTATAATCTTGGTGAGTCGTATTATAAACTCGAAGATTATAAAAAAGCAGCAGAATATTATGAACTTGCAATGCGAAAAAAAGAACAGTATTGGGCTGCCTATTATAAACTTGCAAAATGTTATGTATACAGTTCAGACTGGGCTAATGCACTTCCAATGTATAAAACAATTCTGGAACGGGATCCAGAAAACTCTTCAATAAAAGCAAGTCTTGCATATATATATTCTATGCAGGGAGATTTCAAAAACTCTGTAATTGTATATGAAGAGCTTCTTACAGTTCAGCCAGATAATCAGCAATATTTAGAAAACTACCTTGCAGTGCTGATAGCAGATAATAAAAAGTTTGAAACAAAAAACGCACAGAAGTTTACAGAAGCGTATGAAACTCTGAAAACAGAATATCCGGACAATAAGAATCTTAAAACTTTTGAAGATAAGTACAAAGAACTTATGAAGATTCAGGAAGAGAAACCGGAAAATAAAGAAGCTTCAGAAGCTCTAGAAGCTCCTAAGCCTGATTCTGCTCCATAAGCTTTCGGTACTTTTCTGAATCTACACGGAAAGCAATTACCGGAGAATCTGCATCTGAATGTTCGATTGACTGTTCTGCTTCAAGTAACAGACGGTCTCCTCCAACCATTCGGATTGAACGTGAAGAAATTCCAATACGGCTGTCTTTATTATTTACGATATTGCTTATATCACTGTATAACTTATCAGCAAGAGCAAGTGCTTCATCAACACTCATGCTGATTTTGATTGCAACAATACAGTCTTCTTTATATTCAAAAAGAAGATCCTTGAACTGGAACTGAATTGAAAGATAATTACAGACATTCTTAAACTCTTCACTGGTCTTTTCAATATTTGCCAGCTTAATGATAAACAGGGAAAGATCGATTTCTGAAGCAGTTGCTCTGTCTATTTCATTATCAAGACGTGTCATTAAATATGATTCCCAGCCAATACCTGTTTCCGGATCAAATAATCCGGCAGGGGAAGGTTCAATTTCATCTATAGGAAGTTTTGCCATTTCAGTCTGAGCATCTGTAAGTGGCTCAGAGAAAATAGCCTGTACTTCTTCAGGAGTTACTTCACTTGATCTTTCTTCTTCCGGTTCTGGTGCTTCTGTCTTTACTGGTTCAGATTCTACAGGCTGTTCTTTTGAATCATTTTTAATTTCTGCTGGAGTTTCTGGTTCTGATTTTTTTTCTACAGGTTCAGATTCAGTTGCTTTGTCAGCAGTGTTTATTTCATTTTCAGATTCAGTTTCAATTTCAGTTTCTGAAAAATCTTCGTTATCTTCAATCTCATTTTCTTCTGAATCATCTTCTATATCTTCTTCGATTTCAGAAACATTTGAATTAGTCTCTGTTATATTCAGATAGATAATCATAATAATTGTAATAATTGTGATTATGAGGATTAACAAAAATGAGATTCTTGCATAATAAAAAATAGAATCAGGACGGATTAAATAAATATTACTTTCAATTGTTATATTCTGTTTATTAACATTGAGGTTTGTGCTGAAAGTTTTTGTCAGTCTGGAAATAGTTTCTTCTTTGCTTTTTCCTGTAGGATATAAAATTACTGTTTCATTATTTCTGCGGACATGAATGTATGAAAAATCAGATGCTTCTCCAATAGCTTTTTTTATTCCCTGTGAATATGCTGGAGTGTTTTCATCCTGTGCATAACTTAAAGTTCGTATATCATTGGCAAGTTCTGTAAAACGCAGTTCAGAAGTTTTCAGATTTTTTGTATATTCATTAAATAAATTGTAGCCGAAAAAACTCATTGCAAAAATAAAAACGGCTGCTGCAAAAATTGTGTAAATAACGATAAATCGATTTTTCATACTATATATTATAACTTACAATACTGTCTAAAGCAAGTTTAAGTAATTCACTGTAATTAAGAGTTGAGAAGTTTCCATTGTTTCTAAGCCAGGCAATATAAGGTAAAAGGAGAGGTTCTTTTTCTTCTAATGATGATGAATTAAACTTTTTCATAAAAGATTTAGGGGAAAGTGTTTTATTTGGATTTAAAAGATTTACATTTACTTTAGATGAAGTTTCGAGATAGTAAATATCATCTTTCTTTGAAAAAGTAACATTCTTACCTGCCAGATATTTTTCAAGAGAAACTCTATAGGCTTCAAGAATCTCTGTTGTTTTTATATTTGCTGAGAGTTCTTTTAACTCGGTACGGAACATAAGCTTAGAAAAAGTCTGTTCTGTTTCAGTCAGTCTTGAAGAATTTTGATTATAAAGAGTATCCAGATAAGTACCTGAAGCATAAGCTCTTCCATTCTGATAAGAAAAATCAGCTCCGAGAATTATTATTTTATTAAATCCTGCTTGAAGTGCAAGATCTAAGGCTGTAATTGTTACTGTACCAGCACCTGAAAAGAGTTGAGGGAGAGGGGAGCCCGAACTTAAATTTATTGCAGATGATAAGGGATGTCCTGAACAGAAGAATAATAATTTATGCTCCGTCTCATAAAGATACCTTGCCGCAGACGCATTTGCACAAAGATCAAAAGCATAAACAGTCTCATTATTTTTATTTTCAGCATTACTTATAAAATGATTATAAGACACCGCCTGGCCATCTATGGAAACAATAACTTCCGGCGAGATTCCTTTCTTTTTAAGAGTTTGGGCTGCTGTATCTGTTGAAAAAATAAAATATTTATCTCTTTTAGATTTATCCGTAAGTATTTCAATCGTGCGATTAAGGGAAGGTCCAGCTGCAACTACAACTGCTGTTTTATTTTTTATACAGTCTGTGGTAAATAGTGAAGATGGTGTATTTAATTTTTCAGCAAGAATACTATTGTTAATAATATTTGAGTTCCAGATTTTACCAAAATGAGCCTGGACCGAGTAATCAGCAGAAATAATTCCAAGAGACTTTTTTAGTACCTGATTTATTTCATTTATATGTGCTGAGTTTTCATTTATCCAGGCTTTCTGTTCAATAATTTTTAGATTGCCATCTCTGGCTGGTAAATAGTTTTGTGAAAGAAGCTGTTCTATATTCTCAAGATATGCAAAAATTATCTGCGGATTTTTATTGAGTGAAGTTATCTTTTCGCTGCTCTTTAGAAAATCAAAATCGTCGCCGGAAAGTTCAAAAGCAATTATTTTTGAAGACGGAAATTTCTGTGAAAGTAAACTTATAAAAATTCCACTTCCAGTACCAAGAACTAAAAAGATATTTGCCTGTTCTGTAATTGTATTTAAAAGGTTTTCGGAATCTCGTTCCGGATTATAACGTGATTCCATTGTTCTTCCGCTTTGAAAGACCGGGATTAGAGTACCATTTTTAGCTGATTCAAAACTTTTATATATACTCATGAAAAGATTCTCTCAATGCGTTTTTGTAATTTTTGCCATTCAGTTTCAATTCTGTTTTCAATTTCTTTATTCAAAGGATCATGAATTGCCTGAACAAAATCAAGAGGGAAAAGCTGTTTCTTCCATTGGATATTTTTTTCAGAATCATATAAAAGTTTCAGACATTCGGATTTATCAAACTGAAAATCAGAAGTTATAAAATTAATCTCAGATGTTTCTGAATGCTTAGAAATTAAGTCGATGAAATCTTTTGCTGTAATATCTTTTATCCAGCCAAGAGAATTTCTGCAATATTCTTTTTCCATAAGACGGAAAATCTTTCTTTCCTCTGTCTTAAGCGGATTATTGATAAACCAGTCTTTATAAATATCCAAACTACCGTTAGTTATTTCAGATTTTCCTAAACGAGTTTGTTTTGTACTGATTCTATTATCTTTGTATGAAGAATTTTTTTCGAGTTCATTAGGCTGAGTATGCTGAAATCCTTTTTGAGCTGACATATCGAGACCGCAAAGATAAATATTATTTGTACAATATTTATAGGCAAAGAGAAGGGCAGTGCCGCTTACAGTTCCATTTCGAGATGCCTGTATTGTCTGTATATTTTGAGTTTTTAATAATGCAGAGGAAATACCATCTCCATAATCGAGAGGCATAACTGTAAGTTTTCTCAAAAGCTTTTTAGGACAATATGCTTCAGATGACATAGCAATTGGAATATCATTTTTATAGAGAGCTTTTAAATGTTCTCCGGCCCAATAACCGCCATCAGTTGTCATACATAAATCTGGAGTAATTCCGTTCTTTATACAAACAGAAATTGCTGAAGATAAACAGATTATAAAAAACTTATCCTGATAATCTTTAATAATATTAATAAAAGGAATAAGACTTGGACCAGAAGAAATTATAAGGGCCGGCTTATTTATTGTGTTTTCAAAACTGATTGTCTTTGAGCAGTATTTCAAAAAATTACAGCTGTTATATAACCATTTTTTTTCAAAATATTGTCTGGTTATCAATAAGGTTTTTGCTCGGAGCATTGACTGTCTTATTGCATTCCATACAATCTTATCTGTTTCGTTGAAAAGTTGTGATGAAGCCGGCCAGCTGATAAAATGAGTTGTCAGTAACTGTTCTTCTGTAAAGTTATTTTCTAAATATGTTTCAAAATCAGGATGTTCATAATAATTTATTACAAAATCAAATTTACTGTTGTATTCAGAAAAATCATTTATATATCGGATTACTCCAGTTTTTATTTCCGGAAATTTCTGTTTTAGAAAATCAGCGCAATAGGAGAGTGCAGGTTCTGTAATTATAATTGTTGTCGGAGTAAAAGGAAGTGAAAGATTATCAACAAATCGCTGAGCTTCTTTTACAGGTGCATAATTTGAGTGAAGAAAGTGCCCTTCTACAGAAGCTGTATTTTCTCCATTTTTTGCTTTTTGAATTGTTACCTTCAAAATTATTCCGCCTGTAAATAATCTTTTATTGCGTCGCAGGAAGTTGCTTTTCCTGAAAAAGAAATCTGAACTTCAGAGGCATAAGAATCAAAGACTTCCTGAAGATTCAATTTTATATGCTGAGTTATGAGTTCTACGGAATAAGCTTTATCTGTAATTATTACAGTTTTGATGCCATGATCAGAGTCTTTTATTGTTGTGTCTGAATTATTATATAAGCATGCAAATCTGTTATAAACTTCATTTATTATTGCTTTATTAAAACTTTCAAAATTGTGTTTTGTATTTGTACTCTGTGAATTATAAAATGCTTTTACTGCTTTTTCGATATCAATTTTATACAATAAAACGACAGTGTTTTCTTTTAATAATGGATTGATATTATTGTATTCATTTGTATGTTCTGAATTTGAGATTTTATTAAAATCCTGTGCAGCCTTATCTGAAAGTATTCCTTCGCATAAAAGGATTTGGTTTGAACTATTTTTATAGACAGAAAGCTCCTGAAGCTTTTCTTTAAGGTTAATTGAAAAAAGTTGTAAAAGAGGATTTTTGTCTGTTCCAGTAAAAGTATAGATTTTGTTAGAATTGCTGCAGATTCCATTCCAGAAATCAACAGTTGAATCAGCGCAAATTATAGATTCACAATCAAAACCAATACTATTATTTACGCAGTAATAGCTGTTTTTTTGTTCGAGTAAAGCACATAATTTGATTGAATGTATATTTATAAAATCAGAGAAAGCCAGCCCCTGAGTTGTTACTGGTGTATCCAGGGTACTGGCTCGTGAAAGAAGTCCCATATCAAGAAAGTCCTAATTCATTGAACAGTTTCTTATAAGTTACAAATTCATCTGACTTAGCAAATTCAACAATCTTTTCTTCAGGAAGGTTTTCAAGCAGCTGATCCATGTAAAGAAGAACTGACTTGATATCCTGTTTAAGGTCTGTATTTGCAATTGAATCTGAAACTCCGTCAGCGTTCTGCTTATCAAGGTAAGCAAGG
Organism: Treponema bryantii; assembly: GCF_900111035.1. Taxonomy (GTDB): domain Bacteria; phylum Spirochaetota; class Spirochaetia; order Treponematales; family Treponemataceae; genus Treponema_D; species Treponema_D bryantii_C. The sequence continues at coordinate 14,984 of NZ_FOFU01000011.1, forward strand.
TTGCTTTCAGAAAGATTGTTATCAAGATTATCAACTTCTGCAAATGAAGGAACTGAACTAACTTCTTCTTCTACAGGTTCATCACTCAAAAGCTTGTCTACTGTTGGAATATCATCATCAATAACTTCTGTTTCATCAACTGCTTCTTCAATAGGTGTTTCTACTGTTTCTTCGATGACTGGTTCGTCAATTACAGGTTCTTCGGCAATTGTTTCCTCAACAGCTGCTTCTTCCTCAATAACCGGTTCATCATCAATTACTGATTCTTCTTCAATAACAGGTTCTTCTGTAATTTCTTCAGAAACTGTTTCTTCTTCAACCGGCTCTTCGATTGTATCTGGAAGTTCAGAAGGGAGCTCTGAAGGAAGGTCTAATGTATCTTCTTCAATTGATTCTTCTGCAATAAATTCTGTTGCAGTTTCATCTTCTTCTGTAGTTTCTTTTACTGAATCCATAAAGTCTGATGAAGTTGATTCAACAAGAAGGTCGTCTTCCTTAGGAATTGAAATCTCATCTGGAAGTTCTTCATTTTCATAAAGTTCATCATTTCCGTCTGGAATAAACTCATCAATCTTTGGTTCTTCAAGTTTTTCATCTGAGAAGTCAAAGTCATCTGTCTGATTATCATCAAATGTGATGTCATCAAGTGATGTATCTGTTTCATCTGAAATAGCATTTTCAATTTCTGAATCTACAGAATCTGTAATTTCAGTTGGTTCTACTTCAGAAGAAATAATTGATTCTTCAATAACTGTATCATCAGCTTCAACTGGAACTTCTTCAATATCAAAGCTTTCTTCTGTTTCTGCAGCTTCTACAGAATCTGTATCAATATCAACTGAAGTTTCTTCGATTACCGGTTCTTCAGAAATTGTATCGTCTACTACTGGTTCCTCGATTGCAGGTTCTTCAACAACTGTTTCTTCAGCAGGAGCTTCTTCTTCTGATTCAGTTACAGCTTCAACAGTATCTCCAAACTCTGCTGTATTCATGATGTTATCAAGTTCATCGAATGAAAGGGCAATTGTGTCATCACCATCGTCTTCGCTGAAGAATCCACCTTTATCTTCTTCTGCAGTTTCTGGATTTACATCATCATTTGAAAGGGCAGCGACAGCAGCACCGGCTGCAATACCTGCGGCTCCGGCAGCAACAACTGCGGCTGGATTAACTGTATTTTCCTGAGTTTTGATTTCTGCAAGATTTGATTTGAGCTTATTCATTTCGTCTTTAAGACTTGAAAGCTCTGAAACAATCTGCTGTAAGAGTGAATTATCAACTGAAGTTGTATTTGCATTTTCAGCTGGCTTTTCTTCAACTGGTTCTGCGATTTCTTCAGCTTCCTCAGTTGTATCAGATTTAATTTCATTTACAACTGGAGCTGTTGCTGTATTTTCATCACCAACAGAAAGATCATAATCTACAATCTTATCTTTATTCTTTGATTCTTCTACGTCCTGAACAATTGGAGTTTCTTCTGCATCTGCATCAATTCCAAAGTCTGAAAGATCAATATCTTCTGTACTGATATTTTCTGAAGAAGAACTTACTGATGGGGTAGTGGTTTCTTCTGCTGTAAAACTTGAACCAAAATCATCAAGTGAAACTTCTTCTGTTTCTACTTCTTCAGAATCATCTGTTTCATCGTCAATATCATCATCAATAATATCAAGAGATACATTGTCTTCTGTTTCTACAGTATCTGCAGAATCATCAAAACTGATATCCATATCAAGTGGAGCTTCGTCAACGATTGGTTCAGCTTCTTTTACTTCTGCTGGAGCTGATTCAAATGAATCTCCGTCCATAAAGTCATCGAGAGACAATTCTTCAGTGTTAGAAGAAACGGCTGCAGGTTCTGCACCTGGTTCATAACCGTTATTTCCTGCTGCTACTGATTCATCGGAGAAGCCACCGTCCATAAAGTCATCAAGTGAGATTTCTTCGTCATCACCAAAAGAAACTTCTTCTTCAGTTTCTGAAGTTGTATCATCAGTTTCAAAGTTTACTTCTTCTGGAACGGCTTCACTTTCATCAACGGCAAGAGAATCATCAATGTCAAAACTTACATCTTCTGTTGTAACCTCTGATTCTCCTAGATCAAAGTTCAAATCATCATCTGAAGTCTCTGCTGTTTCTTCAGTTTCAGTAATTTCTGTGTCAAAAGTTAAATCATCAGTTGAATCTGTGAATTCTGTATCAAAACTAACTTCTTCACCAGCATCTTCTGCAGCATCTGTTACTTCTTCTGAAACTTCTTCAGTTGTTTCTGGAATGTCAAAATCGCCTAAATCAAGGTCATCAGTTTCGGCTGGAGCATCAACCTGTTCAACTTCAAAACCATCTGTTATATTAGCAAGCTCATCTGTGCTGAGTGTTGTATCGTCTTCACTTCCAAAATCATCAAGAGGATTAGAATCAACTCCTTCCGGTTCATCCTTAAACATGTCGGAAAAGTCGGAGTCATCAAAATCTGGTAAATCCAAGCCAACATCATCAAGATTCAGTTCGTCCGATGTGTCTGCTGGGGTCTCGGTATTTTCGCTGCCACCTGTTGAATTCTTTACCCAAACACCGTAGCTCTCAAGTTCATTTGTATTGTCATCAGATTTACTCATATAGCTCCTCTCAAACGGATAGTAATATACTTTTTATTTATCGGCAGGATGAGTCGAAAAAAACAGTTATATTTACTATATTCTTTTTTTTATTATAACACATATTTTCATTTCAGAAAATGAAAATTTTTGCCGATTATTAAATTATCTATGAATCGTGCAAAGTATTTGGCAGCTATATTTTTCGGTACCTTCGTTTATGTTCTTCTATCCATGACTTTTGGACAGAATAGTCTTCATTGTTATAATAAGATGGAGGAGCAGAAGCGGCTTATAAGCCGCCAGACTTCTGATATTCAGAATATTAATAGTGAGCTTTCTCTTGAGCTTGCGGCCCTTCAGAATGACCGTGCTGTAATTGCGTCTTATGCTCATAAGCTTGATTACGTGAGTGAAGGGGAGAAATTAGTAAAAATTACAGGTCTTAGACCGGCTCAGACAACTTTGTACGATACAGGTACTGTTTTGCGCCATGAAGAACCGGATTTTATTTCTGAAAGAATCTGTAAAATTGCTGGTCTTGCTTTTGCGCTGCTTTTTGCATTGGTTTTCTTTTTATACGATGTAAGCTGTGGAAATATTGTATTAGGAAAAAATAAGAAACCGATAGTTACCGGTATTCCTGTTTATGATATTCCTCAAATCTAATTAAATTATCTCAAACAACTAATTAAGCTTAGTCCAAACAACAGGAATTGTACCTTCTTTGTAATCGTCTCCATCCGGAAGAAGTGTGTTTTTTATTCCCTTAAGAGTATTAGTATCTGTCAAAGTGAGTGTCCATTTTATCGGAGCTGCAGAAACAGCCGCTGAAAGAGCTGCGGTTCGTTTTAAATCCGGATAGAATGAGGCGTTTGAATTACCTTTTTGAATAACGGTTACTGTTCTGTTTGATTCTGAACCCGAAAGTTCAACAGTAATATTCATTGAAGCGCCGTTATTAAAAATTACAAAGCCACGGCCACCACGCATTATTACAATTTTATTGATGCTGTCTTCCCCGCTCCAGGTACCGGAAAGTTCTTCTGTAGAAGCGATTTTAGCTGATTTCGGAGTGCTTGATTCTTGAATTGATGTACTTATACCGGTTGCAGCGTTGTCGTTTTCAATTAACTGCTTGATTGTATCTTTTAATACATCTTTTGGTTCCATCAATAATTTATAGAAGGAATCATATATTTTGCGTTTTGAATGTTCTTCGTTTTTAGTTTTGTCTACTACATAGTAAGTAGTAATCCATTTATCTGCATTAGTATCTTTTGTGATTAAGGTGAAAAATGAAAGTTTGCCTTCTGCAAATTCGGATGCGTCAGGACGTTCTGAAAGGTTTGGAGTAGTTCTTTTATCTGAAACGGAAAAATTATTTATTTCAGAAAGCTGGGTAAAATAGAGGTCACTTGTCATTTTTGACATATTTGCATCTATTTCTGTAGAGACGATGCCATAATAGTCAATATTATAACTTTGAGCAGAAAGAACTGCTGTGAAAATGAGAAGAATTGCTGATAAAATTGATTTTTTTGAAACAATTCTTGTGTTCTTCAAATCAACCCCTTAGCTTTCCTGCAAATTCCCGCTGGATGTCTCTCTGAACATCGCGGTCTTTAATTGCTGCACGCTTATCATACTGCTTTTTACCTTTACAGACTCCCAGTGTAACTTTTACACGGCCATCTTTAAGATAAAAATCCAAAGGGATAAGTGTACAGCCCTTTTCTTCAACACGTCGGGTAAGCCTTTTGATTTCCTCTGCATGGAGCAGAAGCTTTTTAGGCCTGTCCGGATCGTGATTAAATATAGAAGAGAAAGAATATTCAGAAATATGGAAGTTTTTTACCCATACCTCGCCATTTGTAATTTCCGCAAAGGCGTCAGGAAATGAGATATTTCCATTCTTTACAGATTTGACCTCTGTACCTTCCAGTACAATTCCGCATTCGTAAGTATCTTCAATGAAGTAGTCAAATCGTGCTTTTCTGTTTTCTGCAATAATCTTTCTGTTGGACATAATGATATATTATAAAGTATAGTCTTATGCCTTTCAAGTTACCAGAATTCTAAGCGTAACTGAATAAAATTCTGCTTGTTCTATATTATGATGCGTTTATAATTGCGCACCTTAAATTAAAAACATAGTGAAGGGTATTCAGTTACTCAAAAAAAACTGTGTTGTAATAAACTATACTTTATGATATTTTTTTATAAATAAGGAACAACATGAACCGCAATATAGAAGTTTTTTCATATCAGCTTAAAAAAGAACGTCAGAAACGTGCAATTTCAGTAATTCTTTTCTTTATCTGTCTCTATATATTTGTAAATCTTGCAATTACATATCTTGTTTATCCTGTAAATCAGAATTCATGTTCTATGATACCAGATGTTCCTGAGAACTCTGTTGTAATGGTTTCTCCATTGCTGAATACCTATGAACGTGGGGATATCGTACTCTTAAAGCCACGTAATTCTGTAGATGTTAACTTTTTTAAACGTCAGGCAGATATTTTTGTACGATTTTTCACAGCACAGAAGATTTCAATAATCGAAAAAACTGAACTGCCTGCATCTAAAGCACATTTGCGCCGTGTTGTTGGAATGCCTGGTGATACTATTTATATGAGAGATTATGTTCTCTATATCAAACCGGCTGGACAAAAGCATTTTCTTACAGAATTTGAAATTGTAGACAAACCCTATAATGTTACTTTCTTTGTTCCACCTTCAGACTGGGATACAGAAATTGGTATAAAAGGCTCTTTTGATGAATTTACACTGGGATATAACGAATACTTTGTACTTGCAGATAACAGGAAATCTTCTGACGATTCACGTCTCTGGGGAGCTGTAAATAAAGAAGATGTAAGTGCAAAAGTATTTATGTGTTATTTTCCGTTTAAGAGTTTCCGTTTATTCTGATAGCTTTTGATGATGGAAAGTTCCCTTTATATACATATTCCGTTTTGTATTTCAAAATGCGCCTATTGTGATTTTTTCAGTAAGCCATATGAAGCAGTTCCTGATTCTTATATAGATGCATTGTGTAATGAAATCGACTTCCGTATTTCAGAATATAATATCAAAAAACTTAAAACAATTTATATAGGCGGCGGAACTCCGAGCCTTCTGACTGAAAATCAGCTTAAAAAAATCTTTTCAAAAATAAAATCTTCAGTAAAACTTGCTTTTGATGTTGAAATTACTATTGAAGTTAATCCGGATGATGTAACTGAAACTCTTCTGCGAGCTCTTTTTGACTGTGGAGTTACACGTATTTCCTGCGGAATACAGAGCATGAATGATGCTGTGCTCAAAAAAGCCTGCCGGCGTGCTGATGTTCAGACAAATAAAAACGCAATGGAAATTATAAGTCAGAAATGGAAGGGTGAAGTTTCATATGATCTGATTTCGGGGCTTCCCGGAGAGTCTGAAGAGAGCCTTATTACAGGGCTGAAGGAGCTTTGTTTGTATAAACCAGATCATATATCTTTGTATTCCCTTACCATCGAAGAAAATACGCCGTTTGGAAAACAATTTGCTGCTGGTAACCTGGATTATGATTTTGATTATGCGGATAAGTTATGGCTAGCTGGCAGGGATTTCCTCGAAGCACAAGGCTATAAATGGTACGAGGTTTCAAATTTCTGCCTCCCTGGAAAAGAATGTCGTCATAATCTTGTTTACTGGAATCATGGAAATTATATCGGTTGTGGAAGTGGTGCCTGTGGTACAGTCTATAAGCCGGATGGCTCAGGCTTCAGATGGACTAATAATTCTGATATAGATGAATATATAAAGGTACAGAATGGACAGCCTCCACAGAGTTCTGAAAATATTGAACTTGAGACTTCTCAATTTGAGTTTTTTATGATGGGGCTCAGAAAAACAATTGGTATATCAGAAAAAGAGTATAAAGAGATTTTTGCCTGTGATTTACCTGAGAAATTTCTTTCACTTTTTAATGCATGGAAAGAAAAAGGTCTCTGCACACTTACTCAAGACGGCCGTTATGCTATGAGCAGGGAAGGAATGCTTTTTCTGAACCGTTTTCTTGAAGAGCTTTTTTAATCAGGTATACTCTTAGTAAGGGATAACAATTGTAAAACATGTTCCTTTCTTTTTCTGAGATGTAACAGAAATTTCCCAGCCATGGGTATCCATAATGCTCTTTACTACAGAAAGTCCTATGCCCATTCCTTCTTCCTTGCGGGAGTTTGTTCCCCGGTAAAAGGTTTCAAAAATATGATCAACGTCTTTTTTATCAATTCCTACACCAGAATCTTTTATCTGTAAGATGATTGATTTTGCTTTTTCAGTTTCATTTGTATAGGCAATAATCTCAATTAAATCATTATCTTTTGTATATCTGATAGCATTGCTGAACAGGTTTTCAAAAGAACGGTGCACCAGCTGGTTATTAAAAGGTATTCGGATATCTTTTGGTAACTGAATATCTGTACTTACATTACGTTTAAAAACTTTACCTGTGATTTCAACATATTTAGCAAAGTCTATAATCAGTTTTGTAATTGAGTTAGTTACAAGATTTTCTTTGATTTCTGTATTATTAAGCTTCATGAAGTTGATAAGGGTTTCAATCATACCTTCTAGCTGAGAGGCTTTGTGTTCAATAAGGTCCATGGATCTTTTGATTTCTGCGTCTTCTGTAATTACATCATCTAAAATTGCTTCAGAATAGCCTTTAATAACGGCAACAGGAGTTCTAAGATCATGACTGATACCTGTAATAAAGCGGTTTTTGCTAGTCTGCATTTCCAGTAATTCGCAGCGCATTTTTTCAAGGCTATGCATAATGCATGTAAATTCATTTTCCTTGCTGGAATTATTTTCTGTAGTAATAGGTTTGTCGAGTTTTCCTTCGGCAAGTTGTGTGCTGGAATGTTCTATCTTATTAAGTCCTTCAAAAATTGCCCTTGTTATAAAAAGAATTGTAATAAGACTTGAAAAAGTAATTATGATAATAGCAAAAAGGATTTTAAGATAAGTACGGGTTTTCTTTTCATTGTTAATTCTTTTAAGTGAAAGTCTTGTAATTAAAAAGGTTTGTGAATCTATTGTTGGTAGTCGTGTAAACTGGTAAAAGTATTTATCTGAGGTTTGAGAGGCATATTCAAGAAGTTCCTCTCTGGACATATAAGTTCCTGCTTTAATATCTGGAATTGTTGAATAAATAATTTTTCTGTCAGTTGTACGGCATAAAACTGCTTCAACTTCCTGAGGCAGCATTTTTAATGAATTTGTAAGGTTAGCTAATTCCTTATCAGTCAGAAGAGGGAAGTCTTCTTTTTGGGGTGGAACTGTACCTTCAAGAAGATATCTGTTTGGAGAGTGAACGTAAGTATGAATAATAATAAAAACAGAGCAAAGAATAGGAACTGAAACAACTAAAAATGATAGAATCAAAAATTGTTTTCGTATCTTCATAAGGTATTACTAACAGTTTTTAGTCATATATTCATCCGAAAAAATGTATCCGTTACCAAAATCTGTTTTAATGTATTTACAGTCCAAAGGATTGTCTTCGATTTTCTTGCGGAGACGCTGAATGTAAACGGCGACCGCTGTAATATCACCGTATTCAACTTTCCAGACATTCTGGTAGATTTTTTCAGGGGCAATTACCTGGCCTGCATTCTTTACAAGGAATTCAAGAACTTCATATTCTTTTGTCGAAAGAGAGATTTTCTGACCGTTCTTTTTAAGAACGCAGCTTCCAAGTAAAAGGGAGTATGGACCAAAGTTTATTGTTGCTTCCATTTTTTCAAGGAAGAAACTCTGACGGCGAAGGTTTGCTTTTATACGTGCAATCAGTACACCAGGAGAGAATGGTTTTGTAACAAAGTCATCTGCTCCATAGCCAAGGCCTTTTATGATGTCTTCATCTGTATCACGCGCTGAAAGAATCATTACAGAAGGCATGTCTTTGCTGAATTGTTTCTGTAATTCTTCAAGAAATTCAAATCCGCTCATTCCAGGAAGGTTTAGGTCAAGAATGATGAGGTTTGGTTTATGTCCCTCCTTGAGTTCCTGTAATGCTGCTTCAGCGTTTAAAAAAGGTTTTGATTCAATTTGTTCTTTTGTCAGATAGAGCTGAATGAGTTTAGAAATAGATTCTTCATCTTCAATAATGTATATACAGGGTGTAGTTGCCATATATAATAATTCCTTAGTATAAATATAATAATATAGCGTATGATGTATTTTGTCATACATTCTTATTTATATAATGAAAAATTATAAAAAAGTGGAAAAAATATCTAAAAAACTATCAAAAAAAGCCATATTTTTTGCATATAATGAAAATAATAATTGAAATATGAAAAAAAAAGATTATAATTAAAGTATATAATTATAAACATATGATTGATGTAATGCGGTTAGATGGGAAAAAATATTGGGTGAATCCGCACATGATTGAAAGTATGGAATCTACTCCTGACCTGACACTTACTATGTTGTCAGGGCGTAAAATCATTGTCAAGAATTCCCCCGATGAAATTATAGAAAAAATCATTAACTACCGAAGAAATATCGGAGTTGAGAGACAAGAGGTCTTGTAATGGATATAGCATCTTTACTGGGTATTGTCGGCGGTGCTGCCATGATCGTCATGTCAGTATTGACATCTGGTGGTACATTAGGCGGAATTATCGATATCCCGTCTGTTTTCATGACAATCGGTGGTTCTTACTTCGCCATGTTTATTGCGGCTCCTTTAAAGAAAGCCCTTGGTATGTTCAAAATTATGGGTAAGGCATTTAAGGTTCCGGATTTTGGTGAAAAGAATATTGTAATAAATATGCAGGCGCTTTCTGAAAAAGCCCGCCGTGAAGGTATTCTTGCACTTGAAGATGGTCTTGATGATCTTGAAGATCCGTTTATGAAAATGGGACTTCGTCTCGTAGTTGATGGTACAGACGGTAACATTATTCGTGCAATCATGGAAAATGAAATGACTCAGGTTGAAAACCGCCATATGGAATGGATTGGTCTTATCAATGCCTGGGCTGGATTCGCACCGGGTTTCGGTATGATGGGTACCGTACTTGGTCTTATTGGTATGTTGAACAACCTCGAAGATAAATCTTCCCTCGGTCCTAACATGGCCGTTGCGTTGATTACAACACTTTACGGATCTATGATGGCCAACTGGTTGATTACTCCGTTCTCAACAAAGCTTGCAAATCAGAATGCTTTAGAAATGCGTTCTAAAGAAATGATTATTGAAGGTGTACTTGCCATTCAGGCCGGTGAAAACCCTCGTATTATGGCACAGAAGCTTCTTACTTATCTTGATCCAGTTACAAGAAAAGCTATTGAAGCTGATGTTTTGAAGGACTAGTTTTTAAGGATTAAATAGAAAAAATGGGAAAGAAAGCCAAACAGCCTGAAAAACCGTCGACCGCGTGGTTGGGTACTTATGGTGACATGATTACCCTCATGCTCTGCTTCTTCGTTATGCTTTATAACCCTTCAGAAGTAGATGTTACCCAGATGGCTACAATTACACAGTCTCTTCAGATGCAGGAAACAGAAACAACCTCTGGTGGTCTTTCCTTGTCTGCAGGACAGCTTTCAGATCTCGGAAACAATATTAACTCACTTCCTTCTCTTGAAAAAGGAAAATCACTTGGTATGGCAAAAAAGAAGGCAGTAAGCCTTTTTGCTCCTGATGTAAAATCTAACAAGATTACAATTACAAGTGATGAACGTGGACTTATTATTACACTTCTTTCAGATAATTTTTTTGAAGAGGGAAGTGCTGATTTGAATATAAATGATACACGCGAAACCCTTCTTCGTCTTGCGGATTTTTTCCGTTCTGATGAACTGAAAGGAAGAAGATTCCGTATAGAAGGGCATACAGATAATACTCCGGTAGCAGAAAATTCAAAATTTCCTAGTAATTGGGAACTTTCTGCTGCAAGAGCTATTAATGTTCTGCATTATTTAGCCGATTATGGAGTAAGGGAAAATGATTTTTCTGTGGCCGGTTATTCCGACACCAGACCAAAGTTTTCCAACGATACGGCAGAGGGTCGTGCGTATAACAGACGCGTGGATATTATTATCCTAGACGAAGGACACTTTTAGTGGTAAATTATTTAATGTTATTGATTTGCTGGAGGGGAAATGGCAGACGATGATGAAATCAACCTCGATGAGGGAGGGGCTGGTTCAGCTCCTGAAAAAAAGCGTGGTATTGGCGGATTACTTTCCGGCCTTCTTAAATGGATTATTATTGGACTCGCTGCAATCATTGTTATTGTTGTAGTAGTTGTTGTAACTGTAAAGATTACAAGTAAAAACTCTACACAGGTTACTGCAATTCCGACATCAGAAGAATATGTTTCTGGCCAGCGTGAAATTTACGACTGGTATACATCTTTAGGAATAATCCAGACAACAACATGTGATGATCCTCCTGCAACTGTACGTGTAGACGTTGCTTTAGCCTATAAAAAGGATGATAAGGCTACTTCTACAGAAATTACACAGCGTACTGTAGAGCTTAAGGCTTTCCTGCGCCGCTATTTCAGTGGTAAAACTGCTGCAGAGCTTCGCAATACAAATAATGAAGATGCATTGGAAAACGAAATTAAAAACGGAATCAATGATAAGATTCTTAGCAGTTCACGAATTCGTGATGTTGTTTTCCAGCAGAAAGATGTAATAGAGCAAAATTAAATAAAGGTGGAGTTTCATGAACGAAGTTCTGTCACAGGACGAAATTGACCAGCTTCTTACAGCAATCAGCTCGGGTGATACCGAAGCAGATGACTTTAAGCCGGTCAATAGTGCCCGCAAAATAAAGATATATGACTTCAAGCGTCCTGATAAATTCTCTAAGGAACAGCTGCGTACGGTCTCAAACATGCATGAGACCTTTGCTCGTTTAACAACAACTTCGCTTTCTGCTCAGCTTCGTTCTCTTGTTCATGTACACGTTGCTTCAGTAGATCAGCTTACATACGAGGAATTTATTCGTTCTATTCCAACACCTACAACTCTTGCTGTAATCAACATGGATCCACTTAAGGGTAATGCCGTTTTGGAAATTGACCCGGCAATTACCTTCTGTATGATCGACCGCCTTTTTGGTGGTCGTGGAGCAACAACAGGAAATAAAAACCGTGACCTTACAGATATCGAACAGGAAGTAATGGAAACGGTTATTGTCCGCATTCTTGCAAATATCCGTGAAGCCTGGACCCAGGTAATTGACCTTCGTCCTCGTTTTGCTCAGATAGAAACTAACCCTCAGTTTGCTCAGATTGTACCACCAACCGAAATGGTTGTGCTTGTAACTCTGGAAACTAAGGTAGGGGACGAGGAAGGAATGATGAATTTTTGTATTCCTTACCTCGTACTTGAACCAATTATTTCAAAGCTGTCTTCTCAGTTCTGGTTCTCTTCTGTAAGAAAAAGTTCTACAACTCAGTACTTGGGAACTATTAAGCAGCAGCTCACTACTGTCGATATGGATGTAGTAGCAGAAATTGGTACAATTAATTTGTCAATTAGAGACGTTCTTTCACTGCGTGTTGGTGATGTTGTACGTCTTTCAAGCGTAAAAGTTGGAGATCCTCTGACTCTTAGCGTAGGAAATAAGAAAAAGTTTTACTGTCAGCCAGGTGTTGTCGGTAAAAAAATGGCAGTTCAAATTACAGGAAAGATTGAAAACATTGAGTCAGACGAGTTTGAAGAGCTTTCTGTAGAAGGAGAAGATACTTATGAGTGATGGTGCTATCTCACAGGATGAAATTGATGCTTTGCTTTCAGGTGTTGCAATTGACGGATTGAATTCATCTGGACATGTAGGTAATGGTCCTACATATCATTTTGATATACCGACTCTTCAATCAATGGCTGATGCGCTTAAGCCTAAGCTGGAAGAAAATATCAATAAAACAACAAGCGTAACCTTTACTACAGAAAATCCTGTAGTTGAGCAGACTAACCGTGACCACGTGTTGTCAAAGTTGCCAGAGGTTGTAATCGGAATCAATGCAGACTATAACGCAGGTGTAAAAGGAAGCCATCTTTATCTTATGGCTCCGGAATTTGCACTTAAGATTTTCCAGCTTGTAAGTTCAGAAGAAGCAACAGAAGTTGATGATATGGTTCTTTCTGTTGTTTCTGAATTTATTGCAACTCATATCAGTGCAGAAATCCAGGAAGTAGAGAGCAAAGGAAATGCTTCTGGACTTGGTTATGGAACTCCAGAAACTCTTAATGAGTCAAAGGCTATGATCATGTTCCCACAGGGTGACTTTGTGCTTGCAAGTTATCCGCTTACTTATGATGGAAATGCATATACCCTCTGGGAATGTATTGGTGGAGATGCTGCTGAAGGTCTTACAAAGGCTCTCGGTGGTGGAACAGATGATTCTGCAAGTCTTACTCCAATTGATCTCGGTGGAATGAATGCTGCAGCAGGCGGTCAGGCTATGGGCGGTGCTCCAATGGGCGGAATGCAGCAGATGGGCGGTGCAATGCCTAATATGGGAATGGGTATGGGAATGCAGCAGCCTATGGGCGGAATGCCAAATATGGGTATGGGTAATGGAATGGCCATGGGTGGTATGGGAATGGGAATGCCACAGAACATGGGTGTAAATATGGGAATGAATGTTCCTAACGTTCAGCAGTTACAGTATCCAAATCTCCAGACAGGTCTTAATGCTGGTGAACAGGGCAATATCAGTCTTATCATGGACGTATTCATGGAAATGACTGTAGAGCTCGGTCGTACAAAGAAAACCATTAAAGATATTCTTGGAATGGGTGAAGGTACAATTATCGAGCTTGATAAACTTGCCGGTGAGCCTGTAGATATTCTTGTAAACCATAAGAAGATTGCAAAGGGAGAAGTTGTAGTCATCGATGAAAACTTCGGTGTTCGTGTAACTGAAATCCTTTCTCCTATGGAACGAGTATCAGAATTGAACTAAACAATATTACCAATTTTTAAAAGGGTGGGTTTAATAATTGGAAAAAACAAAAAAACTATTTGCGGCTGTAATTGTATTTATGGCCGCAGTTTTTGCATTATATTCTCAAACAACTGCAAATAATCAGACATCTAATCAAATCTCAGAAGAAACAATCATAATTTCAGATGATGCTGTTTCTGAAAATTCTACAACAGCACAAACATATAAAGGACCTTCAACAGTCGGTATGTTTGTAAGAATGATTGTAGTTCTTATTATTGTTGTCGGTTTAATTTATGGAGTTTTCTGGTTTATCAAAAAGAAAACTAATATTGTTAAGACTGATGATGAATACCTGCGACGGGCAGCTTACATAAATATTGCCCCGGGAAAATCTGTTGAAGTAATCACTCTTATTGATAAAGCTTATCTGATTGGTGTTACAGAAGATAATATTACATTGCTCGGTGAGATTCATGATGAAGAATTGATTAAAGCAATGAATCTTACAGCAGATAAGAAAAATAATACTAAAAAGCCTGCAAGTTTTTCTGATGTTCTTGATATGTTCCTGATTAAAAAAGGCGGACAGAAAAATGTTTTTACAGATACTGAACAGCAGGTAGATAATCTGTTTAGTAATACCGGAAAAACCGGAATAGATGAGGAAAGTTAAAATGAAATCAAAAAAATCACTTAAAATAATTTTCCTCAGTTTTGCCCTGTTTATTTTTACACAGGGTAGTTTGCTTTATGCTCAGAACAATAATTTTCCTCAAGGTTCTACACAGGGAACAACACAGATGAATCCTAATGTACGGAATTCAGTTGTGCCAAATATTGCAGTACAGATTACTGAACCACAGACAGGAAAAGAAGTTGCCTTTTCTGTAAGACTCCTTCTTCTTCTTACAATTCTGACTCTTGCACCAAGTATCTTAATACTTGTAACCTGCTTCCTGCGTTTTTCTATCGTACTGGACTTTATAAAGCGTGCTTTGTCATTACAGCAGGTTCCGCCAACATCTGTACTTAACGGTATTGCATTCTTCATGACAATCTTTGTGATGTGGCCAACATTTACCAAAGTTTATGATAATGCTTATAAGCCGCTTTCAAATAGTGAAATCACAATTGAGCAGGCATATCACGAAGCAGAAGCGCCGCTCAGAATGTTTATGTATGAACAGATGGCCGGTGATACAAGCTATATCAAAATGTTTATGAATATGGCTAAACTTGAAAAGCCAAATACACTTGCGGATGTTCCTACTCATATTCTGGTGCCTGCTTATATTCTTCATGAGCTTACAGTTGCATTTAAGATTGGTGTAATTTTGTATATACCATTTATCATTATAGATATGGTCGTCGCGAGTATCCTCATGGCAATGGGTATGATGATGCTTCCGCCTGTACAGATTTCCATGCCGTTCAAACTGATTCTGTTTGTTCTTGTAGACGGCTGGGGACTTTTGACACAGCAGTTGTTTAATTCTGTAATACACTAAACTAAAGAAAAGGGAGGTCTGAAAAATGTCAATTGGTGTTATCATTTCACTTATGCGTGGTGCAGTAACTGAAGTAATTTCTCTTGTTGCACCTGTTTTAGGACTCGCTCTTTTAGTTGGACTTATTGTAGCTATCTTTCAGGCAACAACTTCCATTCAGGAACAGACACTTACTTTTCTTCCAAAGCTGATTGTTATTCTTCTCGTAATAGCATTATTGGGTGGAACAATGTTTACATCTCTTGGTGAATATACAATAAGGTTGTTCAGTCGAATTCCGGATTTTGCAAAATAGGTGAGTTATGCTGGATAGTATTTTACTTAAAGCTCCAGTCTATCTCATAGTTTTTGTAAGGTGCTTTGCTTTAATTTTGACACTTCCTATGTTCTCCATGCGTTCTGCTTCAAGAGTTGCTAAAGTTGCAATTGCAGGTTATATGGCATTTTTTATTTATGGTGGAATAGATGCTTCTCTTTATCAGCCGTACATTGGAGATGACGGTGCTTTTTCAATGATTTATGTTCTTTTACTGATTGGTGAAGCTCTCATTGGAATCATAATGGGATTTTTTATTTCCATAATTTTTGCTGCTTTCAGTTCTGCAGGACAGTTTCTCGCTTTTCAGATGGGACTTTCTGCAGCCAGTTCATATGATGCCTTGTCACAGGTTGAAAACCCTTTGATGGGACAGTTTTTTAATCTCGTTGCAATGCTTGTATTTATGCAGACCCATTGGTTTCAGAAATTATTTTTAGGCGGACTTGTTTCAAGCTTCTCTTCATTGAGCGCTTTGAGTATAGCAACTGCAAATGAAAAACTTGCCCGCTTTATGATTTCCGGACTTACAGGACTTTTTTCTGATGCTCTTGTAATTGCATTGCCTGTTATGGGAACTTTGTTCTTAATTACTGTTTGTACAGGTCTTCTTACAAAGGCCGCACCTCAGATGAACCTTCTGTCTGAAGGTTTTCCTATTATGATTTTAGTGGCATTTACAATTATTGCTATTGCAATGCCTAGTATAATAGATTTCTTTGTACGTTCATTTAATAAAGGCTTTGCTGATTTAGAGAATCTGTTTACAACAATTTCGGGAGGTGTGTAGTCTATGGCAGCAGATGATGAAGGCCGTACCGAACAACCTTCCGAATACAAACTTGAAAAAGCACGCAAAGAAGGACGTGTAGCAAAAAGTCAGGAAATTAGTGGTGCACTGGTTTTACTGCTTTGTGTCGTTACAATAATTTTTCTTTCAAAGTGGTTTTTTAATGAAATCGTAACAATATTCAAATTTTATTTTACACAATGCTCCACATATGATGTAAAAAATCCGACTTTTTTACCGGCGTTTTTTAATGTGTTTATAAAGTGTGTACTTCCTGTCGGTCTTATAAGTGCAGTATCAGCAGTAATGGCAAATATTGTACAAACCAGAGGTTTTATATTTTCACTTAAACCGATAGAGCCAAAGTTTTCTAAAATTGTACCAAAGATTGGTGAATATCTTAAGAAAACAATCTTTTCAATGAAAGGACTTTTTAATGTTGCAAAGTCATTTCTGAAAGTTGGTATAATCATCTTTGTTGCATATTTATATATCAAAAAAGATCTGTTCGTTCTGATTGATATAATTGATAATGGTGATGTTGCTGGTGCGCTTGGTCAGGTTGCAAGAATGGCTGCTCAGATTCTAATCACCGTTGCCGTATTATTTTTGATTCTTTCAATTCCAGATTACTTTGTACAGCGTCATGATTTCATGGAAGAAATGAAAATGACAAAGCAGGAAGTAAAGGAAGAATATAAAGAAATGGAAGGAGATCCTGAAGTTAAGAGTAAACTTCAGCAGATGCAGCGACAATTACTTTCGCAGAATATACGTAAAGCAGTTAGTGAATCAGACGTTGTAATTGCAAACCCGACACACTTTGCAGTTGCTTTAAAATTTGATCAGACAGTTGCAAATTCTCCAATGGTTAATGCAAAAGGTGAGGATGAAAACGCGCTTACAATCCGCCGTATTGCAGAACAGAACTCGGTTCCAGTTGTAGAAAATCGTCCTTTGGCACGAGAATTGTATACAAATCTGGAAGTTGGTGATATAATACCTGAAGAATATTTTAAAATTCTTGCAACAATTTATGCACATTTAGACAAGTATAAGAATTATAAATAGTAGATTGCTTGGGTGGGGACTTAATGGCAAACGAAAGTAGAGGGACAATTCTCAAATTTATATCCGGTAATATTGTACCGGTTGCAGTTGTATTAGCTGTATTCCTCTTATTTGTTCCAATTCCTAAAATGATAATTGACCTCAGTATGATTTTAAATCTTATGCTGGCAATTGTTATTCTTCTTGTTGTCGTAAGAACCCCTCGTCCTTCAGACTTTCAGACATTCCCTCGGGTAATTCTTTTTCAAACTCTGTTCAGTTTAGGAATAAATATTTCTTCTACAAGACTTATCCTTACTGGAAAAATGCAGGGAGGAACCCTTGCAAATCAGAGTGACATGGTAAAGTCTTTTGCCAGAATTGTTGCTGGAAACAATCTTGTAGTTGGATTTGTAATCTTTATCATTCTGATTGTTGTACAGATTCTTGTAGTTACTAAAGGTGCCGGACGCGTTTCAGAAGTTGCAGCCCGATTCTCTTTGGACTCAATGAATCAGAAACTTTTTGATATTGATAACCGTTTCAACCAGGGGGCTATTACAGAAGAACAGGCCGAAGAACTTAAAGCTTCTGTAAGACGTGATATAGACTTCTATTCAAACATGGACGGTTCTTCTAAGTTCGTAAGCGGAAATGTTAAGGCCGGAGTATTTATCACCGTTATAAACCT
The DNA here is from genome assembly GCF_900111035.1 of Treponema bryantii. Lineage (GTDB taxonomy): Bacteria > Spirochaetota > Spirochaetia > Treponematales > Treponemataceae > Treponema_D > Treponema_D bryantii_C. The sequence continues at coordinate 32,915 of NZ_FOFU01000011.1, forward strand.
GATAGGCGGATTTCTTGTCGGAATGATAATGAACCGTATGCCGTTGACAGATGCTTTGAATACTTATTCAACACTGACAATTGGTGACGGTCTTACTTCACAGCTTCCTTCATTGATTATTTCTTTTGCAACAGGTTTACTTGTTACTGGTACTAAGTCAGATGAGTCTCTGGATCAGCAGCTCAAAACAGAGTTCACCGGAGACGGACATATTTACGAAATTGTTGGTGCAGTTCTCATCGTTGCAGGTATTGCATTACGAGGTGGAACTCAGATGCTTCTTCTTCCTGTCGGAGCACTTTCAATTTTCATCGGCTACAGAATGACCCGTGATAAACAGAGACAGGAACTTGCACAGAAACAGGAAAAAGCACAGAAGGATTCAAAACAGACTGCATCAAAAGAAGAGCCTATTGTTATGCTTGATCCGCTTTCGCTCGAACTTGGTTATGCACTTATTCCACTTGTTGATCAGGAAAAAGGAGCTGAACTTCTTGAACGAATTTCGCGTATTCGTGTAGAAGCGCGTCATGACATAGGTCTCGATATTCCAAAAATTCATATTCAGGATAACATGACTCTTGAGCCAAATGATTACAGCTTTAAGATTGCCGGTATTGAAGCCGGACATTCTTCTGTACGTGTTGGTTATGTAATGTGTCTTGATACAGGTTCAGTTACAGAACCACTTGATGGAGAAAAGACAAAGGATCCGGCATTCGGTATGGATGCAATCTGGCTTCCGGAAGATAGAAGAGGCGAAGCAGAAAGTGCAGGTTATGTAATTGTTGACCCACCGACAATTATTTCTACACATATAACAGAGATTATCAGAAATCATGCTGCAGAACTTCTTGACCGTCAGGCAGTTTCAGTTATTCTGGATACAGTTAAGAAGAATAATCCAGTTCTTGTTTCTGAAGTTCTGGAGACTGCAAAGATTCCTTACGGCATAATAGAAAAAGTTCTGCAGAATCTTCTTGAAGAAAAAGTTTCTATCAGAAATTATGTGCGTATTCTTGAAACAATGGCAAACTATGCACAGGTTACACAGAATAATATCTGGGATTTAACACAGAAAGTTCGTGAAGCCTTAGGTTTACAGATTTGTATGCAGTATGCAGATGATAATAAAAAACTGCATGTAATGAGACTGTCACAGGAACTGTCTGAGTTGATTGCTGAACATGCATATTATCCTTCTGATGGTTCTAAACCTTATGTTGCACTGGATCCTGTAGATCGAAGGCGCTGGGTACAGGCAGTAAGTGATTCACTTGCAAAAGTAAGTCAGCTTGGATATCAGCCAATAATTATTTCTGTTGCTGCTGTCCGTCAGCTTGTGCGTTCTTCCCTTGAAAAAGAAATGCCTGGAATTGCAGTAATATCAGATATGGAAGTATATGCAGCTGGTACCGGAGTTTCTCTGGAAATTATTGATGAAATTGCTGATGACGAAAACGTGTAAAAAAGGAAAGAGATAGAAATGGCATATGAAGATGAAATTGAACAGAAAATAACCGGAAGTACCTTTGAGGAATGTAAGGAAAAACTGTTTAATTTATATGGTAAAAATTTCAGAATTACAAACAAGGTTGTAGATTTTAGGCCTGGCGGATTTTTGTATCTGAAGAAAAAGCCAGTTACAATTGTAAGTTATGTAGTTCCTCATCAGAAATCTTTTAATGAATCTTATTCAGAAGAGGAACAGCTTGCCCGTAACCGCGAGGCAATTTTGCAGCAGGCAGGAAACGTAACAAATGTAATGGTTACCAGAACACTCGAAGAATTCAAAAATGACATCACAAGCCAGCTTAAGCAGATGCAGCAGATGTCAGCCGCTTCTCAAGATAAACATGAATCAATAAAGAAAATTGAAGAAATGCTTGAGCAGAATGAATTCTCACTTTCTTATATCAACATGATAGAAGAAAAAATCAGAAACGATTTCTCTCTTGAACAGCTTGATAATTTTGAACTCGTAGAAAGACGTGTTGTAGACTGGATTGGAGAATCAATTACAATTGCAAAAGAAACTGCTTTCCGTCCGCCACATGTATTTATAATTGTAGGACCAACTGGAGTTGGAAAAACAACAACTCTTGTAAAACTTGCTGCTCAGTTTGTAAAAGCCTTTGCCGCAGAACACAACGGACAGAGACCTGCAATCTGTTTTATTACAACAGATACAATGAGAGTAGGTGCAATGGAACAGCTCGAACGCTGGGGTAAACATATGGATTCCCACGTTTATAAAGCTGAACACACAGAAGACTTAAAAACTCTTTATGATGATAACCGTGCAAATATGGATGCAATCTTTATTGATACTTCAGGATTCAGTCCGAATGATGCAACTCATATTGCACAGATGAAAATGTTGCTTGAAGTACCTGGAATGAATCCTGATATCTATCTTGCTTTAATGGCAGGAACAAAAACAAGGGATCTTCAGAATATAATGCAGAACTACGAACCGTTCGGATATAAATCTGTAATCGTTACAAAGTGTGATGAATCTGAACAGTTTGGAAATGTTATCAGTGTAATGTATGATAAGCATAAAGCTGTTTCATATATAACTCACGGGCAGGTTGCCTCAAGAGATATTACAAAAGCGAATGTTGTTGATTTTCTGACAAAACTTGAAAATTTCAAGATTGATAGAATACATATAGAAGATAAGTTTGGAGGACAGGCATAAATATGGAAGAACAGGCAGAAGGTTTAAGTGAATTATTTAATGATGGTAACTCAAATGCTTCAGATTCTGGAAAAGGCAGTGCTGCAAAAAGAGATCATAATACACGAATAATTGCCATCACCAGTGGAAAGGGCGGAGTTGGAAAAACAAACTTTGCCGTTAATATGGCAATTGCCTATGCTCAGCTGGGTAAAAAGGTAATCCTTATTGATGGTGACCTTGGAATGGCAAACGTAAATGTTCTTCTGAACATAGTGCCTCAGTATAATCTTATGCATGTTATCAATAAAAAGAAGACAATGAAAGAGATTATCATGGATACTGAGTTCGGTATTAAGTTTATTGCCGGAGCCAACGGATTCTCAAAAATTGCTAATCTTAGTGTTGAAGAACTCGAGTACTTTGCAAATCAGTTTGCAACCCTTGGAAATGCAGATATCATCATCATAGATACAGGTGCGGGAATTGCAAATAACGTTCTTCAGTTTGTTGCTGCTGCTGATGAGGTTTTTGTAGTAACAACTCCGGAACCTACTGCAATTACAGATGCTTATGGAATCATCAAAATCATAACTACAGAAATTGTTGATCGTACTGTAAATATCAAGCTTATTGTAAACCGTGTTCACTCACCGGACGAAGGTAAACGTATTTCAGAACGAATCATTACAATCGTAGGTCAGTTCCTTGGTTATAAGATTGAGTATCTTGGTTGTATTCCTGAAGATCCTCTTGTACAGGCTTCGGTAATCAGACAAAAGCCGTTTATTGTTGTAAATCCTACATCAAAACCGGCTGTATACTTAAAACATATTGTTGGACGAATTGAAAAAACTGAGCCGGAATTTAATGAGGGAGTTTCAAGCTTCCTTAAGAAGTTCCTTAGTAAAAAACGCTAATTTAAAAACGTTCAAAAATCGCTGTTAAAAAATTGGCAGCAATTTTTGACATATACACTCTAGTGGTGTATAATATTTATGGGTAATTGTAATTGGGAGGAAAAATGCGAGGCGCAAAATATATCGGACTGTTTGCAGGGTGCGGATTTATTTTGTCCTTCGTATCAGGTCTTTTTTCCCATTCTTCGATTTTATCCGTTTTATTAAAAGCACTGATTTTTGCCGTAATCTTCGGCCTGCTTGGATTGGGAATTTCCTTTATTTATAGTAAATTCCTTTCAGATGGTACAGATGGTGATTATCAGAGCGACTATTCTGCTGGTTCTTCATCAGTTCCTGTTGGCGGCTCTGCCTTAGGAAATAACGTTGATATAACGATTCAGGATGAAGAGTTAGCACCGAGTGAGAGCGATAATCATTTTGTTGTCGGTGATAATCATCAGATGCTTAATGATTCAGATGTTCGAAACTCAAACAGTGGGGATGCTGAAGGTCAGAATTCTGCACAGGGGTTTGTTCCATTAAGGAATTTTGAAACTGTAAAGAATTTTTCAGGCAAAGAAGCTGTCATTCCGGCAGAAGCTGTTGCCGTTACAACTTCAGAAGAACCTGCGGCAGGCAGTACTCCTGTTGAAAACGCGAGTCCTGCTCCTTCTTCAAACAGAAATAGTAATGAAGAGGGTGGAATAGATACCTTGCCAGATATGGAAAACTTTGTGTTTTCTGAAAGTTCCGGTTCTGCATCAGATGATGATTCAGACTCTGATTCAGAATTTGTATCTATGGGGTCATCAAAAAAAAATAGTGGTCCCGCAGAAGTTCAGGATGCAGCCCTTATGGCAAAGGCAATCAGCTCCGTGCTATCAGATGAAAATTCATAAAAAGAGGAAGAGTATAAATGCCAATTAATGACGAAAAAGAAGAAGATGATCTTTGGGAAGAATTCAAAAAGACCAAATCACCAGTTCTCAGAGACAAATTTATACGGCAGTATATGCCTCTTGTAAAATATGTTGCAGGTAAAGTTGCAGTTGGACTTCCTGCTTCGGTAGAGTTTGATGATCTTGTTGGTTACGGACAGTTCGGCCTTCTTGATGCAATAAATAAATATGATCCTGCTAAGGGAGTAAAGTTTAAGACTTACGCAGTTACACGTATCCGTGGTGCAATCTTTGATGAGCTCCGTCAGATAGACTGGGTTCCTCGTTCAGTGCGTCAGAAGTCACGCGAAATTGAAGATGCAATCGTTTCTCTTGAATCTCGTCTTGGTCGTACAGCAACTGATTCTGAAATTGCCGGCTCTCTCAATATGAGTGAGGATGAATATCACAGAACAGTAATGAAGGTTTCTGGTACAAGTGTACTTTCGCTTAATGATGTATGGTATGCCGGAGACGACAATGACAATATGTCAATCGGAAATAATATTGAGTCACCTTCAAGCCTTAATCCGGATGTAATTGCTGAGCGTGAAGAAATCAAAAAGGTAATCGCACAGGCTATCAGTGAATTGCCGGAAAAAGAAAAAATGGTAATTGTATTGTACTACCATGAAGATCTTACCTTTAAAGAAATTGGTGAAGTTCTTGAAGTAAGTGAATCTCGAATTTCTCAGCTCCATACAAAAGCTAACTTAAGACTTCGTGCAAAACTTACAAACCTCAGAAAAGGAATTATTTAGGGATAAATTTAAAAATGGTAACGCTGGCTAAACTTCGTGAAGATATGAATACGCTTCTTCAGGTAGATAAAAATCTGCATTTCGTTGAAGTTAATGCAGATACTATCGATGAAGCTCTTGCTGATGCAGTTGTCCAGCTGGATACCAAACTTTCCAATTTACATTACGAAGTTGTAGAAAAAGGCAGTGACGGTATTTTAGGTCTTGGAAAAAAGCCATGGAAAATTATGGTTTACCAGGATCCAGAAACCGTTAAAAAGCAGACACGTCTTGCTTCTGAAGGTCTGTTTGATCTTGATGAAGAGGGCGAAGAAGCAAAAGTTATAAATCGCGACGGACTTTATTATATCCGTCATTTCAAATCAGATATCATGCTTAAAGTTCTTCTTCCTGTTGGAGAAGGACTTCCAATTGAACTCAAAGATGTTCTTGATGAAATCAAACGTCCTGACACAATCAGTTTTGATGAAGAGCTTGTAAAAAAGAGCGTTAAAAACGGAACTGATAATGATTACGTAATTGTCGGTGCATTTAAACATGTTCCTGCCGGTGACGTTGTAATTGGTGTTGAAGTTACTAAAGATGAAATGAAGGGCTCTATCGTTGTTTCTCCTCCATCAATGAGTGGAAGTGAAGCTTCATTTGATATGATTAAAAGAGCCATCCTTCAGCAGGGTGTTGTAGAAGCTTGTATTGAAGAAGACAAAATCCGCGAGTTCGTTGACAATCCTGTTTATAATAATCCTTATGAAGTCGCCGCTGCAATTGAACCTGTTGATGGTCATGACGCATACATTTCCTATAACTTTGAAACTGACCCTAAAAAACTTAAGGCTCAGGTTGATGAAGAAGGAAAGGTTGACTATAAGAAGCTTAACAATATTCAGAACGTTATTGCAGATCAGCCGCTTGCACAGAAGATTCCTGCAGAAAGAGGTAAGGGCGGTAAGACATTGTTCGGCCGCTACCTTGAAGCAAAGAATGGAAAAGATATTCAGATTCAGCTTGGCGCCAATGTTAAACTTGACCGCGACGGCGTAACAATTAAAGCCGAGATTGACGGTGAAGTTATGCTTGTAAACGGAAAGGTAACCGTAGAGCCTGTTAAATACCTCGACGCAGTTAATGTTAAAACCGGTGATGTTAAATTTGTCGGAACTGTTGTCATCAAAGGAAACGTTCAGGAAGGCTATAAGGTTGAAGCAACCAATATTGAAGTTGGTGGAATCGTCGACAAATCTCGTCTTGAAGCTACTGGAAATATTATTGTCCGCCAGGGTGTATTCGGAAAAGGCGAAGGTTATATCAAAGCCGGTAAATCACTCTGGGCTAAGTTTATCAATGATACAACCGTTGAAGTTGAAGAGAATGTTATCGTAAATGACTCTATCGTAAACTCCAGCGTAACAGCCATGAAGAATATCGTACTTCGCGGAAAGAAGGCACAGATTATTGGTGGACATCTTATGGCTACCGAGGAAATCTGTGCGCGAAAGGTTGGTTCTCCTGGTGGTGGTACAGAAACAATTCTCGAAGTTGGTGTTGATCCACGCGCTAAAAAGCGTCTTGAAGAACTGCAGAATATGCAGGCTAAGGCTACAAAGGAATACGAAAACTGCGACCTCGATATACAGACTCTTGAACAACAGAAAAAGCTTCGTAAAAAGCTTCCTCAGGAAAAAGAAGAAAAGCTCAAGACTCTCAAAGAACGCTGTGAACAGATAAGTGAAGAGCTTGAGAAGATGACAGATGAAATCAACAAGATTCAGGAACACCTTCGCGACCTTAAGGCTGTTGGAAAAGTTAAGGTTGAGGGCGATGTTTATGCCGGAGTTAAGATTTATATCCGTGATGTTCTTGATGAAGTCAAAATTGATACAAAGGGAGTTACCTTCTATTATGATAAGGCCTTCAGTAAACGAGGACCTTATGAGCCGCCATCATTAGCAGAGGAGCAGCCGGATGGGTATTCAGCCGATTGATCTTCAGACAATGTACACACAACTTTCTAATGTCTCAAAAACAATGGCAGGCGCACAGCAGGCTCAGTTAACGGAAGCTATGCAGCAGCAGGGAAATATTCAGCGAAGTATGGAAAATGCTGCAAAAGTTCAGCAAACTTCAAATGAAAAATCAGATACAAATAGTGTAAATCAAAATGGTTCAAATTCCTCTGGTGCTTACGGTGGTAAAAATCAGAAGCGAAAAAACTCTGATGAAATTGAACAGGATGATACTCAGGAAGTTCGCCCTCCAAAAAGCGACCGTTCATATCTTGGAACGATTATAGATATCACAAGGTAAAACGAGGAAATTATGGCCGCATATATAGCTCTTTTCATTGCATTAGTAAGTTTAATTCTGATGATTATTATTCTCGTAAGATTTAAAAAACTTTTTTCAACAGATGCAATTATTGATAAAACAAAAAATCAGATGAACCGTGTCATTATTGATGTAAACAATAATGCAAACAGAGACATTGAATTGATAAATGAATCTTCAAGAAGGCTCCGCGCACTTTTAAACGAAGCTGATAAAAAGATGGATAATTTCCGCGAGGCAACTCAGCTGCTCCGGAATGTAATAGCAGAGGCACAAAAGATTTCCGGAAAAAGAAATGGAAAAACAGTCTTTGTTGAAAATGAAAGATTCTCAGAAATTACACCGGTTGGTCAGAAAGAAAAAAGAAATCAGTTTATTGATCCAGATGCTTCATTTCGCGTTACAGAAAAAGCACCTGTAAGACAAGGTTCTCTTTTTGATGAACCGGAAGAAAAATCAATCTTAAAAGATGAAACTGTTGTGACAAAAGATGGGGCTGCTTATAAAGAAGTGCCGCTTATAGTAACAAAGGTTTATGATGAAATGCCGGAGAGTGCTACAAAATCAAACCGTCCGTTAAAAGATAAGGTTGAGAAGTTGTTTCATCAGGGAATGCAGGTTGATGATATTGCAGAAGAATTATCTTGTCCTGCTTCAGAAGTTCAGTTTATAATAGATATGTTATAATAAAATTGTGATATACATAAGGAGTTTAAACCCGCAATGAAAGTAACTAAATCAAAATTCGGAATGCTTTGTGATGGAACAAAGGTAAATCTTTTTACAGTAAAAAACGGAAACATGTCTTTTTCGTGCACAGATTACGGCTGTACAATTACAAGCATTGTATTAAATGATGGTAATGGAAAAAAGACAGACGTTGTTCTGGGACATTCAACTCTCGAAGGATATATAAACGGAACAGTATTCTTTGGTGCAATTGTAGGACGTTTTGCTAACCGTATTGGTAAAGCTGAGTTTGCACTCGACGGAAAAAAATATTCACTTGATAAGAATGATGGTCCAAACTGTCTTCATGGCGGTTTCGACAGCTATAATAAAATGATGTGGAAGGGCAAGGTAATTGATGACGGAAAACTTTGCGGTGTTCGTTTTACACGTGAATCTCCAGATGGAGAGCAGGGCTTCCCAGGAAACTTAAAGCTTACAATTACTTATCTTCTTGATGAGCATAATAACCTTACATGTCTTTATAATGCAGAAACAGATAAGGCTACTCCAATCAATATTACTAACCATGCATATTTCAATCTTGCAGGTAACGGAAACATCGGTGATCATACAGTTCAGATGAATTCTGACAAGCGTCTTGAAGTTAATGCAAAACTTATTCCAACAGGAAAACTTCTCGATGTAAAGGGAACTCCTTTTGATTTCACAAAGGAAAAGAAGATTGGAAAGGATATTAAGAATGTTGGAGTAGGTTATGACCACTGCTATGTAACAGAACTTTACGATCCTGAAAATCCACACTGCGGACTTCCTCTTGATGACAAGGATCTTGTTGAATTCTGTACTGTAAAAGAACCAACAACAGGACATGAAATGACAGTATTTACTAATATGGAAGGCTGTCAGTTCTATACTGGAAATTACATCAAGGGAGTTATTGGAAAGAACGGCCGTGTTTATGACAGACATGATGCATTCTGTCTTGAAACACAGTGTTTCCCAGATACACCAAATCAGGCTTCATTCCCAAGCTGTATCCTTGAACCAGGCCAGAAGATGAAGGTTAAGACTATTTATTCCTTTACAATAAATAAATAATCTGATATATTGGTTTAAAGGTTTAATTTATTAAACATAAATTAATCTTCTCTACACAAAAATTCTACCCCAATACCACACTTTTTAATTGAAAAACGCGGTATATGGGGTATAATTATTATATTATTCTGGACATTGTTATAAGTGAGGTACTTTGATGGATGTACAATTGCAAGAACTGATTGATAAAATCAAGAAGGACGGCGTTGCTGCTGCAGAAAAGGATGCTGCAAAAATAATTGCAAATTCGGAGAAGAAGGCAGAAGCAATAATCGCAGACGCGCAGTCAAAAGCTGCTGAGATTATAAAAAGTGCACAATCAGAGACAAAAAAAATGGAGAAAGCAAGCGAAGAAGCTATCGTACAGGCTGGACGCAACATGCTTCTCTCATTTAAGGATGCTCTGATAGGCGAGCTTGACGGTCTTATTCAGACTGGTACAGAAAAAGCTCTTTCAAAAGATGTTCTGGGAAAACTTGTTCCAGAAACAGTTAAAGCCTGGGCAAAAAACTCAGACGCTTCAGAACTGTCAGTTCTTCTTAGCGAAAAAGATTTGAAGGCTCTTGAATCTTCTCTTAAAACAGCCCTCAAAGCAGAAATCAAAAAAGGACTTGAGATTAAGCCGGATAAGACACTTACCGCCGGATTCAGAATCGGTGTTAAGAATGGTGCAGCCTTCTATGACTATTCAGCAGAAAGCCTTGCCGAAATGTTTGCCGCTTACCTTAATCCAAAAGTTGCAGCTCTTATGAAAGTTGCTGCAGAGGACGCAGAGTAGTGGCTTATTATTATTTGGTTTCACAGTTACCAAATATCTCACCTTCTGAAGGAAAATCAGCACTGCCTATGAATACAGAGCAGTTCCGTGAAGTTGCTTCACGCTTTATTTCCGAAGAAGAAAAAGCCGTGCTTGAAGGCCTTTCTTTAGTTCCTCCTATGGAACTTACCTCCACAGGCTCTGCCTTTCTGGATGTTTGGTATGAAAAAGAAAGAAACCTGCGTTGTGCACTCGCTCAGATTCGTGCACAGAAACTCAAAAAAGACAGTGTACCGCTCCCACCTGGATGTACAGCAGATATTATTTCTGCAGCACGTACCGCAGTTGGAATGGACAGCCCTTTGAGTGCAGAGCAGTTTCTTTATGAGTACAGGTTACGTCTGCTCGATGATTTGCGTCCTCTGGATGCTTTTTCAATTGATGCGGTGTATGCCTACGGCCTCCGTCTTATGCTTATAGAGCGAATGCGCAAGTTCGAGGTTGAAAACGGAAAAACATCTTATCATAAGATATACGATACGATTTTGGATGGAGATAAATAATGGCAAATACTACTAAAGCAAAAGTAGTCGGCATCAACGGAAACATGGTCACGATTGAATTCGAAGGCTCTGTTTCTATGAATGAAGTAGGCTACGTTAATGTAGACGGAAAGAAGCTCCGAGGCGAAGTTATCCGTATCCGCGGTAACAAGGCTCAGATGCAGATTTTCGAAATGACACAGGGAATTAAAGCCGGTGATAAAGTAGACTTAATCGGCGATCTTCTTTGTGCAGAACTTGGCCCTGGATTGCTCGGTCAGACTTTTGATGGACTTCAGAACCCGCTTCCTCTGGTTGCAGAAAAAGCAGGTTTCTTCCTTGAGCGTGGTGTTTATGTAGATTCACTTCCACGTGATAAAAAATGGGAATGGACTCCAACTGTAAAACCTGGAGACAAGGTTCTCCGTGGAGATCCAATTGGTTCTGTTCCTGAAGGACCATTTACACATAAAATTCTTGTTCCTTTTGATCTTCTTGGAATGTATACAGTAAAGAAGGTTGAAAAGGCTGGAGAATATACCATTGAAGATACAATCTGTGTTGTAACAGATGAAAAGGGAAAAGACCATAAACTTAAAATGGCATTCAAGTGGCCTGTAAAACGTGCCGTAGACTGCTATGCTGAGCGTCTTGCTCCATCTGAGCCAATGGTAACACAGGTTCGTCTTATCGATACATTCTATCCAGTATCTAAGGGTGGTACATATTGTATTCCAGGCCCATTCGGTGCCGGTAAGACTGTACTTCAGCATACAACATCACGTAACGCCGACGTTGATATCGTAATCATCGCTGCCTGCGGTGAACGTGCGGGTGAAGTTGTAGAAACAATTAAAGAGTTCCCTGAGTTGAAGGACCCACGTACAGGCCGTTCTCTTATGGAAAGAACAATCATCATTTGTAACACATCTTCTATGCCTGTAGCTTCCCGCGAAGCTTCAGTTTATACATCTGTTACACTTGCTGAATATTACCGCCAGATGGGCTTACACGTATTGCTCCTTGCAGACTCAACTTCCCGCTGGGCACAGGCTCTCCGTGAAATGTCTGGACGTCTTGAAGAGATTCCTGGAGAAGAAGCATTCCCTGCTTACCTCGAATCTTATATCGCAGCCTTCTACGAGCGCGCTGGTATCGTAAAACTCCGCGACGGAAACATCGGATCTGTAACAATTGGTGGTACAGTATCTCCTGCCGGTGGTAACTTTGAAGAGCCTGTAACTCAGGCAACACTGAAGGTAGTAGGTGCCTTCCACGGACTTTCACGTGAACGTTCAGATGCACGTAAGTATCCTGCAATTGACCCAATCATTTCATGGTCAAAATATAAATCAGTTATCCGCGAAGATTGGGTAGCTTATGCACGCAAGGTATTCCTTAGCGGTGTTGAAGTAAACCAGATGATGAAGGTAGTAGGTGAAGAAGGTACAACAACCGAAGATTACATCGAATACCTCAAGAGCGAATTCCTTGATGCAGTATATATGCAGCAGAACTCATTCGACGAAATTGATGCTGCTGTAAGCGTTGAACGCCAGCAGTATACTTTCGCAAAGGTTCTTAAGGTTCTTGGTTCAGATTTTGAACTTGCTGATAAAGATTCTGCACGCAACTTCTTCAACCAGATGAGACAGAAGTTTATCGACTGGAACTACTCACTCTGGAAGAGCGATAAGTTCAAGAAAGCAGAAAAAGATGTTGACGCTCACTTTGCTTCTGCAAACGGTAAAGTACGCGACGAAGTAAGCGCAATGCTTAAGGATGGTGAGTAATGAACAAAGTATATAGTAAGATTGAATCCATCGTCGGAAGCGTTATTACCGTAAAGGCAGACAATGTTGCATACGGTGAGCTTGCCGAAATTGAAACACGCTTTGGTAAATCACTTGCCGAAGTAAATAAAATCGAAGGTGATGTAGTATCACTTCAGGTATTTGCCGGAGGACGCGGTATTTCTACCGGAGACCACATTAAGTTCCTTGGACATCAGATGGAAGTTTCTTTCTCTGATGATTTGCTTGGACGTATCTTCAACGGTTCAGCACAGCCACGTGACAATGGTCCGGCTCTTACAGACTGTCTTGTTACAATTGGTGGTCCTTCAGTAAACCCTTCAAAACGTATCATGGCTCGCCGTATGATTCGTACTGGTATTCCAATGATTGATATGTTTAACACACTGGTTGTATCACAGAAGCTGCCTATCTTCTCAATTTCTGGTGAACCTTATAACCAGCTGCTTGCACGTATCGCCATGCAGGCTGAAGTTGACGTAATCGTTCTTGGTGGTATGGGTCTTAAATACGACGACTATCTTTACTTCAAAAAGACACTGGAAGACGGTGGCGCTTTGAGCAAGACTGTAATGTTCATGCACACAGCCGCTGACCCTACAGTAGAATGTCAGAAGATTCCTGACCTTTCTCTTGCAGTTGCAGAGCAGTTCGCTCTAAAGGGAAAGGATGTTCTGGTTCTTCTTACAGATATGACAAACTTTGCTGACTCAATGAAGGAAATTGCCATTACACAGGAACAGGTTCCTTCTAACCGTGGTTACCCTGGAGACTTGTACTCACAGCTCGCTGCACGCTACGAAAAAGCCGTAGACTTTGATAGCGCAGGTTCTGTAACAATTCTTGCAGTTACTACAATGCCTGGTGATGACGTTACTCACCCGGTTCCAGATAACACAGGATACATCACAGAAGGTCAGTACTACCTCAAGGGTGGACGTATTGAGCCGTTCGGTTCTCTTTCTCGTTTGAAGCAGAACGTAAACGGAAGTACTCGCAGCGACCACCGTGCTCTTATGGATGGTATGATCCGTCTTTATTCAAACTACAAAGATACACTCGAAAAGAAATCTATGGGTTTCAATATGAGTAAGTGGGATGAAAAACTTCTTACATATGGAAAGAAGTTCGAAGACGGTATGATGGATCTTTCAAAGAACATTTCTCTGGAAGATGCTCTCGACCTCGGCTGGAAGATTCTGGCTGAATGCTTTGATCCGGAAGAAACCGGCTTGAAGTCATCATTGATTGACGAATACTGGCCTAAGAAATAGGGGTAGCGCATGGCAAAGATTAAGCTGACAAAAAATGAGCTCAAGGTCCAGAAAGACGCGCTTAAAATGTATAAGCGTTATCTTCCTACTTTGATTCTCAAAAAACAGCAGCTTCAGACAGAAATCCGCACAATAGATGCCAAGGCTAAAGAAGTCCGTGCCGCCCGCGTTGCCCTTGAAAAAGAGTTCGAACAGTGGATTTCCGTATTCGGTGAACGTGAAGCTTTCACTCCGGATATGGTAACTGTAAAGAACATCAAAAAGGGTGTTGGAAATATAGCCGGTGTAACAATTCCGGTATATGAAGGTGCAGACTTTGGAAGAGGCGACTATGACCTTTACAAGACACCGCTGTGGATTGATATGGCGGCCGATCGTATGGAAAAGGCGCTTTCTCTTGACCTGGAAGCAGAGGTTCTGGACGAGCAGGTAAGACTGCTAAGCCAGGAATTACGTACTACAACACAGCGCGTAAACCTCTTTGAAAAGGTTAAGATTCCTGAAACAAAGGCTAATATCAAAAAAATCACCGTATACCTTGGTGATGAACAGGTTGCGGCCGTTGTGCGCAGTAAGATTTCAAAGAAAAAGCTGCAGGCTAAAATTGATGAAGAGATGGAGGCTGCTAAATGATTGAACCGATGAAAAAAGTCTCTATTGTCCTTCTCAATAAGGAAAAAGAAGAGGCTCTTAAGGCTTTGAGAAGAATTGGTCTTGTTCACCTTGAAAAAATCGAGGGAGCTGGCGAAAAACTCACAGCCTTTAAAGAATATTCAAATAACGCAATGCTCACCGAGTCTATCCTCGGAGAAATTAAACTTCCTAAGCAGAAGAAAGGTTCAGCACCTTCTCTTTCAAATGAAAAGGTAATTGAACTTTGTTCTGAGGTTGTTCAGAAAAGTGAACGCCGTAAGCAGCTTATGGAAGAGATTTCTGCTGATACTACTGAACTCGATCGATTTGCTCTTTGGGGAAGTGTATGTATTGAAGATTTAGACTTCTTGAAGGAAAAAGGCATTGCACTTAAATTGTATGAAATCAACGCCGAAAAGTATAATCTTGTAGACCCTGATATTCAGACAATTCTCGTAAACAACGATAAAAAGACTGTACGTTTCCTTATCGTAAACGGTGGTGAAGGCAGACCTGAAAAACTCCTTCCAGAAGCATTCGAAGTTCCATATCCAAGAATTTCCACAAAACTTCTTGAAGAAGAAATTCGCCGCGATGAAAAAGAAATTGATGAGATACAGAAATTCTATGTTGAAAACGCTAAGTATGTTCCGGCAATCGCTGCGTTCAAAAAAGCTCTTGAAAGCGATATAGAATTCGAGAACGTCAATTGCGGTATGGGCTGCGAAAAGAATGGAACTGAAAATGATCTTGCATGGCTTAGCGGCTATGTACCATCTGCTGATCTTGAAGATTTCAAGCGCTGCTGTTCAGCCAATGGCTGGGCTGTTGCTTTTGCTGATCCTGAAGATGAAGATGTTGAGGTTCCAACAAAGCTTAAAAACAACAAGTTTGTAAGTTTGATTTATCCTCTTACAGACTTCCTTGGAACTGTTCCAGGCTATCATGAGTTTGATATTTCCGGCTGGTTCCTCCTGTTCTTTACAGTCTTCTTTGCAATGATTTTTGGAGACGGTGGATACGGTCTTCTTGTTGCTGCACTTACAATCATTCTAATGCTGAAAAACGCATTTACTGGAAAGAAAGTGCCTGCAGCTCTCGGACTGATTCTGCTTGTATCTTTAGCAACTGTTGTCTGGGGTGCCGTAACCTGTACATGGTTTGGAATCCCTACAGATATGCTTCCGGAATGGCTCAAAAACCTTTCTATTCCGTATATTTCTGGAGCCTATGAAGATACTAAATGGTATGTTCCTTGGAATTCAGATCCTTCTGTATATCTTACTAAAGACCAGAACCTGCAGATTTTCTGTTTCTCTCTGGCTTTAGTTCAGCTTTGCGTAGCACATATTAAAGCTGGTATAAGAAATCTTACAGATGGAAAAGGACTTAAGGTTTTGGGAGACCTCGGCTCTTTTATGCAGCTTGTAGGTATGTTCTGGATTGTTCTTGCAATGGTTGTAAATGGACAGGTATTCCCAATGCTCGGTAATATCGGTTCAATTCCGGTTGGTAAGATTGAAGTTACTTTGATTGCTGTAGGTTTTGCAATGAGTTTTATCTTTGCAAATTACGAAGGCAGTATAGGAGCTTCTGTTCTTGAAAGCTGTAAAAATATCATTTCGGTACTTCTTGGAGTAGTAAACGTATTCAGTGATATTGTTTCATACATCCGTCTGTGGGCCGTTGGTCTTGCGGGTGCCGCAATTTCGAATACTGTAAATACTCTTGCTGGTCCTATTCTTGGACACGCAATCCTGTTCCTGGCAGCAATAGTTCTGCTTGGATTCGGACATGGTCTGAACATGATTTTGAATGTACTTTCAGTTATCGTTCACGGTGTACGTTTGAACACTCTCGAGTTCTGTACACATATTGGAATGAGCTGGAGTGGTGTAAAGTATCAGCCGTTTGCTGATTCAAAAAATTAGAAATAATCCGCTGTGTGCGGATAAATAATAAGGAGAATTAATTATGGATATTTTAGGTTACATCGGTGCTGCTGTTTGTATGGGTATTGCTGCTATCGGTTCAGCAATCGGAATCGGAATTGCCGGTCAGGGCGCAATTGGTGCTTGGAAACGCTGTTACATCAATAACAAGCCGGCTCCATTCATCCTTACTGTATTTGCAGGTGCTCCTCTTACACAGACAATTTACGGATTCCTTCTTATGAATATTGCAATGAAACCAAAGGTAGCAAGTGGTGCTATGACTCCAGGTTTCGCACTTGGTCTTGGTATTGCTTCTGGTTTGGCTATGTGTTTCTCTGCTATTGCTCAGGGAAAAGCAGGTGCTGCAGCTTCTGATGCTCTTGGTGAAACTGGAAAAGGTTTTGCTCAGTACATCATGGTTGTTGGTCTTTGTGAGTCTGTTGCTTTGTTCGCTATGGTATTCTCGTTAATTGCTTAAATAACAGAGATTTTATCCTTCAAACAAAAAAATCTGCGGGTCCCAGCGACGGTGAAAAAGTGAATAGGAATCCTCCCAGGTTTCCCACGCAAAAATCTTGCTTCGCTCGATTTTTTGCGTAACCTGGGTCCCTCCTTTCCCTTTTTCCCCTGCGTCCCACAGATTTTTTTGTTTGAAGGCAAGTATCGTTTAATTATCTTTTTACACCATATCTCACTTATTGAGATATGGTGTTTTTGTTTATTAACCGTTATAATTAAAATTATGAAAACAAAAGAAGTTGCCTTGGGTGGTAAGGGCGTTACTAATAGAATAATAATCGGTGGGGATAATCCTGTTACTGTGCAGACTATGTGGAAGGAGGGGATAACTGACCTTGCTTCTAATAATGATAAATTGGAAAGAATACTTCGTGAGCTTAATGATCTTAAGCTGATGGGGTGTGATATTGTTCGGTTTGCAGTGCCTGATGTAGAAAGTGCTCAGGGGCTTTGTCTTATTGCTGAACGAACTCCTATGCCGCTGGTGGCTGATATACATTTTGATTATACACTGGCTCTGGAATGTCTTAAGGGGAACGTTGCTGCCATTCGTATAAATCCGGGAAATATCGGTTCAGTTGAAAATACCCGTAAAGTTGTAGAAGCCTGCCGTGAAAATGGAGCTGCTATTCGTATTGGTATTAACAGCGGAAGTCTTCCTCAGGATTTGCAGAAGCAGATTGCTGCAGGTGAGATTACACGTGCTCAGGGGCTTTGTGAAACTGCTGTACGCGAGGCTGCTGTATTTGAAGACCTTAAGTTTGATCAGTATGTTGTGAGCATGAAGTCTTCAGATGTTAACGAAACTATACAGTGTAATAAATTTTATGCAGAAAAATATAATAATCCGCTGCATCTGGGTGTAACAGAAGCGGGGCCTCTTATCGGCGGACTTGTAAAATCTTCAATTGCATTTTCGACTCTTTTAGCTCAGGGAATTGGTGATACAATCCGTGTAAGTCTTTCTTCTTCTGCAGAAAACGAAGTAATTGCCGGTGTAAATATTCTTAAAGAATGTGGAAAACGTGCAGGTGGAGTTACTCTTGTAAGTTGTCCGCGATGTGGCCGCATTGGTTTTGATGTTCATTCATTTGTAGACCGCTGGCAGAAAAAACTTATGGCTATGGATAAGGACATTACAGTTGCAGTTATGGGCTGTGTTGTAAACGGACCTGGAGAAGGCCGTCACGCAGATCTTGGAATAGCAGGAACAGCAGATAAAGCAATAATCTTCAAAAAAGGTAAAATAGTACGAACGATTGATGCAAAAGATGCCGATAAAGTATTTGAGGAAGAATTGAAATCTTTATGAAGAAAACTGTATTATTTTTTATTTTTTCAGCTTTGTGTTTTTCTCTTTTTTCTGCAGATAAAAAAGCAAAACTGGATGAAAGTGTAGAAGCATATAGAAATGCAATTGAGGCTATGGATGCACTCGATTATGGAAAAGCCTTAAAATATTCTGAAGATGCTATTTTATACAGAAAACAACGCATTGAAAAACAAATCAATACAGTAAAGAATTCTCTTTCTGCAAAACGTGTGCAGGCAGCAGGAGATCATTTTGATCCTGTTCTTACAGTCCTAGAAAACAGAAAGGAATATGAAACAGCCGACATTATAAAATACTATATCAAAAAGAAGGGAAAGGATTATTTTGATAATTCGGTAAATAATCTTTTGATATATCTTGAAAGCTCAAAAGCTTTCCCAGAAGCCCACAAATTAATAGGAGATATTTATAAACTTGAAGGTGAATATAAATTCGCCGAAGACTATTATCTCATGGCTCTGGATAAAGCTGATGTTTTGGATATTCCAGATGAAAAGTATGAAATTCTGTACATGCTGGCAGAAATCAGTCGTCTTGAGGATGATACAGCTAAGATGGAATTAAGACTTATGAATATTCTTGCAGAAGATAAAAATTATAAAGATGCTGCACTAAAGCGTTCCATGATAGGTACAATTTCTGCTAACAAGAATGATTCAATGACTAAGTTTTTTAATCTATATCGTGCAAATTCATATAATTGTATTGATGCATATAACCAGCTGGCAGAATATTATCATGAAGCAAACAGAAATGATAAAGCTTTGGAATTTGCAGCACTTGCAGCTATTACAAGTTTAACAAGAATAAATGAGATTCTTATTTCGCGTAATTCAATTTATGAATATGAGAATATTGAAGGCTTTATGCAGGAAGCTTCATATTATCAGGATATTATTGAATGGGGAAATAAGAATTCAGCATGGAAGAGTTTTAATATTCTTGCAAGTTATTCAACAGAAGCAGGCTATAAAAACTTTTCAAAAGCTCTGTTAAGAGTTATTGCAAGATATACCCCAGAAACATACTGGCAGCGTGATGCTGTGCTTCAGCTTGAACACATGACTGATTAGTATTTTGATTATTGGATTAGAAATGATGTCCTAATCCAATACTGATTTCTTTATTATGAAGAAGTCCTTTTATCACATTTCTTTCTGAAATAGCACTCTTTACATCAAATCCAATACTTCCACGAATTGTAAAACTTGACCATTTATATGGATAAACAAGAACTTCCATACCACAGCAGATTAAAGAGTCTGTCTGTAATGGAAGAGCTCTGTCCCTATAGATTGCAATATCCATAAATGGAGAGAACTGCATATCAAAATTAATTAAATCATGCTTAAAATGTGTAGTAACTATATTAATTGGGAAATCAAAGTTCATAACAATTGCAGTTGATGTTGTATATGATGGAGATTTATTTCCAAAATATGTATCATCAGGTACACCGCGAATTCTACTTCCGATTTTTTCACCATATCCGCTTTCAGAACTGTCATAAAGCTTAGAAGGAGTAAGATTAAAATACGTAAATGCGTATAAATCTACAGCAATTCCAATTGAATCAAAATAATCTCTGTCTTCAAGTTTTATGAAATTAAAATACTGGCCTTCGATAGATACAGAAGGAGACCATTCTTTGCGATAGAAGTTATATGGCCATGAATTAGAAAGACTCCATGAATATCCCTGTCTGTAATTTCCTTTCCAGTTGATATTTGAATTATAAAGTTTATGAGAGAATGAAATAGCAGGTCCTTGTAAATCGGAATTGTATTCATCAATACCATTTAAATCATAATTAATACCAAAATTTACAGATGGTGTATAAGTAAGATATGTATAGTTCTTGAACTTATATAATGATATAGGTGTTGAAAAGTTTATATCGTTCTTAAAATAGATCTCATCATCATAAATAATGTAATCATTTTCTCCAATACAATATTGATATACTTCAAGATTTAAAGAAATTTTATCAAATGGAAGAACAGTCTTTAAACCAGTCTTTACATTCCATTCAGGATGAGAATCACCAAAAGTAAAGTCTATAGTATGATCATTTACCCAGGTTAAATTAAAAGGACCAGCCTTAAAAGGGTAGTCATAAGAAATATTGAATCCTGGCGAAAATGTCCAGAATCCTTGTGATTTGTCTTTTTTAATTTCGATATTGAAATCAGAAGTTAAAGGATTCATAGTTCCAAGGAAGTTAGTATCCTTAGCTTTGATTTTTGGAGTAATCTTTGTAAGAGTTGAGTCATCCTTGAAGTTTGCATAAGGAACAGCAAGGAAGTGATTAGAATCTACAACAGAAACAATAACATTTATTAAAACAAAGCCGTCATCTGTACTGGCTTTTTCCCAGCTTACATCAATTTCTTCGAAGAAGCGTGAATTTTTAAGCTGCTGATGATAATTCTCGAGATAAGCTTCAAGCTCTTCATCATTAAAAATAGTTTTTTTATCCAGCGGATAATTTCTTTCAATGCTGCTGGCTTTTGTAGTAGTTAATTTAAAATTGCCCTTTGTGTTATAAATGCCTTTTGCAATCTTATAATTTTCAGAATAAATAAATGGTACTGTTAAAAGTAATCCAAGGATAATAGCAGTAAGTTTTTTCATTTTTTAATATGCACCTTTTCCAACTAATACGACCCATACAGTTTTGATAAGAATCCAGATATCAAGCCATATAGACCAGTTTTGAATATAATAAGTATCAAACGAAATGCGCTCTTCATAACCTGTATCTGAACGACCGGAAACCTGCCACATTCCAGTTAATCCTGGAGAAACAGATAGAACATAATCTTTATAGTCTCCGTATTTTACAAGCTCAGGTTCAGTAACAGGGCGTGGACCAACAAGACTCATCTGTCCAACCAGAATATTAAATAACTGAGGAAGTTCATCGAGACTTGTTTTTCTAAGGAGTTTTCCAAACTTAGTTACACGAGGGTCATCAAGAAATTTACGGTCTTTCTCCCATTCTGCGCGTCGTACAGGATCTGTAGCTAAAATCTGCTCAAGAATTTCCTGTGAGTTTACACACATAGAACGGAATTTCCAGCATTTAATTTCTTTGCCGTTTTTACCAATGCGTTTATGACCATAAAAAATTGGACCTTTTGATGTAAGCTTCGTAAGAATACCAAGAATAATCATAACTGGTAAAACAATAGGCATGGTAATCAAGATTGCAAGTACATCAATACAGCGTTTAATGAAAAGGTTTCTCTTAAAAGTAAGGTTATGGATCGAAGAAAAACCAATGATTCCACCAATGTCTTTGAGCTGCTGCGTATTTGTAAAGAATGCCTGATGTTTTGAAACAGTAGTTGTATATCTGTAAGAAGACATGATATAAGACATATCTCCCTTATAATCACAAATAATTGCCTGTTTAATATTATGAGCTTTAATCTGTTTGTGTAAATCTTCTGAAGGAGGATAAACAGGAATTCCCTGATATTCAGAAGGCTCTTTAGCGTTTGAATCAATGATAACTGCCGGATGATATCCGAGATATTTTAATTTAATGAGTTTATCAATAATAAAATTACTGCTTGTTTTATCTGTGTAAATGATTACAGGAACTCCCCACCAGCGGAAATGTGCAAAGGTGTGCTTAGCAATTTCGCGGAATGCAGGGAGTGCAATTGTACATATTGGAATTGCAATCATAAAAGCACAGGCTACTGCTTTTCCTGTACTATCCTTAAAAATAGCTTCAAGAAATTGATAATCATCATTTACATTTCCAAGATATACAGTAAGAATTATTGCAAGAAAACTGAAAAAGGTACAACCGAAATAATGTTTAATATCTTCTGTTGGAGAATTCATTATTCCAGGATAAAGTCCGTTTGCTGCAAAAAGAATCAGAACAAAAGGAATGTAAACTGAGTAATTTACAAAAGACTTAAAATTTATATCAGAAGAATCAAATATATTTACAATAAAAAAGCCTGCACCAATACATAATAAAAGTATAATGGCGTCAACAATAAAAAGAGAAAAGCCAGAGATAAAAGAGCTTGTATGTGGATGATTTTTCTTAAAATACGCAGATACTTCCATATATAGTTTTTATATTATAACATTTTATTTCTATTTTGTACAATAAAGTTAATCTTTTTGATGAATTCATTTTCAGAAAATTGCTGTACATGTTCAGTAAATGCTTTTCTGTCAGTGAACTCAGACTGTCTTTTTTCAAAAGAATCCATACATTTGATAAGGGAATCTGTAGTCTGTTCTTCAAAGAACATACCTGTAACATTTTCCTTAATTGAATCCAAAGCTCCGCCTTTTTTATAGGCAAGAACAGGACATCCGGCAGCATTTGCTTCAACAGGAATAATGCCAAAATCTTCAATTCCAGGGAAAAGAAGTGCCTTTGCCTTTGAAAGATAATCTGCAATTGCCTGGTCACTTACGCGTCCTGTAAAAGTTACAAGACCAGATTTTGTATATTCAGCAGCTTTTTTAGATTTTCCGTCTCCAATAACAACAATTTTGCGTCCAGATTTAATGCAGGCTTCAATAGCAAGATCTGCACGTTTATAACCGACGAGCTGACCAAAGAAAAGATAGAAATCTTCGGGATTACGTGGATTATCAATATATTTTTCGATTGCACAAGGCGGATAAACAACCTCTGCATTTCGTTTGTAATAACGGTTAATTCTGGAAGCTACATAATGAGAGTTTGCAACAAAGTAGTCTACAAGATTACTTGAACTGATATCCCAAAGGCGTAATCCTGGTATCATCTTTTTCATAAAGAATTTTACAATAGGATTAGATTTCTTGAAATATTCATGATACATATCCCAAAGATAGCGCATTGGAGTATGACAGTAGCAGATATGGAAAGCATCTGGCGCAGGGCAGACACCTTTTGCAGGACCAGATTCACTGGAAATAATAAGATCATAACCGGTAAGGTCGAGTTCCATCAAAGCTTTTGGCATAAACGGCATATACTTCTGGTACAGCTTTCTTGCCATAGGAAATTTGTTGATTTTTGTAGTATATACTTTATGGCTTCTGATTATATCTGAAACAGCATCTGGATTATAAACATTTGTATAAATATCAGCTTCCGGGAACATTTTACAAAGAGTTTCCAGAACTTTTTCACCGCCACGCATTGTAACAAGCCAGTAATGAACTAATGCAACTTTCATTTTATGCTCCTGAAGGTATTTATGATTATATTTGCTGTATTTTTGAAAGAATATTTCTGAGGAATAGCAGAAGCGGCCGGGGCCGGTTTATTAAAGGCTTCCTGGATTTTTTCAGCTAAATCTTTACTGTCTGCTGTCTTAAAGAATGTAACAGGAAATCCTTCATAGATTTCTTTGAATACAGGAATATCAGACATAACAACGTTTGTTCCCAGATATAAAGCTTCCATTGGAGGCATTCCAAAGCCTTCGTATAAAGAGGGCTGAACAAGAAGCCGAGCTTTCTGATAATAAGTCTGAAGTTCGCTGTCTGATATGCGGCCGGTAAAATTAATATCTTTTTCTGATGAGTTTGAAAGCCGCTGTGCAATTTCCGAGTCACCGGAACGGAAATTATCTGCATTACCAACTATTACAAGTTTACAGTCCAGACCATTCTTCTTACAGATTTCAAAAGCATCAAGCAGATAAGGAAGCCCTTTATGTTTTTTGATGTTTCCTACGTAAATTATTGAGTTGTCTTTTGTAATTTCACCTGTAGCAGGTTTGTTGTTATTAGCTGTAAAATGCTCAGGAACAGAATTATATGTGACAATCAAAGGCTTTTTTCTCAGACGGAGTTTTTCTTTGATCCGGTCTGCAGAAAACTGAGATACAGTAAATATTGCTTTAGATTTATTGATAGCCCTCTGATAAAAGAATTTACGGACAATTGTACCTAAAGATGATGAAAGTCCCGGAACATCAAGAAAAACTATATCATGAATAGTTGTGAAAACAGGTATTTTGATGCCGTTAGGAATATTGCAGTAAGGACTGTAAAAAAAATCACACAGGTTAATAATATTTCGCAAACTTTTAGGAAAAAAGAACATTTCTTTTAAGGAAAAAGTCTGAATTTCAGTTTCTATAATATGTGTATTAGCCGGTAATTTAGGAAGACTGTTTTTCTGATTGCTGTAAATCAAAAGGGTGCAATCGTAGGCTTCAGTAAAATAGGGAAGCAGAGATTCAAGATAAGTACCAATTCCTCCGCTGTTAAGCATGCGGCAGTCAATAAAAAGTTTCATTAATTCAAGTATAGTTATTTATTGCTATATTAACAATAGATTGCTTTAAGGTGAAAAAAGTGTTATTTTTCTATATATATGAAGAAAATAGTTTTTACACTTTTAATTTCGTTCCTGATTTTTTCGTTATTTGCAAAATCAGGTAATTCAACTCAAGTAATAAAATCTGGCCACTGGATCTATGATGATCTTGAAGCTTTGTGCATGGAAGCTAAAACAGAGTTTTTCTTTGAAACACAGCCAATGTCTATTGGCGAAATGACATTTTATTTCAAAAGAATCCCATATGAAAAGCTTTCAGACAGCGGAAAAGTTTTGTATGAAAAGGTAAAAGCTTTTCTTAATAAGAATGATGATTTTTTTCCGGAACAGGAAGTAAGGCTTTTCGGAAATATTAAAGTAAATCCTGAGTTTTATTATAAATCTAATAAAGATATTAACTGGAGTTTTGATTATTATATTAAAGATTTCTTTATTACAATTCCTGTAATTTTTGGTTTTTCAGATTATGTAACAATTGAACCTGACTTTATTATAGCAAAAAATCAGCCGTCAGTTGCAGATCCAGATAACTTTACAAATATAGTTTATGCTGGAGATCAGTTTGAATTTACATTCCCTCGTTTTGCTTATGGTGCAGCCGGTCACGCATTCGAAAACTGGGGTCTTGATTTTATAATTGGTAAAGAAGGCCTTCAGATTTATAATACACAACTTGGAAGTATTCTTTATAACAGAACTTTTGAAACAGATATGTACTGTTCATTGAATCTGTATACAGAATATCTGAAATATTCGTTACACGTTGCAGAAGTTGATAATACAAAGTTCTTGTATCTACATCAGCTTAATTTGAGACCATTTAAGTGGTTGAAGATTAATGTGCTCGAAGGCTCTTTGCTTAATGCTCCGTTTGAACTTCGCTATCTGAATCCGTTCATGCTTATGCATCAGTTTAATTCCTGGACACAGTATGGGGATGCGCTTTCACCTGAAGAATCTAATTATTACAGTGAAGGACATTTCTGTGCATATTTTGGTTTAATGTTTGAAATTATTCCATTCAGAAACTTTAAGATTTATGGTATGTATGCACAAAATGAGATTCTTGATTTAGGTGGTTCAAGAACAGATAGAGCTTTGTCTGTTCCAGATAGTATTGGTTTCCAGCTTGGTTTACAATATGATATTAATCTGCCACAAAAAGGTCTTATAAAAACACATCTCGAAGGTGTTTATACTTCTCCATATTTATATGTAAAACAAAGTCCAGACTGGTCATTGTATAGAAAGAGAGTCAACGTTCAGACAGACCCAGATACAAGTACCTGGATTGGATCTCCATTTGGACCAGACTGTTTTGCTGTAACATTAAATGCTGAATATGACAGTCAGGATAAATGGAAAGCTGGAATTGGATATATATTCTCGATTCATGGCGAGAATACGGCAGAGAGTTTATTTGATGTAGACAAAAATTATAATGGTAAATTCTGGACTTATTATCCTTATGTACAATATAAACTCGCAGAAGATGCTGATAGTGAAGAAGACTGTTTAGCAGCAAAAAATAAAGGACGTAACATGTGGATGTCTGGTGAACTGACATATAAACATCAGATTAAGCTTAACGGTTCATATTCTTTCTTAGATAATCTGAGTGTCTACGGACAGACAGTTTATACAATTCAGATTTTTAATAGTGAAATTAATCATGCAATAGAGATTGCATGTGGATTAGAATATCAATTATTCAAATAAAGAGGCATAAAATGAAAAAAATTACTGTATTATTTGCAAGTATTGTTCTTCTCGGGTTCAGCGCTTTTGCTCAGACAAATGCAACAGTTTCTGTGACAGATGAGATTTATGAATTGCTCGATGTTGCACAGAAAAAAGGTTTATGCTCACCTTTAAACAGTTATAAGCCATATTCAAAATCACAGATTTTAAATTGTCTTCGTGAGATTTATGATAATTCTGAAAAAATGTCAGAGCAGGAAATAAAAATTATTGAGCAGTATCTTGCTAAATATGAACCTTCTGAAAAAGAAAGAAAGAATGATTTCTTTAATGCAAGTATAAAAAACTCGAATGAAAACTTTCCAGTAACATTTAATTATAAGAGCGAGTTTGAATTTGTATATTCAGGCGGACTTTATACAGACTCCGACTACAACAGCTGGGGTATGGATAATATGTATAAAATCAATTTTGAAGGAGATCTTGGAAAAGGTCTTTCATACAGATTGAAGGGTGTACTTGATTTTTCAAAAATGCCTCTTATGCAGGTTGGTGACTATTTCATTGGTTACCCTTGGTATGATGAAGAAGTTATTAACTTTTTGCTTGGTTATCACAAGCCTGATGATTCTGAATATGATGTATCGGCTAAGAAACGTTATATTCACCGTTATTTGAATAATTCTTACCTGCCATATTCATATAAAAAGCCATGGAGCGGACAGTTCTATTTTGCAAAGAATATGAGTGCTTCTGGTCTTGAAGGATGGGCAACTAGTTTTGGTATGGGATTTTCAATTGATGGTGAAATCAGAAGTTCATTTTTCAATAATAATATAATTATTGGAGCCGGTCGTTATGACAGAGAAATAGCTGCTATGGATAACGGTAGTTCTCTTGTATTAAACAAACAGGCTTATCCATTTATGGCAGTCGATGCGCAGTTCAAACTTTTTAATTTCCTTAAATTCTATTCATTAACAGGTATTCTTGAATATCCAAATCAGGATTATATAAATGAAGAGGAATTACAGTTGATTGGTAATCCTGCAAACCTTGATGATTCATATATGTATCAGAATGCATTTTCTCTTAATATGATTGAATTGGATTTAAAGAGATTGCATTTGGATTTTGGTTGTTCTGTAATCTGGCCAAAACGTTTTGAAATTGGATATATATTCCCACTTGCAAACTACGTAGAATATCAGAATCATATTGGTGACTGTGATAATCTTGCATTATTTGGAGATTTTAAATATACAATAGCAGGTCTTGGTTCTGTATGGGCATCTTTCTATCTTGATGAAATAAATGGTTTAAATAATAATCCATTCATTTACACAAGAGCTATGTTTGCTTATCAGGGCGGTATAAAATATATACTTCCAAAACTTACATTTGCTTCTTTAAGCTTCCGATATACAAAAATTGAACCATATTGTTATACACACCATTCAATAAACTATGCTCCATGGTACAGTCATTATATTTGTGAAAATTATTCAAATAATGGTGAATCACTCGGATATTATCTGCCACCAAACTCAGATGAATTTTTACTCCAGTTTAAGATTAAACCTTCTGCTAATTCAAATGCAGGAGCCTCTTATCAGTTAATTCGACATGGTGCAGATTACGGTACTCAGCAGGTTCCTGGAAGTAATATTTATTCCGAATTAAGTAATAAGAATCGTGATGAATTGAAAAAATACTTCCTTCATGATGGAGCATATAACTGGATTCATATTGTAAGTGCCGGAGGTAGAGTTTCGTTAAATACCAGATGGCCACTTTCTTTCTATGGAAATCTTGGACTTATGTTCAGTTATTTTACTGTAATAGATCAGGATAAATATAATAGAGATGATTATGGTAATAATGGAAACTGTAGAGATGTAGATTTTACTACACCGTTTGACATTGCAGATACTGATGAGTATCCGACAATGTTCGGTGCAATTCTAACAGTTGGTGTTAGTATTAATTTTTAGGATTCTCAAAAGAAGCCATTTTATTAATCATATAGTCAGCTGTTAATTTACCAGCTTCACCAATATGCTGCCATGCTTCTGATTTATAATGAGCTCTGAGCTTAGCAAGTTCAGGGCTGTCAGAAGCATTTTTAATTACTTCTGCAATATTTTCAAAATCCTTTTCCTGAATTGGTATACCAATTTTCTGTAATGTTGTTACAGCCCAAGGTTCATGACCAGTATCATAAATATCATATGGAAGCAAATCCATTTCAGAGTTTGCATACATAACAGGCTTGTCACAAAGGAAGGTATAGTCATATACAATTCCAGAGAAGTCTGAAATCATAATATCTGCTTTTTTCAAAGAGTAGATATTATCACGCTCGTTATCCCATTCAATGTTTTCGTAATCCTTATAGCGTTCATGAAGACGATCGAGCATATCTTTTTCAGAAATACGAGATTGTGGGTGAGGGCGGATAATAATTCTCATACCGCTCTTTGCAAGTGGATCAAGAAGTTTTTCACCATAGAGTCCAAGAAGTGCACTCTTTCCCCATGATGGAGAAACGAGAACAGTAAATTTATGGTTTTCTTCAGTTGGAATAGATTCCATTTTTTCTTTAAGAACATCGAGATATGTACAACCAACAGTAACTAATTCCTTAGCAGGTAATCCTCTCTGATTCTCAAGAAGTCTGATATCATCTGCCTGGTAATCTCCAGTCATCAGTACAGAATCAAAGTAATCAAGACCGAAAAGACGATACATTGTTGAATCTGTGCAGGAATGGAAGATATGGCTGTAATGCTTAACATTCTTACTGCGTTTAAGCTGATATACCTGAATACCAGGAGTTGTCATAAGAACAATACCTGCAGAAAGCATATTCAGTTTTGCATAAGCTACATTACCTGTACCAATATATTCTGCTTTTATGAATTCATAATTCTTATCGAATACAGCATCGTCTTTTGAACCTGTGTAATATGTAAGCTCAATCTTACGCTTTTCGAACTCTTCAATAACAGGCTGGAAAACAGTCCAATAACGTTTGTCTTCACAGTAGATAACATATTTCTTATATGCTTTATCTTCCTGTACACCTTTTTTACCTGCAAAAAGTACTTTTAACTTAAGTAACATTGCTTTTGATAAGAAAAAGAGTGTAGCAGCTGCTCCAATTAAAATTGAAAACAGCATACTTCCTGTACCAGGGTCAATATAAAGTGGAAGAATCATCATTTTGATACAAACTCCTTAATAAGCTCTAAAACCTTATCCATATCTGGCTGTGGTGCAACAGTAATTCTCATAGAAAGATGACTTCCTTCTGTCCAGAGGCGTGTGAGATATCCGTTAGAAGAAAGATAATCTTTAAGAGCCTGTACATCAATTTCTTTATCTTTTTCTCCAAGATTTTCATTAAAACGGATAAAGATAAAGTTTGCAGCAGATTTATAAGCTTTAATTCCTTTGATTTTATTGATTTCAGAAATAAAATCATCCTTAAGCTTAATGATAGTTTTAGTAAGTTTTGAATAATAGTCAGTGTCGCGGAGAGCAGCAATACAAACTTTTCGTCCAATGTTAGAAACACGGAACGGGTTCAAGTCAAGCTTGAAAACCTGCTTAGCCATTGGAGTACACAAACCGTAACCCATACGAATACCTGCAAGACCATAAAGTTTAGAGAAGGTTCTGCAGAATACAACATTGTTATATGAACTCAAAAGATATTTTGCATCATAAGTTACTGTAGAAAGTCCAAGGTATGCTTCATCAACAATAATGAGTGAAGATGGATTTTCTTTAATAACCTTTTCAAGATCATTTCTAGAAATTACAGCACCTGTAGGATTATGAGGTGTTGTAATAACAATGATTCTTGGTTTTGTTTTCTTTGCTTCAGAAAGAAGATTCTTAATATCAAATTCGTAAGAGTCTTTACCAGGAACAACATCGTAATAAGCAGCCTTAGCATGGCGTAATTCACAAACTGATTTATAGTAATTCCATGCTGGATTAGAAATAAGTACAGTATCATCCTTATTCAAAACAATTGTCATGATTGTTTTAATAACATCAGAACTTCCTGAGTGAATAAAAATAGAATCTGTAGGAATCTCTGTTACTTTAGAAACTTCAATTGCAAGTTCATCTTCACGGGTAAGATCGTATAAATACAAATCTTCCATTTTTGCATTATGAAGAACTTCAAGACACTTTGGACTTGGTCCAAAAAGGTTCTCGTTTACATGCATACGGCCTGTAAGCTGTTCTGTAGCAACAACAGAATACTGTTTAGTATCAGAATAATTTGAAAGATAAGAAATACGCTGTGTTGAGTTAATCAGTTCGTCTTCCTGAAAAAACTGATCGATAAATTCCTTGAAGTTAGGGTAGAACTGAAGAATATCATCAGTTGTATCAAATTCCTTACATTCAGAATCGTCGTAACGTTTAATCTTCATTAGAAGCTCAGTAATATGTTTAATCTGGAAATCATCCCAGAGCATATACTTCATGTCTGGATCGTAGTATTCCTTAACCATAAGATCTACAAACTTAGCACTGAAAGATTTAGAGAAGAAAGCTTCACCAATTGTATACCAGGCTTTTTCTCCACCTTTCTTTACTTCAGTCATATATCCGCGGTCATCAAGTCCTTTTACACAATATTCATTACAGAACTCATCTGAATAAAGACATGCATAATAAGAATCATAAACGTAATCACGGTAAACGTTATGAGCAAACCAGTTATCAGAACAGCAGATGTAACTTGCTTTGATATAATCCTTAGCAGCATAAAGAGAAGACATGTTATTTTTTTCTTCCCATTCTGTGTTATCAATTACAATAAGCTCAGGATATTTTTTTGCCATCTCGTAGTAACGTTCCTTAAGATATCCAACTACAAGTACAATCTCTTTAATTCCAGCATCGTGAAGCTGCTTAATCTGGCGTTCAACCATTGTGTCGCCTTTAATTTCGAACAAACCTTTTGGAAGGTAGTTAGAAAGCGGCATACAACGACGGCTGCGGCCTGCAGCCATAATAATAGCGTTGTCAACTTTATAAGGAGCCAGAGCTTCCATACCGTCAGCTGTAACTTTGTTGTTTTTTACCCAACCAGCTTTTGAACAGGCCAAAACAGTGTCTTTTGAAAAGCCTGTAGTATCTTCTTTGCGGCGAACTGCCATCAGATAATCAAATTCTTGTTCTGTCATTTTATATCTCCTTACAAAAGTTATTTATTATCATTATTATATGGTGATTCTTTTTTCCAGTTATCTGGATTAAGAATATCATCATGAACAGAATACCACTGATCATTAGTAATTTTAAATGTATTTTTACTATGTGCATCAGGTGACCATGTATTAACGAATGCAACAAATACCTTTTCTTTTTCTTCAGGTCTATTAATTTTTTTTCCTGTGAATGGATTTATTGCTTCATCATTTATATCTTTAATAGCAAGTGCAGGTGTATCTGCATTTGTCATAAAAGAAGAATCTGTTTTTAAAGTACCATGTGCATTAAAATCTTTTACCAGTAAAAGAGGATTATAAGCTTCAATTCGGAATGGTAAGTTTGCTTTTCCCTGTTCTGGACAAATATGATTGTCTAAAGGAGCTCCATGATCTGCAGTAATAATAATTCTTGTATTATCATAAAGGTTTTCTTTTTTTAGATAATCAAAGAAATCTCCAAGACGTTTTAAAGCAGCAGAGTTTGCGTGATAATGAACGTCTTCTGCAAATATACCAGAGCCTTTATTTGTTACTTCAGAGAGAGGTGTATAATCTGGAGCCTGTAAATAATTTGGTTCATGAGTCAATTCGTTTACAAAATACACGAAAGATGGTTTATCAGAAGTTGAATCTGTTAATTCCGGTAGGAAATCCAATGCGGCATAATTGTTTACAACATCCTGTAGATTTCCTAAAGTTTTGTTTGTATTCCACCAGAAGCCATCATTATAAATTGAGTCTCTAAAATAAAGTGGCATAACTTTTAAGAAACTGAACCAGATAAAGTTACGTTTAAGTAAATCACTTCTGGCAGTAGAAGAAGCAGCTTCTGGATGTCGCTTTAACCAGGTGTCTGTATAAACTCTGATTGTTGGATGTACATTAATATAAGGATAATCCTTATAAATTCTCAAATCAGAAATCCAGCTGTAGTTAGCCCATGACATATCTGTGATAGCTACATCATAACCTTCGTTATGGAATACTTCTGCGAGTGCAGTAATAGATTCATTATGTTTATCAACAAGAGCTTCGTCTTTTCTTTCATTAAATTCATAAGGAGTATAATCATATCCACCATACATAGGAGGTGCTCCAATTATTGTATGATCTGCATATGATACAGTGTTTGGATAATATGTGAATCCATCATATTTATCGTAGAGGTCTTTGCTTTCTTCAAAAATATATGGAAGGAATCCATTTACAGCACGGTCAAGCATAATAACAAATACATTTTTCAGAGTCTTGCTAAGGTGAAAAATAGGTTCAATATTCGTGCTTGAAGTTATAGCATCATTATTCTTTTTTAATTCTTTTAACTGTTTGTAGCTTTTAGAAATAGTAACACTATGTACAATTGAAATTCCAACGAATGCAATTACAAGAACAGATGCAACTGTTGAAACCCATTTAGATTTCTTAAAAATTAGTAAACAAATAATTATTATTGCAGGAATAAGTAAGATTGTAAGGTTTATTAATGCAGATAAAGTTGAAGGTTTTAAAGCACCAGCATCAGAGAAAGTAATAATGTTTGAAAGATTTCCGTAATGTCCACCAAAAACAAAAGCATTAATAACAGCTCCAAAACAGAATAAGGTTCCAAATATAGTCATTAATGTTTGAGTTTTTTTACCAAACATAAAGTAAATACAGCAAGGCCAGAAAACACAAAAACCAATTGACTGCCATAAAGAATGACGCAGGAA
This sequence comes from Treponema bryantii, assembly GCF_900111035.1. Lineage (GTDB taxonomy): Bacteria > Spirochaetota > Spirochaetia > Treponematales > Treponemataceae > Treponema_D > Treponema_D bryantii_C. The sequence continues at coordinate 66,090 of NZ_FOFU01000011.1, forward strand.
ATAGAATGGCGAATTGTATTTATCTACAAAAGAGAACTCCATTGGAGATGAAGAAATAACATAAGATGGAAGGGTAGAACCTACTAAAACAGCCAGTGCTATTCCTGTTATTATAAACAAACGTGTTCGTTCAGTTTTATTGTCGGCGATAAACTTAAACGGTTTCTTTACAAGCCAATCAATACACTTAATCAATAATGGAGTAAAGAACACAATAGAAAGAACAGACATAAGCATCATTCTTCTGTATAAGAATCCGTGATGCTTAAACAAAAGATACCAGTCTGCTCCAAGAACAATCAAACAAAGACATGCATAAAGAACAATAAGAGGATGCTTCATCTTATAAAAAATATTTTTTACAAGACTAAAAAGATTATTCATTGTCCAATAAATTACCAGACCACTTGGTGAATTATAGAGAAGGAACAGAAATACAAGAGCTGTTACATAAATCTGTATTTTTTCTTTGATTGGATGACCTTTACTATAAATGGTTCCAGAAATAACATTAATTAAGGTCATTGCAATAGGAAGAACATTTATATTAAAGTTTCCGATTTTAAATAATGAATCTGGAGCTCCCAAATCCTTAAAGATATAGAAACTGAATCCACGTAATTCTTCCAGATTACTCAAAAATCTGTAAGCTGCAATAAAAAATGGGATTTGAATTGCAAGACTGATAGAAGAACGAAGGGCCATCATTGGATGATAATGATTCTGTCTGTAATAAGTAGAAAGAATCATGTATTGTTCATCACCTTTAAATGCAGCCTTAATTCTGTCGATTCCAGATTTTAATTTTGCCTGAGTCTGTCGTTCTGTTTCCTGCCATTTTTCAGCAATGATATAAAGAGGAAGACATAAAAATGAAACTCCAAAACTTACAATGAATAATGCGTATCCGGAATTTTTAAAAACTTTCCATCCAACAAAATATATTAATTCAACCAACTGATATAGTGGATAAATGATTACTGAATATAATAAATCTAGCATTATAACCTCGAATTATTCATATTATACTTACTATAGTAAAAAAAGTCATTTAGTTTGTTCAAAATCAACATGAGACCAGTTTTCATTCTTGAAAATATCATCATGTACAGTAATCCATTCTTCTGGTTTTACAGTATATTGCTTATCATCTCTTGTTCTAAGACTTTGCATTGGGGCTGTAGAAATCTTTACATAATCGTTTTTATTCTGAACTTTCATTGGATTATGTGTAAATGGATTTACTGGATTATCATTAATATCTTTAAGCGCAAGAACCGGAGTATCTGCATTAGTCATAAAGGTATTATCAATAGTCATTTTTCCTTTTGAATTAAAATCTTTAACTAAAAGAACTGCCTGCAATTCTTCTTTTGTTTTTAAGAAGCCCTGATTATTTTCAAATAAGCCTGAGTCAGCAGGGTTACCATGATCAGAAACAATAATAATTCTGGTATTATCATAACAATCATTTTCTCTAAGATAATCGAGATACTCTCCAAGTCTAAGAAGCATTGCCGTATTTACATGATATGTAGAATCATTCTCAAATATGCCAGTTCCAGGATTTGTGATTTTATCTACTGGTACAAATTCTGGAGCTTGTAAAAGACCATAAGTGTGAGTTAATTCATTATCAATAAGAGTAAATGTATTGTTTGTTGCATTAAAATCAGTAAGCTCTGGAAGATAATCTAAAGGTGCATACGCATCAACCATGTATGCTTCATGTCTAAAAGGATTACTCAATAATCTGTAGCCACAACCATAAACAATTACTCTAAATGGAGGATTTACCAGCTTAAACAGACTAAAGAACAAAATATTTCTTTTTAGCAAAAATGATGTCTGTGCTTTTGGAGTCATATTATGTTCTTTATACCAGTAACTGGTATAAGGTCCCTGTGTTATAACACGATTAATATTTGGTAGATTTTCATAAATCTGTTCTACAGGCTGAAGATTGTAATTTTCATAAGGTAAATTTGATACAGTAACATCATAACCTTCATCTGTAAAAAGAGTTGGCATTACTAAAAGACTTTCGTTATGTTTTTCTCGAATAGAAGTTTCTGTTCTTTTGTTAATTTCCCATGGTGTAAAATCGTAGCCGCCAAAGAGACCTGGTGCACCCAATGTTGTATAAAAAGACATTGAGATAGTGTTGGGATAATAAGTAAAACCATCATATTTTTCTTCAAGTCCTGGAATTTCTGCAAAAATATTGTGAAAAATACTGCTTACAGCACGGTCGACCATAAATACAACTACATTCTGTTTTTCTTTAGAAAGGTGGAATTGAGAATCAAGTTTTGTAATCTGCTGTGGTGGAGTAGAACCTTTAAAATTGTTATTGATATGAATTAAATTTGTTAAAGCTGTAACAGATACACTTATCAATACTATAATTGAAACATAAAAAGGAACAACAGTTTTCTTTTTAAGAAATATGATTATAAAAGCGAAAACAGCAATAGTAAGAATAATATTCAAAATCATTAAAGGCATAGAAAGCATAAAACTTTGTGCTTCATCCATTAATGAAAAATCAACATTCATAAGACCGTAATTACCTGAAAAAGCAAAACAGTTTAAAATACCAATAAATGCAAATGATACTCCAAGGAAAGCAAAAATATCTTTTACTTTAGCGGGAAAAAGTGCATATAGACATACAGGCCAGAAAACAAAAAGACCTAAAGCCTGCGTAAAAGAATGAAAGAGGAATGGAAATGGAGTTGTATAGGAATCAATATAAAAATAATCAGAAGAAGAGGAATCAATAATAGTTGCAGGAATTGTAAGACCAGCAGTGACAGCTAAAGTGATTGCTGAAATAACAAAAAGTCCAGCCCTAAGTTTAGTGTTTTTATCTAGTTTCTGAAGACAATTGCTTATAAACCAGTTAATACCTTTTAAGATGAAAGGAATAAATATTACAATTACAGTTGCAAATAGTACAGCAGTAATGAAATATTGATTTTTTGTAGTAAATATCCAGATGCTTGCAAATACAAAGAAAACACAGAATAGAATATATAAGACAGTTAATGGCTTTTTCATTTTATAAAAAATATTTTTTACAAGAGAAAAAACATTATTCATTGTCCAGTAAAGTACAAGTCCAGATGGAGAGGTATATAATAATACAAGAAAAACAGCAGCCGTAATATAAATCTGAAGCTTTTCTTTTATTCCATGTCCCTTAGAGTAAATAGTACCAGAAATACAGTTTATAAGAGTCATGGCAATTGGAAGAATATTAATACTGAAATTTCGAATTTTGAACATGGCATCAGGAGAGCCCATATCTTTTATAAATAAGAATGAATATCCTTTAAGGGCATCTACATGAGAAAGAAAAGAATAAGCTGCAATAAAAAAAGGAATCTGAATAAGTAAACTAAAAGAAGAACGTAATGCCATAATAGGATGGTAATGATTCTGACGATAATAAGTTGTAAGAATCATGTATTGTTCATCTTTTTTAAAAGCTTTCTTTATTCGGTCCACACCTGGTTTCAATTTAAGCTGGATTTTTCGTTCCTGCTCCTGCCATTGTTCTGCAACAATATATAAAGGGAGACAGCACAGAGTAACAACAAGGCTTAATCCAATTACGGCAAGTCCCTCATTTGATATTTTAGTAAAGAAGTTGAAAAATAATTCAAGAATAGTTTTTATAGGCGAGATTATAAGATTAGATAAAAACATATAATAGATAATAATAGATTTAGTTGAAAGTTACAAGTTTAACAGTTTTCTGAAGTGTGGTTTAGTTTTTTTGATAATAAAAGGGTTTATCCAGGAGAAAATTATGAGGAATTTACAGAATTTTATTCCTGATGAAGCAGATTTTTTATTCGTATTGGTCTTTCGTAAGAATCTTATTCTTGAAAATTCATAGTTAATTCTGCTGAAACTTGCTTTACGGTAAATAGTCATACCTTCACCAACAGAACCACCACATAAATGAATTATTTTAGTGTCAGGAATTATACGGCGTTCAAGCCCTGCAAGCTTCATTTTGTATTGAAGGAATGTATCTTCATAATACAAGAAAAAATCTTCATCGAATCTGGCATATTCATCATTTTTCAAAAATATATCTGCACCAGTAATAAAATCAATTTGACCATATTCTTCTTTTGCAAAATGATTTTTATGCATATTTTTGAAACGGAGAATGGTTCCTAATGTAAGATAGACATTACCAATATTTAATTTAATCAGATCTAAAAGTTCGCTCTTAAGAGAAGGAAATGTGCCACCGCTATGAATGAATCGTTCATTTGCATCTAAAAGCATTCCACCAATAGCACCAAGCTTATCTTCTTGATGGGCTTCAAAATAATCATAAAATATTTTTACAGCATTGTTTAACAGAAGGGTATCACTGTTAAGGTAGAAAATGTATTTACCCTGGGCAACGTCTAACGCTCTGTTATTTGCAGCTCCAAAACCAAGATTCTTTCCGTTTGCAATAACACGAACTTTCGGGTAGTCGCGGGAAAGCATTTCTAAAGATCCATCTGTTGAGCCGTTGTCTGAAACAAGGATTTCATATTCTACTTCTGAAGTATATTTGTAGATTGAATCTATACAGTTTTTGAGAAAGTCTTTTGTGTTGTAATTAACGATTATTATGGAGACTTGCATGTTTAATCTTTGATTTATATGAATTTATTATAAGGTAGTATCGAGGTGAATTCAAGATTGAATAATACTTAAGATATAAGGTATAGTTATTTTAATGTCATCATTTACAAAATATATTCTAAAGCATAAAGATATTCCTGTTCTCAAATTTGAATCTGATGGAGAAAATATTGTTTCCGTAGATGAGGTTTTGAACAAAGAACATCTGCCTTTAGCATTACAGAGTTTTGAAGTTGAACAAAAAACTCTTACTGATGTAATGAGAAAATGGTGGCAGGGAAGAGCAATTCCAGAGAGCAGACAAAATCTCAGCGAAGCCAGGGAAACTTTAGGGAATATCAGTATTGCATCTTTAGTAACCAAGAGTATGGGATTAAGTCTTTCAGATCATTATTGGGCACATCCAGTTGAACTCAATCTATACTGGAAAGACGTTAATTTTTTTGAAAATGAATTTTCTGAAGATGTAGGCCGTGCTCTATTTGGTATATGGGGAAATGATGGGCACGAAATCAATCCGATTTCTCCAGACAATACTTCTGATGGCTGGTTGAAAAAACGCTGGATTATTAATAATAATCAGAGAATTCTTGTTAAGGGTGGAACCGGTCTTGAACAGCAGGAACCATTCAATGAAGTATTAGCTACAGAGATTTGTACACGTCTAAATATTCCATGTGTAAAGTATTCATTGATTACAGAAGGATTTAATTACTATTCTTCCTGTCAGAATTTTCTATCAAGCGATTTAGAATTTGTTCCTGCTTCGTATATTTATAATCTAAAACCATTTTCAGGGGGCTTATGGGATAAGTTTTCTCATTTTAAGGATTGCTGTACAATTGCCGGAATTAAAGATCTGGAATCAATAGAACGCGATATAACTCAAATGCTTTTTGTTGATTTTATAATTGCAAATATCGACAGACATTGGGGCAATTTTGGTTTTATACGCAATTCAGAAACTCTGGAATGGAAAAGCCTAACTCCTGTCTTTGATTCAGGCTCTTCAATGTTTTATAAAGTGCCTACACCTGCGTTATCAGATGTAAAAATTGTTTCATCACAATATATAACAGCAAGACCTTTTGGTTACAATCAAAAAGATCAGTTAACAATTTTGCCTGTAAAACAATATTGTAATTCATTTCCTATGGAATCCTTAAATGATATTTCTGATTGGTTTGAAAAATTATTAAAAGCCAATGATAATATGACAGAGAAAAGGCGATTAATGTTATGCCATCTACTTAAACAGCGGGTTGAGGAAGCTGGAAAAGTAATGTAGAACTTAAAATCTCTAAATTTTTAAAAGAAATACTTTAATAAATCTGAGCCAAAATAGTTTCTTTGATGGATTTCTTACCCAATAAATATCAGAATAATTCTTTTTGAATAATGAAATTGCTTTAAAAGGATTATGTAAAAGGGCAGTGTAATATTCTTTTGATTCATTTATTGAACTTAAAAAAGCAGGATTTGAAGTCCGTTGTTCTAATTCACTTGCAAATTCAATTTTTTGTTTATATTCTTCTTTTATATTTTTTCGTTGTTGTAAAGCATTTTTTATAGATGCAATAATTTTATATTTTTTTGTAACAGTCTGGTTAGTTCCATGCTGTCTATATAATAATACTTTTTTATTTGTATATGTACATCCATTATTTATTGCTGCAATAGAAGCTGCCCACCAGTCATGATAAAGACAGCAATCAGGTATAGGTATGATTTTGTTGGCTATGTTTTTTTTGATCATCATAGCAGTTCCCTGGGCAAAATTGCCATATAGCAGTTTCTTAAAAGTTGCTTCATTCTGCTCTGGTAGATTAAAATTAGAAAGACATTCATATGTAGTTATATTCATTTTGTTGCCATCTTTATCAATTAAATCAGCATTTCCACACACAAGATCTTTATCTTTAATTTCATTTATGAGAATTTCAAGATGATTAATAGTCCATATGTCGTCCTGATCACAAAATGCAATATAATCACCATGGCACATAGAAATTAATTGTTCAAAGTTCTTTTTGAATCCTAGATTATTTTCATTAATAATGATTTTAATTCTTTTATCTTTTGCTGCATATTGATTTAGAATTTCAACTGTATTATCTTTTGAACAATCGTCAGAAATTATAAGTTCAAAATCAGTATAAGTCTGTTCAAGAATAGATTCTATCTGTTCTGCTACAAATTCGGCACCATTATATGTGGCCATTGCGATGGATATCATATAGACCCCTTAATCTTTAGGAGTAAAGCTGTGTCTGGAATTGAAGTTGACCAGCCTTTATTTGAAACTTTTTTAATTTTATTAGAAAGATAATAAACAGGATCCAATAAAAGCTGTAATCTGAATCTTGTGAGTTTTGAACGTGAAAAAATACAATCATAATATTTTTGAGAAAGCATTTTTTTATCTAATAAATATTGATATGTATTTTTTAGTTCATTCAATAAGATATCATGCCATTTGGAATTAACTTGTGTTGAAATACCAGATGAAGACTCATACCATATAAAGAAATTTTCATTTGAATTATTAAAATCCATATAAGAGATTTTTTCATTATTGGCAAGCATTAAAAAAATAGAATAATCTTCAGCATATTTTACAAATTGAGATAAAGTTTGAATATATGATTTTATTATATCTGTGTTGTAAATTACACTGGCACCTAGAAGAGAATCTCGTCGGGCAAAATAATTTCTTTTAATAATATTTAATTTTTGCTTTTTATAAGGTCTTAAGTCTTTGGGATTTGCCAAATTATTAAATAAAGAAACTTTATTATTTTCATAACTATAATAAGCGGTTCGTCCAAAATAAACAGAAGCCTTATTTTGTTTTATAAATTCATAAGCATTAGAAAGTGAAAAGTCACTATAGAAGAAATCGCCTGGACTTATAGGTTTTACATATTTGCCTGAGCAGTTATTTAACCCTGAAATAAAATTCTTTACAGTCCCTTGATTTTCTTTATTATCTACTAGCTTATAATTATTAAAATTGTGATTTTGAAAAAAGTTTTTGATGTCTTCAAAATTATTTTGTTTAGATCCATCATCTGCAATAATAATTTCAAAAGAAACGTTTTTTTGTTGAATGATGGATAATAAAGTTTCTTTTGTTTTCGTTAAATCAGAGTTATATGTTACAAATAAAATTGATAATGTTATTTCTTCATACATAGTTTTTAGTATAATATATAAAACAAAATTAATCTTTATTTTTTTATTAACAAATGATAAACAAAACGTAAGTGATTAAAATTCATATTGTAAATCTGATGAAAAATATACGAATAAAGATTTTTCATAAAAAAATTTAAAATAATTCACCAATAGAAATATTCATTTGAACAATACAATAATTAAATGAAAATTGAATTTTTTTTGCTTCACTAGAAGTTCTAGAGCTGACATAAGTGTATTTTATAAACTTGACTACACATTACATTATAATAATGTGTAATTACAAAAATCATTAAAATATTGTGGAGAACTTCTATATTTGAATATTTAAGGTTTTAGAATCAATTAAATTATTAATCATAATTTAGTTTTTTCCCATGACGTAATCAAATGCTAATTTCATATTCTTTTTAAACGCTGCTTGCCCAAAAAGAGAAACAGCTTTATTTCTTATATAATTATTATCAAAGGTAATATCCCCATTTAAAAAATCATTACAAGCATTCGCTAATCCTTTATAATCACTGATTGGTACAATTCTACCAATTGTATCATCAACATAATCTTCTACACCGCCACAACGTGTAGAAAAAATTGGTAATCCACTAGTAGCGGCTTCTAAAGTACAAACGGGTAAACCTTCTTCTATACTGCTTAATACAAAAGCATCACATTTATTATATAAGTGTGGTATTTCCTCTCTGGAAATGGATCGAATTAATGTCGTTTTTGATGCAATTGATAATTCTTTAACTTTTTTTTCAAATGCTTCAGTATGCGTATCATAACCGATTGATGCTCCATAACCTGCTATAATGATTTTAAAATCTTTTTCTGCAATCTTATTTAATTCTTCCATTGCTTCAAAGAATAATGGATAATTTTTTGCTAAGTTATTTCCAGCAACAATTAAAAATGTTTTTATTGTGTGGTTGTCTTTTGATAATGTAAAATGAGATTCATCACAATAATTTCTAACAAGAAACGTTCTTGGAAGTTTTACTCGTTGGAATGCAATTTGTCTAATTTTATCATTACTAATTGCAAGAAATGCATCTGCACTTTCAATTGCATCTACTGTTGCGTCAGATAAAGTTGTTCCTGGCCAAGGAAATGGCGCATGTTCAGCAGTAATATGTGGTACATTATAAACATCGGAAAATGTCTTTCCCAAAGTTACAAGATCTTGTGTTGTTAGTGAATATACACAATCAAAATGAGGTAAAAGTGATTTCTTGTAAAGTCTAGAGATATTTGAAAAACGTATTTTATTTTCAGATTTTAATTCAAGTTTTCCAATACCCTCTCGAATTTGACCTTTTCTTTTTTTAATTTTAAAAATAATATATGGGATTAAAAAAAATTTAACAGAAACAAATTTTAAATAATATTCTTGTAAGCCATTATCATTTTTTATAAAAGAGATAGACGGTTTTGTTTTTCCTAAAAACATAAATAAAAGATATTTAAGAAAGAAATATTTATTCTCAACAGTTCGCAATACAACAAAATTATAATGTTCTTGAAGTATTAAAGCTTGTTCTCTAAAAAATGTTCCTTGAAATGGTTTTTCTTTAGATGGATACCAAGAAGGAATCATTAAAATTGTTTTTTTTGTTTGCATTGAAAATCCCCATTTAAAAAATTATTTATGTAATTTACTATTTAAAAATAAGTATATTTTTCTATAAAGATAAAAAAACTTAAAGCTAAAAGTATTATTTGAATATTTTTTTCTATATGAAGTAATATAATTAAATGATAACAAATCTTTATTGTTTTCTAGAAGTACATAAATTTTATTTAATTTATTTTTTATTAAATCATCAAATTCTTTTAACTCTGAAAGAGAAACATATTTTGTAAAATCAATAAGATAATAATGGTATATAGTTGTACAACGTTCTAATAATTTTTGTTCTATATATGTTATATTAGCGTCATTAATTATATCTAAATGTGTTAGGTAATCATTTATAATTTTTTTAACGACTTTTATTTCCATCCAAATATTCTTTGCATGAGCTTCTGGACTAACTGTTTGTCCATTACGTCCAACAAGATATCTATAAACAGGTTTATTAAAATATATAAAAGTTTTAATATTTGCCATTGGAAGAAATATCCATTCCTGGTCTGTGTAAGAAATACCTTCAGACTGAAAATAATCCAATCGTTTTATATTTTCAATTTTATAGGATACAGCATGCATCGAAAAATAAGGTATTATATTACATGAAAATGAATCAATGGAATTTTCAATTTTCGTAGGAAAAGGATATTTTAGTGACCAAAAAACTTTTCCATCAGGATCTACTTCATCAAAATCAGAAATGATTAAATCAGCGTCAGTATTCTCCAAAAGAGAAATATATTCCTCAAAATTATTTGTATAAAAAGTATCATCTGCATCAAGAACTTTAACATATTTGCCATGTGCAATTTTTAACCCGGCATTTATACATGATCCATAATTTCCATTTATTTTATCAATAACAATAAAAGTCTCTGGATATTTTTCCTGAAAACTATGGGCAATTATTGAAGTATTATCTTTACTCCCGTCATTTATAATTAAAACTTCAATTTTAGATAAAAAACTTGGCGATACCAACAAACTGCTACAGCATGCAGCTATATAATTTTCCATATTATATGACGGAATGATAATTGATAAAATCTTTTTCATTTTTTCTTCTCCTAAATATCGTTTTCAATAGATAAAACATTGCTTATAACATCATCCATATCATAATATTTATATTCTGCTAAACGTCCACCAAAAATAATATTCTTAGAAGCTTCAGCAAGTAATTTATATTTTTTATATAAATCATTATTTTTTGAATTATTAACAGGGTAAAATGGTTCCATTCCATCTTTCCATTCTGTAGAGTACTCACGTGTGATAATTGTAATAGGATTATTATATGTTGGATTTTCAGGTTCAAAATGTTTATGTTCAATTATACGGGTATAAGGGATTTCTGCTTCTGTATAATTTATAACGGCATTGCCCTGATAATTCTGAATTGCTAATTTTTCTGTCTCAAAACGAACTGTACGATATTCAAGTTTTCCATATTGATAATCAAAAAATTCATCAATTTTTCCTGTAAAAACTATTTTCTTAGCGATGTTTTCAAAATAATTTCTATTTTCAAAAAAATCTGTATTTACTTTTGTTTCAATTCCGTCTAATAAAGCCTCAATAAGTTTATTATATCCACCTATTGGAATTCCTTGATAAGTATCATTGAAATAGTTATTATCAAAAGTAAATCGAACTGGAATACGTTTTATAATAAAAGAGGGCAGTTCTGTACATTTTCTTCCCCATTGTTTTTCTGTGTAACCTTTAATAAGTTTTTCATAAATATCACGACCTACTAAAGTTAATGCTTGTTCTTCTAGATTTGCAGGATCTCTTCCATGTAACAAACATACAGCTTCTTTTTTTTGTTCTTCAATCTTTTTAATTGCTTCCTCAGGTGTTCTTACATGCCACATTTGATAAAATGTATTCATGTTGAATGGAAGATTATATAGTTCCCCTTTATAATTTGCAACGGGAGAATTTGTATAGCGATTAAATGGTACAAAAGAATTTACAAAATTCCAAACATCTTTATTTGAGGTGTGAAATATATGAGCACCATATTTGTGTACATGAATACCGTCTATATTTTCACAATAAATATTTCCACCAAGATGTTTTCTTTTATCAATTACTAAACATTTTTTACCATGCTGTTTTGCTAGGTATGCAAATGTAGCTCCATATAAACCAGAACCAACTATAAGATAATCATATTTCATTTTTTTTCCTCTTTTGTAGTAAATCCATTAAAAGTGTATTTCTAAAAAGAATCAATACTGTTCCATAAATTATAATTCCAATAATAATAGAAATAAATAAACTTGAAATTGAATTTTGTAATGTTTCTGAAACAAAGAATACTACAATTGACATAAATATAGTTGCTATAATGCTTTGAAAAATATTTGGAAGTATTTTATTCCAGATAAAATATTTGCGTGCAAAAATAAACTGGAAAATTGTTACTGATGATTCAGCTGTTAAGGTTGCAATTGCTGCTCCTAATGCTCCATAAATAGGAATTAAAATATAATTCAGAATAAAGTTAGAAACAGCTCCAATAAGAACAGAATATAAAGTAATTTTTTCTTTTCCTAATGGCATAAACATTTGCACACCAATTAAATTGCTGATAGAAATAGCCAAGATAATTGGATTCATAATTTTCATTACAGGAATTGCATCTGAATATTTTAAACCACAGAAAAGTAAAATAGTAGGTTTTGCAACTAATGAAAGTCCTATGGTGCATGGTAAAGCTAAAAGAATAGTTACATTAAAAGATTTTGATAAAAGAGATGTGAAGCTATCGTTGTCTTTCTTAGAAATATAATAGGATAAGCGAGGTAACAATACTGTAAGAGCAGATGCTATAACAGATACAACCAATTTATTAATTTTAGTAGCTGCACTATAAAAGCCTACTTGTTCATCATTTGATAAGAAACCTAACATACTTGTATCTAATAAGGTATAAATACTTATTGCAACAGTCATAGAGAATAAAATGAAAATAGGTTTTATGTGTTTTTTTATTTCAAGTTTAATTTTTTGGTTAATAATTATATATTTCCTTAAATGAACAAAATTACAAATGTTTGATCCTACTGATGAAAAAACTGCAATTCCAGCATATATTAATATATCATCACTTGATTTTACAAATGAAAAAAGAAGAATCATGCTTAAGATTTGAAAAATAAAAGAACGTAAAGCAATATATATAAATTCTTCTAGTGCTGTATACAGCCATTCAACTCCTATTGTAGTAAAGAGTAAAGAACAACTAAAAATTATTATTAAATTACGATATTCATGGAATTTTGGTATTAAAAAAATTGAAATGAATAATAATAGATATGCACTTATAGTAGATATTATATTAATTGTAAAGATTTCTTTAAATAATTGTGTCAGTTTTATTTTATTATCTTTTATTTTTGCAGCTTCTCTTATTCCATAAGTTGAAATTCCAAGAGCTGCTATTATTGCAAAATAATTAACAATAGATTGAGAAAAATTTACTTTTCCTAAACTAACCGGACCAAGGATTCGACTTGAATAAGGAAAAGTAATTAGAGGGAATATTAATCCTAATATTGCTCTAATTGAATTTATTGTGGCATTAAGTTTTAAATTATTTTTGTTCTTAAACAACATATTAAAAAAAATCCAAAAGATTAATAGTTATTTATTGTATCAATTATATAGTTTACTTGTTCATCTGTTAAACATGGACTCATAGGTAAACTCAATTCTTGAGCATGAATTTTTTCTGTCATAGGCAAACAAATTGAATTCCATTTTTTATAACATTCCTGCTTATGAGGAGGAATAGGGTAGTGAATATTTGTTCCAATACCATTTGATTCCAAATATTTCTGAAGCTCATCACGTTGTTCACATAGAATTGGGAACAGGTGGAAAACATGCTGATTCCAATCTGAAATCTTAGGAAGAACAATCTTTGGATTTTTAATTCCTTCAATATATTTCTTTGCAACAGATTTTCTTAAGGCTACATCTTCATCAAGATGTCTGAGTTTTACATCAAGAATTGCGGCCTGAATTTCGTCTAAGCGGCTATTTCTACCGCAATACTGGAATACATATTTCTTCTGACTGCCATAGTTTGCAAGGCTATGAATCGCTTTTGCAAGCTCTACGTCGTTTGTTGTAACAGCACCTGCATCACCTAATGCACCAAGATTTTTACCTGGATAAAAACTGTGTCCAGCGGCATCACCAATAGAACCAGTTTTTTTACCATTGAACATGCATCCATGCGCCTGTGCATTGTCTTCAATAAGTTTAAGATTATATTTTTTACAAAGTTCACCAATCTTATCTGTATATGCACACCGTCCGTATAAGTGAACTATTATAATAGCTTTTGTTTTAGCTGTAATTTTTGATTCAATTAAAGAATCATCAATTTGATATGTATTTATATTCGGTTCTACTAAAACTGGAATAAGTCCATTTTCTGTTATAGATAAAATTGTAGCAATATAAGTATTAGCTGGAACAATAACTTCATCCCCTGGTTTCATTATTCCAAGTTCAATGTATGCGCGGAAAATCCATATGAGTGCATCTAATCCATTAGCGCAACCTATACAATATTTTGTGCCAATGTAATGTGCATAGTCAGTTTCAAACTTTTCATTTTCTTTTCCCTGAAGATACCAGCCACTGTCTATAACTCGTAATGCTGCTTCGTGGATTTCATCTCTATATTTATTTGTCACATCTTTTAAACTTAAAAAAGGTACTTGCATTTATTTTCCTCTATTTTGCTTCTAAAATTCGTTCAATCGCTTGTGAGCAATCTAATGTATGATATGCTGGATAAAGAGCATGCATCATTTGTGCATTACACCTTAATGATATTGTTCTACTATCTTGTTTGGTTAAAAAATGCCAGTAACGATAAGTATATCCAATCCAAAAAAGTGATTCTGTATCATACGTTGTTCCGGTTTTAAGATCTGGTTTTTCTTCCATTACATCGTAAAGTAAATTTTCTTCTCCCATCCATTGAGTTCTGTCATAAGATAAATCAAAAAAACTTGCAGTTTTACTTTGCATATAAAAATCTATGAATTCCTGACTTGAAAGATTTTTTTTTGCAGAAAGTTCAAACATTTTTCCTTGTACTGCACAAAGTTGGCGTTCGAATTGAGAGAGTGTATGAAGATTATTCATTGATAATTTCATCGAAATATTTTCCCTCCCTGCGATATTGTTTGCAAATCTCATCTGCAAGAGAGATTCCAGTTTTTCTGTTTTCTTCACTTTTTATAATCAACTGATTTTTCTGTTCCGCTGTTAATTTATGTTCATTTATAACTCGGATTGAATCACATGCTTTTTGGGTTATTGCAACATATTGAATGCCAAGTTTTAATGCTGAAAGACTTTCAACAAGAGCAACATCAGTAATCGCTCCATCAAAGAATCTGTCTAGTACAACAAACATTCTGTCATTTGCTATATAACCTTTAAAGACATCAATCTGATTTTTGTATGATTCATAATTTTTATACAATTGGGGTGCACTATCTTTATTTAATCGTCCTCTATTAAAGGCTACAAATAGAGCCCAGTCAAGATTTAATGGGATTTCTTTTATAGTTAAATTACTAGTATTTAATTCTAATTCATAAAGAGTTGCATTTTCATAATTACAAATCAAAGTTAAAGGTTGTTCTTGTTCTGTTCCCATATAAAAACCTTTACCAAAATCGCATAAAGATCTGCTTATAGGCTGGATTTTATCATTGAGACCGTTTTTTGAACCATGAAATAATTTTATTCGTTGATTTGAAATCATATTAGAATATTTTAAATAACTAAACTTATAACGTCAAGGGAATTAAAAGTATTAAATTTTATGAGCTGGATTTCCAATCCAGGTTTCTCCTGCTGGAACATCTTTTGTTACAACACTTCCAGCTCCAATCATTGCATTTTCACCAATTGTAATACCACATAAAATGGTAGCATTAGCACCTATACTGGCCCCTTTTTTTATAATTGTTCGTTGTAATTTCCAATCTGGATTTTTGGAACGTGGGTATAAATCATTTGTAAAAGTTGCATTTGGACCTATAAATACATTGTCTTCCAGTGTAATGCCATCCCATAATTGAACACCACTTTTTATTGTTACATTATTTCCAATAATTACATCATTCTCGACTAATGAATTTGCACAAATATTACAGTTTTCTCCAATTTTCGCATTTGGAAAAATAACACAGAATTGCCAAATATTTGTAGATTCAGGGATTTTTGCTTTACAGTCGGATAAATTATGAATCATTATAATTCCTCACTTGCTTTATTTGCACAAATATCTACTGAAAAAACTCGATTTTTATTTATAAGAAAATAAATAGGTTTTAGTAGTAAATCAAAAATTCTATCAAAAATAATAGATGTTATAAAAGTTAGAATAATAAAAAAAAGAGAATAAAATAAAAAAATTAGCAAGTTTGATTTTGCAATGTATTGAAGATTAAAAAAGCTTGAGAAATATCCTAATATAGTATCATGTATTAAAAAGATGCCCCATACACTTTTTGATAAAAAATTTATTGATTTACTATAAAAACTTATATTCTTAAAAAAACAAAATAAGAAAAAACTTTGCAAAATTATAAATATATTACAATAATCAAATGAGTGAGATGAATTATATTTTGTTTCCAAAAGAATAATTATACTTAAAAAAATATAACATATAAGTGAATTAAGAATTGATATATTAGGATTAAATTTTTTTATTGATGATCCAATGAAATAACAAAGAATAAAGTTTATAAGAGTGTATCCATTTGAATTACCAAGTAAAGAAATAGGAGAAATTCCAGATGTTGAAATATTTAATGTATCACAAATAAAATCTTCTAATGTTGGAATAATAGAAAAAAGAATTAATATGATTAATATAAAAATATTATATTCTTTTACACTTAATTGTTTAGTTATTAGATTTAAGAATGGTGATAAAATAAAAACTGTACAATAAAACCATGCATAATAATTACGTGGAATGAAACTGCCAATAAAGGGATGAAAAGAAAAGTTATTAATTCCAACTAATATTTTTATTAAATATATAAAAACAGAATAAAATATTACAGGAATAAAAATATTAAATATTTTTTTTATGGAAACAACAGTTTTGTTACATAAAAAATATCCTGATAAAATAACAAATGTATTAACTGCACATATTGAAAAAGATTCTCCAAGTCTTGTTGTATATTTTATTAATAAAGAAGAATCTTCTGTTAATGTAAGAATATTACAAACAAATCCATTATAATGCAAAATTATTACAAATGTTATAAGAATTAATCTTAATAATTCAAAATTCGAATATCTTTGAAAAGACTTATTAGTCATTGTTTTTTAAACCTTTTAAAAATTCATCATAATTTCGAATATATTCTTTTTCATCATAGTGTTCACTAGCAAGAACAACAAGTTTACAACCATAAGAAAAATCATGCATTTCTCGCCACATGTTCTTTCCTATATACAATCCAACATCAGGCCTATTTAGTAAAACCTGTTCTCGTCTTTCTCCATCATCAAGAATAAAACGACAGGCACCATCCATAGCAATAATTATTTGTTCAAGGTCTTTATGTGCATGAAAACCACGAGATTCGTTTGGAAGGGTATCAAACATATAATAGACACGTTTGATTTCAAATGGAATATCTTTTAATGCTTCAATAGCAACAAGTTTACCGCGTTTATCGCCATGAACTGGCATATCTATTAATTTATAGTTCATTTGTATTTCCTGCCATTATTTAAAATATTAACATATTAAATGTTTAATGTCTATTTTTTATATTTTTTATAAAAATTTTAATTTAATTAAATAATCATATTAATTGATTAGATTTAAAATATATAATGAATATTCAATCCAAAAACAAAATTCAGTCGGTGTGAAGAATGCTTACCATAATATGGATTATAATTTAATGGATTATGTTCATCATTGAATACAAAGTTTAATTTCATGATTAAATCTTGAGTAGCAAAAAAAGTATAATTCATACCAAAATCAAAATTTGCTCTAATATTGGCTTCTGCAGTCCATTTCTTATTACTATAATCTTCGCTTTGTTTTCTAGAATCGATATACATTGTATAATCTAAATCTGGGTTTCTACGTTGTACGAATAATGTAAATGAACCGCTTGGATATAAGAATTCTATTCCTAAATATTGACTATTACCACCTGTGCCTATACCTGCACCTAACCATTGTCCTCTGTTTGTATGCCCTTGCAGTATTTCTCCATGACAATAGAAAGTGGTATACCAATCTATTAATCTATCATAATCTGCTGAATTTTCTAAGAAAGATACTTCTAATAGAAGTTTAATACTGTAGTGGTTTGAAAAATGAAAAGTCTTTTGAGCTCCAATTGACCAT
Organism: Treponema bryantii; assembly: GCF_900111035.1. GTDB lineage: Bacteria > Spirochaetota > Spirochaetia > Treponematales > Treponemataceae > Treponema_D > Treponema_D bryantii_C. Next base: position 84,014 of record NZ_FOFU01000011.1, read on the forward strand.
GCTTGTGTATGAAATGGGTATCTTATAATGTAATCTATATTAGGACTAAAATCATTTCTTGCCCATTCGAAATAAACTTCCATACCAATTTTTGGTAATAAATATGAGACTGTTGCTGAAAAACGCTGATCAGCAGAATCTGAATTTCCATCCATATTAGGTATATAAATGCGAAATAATGAATAAGGATTAATATTATTCCATTTCGATAACATTATTCTATTAAATCCAAAGGATAAGCCCTTAAATATATATGGAAATTCATAATTAATTGAAAAACCACTTATTAGATTGTGATTATTTTTATCATCATTATCAAACCAGTCACTTTCAGATAATTTTCCCCACCATCCGCGGAATTCAATAGAACCTAAATCCCAGCCAAAATAAGGCATAATAAGATTTGTCTTTCGTAAACCAAAATCAATTTTTGGATAAGAAGCAGCATTATTTGAATGAATAATTGGATTTAATTTTGCAGGTCCTAGCCATATAGCCTGAGTTCCAAAACCAACCGTAAAAGTTTTCCATGAATATCTGAGTTCGGTATCACCCCAATCATAATTCCAGAATGATGTATCACCAAATCTTTGTGGAGCATCTATAGAACGAACTCCATAATATCCATAGGTATCTGCTTTATCCTTAAAAGCTTCTCCAGAATAATTTGGTTGAATATATTCAAACTCCTTATTCTGACTCCAGCTAATCTGCGGTTTAAAAGTCAACTCAAATCCATATCCTTCAAGTCTCAAGCCCGCAGTAAGCGCCGTATTATAGCCGCGTCCCTGCCATAATCCGCCGTCATTTTGTCCATAAGGGGCGGCGCTGTTGTAACTGTTGAACCATTCAGGTCCGTAAATGCGGGCGGTAATTCCCTGTTTAAGGCCGCGGGTAAACCAGTTGTCTGCCGTAGCTGCCGGCTCCCACAGTGTATAAGTTGTTCCAAGGTTGTTATTTTTCCAGAGGTGTTTTGCGCTTTCTTCGCCTGGAGTGCGGACTTTTGTGAATGTACCGTCTTCGTTTTCTTCGAAGGATTCTACGTCTTTAAAGTTCCAGACGCTGTCGCTTAAGGTCCGGTAGCCCAGGGTAGGGCGTTTTACAACTCCGGTGAGGGATAAGAAATCATAATAATCTTCTTCTATGCTTTTGAGGGATTCTTGAGCATTGAGCAGAAATGAAGTCAGTAAAAGAATAGTAAAAAAGAAATGTTTTTTTGCTTTAGTCATTGTATTCTCGTTTAAATATTTTATTCATTTAGAGGAAAATATAAAAACTTGCAGTCTTCATCATAATCTGGAACTGCATATTCGAAAAACTGTTTTTCATTTGTGTTTGTTATTTCTCTAAATTGTAATGTTTCTTTATAATATTTAATTAGTTTTGGTGTGTCTATTGCAAAAACGAATAGTGCTTTACATGCAACTTTTTGTGAAACATCTTGTACAATTGGGAGTATATAATTCCAGAAAATGAATTCACCAGTTCGCATAAAATCAGAGGAATTGTCAGCTTTCTTATAACGTTCATCTACGGCAAAGTGAGTTAATTCAATAGCAGGAATTAAAAAAGAATCTCCCATATCATTATATGGTAATGTAGCAGTTTTTAATCCAAACCAGGCTGCAATTTGATGAGTTTTGGTTGATCGAATTAGATAAATTTTATTAACTTTTTTCTCTACATGTTTTTTTGAATAATTCTTTAAATACTTTTCTAATTGAACTTCATCATGTTGAGAACGAAAAGTTTTGAGTTCATAACTAAATGTATCTTGAGTAAGCTCGTCTAAATAAAATGTATTATCTTGCATTCTTAAAGAAGCCTTCCTTGCTTGCAGCTTCCTGGAATGCTTTCATGCGCTTTTCGAGATTAGGATCTGGCTTAGGAGCTTTAGCACGCATAATCTGCATGATAGCTTTCTTTCCTTCCGGACCGCGAAAAACAATACCAACTACATTCTGTTTATGCATCTGCTACCTCCTTATTTAAAATAAATATACTATACAAATATTTTATCGTCAAGTTTCTAAAGATTAAAATAATATTTCTACCAAAAAAGTGTACTGAATTGCAAGTTTACGTGTTTTAAATTATAATAGGAGGACAAATATGAAGAAATTACTTTGTTCAGCATTACTTTTGATTACTCTTGTTGCAGCTGTATTTGCAGATCCTTTTAACAGTAAGCTTACGGATGAAGAGCGGGCTAAGATTGCAACTGGTGAAATTTTAATCAAAAACATTAATTACGAAAAATTTGTTTGCCTCAAAAAGGGTGAAGTTACTCTTGGAGATAAGCTTCTTACAGAAATACATGATTTGAATCCTAAATATCTTGCAGAAGTAATCCAGATTAAGCCTTATAAAGGAAATGAAGATCTTCCACAGCGGCTTGAAGCTATTTTGAATAATGTTCCTGAATATGCAGGTATTCCATATTATTCAGTTCGTCATGATGCATGGTGGAATCTTTATGATTCTGCAGAAATCAAAGAGACTATTGAACGTGCCGACGGTAAAACAATTCGTGCAGACCTTTTGATGGAGCCTTTTGACATAGTTCAGGAAGATATTGAACTCACTCGCGGGGCAGATTCTATCCTTTATTCTGCAGTTAATACAAACAAGCTTCGTTATCTTGATAAGTTCGATTGTATCTGGCCACGTAAAATGAAAATCTGTATCCTTTTGTTCCGCGATGGAGATAACTGGGTACTTTATGGAATTGGTGGTGTAAATGCACCTCGTGTTCCATTCTTTACAGAACGAATTCAAACATCATTCATCAACAGAATAAATACTTTCTGTTCATTTATATTTAAGAAGTTTTAATACAAGAAAAGAGGAAGGGGAAAATGATCTGGTTAATCGGTTGCAAAGGTATGCTTGGTAGTGAGGTTGCAAAGCAGCTTGATGAAAAAAAACTTCCATGGATTGGTACAGACCGCGAGGTTGATATTACTGATCCACAGGCACTTATTGATTTTACCAATAAAATCGAAACAGCCGCATATTTCCCTTCTGATTTACGTAAAGCAGACAGAAAAATCCAGTGGATTATTAACTGTTCTGCGTATACAAATGTAGACAAAGCAGAAGAAGAACCTGAACTTGCAGAGAAACTTAATGCAACTGGTCCTCTTAATATTGCCCGCGTTGCACGTTCTATTGGTGCTAAACTGATTCATATTTCAACTGATTATGTTTTTGATGGCCAGGGAACTGCTCCATACACAGAAGACCTTCCAAAGGCTCCTCTTGGAGTTTACGGTAAAACTAAAGCTGCCGGTGAAGATGCTATCATGAAGGAAATGAACACTTATTACATTATCCGTACTGCATGGCTTTATGGTTTTGATGGCAAAAATTTTGTATACACTATGACAAAGCTTATGAACAGTCATGATCAGATCCGCGTAGTAAATGATCAGAAAGGTACTCCAACTTATGCGCCAGACCTGGCTTCTGTAATTCTCCGTTTTATCGATAAAAGTGATAATGCTAAATCATTCTTTGGAAAAAACAGTGCTCCTGCATATGGAATCTATCACTTTACAAATGCAGGTCAGACAAACTGGTATGAATTTGCCTGCGAGATTTACCGTCTTGGACGTAAATTCGGCCGCATAAAACAGGAATGTACTGTAAATCCTTGTACAACAGAAGAATACGGAGCAAAAGTTCAGCGCCCGGCTTATTCTGTTCTAAGCAAGGATAAAATCTCCAAGAGTCTTAAGCTCAAGATTCCTGAATGGCAGAACAGCCTCGAGAAATTCATTAAGAGCGACAGATTTAATCCATAACTTTTGCAAGTCTCCAAAATCTGTGGTATAATATCTTTATGATTTCAAAGAAAGTTAAAGATATTGTTGAAAGCCCATCCAACGGTGTGATCCGCAAGATGTTTGAAGAGGGCGCCATTCTTAAGCAGAAATACGGTGCAGATAAAGTTTATGATTTCAGTATCGGAAACCCCGACCTTGACCCCCCGCAGAAAGTAGTTGATGCAGTTCGAGAAGTAGCTGCAGATACAACCCACCTCCGCCACGGTTATATGCCGAATGCCGGATATCCTGAAACCCGTGCCGCAATGGCTGTTAAAACTGCAAAAGAGCAGGGTGTTCCTGTTACTGCAGACTGTGTTGTTATGGAAGTTGGAGCCGGTGGTGCACTTAATGTTGTCCTTAAGTCACTTTTGAACCCTGGTGAGGAAATTGTTATTCCTTGTCCTTATTTTGCTGAATATAATAATTATGTTCATAATCACGAGGGCGTTGTTGTTCCTGTAAAAACTAAAGAAGATTTTTCTCTTGATGTTGATGCTATAAAGGCAGCTCTTGGTTCAAAAACTGCTGCAGTTCTTATTAATTCACCTAACAATCCAAGTGGTCGTATTTATGATGAAGCTGATTTGGTTGCGCTTACAGATATGCTTAAAGAGTTTGGTGCAAAAACAGGCCGTTATCCATATCTGATTTGTGATGAACCTTACCGCGACATTACTTATGGAAAAAAAGTTGCTACAGTTTTTGATAAATATGAATATTCTGTAATTGCAACTTCGTTTGCAAAGAATCTCAGTGTTCCAGGTGAGCGTGTAGGTTATGTTTGTGTAAATCCTGCCTGTCCTGAAAAAGCTGATTTTATTGCAGCTGCAATTTTCTGTACACGCGTCCTTGGCTTTGTAAACTGCCCGGCCTTTTTCCAGAAGGTTATTGCAAAAAGCTGGGATGCAGAATGTGATTTTTCTACATACGAAAAGCGCATGAAAGAAATCTGCGAGGTTATGGATTATGCCGGCCTCAAATATGCAAAACCAGAAGGTGCTTTCTACCTCTGGGTAAAATGTCCTGATAAATGGAATGATGATGATATGGCCTTCACAAATCATCTGAAAAAATACAATATTCTCTGCGCTCCAGGAAGCGGATTCGCAGGCAAAGGCTGGTTCAGAATCGCTTACTGCTGTTCTGAACAGTCAATATTGAATAGTAAAGAGGCTTTTAAGAAAGCAGTAATTGAAGGGTAAAGCTAAAAATTGCTTTCGCAATTTTTTTAACGCTTTGCTATTTATCACCGGCCGCCAGCGGCCTTACTCAGGAGTTTATATGAAAATTTTGATGGTTACTTCGGAAACAGTTCCTTTTGCTAAAACCGGTGGACTTGCAGACGCCGTTTCAGCACTTGCAATAAATCTTAGAAAACAGGGACATGATGTTCGTATCGTTATGCCTCGTTACTATAAGATAGACCGCAGCAAACTTAAGGCCATTGAGGCTCCTCTTGCTGTTGCCGCTGGAACCATAGAAACCTGGGTAAAGGTTTATGAAGCTCCTCTTCCCGGAACTGATGTTCCTGTTTACTTTATTGATCACGAGCAGTGTTTCGGACGCGACGGTATTTATGGAACTAAGGCTGAGCCTGATTTCCATGATAATCCATACCGTTCTGCTGTTTTGTGCCACGGTGCTTTCCAGCTCTGTCGTCTGCTTGGCTGGTATCCGGACATTATGCATGCCCACGACTGGTTCTGTTGTCTTGTTCCTGTACTTTTGAAGCATGTTTGCCGTAACGGCTATTTTGCTCATACTGCCTCTGTCCTTACAATTCACAACCTGGGCTATCAGGGCTGGTATAGTAAAGATTCTTTCCCGGCTCTTGGATTGGACTGGAATCTTTATTACGGCGGTGGTTTTGAACGTAACGGAAGTATCAACCTCTTACAGGCTGGTATTTCCTGTGCAGATATGATTACAACTGTTTCTCCAACTTATGCTGGCGAAATGCAGAGTGTAGAAGGTGGCTTCGGCCTCGATGGCTTGCTGCGTGTACGCTCAGATGTTGTTCGAGGTGTCCTCAACGGCTGTGATCTCGAAACCTGGAATCCAAAAACAGATAAACTTCTTCCTGCTAATTTTGATTATAAAGATCTTAGTGGTAAGGCTAAATGTAAAGAAGCTCTTCAGAAGCGAATGGGACTTCCTGTAAAAAAAGATGTTCCAGTTATTGGTATTGTAACCCGTCTTGCAGATCAGAAGGGTATTGCAGAAGTATTTGCTCCATCTTACGGAAGCATTTACAGCATCTGTGCAAATATGGATGTACAGTTTGCAATTCTGGGAAGCGGTGAAAAATGGTGTGAAGACGAAATCAATTCCCTTCAGTCAAAACTTCCGAATCTTCGTGCTTACATTGGATATGATGAAAGCCTTAGCCATCTGATTGAAGCAGGTTCTGACTTCTTCTTAATGCCTTCACGCTATGAGCCATGTGGTCTTAATCAGATGTACTCAATGCTTTATGGAACTCTTCCAATTGTACGCCGTACTGGTGGTCTTGCAGACACAGTAGAGCAGTACAATGAGTTTAGTGGAGATGGAACCGGCTTCCTGTTTGATAATCTGACTCCAGGTGCAGTTTACGACACAACTGGCTGGGCTGTATGGGCATACTACAATAAAAAAGATCACATCAAAAAAATGCAGGTACGCGGTATGAAGAAAAACTTCAGCTGGGACACAAGCGCTCAAAATTATGTAGGAATATATTCTGATGCTCTGTGGCGTGGCTGTGGAATTAACACTGCCGACTGGCGTTAGAACTCGTACCACTGGTCATCTTTAGTAAGATACCAGTCTGCAAGCAATTTAGAATCAGAAGTTCCGCACCAAGAAATACTACCATTAGAGTTCAAAATAACCGCACGACGGCTGTTCAAACAAAGTGTTTTAGGAATAGAAGCTGAGCGGTTATAAGCAAATCTTTTCTTTGTAGAAAGATTATAGCAGTAAACCTTATTACGTCCGATATTTGTAAACAGAGTATTTCCATTCAGATAAGTAAATGCTTCTGCATCTTCTTCTGCAAACTTCAAAATATTTGTCATCTGCTTTGTATAAACATTATAAGAGAATACATAAGTATTGCGGCCTGTCTCATCAGAAACAATGTAAAGACCATAAATTGTTTTACCATCTGTACTTAGTGCGTAGGTAACGTTACCCTTAATGCTGATCGGTACTGTTTCCATTGTCTCAGGATTTACTGTAAGCAGTGGTGTCTGTGGATTTGTTGCAGCAGACTTGGCAATATAAACGAGTTTATTGTTCATATAAACAGCATCTTGAATACCTGTTCCAGAATAAACTTCAGAAAGAGTACCAGTCTGAATATCATAAAGATTTACAACACTGTTACTTTCAATTTCAATAAGATAATCTTTTCCATCTACACTGCAAAGTCGTACTTTCTGAACACTGTTTTTTGGAGTGAAGAGAACTGAAGGAGTTTTTGTATCAAGATTTAAAAGTTTAATTGGAGTCTTTTCTGACTGACTCCAGAGAATTACAGAATTATCTTTATAAGAAATAATATCTGTTTCTCCTGATGTTGATGAAAGCCTTGAGATTACACCTGTATCATAAGAAGAGCGGTAAATTGCATTTGTAGTAAGGAAGTAGAAATCATTTTCAGCAGGTGCCATTCCATAAATCTTTGAATATGTATTTTCTGTCATTTCTACCATTGTGTTTGTTGTAATAGTTGCTTCAACTTCACTTTTATAAACGGAACCTGTTTTGCTTCCAAAGTAAATGTTTGTAGCATCTTTTACAGCCGCGGTGATTACTGCTGAGCCACGCGGACCTTTAAGCGATTTTACAAGACGTGGATTTGAAACCTTGTTATCTTCAAGGCTTTCGAGCATTTTTACTTCGTAGTTTCCACGGCCATCAGTTTCAAGATAATAAAGGTTGTAATCAGATTCTGTTGAAATAATAATCGGATTATTTGCTGTTACAGATGCAATTGTTTTTCCTGCTGCTGTAATATAAATTGAACCGTCTCTGATTCCTGCAAAATAACGGTTTTCATTATACATTACAGTTTGAGAAAGTCCTTTTACAATCTGCATCTTCTGTTTCAATTTTCCGGTTGTAAAATCATAAAAAGAAAGATTTCCCGAAGGAGAATAGAATGCACAGGTCTTTTCTGAAGCACTTGTATGAATATAACTTACAATTCCTGTATTTGCTTTAATTTTATCTACAATCTGCCAGCCCTGTGTTCTGATAAATACGGCACCGTCTACAGTAGCTGTTCCTGCAATAAGATAATTTCCTTTTGAAGAGTAGGAGAGTGATGTAATTGAATCAGAAAACTTCTTCAGATATTTTCTCGAAAGAGTTTTCCAGTCCCAGACTGTAATGCGGTTAATTGAACCACCGTCTGTTTCATAAAGGGCAATTTCATTTCCATCTGGAGAAACTGCAAACAGTTTAATTGCAACATCAGAGAACTGATAGTGTTCACCCTGTCCGTCGAAAGTCCATTTAATAACAAAGCCATCATCAGAAGCTGTGTAATATGAACCATCAGTTCCTCTGGCAGAAACCGGAGCAACCTGAGTTACCTGAGCCTGATGAGATTGGGTTGAAATATGAGATTGTGCTGAAACAGAGAAAATCAAAAAAGCTGAAGCAATCAAAGAAAAAAACTTTTTCATAACGGTTCAAAACTCCTGAATTATTTTTTTATAAAATATAGAATATCACCCTTTACGCCAATGATAAATAGTAAAGCAATGAATGCCAGACCGATAAACTGCACATAATATTGAATGCGAGGATTTATACGGCGTCTTATTATAATTTCAATAAAAGCAATAAGAATGAGTCCGCCATCCAAAATTGGAATAGGCAGAAGATTCATAATAAAAAGAGAAATGCTGATTACAGACATAAGGCTCATAAGGCTTACAAAACCAACTCTAAATCCTTCTGAAAAGCCGTCTTTTACAGTACTTCCAAGCATTTCTGTAACACGCGCAGGACCGCTCACAGCATTATCCATATCAACACCCTTAAATAAAATACCAATGCTTTTGATTGTTAAGGCTGCTGTTTTGATGGCATCAATAAAACCGTGTCCTATTGCACCAAAGAATCCATATCGTGGAGATTCTTTTTCAAGTACATCAGATGTATCTGCTGCTACACCGAGTTTACCAGAACCTGTTGATTTATCGAGTTCTGTGTGAACTGTTAACTCAAGCTCTTTTCCATCTCGTAAAACACGTATAAGAAGGTCTTCATCTGGTCTCATTGAGACTTCTTCAACAAGATCAGAAAAATCTTCAATGGTTTTTCCATTGATACTGATTATCTGATCTCCGGAAATAATTCCTGCATCTCTTGCTGCAGAAGAGGTTACATTATCATTTATTAAAATCTTATTTGAATAAGTATAATAGGTGTATCCGATTCTATTTATAAATGCACAGGCAATTACTGCAAAAATAAAATTAAAGAAAGGACCTGCAAAACCAATTAAAGCTCTCTTAAAAGGATGAATGCCATAAAGAGAATCCGCATCTCCGCCAACCTGAGGCAGCTTTTCTTCAAGAGCCTTCTGGAAATCTTTTTCTCCCTTCATGCCGCAGTAGCCGCCAAGAGGAATTAAAGATAAACGGTAATCTGTTCCACGTACAGTTCTATGTAATAAAACAGGACCGAAGCCAATTGAAAAACTTTCAACTTTTACACCAAAAAGTTTTGCTGCAATAAAGTGGCCGAATTCATGAAATACAATTAAAAAGAACAGACAGAGAATTCCGTAAAGCCATTTCATAGCTGCTCCGATGCAAATGTACGTGCTTTTTTATCTGCTTCAAATACAGTATCAAATGAATCTAGTTTAGTATTCCAGTCATTATCAAGTACAGAACGAACAATTCTTGAAATAGCTGGGTATGTAATTTTTCCGTCTATAAAAGCATGTACCGCAACTTCATTAGCTGCGTTAAAAGCTATAGGATAACAGTTGCCTTTTTTTACACATTCAAAAGCGTATGATAGAAGCGGGAAATCATCCATTCTAGGTTTGTAAAAAGTCATCTCTTTATCAAACAAATCAAATTGTTCCATGTAACAAGCCTTGTTTTCCGGCCAGTTGAGGGCACATAAAATCGGATGCTTCATATCCGGTTCAGAAATCTGTGCGTAAAGTTCGCCGTCATTTGTTCGTACCAGGGAATGAATAAGGCTCTGCGGATGTACAACAACCTGAATCTGATCTGCTGTTACATCAAAAAGAAAAGCAGCTTCAATAACTTCAAGTCCCTTATTTGCAAGTGTCGAAGAATCAATTGTGATTTTCTTTCCCATATTCCAGGTAGGATGTTTAAGTGCCTGTTCAAGTGTTACGTTTTCGAGCTGTTCTTTTGTATATGTACGGAAAGGACCGCCGCTTGCTGTAATCACAATCTTAGAGATGTTATTCATTCCAATTCTCTGAGTAAGATTGAAGATTGCAGAATGTTCTGAATCAACAGGAAGAAGTTGAGCCCCTTTAGTACGTGCAAGCTCTTTAATAAGAGGACCTGACATTACAATTGTCTCTTTATTTGCGAGAGCAAGATCAATTCCGTTTTCAAGTACAACTTTTGAAGGAACGAGTCCTGCAGCTCCGGCAATTCCGTTTACTACGATATCTGGTTTTGATTCATCTATAAGCTTTTGAAAAGCTTCTGCAGAATTGTCTTCACAGGAAAGAAGTGAAGAGCATTTGTAGTTTGCTGAAAGTTCAGTAAGTTTATTTTTGTTTGAGTGAGCCTGAAGTCCGCATACACAAAAATCAGAACCCATATTATTGATAATATCGAGTGTACTGGTTCCTATTGAGCCAGTACAGCCAAGAACTAGAACTCTTTTCATAATTAGAACAGGAAGTTATATCCAATATAGAAAATTGGAGCTGCGATTACAACTGAGTCAATTGAATCAAGAACTCCACCACGGCCAGGAATTAAATTACCACTGTCTTTAATATCGCAGGAACGTTTGAAAACAGATTCAATCAAATCACCAATAATTGCAGAAACTGAAGTAATGATACCAAGAATTACAAGATTTAAATTGCTGATTGAAATTGCAACTGGGAAGAAATATTTAAGAACAAAACCACAACCCAAAGAACCGATAATTCCGCCAATAAAACCTACAAGACTTTTATTTGGACTTGCTGCAACAAATCCTCGTGTTGATTTTCCAAAAAGGATTCCAAAGAACCATGCAAAAGAATCACACATGAAAACAAAAATCAAAAACAAACTTATGATTATTTTTGAATCTGGAAGGATTGTCATTCTTGAAAGGAATGTAAGAAGGAAGCCTGTGTAGAAGAAGGTAAGTGTTGTATAGGCAATTTTAGAAAGTGAGTTTTCAAAAGACTTTGCAGTAAAGCATTCAAAACCCATCAAAAGAATCACTAAAGAAATGAACAGCCATGGTGTAATATCAAGTGAAAGACCTGATAAAATAAAGGTATAACAAGAAAATGGAAGGAGGGCAGTGCCAATCAAAACTACTTCACGATTAAAAAGTACTATACCTTTTTTAGACAGCATGTTGTAAAACTCATTTGCGCCTAATACTGCAAAGATTCCAATGGTAATCTGCAAAGGCAGGTGATTCAACCAGTCACAAAATACAATTGCAAGTACAAGTGGGATTCCTATAAAAAATGTCAAAAGTCTTTTTGCAACTTTGCTCATAATTATTTTCCTTTTTTAGAGGCCGGTTTTTCGGCACCGAAACGTCTGTTTCTATGCTGGAAGGCTTCTATATGTGAATAGAACTCTTCGTTTGAATAATCAGGCCAGAGTGTGTCTGTATATATTTGTTCAGCATAAGCAACATGCCATAACAGATAGTTGCTTAAACGCTGTTCCCCACCAGTTCTGATAAGAACATCGACATCCGGACATTCGGGCATATCGAGATAGCTGGAGAAAGTTTTTTCATCCAGTTGGTCGGGAGATACTTTATTTTCTATGATTTTTTTGATGCCGCGGATTATTTCGTCACGGCCGCCGTAGTTGATGGCAAGATTTACAGTCATACCCTTAAAGTCTGCTGTATCGTCCATTGCCTGTTTGATATCTTTTTGAATACTTGCCGGTAATGCTTCAAAATTACCGATATGTCGAACTCTTATTCCGTTTTCTTTATAAAAAGCAAGTTCTGCACAAAGGTGAGTGTGGATAAGGTTCATCAGGAATCCAACTTCCTGTTCAGCGCGCTTCCAGTTTTCAGTTGAAAATACATAAAGTGTAAGATACTTAATTCCGATGTCTCTTGCAGCCTTTACAATTCTTTTTGCGGTGCGAAGTCCTTCATCGTGACCAGAAGTGCGTGGAAGTTTTTTTGCCTGAGCCCATCTTCCGTTGCCGTCCATAGTAATGGCAACATGCAGCGGAAGATTTTCCTTATCCAAAGCCATAATTGCCTGCATTAGTTCTGCATTATGTCCTTTTCTTTTGCATCGTAAATCTTGTTGATTTCATCGATGTATTTATCTGTAAGCTTCTGAAGCTTGTCTGTTTCAGTTTTAAGTCCGTCTTCTGTGAGCTCTCCGTCTTTCTGCTGCTTTTTGAGCTCATCGTTTCCGTCGCGGCGGATGTTACGGATTGCAGTTCTTGAGTTTTCTGCAACTGTTTTAGCCTGCTTTACAAGTTCCTTACGGCGGTCTGCAGTAAGAGCAGGAATTGCAATGCGGATTACCTTACCATCGTTTGATGGGTTCAATCCAAGATCAGCTACCTGAATAGCCTTTTCAATTTCAGAAATAAGTGATTTGTCAAAAGGAGTGATGATGACAGAACGTGCTTCAGGAATTGCAATTGTAGCAACCTGATTCAAAGGTGATTTTGTTCCGTAATAATCAACACGAACCTTATCAAAAATTGCGGCATTAGCGCGTCCAGTTCTGATTGTGTTAAAAGAATCCTTCAAAGAAGCGATTGTTTTTTCCATTCTTTCTTCAATGTCTGCCATTTTTTTTCCTCCTAGAAACTCGTCATTGCGAGGAGCGAAGCGACGAAGCAATCTGTTAAATGGATTGCTTCGCTTCGCTCGCAATGACGGTGGTTTATTTACTTACCAAGAACAAAAAGTTTTGCTGTAGCAAAGCTGAGTGTAGCACCAGCTTCCTTTCCAACTTCTGCAAGTTTTGCTGTTACAGTTTTCTTGTCGTCCTTTACGAACATCTGGTCTTCGAAACAGATTTCTGCAAGGTGCTTGTTAATCTTACCCTGAAGAATTCCTTCCTTAACGTTCTCAGGCTTACCAGCCATCTTTTCGTCCTGATCCATCTGTGCCTTGAAGATTTCCTTCTGTTCAGCAACATAAGATTCTGGAACATCTTTCTTTGATGTGTAAGCTGGTGTGAAAGCTGCAATGTGGAGACAGCAGTCATAAGCAAAAGTCTTTACTACATCTGCAGTAGAACCCTTAACTACAACTACAGCACCAGTTTTCTTGTCTGAGTGTACGTAGAATGAAGCAGATGCATCAGCAGGTACATCAATTACTTCAACCTTTGCAACCTTCATGTTTTCACGGATAGATACCTTGAGTGGTTCAAGGATAGCTTCGTGATCAGCCTCAACCTTTGTGTAACCCTTTTCGAAAGTTACGTCGAGAAGCTTTTCGCCTACAGCGATAAAGTCAGCGTTGTTTGCTACGAAGTCTGTTTCGCAGGTAAGTTCAACAACTGCAATTTTATTGCCGTTCTGGCGGATGAAAAGACGACCTTCAGTTGTAGCACGCTCAGCGCGTTTAGCCATAGCTGCAAGTCCCTTTTCCTTAAGATATTTTTCGGCTTCTGCCATGTCGCCGTTACATTCTGTAAGGGCTTTTTTACATTCCATCATTCCGGCACCAGTTGCTTCGCGAAGTGCCTTTACGTCAGCTGCTGTGATTGCCATATATTAGTCCTTATAAATTTTGTCTTCGTCAACGTCGTCAGCAAGGCTTTCTTTTTCGTCTGCTTCAACATCTTCTTCTTTTGGTTCAGTTGGCTGATAGTTTGAGTAATCAACGATTTCCTGATCTTCTGTACGTGTAGAAGCGTCAGTCTGAACATCATCTTCGTCATTAAGGTTCTCAAGAATCTTAAGACCAGCTTCATTGTCAGATTCAATTACAGCGTTAGCAATGATTGAAGTGAACAAAGAAATAGCGCGGATAGCGTCATCGTTACCTGGAATAGGGTAGTCGATACCTTCTGGGTTACAGTTTGTATCAACAACAGCGATGATTGGGATACCCATTCTGCGTGCTTCTGCAACTGCAAGCTGTTCCTTGTGTGTATCGATTACGAAGAGAGCTCCTGGGAGTTCCTTCATTTCTTTAATACCACCGAGGTTCTTTTCAAGCTTTGCCTTTTCCTTCTGGAGAGCAGCTACTTCTTTCTTTGTAAGATTATCGAATGTGCCGTCAATTTCCATCTTTTCGATTTTCTTGAGGCGCTGAAGTGATTTTTTGATTGTAGCGAAGTTTGTAAGCATACCACCAAGCCAGCGGTTGTTTACATAGAACATACCACAGCGTTCAGCTTCTTTCTGTACAGCCTGCTGTGCCTGTTTTTTAGTTCCTACGAAGAGGATAGATTTGCCAGATGCAGTAACTCTACGTACTTCATCATAGCCGTCTTTGATTGCAGCGATTGTCTTCTGCAAGTCGATAATGTGGATACCATTGCGTTCTGCGAAGATGTACTTCTTCATACGTGGATCCCAGCGTTTTACCTGATGTCCGAAGTGTACTCCAGATTCCAACAGGTTCTTCATGGTTACTACTGCCATGATTAACTCCTTCACGGGTGAATTACAAATGCTTTACAGCACATTCACCACCAAACTCTATTTCTCGAATCACAAATGTGACCGGAAGATTTACAGTCCTACGGACTGTTTATATTTCGAAGTCTATTCTAATAAAGAATATCCTTCTTGTTTCAATATATCGTAAAGCTCAAAAATAGGCAAGCCGACCGCTCCGGAATAAGAGCCTTCAATCTTTGAGATAAAGCAGGATGCAAGACTCTGGATTCTATATCCGCCGGCAGCTCCATGCCATTCACCAGTTTCTACATACCATTCAATTTCTTCATTAGTCATTGGAGCAAAAGTAACGTTGGTTTTGCAAAGGCGAGAAATTGTTTTCTTTTCACGGCCGTTATAAAGAACAATTGCAGTTAAAACTGTATGAGTATTTCCCTGAAGTGCAGAAAGATATTCTACAGCCTGGTCATGATTCTCTGGTTTTCCAATAATCTTGTCATTAAAGAGAATAACTGTATCTGCTCCGAGAATCCACTGAATTTCCTGACCAACCGGCAGAGAACGAATTACAGCAGAAACTTTTTCCTGTGCAAGTAATTCTGGTATTTGTTCTTTTTCAATTGCAGAAGTTAGTGTTTCATCAATATTTGGAATGATAACTCTAAATGGAATCTTAAGCATTTTTAAGATTTCCTGTCTGCGTGGTGAAGATGAGGCGAGGATAAATGGTTCCATATTTGCTCCGACGTTATTGTAATTACTTTTTTTATGTTAAAAAAAGAGCTGCCTTTCGGAAGCCCTTTTTAAATATTAGAATTCTATTGCAAAATTATTTTGCATCAGAACTGTTTGATTTTTTAGAATCTGAGTTGCTTGAGAGTGTCTTCAAAAGCTTGTATGCCTTCTGTCTTACAGGAGTTACATAGTGATAGTCTGTTGAAATACGTGCAACAGCATCAATCATAGTCTTTTTATTTTCTGTTTTATCAGCAAGCATTTCGAAAGCATTAAGAACTTCAAGTGCAAGTGAACTTGTTGGATTCAAAACCTGATTACGACGGTTAGCAAAAGCGATTGCATCAACAGTTTCATCATTTTCATTGATTCCGATTTCACCAAGAGATTTTACAGCAGCTGCAATTACCATTGGCTCATTATCTGCAACAGCAATTGAAACTAACATATTCTTAGAATGTTCGGTAGGAACTTTTGCCATAAGCTTACATGCTTCACGGCGGATTTCTGGGAAGTTGTTATTAAGACGTCCGTTTGTACGAGACTGTGTTGTAAGACCTTCGCCAGCAAGTCGATCAAGTGCCTGAATCACAGCATCAGAAGTATTACCATCATCAAGTGCAGCCTGAAGGTATTGAAGTGCTACAAGTTTATTATCATATTCATCTGAGTCAGCGAGTGTCATAATGATATCGCCATCAACATCATTAAGGTATTCGCTTTCAACAGATGTTTCTTTTTCCTGAGCAAAAGCAAAGCCACATGCGAACATCATTGCAGATGCAATAAGAACTTTTCTAGAAAGTTTCATTAAAAATTCCTCCGTAATTGGTCATAGACCTAATATAATAATTATAGAATATACTAGCCAAAAAATCAACGAAAATTACACGCGGTCTAACTGAACGTACCATTTACCGTTTACTTTTATGAACTGATAATATCTTGTAATACTTCCGTCCTCATGTACCTGAACGGCCTTTGTATTTGTCTTCGAGATATATCTGATTTCTGTAATCTCACGGTTATGACGTGAAGGAATGAAAACATACTTAAAATAGTCACCAATTCCATTCAAAACGATAGCTTTATTAGGAAGTTTTTTATTTACTTTTCTGATGTTTACAGGATTTGAATAGAAATTTTTAGAGTCTTTATCAACATATTTAAGCCATGCTTCAACATCTTCTTTTTCCATTACTTTCTGAAGTTCTTTGATGATACGGAGAATTTCAGCCTTATCTTCTGTGAATTCGTCTTTTGTTACAAATTCATCAGCAGAAAGAGCCTGTGTAGAACGCAGATATTCTTCTTCATCTTCTTCCTGAATAGAAACATCTTCATTAATCAATTCAACATCTTCTTCAACTTCTGTAACGTCTTCAGTGTCTTCAACTTCTAAGCTTTGTGTTTCTTCCACAACAGGTGCTTCAGGCTTAGTATCTTCTACCTGAGGCTTTGAGCCACATGAAATTAAACAAACTCCGAGTATAAGTGAAATTAAAACATAAATCTTCTTCATGCGGTAATTCTACATCTATTGCCCGTTTTCGTCAAATAAGATAGATTACTTATATATGGTAAAAGCTGTATTTGCAGGGTCATTTGATCCTCCTACAAATGGACATTTAGATATTATTAAAAGAGCATCTGGACTTTTTGAAAGTGTAGATGTAGTTGTTTCTGTAAATCCCGAAAAAAAGACAATGTTCTCTGAAGAAGAAAGAGTTCAGTTTTTAAAGGAACTGATTAAACCATTCGGAAATGTTTCTGTTCATTCATATAAAGGTATCATTGTAAATTATGCAAAAGAAGTTGGTGCTAAAGTTTTAGTAAGGGGAGTGCGCTCTGCTAACGATTTTGGTTACGAATTTGAACTTGCATTGATGAATCAGAATTTGAATCCAGATATTGAAACTGTATTCCTTCAGTCAAAAGAAAAATATGCAATCGTAAAATCTTCATCAATAAAGCAGCTGGCTCAGTTCGGCGGTGATATTTCCCGTATGGTTCCATCTATTGTGGCAGATGCATTAAAAAAGAAATATGAATAATTCCCGTAACGGGGAATTTAAATGACAAAATTTGAAATTTTGTTTGACAAACGGTGTTAATTTGATATAATAGATTGACATTCAGATTGGAATTGTTGTATATTAAACTTCAGTTATATCTGATAAATTATAGTGAGGTTATATATATGGCAGTACCAAGAAGTAAAACATCAAAGGCCGTAACAAAAAGACGTCAGACAATCAACATGAAACTTAAGGCACCACAGCTTGTTGAATGCAGCAACTGCGGAAACCTTGTACAGTCTCATCACGTTTGTCCAAAATGTGGTTTCTACCGCGGACGCCAGGTTATCACACCTGAAGTTAATGGCTAATTCTTAGGAGTAAAAAGAATGGACGAATTGTTTGAAAAAATCCAGAAGCTTATTGCTGACAAATTGGAAATCGACGAAGGAAAGATTACTTTGGATTCTTCTTTCAGAAACGATCTTGGAGCAGATAGCCTTGATACTTATGAATTGGTATATGCTATCGAAGAAGAATTGGGAGTTAGCATCCCAGATGAAAAAGCAAACGAATTCGAAACTGTTCGCGACGCTTATGATTTCATCAAGTCTGAACAGGGCAAATAAGTCTTTAGACTAAGATAAAGCGTAGAAAGCACAAGTATTAAACTTGTGCTTTTTTTTTCGGAAAAAAAATGGAACTTGCAAAACAACGTAAAAAAGAACTGTCTGATTTTTGTAACAGGGTAGGAATAAAATTTAAGAAGCTTGAGCATTTAGATCAGGCCTTTCATCATCGTTCACTTACAAATGAAGCACACGGAGTGAAAAATAATGAGCGGCTTGAATTCCTTGGCGACTCAGTACTTGGAATGGTAACTGCTGCCTATCTGTATAATAATTTAGACAATCCTGAAGGTGATTTAGCAAAAATTAAATCCGCTGTAGTTTCGGAAAAAGCTCTTGCTCCTGTAGCAATTAAGTTTGGAATAGACAAGCTATTGATGCTCGGTCACGGTGAAGAGATGAGCGGTGGCCGCACAAAGCCTGCAATTCTTGCTGACTGTATGGAAGCAATTATCGGCGCTTATTATCTTGATTCAGGATACAAGGCTGCAGAAGCATATGTACTTTCTTTTATTGAACCTGCTGTAAAAGAAACTTTTTCACAGGGAGTAAAAGACTTTAAAACACAGCTTCAGGAAAAATATCAGAAAAAAACAAAAAAATGTCCTCAGTATGAACTGGTTTCTAAAACAGGTCCAGATCATGATCAGACATTTAAAGTTTGTGTTCATTTAGGTGATAAAGTATTCGGTCCGGTAACTGCTAAATCAAAAAAAGAAGCAGAACAACTGGCTGCAAAACTCGCTTTAGACTCTTTTAATTAAATTTTTTTACTTATTTAATAACATCTGATATAATAGGTTTATGAATAATAAAAACCTATTTATCAGCTTTTTCATCAAATTAATCATTTTTTTAGTTTTCGGAGTTTTATTTTATTCTGGTATATTTTCAAAACTCGATTTCCGTTTATATGATTCTTTACTAACACAAAGAAAAGAACCTGCTGCAGATCCAAACATCATGCTCGTAAAAATTGATGACTATGCAATTAAAGAGCTTGGTGAGTGGCCATGGGGACGCGATACTATTGCTGACGCATTGTTACGCATGAAAGAACTTGGTGTTGATACAGCAATCTTCGATATTGAGTATATTTCACCAACTAAAAACGGTATTGCTCCTGCAGCCGAACAGAAAATCTTCAAGCAGGTTTACGCAACAGAAGATACAATAAATGAACTTATCAGTCAGCTTTCTGCTGCAATAAATGCAGGCTATGTACGGGCTTCAGAAGTTCCTGCTCTTGTCAGCGAAATGATAGCTGAAAATATTGAGCCTACTTTTGAAAATCTCCAGACCTATATTGCAGAAAACATGTCGCGCGATAACGATGAGTATTTTGCACGTTGTCTTCAGTTCTTTGGAAAGGTATATCTTACAATCAATCATGATAATTTAGGTTATGATATCACAAATGAAGATAAGCAATATATCATTAAAAGAATGCTTACAGATAAGATAGAAGATGTTTCAAATCTTGTAGAACTGGGAAATGAATATACATCAATTTCAACAGGTGAGGAACGTGGTTTTAATCCTGCAATGAATAAACTGATGACACGTGCTCATGGTGCAAACTTTACAAACTCTGTAGTAGACAGTGATGGTGTTCGCAGAAGAATACAGCTCCTTGTAAAGTTCAATGATACTTATATCAATCAGCTTGCTTTTGGTCCATTTCTTGAAATTGCTGATTCTAATACTCTTGTACGAGAAAAAGATTATCTTATTGTAAAAAATGCAAAAAATGTTTATACAGGAAAACGAAAAGATTTAAAAATTCCGCTTGATTCTAATGGCCGACTTATAATAAATTACCGCCATGGTTCAAGTGACGAATCCTTTAAAAATGATTCAATCATAAATATCATTCATCTAGATACATTCGAAGAACAGATACTTGTATGTCTTAATAATATTGCTCAGCAGGCCGTTTATGAAAATGATGGCTCAGAAATGGAATATACAAGAGCTGCATGGTATTTACTTGATGAATATGATGAAATTACAAATATGAAGGATCAGCTTCTTTCTAAGTGTACTGGTTTTAATGAAGATGGTTCAGTAATAGATGGAATTACTCCAGATGAATATTCAGAATATTTTAATTTAAGAAATCAGTTTTATAAGGATGTAAATGAGTTTGCTTTTGCCGGATATCTTGAGACAGTTATACAAAGACTTGATAAACTTGCCAATCAGTTAGATAAAGAAACTGTTGAAGAATTAAAAACATACCTTACAGAAGATTTTGATAATCTGAAATATTTTTCAGATTCCTTTAATGATTTTATGAAGGAATTAAGGGAGCTTTATCAGAATGCATATTGTATTATCGGAAATACTGCTACTTCAACAACTGATATTGGAGCAACTCCTTACATTACTAAATATATGAACGTTGGTATTCACGCTAATGTTTTGAATACACTCTTAAACGAAGATTTTATCTATAACGTAAGATGGCAGTGGGGCTTTTTACTTGCATTCGCTCTTTCTATTTTTATGCTTACTTTTATTAAGGCTTCAAATGCAAAACAGAATATCATTACCTTCATTGCATATCTTATTTATTGTCTTGTATGGGGCGGATTATTTGTTTTCAGTAAATATTATATTCAATTTATTGGAACAATTTTGTGTCTGGTCGTAGACCTGGCTGCCGGAATTGGTTACCGCTTCTTCCTTAGTAATAAAGAAAAGCAGTTCATTACACAGATTGCTTCTTCTTTTGCCAACAAGGATACCGTTAATGAACTTCGTAAAAATCCGGATGCATTCAAAACAGAAGGTCAGAAAAAATGTATTACAGCGCTTTTCTCTGATATTCAGAAATTCTCAACACTCAGTGAAAGCATTGGTAAACTTTATGGTGATGAAGGACCAAACAAGTTAATTGAGATTCTCAATGAATACCTTGGACAGATGTCAAATGAGATTCTGCGAAACAGTGGTAACATCGATAAATATGAAGGTGATGCGATTATCTCAATGTTTGGTGCTCCAGACCCTATGAATGCTCATACGCCGGAAGAATGGGCATATCTTTGTCTTGATTCTGCAATCAGAATGAAAAAAGTAGAAGTTGAGTTTAACCAAAAGCATGCTGATTTGTTTGAACCTAAAGAGATTACTCATGAAGATGGAAGAAAAGAAATAATTCAGCTTAAACCTCTTCAAACCCGTATCGGTGTAAACTCGGGTGAAGCCTTTGTAGGTCTTATGGGAAGTAAAACCGATACCTTCAGTAAGCTTAATTACACTATGATTGGAGATACAGTAAACCTCGCAAGCCGTCTTGAAGGTGTAAATAAAGCTTATGGTTCATGGATTATGTGTTCTGATGATACCTGGAATATGGCTGATTCTGGTGCACATAAAGGAACAATTGCTGCAAAGCGTCTTGATCAGGTTAGAGTAGTCGGTCGCTCAACTCCAGTTCAGTTATACAGTATTGTGGGTTTTACAAACGAACTTACACAAGAACAGAGTGAACAGATTGATGTTTTCCACGCCGCTCTGGATAAATACCTTACACGTGATTTTGCAAATGCAGGTAAATTATTCATGCAGGCCAATTCTATGTGCGGCGGTGATCCGATTGCACTTGTTTTTGCAGACCGCTGTAAGAACTTTATAGAAAATGGCGTAGCAGATGACTGGGACGGCGTAATTAATATGACTTCAAAATAAGTAAAAAAGAGGAAAAGATTTATGAAAAAATTATTGTTTCTTGCATGGAGCTTATCAATATTATTACTTGCATCTTGTAGTAATGATATCCAGAAAGAGGGATATAAAAATTCTCTATACCCATTTCCAACAAATGGAAAAGAGACATTCGTGGTAATTCAGAATCAAACTTTAAAAGATTTTGAAAGGATTTTGAAAACTGAAACTACTTACAAGGAAATTGTAGCAAAATACATCAAAGATAAAAAGGCTCAGGGGAAAACTGTAATAATTCCAAGAGACCATAAAGATTATAAAATTGATATGAATGCATTGAAGACTTATAATTCAAATCCTTTTAAAAAGGTTATGAATAAAAAGTCTGGAAGTTGGGAAGTAAATTTTCAAATTACAAAAGATGGAATATTACAGGATAAGAAGCTTTATGATTTAGATAAGAATTTTTCGCCTGATGACTATGATCCAATTAAAAAAACATTCTATTCAGAAGTATCTCCAGGAGTAACAGGAACGGATTATACAGAAGATTGTGAATTATATGCTGTTGGTGATTATTGTTATGTCTGGTATAAAAATGAGCCGAATAAATCAATGTATATATTACCTGAAGATTGCAGAATATTAGCTGAAAAATTTGATGATATCTATAAACAGGAAACTTACATATTTGGTTCTAATATCCCAGAATTTAAGGATGAAGCAAAAGAATTGTTAGAAGATGCTTTTATTACAGTAGATCCAAATAAAACAAAAATACATATTATTGTTTACGATTTGAATAATGATTTTGATAAAGAGTCAAATGCTGTTTTGATGGGCTATTTCTGGCCTTTAGATTTTTTTAAAAATGAATATCTTGCAGAAATTAAAGACTTAAAATCTTCGAATGAATGTGAATGCATTCATATTGATAGTCAAATGCTTTATACCAGAATAGAAGACATTTATTCAACACTTGGACATGAATTCCAGCATTTACTTCATTTTGTAAATAAATCATTGAATACATATGATGGAGGATTTATAATGCAAAAGTCTAGTACATGGTTTAATGAATTGATGTCTATGGTTTGTGAAGATATTATGCTGGAACAGTTAGGTATCTCACCTGAGGCAGGTCCTCAGAATAGATTAGATTTGTTTTGTGAAACTTTTAATTCTGGTTTCGAAACATGGTTAGATACAGATTATGTATTAATATCTTATGCAAATACATATGCTTTTGGTGCTTTTCTTTTAAGAAACTGGGGAATTGATTGTATTAGGGCTATTGCTCTAAATGAATATATAGATGAAAAAGCAATTATTGAGGCTGTAAAAACTCGTGATGAATCAATCAATAATTTTACTCAGTTACAGGAATTGTTTTATGAAGTAATGTTGTATCCAACTTCATCAACAAAACATACATTAAATAAATCAGTTTCTGAAACATATACAATTAGAGGAGAGGAAGTAAAATTTAATTGTAATGCTATTAATCTTAATGATTATATAATCTACAGCTCAGATGATATGAATTCTGATATGGCAGAATTGTTGTATGGTGGAAAATCCAGTACTTCTTATAAGGGGCCAGTTCTTTTTAATGAATGTTTTGTGAATAATATAAATAACGGTACTGAATATATTGGACCTAGAGGAACATTGATAATTCATTATGATGCTGATAAAGAATATATAGAAATTCCAAATAACTGGTCAGATAAGCTTAAGTTTATCCCTGTGCAACTGGAGCAATAAGTTATGAAAAAATACTTAATATTTTTTTTATTCTTATGCAGTATGGAAGTCTTTTTTGCATATTCTAAGCCTTCATTGTCAGATGATAATATTGATATTGTAACTGGTTATATTAAGGTTTATGGTAATGAGCCATTTACTTTTATTGGACTGGAAACAGAAAATGAAAAGCAATATTCAATCAAGGCTTCTGATGAGGTTTTGATAGAGTTAAGAAAAGCTCAGGGCAAGAAGATTGAAATAAAAGGTGCATTTGAAAAATCCGGAAAGTTATCGATTAACGAACTTAAAGATGGATATCTGATTGTTCTTGAATGGAAGGTTGTAAAATAATCTACATCATAAAAAAAGACCCCGAACTAATGATATGTACCCAAAATTCTGGACACATATTATGAACTAGGCGGAACGAATGGATGCTTCCCTGTATTTTACAGGAGGCATCCATTTTGTTTTAACCTGTATTCGCTTGTTGTTATAATAATCTATATATTCTGCGATTGCTACAGAAAACTCTTCAAAAGATTTAAAATCCCTTTCATGACCATAATATAATTCATTCTTTATTCGACCAAAAAATGTTTCCATAATGCAGTTGTCATAGCAGTTTCCTTTACGAGACATAGATTGTATAATCCCATGTTTAGTCAGAGCCGTTCTATAATAAATATGTTGATACTGCCAGCCTTGGTCAGAATGA
>NZ_FOFU01000022.1 GCF_900111035.1 Treponema bryantii
TCAAGCACTGCATTTGTATATTTTGCACTTGCAATATCAAGATTATTTACAACTGGTCCACGGACAGATCTGTTCATAGACTTGAAACTGATTCCCTCCGGACGACAGATATCATAACTTGATACTCTAAGATCAAGTCCGCCAGTACCTACAAAGGCTCCGATTCTTCCCCAGTTGAATCCGCAGAACTCAATATCAATGTAACCTAAGAATCCTCGTTTTCCGTTTGTAAAGTCTCCGAACATTACACCAAAGCCGCCGAGCCATATATCACATGGTGGAATACTGATTAACCAGCCATCATAAAGTTCACCTTTTGGCATTCCAAATTTACATTCACCAGCTCCAGAGAACTTAAGGTTTCCGTTCTGGTCAAAGATGTAAAGTTCAATTGATCCGCGTACAAACTTAATATTTACACTCATACCGGTTGCAAAGCAGTTGTTTGTAATAATTGCTGCAGCTTCTGCTGTAATGTTCAAGGTACCTTTAAGGATTGTTGCATTTCCTTCCAGTACCCATGTAATTTTTTCAATATCAATCCATGCATCAGCAGTTATTCTTGCAAGTTTTCCACCACCAGCGTCTTTTACAGTAAGACCAAGCTGAACTCGAGGCCCTCTATCTCCAAAAAGATTCTGATACTTCTCTGGAACTTCATCAGGATATCCATAACCTAATCCACCACGTATTCCGCTTAAATTCAATCCTGTAGCTCCGAGAGGAATACCTGTTGCTGCTTCAAAACTGAAGTATGCATGTTTAAGTCCGATTGGATAAATTTCACTTACTTCTGTAAAGCAGAGGGCTGCTTCAATTTCTCCGACATTAGGAAGGATAATTCCTCCGTGACCTGAAATGAAGTATGTATCATCCTGCATTCTGAATTCAGCACCGATATTCTTAAATCCGAATTCTCCAAGCGTAAAGTCAGGTAATGTAAAGCCTGCACCTCCAATTGTCAAACCGTTCTGTGCTGTAATTGCAATATCATAGATAGATACATTTGCTCCCGCTGCATTAAAGAATTCCGGTAATTCAAGATATGCTCTTGAGAAGCCGATCTTGAATTCCTTAAAGTTGATTGTAGGAGCATCAAGTACTAACTTGAAGCCTGCAATTTCAGTCTTAAGTGAAGGAACTTCAAACTCTCCGTTGAAATCACCTGTGTTTGGATCAAAGGTTGCATTCTTTAAGGCAAATGAAGAACCTCCCATTGATCCAAAGTTTCCAGGAAGGGTAAGTCTACATTCTTTAAGGCTAACCATGAAATCACTGTCTGTATTGTCAAATTTTCCTACATAAAGTTCTTTTATGCTTCCTTTAAATCCTGCAATCTGAACATTTAATTCTCCAAGCCCTCCATTAAAGGCTGTGATTTTTCCATCCCACGACATACTAATAGAAGCATCAAATCTTACATTACCAAAATCAACAGAAGGGAAATCAAGACCTGCACCCGCAGATACACGGAATCCTTCATTACTAAAGAAGAGCTGATTTACGTATACTTTTACACCACCTAATACTTCAAACTGAATGCCTTCATTTAATCCTGCATCAAAAGCTACCAATCCAGATTTTGTCGATACCTGTAATTTATTAATTGCAAAAGATGCCTCTTTTAATCCGTCTGGTACACTGCTGTTCTGTGAGAATTCGAGAATACCGCCTACATCAATAAGGAATTCATCTTTCTGTGTTCCCTTACTGAATACTACACTTCCTCCTGATAACTGAAGCTGACCGAACAGGAGGGCATTTATATTTCTTGCTCCAATATCAAGATCTTCAATTTCACCATACTGGTTGATTACAAATTTTCTGATTGCAATTTCAGT
>NZ_FOFU01000016.1 GCF_900111035.1 Treponema bryantii
ACCCACTGACATAACTGTCCTGAATCTATTCCTGCATTACATGAAACTTCTTTTATTGAATTACCAGCAAGAACTTGTGCTACAAGTTCATAGCGTTCTGAAGCTCTCCATTTCTTTTTCTTTGTTTTGATTTTTAATGCCTCTGGTCCATTGGCATCTTCTATCTTTTTCCATCTTCGAATCATCTTATGGAAATCTTGCGGATCTTTAAAATGTTCTGGAGTTTCTTCCCAAAACCCTTGTTTGTACATTTCAACGCAGTGTCTTTTGTACTCATACGAGTAATGTTGATGCATAAAAATACCCCCTTTCTGTTTGTCCAGAAAAGGGGGTACATATCAAAACCGGGGATTTTTTTTATTCAGCGCGAGCCATAGCTTCTTCGAAATCCTTTGTTCCTTTCCATATCTCTTTTGTATATGGATTTGTCTTTGTAGCAAATGCTTTTTTGCAGATTGCAGCAAGAACAAGAACGTTGATTGCGAGAGCAAGAACAGCGATAACACCCTGTGCCTTTGGATCAGCTGTAATTCCCATCTTAGCGATAGCCTGCTGAACTTCAGGTCCGTTGTTGGCAATTGCAGGATTATTGTAGATAGCCATAGAAGCGTCATACAGAGCCTGAGCGCCAGTTCCGTCCTGAGGAGCTCCTGCATAAACAGAAGGGAGTACAGAGAATGGCTTAGTCAACTGGAATGGTACAACCTGAGCGAACATACACCAGATTGAAAGAGTGAATGCGCGGTTCTGAATCCAGCCACCCTTGTTCCAGAATGTAGCTGCAAATGTTGGAGCGAGAAGAAGTGCAAGACCGCAGTACCATGAGTGTGTTGGAAGGTTCAGATATGTATATTCGAAGTTCCATACATCATAAGCAATGATGAACATCCATGTCATATCAGGCCAGAGCATATCCTGCTTTTCGAGCTTTCCTTTCTTTGATGAGTAGATTCCCCACCATCCAGTCATACAAGCAATGTTGATGATACCTGCGAGACCGTTGAGAAGGTTCCACCATCCACCATAAAGGAATACACCTTCGTTAGATACCCACCAGCCACCAGAGATTCCACCTTTGACAGCAGATTCGAAATCTGAAGCTACTGCAATAAGAATGTTGATAGCTACGATAATAAATGGCCAGCATTTGAACCATTCAGATTTTCCAAGAGCAGTCCATTTTCTTGCAAGGAAAATAAAACCAATACATCCGATAGTCGCGGCATACAACTTAGCATAATGGAACCAGCCGCCCATATACTTAATTACATACCATTCTGAGGCGAATGAGTTCTTTCCGATAGCAGCTACAATAAAGTAAACTGTCAATGCAGCAGGAACGATGAAGAATACAAGAACACCACCAAACTTTGTTCTACCAAGTTCATTCAAAAGAATGAGACCGAGGAAAACTAAACACCAACCAAGCAACTGAGTTGCTACTGTTGATCCATAAAGTTGAAATAACATGTCATATACCTCCTAACACGCTTCAATTTCCTTTATATTCATTTCATTGCCCGTCTGCAAAACCGTATCTTCGCTTTTGCAGTGCGGACAAGTTTTACCATTTTCAACCGTGCCGTAAGTCTTACCGCAGGCATTGCAGATGCTTACGGCAGGAAGAGTTTCTATTTTGAGGGCAGCATTTTCCATAATGGGAGATTTTTTCACTGCCCACTTCCAACCGTCTTCAAGAAACTCCGGCACTACCCCACTTACCTCTCCGAGCTCAAGCGTTACACTTTGAATCTGCTGCAGTTTCTGTTCGGCCGCAAGATTCTCGAGACGCTTGATTACGTGAAAGACAATACCTAGTTCGTGCATAATTTTACGCGTCATTGCGAGGAGTGCAGCGACGAAGCAATCTATTTAATGGATTGCTTCGCTACGCTCGCAATGACGAATATATGTCTCCTTTGTCAGGGTAATTTTACTTCTCCATTGAATTTCTATTCGGATTCAAGAGAATCTTTACTTCGCGCTTGAGGATGTTTGGCAGAATAGCCTTGAGTTTATCTTCGCTCTTAGTCATTCTGCTTGCCTTTGGATGCTCGCGGTGAAGTTTAATTGCGTCGAACGCACACTTAGTTGTACAAACACCACAACCAATACACTTGTTCTCATCAACAATACTCTGACCACAACTCAAACAGCGCGCAGTTTCTTTCTTAATCTGCTCTTCTGTAAAGCAGAGTTTTGTTTCTGCAAACTTACTGTCTGTAGTTTTCGAACCAGGAACCTGGCGTGGTGTATTGTCATATCCTTCAACAAGAATATCTTCCTTATTAAGTTCAATGAATTCACGCTTGTCGCGTCCGATTGTCATTGTTGAATGCGGCTGTACAAAACGATGAATAGAAACCGCAGCCTTCTTACCGGCAGCAATTGCGTCGATAGCAAATTTCGGACCAGTGTAAACATCACCACCTGCAAAAATATCAGGCTCTGCAGTCTGGTAAGTTACGCCGTCTGCAATTACACCATTTCCACGGCCAAGCTCAACATTCGAACCAGCAAGCATGTCGCCCCATACAATTGCCTGTCCAATAGAAAGGAAAACATTATCGCATTCAACAGTAAGAGTATCAGCTTCATCATATTTTGGATTAAAGCGGCCGGTCTCGTCTTTTACGCTTACGCACTTCTTAAATACGATACCCTTTACCTTGCCATTTTCAGTCAGAATCTCTTTAGGACCCCAGCCGCAGTTTATCTTAATTCCTTCTTCCTCGGCTTCTTCAATTTCTTCTACAGTAGCAGGCATTTCATTGCGCTGCTCAAGACAGAACTGCTGAACATCAGTTCCACCGCAGCGCCATGCTGTACGGCTCACATCAATTGCAACATTACCACCACCAACAACAACAGTCTTGCCGCTTACCTTAAAGTTGTGGTCATCTGCAACTGTGCGCAGGAAGTCTACAGCAGTCATTACTCCTTCTGCATCTTCACCAGGAACGCCAGCCTTGCGGCCACCCTGACATCCGATTGCAATATAGAAGGCTTTGTAGCCCTGCTCACGAAGCTGTGCGATTGTTACGTCTTTTCCAACTTCTACGCCGGTCTTAATTTCAACGCCCATTTCTTTCATTACGTCGATTTCAGCTGCTACTACATCTTTTTCAAGTTTGAATGATGGAATACCGTAAACAAGCATACCACCGGCAACCTTGTTCTTTTCGAATACTGTAGGACGGTAACCTTTTTCTGCAAGATAGAAAGCACATGAAAGACCTGCCGGTCCACCACCGATAATTGCAATCTTCTGGCTGAACTCGCCGCGGTTCGAAGGAATTACCTTCTTAGGAATAAAACGAACCTTAGCGTCCAGATCCTTCTGAGCGATAAATTTCTTTACTTCATCAATAGCAATAGCTTCGTCGATTGTGCCGCGTGTACAGGCAGCCTCACAACGTTTATTACAGATACGTCCACAAACTGCAGGGAAAGGATTTTCCTTTTTAATCAGTTCGAGAGCTTCTGTGTAACGGCCTTCACTTGCCATCTTTAAGTAGCCCTGAATACCAATGTGTGCAGGACATGCAGTTTTACAAGGAGCAGTACCGGTTGAATAACAGTTGATGCGCGCAGTATCGCGGTAGTTTTCATCCCAGTTTGCTTCAGACCATTTATGATTATCTGGCAAAATATGCTTTGGATACTGAACCTTGCTTCCGTCTTTTTTACAGAGATTCTGACCAAGCTTAACCGCGCCGGCAGGACAGTATTCTACACAGCGTCCGCAGGCAACACACTTGTCACTTTCGGTTCTGGCAACATAAGCCGAGCGTGACATATTTGGAGTATTGAAAAGCTGAGAAGTACGGAGAGCGTAGCAGACATTTACGTTACAGTTACAGATAGCGAAAATCTTATTTTCACCGTCAATGTTTGTGATCTGATGAACAAAGCCGTTGTCTTCTGCACGCTGCAAAATCTCATAAACCTGGTCGCGGGTAATATAGTGACCTCGCTTTGTCTCTACAAGGTAATCAGCCATATCACCTACACCGATACACCAGTCTTCCGGATCATCAGCACAGCCTTCTTCGTAGGTGCGGCGGCTGAGGCGGCAGGAACAAGGAGATGCGGCATATTTTCCATCATATTTATCGAGCCAGTGAGAAATATGTTCTACGCTGACACTTGTGTTTTCTGCTTCAATTGCCTTTTCAACCGGAATAACGTGCATACCAATTCCAGCACCTCCCTCCGGTACCATTGGAGTAACCTTAACAAGAGGCTCAAAGGTCATACGGTCAAAGAAGCGTCCGAGCTTTGGATGCTCTTCCAGTTGCTTCTGATTCATGTTTGTAAACTCAGCAGAACCGGGAACGAACATCGGCAGAATATACTGCTTTTCGTGCTTTGGATTTTCCCAGTTATATTCGATAAGACCGGCAATTGCCATATCCATCATGATTTTTTCAAGATATTCTTCTGACTTACCTGTAAGTTTTACAAGCTGAGGCAGAGTAACAGGCTTACGCACATCCATTTTGAGCGCAACTTCTGCCATCTCGTCTGTTACAATTTCGTTTAAGCCCCAGTACTCAGGGTCATTTTCATTTATTTTTCTACCGAGTCGATCTGTAATTTTCTGACCGAGCTCCAGAATTAAAGGTCTAACTTCTGCCATGTTTGATTTCCTCTTTATTTACGTCATTGCAAGGAGCGGAAGCGACGAAGCAATCTACAATATGGATTGCTTCACCTTCGGTTCGCAATGACGGAAGTTTTTTACTTGTTATGAGCATTTACCTCATCAAGTAACCACTGACACCACTCTTCGACACCTTCCCCAGTCTTTGCAGAAATCGGGAAGATTTTTACATTTTTGTTGAGTTTGAGCACATATTCGCGCAGTTTGTCCATATCAAAATCAAAATAAGGTGCTACATCAATTTTGCTGATGATAAGGGCATCAACCTTGCTGAACATTAAAGGATATTTAAGCGGCTTATCATGACCTTCCGGAACAGAAAGAATCATTACATTTTTAGCTGCCCCTGTATCAAATTCTGCCGGACAGATAAGATTTCCTACGTTTTCAAGCACAACAAGATCAAGGCCATCATAATTCAGTTCATTCAAGCCCTGCTCAGTCATTGCAGCATCAAGATGGCACATACCACCCGTATGAAGCTGAATAGACTTTACGCCGGCACCGGCCATAGTCTTTGTGTCAACATCAGAATCAATATCTGCTTCCATTATTCCAATTTTGATTTTGTCTTTTAGCTGTTCAACAGTACGCAGAAGCGTAGTTGTTTTTCCACTCCCCGGAGACGACATCAGATTCATAAGAAAGGTCTTTTTAGATTTGAGTTTATCACGAAGAATCTGAGCTTCTTTGTCGTTGTCGGCAAGGATATTTTCCTTTACCTCGATAACACGAACATCATTCATAAAAAGAGACTCCTGTGATAGTGATACTACTGATAGTATTACTATCAGACATCTATTATATCACAGAAACAGAACTAAAGCAAAGAAATTAACAAGTTGTTAATAAAAGCACATAAACAGAAAAACTTTATTTTGTAAAATTCATAAAATGTAGTTTATAATAGTAGTAAGAGAAATCTAAATATGGATCCGAATTATACAGTTACAATAATAATCTGTGTTCTCAGTATGATTATCCTTGCTATCGATGTCGGCAAGAATACTATTCTTAATAAAGATGACATAAAATGGTTCAGAATTACTTTTATTCTTGCAGCTATCGGAGCATGTTTTGAATACTGCGGTGTATTATCAGATAAGACAAATCTTTTTTCTCAAAAGATTCACTGGTTTATAACCTTTACAGAATTCTGTATTTCCCCTTACCTTGGAATCTGTCTTGCACGAAGCAGCGGAATGAGAAAGTCTGTAAAACCAATGCTGATAATTATGACACTCAATGTCATTATAGAGGTTATCTCTCTTTTTACTGGAATTGTTTTCTATATTGATTCTGACAGTATTTTTCACAGAGGCAATGCATACTGGTCATATCTTTTATTTTGCGTCTTAGATTTTATATATGTACTTTTTGTTTTTATTCTGAATGGTATCCGAGCAAAAATTCGATACCTTATAAACATTCTTTTAATTACTTCTATTATGATTGTTGGACAGGCAGCAAATACAATAAATGGGGAAATCAATTCCGGATACATGAGTATTTGTGTTACCGCAGTATTATTATATATCTGTATTCAGAATATGCTGCGCCATGTTATGATTGAAACAATCAACGTAGAAAAAAAGATTTCTCATCATGATGCCCTGACTAAAGTTCATAGCCGTGTTTCATATAATGATATTGTTGAAGATTTTAACAAAATGATAGAATGCAAGGCAGAAGGCATAAAATTCGCAGTCTGTGAATGTGATCTTAATAATCTCAAAATTGTAAATGATAGTTTTGGCCATGAAGTGGGAGATAAATACTTAATCTCCTGTTGTAAAACAATCTGCAATATTTTTAAGCATAGTCCGGTTTTCAGAATCGGCGGCGATGAATTTGTAATTATTCTGCAGAATGACGATTACGAAAAAATTGATAAACTTAAACAGACTGTAGATGATTTATCTATAAGAGAAATTAACAAAGATGTTCCACTTTTTGAAAAGAAATCATTTGCATCCGGCTTTGCAGTTTATGATCACAGACGCGATACCAGCTTCTGTGATGTATTCAAACGTGCCGATCAGGCAATGTATGAAAACAAGAAGATGTTGAAGTCTTTAAAATAAAAAGACCTTCGGGCCAAGCCCGAAGGTCACTCATCAGTTCACTTTACTTTGCATGAACAATTACATGCAGAACCTTTGTTTTCTGATTATTTAAAATTCGTGAGAACTCAAAGTTTATGATCTTCTTAACAATCTTTCCATCTGCGCCACCTGTGCGTATTGAAACAGGAATCTCTCGAATAGGATTCAAAGTCTCTACCCCAACCTGAGTAAAATCTGTTGAAAAAAGATTTCCAAGATATCTCTGTAAAGCCTGAGTCTTATCACGCGGAAGAATTCTTGCCATAAGAAGCAGGAAGTTGTAATTTTCAGGGTTAGGACATCCAAGAATTCGCGGAGTAGATTCAGAATACTGAGGACTAATATTCCATTCAGCATCAAGCATAAAAAGCGCATATGGAATTGACTTCATAAGAATTCCAAAACTTTCTTCTGTCATTGAAGATTCTTCCAGCTTTTCCATAACACTGTTATATAATGAAGAAATCTGTCCTATTTCTGTGAAAGGTTCAACAGGCAATCTTACCGAAAGATCTCCAGTCTTAGCCTGCTCCTGCATTTTTGCATACACGTCAAAAATTTCTGTAGAAGCTCCATGCTCAACAATATTAAGTCCCTTATCTTCGTCTTCAGAAGAAACACGAAGAGGAAGAATCTTATTCAAAATATTAAAACCAATAAAAGCAAGACCAAAAGCCCAGACTCCACAAGCAGCAACTCCTATAAGCTGGGCAAGGAACTGACTTCCAAAAATAGGATTTGTCCCCAGCAGTTCCGGCTGACCAAAGATACCTACGGCCAGAGTTCCCCAGATACCGGCACAAAGATGAACAGGTACCGCACCTACAGCATCATCTAACTTAAACTTTTCAAGAAGGAAAGAACCGGCAAGCATCACAAGCCCACCGACAGCACCAATTATTGCAGCTGCACCAGGTGTAACACAATGACAGTTTGCTGTAATTGCAACAAGACCTGCAAGAGTTCCGTTAATTACAAAGTTTACATCAGGAATCTTCTTAAATGCCCAGCCTGTAAATAAAGCAGAAAGCATACCGGTTGCAGCTCCAATACAGGTATTCAAAAGAACCTGAGGAACTATATCATTGAAGGCAAGTGTTGAACCACCGTTAAAGCCAAGCCAGCCGAACCATAAAATAAATACACCGGCAACTGTCATCGGAACATCACAGCCCTGGATATTACGAGGCTTTTCACCTTTTGGGAAACGTCCCTTTCTTGAACCAAGAACAATTATTCCGGCAAGTCCGACATAACCACCAACCGAGTGAACTACAGTAGAACCAGCAAAATCAACAAATCCGATTTTATTAAGCCAGCCTTGAGCATCAGAAATAAATGAAGGCTGAATACCTGCCCAAGCCCAGTGACCAAAAATCGGATAAATAATCAGTGACATCAGAAAAGTTGAAATGATATAAGAAGAATACTTCATTCGTTCTGCAACAGCACCAGAAACAATTGTTGCACTTGTTGAACAGAACATTGCCTGGAAAAATAAGAATGTACCAGTATTAAAATCAATATTTCCGCTTGCACCAGGAATAAATCCAGTGAGACCTAAGAATCCTCCGGCAGATTTACCGAACATCAATGCAAAACCTACAAGCCAGTAAACAAAAAGAGATATACCGATATCTGTCAGATTTTTTATTGCGACATTTATGCTGTTTTTTTCACGGGTAAGACCAGATTCCACCATTGAAAATCCCGGTTGCATAAAAAATACCAGTGCCCCCGACACTGCTACCCACAATGCGTCAACAATACCATTCATAAGAAGCCTCCACAAGCTAAGGAAATTTTTGTTAAATAAAAAAAGGCAGAGACGCCAGAACTGGCGTCTCTGCCTTTTGCTTTATGCACTATTTATATTATTTTACAGCCAAAATAGCAATACCTGTAGGCCTGATTAAAACTCCACATCCTCGTCAAAAAGCGGAGTACTGAAGTATCGTTCTGCAGTATCAGGAAGTACAGTAACAACAGTTTTACCAGGGCCAAGAGCTTTTGCAAGTTCAAGCGCAGCAGCAACATTTGTTCCGCTGGAAATGCCGCACATAATTCCTTCCTTGCGTGAAAGCTCGCGGCTTGTTCTGATTGCCTGACTATCTGTTACGATAAAAATGTCATCATAAATTTCCTGATTCAAAATCGGCGGAATAAGTCCGTCACCAATGCCCATCTGAAGGTGTGTACCTACACTACCCCCACTAAGAATTGCTGCATGTGCAGGCTCAACAGCCCATATTGTAATTTCCGGATTTTTCTCTTTTAATACTTCGCCAATTCCTGTAAGAGTTCCGCCCGTACCGATTCCAGAGCAGAAACCATCTATAGGACCATTTACATCTTCAAGAATTTCTATTGCAGTCTGCTCACGCTGAATCTGCGGGTTAGCAGGATTTTCAAACTGCTGAGGAATAAAAACATGAGGATCCATATGCTGCATGTAAAAAGCAGTATCAATACATTCCTGAATACATTTACCAATATCGCCGTTGTCATGAACAAGTTTAACCTCTGCTCCATAATGCTTAACCAGCTTACGGCGTTCTTCTGAAACACTGTCCGGCATAATGATTACAGTTTTATAACCACGAACCGCACCAATAAGTGCAAGACCGATTCCCTGGTTACCGCTTGTCGGTTCAACGATTACTGTGTTTTTATCTATAAGGCCGTGGCGTTCGGCATCAAGAATCATATTAAAAGCGGTACGGGTTTTAATAGAACCGCCTACATTAAGTCCTTCAAATTTAACGAGGACACGTGCCATATCAGGCGTAACCATCTTCTGTAACTGAATAAGAGGTGTGTGTCCGATTGCTTCAAGAATGTTGTTGTAAATCATAGTAATTCCAAAAAAAACACGGTGGCTGAGTACTTTAGCGAACTCAACCACCGTATATGTCATGCAGATCCCGAAACAAGTTCGGGATGACGTTTATTTTGTAGCCAAAATTGCGATACCTGGGAGAGTCTTTCCTTCGAGGAATTCGAGAGAAGCTCCACCACCAGTTGATACGTGGCTCATCTTGTCTGCCAAGTTGAACTTGTTTACAGCAGCAACAGAGTCACCACCACCAACTACAGTCATAGCACCCTTAGATGTTGCTTCTGCAACGAGGCGAGCTACAGCTTCAGTTCCCTTTGCGAAGTTTTCGAACTCGAATACTCCAACAGGTCCGTTCCATACGATAGACTTAGAAGCAAGAATAGCGTTCTTGTAAAGTTCAACAGTCTTAGGACCAACATCCATACCCATAAGGTTATCTGGGAGGTCAACTGCATCAACTGCAACAGGATCCTTATCAGCGAACTCAGCACCACCAACATGGTCAACAGGAAGAAGAATCTTTACGCCAGCTTTTTCAGCCTTTGCAAGAAGATC
This sequence comes from Treponema bryantii, assembly GCF_900111035.1. Lineage (GTDB taxonomy): Bacteria > Spirochaetota > Spirochaetia > Treponematales > Treponemataceae > Treponema_D > Treponema_D bryantii_C. Next base: position 10,166 of record NZ_FOFU01000016.1, read on the forward strand.
TTTTGCTGTATCGAGGAAGTCATCTTCAACAAGTGACTTACCGATAGCGTGTCCCTGTGCCTTGAGGAATGTATAAGCCATACCACCACCAACGATGAGTGTAGAAGCGTTCTTCATAAGGCTTTCGAGAACTGCGATCTTTGAAGAAACCTTTGCACCACCGATGATTGCTGTCATTGGTTTTTCTGGATTTGTTACCATTGGCTGAATGTATTTAACTTCTTTTTCCATGAGGAATCCGCCAACAGATTCAACTGGCATAAACTTAGCGATAGAAGCTGTAGAAGCCTGATCGCGGTGAGCTGTACCGAAAGCATCGTTTACGAAGATGTCTCCGTATGTAGCAAGTTCTTTTGCCATTACATCGCGCTCTGCAGCATCTTTAGAAGTCTCTTCCTTGTGGAAGCGAACGTTCTCGAGCATTGCAACAGCTCCTTCTGGAAGAGCATCAATTGCAGCCTTCTGTCCGAGTGCATCTGGAAGGAATGTAACTGGCTTTCCGAGCTTTGAAGCAAAGTATTCAACAACAGGCTTCATGCGGTTCTTTCCGTTGATGAACTTTTCTGCATCAGCGTCTGTCCATGTTTTTCCAGCCTTTTCAGCTTTTTCCTGAGCCTTTTTTACGTCCTTTTTAGGATCGCCGAGGTGGCTCATAAGAACGAGAGAGCGTGGGCTCTGCTCGAGAATGTATTTAATAGTAGGAAGAGCAGCCATGATACGTGTATCATCCTGTACAACTCCGTCCTTCATAGGTACGTTAAAGTCAACGCGCATGATAATGCGTTTGCCTTTAAGGTCAACGTCTTTTACTGTTTTGATCATAAGTAACTCCTATATTTTACCCGCACAAACAATGCACGGAAAATTTACGATATTAGTTAAAATATAATGATTTTATTGTACAAATTCAATGTAAAAATTCTTCACCTTGAAAAACGAAAATAGCTCCCGTAGAAAACATCCCTTGTAACCGAGGTGCCTCGACGCTTTGCTCTGTAATTTCTGCGAGGACAGACGGTCAGTATCGGCACCAAATGTTACAAGGGCGTGTTTTCTACTCCGCTATTTTTGTTTTTCAAAATACAGATGTCTTATATAAAATCAGTAAATACATTATAGTTTAATCAATGAAAGGACGTAATTTTTCACCAACCGAAATCATCTTCGCAGCAACTAATGCGTGCAACTTACACTGTGAGCATTGTTTTATAGAAAGAAATCCTCATAAGCTTGAAATAAAGGATGCTGTTTCGCTGATTGAAAGCTGTGTAAATGCCGGAAGTCAAATCGACCGCATCGGTTTTTCCGGTGGTGAACCTTTTTTGTATATGGATTTTCTTGTAGAAGTAACAAAGGCTGCAATTTCTCACGATCTTATGTTCGACCAGATTATGACAAACGGCGACTGGTGGCAAGATGAAGCCGACCTCTGCAAAAAGCTCCAGGCACTTTACGATGGCGGTTACGACGGAAAAATCGGTCTCAGCTGGGATTCCTACCACGGCCAGAGCACAGAACGAATGGAAACTTTTATCCGAACCGTTCAGAAGATTTTTGGCAAAGATTCGGTAAACATTCAGACAGTTGATGATACAGAAGGGGAAAGCCTTCCCCTAGCTCGCACTTCGTTGCTCGCTACCCCTTCTGCGGGGGACACCCCCACAACGCCCCCAGCCGACATCCCCGTCTACACACTACCCCGCACCTACACTTCAGACGATTCACGCGCCTGGCAGGCCCGCCGCTGGTTCCGCGAAGACTACTGCGAAGGCCCCGGCCAGATTCTCTACGTTCACGCCGACGGCAATATAGCTCCCTGCTGCGGCTTTGCAAATGAAAATCCCGCCCTCTTCATAGGATACATCACAGACAGCTTTGAAAAAATCATGAAAAAAGCGGCCGCCAACCCCATGATTAAACTCTGCTACGAAGAAGGCCTTTCTCACTACCGCCGCCACGGCATAAAAAAATTGCTGCACTCACAGGGAAAAAAGCTCCCCGGCAAGTGCAGCGATATCTGCAGTTTCTGTGATTACGTCTGCAAAATCAATAAAATATCTTCACCAGAATTGAGCCCACAATCGTAGAAGTAATTACACTGGTAAGGCCCGGCAACATAAAGCTGTGGTTTAAGAGATATTTTCCAATCTTCGTTGTTCCAGACCGGTCAAAGTTTACGGTTGCAATATCTGACGGATAATTAGGAATGAAGAAGTAAGCATAAACACTTGGCATTACACCAAGAAGCACAGGTCCAGGAATTCCCAGCTTATAAGCAAGTGGCAGCAAAGTTACCAGAGTTGCACCCTGAGAATTAATCAGAACACTTACTGCAAAAAAAGCAAAGGCAATGGTCCATGGAAACCGCTCTACAATTCCCTTAAGCCCACCTTCGAGCACACCAAGATAATTTGAAAAATAAGTATCTGCAAGCCAGGCAATTCCGTAAATTGCAACAACAGCAACCATGCCACTCTGCCATACAGCACCAGCCACAGCCTTTTTTGGAGAAGCCTTTGCAAAAATGATGATAAAAGCCGCAGCAGTCAAAAGAACAATCTGAATAATGATATTCATTGCAAGCCGCGAAACTTTTTGACTTCCATCCGCAAGAGTTGTAATGTATTGAGGGCGGATATCATGACCAAAAATCTGAAAAAGCGAATAAAACACAATAACTACAATAGCTCCAAGGAAGATGTACACAGAAAGCTTTGCCTGCTTAGAAACTTCATTTCCTAAAACAGAAGCATCAGAGCCATACATATATTTCTTAGTTTCAGGATCGGCAAGACGAGTCTGAAAATCAGGATCCTTATCCAGATCTTTTCCGCGCTTATAAGAAACAAGAGCCGCCGCAATAATTCCACACAAGCAGGATGGAATTGTAATTGCAATAACCTGAATGTTATTAATGTCAAAACCATTCTGCCCCGAAATTACAACAAAAGAAGCAACAGCCGCAGAAATAGGAGAACAGGTAATTCCAACCTGACTCGCAATTGAAGAAACTGCACACGGACGCTCCGGGCGGATTCCTTTTTTAAAGGAGATATCTGCAATAATCGGCATTAGCGTATAAACTACGTGGCCAGTACCAACAAGTACAGTCAGAAAAAATGTACATAAAGGAGCAAGAAAGATTATCTGATTCGGATGCTTTCTAAGCAGTTTTTCTGCAAGCTGAATCATCCATTCCATACCACCGGAAGCCTGAAGCATTCCTGCACAGGTAATAGCCGCAACGATAATAAAAATTACATCTGTCGGCGGATTACCAGGCTTCATTCCCATAACAAGCACAAGAATAAATAGCCCTATTCCAGAAATTGCACCAAGCGCAAGACTTCCATAACGGGAACCAACATAAAGCGCTGCCAGAACTACCAGCAGCTGAAAAATCATAGTAATTGTCATATAAAAAATTATAAGACTTAAATTTATTCAATGCAAATAAAAATGCCCTGCCGTTATACGACAGGGCATTTAGACCAGTGGCATCGACAAGCTCAACCACCGCTTTTCGGTAATCGATTACCGCTTAATTAGAATACTACAACAACTTCACCGTTTGGATATTTTTCTTCTATGAACTTGCGAACTTTTTCACTCTTGAGAGCTTTTACTAAAGCCTGGATTTCTGGTTTGTTCTCATTACCAGCTTTTACTGCAATAACGTTTACATATGGAGAAGAAGAACCTTCAACATAAAGTCCGTCTTTCTTTGCAGAAAGTCCAGCAGGAATTGCATAGTTTCCATTGATTACTGCCGCATCAACATCAGCAAGTACACGTGGAAGAGAAGCAGCTTCTACTTCTGTGAACTTAAGCTTAAGAGGATTTGAAGTAATATCCTGAACTGTAGCAGTGATTCCAGCTTTTGGATCAAGAGTAATAAGACCAGCATCAGCAAGAAGAAGAAGTGCACGGCCTTCGTTTGTTGGGTCATTAGGAATAGCAATACGAGCTTTCTTTTTAAGATCCTTAATATTCTTTACTTTCTTTGAATAAAGAGCAATTGGTTCAACATGGATTCCACCAGCATTTACAAGGTGATATCCACGTTCAGAATTGAATGATTCAAGATATGGAATGTGCTGGAAATAGTTAGCATCAATTTCACCTGATTCAACAGCTTCGTTTGGTGTAACATAATCTGTAAACTCAATAATCTTGAGGTCAACACCTTCTGCCTTAAGATCATCTTTAATCAAATTAAGAAGATCAGCATGTGGTTCTGGAGTAGCTCCTACTTTAATTGAAGCGGCAAACAAACTTGCTGCAGCAAATACTGCGGCTGTAAAAGCGATAATTTTTTTCATATTTAAGTCTCCTTCTAAACCCGTGTTACCGGGTGTTTTGTTGTTCTATTACCCATAGGTTTACTAGGTAATATTAAAATAGTCAATAGCTTTTTTGAAAAAAAATAAAAATAATAACAATTGATTTTTAATTAAATTGCATACAATTTACTTGACAATTCATTCTAAATTGAGTATATTTTAATTGTACACAATACAGTTTTAAGTGTACAGCAACTACATTTGGAGGATAAAATTATGGCAGAACTTAATATCACTAAAGACACATTCCAGAAGGAAGTATTGGAATCGGACAAACCGGTTATCGTAGATTTCTGGGCAACCTGGTGTGGCCCATGCCGCATGCTCGGCCCTATCGTTTCAGAACTCGCAGAAGAGCATCCTGAAATCAAAGTTTGCAAGGTAAACGTTGACGACGAACCAGATCTGGCACAGCAATTCAACGTTATGAGCATTCCGTTCATTGCAACTTTCAAAAACGGCCAGCTCCACAAGTCATCTGTTGGAGTTCAGCCAAAGGAAGCCCTGCTCGCCCTCCTAGACTAGAGTTATAAGAGGCAAAAAAAAGACGCACCAAGTGATGAAGTGCACCCCTAAAGTTGGACAAATAAAGTTCAAGTTAAGGAGGTGCATTTTTTATGTCTAAATACTCAAAAGAGTTAAAATTAAAGATTGTCTTAGACTATATTGAAAAACATATAAGTCCAGAACAACAGGAAAAAGCATATGGAGTAAATTCAAGTCAAATTAGACAGTGGATTGCCCAGTACAAATTAAACGGAAAATTTACAGAACCAACGCGAAATTTTAGCGGAGAATTTAAACTAAAAGTGCTAAACTATCAGCAAGAGCATCGTCTTTCTGATTCACAGACTTCATTGATTTTTGGTATTACAAATATTGGAACTATCTGTGCATGGCGAAAGAAATATATTACCGGTGGTACAGAAGCTCTGTTCCAGAAACAAGGCAGGCGATCAAA
>NZ_FOFU01000019.1 GCF_900111035.1 Treponema bryantii
CGCGAGACAGTTCGGTCCCTATCTGTTATGGGCGATGGAAGTTTGAGAGGAGCTGCTTTTAGTACGAGAGGACCGAAGTGGACGAACCTCTGGTTTACCAGTTATCCTGCCAAGGGTAAGTGCTGGGTATCTAAGTCCGGAAGGGATAACCGCTGAAAGCATCTAAGCGGGAAGCCCACCTCAAGATTAGACTTCCCTGGAACTTTAAGTTCCCTGAAGACTCCTGGGAGACTACCAGGTTGATAGGATGCAGGTGTAAGCGTCGTGAGGCGTTCAGCCGAGCATTACTAATAAGTCGTGAGACTTGGCCATATCATCGTTTCCGTTCAAAACGAACACTTCTGAATAATCCGTCCTGTGTGCACGAGAAATCGTCTTACACACTTCGTAACTCTGCATTGTTAATAATGCCGGTGGCCATAGTGGAGAGGTAATACCCGTTCCCATTCCGAACACGGAAGTCAAGCTCTCTTACGTTGATGATACTGGATTCGTTCCGGGAAAGTAGAAAGCCGCCGGCTTTTTTTTGTCTAATTTCATTTTGAGAAATCTTTACATTATTTGATATCCGGGAAATCTTTACCGGAACGAATCCAGGGACTGGATTTGATTCCGGGATAGTAGACCGTAAATCGGAGAGCCGTTAAAAACAAGGCTCCGGTGGAGCGTTGTTTAGGCTCATCCGATAATCCGGTCAGGAAAGCTGTGCTTTCCAAGCCGCCGGCTTTTTTTTGTCTAAGCCAGTTTTTACTGGCTTTTTTTATTTTTTTTTAAAGTTAAACGATAAATATTTAGGTAAAATACAATTTAAACTTGCTTTAAAAATAGTTAATGATAAACTTAAATTAACTTAAACATTAAAAGTATAATGGAGGTTTTTAATGAAAAAGTTAATTAAAGTATTGTCTACAGTGTTTGCACTAACAACTATCTTAACCTTTGCCGGCTGTTCAAAAAAAACTTCAGCTTCAAACACTTCAACTGGTGATTCCTTAAAATACGCTGATGTAGAACTTGGAAAAACAGGTACCAGCATTTCGGCTACAATCAAACTGCTTACACATCGAACAGATATGTTACAGGATTCTTACACTGGTGTAACTTTTGCAAAGTATCTTTCAGAATTTAACAAGCTTTATCCAAACATCAAAGTAGAAATCGAAGGTATTACTGATTATGCAAGTGTTTCTCTTCTTCGTCTTCAGGGTGGAGACTGGGGAGACATAATGATGATTCCTTCAATCGATAAGAAAGAACTTAAAAACTATTTTCTTTCTTTTGGTGATTTAGCAACTATGGAAAAGCAGATTAAGTTTGCTACTAACTGGGAATATGAAAACGAAGTATATGGTATTCCTTCAACAGGAAATGCTCAGGGTGTGCTTTACAATAAAAAAGTTTTCAAGCAGGCTGGAATCACAAAGCTTCCGGCTTCTACAGAAGAATTTATTTCCGATCTTAAGCTTATAAAAGAAAAAACAAATGCAATTCCTCTTTATACAAATTATGCAGCAGGCTGGACAATGGGGGCTTGGGATGCATATCTTGGCGGTTCAGCAACAGGTGATGCAGATTACATGAACAATATACTTCTTCATACAAAAAATCCATTCAAAAACTATGGTGATGGAACACATGCTTATGCAGTTTATAAGGTACTTTATGATGCTGCAGCAAATAAGCTTATTGAAGAGGATTATACAACTACAGACTGGGAAGGTTGTAAGGGAATGATTAACCGTGGCGAAATTGGAACTATGGTTCTTGGTTCATGGGCTTTCACACAGATGCAGGGTGCAGGTCCTAATCCGGATGATATCGGCTATATGTCTTTCCCAATTACAATAAAGGGTAAACAGTATGCTTCTGCAGGTCCAGACTACTGTTTTGGAATTAATGCCAAAGCTTCTGAAAATAACAGAAATGCAGCAATGATTTTTGTAAAATGGTTTACAGAAAAGTCTGGTTTTGCATATAACGAAGGTGGTATTCCAATTGCAGCAGAAGACAATAATTATCCGGCAGCTTATGCAGCCTTCTCTGCTAATAATGTAGAATTCGTTTCTGATAATCCTGCTGCGGCTGGCGAAGCAGATTTGTTCAATGCCCTTAATTCTGAATCTGAGTTGAATATTAATGCTGGTGGTAATCTTAAGGTTCAGCAGATTATTGAACATGCTGCAAACGGCACAAAGACTTTTGATGCAATTATGGATGAATGGAATAAGGCATGGTCTGATGCGCAGACAAGCGAAAATGTAGAAATAAAATACTAATAACTCACTTATGAACACATAACTGATGGAAAATCTGGCTGCGGCTGTTTTAGTGAGGGCGGCTGCAGCCTTCTTTTTAGATAAATATGAATATGAAAAAATTTAATATCCGTTATTCAAAATGGGCAGTAATACTGGCTTTTATAAGCATACCTTTGCTTCTCTTGTTTACTTTTACCTACCTGCCTTTTGGCGAAATGGTAACTTATAGCTTTTATAAAATGAAATACATTGGAGAACGCACTTTTGTTGGATTAAAGAATTATAAAGATTTATTCATAAGAGACGATATCTTCAATTCGTTAAAACTTTCTCTCTATTATATGGGTGGTTCAGTAGTTCAGCTGGTACTGGCCTTGCTGCTTGCTACTCTACTCAGTTTTAAAACCAGATTAGGAAATCTTTTTAAGGGAATTTTGTTTTTTCCTTTTTTAATAAATGGTATTGCAATCGGCTTTATATTTAAATTCTTTTTTACTCATGGTTTTGTATTTGATACTGTGCTTGGTTGGCTTGGCTTTCCTTTGGACAAGCTTCCTTACTGGCTTAAAACTCAGGGATTAAACAATGTTTCTCTGGTTGGAACCTCAGTATGGCGTTATCTCGGTCAAAACATGGTGCTTTTTATCGGAGCTATAATGTCTGTTGACTCAGAGCTTTATGAGGCTGCAGAACTGGATGGAGCTTCAAAAGTGCAGCAATTCTTCCATATCATACTTCCAAGTATAAAGACGATTGTAACTTTGAATATCATACTTTCTATTACAGGTTCCCTTAGTGCATTTGAGCCTCCTTTTGTTATTACAAAGGGTGCCAATGGAACTGGTACTTACTTTATCATTATGGATCAGGTTGCACATACAAGCCAAAAGGTTGGACTTGCTTCTGCAATGGCAGTCTTCCTGCTGCTTATCATTTTCATTGTAACAATTATACAGAAACTGGTTCTAAAATATGCTTTCCGCAATGCAGATACAGGAAATGGAAAGGGGGATATTTTATGATGATAGAAAATAAAGCGAGACGCGCTTCGATAATTCAGACAAGTCTTAAATATTTTATTCTTATATTCTTTGCCTTTTGGACTATACTGCCTCTGATATCCTGCATTATCACATCGTTGAAAAATGCAGATGAATATCAGTCTACTTCGGTAATGGTTCTGCCAAAGATCCTTTATTTCAAAAACTTTTTAGAGGCCTTTAATCTGGCAAATATGGGCAGGGCTTTTTTTAATTCCTTTGTAGTGCTTGTTTTTGTACTGGCAGGTTCTATCCTCATCAGTTCTCAACTTGCTTATATTTTAAACCGCTTCCGCTTTCCGGGTAATACCCTGATTCGCCGTCTTTTTCTTTTTGCAACTCTGCTTCCAGGTGTTGCCATGCAGGTTTCGGTATATTCCATTATGGGAAAGCTTGGGCTTATTAATCATCTTTATGGCTATATCATAATGATGATGGGAACCGATGTTATTTCCATCTATATATTTATTCAGTTTATGGAAAATATTTCTGTTTCTCTGGATGAATCTGCAATTATAGATGGGGCTTCATATTTTAAGATTTACTGGACTATTATTCTGCCACTGCTTAAGCCTGCTACAGTTACAAGTCTTATTCTAAAAGGAGTAGGCTGCTACAATGAGTATTACTGTGCAAACCTTTATCTGCAGGATATGAAGCTTCGTACAGTTGCTATTTCTCTCTATACTTTTACAGGGCCGCTTGGCAGTAAATACAATCTGATTTGTGCTGGTGTTATAATTTCTATGATTCCAGCCTTTATTGTATTTATTTTATGCCAGAAACAGATTTATTCAGGAATTACAAGCGGGGCAGTGAAAGGCTAGGATAGTACTTTCAGAAGTTCCTCATAATAATACTTATCATCAATTTTTTTGTTGCCGCAGGTGTGGCCGAGGCGGCGGTCACTGCGGATTTTTTCGCCGTGGAAGTCGCTGCCGGCGGTGATTATGAAGCCTATTTTACGTCCAAGTTCTTCAAGACGGAGGCATTCTGTAACTCTTGCACCTGGATGAAATGCTTCGATTCCAACAACACCTTTATCATAGCAATCTTTCAGCATATCCGGTAGTTTTCCCCATGAAAGATATAAAGACATAGGATGTGCAACTACAGGAACGCCGCCGCTTTCGCGGATTGCGACTATTGCTTCATCGAGGTTTGTGCAGATTCGTGGAACGTACCACTTGCGGCCGCGTGCGAGATATTGATCAAAGGCCTGCTGGCGGGTTTTTACTACTCCGTGTTTTACGAGTTCTGCGGCAAAATGAGGGCGACCGATTACAGTGCCCGGAAAATCTGTTTCGAGTTCTTCGAGTGTCAGCGGAACTCCGTCTTCGTTCATCTTTTCAATTATCTGTTTATTGCGGTCGAATCGGTTTTTAATTACATTTTCTACTATTATAATGAGGGATTTTGATGGTTCTTTAAGGCCGAGGCCTAAAAGGTGGAATTCTCCGGTTGGAAAGGTTATGTTGATTTCAATTCCGCCTACTACTGTTACACCAAGCTGTTTTCCTGCTTCACGCGCTTCTGAAAGGCCGGCTGTTGTATCGTGATCGGTTATTGCAATTACCTTTATGTTTTTTTCTGCGGCTTTCTGGATTATCTGAGCGGGTGTGTACTGTCCGTCTGATGCTGTGGTGTGAACGTGTAAATCTATCATAAGATTATAATAGCATTTTTTTTGGATGTGTGATACAATTATATAATAGTAGGAACACTATATTTAAAAGGGGTTGTATAAAAGTATGCCAAAAGCAATGCAATATACAAAAGGGTCTATCATCTATTTCGAGGGAGACCACGACGAGCGTATTTTCATCATGCAGCAGGGAGCAGTACTCTTAACGAGCACTGATATTGAATCTGGTCAGCCGGTTGCTGAACAGGTAAAAAGTGGTGAGTTTTTTGGTGTAAAATCTGCTCTTGGTCACTTCCGCCGCGAAGAAACAGCAACTGCTCTTGTTCCTACTGTAGCTGTTGCCCTTACAATCCAGGAATTTGAAATTCTTTTCAGCAATAACAAAGCTTTGATTATGAAAATGCTCCGCGTTTTCTCTAATCAGCTGCGTCAGATTCATAAAAAGACGGAATCAATCCTCAATAATATTCAGGAAGATCAGCAGACTGGTCTTCTTGCAGTTGCTAAGAGTTTTTATGATGAGGAACAGTTCCGTTCTGCCTGCGATGTTTACATGAAGTTCATGAAAAGATATCCGAACAGTCCGCAGATTGCAGAAGTTCAGAAAAAATATAATGATGCAAAACTCCGTGCTGATAAGCTTGCTGCGGTTAGCCGCGGTATTCCTGTTGATTACGATGATGATGGCGGAAATGCATCCCTTAAACTGTTCTCACTGCCGGCCTTTGAACGATTTGCCAAGACTTACGAGCCTGGGGAAGTCATTATTGCTGAGTATGAGCCGGGTGACTGCTTCTATTTGATTCAGAGTGGTCGTGTTCAACTTGTAAAGTGTGTTAATGGAAATAAAAAGAATCTTGACGTCTTGAAGCCAGGTGAATTCTTTGGTGAAATGGCGATTCTTGATAATTCAGCGCGTTCTGCTACCTGTATGGCTGCCGGAAAGGTAAAGTGTCTCGAGTTTAATAAAGAAAACTTTGAGCTCTTGATTACCGGAAACCCTCAGATGGCACTTTTGCTGCTTAAACTCTTCTGTAAGCGTATTTACGATCAGAAGCGCCGCTTTAGAATTCTTGTTATTAAGGATTTGCAGGCACGTATTGCAGATGTATTCCTTTTGCTTGATGAAATGAATCCTGTAATGAATGAGGCAGAAAAGCAGCGTCGCTTTAATGTTACTATTTCTGATGTTGCACACTGGGCTGGCCTTAGTCCTGAGGTTACACGCGATGAAATCAATAAGTATGTAGAACGCCGCAAGGTTGAAGTTTATGAAAATTATATGATTGTAAATAATATCAACGAAATGCGCCGAACTTACGACACCCGCGGTGGCGCCCGTGGAACAGGTCTTAACTAAATCTCACGAAAACTTTGCCGACTTAGCTCACCGGGTAGAGCAGCGCACTCGTAACGCGCAGGTAAACAGTTCGAGTCTGTTAGTCGGCTTATATGCTAAATAGATGAGTCCTGTTGAGAGTCATGTTTAGCAGATTAAATGCGCCATTTTATCGATGAAGCTAAACTGGCCCGCTGTTGCAGCCCAGTTTTTAACGCTTCTTCGATTGTAGGCGAGTTCGAGTCCGCAAGTCGGCTCAGCATTCTTACATAGAAAGGATGGAAAAGTTTATGGCACGAAAACTTCATAATATTTTAATTACTGGTGGTGCTGGGTTTATTGGTTCTAATTTTATTCACTATCTTTTTGGAATGTCTTCTGCAGAAGGAAATCTTTTTGATGATGCAAACTTTGATGGTACTGTAGTAAATGTAGACTGCCTTACTTATGCTGGAAATCTTGAAAGTCTTAAAGATATTGAAGACAAGTTCGGTGGTAAACGATATTTCTTTGAAAAGGTTGATATCTGCGACCGCCCTCAGATTGAGCGCATCTTTAAGCAGTATGATATTGATACTGTAATTCACTTTGCGGCAGAAAGCCACGTAGACCGTTCAATCCTCGGTCCTGAAGCTTTCATGAAAACAAATGTAATGGGAACTTTCACATTGCTTGATGTTGCACGCAATTACTGGAAGAAGGAAGATGAATCAATTCGCGATGACGTGCTCTTCCATCATATTTCTACAGACGAGGTTTACGGTTCTCTTGGTGAGACAGGCTATTTCCGTGAGGATACTCCTTATGATCCACGCAGTCCTTATTCTTCATCAAAGGCAAGTTCTGACCATGTTGTAATGGCTTATTTCCATACATATGGACTTCCAATTACTCTTTCTAACTGTACAAATAACTATGGTCCATACCAGTTCCCAGAGAAGCTTCTTCCTTTGATGATCAGCAATATCCGTGATGGAAAGAATCTTCCTGTTTATGGTAAGGGAGACAATATTCGCGACTGGATTTATGTAGAAGATCACAACCGCGCTGTATGGCTCATTGTAAACAAGGGTGTTACAGGTGAAAAATACAACATCGGTGGCGAAAACGAATGGCAGAATATCAAGCTGCTTCATAAGGTAATTGAGCTTACTGCAGCAGAAACCGGTAAAAAGGTTGAAGATGTAGAAAAGACAATCACTTATGTAAAGGATCGTCCTGGTCACGACAAACGTTATGCAATCGACTGTACAAAAATCAAGACACAGCTCGGCTGGGAACGCAAGATGACTTTCGAAGAGGGCTTGCAGGAAACTGTAAAGTGGTATCTTAAGAACTCAGACTGGATTAACCACATTCTCAGCGGCGATTATAAGAACTGGATCAATAAAAACTATACTGAACAGGGCCGATAAGGAGCGAACGTATGAAAGGAATTATTTTAGCCGGAGGATCTGGCACTCGTTTATATCCAATAACTAAGGCTGTTTCTAAGCAGATTCTGCCACTTTATGATAAACCAATGATTTATTATCCGCTTTCATGCCTTATGCTGGCTGGGATTCGTGAGGTGCTTATTATTTCTACACCACGTGACATCAGCTGCTTTAAGGAACTTTTTGGTGATGGCGCATGGCTTGGAATGAAGTTTGAATATGCCGTACAGGATAAGCCACGTGGACTTGCTGATGCATTTATTATTGGCAAAGAGTTCATTGGTAATGACAGCGTTGCCCTCGTCCTCGGCGATAATATCTTCTACGGACAGAGCTTTACTTCAACACTTCGCCGTGCCCGCGAAAAAGTTGAAAACGGAAACGGAAGCGTAATCTTCGGATACTTTGTAAAAGATCCTACAGCTTACGGTGTAGTAGAGTTTGATAAAGACGGCAAGGTGCTTGGAATTGAAGAAAAACCTGCAAAGCCTAAATCTAACTATGCAGTTCCAGGTCTTTATTTCTACAGCAATGCAGTAGTTGATATTGCTGCTAACGTAAAGCCTAGTGCACGTGGTGAAATCGAAATTACTTCTATAAATAATGAATATCTTAGTCGTGGTGAGCTTTCCGTAGAGCTTCTTGGACGTGGTATGGCATGGCTTGATACAGGAACTTATGACGGTCTTCTTGAAGCGTCTAACTTTATTGCAACAATCCAGAAACGTCAGGGAATGTATGTAAGTTGTATTGAAGAGATTGCATACCGCAATGGCTGGCTTTCTAAAGAGCAGATGCTTGAGCTTGCAAAGGGCTACAAGACAGACTACGGCCGCTACCTTGAATATATTGCAGAAAACTAGGAAATAATCATGGCATTTGAATTTAACACATGTCGTCTTGCTGATGGTACAGAAATAAAAGGGCTTTATGAGATACAGCCTAAAATCTTTGGCGATGCACGCGGATACTTTTTAGAAACTTACAGCGAACGTGATTTTTTTGCTGCGGGCCTTACAATGAAGTTTGTACAGGATAATCAGTCTAAATCATCCAAAGGCGTACTCCGTGGCCTTCATTTTCAGACACAGCATCCTCAGGGAAAACTTGTCCGTGCTCTTCAGGGTAAAGTATATGATGTGGCAGTAGACCTTCGTAAAGGTTCTGCAACATTTGGAAAATACTACGGTGTAATCCTTGATAGCGAAAAGCAGAATATGTTTTATATTCCCGAAGGTTTTGCACACGGTTTTTATGTTTTGAGCGAAGAGGCAATTTTTACCTATAAGTGTACAGATTTTTATGACCCGAAAGGCGAGGGCGGATTTATGTGGAATGACCCTGCAATTGGAATAGACTGGAAGGCTGTAGCACCGGATATTGAACCTCTGCTGTCTGAAAAAGATGGAAAGCACCCGGCGTTTAATCTCTCTGGCAATTATTTTGATAATAACGGGAAATGGCTCTGTAATTAAAATTTATAAAAAACTGTTATAAATCTAATTCTTATTGAACATAGGGGTTTTCTATTATAAAATACGCTTGGGTTAGGGGATAAAAAACGTATTTTAATAAAATGGAGAGAGCTATGAATCACAAAGGCGTGTTAAAGTTGCTCGCAACCCTTTTCTGTTTTGGAATTGGTTTTTCTGTTCTTTCAATTTTTGCTAACGTAGTAGTAAATCCAGAAAATTATTTTATTCTCTTTTTTGCAGTTCTTGTATTGGTATGTATTTTCTTTTTTAAAAGAGAAGATTATCTTAATTCTAAGAACAAAAAAACAGGCTTTTTAAAAGTTCGAGATCAGGAAATAATTATTGGAAAAGAATCCAATTTTAAGAAGGGAAAGAGTCTTTTCTTAAAGGTTAGTATTATAGCATTTTTAAACAAATAATTTTGATTTTTATTAAAAAAAATCAGAAATTTAATGTTTTCATGCTTGACATAAATGCGTATAAACTATAAGATAACAACACTTAATGGAGCGATACCAAAGCGGTCGTACTGGGGCGGTCTTGAAAACCGTTGATCTTCACGGGTCCGGGGGTTCGAATCCCTCTCGCTCCGCTAAAATGGAAGCGTGGTAGAGCGGTAATACAACGGATTGCTAATCCGTCACTTCCGTAAGGGGTGGGCAGGTTCAACTCCTGTCGCTTCCGAGAAAGCAGTTCTACTGCACAACATGATGAATGAGATTGTAGCTCAGCTGGATTAGAGCATCACCCTGCGGAGGTGAGGGTCGCACGTTCGAATCGTGTCAGTCTCAACTTAAAACCCGTATAGAACTACGGGTTTTTTCTTTTTAACATTATTTTTCCGTTTTAATTCCTTTTCTGAAAGATAGTTTTTTGCAATACGTACATCTTCAAGAGTAATATCGGCCCCCTTAAATGAAGTAAGCCCCATAAATTCTTTATTACTATCTGCACGTTCATAAATAATTTCAGCAGCTGTTTGGCGGTTTATTGCATAATGAAGCTTATTCTGTACCATTTTAAAAAAAGTAACAGATTCTTTTGATTTAGGATCATAGTCAGCACTTGTTGCATATAAATCTAAAACCTGACGGTACATTACTTTTTCTGAAGAACGAATATCACGGATACGGGCCAATAATTCTTTCCAATATTCTCCTCCTCCAGCTTCTTTCAGTCGTTCATCATCCATTGTAAAGCCTTTTCGAATATATTCGTTAAGACGTTTTGTAGCCCATTGACGAAACTGTGTTGCAATTTTAGATTTTATACGATAACCAAGGGAAATTATCATATCGAGATTGTAAAAGTCAACCTCACGTTCTACTATACGAGTTCCTTCATTTTGAACTGTTCGGAATTTCCGAACAGTTGCATCTTTTGTGAGTTCTTCTTCTTCAAAAATGTGTTTTATATGTTCGCTAACATTTGCTTTGCTCGATCCATATAAATCTACAAGTTGTGCCTGGGTAAGCCAGACTGTTTCCCCTTCAAAACGTACATCAACAGAGACCTTTTCATCTGTTGTTTTGAAAATTATAATTTCACTCATATTTGATACCTTTAGCATATTTAATATTTACTATATAAGTATATAGCACTTTCTGTTTTATATCAATGTTTTACTTTAAAATAGATTCTCTTATCCGTATCATTTTTTTATTCATTATATGTAGTATAGTTAGCTTTGAAGGAAAAAAATGTACGACTTTACAAAATCTCCAAATTATAAATGAAGAAAAAGAAGCTGATACTTTAGCTATGGATTTAATGTTTAGAAGTCAAGATGTAGATAATTTATTTCTACTGAATAATTTATATGGAGCTCTTCTTGCAGTTCTTTCATCCGCATTTGTTTGTAAGATTTCTGAAAATATAAAAGATCCAAAGCATCCTCTTTTACCAGACAGAGCTAGACTTCTTATTGAGAATGCCGTTTCTAAAGGGCTCCCTGAGAATGATGCAGAATATTTTTATCATTTATGTTCACAGACATTTGCTATGTTTTTAAGTCAGAAAAATAGAGTTCTTGATTCATATGACGCAAAAGATTCTTCCAGGAATTATTTCAATAGGATGGAAGATATTCTTGATGAATATATAACAAAATAAACCATTTGAAATAATAGCAATTAGAGAAGAGAAAAATGATAAATCTTATTTTTCTTAAATAATTGTATAATCCAGTAATTCAAAACTCTGAAAAATTTCAAAATCTTTTGGATTTGCTGTGATTATTGATGTGATGTTATTAGAAAGATAGCAGGAAGCCATCTGGGTGTCATTGATCCGGTTGCGGCCTAAGTTATACATATTCATCCATGCAAGAGTTCTTTTTAGAACTGTGTCGGTAGGATAGAGAACTGTTACTCTGTCTAGATCACACCAGAAATCGATTACATTAATTGCTTCTTTTATAGAGAAAGGATTTTCAAATTTTCTTGAGTCGGTTATGACATGTAAAAATTCGTTGAAGCAGTTATGATATATGGCAATCTGAATTGATTCGTCATTCGCAATTTTAGAATATAGAGCTCGTGCATTTTTATTTCTTGGAGAAGTCTGCCAGTATAAATCTATTAAAAAGCAAGAATCTATTCCAATCATAATTTGATTCTCCCGCTTGTAAAATCCTCTTTCCATGAATCATCCGAAAGAAAATCCTGAGCCCCGGCTTTTAGAGTCACTGTTCTGGAAAAATCAATGTCTTTCATGCTATTTTTTGTTTTAAAATGTTCATCTGCATAATCCTGCATTGCATTACGAATAAGTTCTGCAGTCTTACGCCCCTGCTTCTGCGCCTGAAGCTGATATTTTTCATATAATTGTGCTGAAACATATAAAGTTACAGGTTTAAGATTATATTGATATTGCATAATCTAATTATATGTATATAATATATGTATGTCAAGAAAAAGAATTCAGGGGATTTGAATGGAAAGAACCGTAAAAGAAACAATACATGCACAGGGGATAGAAATCGGAATCTATACAACAGATTTCGAAAATGAGTTTATTTCTCTTACAGATATTGCAAAATATAAAAGTGATGATCCGGCAGCAGTAATTCAAAACTGGATGCGTAATCGAGATGTAATTGAGTTTTTAGGATTATGGGAAACTTTGCATAATACAGGATTTAAACCCCTCGAATTGATATGTACCCCCTTTTCTGGACAAACAGAAAGGGGGTATTTTTATGCATCAACATTACTCGTATGAGTACAAAAGACACTGCGTTGAAATGTACAAACAAGGGTTTTGGGAAGAAACTCCAGAACATTTCAAAGATCCGCAAGATTTCCATAAGATGATTCGAAGATGGAAAAAGATAGAAGATGCCAATGGACCAGAGGCATTAAAAATCAAAACAAAGAAAAAGAAATGGAGAGCTTCAGAACGCTATGAACTTGTAGCACAAGTTCTTGCTGGTAATTCAATAAAAGAAGTTTCATGTAATGCAGGAATAGATTCAGGACAGTTATGTCAGTGGGTTAAAAAATATAAAACTAAAGG
>NZ_FOFU01000005.1 GCF_900111035.1 Treponema bryantii
AGGTTAAATTAAAAGGACTGACCCCTTTACAATTTAGGAATCAGTCCTTAAAATCAGCCTAGTTAAAGTGTCCAATAATTGGGGTGCACTTCACAGACCGCCTTTTTTCTATTCCAGAATATGTCCGATGTGTCTCTTTTCAAAAAACATATCGCGGTTTGTGAATACGATGACTACAGCCGCAATGGTGACAAATATCGTTTCAAAACATTTTGTATCCGGTGTCATTGCAATCTTTTCCTGAATGAAGTTCACAAAAAGATGAAACAGAATGCTTGCCAGCATACTTCGGTTATTTTTTACATAAACCCACGTTGTAATAAATCCCATTGGTGCAACTGAAATCAAAAAATTGAACATGTAAATATTATTCATAAGTCTGATTTCATAATGATAAGTCCCTGGAATCCAGAACAGTGGAAGATGCCATGCAGCCCATACAAATCCAAAAATAATCGATTCCTTAAACCACGAATGATACTGAGCAATGGAATCTTCTCCGTAGCCTCGCCAGCCAACCTCTTCAAGAATTGCGGCAAGAGTTATGGTTAGAAAAGCTCCAAAAAGACCTGGCCCGCTGAAAGTAAATCCTTCTGTAAAAGAAAACTGATTCAGTGAGCCGCCGAACAAAAGTGAGAAAAGAATTGAACAGCAGATTATAACTGTCATAATCAGATAGCCGCCCAGAATATAAAGCGGTTTAAGTTTCCAGAAATTAAAAATCTTTCGCTTAAAATCTTTTTTCAGTGCATCACTTTTAGAAGTGAATACAGTAATAATTGCAATAGTGGCAGGACTTATAAGTCCAAGCAGCATTCCGATAGTACAGGTAAGTCCATCATTGAATAAAATTGCAAAAAGACAGAAGACCCAGGTTGCAATAAAAACCTGAATATAAAATCGTTTTGGTTTATATGTATAAAAAGTATGATTATTCTGAATCTGATTCATTTTCTTTCTCCTGCTCTGTGTTCAAAATCTGAGCTTCTGATTTCCAGCCGTTGAGTTCTACAATTAAATCTGTAGCTTCTGAAGGATCTTCCAGATTACGTTTCCCGATAAGAATATTTGAATTGGAATCTATAAAGCGGGTAAAACGGCCGGCGTTCTTAAGATAATATTTCTGATTTTCATCAAATCTGATTTTTGAAACTGCATGGATTTGATTCAGGTCAAGTTTTCCTTTTGCAGCTTTTACCTGAATATTCAGATTTGAATTTGTATTCAGTTCAACATGTCCGCAGGCATTTGTAACAGAAACAAACTTTGCTTTTCCATCAAACTCAATAGCGTCAAAAGTGATGTCACGGATTTTCAGATTTTCCAGTTCGGATGTGAGTTCAACATCAGCAACAAAACGTTCCGGAATTTTTATAAGAATAAAAAGATTTTCTTCTGCAGCAATGTCAGACAAATCTGCAGAATGTTTTACAACAACATCCATACGCTTTTTATTTTCAACAATCTTTACCTTTACCTGCTGGGCAAGATAGCTCAATTTGTTTGATGCAGCGATTACAAGAATTTTTTCATCTTTGGTTTTTTCAATAATAACCTCGTGAGCAGTTCCAAGTCTCAGATCGATTTTCTTTGGACTGTCGAAGTCATATTCTGTGCGGCTTTCATAAAGAAACTCATGTTTTGAAATAAGGCTCTTCTCTTCACTCAAAAGTGAATCAAGCGATTCATTAAACAGATTAGAAATTGAAATCAGATTTTCAATATCCGGAATCCCATTTCCGCTTTCCCATTTAGTGATTGCCTGACGGCTGACATAAATCTTTTCTGCCAGCTGTTCCTGAGATATGCCTTTCTGTTTTCTGAGTTCTTTAAGTTTTTCAGCAAAAGTCATAATGCATTCCTCCTGTGCAAGTATCTGCACAAATCATAAAACCGCTGTGTAAATTATAACAGAAAGTGGATGCTACAAAACAGAATTTTTATGCTACTTATCGTTGCATGTCTTTTTTACTAATTTTTTCCCTACTCAAAAACATCTTTTACTGTTAAAATAAATTCTAAAAATAAAACAAGGATCTCCGAATGAACTACGAACAAATCTTCAAAAACATAGACGACATACTTTGGAAAGAAGCAGGCTGTTCAAATGAACTTGATTATGTAGAGCAGACAAGCTGGATTCTCTTCTTAAAATATCTTGATGACCTTGAAGACGAACGTAGCGACGAAATGGAACTTCAGGGAAAAGAATATAAACGCATCATCAAAAAAGAATACCGCTGGAATTCCTGGGCCTGTCCTAAAACTTCAAAAGGCGAAATAGATCACAAAAACGCCATGACAGGCGACGACCTTACGGATTTTGTAAATCTCAAGCTTTTCCCATATCTCAAAGAATTCAAAAATACAGCAACAACCCCGGATACACTCGAATACAAAATTGGTGAAATCTTCAGCGAACTTAAAAACAAAATAGTTTCCGGCTACAACATGCGCGAAATCTTAAACTACGCAGATGGTCTTCATTTCCAGACAGCAACAGACAAACACGAAATGAGCCACCTCTACGAAAGTAAGATTCACAAAATGGGAAACGCCGGCCGCAACGGTGGAGAATATTACACGCCACGTCCGCTCATCAGAACAATCGTAAAAGTTGTAGAACCAGAAATCGGAGACACAATTTACGACGGAGCCTGTGGTAGTGCCGGCTTCCTTTGCGAAGCATTTAATTATCTGAACGAAAAAGCAAAGACCGTGGCAGAAAAAAATACACTCCAAAAATCAACCTTCTACGGCAAAGAGAAAAAAGGACTGGCTTACATCATCGGAATTATGAACATGATTTTCCATGGAGTAGAAGCTCCGAATATCATGCACACAAATACCCTCGCAGAAGATTTGAGCCAGATTCAGCAGAAAGACAGAAAAGACATAATACTTGCAAATCCTCCTTTTGGTGGAAAAGAGCGAAGCGAAATCCAGCAGAACTTCCCGATTAAAACCGGCGAAACCGCATATCTTTTTATGGAGCATTTTATCAAGATGCTTAAGGCAGGCGGCCGCGCAGGTGTTGTAATTAAAAACACCTTCCTTAGCAACACAGATAACGCAAGCATAGCACTCCGTCGTGAACTTCTGGAAAGCTGTAATCTTCATACAATCCTCGACTGCCCGAGCGGAGTATTCACAGGCGCCGGTGTAAAAACAGTTGTTCTCTTTTTTGAAAAAGGAAAGCCGACAGAAAAAGTATGGTACTACCAGCTCAACCTAGACCGCAACCTTGGTAAAACAAATCCGCTCAACGAAGATGACCTTGCAGATTTTGTTGCCCTACAGAAAACTCGCGTCC
This sequence comes from Treponema bryantii, assembly GCF_900111035.1. GTDB lineage: Bacteria > Spirochaetota > Spirochaetia > Treponematales > Treponemataceae > Treponema_D > Treponema_D bryantii_C. Next base: position 3,314 of record NZ_FOFU01000005.1, read on the forward strand.
ACAGCCCGAACAGCTGGAGCCTCGATGTAAAAGATTTGAATCCCGATACTCTCGATTTAAGCGTAAAGAACCCGAACAAAAAAGAAGAAAAGACCTTACGCGAACCGTCCGAAATCATTGCAGAAATGCAGGATCTGAATAAACAGAGTGCAGAGATTTTGAAGAACTTATAGGAGTTAGGAGGGGAAAGTCTCCCCCTCGCGCCCACTTCGTTGGTCGCTACCCTCTCTGCGGGGGACACCCCCGCAACGCCCCCGTGGTGCCACACGGATTCGATTTTGCTAACGCAAAATCAAGGATTAAAGGAAATATGAAAAAAGACTGGCAGATAAAAAAACTTGGTGAGGTTTGTGAATTTCAAGGTGGATCACAACCTCCGAAAGAAGAATGGATAAAAGAACCTCGAGAAGGCTATATTCGGATGTTACAAATTCGAGATTTTACACAAAGTAGAAACTTTGATATTGAATATGTCAAAGAAACTAATAAATTACGCCTTTGTAATTCTGATGATATTTTATTAGGTAGATATGGTGCATCAGTTGGAAAAGTATTAACTGGATTGTCAGGAGCTTATAATGTTGCAATATTAAAAACGATACCTAGTTCAGATTATTATAAACCATTTATAAAATATTATTTTCAAAGTCCTTTTTTTCAGAATCCATTATTAACTCTGTGTAATCAACGTGCAGCACAAGCTGGTTTTAATCGAGAAGATATTTATGATTTTTCAATTCCTTATCTAACACTAGAAGAACAGAAACGAATTGTTGCCATGCTGGACAAAAAGTTTGCACAGATAGAAACACTTAAAACCGCCGCCGAAAAAAACTTACATAACACCAAACAACTTTTCCAGGCAGAACTAGAAAAAGCATTCAGCAATGATAATTCGAAGAAAGTTTCTATATCGGATGTTTGTGATGTTAGTTCCAGTAAAAGAATTTATGCAGAAGAACAAACACAGTCAGGTGTTCCGTTTTTACGTGTGTCAGATTTGGTCGCAAGAATTCAAGGAATTGAAAGAAATGATTTATTCATTTCAAAAGAACAATTTATTGAATTCAAGAATAAAGGATTAGTTCCAAAAGAAAATGATGTTTTAGTTACTTCAAGAGGTACCTTGGGGCTATGTTATATTGTGAAAAAGAATGATGAATTTTATTTCCAAGATGGAATGATAACATGGTTGTCTTTGAAGCAGAATATCGATGCAAAGTTTTTAACATATCTCTTTGAATCAGAATTGGTAAAAAAACAAATCAAAGATAAATCTGCAGGTGCTGCAGTAAGTTATATTTCGATATCAGAAATTAGAAAATTTGAGATTATACTTCCTGCACTAGAAGAACAAAAACGCATCGTAGCACATCTCGATTCCCTCAGCGAAAAAGTTCACCAGCTGGAAGAAATCTACAAAAAGCAACTCGCCGACTGCGACGAACTAAAACAATCCCTCTTACAAAAAGCCTTCGAAGGGGAGTTATAACTTATGGAATCAAATAACATTTATAATGATTTTTTCTTGTCTCTTTCAAGACTAGGTAATGAAAATGCCCTTTCAGATATTATTGCAGCAACATGTAATTCAAGTTGGAATTTTAAGGCTTTGTTTCTTAACTTCTTTTTTCCAAATGAGAACTTAATAAGTAAATGTACATCAGATATCGAAAGAGAAGTCTCGTCTGAAGATGGATCTATGAGATTTGATTTATATTTTACGACAAATGATAAGCAAGAATATATTATTGAAAATAAAATTTATGATCCACACGATCATTATGACGAATATACAAAAATTTATAATAAGAATCATATTGGATTTATTGCAAATTACAATGTTTCAAAGATTAAATATTCACATAAGAAAACATGGAACGATTTTTATTCTTATCTTATAAAACAAGAGGATAAGTTTGAAGAAAATGAAAAAGATTTAATTAATGGTGTTGCTAAATATATAAAAGAGGTTTGTGGTCTTATGGAAGATAGAAATTTTTATTTATCGTCAACGCAGGATTTAGGATACTTTGTAAAAGTTCTTAAAAAAGTATTGATAAAAAATGACTTTGAAATCAATAATAAAGCAAAAGGTTCTAATGAGAATAGGATAGGTTTTTGGTGTATAAAAGAAAACCGTTCTTATTGGTATGGTATATATTTAACTGATGAGGAAAATGACGGTTTTTCGATTTGGGCTGGGATATATAATTATAAGATAATAAATAAAACTACAATAAAACAAAATTGTGCAGAATATCATGAAAACGACACTTCAGAAAATTGCAAATGGTTTAAACTAAAACAAACTTATGTAAATGACTTATCAAGTCAGAACTTTTCATATGAAAAAAAATTTGAAATTCTTAAAAAATTTATAGTTGAAGTGGAGGAAGTAAAATAATTTGGAAGATATCTATGTAAAGCAGTTATCTGATTGTGACAGATAAAAACAATCCCTCATGCAAAAAGCCTTCAAAGGAGAATTATAGTTGAACAATAAGTCAACGATTGAAGATCACAAATATAGTAAAGGTTATTATACAGCACCATTAAACTCAATTCCTGGTATGAAGCCAATGAATAAATATGAATCTTGGTTTTCAGGAAGAATGCCGGAATATATCTGGATTTCTATTATTCTTGATTATTATGGACGAGAAGAGGGGCTTAGGAAAATTGCTTATATAAATAAGTTTATATACCAAACAGCACCAGAAATTACACTCCCAAGATTATCTTCTTTAATTAAACTTCCTGAAGATAAACAAAGAAAAATATTTAATTATATAAAAATCATAACAACGGATGAAATATTCACTCAAGTAACTTTGTTTTTGACAACTGAAACAGCGCCAATTTTTTCTGAATGTTTTTATACAAATTATGAAACTATTGATTCAAGATGTGAGAAATTAATAAAAACAATAAATAAGCTCAGTTCACAAAGTTCAGTTTTAACAAATGATACTCGTTTTTGTATTATAGGATTTTTTAATCTTGCAGGTAAAATTCATGTTTTGCGTGAACAAGGTGAGATTCTTTTGAAGTATCAGGATATGACTACGGATTCAGATGAATATCAATATGCAGCTTCTATGATTAGATCTATAGAAGGGATGTTTCTAAAAGTGATGGAACATCCTGATGAAGAATATTTAAATATATTTTGGGAGTGTATTAGCATGATGACAGATTGTAAGGTTTTTGTTTGTGATTTTGGAGATACGAAATCATTAAAAGAGTTTAACCAAAAGGTTTATGAGTTATTATTATATTTACGTGAACTGTATGTTAATGCTTATCCACTAGATAAGAAACTTGAAATTTTTACAGGGATAATTACATATTCTTATAAACGATTAAAAGAAGTTGATGATCATAATTTATATACATCAATCTCTGGGCGTAGTTGTATTAGAGGTCTTATTGAGAATTATATTATGGCAAAGTATTTAATTACTTTTGAAAATGATAAGCCGAATATTTGGGATGATTTTGAATATTATGGATTAGGACAAATAAAGAAATATGTTTTAGCAGAAAGACAAGATAATTCTCGTGAAGAAGAAAGTCATGTTGCCTATAAGTATTTGGACATATTGTTAAATGAATTCACTATGGAAGAATTTACGGATATTGATGCTAGAGGATATTTTGATCAAAAAAATATCAGAGCAAAATCAGAACTTGTAAATGAGAAAGACTTATATAAACTTTATTATGATTATGATTCACAATATGATCATTGTCTCTGGGGTGCTATTCGTGAGAGTTCAATGTTAAAGTGTGATAATTCAGCCCATCAATATCATTTGGTTCCAGATGTAGAAGATGAACAAAAATTAAAAACAATTTATTACGATTGTATTTATGTGATGAAAAAAATGGTTGAGTTTTATTCAACACAAATTGAGATTCCTGAAAAGCTCGTAAAGAATATAACGGAATATAAAGATGATTAAACTAGATGAAAAAATAAATGAAATAGAGAACGATTATTTACTTTTACTTCAAAATATAAAGAGCAATATAACTGATGATAGTCTAGAATCGGTTTTGGATTCTATTAGATTGTTCTGGTATAAGAATAGAAAAGTAGTATCTATGTTTTTGGAAACCTTAAAGAATAAACAAGCTTTTTCATATTCTGGAGCAACACATCTTGATGTAAATGATAATGAGTATTATGGATTTCTTGCTGTCGGAAAAATTCATATCATGGATGACCAGTTATATAAATATGCAGATTGTCTTTTGCAAGATGTTGATGTTCCAGGAAATGAAATAATTAAAAAACAAGTTTTTACGACGTTAAATGATAATATATGTTTACTAAAAGATTTGAAAGGAATAGTATTGCTTTTACCTGTCCGCCTTTTCTTTACAAATAAGTTGGATGTTATTCACAAAGTTGCAGAACAATGTTATTTATCATTTTTTAATAATCATTTTTCATCAATAAAAAATTACTTTGATAATTGTAAGACTGCAGAAGATGTTGATAAATATTTATCTGATGATATAAAAAAATCGATATATATTTGTGATCATGATCGTTTTGATTTAGAATTTACGGAACGAATTAAATTTTTGCCAGATGCCTTTTTGGGTAATAATAATGATGCTGAAAAGTTTTTTCATAGTTTAATTGGTTTTATAATTTCAGGACTAGAGATTTTGGAAACTATGCATGATTATGGAATTATTCCAATTATTAGAAATCCAGCAACTTTATCTTATATCTATTTATTAGAACCAAATTTATCAACTGATATTTTTTTCCTAAATAAAACTGTTTTGGCAAATGAAATATTTGCTATTGTTAATCAAAATATGAATAACTTTAAGGTTTATACACCAAAGGAAATGAATGATTTATGTAAGACAAATAATATTTTCGAAACTCTATATAATGATTTTGAATTGTCTACACAATCAATAAATCAAATAAACTTTAAGGAAAGAGTAGAAATGATAAAAACAAGGATTTTGAATATGGCAGATAACAAATAATATAATCATGAATAATAGGGGAAATTAGGGGAAATTAGGGGAAAATTTCCCCTAATTTTATTGCTTTAAAATATGACTCATGTTATCATTTTTATATGATAGAAGAATGCCCTAAAGTTTCTGGACTCCCTTTGCTTGAACTTATCCTTAATAAAGATTATTCATTTGAAATTTCAAAAATGAATGATGAGTATTATTATTGGGATAAAGTAAAATACAATACTCCAAAGGGTATAAAAAAAGAGGAGTTTTGGGCTCTTGTAAAATACTCTAGAACAGCAAATAGTAAGATTTACAGTTTTAATACATGTACATTTTCCCTTTTTCTAACAAATAAGATGCAGGAATATCTTCATAATTTTGACATGAATTTTGGAGGTACAATTGCATCATCTGATATTCTTTTGGATAAAAACAAACAATATTATCTCTTAAGTTCCATAATGGAAGAGGCTATTGCATCCAGTCAGATGGAAGGCGCTTCAACAACGCGTAAAGTTGCAAAGGAGATGCTACGCAAGCAGGCAAAGCCTAAAGATAAAAGTCAGCAAATGATTTTGAATAATTACAATACAATTAGGTATCTTTCAGAACATAAGAATGATAATCTAACTCCGGAACTTTTGCTTACAATCCATAAACAAATTACAGAAAAAACTCTAGACAATCCAAAAGATGAAGGTCAGTTCAGAACTGATAATAATATTTACGTTGTAAATGGAATTACAGGTGAAGTAGCTCATGATCCTCCATCATATAAGCAAATTAAAAAAGTGGTACAGCAATTATGTAAATTTATAAATGAAGATAAAGAATTTATTCATCCAATTATTAAAGCAATAATTCTTCATTTTATGATTTCTTATCTGCATCCTTTTGTAGATGGAAATGGAAGAACGGCTCGCTCCCTATTTTATTGGTACATGCTTAAAAAAGGATATTGGCTTACAGAATATCTTTCTATTTCACGTATTATTTACAAGTCAAAAGGACAATATGAGAAGGCCTTTTTATATACCGAACATGATGATTTTGATTTAGGTTATTTTGTAAATTATAATCTGAAAGTTCTTAATGAAGCTTTCTATGAACTTCAAGTATATCTTAACCGAAAAGCTCAGGAAAATGAGGCTCTACTTGAATATAGAATTCCAGGTCTTAATGATCGACAGATACAGATAATTACACTATGTATTAAAAAGCCATCTTCGATTTTTATAAGCAAAGATTTGGAAACAAGGTTTAATGTGTCTGTAAAAACAATTCGTTCCGATTTAGAGGGGCTTGTTGAATTAGGTTTATTAACAACTGTTCCTCTGAATAAACGTCTGACTGGTTATACAAGAGCAGAGAACTTCGAAGAACGATTAGGGGAAATTAGGGGAAATTAGGGGAAAATTTCCCCTAATTATATAAACGTGCACAAATTATTTGAGAATTTGTACATATAGTTAGAATATGCACAAACTGGAGATAGTAAAATTATGAACGAAAGCGACACAAGGTTAAAGAAAATAGATCCTGCACTGAAAGCTGCCGGATGGGGCGTTGTTGAAGGTAGTGATATCTTTACAGAGCAGCGTGCATATTTGCTTACTCCTGGTCGCATTGTAACAAAAGCAAAAAGAAATCCTGACAAGATTGATTATCTTCTTACTTACAAAGGTGTAAAAATTGGCATTATTGAAGCCAAGAAAGATGAACTGGATGTAAGTGCTGGTGTAGAACAGGCGAAGAAATATGCCAAAGCGATGAACATTCGTTTTACTTATTCTACAAATGGCGACAAAATCTGGGCAATTGATATGGAAGCAAAGCCTGGAGATTTTACCGAAGGTTTTGTAGAACGATTCCCAACTCCAGATGAACTCTGGACAATGACATTCCCAGATAACAATGAGTGGCGAGATAAGTTTAATCTTGAACCATTTAATCGTGATGGTGGAAAGATGCCTCGTTACTATCAGGAAAACGCCGTTAATGCTGTACTTGAAGCTGTCAGTCGAAAAGTTGACCGTATTCTTTTGACACTTGCAACCGGTACGGGAAAAACTTATATAGCTTTTCAGATTTGCTGGAAGCTCATGCAGACAAAATGGAATAGAGAAGGAGGAGGAAGAATATCTCATATCCTGTTCCTTGCAGATAGAAACATTCTTGCTGATCAGGCATTTAATGCGTTCGGGGCATTTGACCAGAATGCTCTAGCTCGAATTACTCCAAAAGAAATCCGTAAGAATGGCGGAAAAGTTCCAATGGGACAGAGTATTTACTTCACAATTTTCCAGACCATGCTTTGCGGTTCCGATGGAGAGGAAATATCTGAATCTGGAACAGAGGCTGAAAAGATAGAATATTATAAGCAATATCCGCAAGATTTCTTTGATTTTATTATAATTGATGAATGTCATCGTGGTGGTGCTAATGATGAAAGCGAATGGCGTAAGCTGATGGATTATTTTCAGCCTGCTTATCAGCTTGGTCTTACTGCAACACCTCGCCGTACAATTAATGGTGATACTTATAAATATTTTGGTGAGCCTGTTTATCAGTATTCATTAAAGCAGGGAATTGAAGACGGATATCTTACTCCATATCGAGTGAAGAGCTGTACAAATCAGATTATTGATGAATATGTTTATGATGAGCAGGATAAAATTGTTCGTGGAGAAGACTTGCTTGATAAAGATAAAACTTATGATGAAAAAGATTTTTATCATGGCAAAATCAAAATCCGAGAGAGAGATGAACTTCGCGTATCGGAATTTCTTGAAAGTGCAAATCCTGATGAAAAAGCAATTGTTTTCTGTGCTACACAAAATCACGCAATGCAGGTTCGCGATATGATAAACTCTCAGGCAAAACGGGGTATAAATTATTGTGTTCGTGTAACTGCTGATGACGGAAATGAAGGTGAGGCTCAGCTTAGACAATTCCAGGATAACGAAAAAACAATTCCAACAATTTTGACAACCTCACAAAAACTCAGCACGGGTGTCGATGCTCAGAATGTTCGTAATATTGTGCTAATGCGACCTGTTGATAATATGATTGAGTTCAAACAGATTATAGGCCGCGGAACTCGTCTTTTTGATGATAAGTATTATTTTACAATTTACGACTTTGTTGGTGCTTATAAGAAGTTTTATGATGATGAATGGGATAATCCAAATCCTGTTTGTCCTATCTGTGAAAAATATCCTTGTGAATGTGATAAACACCCTAAATGTCCTAAGTGCGGTAAATGGCCATGTGAATGCAAGAGACCACCTCGTACTTGTCCTGTTTGTGGAAAATGGCCTTGTATATGTCCTCCAAAAAAATGTCCAGTTTGTGGCAATCTTCCTTGTACCTGTCCTAAAGATGTTATTGAAATTGAATTAGGTGATGGTCGTAAAGCCACAATTAAAAAGGATTTTGAATGGGAAGAACGAATTATGTACGATGGAAAACTCATTACCTTAAAAGAGTTTGTAGATGTTCTGGTTAATAATGAAACACTTCCTAGATTCTTTAAGGATGATGAAGATTTGCGAACACAATGGCAGAATCCAGAAACAAGAAAAGCTTTACTTGAAAAGATGGATCATGACGGATTCTCTCTTGATAAGCTCTTGAAAGTTCAGGAAATGCTTAATTATGAGAAATGCGATTTACTTGATGTTCTTGAATATCTTGCTTATCAAACAACTCCAATTGAACGAGAGCAGCGAGTCGCTATTTCGCGTTCTGAAATAACTGCTGAATTGAATACAAATCAGACCGAGTTTGTGAACTTTGTTTTGGATCAATATATTCAACAAGGTTATACAGAACTTTCAATGGAAAATTTGCCAGAGCTTATTAAGCTAAAGTATGGTACAATAAATGATGCAAAAGCAGAACTTGGACCTTTAGGAGAAATCAGCAAAGTGTTTGTTGGATTCCAGAAAGGACTGTATGCGGCGTGAAAAGGAAAAAAATTAAAAATAAAATATAAAAAAGAGGATAAAAATGGCATTTTCAGCAACAGATGATTTAATTAGAAAGTTATTCGGAAGATTTCTTTATAAAATTCCAAGAAATCAGCGAGAGTATGTTTGGAATAAGGATAACTGGGATGATTTTATTTCGGATATTCAATTTTCAACAAATAATAAAAAACAACATTTTTTGGGAAGTATTGTTTTAAAGAAAGAAGATTCATTAAACGGATTGGAAACTTTTACAGTAATTGATGGTCAACAAAGAATTACAACTCTAACTATTTTACTTGCTGCTATAATGTTCATATTGAAAAAATATAATTATGAAAATGATTACAAAGGAACAGAGAAATATATAAAAGTAGAAGATGACAAAAATTTATCACATAATATTTTTGATACTGATTTTCATCTTGCTGTTCCTGAATTAATATCAGCTATCGAATCTGAAGATTTTGGGACTCAATTAAAATTGACAGTTTTACTTAAAACAAAAATAAAGAATCCCGAAAGAGATAAAAATATAATTGACTGTTTTTCATATTTTATTACTTTTTTAGAAACACAAATAGAAAACAATGATTTAACAAAAATAATTCAATTGAAAGATAATTTACTAGATACTTACTATATACGAATATTAGCTTTAAGTGACGAAGATTCTTATACAATTTTTGAAATATTAAATGCACGGGGTACAGCTCTAGAAGATTTTGAATTAATAAAAAATTTTATTATGAGATATCTTGAACCAGAATCAGAAAGGGACAAAGCAAAAAATGAATGGGAAAATATGGCTAAACTCTTGGGACAGAGTCAAAAGAATTTTGTAAAACATTATTTAATTCATTCTTTACCTGAAAGTAAAATAATTAAGAAAGATGTTTATAAAACATTAAAACAAAATGTGTCGAGAAATACTGAAGAAATAAAAAAATATTATGAAGATTTACAATTAAAGGCAAATTATTATAGAATTATTTATAACCCATTGGCAAAAGATTCTAATGGGAATGATATAGCAAACAAAACAGAACAAATAGTTTTTTCATTCTTTAAATCAAAACGTCAAGAGCAATTAAGACCTTTATTGCTTAGCTTGATTCATCAAAAGGAATTAGAGAATATATCTGAAGATGAATATAATAAGGTATTAATATTTTTTAGAAATTTCTTTATTTGTTATACATTAATAGGACAAGAAAAATCCAATACTTTAACTTCGATGATTGGAAAATATGCATTTGAATTAGAAACAGAATATTCTGAGGATAAATTAAATCAGTGTATAGACAGTTTTAAAAGTAGAATACCATCTTTAAATTGGTTTAAGAATTCGTTCGAAAATATAGGATATTCAAATCACATTAAGTTTTTTAAGGATCCGAAAATTGCAGATAGAGCACGATTAGCATTAAAACTCTTTGATGCAAAATTCGGAAATATTGCATTAGATGATGAAGAGTTTTCAATAGAGCATATTTTGCCAGATTCAAAATCTGAAAAACATCAAGAAAATGTATTATTAGGAAATCTGTTACCACTTGAAAGAGATTTAAATGAGTTGTGTAAAGACAGAGAGTTAAAAGATAAAATTGAAATATATAAACGTTCAAAATATTCAAGTGTAAAAGATTTTGTTATTAAATTCGAAAAAAATCCAGAATTGTTTAATCCAAAAGAAAGACTAAAAGAAATTACAGAAGAATTTTATAATTTATTTAAAATGTAGTAATTTTTGACAAATTTGACATTTATGTCATAAATCACTATTCTACAAAGCGAGGACAGTTACCGTAAGGAATTGATTCTCGCTTTTTTATTTGGCTTACGGGCCATTAGAACTCACATCATAAAGACATGATCCAAGGAGGACAGGTACTATGAACTTAAGCACTTAAGGTGCTCTTCCTGTAATTTATTTCTTTTTAAAAGGAGGAGCGCATGATTCTGACTATTGATGTAGGAAATACTTCCACTGCATTCGGACTTTTTGAAGGCGACAACTGCGTCCTGAGATTCAGAAGAACAACTAATGTAAATTCTTCTTCCGATGAAACTGGCGTTTTTTTGCGTTCGGTTTTACGCGAGAATGGATTTGACTGGCAGAAGATTGAAAAAATCGGATGCTGCTCTGTTGTGCCTTCTGTAAATCATTCGCTGGCTAATGCGTGTGCTAAGTATCTTGGTCACGAACCACTTTTTATTCAGGCTGGAATTAAGACCGGACTTAAGCTGCGTTATTCGAATCCGAAAGAAATCGGTGCAGACTTGATTGCTGCGGCTATGGGAGCTGTTGCAGTTTATCCTGGAAAGAATCTGATTATCATCGATATGGGAACAGCAACCACTGCGGAGCTTGTTTCTAAAGACAAGGAATTCTTGGGCGGTATTATTATGCCAGGTCTTAAGATTTCTGTGGATGCGCTTGCAGGTGGAACTGCAAATCTTACTTCGGTTGAAATTATGAAGCCGGAGCACGTTTACGGTTCATCTACGACAGAGGCAATTCAGGCCGGACTTTATTATGGAACAGCCGGTTCAATTAAGGAATTTTGTCATCTCTTTAAAAAGAACGTATTTCATGGTGAAGACGCAGTAATAATTGGCACTGGTGGTTTTGCAAGAACTTTTGAAGATTACAATCTTTTTGATGAAATCATTCCAGGCCTCGTACTTGCCGGTGTAAAAAAGGCGCTGGAACTCAACTAATTTTATATTAACCGTCATTGCGAGGAACGAAGTGACGTGGCAATCCAGATTTTTGAGAGCTCGTTATGTGGATTGCTTCACCTGCGGCTCGCAATGACGAGAACAAAAGGAAACAATTATGACAAACACAAACTCAACATTATCACTCAACAAAAAACTCACACTCACAGGTGCTTTGTGCGCACTTGTAATCGTACTCGGAATCACAAAGCTCGGACTCATTCCAATTGGAGCAACAGCATCAATCACAATTCTTCATATTCCAGTAATTTTGATTTGTATGCTCGCTGGTCTTCCAGAAGGACTTTTCGTTGGTCTCGTATTCGGAAGCCTCTCTTTGATTCAGGCTGCAATGAGCCCAAGTGGAGTTCTCGATCCATTCTTCGTAAATCCTCTTATTTCTGTTCTTCCTCGTATGCTTATTGCTGTTATTGCATGGGGACTCTGGAAGGCTTTGAATCTTATTCCTCACATGCCTAAAACTGTTTCTGCAGGAATTACAGGTTTTATCACAACTGTAGCTCATACTCTCCTTGTTCTTGGAAGTCTTTATGTATTTAAGGCTGCAGATGTTCGTGAAGCACTTGGTGGAATGGGATATTTTGCTCTTGTAGCTGCCTGCGGATTTAATGCAGTTCTTGAAGCAGTTGCTGCAACAATCATTTGTGCTGCTGTTTTTGCAGGATTGTTCATTGCAGGAAAAAAGAAATCTAAGTTGTCGCAGGAGTAGAAAACGTAGTATAATGCTCCTATGAGAATTGTAATCGTAGGAGCAGGATTCACTGGAATTCAGCTCGCAAAACTCTTAATTAATGAAAAAAATCAGGTTGCTGTTGTAGATAACGACGAAAACACAATCCGTCACGCTTCAAATCAGCTGGATTGTACAGTTATGTGTGCAGACGGCAACAATCTTGAAACCCTCGAAGAACTTGGCATTGCCAAGGCCGATGCGCTTGTCTGCGTAACCTCTTCCGATGAAGTAAATATGATTACCTGTTCCCTCGTGGATGCAGTGTATCCAGATATCTTAAAAATTGCCCGCGTGCGCAATTACGCTTATTACGTAAATACCGCCAAGGCAGAAAAAAAGCACTCAAATACTTTTGCAGGAAAACACCGTCCGCTTTACGGCGTAAACTATATGATTCACCCGGACGTTGAGGCTGCAGATGCAATTGTTCAGGCAGTTGAAAACGGTGCAGTTGGTAATGTAATCACATTTGATAATACAGATCTCGAAATTGCCCGTATCACAATTACTGAGGGAAGCGAGTTTGACGGTGCTCTTCTTAAAGATCTCCGCACAAAAACCGACATAAAATTCCTTGTAGCCTATATTGAAAAAAACGGCGAAACAATGCTTCCAAGCGGAGACACTAAGCTTGAAGCTGACACAATAATTGGTGTACTTGTTTCAAAAGATAATATTTCTGAAGTTATGAAGCTGTGCGGCGGTGAGCAGAAAGAGCTCCGTAAGGTTGCTTTAATTGGTGCCGGCCGCATCGGAACTATTGTTGCTGAAAAGCTGATGGGCGGAACTCAGAAAGCTTCCGGCATTGCACGCCTGTTCACAAGCATTAAGGCTAAACGCAATTTTGATTTTGTGATTATCGACAATAATGATGAGCTCACGAAAGCCGCCTCGGAAAAATTCCCGGAGGCGCGGGTAATGAGGGCGGATGCAACTGATGAAAGCTTCCTCCGTGATGAAGGAATCGTAAACTTTGACCTTGCAATCTGTACAACTCATAATCATGAAATGAACATGGTGCTTGCTGCTTATCTTGAGTCTCTTGGCGTAAAGCAGACTGTAAGCCTTGTAGGAAGTTCTGCCTTTGCTGAGATTTCCCGCAAGCTTGGAATTGATGTTCCGGTTCCTCTCCGCGACGCCGTTGTAGACTCTATTATGAGTCACCTTCGCGGTAAATCTGTAAAAGAAATTCATACTGTAACAAATGGTCAGCTTGAAATTGTTGAATGTGAAGTAACTTCAGATTCAAAGGCAAGCGGAAAAGAACTGAAAGAAATCTCAAATCCTGGAAGTTTCCTTGTTTTGATGGACAAAAAATCTGGAGTAGACCAGTATCAGATTGCAACAGGAACAACTCGCATTACTGCCGGTGACCACATTGTACTTATTACAGTTGCAGAAAACAGTAAAAAGGTTCTGGCATTCTTCGGGAGCGGTGAATAGTGTTTGTAATTTCATTCTTAAAAATAGCTTCCATTCTTCTTTCAATAGTCGGCGTTCTTTTTGCTATTCCTCTTGGCTTTGCTTTTTATTACGGAGAAAGCCAGGTTTATCTTCCTTTTATAATTCCAATGGCTGTAAGCTTTGTGTTTGTGGCTGCGGTTAATTTTCCAACCCGTCACAGAAAAATCACAATGAATACCCGCCAGACTTTTTTAATTGTTGCACTTTCCTGGGTTGTAGTTAGTCTGATGGGTGCTGTCCCGCTTTATTTCAGCGGAAGCATTCCACGCTTTGTTGATGCTCTTTTTGAAAGTGTCAGCGGTTTTTCAACAACTGGTTCAACAATTTTAAGTGAAATCGAAACCTTGCCAAAATCAATCAATATGCTGCGTTGTCTTACTCACTGGATTGGTGGTATGGGAATCGTTACTCTTACTGTTGCACTTTTGCCTTTGCTTGGTGTTGGTGGTTTTCAGTTGATTAAGGCAGAAACTACTGGTCCTGAAAAAGGAAAAGTAACTGCACGCATCACAACTACTGCAAAAATCCTCTGGCTCATTTATCTTGGATTTACTGTTGCAGAAGCAATTGCTCTTAAAATTGCCGGAATGACATTTACAGATGCACTTTCTCATGCATTCGCAACTTTAGGTACCGGTGGTTTTTCTACACGTAACAGTTCTATTGGTGCGTATAACTCGGTTGCTATCGATGTAATCATTATGATTTTTATGTTCCTTTCGGGAATCAACTTCAGCTTGTATTTCTACATCATCACAAGAAAATTCCGTGACATTGGAACTAACTCTGAGTTCAAAGCATATCTGGTAATCATCTTTGCACTTATTATTGCCGTAACAATTTCTCTGATGGGCTATTATGGCAGTGTTGGAAAGTCTCTTCGCTATTCATCGTTCCAGGTTGTTTCACTGATGACAACTACCGGATTTTCTACTGCGGACTTTATGCAGTGGCCGGCTGTATCTCAGTTTCTTTTGTTTGTGACATTCTTTATTGGTGGTTGTTCCGGTTCCACTTCGGGTGGTATAAAAGTTATCCGTTGGCTGGTACTTGGAAAGCAGGTTCAGAATGAAACCCGTAAGATGCTTCATCCACACGGAGTATTTTCAATCCGTTTGAATGGACGTCCAGGACGTAAGGATATAGTGTTTAATGTAGCTGCCTTTATGGTAGTTTACTTTGGTCTTGTTGCTGTAACTACTTTTGTCGGCTGTCTTGGAAATCTCGACGTCTGGTCATCATTTACAGGCGCCCTCAGTATGGTCGGAAATATTGGTCCTGGTTATGCTTTACTTGGTCCTACAGAAAACTTCGGCTTCCTTCCAGATTTTGTAAAATACTGGTATAGTTTTGCAATGCTTGCAGGACGTCTTGAACTTTATACTATGATTATTTATTTCCTGCCGGTTTACTGGGAAAAATAGTATGAAAAGATCTTCAAATTTTCTCCGCATTTTTGTTCTGTCACTTTTTTTGATTTCCTGTAAATCAACAGATGTGGCTAAAACATCTGTAGGAGAAATCACTGCTACAGGACTCCGTCCTATATACATCACAAATTCAAAAAAGGTTGAACTGCTTCTTCCTGAATATGCTGATGGAGCTTATGATGTTTTTCGTATTCTGGACGGAAACTTTGGCAATACAAGTTTTTCGTTTCTTTCATATACACAGATTGATGAAACCGGAATCAGTCTTTCGCTTATGAATGATTTTGGTGCTGATATGGGAAATGTTTTTTATGATGGCACAAAAGTTGTTTTTGATTCTGCCTATTTCCCAAAAAATCTTCCTGGTGAATATATCATTTGTGATATTCAGAATGCGTTTTATGATTCTGCTGTACTGGAAGAAAACTATAAGAATGCCGGACTCACTTTTGAAGAAACCGTAATTATGTGGGAGACTGGAACTCCTGAAGAAATACGTAAAATCTTTGACGGCAGTAAACTGATTGAAGAAATCTCAAATCACGATGATACTATCACAATTAAAAATTATCTTCGTGGATATGAATATAAACTAACAAAAATTGAGGAATAAATATGGAACTCTATCTTTCTAAGCCTGGCGTAATGAGTTGCGCAGGAAATAATATAGATGAATTGTGGAATAGTGTAACAGAAGGAAATCAAACCGGTATAAAAAAAGTAACTGCCTGTAATGGTGAAGAATATGTTGCAGCAAGAATCAGTGAAGAAGTTTTAAAGCCAAGCGGCGCGCGTTATGAAATGAAAGTAATGCGTATTGAAAATGCTGCGCTTGAACAGATTGCTGATGATATAAAGGCTGTCGTTTCTAAATACGGTGCAGAACGTGTTGCAGTTTGTGTCGGCTCATGTGATAACGGAACTGAATTATCGCTTGCGGGTCACAGAAAATATTTTGAAGAAGAAAAATTTCCTGATAATTATTCTCTTGAAATTCAAGGGCCGGATTATGTTTCAACTTTTATTGCTGAGAAATTTGGTATATGCGGACCTGTAAATACTTTTTCAACTGCCTGTTCATCTAGCGCGGGTGCAATCATAAAAGGTGCTGAATTGATTATGGCTGGAATTGTTGATGCAGCAGTTGTCGGTGGAATTGATATAGCATCCGATACAACCTTGATTGGTTTTAGTGCACTTGAAGCGGTTTCCAGTGAAATCACAAATCCGTTCAGTAAAAACAGACAGGGAATTACTCTTGGTGATGGTGCGGCATTCTTTGTGTTAAGTCGTGATGCTGGACAAATAAAACTCCTCGGCTGGGGTGAAAGTGCAGATGCCTATCACATGACTTCACCAGATCCTAGTGGAGCAGGCGCAGAAAAAGCTATCCGCCGTGCCCTTGAAAGTTCTGGTGTAGCAGCTACAGATGTCGGCTACATCAATCTTCATGGAACAGGTACAAAGTTTAATGACAGCATGGAAGCAAAAGCTGTAGATGCAGTTTTTGGTGCTCAGGGAATTAAGGTTCCGGTTTCTACAACAAAACCTGTTACAGGACATACTCTTGGTGCTGCGGCTGCTCTTGAAGCTGCAATCTGCTGGAAAGCTCTTATAGAAAATAATAAAAAGAATAATATTAAACTTCCCGTTCAAATTTGGGATGGTGAACAGGATGAAGAGCTTCCACAGCTTAATATTGTGGACAGAAAGTCAGCCGAAGTAAAGGAAGAACTCAAGGTTTGTTTTTCTAATTCCTTTGCTTTTGGTGGCGCTAATGCATGCCTGGTACTTGGTATATAAGGAGTAAAAATGAAAAAGCCCGTAAAGATTTTTCTAATAATTTTTGCGTTCCTTTTTGCTTTGATTTTTCTCGTTATAGCAGGAACTGCTTTTGTTTTCCGAAACGAAATTTCTGTGTATTCAAGCATCAGACAGTTAAAGCCAGCTGATAGAGATGCACTGCAGGGTGGCGTTTACGAAATTACTTATAAAGGAAATTATTATTTTGATGACTTTATAAAAATGGGTGGTGCCAAAAACGACACTGAGCTTACAAATTTTTTCAGTAAAAAAATCACAAAGGGCCTTATAAAAATAAACGTTACTTCAGGTACCTTTGGCTGTTCGGCTTTTACAGCAAAAACAAAAGATGGTCAGAAACTTTTTGCACGTAATTATGATTATCCGGCAACAAATACCTGTATTGTAAAAGTTAAGGGGAATAAAAAGCGTCATGCTTCTATATCTACAGTAGATCTTTCTTTTTTTGGAATTCCGTATAAAAAAGATATGGATTCCTTTGTTACAAAGATATTTAGTCTTACAGCTGTATATATTCCATTAGATGGTATCAATGATGCAGGTGTAAGCTGCGGAGTACTGGAATCTGGGCAGGGACCTGGAACGGGATCAATTCCAACAAATCAGAATACAGATAAGCCGGATATTTCTACTGGTCCGTTTATAAGAATGATTCTTGATTATGCTGATTCCCTTGAAGAAGCGGTTGAATTTGCAAAGATGTATGATATGCATGATTCTGGAAAGGCTTCTTATCACTTTATTATTGCCGATAAAACTGGTCGCAGCGCGATTCTGGAATGGGTTAATTCATTAGATAAGGATGATTTTTTCGGGCAAAAAAGAGAGCTTGTTGTAACCTACAATGATTCAGATTCTGATATTGGAGTTCGGGAGTCAGCCAGTGATTTTCAGTGGATTACAAATTTTATAATAAAACCAGGCTACTACGAAGGTACAGAAGAAAAATACATTACTGGAAAAGATAGATACGACATTATTTATGAAAAACTTTCCCGAACAAATGGTTTAGTTCAGGACGAAATGCAGGCCATGGATATTCTTTGCAGCGTTGCTCAAAGAACAATAGATCCAAATCGCCCGCAATTTAACACCCACTTAACAGTTCACAGTGCAGTTTATAATCTTGATGAACTGAGTCTTTTGTGGTGTCCGGCCGAACAATTTCAGAATGTTCAGGGAATGCTAAAATATCAAATTAAGAATGGAAAGATTATTGAACAATAAAAGGAGTATAAAATGATTGAAATTCAGCAGTTAATTGAGCACGATGAGCTTATCAACTATCTTCCACACAAGGGAAAAATGTTCCTGCTCTCACGAGTTACTCAGCATGATGTAAATAATCACACAATTACAAGTGAGTACGATATCACAGAAAACTGTATTTTCTATGAACCAGAATTTGATGGAGTTCCAAGCTGGGCTGGTTTTGAGTTTATGGCTCAGTGTATTTCAGCTCTCACTGGAATTACAAATACTATCAAGGGACGTACTCCGCTTCCTGGATTTATTCTGTCTGTAATGGAATTCAAGGCTGATGTTGGTTATTTCAGAAATAACACAACAATTCAGATGAAGGCAATAGAAGATTTCCGTGATGAAGAAAATCATGTTTACCGCTATATCTGCGAACTGTATGCAAACAAAAATGATGAAAAGCCTGTTGTAACAACTAAGGTTTCTGTAATGGAAACTGAAGATGCAGAGGCTCTCTTCGGGGCTTAACCTTATCTTTCTGAAAAGCCGCAAAATCTTTTTGCCTTTTATGAAAAGTATTTTATAATTTAAACAAAGTATTTTTCATGTGAGGTTTTCAATGGCAGATTATTTAACCCAATTATCTGACGAAGAGAGGATGCGGCTTTTTAATGGTGTAGGCAGCTGGAATAGTTATGATGCAGGAGGAAAGATACCATCCTTTTCAATGAGTGATGGTCCGCACGGACTTCGTAAACAGGATGCCATTCAGGAAACTGAGCATTATGCAGATTTGAATCGCAGTCGTGTTGCTACCTGTTTCCCGACTTCAAGCTGTATGGCTGCCAGCTGGGATAAATCGCTTTTAAGCGAACTTGGAAAAACAATTGCGGAAGAAGCACAGTGTCAGCAAGTTGATGTTGTGCTTGGACCGGGAACAAATATTAAGCGTTCACCTCTTTGTGGGCGTAACTTTGAATACTTTTCTGAAGACCCGTATCTTGCGGGAACTCTTGCGGCAGAATATATCAACGGAATGCAGGCGCTTGGAATCGGAACTTCTCTAAAGCACTTTACCTGCAACAATCAGGAAAAACGCCGCCAGACTTCAAATTCAATCGTAAACGAAAAAACACTCTCAGAGATTTATCTGCGACCTTTTGAAATTGCTGTACGCAAGGCTCAGCCGGCAAGCATTATGGTTTCATACAACAAGGTAAACGGCGAGTATGCGGCTGCGAGCAAATTCCTTCTTACAGAAGTTCTCAGAAAAAAATGGGGCTTTAAGGGAATTGTAATTTCAGACTGGGGTGCATGTATTGGAGCTGTAAATTGTCTTAAGGCCGGAATGTCTCTTGCTATGCCAGATTCAAACGGCTATTTCTCTCATCAGCTTGAAAAAGTTTATAAGGATGATGAAGAGGTTAGGACAAAACTTGAAGAAGTAAACCGCCTTGTAATTGAAGCAGCTCAGAAATGGAATGGTGGTCATCAGCAGGAAGCAGATAATTCTAAAATTGATTTTGTTGCTCATCATAAAGCAGCACTTCGATTTGCAACTAACGCTGCTGTTCTTTTGAAAAATGACGGAGTACTTCCACTTCCAGAAAAATCAAAAATTACAGTAATAGGCGGCATGGCTGCCACAATGAAATTTCAGGGCGGCGGTTCAAGTCACATTACAACAGCTCCTCATCCTAATGCTCTTGAGAGTCTTAAGGCTCTTGGTTATGAAATTGATTTTGCAGAAGGTTATTCAGGAGATATCAGAGATACAAGTGAACACGGTTTTGCTCAGGCAATTGAAGCGGCTAAAAAGGCTGCAGCCGAAAAACGTCCTGTACTTTTCTTCTGTGGTCTTACAGAAGAGTTTGAAGGCGAAGGCTTTGATCGTGAAAATATTGCGCTGCCGGAAGTTCAGACAAAACTTCTCGACCAGATCATCGCTCTTGGTGCAGATGTAATTGCTGTAACTTTCAGTGGTGCACCAATCGACATTTATTTTGCAGATAAAGTTCGTGCTGTTCTTCATATGTATCTTTGTGGTGAAGCCTGTGGAGAGGCTTGTGCAGAACTGCTCAGCGGTCGTGTAAATCCATCAGGAAAAATTGCAGAGACTTTCCCATTCTCAGAAAAAGATACTCCTTGCTACGGAAACTTTGCCGGCGAAGAAGATAACATTGAATATAAAGAAGGTTCTTACGTTGGCTACCGTTACTACGAAGCAAAGAACATTCCTGTCCGCTATGAGTTTGGTTTTGGTTTGAGCTATACAACTTTTGAATATTCAAATCTTAAAGTTGATGTAGAAAAGCGTGAAGTTTCTTTTGATTTGAAAAATACCGGCGCGGTAAAAGGTGCAGAGGCTTCTCAGGTTTATATTCAGAAGGAGGGTGCTGATTATCCGGAACTCCGCGGTTTCGAAAAAACTCTCCTCGAACCAGGTGAAACAAAACGCGTAACTGTAAACCTCGACGAAAATGCTTTCAAGACTTACGATACAACAGCTCACAACTTTATTCCTGACGCTGGTGAATATACAATCAAGGTTGGAATGTCTGTTCGAAAAATAGTTCTTGAGCAGAAGGTTAGTGTTAGTGCAGAGCAGGCTGTGGGACAGACCTCTGCCAATACAGAGAACACAGCCTATATCCCAGACCTCGCGCTTTATGATTCCTTCTTTACAAACACCTTCTACGAACAGCATCACAAGGGAACTTTTACCTCTGCCGACAATCTTGGCGACATGGCAAAAGAAAGTTTTGCTGTAAGAGTCATTTTGAAAATCATAAATAGAATTATTCTGTTCTCTATGCGTGGAAAATCAAAAGATGATCCGTCTGTAAAAATTGTACTCAGTGCAATTGCAGAAAATCCTCTTGAAAGTTTAATCAGCATAACAAATGGAATCTTTACAGAAAAACTGATGTCAAGAATTGTGCGAATGGCAAACAGATAGCAGCTTAGCAGGATGTAAAAAATGGAAAAGCTTGATAACAGAACAAAATGGTCTTATTCAATTGGAGCAACCGGCCGCGATGCTGCATACGCTCTTGTGAGTATGTATCTGATGACTTACATTCAGTATACAATGAAGCTTACAGTTGCGCAGTTTGGTGTGATTTCGGCAATCATTGTAATCTGCCTTATTTGGGATGCAATCAATGATCCACTCATGGGAATCATAATTGAAAACTGCCACTTCAAGGCCGGAAAGTATAAGCCGTGGATTCTTGCGGGTTCGGTTTTGAACGCGGCGGTAATTCTTGCTCTGTTTACAATCCGGCCGGAGGGCTGGGGCTTTGTAGTGTTCTTTGGTATCAGTTATCTGTTGTGGGGAATGACCTACACGATGAACGATATTGCGTACTGGGGAATGCTGCCTTCTCTTTCAAGTGATGCTGGCGAGAGAAATATTCTTGTTACGCTGATGAGCATTTTTATCTGCATCGGTCAGTTTAGTGTTGCGGGAATTGTTCCTACGGTGATTGCGGGAAACGCGGTGAACGCTTACAGAATTACGGCGCTTATTGTTGCGCTGTGCTTTATAGGTTTTCAGATGATTACCGTTCTTGGCGTGCGCGAGCGACATCACGAAGCTGCAGAGCACGCAGATGCACTCTCGCTCAAAGATATGTTCAAAATCTTTACAAGAAACGATCAGCTCATTCCTGCGGGAATTGCGTCGCTGCTTTTTAATATCGGAACAAATCTTCTTTTGATGTTTGGCATGAACTTTTTCTATTTTGAGTTCGGTTATTCCGAGGGTGGAAATCTTGTGTTCCTGTTCACTGTAATGTACGGACTTGGAACTCTGCTTTCTCAGATTGCTTTTCCGTTTTTTACAAAAGGCATGACCCGTCGCCAGATACTCCGTTTAATCACTATTGTGATTGGAACCGGTTATCTGATTCTTTTGCTAACCGGATATATTCTTCCTAAGAGCCGTCTTCTCATCAATATTTCGGGCTTTGTGATTTTCTTCTGCCAGGGGCTTTTTAATCTTGTGCTTCTGGTTATGCTGAACAACACAATTGAATATGATGAATATAAATTCCACGAGAGACACGATTCAATTATTTCTACGGTACGTTCTTTTTCTGCAAAGGTTTCAACTGCAATCAATCAGGGAATTGTAAATCTTGTTCTGATTATAAGCGGCATTTATGCAATAAGTCAGAGTGTGAGTGCGCTTGAAGTTAAGGCAGGAACTGGCGAAATGTCATCTCAGGAAGTTCTGACTCTTGCAGATCAGTATATTTCTGGTGCGACCGGCGGACAGCTTTTTGTTCTGCGTCTTGGAATCACTCTGATTCCTTTTATTGCGCTTGTTGCGGCATGGCTGATTCTTGAGAAGAAGTATAAAATTGATGAAAAGGAATATGAGAGAATCTGTTCTGAATTAAAGAAATAAATTGAATGATAATAGATTGTTAATAGAATGATATGATGGGTGACAAAATCTGTCAAAAATGTCATAATAAGACGATTAAAACGGCCGGACAGGCCTTTAACAGGAGTAAACAAAATGGAAAACATTAATGCTGATAAGAAAGTTCTCGTAACTGGTGCCAGCGGTGGAATTGGCCGCGCAATCGCTGTTGAGGCTGCTAAGGCCGGATATTATGTAATCTGTCACTACAATGGAAGTCAGGGTAAGGCTGAAGAAACTCTTGCTCAGATTCAGGCAGCTGGTGGACAGGGTGAACTGATTCAGTTTGATGTTTCAAACCGCGAAGACTGTAAAGCTAAGCTCAGCGAATTGAGCGCAAAGCACGGAGTTCTCTGGGGAATCGTAAATAACGCTGGTGTTACCCGCGATAATACATTTGTTGCTATGAGTGGCGAAGACTGGGACAAGGTTATTCATACAAACCTCGACAGCTTCTACAATGTAATCAACCCACTTTTGATGCCAATGGCAAGCCGCAAGAACAAGCGTGGTGGACGTATTATCACAATTTCTTCTGTAAGTGGAGTTCACGGAAACCGCGGACAGTCTAACTACAGTGCTTCTAAAGCTGGTATTATCGGTGCTACAAAGGCTTTGGCTGTAGAACTTGCAGGTCGTGGAATCACTTGTAACGCAATTGCACCAGGTGTAATCGAAACTGATATGACTAAGGCTATCCGCCCGGAAGTATATGACATCATCATGCAGACAATCCCAATGGGACGTGCCGGAAAACCAGAAGAAATCGCTGCTGCTGCAGTATTCCTTTTGAGCGAAGGCGCTGCTTACATTACACGTCAGGTAATCGAAATTGATGGTGGTATGTAATCTATAATCTAAAGATTGCTATTAAAAGGGCTGCACTTAAGGTGTAGCCTTTTTTTTACCCTGAAAATTTTATATCTTACCCTATAGAAAATGCAACTTACCTGAAACCCCATTGTGTTCTCAGTTTTTTGCTCCTATTATAAAAGCATAAACTGAATTAAACACAAGTGGAGGATTATATGGCTAAAACTAAAGGAGGCTCTATGCCAGGAAAAATTGTATATGAGATTGTGAAATTTCTTTTGACTGCTTTTGTTATTACAACAATTGTAAATATTATTCTGATGGGCCCTCTTAAGCCGCATTTTAACCGTAAAGCAAAATTCTCAAAGTTCTTTGTTAGTCCAGCTTCAAACACTGTTAAAACTGCAGATAATTCTTATTTTGAATTTCAGCAGGGTGGAGGATGTGCAGGGTATTCTTCTGCCTTTGTTCTTAGACATTCAGGTGAATCTATAAATGGGGAAGAAGCCTTTAAAGATGTTCCTTTTCAGATGAAAGGTGGCATTGCTTTTCCAAAAGGAATTACAGGCTTTTTTAAGAAACGTGGAATAAAAATGACAGCCTGCACAGGAAATTTTGCTGCATTACAAAATGAAATCGCTCGTGGAAAGCCTGTAATAGTTGTAATCCGTTCGTTTGTAGGAAAAAGTTATTTACATTTTGCCTGTATAACAGGTTATGATGAAGAGAATATCTATTTTGCAGATTCAATAAAAGACTGGGTAAATGTTGAGGATAACGGCAATTATTACAATCGTACAATTCCAGTTTCAGAATTCAAAAAACTCTGGAATACTTCGATGCTTAAAATGCCGTTATACCGCAATATGTTTTATGTAATGAAATAATATGACGGAATTAATTTCCTGATGACGAAGAACTGCCACCATTTCCATGAGATGAGTGGCTTTCTCTGTCTTTAATCATATGCTGCAGCGCAATAAGAATTGCGACAACTGTTTTTTCATGTTCTTTTTTATATCATAGTTTTATTTAAAAAGAAAATGTAAGTTGTCCAAGTTGAAAGGACTATGTATAATCCTATCGATATGAAGAAAACTTATGTAACCAGAATGCCAGATAAAGTTGGAGCATTTCTTGTAGCCAGCCAGATTATCGCCCGCCATGGAGGAAATATTGTTCGAGTTAATTACAACAAGGCGGTAGATCTCCATACGCTTTTTATTGAAGTTGCGGCAAATGATGAGCAGCATAATCAGATTAAAGCTGAACTCGCAGAATGCGGCTACCTTACAGATAGTACAAATGAGAGTCAGATTCTGATGATTGTCCTGACTCTGCCGGATGTAAGCGGCGCAGTGCTTCCTGTTCTGGAGATTTTGAATTCACATAAGGTAAATATTTCATATATCAGTTCGCAGGAAAATGGAACGGGCGTTCAGTATTTTAAAATGGGCCTTCTGATTGAAAATACATCAGAGATTCGAGCCCTTATTGATGAGATTTCTCAGATTTGTGAAATCAAAATCCTGGACTACGAAGTAACCGACCGGCTTCTTGATGGTACAGTTTTCTATGTTACCTTTGCCAATGAGATGCGTTCAATTTTGAATCTGAATCAGAAACAGACAAACAAGGTTTTGATTTATGCCAATCGTATGATGCAGATTCTTGATGAGCAGAAAAAATCTCCGTTAAAGACTTTTGATTATATCCGCCGGTTTGCAAGTTTTGTCCGTGAACGAAAAGGCGAAAACTTTAATCCTCTTGTTTCGTTTTATACACTTAACGATAAGCTTACTCTTTTTATGATAGAACCTTCGTGTGGCAGTAATACCTATGTTATTCAAAGTGATGATGAATTGCTTTTTATAGACAGCGGATTTGCCTGCTATCGTTCCGAAATGGTGGCCTTGTTCAAAGAGCTTTTCCATAATTATTCAACACTCAAAAAATCTGCCTTTATTACACATGGCGACCTGGATCATGTGGGACTGCATTCCGAGTTTGATGCAATTTATATGAGCGGCAGCTGCTATGATAATTTTGCGCTTGAAGTTGAGGGTAAACCGAATTTCCGTGAACAGAATCCGCTGCATGAACCTTATTGCAAACTCAGCCGTATAATTTCCGGATATGAGCCGCCGGCTCTTGAAAAGTGTATTGTTGTCGGCCGCCGTACTGGCGATGAAGTTCTTGAGCATATAGGAAGTCATTTCTTTGCCGGTAAACGTTTTGATTTTTATGAAGGAAAGGGTGGTCACGTTCGTGGAGATACTGTAATTGTCTGTGATGAACTGAAAATCGTTTTCAGTGGAGATATTTACGTAAATATAAAGGGCTTTTCAGATGACCAGAAAGAGTTCAATGCACTGGCACCATTCTTAATGACTGGTGTTGATTCAGATGCAGCTCTTGCTAAGGAAGCCCGTGAATATCTTGTAAAAAAATACTCAGATTATGTGATTTATCCGGGACATGGAGCATTAAAGAAGTTCTAAAAATCAGCTTAGTTGTCTTTTATTGCTTTTTAGAGTATCCTTGCCATATTACTTGATTCTTATGGTCATTTTGACCTTTTTTGGGAGTATAAAAAATGGAATTCACAAAACCAAATGGAAAACGCCGCGTTGTTGTTACTGGTGGCGGTATGGTATCGGCACTTGGCCGCGATTGGGAAACTGCTTATGCAAATTTGAAAACCTGTAAAAATAAAATCCGCTATATGCCGGAATGGGAACGCTACACAAAGATGAACACTCGTCTTGCTTGTCCTTTTGATGAAGAGCTTCCAAGCTTCCCACGCAAAAAGGTTCGCGGAATGGGTCGTGTTGCTTTGCTCGGACTTCTTTCTACACACGATGCTTTGCAGATGGCAGGTTTACTTGCAGAAGACGGCGATGATGTAATTGAAGAACTTAAGAACGGACGTACAGGTATTGCATACGGAACCTGTATGGGAAGTATGGATGCTATCGGTGACCTTGCAAAAATGGTTGAAACTGGTGACTCAAGCCACCTCAACAGCCAGACATACATTAAGGCTATGCCACAGACAAACGCATGTAACATGAGTGTTTACTGGCAGATCCGCGGCCGTGTAATAATTACAGATACAGCTTGTACTTCTGGTTCACAGTCTATCGGTTATGGTTATGAAGCAATTGAAGACGGACGCCAGGAAATTATGATTTGTGGTGGTGCTGAAGAGCTTTCTGCTCCAGACGCTGCTATTTTTGATACACTTGGTGCAACATCTTGTCTCAACAAAACTCCAGACCAGACACCAAAATGTTTTGATAAAGACCGCGATGGTCTTGTAATTGGTGAAGGTGCTGGTACTTTAATTCTTGAAGACCTCGAGCACGCTGTAAAACGCGGTGCTAAGATTTACTGTGAAATCGCCGGATTTGCTACAAACATGGACGGTTCACACATCACTTCACCTAACAGCGAAACTCAGGCAAAGTGTCTTGAGATGGCAATCGAAGATGCAGGAATCAGCAAGGATCAGATTGCATATGTAAACGCTCACGGAACTGCAACTCCACACGGAGACATTTCTGAGACACAGGCTGTTTACAAGGCATTCGGTCGCGCTGTACCAATCAGCTCTACTAAATCATACATTGGACACATCCTCGGTGCCTGCGGTTGTGTTGAAAGCTGGCTTACAATCAACATGATGAACGAAGGATGGTTCCATCCAAATGTAAACCTCGTAAATGTAGATCCAGAGTGTGCTCCACTCGACTACATTCAGGGTGAAGGACGCAACATCGATGCAGAATACGTTATGGCTAATAACTTCGCATTCGGTGGTGTAAACACATCATTGATTTTCAAGAAGTGGAATAATCAGTAAACATTCAAACATTTATAAAAGAGCCGCCGGCGGATTAGATACGATGCTTAGCATCACTCAACCACCGGCGGCTTTTTTTATGTACAATTAAAACTTTCCAATTACCTGATTTTTACCGGATCCTTTTGCATCATAGAGATTCTTGTCGGCAATATTGATAAGGTGATGCAGATCTTTAGCTGAACTTACATAACCGTGGGTATAGCCGCCACTGAAATGAAATTCATTCTTAGTGCATTCTTTTGCTATTCTGATTTTTTCAAGGAATAGGTCTTCTCTGATTTCCGGAAGCACAATCAGATATTCATCGCCACCATAACGATAGCAATGTGTTTTTCCAAAATTATTCTGCATTATTGAAGCTAGTCTCTTGAGTAATTCATCACCAAAATTATGTCCCTTTGTATCGTTATAAATCTTAAAATCATCGATATCTGTGAGCATAACAATAAAATGAGAATTTAAGTTAGGATTATCAGAATCTTCAAAATCCATGTTTAAGGCAGTTCGATTCTTCAGCTTAGTCAAGAAATCATAGCGGGATGCATTACGCAATTGTTCTGCGAGGGCGTGATTTACAACATTATGATTTGCAATTCTCAGAAACTGCTGATAGTGTGCAATATTTACAAGAATAAAGAAAAACATAATGACCGGATAGTTTATCCTTGTTGCGTTAGAAATACCGTTAGCTGATGCCATCATGAAATAAAAAATAGTAAAAGGAATAGTTATCAGTATAATTGCAAGATATGGTTTAACCATAAAAAGACAGGCAACAAAAAGTTCTATAGTAATAAAAACCAGAATCTGTTCACCATGAATATAATCTTTAATAGAAATGCAAATTCCAAAAGCAATAACAGAGAGAAAGAAAATAATAATACTTGAATCTAATGCAAAACGCTTAAAATGAATTCCTCTTCTTTTGTGGTATGTGGAATAAATAAAAAGCTGTGCCGATGCAATAACCATCAGACCATAAAGAGTTCTGTAAAAAAGATTATTTGCTGAAGGCGGTCGTCCACTTCTTATAACGTAAATAATTGTATTAAGGAATAATCCAAACTCAACAATCATTACAATGAAGGAAGCAGGTTGCGCTATATTGAGGTTTTCAGAATCCAGAAAGAACTGGACGTCGGGATGTAATTTCTCGAGTCCTAAGAGCTTTTTAATTTTTGAAATCATAAACTTCCCTTCCATTTACAAATTTACTCTACATCTTCAAAGGTGTCAACCAATAATCATTGTGAAAAAATAATAAATGCATTATAATTAAGTACCGTATGAAAAACGGATTTGATAATGACAAGTATCTGAAGATTCAGTCAGAACACATTAAAGAAAGGATCGCCAAATTCGGCGATAAACTCTATCTTGAATTCGGTGGAAAGCTGTTTGACGACTATCATGCTTCCCGAGTTCTTCCAGGTTTCCAGCCAGACAGTAAATTACGAATGCTCATGCAACTGGCCGACGTAGCGGAAATCGTAATTGTAATCAGCGCAGTAGATATTGAAAAGAACAAGGTTCGTAGTGATCTCGGAATCACTTACGATAAGGATGTTTTGCGCCTTAGAGATGAGTTCCAGAACCGCGGACTCATGGTTGGTAGTGTTGTAATTACACATTATACAGGTCAGGAAGCTGCAAAGGCTTTCCGTGCCCGTCTTAAGAAGATGGGAATTAAGGCCTATTATCATTACACAATTCCTGGATACCCTTCAAATGTTCCTCTTATCGCAAGTGATGAAGGATTTGGTAAGAATGATTACATTGAAACAACACGTCCTCTCGTTGTAATTACAGCCCCAGGACCAGGAAGCGGAAAGATGGCAACCTGTTTGAGTCAGCTTTATCACGAAAATAAGCGTGGAATTAAAGCTGGTTATGCTAAGTTCGAAACTTTCCCAATCTGGAATCTTCCGCTTAAGCACCCTGTAAACCTTGCTTACGAAGCTGCAACAGCAGATCTTAATGACGTAAACATGATTGACCCATGGCACCTTGAGGCTTATGGAAAAACAACAGTAAATTACAACCGCGATATCGAAATCTTCCCTGTTCTCGATGCTATTTTCAAAGGAATTTACGGCAACAACCCATATAAGTCTCCTACAGACATGGGCGTAAATATGGCTGGTTATTGTATTTTTGATGATGATGCCTGCTGCGAAGCAAGTAAGCAGGAAATTATCCGCCGCTATTACGAAACAGTCGGACGTCTTGTAGAAGGCAATGCAGAAGAATCAGAAGTTGATAAGATAAATCTTTTGATGCAGCAGGCACAGATTACAACTGATGACCGCAAGGTTACTGTTGCTGCAAAAGAACGTGCTGCAAAATCAAAAACAGTTTGTGCAGCTATTGAACTTGCAGATGGAACAATTATTACCTCTGAAACAACAGAGCTTTTGGGAACCAGTGCAGCTCTTATTTTGAATGCTACAAAGCATCTTGCTGGTCTGGATCACAAACTTAAGCTTATTCCAAAAGAGATGATTGAGCCAATTCAGCGTATGAAGGTTGATTTCCTGAGCGGAAACAATCCTCGTTTGCATACAGATGAGGTTCTTGTTGCACTTGCAATGCTTTCTCGTGAAGACGAGAACTGCCGTATGGCAATTGAGCAGCTGCCAAATCTTCGTGGATGTCAGGTTCATACAACAGTTATGCTGAGTGAAGTCGACAGAAAGATTTTCAAGAAGCTTGGTTGTGTATTGACTTGTGAGCCAGTAAGTAAGAAACAGAAGCCACTTATTGGCTAATACACTAGGTCATTGCGAGCGTAGTGAAGCAATCCATTGTAGATTGCCACGTCGCTCCGCTCCTCGCAATGACATAAAGAAAAAGCCCGGACATTGTTCGGGCTTTTTCTTTATCTACTAATAAACTTCCAGCTTTCCAGGGTAGTAAGGAACTGAACAACACGGTTCAGCATTTTATCCTGTTCCTCTGGAAAAGCTTCTTTCATTTTTTCAAGAACATCGTTTACCGTTGCAGTGCCGTCGAGCGCGAGCCATAAGGTTGTTCCGTATTTATCCAGAGCAATATGGCTCACTCTCGGACGATGAAAAAACTTCTGGGCAATGGAATTAAAAAATCCCTTGTTTACCATATCAACTTCAACAATTCCATTTTCTTTTACGCGCCATTGAATATCAGCATTTTTAATAAATACTATATCCATATAGTTTGCAGAAAGCTTTCTTGTCTTAGTTTTATTTTTCATCGTCATAACTCCTATTTCTTTTTACGAGCAGTAAACCACACAAAAGAAGCAAGTAAAAGGATGAAGAATGCAAGGCCACCGAAGTTGCCGAGAATTCCACCAAAATCAATTGCTTCAAGCAGAGATTTTCCTGATGAAAGTGGGATTATTGCGAATACAGCGAGAAGGATACCGATAAGACCTTCACCGGCAATAAGTCCTGAACCATAAAGGATTCCCTTTTCAGTAATTGAATTACCTTCTTCACCTTTGCGGTCAAAGAATGCACGGAGGAGACCACCTGCAAAAATTGGAGCAGAAAGATGAATAGGAAGATAAAGACCAATTGCAACAGGAAGAACTGGAATTCCAATAATTTCAACTGCAACAGCAATTCCGGCTCCTGTAAGAACAAGTGTCCAAGGAAGTGATCCACCCATAACGCCTTCAACTACAAGCTTCATCAAAGTTGCCTGAGGTGCTGGGAGTTCTTTTGAACCAAAGCCCCATGCAGCATCAAGAAGATACATGATTCCACCAATAGCAACTGCAGAAACAACGCTACCAATCAATTCACCAATCTGTTGATTTTTAGGAGTAGCACCAACGATATAACCAGTTTTCAAGTCCTGAGAAATATCGCCAGCCATACAAGCGATAATACAGATGATAGTTCCAATACAGATTGCAGAAGTCATTCCTGCTACACCTGTGTGACCAGTTCCCTTAAGAAGAGCAGTTGCAATAATAAGAGTTGCAATAGCCATACCAGAAACCGGGTTGTTTGAAGAACCAACAAGACCAACCATGCGGCTTGAAACAGTAGCAAAGAAGAATCCAAAAATCAAAATGATGATTGCACCAAGAAGTCCTACAGGAATTACTGGAATAATCCAGATTGCAAGTACGATTACTGCTGCAAGAATCAAAAGGAAGAGAGAAGGAAGGTCGCGGTTTGTACGTTCTGCAACATTTTCCTTGTGACCAAAGCCACTAACAGCCTTTTTGAAAGTCTTGATGATTGTTGGAAGAGATTTAATCAGACTGATGATACCACCAGTTGCAACAGCACCAGCACCAATGTAGCGGATGTAGCTGCTCCAGATACCCCATGCACCAAGTTCGCTGATAGCAGCAGAAGCTGGAGCAAATACAGAAGAATCACCAAAGAAATAAATCAAAGGAATGGCAACAAACCAGCCAAGAATACCACCGGCTAACATATAAGCAGAAATTTTCTTTCCACAAATGTAACCAACGCTGGCAAGAGCAGGAAGAACATCCATTCCGAATCCAGTGCCAAGAGGTTTAATTGACCAGTCAATTTCTGAAGGGAAGAGTTTGATTCCGTCTGCAATAAATTTGTAAAGAGCAGAAACACCAAGACCAGAGAAAACAATTTTTGATTTTTCTCCACCTTCTTCACCTGCAAGGAGAACTTCAGCACATGCAGTTCCTTCTGGGAAAGGAAGAACACCGTGTTCTTCTACGATAAGGGCAGAGCGAAGCGGTACCATAAAGATAAGACCAAGAAGAGCGGCACACAAAGAGATGATTGCAATTACCCAGAAAGATGGCTTGTGAATTGCATCACTTTCTGCAGCCCACATGAACAAAGCAGGAAGGGTAAAAATGGCACCAGCAGCAAGAGATTCTCCGGCTGAACCGATTGTCTGCACCATATTATTCTCAAGGATAGAATCACGTTTCATAATGATTCGAATGATACCCATTGAGAGTACGGCTGCAGGAATAGAAGCAGAAACTGTCATTCCTACACGCAGACCCAAATACGCATTTGCCGCACCAAAGAGTACGGCAAGAATGATACCCAGGATAATAGATACCGGAGTGATTTCCGGAACAATTTTATCAGCTGGGATAAAAGGTTTGAAACATTTATTATTATCCATAACCTTATAAGTATAACATAATACTCCTACTGAGACCATAGGTTATGAAGTTTGTTTCTGTTTGTAGAAACTTGAAATGTTTTGAATTTTACAGAATCTTTTTAAGAGGTTTTCCTACAAGGCTGATTACAGGACCAAGAAGAAGCGACATCAAAATAGAACCTACGATAGAACCTTGAATGCCATCTGGATTCATCTTTCCTGCAATTACACCAATACCAACAGCTGCAAGATCAAAACAGATTCTGATTACAGCGAATGGAATAACTGTAATCCAGCCACTGAGAATGTTTGGAATTGCATCATAAGGTGCAACACCCATCTGCGCATTGATGTAAATTGAAGCTACAACAACAAATAAAAGAAGTGTAACGGCAAAAATCACTACACGTACGGCAAAGCTGCCATCATAAATAAACTGAGCAAAACCAATATTTTTCCAGATCCAGCGGCACAGGTCAATTACATAACCAATCAGAATCATGTTGGCGAGAGTTCCAAAGCCAATCATTTGAGCACCGAAAATGAAAGTGAAAATGAGCATAAGGCCGTAAACGAGGACTTCGGTATTTCCAAGGCCCCAGCCAAGTGTACTTGCAATGTTCAGGTTCATAAAACTGGCCGGGTCAGTTCCCCAGCCGATTTCAACGAGAATAGAAACGAAAACGCCCATCAGAATTACTGCGGGCAGCATAAACGCAAGGCGTTTGCCGAAGTTCGGCACAATGAATTGTTTGAATGAAAATTTCATAGTGCCGAGTATAGCGAATTAAAGGAAGTATGTCTTCATCTTTCCTTTACCTTTTACTTCAACTTCAATACCTTCGCTGTAAGCGAACTGTTCCTGAGTCTGCAGGTAAGTAGTTTCGGTAACGTGAATCTTCATAGGTTCACCTGTACTTTCCATTCGGCTTGCAACGTTTACCGTGTCGCCCCAGATATCATAAATAAACTTAGATTTTCCGATTACACCTGCAACAAGATTTCCGGTATTGATACCAAGACGAATCTGAACATTAGCAGGAGAGGTCTCATTAAAGCGGCGTACATCTTCCATAAGTCCGATTGCAAAGTGAACCATACGGATAGCTCCGTCATTATCCGGCTCTTCGGTAAAGCCTGTGGCAGCCATATATGCATCACCAATAGTTTTGATTTTTTCAATGCCTTCCCGCTTAGCACGTTCATCAAAAAGTGTAACCATCTTGTTCAGCATAGTAACAACCTGTTCAGCTGTCATACCATCGCTCATCTTTGTAAAGCCGACAATATCAGTAAACAGAACTGTAATGTTCGGGAATTTTTTAGCGATTGTCTGATTAGGATGTTCTGTAAGTTCTTTGGCAACTTCTGAAGGAAGAATATTCAAAAGAAGTTTTTCAGATTTTTCCTTTTCCAGTTTAAGGTCGTGAGTTCTCTCTTCAACCTTTTTCTCCAGTTCAATCTGATAACGGCGCATAGAATGGATTTTGAGGAATACAATGAGAGTTGCAATTCCAACAATGATTACACCAACAAGAATCTGGAACCAGAGCTGCTGCCAGATATAAGGCTTTTTGATGATGATGATTGGATCTGAAGGTTTACTCTTAATTTCGTCTCCGTTTTCAGACATTACGGTAAACTGGTATGTGCCTGGTTTAAGGTTTGTGTAAGAAACATTTCTGAGATTAGACCATTCAGAATAATTATTTTCGAAACCACCGAGTCTGTAGCAGAAGCGCATCTGATCTGAAGAGATAAAGCTTAAACCTGTAAATTTAATGCTCAAACGCTTTGCAGATGGCGGAAGAATAATTTTTTCACCATGATAATCATACTTAACATTATCAATAGAATATTCCTGAATTTCAATTTTTGGAGGAATCTGATTTTTGCCGGATTTAACCGGGTCGTAAATTGCAAAACCGTCAATCAGGGTAAACCATACGCGGCCAAGAGAATCCTGTGTAGAAACAGAAGTTGATGTAATACCACCAGTATTAAGACCATCAGAACTTCCATAATATTTTGCATTTATCTTTTTACGTTTTCCAATGGTAACATCTTCCATGTCAGCAAGATTTACAGAGAAAATACCCTTGTTGCTGGTCATCCATACAGTCTGGGTATAATCACAAATCATCTGGAAAACACTGTCGGTACCAAGTCCATTAGCGGAATTCAGATTAGCAAAGGTATCAGATTCTTCGTTATATTTTGAAATTCCAGTACCTGTTGCAATCCAAAGTCCACTGTCTTCAATAGGTTCAGTTTTAAAAATTACATTTCCTGCAAGTCCATTTTCAGAATTATAGTGTTTGATAATCTGTTCATCTTTAAGAATATAGATTCCGCCACCGTCTGTACCTACCCAGACTTGTCCTTTTTTGTCCTCGTAAAGGCTCATAATAAATTCATTTTCAAAGCCTTCTTTTCTGGTGAGGGAATGAATGCTTCCGTCTTTTTCAATAATACTCAATCCCTGTGTTGTTCCTACGTAATATTTTCCGTCAGTGGTTTTAATTGAAACGCGGCATTTAAGACCGGCAAGGCCGTCTTTCATTGTCCATACGGTGATTTTATCATTGCTGGTTACACATACCTGACTTATATCAGAATAAGAGGAAATAAGAAGTTCTCCGTCAGAAGTCATTCCAACATGGCGGATTCTCGCACCCTTACAAAGCTCAGTAATTTTATTTTCAACAAACTGACTGTCTTTATTGTAGCAGTAAAGTCCGTTATCGGCACCAAGCCAGGTAACACCGCGAACAGGATCTTCGCAGATTGCATTAACGGCAATAGGCATTGCGATTGTACGGAACTTACCCTGACTCATTTTTTCAATACCACCGCGATTGTAGGCAATCCACATGTTTCCTTCATGGTCTTCGAAAATGTGGTTTATATAATCGTCAGCAAGTCCGTTACGCTTATCGTAATAGGTATAAACTCCATTGTGAAGAATTGTAATACCGCAGTCAGATGCGAACCAGAAGTTTCCGGCAGTATCCTGTAAGATTGAGTTTACGACAGTTCCTTCCTGATGGTCATGGCCTATGTCAAAAACTGTTTCTTCTGTGTCTTTAATACGTACAGCGTAGTGAGGAGCAACACCAAACCAGAAGGCACCGCTCTTATCCTGGCTTACTTCATTTACAGAAGGATTTTTGATTTTTGTGATTCCGGTAAAGCGTTCGAGTTTTCTAGTAGAAAAGACAAACAGGTCATTTTCTATGGCTGTAGAAATCCAGATTCGTCCTGCAGTATCACAGTAAAGTCGAGAAACCTGAATTGTATCCTGTCCAAGTTCATGAAGACCTTCCGGAATTTTTACTTTATGTTCAGGTGTAAGATAGCAGAGTCCCGAAGCAGTACCAAGCCAGATATTGTTATTAAAGTCTTCACAGATGGCGCGAATAGAATTATGTGGAAGTCCATTTTCTGTAGTGTATTTCAGAATGTTTCCATCCGGCTGAATGCAGGTTACACCTTCATCGTTATGACCAACCCAGAGGTTTCCGTTAGTGTCCTGAAAAATTGCACGGACAGAAGCAAAATCGTATTTAGGGTCGATATTGCGTGAAAATGTAACGAACTCTACGCCATCAAAACGTACGAGACCTTCATAAGTTCCAACATAGATGTAGCCCTTCTGATCCTGCATGATTGCAGTAATCGTCATACCAGGAAGCCCATCCGCCGTAGTCCAGTTTCGGCATACAAAGTCATTCAGAAATGTCTGATCAACCTTTCCCTCCGCCGCCGACTGACCATAGACTGCTGTAAAGCAGCCTAAAAGTAAAGCAAGTAAAATAGCTGATTTCTTCATAACATAATATTTTAACTCATTGTTATATAAAAGCAAATTCTTGTGATTAGTATTGAAACAGGACATCCGCATTATTGCGCGTTTTTGCCCTGCAAATATGCGACAGGGAGCCAAAATTCACGGTTTAATTCTTTATAATGCGGATGTCCTGTTTTTTTAGTTGTCCGTTCTATCAAAAAAAGGTTATAATCATAGTTATGAAAGCTTCTACAATTAAAACAGTCGGAATTCTTACTTCCGGCGGAGATGCACCAGGATTAAATGCAGCAATTCGCGCATTATGTATTTCTGGTAAGAATAATTATGGAATGAAGTTTATTGGTATTCGTAACGGTTACCGCGGACTCATAGATAACGATACCTTCAAGATGGATACAATTGATCTTGAGCCGTTGATTTCTCAGGGAGGAACAATACTTGGAACTTCACGCGTGAAGCCTTTTAAGAATCCTGTTCCTGATCCAAAAACCGGACTTCTTCCTGTAGAAGGAATTAAAGAAACTTTCAAAAAGAATAAACTTGATGCGCTTGTGTGTCTTGGTGGAAACGGAACTAATACTACTGCCTCGTTGCTTTCTGAAGCTGGCTTCAATGTAATTGGAATGCCAAAGACAATTGATAATGATATTGTTGGTACAGATGAAACCTTTGGTTTTCATACAGCAATTGATGTTGCAACTCATGGAATTGAAGCAATCAGAACTACAGCAAAAAGTCATAGCCGTGCAATGGTAGTTGAGATTATGGGCCACAAGGTTGGCTGGCTTGGACTTTATGCAGGACTTGCAGGACGTGCAGATGTAATTCTTCTTCCAGAAATTCCTTATGATATTAAGAAGATTGCAAAATACCTGAAGGCTAAAAAAGCTAAAGGACAGAACTATTTTATTATTGCCTGCTCAGAAGGTGCAATTGATTTAAATGAAGCTGCGCTCAGCAAAAAAG
Source organism: Treponema bryantii (assembly GCF_900111035.1). Lineage (GTDB taxonomy): Bacteria > Spirochaetota > Spirochaetia > Treponematales > Treponemataceae > Treponema_D > Treponema_D bryantii_C. The sequence continues at coordinate 40,678 of NZ_FOFU01000005.1, forward strand.
AATTTAAGAAGGCTCGTGAGAGTATGAGCCAGTCTGTAGGTTTCCGCGTTGCAAAAGAAATTGAAGAAGCAACAGGAATCGAAACAAGAACTTCTGTGCTTGGTTATCTTCAGAGAGGAGGAGATCCTGCTCCTTATGATATGATTCTTGCAACTAAGCTTGGTAGTGCTGCAGCAGACTTCCTGGCAGAAAAGCGATTTGGAAATCTTGTCGCAGTGAAGAACGGCAGTATTGTGGCAACTCCACTTTCTGTTGTTGCAGGAAAAGTAAAAGAGATAACTGAAGAGGAGCCTGTTCTTAAGACAGCACGAGATTTAGGAATTTGTTTTGGCGACTAGTGAGGGGAACAAGGTGGGAACTGGTGATTTGAAATGCCATCGCTGTGCAGTTTGTGACGGCTACGGTTGTCCGGGAATGTTACCTGGACTTGGTGGTGTTTTTGAAGGAAAGAATTTCCAGCTGAACTGTGAAGGCTGGAAAGAGCTGTATAATACAAAAAAAGAAGAAATCTCAAAAATTACCGTAAGCCCGGCACAACTTCGCTGTGGTCCGGTTACCGGTGCGGTAGAAAACATCGGCTACGCAAATGAAGCAGACTTTTATCTGCCATATCTCAAGAATGCGGCTCAGGCAGGCTTTGGCCTTTGTGTAGGTGATGGCTGCCCGGATGAAAAACTGAAGCTTGGTGTCGCTGCAGTAAAAGAATTGAACACTGAGGTCCCTGAGCAGTCTCGAAAAATCGATGCTGCCTTCTTCCTGAAACCCTATCCTCAGGAACGCCTCTTTGAACGCATAGAGTGGGTGCGTCCATATGCAAGTCATATTGGAATTGATATAGACTCATACAACATTGTTACAATGAGAAATCTTGTAAACCTTGAGCGTAAAACTGCAGTTCAGCTCGAAGAGTTCCGCGAGCATACAAAGCTTCCGTTTGTAATTAAGGGTATTTTTACAGATGATGATATAGCACTGGTTCGCGAGGTGCGGCCGGATGTTGTTTATATTTCTAATCACGGTGGCCGCGTAGAAACCCGGATTGGAAGCACAGCACAGTTCCTGAAAGAGCACGCTGTAGAACTTAAAAAGTATTGTAAGGAAATCTGGGTCGACGGTGGAATCCGTACCCGCGAAGATATACAGACAGCACTTTATTTTGGAGCTGATCAAATAATAATGGCACGGCCTTTAATCCGTGCCACTTATGATGATCATTATAACGAAACTGTAAAAGAACTTATCAATTAGAACTTTACATCATAACCGCCGTATGTAGCCAGCAGACTGATGCGGTCTTCAACACCAACAATCAGGAAAATCTGATGCATACGGTTCTTAAGAGTTCCTACAGTAATTCCCGAATCACTCGCAATTTCTTCATAACGCTTTTCTTCAAGAATCTGCTTGAGCCATTCCTTATCGCGTTCTGTAAGCTCAGGATATTTTGAAAGATCCCATATTCGTGCATTACGTTTAACGTAAATAATTCTCAGGAAGTTTACTACAAAGAAAATAGCAGCAAGGAAAGTGAGAGAATATCCAAGAGTAATTACAAGAGAATTGATAAAACACAGAAGTCCCTTTCTTAAACTGAGACTGACAAGTCCAAAATATAAGATAATGGCAATTGCTGTTTTCAAGTGACCATGTTTTTTATAAAAATCCTTGTATAACAGACATGAAATACCAAGAAGATAAAGCAAAAGCCCAATAGGGTTTTCTACAACAGTTTCAACTGCAATAATTTTAAACGAATAAATGAAGGCAACAAGAGCAAAAAGTTCAAATTGCTGTGGTACAAAAAGCAGAATTATAAAAATAATAAAACTTGCTGAATCAATAATTGTAAGGCACAAATCAGAAAGAAGAAAATCAGTTACAGTTTGAATATCTGGAATGCCCAGGTTAAAATCAGTTCTCAAAAAAAGACGAAGGATGCACAGAATTTCCACGACAATTCCGATTATACAGAAAAATCGTATCAAGTTTTTTTGAGCTCGTGTATATGTTTTCTGTTCCATATTTTTAATTATCCTTTTCTGGTATTGTTATCATCTTATAATATAATTGAAAAAATTTCAAAAAAAAATGTTGACATCTGGCTTGTACTACTGTATTATGTGCTTAATACAATAACCATGGTTATTTTGATAATGAGGTACTAATGGAATATCACTTTACAAATGATAAACCGATTTATCTCCAGCTGATAGACTATTTCAAGGCGCAGATAATTTCCGGTGAGCTCCCGGAAGGTAGCCGTCTTGATTCAGTCAGAGACTTAGCGGTTAAAGCTCAGGTAAATCCAAATACAATGCAAAAGGCTCTTTCCGAACTGGAAAGAATGGGGTTGGTGCGCACTGAAAGAACGTCAGGGCGATTTATCACAGATGATAAGGAAATGATAACAAATATGAAGAAGGAAGTTGCAGAAAGTGAAATAGCGGCTTTTCTTGAACGCATGAAGGCCCTTGGTTTCGATAAGGAAGAAGTAATTAAGATTATCGAAGAAGAATAGGAGAAAGTAATGGAAACAGTTTTAGAATGCAAAAATCTTACTAAGAAATATATTACAAAGACTGCACTGAAAGGAATTGATATTAGTGTTCCTAAGGGTGCAATAGTAGGTCTTCTGGGACCAAACGGAAGTGGAAAAACAACTTTGCTAAAACTGGCTGCCGGTCTCTTAAAACCGACATCTGGAGAAATCAAAGTTTGCGGTTTAAAGCCTGGTGCTGAATCTAAGGCAATTGCAGCTTATCAGCCGGATCGTGTTTACCTCAACGACTGGATGACTGTAAGGGATCTTGTTCAGATGATGACAGACTTTTATGTAAACTTTAATAAAGATAAAGCTTATGAAATGCTTAAGACATTGAAGATTGATGCAGATGATAAGCTGAAGAGCCTTTCAAAAGGTACCAAGGAAAAGGTTCAGCTTGTTCTTACAATGAGCCGTGAAGTTCCGCTTTATATGCTTGATGAGCCGATTGGTGGAGTAGACCCTGCTGCTCGCGATTATATCCTCAATACAATCATTTCAAACTATAGTGAAAATGCAACAGTAATTATTTCAACACACTTAATCAGCGATATTGAATCTGTTTTGGGCTATGTGCTGTTCCTTAAGGAAGGTAACATAATCCGCGAAGGTGATGTTGATACAATTCGTGAGGAAACAGGTATGTCTATTGATACATTGTTCCGCGAAGAATTCAGATGCTAAATCAGGAGTGAAAAATGGAAAATAAAAATACTAGCAGAAATCCGTTTCCTTGGATTGGAAAAGTTTGTAAATATGAATTAAAGCATTCATCTCGTATTCTGGTACCAATTTATATTGCAATAATTGCACTTGCTTTGATGACAGGATTATTTATTCCGGTTTCTTCAGATGGTGGTTTTAATTTCAGTTTCACTTTTAATATCAATGGAAATGAAAACTGGACAGATGGTCTGGCTGGATTCTTCTTTATGATTTACTGGATTATCATAATAGTTGCCGGTGTTGTTACAATAAGCGTTATTTCAAAACGTTTTAAGCATGGTCTGCTTGGCGATGAAGCATATTTGAATCTTTCACTGCCGGTAACTATGGGTGAACATCTCTGGGGAAGAATTCTAACAATGTTTATTTGGGCCGTAACTTCTCTAGTTGTTATGATGATTTCGTTTATTGCACTGTGCATTAAAAATCTCAGCGTAATCCATTTTGAAGAAGGCTGGCTGGTAACTATGTTTGGCGTTATTCTCTTTTCTTTATCATGGAGTGTTTGTATTCATTTATTTACTTATCTGATAAATGCAATCGGACATTTGTCAAAGAAGCACAGAACAATGGCAAAACTTATTGCTATCATTGCTATTACAAGCGTAACTTCAAGAATAACAGGATCAATTATGGCTAACTGGCTTCCACATGATGCCATAATGCTTTACTGGCTTGCTTTTATTGGACTTATTTTCTCAGTAATTTATGGATTTGTAACTTACTTCATCATGGAGTTAAGACTGAATCTGGAATAACAGTCATCCTGAACTTGTTTCAGGCTCTAATAATAAGCAATCATATAGCGCCCGCATTCTTCAAAACCAAGTTTCTGGTAGAGATTGAATGCGGGCGTATTTTTTTCTTTTACGAAAAGAACTGGTTTACGGCCGGCCTGTGAAGCACGGTTACAGAGTGCCTGTACAAGGGCACCTGCATAGCCGTTACGACGGTAGAGCGGGTGAGTGTAAACTCCGCCAATCTGTATACAGTTTATTCCGATAGCATTAGTGTTTGCCTTTGCTACAATGTCGCCGTCTACTGTCAGCGCAAAACACAGTTGATTTTTGAGAATCTGGCGCAGAGTGATGTCTACTTCTGCATCTGTAAGCTGACGTCCCGGAACTGCTACTTCGCCTTTCATATAATCTTTTTGCAGCGGGTGCAGAATTTCCATGTCGTGCTCGGTACAGCGGATGATTTCTTCGCCATTTTCGGTGGTTGTGCTTGTCGAAACTATCTTTTTAGAGGACCACCGGAGCATGCGGTACGGATATTTGATTTCGGGGTGGTTGAGTGGCCGCGAAGCGGTTGTATCGAGACTACCATTTATAGAATTAACTATTTCCACCAGAAACTCGGTTCCGCTTGTTTCACCACTTATGCAGCGGACCGGTTTTTTCATAAGATAAGGCAGATTTTTCAGAAGGGAGTTTTTGTCTATTAGATTTATATCTGGAATACAGTGATAGATTGTCGAATCGAGACTAAGAATACCGGCAATCTCATTTTCATTTTTCAGAAAAATAAGTTTGTCGGTTTTTCTCCGCACAAGAGAGGCAAGTGTAGTACAGGTTTCTTCGTGCGGAATTATAAACTGCTGCGCCAGAAGAAAATCTTCCGGCGTTTCAACAGGAATTAAGGTCAATTGATATGCTCCAGAGTGCCGTCCGGATAAAGAACGGTATGAGAACCATCTTCATGAGTTACAGAAACTGAAGAACAGCCAGCCATAAAAACCATTGCGAAGGCAATTGCAATCAGCAGTTTTTTCATAAGGCCTCCTAGTTTCTGAAGCTGTGGATTGGAGCCGGGATGCGGCCGCCGCGGTTGATAAAGTCTGCACAGCCGAACTTGCTTACAGGCATTACAGGGCAGCCTCCGAGAAGTCCGCCGAACTCAACCCATTCACCTGCCTTTTTGCCAGGAGCAGGAATAAGGCGGCATGCTGTAGTTTTATTGTTTACCATACCGATTGCAAATTCATCAGCGAGAATACCAGAGATTGTAGTAGCAGGAGTGTCTCCAGGAATGGCAATCATATCAAGACCTACAGAACAAACTGTAGTCATTGCTTCAAGTTTTTCAAGGCAGATAGAACCGTTCTTTGCAGCTTCAATCATACCTTCGTCTTCTGAAACTGGAATGAAGGCACCAGAAAGTCCGCCGACGTTTGTAGAAGCCATAACACCGCCTTTCTTTACCATGTCAGTAAGCATTGCGAGGGCAGCAGTAGTTCCAGGAGCACCACAACCATCAAGACCGATTTCTTCAAGGATGCGGGCAACTGAGTCGCCGACTGCAGGAGTAGGAGCAAGACTTAAATCCAGAATACCAAACTGAACGCCAAGACGTTTAGCGGCTTCACTACCTACAAGCTGACCCATACGGGTAATCTTAAAGGCCATCTTTTTAATACCATCAGCGAGTACGTTGATTGGCTGACCTTTATATTCCTTTGCTGCTGCAAGGATAACTCCAGGGCCGCTTACACCAACGTTGATTACACAATCAGCTTCTCCAGGACCATGGAATGCACCTGCCATAAACGGGTTATCTTCCGGTGCATTGCAGAATACAACGAGCTTTGCACAGCCGTTTACTTCGCAGTTTTTAGAAACCTCTGCAGTTTTTACGATTGTTTCACCCATCATCTTTACGGCATCCATATTGATACCAGATTTTGTTGATCCAACGTTTACAGATGAACATACAAAATCAGTTGAAGCAAGGGCTTCTGGAATTGAGTCAATTAAAATACGGTCTGCAGGAGTAATTCCCTTTTGAACGAGGGCAGAAAAACCACCGATAAAGTTTACGCCGAGCTCATGTGCACAGCGGTCGAGGGTTTTAATATATGGAACGTAGTTTTTAGCTTCGCTTGCACCGGCAATCAGGGCAATAGGAGTAACGGAAATACGCTTGTTGATGATTGGTACACCGAACTCCTTTTCAATATCCTGACCAGTTTTTACGAGATTCCCGGCCTTTTTCATAATCTTGTCGTAAATCTTGTCGCAGGCTCGTTTGCTGTCTGAATCAGCACAATCCAAAAGTGAAATACCCATTGTAATACAGCGGATATCCAGCTTCTGTCGCATAAACATATTAACTGTTTCCTGAATCTCTACTGGTGAAAAAATCATATTAAGCTCCTGATTTAAGGTGATTGTTAAGTATTTTAATGAAAACTGTTAATGGGGGCAAGGTAGGAAAATTAGTTGAAAAACAGGGGGGCGTTGCGGGGGTGTCCCCGCAGAGGGGGTAGCGAAGACCGCTGAGCGGGCTGAAGCGAGGGGGAGACTTCCCCCTCTTATTCTTTAAATTTACGGTCTGTTTGGACGAGCCTTAGCAGGACGCTTTGGTCTTGATGGTCTGGAAGGTCTTACTACTACAGGTCGTGGAGGTGTTGTTACTGCGTGGAAAACGCCACCGATAATACTTCCTACAACAAGTGCTCCAAGAATATCGTCTGCATCAACTGAATCTTCAACAACTACTGTCTGAACTTTTACATCAGTTGGTTTGTCTGCATAATAATCCTTTGGAACTTTCTGCTTAGCTTTTCCAATTACAGTATCATCATAGTTATCAACAAGCTTTGCGCTGATAATGTAATTTGGACCATCTGCTTCAATTTTTCCTGTACAGATGTAGTCGGCATCAGTTGATTTTGCAACTACTTCAAGAACATCTGCGCAATAAAGTGAGAACTGAACAGATTTAGAAATCTTCTTACGTTCGTTATTGCTTAATTCAGAATTGAACAGTTTTACGGCAACTGTTGCACCTTCATCATCTAAATCTTTCAAAAGTTTTTCAACAAGATCATCAAAAGGATCTGAAGCGTTAGATTTAGCAAAAGCAAATCCTGCAGAAACTGTAAATAAAATAAATAAAATAGAAAGAATCTTTTTCATAAGGTCTTATCCTCCTGGAAAAAGCTCTTAAATAAGTTTTTCAAGTCCGGCTTTTTCCGTATTCACTATTATAACACATGTGAGGAGAAAAAGTGTCACTCTATTTGTTAATCTTTATCCAGTCCCATACTGCAGGATCTTCCTGACCGATTCTCCAGAATCCCATTTTTTGTATACCGGCATTCTGATAAAGGCGGCAGAGTTCGACTACGGAATAGGCATCATTAAAATATCCGGTTACATCTACCTGAGCTGTATATTTAAAAGTCGGAATATCATTTTCGTATGTGACTTCCGGAACTTTATGCTCTGTCATAATTCGGTTTGCACCGCTGAAATACCACGCACCTGCTGTTGTTTCACTTGCCCAGGTTCTTCCATAGAAAGGAATTCCCATAATCAGTTTTTTAGGTGGAATTGCTTTCTGAGCGTATTCCATGACTTTACGGCACCAGTCAACTGATGCTACTGCGCCAGGGCGTCCGCCAGACCAGTGTTCATCGTAGGCCATAACAAAAACACGGTCACAGTATTGTGCTATTTCTGTGTAAGGATAAATATCCTCAGAAAGAAGTTTAAAGCGGGCTGGGACACAAATAGAGAACCATTTTGCTTTTCCAAGCATATAACGTAAATCTGAACAGAAGGTGATAAAGTTTTTACGGTCTCTTGCCGGTACAAGCTCGAAATCGATTTGAACTCCGTCGTATGGAGCTCCGGCTTTTACAATTGCTTTAAGAAGATTCTTTCTTGCACTGCTTCCCGGTTCAAGGATGAAATGTGTTAGTGATTTGCTGTCACAGGTGATTACGAGATGGCAGCGTGCCTTTCCTGTATTTATGCGGTTTCTGTTTGGTATACCTGTAAGTTCGCCGTAGCAGTTTACTTCGGCTGAGAAAAAGCATACGTCTGTTAATGGAATAGAATTATCATATTCATCCAGACGGCTTTGCATTACGTAACCCCAGCTTTCGCGTAAAGGAACTGGATTTCCGGTTGGCTGACGCAGGGTATAAAGGGGAACAAGAGGTTTTTCTTCTTCTTCCAGATTTACAGAAGGTTCATCGCCTTTGTAGGCATATTCAACCTCTTCTGTAGGAATTTCTGTATCAGCTTTTCCGCGGGCAGAACAGGCACAGCAAAAAACTGAGAGGACAATTAATAAGCTGATTGTTTTCTTCATAATAAAGATTATCGGCAGTATGTGCCTCTAAGTTGTGATAATTCTTTATTATAATGTAATGATTTTCCACATTGGCTCTTCATTTGGATGCAGTTCCAGGATATGTTTTTCACATGGGAGAACCTCGGAAGGGTCATGTGTAACATGGAGCATTGTTGTTGTGCCTCCATTACCAATGAGTTCCATCAGCTGAAGGATTTTTGAACGATATTGTTCATCAAGTCCATGGCAAGGTTCATCAAGAATAAGAATTTCCGGAGTTTTAACGGCTGAGCGTAGAATAAGTATAGCTCTCTGCTCACCGTAACTGAGGGAACCAAAACTTTCTGATTCACGGCCTTCAAAACCGCCGAGTGCTAGCCACTTTTTTGCTGTTGCTATTTCAAGGTCGGTAGGAGTTTCTCCATATAAACCAATACTGTCTCTGAAGCCGCTGATAATTACTGCCAGCAGGGAAGTTCCGCCGAGCATACGGTATTCAACATGCATTCTGTAAGAAACAATTCCAAGTCTTTTTTTGATATCCCAGATTGTTTCGCCTGAACCACGGCGGTTACCAAAAATACGTATATCGTTGCTGAAAACCTGCATATTATCGCCGGTAATAAGCTCGAGGAAGGTTGTTTTTCCGCTTCCGTTTGGACCGCGCACAAGCCAGTGTTCGCCGCGAACCAACTTCCAGTTAAGGTGACTGAGAACCTGGTGATCATCCCAGCCAACATTAACATCGTTCATTTCAACGAGGACTTCACGACTATCGAGGTCTTTGACGGAAGCTGTTGTATTCAGCTCCTCAAATCCATCCTTAAAATTCTGACGTTTTTCTTCTTCGTCAGCCGCTCCCTGTTTTGAACGTTCCTGTAAAAGAGCTTCATAACCAGAGCGTTCTCCACAGTAAGAAACCTTTTTATCCCGGAATTCCAGAACATGTGTGATTGCATCAGGAATCTCGTGCCAGCGTTCCATTCCAAGAATCAGCTGAGGAAATCCTTTTTTCCGTGCAATTGAATCAAAAAAGTCCAGAAGAATAGTGCGGCTCTGAACATCCAGGCCTGCAAAAGGATCGCTCAAAATCAGGAATTTTTTGCCTGAAACAAGGGCGCGGGCCAAGAGTGTACGGCGGATTTCTCCGGTAGACATATATTTGAGGCCGCGGCCCAGAATCTTCTCGATTCCGCAAAGTTTTATAGCAGGTTCGTTTTCAATATGAAATGCTGCGTCCGGCAGTGGCATACCTTTTTTGAGTTCTGGATAAAGTGCCTGTGCAATAAACACTCGTCCGGTGCGGCCATGGTCAACACCGCCTTCAAGATAATCACTTTCATCATTTTCGCGTTCTTCCTGAATAAGGCGTGCAGCCCGTTCCAGTGAAACAACATCAGTAGAATCAGAAAAGATATTGGAAAAAAGCCCCTGGTCACCATTCAAGAGAGTTTCATTAGGCGTAATTTTAAGTCCGGAGTTTCCTGCCAGCGCATTCAAAAAATCTGCCTTACCGCTTCCATTTGGACCGGTAACGAGCCAGACTTCTCCTTCATTGAGCTTCCAGGTGATATTAGGTATAAGTACGTCACGGTTATTTTCAATTCTACAGTTCTGAACAGTTATAAAGTTTTTGCACATACGAGGATTATAATCAATTTAGTTCTCAATGTGTACTGTTGCCCTAGAAGAATTAAATCATTAAAATAATCATCATGAGTACTAATAACGAATTATGCCCATGTGGTTCGGGCAAAACATACAGCGAATGCTGTGAACCAATTATCAAAGGAAAAACAAAAGCTCCAAGTGCAGAAGCATGTATGCGTGCACGCTACACTTCTTATGTAAAGCACGAAATTGATTACATCATCAATTCTTGTGAAGAAGGTGAAGGAATCGGCGAAATCGACCGCCAGGCAACAGAAGAATGGAGCAAACAGTCTCAGTGGAACGGACTTAAAATTCTTCGTACAGAAAACGGTGAAAAAGAAGACGAGCAGATTGTAGAATTCGAAGCAGATTATACACTTCACAATATGCACGATGTTCATCACGAAATTTCCCTTTTCAAGAAAGTTGGAGATGACTGGAAATATGTTGCAGGAAACGTAATTCCTACAACAGTAAAGCGTGTTGGTGCAAAGGTTGGACGTAATGATCCATGTCCTTGCGGAAGTGGTAAGAAATATAAGCAGTGTTGCGGTCGCTAGTACTTTTGTAAACGTATGGTAGTAACAGGCTTTCATTCGATAGAAGAAAAAATTCGCGCATCAAAGGGTAAGGACAAAGCATATGCTCCTGCCGGGCTTAAGCTTTATTACAGCAAGCCTGGTCCGCGCGTTAAGAAAATTCTTGCTGCTGCAAAAGAAGCAGGAATTCCTGCAATTCAGTCAGATGACAAAAAACTCGATACTCTTGTAGCTGGTCTCGATGAAACCCTGCGCGACCATCGTGGTCTTGTAATGGAAATCGAAGGCGGCGAAAAACAAACCGCCAATATAGTAGATTTTGATTCCTGGATAAAAACCCATAGCGGCGACCTTCCAGAGAATAAAAACCGCCTTATTGTTGTTATTCTGGACAGTGTTACAGATCCTCATAATGTAGGTGCAATTATCCGAAGCTGTGACCAGTTTGGAGCAGCTCTTGTTGTACTTCCAGAACACAATAGTGCCAGTGATATAGCTGGAAACGAAGTAATAGGCCGTACAAGCGCTGGAGCCAGTGCCTGGGTGCCTGTAGCAATCGTAAATAACCTTGTTCGTGCAGCAGAACAGCTCAAAAATGCAGGTTTCTGGATTTATGGAGCCGATGCTGGTGGAGAAAACTGCCGTAAAATAGAGTTCGCTCAAAAATCAGTAATTATAATGGGCAGCGAAGGAACAGGAATAGCACAGCTTCTGGAAAAACAGTGCGACACCATAGTTTCAATTCCAACCTGCGGAAAAATCGACAGCTTAAACGTTTCTGTTGCAGCAGGCGTGCTGTTATATGAGCTTAGTAAATAGTGATTATATAAATATCAGAATTATATTCATGACAAAATTGACAAAAAGTGTCATAATGTTATAATAATATAAAAGTGAGGTAACACTATGTCCAGACAAGATGAAATTGCACAAAAAGCAGTCAGAAAATCTACATTAAAATCTCTTAAGTCAAAAAAACGTTCAAGACTTAAGCAGCTTAAAATTGATTACGAAAACGCCGTTCAGCAGATAAATATTCAGTACGCAGAAGATCCAGAGCGTCTTAAGGCAAAATATGCAGCTGCAGAATATGCAAAAACAGAACGTGCCATGAAGCGTGCAGAAAAACGCATTGCAAATGAAAAACGTCTTCTGGAGCTCGCAAAGAAATCACGCCGTTTAACAGTAGGCGAGGAAATCGGAAGTTCAATCGTTCAGGGAATTGGCGTAATGCTTTTTATTGCTGCAACAGCAATTCTGGACACAATCGCAGTAGGTCAGCTTGATAGCTTTGTAAATATTACAACAGTTTTCTATTCGCTTTTCGGAGCATCAATGATTCTGATGTACCTCAGTTCAGTACTTCAGCATGCGCTTACAAACATCACAGCAAAACAGGTATTCAACCGCCTTTCACATGTTTTCTCATTCCTCATCATAGGATTTGGCTACAGTGCATATACAATTACAAAGATTCAGGGAGAAATAGGCTGGATTCTTTTCGGAATCGTATGGGGCCTTGTATTTATCGGAATCCTTTTCTACTCAATTGCCGGCGAAAAATATGACAAACTGAACGTAGCACTCTACATTCTCGCAGGTTTCTCAGGACTCTTCGTAGCAAAAAATCTTTTCGAAGTTCTTTCAGCAAAGAGTTTCAGCATGCTCGTTCTTGGAGCAGTTTTCTATCTCATAGGAATCATTTTCTACAACCTCAAGAAAATCAAGTTCATGCACCTCCTCAGCAATATCATAATGCTGTTCGGCAGCGTATATATTTTCTTCTCGTTGTTCTTCCTCGGAGCATAAATCATAAATCAGAAGGAGGGGAAAGTCTTCCCCTTCGTCCGCACTTCGTTGCGGCCTACCCTTTCTAACGGGGGCTTCGCCCCCGTAACGCCCCCATTCATATTCCTTTTATAATAAATCCCGTATAAAACAGTTTTTATTTTTATCAAACTTATATTTAAACATTCCGTTTGTATCGGCGTATTGCTCGTTTCCGCACCAAAGAGTTGTAAGGTTGTCGAGATTATAGATTACACTGTGGATTGTCAGAATATAATCGTCAGCTTTGCGGTTTGGGCGTATAGTTCGCTGAGCAATTTTCTGCAGAATCTTCATTGCAGACATTTCATCTTCAATAATTGCGTCTGTTTTGGAAAGTTCGTCATACAGAATATTGTAGCGGTCCCAGCCTACCAGAGTTTTTGTACTGTATTCCTGGTAGTAGCCTGATTGAATGATAAAGTTTGTAACCCACTGAAAATCCGATTCTGCTTCATGAGGACCAATGTGCTCATCAGCATCATTATAAGTAACGACAAGTTTTCTTAAGGCCCCTTTATTATCAGAGCCGTTTTTGCCGTATACCCATTCAAGAATCGCACTTCTGCCAGAGCGGTCTGTAATCATTATGTGAAATGAAGTTCCGGCTGAATCGTGCATATCATAAGCTTTTGCAAAATCTATAGCTTCTTCCAGGGAATCTGCATAATCCAGAATCATTCTGATAAAAGTAGTTGGAGAAAAATCAGGAAGATCTGTATTCTGATCTGTAGCAATGACATTTCTGCCATCTCCCTGATAGGTCATGTAAATTCCACAACTCACACCGGCGTCATTTATTCCGTCGAGAGGGGCATAAGGAGCAGCGAGGCAGTAAGCTTTTGAAATCAGATTATTTACATTTTTATATGCCGGAATATTTATAAAAGAAAGGTCTACAGTTGAAATTGAAGCATGACGATTTTTGTTACCTTTAATCCGGACAATACATGTATTTGTAGAATAAAGATCATAATTTCTGGCAAAAAGATGTTCTCCATTTGGCTTACGTGCAGTAAAAGAAGAACAGCCGATTTTTGAAGTTTTGATTTTAAGCTTCAAAAGCCCCTTTGTCATTTTATTCATAATGAAATCCAGTAGCTCTCTGTCATTTTTTGCACCGCCCTGAGCAAGGTAATCATCAAAATAATAATCACCATTAAATGACATTTCGTAGATTCCACATTGCAGAGAATTTTCTACGCGTGGCTTAAGAACTTTGATAGATGAAATAGCAGATATTTCATTTCTAAAGATAATACTAAATACTACTGCAGTAATCAGAACCAGCGCCAGAATTGAACTTAAAATGATACAGATGATTTTTGATACTTTTTTCATATAAAATGAACTCCTTTTGTTATTAAGACACTGTAAATTAAGATTAAATAAATTTCGTTTTTATCTCTTCAAGAACCTTCAGGTCTTCAATCGCTGCAGATAGAGGACTTAGCAGCTTTTCTTTTTTATCCAGAAAATCAACTGCATTCTGAATCATATTTGAAAAATACCCGGTTTTCTTAGGGAGATGAATGCTCCTGTCTTTCGAAAGTGAAAAGAATCCTGTGTACAGTTTTGATTCCTTGCGTCTGTAGAATTTGGCATAACCGTTACCAAGACAGATTCGGCCCTCTGTGCCAAGAATATCAAGACCAAAGCTGAAAAAGCGGCTGCGGCCACTCATACTGATTGTTACGTCTGCACAGGATGGAGTTGAAAAATGTGCGCTGAAGTTTCGAACCACATCTTTATCATCTTTGAAAATTCCAGTAACAAGAGGTTTGGAAAGTTTTTCATCCAGAAGCCAGCTGATTATATCAACAAGATGAGTTCCGTCATGAAGCAGGCTGTAGGCACCGTCGTTTTCAAACTCTTTGCCGTAAATACGCAGGCCTGAATACAATTCTCCGCGGACAGACTGCAAGGTCCCAATATTTTTCAGATAAGTCTTTGCCATATTATAGTCTGCAGCAAAGCGTCGTTCATGGTTGACCATAACCGGAACTCCGGCTTTGTCTGCGGCTTCAGCAATTTCAGCAGCCTGAGTGCTGTTTAGCGCGACTGGTTTTTCCAGAATAATAAGGCGGGGTTTTGCCTCAATAGCTGCAAGACACTCTTTCATGTGAGAGTCTTCGTTTACAGCAACAGTAATTATGTCGGGAGTTGGTATTGAGTTATACATCTCTTCGCTGGAAGAAAAGGTTTCTGCGCCTTTTACAAATTTCTTCCAATCTGCAAGATGTTCCGAGTCTGTGTCAGCAGCGGCAATCAACTTAATGCGTTTGTTGCCTAATAAGGCCATTGTATGAGAAGCAGGCTGTTCACGTTTTTTGTCAAAACCAAGAGAAAAACCAATGCGCCCTGTGCCGACCAGAGCCGCTGTGTAAATCTTAGAATTATTTTTTGAATTCAACGACATATCTTAACTATAGTCTATAATAGGTTAGAAGATTTTGAAAGTTTTTCTTATTCATTCCTGAAACCAGAAAGTGAAAATAATTGAGATAAGAAGTTCCAATAATTATCTGCGCTCTTTTTGTAGTTTTTAATATTTTTTTCTGATAAATCAAATGTGTAATTTTCATTGAATATTAAATAATTAAAAAAGTGATACACCAATTTATCAGATTCTTTTAATTCAGAATAATTAATTTTTTCTAAATCAGATTTCTTTTTCAAAAATATATATTTTTGAATTCCTATATCTAAATCCGTTAAATAATAATAAAATCTTTCTGCAAAAGATGTTGGATCTGTTCTTGTATTTCCCCAAACAAGCCATGGCCAAATATCTAATTCAAATTTTTGAATTGGTTTGTCGTAGGTTCCATAATTATATGAACCTTTATTCCAATCATTTGTAACAAGATTCCCATCTTTATCAAACACAGCTTCCTCACCTGTGTCTTTTGTATAAACCTTATTATCTTCTTCACCACGCATTTTATGAATATTATTTTCATAAGTATTTTTTAAGATGAAGTTTATTGCAGATAATCGTTCTGTTGGAATTTCAGAATCTAAATTTATGTTTAGTTTATTTAATCCATTCTTTAAGCAAATCTCGATATTTTCTTCTTTATATGAATTCTCAAAAACAGATAGAATCGTTTCTTCAGATTGCATTGAAGTTATTACCAAAGAAAAAACTATACTTAGCAAAAAAAATCTTTTTTTCATATTTATCTCCTGTATTAGAATTCAAGCCTCTTTTTTTGAAAAAGGAAGGAATCCTCATTAATTTCAATTATCATGGAACAACCAGTCTGGTCTGTAAAGCCTGTCATTCCAATTGAACCGAGTTTATCTCCTTTTTTAATCTTTTGCTTTTTTGATACTGAAATAGTTCCAAGATTGCAATATGTAACTTTAATTCCCAGTGAATTGTAATCAGCAATAATATATAATCCTTTTATATTGTCAAAACCGATATCAACAACACCTTCACCTAAACTGTAAATAATATCTCCTTCATTTCCTGGGATAAAATACTCATTTTCAGTTTTTTTTGGAATAAGGCTACCTGAATCTTCTGAAAAAAGAGAAGTGCAAAATAAAATTGTAATAGCAATAAGTAAATATTTCTTTTTCATTTTTTATCCTTTAGCACCAAATCCATTGAACCACGCTCTTTCTTCAAAAGCTTTCTTTCGAGGTATAGAAGGTTCTGATTCTGCGATTCCTACAGGTAAAATACATACGAGGTCATAATCATCTGGAACATTCAGGATGGCTGCGATTTTATCGCAGATGCGGTCAGTGTCGGTGATGTGGCCTTCGTACCAGCAGCTTTGATAGCAGAGGTCTACTATAGCAAGCAGCATATTTTCTATTGCGGCTGAATAATCCTGAACGGAAAAACATCTGTCGCGATACGCATTTATTTTTTGAGAAAGAACGCAAATCATTGCAGGTGCTGTTTCGCAAACCGGCGGCTCAATCACTGAGTTAATCTTTTTGAGAATCTCAGCGTCATCTACACAGATCAAGCTAGTGGTCTGCTTGTTACAGCCAGAAGGGGCGGCAAGTCCTGCTTCCAGAATCTTCTGAAGGTCTTCTCTTGGTACAGGCTGATTTTTATATTTTCCGCGATAACTGCGGCGAGTCATGATGATATCTATTGTATTCATTTTGTTTTCTCACTTAAAAGCGCCCCAGTGCGGGCGTCCACATAACAATTGGTTGTACCGCAGACAGCTTGACTGCCTGTCGGCTACGAACCTTTGTTATGTGTTTTTTATATCAAATTAGCATAATCTCTTTTTGCATAGAAGATACGCATTATAGAAACTATTTTTTCAACATCATCAATCAAGTATAATGCAATAAAATTCTTGTAGAAAAGAAAACGATGATATCCTTCATTCTGCAATACAGGATTATCACTCAGAGGATACATGTATGGATTTTCAGCAATATTTTCTTTTTCGTTCAGAAAGTCTACAAGAAGATTGTCTGCAGCTGTTTGATTTTTTAGCGTATCTGAAATGTAATCTACAATTTCCGACAAATCTTCTTCTGCTTTCTCCATGATTCGAACATTATAAGCCATGTTTTTCTCTAATTCTGGAAATTGCATCTTCAACGGAAGAGTATCTACCGTTTCTCATATCATCTTTAGCTTCTTCAAGTTTTCCGTATACATTTGCTAGAAAAAGGCTTTTTTCATATGTTTCCATACTCATAAGCACCATGTCACCATAACCATTTTTTGTTACAAAAATTGGTTCTTCCTCTTCATGGCAGAGAGTTGAAATTGCTGTTGTATTCTTCAAATCCCTTATTGGAACAATTCGTGGCATTTAATTCTCCTTGTGGGATTATTTTACCACGGCTTGTCTTGGTTTGTCTATAAAAAGGTGGGTTTGATCCGATGTTGACTACTAACTTTTGTTATGTGATTTTAAGTTAAACTATATTGAAAAGCTTTTTCTAATCCTTCTTTGATTTTATTTGTTATACTTTCTAAAGAATCGGATTTAGAATCATACCAGCAAAATATGGTAGATATTTCATTTGCATAAGTCGATAAGACATTTAAATTAACATATCTATACGGAGCATATTCAGGGATATCAACAATAAGTTCCCCCATACAATTTTCTAATTCAAAGATTGCTCTATAACATTTGTTGTTATCAATTAAAATTTCTTTCTTATAAGATTTCGATGGATATTTTTGCAGTTCTTCTAAAAATGATTTTTTTACGCTTTGTAAAACAGTATAAAAATCAATTTCATTGTTCATTATTTTCCTCATAATAAATTAATTTGTAATTAGAATCGTAAGGAATCTTTTTGTTGTTTCTTTTTTTCTTCTAGCGCACCAATGCGGGCGTCCACATAACAACTGGTTGTACCGCAGCGGGCTCGACCCGCTGTCGGCTACGAACCTTTGTTACACGAAAATATTTCTTCCCGAAATATTATTCCTTATATACTCTTTATAAAAAAAAAGATTTATTTTTTCAGAAGCAACGCTTCTATTTTTTTTTAACTTTACTAAGCGACGAAAGTCTCGTACCATCGCTTCCTTGTTTCGCTCTAAAGTTCAATTTTCTTTTTAATCGAGCTTGACTCGATTAAAAAATATCTATTAATTCATTATTCAGTATTTCAACAAACGAATAAACATGAATAACGAAGCAAAAAACATAAAAACTCCTATAAAAAAACGAACATCATTTCTCTTATCATACTCATTATTAATTAAAGGTTTTATAGTTGCAAGCATTAAACCAATAGAAAAAAGTAATAAACATAAAGACAAAAATAATTGATTTTTTTTGCTAAATATCATAAGAATCATCGCAATTACAACAATGATAGACCCTAACATATTTAGAATTGATTTATCTTTTGCATTAATAGTTTCATCAGGTTTTTGTTCAAGAATTAATTTTCCGTTAAAAAAATATTGTTTTATAATATCATGTATTTTATCTTCGTTATTTAATTTATAGTATTGAAAAACTTTCTTTCCAATTCTATTGGCTATAGAAACATATCCATTTTCTTTAAATATTTGAAGCCAGTTTGATTCATCAGTTTCAATACAAATATCATATTTAGATTGTTTTATAGCGTTATCAACAAATTCCTTTAACCTTGCATAGTCGAGTTTTTTATATTTCTTATTATTTATTTTTATATTCATTTTCTTTTAAAGCACCCCAGTGGGGTGTCCGTGTAACAACTGGTTGTACCGCAGGCAGCTTGACTGCCTGTCGGCTACGAACCTTTGTTATACGATTATATAAAAAGTATTGTATTTATCAGAATTTTGTCAATTTCTTAAATACAATACTTATATTATTATACTTCCAAATTTGATGAAGAATAATTATTTGAGGATTACCTGTTCAAAACCATTTCCTGTTAGAATATAGTTATGAGTTCCATCGCCTAAATGAAAATCACTTTTAAAAGAAAGTTCATCAAAATATGGAGTTAAATATAAATGCACTCTATTTGCACTTTTTATTATATCAAATACAGAATCAGAGCTTTCTATCCAATTGTTATTGTAAAATTCAAAATATGAAATTCCAACTTTTAACCATTTATCATTTTGTTGTTCAGAAAGTTTATTGCCTTGTGGAAGAGCATAATAAAGTAAAATTACTTTTCCATTTTCTAAATAATGAATTATAGAAAGATTATCCCAATCTTTTGGTGGCTTTATTTTATTATTTATCATATTTGTATACTCATCTACTTCATAAGGAATATCGTCAGCTATATAATTATATGAGTTATATGAATATGGCAAAAAAGTCATTTCTGAAATACAGGTATCTGTATATTTTGTTCCTTTATAGATGGAATGGATTTTAATTATTAACTCTGTGCAATTTTCAAAATGTATATAATTGAAATATTGTGGTTTATAGGTATCTCTAAGTTTACAATAATAAACATTTCCTTTTCCATCATGTATAGAAATGAGTTCAACCCTATTATTATTGTAATAATGTTTTAATTCTCCATAGCCATTACGAATGACCAATGCGTCAATATCAATAGGGGATTCATAACTATAGGTAATTTCTGTATCAATTCCATCTCCGGGTTCTCCCTCAACCCAACTTTTCCAAGAACCATCACAAAGATTATTTGGAGAATAAAAATCAACAGACTTATTTTTTTCGATTAAAATTGAAGATGATGTTATTTTACTTGGTAAATATTTATTTATATCAAAAGTTTCTAAGCCACAATTACAATCGATCCCATGGGCTATTAACCTATAACAAATTACAAATACAAACAGCGATGAAACAAATACTTTTTTCATTTTTTTCTCCTAAGCACCCCAGTGCGGGTGTCCGTATAACTACGCACTTAAACGGTGGCGGGCTTGACCCGACATCCGATTTGAAGTGCATGTTATACGTTTACTTAAAATATATGAAGTTATTCTTCATCATAAATTCCAATATATTTGACAATCTTATACTTTCCTTCAATTTCTTTTATGGCAAAACTCACATAATTAATTGGATGCGAATACATTAGTTCAACTAAAATAGTATCTTTTTCATATTTGTCGATATCATCATTGAAAAAAGTATTTACGTAAATTTCAAAGGGGGCATTTTGATATTTCAAATCACTATAATCAATTAAAAAAGATTCCAAATATTTTTCTCTATTAATATCTGTAATGAAATATGTATCTAATAAAGTATTAAAACTTTTTTGTCCAAGAAAGGAGTAAAAACCAATTAGAATTTCGCGAATTTTATTTTCTTCAATTTTATCCAAAGGTTTTCTATTTAATTTCTGTTTTTTTTCTTTTAAACAATTTTCTACAATATCATAATCCGTAAGTTTTACATATTTATTTTGATCAAAATAAGAAGAGTTATATTCTGAAATATTGTCTATTGGCATAGTTGAATAAGTTTCATAATCATAAAATTTTTTTTCATCAGCATTATAATGAATTCCATTTGTTGATTTAGTAAATCCCCAAAACACAATATCATTTTCTATGAAATTTATTCTAAAACAGGATAAATTTGATGATATATACTCTTTTGTTAGTTCATTTTTTGTTAAATAACAACCAACATGATTTTCATAAAACTTTTTTTCTTCTTCTGAAAATTTAGAAACATCATAAGTATATTTTTTTACATTGTCTAAATTTATTATTTCAGGAAATTCATAATGAAAATCCTTAAAAATTGATTCTATAATTGTATTTATTTTAAAATCATATACAAATTCTGGTGAACCAAATTGATTTTTTTCATCCTTTTTTTCCTTAAGTTTACGATTTTCTGTTTCCAGTTTTTGTATAGAATTAAATAATTTTTTATTTTCTTTTTCTATTGATTCATTTTTTTTCATTAATTCATCAATTTCTTTTGAATTACATCCTATAAAAACAATACTTAAACAAAAGATTGTTAAAACATTTTTTAATTTCATTTTTCCTTCCTTTTTATCCAGCCCAGTGGGCTGTGCGTATAACAACTGGTTGTACCGCAGCGGGCTTGACCCGCTGTCGGCTACGAACCTTTGTTATGACAAATTATATTTCTTATACAGAATCAGATTTCTTAAATCATTTTTTTTTTATGAAGATTCTGTACAACCATTAGAAGCGTATGCCTCTATTATTATACTTTTCCTAAGCGGCGTAAAGCCGCGTACTATCGCTTCTTCGTCCAAGCCCTAAAGTTTAATTTTATTTTTTAATCGAGCTTGACTCGATTAAAAAATATACCATGTTAATTAATTTCAAAGTAATCGGTTCTTTGTTCAACCCACCTTAATTTTATTTTAGCCATATTTACTGATTTTATATTATAGGTATATTCTTTAACTATAATTTCCCCGTCATTTTTTAAGTAATAATCATAGATTATAAAATCAATATCAGACAATCCATCTTCATATGAATTTATTATATCTCTACCAACCGCAATAATTCTGTTGTCTCTTACCCAGCAAAATGAATCTATTCCTTTTGAACTCCCGAAAAAATCTATGAAAAGTAAATTTTCATTTTTATCAAATATTCCGAAAGCTGAGTCAGGTTCTCCATAAATTGAATATTTGCCACTTTTATTCTTTTCAAGAGAAGCATAGATATCATAATATGCAAATTCGTTTCCAAAGTAATTCCATTTTTTTAATACTGGATATAAACGGTTTTTATATGATATTGGTGAATCCTGATTAAGAATGGAACGTTCTTCTGAAAACTTAAAGTTTTCGATTTTTGCATTTTTATCAATTGATTGAATTTCTGATATCCACCATTTTAATTCCGGTGGAAACGGAAATTCCTGAGCGAAAAGATTAATATTCAAAAACCCAATTAATAATATTATAAAAAGTTTTTTCATATATTTTTTCTAAAAAGGGCAGGCCAGTGAGCCTGTCGTCATAACAATTGCTTAAACCGCAAACCGGTTTGACCGGTTTGTCGGCTTTGAAGCTTTGTTAGGTTTTGTTACCATAATATCGAGATAATTTTGAAATTATTATTTCTTCAAAATTTCTTCGGCCATCGATTATTGTGTGAACAATTATCGTATTACCTGAGATTTCATAAACAATTCTATAATATTCTTGAATCAATTCTCTATATTTTGTTATTCCCTGTCGTTCCAATTCGGGAACTGTTCTTCCGCTTTTAGGATGTTTCTGAAGGGACATTACATTTTCTTCAAACTCAGAAATTATTCTTTCAACGTAATTTGGACTTCGAGAATAATGATAAGCAGCAATTTCATCCAAATCTGCTTCGGCAAATTCTGAAATTATAATTTCTTCAATTTTTTCATCTTCCAAGATTGTACTTCCTTCTTAGATTAGAAAAAACTTCTTTTGCAGGTTTTGTTCTTCCAGCCTGTACATCCATTTCAGAGAATTGAATGATTTTTAACAGATTGAATGCATCTTTCATTTCCTGATAAGATTCAACATCAATTAATACTGCCCGTGATTCACCATTTTGTGTAATGATTAACGGTTCTTTTTTGTCATTTACAAAATTCATCATGTCAGCGGCATTTGTTTTTATATAGGAAATCGGTTTAATACATTCCTGAACATTTGTAATCATAAAAACCTCCAGTCTTTATATGATACTATATTAAGACTGATTTAACAAGAAAAAAGTAACTTTCCGTACAGATAAACCTAACAGACTATATCTTTATACAATTCAAATCTAAGACTAACCGAATAGACAAATTCACCATTATCTATCATCTGCTGGATTTCTTCCGGACTGCTCCATTTTGCATCTATAGTTTCTCCCGGCTGCAGGCGGATATCTTTAAGGTCAACATCTTTACATACCAGAAATAAATCCAGAAAATAGTTTTTCTTTTGATAAGTTGCAAAAAGCTTTAATTCTGATTCATCAATCTTAATGCCGGTTTCTTCTTCCAGCTCTCTAACAGCAGACTGTTTTGTAGTTTCGCCGGCAAGTGTACCACCTCCGGAAAATTCCCAAAGATTACCGCTTTTTTTATCGGGGTGCCTTTTTGTTATTAAAAATTTGCCCTCAGAGTTCTTTACCCAAATTTCAGCACAAACATAAAACTCTCCTTCTGAAAAAGGCTGCCCTCGTTCATGAGTTTTATTTAGTGGATTTCGCTGACTATCATATAAATCCCAAAGTTCCACTTTTTCCTCCATCTACTTTTTCTAAAAAACATAAGTGGCGCAGTGCGCCATCAACCTAACAACTGGTTGTACCGCAGGCAGCTTGACTGCCTGTCGGCTACGAACCTTTGTTATGTGATTTACTTAATAAACGCAACTTCCAGATGTTTCTTTTCTTTTACACAATCCAACAGATAATAATTGATTATATTCTGATACGGCATACCTGTTTCTTCTGCCATATTCTTAAAATATTCAATTACCTGATCGTCAAGGCGAATTGTTATTTGTTTCTTGAGTCTGTCTGCATAAGGATTTTTGATTCCTTTTGAAAAATCGTAATTGTCTCTCATGTTATTTTCCTCCATATTGTGCGGCTTCAAGTGTATTCGCTCTTCGGGCCGAAATAATTCTAATTCTGTCATTTTCTCTGTAACAATGGCAGACAACCAGCATATGTAACTCGGAACTTAAGCCAAGCATTACAAACCTGTCTTCGTCCATACTTGAATGATCCGGATCAGCAATTAAGATAGCGTTTTCATCATAAAAAACACTTTTTGCTTCCTCGAAAGTTACTTTGTGTTTTGTATAGTTTAATTCAGCTTTTACAGGATCCCATTCAAAGATTAATTCATCCATAATTATATTATAATTATAGTTTTTCAGAATCGTCAAGCATAAAAAACGCGGCTTGACCGCGTTTTAATTCATTTTTTGTTTTTTCCAGCAGATTGGCCATAATCCAATTTTGGACACAATTCCAATGTTTTATCTAAATCTGTAATTTCCGATATAGATAAAACCTTTATATCTTTTATTTCATGTTTCTTGTCACACAAAAATTGCCAATCACCGTCACTGTCATGATGTATAAAAGAAATTTGTCTTTCCTTGTTTAATATATGACTACATACAAAACAATATGTATTAGGATTTCTTATATCTTGGAACATTTTTATTCTTTCTCCAAAAGCGCCCCAGTGCGGGCGTCCACATAACAACTGGTTGTACCGCAGCGGGCTCGACCCGCTGTCGGCTACGAACCTTTGTTATGCTATTTACTGAATTAACTGATTATCAGCTAAAATTTCAAATTTGGTAGTTAATAAATTAATTTTTCCATTATTATTTACAAATTGTTTTGTAGTGACTGTAAATTGATTTGGAACAAGAAAATCCATTTTTTCTATATAATCTATTTCTAATGAAAAATCAAATGAATGAAAAAAATTTTTTGATTCAAAATTCAATAAGTAGTTTTTATTGTTATAAGTTTTATAGTTATATTTTGTATCAACTTGAGTTTTTTGAGAATCCTTTTTTATATATGTTTGAAATCCTGATAATAAATTATTATTAGTGATATAATAATTTATACAATCAACTGAATTATAGTAATATTCATTACAATATATTAAATCTTTATCTGAATTTTTATATAGTGTTAATTCTTGAGGAAGCGCTTTTCCAAAATAAAAACCTGATAAATATTTTAATAACATTGTTATTTCTGAAATTGATTTTCTTATAAAATCGGCTTCTTCTTCTGTAGAACCTAAGTTTTTATATTTTTCTGTTAGTTGAATATCTATATTTCCATGATCTAAAATTACTTTGAATATATTCTTATCTTCATATTTACTTTGTTGTATTTCATTAGTGATTATAATAAATTCTAAATACTTATCATTGTAAGGATTACAATTCTTGTTTATCAGTTCGATAGAATTTAGTTCATTATTATTAGCTATTGTCGAAAAATCAGTTTTATTTGATGCACAAGACATAATCAAAACTGATGAGATTAAACATAATAAATAAACACTCTTTTTCATTTTTATTTATCCAAGCACCTCAGTGAGGTGTCAGCATAACAACTGGTTGTACCGCAGCGGGCCTGACCCGCTGTCGGCTACGAACCTTTGTTATGACAAATATATTTCTTATACAGAATTAGATTCCATAAAACCTTTTTTCTTTATGAAAATTCTGTACAACCAAATGAAGCATATGCTTCTATTATTATACTTTTCCTAAGCGGCGTAAAGCCGCGTACTATCGCTTCTTCGCGTAAATCCTAAAGTTCAATTTCATTTAAGAAAGCAAGCTCGACTTGCTTTCTTAAATATTCTTCTATTACCAAACTCTTAATTCAGTATATTCTGTAATTATTTCACCATCATCAAAACTATATACAATTTTTCCCATGACGTTTTCAAAATATTCCATTTCTTTAATCCAATGATAATCTTTAATTATATTAAACATTCTCTCATTGTTTATTTTTTTATTTTTTATAATAGTAACTTCGCCATCCTCTGATTGATAAGAAAAACTATAAATTGTCATTTTGTTCCATGTTATATTCTTATCAACTAAAAAATCGAATACTCGATGAGTAAAAGGAAATGGAAATGCTTGTACTAAATGAGTAGAAAGTACAATATTATTATGATTTTCTGGATCAGTTTCTTCTTCAGAACAATAATTCTGTTGGAAAGCCCAATATGGAAAATTTTTATTAACTATCTCAAAATTTATTGCGTAACATTTAAAAATACATACACATATAAATAATAACGAAACAGTTCTTTTCATTTTTTCTCCAAAAAAAGGGCAGGCCAGTGCGCCTGTCGTCATAACAACTGGTTGTACCGCACGCGGCTTGACCGCGTGTCGGCTACGAACCTTTGTTAGGTTGCGTTTTTAAAATGCCAATTCCATAGAATTTAATTCATCATTAAGTGACTTTTCTACAAAACTATTTAAAGACATATTTAATTTTTTTGCAGCGATAGCAATTTTACTATGGAATAATGGTGAAATGCGAACATTGAATTTTCCTGAGTAAGGCTTTTCTGGTTCAACTCCGTCTTCTTTACACCATTCAAGATAATCATCAACGGAAGCATGAAATTCATTTTCCACTTCATCTACTGATGTTCCCTGAAAAGTAATTACAGTACGAGTATTAATTACTTCGCCCGAAAAGATGCGAGCTTCATCATCATATTCAACTACACCAACAAATCCTTTATAAGTCATCATCTTTTACTCCTGCATTTTCAAGAAATCTTCGCATTGATTTTACAGCACCTTTGTCTGTAACTTTTTCTGGATGAGGTCTGTGGAAGACAGCCCTTTCTCCTTTTAATTCAATACGAACTCGAGACCCATTTCCTTCGGAAATTTTTGCTCCAAGTGATTCTAAGAATTTTTCAATATCTTTCCATTCAATATCTGATTGGACAGGATTTTTAAAAATTCTTTGATAAACTTTTTTTTGTTTTGAGTTCATAAATATATGATACTAGAAAATGGTACTAAAGGCAAATTCTTTTTTTAACTGGCGGGCTTGACCCGCCTTGTAAATTATTAGGATGAAAAAATTTATGCTATGACTAAATTGCTTTTATCAAAAACATTTCCATTGGTTGTTCATAGTTTGGGATATCAATTATAAGACCTCCACAATCTTTATATCCAAGCTTTCTGTAAAAATGTTGTGCAGTTTCATCTACCTGGGTTGAAGTAAGGACAAAATCATATCCTTGAGATTTCATATCTTTTTCCCAATATTCTAATAATTCCTTTCCATATCCCTTTTTCTGATTATTCCAATCAATGAAAAGCATTGTACAAAATGGGGTATTGTCCCAGAATAAATTATATCGAAGAAGTCCAACAGGTTTATCATTTTCAAGCAATACATATCCTTGCTTGGAATTTACTTTTTTTTCAAATTCTTTTTCAGGAAGATGTCTGTCGAGGGTGTACCAAAACTCTTTATCCGATATTTCGACATATTTTATTTTTGTCATAAAATCCTCCAAGATTTTATTTATTTAAATTTTGTTGGAAGATTTTCCTTATTACCAATAAGTGGCGCAGTGCGCTGTCAACCTAACAATTGGTTGTACCGCAGCGGGCTCGACCCGCTGTCGGCTACGAACCTTTGTTATGTGTTTTATTATTTTATAATATCTTTCATGGGTTGTGGAAGATATTCATATAAGTCAGGATTCAATTGTATTCCCTTTCTCAATAATTCAATAGCTTTATCGTTTTCATGATTTTCATATTTATAAATTCCTAATGCAATAAAACCTCTAGGATCAGGATTTTCAGATTCTATAGATTTAAGGAAATCTTTTTTCGCTTTTTTATATTTGTTTATTTTATCAAAAAGAGTTCCTCTAGAATAAATAAGGTCTGTTCTATTTCTATTCTTTCTGATTAGTACTGAATAAACTAAAATTGCAGATTTAATTTTATTTTTTGCGACAAGTGCTTGAGCATTTTGTTCTATACAGAATTCTTTGAAAAACTTTATGGAAAAATAATATATCAATACACAAATACAAATAAGAAAAATTAACAGAACTTTTAACTGGATAAAAGTTTCTCCATGTTTTATCCGTAATAGAATTTCAATAGTGGAGATGCATAAAATAATGGATGAAGTAACTAAACTTAAAAATATACTTTTCCATGTATATTTAATAAAACCAAAGAGTATAAAAACAAATAAATAATTTCTTAAAATATCTAATATAAATGCTGTAGTAAACTGATTTATAAAAATAATTCTTGAGGTTGTTATTACAATAAGTAAAAGGGATAAGATGATTAAGAAAAAATTTAATAATTTTTGTTTCATTTTTCCCTCATATCAGCGCCCTAGTGCGGGCGTCCACATAACAACTGGTTGTACCGCAGGCAGCTTGACTGCCTGTCGGCTACGAACCTTTGTTATATGCTTATATTATAAATTATATTTTATTATTTTATATTTTCCATCAATTTCTTTTATTGCAAAACTTACATATTTAGTTGGATCTGAATATTTTAATTCAACAAAAATAATATCTTCATCATAATTATCAATATTGTCATTAAAGAATGTATTTATGTAAATATCAAATGGATCAACATGATCATATAGATATCCATAATTTATATAAAACATATTTACATATTCATCCCATTCAAAGTGTGAAATATAATTTTTATCTACTGAGCTAAAATAGTTATTTAATATTTTATTAAATTTATTTTGTTGAAGTAATGAATAAAATTGGAGTAAAAGTTCGCGTACCTTATTTTCTTCTAAGTTGCTTAAAGGCTCTCTATTCATTTTCTGTTTTTTTTCATCTATAACTTCTTTAATAAGGTTGAAATCGGTTAATCTTATATACTTTTCACTTCCATTGGTTTGAAAAGATTTGTATTCTGAAAAATTTTCTATTTGTTTGCTTGAAAAAGTGGTATATGTATAAAACTTTTTATTTTCAATATCATAATGGATACCATTTTTTGATCTTCTATATCCCCAAAATACGATATCATTTTCTATAAAGTTTATTGTGAATTCTGATAAATGAGAAGATATATATTCTTTTGTTAGAAAGATTTCCGGTAAATAACAACCGACATAATCATTATAAAATTGTTTTTCTTCTTTCGAAAACTTTGAAGTATCATAGGTATATGTTCTAATATTATCAAAATTGATTATTTCGGGAAATTCATAGTGAAAATCCTTAAATATGGAGTCGATTAGTGTAGTCAATTCAAAATCTGAAAACATATATTGTTCAGAATCTTCATGTTGATGATTTAATTCATAATTTGTTTTTTTTAACTCTCTTATAGAATTTGATAAATCACTAATCTGAGTATTCAAATCATTATTTTCTTTTTCCAATAACTCATTTTTCTTTTTGATTTCATCTATTTCTTTTGAATTACATCCAATCAGAAACATACTAAAACAACAGAATATAAAAAAACTTTTTATTTTCATTTTATCCTTCTTCGAACCAGCCCAGTGGGCTGTGCTTATAACAATTGGTTGTACCGCAGCGGGCTCGACCCGCTGTCGGCTACGAACCTTTGTTATGGTAATTATATTTCTTATGCAGAATCAGATTCCTTAATTCCTTTTTTTTAAGAATTATCCTGCATAGTTTTTGAAGCAACTCTTCTATTATTGTACTTTTTCTAAGCGGCGTAAAGCCGCGTTCTACCGCTTCTTCGCGTAAACCCTAAAGTTCAATTTCATTTCAGAAAGCAAGCTTGACTTGCTTTCTGAAATATTCCTTTTTCTCATGCCACTAAAGCAAACTTCTCAAGCCATACTTCCAATCATCATCAAATGTTAAAATCGTTGAAACGCATGGACTTATTTTCTTTGACGCTTTTTTCAACAGTTCCATTATTTTTTGTGCAACAGGCCAATTTGGATCTTGGCACCAACATAAAAGAGCATAGCATAAAGCCCTGTCATTTTCTATTTCATCAATGGAAATACCTTCGATGCTCCTCGTATCAAATTTATCATTGGGAATGTATTTTTGATATTTCTCTTTCTTTTTTAATGAAGATAGATACTCATTGGAAAAAGAATCCAGTGAAAAAGGTGCTGGTGATTCAATTGTAATGTAACCAAAATCACAACCAAGAAATTTGCTCATTTCTTCA
Organism: Treponema bryantii; assembly: GCF_900111035.1. GTDB lineage: Bacteria > Spirochaetota > Spirochaetia > Treponematales > Treponemataceae > Treponema_D > Treponema_D bryantii_C. Next base: position 70,168 of record NZ_FOFU01000005.1, read on the forward strand.
AATAGAAAATTACATTCATTTTCATTCTCAGTAGACAAACCAAATATTGTATAACCATCTAATGTATAAAATATTTCAGATTTTAGATTATTTTTCGTGCTAGACCAATAAACTGCATAATTTATTTTTGTATTTAATTCACAGTAAGATAATAACTCTTCTGAGTTTTGTAATACCAGAGACGGATTTTCTGAATATTGGGGGATTTCATATTCTTTAGCTAATTCTATATAATTAATTAGAAATTTTCTGTTAAAAGACTCTATTTCAGTTTTATTACGAGAATTCTTAATAATATAAATATCAAAAAATTCTTTCATACTTTTCTAAAAAGCAGGCCAGTGGCCTGTCGCCATAACAACCGGTTGTACCGCAGGCAGCTTGACTGTCTGTCGGCTACGAACCTTTGTTATACGATTATTTATTTCTTCTTGATTCTTCTTGTTGAATCAACTCAAGATTCTTTTTTTCTTTTTCATTAAACATTGTCTCTGAAAAATTATTTGTTGGTTTATACCAATTATCCCATTTACCAAAGAACTCTCTTAAATCTTTACTTTTAAATGAATAACCATGAAATGCATAAATTAGATTTCTGGACTTTCGTAATTGTTCATTTGTAAGTAATTCAAAACAGTAACTTGGATAAACATAATATTCAAAATTGTAGTCCCACCGTAATCCGAATACATCAAAATTATCATTTTGTAAATACATTTTTAATTTTGTGCCAATCGATAAGTTTAAGTCATTGTATTCAATTATGAAACTTCTTGAATCAGGATTACTTAAGACTTTTATGTTTACAGGTTTATTATTTTCTACGATTCTATCGAAATTGATTTCATCAAAAAAATAATGTTCAAAATGAAAGTTTATTTGAACTATTAGTTTTTCTAATTGTTTCCAACAAATTGCACTTCCTAAAAGATAATCAACAAGTAGATATCCAGAACCGAATGTATTTTTACTATAATCAACTTCGTAATTTATATTGATTTTTGTTTTTTCATTTTCCTTAAATAAAACCTTTTTTGAGTAGAATTGGTAAATTTTTTCATGGAGACTATTATTGATAAGTATATCTGCTGGACAAATAATAATATCCTGTTTTCTATTATTTACTGATGTTTTAAAATTTCGGATTTTACCATCAGAAGACTTTGTATAATTTTCAAAATCTGTTTCTGGGAAACCAACTTCGTATTCAATTGTTTTTCCATCATTTCTGAAAATGTAATCAATATTTATTCGATAAGAATTTTCAAATAAATCGATTATTATTTTTTCTTGTTCTATTGATATTGAATCAGATTTACCGGAAATCCATTCATTACCACCTGACTTATGTTGTATTAATGTATCATTGGAATACATTTTAAAAATGAATAGGCAAAATAATATGATAAAACTTTTGATTTTTTTCATAATTTAATACTTCTCTTTATCCAGCTCAGTGAGCTGTGCGTATAACAACTGGTTGTACCGCAGCGGGCTTGACCCGCTGTCGGCTACGAACCTTTGTTATGTGATTATTTTATCGTAATTAATTGTTCTCTATTTTTATCCAAATAAGAATTTATAATTTCTGTAAAATCTTCAGGATATTCATAAAATCTATCATCTAATTTACTTAGTTCATCATCAATTTCATCTAAAGGTAATTCTTCTTTTGAACATAATTCATAATAATTCGAAATATCAATTCTTTTTTTTATTAATGATATTGATTTATCAATAAGTTTTTTATTTTTTTTAAGACCAAAAAATTTTAAACCTTTTTGTAATTCAAATACGATATAACCTATATTATCGTAAAATTGCGCAAATCCTCCATTATTGATTTCACCTTCATATAAACCAATTAACATTGTATATCTTAGTATTTCTGGTAATTCAAGAAATTTTTGTCGCATTTCTTCATTTTCAGAATTTCCTATTACATAATAGCTATAACAGCAAACTACTTCATAAAGGAAAGCTTGTGGTATTTCTTTTGCCAAGGTAGCCGATATTCCAATATATTTTTTCCAATATTCTTCATTACCGAACAATGTTTTTTTATTTAAGGATTCATATTCCTTCCAATTTCCTAAATCATTACCCCAAAACATAGTATTAACTCCTAGAAAAAATATAATTATAAGAATTTTTCTTTTCATCATTCTCCACAAAAGCGCCCCAGTGCGGGCGTCCACATAACAACTGCTTAAACCGCACAGGCCTTGAGCCTGTGTCGGCTACGAACCTTTGTTAGGACTTTTCTTTAAAAACCTCATTTAATTCATTTATTATATCTTCTGGATGTAATAAATTATTCTCTTGGTTTGCAACTGTTTCTGAAACAACAGCAAATTCATCAATAAACCTTATATCCGTTTTTTCCGATAAATTGTATTTTTCCAAAACAGAAAGCAACTTTTCTTTTTGTGATGTAAAAACTCTCAGAAATTTAAAAGAATCTATAAGAACTTCTTCAACAATCCCTTTGTCAAATGCAATTCCCAAAGATAAAAAGCCATCATTTACAATTGAATATTCATATTTTTGCAATACTGATTTTATATATTTTTTATCTTTATAATCACCAAGTTCAAAATCTTCAGAATCCTTAAATCCATAAATACAATATATATTATTTAATTCATCGAATAGAGTATCTCCTATATCCCAAAAGAGATTCCATAATAATGACGCATCAACATTTATTTCAAAGTAATACTTATATCCAGTATCTTTTTGATTCTGAATTATAATTTTATATCCATTTGTAATATTTTCACATTCAGAATCAAAGATTTCTTTTGCTTTTATGTATTCTGATTCTTTTATTTCAGGAGTACAACAAAATTCTGATTTTGATGGGAAATGTATTCCTTTTGCAAGTTCTAGCATTTTTCTTTCTCTTCTATGCACGCCAGTGGCGTGTCGTCCTAACAATTGGTTGTACCGCAGCGGGCTCGACCCGCTGTCGGCTACGAACCTTTGTTATGGCAATTATATTTCTTATACAGAATTAACTTTCTTAATTCCTTTTTTTAAAGAATTATTCTGAACAGTTTTGAAGCAGCACTTCTATTATTATTTATTTTTCAAGCGGCGTAAAGCCGCGTTCTACCGCTCCTTCGCGTAACCCCTAAAGTTCAATTTTATTTAAGAAAGCAAGCTCGACTTGCTTTCTTAAATATTCTTTATAATTCAGAATAAATTATTTCTATTATATCAGAATAAAATCTTGTTTCTGTTATTTGTTGACTAAACACTATTTCTTTTTCATACTCAACACGAACTTTATTTTTATTGAGCCATGATACTTTGATTAATGCATCTGGTTGATTATAGTGTAAAACACTACCGCCACCTTCTTTCCACATTATTAAACCTGATGAATGAATATATTTATCGTTTACATAGATATCGTTGATTGAAAAAGTACATCTTTTATCTTTTGGCTGAGTAATAGAAATTGGTTTTTCTATAACCTTTGTTTTTTGTCGTTTTCTTCTGACTTTTTTTTCTATCGGAATTGATATTTTTTCCAGAAAATTGTTTAAAACTACTTTTCGTTCATTTAATAAATTTTTATCTGCACCAAGTTTTTCCCATACTTCTAAATCATTACCAGAATTAACAATACCTTTTATTTTTTCATATAAGTCTTTTGATAATGCATTTGTTTCCCACGCAGCAAGGGAAAGTCCAAACAATATATTATTCTTTTCATCATCATCTGTTAATGAATCAGAATACTCTTGTAACATTCTTTTTACTAAAACATAAGGATTCTCGCCATTATTGTATTCACTGTAAAACTCTTCATATATATCACAAGATGTATCATTTCCAAGAATTTCTGGATTAAATGTTCCCATTTTTATATTCCTAAAAAAAGCAGGCCAGTGGCCTGTCGCCATAACAACTGCTTAAACCGTAAAAACGGTTCTGCCAACGGCAGAATTGGCGCAAGAGTTGCGGTGGCGTAAAGCCACGAAAAGCAACTTTTGTGACAAAGTTTTTATCGGCTTTGAAGCTGTGTTATGTGATTATTGTTTATATTTATCAAAAACAGCTTCAGGTGATTCGCCTCGTTCTGCAGCTTGAATCATTTCAATTAGTATTTTTTCTTCGTTACTCATTTTTATCGAACTTTGAGTTACAGAATCGTCAGGCCAATAAGTAATTGAAGTATTAAAAAAATCATTTAATGTTGAATCATTAAAAATGTACCCATTTTTAGCGTAAAAAGCATTACGGAACAAACGTAGTTCTTCTTTACTGGATTTTTTTATATATTCTAGTAAATCTTCATAGTGCTCATGAAGCCAATCATGTTTTAATTCTTCAGAGACTATTTTTGCTGCAGTTATAAACTGATAAATATATTCAGTTGCAGAAGAAACTTTTTTATCACGGTTATAAATACTTGGTAATGTAGGTGCACCAGAACCACCGCCACAACCATTAAAAAAATTAATACACCATATTGTATTATAAGAATCGCGTCCTTCTGTAGAATAATAAATGCTGCCTGATTTTAAGAAATATGAATTACCCTCTCGTTTCCCTTTCCCAATTAATTTTGCATTTGTTCTATCAAATGTAATAATATCATTATAAAGAGAAATAAACATTTCTTCTGAATAACTGTCAGATACATTCCAATTTTTTATAAAATAATTCGATATCTCACAATAATGTTGTCCAGAAATTTCACGGCCACTATGTTCTATAACGTATTTTATTTTAAAATATCCTGAAGGAACTGTCATCTCAAATAAATATTTATCACCATCTTGATAAATATCTTTAACAGTTTTTACAAGCTTATCATTAATATAGACAGAAATACAATCTTCTTCTAAATCCCATGATGTTGGCCCATAAAAGCTTATATATACAAAAGTACTTACAGTAGATTCTTTCACATTTACTACATCAAGGATTACTTCACTTTTAAAATCCTCTTTGCTTCCTTGAGAAATATTTATAGTTTTCTTTTGAAGAATAAAAGAATCTTTACAAAAATCATCAGGGTAAATCAAATTACAAGGTGTTGAATGTCCTTGTGCAAAGCAAAAACTACCAATTGCAAGTAAAATTAAAAATATAAAACTCTTTCTTTTCATTTTTTCTCCAGAGGCGCCCCAGTGCGGGTGTCCACATAACTACGCACTTAAACGGTGGCGGGCTTGACCCGACATCCGATTTGAAGTGCATGTTAAGCGTTGAATATTTACCCCATATAACTGTGAATTACAATATTTATTAAATTATTATTATAATCGAATAAGAAGTTTACTTGTTCGGTTATTGTTAATCCATCTCCGTCGTAACAAATTTCATAATTTGTTTTAAACTTGTTAGTCCAATATTTATTTCCGAATATAGCAATTATTTCATCTTTTTTCATTCCAAGATGCAAATTATGTTTTAAGAGATTTTCTGTAGTTGGAAGAACTTCAGTCATTTCTAATAGAACAGTTTCTAAATTCCCTATATTCCTCCAGTAATGTACAACAATATTTCCGTAATTGATTATTAGTCTTTGAGCATAAATTGTATCATTATTATAAATATCTTCTGTTTTAAAAGTAACATTATTAAAATACTTTTGGAATTCTTCAAAGGTTGAAAATATATCTGGGAATTTATTTCTGTCTGTAAATGGATTTTCAAGAAAATCCATTATTGTATTAAAGTAAAACATTTCATTTTTGACATTGTAATTTAGAGATTCAGATAAGAATCCTCCATAACACCATCCTTCTGTATATTTGGGAATCCAGTTATCGTTATTATCTTTTCCAGTGCAAGGAATTTGAATTTTAACCCAATTACTTTTAATATTATCAATTATTTCTGCTTTACCAATTTGTAAAATTTTAATTTTAGTGTTTATTCCTATTGTTGTTATTATTTCGCTTTTTGTTGATTCTTCTGATCGTAATCGCAGATTTTCAAATACATACAATTCTTTACCAAGAACTAATAAATTTTGTGAGAAACAAAAATTTGTCATAAGAAATAAAAATAATATTAAATAAAATTTTTTCATTTTTTTCCTATGTGCGCCCCAGTGCGGGCGTCCACTTAACTAAGTTTTTATCGGTTTTGAAAACCATGTTATGTGTTTTCATTATTACTAAACAAGACTCTTACAAAATCTCGTCTGGAATACATAATTCTAATTATTTTTACAAGCTTGTTTTCAATTCTGTAAAAAATCGAATAGTTATTTGCAAGTACAAATTTATAATTTGTTGGGAATGAAACATATCTTTCTACAGGAATTCCAACATCAGGATCGTTTGCTAAATCTTCGTATGTTTCAACAATTGTTTTGATGGTGTTATGAGCAGCTATGGGATTTTGCAATTCTTTTTCAATGTAGGCTTTTATTTCGAGTAAATCTTCTGCAGCTTGTGGTGAAACATCAACCTGAAACATTAAAGACCTACCATTGCACGAATATCTTTTGTACTAAGCCAGCCTTTTTCCTTTGCTGAATCTTCACCTTTTTTAAGTTCATCAAATAAAGTTTTTGTGGCAGTTAATTTTTCATAATCTTTGATAGTAATTACAGCATAACTTCCTCTTCCGTTTTTTGTAAGGAAAACAGGAGATTCATCTGCAACATCCTTCAGAACTTCATTATAGTTTCTTAAATCAGATACCGGCTTAATTGCAAACATATATACCTCAATAAAGTTCGTGATATTTTACGAAATAATTATCTTAAGGATTTTATCAGATGTCAAGAATATTTATCTAATTCTTGTACTGATATTTCGGGCAGGTTACGTAATCAATTTCCATTGTTTTGCATCCAGTTGTAGCAAAACAATGATTATTTGCCATAACATTGAAGAACTGTTATGGCGATGTCATCAAAATCATCTGGAACATTCAGGATTTCTGCGATTTTATCGCAGAAGCGGTCAATGTCGGTGATGTGTCCTTCGTACCAGCAGCTTTGATAGCCGAGGTCTACTATAGCAAGCAGCATATTTTCTATTGCGGCTGAATAATTCTGAACGGAAAAACATCTGTCGCGATACGCATTTATTTTTTGAGAATCTCGGCATCATCTACACAGATCAAACTAGTGGTCTGCTTGTTACAGCCGGAAGGGGCGGCAAGGCCAGCTTCCAGAATCTTCTGTAAGTCTTCTCTTGGTACAGGCTGATTTTTATATTTTCCGCGATAACTGCGGCGAGTCATAATACAGCCTAAGGTATTCATTTTGATTTCTCCTGTTTTTTCTTACATGAATTCTCCATTAAAAACAATGGAATACATTCCAACCACAAACAAAAGAAATATAGAAACAATGATTCCTGAGATTATGCTTGCGAAGGGGATAAAAAACATAAAGTACAGATGTTTTTCTTGTTTTCTGATAATGCAGAAAATCAAATAAATGACGGCCAGCAAAACTGCATAAATCAGAACTGGAATAAAAAAGGATGGAAACATATAGCCGAAGGGCAGAGCATCATTGATAGATTCGAAAGTGTTAAATATTGGAAGTTGCTCAAACCCAAAGATCATATCCAGAATAAAAAAGAGAATAAAAAGAAATCCGGGTGAACATAAAAATAATATCTTATTTATTTTCATCTAGGCGTGTTTTACCGTCATTTTGCTGTATAAGGAAAGTACAGTTCTCAAATTTTAATTGAAAACTGTACTTTATGATTTTTCTATGATTTTGTAAATTCCATATTTAAGGAAAGTACACCAAATAACATTGTAAAAAATGTTGATGTACCAGTATTTTCACTTTTCCATGTGGATTTAGGGCCATCATTTGTAATTACAAAAGTTTCTGAAAATACTACTCCTGATGCATTCCATTTCATGGTTAATTTATTATTTGAAACTGAATATGTACCACATGAAGCTGCCGGTGAAGTTTTATCTCCAGAATAAGTCCAGTTTCCACCAATCAAAGTAATGGAACCATTCATTTGAGGAGGGAGGGCCTTAGTAAAGGAATATGTTCCGTTATACATGGAAATATTATCTTCTCCATCATTGTTTTCATTATTATCATCAGAATCATTATTGTTATTATCTTCAGGAGTATATTGCTTTGGATATGCATAAACATATAAACCAGCATATTGTTTAGATTCTATTGGATTATTACATTCGTAATACCATGAACATGACACTTTTATAAGCATATATTCTTCATTATTTGAAAGAATTTCTAAATAAGCTGGTCCATCAAGATATACAGTTCCACCATAACAGTAATCTCCTGATTCGAAGACTTCAGAAGTTTTTACTAATGAAATTTTTAGTTTTCCATCAGAAAATTCAATTTCGCTTAATTGAAAGTTATAATAAAATCCTTCTATTTTTAAGCCTATGGTGCTATGTTCAGCATCATCAGGCCAAAATTGATCGAAAATCATGCAGTTAGAATGGTTATTATAATAAGAATCCAAAATTGCATCTGTGATTATGGGATCTCCATTTTCATCAAGCTCTGGCATAATAAACTTTTTATCACCAAAGTTTTGATTATAATACTTTTGAGCTTCCGTGAGCCTTTCAAAAGAAGGGTCTTTACATGCAGTAAACATAATTACTGATAGTAAACCAATAATACTTATTAATACTTTTTTCATAAAATCCTCCAACGATTTTATAATTTTTCGAAAAAACATTGGATGATTTATCTTATTAACAATAAGTGGAATAATGTGCCTTCAATCTAACGTTTTTTCAATCTTCTTTTATTCTTTATACAATATGAATGGTGAAATTTAAAGGGGATAATAAAATACATAACAATAATTAAAAAATCAAAATCTCCTTATTATTGTAAAACTTCTTTCATAACGCTAAAATGCAATTACTATGGAAAATACTAAGCGTACTGTCACTTGCGGCGAGCTTCGCAAGAGTGATGTTGGTAAGAAAGTTGTTTTGAACGGTTGGGTAAGCCGTACCCGTGACTTGGGCGGCCTTTTGTTTATCCGTCTGCGTGACCGCTATGGAATCACACAGGTAATGGTTGGCGATAGTGCTAGTGATGATGTAAAGAAAATCGCCGCTTCCCTCAAGAGTGAATATTGTATCGCAGTTGAAGGCGTTGTAAATGCCCGCTCAGATAAAGATATTAATGCTGATATGGCAACAGGCGAAATTGAAGTTGAAGCATCTGATATTCAGATTTTCACAACTTCTCAGGAGCTTCCTTTCTCTATCGAAGAGGTTCGCCAGAAGGATGGTACTCTCGTAGTTGCAAACGAAGACCTTCGTTTGAAGTATCGCTACCTTGACCTCCGCCGCGAGCCAATGCAGCACAATATCATCCTCAGAAGCCAGGTTGCTTTTGCTACACGCGAGTACCTCACAGGTAAAGGCTTCCTTGAGATTGAAACTCCTACATTCATTAAATCAACTCCAGAAGGAGCACGCGACTACCTCGTTCCGTCACGCGTTCATCCTGGAAAATTCTATTCTCTCCCACAGAGCCCACAGCTTTACAAGCAGCTTCTGATGGTTTCTGGATTCGATAAGTATTTCCAGATTGCACGCTGCTACCGCGATGAAGATGCTCGTGGAGACCGTCAGCCTGAGTTTACTCAGATTGATATGGAGATGTCATTCACAAACCGCGAAGAAGTTCTTTCTACAACAGAAGGAATGATGCAGTACATCTTCAAAAAGACTTTGAATTATGATCTGCCGGCAAAGTTCGACCGCATTGCGTGGGAAGATGCTTTTGACTGGTATGGTTCAGATAAGCCAGATCTTCGTTTTGATATGAAGATGCAGGATGCAGCTTTCATGGCTGACCTCGCTGATTTCAACGCATTCAAGGCAGGTGCTGCAAACGCAGGCCGTGATGTTCAGCGTCACAAGAGAAGCGGAATTAAGGCTCTTGTTGTAAAGAACGTTGCTGATAAATACAGCCGCAAAAATATCGAAGCACTCGAAGAAGTTGCTAAGACATACAAGGCAAAAGGTCTTGCATGGATGAAAGTAAATGCAGAAGGTGCTTTCGAAGGCGGAATCTCTAAGTTCTATGCCGGAAAAGAAGCAGAAATCTGTGCAAAACTCGGTGCAGAAAAGAACGATTTGATTTTGTTCGTAAGCGACGAAAACTGGCAGCTTGCTTGTACAGCACTTGGTGCAGTTCGTAAGCAGCTTGGTAAGGACCTGAACCTTTACAATCCAAACGATGAATTCCACTTTGCATGGATTATCGACTTCCCATACTTTGCTTGGAATGAAGAAGAAAATCACTGGGAAACAGAACACCACATGTTCACACTCCCACAGAAGCAGTACTGGGATACACTCGAAAGCGATCCAGGTGCAGTAAAGGGTGATCTTTATGACCTCGTACTCAACGGATACGAACTTGCTTCTGGTTCTATGCGTATTAATGATCCTGCACTTCAGGAACGCATTTTCGAAATCGTTGGTTACAGCCGTGAACGTGCAGAGAAGGCTTTCGGCTTCCTCGTACAGGCCTTCAAGTTTGGTGCTCCACCACACGGAGGAATTGCACCAGGTCTCGACCGCCTCGTAATGCTTATGTGCCACGAAGAGTCAATCCACGAGGTAATCGCGTTCCCTAAGAACAACCTCGCAGCATCTCCTATGGACAGTTGTCCAAGCCCTGTTGATGAGCAGCAGCTTAAGGACCTTCACATTACCTGCTACGATGTAGAGAAAGATGACTAATTGTAAAACAAGCTGAAGAAATAGCTTGTAATATCATTGCCGTCCAGACCGGAAAGTTCGAAAGAATTAGTATGGTAAAGGACGGCATTTTTTGTGTCCGGAGTCAAAAACCGGGAAATTACATAGATACCCGGGCGGTTATCGCAGCCGCAGAAAATCCAGGTTGAATCAGACGGATTTCTAAAAAACTCACGGCTTCTTGTATCTTTAAATTCAGTTCCTTCCAGATCTCCGTGGTGGGCAAAATCAGTTGAAATTAAAAGAAAGTTTCTTTTGCGGCCGGCCTCTGAAAAGTAAGGCGCCAGCGAATCAGCCAGAAACTGCGCATTTTTCTGATTTAAAGGCGGCTCGCCATGTACTGCAATTACACAAACCTTAGCCTTTGGAAAATAACGGGAAATATACGGAATAAGAGTGTTCACGCCATGCTCGTCCGGGAAAACCTGCGGTTCGTAAGTTACCCCAAGTGCCGTTGCAATTTCACGCTCTTTCTTTTCGTCAGTGTAGACAATGCCGTTTTTAGTTTCCCAGCGGCAGTTATCCAGTGACCATTCCTGTGCAGAAAGACCATAGTGAGAAGGAGAGATTATAAAAAAGGTTTCGACCCTTCGGCGCTTTGCAATTTCTGAAAACCAGCTGTTAATCTGCTTTTCAGCAAGAAGATGATGGCTTACCGTTCCAGCCCAGAGCTCAGCCTTTGCCGGCGGAAGGGCTTCGAGAGGCGGCTCATAAATTACAGGTGGAATTTCTTCCCCGGCTGCTTCCCAGGTTTTAATCAGCTGACCACTGGCCGCAGGCTTCCGGCAGCCCGTAAGGAGCACCGGAACTGTAAAGAATACACTAGCCGCCAGCCACACCAATACTAACGGAATGCAGGAATTTCTGATTCTTTTACAAAGCATTCTTTTTCCCAGAAAGGCATATAATCAGTTATATCTTTTTTCTGTTTATAAACAATATCCTTCCATTGTTCATCTGTCATACGGTCAGTCATATCATGAGTAAACTCAACATAAGAGAAGCCGTAACCGATTGCAATTCGCTTTCCGCCCTGAGAGTTGTTCAGAGGAACATAAAGTCTTACAGGATTAGCAACTCCAACTTCAAGACAAACCTTAAATTCATTATTTGTGTAAACATCAGCAATGCAGGCCATTTTCAACTGATCGTTGTCCTCAGAATAGCCGCCGTTGGTATGAATCATTATAAGGCGGTTCAGAGAAGAAATAATAGTTGGAATCCATTCAATGTCATTGTATGCGACCGGCTGATTTTCTGCTTCAAGGCGGACAATCATAAGGATACGGTTATAGAGAGCAGAGAGATTTTCGAGTACGTATTTTGTTTCGTCATCAAGAAGATCATACTGGTCATAAATAGTCATGAGGTTTGCAACAGAAGCAATAGAACCTTCCCAGAACGGAAGATTTGGCTCGATATAATGAACAGGTTTTGGAAGCGGCTCAGTTCTATAGGTAGGCTCAAAATCACCGTCGCCGGCGCGTTCCGCTGCAACCTGCTTTACATACAAAATTGTATCGTGGCGGAGTTCTGCCCAGGTACCATGCGCCGCAATCTGTGACTTAATATTCCAGGCTGGCGATTCGGTGAAGTAGAAGCCGGCACCCTGTTCAAAGGTGGCCTGAGTTTTTACCTGATACAAAACCTGATTGTAATAAGTCTTATTCCAGAAGTCGCTGTCATATTCAGCAAAAGAAGTCTCAAAAGAATCGAGAATATCTTTAAGCCCCGGCATTGTAGCGTAATCAGTTTTTTCAAGAAGAGCATCAGCGGTCTTAGAACCAAAGGCCTTCATAATATCAAGACCGCGGACAATGTCGCGTGGCATAAAGCGAGGTGGAGAAACTTTTTCGTGTACCAGAGAATCATAAGTAAAACGCTGCCCAAAAAGACGCCATCCCATAGGCACAGAAGGCAGGCCGCTTTCTTCATCAACTTCTGAATACATCTGGAATACCGACTGTCCGCTGATTGCAGGCGGGCGAAGTTTCTCATTACAAAGCGACATAAATGCAACTATGTTATCGCGGTTAGCAGCCCATTCAGAATAATCAGTTATATTCTGGTCTTTCCACAGAGGGCAGATATCATCAAAGCTCAAATCATCAGACATACCAATAAGCGAAGTAATAGGATTAAAGAGATTTGACCATTTGATGTAGAGGTCGCCGTCTTTCTGGATTGTATCAACAATCAAAGTTATAACAGCTTCTTTCTGCAAAATTTCTTCTGGGGTCGGCTGATTTTCACGTGGCTTTGTAATTGTAAAGTGAAGGTGACCGTACCACATTGTTGCGCGGAAGTAAGTTTCGAGCAGTTTGTTTTTTGTGTAATGTCCGCGAGGCTTGTACTGAGTAAAATCTTCATCCTCACCAAAGATGGCTTCCTTGCCAGGCATTGCGTTCATGACGAGGCTATAATCATTTTGCACAGCTTCCGGATAAACAGAAAGCATTGTCTGAATTTCGTCACTAGACTTTTCCTGATATATAATAGGATTATACCAGTTATCAGTTTTAACTTTTTCGGGTGAGCTTTCTATGATTGCCTTAGGCACCTGAAAATACTGAATGGCCTGTTCGCGAATCTGTTCGGGTGCATCAGTTCGGGCAGAAAGAGCTTCAATAAAACCATTAGTAAGCTCTAACATTTGTGGAAGGAAATATTCTTCTTCTGTATATTGAAGCATGCGGTCAAAAATCAGATGCTGGCTGTGGGCTGCTAAATCAGTTGTAATAAAAATCGGGATAGACTTGTTGTATTTTAAGTTATTGTAGCAGTCTATCATATCATCGCTGCCAACATATTTTGCAGGTAGAACCTTCTGCATTGCAAGTCTGTTATTTTCAAGACTTTCAAGAACATTTTTTTCAAGAGGTGTATAACCCGAAATAGGGTAGAAGGAATCAAAAACTCCGCCTGTCTGATAAAGCATTGCAGAGATTCTGTTGTTTTCGATGGTATCTCTGAAACCGTAAAGGTCTGAACCAAAAACATAACCTTTTCTGCCTTCCCATTCTGCAGGGTAGAACCAGTTCCAGTTATCCTGAAAATTAAACATCTGCTGTGAATAATCATTTACAGGATTTTTATTCAAAAGCTTTTCACCGATTTTTATGATAGTACCGAAAGGCACAGCTTCTCCAAGTTCCTCGATGTTTTCGTTTAACGAGGCAGTTTTACCTTCAATATTAAAGGCTTCCTCCGGATAGAATTTGCAGACCTTGCTTGCAACTACCGCGGTCTGACCTTCGGTAATATTCTGTGTCGGAACTTCTTTGAACTCCATCGGGTCATCAAGAAAATCCTTATGTGCATCTGTATGAAAGGCACTTGTCGAAAGCTCTTTGCCTTTAAAGTCATAAATCGAATCAAAGGCAGCCTTTTTGGGAGCCTTAGGTTTTTCTGGCTCAGACTTTTTGATTTCTTTTGGAGCGGGAGTTTCAACAGGTGTCTGTTCAACTTGTTTTTCCTGTTCTTTATTGCAGGAAATTACAAAACAACTTAATAAAAGGAGAGAGAGTGAATAAACTAGTTTTTTCATATTCTAAATATGATACTTTTCAAAGTCACTGTCTATATGCGATAATTCATTTATGAAAAAAAGCATTCCAGCTACGCTTCTCATCCCGATTCCACTGATTTTTTTGTTTACACTCAGTTTAGCTTCCTGTCGCAAAAGGACACAGATTCATTTGCACGACAGGCACGTACTTTCGTATAATCTTGTAAAAAGTTATGCCGAAGAACACGGCGCGGTCAATCTGATTCTTCTGGATTATCATCATGACATAAGACCCGAATATGAAGTTATAAACAGTGTAGACTGGGTTGGAAAGCTTGTAGAAGAAGATTATGTAAAAAAAGTGATATGGCTTTCTGGTAAAAAGCTTCTGCTTCCAAACAGAAATGCCCGCATGGCCTGGCTGGAACGAAGCCTTAAAAATACCTATCCGGATACTGCAGATAAAATGCGAAATGCGGTTCAGCTTGTAGACTGGTATGATTTACATGATCTGAAGTTTGGGGATGCACGGGGAGCGGGAGATTTTGCTGGTCCGTTTGTAATCACCCTCGATTTTGATGTTTTTACAAAAGATCCTGGCAATCCTCCGGAGCTTTTTGTTGATGAGCTGTGCAACTGGATTCAAAAACAAAAACCTGAACTATTAACTATGTGTCTTTCAGCTTCATATCAGCCAGATCCTGAAAATGCATGGAGATGGTTAAATCGTTTTATTACAGGTTATAAAAGAAGTGCTGACTGGTATCTTGAAAGTGGAGATTTTGGCGAAAAAGAAGAGAGTAGAGATGATTTTGAAGCTCACAAAAAATGGGCCGAACTTCCTGAAGTTTATAAAAATGCCGAAGTACCATTTTATTCTGGCGGATATTTATGGCAGAATGCTCCAGCTTTTTTAACCAAATCTCTGATAGAAAAAAAGATAAATGCAGGAAATGAAACAGCAAAAGAGATTCTTTATATCTGGAACGATAAGAAATTAAAAAGCATGAAACAGACTTTTAATGAAGAGAAACTGCATGAAATGGCTGCTCTTGCAAAATCAACAATGCATCAGTTTTTTGAGGGAAAAGATTTTTACGCTCCGAATCAAAATATTCTGACAGATAAAGAAAGCTATGGTGTTGCAGTACGTTTTCGGAATTCTGAGGAAGACAGAGGCTGCCTTTCGTTATATACGGGAATTATTTATGAAGATATGGAGGAAGCCGTTCAGTATTGTACAAAAGAGGCTCTTGTTGATCCGAGATATACGAATATTCGTCAGGAGGAAGAAAAGTCTCTCATTACAAATATTTCTGTCTTTTCTGATTGGGAAAGCATGAACTCCTGTTATGATTTTACTCCAGGTTTGCATAGCCTTTTACTGGAAGATTCAACAGGTGAGAAAACATTACTTCAAGCTGCAATTGCGTTGGAACGTAATTACAGCTGTGAGGCATTTCTATCTCGTCTTTCAAATAAAGCTGGACTTGGCTTTGATGGCTGGAAAGATGAAGGTTTGAAATTTTATAAAGCTAGAACGATTTCTTATTCAGCATTTGAATTATAATTTGCCAGCAATTCTTTATAGAAGTTATAAACTGACATATTTATATGAGGTTGAAGCCATATTGCCCCAAAACCGAGGGTTAGAATAATCAGAAGATACTGGCCTATAAAACTTAAATAAAATTTAAAAAGTTCTGCACGATAGCCTTTTGTAATAGCCTTACTTACATTCATTGCTTCTCTAATCTTCAGGTCATTGTTATCTGCAATAGCGTAGGTATTCAGACAATAGGCAAGCCATTTGAAAATATAAACAGAATAAAAACAAATTAAGCCAGATATATTGATAATTTTGCTTGCTATTTTTGGATCTATAAGTTTTTTTTCTATAAGAATGTAAAATACAAAACCTTCAATGCAAATAAGTGGAATAAGGAAAAGGAGTCCCCATATGGATACCCATAGAATAGTCCACCAGTAATTACCAATACCTTTTCCAGCAAGCTTGAAATTAGCAAAATAATCTTTAAGTGTAAAATTATAATACTGGTCAGTCTTTTTTTGTTTTGCAATCTGAACAATTAACGCAAAATATGCCATGCTGAAAACAGGAGTTATTAAACCGGTAATTAAAATATCAAGAAATTGAAAAGGTTGAAATGTGGTGGAAAATTTGAAATTAGTAAATAAGTTTGTACTATAGATCTTAGGAAGAATTTTTGAAAACGGGGAAAACCGGATTGGAATAAATACTGTAAATATGATTGCCAGAGTATAAGAAACAATTAAACTGATTAGTAACGCAAGACGCGGTGTTTTAGAATAAGGCTTTAGCTGTTCAGCAGCCAATACTTTTTTAGCATTGAAATTCATAAATTTTCCTTTTTAAATAACAATTTTTTAATTGTAAAATTGAAATTCCCGTGCAAAAACACGGGAATTTATTTTACATATTCAGAATTCTAAGAATCTTTTTTGTGAAAAGAACACAAAGAATATCGATAATCCAGATTACGTTCCAGCCGAGAAGCAGCAGGCGGATAATACCTGCAACAGGTTTTCCTTCCTGGAAGCGGGTTACAGCTCCAAATAACCATGAAGTTACCGGAATAATTGCCAGAATAAGGCTGATAAGCCATGGCAGTCCAAAATAATCTTTACCTTTTTTTGCCATTAAAATGACCTCCTGATTTGTCTTTATCTCTATTTTATAACGGATTGGGTAATTTGCAACGTTTTTTTGGCTAACGACCGTTCATTTTTTCTTAAACTAATTAACGTTAGTTACCGATATTTATAGTATGAGTAAGAAAAATATTTCACAGGAAAAAATTATTCAGGCTTTTATGGCCAGCGCTTTTGATAAGAGTGCCGGCGCCAGTTCTCTGGCTGATGTAGCAGATATTCTGGAGATTAAAAAGGCTTCTCTCTATAACCACTTTGAGAGCCGCGATGCTATGTATACTGCAACACTTTCTTATTGTGCTAAAGAAATAGAAGCTGTAGGTTTTACGCAGGAGAAGACACTTGAAGGAATTAAGGGTGGAAAAACAGCTCCTTCTGCAGTATTTAAGAAGCTCATAACACGCTATACAGAGCTTTTTGAAAACGAACCTTTGTTCCAGATTTATGTTTTCGTTCACAGCGAACAGTATTTTAATCTTGATGCATTCAAAATTGTTGAAGGGGAAAACAACAGAATTTGTGATGCAATAAAGGATATTCTTACTGCTTTTGCTGCTGCAAAGAAAATTGCAAAGAAAACAGATAAGGAACTTAAAGATATTGCTGCACAGCTCTCTGCAATCATTATTCAGCATAGAGATTACTATATTGCAGCAAGAAAAGAGATTGTACGACAGAATCCAGACAGTAAGGCTGGTGGACTTTTTGCACTTCCAACAGATGAGGCTGCTCTTAGCCGAACTCTCAAACTGGTAGATGCTGTATTGAAATCTCTTTAATCACCGTATATCCGATGAATTTCATCGGTATATTCACCATCATCATTACGTACTACAAGAGGCGGTTCAATTATGAGCCGTCTCTTTGCATTTTTACGGGCTTCTATCATTACCATATTCGGTTCTTTGTCAGCAAAAGGGTAAATAAGCTGCATTCTTTTTGCTTCCAGCTTATGAGTTGCAAGTGATTCGAAAATTTCTGGAAGTCGGTAAGGCCTGTGAATCATGAAAAAACGCCCGTGTGTAGCCAGAAGATAATCTGCAGCCGCTACAACATCTTCAAGTGTACATAAAACTTCATGTCGTGCTATTGTTTTTGCATCCAGATTATTACCTTTTCCGTGAATGTCAGCCATATAAGGCGGATTACAGGTTACAACATTGAAGCTGTGTTTATCAAAAAGTTTATCAACCTCACATAAATTACCTTTTACTATATTTATCTGATTTTCAAGCTTATTCAGAGCTATACTGCGCTTTGCCATTTCTGCAGAAGCATCCTGAACTTCCAGTCCGGTAAATGTTATTGAAGATTTCAGATTATTTGAGCTTAAAGCCTGGCTTCCAGCCATCAAAAGTGGAATAATTCCGGTTCCTGTTCCCAGATCGATTACTTTTTCACCAGCCTGTACTCCACTTGCAGAGCGTAAACCTCCTGAAACAGCAAAATCAGCCAGTAAAACCGCATCTATTCCAAACTGGAAGCGTTCTGTGTCCTGAATAATCTTAAAGCCGTTGCGTAATGTATCAACCTGTTCCATAGTTCAAATATAACAGAAATTTACTATATATTAGAAAAAATTAGCAATTAACAAAAAGTGTGATATACTATTTTTATTAACATAAACAAAATTATAAAAAAAAACAATTCTATATTTGATTGTTTATTAATGGAAGGGATAAATGGCTAAAACAAGAATTGGTAAACTTCGTATTTCTTTAGCAGTCAAGTTGTTGGTAATGTTTCTGGCAGTTCTTTTTGTCGCAAACATTATCTTTGGAGAAGTTGCATATAGAGAAGCTTCTGTTGGAATGACTAGAAGTGTTTATAGTCAGATAGATTCTCTTTCCTGGGATGTTGTTCACCAGATTCAGGCTATAAACGATAAGCACTTTCAGACTCTTCATTCAATTGCAGAACTTGCTATTATGAAGGATGAAACAGTTTCTCTGGCAGATAAACAGAATCAGTTGAAAAAAGTTGCTGCTTCAATTGGCTCAAATATTCAGAATATGGCCTTTTATGATGCACAGGGAAATGCAATTACAGATGATGGCCGTCTTATGAATTTTGCAGCCCGTCCTTATTTCAAAGAATCTTTTTCTGGAAAAGATTTTGTTTCGGATCCTGCATTAAGTGCTGTTACTAATAGTATTCTTCAGCATTATGGAGTACCGGTATATAACGAAAATCATAAACCAATTGGTGCAATCGTAATGGTTATCCAGGGAAATACAATCCTTGATACAATTTCAAAGATCGATATGGGTGGTGGAATGCATCCATCGGTTATCAACTGGGCTACAAGTACAACTGTTGCAAATGCAAATGAAGGAACTGATGAAAATGCAAATGGAGATCAGCAGCTTGATGAAACACAAGGACTTGGTCTTATTCTTGCAAATATCTTCCAGGGAAAAGAAGGTATCGATGCCTTTGAAGATCCTAATATTCATGTACATCTTATTGCTTCATACAAAAAAATCCCTGGTACAACCTGGACACTGTTTGGTGTAGCTTCATATGATTATTACTTTGGTACACTGAGTTCAATGAATCGCTCTCTTACATATGTAAATATGATAACACTTTTAATTTCTGCTGTCATAATTGTTATTCTTGTAAGACTTCTTATTAAGCCTCTTACTGTTGTAAAGAAATCTATTGAAACAATTGCCAGTGGAAATGCAGATCTTACACAGCGTATTCCAGCAGCTTCAAATGATGAAATTGGTGATGTAGTTCGGGGCTTTAATACCTTCGTTGAAAAACTTCAGGGAATTGTAACAAATCTCCAGTTATCTAAATCAAATCTTATTAGTGTTGATAGCGGACTTCAGGAAACAACACAGGATGCTTCTGCATCAATTACAGAAATTATTGCAAATATCGAAAGTGTAAATAAACAGATTCTTAGTCAGGCTGATTCTGTACAGGAAACTGCCGGCGCGGTAAATCAGATCAGTTCAAATATCAGTTCTCTTGAGCGTATGATTGAATCTCAGGCTGCAAGTGTAACTGAGGCTTCTGCCTCTGTAGAACAGATGATTGGAAATATCAATGCTGTTAATAATTCTGTAGGAAAGATGATTGAATCCTTCCATACATTACAGGAGCACTCTTCAGCTGGTTTCACTACACAGAATAATGCAAATGAAAAAATCATGCGTATTGAGGAACAGTCTAAGATGCTTCAGGAAGCAAATATCGCTATTGCCAATATTGCAGAACAGACAAACCTTCTTGCTATGAATGCGGCAATCGAAGCGGCACATGCTGGTGAAGCAGGTAAAGGATTCGCTGTCGTTGCCGATGAAATCCGTAAGCTTTCAGAAACTTCAACTGATCAGTCTAAGACAATTGGAAATGAGCTTCAGAAGATTTCTGAGACTATCCAGGATGTTGTAAGCGTTTCTAGCGAAACAAACACAGCCTTTACAGCAATTACTAACAGTATTGCAGAAACCAGTCAGATTATTGAGCAGATTAAGGGCGCAATGGAAGAGCAGCAGATTGGTTCTAAGCAGATTATAGATGCTTTGCATGCTATGAATAATTCAACTTCTGAAGTACGTTCTGCATCTGATGAAATGACAGAAGGAAATAAACACATTCTCAAGGAAATTGAGAAACTGCAGATTTCAACTGACTCAATGAAGGGAAGTATTGATGAAATGCATATTGGTGTTGAGCGAATGAATGCAACTGGTGCAGCCCTTTCTGTAATCACCGGAACTGTTGCCGACAATATTAAGAAGATTGGTTCAGAGATTGATTTGTTCAAAGTTTAACTTGAATTCTTTTTAAACTCACTATATACTTCAAGAATGGATGACAAAAAGCATCAAAAATGTCATCCATTTTGGAGTAAAAAATTATGATTTTTGATGAGAATTACACTGTTCCAAAAATGATAAAGAATTCTGCTGAGCAGTTTTCTGAAGTAAATGCACAGATGAAGCGCATAAAGAATGGTCAGTTTGAACCTGTGCTTTATCGTGAAGTATACCAGCTTGGTCTTGATTTTGGTGCAGCTTTACTCAGCCTTGGAATTCAGCGTGGCGATCCAATTGGTCTTATTTCTGATAACCGTGCAGAATGGTTATATGTAGACCTCGGTATTATGAATATTGGAGCTGTTGATGTTCCACGAGGCTGTGATGCAACTCCAATCGACCTTGAAAAAATCCTTTCTATTACAGAAGCTAAGTATTGTGTAGTTGAAAATAACTCACAGGTTACAAAACTTCTTTCTTTAAAAGATAAGCTTCCTGCACTTAAAACAATCATATCTATTGAAAGTGATGTAAAAGCAGATAATCAGGAAACTGCAAAGGCTGCAGGAGTAACAATTCTTCTTTATGAAGATCTGATGAAGATTGGCCAGAAATGGCGTATTGAAAATAAGGGTAAAGTAGAAGAAGAACTTGAAAAGGGTAAGGGTGATGAACTTGCTACAATCATCTTTACTTCTGGAACTACAGGTACACCAAAGGGAGTAATGCTTACTCATCACAACTTCCTTGCTCAGCTTGATGAAATTCCAGAGCGTATCTTCCTGAACCCTGGTGACAGAGCATTAAGCGTACTTCCAGTATGGCATGTTTTTGAACGCGAAGTTGAATACGTAATCTTGATTCAGGGTGCATGTCTTTGTTATTCTAAGCCGGTTGGTTCAATTCTTCTGGCAGACTTTAAGACACTTAATCCACATCTTCTTCCAGCTGTTCCTCGTGTATTCGAAGCAGTTTATGATGGAATTACAAAGAAGATGCGTAAAACCGGTGGTATTGTACTTGCAATGTTCAACTTCTTTGTTCGCGTTGCAAAGATTCAGAAGGCAATGTCTCGACGTATGTTCAACAAAAATGCCTGCTATACACGCTACTATCCTGTATTCTGGTGGATTGTTTGTCTGATTCCTTGGACTCTTTTGTGGCCTCTGTACGGTCTTGGAAATCTTCTTGTATTCAGAAAAATCAAATCTATGCTTGGTACAAACTTCCGTGCCGGTGTTGCTGGTGGTGGTGCATTCCCTAAGTTTATTGATGAATTCTTCTGGGCAATCGGAGTTCAGATTGTAGAAGGTTATGGACTTACAGAAACTGCTCCAATCGTTGCAGTTCGCCCTATGGCTGATCCAATTTTCAGAACTATCGGTTCTCCAATCCGTGGTGTTGAAGCACGCATTGTTGACCCACAGGACGGTTTTGTTCTTGGCCGCTGTAAAGAAGGTGTTCTTCAGATTAAGGGACCAACAGTAATGAAAGGTTACTACAAACGCCCAGACCTTACTGCAAAGGTAATCAATGAAGACGGCTGGCTTGATACAGGTGACCTTGCAATCATGACAATTCATAACGAACTTTGTATTAAGGGCCGTATTAAGGATACAATCGTTCTTCGCGGTGGTGAAAACCTTGAGCCACTTCCTATTGAAACAAAGCTTTCTGAATCACGCTATATTAAGCAGGCTGTAGTTGTTGGTCAGGACCAGCGCTACCTTGCAGCTTTAATTCTTGTTGATGAAGATGAAATTAAAAACTACGCTGCTTACAATGGTTTGCAGTATGATACTTACGAGAATCTTCTTGAATCAGAAGCAATTCAGAAACTTTATGAAACAGAAATTGCAAACCTTATCAGTGCAAAGAACGGCTTCAAGATGTTCGAACGTATTTCAAAGTTCTCCCTCATCACAAAGCCATTCGAAGTTGGCGTAGAACTTTCCGCAAAACAGGAAATCATGCGCTTCCGCATCAACGATTTGTATAAAGATAAGATTGCGG
The DNA here is from genome assembly GCF_900111035.1 of Treponema bryantii. Classification (GTDB taxonomy): domain Bacteria; phylum Spirochaetota; class Spirochaetia; order Treponematales; family Treponemataceae; genus Treponema_D; species Treponema_D bryantii_C. Next base: position 92,887 of record NZ_FOFU01000005.1, read on the forward strand.
CTATGTTTAAAGAAGACTAACCTAAAATTGATTAAACGATAAAAAAAAGACCTGCGAGAGCAGGTCTTTTTTTTGTTTTAATGTCATTGTCGGGCTTGACCCGACAATCTTTATGACGCTTATTTACTCAACAAATTATTAAGATGCTTTACGAACTCCGCAGGTTCCTTAACTTCCATACCGGCAATCATCAATGCCTGAGTGAAGAGAACTTCTGAAACGTCTGCAATCAGAGCTTCGTCGTCGCTTTCCTTACCAGCCACAAAAACGGCATCAAAGGCGACCACACAATCCTGTATCCATCATACTTTATTGGGTTTAAGATTAAGTAAGTCAAAAATTGAAGAATCGTTTAAAACCGAGCCGATAGGGTCGGTTTAGATTCATCGCAAGAACGGCTCAGAGCGAGATTTATCGAGCGACAATAATCGAAGAACCGTTAAAAACAAAAGACCTGCGAAATTCTCGCCGGTCTTTTGTTTAATTTTTCAAATCAGAAAATTTCTTCCAGATTATTATTGAATTTATGAACAAAGATTTCGCACTCACCGTTTGAAAGTCTACTTCCATTTGTAACTACAATAATATTTCCATTCGAATCTCTATTTATATCTTTTATTGTTTCACCTTTTATTTGTTTTTTCACAAAGATTGTATCTGGATCATTATAATCTCTCTTTTCGATAATATTTCCTTTTGCTGTAAATAAATATTGATCCATAAACAAGGTATAGTCAAACACATGACCATAATCATCTTCAGTTTTTATTGTTTTCAAGCACTCACCTGTTTCACAATTAAAAATCCTTGAAAAAGTACCTGTAATTATCTTTTCTTCATTTCCATACCGGAAAATATTTCCATTATTTCCATTAGTACCTCTAAATGAATTATTATTTTTAGAAAATGAAGAAAAATCTAAATTAAAAATTCCTGAATATATACTATTTTCCTTCCAGACTAATCGCTTTGTTTCTGGAAAATAAATCATTTGATAATTCACTGACATAGGATAAAAATCTGTCCATGCAGAAGATTCTAGCATTGGAATTGAAAAATCTGCAGTGTCATAAAGTTTCCAATTACCGCTCCATTCTGCAATTAAAAGCTTTGTATCATTATCTATTAATATAATATCATTAATTGTGTCTGTAGTTGTATATAACAAAGAATCTGTTTTAGTTATTAAATCTAATAGATAAAGATTCTGTTCACATGCAACGTAAACCTTTTCATTCTTAAAAACAGCTTTTACAATTTCTTCCGGATACTCTTTGAATTGATTCAGTTTACTTGTTGAATAATCGTAATAATAAAGAAAATTTGTTGCTTTTGGATTATTTGTTGAACTATCTTCATGTTCCTTAAGAAAATAAAAACCTTTATCATCATATGAACATACTGAAAATATATTTGCAGCATTTGGAAGTCTTTCTTCCATATCTTCAATTTGGAAATTAATTAGTGATGTTTCATTCTCATCAAAGTAATGCTCTGGACGGATAAAAACATAAAGAGGGGCACCATCTGTGTTATAAACAACAGAACCAGATTCATGTTTTGAAATTTGGTCATAAGTAGAGATTTGTTTTCCATAAAGGCGTGAAATCTCTTTTGTCACTATAAGCTGTGTATTTTCATTATTTGAATAAGATACTTTAATACAGCCATTTTGTTTTGTATTAATTTTACATGCATAGAATATATCTGAATTCGGATCATTGTAATTATAATAAAAAGAATCTGACACTGGTAAATCAACATCAACAAAATATTCCTTGTTGATTCCAACCATTTGATATTTCATATCATCTGGATGAATTTGCGAATCACTATAATTATAAAACCAATATCCTGCATAATTATATGTATTCAACGTATTGTTTATTTTCATTGTACCATAACAATATACAGATTGACTTGATCTTCTAACAATTAAAAAATCCACATAACTGGTAGATTCAGGCATATCAATTGAAAAACGCAGTTGATTATTAGCAATTGTTCCTACAAATCTTTGTTTATCATTTCTTTTTCCATCATCAGAAAAAGAATCAAAGTATACATCCATATCATTAGTTTCATTTGGTGTACAGGATAAATTAAAAGTTAATGATTTTTTTGAATCATTGAATAAACCTGTACATCCAGAGAAAACAAACAATAATACAATTAATCCTAGTTGAATGAGTGGTATTACTTTTTTCTTCATTCTTTTTTTACCTCTTTTTTTAAATAATTAAACTATTTCAGAGAGTGCTTTTAATAAATCTATAGCTCCCGGTACAATTCGAATAACATATGCAGTATCATCAATAATTTTATAAAAGACAGAATATTTTCCTTCAGAAAAATATCTGATGCCTTCACTCAAATATGGTTCTTCCTGAAAATGATGATACGAGTCTGCCATGAAACTTAAATCATCAACTGCTTTAGTAAGTTGTTGAAGAAGTCTTACAGCCGCATTAAGATTATGATATTCATTTGCCACAAAGTCATAAATTCTATCTAAATCAGCTTCTGCCTTTTTTGTGTATGAAACTTTGAAATTATTCATATTCCGTATTTTTCATGTAGCCGTTGATTTACAACTTCACCTGGAATTACTCTTCCTGCTTTTATATCAGAAAGACCTTCATCTAGTTTCTGGTTAAGCTCATTTATAGAAGAAACAGACATATCAGGAGGCACAGGATCTTTGTCCTGCAATGATTCTGCTACAACAGAAAGCAAGTTTAGCCGCTGTTCAAAAGAAAGAGTTAGAATTGTATTGAGTAATTTTGAATAATCTTCCTGTGGCATATATACCTCCAATTAACTGTATTATAACATAATTGAACTAATAAAAAAAGCGAAATACAGATTCATGTATTTCGCCTTCATATAGATCCAGAAACAAGGTCTAGACAACGGTACTTTCGAGCCCTTCGACTCCGCTCAGGGACCGAAACCATCGTTTATTTTACATTGACAACAAATTATTAAGATGCTTTACGAACTCCGCAGGTTCCTTAACTTCCATTCCGGCAATCATAAGTGCCTGAGTGAAGAGAACTTCTGAAACGTCTGCAATCAGAGCTTCGTCGTCGCTTTCCTTAATCTTTGCGAGAATTGGGTGGTCGCCGTTTACCTCGAGGATAGGCTTCAAATCAGGACCAGCCTGGCCCATAGCGCGCATCATCTGAATCATCTGATAGCTTGGGTCGTTTTCGTCTACTACGATACAAGATGGGTTTTCTCCGCTCAAGGTCTTAGAAAGCTTAACTTCCTTAACCTTGTCACCGAGAGCCTTCTTAATCTTTTCAACTACAGGCTTAAATGCTTCTTCCTTCTTCTTAGCTTCTTCTTTGTCGCCGCCGAGATCTTCATCTGAACCTGCGCGGTTTACAGCCTTAAGTTCGAACTCGTTTTTATATTTGCCAAATCCTGGAATTACGATGTCATCAATATCATCATCCATAATAAGAACTTCAAAGCCCTTATCTGTGTATGCTTTTACGAGTGGATTTGCACGAAGGTTCTTTTCGTCGCTTCCGCTGATGTAGAAGATTGACTTCTGGTCTGTCTTCATGCGCTGAACATAGTCTGCAAAGCTTGTGTAGTTGTCATCACCAGTTCCGCTTGCGTCTGTAGACTTAAAGCGAACGATTTCTGCAATTTCGTCGCGGTTTGCGTAGTCGCTGTAGAGACCTTCCTTCATAGGACGGTTGAAGTTCTTTACGAACTTGCTCCACTTTTCAATTGCTTTCTTGTCGTCGTCTGTGCGGTCTGCTTCTGCAACTTTCTTTGCCTTGTCTGCGGCTTCGCCCATTTTCTTGAACTCGCTGAGCAATTTTTTTACAGATGCAGATTTAATATTGTCGAGGATGCGGTTCTGCTGAAGGATTTCGCGGCTTACATTCAATGGCAAGTCTTCGCTGTCTATAATACCGCGTACAAAGCGGAGGTAAGATGGCAACAATTCTCGGTCATCATCAGTGATGAATACACGCTTTACATAGAGCTTAAGTCCGCTCTTGTAATCAGCCTGGTACATATCAAAAGGAGCTGTCTGTGGAACAAAGAACAATGTTGTATATTCCTGAGTTCCTTCTGCATGTGTGTGAACGTAGTGGAGTGGATCCTGTCCGTCGTGGCCGAATGTCTTGTAGAACTCGTTGTAATCTTCGTCCTTAAGCTCGCTCTTGCTTCTCTTCCAGAGTGCAGAAGCGCTGTTTACCTGGTCAATTTTGCTCTCGCTGCCAGTTTCTTTTCCCTTATCATCATATTTTTTCTGTTCGTAGTGAAGGAAGATAGGGAATGCAATATGATCTGAATACTTTTTGATAAGCTCTTCAATCTTCCAGCGAGAAGCGAATTCCTTGCTGTCGTCGTTCAAGTGCATTTCGATTGCAGATCCGCTCAATTCAGGTTTATCAAAACCATATTTTTTAGCAGCAGCGCTATCTACGGCTACTTCTTCAATTTCATAAGAGTTTGTACCGTCAGAAGACCAGTGCCAGATTTTTCCGTCGCCTGCTGCCTTGCGTGTATAAACATCAATCTTATTTGCAGCCATGAATGCAGAGTAGAAACCTACACCAAACTGACCGATAAGAGCAGAGTCCTTGCTTGCCTCAGCTGTAAGCTGCTCCATAAATGCCTTTGTACCGGAGCGGGCAATTGTACCGAGGTTGTTTGTAAGATCCTCGTCTGTCATACCGATACCAGAATCCTGAACAGTAAGTGTGCTGTCCTTTTCATCAAAAGTGATGTCGATTCTTGGCTCAAACTTAATTGCCTTAAAAGCTTCATCAGAAACTGTAAGATACTTTAATTTATCAAGAGCATCTGATGCATTTGAAACGATTTCCCGGAGGAAAATATCCTTATTTGAATAAAGTGAATGAATGATAAGTTTAAGAAGCTGATTTACTTCTGTCTGAAATTCATATTTTGCCATGATTACCTCTGATTTTAGAATCATCTTTAAAAATAATAAATTTTTATTTAAAAAGGCAAATTTTTTTTCTTCACCGAATCACATTTATCGCTTAAACTATAAATATGAGAGACAATGTTAGACTTTTTCTGAGATTTTTACTCGTAACTGCAGGTGCCGCTGTTATGGCACTGAACCTTAATACCTTTGTATCTACCGCAGGCTTACTCCCGGGCGGCTTCACAGGTATTTCACTTTTACTTCAGGAAGTCTTTTCCAAATTCTTTAAGATTCATGTTCCTTTTACTGTTTTTTACTGGGGGCTTAATATTGTGCCGGCTCTTATCTGTTTCCGCTTCGTTGGAAAAAGATTCACACTGCTTTCCATCTGGGCAATTATTGCATCCGGTCTTTTTACAGATTTGTTCCCGGGTTTTCAGATGACTGATGATATTATGCTCTGCGCCATCTTTGGAGGAATTGTAAACGGTTTTGCAATCAGTCTTTGTCTTTTAGCTGGCGCAACCAGCGGTGGTACAGATTTTATTTCGATTTATGTTTCTGAAAAAACAGGCCACAGCATCTGGAATCATATCCTTGTTTTTAATGTGATTATTCTTGGAATTTTCGGTCTCTTATTTGGCTGGAGCCGTGCACTGTATTCTATTGTCTTTCAGTTTGTAAGCACTCAGATTCTGAACTTCCTTTACAAGAGATACCAGAAATCTACACTTTTGATTATTACAGATTATCCGGCCCAGATTATTCAAGTGATTCGCGAAATAACCGGCCACGATGCAACACTTTTTACAGGAAACGGCTGCTATCAGGGAACCGAGCGTAAAATGCTTTACACTGTAATTTCTTCAGATGAAGAAGACAAACTGCTTCGTTCCATAAAAAAAACAGACCCTTGCGCATTCGTCAACATTCTGCAGACAAAAATGCTCAAGGGTAATTTCATTATGAAAAAGCAGGACTAAACGGTCAGCCGCCCCGAAAATTTAATAAAGAGTTTCGCCAAGCAAACGTGCTGCAAGGTTTACAGCCAGTATTGCAGTCTGATTTCGTACATCCAGAATAGGGTTTACTTCTACGATTTCAGCTGATTTTACTTTGCCGGTTGTAGCAATTTCTTCCATAAGAAGAAGTGCTTCGCGGTTGGTAAGTCCACCTGGGAGCGGAATACCAGTTCCCGGTGCAAACATAGGGTCCAGACAATCCATGTCAAAACTTACGTGAATAATATCAACCTTTTTGAAGAAGGTTTTTACCTTTTCTACAACAGTATCAAAACCCTGTCGGTCAATATCGCTCATTGTGAAAACTGTAACGCCGGCTTCCTTCATCAGCTTTTTCTCGCCCGGGTCAAGATCGCGTGAGCCAACAAAACAGATATTCTTTGGATCAACCTTCTGACCATCAAAATATAGATTTGTGAGTTCAGGAAGTCCAAGGCCTGCAGAAGCCGCAAGACATTCACCGTGAATATTTCCTGTTGGTGTTGTCTCATTTGTATTAAAATCGCCATGGGCATCTACATAAAGAACACCAATTTTCTGTCCAGTTTTTTTTGCAGTAGCTGCAAGTCCGGCAAGAGAACCAAGAACTACAGAGTGATCACCACCAAGAACAAGCGGGAAATCTCCTTCGGAAGTTATGATTTCAACAGAAGAGGCAAGCTTGTTGCAGGCTCTTACAATTGGTTTTAAGTATTTTGCATTTGGATTTCCAGGCTTTTCATATTCCTGTGCAGTAGCTTTAAAAATATCTGTGTGAACGTAAGTTGTGTGTCCGATTGATTCAAGTTTTTCTTTTATTCCTGCAAGTCTGATTGCAGAAGGGCCCATGTCTGAACCGTGTCTGCTGGCACCAAAGTCCAGTGGCATTTCCAAAATATGTACATTCATACTAAGAATTCTAAAAAAAAAAGATTATCGGGTCAAGTCCGATAATCTTTTTGAAGGTTTTTGATTCTAACCTTATTTAATCTTAAAGCCGAGGAATACAGCCGGGTAAAGATTTGTTTCACCATTATCTGAACCCCAGCGGTGGTAAGTATAATCAAAGGCTCTGTCGTTAGTTCCTTTGTTCTGAATATCAAGACTTAATCCCAGACCAAGATCAAGATGATTCATGCTCAGAATATTTAATGTAAATCTGAACGAAGGAATCATGATAGACGCAAAATTGAACTCTTTGAATTCCTGATATGTAGTAGGCATATAATCCTGATTGTAAACGCTCTTGAAAAGAACTTCAAAATCAAGACTAGAGAAGCCAAATCTTAATTCTGTACCAAGACCACTGTAAAGAATCACAGTACGATTTTCATTATACTTCTCGAATATATCCCGTCTGTCCATTGCAGCACCGAAAGTGATAAACAGATTCTTTGTTCCGCTCTGGAGGAATACATCAAACATACCGTTTGAATCCCAGTTGAAACCAACATGATGCATACCGTCTTTAATGATATTGATTAAACCGATTGCAATACCGTTGCTTTTTTCAGCATAGTTGATTAAACCAATCTGAACACCAGAAACTTCTTTTGCATAGTTGAATAATCCGGCAGTCTGTACACCATTTATCTCATTTGCAACATTGAAAAGGCCCGCAGTCTGAATACCGTTCACCTTTTTACCAACATTGAAAAGACCTGAGAACTGGCCTCCGTTTACATTTCCTGAAGTATTGAAAAGTCCAGCTGCCTGAACACCATATACCTGGCCTGCAGTATTAAAAATACCGGACATCTGCCCACCAATCATATTATGAGTTGTAACACTCATAATGTTTGACCACTGTAAGGCACAGACATTTGTATCAAGAGCGCCAACAAGACCCATAGAGAAGAGGGAATACTCTTTTTCTCCACCTGTAATTGAAACTCCTGGTACTGCAGACATATGGAAATAAGTCATATTGCGGGAATTAAAGGTTTCAAAGAAGGAAATAAACTGATCTTCTTTTTTGCTTTCTGATTTTTCTTCAGAAGATTCAGAAGATTCAGAAGGTTCTATAGAGATTACAGAAATTTCTTCTTCAGTATCATAACGGCGTCTTGAGCCTCTTCTGGCTGGTTTTCGCTCATCAAGATCATCAATTGGAAGAATGTCATCATCTGCGTCGTCTGATGTATTTCCGCGGACACGATTAGATTTTCTCTTAATGCTTGTAAGAGAATTCTGATCAAGCACATAAATCTGATCTTTTTCAAGAATGAAGTAGCCCTGTTTTGTTGAGTATTCATCGATAATAATTGCAGAATACTGAGCAGCTGGAAGAGCCATAAAAATTGGCTGACCGGCAACTTTATTGATTTCTGAAATCAGTTTTCCTTCAGCATTACGGATGATGAACTTACCCTTTGCGTCCTTTGAAAGAGAAAGCATTGCTTCACCACTTGAGATATCAGAAAGAATCAAATCTCCTGAACCTACAAGAGTAATGTTGTAATTTGGGTGCTGAGGTCCTGCCTTACTTGATTCAGTTTTTGAAAGAGTATCGTTGAAGGCATAAGAATACAGTTCATTCAAAGTTACCTTGTTATCACCAGAAGCATCTGCAGCACCGCGAAGACCTGTAATCATTGCATTTGTGAAGTAAGAGGATTCAATTTCATCTGATTCCTGAGAATATTCATTAGTAGAACTTGATGAAAGATAAGCATGCCCGGTTACTACAGAAGAATCATCAATCAAAAATGGTTTACGCTTCTGACCACCCTTTGTACGGATGAAGTTTCCAGAGTAGCAGGAATCAAGAATTACAACGTGAATATCACTTGGAACCTCAGTAATTGCAGCTTTTAATGCTGAATAATCATAAGGAATATCACCAAGCAAAAGAGCGTTTTCATCAGAATGTCCTGAATAATAGAAGATAAATTCAGAACGTTTAGCATGACTCTGACTGTTTGTGATTTTAAGAGATATTTTGTTTAATGTATCATCAATAGCTTCTTTAGTCGGGTCAATAAGAATATAGCTGTTTGCATCACTTACACCACCGATTTCAGCCATTGCTTTCTGGAAATTCTGAGCATCGCTTCCTGCATATAAAAGCTGCTCACGGCCTTTTCCACCCTTATTTGAACCGATGTAAACAGCATATCTGTCTACTCCACTTGTATTTTCTTCTGTTGCTGCTGCAAAGGCCTGAGTAAGGGAAAGCAGCGCAATAGTCATTAAAATAAGTTTTTTCATCTTTTCCTTCCTTTTCAACTATTCGTGAAACTGCTTTACTTTTCCAGAGTAAAGGTTATGCCTTCTGTTTTCTTAGGCAGATAAGAAAGTTTTGTAAGATAATCTATATCAGTTTTGTTTTTAATCTGATTTTCAATGCCATCAAGAGAGAACTGTTTCTTTGAAGTTACCATGATAAAGCATTCAAAGTCCGGTGCGTTATCCAGCTCGTAAGAAAAATCGAGTGGTGTTTCATCGGCGCGGCGTTCCAGATGAGCTGCCTGCCAGGTATTTTCAGGGAAGTGGCGTGTAATATTACCGTTGCCGTCAACACTAAAGATAACTCCATATTCATCAGAGCCAGCATTATAAGTAATCTGAATTACATCTCCGGAGCGTGCAAAATCACCATCATTCAAAGCCTGAATTTCAAGTCCTTTCTGGCGGTAAAGTTTAATCTGTGGCTCAGTTACTGAATGGGCTGCAGCATTTCCTTTTACACGTTCTGTTGGGGTTTGACCTGCAGTGATTCTTGAATTCTTAAGTCCGGCAGGAATAAGAATTGCAGCAAGCAGTACGGCAGCAGCGGCATAGCTTACAATTTTATAAGCAGGGAATTTTAGAATTGTACCGGTTGAATTATTTTTCTTTTCCTCATTGAGTTTACCGGCAACTGCAGCCTTCATAGCCTGTACAGAATAGGTATTTAGTATCTCTTCATCAGATTTTTTGAGGTCGTTAATAGCGGCTTCGATATTTTCTTTTCCGTAAGTTGAGTAGAAGCTTTTAGCATCAACTTCAGAGTTTTTGATTTCCTCTAAAATTCTAGTTGGAATTGCCATATCTTCCTCCTGCATATTCTTTAAGTTTTTCCAGACGTTTTCTGATTCCGGAAACAGACATTTTCATTTTCTGGGATGTTTCTTCAAGAGTATAGCCGTCTACATAATGTAAAATTGCAATCTGTCTGTCCTTGTTGTCACGTTCAGAAAAGATACAATCAAGAAGAATAGAAGTTTCGATTTTTTCTGTTCCTTCTGCGCTTGCACTATCTTCAACTATTTCTGCAATTACATCAAATTCCGGACCATTTCGCAGTTTGTCTGATCTTATTTTATTAAGACAGATATTTGTGGCCATAGTGTAAAGAAGGCTGGAGCAGACATTGCTGATTTTCTCCTTTCTTTCAATAAGGCGAACAAATACATCCTGCATGGCATCAAGAGCCTTTTCCTCATTCTTAAGAATGAAGCGGCAGCGTCTGAGAACCATAGGGCCGTACTGGCGGTAAAGATTTTCAAAGTCATCCATTGACAAAGTTTTCATTGTACAAATTGTCCTGTCATTAAGTTTAACACTCGAGAAGTGAAAAAGTGTTACATAATTTAAAAAAAGATTGCCGGGCCAGACCCGGCAATTTCTTAATAATTATTCAGTGTAAGACCAGTGTATGTTTTTGCATATTCATCGCCTGCACTGCGTATAACTTTCTCCATCTCTTCTGTAAGATGTTTTGCGGCAATCGGCTCAGAAAGATCTTTAAACTTGCTGATAGGAATTACCGGCAGCATCTTTATATCATACAGATAAGTTTCCACGTGATTGTAAGACCATAGCGGGTCATGTTTACCAAGCCCGTATTTATCGCTTCCGCCAATAAACATAGGCTGAACATCACAACCGCAGTAAAGTGCAATTCGGGCAGCACCTTTTTTATAATTATTTTGACCAATTCGAGGGCTTCTGGTTCCTTCCGGGAAAATAATTACATTGCAGCCCTTATCAGTGAGCTTTTTACATTCAACAAGTACATCATCAAAATCAGTTGTGTTGGTAATATATGCCTGCTTAATAACGCCACGTAGCGGAGTATGAGTAAGACTTCCACGAACAATACATGTAGAATTAGGTACAAGCGACATAATGTAAACAAAATCAAGAAGTGAAGGATGATTTGCTACAATGATTTTGCTGTGAATATCACGGAAGGCCTGTCTGTCTTCAACCTTAAGGTGAGAAGTTTTACAGACATCAAGATTTCTAAGAAATACCCTGAATGTATGAGAAACATATGCGCGGGCAATAATACCAAAATCTTTTTTGTGAAGAGTGAAAATTCTTATAAATGGGAATACAAAAATGGCTAAAATAACAGCGCCAAGGCCGAAACAGAGAATAGCAACAATTTTTGAAACACAAAAATAAATATATTTAAATATATTCTTAATTTTTGGCTGTTTGCTTTTATAGCTCACTTTCTGCTTGCTCATAAATCTTATCCTAACATAATACTACTTTAAAAGAAACCTCAGAAATTCAACTGGAGATTTTCCAACATTTGAAAAGTCTTCAAATACAATACACTCATCCTTCTTTTCAACACTTATAACACAGGCAAATGCTACCGGTATATTTTCGGAAGGTCTTTTATCTCCGTAAGCCTCTGGTACAAATTCATCTGCGTAAACAAGAATAACTTCCTTTTCTGTTCCTGCAAGTACAGGAGCAACTGCAGCCTTAAAGGATTCAGAAAAATCATTCTTAGAAGGATACAAAACAGAATATCCGCCTTTCAAACCAAAGGCAAGGGTAGCAGAAGAAATTGGAGTATTGAATACAGAAAGAGAAAAGCCAGCCGGCAGAATAATTCCGTCTTCAATAATTCCTTTTGTTACAGAAAATGTTCTTGCAATTTCACCGCGTAAAGAAATGAATTCAAGCTTAGTGTCTTTATTGATATGACTTTTTTCCAGCAACGCATGAACAACTTCAACAGTCATTTTAGTAATCTGCGAAAGTCTTCTTCGAAACAGAGGATTTGTATATTCAAGTTTTGGGCTTTCGTTTGAAAGAGCAATGGATTCTTTATTTTCTGCCCAGTTTTTCCATAATTCAGGATCAGAGCCAAGTCCAGGAGCCCACATTGTAATGTCTGATAAATAAATATTTCGCATAAAGGCCATTTTATACTATTATTTTAATGTAAAAAAGCACATTTTGGCGATATCTTGTATTTTTTTAACTGATAGTCTATAATCCAAAAAAATTGGCTGTATTTTAGAGGTTATGGATTATGGAAGAACTTAAAACAGAAATCAAAGAAACGATCATTTCTGCTCTTCAGTTGGAAGATATAACCCCTGATGATATTGTTGATTCTGAACCACTTTTTGAAGAAGGTTTGGGACTTGATTCAATTGATGCACTTGAACTTGGTGTTGCGCTTAAAAAGAAATTTGGATTGAAATATTCATCAGATGGTGATGATAACAAAAAATACTTTGCTTCAGTAAATGCGCTGGCTGAATATATTTCAGCGCAAAAAAAATAATTTAGGGGTTTTATTATGTCTAAAGACGAAATCTTTGAAAAACTTAAGGGAATCCTTGTTTCAGAATTTGAACTTGATGAAGGAGATGTAACTCCTGATGCTCTTCTCGGAGATGATTTGGATCTGGATTCAATCGACTCAATCGACCTTATCGTTAAGATGAAGGAATTCATGCCTGCAGATAAGGGAAATGTTGACCCATCTATTTTTAAGACAGTAAAGACTGTTCAGGATGTTGTAGACGCTCTTGTACCATATATGGCATAAGGTTGTTGAAGACTGATGAAAAAATTCCTTAAGGCACTTTTTTATGTTGTAGCTGCCGTTTATCCCATACTTGTTTTTACTTTTCTGGTAATCTTCAAGGTGGATACAAAGATTCTATCTTTGTGCATTGTTGCGCTGGCGGCTGCATTCTTCTTGAGTGCTACAGGGAGCAAAAAGACCGATGCAAATGAAAAAACATCTTTGGACTGGAAACCTTTTCTTAGTTCAGTGCTTTTTCTTTCTGCCGGTCTTTTTTGTTTTATAACGGGAAAAGAGTTTTTTCTTAAAATCTATTCCGTTGTAATTAGTGCGACAATGCTTTTTGTTTTTGGAAGCACACTCTTTATGCCGCCAAACATTATTTTTCGTTTTGCAACTTTGTCAGACAAATCCATAAAGGGCTCTTCTTTTGAACATAAGGTATATAAGTACTGCGAGAAGGTTACAATAGTCTGGTGTTGTTTCTTTGTTTTGAATGGAACGGCAGCAACGCTTACAACCTTCTCAGAAAAGATATTCGGTCTTTCACCTGAAACGGCTCGAAAGGTTTGGGCAATATATAATGGTGGTATTTCCTATGTTCTTATGGGAATGCTGTTTACAATAGAATTTATTATCAGAAAACTGGTGGATAAGAAAATGATGAAGTTATTCCCTATCACAAAATTTAAGGCAGATTCCAGAAAAGATGATTACATTGTTTGTTATGATGATGTATGGTCAAAAAAGGATTATAAAACCTGGAAAGATTTTCTAACTGATACTGCGAAAATGAGAGCTTTTTTTGATTCGCATTCAGCAAAAGAATATATTCTTCATTGTGAAGATTACTGGTATTTCCTTTGTACATTCGTTGCAATTCTGCAGTGCAAAAAAACAGTTTATATAACTCAGAATATTACAGAAAGCTTTATGGCAGAAGTGAAGACGCCTGGAGTTTCTTTTATTACAGATCAGAATGTTCCGCTTGATGATACAAGCTTTTTCATTCCAGATTTGATTGAAAAAGCCACAATGCCTTCTGAAACAGATATTCGTACAACTCCAGAAATTAATGATGAAGAAACAGAAATCTATCTTTATACTTCCGGAAGTACAGGAAAGCCTAAGGCTGTTCGTCATACAATGAAAGAAATTGAAACTGACAATAGTGTTGTAATTTCACTTTGGGGCGAAGAATACTTTAAGCGTAAGCAGATTACAACTGTAAGTCAGCATCACGTGTATGGATTTTACTGGTGTATTTGTCTTCCTTTTACACTTGGGCTTCCTTTCCGCCGCAAGCGCATAGAGTTTCCTTCTGAATTTGAAAAGCTTACAGATACTTCTTACGTTCTGGTTTCTACACCGGCCTTCCTTAAGCGTACTGTAGAAGTTTTAGATAAACTTGATATGAAGGATGTATTTATTTCTGTAAGTGGTGGAGCAGTTTCTGAAGAGCTTGCCGTTAGTACAGAAAAACTTTTTGGCTTCTGTCCTATGGAAGGTTATGGTTCTACAGAAACATCCGGAATTGCATACCGCCAGCAGAGCAGAGACGGTCTTGTATGGACACCTTATGACTGTGTTAAGCTTTGGGTTGGAGAAGACGGCTGCTTGAATGTAAAATCGCCATTTATCAAAGATCCGGCAGGGGTTGCTACTGCAGACCTTGTTGAACTTTATGATGACGGCCGTTTCCTTCTTAAGGGGCGTGCAGATTCCATTGTAAAAATCGAAGAGAAACGTATTTCTATGACCGAAGTTGAAAATCGTCTTCTTGAAACAGGTTTTGTTAGCGAAGTAAAGGTTGTGGCTTTGAGTAACGAGGTACGTCAGTATCTCGCAGCTGCTGTTGTTCTGAATGCACAGGGACGCGAAAAATTTGCACATAGCGAAAAGTTTGAAATGAACCGCTGGTTCCATGACTTTTTGATGAAATATTTTGAGAACGTAGTAATTCCTAAAAAATGGCGTTTTGTAGAAAAGCTGCCGTCAGATGTTCAGGGAAAAATTCACAAACTGGAAGTTATGGCATTGTTTGAGTAAGTAAGAGGTAAAGTATGAATTTTAACGATCATGATATTAAAGATGAAGTTGTAGTTTCAAAAGAAGAAAATTCAGTTGTATTGGAATTTGTAATTCCAGCTTCAAGTGATTTTTTTGATGGACACTTTCCACAGTACAAACTTCTGCCTGCAGTTGCACAGTTTGAAGTAATCACACGTTTTTCAAGAAAATATTTTGGCACACAGAGATATGTTCCAAATATTAAAAGAATGAAATTTTCTGCGCCTATTAAACCTGATACAAAAATCCACCTTGAACTGACTTATAAAAAGGACAAAGGAACAGTAACTTTCAATATGGCAGATGCAAATGTTGAAGGAAAAGTTTATTCTTCAGGATCTTTTGCTGCGCTCTCGGAGATTTCAGCATAATGTCAGATCAAACAGAACAGAAATTTGGTTTTGTAATTCCTGTTTATAATCATGGTGCTGTACTTGAATCAGTTGTTAAAAATCTGATTCAGTATAATTTTCCAATCATTGTTGTAGATGATGGAAATGATGAAAAGAACAAGGCTTTTATAAATGATATTGCAGAACGCTATTCTCTCATAACTTTGCTTGTGCACCCAAAAAATAAGGGTAAGGGTGAAGCAATGAAGAGTGGTGTGCGTAAAGCAGAAGAAATGGGGCTCACACACATTCTTCAGATTGATTCAGACGGGCAGCATGATGCAGGAAGAATTCCTCAGTTTCTTGAGCTTTCGAAACAGAATCCAAAGGCAATTATCTGCGGTTATCCGGTTTATGATGAATCTGCACCACATCATCGTGTAGTTGCAAGAAAGATTTCTAATGCCTGGATTCATATAGTTTCATTTACAACTTCAGATCAGGTACGCGATGCTTTGATTGGTTTTAGAATCTATCCTGTTGCACCATACTGTAAAGTTTTACGTCGTCACTCAATCATTGATACTCATATGGGCTATGATATCGATATTCTGGTTCATTTATTATGGCTCAATGTTCCTGTTATTTCAGAAGCAGTAAAAGTCCATTATCCAGAAGGCGGAGTTTCTAATTTCCGTGCAGTAAGAGATACTCTTCACATCTCATTTACTTATGCACGACTTTGTATTGGAATGGTTTTACGAATTCCTATTTTATTGAAGAGGAAGATTTTTGGATGAAAGATTCATCTTTTGATGACAAGACTCACTGGTCAGAAGAAAAAGAGGCCATAAAAACAAATAAGCCTTTGAAAATTATTTTATTCCTTCTGAAGAGTCTGCCATCTGCACTTGTACATACAATTTGCTATCCTATAGCTTTTTTCTATTTAATATTTGCTTCTCATGCAAGAAAATTTGCACGCGCGTATCAGAAACAACTCAGGAAATTTACAAATGGAAAAGTTCCTCACAGAATCAGCGCGTTCAGGCAGATTTTGAGTTTTGCATTTTGTCTTATAGAGAAAATGGAAGGCTGGCTTGGTAAAGTGAGTTTTGACCGTATTTCTATGCAGGATGATGATATAAAAGATCTCGTTGAGCATTTGAAAAAGGGTGAAAGCGCAATTCTTATGGCTTCACATTCCGGGAATATGGAGCTTATGAGAAGTATGCAGGATTATGTAACAAAGCTCTGTGGAAGAAAAGTTCCGGTTGTCATCATCATGGACATGCATATGAGTGAGAACTTTACGCAGACCCTTAAAGAAATAAATCCTGAGTATTCTACAAATGTAATTGATGCCTCAACTTTTGGGCCGGAGTCTATGATTCTGATTCAGGAACAGGTTGAAAAAGGAGCTCTGATTGTTGCTGCAGGTGACAGAACAAGTATTCATAATCGGGATAAGGTAATTACAAAAAGCTTCCTTGGACGTGAGGCAAAATTCCCATACGGAGTTTTCTTAATTCCAGCACTTGTAAAACATCCTGTGTATTTTATGTTTGGAATGCGTGAAAAGCTTTCAATTTTTAATCCTAAATATAATATCTATATTGAAAAATCAAAAGTTGATTTTGCTTATTGCAGTCGTTCAGAACGTGGAGCTTTTATTGAAAAATGCTGTGGTGAGTTTGTAGAAAAACTGGAAAAGTTCTGTGTTTTGTATCCTTATCAGTGGTATAATTTTTTTAACTTCTGGAGTTAATGTGTTATGAAGAAAACCCTTTGTTTATTAAGTTTGATTTTTATTACCACAGTTCTTTTCGCTCAGAATGTTCATTCTCTTGATTCAGTTTGTGAAAGCCTTGCTTCTCATCCGAATACAACCGGAGATTTTATACAGATTAAAACAATACAAACGAACGGTCGTAAGTTAAAGTCTACCGGTAAATTTATTATCAGCCCTGATGGAATTTTATGGAGTACAGAAAAACCAGTTTTTTCTTCTCTGATACTTACAAACACAGCCGTTGTTCAAACAGCAGCAAATGGAAAGAAAACTGTTTTAAGTGGAAAAGATAATCAGATTTTCAAAAATATTTCTGGAACTCTAACTTCAGTTTTATCTGGAAATGTAACTGAGCTTAAAAAGAATTTTAATTGTGATTTTGAAATAGATCAAAGCAGTAAATGGACAATCAATCTTGAACCAAAAGATTCTAGCATTGCTTCTGTTATGAAAACACTTGTATTGTCTGGAACTTATGCAGAATTTGCAGTTCTGGATTCGCTTGTGATGTCAGAAGCTTCTGGTAATACAATCAGTTATGAGTTTACAAATCAGAAATATCCAAAGGAGCTTTCTGAAGATGAAAAACAGATCTTTGTTATTGAATAATTATTTTCAGAATATTTCACAAAAAAAACTTTTGGGTGGCTGGATTTTTTATCACGCTCTCATCGTTGTTTTTTTTCTTGTATCACTTATCGTATTTCGTGGTCGAATTGGTATAGATTCAGACCTCTTTAATCTTGTTCCAAAAAACATTTCTATGGCTTCTGTAAAAAAAGCAGATGATAAAATGATGTCTGTAACTTCACAGAATGTTTTTGTGCTTGTTGCAAATGAAGATTTTTTAGAAGCAAAGAAGGTTGCAGAAAATGTTTATTCACAGCTAAAGGACAGCAAAAATTTTGAAAGTATTTCTCTTTATAACGATGTAAGTGCAATGGGCGAGATTACGGATTTTTTATATCAGTTCCGTAGTTTTCTGATTGATGAGAAAACAGCTGATTCAATTCTTGCAAGTGATGAGGGAGCTCAGGATTTTGCCATCGAAGCTTTATCTAAGGCTTATGGTGGTTTTACAATGCTGCCTCTGGATAATCTTGATTCTGATCCATTTTTACTGACTGAATACAATTTACAGAATTATCTGAATGCTCTTCAAAATTCCGGAACTGCCATGAGTGTAAAGGATGGTGTGCTTGCTTCGAGCTTCGATGGCAGGTGGTATGTTATGATTAGGGGTGTGCTGAGCCGCAGGGGTTCTAAGCTTGCCTCTAAGGATAATGCGATTACGGAAATCTATAGAGTTTGTGAAAAAGCAGGAACTGCTGAAAGTGGAACAAGTTTTGTATATTCGGGAACTCCTTTTCACAGTCATGAAAGTTCTAATTCAGCAAGTCGGGAGATTGCAATTATTGCTACAGTTTCAATGCTTGTAGTAATAATCCTTTTGATTTTTATTTTCCGTTCTGTGCGACCACTGATTTTTTCTGTTGGTTCAATTTTGGTTTCCCTTGGAATTGCAGTACTTGCGACACTTGCAGTTTTCCATAGAATGCACGTTATTACCCTTGTATTTGGAACATCATTGATTGGTTCGTGTATAGATTATAGCCTTCATTTCTTTACACACTGGTCAGCAAATAAGGAATTAAAATCCAGTATAGAAATTCGAAATCATATTTTTTCCGGCTTACTCATGGCAATAATTTCTACAGGAATCTGTTTTGCTATATTACTGTTTGCACCATTTATGATTTTGAAGCAGATGTCATTCTTCTGTCTTGCTGGTCTTATAAGTTCGTTCCTTACAACAGTTGCAGTATATCCTTATATCAAACTTCCGGAACAGCGAGGCAATGTACGTTTTACAAACGGCTTTGCAAAACTAGCTTCAAACCTTGAGCGCAAATGGGTAGGGCGAACAGTAATAATTTCACTCTTTGTTTTATCAATTCTTTCGATAGCAGTTTTCCATAAAAACGTAAAAATCAAAAACAATCTGCTTTCTCTTTATGATATGAAGGGCCGTCTTTTACAGAATGAGATAACAGCCTCTCAGGTAATTCAGTATACTCCAGGCGGCTGGTATATTGTCAGCGGAGAAACAGAAGATGAAGCCCTGAAAAATGAAGAAAAGCTGCGAAAGGAATTTGAAACACTTACAGATGGAAGCGTTGGATATATAAGCACCTCGAGTTTTATTCCATCAAAAGAGACACAAAAAAAATCCCGTGAGGCTTATAAGAAGCTCATGAAGTCCGCACCGGAACAGCTTCAGGCACTTGGCTTTGATGAGGTTGAGAACTTTGATGCTTATATGTCTCTGGCAGCGGATTATGAATTAACAAAGAATAGTTATGTATCTTTTGAAAACGGAAATGTTCCTGCATTTGTTGAATCGGCAATTTCTTCTGCCTGGCTTGGAAATGTCGATGGAAAATATTTTACAGTACTATTACCGACTAAAGTAACTGATTACGCTGCATATCGTTCTCTGGCTGATGCAGATGATAATGTTTATTTTATTAGTAAGTCACAGGATATCAGTGCTGACCTGGACAGCCTTACGGTAATGATTCTTAAGTTCTTTATTGCAGCATACATACTTATGTTTATAATGCTGCGTTTCTTCTATTCCTGGAAACAGGCCTTTAAGATTATTTCCGTTCCATTCCTGATTATTCTTGTGGTGGTAGCCTGTTTTGCAGCATTTAATATCAACATGGAATTTTTCTCAGTAACAGGTTTAATTCTTGTATTTGGACTTGGACTGGACTATATCATTTATATGATGGAAAACGAAAAGAAATCTAATTCTATTCTCGAACCTTTTGCTACAATGGTTTCTTTTGTCACAACTATCATATCTTTTGGTGCTCTTGCCCTGAGTTCTTTTAAGCCTGTTCATCTAATCGGACTTTCTATTTTTATAGGGCTTGCCACAGCCTATATCAGTTCGTTCTTTTACGGCCGACAGGAATAAAAATTGAATGCCCTTTTCTGTTTGTTATGATATACTTTATAAAAAACAGAAAAGAGGCAAAAAATGAAAATTTGTGATTCAATTAAATATGTCGGTGTTGATGACCATGAAATAGATTTGTTTGAAGGCCAGTTCGAAGTTCCAAATGGAATGGCCTACAATTCCTATGTAATTTTAGATGACAAGATTGCCGTAATGGATTCGGTTGATGCCCACTTTGGTGAAGAGTGGCTCTCGAATATTGCCGGAGTGCTTGAAGCCGCTGGTGGACGCAAGCCTGATTATCTTGTTGTTCAGCACATGGAAATGGACCATTCGGCAAATATAAAAGCCTTTACAGATAAATATCCTGAAGCAAAAATAGTTGGTTCTAAGATGTCTTTTAACATGATGAAAAGCATGTTTGGAACCGATTTCGCAGATCGTCAGATAGTTGCAGGCGAGGGTACAGAACTTGAACTTGGTGCAGCTGCTGGAGATCATACTTTGAAGTTTATTGCAGCTCCAAATGTTCACTGGCCTGAAGTAATCATGACTTATGATGTAAAAGAAAAGGTTTTGTTTGCTGCAGATGCTTTTGGAAAGTTTGGTGCAAATGATTACGATGATCCTGAAGGCTGGGCTTGTGAAGCACGCCGCTATTATTTTGGAATTGTCGGAAAGTTCGGTCCACAGGTTCAGGCAGTTTTGAAGAAGGCAGAAGGATTAGAGATTAAAACAATCTGTTCACTTCATGGCCCTGTTCTAAGTGACAACATCAAATATTATCTTGATACTTATAATACCTGGTCGAGCTATGGTGTAGAAAGCGAAGGTATTGTGGTAAATTATACCTCAGTTTATGGAAGTACAAAAAAAGCTGCAGAGAAGATTGCAGAAATTCTTAAGGCAAAGGGCTGTCCTAAGGTTGCCTTGAATGACCTTGCCCGTGAAGATATTTATGAATGCGTAGAAGATGCCTTCCGCTATGGAAAAATGATTCTTGCTACAACAACTTATTGTGGCGGCGTATTCCCAAAGATGCGGGAATTTATTGAACATCTTACAGAGCGTAATTATCAGAATAGAAAAATCGGACTGATAGAAAACGGTTCATGGGTACCTTCTGCTGCAAAGGGAATTGTTGCAATGTTTGAAGGAAGTAAGGATATTACTTTTGCAGAAAATAAAGTAACAATCAAAATCACAATGACAGAAGAAAATGAAGCCGAGCTCGAAAAGCTTGCAGATGAAATGTTGAAATAAAAGTGGTGTAAAAAAATGAAAATGGAAACAATGCCGGAAGTAACAAAAACAGAAAACGGAGTCTTCTGGAAAAACACATACGAAAAATTTGAAGCACAGGTTTATGTTCCTAAAACTGAACTGCCGGGCGATATTTTGAATTACGGTTTTATAGCACCATATCTTCTTGTGTTCGCGGATAAGCCTCTCCAGCAGAACGAAGCAATTTCGTTCGCGCGTGCTAAAGGCCTTGAAAAGCTAGCCGCTGCTTTTGATTCAAGTGTCGTATTTATTGCACCAGTTGCAGATGGAAAAATCTGCAACTGGAAAAATGCTGAGCCAGATATTCTTTCTGAAATCATTTCGAACTCACGCATTCATCAGTATCATAAAGATGGAGTTGTAATTGCTAATAATTTCTTCCGTCATTCAATAGACGGTTATTATATTCGCGGTGCAATTTTCCGTGCAGTTCTGATTGGTTATGGAGAAGGTGCCGATTACATTGCAGAAAACTGTCTTCATCATTTTGAAGGTGATGGACTTTGGGGCCGCTCAGACCTCGCTCCTGCAACCTGTATTTTAAATGGACTTACAGTAGCTCCTGAAGTTGGAGCAGATGATATTCCGGTCATTTCTTATGGAAACAGCGATGATGCAAATGCTCTGTTCGAATCACGCTGTAAACATTTTATCAAACGTGCTTGTGAGCCTTCACCAGAAGAATTTATTTCCGATTATTACAGTTTTGCTAAACAGTTCCGCCGAATGAATGGACCGCTTCAGATTGACCCGGATCTTGAAAAAGATGGACTTGTAATTGAACCTGGAATTGCAGAAGTAAAAACTTCATCAGATAACTGTGGAGATGACAAGGGAACAAAAAATCATAAAATCGGATACTTTGCTTTTTACAACAAGGGACTTTTTGATAGCCCTGATGCAAAGCCCGTTCCTCTTGTGCTTGGCTTCCATGGTGGTGGGGACAGCTGTTTCTTCTTTTCTACAATGGCAGGCTGGGCAAAGATTGCTCATCGTCATAATTTCCTTCTGGTTACAATTGAAAATCATCTCAACAGTACAGCGACAGAAATGATTGAACTGCTGGAAATCTTAAAGAAAAAATACAGCATTGATACAACTCGTATTTATGCAACAGGCTTCTCAATGGGTGGCTGCAAAACCTGGGATATGATTCAGGAATATCCGGAAGTACTTGCTGCAGCAGCTCCAATGGATGCAACTTTTGATGTTGGCTGTAACGTTTACGGAAACAAAGTTGAAAAAGGAATAAATACAACAGTTCCAGTTCCGGTTTTTTATGCCGGTGGTGAAGTAACTCCTCTTCCAGAACTTCCGTTCCAGGAACAGAAATGTCTGGACAGAATGGCATATGTTTTACTGTTAAATAATGCAGAACTTGCTGAACGTTATGAGCAGGAAGTAACACTGGAAAATAAAGATACTTGGGAAAATAAAATCTGGGGAATCAATGGTGATGAGGTAGAACAGTCTTATGACGAAAGTCGGGATGCTACCCTCACAATGCAGAAATTCCGTAGTACAGATGGACGTATTCTCAGTGTGTTTGCAAGTATCAGCGGACAGGGACATGACTGTCGCGAACATACCTGTGAACACGCATGGCAGTTCATGAGCCAGTTTACCAGACAGTAATATGCAGAAGGTGAATTATCAGAAACAGTTGGATAAGATTCTTGAAAAGATGGATTTGGTAAATGGCGATAGTTTATCAAAGCCATCTTTGCTGCTTCATGCCTGCTGCGGTCCATGTTCTTCATATGTCCTTGAGTATTTATATAAGTATTTTGATATAACTGTTTTGTATTACAATCCGAATATATATCCTCAGGAAGAATATGAACGCCGTTTTTCAGAGCTCAAGAAACTCTATGAAAGTTTTCCGCCGGCTCTGGAAGGGAAGGTGAAAGTTGTTGAACAGAACTATGATCCAGAGGAATTTTACGAAGCAGTAGGAACCCAGGAAAATCCCGAACTCGCAAAAGAACCTGAAAAAGGAGAACGCTGCCGCCGCTGCTACGAGTTCCGTCTGCGCCGAGCCTATGAATATGCCTGCGCCGGCAAGTTCGATTATTTCTGTACAACCCTTTCAATCAGTCCGTTTAAGGATGCAGAAAAATTAAATGTGATTGGTGAACAACTGGAAAAGGAAGGCGGACCGCACTGGCTTCCATCAGATTTCAAGAAAAAAGGCGGCTTTAAGAGAAGTCTTGAAATCAGCGAAGAATATGGAATGTACCGCCAGGATTATTGTGGCTGTGTTTATTCCAAAAACAATAAGAATTCTGTTATAATAGAATCATGACAACATCAAAAACTGCAGAAAATGTACGCGACGTAATCCGCTATCTTCAGAAATTTAAGAATGCACTTCTGGTTATTTATCTTGATGATAAAACAATCAGTTCACCACTTTTTTCTTCTCATATAAGAGATATAGCTATGCTCCATCAGGCCGGTTTAAAGGTTGTTCTGATTCCTGGAGCACGACGTCGTATTGATGAAGTTCTGGACAATGCAAAAATCAAATGGACTTATAACGAGAATATGCGCGTTACAACTCCAGATGCAATGCCTTTGATTAAAATGGCAGCCTTTGATGTTTCAAATACAGTAATGACAAGTCTTGCTGCAAATAATATTACAGCCGTAATCGGAAACTGGGTACGCGCACGTGGAAAAGGTGTGCTCAACGGTTTTGATTATGGAACTGCCGGAGAAATTGATAAACTCGAAACAGATGCAATCTGCACTGTTTTGAATGACGGTTTTATTCCGATTTTCCCATGTATCGGCTGGAATGCTGCAGGGCATCCTTATAATATTTCTTCAATGCTGCTTGCAAAGCAGGTTGCAATGAACCTCAAGGCAGATAAGCTTTTCTTTATGATGTTCAATGAGGAAATTAAAGCTCAGAATTATGCAATTCCAGAAGGTCTGGCACTTTCAGAAACTGGAAATATACCTGCAATGGATTTGGAAGAAGTAGACAGATTTCTTGATGCAAACCCTTCAATAAGTGGAGAAATCAGAAATCTTATGAAAGCTTCTCAGGAAGCTTGCCGTGCAGGCGTAACTCGTGTACATATTCTGAATGGAAATAAGGATGGAGTTCTTCCATGTGAAATCTTCAGTGGACTTGGTTCCGGTACAATGATTTATACCGGCGGCTATGGAAAGGTTCGTCCTATGGTTCAGACAGATATTCCTTCTGTACTTTCTATCATGCGGCCGTTTATGGATGCCGGAAAACTCCTGCCAAGAACAGAAGCTCAGCTTTCTGCAGATCTGGCAGATTATATTGTTTTTGAATTAGATGGCGGTGTGCATGCCTGTGCAGCACTTCATTTTTATCAGGATGGACAGGCAGAAATTGCCGCTGTTGCTGTTGATGAAAATTATGCTCATATGGGAATTGGTCCAAAGCTTATGGACAATCTGATTGAACAGGCAACACAGGCTGATTCAACATCAATCTTTATCATGACAACTCAAACAGCAGACTGGTTTGAACAGCTTGGTTTTGTAGAAGATACTATTGATTCACTGCCAGAGGAGAGACAGAAGCTCTGGACTCCTCAGCGAAATTCTAAAGTTTACCGATTAAAGCGGTAAGCAGTTCTGCTGCTTTTTTATGAGTTACAGGAGACGGATGCCAGTCGGCGCCAATTCCGTCTTCTGGTTTTTGTTCAGTAAAAGACAGGAACTCAGCCGTTACCTTTGGAAAATCTTTTTTGAAAAGAGCAACTGCTTCTGCTACAGAGGCATTTAGGGCTTCTCCCATTATTCCAAGACAGCATACAATTTTTGCACGCGGGCTGCGGCGATGAACAGCTTCCATAAGATGGCGAAGCTGTGCTACATAATTAAGACGACGGTCTTCAATTCCGCGCACCCAGCTTATATCATTTGTTCCCAAGTTGATTACAACAATGTCCGGTTCAAAGCGGCCTTCAGGTTTCCACACTTCTGGTTCAAGTTCCAGTCTGAGTGAAAGCGACTTGTCTGTGTACGGCCAGGTAGCCTGCATCAGCCAGTGAGTTTCAGGAAGGTTTACAGTTTCTGGATCTACATAATTTGAGGTGAGTCCGATTCCACTCCAGCTGCAGAGTTGAATCTCTGCACCAAGTGCTTTAGCTGTAAGAAAAGCATAAGCTTTGTCCGGGCGTTCCTGTTGTGTTGTAAAGGTATCTTTTTCCCAGATTCCTTCAACGCCATAACCACAGGTAATGCTGTCGCCGATGAACTCAAGTTTTAATGGCTGTTCGGTTGAAATCAGTGTAGAAGTCTGCAATTTTCCGTCAATCTCAATATTCTTCAGTCCTGCATACCCGAAAGCTGCTTCACTGAATTTCATAACACGAACGGTTACAGTCTTCTCTACATCAGATTCAAACAGTGTGCAGCGAGTCTCAGCCTCGCGTAAGGTTAAACGGAAATCAGGTTCCTCAGGAATTGCACCAATACTTGTATCAGTTCCTTCAGTTATAAAAACACCTAGTACAGCCTTATTTTCTTCTGACCAACCATCCGGATCGCTTACAAATGTTGCCTGTGCTTTTTTACCTTTCATCACAAAGCAAAAACCACTGGCAGAATAATCAAAATAACGGATACCTTCGTTGTCGAGATAGCGACCGCTCCAGATAAGATTGTCAAAAGAAAGTTTCATAGGGTCCTCTATTTAATACACTTAGTAGTCTTAATGCACACTGCTTTTTCCAGAAGAGAGATTTCAGGAAGTTCTGGTAATTCAGCATAGTAATTGTACAGCCAGTCGCCGTCCTTTACTTCATACGGGTCGCCTGCAGGTTTGCAGCCTTTTTGAGGACAGTTCATTCCGTCTGCAGGAGGCAGGAAATAGTGCAGTTTGAAAGTGCCCGGCTTTTTAACTGCATTCTTGCTTTCAAAGAAGTAAGGCATTAAATCAACATATTTTGTACCTGGAGCTTTGTAGAACCACCAGCCGTTAAATTCAATCATCATGTTGAGAGGAATCAGCTTGTCATTAAAATGAAGTTCAAACTGAACAGGAGTTTTTGAAAGTTTAACAGGAACTTCAATTCCTTCTGCATCTTCTGCGCCACCCCAGCGGAGCTTTACAGGGAATTCGCCGGCATCTTCGCCTTTTTTAATCTTCTGACTAAAGAAAGGTCTGTGCAGCTGTTCTCGATACATTGCCATAATAGGCTGTTCAATTCCAATTTCGCTGTTATTCGGATCGGTAATTTCAAGACCAAGTCGGCCGTCATCACGGAACTGATAGAAAGTAAAGGCACTCAGCCATTTTTCTTTATCTGCCTGTAGCAGTTCCATAAATTCTTTCATCATATTTGACTGAGCAAATGGACCTGCAACATCGCCATCAGCATTAAGCTCAGAAAGAACCATAGGCTTATCCTGTCCTGTGATTTTTTTGAGACGCTTGTAAGTGAGCTTACACTTTTCATATACTTCTTTTACGCTGTAGCGGGCATAATTTATTGTATCTTTACTTACAATATCATTTGGCCAGCCCCAGTGAAGAGAAAGGTAATTGTCGCCAGACCAGATATCTGCAGCCTTATGAGCTTCAAGGAAAATGTCTTCCATTTCAAGTTTTCCGTCAGACATATACATTCCGGCACACAAAATCATCTTTACGTTTGGAGCATATTTATGCATTACCTTGCAGGTCATTACAAAAAAGTCTGCAATTTCCTGGTAAGTTGCCCGTTTTGTATAGCAGAACCAGTCACCAGTACATTCATGATTAATGCGTAAGAGCACACGGCCATAAGGGCGGAGATCCTTAGCAATTGGAATGATATCTTCTTCTTTTAAGTGGGGATCAATAGTAAGTGTTAAAACAACATCCATTCCATGACGGCGGATTTCTTTCATAAAATTAAAAGGCTCGTTATCTCTTAAGCCTTCGCGTCCACCTCGATACGGGAAATAGTTTTCATATGGAGAATCCCATGCACCGGTAGATTCACGACCAGTATCAATTTCACAGGCACGTGTAGGCCATTCCTTATCATTTGGATAATAGCTATACATCAAACTGATCCCACGATGAACCTTTTTGAGCTTCTGAAGAATATAATCCTGATTTACATAAAGACCGCGTTCGCTGCCGTCTCCCATGTCGAGGGCACAGGTTGCCGGAGTTAATATAACCTTGTTCATGTTTTCTATTATACACGTAATGCAAGTGAAAAACATAGGGAAATATTTTGAGAATTCAAAAAAACTGTTATATAATCAAAATTTAGGGACCGTGAATGAAAAAGTATAGAAATTCTCAGATAATCATACTAACAATCTTTTGCATACTGTTAAATTTTATCGGAAAGGTGATTGCTGAAAAATTTCAGCTCCCGTTATGGCTCGATGCCTTTGGTACCTTTCTTATGGCTTATGTACTCGGTCCGTTCTGTGGAGCAATTGTAGGAGCCGCAGGAAATATTCTTTATGGTTTTATAAATCCTGTTTCCTATGCTTATTCTATTACCAGTATTTGTATCGCTCTTGTTGTAGGTTATTTTGCTAAGTATGGCTGGATGAAAAATCTTTTTAGAACAATGTCACTCAGCGTAATGGTAACCGGAGTCTGCGTTGTTATTTCCTGTATTTTGAATGTAATTTTTTATGATGGAATGACAGGTAATTACTGGGGCGATGGAATAATTGCCATGCTTCAGCATTGGGGCGTTGCACGGCCAATTCAGATTGTACTGGGTGAATTTTATGTTGATTTTGTTGATAAGGTTATCACTCTTGGCGCGCTTTATTTTGGAATAAAAATCTACAGATATTTAAAAGTAAAACTGGATAAACCTGCAAAGCCTATGGTCGCTCTGTTATTTGTGTTTTTATTGGGAGTGTTTGTACCGTCCCGTTCTTATGCTTCTTCGAAAAAGTTTGATTCATATATTCGGACGGTTTACAACAATACAAACGGACTTCCTGGTGGAGAAGCAAATGATATTGCCAGTACTTCAGATGGAATTTTGTGGATAGGAACTTATGCCGGACTTTACCGTCATAACGGAAAAGAGTTCCGTCTTATGAATGAGTATGATTCAATAAAAACAGTCCGCTGTCTTTTTGTTGATGATGAGGGAAGAATGTTTGTCGGTACAAATGATAACGGACTTTCAATTATCATCAATGAAGAAATTACAAACGTGCTTACTGAAAAAAATGGGCTTCCTGCAGATTCTGTTCGCTGCATTACATCAGCTGCGGATGGAATGTATTATGTCGGAACTTCGGCAGAGCTTGCGGTTGTAGAGATAAATGACGGTATTCGTATTAAGTCAATTGTACCTGAGGTCCACTCGGCTCTTCGTGTTACTGCGGACGGGCGCGGGCATGTAGCGGCAGTCACTGCTGGCGGTAAGCTTTTCGTACTTCAGGATATGAAGGTGATGACGACCGCTGCGGTTAATGAGAAATTTATTTCGGCGGCTTTTGCGGAGGACGGCAGACTTTATACAGCCACAGAAGGAAATCAGCTTTTTGTGTTTGAGCTTGAAGAGTCTATAACCGGTGCTGTTCATAAGGACAGTCTAAAACTGCTTGAACGCATTAACTGTGGTTCAATGAATCATATCAATTCTCTGGTCTTTAAAGAGAATGTTCTGTTCCTGTGTTCAGATGCTGGTGTAGGTTATATTGATTACAAAAAAGATAACAGTTTTCATATGGTAGAAACCGGAATCTTCAATAATTCAATTGATAATATGATTGAAGATTATCAAGGCAACCTGTGGTTTTCTTCTTCGCGTCTTGGACTTCTTAAAATGTGTGAAACAGCCTTTGCAGAAATCTATCTTTCAGCAGGTTTTGATGAGGCAGTAGTCAATTCAGTTACAAAGTTTAATGGTAAGATTTATTTTGGAACAGATGATGGGCTTTCTATGATTGATGCAGAAGAAGGAAAGCCGTGTGAAAATCAGCTTACAAAAATGATGGAAGGACTGCGCATACGTTGTCTTATGCAGGACAGTAAGGAACGCATGTGGGTTTGTACTTACACTAAAGGACTTTACTGTTTAGATAAGAACGGCAGAATCGAAGCTTATGAAACCTATACAGCGCAGCAGTTCCGAGTTCTCCTGGAACTCTCCGACGGTACAATAGCCGCCGCCGGTAAAAAAGGAATTACTTTCTTAAAAGACGGCACAGTAACAAAACGTCTCACAAAAGCAGACGGCTTTGAAAACCAGGTAGTCCTCTCACTCTCAGAGCTCCCAGACGGAACTCTCATAGCCGGCACCGATGGCGGCGGAATTGCAATTATTAAAAATCAGAAAATTGAAAAACTGCTGCGCCGTCAGGACGGCCTTAGTTCTAATGTAATACTGCGAACCGTAAATGATCATGAAGGTACAGTGCAGACCGGTGCCTTTTATGCAATCACAAGTAATGGACTTTGTTATATTGATAAGGATTTTAATATCAGAGTTCTTTCAAATTTCCCATATTCAAATAACTACGACATGATAGTCCGCGACGACGGAAATATTTTTGTGCTCGGAAGTGCAGGAATCTTTGTTGTAACAAGAGAGGCTCTGCTTTCTGGAAACAAGGTTGATTATATCCTTCTGGATTTAAAGCGTGGACTTATAGGCTCACTTACTGCAAACTCATGGAATTATATAGATGACGAAGGAAATCTTTATCTTTCGTGTGATACAGGTGCTAGCTGTCTGAATCTGGATGCCTACGACAAAAATGATCGCTCTTACAGAATGCAGCTCAAATCAGTTCTCGTAAATGGAAAACGCTATATGGTGCAGAAGGATATTCCGTTTGTAATTCCTGGTGACAGTGACAGCATAGAAGTAATTCCAGAAATCCTGAATTATTCTATAAATAATCCGTACATCAGCCTCTACATGGAAGGAATAGATGAGCTGCCAAATGTGATGACGCAGAATGAACTTGCAAGTGTGATTTATTCAAACATTTCGGCAGGTAAATATAACTTCCATATTTCTCTTCTCGACAGTAAGGGCCTTAATGTTGTAGAGGAGATTGTTTATGAAATTGAAAAACCTTTCCATATTTATGATAACTGGTGGTTTAAGTTTTATGCATTCTTTGTTCTGATAATGGCAATTGCCTGGTTAACCTGGTACGTAACGGCAACTATTCAGAATCTTCGTTATGAAAAGCAGGAAAAAGAACTTGCTCATGTACGTGAACAGATCCGCATGAGTAATGAAACAATTCTTTCTATTGCGAATGCTGTAGAAGCCCGCGATAAGAGAACTGGCCGACATTCTCTTAGAGTTGCAGTTTATTCAATGCTTATTGCAGCTGAACTTGGTTTTGATGGAGAGGAACTTGAAAATATCCGTCAGATAGGTTTGCTTCATGATATCGGAAAAATTGGTGTACCGGATTCTATTCTGAATAAGCCTGCAAAACTAACGGCAGATGAGTACGACACAATGAAAACTCATGTTGATATTGGCGGTGAAATTCTTAAGGATTTTACTCATATCAAAAATGTGGCCGACGGAGCTAAATATCATCATGAACGATATGATGGAACCGGTTATAACAGTGGCCTGAAGGGAGAAGAGATTCCTCTTACTGCCCGTATTATTGGACTTGCAGATGCTTTTGATGCAATGACTTCGCATCGTGTTTACAGAAATGCAATGCCAATGGACCTTGTTATTGAAGAATTAAAAAATGGAAAAGGAACACAGTTTGATCCTCATCTTGTAGATATTCTTCTTGAACTGATTGCTGCAGGTCGTATAGATGTTTCTGGAATCAATCAGTTGAGTGTCGAGGCGGAGGATTAGTATGAAAAAGAAATATCTGATTACTGCAATTACTGCTGTTATTACTGTATGCATTCTTAGAATGGGAATGCGTTTTCTGTACACAGATTACACACAGAAAAATATAAAGGTCGGTTTTGTTTATATTGGAGACAGTAGTACTCCTTACACAAATAATTTTGTGCGTTCTCAGCTTGAGCTCGAAGAAACGTTCCCGCAAAACATTACAACAATTTCAAAATATAATATTCCAGAAGAAAATTGTGAGCCGGCTATCCGCGATCTTATTTCAAATGGTTGTGATTTAATTTTTGGAACAAGTTATGGTTATGGCGATGTAATGAAAAAACTTGCCGGAGAATTCCCAAAGGTACAGTTTTGCCAGGCAACCTGCTCAAATGCAAATGAAGAACCTGTGCTTCAGAATTATCATAACTTTATGGGAACAATTTATCAGGGGCGATATATCTCTGGAATTGTGACAGGAATGAAATTAAAGAACTTGATTGAGCAGGGAAGAATCACTCCTGATCAGGCGAAAATCGGTTATGTTGCAGCCTTTCCTTTTGCCGAAGTAATTTCTGGTTATACGGCATTTTTCCTTGGTGTTCGCAGCGTTGTGAAGGAAGCTGTAATGTCTGTGAGTTATACAAATACCTGGGGAAATACAACTACCGAACGGAAGTTAGCTGAAAGACTGATAAATGAAGGCTGTGTAATTATTGCTCAGCATTCTGATACTACAGGATCGGCTATAGCTTGTGAGACGGCAAGTACCCGTGATGGAAAACTTGTTTATCATGTAGGATATAATCAGACAATGACAGATGTTGCCCCAACTACTTCTCTTATTTCTACAAGAATTAACTGGACTCCTTATTTTATTTCTGCAACAGAAGCTGTAATTAAAGGAAAGAAAATTGAATCGATGGTAAAGGCTGATGTCTTTGGAAATGATGCTGCAGCAGGATTTGAAAACGGCTGGTGCGAAATGATTGGCTTGAACAAGCTGATTGCAGCAGACGGAACTAAAGAAGAAATCGATGCAAAAATCAAACAATTTAAGACAAAAGGAATTTTAGTTTTCCAGGGAGATTATGTCGGAGTAAATCCTTTTGATGAATCAGATACTTATAATCTTAATAATCCTTACATAGAAAATGCATGTCAGTCTGCTCCAGCATTCAACTATATTTTGAAAGATGTTATTACGGTGGTTGAGTGATTCGATGCATCGTATTGAAACCATTGTCATACTGAACTCGGTTCGGATTTTTTTTGTTAAACCTCTTGACATAGTAGTCTACATCATTGACTGTAATCATTTTTATCTATAAAATGTTTACATTAACATTGAAAATCTTTTTATTGATATGGAGTAAAATCAATGGCAACAAAGTATGTTTACTTTTTTGGTAACGGCGACGCTGACGGCGATGAGTCAATGCGCGCTGAACTCGGTGGTAAAGGTGCAAACCTTGCTCAGATGGCAAAGAAACCTTTAAGTCTTCCAGTTCCACCTGGATTCACAATCACAACAGATGTTTGTCAGGAATTCTACAAGCTCGGTCGCAAGTACCCAGCTGGATTGGCAAAAGAAGTTGATGTTTATCTTGCAAAGCTTGAAGCTGCTATGGGCAAAAAGCTTGGTGATGAGAAGGATCCTCTTCTCGTATCAGTACGTTCAGGTGCTGCTATTTCTATGCCAGGTATGATGGATACAATCCTTAACCTCGGTCTTAACGACAAGGCTGTTCTTGGTCTTGCTGCAAAAACAGGAAACGAAAGATTCGCTTGGGACGCTTACCGCCGCTTTATTCAGATGTACGGTGACGTTGCTATGGGCGTAGATCATGATAAATTCGAAGCTATCATTGACGAAGTAAAAGCTATCCGTGGTATTAAAGATGACCCAGAGTTGAACGTTGATGAACTCAAATTGATCGTTGAAAAGTACAAGAAAATGTACAAAAAGGAAAAGGGAGAAGACTTCCCTCAGGATGCTAAAGTACAGATGTGGGGAGCTATCGGAGCTGTATTCGGTTCTTGGATGAACCCACGTGCTATTAAGTACCGCAAGCTCAACAACATTAAGGAAGGTGCTCTTAAGGGTACAGCCGTTTCTGTAATGGCAATGGTATTCGGTAACAAGGGTAACACTTCTGGAACTGGTGTATGTTTCTCTCGCGACCCTTCAACTGGTGAGAACGTATTCATGGGTGAATACCTTATGAACGCTCAGGGTGAAGACGTTGTTGCAGGTATCCGTACTCCACAGAAGCTTTCACAGCTCGAAAAAGAAAATCCAAAAGTTTATGACCAGCTCTGCAAGATCCGTGCTCGTCTCGAAAAGCACTATCACGATATGCAGGATATGGAGTTCACAGTTGAAGAAGGTAAACTCTATATGCTCCAGTGCCGCAATGGTAAGAGAACTGGTGCAGCTGCTGTAAAGATGGCTGTAGACATGGTAGCTGAAAAGCTCATCACAAAAGAGCAGGCTCTTCTCCGCGTAGAACCAGAACAGCTCAACCAGCTCCTCCTCCCACAGTTGGACAAGGAAGCTGTAAAGAAGGCTACAGAAATCGCTGCTGGTCTTAACGCATCACCTGGAGCTGGATGTGGTCAGATTGTATTCACAGCTGACGAAGCAGAAGCTTGGGCAAAAGAAGGAAAGAAAGTACTTCTCGTACGTAAAGAAACATCTCCTGATGATATCGCCGGTATGGCTGTTGCACAGGGTATCCTTACATCAACTGGTGGACGTACATCACACGCTGCCGTAGTTGCTCGTGGTATGGGAACTCCTTGTGTTTGTGGTTGTGCAGACGTTACATTCAAAGATGCAAATACAATCGTTGTAAAGGGCAAGTCATACAAGAAGGGTGACTTCCTCACAATCGACGGTGCTACAGGTAAAGTATATGAAGGACAGGTTGCTGTAAAACCTGCTACTATCTCTGGCGACCTCGAAACATTCCTTGGTTGGGCAGACGAAGTTCGCGCTAAGTCTTCACGCACAACTGCTTCTGGACAGAAGGTTAAGGGATTCGATGTATTCGCTAACGGTGATACACCAAAGAATGCTGAAGATGCATTCCGCTTCGGTGCAAAGGGTATTGGTCTCTGCCGTACAGAACACATGTTCTTTGACGAACCAAAACTTACTGCATTCCAGAAGATGATCGTTTCTGAAGATACAGAAGCTCGCAAGGCTAACCTTGCTAAGATCCTTCCATATCAGCAGAAAGACTTCTACGAAATCATCAAGGCTATGAAGGGTTACCCAGTAACTATTCGTCTCCTTGACCCACCTCTCAACGAGTTCATCCAGGCTGAATCTAAGGATCAGCTCAAGGCTCTCGCTGAAAAACTCGACATTAAGCCAGCTGTTCTTGCTGCAAAAGTTGCTGCTCTCGACGAACACAACCCAATGCTCGGACACCGCGGATGTCGTCTTGCTATTACATATCCAGAAATCTATGAAATGCAGGTTGAAGCAATCGCTCGCGCTACAGCTAAGCTCGACAAAGAAGGCGTTGCTCACGAAGTACAGATCATGATTCCTAACGTTGTTTCTTACCGTGAAGTTGAACAGATCCGCGGTCAGGCAGAAGCTGTAATTGCTAACGTAAACAAAGAATGTGGTACAAACCTCAAGTTTGCTATCGGTTCTATGGTTGAGTTCCCAAGAACTGCTCTTATCGCTGACAAGGTTGCTCAGTTCGCTGACTTCTTCTCATTCGGTACAAACGACCTTTCTCAGACAACATTCGGTTTCAGCCGTGATGACTATGGTAAGTTCATCGAATCTTACCTCGATCAGAGAATCCTCGAAGACGATCCATTTGCTACACTTGATCCAGATGGTCCAGGTGCTCTTATGGAAATCGCAGAAGCTAAGGGACGTTCAGTTAAGAAGAACCTCCACCTTGGTATCTGTGGTGAGCATGGTGGAGACCCAGCTTCTATCGCACTCTGCTACAAGCTTGGTTTGAACTATGTATCTTGTTCACCATTCCGCGTACCACTCGCTCGTCTTGCTGGTGCACAGGCTGTTATCAAGGCTAAGAAATAAGTTTTGATACAAAACTAAAAAAGGCTGCTCGTAAGAGCAGCCTTTTTTTATTGTAATTGCCACTTTTCCAGACCCTGGAGTGCGGTTTCAAGTTCCGGGTCATCAATCAGATTACAAAGTGTATTCAGCAGATTGTAATGAGTTACCCAGTATTCCGGGAACCAGCCGTAGCCCTCGCCGTGGAAGGTTGGATGGTCAAAGGCATCGGAATAAACGCGGCCTGTTGGAAGAGATATCCATGCGCCTGAATTTGGCATAATAAAAGAGTTTACATCAATAAAAAATACTGCACCTCTCGTATTTTCTCCAATATGATGAATTGTAACTTTTGAATTTGCTGCAAGATTGCGTAATGTAGCAATTGAATATTCAGAGCATGATGCTGAATATTTATCAGTCAGAACATAAATATCACCAGAGAAATCTGGAGCAGGTAATTCTGAAAGTTTTGGATCAGGCATATAAAGTTTTATTGGTTTGCTGTATGGAATAAATAATTCTTTAATAGAAGCTTTGAAAAACTGCCGGTTGAATCTTTTTTCAGTTTTTTCATTATAACGTTCGAAATAAGTTTTAGCTTGCTTTGCTTTTTTATGAAATTTAAGAGCCTTTATTTTGTTTGGAAAATCCTTTATTTTCCAATAAAGAAATTTTTTTCCATAAGTTGGACACATTGAGATATATTCACCATCATCTGTAATCTGGCAAATGTATTCAATCAAATTATGAGGAATCTCGTCCTGCTGATTATAAAACAGATATGAATAAAGCATAGCTGCTCTGTAACTGTATCCACCAGGATTACTTCGCAGGTCAATTATAATCTGCTTTTTACCACGACTTTTTATGCGTGCATTTTTACAGAGAATATCAAATTCTTCTTCATTTATTACTTTTGAACTTTGCCCGAACATAAAGTCTACAAGAGAAATATACAGAGTATCTTTTGTTTCTCTCATACCCTGCATTTTACCTGCTCGCTCCAGGCTGTTATTTGAAACTACAGGAGCAGTGACACGTTTTCCGTCTATCATAATTTGAATGTTTTTTACATTCTGACGAGAGAGAGTACCAACTCTATAAATCTTTTCTTTTCCATCAAACCATTCATAGAGCATAGATTCAGGTCCTGTGTAGAACTGCCCGGGTTGAATATCAGCTGGAACATATTTATTCATTCTTTTCAGAACCTTTTCCGGGAACGGGTCACGCTCATTTTTGACAACAATATATTTTTTCTCATCTCCGGTCTCAAGCGGCTTAACGTAAATATCTGTAAAATACAGCGAGTTTGGAAGCTTTGATTCGCCGCATACAGCAAAATGATTATCATCAATACAGTGATGCTGCAGAACGCGTTTTGCAATATTTGCGCGGACATCACTTGCATCATAGGTAGAACCGTGCTTATTTTTATCGCAGTCTTTTTTAATATCAGCAATTAAAGCATCAATATCAAAACCTGCTTCTACTAGTTCTGCATAACCGCAGTAAGAGTAGGTGAAATAATACTTTAGATATTCAAGGTCTTCTTCAAACTCTTTTTCTGTTATAGTTTTTCGTTCTTTATATTTTGCTACATACTTTTTTGATGGTACTGGGCTTGCAATATGTCCAATTAAAGCTACCAGAAAAGCGAGTAGAATAATTCCGCAGGGAATAATCCAGAATAAGTGTCGTTTTTTCATGTTGCTATTTCCTTTTATTACAGTTCTTTGAGTGCTCCTGGAAGATATTCGACAACAAAAGTTTCGAAATCAGGATAAACTTCTCGGTTTGATTTGTAAGCTTCTGAAATTGAAAGAAGTTTATCAACATCTGTAAAAAAGAAATTTGTAGTTATACCATTTCTAAATGCGGTACTTATTTCTTCGTTATTTTTTGCTATATCATAATCTAAAGAAAATACTATTGATAAAAGATTTACGGCAGTACTTAAAGAAATATAGTCTGTTACTTTTTCTGTAATCTGATTGTCTTCATAAATCCTTTTGGTGATTCTGATAATATCTTCTGAAAGAATATCCCAGTGTTTTTCGAGTAAGGAATAAATATAACCTCCACTAATATGCAAAACAATCTGGAAATTATTCCATTCTAATTCTTTTGTCCAATATGCGCCGCGGATTTCTTTAATTTTTGTTTTACCATCTTTACTTGCTGGGGCTAAAGAAAAATTATACGAAGCAGTTAGAGTTGTACTGAATATTTCGTATTCAGGTTTAGAATCTGGAGCAAAGAAGTATTCAGAAATCCAGTCTGTAATTGATTTGTTATAAGTCATAAATTCCTGTTCGGCAATGGCCTGTCGTTTAATGTGTGGCTCATATAAAATCCAGATTCTGGCAAAGTTTGAAACATTAGCAAAATCATTGAACTGGGCTATAAAAGTTTTAAGATTAACGCCTTTCCAAAATGTTTTTAGTTCTTTTGGCATTTCTTTCTGCTTGATTGTCATTTGCGTCATGTTATCAGATATATACTGCGAAATTGCTAAAATATCACGAATGCTGTTTTTATAATTCTTGTTTCTGTTTTTTATGTCTTTTACTAAAGGATGATCTTTTTGTTTTGCAAATAATTTATCTACACCATCTACAAATTGAGAATAGTCCTGACCGTAATAGTTGAATGAAAAAGGTTCAATTTCTGCAAGTCGAAGGGCTATCATAAGCAGTTCCAGTTTGGGATCTACTTTGATTGTAACGTTATCATTTTGATATACGACAGGATTAATGTTTACAGGAGATAGTTCAGTTTTTTTCGAACAGGATGTAAACAAGGTAAGTGCAGTAACTACAGCAAGTACAGCAAGGCTGGTAAAGGCTGCATGTAATAAATTTTTCATAATTTATTCTCCTATTTTTTTCTTTAATTCTACTATAGTAGTCGCAAAATTACCAAATTTATTGGTCGTCAGAAACAAAAAATTATGATATATTTTTCTCATGAGTAACAAACATAACATGCAGCTCCTTCAGGAGCTTTCTTTGAAAAATGGACCGCTTTGTGTTGGTCTGGATACAGATCCTTCTTATATTCCAGAAAATATTCGTGCTCAGTATGAGAGTGCCCCTGCAGCAGTTCTTGCCTACAACAAGGCTATTATTGACCGCATAGTTGCTGATAAATCTGCCTGCTGTTTTAAGGTTCAGATTGCTTATTATGAGGCAATGGGACTTGAGGGTATGAAGGTTTATTCAGAAACCTTGAAATATGTTCGTAAAAGCGGACTTATCGCAATCTCTGACATTAAGCGCGGCGATATAGGAGCAACTTCAGATGCTTATGCTCGTGCTCATTTTACCGGTGATTTTGAAACAGATATCATTACAATAAATCCTTATATGGGATTTGATACTCTTCAGCCATTTACAAAATATAGTCTGCCAGAACAGGGGGGTAAGGGAGCTTTTGTCCTGCTTTGTACAAGTAACCCTGGAATGACAGATATTGAACATCAGAAACTTGAAGAGGGTGGACTTTTACTTGAGCGTGTAGGTGATGAAATTGCACGTATCGGCGAAGAATGGCGTTATTCATGTGCAGATTATAATAATCAGACCTGTGGAATTTTTGGAGCTGTTGTAGGTGCTACTCAGGAAGCAGATGCCCGCTGGCTTCGCGATAAATATAAAGAAACTTTCTTTTTAATTCCTGGTTACGGTGCACAGGGCGGTGCTGCAAGAATCGCAGCTACACTTCTGGACAATGCCGGCGGTGCTGTTAATTCAAGCCGCGGAATCCTCTGTGCCTGGAAAAAAGACTCCGAGCTTGCTGGCGCACGCGACAGCGGAACTCTAAAACTGGAAGACATCGCCGCGGCTGCCGCACGTGCAAGTCTTTTCAGCAAGAATGATTTGCTTGGGGCTAAGGCTAGTTTGTAGGGGTGTCTATCAATTCCGGCTCATAAATTAATTCGTAGCCGGAATAAATAGACAGAAATCCAGTGCGATCGCCGACTTCAAGAATCTTGTAGATTTTACTAAGCTTATTGCGGAGGGCGCCCTCACTGCCATGAAGTTTCTGAGCAATTTCCTTATATTTTTTGTTGTCTAAAATTTGTTGTAAAAGATACATATCGCTACGATCAAGTCCTTTATATTTTGCCAAGTTTAATACTTTATCTTTTACACCTTCCTTAACTCCTTGTTGTTTTGCAAATTCAAAGAAAAAGAAAATTATAATAAAAAGAAGAAGTGTAATAGCAATTTTAACCAGAGCATATTCACGGAAACAATCAAATCCTTGGGTTAGAGGAAAGAAGAACTCAAAAATATATATTAATATAAATAAAACAACATACTGCAATTTTTGTTTATTTGTATTAAGACGTAAAAAGCCTGTAGAAAAAGCTACAAAAAGCATTAATAAACTCATATATGGTTCTGAATTTATTATAGATAAAGGAATTGAATATGATAAACTTCCAATGCCTATTAAGAAAAATCGCTGAGGATGTTTTATTAAAATACCTGCAAAAATTATTACAATAATATTATTAATAAATCCAAAAATTTCAGTGATTTTTTCTTGAAAATCAAATGAGGCATAAAAATTACTATTTATACAAATATAAAGCTTCTTTATTGTTGTATACGACAAAAGAATTAATGTAGCTAATGAAATATACCGTACAACTAAAAGAACTTCTTTTGAATAAACGGATCTTTGTTTCATTAACCCCAACCGTAATTGGCAATAAGACCACCATCAGTAAAGGGAATGAAAGGATTGAAGTCTACAAATACTTTTTGTGTAAGCATTTTTTTTAGGCTTTTATAGTTCCAATTTCCAGTGTTGAAAGGATTATAAATTCCTTCTTCCAAATCTGTTTTTGCAGATAGATGGTAACCTTCGACCATAATGTATGCAAGTGTATTCATACCACATTGAATAATTTTTTGATCACCACCCCTAAAGTGAGAAATTGGTTCCAGTCGTTCAAATAAATCATTGTCGTCAAGCATTGTACAAGCACAATATTTTTGGAACCCTTTTAATTCATTCATGTACAAAGAAAGGTGGGCAATAGCTGTAACCTCAGGACGATAACAGCCAGCTACAAATGGAATTGCAGCAATAATTTTTGCTGTAGTGTTATTAGAAAACTTAACTGTTTCTTCATCAGAAAGACGATAAATTTTCTGAATCTCAGATACAAAATAATCCCATTCTGGAACTTCAAGTTCCTCACATTTGATTGCCAAGTTTGTCATTTTTCTGCTCCTAACTTTTTTAGTTTTCATTAATTATACTATGACATTTGTCATTTTTAAAGAGAAATTTTAAATATTTTTTATGACATTTGTAATCAATAAAAGATAGTCAATGACATTTGTCATGTAATAATAGAAAATGTGATGACATGTGTCATAAAAGATTGATTTTGAAGGTTCTTAGAATTGAAAAAATAATTATTTCATGATTAAAAAAATAAGTAAGAGAAAAAAGTGAATAAATAATGAGGTAAGTAAAAATGTTACATACTCAAAAAGTTCTAATCAGTAATCTACGTTACTATCGATGTCAGTTACATTTAACCCAGTCGCAGTTTGCTGAATTAATAGATGTTTCAACAAACTATTATAATGCAATTGAAAATGGAAAGTATTTTCCTTCGGTTGAAGTAATTGATAGAATTTGTAATGTAAATAATATTTTTCCTTATCAGTTATTTCTTGAAGAACCTTGTAGTAATGTAAAAGAAGTTAAAACATATAATAAGAATATTACTGTTTTAAAAAATGAAATCTTAAAAGTGTTTACAAAATATATGTAAATAAATATTTAAATAAATCAAACTGGAGTAAAAATGTGAAAAGTCATATCTAAGCATTATAGTTTTAGTGAATACAAGATTTTTTATTACTATAACCATGGTTAATCATGTGACATTTGTCATATATGTTCAAAAAGAGGTGTGACTTCTGTCATAAACCCGCTTCTAGAGGGTTGATTATAATAAAAAATAGGGTAAAGTATAGGTAATAAAAAAAGTTTATTTAATAATAATTTAAAAATCATTTAATAATAATTACAAAATAAAAAGTATTTAAAAAAGAGTTAAAAACAATTATTTAAAAACACCTGTATAAGGATTGTAAAAAGTTGGATGGTAGTAATGGTTACTACCATTTCCAACTTGATTTTTACACAAATTCAAGTAAAAATATCGAGGGCTTTTATGGTAATTGAAAGTGCCAGAAAAAATGACTATGAAGAGCTTCTAAGTATTATGCAGGAATGTCAGGACTATCACTGTAGTTTGAGACCTGATTTATATAAGATCATAAAAAGTAGTGAGCAGCTGAAAAAAAGAGAATACAAAAAACTTATTAAGTCAAACATGATCTGGGTTGCTCGTGATAAAGAAATAATGGGCTTGGTTAT
Organism: Treponema bryantii; assembly: GCF_900111035.1. GTDB lineage: Bacteria > Spirochaetota > Spirochaetia > Treponematales > Treponemataceae > Treponema_D > Treponema_D bryantii_C. The sequence continues at coordinate 134,283 of NZ_FOFU01000005.1, forward strand.
CTGTCATCGTACGAGAAAAAGTTCACAGAATTATTTTAAGTTTTATAAATCATTAAATATAGATGTTCTTTCTGTAAAAGAAAAATATAAGCATCGTGGTGTTGCAACTGAATTACTTAATTATTCCTTTGAATATGCAAAGAAAGAAAAGTATAAGAAAGTAGAACTTCAGGTTTGTGCCAGTAACGATGCAGCCAGAAATCTCTATGATAGATTTGGTTTTGCAGAAAAAACAATCAATATGGAAAAAACAGCTTTTCTATAATTAAAGAAAATCTAAATAACACTAATTGAAAAATTCCCCTTTTGCCAGTATTGTAATAAACCGAAGAAAGCGAGGTTTATAATGTTCAAGAATTGTCAGGGAATTCCGTACCCTGTTTTTGCGAAAGGTGTTGTAAGTGAGTGTGCTCCTGTTGTTGGGGCAGTTCCTTTTGGTAGCGTTTATTCATTGAAAGTTCTGCTGGAGGCAGGTTCACAGGAACCGGCTGCAGGCCAGTTTTATATGCTTCATGCCGTTCGTTCAGATGTTCTGCTGGGACGGCCAATCAGTGTTTATCATTCACAGGTTCTTGTTGAAGAAGAAAATCGTGTTGAACTTACATTTCTGATTTTGCTGAAAGGAAAGGGAACTAAGGAACTTTGTTCTCTGGATTTTGGAGACCTTATCAATCTGATTGGTCCATGTGGAAACAGATTCCCGATGCCGAGTTTTAATGATAGTTTCGACAAAGGCAGCCATCGAAAGGTTCTTATTATCGGTGGTGGTATTGGTGTTGCACCAGTTGCTGGTTTTGCAGAAACTCTTCCTGCCGGTTCTTACGACTTTTATGCTTCATTCAAAAGCGGCAGTTATGGTCTCGAAAATCTAAAAGCAGAAAAAATTGTAATCACTACAGATGATGGTAGTGTAGGCGTTCATGGAATGCTTCCAGCCGCTCTTACAGAGGATACTCTGAAGGCAGGAAATTACGAAGCTGTTTATGCCTGCGGTCCAACTCCAATGCTTGCGTATATTCAGAAAATCTGTAAAGCAGCTGGGGTAAAAAGCTGGCTCAGTATGGAAGCTCATATGGCCTGCGGAGTTGGAGTATGTCTCGGTTGTGTAATCGATACAACAGAAGGAAAAAAACGATGTTGTAAAGAAGGACCTGTATTTGATGGTGATATTCTTCTATTTAATAGTGTAACAGAAGTAGCAGGCATCAAAGTTCAGCCTCGCCGCGAACCTCTTGCTGCTGATCAGGAACCGGACCTCAGTTTTACGCTCAAAGGCGTGAAGTTCCCTAATCCTGTAATTGGAAGTTCTGGAACTTTTGGTTTTGGAGTTGAATATAAAACACTCTTTGATGTAAACAGACTCGGAGGAATTTCTTCAAAAGGACTTACACTTGAACCTCGTCAGGGAAATGATGGAATCCGTCTTCATGAAACTCCGGCTGGACTTATGAACAGTATCGGTCTTCAGAATCCTGGTATCCCTCATTTTATAGAACACGAGTTACCAGAGATGATGGCTCTTAAACCGGTAGCGATTGCAAACCTTTCCGGTTCATCACTTGAAACTTATGTTGAAGGTGCAAAACTGCTGGATTCAACAGATGTTCCTGTAATCGAACTTAATATTTCCTGTCCTAATGTAAGTGCCGGTGGTGCTGCCTTTGGAATGACCTGCGTAGGAGCAGAAAGTGCCGTCCGCGCTGTAAGGGCTGTAACCAAAAAGCCTCTCATCGTAAAACTTACACCACAATCTCAGGAGCTTGTTCCGGTTGCCCTTTCATGTATTGAAGCCGGAGCAGATGCAATCAGTTTGTGTAACAGCTTCCAGGGAATTGCAATTGATATTGAGCGTGGAGTTCCTGTATTCGACAAACTTAAAGCAGGCTTTGGTGGCCCAGCAGTTCGCCCGATTGCAGTGCGTCTTGTTTATGAAATTGTCGAAGCAATCAACAAATTGCCGGCAGAGAAACGCGTTCCGGTAATCGCTATTGGTGGTGCTGCTACCTGGGAAGACGCTGTAGAATTCATAATGGCTGGTGCTTCTGCCATTCAGGTTGGAACAGCTACTTTTGCAAATTCAAATGCGATGATTGAAATGATAGATGGTCTTGCTGCATTTATGAAGCGCAAAGGATATCATAATATAGAAGAAATGCGAGGAATTATTCAGAAATAGGCAAATCAGCGAATTTTAAGTCAAAATAAGATTTTGCTTATATTATAGAAAAAAATTTGCTTATTTTACTAAACTGTAATATATTTAACCTCAGAGGGGTTTCTAAGAGCTATCATCTTGGAAACCCTTTTTTATGGAGAAAATAGGGGTATTCTGCCGATAAATAAAGATAAGTAGTAACATTTTAAAAAGTATCAACATTTAAAAAATTTGAAAAGTTTTGACTCATAAGAGGTGTTGATATGAAGAAATTTGCGATTGCTTTATTATTTATTGTTTCAGTCTTTGCCATTTCATGTGAAATAGGTCTTGGTGCCGCTGTAGATACAGACCCACCAACACTGGATATTTCAACTCCTCCAGTAGATGCAGTAATCCGTGATAAATTTGCCATAGCCGGTAACTGGACCGATGACGGTACAATCGCCTCCGTCAAAGTAAAGCTTGAACGAACTGACGGGCTGGCAAACAGCAAATCACATACCTTTGATGCCGACTTTAAGGAATTAAAAGTTGGAAAGGGTACCTGGAAATATGTAATTGATCCAGTTGCAGAAGAAGTAATAGATGGTTCATATCAGGCAACCATCACAATTGCAGACTCTACAAACCGAAAAACAGTTGTAACGCGAACCTTTACTATTGATAACACCCCTCCAATTATAGTACTTACCCGTCCTTCAACTGCAAAAGATTTATCAAGCCCAGACAAATATGGTCAGAAGTTTACCCTCGAAGGACAGGCCGCAGATACAAACAATATCAGCCGAATAGAACTGAAGCTTTTTACTGACAAAGAATGTACACAGCCGGTTAATGATGAACCTGTTGTTCTTAGAAATGTACCGCTATCTATTTCAATGGATGCGGCAGATTATGATTCGAAAGATGAGAATTATATATACAATAAAGGAGAAACAGAAGAATTTTCGATAAATGTTCCAAAAGATGGAACTGGAAAACAACTTTATTGTAAAATTTATGCATATGATGGCGCAGCCCGTTATGCAGATGAAGATGAAACAGCTACAGAAGATGATGAAAAAGGAAACTGTGCGGAGTATTTCTACCTGTATAAAAATATTTATACACCATTTTTACAGTATTATAAAATTACAGAGTTATACTCAATTTTAAACGGAACTTATATTGATGATTCAGCTTCAAGAGCCGTATCTCCTGATACAGTAAAAGAAGAGTATTTGCTTTCTGAAGATTATCAGCAGAGAGTAAGTTCCTTCATTCTTAATCCAAAAAACAATCCAACTTATATTGTCGCAGGACGCAGCCCACTTGCTCTTGATGGTAATGACTTTAATGGAACTGTAAATGATATTATTACAGGTCTGACAGTAATGGTTGAAGTCTCGCCAGGTCTTGATGATATTCCTCTTGATGAAAACAGCCTTAAGGTTTATGTTCAGGAAATTATTACAAATAACGATAAGTCCATTACAATAAAGGATGAGAAGATTTATCCGGAAGCTACGAAGGAACCAAATGGCTCCTCATACAGATTTAATGTACGACTTTCCCGAAGTGAAGAAGGTGTTGATGGTCTTAAAATTGGTAAAACCTATATCTTTGGCGTAGACGGTAAAGACCAGTCAAATAATAAGGTCGAAGTAGATGGTGGAAAACCATTCGGATTCCGCCTTGCATCGAATGGAAGTGGACCAAATCTTGTAATTGAGACACCAGAAGATGTAACTACTTATCTTAAGAAAGATTCAAATCAGACTTTTACTGGTTATGTTGAAGTTGAAATGGGGGTTTCAACAATTCTGATTTATAAGGGAACCGATGAAGATGCTAATCTTATTACGACAATAACCTTTGAAGAATCTGATGCTACTAAAGTTAATGGTGCTTTACGTTACGATTTCTCATATCTTTATGATTCATTTGGAAATACAAATAGTATTCATAAGTTTATTTTTAAGGCTGATCTTAGTGGGCAGCTTTCACAGAGAATTGAAAAGACAATAGTATATGATGTTGATGCTCCAAGTATCAGTATTACAAAACCAGCAACAGCAAAAAAATATGTAGATAATTTTGGTACAGAAGAAAGTGGCGCTTATTTGAACGGTGAAGTTGAGTTTACTGTAATGCTGAATGATAAAGGAGGCTCAGGTTTAGCTTCGGAAGATGAAGAAACTGAAGCTGGAAAAGAGCCAAAGTATTTTGCACCAAAATATGAAATTATAAATGCAGCAGATTCAAGTGTTATTGAGGAAGGAATAATAACAGAAATTACAGGTCAAACAATAACAATTAATACTACCGAAGAAAAATATAATAATAAAACAATTGTGTTCAGAGTTACTGCATACGATGTTGCCGGAAATAAAACCTCTACACAAGATAAAGATGCAAACTACACATTTATAATTGATCAATCAACTGATTTGCCTTATATCGGTGAAGATGTGACCTATACAAAGCTTGATTTTGCTATGGATGATATAAATGCATATTATCAGCAGCAAGGAGCTAAACTTGGTAATGTAGAAAAAGGTGCTGTCTTAAAATTTAAACTTTATGATGATGATGGTGCTGCAAAACTTTCGATTGTAAATAAAGAACTTGACATTGTAACCAGCGGAAATACCCATACAATAACAAATTGGGAAGCTGATGCAACTAAATTAAATAATGTTGCTTTTGAAGTAACACAGGATACTCCTAATAAACTGGTTACAATCAGTTCATATTCTTTCCCTCCAAATGATGAGGATTGTGGTTTCTATGAATATGCAATCATTGCAGCAGATACTGTTGATACTTCTAAAAAGACAATAAAAGGGCCATTCCTAGTACGTATAACACAGGACAAAGCATCAATTTCTGTAACTTGCGATAAAGAATACGGAAAAAGCAGTTATGATTTTACAAATACAATAACAGTTTCTCCTTCTGAAGGACCTTATGAACTTTATAGACAGGTTGTAAAAAAAGGAACAGATGATAAATGGGGAACATATAATGATACAATTGATTCTACTTCAACTACGGATGATTCTCAGTACATGAAAGTTGCAGAGATTTCCGATACCCAACTTACATATGATGATAAAATTAAAATCGACCCTTATTATCCAGGTGAAGAAGCAAAAGATGTAACTGTATATTACAAGGTTGTAGATAAAATTGGAAATTCAAGTGTACAGAAGTCGGTTGTATTAAAGGTAGATAATGAGCCTCCAACAATAGAAATTAAATCACCAATAGCAGGAAAAACAGGAATAAATGCTCTTACAGAAACAACACAGTTTAGTGGAAAAACAAATGATAAAAAGGCTGGAGTTTCATGGATCTGGTATAAGTTTACTCATGATTCTGCTCCTGGAGAACTTTATGAAGCTGGTGGTTTTGAAAAAACAGAAGCCTTTAACGGACCATTTACAATTGATAAGGAATTTGTAAAAGCTTCTGCCTCAGCGAGTGAGAAGATCGGTAAACTTGAGGAAGGCAGCTGGTATCTCCATGTCTATGCAGAGGATGAAACAGGAAATTATGATGAAAATGAAAATGTGATTAACAATGAACGAGGAAATATTTCTGATGTAGCAACTCTAGCATTTGATATAGATTTTGCTGCTCCAAGTATAGAAAATTTCGAAATTTCGAAGACAGTTTATAATTCAACTAACCTTACGAGTGGAAAGGGACAGGTTATTGTAAATGGAAAGGCTACAGATTCACAAGGTCTTGCATCTCTAAAGGTTTATGTGCAAAAAGAATCTGAGAATGCAAAATCATTTGATATTGCTATAACAAATGGTGTTGCGGGAAATAATGGAGTATGGACACAACTATTTGTATTTGGTCCAAGTGAAAATACAAACGCAGCTAACTATCTTACTGAAGGGAAATATGAAGTTTGGGTAGTTGCTACAGATAAAGTCGGAAAAACTCAAAGTTCAGAAAAGAAACAGATTACAATAGACTATACAGCACCAATTATTGATTATATTGATAATAATGATACTATTACTACTACATTAAAATTGAACGATGTAGTTTATGATGAAAATAAATGGTATGAATCAAAATCATTAAAACTCGATGTTGTAGTAAAAGATAGTGTTTCTGGTGTTTCAACAGTTCAGTGTATTACCTTAAACAAGGATGGTGGAGATAGAGTATCTCCTTTATCTCTAACTGAAGATAATAACTGGACAGGTTCTGCACAACTTGCTTCTGATGGAGCTTCATTAACGATTACGCTTAATGCAAAAGATGCAGCAGGAAACATTGCTGAGTCTGTAACTAAGACTATAAAGGTAGATACATCAGCACCAACTCTTGAAGTCTATAAGTATAAGATTGGAGACGATGGTACATTAAAGACCGCAAGCGGAACTGTTTACATAAATAATACATCAAAACTTATTGTTTATGGAAATTATTCTGATGATCAGAGTGGTGTAAGACCTCTTGTTTTTGAAGGTACTACTAACGGAACTGATAATAAACCAAAGCAGCCAACAGTAAAATACTCAACCGGAGAAGCCAGCGATACAAATAATTCATACTCTATTGAAACGCTTACAGATGCTAACAGATTATCTATAAAATCATGGAAAGCAGAGTTTACAAATGATATGCTTGGTACAGATACATTAAAAGTATATGGTTATAACGCTGCTGGAGCAGACGGACTTCAATCAGATAAAAATCTGTTTGCAATCAGCCGTGATACAACACTACCTACTTTTGATAAATTGAATTTCACGACAGATTCTGAACATTACTCTGTATATGCCAAGAAGGCAGCTGATAATACTACGGTAGAAGAATATTATATCAATAACAAACAGGGTACGTTTATAATTACGGGTCAGGCTGATGATGCAAGACCAGATAATGCTCCTTCTACAGAAGGCCCTGCTTCTGGAGTAGACTTTATAAGACTTGAATTAAAAGATTCTGTTACTCCTACACCTCACACAATTACGAAAGTATCTAATACTGCATATTTTACAAATATTGATTTGAGTAATTTTGTAACTTCTGCGACAGCAAAAATTACAGTTTACGATTACGCTGGTAATTATAGAGAATATTCTTTGCCAGATATCAAATTTGATAATGCAGGACCTGAAAGTGTTCATGAAGTTGATTCAACAGGAAAAGATTTAGTATTCCGTGTTGGAGATGGAGAAAATACAGATATTAAGGAAACAAATGCTTCAGATTATTCTTTGACCTGGAATTCTTATACGGATACACAAGGAACTACAAACACTAATGATGATGTAACTTATACTGATATAGATACTGCTGCTGGTGGAAAATATGCAGGTGGTTCATTTACTAATACTTCTACTATAAAGGTTCGCGGAGATTTTGAAGATAAAGGAAGTGGACTAAAGCAGGTATTCTATAAACTGTATTCTCGAGATAATCCATTGATTTTTGAAAATGGCGAAGAGAAATACAATTTGGACGACGATGAAAAAACGGCGCTTGTGGAAGATGTTGTCAGAAAAAATCAATATTTTGCTCCTTCTTCAACAGAAGAATATAAGCGTGTTTTCTATAATGTGAAGAAAGGCGATACTGATCCATATGAAGGAAATCAGCTTAAGAAGAATGGAGTTGCAGTAGTTGAGAAGAAGAAACTTGAAAATGGAGTTTTCATTGATGCCAGCGATGGTGATACAAATGTTATAGAATTCTATAAATACTGGAAACTTATAAAATCAACATATTCCTTTACAATTCCACAGTTGGAAGAAGGTTGTAACTATCTTGTTATTGTAGCTGAAGATAATGTTGGAAATTACTATCTGGATACTTCAGATCCAATAGACCATGATAATAATCCAGCTACAGACTCTCGCGTATACGTTAACTACTCAATGAATCTGGATACAACACCTCCAAAAATTGAATTGAATACGCCAGCTGATACAGCAATTAAATATGCAAAGGATTCTTATGTTGTAAGGATAAAAGTTACAGATCCACAGGTTGATAATATTACAAATTCATCTTCTGGAATAAAGTCTGTAATATTGTCTTGTAATGATGAAACTGTAACATGTACAAAATCTACAGCTGCAGGTGAAACTGATATCTGGTTTGCAGATGTAGCGCCACTTCTAAAAGATAATGATTCAGTAACAATTTCTGCGACAGCAACAGATATTGCGAAAACATCATCGGATAAGGTTGTTGCAAACATCTTTAAGGATACTACCGCTCCATCTGTAACTATAGACACAAATTCTATAAATGATGCAGATGCAACTGTAACAGGAATTCAAGCTAACGGAATAATCTCATTAAAAGGAACTGCAGAAGATGTATCTGGAGGTAGCGGACTCAAGGTAGATGAAGCTGGTAGTAAGACACTTAAATTGTATTACACAAAAGATTCAACACTTGGAGGAAAAGCAGCGTCTGCAATTACAACTTCTGATATTGGAGAAACTGCTGCATCAAAATTTAAACTTTTAAGAACTACAGAAAATACTGCTTCATGGGAATTTACGAATCTTAATACAGCAAACCTTGAAGGAACTGGAACTTCTACAGCTATAGCAGACAATACACCAATTTACTTTATGGTTGCAACCGAAGATAAATCTGGCAATATTGGTTATTCAACTCCTCAGGCAGTTATTGTAAATCAGGATACAGATCGTCCTCAGATTACACTTATGCAGATAGAAAAGAGTAATTCAACTACTCTGCTTTCAACAGATGTTCTTGGCTCAATTTCAGATGATGATGGAACAACAGGATTGAAGTTATGGTATTCTGATGGCTCAGCACCGGCAGCCCCATCTTATGTAGGAACTGATTGGGTTGCAACAGGCTGGACCGAAATTCCTATAAACGGAACCTCTTGGACTTGCAGCTTATCTGGTGATAATGTTGATGGTCAGAAGAACTGGTATTTTGCCGTTGGCGATGCAGCTAAGGGCGTATTTGTCACTTCTGCTGATTTAAGACCATATATTAAATATTATAATCAGGCTAGCAAAGAAGATAACAGTTCTCCTGTTAAATTTAAGGTAGATACAAATGCTCCAGTTATTAGTTCAATAGCATTATTACGAACAAATGTAAATACTGCTACTGTTACTGCTTCAACTGAGGGTTGGACAGAAACAACAAATAATCTGGAATTCGGAGGAACTTATAAATATCTTTATGCAAAGGTTATTGTAACAGAAAAAACTGCAATGGATGCAACAACACCTCTTACTTGCAGTTATCTTGGAACAATATCAGCAGGAAATGTTACTCCATCAAATAATCAATATACATATATTGTTGGACCATTTGATTTGAGTGGTAAAGATACAGGTACTCCAAGTTTATCATTTACTGTTAAAGATGCGGTTGGAAAAACAGCATCTGAAAGTAAGACAATCAAGGTTGATTTTGGACTTCCTGTACTTACAATTTCAAATCCAGATGACAAAGACAGTGCTACAGGAATTCAAGTAAATGGAAAGAAGACTATAATTTCTGGAACAGCAACAGATGAGAATAATATAAGCAAAATTACACTTACTGCAAAAGCTGGAACAGGAGATACTGAGAAAGAGGTAGTGTTCAAATATCCGACACCAGGTTCAATTACTCAAACACAAAAGGCTTTGACTTTCTTTGATAATAAGAACTGGTCAGCAGAACTGGATACAACTTATCTCTATAATGGAACAGATGCACAAGCACTGACACTCTCTGTTTCAGCAGAAGATAATTTTGGTAATATATATAACTTACCATATACAGCTCCTGCGGGTGGATTAGAAATCAATCAGAATAGCGACCGCCCTGAAATCAAGATGAATCAGGTAAAACGCGATGGAACTGGATATATAACTTCAACAACAGTCTACGGTTCTATAAAAGATGATGATAACCAGATTAGCAGGCTTTGGGTCTGGTCAAAGAAGAATAATAATACAGCTCCTTCTTCTGCTCCATCATTAAATGGTGAAAATACAGGTTGGGTAGAATTTGGTGCAGATGAAACAAAGAGCACTATAGAAAATAATAACTGGCAGATAGACTCTTCAGAAGGAGAAGGTGAGACAACATGGTATTGGGCAGTTGCAGATGCAAATGCCGCTAGTGATGATGATGTATTCTGGACAGGTGCCGCATCTGAACTTAAACGACCGTATATTTCTTATAAAGATTCTACAGAAAAAGAAGACAATACTAGTGGAATAGCATTCAAATATGATACAAAGTCTCCAGAAATTAATAGTGTACAACTCATAAGATTTGAAACAGATTTGTATAATGAAGATGCTGCTACAGCAAATGTCCGTTATTCAGCAAGTGAAATTGAAGCATACATGAATAAGCAAACACCAAAATTGCAGTGGAGTTCAGAGAATAACATTTCATTTGGTAAAGATAAGGCTCTTATGTATGTAAAAGTCCAGGTAACTGAAGAAACAGGAATGGATTCAACAACTCCTATGAAGGAGAAAGATAATTATCTTGCTCAATTCAAAGATGTAGGATCGGGACAATCTGAAGTTTATATAGCTAATACTGAAAATACGAATATTTATACTTATATACTTGGTCCTTATGATTTGAGCAAGAAAATATCGGGTTCAGCACTTACAACTAATTATACACTCAACTTTGTTGCAACTGATATGGCTTCAAAAACAGGCACAAAAGAAAAACCTGTTACTATAGACAATAATGCTGAAATTACAATCAAAAACGTAAGTCCAAAGCTGGCAAACGAGCAGACAGGTGAATTTACATTCTCTGGTGAAGTAGAAGATTCTATGTCATCTATCCAGGCAATGGCATACCATATTCCGCCTTATTCAAGCTGGAATGGTAAAACAGATGCTCAGAAGAAATCATACATGACTGGATTGACTGGAAGTGACGATTGGACTTCAATAGAAGATGTTTCAACTACTTGGCGTGTTGATTTTGTTAATTTTGCAATTGACCAGTTAAATTATACAATTGAAAGTAATAATGAATCTCATATTGATTCGAAATATGAAGCCTATAATATTAAGCAGGATGGTTTAGACACAGGTGTATATGATATTCCTGTATGTTTCAAGGTAACAGATGAAGTAGGTAATGTAGGTTATATCTGGAAAGGAAAGTATGATAAGGGTGAAAATGCTGAAGATAAAGAAATAAAAATCAGATTCAACCCAAATACAGACAGACCATCTGTAGTTATAACAGACCCTGAATCTACGGACGAAGGAGTATTAAAGAGTGGTAATGTAACCATTTCTGGAACTGCAACAGATGATGAAGGCGTAAAGGCTGTTTATGTACAGATTGCAAAGAATGGAGACAATACTTTTGCAGAAAATAATCTTGTAGGTGGTGACAAATTACAAACTATTCCAACCAAAACCTGGAAAGGCTTGCTTGCTACAGGTACAAAGAACTGGAAACTTTCATTAAATATCAGCAGTTTTGATACAGATGAAATATTGCTTGTACGTGCTATAGCTGTTGATAATGATGAGGAAGCTACTCTGGTAAGTACCTGGTCAACAGTAACCAAAATAAAGGTAAATAATACAATTCCATTCTTTGGAAGTAATCATGTTAATCGCTATGCGACAGGAAGTACAACTGCAGTTCCTAGTCGTGAATATAATTCAGATATTTACGTAAAGAATGAAAATGGTTATACCTGGTATCTGGAAGGTGAAGTTTCTACACCAGTTGATGATAATTTCATGAAGGAATTTGAAATTACACTTAATAATGAAACATATCTCTGGACTGGAAATAAAACAAGTATAACACCTCCATCTGGAAATTCAAATCCTGCTACTATAACAGGAACAACTGTAACTTATAGTGGTCAGCAAACTCTTAAATATAAGATTCCGGTTTCTAGTGAAAATCTGGATATTACTGTCAGAGTAAAAGATAACACTTCTGGAACTGGAGGTCAGTCTACAGAATCATTTAAGGTTTCTGTAGATGATACAAATCCATCGTTCCCAGATATGTACAAGGCTGATCCAGCTGATACAGAAGACTTAGGAATCAAACTCTACCGCGATGAATACGGTAAGGCAAGTACATTGTTAAATGATACAAGCCAGCTTTTACAGAATTCTAATGGTTCTAAGTTTATTCTTGCCGGAAAAATTACAGAAGCAGGAAGTGGATTTGATAAGGCTGTCTTCTATTTCAAACGTGGTATAGGTGCAAATGCCAGAATTTACAATGTAATGGAAGCACATGGCACCGATAATCAGGCAAATAAAATTGCAATTGCATCATCAAGTACATCTATTACTACAGTAAAAATAAATGGCGATAACTTACCTGTTCGAACTCTTACGCTTTCCAAGGTAACTGATCATAACGATAAGTTTACAAATAACGAACTCAAGGATAAAACTGTAACTGTAGGAGAAGAAGAAGTTACTCAGCCAATGAATCCAAATATTCGTGTTGGTGGACTTGTAAAACTTGGAGGCCTTTATAGAACTATTACTGCAATAGACGGAACTTCTGGAGAAATCACAATTACTCCAGAGTATACAGGTGATGATATGTCGGCAGAATTCGTTTATGCAATGGTAGTAGACCACGAAGGTGAACGAGAAGACTCAGATGGCTCTTTGAATAGCAGCAGTGATGATGGCGATAAAATGTACGAAACCTATGATGGTAATAAGAGCAGCGGTTATAACTGGACAGCTAAGTTTAATTCTGCCAATATTCCAGATGGTCCAATAGAGATTCATGTAGTTGCATTCGATAAGGCAGGTAATGTTGGACATGGATATATTAAGACTCGTGCAAGTAATAATGCTCCAAGAATTACAAAGGTAATGCTTGGAACTGACTTGAATGGAAACGGTAAGTTTGATTATGGAACTGGCGAATTTAAGACTTTCTACCAAGATACAGATGATGATGGAAAACCTCTTACAAAGACTGGTGTACAGAACTGGGATCTTGATACATCAAAAGAATTCTCAGATGATGAAGATGGAAATCCTGTTTACTGGAAAGTAAAATCTGGTATTGCCGTAATTCCAGAATTTGTAGGTGGTGTTGGCCCATTCTACTGGCAGATGTCCAGAGAATCAGACAAGATTACTTCAGCAGGTACTATTCCAAGTGATTCTTATGCTGGAAGAGAAATGTTAGCTTCTGGTGCAAATGACTTAATTGTACGCAAAGTTACTACAGAATCAGGAGAGTCTTATGAAAATGCAACCTGGTCATATAGTTCAAATAAAGTAGACGGAGAAACTGTACAGAACTATGGTGGTTCACTTGCAATTGAAGCAACAGATGCTCTTTTAACAACTAATGCAGCAACTTATGAAGATCAGGTTGTTTACTATAGCTTTACCTTCTGGGATTCAACAGAAGATTCAACACCAGGAACAGACACCGGTTGGACAATCCTTAATGCAAAAGTAAAGCAGGATCTCACTGATGGAAACAACCCGGTAAGTGTAATCAAACCATTCGAATGGACTGGTACAGGTTATACAATTCGTACAATTGTTACCGAAGATGAGGTCGAAAAGAGCGATGTCACAGATGTAATGGAAAGTCTTTCTAGCGGACAGAAGCTGGGTACAACAGAAACAACAGTTATAGAAAACGGAAAGATTACAACAACTAAGGTTACTATTACACCAAAGAACAGCCTTTATGCTACAATTAAAGAAAACGGTCATATAGAGCTAGAAGCAGATGTTGCAAATAATAATCTCATAAAACAAACTAAGGTTGGTGATACTGATACACTTGGAGAAGATGCAAAAGTTTCTGGAAAAATTACCTTCCACGGAACTGCTTATGATGATACAAGATTAAGCTCAATCTGGTTCAAGTTTGACGACTTTACAGCTTCCAACTCACTTGCTGCAACCGGCCATGATGCTGCTACCGGAATGACAGGTTATGCTCAGGCAGCTTGGTATAATCCAGAAACTGCAAAGTGGGAATCTGCATCTGCAAGTATGGCTTCAGATGGCTGGGAAATGAATGTTTCAGATATCTACTTTGACCAGACAGGACATAAGGTAGACTGGTATCTGAGTATTAATACCGCTCTGATTACAAGTCAGGTAGGTATTGATAAAGCCTTGAGCATAAGAACAAAAGACCACGCCGGTAAGATTTCTTCAGACAGTGCTAGTGCTTCAAATGTTTCAGCAACAAGCGATGCTAAGTATAGCAAGCCGGTTTACTCAATGGATGTTGTGCCATATATCCGTAAAATTTCTACACCAAATAGAAGGAAGAGCGGATTAAAAGATGCAAATATTCGCTCTGCGAGTGGAAACTACAGTATTATCAAGGATACAACAGATGCCTTTATACTTATTGAAGGATTTAATCTAAATCCAGATGAAGATGAAATATGTATCGTAACTTCTGATGTTGTAGATGATGCTGATGTAACAAAAGATAGTGGTGTTACAGTAACTCGTTCAGCTGAAGCATCTGATGGTTATACTAGATTCACTGTAAGCAATGATTTGTCAAATAGTGGCTATCTTGAAGTATTTACAAATGGTATTCGTGCATTGAATAACATTAATACAACAGATGCTTATGGTTCATACACACTTACAGGCAAGAAAGATTCAAACGGAAAACCAACAGCAACGGTAAATGATTATAAATATTCATATAACCGCGAGGCAGACTTTAATACAACAAAGAATGTTATGCTTACAGATGACAGATATTTGATGGTATGGAGTATGCATGATACTGGTAATCAGACCCGTAATGGTTACTATCCTACTTTAATAATGGAAGGAGATAAACCTGTATTTGGTTATTTGAATCAGAGTGGTGGACGTAATTCAGATGTCGGAACAGCAGCGGGAACTGGTGCAGGTAAAAACTATGCATCATATGCAATGGCTCAACGTGCTAAATTTGATGAAAATGGTGATGAAGTTTACATCGAATATCTTGCAAAGAACTCTGTAGGAAATCAATTTGGAATGGCCCGCGATGCTAGTGGTCGGTTCCATCATATTTCTGTATTTGACCGTGATAAGTGTGCTATGTGGTATGTATATGATAGATATGCAGAGTTATATGGTACAGGAAGTGGTTGGGCACCAGGTGTTGGAATAACTAAAGAGGATGGAGCTACAAATTGGAATTATTTAGGATCTCCAGAAAATAATGGATTAGCATTAGAGACAGTTAATTATTCTTCTTTAATGACTGGTAGGTATATGTATCCAAAAATGGTTGCAAGTGGTAATTCAAAAACAGGAACTGCATCTGTTTATGTTGCATACTATGATGATAACACTCATGAGATACTAGTTCGTAATTTTATGGTTGGTAAATCAGATGGCACTTATGTTTCGGATGGAAATTCTGTTAAATTTACACGAATCTATGACGATGAAAACAAAATCTATTATTATTATTCTACTACAAAGAATTTAACAGGGCATTATGTTAAATATAATAATAATTATTATCTGCTTACATATTATGGTAGTGATGATACCTATGGATATTACAGAATAAATAATAGTCCAAATATTGGAACAAATGCTATGAATACTTATTCGATTGCGACTTTATCTGGATCTTCTGTAAAATCTATGAAACTTGATAGTAGTCACAAAGATTCTTCAGGGGAAACTTATTCTCAAGCAGTCAACTTTAGTGAAAATAATATGACATCAACAGCTAATTATAATGAGCAGTTACAATATAATACAGGTCGTATACAAGCTGTTGAAACAACAGATGATACTAAGCCGTCAAAGTATTTTGACATGAAAGTTACTTCTGACAATCGAATTGTAATTGTATATTACGATGAGGTTGCATCTGCTTTGAAGCTGATGTATTCAACATCTGAAGTTACTGGTAGTAATCCGACAGAACAGATAAACTTTGATGATTCAGGCGTTTCTTTCCCAGAATATGTCGGTAACTATGTATCACTTGGTCTTGATTCTAATAATGGAATACATATTACAGGTTTTGATGCAAATGATTCAGACTTGTATTATATGTACGTAGGTTGGAATAGCACAGAGCATAAACCACAAACAGCTCTCAAGAAGGTGCGTGTAGATCAGTATGGTTCTGTAGGTCACTGGACACAGGTTCGCATAGATACAAATCCAGATCATGCAACTAGTAAATATTATAATAAGCCTGTAATTGCTTACTATAATTCAACAGAAACTGGTGGTCGTGATTCTATCAAACTTGCATATTTTACTGGTGCAATAACCGATATTGCTTCTGCTACGGAAAAAGATCCAGCTATTCAGGGTGTTGATTCAAATGGTTATACAACAGGAGTTTGGGAATACATGACAGTACCTGCTATTACTCCACCACAGGGAGGCGATCCGAAGTTCCAGAATGTTTGTCTCGACTTCGATGAAGATGGAGATCCAGTAGTTGGCTACCTTGCAACCAACATTGAGTTTGGTAAACAGCTGCCAGAAACAGACTAACAGGTTATAAAAACACACCTGCCAATCCCGACAAGGTGTGTTTTAGTTACAAAAGAAAGAGACATTCGCAATCAAGCGTCTTGTCTCCGTAGTTGTTAGTCTTTACAGACTATGCCCCGTCACGTTGGTTAGAGCTTTTGTGGCGGGGCAATTTTTTAGGCTTTTACCAGAATGCTTTTCTGAAGTTCGAGGACTTCCTCTAACGAGAGGCCGGCGGCTTGTGCAATTTGTTCTGGAGAAAGAATATTCATCTTTAAGAGGTTAATGGCAGCTTCCTTTGCTTTTTCGGAACGGCCATCGATGTAGCCATCATTGCGCCATGTGCGCTTTGCAAGTTCTTCATCAAACTCAGTTAAACACATACCAATTACCTCCGCTTTATTGATTTTGAAAAAGTTATCAAGAAGTTTTTCTTTTATGGCTTCATCAACAGCTTCTTCGATAGCTTTATTTTTGTCCATGCCTGCATCCATGTTTGAACTTACCATAGAGACAAACTTTACATAATGATACAACGGAGTACAGTTTTTGTTAAGTGGAACATTTTCATCTGGACGAAGATTTATAATTGTAGCGGTCCATTCAAAATCACCATGTTCTTTCTGGTTCCCAAGAAATGAATCTGATAATTTAAGTTTCCATGTATCAGGATCTGTTTTCTTTCCATGATAAAAAACAAAAAATCTGGGACGAGGAATCATTACCTTATGTCGACTGAGAATGGATAGATTGTTATCTTTTAGATATAACTGATACAGGATTGAAAAGTATAAGAACCCTCTGAGCGGCATGTTCGGATTCCATGAACTCTGTTCTTCGTAAAGATTTATTTCTGTATCAACTAAAAAGGAAATGTCGTTATGCATGCTGATGTAAATTACATTTTCAATAGTATTGATTTTAAGGGCATCGGGATCGGTAATATTTGTGCCGTTGAGCGCATTATAAAGCTGGAGTCGCCATTTTTTACTGTCTTCTGTGTCTTTACCAAAGATATACTTAAAAAGTCTGTCTTTGTATTCTCGATTATACTGTGTTGTTTCTTGACTTTCCATTTGTTCACCTCTTAAAATCATTTAGATATTGTTCCCTCCGCCGAATAAAGATTCTGATAGAAATTCCTCTCTATATAATTAGTAAAACCAGAACGAAAAGTGCAATATTTGAGAAATAATCCTGATTAAATTTGAAAAAACGGCATCAATCATTTATAGTAAAAAAAATGGAGGAAAAAAATGTTTGAAATTAAAAATGTTTCAAAGGCATATACCAAGGGTGGGGTGAAGGCGGTGGATTCGCTTTCGCTTACTGTGAATAATGGTGAGATTTTTGGTTTTCTGGGGCCTAATGGTGCCGGTAAAACTACATCTATAAAAATGCTTACTGGCATAATTCAGCCGGATGAAGGTTCTCTTGAGCTGGATGGTATTTCAATTAAGGATCGCCCGGTAGCCGCTAAGCGTCAGTTTGCGTTTGTTCCTGATAATCCGGAAACTGTTTCTCGTCTTAAGGCAATTGAATATCTGAATTTTATTGGTGATGTTTATAAGGTTCCTGCAGATATCCGCAAGGAACGTATAGAAAACTATTGCACAAAGTTTGGGCTTAAAGAAGTTTTGAATAATAAGATTTCTTCTTTCAGCCATGGTATGAAGCAGAAACTGTTTTTGATTGCCAGCCTTATTACAGATCCGCAGAACTGGATTCTTGATGAACCGATGGTTGGTCTGGATCCTGAGGCTGCTTTTATCGTAAAGGAAATTATGCGCGAGCGTGCTAATGCAGGAAAAACTGTTTTCTTTTCTACTCACGTAATGGAAGTTGCAGAAAAGCTTTGCGACCGTATTGGAATTATTAAACAGGGAAAGCTGATTTTCCAGGGAACTATGAGTGAACTCAAAGAACAGCATGGAAAAGACGGCCAGTCACTTGAAGATATCTTCCTGGAAATGATTGGCAGCACTGCAAAAGCACAGTAAGAGGCCGCCATGATTTCTATGATTTTAAAACTTTATAAGATTCTGGTTACAAATGAGAATGTGTTTACCCAGATTCGGGAAAACTTTAAGAAAGGGCCAAAGGGTATCATAAAAAGCATTTTTCTTATTCTGGTTGCAATCTACATTTTCTGTGTAATGATTGGAATGTATTATCTTTATATGTCTGGTACTTACAATTATCTGGCTGGCAATGGAAATCAGCATATGATGCCTTTTGTTTCTATGATGGTTGCAGTTGCCGTGATTATGTTCTTTGGCTTTACTTCTGTAGCATCTTCCTATTATACAGGTAAGGGTGAAGAATTTTTGATGAGTCTTCCGCTTACTCCCGGCCAGTTTTTTGGTGCAAAGTTTACAGTTTCATTTATAGCTGATGCCATATTCGGTGTTGGAATGTTTACAATCAGTTCAATTGTATATGGCTATAATGAAGGGCTGCTTGTAAATCCGCTGTTTTACCTGGGCTTTTTAGTTTCGGCAATTGCATTTTCGGTTACTGCCGTTTTTGTAATCTATCTGTTTTTTATTTTGATTTTGTATTTTGTACCGGCGCTTAGAAAAAAGAAGCTGCTTACGGGAGTTGCCACAGTTCTGCTTATTTTGTTCTGTATGTGCTATGGCTTTATGAATTCTTCTGTATCTATTTCGTTTTCTAATCCGGAGTTTGTAAGCGAAAAGATTGGCTCTTCAATCGATATGATTTTTGAGTTCAGTTCTAAGGTTCCGGTGTTTATGTATATTTCCGGTGCTTTGAATGGCAAAATCATTCCTATTCTGATTCTTGCAGCTCTGGGCTGTGTTGAACTTTTTGTGCTTGTTCCTTTAGTTGGAAAAATGTATGTAAAAAGTCTTAATGGTTTTTCTGATGAAAAGACTAAAAAGATTTCTTCAGAAAAGGCCGAAGAGGTTATTAAAAAAGATGTTCGTTCGGGTTCTGTTTTTCATGCGCTCTTTGTCCGCGATTTCAGAAACGTTGTCAGAGAACCAGCTTTCTTTGCTAACGGTCCGCTTTTTGTTTATCTCTTTCCGGTAATTTTTCTTCTCTCTTTTGGAATAGGTTTTATAGCTGCTGGAGAATCTATCGATGGACTTTTAGTTTCTTTTAGAACAAAAATTGCTAAGCTTACTCCAGAAGACTTAAACTCTATCAAATATTATACAGCGCTTATTGGAGCTGCCTTGGTAATTTTCTGCGGAACTTTTGCAAATCTTGCTACTACTTCTTTTTCCCGGGAAGGAAAGTCTTTGAATGATCTTAAAGCAATGCCTGTTAAGTTTGATATGATTGTAAAAGTGAAGTTCTGGCATGCTCTGCTTTATATAGGAATTTCGAATGTCGTAATGATAAATATTATGGCTGCAGCTTATGCTATCCTTAAGATTCCATTCTCGCTGACAGATTTTATTGCTATCTGCTTTATGATGGTGATTTTTTCGGTTTCGGTTTCTATATTTTTGATTTTTATTGATATGTTTATTGATACAATAAATCCAAAATTGAACTGGGAAAATCCGATTGCTGCAACTAAACAGAATTTTAATGTTCTGTGGTCAATGCTGATTTCTATGCTTACAATTGTGATTCTTTTGCTGCTGATTATTTTTGTTCTGCCAAAGAAGATGATTTCAATTGTGATTTTAAGCATCTTATATGTTATAATTTCTGCACCTGTAGGAGCGGGATATTTCAGATATGCAGAAAAAAGACTTCAGGATATGTAAAAAACTGAATACCGGCAGGCAGTTTATTTCTCTGCTTGCCGTATTTTTATTATGTACTCAACTTTCTGCGCACAGCGGAATGTTTTGGGGTGAAAAAAAACTTCGTGTAGCAAAAACTCAATGGTTTGATATTATTTACCCTGAGCGCTGTGAAAAAAGTGCTGTAATTCTTTACGAAAAAGCCGACACGGTGTACGAAGAGGTTGCCGGTCAATATGGACTGACCCCTTCGTTTAGAATGCCGGTTGTCATAACTCCAGCAGTTGAACAGTTCAATGCGTTCTGGACTGCAATTCCTTATAATCATATTGCTATTTATGATACTTCCGTTGCAGGTTCCAGCGAGCTTGCAGTTTTTAGTGAAACTCTCCTTTCTACTTTCCGTCACGAATTAACTCACGCTGTTACTTACAATATGAAAAGCGGTTTCTGGCGCGGTGTTGGAAAGATTTTTGGTGATGGTGTGGCGCCCGGCATGCTTACAGTAACAACCGGAATGGCCGAGGGAGCAACTGTTACAAGTGAAAGTGCTGCAGGCGAGGGCCGCCTTAATGATGAATACGCAAAGCATTATGTAAAACAGGCAAAAATTGAAGGAGCTTTTCCTTCATATCATGATGTTTCGGGCTCTGCCGATAATGCTCCGAGTGGGGTACCTTATTTCTTTAACGGGGCTTTTCATCAGTGGCTTCAGGAAAAATATGGAATGGAGCCTTATGCGGAATTCTGGTATCGCATTGTAAATGGAAAAAATCTTACTGTTGCAAAGGCTTTCAAAAAATCTTTTGGTGTAAAGTTACGGACTGCATGGACTCAGTTTGAAGAAGCTTATGAGGTTCCGGAAGTCGCAGCAAATCCTGTAAAGGCTGGTTTGGTTTATGATTTTTTTGAACCGGAGAGGTCAGGTTTTTCAAGATTAAATGATGCAGGTTTTCTTTATGGTTCTTTGAGTTCTGCAGCTGGGCGGCTTGTCTGGCTGGATAAATATGGATCACGAGTATTCGAAGCTGATGGTTATAGTGATGGTCGAAGTTCTTCCAAATCACCGGCGCCAGCTGTTCATAAGCTTTTCTCTCAGCAGGGAATAAGCGGGGTGCGGCTTTCGAACGACGGCCGCTTTCTGGCTGTGAGTTATATGAGTGAAAATGCGCCGGGGCCTGTTGCTCGCATTAAGTTATATGATTTTGACAGAAAGTCTTTTTATTCTGTAAAAGAAAAAGGCCTTAAGGACGGCGTTGTTGTAAAGGACGGTGCCGGCGGCTTTTATCTTGTGGCGCAGAAGTATTTTGACCAGAATTATTCAATTGTAATTTACAAACTTTTACTTGAGGATTCTGGCCGCCGGGTAAAAGGAACTGAACTGCATAAAGAAATAAAACTTGATGCAGAAATAAATCCGTTTGCGTTTACGGCTCTGAACAACGGAGCTTTTGCATGGATAAAGAAAAACCGTCTCACATACAGCCTTTGCGTGACTTCCCTGGACGGAGCTCTGTTAAGCGAGTTTGTTTTCCCTGAGGGAATGGCGGTGAGATCGCTGTCGTATGCGGAGATCTCAGAAAACTCCACCCTCTCACCTGACACTGCAACTTTCTATTTTTCCTACACCCAGAAAGGCACTTTGCCACGACTCGGAAAACTGGAGGTGGACGGCGCTTTGGGAGATGTCGGTCACCTCCAGTTGGAAATGTCCGCACGGTTAATTCTGAGTTCTCAGGACATTTCCGGCGGAATATTTGAGTCGGTTTTGTGGAACGGGAAAATTGTTTATATAGGAAAGTTTTTGCGCCAGAACCGCGTTTTGTGTTTGAGGGACGGAACCGGCTCTGCGGAGATTATGGAAGTGGGCGGTGCAATAAGCGGGGAGGCCGCCGCCACGGTTGAAGATATTGCTGGTGCGGAAAATGGTGGCGATGTCGGGGAGGCTAGTATCGGTAGTTTAATTTTTGAGACAACACCGTACAAACCATTCCCATATTTACTTCATGGCATTTTTATGCCTCTGAGCACTTATCAATCAGAATACTTTGGTACAAAGGAAACTTATGCTTCAAATATATATGATTTTATGATTGGAGCTACCTATATAACTGCAAATCCGTGGACTAGCGGAACTGACGATTTATATACTCTCACCGCAGGTTTTAATCCTGTATCACTGGCTACTGGAGTTTCTCTTACAATCAACAAAGGAACTGAAACTTCGCTTTTTAAATCTCAGACAGCAATAAAATCAGAGTTCAATAAAAACGGCTGGCAGCATGGTGGTATTGTTTCCGACATTTCAAGTGTTATTGAAATCGGAAGGATTTCTTCTATTATAATTACTAATACTGCAACAGCTCTTTTTAACAGTCAGAGTAATTTTTCTGTATCAGATACTTTAAAACTTCAGTATTCAAATATCAGAAAGACAGGACCAGGGCGTTTTGAACGAGGAGGATTTGGTGTTGCGGTCGGGTTTGGAAAACGTTATATTGCGCCACTTGATTCACCGGATAAAAGTCTGCTCGATCTTTCTGTAGTTTCTGCGGGCTTAAAGATTTGTATATCTCATCTTCTTCCTTTTGAATCAAAATATGGTTCTACTTATAACCTGCCTCTTACTGCCGGTTTTACGCTGCTTCCTTCTTCTTCGAATTACGGCTATGTAGATATCGAACAGGACTCTATTCCGGTAGAGGGATTACCAGCAATTACTATAGGCCATCCCGTTTTTGATGCATCTGTAGAAGTCGTGGCTTTTTCTATGGATATTCAGAAGGCACTTCCAGGAATTACGGCTATTTATCTGAATGATTTTTATATAAATCTTGGATATTCTGCGACAGGAACGGCAGGTTCAGCTTCTAAAAACGGATTTCAGGCAGCTCATCTTCCAGAGTATTTTGGAGCAATTTCAGATGGCAGAGGTTATTATCTGGATTCTGCTTATATAAAAACCGGCCTTGAACTGACTCCAAACGTCGGACTTTTTGCGAGTCCAAATTATCAAATGGAATTGTATGTAATTTATAGTTATACAATTCATTCCTATAAAGAATTGAATCCGCAGGAGAGAATAAGACTTTTGCTTGGCTTCAGTATGAATGGTTTTTAATTTACCGAAATCTGAGAAAGTACTTCTCCAATTGGTTCGTGAATTACAAGATTTGCCATTCTGTCCTGAGGTGTGCTTGATTTATTCAGCAGAATCAGGTTATCTCCATGGAAATAATCAATCAGACCTGCTGCCGGATACACTGTAAGTGAAGTTCCGCCAATAATGAGTGTGTCGGCAGCCTTTATAGCTTTTACAGCACCTTCAATAACTCTCTGATCCAGACCTTCTTCATATAAAACTACATCAGGTTTTATAAGTCCTCCGCATTTTGGGCAGTGAGGCAATTTATCAGGAGTATTTTCGCTTTCAATAATAATCTTTTCATCGTAAAAAGCATGACAGTCCAGACAGTAATTTCTTAATGTGCTGCCATGAAGTTCGTAAACAGTTTTACTTCCAGCCAGCTGATGCAGTCCATCAATATTCTGAGTAACTACAGCAAGCAGTTTTCCGGCTGCTTCGAGCTCAGCAAGTTTATAATGAGCTGCATTTGGTTTAATACCCTGCGGTAAAAGTTTTGCACGGTAAAATCTATAAAACTCAGGAGTGTTCTGGTAAAAGAAAGAGCGGCTTATAATCTGTTCCGGCGGGTATTTCCACTGCTGATTATACAGACCGTCCACACTTCGGAAATCCGGGATGCCGGATTCGGTTGAAACCCCGGCTCCACCAAAAAATACAATTTTTTTGCTTTTATCAATAATCTGTTGTAAAATGAAAATGTCTGTTGTACTCATAGTATGTTCTCCTGATTCAAAAAGTCTTAAATATATTATAACTTAACTTTTTCTAATTAAATAGTATATTCCTACCGATAATAAAATGAGGGATTTTAAATTAAAAGGATTTTGCAAAAAATATATAGAGGTGCTACATGGATAAGATGAAAAAAGTATTCTTAATTACTGTTTTCTCAGTGTTCGTTGCAGGATTATCTTTTGCACACGGAAAAGGTGATGTTGAAGAAATTTCAGTTGAAAACATGAACAGCTGGCAGGAACAGTTTGATCTGGATAGCCGCAAGCCGGGCAAGTACAATATTATGATTACAGCCCGTGACCTTGGTGGTAATGTTCATATTGAAGGACCTCATAACCTTTATCTGGATCCAAAATCTGACCTTCCAATCTGTGGTATTACAAACCCGTATCCTCACATGCGTGTCGTTGGTAACCTTAATATTGTAGGTACATGTGTTGATGATGATGGTGTATCACGGGTTGAACTCATTCTTGATGAAGGAAAAGAGACTGAAAAACGAGTTACTGCAGATGGAAAGGAATTCTGGTCTTACTACCTCGATACAAATGACCTTGAAGAAGGTGACCATACAATCAAAGTAATTGGTTACGATATAAATGAAGAGCCAAGAGTAAGCACCCCTTATGTGCTTACCTGGCAGCTTGACCGTAAACAGCCTGTAACAGAAGTTCAGGACAAGACAATGGGTATTCTTGTTTCTGGAAATGTTAAATTTGACGGTATTGTTTCGGATGGAAACGGAATTAAAGAGCTTTATTATTCTGTAGATAACGGCGAAAACTTCACACCTCTTAAGTTCGGCGGAAACAAGAATAAGTCTCTATGTGATTTCACAGTTTCAGTTGATACAAAGAAATTTAATGATGGACCTGCTGTTCTCTGGTTTAAGGCTATAGATATGGCTGGTTCTGTGGGAATGTATTCATTCTTGTACTTTATAGATAATACTAAGCCTGATGTTGGAATTGTTTATCCGGCAGAAGGTCAGGTTATGGACGGTAAATTCTCAGTTGCCGGTTATGCAAAGGATACAATTGGTGTAACAGAACTTTCATGGACATTCGGTTCTCAGTCTGGCACCTTTGATCTTATTCCTGGTAACCCTTACTGGGCCGTTAATGTAGACACACTTGCAATCAAAGATAAAGCAACAAAATTCACAATTCATGCTAAAGACCGTGCAGGCAATATTGTAGACGTAAGCCGCAATATTCCTTTAAATCAGGAAAATGACAAGCCTGTAACATCGGTTTCTGAACCTGCTGAAGGTCAGAACTTTGGTGATGCAGATCCGCTTTTTGTACGCGGTATTGCAACAGATCCTGATGGTGTAAAGGAAGTTCGAATTCAGCTTGATAATAATGAACCGATTATTCAGGAAACAAAGGGTGTATTCTACTATCATCTTTGTGATGCAGAAGCTCTTTCAACAGGTAATCATAAAGTAACTGTTACTGCAGTTGATGTAAATGATGTTGTTGGAAATCCTGTAGTAGTTAATATTGTTTCCCGCGGAATTGCTCCTCAGTTTGGTGAAGCGAAACTTAATGGTGGAAAAGACGGAAACGAATTTGTAAACGGTATGGAAATCCATCCGGAAAGTGGACGTACCTTCAGTTTGGGAATTACTTCTGGAGTAGGTCTTGTAAGGGTTTCTTCATCTCTTAAATGGGGTAAAGAAGGTCTTGCAGAAAGTTCTACAGAACTTAAGAATGCAACTTCTTATACATATACACTTCCAATTCTTCCGGAAAGTGCTAAGGGTGTAATGAACCTTACAATTGAAGCTGAAGATATGATTGGTCGTGTTTCAACTTATAGAGCACTTTACTATGTAACTAATACTACAGTTGTTAAGAGTGAAGAGCCTGTTGTTGTGTTTGATGACAGCACTGTAGACGAAGACGGTTCAATCATCAGTAATCCAGACTTCCCTGTTACCGGTTATCTGATTGGAGCAAATGCTGCAAGTGCAGAACTGGTTCCATCAACAAAGTTTGCAAAGGTTGAACTTGAAGGCAATTTAATCCGCCTTATTCCACAGAATGCAATTGGAAGTTCAGATCCTGTTGTTGTAAGAATCAAAACAGACAAGGGAAAGACTATCGAATCTCGTCCTTTGAGATTCCGTGCCGATACTGCTCTTCCTGAAATTACAATTAGTGATTACTCAGAATCAAATGCACTTAATGGACTTGAAGGTTCTTTTGCTGTAAGTGGTAAAGTTACCTGTGAAACTGGTGTTGGTGGTCTTAAATACAGAGTAATGTCTGCTAAGGTAGATATTCAGAAGGGAATTATTGCAACTACAACAGCTCCTTCTACAAATGATGATCTTAAGTCAATTGATGTTTCAAGAGACGGTTCATTCAAATTTACCTTTAATGCAGAAGACTATGGTTACGGTGTTCATATCGTAGAATTGATTGCTGAAAGTGCCGGCGGAAACAAAAAAGCCAAGGCATTTGCAGTTAAGAATATTCCAGATGTAGAAGAGCAGAATGGAAAGATGCCTGTTCCAAAAGCACCTGCAGTATTCTGGGCAGATGGCTTTGATGTTTATGCTGTAGCAGTTTATCAGGGTGAACTCGAAGCAGATTATCAGACTTATTTCCGCGAAGAAATGGTAGAAGGAAATAATCCTGTAAGCTTTAATACTGCAACTACAGATGGTAAGCCTGTTGCTGGAAAGTATACAGCTGTTAAAAAGCCTTCTCTTTCTGCACACATTGTACAGATCAATGATACTGATTATATGAGTGGTATGCCGATTGTTCTTGGCTACAACTCAAAAGATATTGCAACAATCCGTCTTTATATTGATACTGGCGCGGTTGTTAATTCTGTAAACTTCGAAATTACAGGTGAAGAAATTGCCGGTGGTTCTGTTACACAGAAGGGGGCTGCAAAGCTTATAAAGCCTACTCTAGAAGAGCCAATGCGCTGGATTGCAGAAATTCCTGCAACAAATCTTCCTTCACGTGTTAATAAACTCAGTGCTGTAATTAAGGCTGGTGCTCTTGAGCAGACTGTTACAGGTTCTTTCACAGTTGTACGTGAGGCAGAGGCTGAACTTATCAATGATAAAGAAGGAATCTATCCAATGCCTGCTACTGGCACTGTATATGATGAAGTTGATAATAACTATGTTTTGAGCAATGGCTCAAAATTCCTCTATTATGTAAATTACAATGCTCCTCTTAGAGTAGAACTGGTTTCTTCAACTGCAGGTCTTGTTGCTGAGGCTGATGGAAATCTTATTACTCTCTATGCAGAAAAAGACGGAGTATATAAGAATGTGGTTGTAAGAGTTACAGACCGCTTTGGTGATGCACACAATTCTTCTCCGTTGAACTTCATTGCAAATACAAGTGCACCTGAAATCAACTTTGTAACTCCAGAGCTTTTCCAGTGGGTAGGAAATACCTTTAGACTTTCGGGAACTGCAGCTCATCCTCTTGGAATCAGAGCCGTAGAATACTCTCTCGATAACGGTGAAAACTGGTCTAGTTTTGATCTTTCAAGAAACAATAACAGAGTTGGTGTAACCTTCTCTAAAGATGTAAATATTTCTGAATTGCCTGATGGCCTTATCAGAATCAATATGCGTGCCCGCGATACTTCGGGTCACGAAACCTATATTTACACATCAGCTTATAAGGATGTTACTCCTCCAGAAGTTCGAGTAGTTGAGCCTCAGGAAATTGATGTTGTAAACGGTGATAACCTCATTGTATTTGAAGTATCAGATAACGGACTTCTTGCTAAGGCTGAATATCTGGCTCCTCCAGAAAAGGGTAGGGCACAGGTTCGTCAGCCAATTGAATTGAATCCTCTTATCTATACTCATGTTGGTACACCAGAAGCACCTATCAGCGATGCAATGTCATTTGTCTTCACTGATGATGCAGGAAATGCAACTCCGGTAGAATCATGGCTGTTCAGTATTGATAATGAATCTGACCTTCCCCGTGCAGAAATTCATGTGCCGGAAGATATGCAGGTAATTACCCGCGACTTTACAATTTCGGGTGTTGTTTACGATGATGATGGTGAATCTTCAATCTTCTATAAG
The DNA here is from genome assembly GCF_900111035.1 of Treponema bryantii. Classification (GTDB taxonomy): domain Bacteria; phylum Spirochaetota; class Spirochaetia; order Treponematales; family Treponemataceae; genus Treponema_D; species Treponema_D bryantii_C. Next base: position 162,592 of record NZ_FOFU01000005.1, read on the forward strand.
ATTGATAACGGTTCATACAAGCAGGTATCAACAAAAGAAGTATTCAAGCAGACTAATGCAGACGCAGAGTACAAGCTTAATACAAGTTTCTCAATTGATGTACCTCTTGATACAATGGTAGATAACGAGCATACAGTTACTGTTTATGCTGTTGATATCAATGGTGTAAAGGGACCTGAGGTTTCACGCACTTATCGTATTTCTCTTGAAGAACCAAAGGGTGCTGTAGAAAAGCCTACAATCGATACTTCTGTACGTAATCTTGTTACAATTTCTGGTTGGGCAAGCGATAAGAACGGAATTGCAAATGTTAAGGTTTCGCTTGATAACGGTAACAGTTATAACGAGGCTGTAGGAACAGAAAAGTGGAGCTACACAGTAGATACACGCGCTATTCCTGGTGGAACTCAGGTTGTCTTCCTTAAGGTAACAGATAACTATGGTATTCAGGGACTTTACTCGAGCCTTATCAATATCGATAACGATGCTCCTTACCTGAACCTTGAATTACCGCTTGATGATTCTACAACAACTGGTCAGCTGTTCTTCTCTGGTAATACTTATGATAACGTAGAGGTTACAGACCTTTACATTACAATCAGAAACCTTGAAAGAGGTGGTGCACCAAGTATCCGTAAGATTAAGATTGACCGTATTATTGGTGAAACAATTGATATGCGTGATCTTCCAGACGGCTTCTATAACGTAGAACTTACTGGAAAAGATAAGGCTGGAAACATAACTAATGTCAGCCGCAATATTCACCTTGAAAAGAATATTGCTCCTGCAACTGTAGATATTTTGTATCCACTCAACGGAGAACATAAGAACGGTGTGTTCACAGTTTATGGACAGGCTGCTTCTGAAAGTGAAATTACACTCTTGAATCTCTATGTTGATAATAAGCTGGTTTCAGATACAACCCTTACAGATTGCGGCTTCTTTAAGTTTGATCTTGGTCCAGAAGATATTGAAGAAGGTGTACACACTTATCGTGTAGATTCTGTTCTTGCTAACGGAAAGATTGTAAAATCTCGCGAACAGACTATTACTTATAGTCCTGTTGGACCATGGATTAAGATTGATAACTTTACTTACGGTGACTTTGCAATCAACCGTCCTTACATCAGAGGTCAGGCAGGTTACTCTATCAGTGAAGATGAACTCCTCTTCTCTAGAACTAAGGAAGCAACTCCTGAGCAGAAGGCTGCAACAGCCGCTAAGAAGGTTGCTAAGATTGAATTGAGTTTTGATAACGGTAAGACATTCACAGAGCTTTCTAAGAATGAAAAGTGGATGTACCGTATAGAAAATCAGGATATTGCAGAAGGATATCACTTCTTCCTCATCCGCGCTACGATGAAGAACGGTGAAACAGCTATCACAAGAACAATCATTCAGGTTGATAATACTGCACCTTCAATCCGCCTGATTGCTCCAATAAATGGTGGTCGTTATAACCAGGTACTTAATGCTTCAGGTCTTTCAAATGATGATGTAAAACTTGAGGATGTAACTGTTGCTTTACGTAAGGGTGATAAAGCAAGTTACGAAGTTCCTTCATTCATCCAGGGCTTGTACTTAGACTTCCGTCTGTGGGGTGCAACACTGTTCTCTATAGGTGTCGGACTTACCTTCTTCGATGATGTTGTAAAGGTACAGGCTTCTTACGGACAGTTTACACAGCAGCAGCGTGATGCAGTTTCTAATCTGTTCAAGAAAGATCTTACAGATATGCGTTACGGTGGAAATGTATACAGTCTTAAGATTATTGCAAGTATTGCTTCTATTCCATTCAGCTTCTTCCTTGGTCACGACTGGGACTGGTTGTATGCAGGCTTTGGTGTAGGTGCTGAATTTGCAATGTTTACACAGACGAACAGTGGAAAGTCACAGATTCTTTCATCTCTGCTGGCTCAGATTGAGTTCCCTAAGATTAAATTGCAGAATGTAAAGGCCTTTAGTTCATTCTCAGTTTACACTGAAGGTGCTCTGTGGTTTATTCCTACCGACGTTTCTGGAGCAAAAATTGATAATTTGATTCCTCAGATTGCAATTGGATTTAGAACGAATATCTTCTAGGCAAAGGAGTGAGAATGTTTGGAAGGAAAATAAAAATATTATCTTTAGCAGTTTTGTTACTGTGTTCTTCTGGCAAGCTCTTTGCTCTGGAGGAATATGTAAGCGACATTTATCAGCAGATTGATACCTGCTTTTCTGCAAAAGATGATAGTAAATTAAATAGTATTCTTTCTAGAAACACAAAAGACAGATATTACTATTTAATGGAAAATTATACTCAGAAGAAAATCAGACGTCTTATTGTTAATAATGATTATGATTTTGCTATGTCTGCTACACTTGTTCTTATTGAGAATAATCTTGATAACGAAGAAGCTGTAGAAATGTACAGTGTAATTTCTGATGCTTATGAGATTCAGCGTAAACATGAAGCAGAGCGTGAGCATCAGAGACAACTTGAACTTGCAAGAATTGAAATGGAGAAGGAAAAACAGCGCAGTAACGTAGAAAAAGAATATGTTGCAGCTACAAAAACTTCTACAGGTTCTGTATATGTTTCTGGAAAAGAAACAAAGCTTACAAGTACAAACTGGCTGTTAAAACTTGGAATGGCAGATATTGCATATTTAATGGATAAGGGTTCTGAAATAAATTCGTTCCATTATGGTATTTGTTTAGACTTTGATTATGAATATACAATGGAGAATAAAAATGTTCTTGGTATAGATGCATTTGCAGGAGCTCAGTTCCTCACTATTCCAGTGGAAGAAGAAAAGATGGTTCCATTGCTTGGTGATTTCGAAGCTGCATTAAAATATTCATTTGCTAATATTTCTAAGAACCTGTTTATAAGAGCTGGTTTTGGTGCTGTAATTACAGGAAAATCAGATACTGCGCCACTTACAGAAACTGTCGTTGGTAACTTCTTCTCTCCATTTATAGGAATAAAAATGGGAAATCTGTCGCTTGGCTCGCTTAAGTTGGATATTGGCGCTGACTGGCTTGCAGGACATTTATTTTATCAAAATATAAAAATGGCAGCAGGTTTTGCTATGAATATGGCAATTCCATTTGCGGAATTGGAAAAAGTAAAGTTAAATTTCAATATTGGTTTGAGGGATAAATTCTTCCTTAAGAATGATGGAATGGAAAATAGAGCGAGTGTAATTCTGGCTATTGGAGTTGAAAATGTTATTAGGTAAGCTTAAAAGAATTTTAATTGCATTATTAGTTGTTTTCTTCACTGCCCAAACTTTTGCGGCAACAACCGATTTAGCTATTCGCTTTCTGGATAAAGCAAATGAAGCTTATGAGGATGGAAATGTAGAGGATGCCTACAAGTATGTAAATCAGGCCCTTGCAGTTGCAAAGGATGAAGATTCTCAGGCAAATGTTCTCTATTTTGCCCAGACCGTTTATGCTGCAAAGCTTCAGGCACTTCAGAAGAAATATGATGACATGGCTCTCATTGATATCAAGATGAATCTTGAGAAATATCCAAATGTAGAGACTTCTAAAATCAAAAAGCTTGTTAAGCAGATAGAGACCGATCAGGCTAATAAAGAAAAGGCTGCACAAAAAGCTGAGACTGCTGCACAACGCAAGGTTGAGCAGGAACGCTTTGAGGCTCAGCAGGAATCTATGGAAGCTCAGGCAAAGGCTATGAAAGAACAGGCTGCAGCAATGAAGGAGCAGGCTGAAGCTACAAAACAAGGACAGGAAGATTTTAAGAATGCCCTTGAATCTGGTCTTAAGGATATGGGAAATGCCTTTTCTGAAACTGCAAGAGAAACAAAGCGTTCTACACGTGTAATTGCTTTCTCAATTATTGGAATTGCAATCATAATCGCATTCCTTGTAATGCTGATTATAGTAATAATAAGAAGAGCTGCTAAGGCAAATCTCATGCAGCAGGAACAGTACGCACAGGCATTTAAGCTTCTTGCTCAGAATCAGAGCCAGACAAACCGCCTTATGCTTGGTGGAATTACAGATATCTATGGTGGAAACCCTTCACTTAGAATTGCTGGTTCTTCTACATGGGCTCCGGCACAGGCTCTTCCGGATGTAACTTTCTCTGAAGAGGATGAAGAAGAACTTAAGCAGCTTGCTGTTAAGTGTGAGGAAATTGGCCAGCAGATTGATAATGTTACAGGCCGTAAGAATAATTCAAAGAACGTTTCCGAGCTGGTTTACAAGCTTTCTATTCAGCTTGGACTTCCTCAGGGAATGGCAATGCTGAACTTCTGTGCTGCTATGATTTACGATGCAGGATTCCTTGCAATTGATCCTGATCTTCTTGTTGCAACTCAGCTTACAGAAGAAGAAAAGCATGCATTGAACGAGCACGTTAATCTTGCAGAAAAACATCTTGAGTTTGTTCCTAAGAAGTACTGGAGCGTATTTGAAGATGCTGCAACAAAGCACCATGAGAATATCGATGGTTCTGGATATCCACAGGGGCTTTCTGGAGACGAGATTCCACAGATTGCACGTCTTATCCGTGTAGCAGAAAGTTACGTTTCACTTTCAAGTAAGCGTTCTTATCGTGGTGCTATGGATAAGGAATCTGCTATAAATACACTTAAAGAACAGTCTGCTTTGTACGATCAGGATGTCGTAGAAGCACTTGATAAGATTCTGTAGTAAATATTTAAGCAAAATCTACCGATAAAGAGAGTATGAAAAAATCACTTTTTGTACTCTCTTTGTTTTTTTTAACGGTCCTTGCTTTTTCAGACGAGGTAAAACCATTATATAGACTTCCGGAAAAGAATCCTGTAAGTGCACTGGATAACGATTCGGAAACAGAAGTATTCCTCGTAGGTTCAGATAACGGACTTTTCCGCGTAACAAACAGAAATTCCGCAATTCCTCTGTGGACAGAAGCTCGTGTAGATCAGCTTTTGCGTGTAAATATTGCAGATAGCAGTGGAGTTCCACATCCTTCTTGGCTTATGCGTACTCAGAAAGGAGTTTTTTATTCTCAGGATTTAAAGAAATTTGAAGAACGTGATAATGGTCTTCCTTTCCTTACTATAAAAACCTTTAAAGAAGGACAGAAAACCCTTTCGCTTCAGATTCAGGAGCTCAAAGACCTTTCTGTAAATCCGCTTAATAACAATGAGGTTGTAACTGCTACAAAGGACAGTGTTTATTTCAGCCGTGATGGCGGACTTACCTGGAAAGACCTTGGTTCTATGAGTAAAAATTCTCCTGGAATGAAAGCTGTTGCCGTTGCCACACTCGATGATCAGACTGTAGTCTTTATGGCGCATCCAATTTTTGGACTTTCCTATATTTTCCCGGATAGACAGAAGGCTGGCTGGACAGATATTGATGCCGGTTTTGAAAAAATGCCTTCCCTTACATCTCCGGATGAAATTGCTGATATTCTTCCGGTTGTACGAACCAATGCAGACGGTTCAGTTTATACAGAAATCTATATTTCTCAGACTTATATTCCGCGAATCTATCGTCTCAACTGGCAGGAAAAGAAGGGTGAGCTGATTTATACAGGTTCTGAACCAACTGATGTTACAGACGGGCTTACTACAATAGATAATGTGCTTCTATATACTAAGCTTGAAGGTTTTGGCGCTATTGATTTGGATAGTCTTCAAAGTCCTGGTACTCCAAGTCAGGAACGAGACTGGCATGAAGCATTTTCTTCTGTACCAGGTATGATAAATACTGCCTGGATTCCTCAGTCTAGAAGCGGATTTGCACGCGGACTTCAATTGAACGAACTCTGGCTGCTTTATCCGGGAACTGTGAACTCTCCTTATGCAGAAATTGCAAACGGTAGAAAGAGCATTTATGCCTCTGCTTACCAGTGCAGCTTCCCTGAAGGAGTTGCGAAATTCAAGAAGATTATTAAAGACCGCAATATGAACTCAATGGTAATTGATATGAAGGATGATTATGGCTTCCTTCGTTATGATTCAAAAGATCCATTGGTTCTGGAAAAATGTTCTACCTCTGGCTATGCAATAAAAGACCTTGATAAATTTATTAAGGAATTCAAAAGCGAAAATGTTTATCTGGTAGCACGTATTGTTACTTTTAAAGACCGCTCTCTCTCAAAATACAAAAATGGAAAATACGCTGTCTGGGATAAAAAGTTGAACAAACCGTGGATGGGAATTAAAGGCTACGAGGATGTTCTTGATGAAAATGAGCAGCCTACCGGCACTAAAGAAACTGCATATTATGATGAGCAGTGGGTAGACCCGTATTCCGAAGAGGTTTGGGAATATAACGTAGCAATTGCAAAAGAACTGATTGAACGTGGTTTTGATGAAATTCAGTTTGATTATATCCGCTTTCCGACAGATGGTTTGAATCTTTATAATGCACAGTACCGCTGGCAGGATAAGGGAATGGATAAGGAATCTGCCTTGATTTCGTTCCTTTCTTATGCACGTGCAAATATTAAAGCACCGATTGGAATTGATATTTATGGTGCAAACGGCTGGTATCGTAGTGGAACAAGAACTGGTCAGGACGCAGAAATGCTTGCTGAGTATGTTGATGTAATTGGTCCGATGTTCTATCCAAGTCATTTTGAGCAGACATTCTTAAACTATGCTCCTGTTGCAGACCGTACATATCGCATTTATTATTACGGCTCGTTCAGAAATACAATTTTGTGCCGTAACAGAGCAATTATTCGTCCATGGGTTCAGTCATTCTATCTGAATGTAAGCTACGACAGACTTTATTATGATTCTGATTATATAAAGAAGCAGTTCTTTGGTGTTCGAGATTCTCTGGACCGCGGATATATGTGCTGGAATAATTCCGGGGAATATGGGACTACTCCGCCTGATATTGAAGCAACTGAAACTTTTATTGGAACTGCATCAGAAGCCAGCAGGGAATTCCGTAAACCGGCAATTGGTGATAAGATGAAGCCGCTTTATGTGGATTCTGATGTTTCGATTCTGGACAGTATTTTGTATCCGTACAGAGAAGAAGAAACAACAAGATTTAATCCATTCTTAAAGGTAATGCCATAAACCATAAAGAAGGAAAATAAATGACACCAAATCAATACACTCCAGAAGAACCAATTTCATCAATTGCAACAGCCCTTTCGCCAGCCGCTTTGGGTATTGTTCGTGTTTCGGGAAGGGGATGTATTGAACTGGTAAGCAAGGTATTCAGCAGATCTAAGGCATTGCTGGAGGCCCCGGGGAACACTCTGGTTTACGGGTGGATTCTTGATGCTGATAAAAAAATAGACGAAGTCATGCTTGCCGTTTACCGTGCACCAAAAAGTTTTACCGGTGAAGATATGGTAGAAATTTTCTGCCATGGCGGACCTGCCGTTGTTACTGCAATTCAGAATCTTATGCTGAAGATTGGATTTCGACAGGCGAACCGCGGTGAATATACCTTCCGTGCTTTTATTAACGGTAAAACTGATCTTACCCGTGCAGAAGCTGTAAAAGAAATTATCGATTCGCATACAGATGTGTCGCGCTCTCATGCTGCAGGGCGGCTTGCGGGCTCTTTATTTTCCGAAATCGATTCTATTAAAAAGCTTATCATAGATACGCTCGCCGCGATTGAAGTTGAAATCGAATACCCGGAGGACGAAGAAACCATCGCCGACTCCTTTGACCGCGGCGACATAGAAGCTGCAGCGAGCCGTCTCCAGGCGCTTGCTGATTCCTGGAGAGGTGAAAAACTGTATCAGGACGGAGCTCGTGTCGTTCTTGCTGGCCGTACAAATGCCGGTAAATCTTCACTGTTCAACGCAATCTTAAAGGAAGAACGCGCGATTGTAAGTGATATTGAAGGAACTACTCGCGACTGGCTGGAAAGCTGGGCAAGTATTAACGGAATTCCGGTTCGGCTTTTCGATACCGCCGGCCTCCGCGAAACAAGCGATGTAATTGAGGCTCAGGGTGTAGAAATCAGCCGCAGTCTTGTTCACGATGCGGACGTTGTTTTGTATCTTGTAGATTCTCAGAGCGGGCTCAATGATGAGGACTGTGAATTCATAGAAAACTGTTCTGAACCGCTTATTGTGGTTGAAACTAAGATTGATAAGGCTGCAGCTCCTGAAAAGAGTAGCCCGGATAATACGGGGCGTTGCGGGGTGTCCCCGCTGGAAGGGGTAGCGAGCAACGAAGTGCGAGCGAGGGGAAGCCTTTCCCCTTCTGTATGCCGAATCTCTTCAAAAACTGGAGACGGCCTTTCAGAGCTCTTTGCCAGAATTTCCGACATTTTAACAGCAGGCCTTTCAACAGAGCGTACTCAGGCTGGTTTGGGCTCGGCACGTCAGAAGGAAGCGGTATCGGCGGCTCTCGAAAGTGTACGACATGCCCTTGTAAGTGCCGACGACAATTACACTCTCGACGCTGTAGTTCAGGATCTTGAAGATGCTCTCGACTCTCTTGGCGAAGTAACCGGCGACGTAACTCCTGATGATGTTCTCGGAAGCATTTTCGCTAACTTCTGTGTTGGAAAATAATCGACTTTTTATTGTTATCAGAATATAATTAAGAAAAAAATGATTACGAAGGACGGATTATTATGGATTTGATGAAGCTGCAGAATGGTAGTGATATTCGTGGTGTTGCAATTGAAGGAGTTGAGGGAGAAAATGTAAATCTTACTCCACAGATTGCAAAGCAGATTGGTTGTGCTTATGTTAGCTGGCTTGCAAAGAAGCTTGATGTAGATGCTACTTCTCTTCATCTTGGAGTTGGCCGCGATTCTCGTGTGACAGGTCCGGATCTTGCAGATGCTCTTATTGACGGTATGGTGAGCGCTGGTGCAACTGTCACAGATTGTGGAATGGCAACAACTCCGGCAATGTTTATGTCTATTGTTTTCCCGGAGACAAATTTCAACGGTTCTGCAATGATTACCGCAAGCCATCTTCCGTTTAACAGAAATGGTATTAAATTCTTTGATGATGATGGTGGCCTTGAACATGAAGATATTACAGAAATCCTGAATCTTGCAGGTTTCCTTAATCCTTCAAAAATCAATGTACCTGTAGAAAAATTGGATCTTCTTTCAATCTATGCTGAATATCTTAAGAATAAGATTGCTGATGGTCTGGCTGATCTTGGAAAAGGTGATAAACCTTTGTCTGGTCTTCACATTGTTGTGGACAGTGGAAACGGTGCTTCTGGTTTCTTTGTTGATAAGATTCTTCAGCCGCTCGGTGCTGATACAACTGGAAGCCAGTTCCTTGAGCCGGACGGAATGTTCCCTAACCATATTCCAAACCCTGAAAATAAACAGGCAATGGAAGCAATCCGAAGTGCTGTGCTCGCAAATAAGGCAGATCTTGGTTTGATTTTTGATACAGATGTTGACCGCATGTCTGCAGTTTTGAGTGATGGAAGCGAAATCAACCGTGACTCAATTATTGCGATGATTGCTGCAATTCTTGCTCCTGAGTATCCTGGTTCAACAATTATTACAGACAGTGTTACTTCGGATCGTCTTACATACTTCCTTCAGGATGTTCTTGGTCTTAAGCATCTTTGCTATATGCGTGGTTATAAGAACGTAATCAACAAGCAGAAGGAATTGAATGCTGCAGGAACAGTTGCGCCATTGGCTATGGAGACATCTGGACACGGAGCTCTTAAAGATAACTACTTCCTTGATGACGGTGCCTTCCTTGCTGTAAAGCTTGTAATTGCATTGGCTCAGTCAAATGCACAGGGTAAAAAGCTCGACAGCCTTATTGAAAAGCTTCCTCCACTTGTTGAAGAAGGTGAATACCGCTTTAAGATTTCCGGAGAAAACTTTAAGGAATATGGACAGAGTGTTCTTGCTGAGTTTAAGAGACGTGCCATTGAGGCTGAGTATGAAATGCCGGAATCTTATGAAGGTGTTCGAATCAGTTTTAAGGGAGAAGACGTTCAGGGCTGGATGCTTTTACGTTTGAGTCTGCATGATCCTGTTATGCCTCTTAACATTGAAGGCGCACGTAAAGGTGATTTAGCAAAACTCGTAGAAATTGCAAAACAGTTAACAGACGGTTTCGATAGATTGGATAGAAGCTGTTTAGTATAAACCGATAAATGCCGTAACCGACTTCTCTGGTGCCATAATCAGGGTGTCCATAAGTGTAAGCCCGATTCTTGTACATGGCAGAAGCCGGAAAAAATCTCTCTGCACATCAAGAGGAACATCGCCGTAGCCAGGACTATAACGTGGACGAGTTTTTAGTCCTTGAGTTTCGGCGATTTTTTTTATTTTTGTATTTAATAAATCAACAACTTCTTCTATATACATAGCACCGGTAGCCTGCAGAATGCTTGCATAAACAGAGTCTGTAGAACTGTAACGGCGAATCAATGCATCTACCTGTGGCCCGATAGTTGCTGCCACAAGTGCAACCTTTGAGCAGTCTTTAAGATTTGTGCCGAGGTCTCTTGAGTGAAGAGTGATGTCGGCGAATTTGAGTTCTGTGGTAGTTTTGATGCATTCGCTTTGCGAGCACTCAACCACAGACAAATCAAATACCTCAAACACCGCCTGTGGCTTTATAACAGACTGCATCTCTTTTGCTGCTTTTTCCATCAGTGCTGAAACATCAACATCCGGTACAGCTACCTTCCTATAACCAAGATAGCGTGCTACCTCTTTTAAGTCAGGTGAGAAATCTTTACTGTCAGGAAATAAAAAAGTTGCACTCATGGTTGGAAGTATAATCCATTTTTGATAAAATATAAATCATGGAAAATTACAAGAAAGAATTTATTGATTTTATGGTGCGCTGCGAAGTGCTTAAGTTCGGGTCGTTCACTTTGAAGAGTGGAAGACAGTCACCTTTCTTTATGAATGCGGGTGGTTATGTGACCGGCGGGCAGCTTGCACAGCTTGGAAAATATTATGCTCAGGCAATTCATGACAATTTTGGTGATGACATTGATGTCTTCTTTGGTCCGGCTTACAAGGGTATTCCTCTTGCAGTTGTGACTGCCGTTGCCTACAGCGAGCTTTATGGAAAAGAAATTAAATACTGCTGTGACCGCAAGGAAGAGAAGGATCACGGTGCAGATAAAGGCGCAATCCTCGGTTATAAGATTAAGGATGGTGACCGCGTTGTAATTATTGAAGACGTTACAACATCAGGAAAATCTATTGAAGAGGTTTATCCGAAAATTAAGGCTCTCGAAACAACTTCGGGTAGCATCAAAATTGTTGGTGAAATCGTAAGTCTTAACCGCGAAGAGCGTGCTCCAGACAGCGAGAAATCTGCTCTCGAAGTGATTACAGAAAAGTATGGCTTCCCTGCACGCGCTATTGTTTCTATGAGCGATGTTGTTGATGCGCTTTATACAAACGGTGATAAGAAAGTCATTACTGATGAAATTAAGAAAGAACTTGATTCATATTATTCGCAGTGGGGCTGCAAATAAATGAATAAAAAAAGAATCTTTACATTATTTTTATTTATCAGTTTAATCTCTGCGTTATATGCACGTAAGCCAAAGACTGCTGAATCTCGATATCCAAAATTGATTGTTGCTCTGTCGCCAAGCGCAGCAGAAATACTTTTTACAATTGGTGCCGGAGACCAGGTTTCTGCAGTTAGTGAGTTTACTGATTTTCCTGCTGAAGCAAAAGCAAAGCCTGTTGTCGGCGGATTTGACGGAAAAACTCTAAGCATAGAAACTATCATGTCTTTTAAGCCGGATCTCGTTTATCTTACAGAGGGCATGCACAACTTTTTGATTTCGACTTTAGAGAGTAATGGTATTGCTTATTACGTTTCTAAGGGCGAATCTATTGCTTCTGTAGAAAAAGAGATTATCGAGGTTGGTAAAATTACCGGTCATGAAAAAGAGGCTGCAAAAGTTGTAGATGATATGGAGAAAAAACTGAAGAAGGCTGCTGGTGCTGCAAATAAGGATGGACCGATAAAGGTTTACTGGGAAGTCTGGAACGCGCCTTATATGTCTGCAGGTTCAACTTCGTTTATAAATGATGTAATTAAGGCTGCTGGCGGTGAAAATATTTTTGCTGATTTATCTGATGCATATCCAATGGTCAGTGAGGAAACAATTATTGCCCGCGAGCCTGCTGTAATTCTTATTCCTGCAAGTACTGGTCTGGAATCTTCTGCAGTGGGCTTGCGCAATGGCTGGGCAGATATTCCGGCAGTGAAGGGTGGACGTGTTTTTGTTGTAGATGATAATGTGTACACAAGACCAGGTCCACGTGTTGCAGATGTGGTTCTTGAACTTTCTGATTTGTTGAAGTAATGAAAAGAAAATCCCTGTGCTGGAAAATACTGTCATCAGTTCTCCTTATTATTTCTGTGATTCTAGCTCTTATGCTCGGTGCAGAAAAGGTGAGCCTTGCGGCAGTTTTTGGTCAGGGAGATAAATTTGAAAATATCATTTTATGGCAGCTGCGACTTCCTCGTGTGCTGCTTGTTTTTTTAACAGGCCTTCTGCTTGGTGGAAGTGGTGCGGTATTCCAGTTATTTTTCCGTAATCCACTGGCTGAGCCGGGAATTATGGGAATCAGTTCCGGGGCTACACTAGGGGCGGTGATTGCAAGCATTGTGCCGGGAATTATGGCTCTTACTGGAAAAGGTGGAGTTGGGGCTTATATTTCACCGGTGAATCTTTGTGCTTTTGCGGGAGCCCTTGTTGCTGGACTTTTTGTGACCTCACTTGCATTCAGTCGGGGTGGAAGGTCATCTTCAGTAATGCTGCTGCTTTGCGGTACGGCGCTTGGAACATTGTATTCTTCTTTAAGTTCCATGCTGCTTCTTACCTGCAACAAAGAACTTCATTCTATTTATACCTGGATTCTTGGAAGTTTTAACGGACGTGGTTGGAACGAACTGCTGTTCATCCTGTTGCCTTCTGTAGTTTCTATAATTCTTATGTTTGTTGTGTCGCGCCCGCTCGACTTACTTACCGGAGGCGAGAAATCAGCAGCCGCGCTCGGAGTGGAAGTAGACAGACTCCGTGTTCTTGTATTACTTTGCGGAGCTCTTGCTGTTAGTGCTGCAGTGTGTGCTGGAGGAACTATCGGTTTTGTTGGGCTTATTGCTCCTCATATTGTCCGGAAGTTTCTTGGGCCTAAGGCACGTACTCTGGTTCCTTTCAGTATGATTTTTGGTGCAGCATTACTGCTGCTTTCTGATACTCTGGCTCGTGTGATTATTGCACCGGGTGAGCTTCCTGCCGGAATTATTACATCAATTCTCGGTGTGCCATTCTTCCTGGCATTGTGTCTTGGAGGAAGAAAATGAGTGAGAACTTTGAAATTAAAAATCTTTCGGCCAGTTATGGTGACAAAGAAGTTTTAAGGGATATAAATTTTTTGTTACAGCAGGGTGAGTTTGTCTGTCTTTGTGGACCAAATGGTGCGGGGAAATCGACTCTGCTTAGCGTGATGGCGGGTGTGAAGGATTCGGCCTTAAAAGTAAAAGGGGAAATAAAGTGGGTTAATTCAGATAACCAGAGCGTAGCTGAAGTCTCAAAACTGTCTCGCCGTGAATGTGCTCGTATTATTGCCTATATGCAGCAGAACGAATACTCGGAGTGGGATTTTAAGGTTCGTGATTATGTACTTCAGGGTCGGTATGTATATACTCGAAGCGGGCATTATTCCGCCGCGGATTATAAAATTGCCGATGGTGTTCTTGCGGACCTTGGTCTTTCTCTGTTTACAGACCGGTACATTCACAGCCTTTCCGGCGGTGAGTTCCAGAAGGTCCGCCTTGCTCGTGCACTTGCTCAGACTCCGAAGTTTCTTCTTCTCGACGAACCGGCCGCAAACCTCGACTATGTTTACGAGCCGCATCTTATGCAGCTGCTTCGCGCCACCGCCCATTCCAAAAATCTCGGAGTTCTCGCGGCCGTCCACGACATCAACTTAGCTGCTCGTTTTTCCGACAGAATCATTCTGCTTCCTCCAAAAAAATCCGTGCTTTCCGGCGCTCCATCTGATATAATGAATACAGAGAATTTAAAGTATACATTTGGAGTTGATTTCGAATGCAAAGAAATAAAGTCTTTTCAATCATTACAATAGCTTGTTTTTGTTCAATTCTTCTTATTCCAATTGGACTTTCCCTCATGTGGTTTCAGACATCCTGGAAGAAAAAGCGTAAAATAATTATTACTGCAGCAGGCTCTCTTTTGTATGTTGCGATTGTTGCTTTTGTACTTCTTCTCGAACCTTCTTATAACACTGGCGGAGTTTCTCTTCCGTTTAAATATTCTGGTGGTGAAACAGCTTATGATGCTCCTGCAACTCCAGGTCGTCCATCAAAAAAAGAAAAGAAAGTATCTCCTGCTTCAGATAAAAAACAGAAATCAGATTCAGAAAAATCAGAGCCTGAAGAAGAACGTGTTCCGCGTTCTGTAAAGAAACAGAGTGGTCGTACACTTGGCCGCGGTTTCTATTTCTTTCTGTTTTTCGTAATTGTAATGATCTTGATTTTATGGCGTAATTTCCGTTCAGCTGGAAAGAAAGAAGATTATGAAAATCCTTATGTAGATACAAATCTTTACAAGCTGCCATTAACAGATGATTCAAAAATGCCGCTTGTTCACTTTCTGCGTCTAAAGGCAAATCAGGGTGAAAAAATTCTGTATGCAACTGAAACTGTTCAAAAGGATAATGAAGGGGATTTTGTTGTTACTGATCAGCGTGTGGTAATCTTTTCAAAAACTGGCACTTCAGAGATTCCAATCTCTGCTCTTACTGCCGTGCTGTCAATTTCCAACAGTGTTATGCAACTTACTTCCAGCTCTCCGACGGAACAGAAATATTATATCTTCCTGCCGGAAAGCCAGATGAAGTTTGCTCTGGCAATTGTACGCTGGGTATATGGACGCCAGAGTCAGAATTAGCACTTTTTGAGTGCAGCTGAATAAGCGCGGTCTTCCGGCTGTTCTGCCTCGCGGTAGAGTATTGCTGTAAATCCGATAATTCGGACAAGTGTAGCATTACATTTTTCACAGGTTTCTGCTGTGAGTTCTTTTACTTCGTCTTTATATTCGTTGAACTTTACTTTGATGAGTTCATGAGAAGCAAGAGAATTGTCTACCATCTGAATAACACCCTCTGTAACTCCGGCGCCACCAACAATTACAACCGGCTGAAGGTCATGTGCTTCTTTTTCGAGATATTTTCTCTGTTTACTGGTTAATTCAATCATGTGCTCTATTTTAGTGATTAAACGAGCTTCACGCAACCATACGGAGTGTCGCTGTAGGTTTTGAAGTCTTCGATAATGCGGTGGGCTTTTTCTGAGACCTCAGAGAGACGATGCCCATTAACGAGAGGGTTTATATATCTCTGCTTTACCTTCAGGTTGATACAGAAATATTCTTTTTCATCCATCGGCTCTTCGGTATGCTCAATAGACGTCATGGTGCGGAATGTTTTATATAAGCGAGGTAATAAAGTGGTTTCGGTACATCCTCTGCGCGGACTCTCAACCACCGAGTCCAGCCTCTCCATTACTTCCTTTTCACTCAGTGTCATAAAATCTTCTTCACTAAGAACACCTTCTTTTTCTGCAAGGTTCATAATCTGGCCCAGAAGGTGAAGTGCAAGTTTGTTTTCATTCAACTGAAGAATATGACCTATCATACAAAAGTGTTCGCAATAAAGTTCTGCAATTTCAACATGCTGAAAGCCAAGTTCATCCTGTCCATCTTCATTTTTCAGAATTATCAGATCATTATAACAGCGGCGGATTTCATCCATTGTCCAGCTTCCATCCAGAGCCATTCCGGAAGGAAACATATATTCAAGGCGGTCTGCACTGAGCTGCGGAATCTCGTTATCGGCTATCGGGTAAATATGATAATCTTCAACCTGAGCGGGAGTCAGATCATCTTCTGCAAGTAGGCGGTCCAATTCTGCGTCTCCGCGGATTATTTGTGCGGTTGGTTCTTCAGTCGCAGTCTGTGTCAGCATATCTCCCTTACGAAAATCAGATACATGAGAAAAAACTGGTGTTGAAATATCGTGCAAAAGTCCTGCTATAGTCTGGGCCTTATCATGTGTAAAATGCCAGACAATCAGTGCAACACCTTTGCTATGGTCGAGGCGCGAATAAAAAAATCGGTTTCTGTAAAGAGGTGTCCAGTCGGTTCCGCAAAGCAGACCAACTCCAGCCAGACGCTGCATAACCGGTAATTTTATATAGCAGTCTAAAAAATCAGGATAATCAGATTTTGGGCAGAGGATTTCAAAATATTCGGAAATATCATATTTGACTGGGGCATGCTGTTTCAGCATTGTATCCCAGTCGTATTGTGCGTAGTAATTACGCATTTTTAATCTTTACATCAAGCTGGTTGAATGGAATAGAAATTCCTGCTTCATCCAGTACTTTTTTGATTGCAATGTGGATGTCATTTCTTGTCTGAAGGAAATCAGCAGGTTTAAACCAGACTGCAACAACAAGATTTATACTGCTTGAATCAAAACCGTCAAACCAGACTGTTGGTTCCGGGTCCTTCAAAACTGTAGGGCAGAGCGCAGGAGCCTTTTTTAAGGTTTCAATTGCGAGATTCATATCAGTTGAATAATCAACGCCAACCTTTACTGTCCAGCGGCGCTTATTGTGATATGAGTTATTTGTAAGATTGCTGTTGATAATTGTAGAGTTCGGAATACGAACCATCTGATTATCAAAGGTATGAACACGGATAGAAAGAAGTTTTACTTCATCAACAATACCGGTTACATCACCAACAATGATTGTATCTCCAACGTGGATGGAACCTTCTGTCAAAACGAAAAGTCCGCTGATAAGATTGCTTACTGAAGTCTGTGCAGCAAAACCGATTGCAACTCCGGCAATTCCTGCAG
Organism: Treponema bryantii; assembly: GCF_900111035.1. Taxonomy (GTDB): domain Bacteria; phylum Spirochaetota; class Spirochaetia; order Treponematales; family Treponemataceae; genus Treponema_D; species Treponema_D bryantii_C. The sequence continues at coordinate 179,449 of NZ_FOFU01000005.1, forward strand.
CTCCCCAGATGGCTTTAAGATTGATTCCGAAAAGTCCGAGTACATAAAGTACAATGACTACATAACATATATAACGAAGGAATTTAACGACTATTGCTGCTCTCTGAGCCGGGAGTTTTGATTCCGGAACACGGCGGATAGCCTTGGCTATGAGACGGAATGCCAGCCATATTATGAAAAGAATCAGAAGGCTTCCTATCAATCTAAAAAGATTTTCCCATGTAAGAAAAGTCTTTATCCAGCTGAAAAACGATGTAGTTTTATCAAAGAAAATATCATTAGCAGCATTACTTGCAGCTTCACCAATAGAATTGATTTTTTCGTTCATTTCTAAAATGTACCGCTGATTCCTGATGATTTCAAGTGTTACGATGGTTGAGCCTGTCGAAACTAATGTAGACTTCAGCTGTTATGCTTACACAAATCCTTTATCAGACATTCTTCACAATTAGGAGTTCTTGCAGTACAGACGTAGCGCCCGTGCAGTAAAATCCAGTGATGAGCATCGTGCAGAAACTCTGGAGGTATTCTTTCAAGCAGACTTTTTTCTACAGTTTCCGGTGTATTTCCTTCGGCAAGTCCGATTTTTGGGGCAACCCTAAGCAGGTGCGTATCAACCGGCATTGTAGGTTCATGAAAAATTACATTCAAAACTACATTTGCAGTTTTACGTCCAACTCCCGGAAGTGTCATAAGTTCTTCGCGGGTTCCCGGCACTTTACTGTCAAAATCATCAATCAGCTTCTTAGAAAGACCCATAACGTGTTTGGCTTTGTTTTTATAGAGTCCGATTGTTTTGATATAGGAAATGAGACCTTCTTCTCCAAGTGCAAGCATTTTTTCCGGAGTATCTGCTACCTTAAACAAAGCAGCGGTCGCTTTGTTTACGCCTTTATCGGTTGCCTGTGCACTAAGAACTACAGCAACCAGCAGTGTAAATGGATTTACATAATCCAGTTCAGAGACTGGAGCAGGATTTGCCTTTTTCCAGCGCTTGAAAGCTTCTGTCATTTCCTCTTTTGAAAGCAATGTCATATTTTCTACAATAATGAAAAATCAACAATATTTAAATAAAAAACTCGTAAAAACATCATTATAAGTTATACTTTTCCTGGAGGAAAAAAGATAGATAATTTTGATTCACTTGTAAAGGGAGAATATAAAACTTATGATTTAGGACCTTTCCATGTAGGGGCTAAAAAGAATATCCCTATTCATGCTTACAACGTTAAAAATCAGCCTAAAAAAGAAGGAAAATTTACTCCAGAAGGCCGAATGCTTCTGGAGTATGGTCAGACTATTACTGTGAAACCGCAGCCTTAAGCTCGTCTACCTTGTCTGTATTTTCCCAAGGGAAGCCTTCGCGGCCAAAGTGTCCGTAAGATGCTGTCTTGCGGTAAATTGGCTGCTTAAGGTTCAGAGTCTTAATAATTCCTGCTGGTGTACAGTCAAATACCTTTTCTACAGCGGCTTCAATCTTGTTGCGGCTTACTTTTTCAGTACCGAATGTTTCAACCATGATAGAAACTGGGAATGGAACTCCGATTGCATAAGCAAGTTCTACCTCGGCGCGGTCTGCAAGTCCTGCTGCAACTACGTTCTTTGCAATGTAGCGTGCCATGTAAGCTGCTGATCGGTCTACCTTAGAAGGATCCTTTCCAGAGAAAGCTCCACCACCGTGGCGTCCCATTCCACCGTATGTATCTACGATGATTTTGCGTCCTGTAAGACCAGAGTCTCCATCAGGTCCGCCAATTACAAATTTACCAGTTGGGTTGATAAAGTATTTTGTATCACCTTTAAGAAGTCCTGTTGGTTCAAGAACAGGCTTAATGATTTCTTCGATGATTGTCTTTTTGATTGTATCGTAATCTACATCAGGATTGTGCTGGTGAGAAACAACTACAGTGTCGATACGGCAAGGTTTGTTGTTTTCATCATATTCAATTGTTACCTGAGATTTTGCATCAGGACGGAGCCATGCAATTTTACCAGAGTGACGCAATTCATGAGCACGAAGAAGAATCTGATGAGAATAGTAAACTGGGGCAGGCATTAAAGCTGGAGTCTCGTTACAAGCGTAACCGAACATCATACCCTGGTCTCCGGCACCCTGCTGACCTTCATATTCAGCAAGACCTGTACCTACAACGCCCTGATTGATATCTGCGGACTGAGCATGAAGACGGTTCATGAAAATACAATTTGCACCATCAAGTCCTACTTCTGCATCGTTATAACCGATGTCGAGTGCAACACCGCGTGCAAGTTTTTCGATATTGCGGTTGAATTCCTTAATATCGATATCCTGCTTCTGGAAACCAATTTCTCCACCAACAAGCAAAAAGTCTGTTGTTGAGAATGTTTCGCATGCTACGTGTGCATTCGGGTCTAAAGAAAGACAGTAGTCGAGAACGGCATCAGAAACCTGATCACAAAGCTTATCTGGGTGACCTTCACCTACAGATTCAGATGTAAATAAATAATGATTGTTAGATAAGATAGACATATACGTCTCCTATTTAGCAAGAATTTTTCCTCTCATACGAGAAGAATTCCGCCCTGCAATTTGGATAAATCGGCGGAAACGACGATTATAAAATTTACATATTAACTATATTGCATAAAACATAAAAATGCAATATTTTTACGCTATAGGGACGAAAAATAGGGGAAGGAGTCAATTAATTATGTCATTGAAAAAGTCTTTTTCAAAAGATAAGAAGACCTGTAAAGTTACATTTACTGTTTCAAAGGAAGCTGCTCAGGGAGCAAAAACAATAAACCTTGCCGGTGACTTCAACAGCTGGAGCAGTACTGATACCCCCCTTATCCTTGGAAATGACGGAAGTTTTTCTGTGACTCTTGAACTGGCTGCTGACCGGGAATATCAGTTCCGTTACTTATTAGACGGCTGCCGCTGGGAAAATGACTGGAAAGCCGACAAATATATCCCGGCTCCTTTCAGCAACGCAGATAACTCTGTTGTTGTTACACGCCAGTAGGCATTATTTATCAATAATCGTAAAACTAATCAGATTCTCGTTCTTTTCGCTAAATTCCTTGGCAATCTTTACAGCATCAAGTTTATCAGGTGTTTTTACAGTATATGAAAGCTGCATAATGTTGTCTTTCGGATGGAACTGTGGATTTACATCATGAACAATAAAGCCATAGCTCTTCATGATATCAGCAAATTTTTCCTGAAAATCAAAATCAGAACCTGCAGTTGAAACCTGAATAATAACCGACTTTGTTTTAGCGGCCGGGAAAATCTTCTTTTCAACCTTATCCATTGTCAAAAGAATAATCAGAATGATAAAGAAGGTAATTACAGTTGGAATATAAAGGCCTGCACCAAAAGACATACCCAATGCAGATGTCATGAAAATGATAGCTGCAGTTGTAAGACCTCTGATGTTCAGACCAAGTTTAAGAATGGCACCTCCGCCAAGGAATCCGATTCCGGTAATAACACCGGCCGCAATTCTTGTAGGATCGCCGTTTACTGCTGGAGTTTCTGCCATATAAACGGAAAGAATAGAAAGCAGACAGCATGAAAGTCCCATAGAAACCAGGGTTCTGATTCCAACAATATGCTGATGGCTCTTTCGTTCAAGGCCAAGAATAAAGCTGCATACAAAACTTAATGCTAATCTGATTGTATATTCTATATAAATATTCATAAGGCCTACCTGAAGAGTGCAAAACCGGTCTGAAGTTTTCCTCCAACCTTATTCCAGGTTCCGGCCTGTTTTACAGTCTGTGGATTTTTCATTGTCTTTACAGTGTTCAGTGAGGAAACTGTCCAGTCTGCAATGGCATCTTCATTTTTATATAGTTCATTTGAATAGCTGCACTTAGCAAGAATAACAGAAAGATAATCTCTGTCTGCAACATTTGTAGAAAAACTTTCGGCAAGGGCACAGAAAGCTGCCTGTGCGGTACTTACAATTGTACTTGCAGGTACGAGTCCTACAGCTTTTGAAGAAATCAATTCATATTTAGAAGGATATTCTTTTACAAGGAATAAAACAGAAATCTTTTCTTTTCGCTGGTCAATTCTCTTTAAAAGTTCATTAGATGAATATAGAAAACCGCTAATCATGGAATCAATACCATTGGAAATATCTTCTGTACGGTCAAGTTCAAATTGTGAACAGAAGGTTGAAGCATCAAAATAAAAGATTGCTTCATCCAGATTTTCGAGTTTTGTTTCTGCCCTGATAATCACAGAGTGAGCTGAAACAGCCGAAGACTTATTCCAGGTTGTTGCATAAATCTTTTCTGATTCAAATTTTGCAGCATCGGCTTCAGTTTTTGCAGTTCCAAATACTGAGCGTCCTGAATCTGCCAGTGCTTCTGCAAAAGCAAGCCCGTCTGGCAAATCCTTTCCAATTAACAGCGTGTTAGACATAATTTGATTATAACACACTATGGCATTGCAATCCATACTATGTTATAATGACTAACTATGAAAGTTTGGATTAAGTATTTGATTGGTGTTGCGTTAGGTATTCTTGCTGCTTTTATTCTTCCTACAGAAAATGCGGCTTTTGCAAATGCAATTGCATTTCTGACAGAATTATTTATAAGAGTGGGAAGATATGTTGTTGTCCCACTGCTTTTTACAAGTGCTATTGTTGCTGTTTCCAAGCTCAGAACTTCAAAACTGCTTCTTAAAACAACAGGATTAACTGTACTTATAATCGTAGCATCATCACTTATTCTAACTCTTGTAGGCCTTGCTTCAATTCTGATGGTAAAGCTTCCACGTATTCCAATTACGGTTGATGTAGCAACTGAAGCTTTTTCGATTGATGTAAAAGGTTTGATCCTTTCTCTTTTCCCTTATTCAGGATTTGAAGCACTTCGTGAAGGTTCGTTCCTGCTGGTTTCTCTTGTTTTTGCTTTCATAATTGGCTGGGAAAGTGCATCAGAAGAAGTTGCTTTTAAGCCTGTTTATGCACTTTCAGATGCTCTTTCAGATCTTTTCTATAATATCGCAAACTTCTTTACTGAAATCCTTTCAATTCTTTCTATTGCAATTGTCTGCTACTGGACTATGGATTTCCGTAAGGTAATTGAGCCTGGAATCTTTACTCCAATGGTAATTATGTTCCTGGTTGATTTTGTGATTGTGGCTGGAATAATCTATCCTCTTATTCTGCATTTTGTATGTCATGATCCACATCCTTATAAGGTTTTGTATGCAAGTATTGCACCGCTTATCCTTTCTTTCTTTAGTGGCGATTCAAATCTTGTAATTCCTCTTGCAAACCGCCATCTCAGTGATAGTCTTGGAATTCGCCGTCGTTGCCGAGGCTTTACTTATCCTATGTTCTCTATTTTTGCACGTGGTGGTTCTGCTCTTGTTACAACAATATCTTTTATTTTGATATGGCGTTCATATTCAAGTTTGAGTATTCCTGTAACTGATATTCTCTGGATTTTTGGTCTTTCATTCGGACTTTCCTTCCTGCTTGGTGGAATTCCTGCTGGTGGAGCTTTTGTACTGCTTACTATTTTGTGTTCAAAATATGCACGTGGTTTTGAAACAAGCTTCCTGCTTTTAAAGCCGGCTTCAATGATTATCTGCTCGTTTGCAGCTGTTTTTGATACACTTACTGCAATGGTCGGCAGTTATATTGTAGCTGTAAAGACTAAGACTATAGAGCATCACTCAATAACACATTTTATTTAATTTTATAACAATTTATTAGGGTTTTATATTGTGTTTTCGTATTTTTACGATATAATTAAACCCTAATAAAGAGGCTTGGTTTGGGAATATCTGTCAATGAAATTGTAACAGGAAGAAAAACCTTTTTTATTTTACCGGATACATCTTTAATGCCGGAAGCCTACCTGGAAGAATATTTTGCGCTGGGATATGAATGTTATTATGTTCCTTTTGATAAACGTGTAAATATTCAGAAAAAGGTTAAGGTAATAACATCCCTTTTTAAAGATCTGATTATTTTCTTTAATATTGATTATGAACTTCCTGGTTTGGATTGGGAAGACTATATTTATGATTATATCCAGGAATATGATAATGCAAGTTCAGTAGGAATCCTGTATACAAAACGTCAGTCAAAACTTGAAAAAAATCAGCTGGAGCGTAAATATCTTTACGAATATGGCTGTCGCTGTGGTTGTATTCAGCTTGAATATCAGAAAAATAATAATTTTGATTTGATTAGAAGAATTTTGTTTGCAAACCAGGCTCAGGGACGTCGAAAGACAATTCGTGCCTTGTGTTCTTCTGCCTGTACTTATACTTATTACAAGGGACAGAATTATAATGATCCGGTAACAGGAAGTCTTCAGGATATAAGTCTTTCTCATTTTACTATTCTTGTACCAGATGATAAATTAGAACTTAAGCTTTACGAGAAGATTCAGGATATTCATTTTAATCTTAAGGGCTTCCTTTTCCGTTCTGGTGCTATTCTTGCTATGGAGCGTTCTGTGAATGGCGGAATGCTCTATGTTTTCTCTTTCATAAACTCTAATGGTACTGCCGGACTTGATGATAGAATCCGTGAACAGCTGATTCCGGCGCTTTATAGGATTCTTTCAAATAACTGCAATCAGCTTCTTGATATGACTTATGCAGAAACTCCGGATGATGTTCCTCCAGAAGAATCTGAAGATGAAGAAGAAACAGAATAATGCCTGAAACCCCGAATATGTGATATGTACCCAAAATTCTGGACACATATTATGAACTAGGCGGAACGAATGGATGCTTCCCTGTATTTTACAGGAGGCATCCATTTTGTTTTAACCTGTATTCGCTTGTTGTTATAATAATCTATATATTCTGCGATTGCTACAGAAAACTCTTCAAAAGATTTAAAATCCCTTTCATGACCATAATATAATTCATTCTTTATTCGACCAAAAAATGTTTCCATAATGCAGTTGTCATAGCAGTTTCCTTTACGAGACATAGATTGTATAATCCCATGTTTAGTCAGAGCCGTTCTATAATAAATATGTTGATACTGCCAGCCTTGGTCAGAATGAAAAATAAGACCTTCTAAAAATG
>NZ_FOFU01000014.1 GCF_900111035.1 Treponema bryantii
TTTGATCGCCTGCCTTGTTTCTGGAACAGAGCTTCTGTACCACCGGTAATATATTTCTTTCGCCATGCACAGATAGTTCCAATATTTGTAATACCAAAAATCAATGAAGTCTGTGAATCAGAAAGACGATGCTCTTGCTGATAGTTTAGCACTTTTAGTTTAAATTCTCCGCTAAAATTTCGCGTTGGTTCTGTAAATTTTCCGTTTAATTTGTACTGGGCAATCCACTGTCTAATTTGACTTGAATTTACTCCATATGCTTTTTCCTGTTGTTCTGGACTTATATGTTTTTCAATATAGTCTAAGACAATCTTTAATTTTAACTCTTTTGAGTATTTAGACATAAAAAATGCACCTCCTTAACTTGAACTTTATTTGTCCAACTTTAGGGGTGCACTTCAGATGGTCTTTCCAACACGGTCTTTTTTGAATTTCCAGTAAAAAAAATTAACCTTTTACAGAACCCATTGCAACACCCGCAACAATGTACTTAGAAAGAATCAAGTAAACAATGATAAGTGGGAGTGCTGTAAGAGTAAGTCCAAGATAAACACTACCATATTCTGTACGGTAAATATCACCACGAAGGAGAGATACCATGATAGGAAGTGTATATTTATCCTGCTTTGTAAGAAGAATAAGTGGCTTGAACAAATCGTTCCAGCTTGTTACGAAACTGAAGATTGCCTGTGTAGCAATAGCTGGTTTCATAATTGGGAGAACGATTACATTAAATGTAAAGAATTCTTTTGCACCGTCAATACGAGCAGATTCTACCAGTGATGGAGAAACAGAAGGTTTCATATACTGACGCATAAAGAATACCAGCGATGGAGCAGCCATTGCAGGAAGAATCAGCATAAGGAATCTGTTTGTCATATGAATCTTATAAACCATCTGATAGAAACCAATAATTGTGATTGTTGCAGGAATCATCATGATAGCCATGATAAAACTGAAGAATGCATTCTTAAGCTTCCAGTCATACATTACAAGTGCATAAGCTGTAAGTGTTGAGAAGTACAATGTAATACCTGTAATACCACAAGAAACGATCAATGAGTTCAAGAAACCTTTTGCAGGGTTAAAGCTCTTAGATGTAAGAACTTTCCAGTTATTCAAAAGGAATTTTGAAGGAATAAATGAAACCGCATGCTGCTGAATCTCGTAAGTAGAACGTGTAGAGTTTACGAACATGATAATGAATGGCATGATGCTCAAAATAGAAAGTATAATACATACTATCATTATCAATATCTTATAAATCTGAACATTAGATTTGTTACTCATTTTTAACTCCTTTTGCTTCAAGTTTCATAGCCTGCTTGCGAGCTTTCAATGCCTGCTTCTTAAGCTTCTTAACTTTAACTTCTTCCTTATCTCTCATAGAGAAGAAGAGAGCTGCAGAACAGATTACGATAATGATAAACATAATCATAGAAAGTGCAGAAGCTCTGTTATACATATATCCGCCCTTGAAGGCCATAGTATAAATAAGAACGCTTGTAGTCAAAGTTGCGTTATCTGGACCACTATCGCGAACAAAGAGGTTTGGAATATCGAACATATTCAAACCACCAATAAGTGATGTTACGAGAGTGAACAGAAGAATTGTCTGGATACTTGGAATAGTAATCTTCCAGAATACCTGCCATCCGTTAGCACCGTCGATATCTGCGGCTTCGAAGATTTCAGGGTTAATACCAAGAACACCAGAAATAATGATAATCATTGTATATCCGTACCACATCCAGGTCTGGATAAACATAACGATTCCCTGTGCAACTGCTTTATTCTGAAGGAAGAAATATGGTTTTTCAATGATGTGGAAACGAGTAAGAACATCGTTTACAGGTCCCATTGGATAACCAAAAAGAGCACCGAACAAAATAGCAACTGTTGCAGCTGTAATAATATTTGGCATATAGAAAAGTACTTTAAATGCTCCCTCTCCAGGTACTTTAACACGGCGGTTAGTAAACCATGCAGAAAGCAAAAGTGCAAGAATCATCTGTGGAATAAAGTTGCAAACCCAAAGTTTAATTGTATTCTTTAAAGCTGTATGGAAGGTCGGCAATGTAAGAATTGTTTTATAATTGTCAAAGAAGTGAGAACCTTTTAAGAAACTCCAAGTTGTTTTACCTACACCTCTTAAGTCTGTAAAACCGATAATTGCAGTATATAAAGTTGGATATAAACTGAAAATTAAGTACGCAAGTACAAAAGGAATACTAAATATATAGCCATATTTAGCATAACTGATACTTCCTTTTTTTTTCATTGTAGGACACCTCAAAATGATTTAATCTTTTTTTAAGAAATTCAAAACTTTTTTATATGAAATAAACTCTAAAATAGCACAAATCAGGGCTGTCTTACGACAGCCCTGAACATTAAGCGAATGTCAGTCTATTACTCAACACCAAGCTTATCAGCTACGTTCTGCTTGAAGTCTTTGATAGCAGCGTCGCGGCTCTTCTGTCCGTTAGCATAAGCACGAACCTGTTCACGCCAGAGAGAGTTGATTGTCTCATCATACTGTGTAAGGTTCTTACCGTTAGCGTACTTGTTAGCTGGTACGAAGTATTCGAACATGTTCTGTCCACCGAGGAATGAAAGTTCACCGTTAGACTTAGCCATTACAACACCTGAAGATACTGTATCTTTTGTTCCACCTTCGCCATTGAGTGTACCGTTAGCCCACTTGTAAAGGAGACCATCGTTAGAAGCATCAAGTGTGATCCATTCGATGAGTGTCTTTACAGCGTTCTTCTTAGCAGCTGGCATATTCTTGTTAGCAAGTACCCATGTACCACCCCAGAAGAATCCGATAGGTGAGTTACAAACTGCCCAGTCACCATATGTACCTTCACCAACTTTTGATCCACCACAGTTTGGAGCGAGTGTGTAGTTGATGAGCCAAGCTGGTCCGAAGAATCCGAAACATGGTTTAGCACCAGTGTCTTTCATGTCAGCAAACCAAGCGTCTGTCCAGTCCTGTGTCTGGTTAGACCAACCTTTGTCTGTAAGTTTCTTAGAGAAGTCGATGAATGCTTCACGTTTTGGATCGATGTAAAGTTTTCCGTTTACAATCCAACCCTTGTCTGAAGAGTTCTCGAAAGCGTGCCATGGATCACCGTCGCCAGAAACGATAGCTACACCAGCAGCAGCAAGCTTTTCAGCAGCAGCTTCGAAAGCTGTCCAGTTTCCTGAACCACCACCAATAATTGACTGAATAGTTTTTGGATCATCTGATCCGAATACTTTCTTAGCAATAGAACGACGATAGATGAAACATCCACCTGTTGTCTGATAACCAAGAGCGTCAACCTGACCACTTGTGTTAGATCCGATATCTACAGTATAAGGAGCGATTTCTGCAGCCTTGATCTTAGCATCGATATCGATTCCGAGATCTTTATAAGGCATAGCATACTGCTGCATATCACCCTGTGAATATTTAAGGATGAATGCTGCTTCAGCTGCATACATATCAGGAGCATCTGCACCACCACTCATAAGAGCCTGGTCGAGAGCTGGCTGATAAGCACCCTCTGTTGTAGCGATAATTGTCTTGTTTACAGTGAAACCGCAGTCTGGATGATCAGCGATATACTTTTCAACCATTCCTGGAATCTCGTCAGTGAATGACCAGAGATTAACTGTTACAGGACCCTTTGCAGCTTTCTTTGAACATCCTGTGAACAAAGCAGCAGCAACTGTAAGAACACACAATACTGATAGGATTTTTTTCATTTTCCTTTCCTCTTGTAAAAAGTTTTTTTTATATTAGGGAATAACCCCTAACTAAATCAATTGTAACTCATATCCATTTTTTTTGCAAAAAAAAAATAGCGAATTTCCTTGAAATTCAGACATATTAAACGTTTAACTTAATAATTTTTTGTTTCGAAAACGTTTTCTTTACGAACTACAACGTTTTCTTAAAGTTAAATGTGGGTTAAAATCTGCGTTTTTTTATAAAAAAACGTTTTTTTTCCATATATTTATTATATTATTTTGACATTCAGCAAAACTATGGTATCATTTTAGAAGGTGGAAGGAAATTTTACTCGGAAAGATGTTTAATGAAAAAGCATAATATTTCGCCTGAAAAGGCAAAGCTTATCTCCACCCTCCTCGTCTCCATCATTTTCATGGCGATAGTACTTTCAATCTCTAATCTATATACTAAGCGGCTGCTAAATAACGCAAAAGACGAATATTTTGAAAATATCCAGATTATGATGGATGGCTTTGAAAGAATCATAAGCCTGCAGCTGAATGCTTATACTAATTACCTGAATGCTTATTATATGGATATCAATATTCAGCTCAGGAATAATCCTGAAGATCCTACACAAAAGATTACTCAATTACTTACAAGATATAATTACACAAAACATCCCGATTTTCTTGATTTATATTATCTTACTCCAAATGGCAAAGCATATCTTTCAGATGGAACTTCAATTTTTATGAATCCTGAACTTCACAAAAGCCTTTCCGGCGATTATGATATTTTTATAAGCGGAATCTGTAAACCAAGCATCAGAGATCAATATATATTTTGTATTGAAAAACCTGTTTATGAAACTCATAAAATAATTGGAGTCCTTGGAGCTTCAATTAACCTGGAAAAATTAAAAAACAGAACAACAGGCTTAAAAATTGGATCCAGAGAAAGTTTTATGCTGCTCGATAAAGACGGTTACTTTCTGGTACATTCACGACCAGATGTTATCGGTCTCAAATATACTCCAAAAGATAAAAGTCTTGCGCATACTTCAACAGAAAATCTTGCAAAGAGTCCTGCTCAGACAATAATTTCACAGGCAGATGACGGAAGTTATATATATCTTATTACTTCAAAAATTCCTGAATCAGGCTGGACACTTTCATTAAAAGTTTCAATGAATGAAATCAATGCTATCTATGCTATACAAAAGCGTTCAAAAATAATGATAATTCTTTTCTCAATAATAACTATATGTGCGCTGGTTTTTGTTGAAGCAAAAATGCTTGATTTTTTCCAGAAAAAGCAGTTGATTGAAACAGTTTACGATCCTCTTACAAATCTCTGGACAAGAGTAAGATTTGAAAAAGAAGCTTTAAGAATGATCAGAAACCCCCGTTCAAAATTCATACTTATTGAAGCAGATATAAGAGGATTTAAATTTATAAATCAGAATTATGGAGAAGAAGCAGCCGATCAGCTGATTCTCTATTATTCAAAAGCCCTGAGCAGATATGTAACTGAATACCATGGAATAATTGGAAGAGGCTTTGCAGATCATTTTTATATCCTTATAAAAATCAATTCTGTTCATAAAGCAATGAATACTTTCAGAGATAAGATGAATATCATTACTGAAGAAATAAAATCTTATGAAATTCCATTCTTCCCAAAATTCGGAATCTCATTCCTTATGCCAGGCGACAGAGCAAAAGGAAATACGATTCAAAGCTTAATAGGTCAGGCATCTTTTGCAAAGAGTACGATTAAAGACAATCTTCTTACTCAATATTCAGTTTATAATTCAAAACTTCTGGAAAAAATTAACGAAGAACGCTTTATTGAAAGCCACATGCAGCAGGCACTTGAAGATCATGAATTTTTTGTCATGTATCAGCCAAAAATCTCACTGGCAAATGATAAGATTGTTGGAGCCGAAGCACTCGTACGCTGGAACAGTCCAAAACTGGGGCTTATGACACCGGATAAGTTTATTCCTCTTTTTGAACAAAACGGTTTTATTACAAAACTCGACTATTACGTTTATGAAGAAGTTTTCAAGTTTATACAAAAGCGGCTTATGAAGGATTTACCTATTGTCCCGATTTCTGTAAACATGTCGCGTAATCATAATAAGCCTGAAAAATTTATGCATGACTTCATGGAGATTTTTACAAAGTACTCTATTCCACCAAAGCTGATACAAATTGAAATTCTTGAACGCTCTGTTATGGATAACTCAACCCTTAGTGACATTACAGACAAACTTCATAAAGAAGGATTCTCTGTTGCCATGGATGATTTTGGAAGCGGAGAATCTTCTCTGAATATGCTTACAAAGATTCCTGTAGATGTTCTTAAATTCGACAGAGAATTCTTGAATGCATCAACAGATAAAGAAGGACGTATTGATAAAAAATCAGAAAAATTTATTCATATTCTGATTGATTTGAGTAAGAATCTTGATAAACAGACAGTTTTTGAAGGTGTAGAAACTCAGGCACAGAGAGATTTCCTGCGCTCAATCAATTGTGATCAGGCACAGGGATTCTTCTATTCAAAACCGTTGAGTGAACAGGACTTCGTACAGTTTATACGGATACACTCTTAGACGCACCGGCGTTTAGACCTGACGAAAGCACTGTATTTACAGTGTGGCGAGGTGCTTATTGAGAAGCTCGGTTGCCTGCTTTGGATTTGCCTTGCCGTGAGACTGCTTCATGACTTGTCCCATGAGCCAGCCGACAACATTAGTCTTTCCACCCTTCCAGTCTTCAATAGCCTTAGGGTTAGCGGCAATTACGTCCTGAACAATCTTGTCGATTTCGCCGGCGTCGCTTACAACTTCCATGTCCTTCTCTTTGATGATAACTGAAGGCATTTTGTTTGTTTCCAGCATTTCGGCAAATACTTCCTTACCCTGCTTTGATGTAATCTTTCCATCTTCGAGGGCGTCGGCAAGTTCTGCAATGTGAGCCGGTGTAAGGCTAATATCAGTAATGGCAATTTTCTTTTCGTTGAGAACTGCAAGGAGCTCTGCAAGAATAAGGTTTACTGCGCGTTTTGGATTCTTTGATTTTGTTGCGGCGTCTTCAAAGAAGAGAGCCAGGTCGCGGGTAGAAGTAATTGTTTCTACATCGAAGTCTGTCATGCCGTACTGAGCCTTATAGCGCTGGCGTTTTGCTTCAGGAAGCTCGCCTACCTTTTCTTTTGCGTTTGCAATGAGTTCTTCGCTTACGGTGAAAGGCTTGATGTCCGGCTCGGTAGTAAAACGGTAATCTACGAAAGAGTTCTTTGTACGCTGAACTACAGTCTGTCCTTTTTCTTCATCCCAACCCATTGTTACTTTGAAACCAGGGTTAAATTCCTGACGGTCTTCCTGGAACTCTTTAAGCTGGCGCTGAGCTTCGTATGTACAAGCTTCGCGAATTGCTTTGAAGCTGTTCAAGTTCTTAATTTCTGAAATTGGTGTGTGCCAGAGCTTTCCATCTTCCCAAACGTTGAGGTTGATGTTAGCGTCGCAGCGCATGTTACCTTCTTCGAGGTTACCGTTTGTTACCTTTACGTAGCGGAGGATTTCCTGAACAGTCTGCATAAAAAGAGCTGCTTCTTCAGGAGATGTCATATCTGGTTTTGTTACAATTTCGATAAGTGGTGTACCACAGCGGTTGTAGTCGATGTATGAGTGAGCGCCCTGAAGGTGAAGAGACTTACCTACGTCTTCCTCAAGGTGAATACGCTCTACACGAACGCGGCGGTATTTACCCTCGCCTACGATACAGTCATCACCCTTGAAGTTCTTCTCGCGACACTTTGCTCCACCAGGCTGTTCATCTTTTGGATAGCTTCTGAAAGGAAGATCTACATAACCGTCTGTACAAAGCGGAATATCATACTGTGTAATCTGATAGCCCTTTGCCAGGTCAGGATAAAAATAATGCTTGCGGTCGAACTTTGTAAAGCGTGCAATATTGCAGTTGAGGGCTTGTCCGGCTACTGCTCCAAGCTCAACATAACCTTTTGAAATACGTGGCATAGCGCCTGGAAGTCCAAGACATACAGGGCATACGCGGGTGTCTGGCATTCCACCATAGCGGTTTTCGCAGGCACAGAAAGCCTTAGTTTTAGTTAAAAGCTGAGTATGGATTTCACAACCAATTACAATTTCCCACTTATCTATCATATTATCCTCAAAGAAATAGCAAAAATATATTGATATATTATATAGAAAATATCGAGTAACCTCAATATAGACGAGTATATGAAAAATAGGAAATGGATTACGGATTATAAACTAAATAATCGTAAACTTGGCTTCCGGTCGCGTATTTGCAGGTCAAAAACGCGCAATAATGCGCTTGACGTTGTGTGTGGTAAAGTAACTATATTACCTGCCGCTCACGCGGCAGCCACACACAAAGTCATTTTGACCCGCAACTCCGCTCTCTCGCGCCAAATTTTCTATAAGTCTTTATAATATGGAGATTCGTATTTTCTGTTTTTCAATTAGACGAAATCTTAATAATTACCCGTCATTGCGAGCGAAGCGAAGCAATCTATATTATTAGATTGCTTAGATTTTTCCTCTTTCTTTGAGGATATTCTCAACATACTCAACCATCTCATAAACGAGACCGTCGCAGTGTGGCTTACGCTGGCCGCCGGCTGCAGTGCAGGCACGAAGAAGATCGGCACAGTCTACCATATCAGAATGCTTTGCCTTGAAATCTTTGATAAGTTTCTGTGTTGTATCCTGATCATCTACTCCAAAAAGGCCGAGAACCATGAGACCGCCTGTGATTACACCACAGACAAGGCCGCTTTTCATTCCGGCACCAAAGGCAACTGCAAGTTTGTATGCAGTTTCATCGTCAAGATTCAGACTCTGTGTAAAAGACATCAAAACAGACTGGGTACAGTTGTGATGAGGTTCAACGATTGCGCGGATTTCTTTTGCTCTTTCTAAGTATTTTGACATGTTTGACTCCTTTTAGGCTTGCCATTTAGTATATTTATCACACTCAAGAATTTTTCTTGCGTTAGCAACTCTCTCTAAGGTTGGACTTTCGAGGTCTTTAAGAACGTAATCAATTCCAAGATCCTTGTACTTCATTGCACCAAGTCCATGGTATGGAAGAATCTCTACACGCTCAACATTGTGAAGGGTGCGGATAAAATCACGAGTCTGAGTAAGATATTCATCATTATCTGTAATTCCAGGAACCAATACGTGACGGATCCAGATTGGCTTATTGATTTTATCGAGGTAAGCAAACATCTCGCGGATATTCTTTCCAGTTTTACCGGTAAGTTTAATATGTTCTTCTTCGTTGATATGCTTGATATCCATCAAAAGAATATCAGTTACTTCCATAAGGCGCTGGAACTTTTCGAACCATTCACCTTCCATTGTAAAAGGAGCTCCAGAAGTATCGATACATGTATTTACACCAAGCTTTTTGAAAGCAGTAAAAAGTTCAATCAGAAAATCTATCTGAAAAAGAGGCTCTCCTCCACTAACGGTTACACCACCCTTTTTGCCCCAGTATTCTTTGCAGGACATAGCTTCATTTACAAGCTCTTCTACAGTGTAGAGCTTACCGTCTGTCATTTTCCAGGTATCAGGATTGTGACAGTAAAGGCAGCGCAGAGGGCAGCCTGAAAAGAAAATAATAAAACGGCTTCCTGGTCCGTCTGCACAGCCGAAACTTTCGAGCTGATGAATATAACCTTGCATATTTGCTCCTATAAAAGGCCGCGGACGGCCGATATTCTTCTATATATAAATATAACTATTTTCTGTAAGATTTTCCACTTTTTATGAAGTCCATGTGGGCTTTATCTTTTGCAGAAAGACGGCGCTGCCCGAGTTTTAATTCATCATTATGATGAGGCTTACTCTGAGGTAAATCCCAGACCGGCTTTTTCGGATGCTTATCACCTTTTTCAACATAAGTGCTCCACTCTTGAGGTTCTGGCACTTCAAACTTCAAATGTTCGCCTGTAAAGGGATGATCAAACTCAAGGGTTCTTGCATGAAGGCAAAGGCGGTTAAAAGGATCTGTGTGTGCGCGATGTTCTTCGTCCCCCGCAAGAGGATATCCGTGAGAAGCCAGGTGTGCACGAATCTGATTTTTCTTTCCTGTATCAAGGGAGAGTTCAAAAAGAATATGAGTTGGTCCCTGCAAAATCATCTTGTAATGAGTACGGGCTGCAACGGTCTTAAAGTCATGACCTTTGTGATCTTTATCACCTTTTTTTGGAACAAAGCCTACATTATGTGCATTCTGTGCAAGCGGATCATCAATAAGACCAACTTCTGGAAGCTGCTCTGCATTGCGGCCAATTTCAGCAACTGCATGATAGAGGCGCTCAGTTACCATCTGATGCCAGGTATTCATGATTTTTTCCTGAGCCTGTTCTGTGAGGGCAAACATCATAACGCCGCTTGTATCGCGGTCCAGGCGGTGAACTACATACGGCTTGTGTTTTGCATTTGCAATTCCCTGTTTACGGAGAAGTTCTTCAAGAACAGACTGCGCAGTACGAACCTTACTTCCAGGATACGGAACAGAAAGAAGACCTGTTGGTTTATTGATTACTGCAATCCACTGATCGTGATACAAAAGTTCAATTTTCTCACGACCATAATCTGCCTTATGCTCTCTCTTATATTGTGTTGATGCCTTTACCATAGTGGGCGTCATTGTAGCACTTTGTACTAATATATGGAAGATTATATGTTTTCAAGACGCTGGAGGAACTGACGGGTACGAGGTTCTTTTGGCGCTGTAAATATTTCAGAAGAAGAACCTTCTTCAACAATCAGACCTTTATCCATGAAGATGATGTGGCTGGCTGTATCACGGGCAAAAGTCATTTCGTGAGTTACGATTACCATTGTGGTGCCTTCGGCAGCAAGCTGTTTGATTACATTGAGAACTTCGCCGGTTAGTTCCGGATCGAGCGCTGAAGTTGGCTCATCAAAAAGAATTACATCTGGATTTACGGCAATTGCACGGGCTATACCAACGCGTTGCTGCTGACCGCCGGAAAGGCTTGAAGGATAAAAATCTGCCTTATCTATGAGGCCAACTTTTTCAAGGGCTTTTAAGGCACGATCTTTTGCTTCTGATTTTGGAACTTTTCTGGCTGTTACAAGACCTTCCATTACATTTTCCAGAGCAGTCATATTTCCAAAAAGATTATAGTTCTGAAAAACAAAGGCGGTTTTTCTTCGGATTTCAAGCATTGTCTTTTTAGAAACTTTTTCTAAATCAACATGAATATCATCAAAATAAAGGGTGCCGGAATCTGCTTTTTCGAGGAAGTTAATACAGCGAAGTAAGGTTGTTTTACCGGCACCGGAAGGACCAATAATTGCTGTCACACTTCCCTTTTCTACATTCAGCGAAATGCCTTTGAGAACTTCTGTTTTGTCAAATGATTTATGTACATCTGTAAGTTTCAGCATCCTCTTATCCTTCCAAAGCTTCTATAGTTCTTTATACCTTTATATACAACTCTTTTTTCTATTTTACGGAAAATGAATTCTACTGCAAGGCATACAACAATATAAATTACAAAAATATCGATATAGGATTCAACATAATTATATCCATAAGCTGCTTCAATTTTTGCAACTGCTGTAATCTCGCGTACGGTCATCATAAAAGCAAGCGAAGTATTTTTGATTAAGATGACGGTTGTACTGCAGAGATTAGGAAGAGCAGAAACAACAGCCTGAGGGAATACTACGCGGCGGAAAGCCTGAAATCGAGTTTCACCAATGCTGAGAGCCGCTTCAAGCTGACCACGGTCAACAGAAGAAATTGCCGAACGAAAAACTTCGCTCAGTGTTGCACTTGAGTTAATTCCAAAAACTGCAAAGGCGTAAATTACAGGATTTATCTCAAAAACATTTATTGACCAGCCGGCAGATTTTACCAGTGAGTTCAAAAGGCTTGGCATTATGCTGTAGACAATCAGAATCTGAAGAACGATTGGCGTACCGCGTATAAACGAAACAAAGATGCGGCAAATAACATCCAGCACTTTTACATGATGAATGCGGGCAAGCGCAATCAAAAGGGCCGGAATTACTGCAAGCAGCAGAGACACAATTGTGATTTCAAGAGTTACTGGAATTGCTTTTACGCAAAGCCAGAAAGTTTTTATAAGGTAGGAAAAATCAAGCTGCATCAAGACTCCTCCTGCCCTTTGAATAATGCTTTTCAAGTTTTAAGAAAATCTGTTCTATTATTAGAGTGAGGCTCCAGTAAATTACAGCCAGAGCCAGATAAGTTTCCAGAGAATAGGCACCATAATTTCGTGAAATTATAAGATTCCCCGCCCCCATCATATCAATAAGGCCGATTGTAAAAGCAAGGCTTCCCTCTTTGAAAAGAGAAATAAGAGAGTTTCCTAAATTAGGAAGTGCTACAACTATCCCCTGCGGAAGCATTACACGCCTGACAGCCTGCAGTGGAGTTAGGCCAATAGCCAAAGCCGCCTCATACTGAGCCCGTCCGAGCGCCAGATACGCAGATCGTATAACCTCAGCTAACGAAGCTGCATAAATCAGCGACAACGAAATAATTACATATATGATTTTAGAAGAAAAGTTTAAGTTTACGTCAAAAGCAGCAAGTGCGATTTTTGGAATTCCGTAATAAACGATAAAAAGAAGAACAATGCTCGGCGTACATCGGATGATATTTATATAGCCGTCTGCAATAGCGCGCACCCAGCGTTTTTTACTCTGCTTCTGCGCAAAAAGAAGGATTGCAAGTGCCATGCCCAGAATGATGGTTCCAAGCACGACACCGAATGTTGTACCGGCGTACGGAATGATTTTCAGAAAACTATTGTAAATCTGGACCGGGGAAAATGGTCGGGACATTCCGTACTCCTGTGATATTTGAAATTAGTCACTCACAAAATTAAACACATCCTCACCGAAGTATTTGAGTGACAATGCTGATATTGTACCATTTTCTTTCAAAGTTTGCACGGCCTTGTCGTAGGCAGCAGCAAGCTCTGTTTCTTTTTTGTTGAAAAGCGGCCAGGTTGGAATACCTTTGTATGGCACGTAAGCAAGCTTGTCTGCAAACTGATGATATGGACCAGTCTCTTTCAAAACATTCTTTTCGAAAGAAAGCTTAAGTACAAAGTAAGCATCGTAGCGGCCTTCGAGTACCCAAAGGTAAGAATCTGCAATATCAAAAACATCAGAAGGAACAAGCTTAATCTGATTTGATGGATGTTTATCGTTGAACTCCTGAATTACAGAGAACTGTGCACTCTGTGGAGAAATAGGGATGAGTTTACCAGAGAACTTAGCAAAGCTTTCAAGATCTTTAATCTGACTGGCATTTTCTTTACGGAAGGCAATACCGATTACACTTGCAGCAAGAGGATTCTGAGGAATCAAAAACTTCTTTTTGCGTTCTTCTGTAATCCAGGCACCTTTTGTTCCAACCTGATATTTTCCAGATTCTGTACCAATCAAAAGCTCTTCATCGCTTACGCCGTGGAACTTAAATTCATATTCAGGAAGAATCTCATCTACAGCTTTGAGAACAGCAATTTCAAAGCCGTCTGCATTTCCCTTTTCATCGAGGAAGTCGTATGGCACATTTGTTACAGTGTGAGCAACATTAATTGTACGTACCTTTGTCTTTGATTTTTTAGATTTTGACGCAGCAAAACATGGGGTTACAGCAAGCATCATAAGTGCTGCTGCCAGTGTGATTTTTAATTCTCTTTTCATAAATGCCTCCTGAGTAAGTCCGCTGTTTTAGCGCATGCGGTCTTTAATTAAGTTGGCTTAGAGTACTCTTAAAAACCTACTAAGTCAATGGGTTATCTATACAATTATTCTATAAGAGTGATAACTTTGCGTTATATATGGAAATTCTTCAATATTTCAACTATTCGGAGAAAATCCCAAACTTTAGAAAAAAGCACTATCAATTTTACATTTCTATGTTATAGTTTATATGAAAAACATTTTCCGGAGGAAATTATGAAGATCACATCAATCTCATTAAAAAAGTATCTCTCCATTTTATTAACACTTGCAATTATTGCAGGAAGTTTAATCAGTTGTACCCCTTCAACAGGAAACCAAGGAACAAATGTACCAGATGCAGAAGTCGGTGATTTTACAGTTGCAGAAACTTCTGTATTAATGGCCCAAAACATGGCAATTGGCTGGAATCTTGGAAACACACTGGATGCAACCTCAGACTGGACAGACAGCAATGGTGTTTTTCATTCTGAATTAAAGGGCTTAGAAACAGAAGAATGCTGGGGAATGCCTGCCACTACAGAATCTATGATTACTGCCGTCAAAAATGCAGGTTTTAAGACTATACGAATTCCGGTAAGCTGGCATAATCACATTACAGAAACAACAAATTATACAATTGATTCGGAATGGATGACCCGTGTAAAGCAGATTGTAGACTGGGCATATAACAAAAATATGTGTGTTATCATCAATATTCACCATGATAATCTTTCTATTTCAAATATAAATGGCCATATTGGCTTTGCTCTTTCTGATAATGCTGAAATACAGGCACAGTCAAAAACATATATTGAAAAGATTTGGACTCAGATTGCAACAACTTTTTCTATTTATGACAACCGCCTTGTTTTTGAAGTTTTGAATGAACCTAGAGATATTGATGGTAAATTTGCTGAACAAAAGAGTTATACAAACAATAGTGAATGGTGGAGTAATCAAAAAACTGTAATGGATATAATTACCTCTTACGAACAGGTTGGAATTAACGCAATTCGTTCTGTAGCAGGAAATGAAAACCGCTTTATTATGGTTCCAGGTTATGCAGCAAGCGGTTCTGACTCGGGAATGCTTGCACTTTATACCATGCCAACTGATTCAGCGACAGATCGTCTTCTTCTTTCTACTCACGCCTACTCTCCTTATGATTTCGCAATGAAAGATATGACAGATACAGTTTTTGGAGATGATGACAAAGCTTCTCTTGATTATATCTTCTCTTATCTCAAAAGCAACTATACAGACAAGGGAATCGGTGTTGTAATGGGAGAAGCCAGCGCAACAGACAAAGAAAATCTTTCAGACCGAATTGCCTGGGCTACCTACTATTTTACAAAGGCAAAAGAAGCAGGAATTCCGGTTGTACTTTGGGATAATATGGTGACAGAAGCAAATGAGGACAAAAATAATATTAATATCGGCGAACGCCACGGCTACTACGACCGTAATTCAAACACCTGGTACTTCCCTACTATGATTCAGGCAATGATGAAAGCTGTTTATGGGGATAATTATACGGCTCAGTAAATAAAATGGATTGCTTCGCCTTCGGCTCGCAATGACGAAGGCGGTACCTCGCAATGACGAGGGTAGTATTTCGCAATTATCAGACAAAAAAAGCCGCTTCATAATGAAGCGGCTTTTCTCATTGAGACCCCGAAACCAGTTCGGGGTGACAGTACTTACTAGAGGGAAGCGTGGCAAGTACGAGCGATAACGTCGTCCTGCTGTTCCTTTGTAAGGTTGATGAAGCGAATTGCATAACCTGATACGCGAACTGTGAAGTTAGCATACTCTGGCTTTTCAGGGTGAGCCTGGCAGTCCTTAAGTTTTTCAACGCCGAATACGTTTACATTGAGGTGGTGAGCACCCTTAGAGAAGTATCCGTCGAGGATGTTTACAAGGTTTTCAACCTGTTCAGCTTCGTTGTGTCCGAGAGCTGAAGGGTTGATTGTCTGTGTGTTAGAGATACCATCAAGTGAGTACTTGTATGGAACCTTAGCAACAGAGTTCAAAGACTTGATAAGTCCCTTTGTTTCTGCACCGTAAGATGGAGAAGCTCCTGGTGAGAATGGAGCGTGAGCTGGACGTCCGTTAGGAAGAGCACCAGTAGCCTTACCGTATACAACGTTAGAAGTAATAGTAAGGATAGATGTTGTAGGCTCAGCGTTGCGGTATGTTGGGTGCTTCTTAATCTTTCCAATGAATGTCTTAAGGAGCCATACTGCGATTTCGTCTGCTCTGTCATCATCCTGACCGTAGCGTGGGAAGTCTCCTTCTGGCTTGAAGTCACATGCAAGACCATGGTCATCACGGATAACCTTAACCTTTGCATACTTGATAGCAGAGAGAGAATCTACTACGTGAGAGAAACCTGCAATACCAGTTGCGAATGTACGGCGAACATCTGTATCGATGAGAGCCAGTTCAGCAGCTTCGTAGTAGTATTTATCGTGCATATAGTGGATTGCGTTCAATGTGTTTACATAGAGGTCGCAGAGCCAGTCAAGCATTACATCATACTTGCGCATAACTTCATCGTAGTCGAGGTACTCAGAAGTGATTGGCTGCAATTCAGGACCAACCTGAGCATATGGTGTAAGACCTGCACCTTCGTCTTTACCACCGTTGATAGCGTAAAGAAGAGCCTTAGCAAGGTTAGCGCGGGCACCGAAGAACTGCATTTCCTTACCAGTCTGTGTAGCAGATACACAGCAGCAGATTGAGTAGTCATCACCCCAGATTGGGCGCATGATGTCGTCGTTCTCATACTGGATAGAAGATGTATCAATAGAAATCTTTGCAGCGTACTTGCGGAAGTTTTCTGGGAGTCTCTTAGAGTAAAGAACAGTCATGTTTGGCTCTGGAGAAGGTCCCATGTTTTCGAGTGTGTGGAGGAAACGGAAGTCATTCTTTGTTACCTGTGAACGTCCGTCCTGTCCAAGTCCACCAACTTCAAGAGTAGCCCAGATTGGGTCACCAGAGAAGAGCTGGTTGTAAGATTCGATACGAGCGAAGCGTACCATGCGGAACTTCATAACGATATGGTCAACGAGTTCCTGTGCTTTCTCTTCAGTAAGGATTCCTTTCTTAAGATCGCGTTCGATGTAACAATCCAAGAATGTAGAAATACGTCCTACAGACATTGCAGCACCGTTCTGTGTCTTGATAGCAGCAAGGTATCCGAAGTAGAGCCACTGGAATGCTTCTTTTGCTGTTGTAGCTGGCTTAGAAATATCATAACCGTAAAGGGCAGCCATAGCCTTCATACCCTTCAAAGCCTTAATCTGCTCAGCGAGCTCTTCGCGCTGGCGGATTACAGTTTCTGTCATTGTACCGTTTCCGCAGTTAGCCTTGTCAGCTTCCTTCTGCTCGATGAGGTAGTCGATACCATAAAGAGCAACACGGCGGTAGTCACCTACGATACGTCCACGTCCGTATGTATCTGGCAAACCAGTAAGGATATGTGCCTTACGAGCTTTGCGGATCTCTGGAGTGTATACATCAAATACAGCGTCTGAGTGAGTCTTGTGGTACTCTGTGAAAATCTTGTGAAGTTCAGCGTTTGGCTTGTAACCATACATTTCGCAAGACTGCTCTGCCATTTTGATTCCACCGAAAGGCATAAATGCTCTCTTCAATGGTTTGTCTGTCTGGAGACCTACAACCTGTTCAAGGTCTTTTCCTTCCGGACAAATATATCCAGCCGGATGAGAAGTAAGGCCTGTTACAACGTCAGTATCCATATCAAGAACACCGTTGCGTTCTTTTCCGTCTAATCCAACAGATTTTTTTGTGTATTCTGCTTTCTGCAATTTCTGAAGTTCATCAAAAAGCTTTTCTGTTGCCTTTGTTGGGCCAGCTAAGAATGATGAATCTCCATCATACTGTGTGTAGTTAGCCTGAATGAAGTCGCGAACGTTGATTTCGCTTGTCCATAAACCATTAGGATTGAATCCTTCCCATTCTGGTCTTAAAGTCATATAAAACCTCTTTTGCCTTGGGACTCCTTTATGATTCCCTCAGCGATATTATTTACCGATTTCCGAACAGGACTCCTTTATGATTCTTGCGCGGAATGGAAAAACTTTCCGTATCGGTTTGTTTCAATAATAAAACATTGTGCACAATTTATCAAGTAAATTCATGCAAAAAACACTAGAATTTCAGTTAAAAACCACTATATCTAGTGTTTTTTAGTGCTAAAATTTAAAAGTAGCACCAAATTTAGTAAATGGATAACCAATTTCGAAATTCAAACCAAAAAAGTCTGAAAAGAACCAGTTAGCACCAATTGCTTCACCAAAATCTACAAAACTTGAATAATAATCATAATAAGTATTCTTTACAGGAATATTAAAGCCAAGTCTTGTAACTGCATATAAATCAAGACCTTTTGGTGGCATCTGAATATGGTATGCAGCTTCTCCTCCAAAGAAAAAAGCCATAAAAGTTTTTTTACTACGATAGGTTTCTCCACCTACTGGATATGAATAACTATACCCCCATCCATGTAAACCAGCATATCCACCAAATGTAAAAGGAAGTTTCCAGATTGGCTGTGCATACTGAACTTCTACCATTACAGGAGGAAAGAACCAGAATCCATCATAACTACTTAAAGATAAATCATCGTAGAATAAACCGACATCAGCATTTACAATGAAATCGCCCTGCTTTATTCCACCACCGTAATTACACCAGCACTGAGACCAGTCAAATTCTTTTGCAGCAATAGATGTTCCACAAAGGAGAACCATAAGAGCTGCGACTAAGGTAAATTTTTTCATAAAATTTCTCCTCTTTTTTAGTGTATACAGAATAACGAATTCAAGGGTGGTATGTAAATAACCTGCAATCGAAGAACTGATAAATTATTCGAGTTCATATTCTGTATCTGGAGGAACAATTTCTACATTATTAAAACCAGCTTCTGCAAGATGCTGCTTAAAACCTTCCTGCTGATCGAGTTCGCCATGAATAAGGAAAATCTTCTTAAGACGGCTTGTATCAATTTCTTTAAGCCATTCAATCATCTCACTGTAATCGGCATGTGCAGAAAATCCGTTACACTTCTCTACTTTAGCCTTTACCTCATACTTATCACCAAGAATTGTAACTTCTTTCTGACCTTCAAAGATTCGGCGGCCAAGTGTATTTTCTGCCATATATCCTACAATCATAATTGTATTTTTAGGATTAGAAATTTCGTTTGCAAGATGATAAAGAACACGACCGGCTTCACACATTCCATCAGCGGAAATAATAATCATAGGACCTTCTTTTTTATTGAGGGCCTTTGAATCTTCTACGCTGGTTGTATAAATGAGTGAATTGAATCCGAAAGGATTTTTATGATGTTTAAGGAAAGCTTCGTTTACGCTGTCATCATAACATTCAGGATGTACACGGAAAACCGAAGTCGCATTACTTGCCATTGGAGAGTCAACATAAATAGGAACAACAGGTATTTTTTTCTGATCTGTAAGAAGATGTAAATAGAATACAAGTTCCTGAGCGCGTTCAATTGCAAAAGATGGAATAATGATTTTTCCTTTTTTTGCACAGGTATCACGGACTATGCGGATAAGTTCTTTCATTGCAAGGTCGTGGTTATCGTGAAGTTTATTACCGTATGTTGATTCCAGATAGATATAATCTGGAGCTGGCATATCGATTGCCGGATTTCTGATGATAGGTTTACACTTACGGCCGATATCACCGGTGAACAGAAGCCTTGTCTCTTTCTCAGGCTCTTTAGGATTTGGATTGACTGTAACATTTGCAAAAGCAGAACCTAAAATATGACCTGCATCAAAGAACTCAAGCTGAACATCTGGTGCAATAAACATCTTTCTATTATATGAAAGAGAAATAATCTGATTTGCAGCGGCTACACAGTCATTTTCATCATAAAGCGGCTTCCATGAAAACTTTTCACCTTTTTTTCTAGCCTGCTTACCTAAGAACTCTGCATCATGAGCCTGAATACGGGCACTATCCATCATAACAAGATTTGCAATATCGCGGGTTGCTGGAGTTGCATAAATATTTCCTCTCCATCCCTTTCTTGTAAGTACAGGTAAAAGACCACAGTGATCCAGATGACCATGTGTAAGAATTACTGCCTCAAGACTATCATGATCTATATCAAAATTTCTATTTTTTTCATCTGATTCCTTTCGTTTTCCCTGAAATGAACCGCAATCTATCATAAACATTCTGTCATCAATTCTAAAAATGTGCTTTGAGCCGGTTACTTCCTCTGCAGCACCTAAGGAAATACATTTTATAGACATATACACCTCCGAGAATAAACAAAAAAACATATGCCTCTCGGCGAAAACTCCCCCAAAAAAGGCTTCCGCGTTCGCTTCGCTCACTTGTGCAGAATTTTTTTGGGGATAGTTTTCGCCTACGGCATATGTTTCGATGTCCTTATTATCACACATTAAATTATAAAACGTATTTCCATTAAACACAAATTAAAATAGAAAAACGTTCTGAAAAATGGTATACTTTTATTTATGCCTGTTAAGAACACAAATTATAGCGTTATTTATTCGGATGATGATTTTATAGTACTCAATAAAAAAAGCGGTATTCTTATTGCTGCAGACCGCTACAATGAAGATGCGCCGAGACTGGACCTTATGGCACAGGAAGAATTCGGAAAACTTTACGCAGTTCACAGAATTGATAAAGATACTTCCGGGCTTATTATTTATGCCCGAACACTTGAAGCTCAAAGAGAACTTTCAATGCAGTTTGAAAAACGTGAAGTTCAGAAAACTTATCACGCTCTGGTTTACGGACATCCTCTTTGGGAAACTCTTGATGTTGATCTTCCTTTACAGCCGGATGGAGATTCACGCCATCGTACTGTAGTAAATAAAAAATTCGGAAAACCATCTTTTACAAGTTTCCGCTTAATTGGAACCTGCGGTCCTTATTCCTGGATTGAAGCAAAACCAAAAACCGGACGTACCCATCAGATTCGTGTACATCTTGCAGAAAAAGGACTTTCTATTGTCTGCGACCCTCTCTACAGTGGAAATCAAAAGCCAGTCCGTCTCAGCGAAATCAAAAAGAAGTGGAATGGTGATGAATATGAAGAACGACCTCTTTTAAGCAGACTTGCTCTTCATGCATATAAAATTGAAATTAAACATCCAAAAACCGGTGAAGCAGTAAGCTTTACAGCTCCCTACCCTAAGGATATGGACGCTACAAGAAAACAGCTCGCAAAGATTTTTGGAGTGGATCCACTGGCGTGAAACGATTTTTCTTCCTTTGCTTTGCTACTATTTTTCTATCTTTCGCATTATTTTCTATTGATGTCAATTCTAGCATAAATTTCTCAACAGAATTAAGTCTCCTGAATGGTAATATCAGCGAATTTGTTTTTGACGCAAAAAATTCCAATACTGATCATATTGAGAGTCAGCTGGATTGGGACATAAAAAATATACCAGTCATTATTGTTGATGAAAATATTGATTTCTTAAGATATTTCAATATAGAAATGAAAACTTTAATTGGAATACCTAAAAGATCCGGAAACATGCAGGATTATGACTGGTTAAATTCTATTTCCAATTCATGGAAAGATGATGATCCAACAGAACTTACAAATTATTCCATACATGATAATTTTCTTGAAAAATATATTTCATTTTTTATTTCTGCAGGTGGAAATATCTATCTTCCCGCTGAAATTAAACTAACTCCATACATTACATATCAATATGAATATATTTCATTTGCTTCAAAAGATGGGTATAAAACCTATAAAGCTGAAAATTGGGTAAAAAAATCATTCTCTGGAAAAGTCATTTCATATAAACAGGAAATGATGGCTCTACTATTTGGATTAAAACTTAATATAAACACAATTCCACACACATATATTAATTTAGATTTTTCTTTGAGTCCAAAAATGACATTTTTAAATGCATTGGATTATCATTATCTTAATCAAGGTTCTGGTGGCACATTATTCTGGGATAAAATGGCAAACCTATGGCAAATTAATTCAAATGCGGTAATACAATATAAAATCAATAACAATCATGCGCTAGGAATATCAGGAAGGATTCAATATATTCCGTTAGGGTATGGACCAACATACTCAAAATACCTTGATTCAGATGGTAATATAATATCTGAAAAATGGTACGCACAATCTTCAAAAGGTGGGACAAAAAGATTTATCTGGTCTTTAGGACTTAATTACTCTTTTTCACTCTGACGCTAACTATTCTGCGGCCGCTTACATCTTCAGCTGTAAAGAGATTTTTATCCTTTATAAATACCATTCCAGCTGAAGGTAAATAGCCGATCTGTTCGAGAAGCCATCCGCCAACTGTATTCATGTCTTCTGATTCAAGATGAAGTCCAAGGATTTCGTTAGCATCATCAATCTTCATATCACCAGGAACAATAAATGTATTCAATGAAACAAGTTCTACCTTATCTTCCGGAGCTGTATTATCATAAGTGTTTTCATCTGACATATGTCCAAACACTACTTTCAGAATATCTTCCATAGTGATGATACCGTCTGTCTGGCCCTGTTCATCAAGAACAACAGCAAACTTATGTTCACTGGTACGGAACTGCTGAAGAATATCGAGAACGCTCATGGTTCCAGGAATAAATAAAACATCAGACATCTGTCGGCCGGCAAAGCCTTCACTGAGGTCTATGTTTTCTGAACAAAACAGAACCTTTTTGTAGTTCAATACACCAACTACATTCTCACGGTTATCACTGTAAACAGTAAGGGTTGAAAAACCAGAAGTCAAAAACTGATTTATAACTTCATTATAATCAGCTTCTTTCTTAATCATACTTACCTGAGAACGATGTTTCATAACATCATTTACAAGCAGGTCATTAAACTTGATGATTTTATTAAGAAGACGACTTTCATCCTTTTCTATTGTTCCTTCATTAGAACCAACATCTATGAGAGTTTTTAATTCTTCTTCAGTAACAATTGCGCCTGCAGGCTTCATGATTTTTTCTACAACAATTACAACAAGATGAGATAATTTTTCAAACAGCCAGATAACAGGGAAAAAAAGTTTTTCAAGAATAAGCAGAGGTATAGAAGAAAAACAGGTAAACTTATCTGGATGAAGTCCTGCAGCAGTTTTCGGAACAATCTGAGCAAAGGTTGTAATAAAAAAGGCTGTTACAAATGGAGCTATTGCCGTTCCTTTTGGACCAAGCAAGTCTATAGCAAGTGCAGTTGCAATAGCAGAGGCAAGCGCATTCAAGAAGTTAGTACCAATGAGAACAGTTGTAAGAAGGCGGTCCATATTATCTTTTAAAGCTGCAACCTTTTTTGCATTTCTGCGCCCCTGCTCCACCATGCTTCTGAGTTTTAGACGTGGTAATGAAAGATAAGCTGTTTCAGAAGAAGTAAAAAAGCCGACACATAAAATGAGGAGTAAAAGTTCTGCACCAGTAATTATATAATGCGTCATTTTTCTGTCTCCTCATTTTCTGCAGCAATACGGGATATCTGAATACGTTCAACTCGGTGTGACTGAATCTTTTTGATTGTAAATAACCAGCCTTCAAATTCTACTGTATCTCCGGCAGAAGGCATTCGGTCAATCTGTTCTGAGAACCAGCCACCGATTGTTTCATTTATATTTGATTCAAGTGCAATATGAAGATCTTCCTTGAGGTCTCGCAAAAGCACCGAGCCGTTAATTTCAAAATCAGTTTTATCTTCAACATTATCAAAATCAAAAACTTTACCGCGAAGGGAATCATCGCCTGGCAATGCAAATATTTCACGGGAAATATCTTTTTCTGTAATTACACCGTCTGTACCCGAATACTCGTCTACAATAATTGCCATTGAATCATGACTTTCAAAAAGCAATTCCTGTACCGAAGTTATTTTTTTTGTACCTAAAATAAAAAGCGGAGGACGCATTACATTAAGAAGATTAAAAGTACTCTGACTTTCCTTATAAGCAAGCATATCCTTCAGATAAATTATTCCGACTATATCATCAATGGATTTTCTGTACACAGGAAAACGTGTAAAACCTAATCTTTGTGAAAGCTCAAGAATATCGCGATAAGTTGCATCATGAGGTACTGCACGAATTTTAGTACGCGGCACCATGATATCCTGAGCCTCTAAATCTGAAAATTTAAATACCTGAGTCATCATGCGGTTTTCATTTTCTTCAATAATTCCGCTTTCAGAACTCATATCAAAAAAGGTTTTGATTTCTTCTTCTGTGTAAGACTGCTTTTTTGCGTTAGTTTTGATACCGAAAATTCGTAAAACGCAGCGTGCAATAAAAGTAACTACAATAACAACCGGGTGCATTACCGCAACTACCACCTGTACAAATGGAGCAAGCGCATACGCAATTCGATCCGGACAACGGGTAGAAATTGTCTTTGGAGTGATTTCACCAAAAATCAAAAGTAACAGTGTTGCAATTAGAGTAGCTATTCCTACACCTTTTGGCCCGAATACTTCCAGGGCAATTGATGTAATAATAGAAGAAAGAAATATATTTACAATGTCATTGGAAACTAAAAGAGAATTGATAAGGCGCTCTTTGCGGTCTAAAAGCCGGCCGGCAATAAGAGCGCGCTTATCTTTATTTTTTCTGAGGATTCTCAGGCGCAGTTTGTTCATTCCAAGAAATGAGCTTTCTGAGATAGAAAACAGCATTGAAAGAACAATCAGCGCCGCGAGAATTATGAATATGTAGACCGAGGGTGCATCATCCATATTTTATTTGAAGTAAGAAACTCCGGCAGCAAAGAGGTTTTCGCAGGTAGTTTCGCTTTCGTTTGAAAGTGGATTTCCACCAACGTTCTTGAAAAGGTCGAAGCTTGCGCCGTTGCTTTCCAAACCTACTCCACGTTCTGAGTGTCCCATCTTACCAAGTACGTGTCCGTCTGGAGATGTAATACCTTCGATAGCGAATGCAGATCCGTTTGGATTGTCAGGTTCTGTAATTGCAGGACGTCCAAACTCGTCTACATACTGTGTAAATACCTGACCATTTTCGAACAAGCGTTTTGCTGTAGCTTCATCACAAACAAAGCGGCCTTCACCGTGGCTGATTGCGATAAGGTGATTGCGGCTATCGATTACACTTGGATGCATTGCCCAAGGAGATGTAGCACTTACGATGCGAGTACGAACGATGCGACTGATATGGCGGTTGATTCTGTTGTATGTCAAAGTTGGCATATCAGGAGTCATATCGCGGATTTCACCGTATACAGCAAGACCAGTCTTAACAAGTGCCTGGAATCCGTTACAGATACCAAGTACAAGACCATCACGCTTTTTAAGAAGATTCATAACTTCTTCGCTGATGTTTCCAGCTTTGAGTACGTTTGCAATAAACTTTGCAGAACCATCCGGTTCATCACCTGATGAGAATCCGCCACTGAGGGCGAGAATCTGTGCATCACGGAGTTCCTTAGCAAGATTGTCGAGAGACTCAGTAAGCTGAGCCTGTGTGCGGTTCTGAAGAACTACAATCTTTGTATCTGCACCTGCAAGGTTGAATGCACGAGCCATATCAATTTCACAGTTTGTTCCAGGGAATACCGGGAGCAATACTTTTGGACGGCTTGTCGGCTGAACAAATGCCGGTGCCTTACGGATTTCACTGAGAGATTTATGAACATCAGTTGCCCATGTTGGGAGTTCCGGCTGAAGAGCTGCACCACTTACACGTGGGAATACTTCCTTAAGTTTATCTTCCCAAGAAGCAACACAGTCATCCAGGCTGATTTCTACAGCAGGATTTGTTACTCCACCAAGAGTTGCATTCTTAACAGTAATCTTTTTGTCTGCAACTGTATTTCCGATAAGAGTTACAGTTCCAGCCTTAAGCTCTGTCTTAATCAAATCTTCTGAAGTTTCTACGATGATATTTCCGTAAATTGGAACAAAGAGACCAGCGAGGTTATCTGAACTTCCGGCTACTTCTGGAGCAAGGAGTTCTGCACCAATCATGTTACCCATTGCCATCTTTGTAACTGCTTCTGCAATTCCACCAGGTCCTACAGGGTACATTGCGCTGATTTTTCCAGCCTTATTCAAATCATAAAGTACATCTGAGTTTGCAAGGAAGGTTTCATAATCCGGCTCAAGAAGGTCAGAATATGGAACGCTTACCATATAAATATTGTTTCCGGCAGCTTTGAATGAGCCGCTTACAACATTCTTTGCTTCGTCATGAGTTACGGCAAAGCTTACAAGTGTATGAGGAACGTTGATATCTTCAAAAGTACCAGACATTGAGTCCTTACCACCAATTGAAGCACAACCAGATTCAACCTGTGCATCAACAGAACCAAGCAATGCTGCAGCTGGATATCCCCAGCGCTTTTCGTTTACTGCACGGCCAAAGAATTCCTGGAAGCTGAGGCGTGATGTGCGTGCCTTACCACCAATACAAGTGATTTTTGCAAGTGAGCTCAAAACTGCAGTTTTTGCTCCGTGCCATGGAGACCAGTTTCCAACACGTGGGTCAAAACCGTAAGTCATAAGGCTGGCTGTTGAAGTTTCACGCGGTGTCATTACCGGAATCTTAGCAGACATACCAGCTTCCGGTGTATTTTGATATTTTCCTCCGTATGGGAAGAGAACTGTGCTTGAACCGATAGAACCGTCGAAACGTTCACCAAGTCCACGCTGTGAACAGCAGGCAAGGTCGTTCATATTAGCAAGCCAAGCATCATGGAGGTGATTCTTTACACAACCTTCGCACTTAACAGGCTTATCGAGTTCTGCAGCAACAGACTCGAGAGGGTTCAAAAGTGGAGAC
This sequence comes from Treponema bryantii, assembly GCF_900111035.1. Taxonomy (GTDB): domain Bacteria; phylum Spirochaetota; class Spirochaetia; order Treponematales; family Treponemataceae; genus Treponema_D; species Treponema_D bryantii_C. The sequence continues at coordinate 26,381 of NZ_FOFU01000014.1, forward strand.
TTCTCTGGAGCAGCTGGCTGTTCAATAAGAGCAGTTGCTTCGTGGTGAGCACCAGCGGCATCGAGGAACTCGCGGCCAATGTCTACGATTGTCTTTCCGCGCCACTTCATAACGAGGCGGTTTGTATCTGTAACTGTTGCAACAACAACAGCGTTTAAGTTTTCTTTCTTAGCTTCTTCAATAAAGCGTTCTACATCTGCTTTACGAACAACTACAGCCATACGTTCCTGGCTTTCTGAAATTGCAAGTTCAGTACCATTCAAACCTTCGTACTTCTTTGGAACAGCGTCGAGGTTGATATCAAGTCCAGGTGCAAGCTCACCAACAGCAACTGAAACACCACCTGCACCAAAGTCGTTACAGCGGCGAATCATAAGGCTTACTTCTTTGTTGCGGAAGAGACGCTGAATCTTTCTCTCTTCTACAGCATTACCCTTCTGAACTTCGGCAGCAGCAGTTGTAACAGATTTTACAGTATGAACTTTTGAAGAACCTGTTGCACCACCAATACCATCACGACCGGTTCCACCACCAAGAAGAATGATGATGTCGCCCGGCTCTGGACGTTCACGGATAACTGTATCTACAGGAGCTGCAGCAATTACAGCACCAAGCTCCATACGTTTTGCGGCATAGCCCGGGTGATAGATTTCTTCTACCTGACCGGTTGTAAGACCAATCTGGTTACCGTAGCTTGAGAATCCCTGAGCAGCTTCACGGCAGAGCTTAATCTGTGGAAGCTTACCCTTCATAGTTGCAGACAAAGGAACTGTAGGATCTGCAGCACCAGTAATACGCATTGACTGGTAAACCCAGGAACGTCCAGAAAGCGGGTCACGGATAGCACCACCAAGACAAGTTGCAGCGCCACCAAATGGTTCAATTTCTGTAGGATGGTTATGAGTTTCATTTTTGAACATCATAAGCCAGCGTTCTGTGGCTTTAGGATCATCAGCTGCCAATGGCTTACCATTTTCATCAGCTGTGTAATGTACGTCTATATAAACCGAACATGCATTGTTTTCTTCAGAAACTTCCATATCTTCAAGCTTTCCGTGCTTTTTAAGATACTTCATTCCGATTACTGCCATATCCATAAGGCAGACTGGCTTGTCGGTACGGCCGGCATACATTTCTGTACGCATAGCCTGATAGTTTTCAAGAGATTTTTTGAAGAGAGGTGCATAAGGACCGTCTTCAATTTTGATATCTTTAAGTTCTGTAAGGAATGTTGTGTGGCGGCAGTGGTCTGACCAGTAAGTGTCGAGAACACGGATTTCAGTCTCAACAGGGTCGCGGCCTTCGCCCTTAAAATAATCCTGAAGGAAGAGGATATCAGCATGATCCATAGCAAGGCCCATCTTGTTACGGTATGCTTCAATTTCTTCATCATTCATCTTGATAAAGCCTTCTACAACTGGAATATCAGCAGGCTCTTCAACATGCATTTTTAATGTTTCAGGTTTTGTATCATCAGTAAGGCGGGAATCAACAGGGTTGATTAAGTAGTTCTGTATTTTTTTAATTTCTTCGTTGCTTACATCGCCTTCAAGAACAACGATTTTTGCACAACGAACAACTGGTGGCTCAGTGAGAGTTTTTACACCCTTAAGACCTGCGCGCAAAAGTGAAAGACACTGCTCAGCAGAGTCGGCACGCTGGTCATACTGTCCAGGAAGGAACTCCCAGATGATTTCTTTTCCGCTGTGCTCAGGCAACTTTTCTGTAAAAACAAAGTCGCTCTGTGGCTCAGAGAAAATGCGTGTTGCAGCAATTTTTGCAACTTCATCACTTACATTTTCAATGTCGTAGCGGTTGAAATAACGAACTGCCTTAACTCCGGCAATTCCCAAAAATCCATTGATTTCAGAAAGATAACGGCGAGCCTCGTTTTCAAAACCAGGTCTGCGTTCAACATATAAACGATACATAACGCGATTATAGCAAAAAATCACGGGATAGACTATACTTTTTAATATGTTGATTGCAGTTGTTGATGATGAGAAAAATATCAGGATGGCAGTTTGTACAGCTTTGAAAAAAGAAGGCTTTTCTGTAATTGAATTCGAAAACGGAAAAGATGCTTTTGAAGCGCAAAATGAACAACCTGCACTTTATATTTTAGACATCATGATGCCTGTAATGGATGGAATAACACTGCTTCGCAGCCTTCGCGAGAATGGCAATAAAACTCCAGTTATGTTCCTCACTTCTAAGGATGATGAATTTGATAAGATTTTAGGACTTGAGCTTGGAGCCGATGATTATCTTTGCAAACCTTTTTCCATGCGTGAGTTGATTACCCGAGTAAAAGTAATTCTGCGCAGAACAGGAGCAGCCACAACTTCAGAATTAGAAAATCAGCATGAAGAAAAAATTCCTTCCCTGAAAGCTGGAAATATTACGATTTTTCCTTCATCCTATACAGCAGAAAAAAACGGCACTCCCCTGCAGCTTACAATAACAGAATTCCGGCTTCTTAAAACCTTTGCAGAAAATCCCGATGCAGCCCTTACCCGCGACCAGCTTATTTCTGCCGCTTACCCGGAAGATACCTATCTCAATGACCGCGCCGTAGACTGCCACATAAAAAGACTTAGAAAAAAGATTGGCAGTGACTGCATAGAAACAATTTACGGTCTTGGTTACCGTTTTAATTCGGAATCAGCAAAATGAAAAAACTAAGACTAAGATTTCCTATAAATATTCAGATTTCCATATTTCTTATTCTCGTTGCCTTTATTCCTGTAGCTGCAATGATGATGCTTAAAACCTACGAAAGCCAGATGCTTACAATGATGGAAAATTCAAATGTTCAGCAGGCAAGAATAATTTCTGCAAGTCTGGAACTTACAATATCAGATTCAGAAGAAACACAGATAAACAGAACTACTTCAAAACAGCTCTTACAGAATATGAATGGTAAATTTGATGCCAGAATTAGGATTCTTTCTAAGGCTGGAGAATTGCTTGCAGACTCAAGTACACTTGAACTTGAAAATACCGAAAACTCACAGAGTGAACAGGCATATAGTTCCCGACTCAATTCCTTGTCCATCAATAACGAAAAAACTGCAGCAAATGATACTTTTATCTATAAGCTTTTTTCTATTCCAATTCGCATCTACAGAAAACTAAAACCACCGGCAGCAAACTTTACCAGCGCAGATTTTTATTCCGGCAAAATTATTTATGATGGTGAAGAAGTAAAAGCCGCACAGCAGGGCCGATATGGAGCAAAGACAAGAATCTCTGGAGGTGGACAGGTTTCTGTCACACTCTACTCTGCAATGCCGGTTTTCAAAGATAATGAAGTAATTGGAATTGTTCTGGTTTCACGTTCCACATGGAGAATTCTGCAGAATCTTTATGAACTAAGAATAGATCTTGCAAAGGTCTTCCTCTGGTCTTTAGTTTTTATTCTGATTATTGCAGTTTTCCTTACTTTCCGCATCAGTGTGCCATTGAAGAAACTTGCCCGCCAGACCTCAGAATGTGCAGATAAAAAAGGCCGTATTGATGCAGCAGTTGTTGAAAAGTTTACAGGCTTAAAACGCAAAGATGAAATTGGAGATTTGAGCCGTTCATTTAAAACCCTGATAAAAAAACTGGATTCAAAAATTCACTATACACAGGCTTTTGCCTCTGATGTTAATCATGAGTTCAAAAATCCTCTGGCAGCAATCCGTTCTTCAATTGATATTCTAAAAGATTCTTCGGATGAAAAAGAAAAAGAAGAATTTACACAGGCTATTGTTGATGAAGTAAATCATCTTGAACATCTTTTAAACGGTGTTCGTGGCATCTCTAAAATTGAAGGAGCAGAACTTCCTAAAGAAAATCTTCCTATAAAAACTTTTACCCAGAATATTGCTGATTCTATTTTGAAAAATAATCCTGATGTAAGATTTGAACTGCAAATTAACACAAAGACAGATACTATTCTGCTTGAACCAGACTATTACGAAAGGATTCTTTCAAACCTGATTGAAAATGCAGCAGGTTTTGCAAAACACATCCGTGTTATTATAGAAACAAGCTCTTCCACAAAAACAAATCAGACTCTTGTAATAAAAGTAGCTGATAATGGGCCAGGAATTTCAGAAGAAAACATTTCTAAAATTTTTGACAGGTTTTATTCAAATCGTTCCCAGCCACTAACAGATTCAAAAAACAAGATTGCACACACTGGACTTGGACTTTCTATTGTAAAAGCTATCTGTGATGAAATGGAAGGTGAAATTAGTGTAAGCCGCGACAGTGAACTTGGCGGTGCACTTTTTGAAATCAAACTGCCATTCACAGTTTCTAAAAAATCAGAAAAATAACACATTTTTGCCATAATTCTGACACAATTGTTTTCTATGATTTTCTCATAAAACAAAGGCCTTAAGAGGTCTTACAAGGAGATTATTATGGAAAACCAGAATCAAAAACTTAATCAGAATCACCAGATAGCAGCGTTGACTAAAAGTGATGAAAAACAAAAACGCAAAATCTTTGGAGGAATCGGCTTTAAGCTGATTTTCATTTCTCTGATTATTATTGCCCTTTTAATAGGACTTGGCTTTATTAAGGGCCAACTTTCTGACAGGGAATACACTTATAAAAATGCAAAGTATCAGATTTCTGAATCCGCCGGTTCAAATCTGTATTTTAAGGGGCCTTATATTGCTATTCCATTCACAAGAACTATAGAAGAATTTGTTTACAGAGATGGTAAGCAATTCAAAGAAAAGAAAATTGCAGAAGAAGGCTGGCATATTATCGCTTCAGATTCTGTAAATATTGAAGCAAAACTTGATTCAGAAGCACGCTATCTTGGAATATATTCAACTCCAATATACACAGGTAATGCTTCTATATATGCAGTGTTTGATCCTAAAGAACTGATAGAAAATGACGGCATTTCATACAAAAAAGATGAAGCAGTTTTATACATGCAGCTATTAAACTCTTCTGTATTAAATAATCCCGTATTCAAAATAAATGAAAAAGATTTTAATTCTGATTTATTTACTATTGATGGAAAAATCGGTATTGGTACAAAGATAAATTATGATTCGGAAAAACTAATCTTAAAGACCAATATTGGATTAAGGGGTGCAGAACAGTTTACTTACGGAATTTCTTCTAAGCAGACAAAACTGAATCTTGCATGTGACTGGACTTCTCCGGGCTTTACAGGATTTTCTTACCTTCCGGATAAACACGAAATTACAGATACTGGCTTTACTGCACAGTGGAGCATTCCTTTTGGCTCTGATAAAACCACTCAGACAATAGGCTTCTCATTTATTGAACCAGTAAATCTTTATCAGAAGCTGCACCGAGCAACAAAATACGGCTTCCTGTTCATTATTGTTCCTTTCCTTGTACTCTTTCTTTTTGAAATTTTTGCAAAGATTACATTACATCCTGTACATTATCTGCTTTCAGGTGCAGCATGTGTTTTATTCTTCCTGATTTTGCTGGCCCTTTCTGAACATATCCCTTTTGGTGCGGGATATTTAATTGGTGCTGTTACTGCAGGTCTTACAGTTTCGCTTTATATATCTTCTGTAACAAAACGTTTTGGACTTGGCGGAATTATGATGGCTATGTTTACAGTGCTGTATTCATACCTTTTCTTTTCACTTCGTTCGGAAGATTACGCACTGCTGTTTGGAGCATTCTTTGCATTCGCAGTTGTAGCTGCACTTATGTTCCTTACAAGAAAAATTGACTGGTATAATTTGAAAAATAAAAAGACTGAAAATTAAAAAAAAGGCGTTGCAAAGCAACGCCTTTTTCAGATTTTAGAATCTGTAAGTTCCAGTGGTAATTGTGCCGCCGTTTGAATAAATATCGAAGTTTACAGACTTCTGGGCAGCAGCGAGTTCTTCGTAGAATTCGGCAAGGTTCGTAACCTTTTTGCCGTTTACAGCTGTAATTACATCACCGTTCTGGATACGGAGGCTTGCTGCAGGAGATTTTTCTTCTACATTAGTTGCAATTACACCCTTAACTTTCTTATCGTCAATCTTGAGCTGATCACGGGCTTTATCTGTAAGAGGACTAGCAACAAAACCTGGCCACATCTTACTGTTATTGATATCGTTCTCGTTTGCACGCTCTTCAATCTTCACGATGATATCTGAAACCTTTTTACCACCACGGATAACAGTAAAGTTTGCAGTTGCACCTGCTTCAAGGCTTCCAATATCGCGAACAAGCTGATTAGTTGTCTTTACTTTCTTACCATTTACTTCTGTAATGAAATCACCTGGTTTAATTCCACCCTTGAAGGCTGGAGAATTAGTGAATACTTCGGCAGCAAAAGCACCTTCGATTCCATTTACACCAAGTTCATCTTTGTATTCAACAGGTATATCAAGAAGTGAAACACCTACCCAGCCATAAACAACCTTACCCTTCTTGATGAAAGAATCAATTGCACTCTTAAGATTGTTGATTGGAATAGCAAAACCAAGACCTACTGAACCACCAGAAGAAGAAGCAATCCATGTATTGATACCAATTACTTCACCATAAATGTTTACAAGTGGACCACCAGAGTTACCCTGGTTAATTGCTGCATCTGTCTGAATATAATCACTGATTGCAGACATATGGCTTTCTGAACGACCAACAGCACTTACAATACCCTGTGTAACAGACTGGCTGTATCCAAGAGGTGCACCAAATGCCATACAGATATCACCTGGCTGAACCTTATCTGAATCACCAAGCTTTGCAACAGGAATTGAACTGTCCTTTGATTCAAAAGAAACAAGTGCAACATCGATACGACTGTCTGCACCTACGAGCTTTCCTTCGAACTCACGGCCATCATTAAGTTTAATACTGATTTTTGTAGCAGAACCAGCTACGTGATTATTTGTAAGTACATAGAAAGTATTTCCGGTTTTTCTTACGATTACACCGGAACCGAGACCTTTTGATTCATACTCACGCTGATTTTTCTTTTCATTATCATCGCCATTTTTTTCTCTTGGATTTCCAAAGAAGAATTCAAATGGATTTGACATTCCGCCAAACGGATCTGTATAAGTCTTTGTTTCAGTAACATCAACTTCTACAACTGCCGGAAGCATTGCGTTACTTATTGAACGGAAAGAATTTTGTAAAGCTTCAATAACACTTATAGACGGATCTCCTGGTCTTTTTGGAGGATCTGCAAAAAGTGATGTGGTAAGAAGAAGCAGCATTGAGGCAGCTGCCAATACCTTTGTAATTTTTTTCATTTATTTTATCTCCTCAAAGTTTCAATTATCTTTAAAAGCGCTTACGTTAAATATAACGAAAATTTTGAGAAAAGGTAACATAAATGTTTTCTTATTTTTGACGGATGGTGTTAGTTCTTGTAATCCAGTGCAGTGAGAACTTCAGTGTGGTCTTCGAATACTGCAACTGTATGTTCTTCGTGACAGCTTACCTTTCCGTCTGCTGTATAAATTGTCCAGCCATCATCACCCTGTTCAACATCAGGAACTCCAAGGTTAATCATTGGTTCAATTGCAAGTACCATTCCCGGTTTAATTCTTGGATTAGCACCATGGAAAGGACAGTTAGGAACACTTGGATCTTCATGAACATCAAGCCCTACTCCATGACCACAGAAATCATAAACTACGCCATAGCCGTTGCGGTCTGCAATTTCGTAAACTGCATTTGCAATGTCGCTGATGCGGTTACCAACTACACATGCTGCAATTCCTGCGCGAAGGCATTCTTCTGTAACTTGCTGAAGCTTTTTAACTTTAGGATTTACGTTTCCAATCAGAAGTGAGTGAGTTGTATCGCTGATGTATCCGTCCATATCAATTCCAACATCAATACTTACAAGGTCACCGTCTTTAATGATGTGCTTCTTTGAAGGAACTCCGTGGATAACCTCATTATTTATACTGATACAGGTAGCGCCAGGAAAATCTTCACGCCACCAGGCAGGCTTTCCACCGTGTGAAAGCATATAATCTTTGAACAGGTCATCAACCTGTTTTGTAGACATTCCAGCTTTTACCATTGGAATGAGTTCATTGAACATGTCTGCTGTAATGTGACATACCTTACGGATGCCGGCGATTTGTTCTTCTGTCTTCAAAATAATCATAATAACGTGTCCTTTGTGATGAATATAACACTTTTGATATATTATGGCTAGAGATTTGTTAGGATAAACTATCAATTATTTTAGTAGTTTCAAAAGACTCAACCACCGTATTTTTCAGCTTCTCTTAAACAAATCTCCGCAGTACTAAAATCTCCGAGACGGCGGTATTCTTCGCTCATTTTTCGCAGGAAGAAAGCGTCATTCTTTGGTCCTAAGTTCAAGTCTAAGGCGCGTTCGTAAACATCCAGTGCAAGCTCATCTGAAATTACACAATCAATGTTTCGTTTGAGGATGTTGAGTGTAAACTCAATTACTTCCGGGAAGAATATATAGAAATACTGGTAGGAATATTCCATCTGAATAATCTGTTCCAGAAGGATAATGGCATCGTAGTATTCACCACGGATTACAAGTTCTTCTGCAAGAATGTAGCCGTAATCCATAAAGTCTTCACGTGTAAACCATTTCTTAAGGGAAAAATCAGCATGATTCATCTGCATACGTTTGAACTCTGCTACAGCTTCATCTTCCTTCTGATGCATGAGAGTGTAAAAAATCAATTTAGCACGGCTTTCTTCATCTTCGCGGGCTTTGAGCCAGTCATAGTAATTAAATGTATCTGCGTTTTTATATGAACGTTTGATTTTAATAAAGAAAGATTCATCAAAAATTGAACGCTGGCGTACATCTGAAAGAACACGGTAAGCCTGCACTACTTCGTTGAATTCATCACGATGTGTAGGATCACCAGAAAGGTCTGGATGCAGGAGTTTTACTTTTTCACGATAAGAGCGTTTAATTTCGGCAAGGGTTGCGTTGTGGCGTACACCTAGAATCTTGTAAAAATCTTTCATTACAATTTTTTAGAATATTTTGAAGATTTTTTCAATATCAGGCTTCTGAATAATCATTACAGGAACTTTTGAATGAGCAAGAACTTCATTCTGATCAGTTGAAAGTACATTTCTTTTTAAATTATGCTGATTTTCGTCTTTTTCGTTTCCACCAAGAATGATGAGGTCAGCTTCATATTCATCTGCCGCGCGCAAAATTTCCGTAAAAACTCCACCACTCCGCAGCTCCGTCTCACACTTTAATCCCTTAGAGCCGGCAAGCATCTGCGCATAAGCAAGATAACGTTCGCCATCTTCCTTAAGACGCTCTTCGTAATCATAGCGCTCATCTGAAACCAGGAACTTATTCATGGAAAGATACTTAACAGTAGCAGTGTCTACTACGTAAATAAATTTTATGGAAATATTGTAAGTACGGGCCATCATAATTGCGTACATCGATGAGTGAACCGATGAACGGTGGCCGTTTACAGCGACAATCATTTTTTTGAAAAAAGACTTTCCCATTGGCTTTATTTTACCACACCTTTTTAATTCTTACTATTTTTTTTCTTCAATGCCTTAAGAACAAAGACATTCTCGCGATCGCGCTCTTCAAGAGCACTTTCAATATAAGCCTTAGTCTCCCGCGCCTGCGGAATAATCATCTTATCAAGCGCATTTACACGGCGCTGAGTTTTACGGACCTCTTCAGCAAGTCGCCAGACTATCGTTCTTATCGACGCCATTTGCGTAAGCAGAAGCAGCAGTTCAAAAAAACTGTTGATTGTGGCATCCATATTTGCATCAGTACCGACAAAAGAATAGAACAATTCCTTTTCCGGCATAATAACATCGATAGTCGGAAATGACATACCACCGATATTTACACGCTTTTCCGTAAAATCAAAATCATAATGAACTGCATGAGAAATACGTTCAATCTGATCTGCACCGTCAATCATAAGCATGCGCTTAAAAGCCGGATAAGCCTTTGCAACAGCTTCATCAATATCCTTTTCCAGAAGCTTTACGCGTTCAACAAGATGCATAAGCTCGCGGACAAGGATTTCACGTTTTTCTTCGAGGAGCTCGTAGCCGTTTGTTGAAACTGCAAGCTGCTCTTTCATAGCGAGAAGGTTTGATTTTGTCGGTGCAATATTTAACCGTGCCACTACTCAGTCTCCGGCAGATACTTTTCGATGAATTCAGGTCTAATTCTTGTGAGTTCTTCTTTTGGAAGTTCGGCAAGAATTTTCCAGCCGATATCGAGAGTCTGTTCAATTGTGCGGTCTTCGTATTCACCCTGTGCAAAGAACTCTTCTTCAAGGCGTTTTCCAAAATGAAGGTATGCACGGTCGAGTTCGCTCAATTCTTCTTCACCAATAATGGCAGCAAGGTTACGGATAGACTTTACCTTCGAGTACGAAGCAAAGAGCTGACTTGAAACATTAGCGTGGTCTTCGCGTGTCATATCTGGGCCAATACCGTCTTTCATAAGACGGCTGAGGCTTGGAAGACCGCTAACCGGAGGATAGATTCCTTCCTGGAAAAGTTCACGACCAAGTACAATCTGACCTTCGGTAATGTATCCTGTAAGGTCTGGAATAGGATGAGAAATATCATCATTTGGCATTGTGAGGATTGGAATCTGTGTGATTGAACCTTCACTACCCTTTACACGGCCGGCGCGCTCGTAGAGTTCGGCAAGGTCTGAATAAAGATATCCAGGGTAACCCTTACGACCAGGAACTTCTCCACGGGTTGTAGAGATTTCACGAAGAGCCTCACAGTAGTTTGTCATATCTGTAAGTACAACAAGTACGTGCATTCCTTTTTCAAATGCAAGATATTCTGCAGCAGTAAGTGCACAGCGTGGAGTAATAATACGTTCAATAGAAGGAGCGTCGGCAAGGCTCTGGAACATAACTACGTTTGCAAGTACACCAGACTCTTCAAAAGTGTCTACGAAGAATTTTGCAACGTCGTATTTAATACCCATGCCGGCAAAAACCATTACGAACTTTTCGTCTGAGTTACGAAGTTTTGCCTGGCGGATAATCTGAGCGGCAAGCTTGTTATGAGGAAGACCGTTTCCAGAGAAAATCGGCAGCTTCTGTCCGCGTACCAGAGAGTTCATTCCATCAATTGAAGAAATACCTGTCTGAATAAAGTCTCTTGGATAAATACGCGCATATGGATTCATTGGGTTTCCGTTGACATTGCGCTTTTCGCTGCTTATGATTTCCGGGTAGCCGTCGATCGGTTTTCCAAGTCCGTTGAAAACGCGGCCAAGAAGTCCCTCACCTACACGAAGTTCAAGTGGCTCGTCAAGGAACTCAAAAGTTGCTTCATCGAGGTCGAGACCAGTTGTACTTCCGAAGATCTGAACTACAACTGCTTCTTCAGAAATATCGACAACCTTTCCTGTTCGCTTTTCACCGAGGCGGTCGCGTACACAAACGGTCTCATTATAAAAAACATTTTCGGTGCGTTTGAGGACAACGATTGGTCCGTCTACAGAAGTAACACCACGATATTCTATTCCCTTCATACTACTAACTCCAAGGCGGTAAAGCTAAAAATTGCTTCCGCAATTTTTTTAACGCTTTGCTATTTATCACCGGCCGCCAGCGGCCTATCTCAGATACATTCGCTCAACTTCACTCATCTGCGAATCAAGACGAGTTTTGATTTCGTTGATTTTGTCCATTTCTTCGTTTTTGTAAACCATTTTGATGCGGACAATTTCATCACAAACTGGAAGAGCTACAACCTGTGTAAGAGGAGCACCAGCCTTTATGCAGGCAGCAGCTCTCTTATAATATTCCATCATCAGTTCAAGAATCGCAATCTGCTTATCTGTTGAACAGTATTTATCAATATCATCAAAAGCATTCTGCTGAAGGAAGCCGTTCTTTATCATTTCTGCTACGCGCAAAACAAGGCGTTCTGCATCCGGCAGTGCATCTGGTCCGATAAGGCGGACAATCTGCTGAAGTCTGTTTTCATTTTTCAAAAGCTCAAGAGCTTCCTGACGCAAAGTTCCCCAGAGAGGATTATGAACTTCCCACCAGTCCTGAACTTCTGAAGCATATTCTGAGTATGAATCAATCCAGCCGATAGCAGGATAGTGACGTGAGTTTGCAAGTTCGCGGTCCAAAGCCCAGAAACAGCGGATAAAGCGTTTTGTATGCTGAGTAACAGGCTCAGAGAAGTCACCACCCGGAGGCGAAACCGCACCAATAACTGATACTGATCCTTCCTGTCCTTCAAGACTGATTACACGGCCGGCACGTTCATAGAACGAAGCAAGACGGGTTGGAAGGTATGCAGGGAATCCTTCTTCGGCAGGCATCTCTTCCATACGGCCAGAAAGTTCACGGAGAGCTTCAGCCCAGCGGGAAGTTGAGTCTGCCATGATTGCAACATGCATACCCATATCGCGGAAGTATTCTGCAAGTGTGATTCCCGAATAAAGGGAAACTTCACGGGCAGCTACCGGCATATTAGAAGTATTTGCGATGAGGATTGTTCGTTCCATGATAGAACGACCAGTGCGTGGGTCAATAAGTTCAGGGAACTCTGTGAGTACCTCTGTCATTTCGTTACCGCGTTCACCACATCCGATATATACGATTAAGTCTGCATCACACCATTTTGCAACGGCATGCTGAGTCATTGTTTTTCCAGTTCCAAAGCCGCCAGGAATAGCAGCTGTACCACCCTTCGAAAGTGGGAAGAAAACATCGATTACACGCTGACCTGTAATAAGTGGTTCTGTAACACCAAGCTTCTGGCTGTAAGGACGAGGCTTACGAACAGGCCAGTACTGAGCAAGCTGAATCTCTTCATCAAGTTCAGTTACGGCAATTACGTCGTTTACTGTGTAGTCGCCTGTTCCCTTAAAAATCTTAAGTGAGCGGCCACGTACAGTTGGAGGTACCATAATTTTTTCTGTGATGGACTGAGTTTCTTTTACAGTTCCAAGCACCATACCAGGTTTTATAGGTGATCCCTCACCTACAGCATCACAGGCATCAAAATGCCATACCTTAGTTTCGTCCAGAGGCTGAGTGCGTTCACCTGGCAGTAAGAATCCGCCGGAATGTTCATACATTGCCTGAAGAGGACGCTGAATACCATCATAAATATTTCCAACAACACCAGGTCCGAGGCGCAAAGAAAGAGGACGCTGTGTACACACAACCTTTTCACCGATGTGCATACCAGTATCTTCCTCGTAAACCTGAATTGTGGCATTTCCTTTATTCTGACGGATGATTTCACCAATCAGTTTTTTTTCACCTACATCAACTACGTCGTAAAGACCGCAGCCGTCGAGTCCTTCTGCATAAACGATAGGACCTGAAATGCGGGTAATTTTTCCTTCTATCATAAATCACCTCCAAACAAGGTGGTTGAAAGCTCTGCTCTGTTAGTATCAAGAAGCTTTTCAATTACTTCATTTATTGTAAGCCGGCGGCGGAACTTTTTATCTTCTGATTCAAGAATCATTCCTTCTGGTTTTGAAAGGCCTAAATCTTCCTCAAGTACAAAAGCTCCGAACTTAGTTTCAGAGCAGGAAAGCAGTTTATCTCCAAGTTTTTTTGAAAGGAACTTCTTTGCGGCATCAGGCGAAAATCCATAAACATAAGCATTAACCTTATGTTCTGTTTTAAAATCAAAATTGCGTGAAGCCAGTTCAAGTCTTTTTTCTTCTGAAAGTCCTTCCAGATATTTATTGATATTCTGAATAATTGCATTCTGAATAAAAGAAACCTTAAAACGTTCTTTTTCAAGTGGAACAACAGCTTTTCTGTCTGTCTCAAAAGAATTAAGCTTATTATTGAAGAAAGCTTTTTTCTCGTCTGCTGCTTTCTGAATATCAGCTTCAACAGATGCTATAAGAGTTTCACAGTCGCGGTCGGCCTTCTGGAGCATACGCTCTGCTTTCTTGCGCGCATCCGCCTGAATCTCTTTATCCAAAATATCTGTAGATCGTAATTCCTGCATTCTAAACCTCAACACCCACGGCTTCTTTAATTGCATCAGAAAGGGTCTTTTTACCCTTTAGATGTCCGTTTAAGCCGGGCACTTCTACTATCAGAGGAAATTTTCCTGTTTTCTGCCAGGCGATTTCTTCGTCCTCAATCTGACTTGCGGCCTGTTCTGTTAATATTAGAACACGCGGAATTTCTCCAGACGGAACATTTACAATTCCACCCTTTCCTGTAACACGATTAAACGCATCTAAAACTTCGGCACGGGTTTCGGCAGCAATTCCATCAATTCCAGTCAGTTTAAAGGCAAGGACAATTTCTCGCTCGCCAATAATATAAAATTTCACTTGCGCTTTTTCTGGTTATTTGAACAGAATAAGAACACCTACGAGCATTCCCCAAAGACAAATACCTTCTGCAAGACCAACGAATGGAAGAGCCTTTCCTGAAAGCTCTGGATTCTCGCTCATTGCCCCCATTGCAGCAGCACCAATTTTACCTACAGCCATACCACCAGCAAGACAAGCAAGACCAACGGCAATTGCAGCTGCGAGATATTTGATAGCACCAGCGGCAGCAGCACCACTTGCAGCAGCAGCTTCAGCTTCCTGAGCGAACATTGCAGCGCCCATTCCAAGAATTGTAAGGAAAGAAACGAATCTCTTTTTCATAAAAAAACTCCTATATTATTCGATTTCAAATTTGAAAGGTTTAAATTCTCTACCAGTCTCATGGAAGAACTTGCTGAAGAATTCGTAATACTGAAGACGTATTACCTGAATTGCAACAATCATTCCTTCAAGAACTATAATCAGTGCATTACCTGCAATCAAAACAATGATTCCGCCTATAGTTCCCTGACCACCTACCATTTCGGTGAGAGTCAGAATTGTAAAGTTCAGAACCGCGTGAGAAAGAGCAAATGCGCCGACACGTACAAAACTTACTGTGTTTGAAAGATAGCCTGAAATTACTTCAATCAGCTCAACTGCACCTGAAATGATGTAAGTTCCAAAACCGTTTTCAAACAGAGGCTTTTCATGATTAGCTGCACGCTCAAAAGGTTCTGCAAAGGCAGCAAAGAAAAGCGAAACTAAAATTATGATGATATCGTAGGCAGCAACTGCATGCTTTGCAAGAACAATGCGAAGAACAAGTGCAATTACATACCAGAAGAATACTGCACCAGCAAGTCCGTTTTTACCAAGGAAGGCCTCTGCAAAACACTTGCGGGAAATATTATTGATGATATTCAGTAAAAGTCCACAGGTATTGATTACAAAACCAATTGCAACAGCAACACCAAACACACCAAACATTACATAAATTGATTTAGGATCTGCTGAAGGCATGAGCTTTAAAATTGGAGCACGAGGAGTACCAAACAGACCTGTTACCCACTCTGCAAAAGGTTCAAGAACAGTTTCAGTTCCGAAGAACTCGCCTGTCAAAAGTCCCATAATCGAACTTGAAATACCGATGGCCATAAAAATCGGAGCAAACTTATTCCAGCCTCCCACTTTAATAACATTCAAAGCCATCAGGATTCCGGCAATAAGGAAAACAAGGCCCTGACCACAGTCACCGAACATAATTCCAAAGAGGATTGTAAAGAACACTGCAACAAATGGAGTCGGGTCTATTGCTCCATAAATTGGAGAACCATAAGAGAAAATCATTCTCTCAAAACTCTTTACAAACTTTCCGTGCTGGAGCTTTACAGGAACCTGCTCCTTACCCGACATTACGCTAGGTACTTCAAAAGGTTCATAGGCTCGGATTGCTATACGGCCCTCGGTGAGTTCGTCGAGGCCTTTCATATAATTTTCAGTCTCGGCAGATGGAATCCAGCCGGTGATTCGGTATACGAGCTCGGTAGATTCAAGGCGTGATGTAATTGCTTCAATCTGAACTGCAATTGTAAAACAGCCGAGAAGATGCTCTAACTGAGCTTTATGAGTTTCTGCGAAATTTGCTTTTTCAGTAATCAGTTCTTCAAGAGCCTTATCTGCTTCAGCCTTCTTTTCTTCAAGACCTTTAAGAGCAGACTCGGGCACTCCCTTAAAATCAGAAGGAACTTCCAGCTCTACAAAGTTATGATTCTTAAGCTCTGCATCCAGAGCAAAACGGCCCTTCTTAGAAGAAGCAACGAGAACATGAGAAGAATCATTTCCAAGTTTAATAACAACAGCAGAACCTTCAAGACGATCCTTCAAATCTTCATACTGATTTTCCGGAATACGACCAATTCTCAAAGACAAGAATGAAAGGTGTTCAAGTTCAGAATAAGAAACCTTAAGATTTGAAAAAGCCTGAGCCTCTTTATAAGCATCGTTTACTTTATGAGCTTCATCTGTAGCTTCTGCGATTCTTGTTTTAAGGTCTGTAAAAGCAGCAATTAAATCTGCAGCCTTTTTACGGTCTTCATCACGAGGAGCGCTGCAATCTTTTATTCCCTTAAATTCTCCTTCATAACCAAGCTCTGTATATGCCTTAGTAAGGCTCTCATAAAACTGAGAATCAATATTCAAAGTTTCTTCGTTAGCAGATTCACCTGAAGAAGAATCTTTCAACTTTGTCTGAAACTGGAAATTTTCTTTTTTACCTATGTATTCGATTACAGATGAAATATCATTCTTAAGAACCATAAGCTCAAGAAGCTTCATCTCTGCTGTTCTAGCCATTCACTCCTCCTTGCGGCTGACCTGCATCGTAAAGACCGACTGCATCCATAGCCTCTTCGGGATTCACATTTAATCTTATACTTTCAACAGCTGTACGTATACAGCTTAATTCAAAATTCTTCATTTTATACCAGCCGATAATCGAGCATGGATCATTAGGGAACTGGTAAAAAAGCTTACTTGCTTTTCTGTTGATTTCCATGCGGTTACGGCGTTCAATCCAGATTGGATCTATCTGCCATACCTGTCCATCCACATGAGGATTTACAAGTGACGCATATTTCCAGTTACTCCAAGGTTCATATTCATCAAGCGGCCAGTCCAAGATTTTAAGGGCAGGAGCTGCGACCGGGTCTGAATGACCTGGCTTATCTGTAACATAAATCAGATTGCTGATAATATCTTTATTCTTCATATTGTAGAAAAGTCTTAAGCGTAATACCCAGACAATATTCTTAATGATGAATTCCTGACGATAAATATCCAGCAGTGCCTCGCTTGCCTCTCCTTTTTCACTCTGAGCAGAATCCCACAAATGCCGGCATACCTGAATATCAATTTTGAATTCAAGTTTCTGCTGTTCATGAATTGCTGGTATTTTATTATACCATGAAAAAACTGTTCCTTTTGTGATTTTTTTTATATCAGGCCATGCTTTACTATTCAAAGAAGAATATTTTCCTAAATCTATGAGCTTTGGACAATTCTGCTCACCTTTACAAAGAGAAGCACCTATTTCCTTAAGATTTTCACCTTCAAAAAGCAAAAGCTGATTTATAAGGACTGGTTCAGGCTTATCGTAGGCATCAATAAATTTAATATAACTTGTAATAAAATCAGAAAAAGCTTTCTCTTCAATCTGCTGAGAAAGCAAAACTTCTGGAACAAGCGGAGGCTGTGTTTTAAAAAGAAGTGTCCACAACTCTCCAAGGCTTTTAGCATTGAAAAGCTGATATGCACGTTTTGCAGTAAAAGATTTTCCTAAGATTCCGTTGGCTTTAGCAAAAACAAAGGCATCTGCACCACTCTTATCCATAACGGTACTCCCGAATCAGACCTGCTTATGAAAAAATAAGCTTGTCCAGCAGCGATGAAAAAGCCTCGGAATTTTGAGGTTTTGCAGCGAAAGACTCCTTATAAGTCTCTATATCTTTATTATATTTATCTTCGATTTGTTTATGATTATTCTGATATTCAGATTCAAGTTTTGAAGCCACTTCATCATAACGGGCTTTGTATTCTGAATTATATTTTGCGCGGGCTTGTGAGAGGCGTCTCTCTGCTTCCATTGCTGCGTCATTTATAAGCATCGACGCATTTTTTTCTACTTCAAGCAGATGATTGATGGCATCAATTTCAGTATTGTTTTCAGCCATATTACACGCCTCCTAAAACGGTAGTTGGACTTATTGAAACTACATTTCCATAGACTCTATAAGTTCATAAACTTCCTGCGAAGTTTTTGCCTGTAAAACATTTTTTACAAAATCTGGATTACTAACTAATTGAAGTATATCACGAAGCACATCCAGATGTGTTTGTGTATCTTTTTCTTCAAAAAGAATTTCAAAAATAACATTTACTACAGGATGTTCAGGATTAGTCTCTGGTTCAGGAGATTCAAATTCGATTCCCTGACGGCTGATTCCTATCGCAACCAGAGTGTCCCCCGCAGAACTGCATAATGCATGGGGAACCGCAACGTAAGGAAATACAGCAGTACTCATCTTCTCTTCCCTTGTAATAAGGGCATTCATTGCTTCCTTTCTGTTTAATTCAGGATGCTTAGCAACCAGAACTTCCAGAAGCTCTGCAAAAGATTCTTCTTTTTCTGAACTTTCCAGAGCAACCTTAATTGAAGAAGGAGTGATGAAACTGCTGAGCATTCAACGCCTCTTATTCAGCAGCTTCTGATTCAGTCCACCAATCGCTTGCTGCAGATTCAGAAGCAGTATCAGTAGCTTCAACTGATGTAGGAACGAGCTCCTTATCAAGCTTTGGCTTTTTGTTTACAAGAGCAAGGCCCAAAGAAAGAGCAAAGAACAAGAAAACCAATACGAAAGTTGTTTTGGTAAGAACACTTCCAGAATGAGAACCGAATGCAGCAGTTCCACGACCGCCAAGAAGTCCCATTCCGTTTTCACCGTCGTCCTGAATTGAAACAAGCAAAACCAGCAAAAGACAAACGATTACAAAAAATACCAGAAGAACAACACCAATTGTACCCATAATTTATTTCTCCAAAAATTTTTAATCAAATAAAGTGTATTATATTTTAGTGAAAACCGGGGTGTTCGTCAATTGTTAAATCCCCATTAAAAAAAGAGGTCGCCGTAAGACAACCTCTTTTTTTAGCCTTTATAAGGATTATCTTTCAAGATTAAGGGTGAATGTAAGATTATAAGTCTTATTTTCTTTCTCTCCGGCAAGATGTGCTTCAACCATTACCGGATAGATTCCTGAATCAGAATTTGAAACATTCCATTCATACTTAACTTCTTCACCAGCTGCAAATTTGCATTTTCCTGAACTTACTTCAGTATTACCCTTTGGAGATTTGATAATTACCTTTATCCAGTCGATTCTTGCAGTATCATCTGGATGCTGACTTACTGTATTATCAATAGCTGCTGTAATCTTAAATTTCTCATTTGATGAAACATTAACTTTTGTATTCTTAACATCTTCTGTTCCTGTTCCATAATAAGCAGAAGCTGTAATTTCAAAGTATTTATCATCAATTGTCTTTATAATTGTTGTTGATACATCAAAATCAGCAATAACATCAATTCCGGCAAAAGTGATTACATCATCATCTGCAATTGCACTACCGTTAGCTTTCTTCCATGCACTAAACGGATAATCATTTTTTACAAGTTTATTTGTCTCAGATGAGATAGGAAGCTTTGCTTTAAGAACTGTATCCAATTTCTTTGCAGCATCATTTGCATATGAATAAATATCATCATATACAATATAATCTTCTCCATCATAAGGTACAAAAGTTGTATTCTTTTTAAGTGACAATAAACCGCCGTTAAGGAAATAATCAATTACAAAACGGTTTATCTTCTTTGAATCTTCATTTGTAATAAATGTTGCACCAGTAGGAGCAGCAGTTTCACCAGTTGCTACAGTTTCTGCTCCATTACGAGGACAAGGATTTACACCCTCTTCATCTGTATCAAAGTCAGACAATCCTACAAAGTTTTGAGTCTGGATTGCAAAATCAAAAATCTTTCCGAATGGAAGCTTAACACTTGCAGTCTTAGAAGAAGCACGCAGAGATCCACCGGCATACATATCACTTTCATAGAAAACTTCGCGTTTATCTGTTGCAACAGCAGGATCAGCAGCTTCTACGCCAAGAACTTTATATGTATGACCTGTTGTATCAGTTTCATCATCATATTCAGTTACTGTAAGCACAAAGTTTTCTTCATTGCTTGAATTATCAGACCAGGTAAGAATTACTGTATATCCATCTTCATCTTCAGAACCTGTTTTCAAATATGCACGAAGTTTATCTGGTGATGCAGGTTTCTGGTTAATAATTTCACCACAGGTAATATCAGTTTTACTTGTCAATCGCCCAGGTGCAACTACTACTGTATCTTCCCAGTAACCAACCTGTTTAGCATCTGCCTGCTTTGTTGCTACATCATCATAGAATCTGATCTGGAAAGAATAGCGGCCAGGCGCTACAGTTGAAGCTGTGAATGCAAAACTAAGAGCAGCAGTTGTATTAGTTTTTGTTTCAGCTACAGTATCATCAGTCTTTGGATATTTTAATTCTCCAGTAGTTCGATCATAAAGGCCAGCTTTATATGACTTTGCAATTTTCTGTGCGTCACTATAAGTTCCTCCAAGGGATACACTACCAACTGTATCAACGCCATCTGTTTTCAATGTAAAACTTACAGAAGACTGTGCAGATCTTAACACAACATAACTTTTTCCCTGCAAAAGCAGTTTATTTTCTGCATCTCTTGCTTCCAAAGTAAGTTCCCATGAACCATATGGAATACTTGCTTTAAGAGTATCATCAAGTTCGATTCCTGAACCATTTGTACCAAGCTGAGCACCTGTAGTCTCAGATACGCCTTTTAAAACATACGTTTTAATTGTTGTTGTATCACCCTCTAAAGTCACTGGACTAATAGTTCTTGAACCATTTTTCTTAATAGAAAATGAAGGAACCTCTTCTTTCCCAGTTTTTACACTAATACTCAAACGACATACATCATTTGAATAACCTTCGGCATCAACAGTTGCATTATTTGTGTTGAGGCCTGAACAACCTGCTAACAACATTACAGCTGAAGCAGCCAGTAAGAAACATTTCATCAGTTTCTTCATTTTTTTCTCCTCCAATGTCAGTCCTTAGCTGACTTTTGTATTATTATGACAGATTTATCTATATACTCTGTAACATTACCTTTATCATCTGTAACTGTCACAGTAAGTACCAGGTCATTCTCTTCCCGAACCTTAAAAGGTCCTGGAGTTTCGTAATATAAGAATCTTTCTTCACTTAATGGCGGATTATACGGAGTACCATCATCTTTTATATAAACCCATGAATATGAGTCGCCCCCTTCAGGAGCTTCAAGACTTAAATACATACCTTCTGGAATCGTATATGCAGCCAGTAACATTTCTGCAGGATTAAAATCAGGATCTTTTACAGAATAAGCTTCAGCACTCATCTGCTCAGGAAGGAAATACTTTCGATTAAAACTATCAATCATACTGTCATAAGAGTTATTACAAGCTGCAAAATAAAACAGAGAACAGATTATCAGAAATATTTTCAAAGTTTTTTTCATTTTTTTGCTCCCCATTTAAATATACAGCCTGCATATATTGAAGGACTTACTTTTCCGACTGTATCGTATTCACAGTTAATATCAAACACAAAACCTTTGATCTGCATTCCTGCCCCAATACTCATGAAAAATGCATAATATGGAGTATCCAATACAGATCCATTACTTGTAATCATAGCCAGAGCAGCAATTTTCATTCCTGCTTTGAAATTTGTAAGGATATAAACATCATTATCCCATGGAGAAAATACATATCCGACAGGAACATAAGCTCCAGCAGATAATAATTCAGGAGGATTTATCTGCTGCTCACCAATCTTATAACTTGCAGGAAAATCTTTTCCGGGAAAACCAACACTGCAAAACATCCCCCCTCCAATAAAGAAAGGTGCAATAGCATCAGAATATAAATACTCCCCTCTTAAATTCGCAGAAATCAAATACGGTTTATTCAGATAATTTGCACCAGCAGAAATTGAAAAACTCTGGAATCGATTTGCATAAACATTCCCAGTCCCAGTCATTGTTGAATCAGTTACAAGCATAGATGTATCATCCATGTATGGATGAGGTTCTAATAAAGTCACTTTTCCATCTGCAAAACCTGCATACATTACATCAGTCCTTAGTGAAAATTCAAAACTTGTAAATTCTGAGTCAGAAGAAACAGATGTAACAGAAACAGGTCTTCTGGAAGAAATGCTGTAAACCATTACTTCATTCTTATCATTTCTGACAGCTATAAGGTCGGGATCTTTTAGAGGCTTAATTGCTGTAATTGGGCGGCCTGCTAAAATAGAATAAAGAGTATTACCAGAGAAATCTGAAATACGGAAGGTATTTCTTCCTTCAAGACTGACTATGTATACTGAATCTTCTGTAAAACAGACTGGGACCCGGGCTCGTGCATAAACACCAGTAATTCTGGTAATAAGAGAGCTGGTATAACTGTTCCAGATATAAGCGATTCCATCTGTTGAGACAGTTGCAAGATATTCACCGTTCCTGCTGAATTCAAGTCCGAAAACAGGTGCTTTATGGGTTGTAATTGAATGAGAAATTGAGCCGGCAGTAACACGCAGACGGAAATGAACCTGAACTGTATTGTCATTAAATGAAGCCGCTACATAATCTGAATTGTTACTGAAAGAAACTGCTGTCAAGGATTTTTTACCGGTTTTATCTGCACAGTCAGCATAAAAATAAGGCTCGCCATCTTCATAATGCCACTGACCGTCAGAATAATAGAACTTTCTTACTATATACTGGCCGTCTTTTGTCATTACGGCAAAGTATTTACTATCACCTTCTTCATAAAATGACATTTTTGAAACTTTTTCATCATATAATTCGCAAATCTGTGAATAATCTGACAAGTCATAAACAATTATACTGCTGTTATCACTAACTGAAAGAAGGGAGCCTGAGGAATCCTCAGAAATCTGAACAATTCGCCCGTCACGAACTGGAAACTGTTGTGCAAAAATAGCCGGAAATTTAAAAAAAGAAAGAAAAATAAATGTAACTGCAAGATATATTTTCTTCATAACTCAATCCGACAAAAATTAAAAAGAATAATCTAAGTCAGAAATTTATCACGAAAATAAATGCTTGTAGTCAGTAACAACGCATAAAAAACGATGAATTTTTCACAAGACTATAATAGTAAATCCGTTAAAAAAAAGAGCTGCACCAGCAGCTCTTTATAGGATTATCGAAAAAAAAAGGATCAGAGGCAAACTGTGCTTGCCGACCTTTAGTATTTTTCGAAATATAATTAGAGTACGCAGATAGGTACAAAAGTTTCAGCCTTCAAGCTTGCACCACCGATAAGACCACCGTCGATATCTGGCTGTGCGAGGAGCTCTGGAGCGTTAGAAGCTTTCATAGATCCACCGTACTGGATGATTACTTCATCAGCAACCTTCTGGTTGTAGAGTTTTGCAATGTAACCGCGGATAAACTTGTGGATAGCCTGAGCGTCATCTGGAGTAGCTGTTTTACCAGTACCGATAGCCCAAACTGGTTCGTAAGCGATTGTTACGTTCTTCATCTGTTCTTCTGTTACACCAGCAAGACCTGCAGAAAGCTGGAATGCACAAACCTGCTCTGCTTCACCAGCTTCGCGTTCGCTCAAAAGTTCTCCGATACAAAGGTCAACTTCGAGACCACTTGCAAGAGCCTTGCGAACCTTCTTGTTGATAAGTTCATCAGACTCACCAATTTCGTGGCGGCGCTCTGAGTGTCCGAGGATTACACACTGACATCCGATATCCTTGAGCATAGCGCAAGAAACTTCACCTGTGTGAGCTCCGTTATCTGTAGCAGCACAGTCCTGAGCTGCGAGAATGATGTTTGATCCCTTTACAACCTGAGCTACTGCATCAAGGTATACAAAAGGAACACCAATCATATATTTGTTTGTTTTACCCTTCAACTGTTCAACAAGGTCTTTTGCGAGAGCAACCGCCTCAGCCTTAGTTGTGTTCATTTTCCAGTTTCCAGCGATATAATGTGTACGTGCCATAAAAACTCCTTATAGACTTCTATATAAATGCATTTTAGTAAATTTGACAGGGAGTTTCAATGGTGAAAAAAAAAGTGATAGCGTTACTATCAGATATATGATATAATGAATTAGTTATATATTAAATATAAGGAGGCTTATATGGCTTGTTTTACCGCGCCTTTAGCAGAAGCAATTGTAACAAGTGTAATCAAACACACTGCATTAAAAGATAAACCTGAATGGAAAAACCGTATCTCAGTTCTTCAGCAGATGCTTTATGGAGGAAGTGTAATTCTCGCCGCAGAACACATTTATCATGGCGAAGTTACTTTCTATCCGCCATTCCTTACTGCACTTAAAACTCCAGAAGATACAGCAGTTATGCTTCACGAAATTGCAACAGTAGGAACAACAATGTCTGTTGTTGTTACTGCAGTCTGGGGAATTATATGTTATTTCGCATGGAAAAAATCACAGAAATCTGAAAGTGAAATAAAAAAAGCAGGCCGTTTTAGACCTGCCTTACGAGTTGTACTAGGTACAGCCCTTATGTTTTCAGTAGATATACTGTTTGCCGCACTGGCATAAAAGAATCCCCGGTCAAAATGATATGTACCCAAAATTCTGGACACATATTATGAACTAGGCGGAACGAATGGATGCTTCCCTGTATTTTACAGGAGGCATCCATTTTGTTTTAACCTGTATTCGCTTGTTGTTATAATAATCTATATATTCTGCGATTGCTACAGAAAACTCTTCAAAAGATTTAAAATCCCTTTCATGACCATAATATAATTCATTCTTTATTCGACCAAAAAATGTTTCCATAATGCAGTTGTCATAGCAGTTTCCTTTACGAGACATAGATTGTATAATCCCATGTTTAGTCAGAGCCGTTCTATAATAAATATGTTGATACTGCCAGCCTTGGTCAGAATGA
>NZ_FOFU01000020.1 GCF_900111035.1 Treponema bryantii
GAAAGAAAGAGCCGTATCCGTGAACGGGACCTTCACATCTACACAAAACAGAATGAGACAGATGGCTGGAGCGAACTTACACCGGATAACTGGTACTACGTGGTAGATCCGAAAAACCAGAGTATTCATTTTAATCTGAAGACTTCTCTTAAAACCCGTTTCATAAAAATCCGCACAATCTGGGATGACAGAGATTTGGATAATAATAATGTCTCTGACTATGTGACATTCTCAAACGACAGCGTACAGAAAATGATTAGAATCTGGACACTGGAAAATGAGAGAAATGAAGCTTACAAATATGATGGAAACTCAAACCGCAAGATCATTACTGAAAACGGAAAGAACAGAAGCTACACCTATTACAAAAATGACAAAAACTGCAATACAGCCCGCGTAATGTCTGACGGCAAGTGGTACTATACCTATGACGATAATGGTAACAGAACTGCAAAAGGATACAAACAGAATTCAGATAATGATAAGGTTGTTATTGATGAAACCAGAGAAAACTGGGAATACACCTGGGACTATCACAACCGACTTGTAAAGGTTCAGCAGTTTAATGCTCCGGATAATGCACAGAATGTATGTGTAGAATATACTTATGATGCAAATAACCATAGAATTGAGCGTATAAGTAAAACAAATTCGGTTGCTGAAACAACTCAGTATGCCTATGGCCGTAATGGGGCTCTGACATATCAGAAGAAAACTTCTGGCTCTGCTGTAACAACTCGATGTTTTGTATATTTAAACAATCAGATAGCAGGATTCATGGATAAAACAGAAACTGGAATTGAAACAATCAGATATGCAGTTACAGATATCCAGGGTAGCGTTACTGAGGTCTATGATGACAATAACCAACTGGTATGGAAATCTGGTTATACCGCCTTCGGAATAAAAGCAGGGGAGACAACAAAACTACTTGACTTTGAAGGTCTGTACACAGGATGTGACTATGATGTAGAATCTGGTTTAACATATCACTGGAACCGCTGGCGAAGTGAGGATGGTGAATCATGGCTATCTGAAGATCCAATTCGTGATGGTATAAACTGGTTTGGTTATGCTGGACAGAATCCAATTAATTATCTAGATTCGACAGGTCTTAAAAAGTATAAATCTGTTTCAAAGACAGAAAATAATAAAAGTAATAAAAACTCAAATAAGCAGGAAGAAAATCAAACAGGTGGGCAAACGGGACCAACAGGTACAATAGAGTCGTCAAAAGCCCCAGATGCTCCAGTTCCTAATCTTAATTCAGCTAATGGAAGTAATATGGGAGAATCTAAAGAGTCTTACACTATTGTTGATGAGTATTCTAATGGAAATACTACTGTAATGATAATGGCAGATGGTACTATAAATGTAAAATCTACAGAACCAACGACAATTATTGTTGTGACTTATGATAATAAAACAAATGAGGCTGGTGCAGAAATGGGAACAATGGATGTGTATTCAGCTGATCCGAATTCTGTATATAATTCGACTTCTTGTAATGTGCCAGATGCTTCTGTCCCTATTGTATCAGGAAGTACAAACGCATCTGCATATAAAACATCGGTAACATTAGATAAAAAACAGGAATCAGTAATGAATTCTGGAAATTCTGTCCTAAGAGATTCAAATCATGGTGGTTCTAGTAATACAATGATAAGACTTGATAATAAAGGAAATTTAATTCATCAAGGTAATATAAATGGTATACAGGAAAATGGAGCACATACAGCAGGTTGTATTGCTGTAACTCAAACTAAAGAGCAATCTTTAAGTCAACAAAATGCTGTGGTGGAAAATTATAATCAATTCAAAAACGCTGTAGGAGAAACAAATGTTGTTATTATCATACGTTAAAAAATTACTTACCAGTATAGCTGTTTTCATTTTTGTTTATACAGTTTATTCCCTTCAGCTAGGGGATGGAACGAGTATTAATAGTTATGTTCCAAAGATGATTATGAAGGATGTTAAACAAGTTATTACAAACGATGTGTATACTGTTGTTTTAACTAAAGACTTAAAAGTATTTGCAACAGGTTATTATTCAAACTCAATTCCGTATGTGGATGGAGTTTTAGATGGTGCTGATTCTTTCATAAAAATTGCTGAAAATGTTGATACAATATATAATGGTGTTTATTTACGTTATGTAGATAAAACTTTAGGTTTGCCAATATCAAAGTCTCTTTCTTTCAAAAATATTTCATTTGATAAACATATAAATAATGTAATTTATTTTGATAAAAATAATTACTTGATGTTATTGATTGATGCTTATAATAATTTGTGGATTAAAGGTCGCGAAGTGAAGTCTGTTAAAGAAAGTAAATATGGTAATACATATGAATATTCATCTGAAACTAACGGTTTTAAGAAAATAGATAATAATGTAATTTTTGCTTACTCCTCAAACAATATGCTTATCTATTTGAAAAAAGATGGAACTGTTTGGGCAAGAGGGGATAATTCAACAAGAAAATTAAAAAATTGTGATGAAAAAATATTTCTTGAGTCAAGAAAAATAGCAGAGGATATAGATAAATGCTTTATAAAAGAATATGTCTATTTTATAGATAAGTATAAGAATTTAATTAAAATAGAGAATGGAAATCATATAACAATTGATACAGATGTAAAAAGCATAAGCGATTTCTTTTACATAAAGAATGATGATTCTTTATTTGCTTATGGCTTTGGTTGTTATGGATCTTTAGGCGTTGGAAAAACCGATGAGGTAAATGTCCCTCCTACTTTTGTTATGTCTAATGTAAAAAAAGCTATAGGGACTGAATTTCATTCATTAATTTTAACAAATGATTATAAACTATATGCTTGTGGTGGCGGACATTGCAATTTTGGTGCAAATGGAAATGGTTCAAAGGAAAGACTTGATTATCCGATTTTAATCATGGAGGATGTAAAAGATTTTTCTATATCAAATTATCATAGTATGGTTATTAAAAATGATGATACATTATGGGGATTTGGCCTAAATAATATTAATGAACAGGAATTGTATTATTAAATGTATTTCAAATTTTTGAAGTTATTATAAACGAATATAAATGAATGAGTTACAATGAATTTAAAAGCAGAATTAAAATGTAAAATTGTACAAACGAAAATCTTATAAAAAAGCAATATTCGCTATGCTACAAAAATTAAAATTTCATAATAAAAAAAATATATTAGATTAATAAAAAAATGAAAAGAAAAAAAGTTTCTATATCCGAGATCGCAATAAATATACGATATTGAAAATAAAATATTTTGATATTGCCATTTAAGGAATGATTTTTTTGAATAAAATAATGAAAAAAAATTAATAAGAATTAATTAAAAATGGATAGTTTAAAAATGAAAATATGTATATTTCTTCTTTTTATAAATTTTATATTTATTACTTTTGAATTTGTAAAATCATTCATGACAAAAAAAATGAAATTAGTAAGTATGTCTTGCAAGGATTTATTTTTTAAGAAAAAGTTTTTGTTTGGTATTATAAGTTTATTATTTATTAGTCCAGGATATTCAAAAATACTAACTAAAAATTCAGGAAAATTATCTATTTCAAAACCTGTTGATTCAAATGTTGATCCAAATTGGAGTATTGAAATATCTTGTTTAGGCGATAAATATACAAACGTAAATGGGATATGGTTTGTTGAAGAACACGATACTATTTCTATAAACTATGACGAGGCTTTTTTGAGAGGTGGTGATCGAAGTGGCGCAGAGTTTAAGAGAACTCGTTTATCGATTTATACATCAGAAGGGATAATATTAGGAAATGAATTTACAGTAACAAAAGGAATAACATATTTTATTAATATTATTATAGAAACGTCGAGTTCTTATGATTTTTATCAGCCATCACAAAGCATTACTTTTTCCCAAAAAATTATTGCGTTTAATGATTATTTTAAAATTAATGAAAAAGACTTTGGTGTTAATTGTACTGGTGAGATAGTAACAAATACCAACATAAAGCTTAAATGCTATGATGCATTTCCTAAAGATAATAATTGGTATGTAAAAAAATCTTCACCTGTTGATATCATCTATAATAATTCTTATAAACATGAAAACTGGAATTCTAATAATAATAATACTGGTAGTGGGGGTGAATATGAAAAATATACTGAACTAAGAATTACTGAAGATAATAAAGTTACATATAAATCAGAGAAAGGAAAAGATAATATTTTTACTAAGAATATAACAGCAAATACGAAAATCGAATTATATAATATTTATATGACTGCAAGTTCTTATCTGTCTGCAAATTCTGGGGGTACAAAAATATCGGAATCTCTTATTGATAGTATAAATATAATATTAGATTCAGATCCGCCAACCCCACTACCAACGGTAACAGGAAGCTGTGCCGACTGGACAAATGGAAAAGACAATGAAAATAAAGACGTAACGCTGACAGCAGAAGGCAGCATGGACGGCGTAAGCGGGGTGCGGGGATATGAATACAAAATTGGAAACTCAGACTGGATACGCGGAAACGAATATAAACCTGATGTAAAGAACGGAGAAATACTGGATACAGTAGTATATTTCCGGGCCGTAGATAACGTCGGAAACGCATCAGAAGCAGTGTCTGCCAGAGTAAAGATAGACAAGTCAGCCCCTGTAATAAGTGCAGATAAAGAAGCCAATAAGTGGACAAGAGATGACATAAAAATAACTGCGAGAGATACGGGTTCGGGTTTCAACGGTTTTGAAATAGAAAAAGACGAAAAAAAATACATTCCACAGACAGCCAATACTCTGAGTGAAAGCGGAACTTATACAGTCCGGGCAACAGACGGGGTCGGAAACAAAAGTGACCTGATAACATACCTTGTAGATAAAACAGCACCACAGATCAACCTGAACGGCTATGAAGAGGGAAACTGG
The DNA here is from genome assembly GCF_900111035.1 of Treponema bryantii. GTDB lineage: Bacteria > Spirochaetota > Spirochaetia > Treponematales > Treponemataceae > Treponema_D > Treponema_D bryantii_C. The sequence continues at coordinate 4,921 of NZ_FOFU01000020.1, forward strand.
ACCAGTGAAGACGTAACGATAACGTTTACAGATGCACATTCGGGCATAAAAAGCGTTACGGTAAACGGAAGTACAGTATCGCGGGAAGACGGGGATAAATATAAAATTACAGAGACTGGAGAATACACTGTAAAGTGCAGCGATAATACCGGCAATGAAAGTACCGCCACGGTAAAAGTAGATAAAATAAAGCCTTCGGTTTCAGACATCACTTTCAGCGGATTCAGATACGAAGAAAAAGATGAGACACAATACCTGAACAGTTTTGACGTAAAGTATAATGTTACAGAAGCTGATTCTGGAATCAAGGAAAACATCCTTTCTCTGAACGGTTCGATAGTAAACGAGAGTACAGATAAAAACGTTATATACAGAGAAAAACAGAATCTTGCAAAAGTTCAGAGAAGCGGAAATGATAAAACATTCGAATACAGCGTCAAGGTAACTGACAACGCCGGAAACGGATCAGTAGAAAAAAAAGCAAGTCTGACCATTCCAGGAACAATCATCCTGAAAACCGTAGAAAAAGAAGATGAGAACCAGGGGCTTAGAAAAAACTATATAAAAGACGGATACACAATAAACGGAATCCTCATAAACAAAATAGATTTCGGCCTGTATAAGACAATCAGACTAAAGCGTACATTCCTCGCAGATAAAGAGGAAGGACAGAACCGAAAGGAGTTCTGCTATGAAGAATACAAGGCCAGATTTGACGGCAGTGTAAGAGAAGAAGAAATAAAGGAAAACTGGGAAAAAGCTTCACAGACAGTAATTACAAAAGCTGATGTAAGAAAAGTAACAATAGGCGG
>NZ_FOFU01000026.1 GCF_900111035.1 Treponema bryantii
TTTGAAAATATTCTCTAACTCTGTACCTTCATAAAGTGAAATATTATTTAACACTTGTTCATCATTTAAGAAATTTTTTAATTTTCTATTCATTTAATTTCCTTTACTTTTTTTATTCACAAACTTTCAAAGACAAATTCCATCTTCTTTGTCATAATTAGATTTATCATACGCAATTTTTATTTGCAACAAAGAAAAAATAATAAAATAACCATTTATGACAAATGTCATAACAAAAACTTAGAATATATGACAAATGTCATAGAAATATTGCTTTAGTCATATGTATTGTTGGGTATGACTAAAGCAAAAATTTAGTATAAATCTGAAACTTTTTTTGCAATTTTTTTATCTTTTGTTAGAAACAAGATTGTATTTTCAAAACTTCCGCTGACAACGTAATCAGGCATAATACCTGTACCTTCTTCGAGCCCATTATCGTAGAACCATTCTTTTTGAGCTACTGTCAAAATCAATCCACTATTTTTTAGCCGGTAATACAAGATATTTCCATATAGAATAGATCCAGACGTATTCATTCCTACTGTATAAACATTATCAAACAGTTTTTTTGAAAATAAAATAATATCTTCAGAACAGGAAGCAGAGCTTTTACTTGTAAGAAAAATAAGATTACCTTTGAATTTTGTTTTGAATTTAATTTTATTATTTTCTATCTTTTTAGAGTTTTCTAAATAAGTAATTCCGTAAGAACTATCCTTTTCAAAATCGAAAATATGTTCATTTAGAGGTGACTTAATCCATCTTTTTTTATATGCAGAATCTCTATCTTTTAAAAATTTTGTAAAAATTGATTCATTTTCTTCACCAGAATATAAATCGTATAAGAATTCATTAAAATATGGATCTCCCCCACCAGGATTCTGTCTTACATCAATAATCAGATTTTTTTTATTACAATATTTTTTACCTAATTTTCTAAAACTTTCAAAGTGTTCTGCATTAGTATCAAAAACAGGTATGTTTATATACACACTATTTTTTGTTTCAACTACAGTAAACACATTTGAACTAAATGTTTTAGGAATATAAATACATTTCAATCTGATATTTTCATCATTTACCGATACTGGAAGAAACTTTGTATAATCACGTTCTCCTTTTGATGCAAGGACTCCTAATCTAAAAACTTCTTTTCCATTATGGATAGTTTTAAACAGATTTTCATCAGATATACTTATTTTTGTTCCTATAGGAATCTGAGATGAATCTATAACCTTATAACCTGCTTTTATTTTTATAACATACGTATCAGATAAAAAAATAACTTTTTTATTTCCAAAGTTATAATATGTATCTCCACAACCTATCTTAAAATGACAATCATTTATATAAGGATGAAGATTATTGTATATGTAATCAGATAGTTTAAAAAGACTTATATTTTTTTCATTTGAAAACAATGAGTCTGAGTTTTTAATAAATGCTTCTTTATCAAATCCCCTTTCTTCCATTTCATCGAAGCCAATATATGAGGATTCCAGCAAATAAACAATATCTTTTAGATTTTCCACACATTCGTTTAATGTAAAATCCTTTTTTA
>NZ_FOFU01000025.1 GCF_900111035.1 Treponema bryantii
GGTTTTATCAAGTGTTACTTTATTATTTTCATTTTCGGCTTTTGCAGCTCTTGCAATTCTATTTCCATTATCGTCATAGGTATACCACCACTTTCCGTCAAACATTACGCGGGCTGTATTGCCGTTTTTGTCATTTTTGTAATAGGTGTAACTTCTGTTCTTTCCGTTTTCTGTAATGCTCTTACGGTTTGAGTTTCTGTCATAATCATATTCTTCATTTCTCTCATTTTCCAGAGTCCAGATTCTTATCATTTTCTGTACACTTTCATTTGAAAAAGTCACGTAGTCACTTACATTGTTATTGTCCAGATCACGATCATCCCAGATTGTACGGATTTTGATAAAACGGGTTTTAAGAGATGTCTTCAGATTAAAGTGAATACTCTGGTTTTTCGGATCAACTACATAGTTCCAGTTATCAGGTGTAAGTTCGCTCCAGCCGTCTGTTTCATTCTGTTTTGTGTAGATGTGAAGGTCGCGCTCGCGTATACGGCTCGTTTTCTCAAGATTTGTCTTAAAAAGCTCAATCTTCTGAATTTCCTTTTCTTCTTTGAAGTCGTAAACAAAAGACTTTCCGTTTTCATCAAGGGTAACCTTGTCTGCCTGGTAGAACTGACCTTTTTGTTCTACTGCCATTCCGTCAATATCGCGGTCAATTTCACTCATATTAACCAGATTGAACTGTTCGTATGTGTCGTTAGAGAACTTACTTTTTAGACTTGATGTTACAAGGCGGTTCAGACCATCGTAGGTGAAGGTATCTTTTTCTTCAGTATCTTTATGTATACGGTCAGTAATGTTGAAATTATTATCATAAACATATTCAAATCCAGTCTTAAATGCAGCATTCTTATCTGAACTGTAAGAGAATTCTGAAACAAGACCAGATTCATTGTAAGTCAGATTTTTATTTATTCCACATTCATAATTAACTGAATCTAGCCTTTTAGTAGTATTATTATAACTAAGTGTTCCATTAATCAGACCGCCGATTTCAGTTACCTGACTGTTTTTGTTATATGAATAATTTTCTTTCTTTGCATCAGGTGTAGTTACTGAAGTAAGCCGATTCAATTTGTCATAATCATAACTCATTTCAAAGCCGGTTTTATTCCAATATTCACGTCTTGTATTTCCATAGGCATCCGGCTGGTAATTTGAATCAGCTCCGTTATAATACACGATGTTTTTACCTTCACCAGCAGACTTCAATGCTCCCGCTTCATCATATGTATAAGTTCTTGTTTCCTTCAGGATTTCCTTTCCGTCTTCTTCTACATACACTTTTTCTTCTTTAAGCAGATCTGTCTTTGTATAAGTTCTCTTGAAAACAGTTCCTGCGGCATCCGTAAACTTAATTACGTTTCCGCGGGCATCGTATTCATAATAAAGAACGGTCTGTGGTTTTGTATTTACAGTCTCTTTTACAACCCGTCCAAGTCCGTCGTATTCGTAAGTATGACTGTTTTCCTCACCGTCTGTTTCAGACTTCACTCTTCCAAGGCCGTCGTATTCTATAGCTCTCTCTGTAAGCCCTGCTGCATTTTCTTTTGTCACACGGTTCATTAC
>NZ_FOFU01000012.1 GCF_900111035.1 Treponema bryantii
CCTTTAGTTTTATATTTTTTAACCCACTGACATAACTGTCCTGAATCTATTCCTGCATTACATGAAACTTCTTTTATTGAATTACCAGCAAGAACTTGTGCTACAAGTTCATAGCGTTCTGAAGCTCTCCATTTCTTTTTCTTTGTTTTGATTTTTAATGCCTCTGGTCCATTGGCATCTTCTATCTTTTTCCATCTTCGAATCATCTTATGGAAATCTTGCGGATCTTTGAAATGTTCTGGAGTTTCTTCCCAAAACCCTTGTTTGTACATTTCAACGCAGTGTCTTTTGTACTCATACGAGTAATGTTGATGCATAAAAATACCCCCTTTCTGTTTGTCCAGAAAAGGGGGTACATATCAATGTTTCGGGGCTTTTTTTTGGCTTGCCCGACTATCTTCTTTTCACTACAATTACTCCCACTATGGAATTTACACAAGAAACTATCGACGCACTTTCGGTTAACGAAGTGGAAATTATGAAAAAAATCGCTGCAGAGCTGAATATCCGCGTGCAGCAGGTAAGTGCAGTTATAAGCCTGGTTGAAGAAGGATGTACAATCCCGTTCATCAGCCGCTACCGCAAGGAAAAACATGACAATCTTGATGAGGTTCAGGTTCGTGACTGTGACCACCTCTATAAATCATATCATAACCTTGAAGATCGCCGCCTTGAAATTGTAAAAGGCGTTTTTGCTCAGGGAAAACTCACAGAAACTCTTTATAACGCAATTATGTCTGCCACAACAATGACAGCTTTGGAAGACCTCTGGGCTCCGTTCAAGAAAAAGAAGAAGACCCGCGGTATGGTTGCTGCAGAAAAAGGTCTCGAGCCATTGGCAGACTTTATGCTTGCAGACAACGATGACGCTGCAGTTGAAAAAGAAGCAGAAAAGTTCGTAAAGACTGATAATGAAGATTCTGCTTTGAATGTTGAGTCTGCCGCAGATGCCCTCGCTGGTGCAAAAGATATTATTGCAGAGCGTGTAAGCCAGGAAACTGCAAACCGCGAAACAATTCACGATCTTTATATGAGAACCGGAACAATCAAAACAAAGGGTATTGTTCCAGAAGGACAGGACGCTACTGTTGCCGAGAATACTTCTACTTACAAAATGTACTGGGATTACACAGAGCCTTTGAACGAAGTAAAACCACACCGCATTCTTGCTATCAACCGTGGTGAACGCGAAGGTGCTCTTGAAGTTACAATTGATGTTGATGTTGATTCAGCAGTTGCAGCTCTTCAGAGAAAGGCTACAATCAGCAATAAATATCATAAAGAAGCTATTGAAGACGGTGTTGTACGCTTGTTGAGCCCTGCCGTTGTTCGCGAAATCCGCAGTGACGAAGCAGACGAAGCTGATGTTCACGGAATCGGTATTTTCAGCGAAAACCTCAAAAACCTTTTGATGACACAGCCAATTAAGGGAAGCCGTGTTCTTGGTGTTGACCCTGGTATCCGTACCGGTACAAAGTGCGCTGCCCTCGACGAAACAGGTAAATATCTTGGTTATTTCAAGTTCTTCCAGGTTACAGACCCGGACGGTTCTTACAAAATGATCAATGACGCTATCGATAAGTATGACATTCAGGTTGTTGCTGTAGGTAACGGAACTGGAAGTCAGGAAGTTCAGGCTATCGTTAGCAAGGTTATCAGTGATAACTATAATGATGTAGTTTATACGGTAGTTGATGAATCTGGTGCTTCAGTTTACTCGGCAAGTGATATTGCCCGCGAAGAGTTCCCGGACCTCGACCTTACAATCCGTGGTGCCATTTCTATGGGCCGCCGTCTCCAGGACCCACTTTCAGAACTCGTTAAAATCGACCCTAAAGCTATTGGTGTTGGTCTTTATCAGCATGATGTAAATCAGAAAAAGCTTGCTGAACAGCTTGATGAAGTTGTAGGTTCGGTTGTAAATAATGTTGGTGTAAACCTCAATACTGCTTCTTACTCACTTTTGAAGTACGTTTCTGGTATCAATTCAACTACTGCAAAGAAGATTGTTGCTTACCGCGACCAGAACGGAAAGATTAAGAGCCGTGAAGACCTTAAAAACGTTCCTGGTCTTGGACCTAAGGCATTTGAGCAGTGTGCCGGCTTCCTTAAGATTGCAGAAAGCTCTGACCCGCTCGATAATACCTGGGTTCACCCTGAAAACTACGATGCAGCACGCGAAGTTCTTCCATATATTCAGAACAAAGAAAAGTTTCCTGCTGACCTGATTAAAAAGCTTGCAGAAAAATACAATATCGGCGAAACAACTGTAAAAGACATCGTAGAAGAGCTTCAGAAGCCAAACCGCGACCCTCGCGACGGCTATCCAGCTCCAATCATGCAGAAAGGCGTTTTGCAGTTTGAAGACCTTAAAGAAGGTATGAAAGTTACCGGTAAAATCAAGAACGTAGTAGACTTTGGTGCCTTTGTTGATATTGGTTTGCATGAAACTGGTCTTGTTCACCTTAGTGAGCTTAGCGACAGCTTCGTAGAAAACCCAATGGATGTTGTTAAAGTAGGTGATGTTCACGAGTTTACTATTATTGAACTCGACCGCGACCGCCGCCGTATCGCCCTTTCTCTTAAGAGTGATGCTGCAAGCCGTGCCGGAACTGGTCAGAAGAGCACTGCCCGCCGTGAACCATCTGCTGGAGCAGGTGCTTCAGGTAATGGTCGCCGTGTTGTTGTAGTAAAGAAGAGTGGAGCATCAGGAAATGCCGGCTCACAGCCACGTCGTGACGATAACCGCCGCAGTAATAACAACTACAATTCTGGCAGCGATGATGGTATGAGCTATAACCCATTTGCAGCCTTCTTTAACAATAAAAAATAATTTTTTGAAAAGTGTTTATTTTGTAGACCTCGCGTGTTATAATACCTAGGTCTACAAATAGACAAAAATTAATAAGATAAATTTAAGAATATAAAAAGTCCGTACATAAATCCAGATTATATATTAGATTATATATTTTAGAGAGAGTTTGCCGCGAGAGCGGATACAGGAGGTGTCTTATGAAAAAAATAGCTTTTGCTATCATTTCTATAGGCTTGGTATTTGCATTAGGAAGCTGCTCATGGAAGCTTCCGGAAACAATTTCTGTTAAGACAAATGCAGATTATGAGTTTTCACTTGGTAATGTTGAAAAAGATTTAAGTGATAAACTTGGGGTAAGTAATTTAATCGGTACGGTTGAACTTCCAAATAATGGAAAGATTTACGATTACTGGCCTAGGAAATCAGGTGACACTCAAAAATTCCTGATGTATATGCCTTTACAGAATATTCCTATAGATATCAGTGATTATTTTGATAAAGGAGCTCTCGCAGATTCTATCAGTAACATTTCTTTCGAAAAGGAATTTGAAGTTCCTACAGTAGACTTCAGTTATAATCTGGATATAGATCTTGATGAGGTTAATGAACAGATTTGTAATGAATTCAGACTTGCCGGTATCATGCTGAATTATGGTACGTCTACTTTCAGTCAGATTTATAATTTTGCAGATAAGTTGTCTTTTAAGCAAGGTACAATGAAGATTGCAGCATATAATGTTGATATATCTTCATCATCAACATCTGTGAATGATATTATTACAACTATCGATACTTCATATAATGGTACAGTTTATTTAAGAAGTAATGGAAAAACTGTCAGTGGAACTTTCTATAATGGTGTTGCAGAAATAAATTTGAGTTCATTTATTTTTAAGACATCAGATATCAGCATAGAATTCTCTGAAACTTCAAATTCAAAAGCATTCATTGCTACAATCGATACTTCAAATAAATCAGTACATCCATATCAGATTAATTCTGTAGAAGGCCTTACATTAACTCAGCCAATTTCATACAGTTTCACTCAGAATATTGATGGACTGAGTGGTCTTGATAATGTTGATGGATGTACCATTGGTGACGGAGATTTAACTCTGAATTTTTCAATTCCTAAAGAATGGAAAAATGTAAATCCTTCTTATGAGATTGAATTAACTGGTGGAATTAATCTTGGAAGTGGAGTTCAGACTGTAGCTACTAGTCCTGCCACTCTTCCATTGGATAATAAATCAATAACTACAGACGATATTCACGCAAATGTAGATTTCAATATTGTTATTGCAGATGCAACTATTGATTTTGAAAAGAAACCTTCTATTGGAATCGGAACAAAAATAAGAGAAATTGAAAGTGTAACAGTGAAACTTTCAAATCAGAGCCTTTCATTCAATGAAACTCAAGAAATACCAGAGGATGTGTTAAAAATTGTGAAGGAATTAGAGCTTCATAAATGTGGTGTAAAAGGTACATATACAAATACCTTACCTTCAGAAAATGTTATTTCTCTCTCTGTATTCTCTAACTTCTTCGATATTCATGCTGTGTCTGATGCAACATTAGGAAAGAACATAAATATTGAAGGCGGAAAAACAGATTCTCCAATAAATATTCTTAGTGGTGATGATGACGTTGAGGATTATACAAGAACAGTGAAACTTGAATCATCTCCATCTGCTTCAGATGAATTCAATGCATTTGATTTTAAGGTTGATGTTATACTTCCTGGTGGAGAACAGGATAAAATTACTGTTAAAAAGGTTAAGCCTGGAACAACATATACCTTTGCAATTAATCTTGAGCCTGTAATTGACTGGGAATCAGTAACTATCAATCTTGATACTCTTCCTTCAATGTCAGATACAATGGGAACAGGCTTTAATCCATCTTCATTGTATGCTTCTTTGGAAGATTCACTTGGAAAAGAATTCGCAGAAAATATTGAACTTCCAGATTGTAAACTGTATCTCTATCTTACCAGACCTGATGTAACAGTTGATGGCGATTCTGTATTTGAAAATCTGGATTTTGGTTCTTCATCAGTAAGAATGTTCTATGGAACAAACCCATCAGATGGTTCAACTCCAACTCAGTTAGGTGCTTTTGAAAAGCCAATTCTTACTAATGGTAAAGCTTATGATGAAAACGGAAACGAAGTAGATGTTGAGTTTGTAGCAGAACCAAATATTGTTACAGAAAAGAATGAAAATGGAGATGAAGTAGTTATATCTGAAGCAACAGTAGGCTCAAGTCTCATGCTTTCACTTCAAGATGTACTTAAAAAACCAAATGATATTGATGACAATACATTTAAAGATTCTCAGCTTTGTGTAGATTATAATATTTCTTTGAGTGGAACTGGAAGCAGTGGAATTAAAATTACTAAAGCTGCTTTGGAAAACTCAGAGTCAGGTTCTATCGGTATTTTTGCACTTTTAGAGTTACCTGTTAAGTTCCAGGTAAAGGATGATGATGATGGAATTGAAGAATTTGTTGAAATAGATCTTTCTTCGATAACAGGAGATTCTTCTAATACATCTAATTCATCAAGTTCAGGAAGTTCTGATTCATCAGATGATTCTATTTTTTCAAAATATATTGATGCTGTAGATTCTTTGGAAATCAAATATACAGTAAATCAATTGCCTATAACTTTTAAGGATGTTCAGATAGGTATAGATCTTTTTGGTACCGGAACAATTGACAATTATTATAAATTAGATAAGTCTGGTATAATACCTTTTGGTTCCGAAACTGTCAAACAACTACAGGCTTCTTCAGATAGTATTAGTCCAAAGATTAAATTACGAATGAAAGAAGGGGCGTCAATATCAATGACTCGTGATAAATCTGTAAATGTATATGTCGAAGTCGGTCTCAAAACAGATGGAATTGTTCAGATAAAGTAGGGGGTAGTATATGAAGAAATTATTTGCTTGTATTTTTGCAGTTTCAGTAATATCTACTGCTGCCTTTTCACGAAACTTCTTTTCTCAGCGATTCTTTGAAATAAAAGCTGGTACTGAACTTGGGGTATCAAATAATCTTTTTACCGTTAATGAACTTTTGAAAAAAGATTTGATAATTGATTTACCTCAGCTTGCTGCTGATTGCCCTGATAATGGTTTTAATATCCGTGCAGGTGCTAAACCAACCTGGGAAATGAATTTTAATATTGTAAATGTTCATGTTGGACTTTCAGCAGGAGTTGAGCTGTTTGAAAGCATGTCTGTAGGCAAGGACCTTTTTGATTTCCTCGGTAATGGAAATTCAGTTGGTGATGTTTTGAACTTCAACCTTGATAATGATGCAGATGTCTTTGCCTTCTCGCAACTTGATATTTGTATAAAGTTCGGAAAACTTAAGGTAGAGGTTCAGCCTGCAGTATTCCTTCCAATTATGTCTATGCGTGGTGGTGGTGCAAAAGCTACTGTTGTAAATGGAATTGATGGAAGTCTTGATATTTCTATGGACATGAACATGGATGTTTATTCCATTACTGAATTATCTGTAACTGATAATGGTTTTTCTTTTGATACAGATAAGTTAATTTCAGCATTGTCTAAAGGATTCGGTTTTGATTTTGGACTTGGTTTATCATGGGATATTACAAAATCATTTACAGTAGGTTTGACTAGCCGTATTCCAATCGTTCCTGGTACATTAGGTTATAAATCTAATATTCAGTGGGGAATGGATTATAGTGTAAAGGTTTCTGATTATGAAAATCCAGAGAAAACTGAGCGTGAAAGAACTGTAACAAATGAAAATGCGACATTAACTATTCACCGCCCATTAAAGGTTAATATTTATGCTGATAAAGCTCTTCTCGGAACACTCTTTAATGCCCGTGCAGGTGTTGGTTTTGGAATTAGAAGACCTTTCTGTAGCGATGCATTATTCTATCCTGAGTATTATCTTGGCATCGAGTTTAATCTTATTAATGCCTTTAAGCTCAAGGTTTCGACAGAATATAGGGACCAGACTTTTATTCATCAACTTGGTACAACAATAAATCTACGTCTTGTTCAGTTTGATTTTGGTATTTCAACACAGTCTTCAAACTTCATAAAGAGTATGGAAGTAGCCGGTTTAGGCGGTTACGCATACGTTTCTGTGGGCTTCTAATAAAGTCTGCTTGAATAGCGAAGAACGCGGTGGTAAGTGATCCACCGCGTTTTTTTTGTCCTCAATTGACTTGATTTTCCCCATATTGTACAATAATCTACCATTTATTTTTTAAGAGGACTGAAGATGTTTAAAATTATTGAAAAAAAACAGCTTTCTGCCGGTGTATTTTATATGAAGGTTACTGCTCCTGAAATTGCACGTAACCGCAAGGCAGGACAGTTTGTAATCGTTCAGGTTGATTTGGATTTTGGTGAGCGTATTCCGCTTACTATTGCTGATGCAAATGCTGAAGAGGGCTGGATTGCTCTCGTTTTCCAGGCTGTAGGTGCATCAACTTATAAACTCTCTTTGAAAGAGGCTGGCGAGGAACTTCCTGCAGTTCTTGGTCCTCTTGGAAATCCTTCTAAAATTGAAAAATATGACCGCCCTGTACTTGTTGTTGGTGGTGGTTTCGGTGTTGCCCCATGTTACCCAATCGTTCAGGCTCACAAGGCTATCGGTAATAAGGTAATCATGGTTATCTGTGCACGTAATAAAGACCTTTTGATTTATGTTGATGAAATGAAGGCTCTTGCTGACGAAGTAATCATCATGACAGACGATGGATCGGCTGGACGTCAGGGTGTTTCAACAGTACCTGTAAAGGAAATGTGTGAAAGCCAGTGCCCACCAGCAGAGGTTATCGCAATCGGTCCTCCAATTATGATGAAGTTCTGTGCTCTTACAACTAAGGAGTACGGTGTAAAGACAACAGTTTCTTTGAACACAATCATGATTGATGGAACTGGTATGTGTGGTGGCTGCCGTGTAAGTGTTGGCGGTGAAACAAAGTTCGTTTGTGTTGATGGTCCAGAGTTCGATGCACACATTGTAGACTGGGACAACATGATGATGCGTATGAAGTCTTTCAAGCCACGTGAAACTGAAGATTTCCACAAGTGCAAGATGCAGGCAGAAGCTGATAAGCTTGCAAAGTAGGAGCAAAAAAATGGCAATTAACGTAACAGAAGAATTAAATAAAATCCAGGATTTGATTAAAACTAACGGAAAGCTTACAGCTAAAGACCGTAACGCAATTCCACAGATGGAAATGCCAGCCCGCGATCCAAAAGTTCGCGCTCGCCAGATGGACGAAGTTGCTCTTGGTTTCAGTGCTGAACAGGCTATCGTTGAAGCTAACCGCTGTCTTCAGTGTGCAAAGCCATTCTGTATGGAAGGCTGTCCTGTAAACATCGATATTCCAGGCTTTGTAAAAGAGATTGCAAACGGCCAGTTCAAGGCTGCTGTTGATATTATTAAAAAGACATCACTCCTTCCTGCTATCTGTGGTCGTGTTTGTCCTCAGGAAAAACAGTGTCAGGGAAAATGTACTGTTGGTAAGGTTTACAAGAGTGCAGAAAAGGCTGTTTCTATCGGTCGTCTCGAGCGCTTTGTTGCAGACTGGGAACGCGAGAACAATCAGGTAACAATGCCTGAGGTTGCTCCAGCAACAGGAAAGAAGGTTGCAGTTATCGGTTCAGGTCCTGCAGGTCTTACAGTTGCTGCAGACTGTGCACGTGCTGGTCATGAAGTTACTGTATTCGAAGCTTTCCACAAGTGTGGTGGCGTTATGATGTACGGTATTCCTGAGTTCCGTCTTCCAAAGAAAATCGTTCAGGACGAAATTGAAAATCTTAAGAAAATCGGCGTAAAGTTTGAAACAAACTTCCTTGTTGGCCGTACAGATACACTTGATCAGCTTCTTGAAGAAAAAGGCTTTGATGCTGCTTTCGTAGGAACTGGTGCAGGTCTTCCAAAGTTCCTCAACATTCCTGGAGAAAACCTCATTGGTGTTTTCTCTGCAAACGAATATCTTACCCGTGCAAACCTTATGAAGGGTTACGATAAGGATCACGCTGCAACTCCAATTTACGAAGCAAAGCACGTTGTAGTTTGTGGTGCCGGAAACGTTGCAATGGATGCTGCCCGCATGGCATTCCGCCTTGGAGCAGAAACTGTTGATGTTGTTTACCGCCGTACAAGAAACGAAATGCCGGCTCGTCTCGAAGAGATTGGTCACGCAGAAGAAGAAGGCGTAAACTTCCGCTTCCTCGAAAACCCTGTAGAAGTACTTGGAAATGAAGAAGGAAAGGTTGTTGGCGTACGCTGTCTCAGTTACGAACTCGGTGAACCAGATGAATCAGGACGCCGCTCTCCAGTAGCTATTCCTGGTTCAGAGCATGATGTTCCATGTGACGCTATGATTGTTGCTCTCGGAAACGGTTCTAACCCACTTCTCGTAAGCACAACTCCAGGTCTCGATGCTGACAAGCGCGGACACATCCTCGTAGATGAAAAACAGGCTACACACCACGCAAAGGTATGGGCTGGTGGAGACATCGTTCTTGGTGCCGCTACAGTTATCCTTGCTATGGGTGAAGGACGTAAGGCTGCTGCTGGTATTAATGAATATCTTGCTAAGTAATTATATAGTGTAAATGAAAAAGGCCGGTTGGATCTGATTCCAGCCGGCCTTTTATATTTTAACGCGTTATTTCTTATTTATCGCAAGCCTTAAGGAATTCTACAAAGAGAGGTCCTGCATTGTTTGGACGGCTCTTGAATTCCGGATGGAACTGAACACCAACATGGAACTGGTCGGCAACTTCAACGGCTTCTACTAAAGTTCCGTCAGGGCTTGTTCCACTGATTGTGAGACCAGCTTCCTGCATCTGTGTGCGGTAATCGTTGTTGAACTCATAGCGGTGGCGATGGCGTTCATCAATATGTGTACTTCCATAAGCTTTTTCAAGAATTGTTCCTGGAGTAACTTCGCAAGGGTATGAACCAAGACGCATTGTACCGCCTTTGATTACACCTTCCTGATTTTTCATCAGATCGATTACTGGATGTTCACAAAGCTCATCAAACTCGCGGCTGTTTGCATCTGAATAACCGAGTATGCTGCGGGCAAACTCAATTACTGCTATCTGCATTCCAAGACAGATTCCAAAATATGGCAACTTGTGGGTACGTGCATAACGGCAAGAGCAGACCATTCCTTCTACACCACGGTGACCGAATCCGCCCGGAAGAATGATTCCAGCGCAGTCTTTAAATACTTCCGGTGCAGTTTCATCAGTTACGCTGTCTGAATCAACCCAATTGATTTTTACATTCTTACCAACAACAAAGCTTGCATGGTTGAGTGATTCAACAATACTCAGATATGAGTCGTGAAGTTTTACATATTTTCCAACCAGTGCAATCTGAATCTCACCCTGACGTGCATGAATTGTTTCTACCATTCGTGACCAGTCTGCAAGCATAGGATAGTCTGCGCCTGTTTCGAGTCCAAGGTCGCGGCATACAACATCATCCATATTCTGAGCGTGGAGCATCAGAGGAACTTCATAAAGGCTGCGGCAGGTTGTGTTGTTGATTACACAGTCTTCTCCAACATTACAGAAGAGGGAAATCTTTTTGCGGATGTCTGTTGGAATTTCCTTGTCACAGCGGGCAACAATAATATCTGGATGAATACCAACGGCCATGAGCTCTTTTACAGAGTGCTGTGTTGGCTTAGACTTATATTCATCTGAACCGCTGATATAAGGAACGAGACAAACGTGAATAAAAAGACAGTTACGGCGTCCAACTTCAAGCGCAAGCTGACGTATTGCTTCGAGGAACGGCTGGCTTTCGATATCACCGATTGTACCGCCGACCTCAACAATACTTACGTCGGCATTGCTAACCTCGGCGTTTTTCATAACAAAGTCTTTGATTTCATTTGTTACGTGAGGAATAATCTGAACTGTCTGTCCAAGGTATTCACCCTGGCGTTCCTTGTTCAAAACGTTCCAGTAAACACGTCCACTTGTCATGTTTGAATATTTTGTAAGATTTTCATCGATGAAGCGTTCGTAGTGTCCAAGGTCAAGGTCTGTTTCTGCACCATCATCTGTTACGAAAACTTCTCCGTGCTGGAATGGACTCATTGTACCCGGGTCAACGTTCATATATGGGTCGAGCTTCTGGCTTGTTACCTTAAGCCCGCGGCACTTCAAAAGGCGTCCTAAACTTGCTGCTGTAATTCCCTTTCCTAATCCTGATACAACTCCACCTGTTACAAAAATAAATTTACTCATATCTTTCCTCTCTAAAATAACTTTCCTATATTACATGTGATTGATGTCGACTAGACTGGCGTTTGTGAGGCTGAATGGTGATGCAAGGCTATCGGCCAGGGCATTAGCTGTATCGATTGCGGTGAGACAGTCGATGTCGCGTTCTACGGCGAGACGGCGAAGCTTTACGCTTTCTGCTACCGGATCGCGTCCCTTTGCGGAAGTTGAAACAACGTATGCAATTTTGCCGCTCTCGAGAAGAGTCATTACGTTGTCATTGTAATTTTCATGAACTTTTGCTACGTGAGTTACTGTCATTCCGCTGCGTTCAATTGTGTCTGCGTTTCCGGTTGTTGCGTAAAGAGTGAAGCCGAGATCGTAGAACTTGCGGGCAAGGGCAGGGAGTTCAGGAAGGTCTGAAGCACGAACGGAGAAAAGAATTCCGCTGCTTTCAACAGGCTTAGCTACTGTAGAGTTTGGTCTTATCATCTTCCAGCCGGCTGCAGCGAGTCCCTTAAAAATTGCTTCTTCGCGAGTGGTTGCGATTCCAAGAACTTCACCAGTTGATTTCATTTCCGGGCCAAGATGAGTGTCTACGTCCATCAGTTTTTCAAAACTGAAAACAGGAGCCTTTACTGCAAAGTAATCTGGCTTACGGTAAAGGCCTGTGCCATAGCCGAGGTCGCGGACTTTTTCTCCGAGCATTGCACGGGTTGCAAGTTCAATCATTGGAACTCCGCTTACTTTACTGAGGTACGGAACTGTACGGCTTGAACGAGGGTTTGCCTCGATGATGTAAAGGTCGTTTCTACTGCCATCGTCATAAATCAGATACTGAATATTAACGAGCCCTTTTGTACCGAGAGCCAGCGCAAGGTCTGATGACTGGCGAACAATTTTTTCTTCGATGTCTGATGTGAATATTCCAGGATAAACAGCAATTGAATCTCCGGAATGAATACCGGTTCGTTCAATATGTTCCATGATTCCAGGAATCAATACATCTTCACCATCACAAATACAGTCAACTTCAAGTTCCTGTCCTTCCATGTATTTATCTATGAGGACTGGATTTTCAATTCCAGCTCTCAAAATGATTTTCATGTATTCCTTTACGTCGGCACTGTTTCGGGCGATAATCATGTTCTGTCCGCCAAGTACGTAGCTTGGACGCATAAGAACAGGGTAGGTGATTTTTTCTGCAGCTTCCAGAGCTTCAACTTCTGTGAAAACTGTGAGACCACGAGGTCGTTTGATTTGCAGACGGTCACAGAGTTCTTCAAAACGTTCACGGTCTTCAGCAAGGTCAATTGCATCGGCACTGGTTCCGAGAATTTTTACTCCCTGACTGTCCAGATATTTTGCAAGTTTAATGGCAGTTCCACCACCGAATGCAACTACAACACCGAGCGGTTTTTCAACAGCGAGAACGTTCATTACATCTGCCGGTGTCAGTGGTTCAAAGTAAAGACGGTCTGCAGTATCAAAGTCAGTAGAAACTGTTTCCGGGTTGTTGTTTACGATTGCAACTTCATAGCCTAGTTTTTTCAGCGACTGTACGCACTGAACAGAAGCGTAGTCGAATTCGATTCCCTGACCAATTCGGATTGGACCTGAACCGAGAACTACAATAGTTCCTTTTGAATCTTTTTTATTTTCATGGAGTTCCTGAAGATACTGTTCAGCCTCATTGTCTCCATTTGTTGTTGAATAAAAATACGGAGTCTCTGCATTGAACTCGCCGGCGCAGGTATCAACCATTTTGAAACTGCGTGGTGGGAAGATGAGGGCGTCGGAAGTATCGGCAGCAGCAATTTTCTCCAGTTTCCACAAGAACCATTCATCAACTTTTGTAATGTCGTGAATCTGTTCTACAGTGAGAAGTTTGCGCTTAAGTGCCTGGTAAATGGCAAAAATGCGCTGGTCTGTGCACTGTCCAACACGCTCACGAATTTTTTCATCACCTTCTTTTACAAATGCTGGAAGGTTCAGGTCTTTTACGCCAACTTCAAGTCCGCGGCAGGCTTTCAGAATTGCTTCTTCAAAGTTCTGACCGATGGCCATAACTTCTCCAGTTGCTTTCATCTGAGTTCCAAGCTTGCGGGCAGCGTATACGAATTTGTCGAACGGGAACTTCGGCATTTTTACAACTACGTAATCGAGAACAGGTTCAAAGCAAGCCTTAGTTTTCTTTGTTACGAAGTTAGGAATCTCATCAAGTGTAAATCCAACAGCGATAAGAGCTGCTACCTTAGCAATAGGATATCCTGTTGCTTTAGATGCCAGTGCCGATGAGCGTGAAACTCGAGGGTTTACTTCAATTACAGCATATTCAAAACTATCCGGATTCAAAGCGAACTGGCAGTTACAGCCACCCTCAATTTCGAGTGCGCTGATGATGTTCAGGGCAGCTGAACGCAGCATCTGATATTCTTTATCTGCAAGAGTTACGGTTGGTGCAATTACAATTGAGTCTCCAGTATGAACACCGACCGGGTCAAAGTTTTCCATTGAGCAGACAGTAATTACGTTTCCTGTGCTGTCGCGCATAACTTCAAACTCAACTTCCTTCCAGCCCGAAATACATTTTTCAACAAGAATCTGATGGATAGGTGAGCGGTGAAGGCCGTTGTGGGCAATTTCATCAAGCTCGCGGTCGTTGTTTACGATTCCACCACCAGTACCACCAAGGGTAAAGGCTGGACGGATAATTGCCGGGAAGCCAATTTCGTTATGAACGAAATCAACTGCATCTTCGTATGTTGTTACAACTTTTGAAGGGATACAAGGTTCGCCGATAGCTTCCATTGTGTCTTTGAACATCTGTCGGTCTTCAGCCTTGTCGATAGTTTCAGGGCGGGCACCTAACAGCTGTACATTATGAGATTTCAAAAAGCCGGATTTTGCAAGCTCCATACTAAGAGTAAGACCAGTCTGACCACCAAGAGTTGAAAGCAGGGAATCAGGCTTTTCTTTTTCAATAATTCTCTGAAGGGTTTCAAGTGTAAGCGGCTCAAGATAAATCTCGTCTGCCATTGAATGATCTGTCATAAGAGTTGCCGGATTCGAATTGACAAGACAAACTTCAAGGCCCAGCTGCTTAAGGGCTTTACAGGCCTGGTTTCCGGCGTAGTCAAATTCGGCTGCCTGTCCAATTACGATAGGACCCGAACCGATAATCATTACTTTGTGTATGTTTTTATTGAGTGACATCATTAACCCCAAAAAAAAGGCGACACCACCCCTTTAGGATAGTGTCGCCATTGACTTAAAATAATATAGCGTAAATAAATGTTTATGTTAAGTAGGTTGATTTTTTACTATTGTATTTTTTGAAGTTGAAAAAAATCGTTTTGAGAAGTAAAATTACTATGTATAAGTACAAAGCGTATTTATAAAACTAGGAGAGAGAGAAAAATCATGACACTTCTAAAACGTTCTCTATTTATGATTTCGATACCGACAGTGGTATTGTTTCTTTTAATGATGTTCATATCTGCCAACAGATTGAAGTTCTATGCAAGCCAGCAGACACAGGATGATCTTATTTCAGCAAGTGATGCAGCTTCTGAATATGTAATGGGTGCAATGCAAAAACCCCGAAATCTGCTGGAAGCACTTACCGATACATTTGCAAGCGGTGCTTATGAAAATGAAGAGGATAACCTGAAGATCTTTATAAACTTCACTAAGTCGTATGTGGATTCCACAGGTTTTTATGGCGTTATAAACGAACATTATTATGATGGTTCTTTGTGGGAGCCGGATGCAGGCTGGGATCCGCATACACGTCCATGGTATTTAGGCGCTCTTGCAGATCCAGACAATTTTGTTTTTTCAGATGTTTATACAGATTCTGAAACTAATACTTCCGTAGTAAGTATTTCAAAAGAAGTTTTTGATGAAAGCAGAAAATCTCTTGGAGTTGTTTCCGTAGACTTTCCGTTATCAAAAATCCAGAAATCATTGAATGAAAAAAAACAGTATGAAGATGAACGAATGTTCATCCTTACAGATACCGGATATTTTGCGACCCACGAAAAATATACAGCAGAGGATAATATCAGAACAATTGAAAAAGGAGCGTATAAAGATATAGCAGATAAGTTCCTTTCCGGAAGTAATGAAATAATCCGTACAACAAAGGATGGTGTTCCTTATTACTATAAATCAACACAGATTGAAGGAACTCACTGGTATTTTATTTACGGTCGTTCTACAGCAGCAGTAGACTCATTCGTTAATAAATCAGTACAGATTATCATACTCTCTTTTGTAGTTCTGCTTGCAGTAATCTTTATTTTCCTGATTTTGATTCTTCGCGGTATTGTTCGTCCAATCCGTTCTACAGCTAAAGCCCTTCATGATATTTCTGCCGGTGATGCAGATTTGACCCGCCGTGTAAATATCAAAAGTTCAACAACAGAAATCAAAACTGTAGTAGACAGTTTTAATGTATTTGCAAACAAGCTTCAGAGTATGATAGGTAATATTAAATGCAGCAGTGCCAATCTAGATGTAGTTTCTGATAATGTACGTGACAGTGTTACAGCAGTTTCAGATGCAATGACAAATATCCGCGAAAATCTTGAAGGACTGCGTGAACAGATTGTAAAGCAGTCAGTTGGTTATAATGAAACAGCACTTGTTGTACAGGAAAGTGTGGACAGTATTTCTACAGTAACAAAGATGATTGATTCACAGACAGAAAGAATCAGTAAATCTTCTGCAGCAGTAAGCCATCTTGTAAACAGCATTGAACAGGTTAGTGATTCTATGGAAAACATGGCCGTTTCATTTAATGCGCTAGATACACAGGCAAAAGAGGGAGTTTCTAAGCAGAAGAAAGTAAATGAACGAATTGCCCAGATTGAAGAGCAGTCAAAAATGCTTCAGGCAGCAAACCAGGCAATCGCAAATATCGCAAGCCAGACAAACCTTCTTGCCATGAACGCAGCTATTGAGGCGGCACATGCTGGTGAAGCCGGAAAAGGATTTGCTGTCGTTGCAGATGAAATCCGAAAACTTTCAGAAACCTCTTCAGCACAGTCTAAGACAATTGGTGATCAGCTTAAGAACATTAAGGCCAGTGTTGATGAAATCGTTACAGCCTCTCAGGAATCAAGTGCTTCCTTTAATGAAGTTTCTGAACGCATTCTTGAAACAGACGGACTTGTTCAGTCTATAAGACAGTCCCTCGAAAAGCAGAATGAAGAATCTCATAACGTAATTGAAATGCTTTCTGAAATGGACAAGAACACAGACGATGTTCGTAAGGCTTCTCAGAATATGGCCGATAAGAGTATGCACGTTCTTGATGAAATGAACGGCCTTCACAGTTCTGTTGATGCAGTTGGAGACAGCATTGTTTCAATGACAGGAAACGCAAGAAGTGTTGTTAATAGCGGTAAGCAGCTTGATAACTGTGTTGAGGCCTTAAACCAGAACGTAAATCAGCTTGGCTCTGATGTCGGACAGTTTAAGACAGAAGCTTCGTATGATTTCGAATAATCACATTATTTAATTACTGCTTTGACCGGTTCATCAATTCTATGAATCGGTCAAACAGAAAGTTTGTGTCGTGCGGACCGCCGCATGCTTCCGGGTGAAACTGAACGCTGAAAGCCGGAATATCAGTATATGTAATTCCTTCTACAGTACCATCATTTACATTAAAGAAACTCATTTTTGCGTATGCAGGAATTGAAGTGTTTTCAACCGCATAACCATGATTCTGACTTGTGATATAAACACGGCCAGTTTCCGTATCTTTGCATGGATGGTTTCCGCCACGGTGACCATATTTGAGTTTGCTGGTTTTACAGCCGCGTGCAAGAGCGAGCATCTGGTGACCAAGACAGATTCCGAAAATTGGAAGAGTGCCGGCATCGCAAATCTTCTTCAGTTCTTCAATAATCTGAACATTGTCCGCCGGGTCTCCAGGTCCGTTACTGAGCATAAGTCCATCTGGATTAAGAGCGAGAATCTCGTTTGCAGTGGCAGTGCATGGAACAACAGTTACGTGGCAGCCGCGTTTTTCAAGTTCTCTCTGAATATTTGCTTTTGCTCCAAAGTCCCAAAGTACAATAGATTTTGAGGGAGAAGACTCTCCCTGCGCGCCCACTTCGTTGGTCGCTACCCTTTCAACGGGGGACACCCCCGTAACGCCCCCGACAGAATTCTGCTGAACACTTTCAACAGCCTGTTCAATTCTATATGCTTTGATTTCTTTTAAGAGAGCTTCAGTTACGGCAGGACAGCTTTCTACACCGCTGATAATCATACCGTTCATAACTCCGGATTCACGGAGGCGTTTTGTAAGGGCGCGGGTATCAATTCTACAAATTCCGACAATGTTCTGATTTTTCAGAAAGTCGCTTAGTGTACCGCCGCAGCGGAAGTTTGAAGGCAGGTCACAGAGTTCGCGAACAATGTAGCCGCGTACCCAGCATTTTTTACTTTCGTAGTCCATCGGAATATCGCCGTAGTTTCCGATGAGCGGGAAAGTCTGGGTAACAATCTGACCGAAGTAGCTTGGGTCGGTGAGAGTTTCCAGATATCCGGTCATGCCGGTTGTAAAAACTGTTTCACCGATTGTTTTACCGGTTGCCCCGATTGAGGTACCTTCGAAGATTGTTCCGTCTGCTAATATTAACCACGCCTTCATGATTTTCTCCAAAAAAAAGACGTTCATTCCATTTAAAGACAATAAGTCTGCAAATCGAATGAACGCCTTTGTTCTTTAATGTTATACAGCGTATGAAAGGTATGGTCAAGAGTTTTAGTAGTATTTAATAGTACTACTATTGACTTTTTTCTATTGAAAAGTTAAAACAAAATAACGGCAAAGAGGTCGTAGATAAGTTTCCCGGGGGAAATTTGTCTACGACCTCTTTTTGTTTTTGTGAGGTAATCATGAAGTTTACAAAAATGCATGGTTGTGGAAACGACTATATTTATTTTGATTGCACAAAGGAAGATTTTCCGGGTGGTGCTGAAGGCGAAAAGCAGGCAGCCATAAAGTTGTCAGACCGTCATTTTGGAATCGGCGGAGATGGAATCATCATCATCAAAAAAGGTACAAAAGCTGATTTTGAAATGGTGATGTACAACGCCGACGGAAGCCGAAGCCAGATGTGCGGTAACGGAATCCGCTGCGTTGGGAAATATGTATATGATGCAGGCTACGCTAAGGGCCGCGAGTTTACTGCTGAGTCTATGGGCGCAGTAAAAATCCTGAAAGTGGAAGAAGGCGAACCAGGCGATAAGGTAACAAAACTTTCAGTCGATATGGGAAGTCCTATTCTGGAAGCGGAAAAGATTCCTGTTGCGTTGAAGGGTGGCCGGGTAATTCAACATCCTCTGACAATTGCTGGTGTTGAATACATAACAACCTGCGTCTCAATGGGAAATCCACATGCAGTTGTGTTCATTGATAAAAAGCCTTCTGAATTCCCGGTTTGCGAAATCGGTCCGCTTTTTGAAAATGACAGGTTTTTTCCGGAGCGGACAAATACTGAGTTTGCTTATGTAGAAGACCGCCGCACAATCTGGATGCGTGTATGGGAGCGAGGAACCGGCGAGACTCTTGCCTGTGGTACTGGAACCTGTGCAACTGCAGTTGCTGCAATTCTGAACGGCCTTGTTGATGCGGGCGAGAAAATCACAGTACATCTGCTTGGTGGAGATCTTGAGATTCAATGGAGCGGCAACGAGGGAGACAGCGTATTTATGACCGGCCCTGCAGAAAATGTATTTACAGGAAACGTTGATTTATAGGAGAACAAAATGAAAATAAATAAGAATTTTTTAGACCTCGAAGCGAGCTATCTTTTCTCAACTGTTAATAAAAAGACCCGCGAGTTTATTGCATCGCATCCATCAGCAGATGTAATTAAACTTTCAATTGGTGATGTTACAAAGCCAATCTGTCCGGTTGTTATTGATGCCATGCATAAAGCTGTTGATGAAATGGCAGATGCAAAAACTTTCCGCGGATATCCGCCTGAGCAGGGCTATGATTTTGTGCGTGAAAAGATTCTTGAATGGGATTATACAAAGCGTGGAATTGATATGAAACTGGATGAGATTTTCCTTTCAGATGGTGCTAAGTCTGACTGCGGAAACATTGGTGACATTTTTGCAACAGACAATACAGTTGCAATCTGTGATCCTGTTTATCCTGTTTATATCGATACAAACATTATGAATGGACGAAAGAACAATATCATCATAATGCCTTGTTCTGCAGAGACTGGTTTCTTACCAGAGATTCCTTCAGATGATGCACCTGTTGCAGACATCATCTACCTCTGCTTCCCTAACAATCCAACCGGAGCAGTTGCACCAAAGAGCTATCTCAAAAAATGGGTTGATTATGCAAATGCTCATCACAGTGTAATTCTTTTTGATTCTGCTTATGAAGCTTTTGTAACTGAACCAGATGTTCCAAAATCAATTTATGAAATTGAGGGAGCAAAGACTTGCGCAATTGAATTGCGTTCATTCTCAAAGACAGCAGGCTTTACCGGCTTACGCTGCGGTTATACTGTTGTTCCTCATGAACTTGTTTTTGATGGAACTGAATTAAATGCTCTTTGGATGCGCCGCCAGTCAACAAAGTTCAACGGAGTTTCTTATATTACTCAGTGTGGTGCTGCTGCAATTTATTCTGAAGAAGGACAGAAACAGATTCAGGAAAATCTGAGTTTCTATCGTGAAAATGCACGCCTTATTTTTGAAGGTGTAACTGCTGCAGGCTTTAAGGCTTTTGGTGGAAAGAATTCTCCATATGTCTGGCTTCAGATTCCAGAAGGTTATACAAGCTGGAGTTTCTTTGATGAACTGCTTGAAAAGTGTCAGGTAGTAGGAACACCGGGAAGCGGCTTTGGACAGAAAGGTGAGGGCTACCTCCGCCTTACAGGTTTTGGCAGCCGCGAGCGAACTATCGAAGCAATCGAAAGAATTAAAGCTTCTTTCGGTCGTTAAGTTTTTGATTTATCTTTTTGGCTTCATTGAAGTCAAAAAGATAAACAAGAAGTGTTACAACAGCATAGACTGCAACAAACATAATCTCCATTGAAATAAGAGACGATAATTCTTTTCTGAACCATCCAAGATGTAAGCCAATCAAAAGCAGTACAACATTCAAAATTGAAAAGTAAATTATATGAATGATTATAGACTGTTTTGTAGTTGTATTTTTCTTAATGTAAAAAAGACCGAATGCAAGACCCGAAGCCAGACCCATCACCAGAATTCCACAAATGTCTTCTAAAGAAAACTTAATTAAATCGGCATCACCTATAACCAGATAGAATACTGCTATGGTTACAAAAATCATTGTGATTACTCGAGTTGCAATATTTATCATTATAGAAATCATTTCTTTTATTTCATCTGAGTTTTTCATAAACCTAATAACTCCTTTAATGTATTCAGGTAATTTCGTGAAATCACAACCTTATAGCCGTTCTGTAAAATGGCTTCAAAGCGTCCACCGAAAATAGGGGCAAGACTGTCGATTTTATCCAGATTCACGATTACTGCCTTATTGGCGCGGAAGAAAATACTGGCCGGTAATTCGGCTTCCAGCTGATACAGTTTTGACTTTGTTTCATAAACACAATCCGTTGTGTAGGCAAAAACCGA
Organism: Treponema bryantii; assembly: GCF_900111035.1. GTDB lineage: Bacteria > Spirochaetota > Spirochaetia > Treponematales > Treponemataceae > Treponema_D > Treponema_D bryantii_C. Next base: position 20,725 of record NZ_FOFU01000012.1, read on the forward strand.
GTCATCCACAGATTCAAAATAGAGAACGTCCTCCGGTTCAACGAAAACGATTTTAGAATCTTTATAAAAATTCATTTTTCCTTTGCTGCCCTTAAACTGATTTATCAGTTTTGTGAGGCTTTCATCAAGGTAATCGCATTTTACGATAAGCTCGTCTTCTTCGCCGGCTTGTTTTTCAAGAATAGTAACTTTCATTATGAATCTATTGTAACACTTTTTTTGCTTCTTGCAATGAAAGAAATGCATTTGAATCTTTTCCGCACTTCTGATAACACTCATAAGCCATTACATAACAGTAGGCTTTTAAGTTTATGTCATCAGTAAGGGAAACAATGCGGATAAAGTTTTCAGCACCGCTTTCTGATTTTGCAAAAACCTGTTCCGGTACAGAAGCACTTACAGAGGCTCTTGTCAGAAGAGCTTCAATTTCGTCTGGCTTGTTGTAAGAAAGTTCTGCAGCTTTATCCATATATTCAAAACCTTTATTCACAAGGGAAACGGCAGACATGATATTTGACTGTCCGCCCTTTATTGCATAATACATTCCGTAATAAACCATGCTTAGATAATCTTCCGGATTTGCTTCCAGTTTATGGCTGTAATAAGAAAGACAGGCATCAATATCATCAGAAGAAGGTGCGTCTGAAGCTTGTGTTGTGAAAGTTTCTGCGGTTCTGCTTTGTGCATATAATTCTTTAACATGTTTTACATATGCAGCATTTTCTGCCTTTTCTTTCCTGGAGTTTTTTCTGACTTCCATGTTTACTTCCAGAGGTGATGATGTCGCGCTCTTATCGGCTTCTATATAGTGATAAGTTTTTTTAGCTCCAAGGACTGTCTGTATTTTTTTATCCTGAAGAGGAATACGAAGCTTAATTGTAGAACCATTGTTTAATAAATAATATTCAGAGCTGCAGAGGTAAGTGCCGTTATTGTCATAAACTTTTCCTTCTCCGTCAGAGATTTGAAGTGCAATATCATAATCTGTAACAGATTCCGGCTCAGTGAACTTTATGTAAATCATAAGTTTCTGATTGCCGGCATCGCGGTTTTTAAACTCAAGCAGCAGCTGCCAGTATTCTGCGTTCTGCTGCCATTTTGCATTTGTTACAGGCTGATAAACTGTATATCTGACAAGGTCATAATTTTCTACAGGGGTAACAAAATCTCCTGCAATTTCTCCACCAGTATATGAGGGATGTACATGCAGGAAGGAGCCGACAAAACTCGTCATAGTCGAAGAAAAAATAAAGAATAATGCAATTCCAAAAAAGCAGGTAAATACAGCTGTCAGTACATGATATTTATGGCTGATGGCAGCAAAAATCTCTTTTACAGTTTTATTCATTTTGCACCTCCTGAAATTAAAGCTGCGAGCGGACTGAAGATAATATTGAGTGTTTTAATCATAAATCCTGAAGACATGATTACAGAAAAAGTAAAGGCTGCAAAACGGAAGAGCTGTGCCGGATGAAGAAGTTCCTGAATAACACGTCCGAAATTTGTCTTTGGAGCTGATGATTTTGAGCCGCAGTTACAGCCACCTTTTTTAAGATTGAAGCGGAAATCATAAGAGATTGCTTTGTTAGGACAGGCCTTAATACATTCTCCGCATTTTGCACAGGTGATTTCCGGGTGACCTTTTTTATCCTGAATTGTTTTGATATCGATGGCACAGAACGGGCATGCGGTTGCACACTTCATACAGCCCGAGCATTTGTCTGTATCAATCTTAATTTGGAAAATACTGAAGCGGTCGGTAAGAGATGCAAATGCTCCAAACGGACAGAGAGCACTGCACTGAGTTCTTTTCTTTGTGAGAATTGGAAGAACAACAACCAGGCCGATAAAAAGTCCGACAAACATAATGGTTGCAATCAGGCTTGGAATGGAATTAACAGGACTGTATTCAGTTACAAGTTTGAAAGGGCAGAACCATTCACAATAAGTGCAGGCAAGTTCGCATAAAGAAGAAAGAATTATAAACATGAAAAAGCCAAAACTGATTTCTCTGATTTCTTTATTTTTAGGAAGCAGATTTATTCTGCGCTTTTTTCCGATGTGTGAAAAACCATCTTCCCAGCCACCGTAAAAGCATACCCAGCTGCACCAGCCGCGGCCGATAGTAATTGTGCAGATGAACCAGATTAAGAACATACTTGCAACGGCTGCGTAGTGTCCTGAGATTCTTGCAGGGAAGATAATTGATTTTGTAATCATAAGAGGAACGAGTACCTGTGGAATTGCAATGTGACAGAATGGCAGTTCTGAGTTACTCATTGCCTGATTTGTGATTGCCATGCTTCCGCGTTCAGCAAGTAAGTCAGTGATGAAAGCAATACAAAAACCAACTGCGAAAACAGTCTGGAAAATACGGCGGTAGATTACTCCGCTTCCGGCTCTTTTGCGTTCAGAAAAGGTCATCCTTGCGTAAAGGAAGAAAAGAAAAGCGGCATAAATAATTGCTGCCAGTGCAAAATTATTCATCAGAATAACAAAGAAGAAAATTATAAAAAACATTAAGCTGCTTAAAATAATACTTGAAATCATAATAGCTCCTTTTGATTAACCAAAAATCAGAGGCTGAAGGCCAAGAAAATATATAAAATAGATGCTTATAAAAAATTGTGCGATTCTGGAAATCTTTCTGATGATACCGACTCTCTTTGTGATAAACGGAATGCCAAGCAGCGGAATAAAAAACGGCAGGGTTCCAATGTAGAAAAATACAAAGTAGAAAAGTCCAGGAAGTCCGTGGCCACCAAAAATTGAACGAGTCATTGCTGTCCAGAGCGGAGGACAGATATGGAGTCCAACGGCAAGGCCTGCAATTACGGCGGTTACCCAGTCGTTACCGATATGACGGAGTTTTTGAACTCTGCAGCCGTTGTGTGAACAACCCCATGGAAATCTTACTCCGAGGGAATTACACAGGAGAATGAGTCCGCTGAAGATGTATGCAAAGAGTGAAAGCTTTCTTGCGAAAACCGGATCAATGTAGTCGTTTACGAGATAGCCTAGGCCAGCGAAAACTGTACCTAGAATAAAATAGGTTACGAGGCGTGCAGCGAGAAAAGCGCCTGTGAGGCCGGCGTTGCGTTTATAGCCTGGGTTTTCTGTGCCACATAAGAACGGAATAAGAACTGGACCGCAGTACATTGAACAGTAGGTGCCGGTTGATGCGCCTAATAAGATTGCTTCTAAAATCATGGTTGCTCCTTGAGGTGTGATTTACACCGTCATGCTGAACTTGTTTCAGTATCTGTTCTCATAATAAGGGCGGTTAGTTTTGCGCACAATATGGTTTTGGGCAAGATGCAGGAATGGGGTGGTGAAATGCATAAGTGCGGGGTGAAAATAAGAGCTTGTGGTCTAAGAAATTGCCGGGCGTGGGGGGATAACAAAAAATTATGTTTCTATGAATAATAACATATTGACGAAGTTTTTATGTTTCGCTAGTATTTCAACAATGATTTTTGGAATTTCTTTTTTTACATTTGCTTTCTTCTCATTTTTTGCCTTTTACTTTTTTGGCAAGAGATGCGTCGTACGAAAAGCATAGAATGTAGAAAATACAGCTGATACAAAAAGCGGTTCTATCTTTTCGGGTAGAGCCGCTTTTTTTTTGCGGAGGTTTTATGAAAATTGCATATAGCGGAATCGAAGGCGCGTTCGCTCACATTGCGGCACGGAGGATTTTCCCCGAGCAGGAGCTGCAGTCTTATGGAGATTTCCGCTCGGCTTATGAAGCAGTGGAGAAGGGAGAGTGCAATTACGCCGTTCTTCCGATAGAGAATTCCTATGCCGGTGAGGTTGGCCAGGTTACAGACCTTATGTTTCAGGGCTCGCTGTTTGTGAACGGCGTTTATACGCTGAACGTTATGCAGAACCTGCTCGGGGTCAGGGGCGCTCGCTTAGAGGGGGTGCGGAAGGTTGTGAGTCACCCGCAGGCTCTGGAGCAGAGCGGGGATTTTATTGCGGCGCACGGGTATGTGACGGAGCCGGCGGTGAATACGGCGCGGGCAGCGAAGATGGTAGCGGAACTCGGTGACCCTAGCGTCGTTGCAATTGCGAGCGCGGACACTGCAGCCTTGTATGGACTGGAAATTCTTGAGCCTGGCATAAATGGTCATCAGGACAACTCAACCCGCTTTGCAATTCTTTCAAAAAATGAAGGTGAACGTGTAGAAACTGGTTCAGATAATAATACTTTCATCTTGATGTTTGCAGTAAAGAACGAAGCGGGCGCTCTGGTAAAGGTTTTGAACAAGCTTGGTGAGTTCGGTTACAACATGAGTGTAATTCACAGCCGTCCGCTCAAAGGACTGGCCTGGAGCTATTATTTTTACATTGAGGCAGAGGGAGAGTTTGGCACCGAAGCCTATAAGCAGATGATTTCTGAAATGGAATACAGATGCAGTAAATTAAAAGTTTTAGGGAGGTTTTAAAGGGGTTTTAGGGGCTATGCCCCTAGGAGAGAGGGTAGCGACCAACGAAGTGGGCGCGCAGGGGGAGACTTCCCCCTCCTTCCTGGAACCTAGCACCTGAAACCTAAAACCTGATTATGGAGGTAAGTGAAATGAATATGCAATTCGAAAAAAGATTAGCAATCCCAGCGGAGGTAAAGGAACAGTATCCGCTCTCGGGAAAAGTTGGAAAAATAGTTGAGGAACAGCGTGCTGAACTTCGTGCTGTTTTTGAGGGCCGCTCAGACAAGCTGCTTTTGATTCTCGGCCCTTGTTCTGCGGACAACGAAGAGGCTGTAATTGATTATATGAATCGTCTCGTTCCTGTTCAGGAAAAGGTAAAAGATAAAATCATGATGGTGCCACGCATTTACACAAACAAACCGCGCACCACAGGCGAAGGCTATAAGGGAATGCTTCATCAGCCGGATCCAAAACAGAAGCCGGATCTTTACAAAGGAATTGTTGCTTGCCGTCACATGCACATGCGTGCTGTAGAAGAAACTGGCTTTATCTTTGCAGACGAAATGCTTTACCCGGAAAACTATCAGTATCTTGATGATGTTCTTGGTTACGTTGCAGTTGGGGCGCGCTCAGTAGAAGACCAGCAGCACCGTCTCACAGCCAGCGGTATCGAGGTTCCTGTAGGAATGAAAAATCCGACCAGCGGCGACTACGCAGTTATGATGAACGCAATTCTCGCGGCCCAGCATCCTCACACCTTTATCTACCGTGGCTGGGAAGTTCACTCAGAAGGTAACGAGCACTGTCATGCAATTCTCCGCGGTTCAACAGATAAGCATGGTGTAAATCAGCAGAACTATCACTATGAGGATCTGGTTCGTCTTTGTGATGCTTACGATAAACGTGAACTTAAAAATCCGGCCGTTATCATTGATACTAATCACTCGAATTCTAACAAGAATCCGTTTGAGCAGCCTCGCATCATAATGGATGTCCTCAATTCATGCCGCCATAGCGACCGTGTAAACAAACTCGTAAAAGGCTTCATGATTGAAAGCTACATCGAAGACGGCTGCCAGAAAATCGGTGAAGGCGTGTACGGCAAGTCAATCACTGATCCATGCCTTGGTTGGGAAAAAACTGAACGCCTGATCTACGACATCGCTGACAAGTTGTAATTAATTGGCCTTCACAGCCACAGCCTTTACAATTTTACGGGCTGTGGTGAGTTCGACTGGAACAGGATGGATATTTCCATCACTGCCATCTATTGCGCCGGTGCCGGAAAGTTGCAGGAGAATTTCACCTTCTGAGAAATCGGAGGAGATGTCGGCAATATAAACAATTGACGGCTGGCCGTTTACGCCGCTGTTTTTCTTGGTGTAGTTTTCGTTGTAGTCGAAGCTGGTGTTGAACTCTGCGCAGATACGACAAGCGGCTTCTCCAATATCAGCATTGAAAATGATTCCACCTTTTGGGGTTGCGCTTGTAACTGCGTCAAGTTCATTTTCTGTTTTTGCGGCTTTGTTTTTTGATTTATGATACCAGACCGGTAGTGATTCCGGGCGGCCTTCTTTTGGACTCATTCTCCAGTTCTTTTTGCTGGCTCGCTGAGTTACATAAAGAGTCCGAATAAAATTTCCATTTTCATCTTCCAGCCAGACTGAAAACTGCGGTTCACTTTTCTGCTTCCAGCATTCGCCGGCGCCAACTGAAATTGTAACTTCCTTTGCAAAAAGCATTGAAGTTATAAATATCATTCCAAGTGTGATTAATGCGATTATTTTTTTCATAATTATTTCTCCAGTTTCTTAGAAATTTTTTCAGAATGTTTAAAATATTTTGCTGAAAAAAACTTTCATCCTCAAATATTTGTATCTTATTATTATAACAGATAAAAGAGTATGAAATGTCAGCTTGAACAGCAGAAAAGATCTTTTTTATCGAAAATTTATGAAAATTTCCCAAATTTATCATTTTTTTTAATGTTACTATTGACAGTAACGTAAGTTAATGTTACTGTTAATAGTAACGAGAGGCGAGAGATGCCACTCAATTTTTCATGAAAAAAATCTACTTTAAACAGAGGAATCTAAAATGGAAAAAAGAGAATTAGCTCAGACAGAAAAAAAAGGCATCAGCCTTCAGGACCTGCTCCTTACAGCAGTATTACTTGCAGCCGGCGCAGTACTTAAGTTCTTCGTTGGAACTTTCATCAACTTCTTTGGAATGAAACCAAACTTCATTATCGCAATGTACTGTATGGCAATTGTTTTGATCAGACCAAAGGTATACTACAGCCTGATTATCGGTATTATCGCTGGTGCTATCTGCCAGTTCTTCCCTGGAACTCCTTACCTGAACTTTGCTTCTGAAGCAGCAGGTGCTCTTGCAATGGGTCTTTTGATTTTCATCCCAGCTAAGTCAAAAGGAATGAAAATTGGTCTTGCAGCAATTACAACTTTCGTAAGTACAGTAATTTCTGGCGGACTTTATACAGTTCTTCTTTTTGTATTCATCAAATCAGATCCTTCTGCAATGGCAGCTTATGTGCCTATCGTTCTTGGTACTGCAACTTTGAATGCTATTATCGTAGCTGCACTCTACGTACCACTTATGAAAGCACTCAAGAAAGAAATCATTGAAGAAGAAAAATAGGATCCTGAAACAAGTTCAGGATGACGGGACTGGAAATAATGATCGAAATACAGGAACTGACATTCAAGTACGCCGGAGCAAAGAAAAATGCTCTGGACAAAATCTCGCTGGAAATTGAAAAAGGCGGATTCGTAGGAATCATCGGCGAGTCTGGTGCGGGAAAGACAACACTTTGTAACTGCATCAACGGGCTTATCCCGCATCACTACACCGGAGATTTTTACGGCAGTGTTAAGGTTGATGGAACCGACACCTTTGATATTAATGCGGGAAAGCTTGCCTTGAAGGTTGGCTCTGTATTTCAGGATATTGAAAGTCAGATTACCGGATATTTTGTAGAAGACGAAATTCTTTTTGGTCTTGAAAACTTTGGTATTCCGGCTGATGAAATTGAAAGCCGTATCACTTCTTCTCTAGATACTCTTGGAATCGGCGAGCTTCGTCACAAAGAGATTTCTTCTCTCAGTGGCGGACAGAAGCAGAAGGTTGTGATTGCGGCTATTCTTGCGCTCGAACCGGATATTCTTGTTCTTGATGAACCTACCGGCGAGCTTGATCCTGCTTCTTCGGTTCAGATTTTTGAGATGCTTAAAAAGCTCAACGAAGAAAAGGGAATTACAATTGTAGTAGCAGAGCAGAAGATTATGCTGCTCTGCGAATTTGTAAAAAAACTTATTGTTCTTGAACACGGCACCTGCGTTCACTATGGCGAAATCAGAAGTACCCTTACACATCAGCGCGAAATGGAAGAGGCCGGAATTAACTGTCCCCGCGTTTTGACTCTTACTGGTAAGATGGTAGCCGAAGGACTTGCTCCTGCTGGTATGAAGCCTGAAGACAGAATCTGTTTGAATGCAGAAGAAGCTGCGGAGTTTGTACGTAAGGTGACTGGCAAGAAACTTGTTGCTGATGATAAGGCGGTTGAAACTGCCGACATCTCCAAGCCGGCCGAGAACACAGAAAATTCAGATGTCGTCCTCGAGTTTGCGGGTGTCGGCTTCTCTTACAACGAAACTGCCAATGTTCACGACTTAAATGTAAAAGTTCATAAAGGAGATTTTATCTCAATCATCGGATCAAACGGTGCTGGAAAATCAACTTTCTCAAAACTTACAAACGGACTTCTTAAACCAAGCGTAGGCGACGTACTCGTGCTTGGCGAAAATACAAAAAAACAGAAGGTCAGCGCACTTGCAAAGCACATCGGCTTTCTTTTCCAGAATCCGGACCGCCAGATCTGTTGTGCTACAGTCCGTGAAGAAATTGCCTTCAGTCTTCGTAACAACGGAATCGCAGAAGACGAAATTAAAAACCGTGTCACTAAGACACTTGAAGAGTTCGGTTTCGACGGCGACACAGAGCCGTTCAATATGAGCCGCGGTCAGCGCCAGAGACTCTGTCTTGCCTGTCTCATCGCACTTAATCCGGAAATATTAATTCTTGATGAACCTACAACTGGTCTCGATTACCGCGAGTGTATGGAAGTGATGAGCAGAATCCGTGAACTCAATGCAAACGGAACTACAGTAATTATGGTCTGCCACGATATGGAAGTTGTTCTCGACTTTGCAAAAACTGTCATCGTTATGAACCGTGGTGAAATCCTTGGTCAGGGTGAAACCCGCCAAGTTCTCAGTAACAAGGTGCTGCTCAGTAAAGCCCGCCTTCTTGCTCCACAGATTGCTCAGGTTGCAATGCTGCTCGGCGACAGCTTCAGCGGTGTTTTCACAGACGACGAAATGATTAAGATTATAAAATCACTGTGATATACGGCCACGTCAAGGCACGCTTCGCTCAGGGCCTTGACATGTCCGTTTATCAGGTTTTAAGGAGTATAAACCTGCTATGAAAGGATTTCTCGATTATCTTCCAGGAAGCTCAGTGCTTCATAAAATGCATCCCCTCGTAAAAATATTTGTTTCAATTTTGATTTGTGCAGCTTCGTTCTGTTCTGCAAATCCATTCTTTTTGATTGGTGTAATTGTTTTCAACGTTTTGATGGCTGCAGCTGGTAACGCAGGGATTGTCCATGGCAACGGCCTTTTAAAAAGAACACTGGGTATCCTCAAAGGACTCATCAAAATGTCAATCTTCCTGTTTGTCCTTCAGGTGCTGGTAATCCGTCAGGGAGATCCAATTCTAACAATCGGTAGTTTTTATATTACAGGTGTTGCAATTCAGAAGGCTCTTTTGCTTGTGCTTCGCCTTATGGGAGCTGCTCTTCCGCTTTCAATTTTAATTTCGGTAACAAACCTCAACGATCTTTCAAATACAATGGTAAAGTATCTGCACATTCCGTACAAATACGCTTTTACCTTTACAAGTGCAATCCGCTTTATTCCGATTTTCTCAATCGAGATGAGCGGAATCATCGAGTCGCAGCAGGCACGTGGTGTAGACTTTGAAGTAAAAAATCCTTTCAAAAAGATTGGAATGATTCTGCCACTCTGCTTCCCGCTGCTTATTTCTTCAGTCCGCAAGATTGAGTCGACAGCAACTGCAGCAGAGCTCCGCGGCTTTTATCTCCGTACAAGAGCCTGCTGTACAAAATCATACAAGGTACATTTTCGTGACATCGTGTTCCTTTTGCTTGGAGCAGCTGTTCTCGCAGGCGGAATTATTTTGTAAATAGTGGTAGATTAAACTTATGACAGATTTAGAAAAAGCCCGCGAGTTTTTTGGCGGTGACCTTTATGCAACAGAAACAACAGGAATTGTAATTGATGAAGTAGGCGAACATTATGCCCGCTGTTCAATGGAAATAACACGTAAACATCAGAATGCTTACGGCGGAGTAATGGGCGGAGCAACCTTTACGCTCGCAGATTACACCTTTGCCGTTGCCTCAAATTTCAATCAGCCGCAGACTGTTTCAGTTACAAGTCAGATAAACTTTATCGGAATGGCAAAGGGTACAAAGCTGATTTCAGAATCGCGCCTCATCAAAGACGGACGTTCTACCTGCCTTTACGAAATCGACATTACCGATGATCTCGGAACAAAAATTGCTTTCGTAACAATAAGTGGAATGAAACTCGTAAAATAAGCGGGGGCGTTACGGGGGTGGCAACCCCCGTTGGGTGGGGTAGCTCGCAACAACGTGCGAGCGAAGGGCGGGGCTCCGCCCTCCTAAGAAATTCTTTTAGATTGCCGCAAATCCGTTTTCAAGATCTGCAATGATATCATCAATATGTTCAGTACCAATTGAAAGACGGATTGTGTTCTGAGCAATTCCCTGATCAGCAAGCTCTGCATCATTGAGCTGACTGTGTGTTGTAGAAGCCGGATGAATAACCAGAGACTTAACATCAGCAACGTTTGCAAGCAGGCTGAAAATCTTAAGATTGTCGATAAACTTCCATGCTTCTTCACGGCCGCCCTTAATGTTGAAAGTGAAAATTGAACCACCACCATTAGGGAAGTATTTCTGATAAAGTGCATGGTCTGGATGATCAGCGAGAGAAGGGTGATTTACCTTTTCTACCTTTGGATGCTTGTTGAGGAACTCTACAACCTTCTTTGTGTTTTCTGCGTGACGGTCAAGACGGAGGCTCAAAGTTTCAACACCCTGCAAAAGAAGGAATGCGTTGAATGGGCTGATTGTTGCACCAGTGTCGCGAAGAAGAATTGCTCGGATGTAAGTGACGAAAGCTGCTGGTCCAACTGCGTCGTAGAAAGAAACTCCATGATAGCTTGGGTTTGGATCTGCAATCTGAGGATAGTTTCCGCTGGCCTTCCAGTTGAACTTTCCGCTTTCAATAATGATACCGCCGAGAGTTGTTCCGTGACCACCAATGAACTTTGTAGCAGAGTGAACAACGATATCAGCACCGTGCTCAAATGGACGGATAAGATAAGGTGTACCAAAAGTATTATCAACTACAACTGGAAGTCCATGTTTATGAGCGATTTCGGCAATTGCATCAAGATCAGGAATGTCGCTGTTTGGGTTACCCAAAGTTTCAATATAAATTGCGCGAGTATTTTCTTTGATTGCACCTTCTACTTCAGCAAGGTTGTGAGCGTCTACGAAAGTTGTTGAAATACCATACTGTGGAAGTGTGTGCGCGAGCAGGTTGTATGAACCACCGTAAATTGTTTTCTGTGCAACAATGTGTCCGCCGTTTGCAGCGAGAGCTTCGATTGTATAAGTGATAGCTGCAGCACCAGAAGCAAGAGCAAGGGCAGCCGAACCGCCTTCGAGAGCCGCTACACGTTTTTCAAGAACATCCTGAGTTGAGTTTGTAAGACGTCCATAAATATTTCCAGCATCAGCAAGTCCAAAACGGTCTGCAGCATGTTTTGAATTATGGAATACATATGATGTAGTCTGATAAATTGGTACTGCGCGTGCATCTGTTGCAGGATCTGCACTTTCCTGTCCAACGTGTAACTGTAATGTTTCGAATTTATAATTTGCCATAATGATACCTCTGTAATAATTTTTTAGGAGGGGAAAGCCTTCCCCTGCGCGCCCACTTCGTTGGTCGCTACCCCTTCTCCTAGAGGGCTTCGCCCCCTAAGACCCTTCATGTTATTTTTGGGAATGTGATTAAATTAGTGCAAACTACAAGTTTTGCGAAGCAAAACCTGGTAAGTTCGCGAAGCGAATGTCACAGCAGAGACGCATGACTCCGTTGCGGAAATTTTCACGGACTAATTTTTCGAAATAGATTTTCATTCCTGCGCCTCCTGTTTAAGATTTGACTTAAGAATTATCCCTACTGTTTTAGTAGGTAACTCCTTTATACAATGCTTTACCTACTATGTCAATAGGGAATTGTTTTTTTTCAAAAAAAATCAGAAAATATTAAATTCGCTTGACAATTTTTTTTTGAAACTGTATAACAAAACTATCAAACGGCAATGAGGTCGCAGAAATGGTATTTCTGCGACCTTTTTGTTTTAACTAACGCCGGAATGCGCACCGTAAGACATCAACGGTGTGGCGCCGGCACATTTTGGATATTATAGCAAAGGCGCAATAGACTGTTCCTGGAGGACGCTCCGGGAATAAACTATTGCGCCTTTACTTTTTTAATAAGGAGCATAAAAAATGGATGAAGTAACACCAATTTTTGGCGAGAACGTTTTTAATGAAACTGTTATGAAAGCTCGTTTGCCTAAGGAAACTTACAAACAGCTTATGAAAACTATTGAGGGCGGCGAAAAACTCGACGCATCGGTTGCTACTGTTGTTGCTAATGCAATGAAAGACTGGGCTATCGAAAAAGGCGCTACTCATTTTACACACTGGTTCCAGCCACTTACAGGAATCACTGCCGAAAAACACGACAGCTTTATTACTCCTACAAGTGATGGAAAAGTAATCATGGAGTTCAGCGGTAAGGAACTCGTTCAGGGGGAACCAGATGCTTCTTCTTTCCCAAGTGGAGGAATCCGCGCTACATTCGAAGCCCGCGGTTATACAGCATGGGACCCAACAAGTTATGCCTTCATCAAAGACGGCACTCTTTGTATTCCAACAGCTTTCTGTTCATATACAGGTGAAGCTCTTGATAAGAAAACTCCATTGCTTCGCTCAATGCAGGCAATTTCAAAACAGGCTGTTCGCGTACTTAAACTTTTTGAAGGAAATGAAGCAGTTACAAGTGTAAAAACAACTGTAGGTCCAGAACAGGAATACTTCCTTGTAGACAAATCAGTTTACGACAAACGCGAAGACTTGATTTATACAGGCCGTACACTTTTTGGTGCTAAAGCTCCTAAAGGACAGGAACTTGAAGATCATTACTTTGGTATGATTAAACCTCGTGTTCAGGCATTCATGAAAGACTTGAACAAAGAACTGTGGAAGCTTGGTATCCTTGCTAAAACAGAACATAACGAAGTTGCTCCAGCTCAGCATGAGTTGGCTCCAATCTTCTCTACAACAAACCTTGCCTGCGATCACAACCAGCTTACAATGGAAATGATGAGAAAGATTGCTGCAAAACATGGAATGGTTTGTCTTTTGCACGAAAAACCATTTGCCGGCGTAAACGGAAGTGGTAAACATAATAACTGGTCTATTTCTACAAATACTGGAAAGAACCTTCTTGATCCTGGTGCAACACCAGATCAGAATGCACAGTTCCTCCTCTTCCTCTGTGCAATCATTAAGGCTGTTGACGAGTATCAGGATCTTCTCCGTATCTCTGTAGCATCGGCTGGTAACGATCACCGTCTTGGAGCTAACGAGGCGCCTCCAGCAATCATCTCTATCTTCCTTGGAGATGAACTCAGCGCAATTCTCGACAGCATCGAAAAGGGCGTTCCTTACGGAAAACACGAAAAAGAAAAAATGCAGATTGGTGTTACTGTTCTTCCTGACTTCAACAAGGATACAACAGATCGTAACCGTACTTCACCATTTGCTTTCACTGGTAATAAGTTTGAGTTCCGTATGCTTGGTTCTAACGAATCAATCGCATGTGCAAACGTATTCTTAAATACTGTTGTTGCAGAAGAACTTTCACAGTTTGCTGATATTCTTGAAAAATCAAAAGACTTCAAGGGTGATCTACATGACCTCATCTTGAAGACAATCAAAGAGCACAAGAGAATCATTTTCAACGGAAACGGTTATGATGATTCCTGGGTTAAGGAAGCTGAAAAGCGCGGACTTTACAACCTCAAATCTACACCAGAAGCTCTTCCACACATCCTCGACGAAAAGAACGTTAAGGTATTCGAAAAGTTTGGTGTATACAGCAAGGTTGAACTTACAAGCCGCTTTGAGATTCATAACGAAAACTACTCTAAGATTATCAACATCGAAGCTGAGACTATGCTCGAGATGGCAAACAAGTTCATTCTTCCAGCTGCAAGCAAATATGCAAACAAACTGGCAGAAACAATCAATCTGAAAAAAGCTGCCTGCGGCGAGTGCGATACAACTTACGAAAGCTCTATGCTCAAAAAGGTTTCTGCACTTACAAGCAGCATCTACAGCAAAACAGACAAGCTTGAAAGCGAAGTTCTTGAAGCAAAGAAAACTGCAGATGCAGGCGACTCAAGCAAGACAGCATTCTTCTACCGCGAGCATGTATTTGCTGCAATGAACGAACTGCGCCTCTGTGCTGATGAACTTGAAACAATTACACCAAAAGAATTGTGGCCATTCCCAAGCTATGGTGATTTGTTGTTCTCAGTTCGCTAGAAAAAATAAATAGTTCTCTTTTTAATTAAATGGTAATGGAGCCGTAATCTGCAAAGTTTACGGCTCCATTTTTTTTGTCTTAGTGGATTTGGAGATTTAATAATGAAACTTACACCCAGGGAAACGGAGAAACTTCTTTTAAGTTATGCAGGGCTTGTTGCTCAGAGGAGAAAAGAACGCGGTTTAAAATTAAATTATGTTGAAGCAGTGGCCTATATTTCTTCGGAACTGATGGAACTTGCACGCGATGGAAAGACAGTAACAGAGCTTATGCGTGATGGAGCAAAAATTCTTACAGTAAATGATGTTATGGATGGAGTTGCTGACATGATAAATGAAGTTCAGGTAGAGGCAACTTTTCCTGATGGAACAAAACTTGTAACTGTTCATAATCCAATACGTGAAACTGCAGTTTAAGTTATAAGTGGAGGCGGTATGAAAATTGGTGAAATTATTTCCTGTAATGAAAGCATTGTTTTGAATGAAGGACGAAAGACTATAAAACTCACTGTACAAAATTCCGGAGATCGTCCGGTGCAGGTTGGTTCTCATTTTCATTTCTTTGAAGTAAATAAATGTCTTTCTTTTGATAGACAGACAGCCTTTGGTTATCGTCTGGATATTCCTTCCGGAATGTCTGTGCGTTTTGAACCTGGAGAAGAGAAGACTGTTCAGTTATGCAGCTTTGGCGGAAAATCAGAAATTTATGGATTGAATAATCTGACATCCGGAAAAGCAACGCCCGTAGTTTAGGGAGGACACAAATGAGTTTTACAATTGACGGAAAAAAATATGCTGCAATGTACGGACCTACAACCGGGGACAAAATCCGTCTTGCGGATACAAATCTCATAATTCAGGTAGAAAAGGATTTTACTGTATACGGCGACGAAGCAAAATTCGGCGGCGGTAAAACTCTTCGCGATGGAATGGGGCAGTCTGTAAATACAACAAGAGAAGACGGCGATCTTGATCTTGTAATTACAAACTGCATTATTCTAGACTATACCGGAATTTATAAAGCAGACATAGGAATAAAAGATGGAAAAATAGCAGGAATCGGAAAAGCCGGTAACCCCGACACAATGGACGGAGTTACTCCGAGTATGACCGTAGGTGCAGCAACTGAGGCTCTTGCAGGAGAGGGCCTCATTGTTACGGCCGGCGGAATAGATACTCACATTCACTTTATTTCTCCAGAGCAGGTAGGTACGGCACTTTGTTCTGGGGTTACAACGATGATTGGCGGGGGAACCGGCCCGGCTGATGGAACTAATGCCACTACCTGTACTCCGGGAAAGTGGAATCTTGAAATGATGATTAAGGCTGCAGAAGATTTTCCTATGAATATCGGCTACCTAGGAAAAGGAAATTGCTCTAATAAACAGCATCAGAGTGAACTTGTTGCTCAGATTAAAGCGGGTGCCTGCGGACTTAAGATTCATGAAGACTGGGGAACGACTCCTGCTGCAATTGACGCCGCTCTTACAATTGCAGATCAGTATGATGTTCAGGTTTGTATTCACACAGATACTTTGAATGAAGCGGGCTGTGTTGAAGATACGCTCAAGGCAATTAACGGCCGAACGATGCACACCTATCATACTGAAGGAGCGGGCGGTGGACACGCACCTGATATTTTGAAAGTTGCCGGCCATCCGAATATTATTCCGGCTTCTACAAACCCGACAATGCCGTTTACTGTAAATACTCTGGACGAGCATCTTGATATGCTGATGGTGTGTCATCACCTGGATAACAAGATTGAAGAGGATGTTGCATTTGCTGATTCACGTATCCGTCCGGAAACAATTGCGGCTGAAGATGTACTTCATGATATGGGTGCGCTTAGTATTATGAGCAGCGACTCTCAGGCAATGGGACGTATCGGCGAAGTAATTACCCGCACCTGGCAGACAGCTCACAAGATGAAAGAGGAGCGCGGGGCTTTACCGGAAGATTCTGCAGAAAACGATAACTTCCGTGCAAAGCGTTATGTTTCTAAGTACACAATTAATCCTGCAATTGCTCATGGTATTTCTGATTATGTTGGCTCTATTGAAAAAGGAAAGGTTGCAGATCTTGTTTTGTGGAATCCTGTTTTCTTTGGAGCAAAGCCTGATATGGTGATTAAGGGTGGGGCAATTATTCTTTCTAAGATGGGAGATTCAAATGCATCGATTCCAACCTGCCAGCCGATTTATTACAGAAATATGTTCGGCTATTACGGAAAGGCAAAATATATGACCTGTCTTACTTTTATGTCGCAGGCAGCAATTGATGAAAAACTGCCGGAGAAACTTGGACTTCAGAAGATTTGCCTTCCGGTAAAGAACTGCCGCGGCATTGGTAAAAAAGATTTGAAGTTTAATGATGCGCTACCTGTGATTGATGTGGACCCGGAGAATTATCATGTTACGGCTGATGGACTACCGATTGTTAGTAAGCCTGCGAAAGAACTGCCGTTAGCCCAAAGATATTTTATGTTCTAGAAAGGCAGGAAGGAAGACAAAATGATTTATACAAAAATAATTGGAAAGCTCAGCGGTGCAGAGTTTAAGGATAAGCCTGTAGACTACGTTGATTTTGAGTGGCATGAAACTTACTCAAAGCTTCACAGAAAAACTTCTCGGGATGGGCGCGATGTTGCTGTGAGCCTGGATGATTCAATTTTGAAAATTGGAATTAAGTCTGGTGATGTTTTTGGAGTTGATGAAGACGGCACTGTAATTGCAGCTGATGTTTTTGCGACAGATGTGCTTAGTGTAAAAATAGAAAATCCAGATTTCTTTTCAACTGCGAAAGTTGCTTACGAAATTGGAAACTGTCATGCGCCGCTTTTTGCAGGCAAAGGGGATAATGAACTTATCACAATTTTTAATGAGCCTATGCAAAAGCTTTTGGAAGACCTTCATGGAATAAAGCTTAAGGTTGAGAAGCGGAATGAAAAACTTGATTTCTCAAAACAGATTTCGTCGATTGTAGGCCACGGCCACGGTCATGCACATTCGTACGACCACGAGCATTCTCATGAACATTCTCATGAACATGGTCACTCGCATGGCGAACATTGATTTTGAACTTTTGCAGCTAAATGACTCAACATTCCCCATTGGAGCTTACACGCTCTCGTGGGGGCTTGAGACTTTTGTTCAGCAGAAAATAATTTGTGACAGTCAGACGGCACTGTCTTATCTTGAGTCAGAAATTACTTCCAGCTTTTTGAGTAATGAACTTTTGCCGGTAAGACTTTCTTATGAGTATGCGGCGAAGGGGCAGCTGGATAAAGTTTTTGAGATTGATGAGATTTATAATGCTGCAAAAAATGCGAAAGAAATCAGAGTTGGAAGTAAGAAGATTGCGGCGCGTTTTTTTAAGACGGTGAGTTTGTGGAAGAGTGGTGGGGAAGGCAAGCCAGAGGAGATGTTAGAGAAGCTTTCACGCCTGAGTCACTTTCCCGTGATTTACGGAGCTTACTGTGCTTTAAAAAAAATCCCCGTGGAAGACGCGCTCAAAACTTTTTTGTACAGCCAGTTTTCTGCGCGCGTAACGACACTGGTTAAACTGATTCCACTTAGTCAAAATGAGGGACAGAAAATCCTTCATTCGCTTTTTGAGGATTTTGACCAGATACTTTTGGATGTAGAAAAACTCGGAGAAGATGATTTATGCCGCTCGTGTCCATCAAGCGAAATCCGTGGAATGCAGCACGAGTATTTATACACAAGATTATATATGAGTTAGACCGACGTACGGTACTACGAGGAGTTCTTATGCGTTTTACAAAAATTGGAGTGGCAGGTCCTGTTGGTTCTGGAAAGACTGCCCTTGTTGAGGCTTTGACCCGACGCCTTGCAGACAAATATTCTATTGGTGTAATTACAAATGATATTTATACAAAAGAGGATGCGGAGTTCCTGGCTGCACATTCGGTTCTTCCAAAGGAAAGAATTGTGGGGGTAGAAACCGGAGGCTGTCCTCACACAGCAATCCGCGAAGATGCTTCAATGAATCTTGAAGCTGTTGATGAACTTAAAGCCCTCTTCCCTGATATTGAACTCATGTTCATTGAAAGCGGCGGCGATAACCTTTCTGCAACTTTTTCACCAGAGCTTGTTGATGCAACAATCTTTGTAATTGATGTTGCAGAAGGCGATAAGATTCCGCGAAAGGGCGGCCCTGGAATTATGAGAAGCAATCTTCTTGTAATCAATAAAATTGATCTGGCACCTATGGTTGGAGCAAGCCTTGAAGTTATGGCCCGCGATTCAAAAGAGATGCGTGGGGACAAGCCTTTTGTTTTTACAAATATCAGAAGCGGCGAAGGAATTGATGATGTAATTGCGTTCCTCGACAAGTACGTGTTTTTTACAGACTTGCAGTAGACTGTCGCCACACAGCTTATGAATCAGTTTGCTCATGTTTCCAGATTTGAAATTACTGCCTCGCGCGCAGTTTCTGGGAAAACTTTTATTGAAGACAGTTTTTTTACCTCACCTTTTAAAATCATGAAGCCCTTTGCTCAGGATGATGGCAGCATCGCAGTCTTTCTTCAAAGTGCAAGCCCGGGAATTCTTGCAGATGATACTCAGATTCACAAAATAAAAGTGAACAGGCGAGCAGGGGTAGAAATCAGAAGTCAGTCTTTTGAAAAGATTTTTAAGATGGATGAAGGAAAATCTGCTGAGAGGAAAATTACAGCAGAGGTGGCAGAAGATGCAGCGTTGATTTACAGACCTCTTCCGTGCATTCCTTTTTCTCAAAGTAATTTTTCTTCAAGTACAGAAATCCTTCTTGCCGAAAACTCGCGCCTTATTTATGAAGACTGTATCTGTGCAGGTCGCGTTGCCCATGGAGAAGTTTATGATTTTACGCGTTATAAGAATCTCGTAAAAATTTACCGTGAAGGGCACCTTGTTTACCGCGATAATCTTTTCCTTGAAGGAAGTGATGGTCAGACTCACCCGGAACGCAAAGTTCTGCTTCAAGGAAAAACAATGTTTGCAAATTACACACATTGTGGCGGTATGCTGATATTCGGTTATTCAAAAATTACTGACATCAAAAAACTTCGTGCAACACTTGGCCTTGATGAAAAACTTTTATATACCGAAGAAAAAATGAAGTCAGATAATCAGAAAATCCAGATAGAAGTTAGTGAAAATGATTATGGTGATTTTATTATCAGATGCCTTTCGGATAGCGCAGAAAAAATTCAGAACCTGTTTGAACTTGTAAGAAATAGTTTAAGATAAAAATCAGAATCAGGAAAATTAAAAAAAGAAAGCCGCGAAAGGTCGTTATATTTTTACTTTTTACGAGGAGGTTATTTCGACCTTCCGCGGCGGAGTGTACATTTTAATTGTATCAGCCAATGGACATTTTAGACTGGATAAGCGCTGAGTTTGCTTCTTTTGTAAGGCCGCTCAGTGTGATGGAACCTTTGTCCATAACGTAATAGATGTCGCTTACATCCAGTACAAAATCAAGATACTGCTCAACAATCAGAATTGTAATTCCAAGTTCACGGTTTACTCTCTGAATTGAAGTTGCAATGTCTTCAATGATTGACGGCTGAATACCTTCTGTCGGTTCGTCGAGAATCAACAGTTTTGGATGCGAAACCAAAGCGCGGGCAATTGCAAGCTGCTGCTGCTGACCACCACTCAGGTTTCCGCCCTTTCTTTTCAGAAAGTCTTTTATGATTGGAAAGAGTTCAAAAATCTCTTCACCGATTTTTCCCTTTCCACCTTTTACTTCCAGACCAAGCTCAAGATTTTCTTCAACCGTAAGCTGAGGAAAAATTTCACGCCCCTGAGGAACATACCCGATTCCGAGTTCTGCTCTCTCGTATGTTTTTTTATTTATGATTTCCTTGTCATCAAAAAGAATACTTCCGCCCGTTGTTTTTACCATGCCCATAATACTTTTGAGCGTAGTGCTTTTTCCAACACCGTTACGACCAATCAGGCAGGCAACCTTTCCGTTTGGAACAGACAGACTGAGGTCAGGAATTATATTACTTTCGCCGTACCACGAACTAAGATTTTTAATTTCAAGCATCTTTCTTTAATTCTCCTTCAGATGAGTCTACGGTTCCGCTCTTATGGAACTTACCGCGGCCAAGATAAACGGCGCGGACCTTTTCATCTGCAAGCGCATCTTCTGCAGTTCCTTCAACAAGAATCTTACCTTCGTGCATTACGGTAACTCTGTCGGCTACTGCGCGCACAAATTCCATATCATGCTCAACAACGACAACTGCATATTTTTCAGAAATCTTTCTGATGAGCTGTCCGGTTTTTAGAGTTTCTTCCTTTCCCATTCCGGCAACAGGCTCATCAAGCAAAAGTACAACCGGTTCCTGCACCAAAAGCATTCCGATTTCCAGCCACTGTTTTTGCCCATGTGAAAGCGACGAAGCCTTTTCATTTTTTTTATCTGATAAGCTGATGAAGTCCAGAATATTTTCTATCTGCTCTTTCTGCTTATCTGAAATCTTAAAAAACAACGAACCCCACACGCTTTTGCTGCCCTTCAAGGAAATCTCCATATTTTCCCAGACCGTAAGGCTTGTGAAAACTGAGGGTGCCTGGAACTTACGGCCAATTCCCTCGGAAACAATTTCTGATTCGCTGAGTTTTGTAAGATCCATATTTACATATTTTCGAATACCGAGGTCCTTACCGCCGTGATAAATAATTTTTCCTTTTGAAGGGCGGGTTTTACCACAGATGATATCTAGCAGAGTAGTTTTTCCAGCACCGTTCGGACCGATAAAAAAATGCACCTTATGCGGCATGATTTTTGTAGTTACATCTGTGAGAGCCTTAAAACCTTCGAAGCTTACAGAAATATTATCAATTTCAATTACAGGAGTTACGTTGATATTTACTTCACTCATACTTGAGCCTCCTTTGGTGTTGCTTCAGTTTTTGCAGCTTTTGCTTTTTTGATTAGCAAAGTGATTTTACTTACTGCGTCTGTGAAAACTCCGGTGAGTCCTCTTGGCAGGAATAAAACTACAAGTACAAAAATTGCGCCGATAAAGTATGACCAGATTTCCGGGAAGTTTTCGCTTATCAAAGTTTTTGTTGTGTTTACAATGAAGGCACCAACTACGGCTCCTATCAAAGTTCCACGACCACCAACGGCAACCCAGATTGCCATATCAATTGAGTTTGAAATGCTCATTTCTGATGGAGAGATGATTCCACTGAATGGTACGAAAAGCGCGCCAGCAATTCCTGTAAAGAGAGCACTTAAAACGTACACGAAGGTTTTGTAAGTTGCGGTCTGGTAGCCGGAGAATCGGGCGCGGTTTTCGCCGTCGCGGATTGCTACGAGAACTCGGCCACACTTTGTTTTCATGATTTTTGTGAAAACAAAATAGGTGAGTACAAGGAAGGCGAGGGCAACGTAGTACCACATGTATTTAGCGCTCTTTCCGGCGATTGGCAGGCCGAAGAGTGTAGAGAACTCGGTGATTCCGTTTGTACCGCCAGTGTATGGTTGAAGGCCGATAAACAGTGTTACAAAAACCAGAGCTAATGCCTGTGACAGAATTGAAAAGTAAACGCCCTTAATTCTGTTCATAAAGGTCAAAAGACCAAGTACAAAAGCAAGCACTGATGGTACAAGAATAATCATCAAAACTGCTTCTGGTGCTGTTTTATAAAATTCCCAGAACCAGGGAAGGGTTGTTCGGCCGCTCCAGCTCATAAAGTCCGGGAGCTTTCCGTGGCTTGCAACAAGCTTAAGGTACATTCCCATTCCGTAACCGCCGAGTCCGAAAAATACTCCGTGGCCAAGGCTTAAGATTCCGGTATATCCCCAGATTAAATCTATGCTCAAAGCAACAATTGCATAGGTAATAAACTTACCTACCAGGCTTACTCTGAACGGTGAAAGGAAAAGCGGAAGTAAAGCAATTATCAAAACTACAATTGCAAAAGCCAGATTTTTTTTCTTTGCATTTAATCCGTCAATTGTAGGTGCATTGCCAAAAGAGGCTGATGTAAAAAGTTGTGATATTTTTGTGTTTATTCTCATTTGAGCCTCCTTACTCATCAAGTGCGCGTGAGTGAATTGTGAACAGTCCCTGCGGCTTTTTCTGCAGGAAGAGAATTACAAGAATCAGAACGATTGCCTTTGCAATGTTTGCTGAAGTTCCAAACTGAATTATTGCATTACTCATTCCGATTAAAAGCGCTCCGGCAATTGCTCCGGAAAGTCTTCCGACACCGCCAAGAACAACGACCATAAATGTATCGATGATGTAGTTCTGGCCGAGAGAAGGACCGACTGAACCAAGCAGACACAAAGCACAGCCTGCAACTCCGGCTAATCCTGAACCGATTGCAAAAGTGAAAGTGTCTATGCGGTTTGTTTTGATTCCAAGACACTGAGCCATTGCGCGGTTCTGCATTGTTGCGCGAACTTTTTTTCCGTATGAAGTTTTGTACATCAGAAGGTACATGAAAACCAGACACAGAATTACAAGTAAGATTATGAAAAGTCGTTTGTAGGTCATGGCAACACCTGCGATTTCGAAGTTGCCGTTGAGTACAGACGGAGAGCTGACGTTCACATTAGGGGCACCGAAAATTGATCGGGCAAGCTGCTGTAAGAAAAGGCTGATTCCCCAGGTTGCGAGGAGGGAATCTGTTTCGCGTCCATAAAGGCGCTTGATAACAAGTCTTTCAAGAACACAGCCGAAAAGTGCTGCTGCTAAAAATGAAAATACAATTGCCACCGGATAATAAAAGTCGAATGCGGATTTAGGCAAGAAAGCGATGAAAAAATTTTGTACGAGGAATGTTGTGTATGAGCCGATCATTATGAACTCGCCGTGAGCCATATTGATGACGCGCATCAGTCCGAACGTAACCGACAGACCTATTGCTGCCAGCAGTAAAATAGAACTGAGGCTGATTCCATTAAATAAAATTGTAAGAACTGTTTGCATAAAAATTGTCCTTAATTATTTGAGGGGACAGACGGGCATAGCCCGTCTGTGCGCATTTTGTAGGAGAATCCTAAACCGACCCGCTGCCGCAGCTCGGTTTTTAACGGATTTCCTATAAGAGAGGGGGGGACCTTCCCCCTCCTATATCCTACAAACCTTTTGCCCAGTCATATGTTGAAAGATATGGATCCGGCTTAACGGCACCGCTTGTTGCCCAAACTTCATCAATCAAACCTGTTTCATTAATCTTTCCGATTCTTACAGGCTTGTAGATGTGCTGGTTGTCTCCGTCGAGAGTTACTGTCCCTTCTGGAGCGGCAAAACTAAGTCCCTTTGCAGCAGCCTTAACTTTTTCTACGTCGAACGAACCTGCCTTTTCACAAGCCATTGCCCAGAGGTAAACTCCGATATAACCTGCTTCGATAGGATCGTCTGTTACACGCTTTTCACCATAAGCCTTTTTGTAAGCTGCAACGAATGCGCTGTTTTCTGGTGTTTCTGTTGTCTGGTAGTAGTTCCATGCAACGTAGTGTCCCTTAAGGTTTTCAATTCCAACACCGCCAACTTCCTCTTCTGCAATTGAGAAGCTCATTACAGGAATTGTTGAAGCTGTAATTCCGGCATCTGTAAGCTGCTTGAAGAATGCAACGTTTGAGTCACCGTTAAGGGTGTTGATGATACAGTCTGGTTTTGCTGCCTTAATTTTTGATACGATTGTTGCAAAGTCTGTGTGTCCCATTGGAGTATACTCTTCGCCGGCAACTGTACCGCCAAGGTAGTCGAGCTGAGCTTTGATGATTTTGTTTGCAGTTCTAGGGAATACGTAATCGCTTCCTACAAGGAATATCTTTTTACCAAACTTTTCTGTACAGAAATCTACGGCTGGAACTGCCTGCTGGTTTGGAGCTGCACCCATGTACATGATGTTAGGGCTCATTTCCATACCTTCGTACTGAACAGGGTACCAGAGCAAAGCTCCTGTTTCTTCTACAACTGGTTTTACAGCCTTTCGTGATGCACTTGTCCAGCAGCCAAAAATTGTTGCAACTTTATCGCTCTGAATAAGCTTTCTTGCACGTTCTGCAAAAATCTGAGGTTCAGAAGCACCGTCTTCCTGAACTACTTCAATCTGCTTTCCAAGAACACCGCCTTTCGCATTAATTTCATTTATAGCAAGGAGTTCTGCGTCTCTTACTGATGTTTCAGAGATGGCCATTGTACCGCTCAATGAATGAAGAATTCCAACTTTTACTGTTTTACCTCCATCTTTCTTTGCACAAGACGTAAGAAGTGATGCGCTTAAAAGTGCAACTGCTGCACCAACAAATAAATTTACCTTTTTCATAGTAATTGCCTCCAACAAAATAAAAAAAATAATTTATGATTTTTAATTAAAAAGGCGTCTGTTCTCTTTGCCAGCATAAGAAAACAGACGCCTTTGTCTTTTTTAAATTTTCAGTCTATATATTTTATAAAATATCTGATTAAGCAGGTTTTCGTTTTTGCAACAAGCTATGTGCAGCAAATACCAGAAGACCACTAATTAAAATTATGGCTCCAAGAATTGTGTCTTCAATACTCAAATCAAAAAAGCCTTCTCCGCCAAGTACCGAAGCAACTCCGTCTATGCTCCACATCAGGCTTGCAGCCCAGAACATAAGCATTGCCATAAATACACTTTTGTTTACATTTCCCTTTTTCTTATTCACAAAAAATGAAGCTGTAAAAACGATTGCAGTAATAGCTGTCATTATTAAACACATCAGAAGGCCCCCTTTAATTGAGGTTTCTGTGATTTTGTTTTTATGAAATATGAGGCCACTTCTGCAATGGCCCAGACAACAGTAACTATTGCTGCCATGGAAACTCCAACTGTTGACATTTCATGAAGCATCTCCGGAATATCTTCCGGATTTTTCATTGCTGTAAGAAATGGTGGATAAAGAACTACTTCTCCATGATAAATATGTTCAATAGCCAGAAGAAAACTTCCCCCGTAAAGCATATTATTAAGATGATCAAGTTTTGCTTTTATTACAGAATCTGCATTTTTCTTAAATGCGATTTTTTTAGCGACAGAAAGAATTATTCCTTCGGCCAGTGGAATTGTAAAACATGCCATGAGTTTATACCTCCTCGTATAGCTTCATGTCAAAAAAAGGGGCTGACATTTTGTGTCAGCCCCTTTGCTTAAACTTGAACCAACAATATTTATTTCCTGGAAAATTGTCAATCATAAAAAATGGAACTTTAGTTTGATTTTTGTTATTTAGTCCAGCTGAATATTATATACAAGATTCAGAAGCTGGGTTCTTGAGCTTACTCCTGTCTTATTAAAAATATTATAAATATGTTTTTTTACGGTTGAAATTGAAATTGCAAGACTTTCGCTTATTTCTAAATTTGTTCTGCCATCTATTAATTTTTTTATGACTTCTATTTCGCGATCTGAGAGAATATATTTAATTTGAATTGCAGGAAGTTTTTCGTCCAGCTTTTCAATTTTGTTGTTGTTTACCAGAAGCTTCAATAATTGATTTTCAATTTCTTCTGATGAAGAATTATTTTTTTTATTATATAAACTGATTAAATCGATTTTGATTTCTTCCCATTCTGAATTATTTAACATTTGGAACCTCTCAAAAATAAAAAAGTCTTTTCTGTAATATAAGAAAAGACTTCATTGCCGAAAAAAAATGGAGCTGTGAAAAGACACAGCTCCATTGCTAACTATGAAAGGCACAGTATCATTTTAAATTTTCTGTGTCAATGTATTGAGTTTTTTATAAATGATATAAGTTATATTTCTTTATAAGATGCAATTAAACTTTAGAATAATTAAAAAAAATTAAAAATTTATATTGACCTTTTTTTTTGAATTCATTATAAAGAAAAATAACTTAGACAAAGGCGTCGAAGAATTACCACTTCGACGCCTTTTTTTATTTCTGGCAATGACGCTGTGGATACGACGTTTTCTAACTAACGTTCGTTATTTGCAGCGTTTATTTTTTAGGCGGCGATGATGTCGAACATTTGTGCACAATGTTTGGATTATCGCCGTTTTTTTTTGCGCTCATGCAGACAACTGCTTACGCAGTTGCAGCATAGCTCAACTATACAATGACGCTAAAGCGCATTGTAAATTAGCTTCAAAACTGACAACCTACGGTTGCAGTTTAACCCATATACGGAGGTTAATAAATATGAGTGAAGTTTGGAGTGTGTGGTTTTTGATCGGCGCTGCACTTGTATTCTTTATGCAGTGCGGATTCGCAATGGTAGAAACCGGTTTTACAAGAGCGAAGAATGCAGGTAACATCATCATGAAAAACCTGATGGATTTCTGTATCGGAACTCCTATGTTTATGCTGCTCGGATTCGGCTTGATGATGAGCGAGAATTATTTCTTTGGTTTGATTGGTAAACCAAATATGCAGTTGTTTACAAACTTTGCGGAAGGAGACTGGTCTGCATTTGTGTTCAACCTGGTATTCTGTGCAACTGCTGCAACAATCGTTTCTGGTTCTATGGCAGAACGAACTAAGTTCAGTGCTTACTGTATTTACTCTGCTGTAATTTCTGCAGTTGTTTATCCTATTGAAGCTGGTTGGGTATGGAACCCACAGGGCTGGCTTGTTCAACTTGGTTTCGTAGACTTTGCCGGTGGTGCTGCAATTCACTCAGTTGGTGGTACAGCAGCTTTGATTGGTGCAATTTTCCTTGGTCCACGTATTGGAAAGTATGATTATGATAAGGACGGAAAGGTAACAAAGGTACACGCTATTCCTGGTCACTCTTTGACTCTTGGTGCTCTTGGAACTTTCATCCTCTGGTTCGGATGGTACGGATTCAACGGTGCTGCTTGTACTCAGCTTCTTGGTGTTGGTGGTCTTGCTGCTGTATTCACAACAACAACAATTGCTCCTGCAGTTGCTGCTGTTACAACAATGATTTTCACATGGATTAAGAACGGTAAGCCTGATGTTTCTATGACACTCAACGCTTCACTTGCAGGTCTTGTTGCAATCACTCCTACTTGTGCTACTGTAGATGCTCTTGGTGCATCAATCATCGGTATTGTTTCTGGTATCATCGTAGTAGTTGTTGTTGAGTTCCTTGATATGAAGCTCCACATTGATGACCCGGTTGGTGCTGTTGCAGTTCACCTTGCAAACGGTATCTGGGGTACTTTGAGTGATGGCCTTTTCAACGTTGAAAACGGTGTATTCTACGGCGGCGGATTCAAGCACCTTGGTGTTCAGTGTCTCGGTGAGTTCACAATTGTTCTTTGGACAGCAGCTTGTATGCTTGTTACATTCACATTGATTAAGAAGCTTCACGGACTTCGTGCAAGCCGCGAAGAAGAAATCATCGGTCTTGATAAGCTTGAGCACGGTATTGATTCAAGCTACGCTGGATTTATCATGGCTCCTCAGGTTATGACAGAAGGTGCTGCAGGTGGAGAATCAAGCGTTCCTGTTGAAAAGGCAGTTCCAGTTGCAAAGGCTACAAGCCGTCCGGATGCAAAGTTCCACATGGTTACAATCATTACTCGCCAGAGCAAGTTCGACGAACTCAAGGCAGCAATGAACGACATCAATGTAACAGGTATGACAGTTACAAACGTACTTGGTTGCGGACAGCAGCACGGAAACGTTCAGAAGTACCGTGGTGTTGAAATGGATATTACACTTCTTCCAAAGATTAAGGTTGATATCGTAGTAAGCGAAGTTCCAGTAGACCTCGTAGTAACAGCTGCTAAGGAAGTTCTTTACACAGGCCACATCGGCGACGGAAAGATCTTCGTATACGATGTTCAGAACGTTGTTAAGGTTAGAACTGGCGAAGAAGGATACGAGGCTTTGCAGGATTAGGCTAACTAACGTTAGGTTGTTTTCTATTTACTCATAATATTTGCCCGGCGAAAGCCGGGCGTTTTTTTATATCTTCGATTCCAGACCAGTTAGGAATGTTTGTTTAAAATAAATATAATAAGTTGTTATATTTAAAACAGATAAAAGGACATAAATGAGCTGAATTGGTAAAATAGTTAAAAAAATTTCAAAAAACATAGGAGAAAAATGTTTATGAAAAAAATGAAATTGATTGCCTTAGCGGCAATGATGGTACTGTCGTCAGCTTTTACAGGCTGTAATAATTCAGTTGGAACAGAACCTGCAAATGAAACTCAAAAACAAAATGAGATGGCATTTGTTATACAGCTTCCAGAAGCAACCAAAGCAAGAGTTGCATATTATGAACAATCTGATGCAACATCTTACAAAGTACAGCTTTTGAAATCTGGTACAGTTCTTAAGACTGAAACTGGCAATCCAGGCGACAAAATCAGACTTACAGTAGCAGAAGAAGGCTCTTACTCAATTCAGGTAACAGCCTATAAAGACACTACAGTAATTGCAGAAGGTTTGTCACCAGTTTCAATCAGCCTTGCAGATGGCGATGTAAAGGTAAATGTAAAACTGATTCCAAATGCAAAAGAAGTTGGTATTGATGTTGAGATTGAATGGGGAAGTGGAGCAGAAACACCTGTTTTATCAGCTAACTTTGTAAAGGTAGAAGGTTCTACGGTTGCAGGAGGTACAAAGTTTGCTTATTCAGGAAACTTGTATAATGATGATTATCTTAAAGGTGTATTCCGCAAAGGCCGTACAGTAACTATAGATAGTTTTTACATGTGCGACCATGAGGTAACTCAGGCAGAATATGTAAGTATAATGGGAACTAATCCTAGTGGTTTTAACAATAATGCAGCAGGTGGTGAAGTTCAGGAGAACCTGCCTGTAGAAAGTGTAAGCTGGTATAACGCAATTGTATATTGTAATAAAAGAAGTATTGCAGAAAAGCTTACACCTTGCTATTCAATTAGTGGCAGTACGAATCCAGCAGACTGGGGAGAAGTTCCTGCAAGCAGTGATTCAACATGGGACGCAGTAAACTGTAATTTCAAGACAAGCGGATATCGATTACCAACAGAAGTTGAATGGGAATATGCTGCACTTGGGGGAAAAAATGGTGTAACAGCAGATGATCCAACAGATTTCGCAGGAACAAACGACATATCAGAACTTGGTGAATATGCTTGGTATACATCAAATAGTGGAAGTAAAACACATGAGGTGAGAAAGAAATTATCAAATGCTCTAGGCCTTTATGATATGTCTGGAAATGTATGGGAATGGTGCTGGGATTGGTATGATAATGAAAATACTCCAAGCATAATATCTTCAACACCTGCAACTGGCGTGACGTCTGGTTCCAGCCGCGTTGTACGTGGTGGTAGCTGGAACGTTGTTGCCGAGTACTGCTCTGTTGCGGACCGGTGCTACGACCACCCGGATGACCGCTTCGACCGTCTTGGCTTCCGCGTGGTTCGCTCCGCTCAGTAATACCCTTAAAAAAAACTTCTGTATGGAATGGGGAGCTACCCCTTCTCCTAGGGGGACGCAGCAAGCTGCTTTTCCCCTAACCCCCCCCTTTATCTACAGAAATCCTAACACGGAAGCGG
This sequence comes from Treponema bryantii, assembly GCF_900111035.1. GTDB lineage: Bacteria > Spirochaetota > Spirochaetia > Treponematales > Treponemataceae > Treponema_D > Treponema_D bryantii_C. The sequence continues at coordinate 50,472 of NZ_FOFU01000012.1, forward strand.
CCTGCTGTGGTTTAACCGGGTAGAATTTAGAGTAGAGTTCTGCATCAGAAATTACTGTTTTGACGATAAATGTTCAAAACGATAATACTTTGCTTAGTTTTATATAGACAAAGTATTATGATTCGATAACTTCTTTGAGCCAGCCAAGAATTCCGTTTGGAAGTTCCGGATATATGGGTGTTCCATCATCAAACATAAGGTTACAGTGCATAGAATTGATAAGACAGTGTTGACCTATTTCAACTCCGATGTTTATGGATGCAATTCCTTTATCACCGTTGTAAACCCATTCTGGAGTAAAAATATAACTGTGTTTCATCTGTTTAAGGCGAGGTAAGTGTGGAATAATTTTTGTTTGATATTCATTGTATTCATCATGTTTACTGACTGCCAGAAAAAGCCAGATATTGTTTTGATCATAGCGATCTAGGGTTTTATTATCAGAAATATCAGATGTTCCGATTGGGATAAGTGCATCAAAATAATCGGTATAAGCATCAACGATTCTAAAGCATATCGAGGCTCCAAGAGAATGCCCAAATATAATCTTCTTACTTATTGCTACATCTTTAGAAGTAATCGTTTTTATAAAATATTCTATCAAACCATGAATCTGTGGAATATAAGTCTCGTTCCAGTAGCCATGACAATTACCCTCTGTGTCACGATATTCATTTGCCAAAGGAATCAAAATATAGGCTCCACCAAGAACTTTTTGGTATTCATCCTTTGCATAAAATTCTGCTCCAGAATAATTGATACAGATATCCCCTTCTAGAGAATTTGCAAAACCGTGAAGAAAAATCAAAACTGGATATTGTTTACCTTTTGGAAAACCATGCTCTGTTGGATCATAATAGTAATATTTGAGATTAGCTTCTTCGAATAGCCCTTTGTGGAAGCGTGAGAAATACTCACCGACTTTATATGTTGGCGAATACGAGATAAAAGAACCTTTTGGAATTTCATTTGCCCATGGTGGGAGTGAATTTGTACTCATAGATTTTCTCTCTAAAATTTTATTAAATTTGCTATGCCGATATTTTAATAAGGGCAACTAGGCATAGTTATATTATACACCTTATTACGATTTATTGACACAAAATAATCAAAGTTGTATAAAATATATACGACAAAGAGGCCGTAGATAATATTTCGCAAATTTGCGAGGTACTGTCTACGGCCTTTTTCGTTTTTAGACTGAATTTGGAGGAAAAGGGAAATCGCTGAGATTTTTGGAAGAGGAAGATTCTAAAAAGTTGTTTCACGTATTTGCAACTTTTTTAACGAATCTTCGGTTTGCCACGGAGCCGATTGGAGGTAAAAACCTAAATTGGATTTTTCCGTGGGAAAATCCAATTTTTAACGGTTTTTCCTATTGTAGGCATGTGCGGCTTTGTAGGAGCATTTGATTTAAACAGTGGTAGCGCGCCGATTGCGGAGGGATTAAAAGAGGAGCTTCGTGCGCAGGTTTTGGAGATGTCTAAAAAAATTCGTCACCGTGGTCCGGATTGGAGCGGTGTATATACCGGCAATAATGCGATTTTGAGTCACGAGCGTCTTTCAATTGTAGACCCACTTTCTGGAAAGCAGCCGCTGGTTAGTGATGATGAAAAAATCATTCTTGCGGCAAACGGTGAAATCTATAATCACAAGGAAATCCGTGCCCGTTTCGAAGGCAGCTACAAGTTCCGCACAGGAAGTGATTGTGAGGTAATAATTCCTCTTTATAAAAAATACCGCGAGTCTGGCGACTTTTCAAAAATGATTGAAGAGCTTTCGGGTATTTTTGCTTTCGCGCTTTATGACAGCGAGCACGATGTTTACCTCATTGCCCGCGACGAAATTGGCGTTATCCCTCTCTATCAGGGCTGGGACAAGGCCGGCCGTTATTATGTAGCCAGCGAGCTCAAGGCTCTCGAAGGCGACTGTCAGACAATCGAAGAGTTTCCGAACGGACATTACTTCTACTCAAAAGACGAGAAACCAACCCGTTGGTATCACCGTGACTGGGAGTCATTCGATGCAGTAAAGAACGCACCTAAAGCAACAGACGACAAGGGCGAAGTTATAAACCCAAGTGTAATCGAAAAAGTTTGCAACGGACTCGAATCTGCTGTAAAGGCACAGCTGATGTCCGACGTTCCATACGGCGTTCTTCTTTCTGGCGGTCTCGACTCATCAATCATCGCGGCTGTAACTCAGAAATACAGTAAAAAACGAATTGAAACAGACAGTAAGGAAGCAGCCTGGTGGCCACAGCTCCACTCATTTGCAGTTGGACTCGAAGGTTCTCCAGACCTCATCGCTGCACAGAAAGCCGCAGATTATATAGGAACCGTTCACCACGAAGTTCACTTTACAATTCAGGAAGCCCTCGATGCTCTTCCAGATGTAATCTATCATATCGAAACTTACGACATCACAACTGTTCGTGCCAGCACCCCTATGTACCTGCTTGCGCGCGTAATCAAATCTATGGGAATCAAAATGGTTCTTTCGGGCGAGGGTAGTGATGAGCTTTTCGGCGGATACCTTTACTTCCACAAGGCTCCAAATGCACAGGAGTTCCACGAGGAGCTCGTTCGCAAGATGAGTAAGCTTCATCTTTACGACTGTCTCCGTGCAAACAAGTCTCTTATGGCATGGGGTGTAGAAGGCCGCGTTCCTTTCCTTGATAAAGATTTTATTGATATTGCAATGGGCTTGAATCCATCTGATAAAATGAACATCAAACTGCCGGACGGCAAACAGCGCATGGAAAAATGGATTTTGCGTAAAGCCTTTGAAGATCTTCTTCCAGAAAGCATAGCATGGCGTCAGAAGGAACAGTTTAGTGACGGTGTAGGCTACAACTGGATTGATACCCTTAAAAAGATGACAGAAGAAAAAGTAAGCGATGCAGAGTTTGCACGCCGTGAAAACCGTTTCCCTGTAAATCCTCCAAAAACAAAAGAGGAATATTATTACCGCGAAATCTACAGCCGCCTCTTCCCAAGCGACAGTGCAGCCCGCTGTGTACCACACGAAGCCGGAGTTGCCTGTTCAACGGCTAAAGCACTTGAGTGGGATGCAGCCTGGAAGAACATGGACGAGCCTAGTGGACGTGCCATTGCCGGGGTTCATGATAAAGCTTACTAATCTATATACTTAAAGCTTTCATTGACGGAAGCGGCTTTTCCCTTGATCTGAAGGAATTCATGAGCAATAATCGGATCAAAGTGAATGCCGCTTCCTTCGTATATTATCTTAAAGGCTTCTTCATAAGACATTGGAGATTTATAAACTCTCGGCGAAACCAGTGCATCAAAAACATCTGCAATTGCCATAATTCTTGCACATAAAGGAATTTCACTTCCCTTCAGATTATCAGGATAACCAGTGCCATCCCATTTTTCATGATGATATTTTGCAATATTAGCAGTAATGTCTATGTATTCCGGATCTTCATAGCCATCCATAATTTCATGTACGATACGACCGCCTTCCGAAGCATGTCTTTTCATTTGAGTAAATTCATCATCTGTCAGATAACCAGGCTTTTTTAAGATTGCATCAGGAACAACGATTTTTCCGATATCATGCATAGGTGCTGCACGTTTTAAAAATCTTACATAACGCGGATTAAGGATTTCTGAATAATGATTGTTTTTCATTAACTGAACCGCAAGAAGTTCAACATAAGCTCTTGTTCGTCGAACATGTTCGCCTGTATCTTCGTCGCGGTTTTCAACAAGGTTGGAAAGACTTTCGATTGTGTGATTCTGCATCTTGATTACAGCGAGCTTAGAACGTTCGATTTCAGATAGTTTTTCCTTCAACTCATTTTCTTTTTCATCAAGTTCAACTTCAGTATAATCCAGAGAAGTTTCCAGCCTGTGGTTTTCGAAAATGACCATTATCAGAAAAGTGATGGAATAGCCTGTAGTAATAAGATATAGTCCATGTTGAGTTAACTGAATAATCTGGGCAATCTGCGGAAATAATACAAAGGAAAGAATTGTAGCTACTTTCTGAGCTTTCAGAGTCTTTCGATTTGATATGAGATATATAATCATTAAGACATAAATCAAAGCTTGAAGAGAATAAGGAATAAAAATTAAAGGTCCGTACTCTTTTGAATTATCTGCATGAAGTACATAATACGCACCAGTAAAAGGTGTTAAAATCAGGAAAAAACTAAAGACAATGGTTATAGCAAGCAGAGAAATTGTAAGAGCTTTTTTGAAGCGGTTTTGATTAAGATAAAGAACAATAAAAATTATCGTTATATCGATAATTGCAAAAACTGCAAGGTACATAATAAAAATCGCAATTGAGCATATTATGTAATATACAGTTCCTGTTTTTGTTCTGAAAAGCAGATAGCAGGTATGCGTCGCAGCCAGAATAATGTTCGAAATTACCATCCACTTAATCCAGTTTTGCTGTTTAGTTATGGTATTGCGGCGTAAAGCAATTGAGATAATTAGAATAATGCCCAGAAATATATTATAAATATTCAGGGCGATGTTTACAGGTGTCATTTTTTTCTTCTCTCCGATATGTTCTCACACCCAATTATAAATTATATCATGGTATTTAGAGATTTTTCAAATAAAAAGTATTACCGTAAAAATACTTCAGGTGATTTTGTTTCTTTTTATAGAATACTTGACTATGATTATAAAAATTCATTATTATTAAAGAACTAAACGGCAAAGAGGTCGTAGATAGAATTTCGGATTTAACGAGATTGTGTCTACGGCCTTTTTTGTTTTTAGATATTTTATCTCAAAGTCGGCAATGGGGCTGCGTGTACAGAAATAGAAATTCTGTGCGTGCGGCCTTTGCTTTTTTCTGGAGTATGACGAAGATGAAAACTTTATACGAGCCAAGTTTTGAACACGACAACTGTGGAATTGGAGCTGTAGTTAATATTGATGGAAGTAAGTCACACAAAATTGTGGACAATGCTCTGAGTATTGTTGAAAAACTGGAACATCGCGCAGGTAAAGACGCGAGTGGTGAAACAGGAGACGGTGTTGGAATCCTGGTTCAGATTAGTCATGATTTTTTTAAGAAGGAAGCTGTTGACCTTGTTGGAAAACTCGGTGAACGTGAATACGGAATTGGTCAGTTCTTCTTCCCTGCTGACGGCGCAGCCCCAGAAAAAGCCCGTTTCGAAGCCTGTGTAAAAGCTGAAGGACTTAAGTTCCTTGGCTGGCGTAAGGTTCCTGTAAAGGCAGAAGTGCTCGGTAAGAAAGCCCGCGACTGTATGCCGGAAATCTGGCAGGGATTTGTTGAGAAGCCTGCTGATTGTGAGACGGGGATTGAGTTTGACCGCAAGCTTTATATTGTGAGACGTGAGTTTGAAAAGGCCGACGCCGCTCATAAGACTTACGTTTGTTCTTTGAGCAGCCGTACAATCGTTTACAAAGGAATGTTCCTTGTACACGAGCTTCGTACTTTCTACAACGATCTTCAGTCTGCAGACTACGCTTCAAGCCTCGCAATCGTGCACTCTCGCTTTTCTACAAACACACAGCCAAGCTGGCAGCGTGCTCATCCAAACCGCTTCATAGCACACAATGGTGAAATCAATACAATCCGCGGAAACGTAGACCGTATGCTCGCCCGCGAAGAAACTGTTGAATCAAAGAAGCTTTCCGGCGACCAGATGAAAAAGGTTCTGCCTGCTGTAGATACAACTGGTTCCGACTCTGCAATGCTCGACAACACACTCGAGTTCCTTTTGATGAACGGCGTTCCTCTTCCACTCGCAGTTATGATGTGTATCCCGGAGCCTTGGAAGCACGACGACAATATGCCTTCTCTCAAAAAAGATTTCTATCACTACTGGGCAACCATGATGGAAAGCTGGGACGGTCCTGCCGCAATTCTGTTCAGTGATGGTGACCTTCTTGGTGCAACTCTCGACCGCAACGGACTTCGTCCAAGCCGCTACTACATCACAAAAGACGGAATGCTTATCCTCAGTTCAGAGGTTGGTGTTCTCGACATCCCTGAAGAAAATATCAAAATCAAATCACGCCTTCAACCGGGCCGCATTCTCCTCGTAGATACAGTTCAGAAAAAAATCATCAGCGACGAAGAATGTAAAAATCAGTATGCAAATCTTTTCCCTTATGGCGAATGGATTGATATGAATCTTGTTCATCTTGCTGATCTTAAAATCCCTAACAAAAAGATTCCGGTTCATACTCTTGAAGAGCGCAATATTTTGTACCGCGCTTTCGGCTGGAATTATGAAGATGTAAATGAAATGGTTCTGCCAATGGCAAAGAATGGCGTTGAACCTACCGCAAGTATGGGGGTTGATACACCGCTTGCTGTTATGAGTGAAAAACATCCGAGCCTCTTCAGTTATTTCAAGCAGCTGTTCGCTCAGGTAACTAACCCGCCGATCGACAGCCTCCGCGAAAAAATTGTAACAGACACAACAGTTTATGTTGGAACTGATGGAAACCTTCTCGAACCAACTCCAAAGAACTGCCGTGTTCTCGAAATTAATAATCCAATTCTTACAGGTACAGATCTTATAAAAATTGCGGCTCTCAATCAGCCCGGCTTGAGATCTAAAACTCTTTCGATTTTATTTGAAGTAGGAGGGGAAAGCCTTCCCCTCGCTCCAGCCGGCGAGCCGTCTTCCGCTACCCCTTCTAGCGGGGACACCCCGCAACGCCCCGCACTTGAACGTGCCCTCGAGAATCTCTTCTCACAAATCGACGCTGCCTACGCCGAAGGCTACAACATCATCATCCTCAGCGACCGCGGTGTAGACAAAACCCACGCTGCTATCCCTGCAATTCTTGCAACCTCTGCTGTTGAACAGTACCTCATCCGTACAAAGAAACGCACTGCTGTTTCAATCATTCTTGAGACTGCCGAGGTTCGTGATGTTCATCAGGCTGCAATGTGTTTGAGCTACGGTGCTCGTGCAATCAATCCTTACCTTGCTCACGAAGCAATTTCCGAGCTCATCGATCAGAAGCTTTTGGACAAGGATTATCACACAGCAATCGATGACTACAACAAAGCAATCATAAATGGAATTGTAAAGATTGCCGCAAAGATGGGAATCTCTACAATTCAGTCTTACCAGTCTGCTCAGATTTTTGAAGCAGTTGGTATTGCATCTGATGTTATTGAAAAATACTTTACAAATACAGTAAGCCGTGTTGGTGGTGTAAGCCTCAAGGAAATAGAAGAGGATGTACGCTACCATCACGATCAGGGCTTTGACCCAGCCGGTCTTACAGTAAACCAGCATCTCGACTCGTTCGGAAAGCATAAGTTCCGCCGCGGTCCTCAGGCAGAAAGTCACCTTTATAATCCTGAGACAATCGTGGCTCTTCAGCAGGCAACCCGCAACGGAGACTACGCACGCTTTAAGGAATACACAGCTCTTGTTGATTCAAATGATCATCCTCATACTCTGCGTGCAATGCTCGACTTCAACTATGAGTCTGGCAAAGAGATTTCAATTGATGAAGTAGAAAGCGTAGATGAAATCGTAAAGCGCTTTAAGACTGGTGCCATGTCTTACGGTTCAATTTCTGAAGAAGCACACAAGTGCATGGCAGCCGCTATGAATCACCTTCACGGAAAATCAAACTCTGGTGAAGGAGGAGAAAAGCCTGAGCGCCTTGGAACAGAATATAACTCGGCAATCAAACAGGTTGCTTCCGGCCGCTTCGGTGTTACAGAAGAGTACCTCCTCAGCGCACAGGAAATTCAGATTAAGATGGCCCAGGGAGCAAAGCCGGGTGAAGGTGGACATCTTCCTGGTAAAAAGGTTTATCCATGGATTGCAAAGACACGTTATGCAACTCCTGGTGTAGCCCTCATTTCGCCACCACCTCATCATGATATTTATTCTATTGAAGACCTTGCTCAGTTGATTTACGATTTGAAAAATGCTAACCGCGCTGCCCGCATCTCTGTTAAGCTTGTAAGTGAAGCAGGTGTTGGTACAATTGCTGCCGGTGTTGCAAAGGCCGGTGCTCAGGTAATTTTGATTTCCGGACACGACGGTGGTACTGGTGCAGCCCCAATCAGCTCAATTCACCACGCAGGTTTGCCATGGGAGCTTGGTCTTGCCGAGACTCATCAGACTTTGATTCAGAATGGTCTTCGCGGTCGTGTTGTAATTGAGACAGACGGTAAGCTTATGAGCGGACGCGACGTTGTAATTGCAGCTCTTCTTGGTGCTGAGGAATTTGGTTTTGCAACTGCTCCTCTTATTTCTATGGGATGTTCTATGATGCGCGTGTGCCAGCTGGATACCTGTCCGTTTGGTGTTGCAACTCAGAACGAAAAGCTCCGTGCTAAGTTCCCTGGAAAACCAGAGTACGTTGAAAACTTCATGAAGTTCATCGCACAGGAAATGCGCGAGATTATGGCAAAGCTCGGAGTTCACTCAGTTGAAGAACTCTGCGGTCGTACAGACCTCCTCAAGCTTAAAGATAAGCAGGGCTTCAAGAGAGCCGGCCTCGTAGATATGAGCCGAGTACTTGCAACTTCAGCCGAAGATAAAGACGCTTGGAAAGCAGACCGTTCTCTCTTTAATTTCGAACTCGAAAAGCGCATCGACCTCACAAAGCTTGTTCCAGATTTCGAAAAAGGAAAGACAGAAGATGCAATCGATATCCAGTCAACCGACCGAACGGTAGGAACGATTCTCGGTTCAGAAATCCAGAAGAAATTCGGCAACACTCTTGCCGACGATACATACTGCGTAAACTTCAAGGGTGGAGCAGGTCAGAGTTTTGGTGCCTTCATTCCAAAGGGACTCACACTCCGTCTCACAGGCGATGCAAACGACGCCTTCGGTAAGGGGTTGAGCGGTGGTAAACTTGTAATTACAAAGCCGGCAACCTTCGACGGTGCGGCTGACAGCAATATAATAGTAGGAAACGTAGCTCTCTTTGGTGCAACATCAGGTACAGCCTTTATCAACGGTGTAGCCGGTGAACGCTTCTGTGTTCGTAACTCAGGTGCGACAGTTGTAGCAGAAGGCTGTGGTGACCATGGCCTTGAATATATGACAGGTGGAACTGCAGTAATTCTTGGCGGAACTGGAAAGAACCTCTGTGCCGGAATGAGCGGCGGTGTTGCTTATGTTATGGATGAGAACCACGACCTCTACAAGCGTCTCAACCACGAACTGGTTAAGATGTATGCCCTCGATGATGAGACAACAACTCTCAGCGGTTCAACAGACGAAGCACGTCTCCACGCTCTCATTGAACAGCATGCAAAAGAAACCGGCAGTGAACGTGCAAAGGCAATTCTTGCAGACTGGGACAATATGAAGTCAAAGTTCAAGAAAATCATTCCTAACGATTACCTTCGCATCATGAAGGAAATCGCAGAGCAGGAAAAGACAATTTCTGATCACGAAGAAGCAGTTCTTGCGGCTTTCAGAAAATGTACTGCTTAGGAAATTGGGCGGATACCCGAATTCGGTAAATATTTAGACTTTAATATAACAAAAAATTACTACCAAATTCACGAATTTGGTAGTAATTTTTTAATATGCAGTATAGGAACGATAAAAACGGAAATCCAATCTCTCTTTTAGGCTATGGTTGTATGCGTTTTACAACCAGTATGGGCGCTATCGACATTGATAAAGCGGAAAAAGAAATTATGGAAGCTTACAATGCCGGTGTTAATTATTTTGATACCGCCTATATTTATACGGGTAGTGAAGCAGCTCTCGGAACCATCGTTAAGAAAAAAAATATCCGCGATAAAATAAAAATCGCGACAAAGCTTCCACAATATCTTGTAAATAATAAAGCAGCCCTCGACCGTTATTTTAATGAGGAACTTTCGCGCCTTCAGACAGATTATGTTGATTATTATCTCATGCATCATCTAACAGATTATGTTGCCTGGGAAAATCTGAAAAAGAACGGTGTTCTCGACTGGATTGCAGAAAAGAAAAAATCCGGTGCCATCAGAAACATCGGTTTTTCTTTCCACGGCGATACAGAAATGTTTATGAAGATTCTTCATGATTATGACTGGGATATTTGTCTTGTTCAGTATAATTATCTTGATGAATTTGCTCAGGCCGGACGTGCAGGTGTAGAAGAAGCGCACCGCCTCGGTATACCAGTTTTGATAATGGAGCCTTTGCGCGGTGGAAAGCTCGTAGACCTTTTACCAGAAACTGCAAAAAAGATGATTAAGGAAAATCCTCGCGGCTGGTCTCCTGCAGAGTGGGCTTTCCGCTGGCTGTTTAATCAGGAAGCTGTTACCTGTGTTTTAAGCGGAATGAATTCAATCGAAATGATTCAGGAAAACTGCCGCGTTGCAAGCGAAGCAAAAGCCGGAGAGTTTACACAGAATGATATTGATTTTCTCGAAAAAATCAAAAAAGAAATCAACTCTAAAATGAAGGTTAATTGTACAGCCTGCCGTTACTGTATGCCTTGTCCTAAGAATGTTGATATTCCTGCAATCTTCCGTTGTTACAACGAAATGTACACAGAAAGTAAACATTCAGGTCGCTGGGAATTTGCTCAGACTGTAGGGCTTCGTAAACAGAATCAGACGGCAAGTCAGTGTATAGGCTGCGGCAAATGTGAAAAGCATTGCCCTCAGAATATCGCAATCCGGGAAGAACTCAAAAAAGCCGATAAAGCCCTTCGTCCGATTACTTATAAAATCGGAATTGCTGTAGCGAAGAAGTTTATGCTGAAGAAATAAATTAAAGATATTTCTTTTCGTATTCCTCAATTGGAATCGGCTTGCTGTAATAGTAGCCCTGAATGATTTCACATCCCAGGCAGCGAAGTTTGTCTACCTGTGCCTTTTGTTCGGCACCTTCTGCAAGGCAGACAAACTTGAGTTCTTTTGCAAGAGAAATAATATGGCGAATGACAGTGAGATCTTTTTCACTGTCATCTACAGAGCCAACCTTATCTACAAAACTCTTGTCAATTTTGAGGGTATCGAGCGGCATCTGGGTAAGCAGTGAAAGGGAAGAGTAGCCCGTACCAAAATCATCCATAGAAATCTTAAAGCCCTTTTCACGAAGCCCGTTAAGAATAAAGATAATCTGTTTCATGTCATCATAGCTGGCGCTTTCTGTTAATTCAAAATCAATATATTTATGGTCTACACCGTAGGAATCAACAATGCCGGTTAGATAATCAATCAGATTATTGTCGTACATGCGTGTGCGGGAAAGGTTTACCGAAATCGGATAAAGCTCACGACCTTCCTTATTCCATTCAGCCAGAGCAGCGCATACTTTTGAAAGAACAATATCGTCCACCTTGTCGATTGAGCCATCCTTTTCAAAGAACGGAATAAAACGGTATGGAGGCATAAATTCCTTATTCTTATAATTCCAGCGGATAAGTGCTTCTGCACCTTTTATCTTTTCCTGATTGATATCAAACTTTGGCTGAAGATAAACAACAAATTCATCATTCTTAATCGCCGTATCAAGATAAGCCTTTATGTAATTTCCCCACAGAATATCATCATGCATCTTATCGGTATAAATCGTAATGTCTGTGTGGTTAGAAGTCTGGCCTAATGACTGCGCCAGTTTTCCTGCATCAGCAACTCGGTTTCCGGAAAGCATTGCACGCTGCATTGGAACAACACCACAGCGGAAGTAGATTTTATAATCAGGATCTTCTTCGATATGCGAAAGTTTTTCAAAAAAGTCATTCAGAAATTCAATTGTCTGATCATCTGGCATATCTTTAATCATCATTGCAAAATTGTCGTTGTGACATCTTGCGCTGGCGTAGATATATTCTGATTCTTTCATTGCAGTTGATATGTTGGAAAGCACTTTATTCGCTGTAATATGACCGTAAACTTCATTTAATACACGGAACTCTTTAACATCAAAATGTACAAAAGTATAATCCTTAATTCCTGCAATCATTGGCATTTCAAGGAATGGCAAAAGATGATTCCAGTTCTGATGCTTTGTAATCGGATCAAGAAAAGCCATTTCATATAGAAACTTTTTATCAAAGGATTCTATGTCATCATTGATAATATTACTTGCCCATTCCTGATTGAGCTTCCATTCATAGAGAATTCTGATTTTCTTACTTCCAGGGAACACTCCGATTACACCTGGATTCTGTTTAATGGACAAGTCGCTGAAGGCTCTATGTGCATAATCCTTCTTTGCAACCTGTTCAAAAATCTGATGAATAGAATTGATATCTATTTCTATTTCATTATCTATTTCGATGGAATAAAAAAATGCCTCATCAAGAATAAGTGATTTAAGATTTTCTGGATAAGAGATTCGGTCATCATCCAGTCGGTATTCAATTCCAATTACTTTGTCGATATGACTGTCGTTTCCGTTGCGGGAAATATAGAAAATTCCAGGATAATCATAAGTTCCAAAGGCGTTTGCATGGTTACCAATTTCATCATTCAGATTGCCACGATAGAAGTTATGAATATCTTCATCACTAGCATTCTGATAAAAGAGAATTCGTTTTGGTTTGTAGAGCTGATTTAATTTATTGATAAACATTTTAACACCCCGTTTTTATCCTGCTTTTATTGTAGCGCACGAAATCATTCTTCGCCAGTTTTTTTTTAATACATACAGTTTTTGAGATTACCGATTTTTGTATTTTAAACATTCTTAAGTGTTATTATTGGGTCATAAATAGGTTATAAACGAAAAATGCCCCTTTTTGAAAACTGAAAATGGGTAAAAATGATTTTATAGCAAAATAAAAATGTCTTATAAACTTGAAAGTGCCCCTTTTTAAAATAAAAAATGGGTAAAATTTGCGTTAAAGCGTTAAAATCCTCTTGCAATAAAACCTGTATGTCAGTAAACTCACTACGTAATTTTTTAGGGGGAAGCCTAAGGGTAAACCCCTAATCAGGAGTATTATATGTCTAAAAAGGCAAAACGTATTGAAGATTCAGAAGAATACTTCAACAGACTTGATCAGTACTGGCGTGCAACTAACTATCTTGCAGCTGCCCAGCTTTACATGAAAGAGAATCCTCTTTTGAGAAAGCCTTTAACACGCGATCAGGTAAAAACAAAAATCGTTGGTCACTGGGGTACAGTTCCAGGCCAGAACTTTGTGTATACTCACTTGAACAGAGCTATCACAAAATACAACCTCGACATGATTCTTATTTCAGGTCCAGGACATGGAGGAAACTTCTTCGTAGCTAACTCTTATCTTGAAGGTTACTATTCAGAGGTTTATCCAAACGTAAGTCTTGATGAAGAAGGTATGAGCCGTCTCTGCAAGCAGTTCTCATTCCCAGGTGGAATCTCAAGCCACGTTGCTCCAGAAACTCCAGGTTCTATCAATGAAGGTGGTGAGCTTGGTTATTCTATCGCTCACGCATTTGGTTCTGTATTTGATAATCCTAACCTCATTACAACTTGTATCGTAGGTGATGGTGAAGCAGAAACTGGTCCATTGGCTACAGCATGGCATTCAAACAAATTCCTTAATCCTGTAACTGACGGTGCAGTTCTTCCAATTCTCCACCTCAACGGATATAAGATTTCTAACCCAACTGTATTTGCACGTATTTCTAAGGACGAAGTAAAGAGCTTCTTCCACGGATGCGGATGGGAGCCAATCTTTGTTGAAGCTGCTCCAGATACAGATCACATGGAAGTACACCACGCAATGGCTGCTGCTGTTGACCGCTGTATCGAAAAGATTCAGAAGATCCAGCGCGATGCTCGTGTAAACGGAAAGACAGAACGCCCATTCTGGCCTATGATCGTTCTCCGCACCCCAAAGGGATGGACAGGTCCAAAGTTCAATGACGACGGACTTCCAATTGAAAACTCATTCCGTGCACACCAGGTTCCTATCGACCTTACAAAGCCGGATCCAAATGAAGCTAAACACATGAAAGAGCTCGAAGCATGGCTCAAGTCTTACAAACCGGAAGAACTCTTCGACGAGAACTACCGTCTCAAGGCAGAAATCCAGGCTATCGCTCCAAAGGGTGAACACAGAATTTCTGCTAACCCACATGCAAACGGTGGAAACCTTCTTAAGGACCTCCGCACACCAGACTTCAAAAAATATGCTCTCGAAGTTAAAACTCCTGGAAGCGTAAAAGCTCAGGATATGAAAGAGCTCGGAAACTATATCCGCGATGTTCTTAAGCTCAACGAAGACAACAAGAACTTCCGTATCTTCGGACCAGATGAGTCTATGTCTAACAGACTTTATGCTGCATTCGAAGCTACAAACCGCGACTTCAACGCAGAAATCCTTCCAACAGATGATAAACTCGCTCATAACGGACGTATCATGGACTCATACCTTTCTGAGCATATGTGTGAAGGATGGCTCGAAGGTTACCTCCTTACAGGTCGTCACGGATTCTTCGCAAGCTACGAAGCATTCATTCGTATCATCGACTCAATGGCTTCTCAGCATGCAAAATGGCTCAAGGTTTGCTCACAGCTCAAGTGGCGTGCTCCAATCGCATCTTTGAACCTCATCCTTACATCAAACGTATGGCAGCAGGACCACAATGGATTCACACATCAGGATCCAGGATTCCTCGATCATATTTCTAACAAAAAGGCTGACGTTGTACGTATGTACTTGCCGCCTGATACAAACTGTCTTCTTTCTACATTCGACCACTGTATTAAGAGCAAGAACTACGTAAATGTAATTGTTGCTTCTAAGCACCCAAGCTGCCAGTGGCTCACAATGGATCAGGCAGTTAAGCACTGTACTCAGGGTATTGGTATCTGGGACTGGGCTTCTAATGATGATGGACAGGAACCAGACCTCGTAATGGCTTGTTGTGGTGATACACCAACTCTCGAAGCACTTGCTGCTACAACAATCCTCCGCGACAATATTCCAGATCTTAAGATCCGTTTTGTAAACGTTGTAGACTTGATGAAGCTTCAGAGCGATCATCAGCATCCACACGGACTCAGCGAAAGCGAATACAATGCATTGTTCACAAAGGACAAGCCAATTATTTTCGCATTCCACGGATATCCAAAGCTGGTACACGAGCTTACATATCTTCGTGAAAACCGCAACCTCCACGTTTACGGATACCACGAAGAAGGTACAATCACAACTCCGTTCGACATGCGCGTACAGAACAAGATTGACCGCTTTGACCTCGTAAAGGCTGCATTGCAGTACCTGCCACAGCTCGGAAACAAGTCTAGCCACCTCGTTCAGAAGATGAATGATACACTTGTTGCTCACAAGCAGCACATCTCAGAACTCGGTGAAGATTTGCCAGAGGTAGTAAACTGGAAGTGGCATACACCAGAAACTAAATAGTTTTCTGTGTACTACTGATTTTTACCAATTATTGCAACTTGACAACAATATGTCATTTTGCAATAATATAGAAACAATTTAGTTTAAGGCAAAGGCGCCGTAAAAAGAGTCTGAAATTTCGGATTCTTCTTACGGCGCCTTTTTTATTTTGCGAGGAAAAAAATGGCAAAACCAACAGGATTCATGGATTATAAACGTGTGGAAAACGGCAGTGTTGAGCCGCTTGTACGAATTACAAACTTCAAAGAATTCCATCCTAAACTTGATGAAAAAGCCCGTCGTGAGCAGGCTGCCCGCTGTATGAACTGCGGTGTTCCTATGTGCCAGAGTGCTATGAAGCTTTCCGGAATGGTTACCGGTTGTCCGCTTCACAATTATATTCCAGAATGGAACGACGCCCTTTATAACGGCCAGTTTGATATGGCTGCATGGCGTCTTTTGAAAACTTCAAGTTTTCCTGAATTTACAGGGCGTGTTTGCCCGGCCCTCTGTGAAAAAGCCTGTAACTGTGGATCTCCTGTGGTAGGCGAGAGTGCCGTTACTGTTCATGACAACGAACTTTTTATTATCGAAAAAGCTTTTGAAACCGGATATATGAAGCCGGAGATTCCTGCAAATCGCAGTGGAAAAAAGATTGCTGTAATTGGTGCGGGCCCTGCAGGTCTTGCCTGTGCAGACTGGCTCAATCGTCGCGGGCATTCAGTTACAGTTTATGAGCGAGAAGATAAGGCCGGCGGACTTTTGATGTACGGCATCCCAAATATGAAACTCGACAAAAAGATTGTTGACCGCCGTATTGAACTGATGAAGGCAGAAGGCGTTGAGTTTGTTTTCAATGCTGATGTCGGCCACGATTACGCTGCTTCACAGATTCTTCAGGATTTTGATGCTGTGGCTTTGTGCTGTGGTGCTAAAAAGGCGAGAGCCCTCGCGGCAGCAGGAATGGATAAGCTGAATAAGGGCGCTGCCGGTGGAGTTATGTTTGCCGTAGATTTCCTTACAGCAGTTACAAAGAGTGTTGTTCAGACAAATGAAGCTCTCGAAAAAATTGGAACAGAGTCTACAAATGATCAGATTGCTTCTGCACTTGCTGCAAAATCAGGTATTGAAGTTCGTGGTAAAAACGTTGTGATTGTAGGTGGTGGTGATACAGGTAATGACTGCTGTGGTTCTGCAATCCGTCTTGGAGCAAGCGGGGTAGTTCAGATTGAGATGATGCCTTGTCCTCCTGTTGAACGTGCCGCAAACAATCCATGGCCGGAGTGGCCAAAAGTACTTAAGGTTGATTACGGTGCAGAAGAATCAATCGCTAAGTTCGGTCACGACCCTCGTGTTTATGAAACAACTGTAAAAGAAGTTATTAGCGAAAACGGTCACATCACAGCCGTAAAAACAATAGAAGTTGAGTTCAAGATGATTGATGGAAAACGTCAGCTGGTTGAACGCGCAGGAACAGAAAAAACTCTGCCTTGTGATTTGCTTCTGGTAGCTGCAGGTTTTGTAGGCTGCGAAGAGTATACTGCAAATGCTTTCGGAGTTGAACTTGGACCTCGCGGTACAGTTGCTTCTCCTGCTCCTGAAAATTATGCGACAGGAACTGCAAAAATCTTTACTGCCGGAGATATGCATCGCGGTCAGTCACTGGTTGTCTGGGCCATTTCTGAAGGTCGTGAATGTGCTAAACAGATTGATGAATATCTGGAATAACATCCAAAGGAATTTTAAAAGTTGTCAAAAAGATTTTCTATGTTACAATAGTTTATAAATAAGAAATCAATAAAAAAAACTAATTGTTTTCTTGTAGGAGAAACTATGAAGAAATCTTTTCTTTGGGTAGCTGCAGTTGCAGTTATTTTCATGGGATGTTCAGCTGATTTTCCAACTGAACATTATGACAACAAGCAGGCTGTAATTTCTTCGGGAGTTCAACCAGAAGATGTTGCTGCTTGGGAAGCTGAAGTTGATGCTGATTTTGCTGATATACTTGCTGCGCTCGGAACTGAGGGTGAGACTGATGCTCTTGCAAAGTTCGATGCAAAGTATGGTACAGATATGCTGCAGGCAGGCGATGAATTTGCAGCTGCAAGAGCTGCTCGTGCAGGAAGCAGTGGAAAATCAGGTTCAAGCAACTATCCGGCAATGACTGATATGCCATTTAATAAGGATGGTGCTGTATATATTTCTGGTGGAACAGATGATCTGGTTGGTTCTGTAATTGACTGGGTATCTCCAAAAACACTGCCAGGTTCTTACTATCATGGAGCTGTTCTTGATTTGGATAAGTATGATCCAAACAATGAAAATGTTTACTGTCTTGAAACAGCTATTACTAAAGGTGCTGGTTATGAAACAGCTACAGACTGGCGCAATAAAGTAAATGCGTGTGTCCTTAATCCAAAATATTCTATGAACAAATCACAGCTTGATTATGCTCAGAATTATATGGACACTTACTGTAATATGAACAACAAAAATATGGAATACGGTTTCTTTAAGAATACAGTAAACATCTTTAATGTTGTTACAAAAGAAGATACATATACCTGGTATTGTACTAAAGTTGTATGGTGGGTTTACAACAAATATGGTTGGGAGATAGACTCTAACTCAAATCTCATAGACTGGACAACTTCTGGTCTTTATACAATCGTAAAAGATTATTATGCAGTACGTTTCTTCTATAGCTCTAAGAAGAAACAGGAAGCAATCAATGATTACATTGCTACTGCTAAGAAAAATATAGTTCTTGCTGAAGAGATTTTACTTTCACCTTATTTCAATAAGGCATACGAGAACATCAGGGAGTACTAATGAGCTGTCTGTCCGTTGCAACCGCAAAGGGCAGATTGGATACCGCAGGTTGCAGAAAACTTGCGGTATTTTTTTTGACCTGCCTGCTTGTTTTTTCCAGTTGTTCTGCCAGGAATTCTGTTAATAAAGAATCTGAAATTCCTTTTGTAAAAAATGGAAGATTATATTCTTTTTCTTCAGATTCAAAAAATCAATTTATTACAAAATCATATGAATCTTATTTAACTTCAGAGGGCTATACTCAGAGAGCAGTAAGTTCTTCTCTTAAAAACGGATACATTCTCGCCTGGGATAAAAAGAAACAGAGTTTGTATCATATTGATAATAATCAAAAATTAAGGTGTGAAGTAAAATTAAACGGATATATTTCTTTTGTAGACAAAAACTATGTTCTTACTCAGACTAATTCATTTGATGAAAACAAGGGCTTTGGCTTTTCACTTTATCAATTAAAATATTCATATAAAAAAGATAAGCTAAAACTAAAGCAGATTTGGAAAGGAAATATTGATTGCTTTGTTTCTGATTGTTTTTTCACAGAAGATGGAATCTGCATTTGTGGTGGAAACAGGGAAGATACAAAAAACAATGTTTTCTACATTACAAAGAAGGGGATCCATAAATGCTTTTCAACCGTAAAAAAATCTGACTTTCTTAGAATCTTAAATACTGAGAATGGTGTATATGCTTTCTTAAGTGGAAGAGATAAATCGGCAGCAAAGCCTCTTATCTATAAATTTTCCCTGACAGGAAATTCAAACGCAGATGATATTGAATGCATAGAAAATCTGAATAAAGATTCTTTATTGACTTCTGATTTTGACTGCTTCTTTGGTTATGGTTTTACTATACCGGCTGTAAATCAGATTGTTTTACCTGCCAGTGTAAATGGAAGTATCAATTTCATCTGTTATGATTATAATTCAAAGATAATTAAAACTGTTGTATCTGATGTTACAGGTTGTGTTGCTGTCCTGGGGTTAGATTCAACGGGAGTTTATTATATGGCTCGTGACCCGCTCATAGAAGGTTCTTATTATGGAGTAGCCTTTTTTGATGGCAACACCAGCACAAAATTGTGGGATAAATAAGAAACTCTACGGTTAAAGAAAAAGCCCCCTGAAAATGACTTTGCAGTCAGTTTTCAAGGGGCTTCTTTATTTCTTCTTATACATGAAGAAAAGTATTATCTTTCAGTGAAGTAGCCTATACAGTCATTATAATTTCCTATATGTGCATATCTGACAGAAGTTTTCTCATCTGTATAGTTTGGAAGTCTGATACAGCCAAAGAATATTTCGATATCTATTTCTTGTATGTATTTACACCAGTCAGTGCCAGGACGTGCATAAATAAATTCAAGATTTGAACAATTATTAAACATACCATAAATTTTCGGATTCTGGTACATTTCAAAATTACTTATGTCAATATGAGGTAGTGATTCACATCCGGCAAACATATAAGACATGTCCAGCACCTTTTCTGTGTCAAAACCATCAACAGGTAGTTTTGTTATGGATTTACAATTCATGAACATACTATTCATGCTTCTGACATTTTGTGTAAAGAACCGACCTGTATCAAGATATGTTAGTGTTTCGCAGTTAGCAAACATATAATCCATGATTTCAACACTTTCGGTAATAAATTGACTAACATCAATTGATTGAAGTCTGTTAAAGCCTTCAAACATATAGCTGGAATCAGGATTTAATGCAAGTTTTTTAGATTCAGGAAGATAGTAATAAATTGTTTTATTATCTTCATCATACCAAACTGGAACGTTATTATTTAAATCAAGATAATAATTTGTATCAACTGGTTGTCCAGACGGCATGAAATTTTCAGCAGTATAAAAGCATACTATATCTGTTCCGTCTGTATTTTCAATGTATTCACAAGGTGTAATGTCTTTTAAGATGGAATTAATTTCTTTACCAGTTTTCAATGGACAACTATAGTCCTCGATGTAAGGCTCATCATCCGGAGCTGGTGCCCATATGATTTCTATATAAAATCCAATTTGTTTTCTTCTAGGATTAATAGTGATGGTGATTATTAGTTCGCCATCAGAAGCTGAAATATAGGCTTCCTGAGAACCTTCAGCAATTAATGTTCCGTTGTAGTTATACGCATATACATAAATTGTATACCAGCCTTCTTGTGGAACTTCTAGTCGAACTGTCTCACCGGGATGTCCACTAGCCCCGATGCAGAAATTATCATTCTGACGAATTTGTATGTCGTACCATTCTGCATCTGACTGATCATAATATGCAGCACGTTGATTAGTTTTACCTGGTAATTTTAAAACAAAAGCCAGCTCATCCTGCTGCTCAGGTTCATATACTGGATTTGCAGCATTATTACAACCAGTAAAAACGGTTAGCAGCGCCATTATTGCCATTACAGCAATAAACATAGTTTTTTTCATAAAACAACTCCTTTTTTCGAATAAATTCGAAACTTTATAATATAAAAGGCCATGGCTTACATAATCGTAAACCATGGCCTTTTGATTCCATATTATTCTGAAAAGAAATTAATTCTGTTTTTATTTTTTGCATGATATAAATTAACTTTTAGATATAACATATTATTAATTTTATATCTAAAAGTTGCAAAAAACAAGTGCAGAATGACTTTTTATGACTTAGCGGTCAAATCCGTCCATTGTCTGAATTTTTCCATTTGGCTTGAATGTAAGCTCGCGGAACTTTACGTTACGCTTCTGATTTACACCCTTTGAACGCTCACAGTCATGGTAGAAGAGGTACCATTTTCCGTTGTATTCAATAATTGAGTGGTGTGTTGTCCATCCCAGAACTGGAGAAAGAATACATCCGCCGTATGTGTAAGGTCCGTAAACATTCTTACTTGTTGCATAGCACAAGAGGTGAGATGTACCAGTTGAGTATGTGAAGTAGTATGTATCACCCTTCTTGAACAACCATGGATCTTCGAAGTAGCGGCGAACATCATCACCACCTGTAAGTGGATCACCATTTTCGTCTACGATTACGAGGTCGCGGAGTTCTTCAGCAAGTTCAGTCATATTGTCTTTGAGAAGAGCAATTTTTGGAGTACAAGCAGGTTCTTTTCCCTGTGGTTCTTTGTTGTCTGTGCTCCACTTGTTGTTGCGGTACTGGTCGAGCTGGCCTCCCCAGAGACCACCCATTGTAAGATAGTATTTATTGTCTGTATCCTGGAAACAACATGGGTCAATACTGTAAGTTCCCTGGATGTAGTCATCTTCTGGAGTGAAAGGTCCTTCCGGCTTATCACCAACTGCAACACCTACACGGAACATTCCATTCTTGTCGCGTGCTGGGAAATAGAAGTAATATTTTCCGTCTTTTTCTGCACAGTCAGGAGCCCAAAGCTGCTTGCTTGCCCACTTTACGTCCTTGAGAGTGAAAACACAACCACAGTCGCGTGGATAAGTTTCTGTGTCTTTCATTTCATAAACGTGATAGTCTTTCATATCATACTGGTCGCCGTTGTCATTGTTTTCTACGTCGATGTCTTCATCATGAGATGGGTAAATATAAATCTTACCATTGAAAACATGTGCTGAAGGGTCAGCTGTGTAAAGGTCATTTACAAGCGGCTTTTTTTCGATACTCATAAAAATCTCCTGTATGGCCAATAATGGCCAAATTTCTGGTATTTTATCCTAGGCAACCGGTTGCCTAATTTACTCATTATATTATCTAGAAGATGTTTTTTCAATCAGCAGTATTACCTACACAAATATTTATGCATGAAGAGTGCCCGGAGCTTCGTTTTCAGCATTTCTGGCAGCACACCAGGTACCTTTTTTAAGTGCTGCGTTAATATCATTTGTTTTTATATATTCGTAAAGAAAACCTGCATTAAAGCTGTCACCACAGGCTGTTGTATTGAGTGGAGTAACTTTTTCTGTCGGGCACTCAAAAAACTGTCCATTTGCACCTGCATAGGTTGAATCACAGCCTCTGGTAATTACAATGATATTATTAAGGGCGCGGCTTTTTTCTGTAATTGCCTGTTCTAGATTTTTGTCTGCCATTTCAGGGAATGTGGCACGGAATTCTTCTTCATTGATTTTGATGATGTCTGGAACTGATGAAGCAAGTGTTCGTTTCATATCATCGCCAATATAATCGGCTAAGAAAATCTTTTCTGCATCATGTGTCATTCCGCAGATTGTAGCATACAAATCATCACTCCAGATTTTTGGACGGCTTCCTGCAAGCAGAACGGCATCAACCTGTGGCAGTGCATCATTGATAAACTTAAGCATTTTGATTTCAGCAGCAGAAACAGCTTTCAAATCATCTTCGTTATCTAAAACTGGCTCTCCGACAACAAGTTCTGTAGTTGTAGCTACTGTGCGGTCAAGTAATGTCCAGCATTCACGTGTGTTACCAGGAATTGTTACATAGCATAGTTCCAGTTCATCAGTTGCAGCAGCATCAGTAAATGCGGAAAGATTCTTTTCTCCGAGAGGACAAACAACAGTTGCTGTTCCTTTTTCAAGCTGGTTCAAAACTCGAGCCGAGTTTACTGCCTTTCCAGAAGCATCCAGACGATAATGCTGTGAGCGGTTAACTTCTGTAAGCTTCAGTTCCTTAAAGGAAATTGTACGTTGAAGGGTTGAACTTAAACAAATACATAAAATCTTCATATAATTACCGCCTTTAGATTATTTGTTTTCAGCAAGAAAAGCTGGAAGTTCATAAATGGAATTCATTCTGATGGTCTGGCCTTCTTTTCCACTTGTGTTTGCTTTGCGGGCTTCAATCATTGAACGGGCATCTGCTTTAAGCGGCTTACCATTTTTGTCGCCAATCAGAATTGCTGTTCCGCCAAGTGCAACCCAGCCGTCTGTATATTTCTGCATATCATCCAGAAATAAGGTATCTTCAAGAGAGGCTCCCACTTTTTTCAAAGCTGCCAGAAATGCATCAGGATAAGGTTTTCCGTTAAAGTTTGCATCACGAATATCAGTTACTGCTTCAAAAAGATCTGCAACTCCAAGTTTTCCAAGTACACGGTCTGCATGTTCATGGGGAGCATTTGTAAGAATAGACATTGGCATATTAAGGGAAATAAGAAAGTCCCGAAGTTTTGGCTGTGGTAAAAGTTCATCAGCTTCATTGTCGGGATGAACATGTGCAAGAAATCCTTCTATATCAGACATGCCTTCTGCGCGGAGCCATTCAAGGGTTGTAGAGTAATGGACAATTCTTTCTGCGCGTAAAGCAATTGCCTTGTCCATATCACAATGAAAAAAATCAGCTACACATTCGAGCATTCGGCGTGTAATCCCCTTATCCATATCAGAACTTGCAGGATAGAGTGTATTGTCCATATCAAAAAGCAGATGAGAGAATTTCATAGAACTAATATATCAGAAATATAAATCTCTGCCGAGTATAATTTTTTTGCGGGTATCTATAAAAGGTTAGAAAGAAATAAATATTTTGGTTTCACCATAATATGACTAAAGCAATATATATATGACATTTGTCATATATTATAAGTTTTTGCTATGACTTTTGTCATAAATGAGTATTTTATTAGTTTTTTTTTGTTGTAAATAAAAATTGTGTATGATAAATCTAATTTAGGTACTTTCTTATTAATAGCACATTTAATTGAAAGTAAAAAAAGTAAAGGTAATAAAATGAATAGAAAATTAAAAAATTTCTTAAATGATGAACAAGTGTTAAATAATATTTCACTTTATGAAGGTACAGAGTTAGAGAATATTTTCAAAGTAGATATTCCAGAAGAGTATAGACCAGAAAGTCAGAAATGGTTCAGGCTACCATACTTTCTGGTACCATTTTCAAGTAAAGATAAATTATTCAGGAATAACGAATCAGATTTTATATATGAAAATCTGGTAATTGATGAATCAGATGAAAAATTTTATCCATTTTTCATACATCCCGTAACAGAAAATGCATATAGAAGCTGGATTGGAGACAAATATAAGTTTGTTGAACAGAAAGATAGCAGTTTTTCCTGTACACCAACATCTTCCGTACGAACACTGCTGGTAAAAAATGAAAAGAATGAAAAGTTATTTTTTGTAAAGCTAACCCTATTAAATAATTTTGGCGGAGCTTTTAGAAAAACAGATTGGGAAAGTGCATGTAATCAATTTCAGGCAAATGAAATAGTTCAAAATGTATTAAAAGATGAATCAGAAGTAGAGTTTTTTGAAGATATTGCGGCATTAGGAATAAGAAACGATACAGGTTTCAGAATCTCAAATAAATATGATACAGATTTTGGTAATCGGGCTTTTTATGTTTTCGGGAATGTTATACGAAAAGTTCCTGAAAGTCTGTTATGTGATGATGGAAAAATAGTGTGCAGTTTTTCAAGTTTTACAAGTCTGCTCAGAGAAAATGAATCGTATCTTTCAGAATCATTAAAAAATTCAAAATTAAACTTTGATGAATATTTCTGTAAGTATATATTTAATCCACTAAAAAATTATTTATTGAGACAATTATTAAATCATGGTGTGATTTTTGAACCGCATTGTCAGAATGTATTAATTGAATTAAATGAAAATCTGATACCAACTGGAAAATTCCTTTATCGAGATTTTGGTTCAGTATCTTTTGACAGATTAATATTTTCGATTAAACATAAAAATCTGATGATTAATTATCTGCAGGATGCTCTTGCCCGAACATCTCTTAGTGCAAATTATGGAATAAGAGAAACTCTTGCAATCAGTTTTTTCTGTCATTTTATGGACGATCTTATAAATCCTTGTCTGATTTCAGCAGTTAAATCTGGAATTATATCTTCAGAAGATAAG
>NZ_FOFU01000015.1 GCF_900111035.1 Treponema bryantii
CGTAAACAATGTTTATAGTGGAAATGAGATCTGGAATGTAAAGGGTAATATTACAGCAGTTGCAATGTGTAACGGAAAACTGTTTGCTGCAGATAAGAACATCCTTCGTTCATACGAAGGCAGCAGCAATACAAGCGCTCCTTGTGTAACAGTTACTTATTCAACTCCTGCAGACGGAACTGATAACTGGTATAAGGGACTTCCTGTTGCCACAATCAAGGCTGATGATAAGGAAACTTATGTAGAAAGCATCTGGTACCGTCATAACGGAGGAGAATTCAAACCTTATACAGAATCATTTACTGTAGTTGAAGGTGACAATTTAATTGAAGCCTACGCATTTGATTCTAAGGGAATGAAGAGTGATATCGTAACAAGTTTCATAAAGACAGATATCACAATTCCAGAAAGCAGCATCTATATAACACCAGTAAAGAATGAAAAGGGCTGGTATGAAAATGATGTAACGGTACGCTTTACAGCATATGACAGCGGTTCTGGAGTAAACAGAATTGTTGTAAACGGAAATGTTTACGATAAGCCACTCGAGTTTACAAAAGAAGGTACCTATGAGCTTACATGGTATGCTGTAGATAATGCCGGAAATAAGGAAGAAGAACGTACTGAAGTTATTCAGCTGGATAAGTATAATCCGACAACTGGAATTAATGTAAGAAGTGATAAGGGCTTAAGTATCATCCGTCTTGAAGCTCAGGATAGTTATTCAGGAGTAGATTACATCAAGTATGTACTGGATAACGGAAATGAAAAGACATATGAAAAAGAGCTTTTAATTTACGAACCTGGACGTCATACAATCCGCTGGCAGGCATTTGATAAGAGCGGAAGAAAGTCTGGCCTTATGACTCAGACATTTGTAGTACAAAGAGAAGATGGAATTGGAAACTTCATGGCATTTGCTGAATTGAATGGCAAAAAGCATGAGGTAAAGACTCCGTTCTCATACGACAGCCAGATCTATGCAAATGATGCAGCAGACTATACAAAGTGGCCATACAAGTACTGGGAGCGTGCATACCTTCATACACTTCCATGGTATGTAACAGGTGGTGACTACATTCAGTATCTTGGATCAGACATGAACATAAAGGGTAAGCGAACTGTAGAGTTCTATCTGAAAAAGAATGTAACCCTTTACATGTTTGCAGGTCCTGAAATGGCTGTAGACGGCAGCTGGACATTAGTAGAAAAGAAGTTTGGTATGCAGGGTGACTGGTACCGTGAAGGCTGGAACGTCTACAAACGAAAAGCTTCTAAGGGCGAAAAGATTGTTGTAGAAGTTGGAAGCAACGTACTGGCTCTGCCAGTAATCACAGCAAAACAGGAAAATAATTAAAAATAGGAGTGCAGAAATGAAAAACATGAAAATTAAATTATTATCAGTTATGATTTCTGCTCTCCTGTGCTCACACCTGTGGGCCCAGGGGAGTGAGAGTGCAGGTCAGTGGTTTACAATAAAACTTGAAGACGAAGCTAAAACAACAACTCAAATAAAACTTACTACAGAGAACGGAATGCATATGATAAAAGGTGGTTTTAGACCATCTAAAGAACAATCTGCAGGTTATACAGCATTCTTTGTTTCTGATGATGGGAAATATTACATATATGAGTATGATTCCAAAAAAAATATAAAAAATGATTGGACTGAAGCAGATGAAAATTATAAAACTAAGCTAGAAACAATATATTCATATGTAAATAATCTAAATTTACAGGTTTTATCCGATGATTGTGAAACATATTTAACAAATGTTGGATATAAAGAAATTAATAAAAGTGATTTAAATTTTAATCACTATCGGAATAAGAATAATGGGTTTGATGATATGTCAATTTATAATAAAACAAAAGGAACTTTTGTTTTAGCCATTTTTCCTAATTCAAATAATGAAAAAATTAAAATACTATCTTTTAAGGATACAAAATCTTTTGCAGATGTATATATAAATGATAACGATTTATTGAATAAATATTTTGAATGGTTAGAAAAATCAGTATCTGAAAAAAGAATTGATTCAAACTTAAATATTTATAAAAAGATATCTCAATTAATATATGAAAGTTTAGATACATGTACTAAACGTAATAATACAAAAGAAAAATATAAATTCTTCCACTTATATGATAATGATAGTAATAAACCTATTCGACGATATATTCAATTGGCTGCAAAAAACGATAAAAATGTATTTTTTAATGAATTGCTTGGTGAAGATGCTAATCAGTATATATCAATTACAAATGCAGAAGGTGAGAAATTTGCAAAACTAATAAAAGAGACTAAAAATTATAAAAAAGGTTTTGAAAATTTAATAAAAGACAAAATTATTAAAGCTAACATCTGGCCTAAAAATCAAATTTTTATGAATGTAAATATTCATTCAGTAGTTTTAAGTGATATAACAGAAGCACGTGAAGGTGATATTGTTTTTTTTGGAAAATATGCTGAAAAATCTAACGATTCTTCTGAAAAGATATTATATGATATTGATTATGCAGTTGTAGTTGATAAAGTTAATTGTTCTGAAGAATATGGTGCAAATCAATCAAAAAGTTTAGGTGATTTATGTGTTGCTTCTATAAGTGAAGATTCTACAAAGAATAATGTAGAAAAGAAAAAATTATCAGAGTTTTTTCCAAATGGAATAATTCCTGAATATGTAGAAGTCAGACGTTTATTAAAAAAGAATAATTCATCAAATATCGAACTTAATAATACTTTTGCTTGGAATTTATTAGATACAGATATTGATCCTAATTCATT
The DNA here is from genome assembly GCF_900111035.1 of Treponema bryantii. GTDB lineage: Bacteria > Spirochaetota > Spirochaetia > Treponematales > Treponemataceae > Treponema_D > Treponema_D bryantii_C. The sequence goes on from NZ_FOFU01000015.1 coordinate 2,789, forward strand.
ATGTATTGAAATCGGAACAATGAAAGAATCTACTCAAAAAAGTTCAGAACCATACAGATGGATTCCAAATACAGGTGATTATTTAAATCTTGAAAAAATTAGTTTAACGGCCAATAATTTAATTGGTTTACCAGTACATGGAAATAATTGGACAATTACACTTTCAGGGGCTGTTGATCGTGGATGGAGTAATGATAAAAATGATAATAAATTGTATGGCAATATTTACAATAATAGTGAATGTGAATTTGAAGTTATGATAGAAGGCCTTCCAAATAAAATGTATTTAAAAAAAGTTTCCGAAAATTCAAATAAATACGAAATTTCTGGTGATATAGTTGAATTATATGTAATTGGAAACGATAATATTTTATGCTATAAGGATAATGAGGAATTAAAGCCAGCTGTAATTCAAATTCGACCAAGTGACGCTAATAGCGCACATCCTGGTGATGATTTATTGCTAACTTTTAATATAACAAATGAAAGTGATAAAACGAAAAAAAATATAATAAATAAAAATATCACATTACAAGATAAGGATTATATTGTAGTGTATGATAAAAAGATGTTATGGCGTGCAAATCTATACATCAATTTGGCAGAAGAAAATTTGAGTATGTTAGACTGGAATAACGCTCATCCATGGAATGCACCTGCAACTTCTACTAGTATTACTGGTACCTGGGCCGATCAAGAAAATGATGACTCTTATATTCCTGAATGGAAACTAGAAAAATGGGGATGCAACGAGTGGAATAGAACATTTAATGTTTCAACTACTTCTAGTTCTGTAAAAAAGTTATCGGATTTATCTGTTGGCAATGGAGGTCAAGTTATTGAATTCTCAGATTATACTCCATTAAGAACTCTTGGTACTCAAAACAATTACATAATGGATGCTATTGCTTATAGCTATCCAGAACATCCTAAAGAACCATCTGAAGGATTTGCGGGTAGTATGGATAGTCCTTTTGATTTCTATTGGAAGTTAATTCAGCAAAAGAATGAATTAGGAAAAAAATACAATTCTTCAGGTGGAGAAAAAGATCCAAATAAGCCTAATGATTCATGGGATACAACAAAAGCTCCTAATGATAAGTGGGGTAAATATGATAAAGGAAATAGTGTTCAGAATTTTATTCCAAGTTTAGGTTTGTTTTATGGCTTTGATTCTGACTTACATGAAGCTAACTTACCTAATAGAGAAAGTAATGATTGGAATTGGCAATATACATTTGAAGCAGGAACAGATTGTGTAGGTTTTGCACAAAGATCTGCTTCATATAATGATAATAGAGTTTATACATGGATTTGTTTACCAAAGGGGATTATGGAAGTTGATGATGACAAATACAGAAGTTCAGTTTTGAATAAATATGGAGAAAATAATTGTTATAGAAACCATGTTAGAGCTAAAGGGAATTCAAAGAATGCATGGGATATATTCAATGTAAATTCAAAAGCAGAACTAACAGAGGACAATTTGTCTGAATTAAAGAAGATTGTTCCTGGAGATATTTTTAGCGAATATGGATGTATAAAAGCACAACAAGAAACTTCAACATCAAATGGTCCTAAACATATTGCAATTATAGCTTCTGTTCCTTACAATATAGATTCATACACTGATTCAAATGAATTAATGAAAAATATATATTTAATAGAAGCTACATTTACAAATAAAATTCAAAGTGTAATAAAAGTTCAAAATTTATATGACTATTATAAAAAGAAAAATCAAAGTGATAAATATTTTTATAATAAAAAAGTTAAATTTACTAAAGAAGGTTATAATATAAATTGTGAGTCATTTGCTGTAAGGAGATTATTTTGGAAAGAAACAAATTAGTACATATAAAGAAAACTTTATTAGTATTTATTAATGTTTTTATATTAAGCAATTTATTTTCTCAAAATGTTTTAAAAGCAGAGTTTGAACTACTAGCTGAATATAAAGATGAAAATAAGAAATTATTAAACTTTTATGCAAATGATTATGAATCGTATTCTCCATTAGGACCAATAATTGATTCTAATGGAAAGTTGATTTTTTTTAATTCATTAAATAATAAATTTGTATTTGATCGAAATAGTTTTTTTGAAGATAAAACTAAAAACACTTATATTGATGGTATTGCTTATTTAAATGCAGTTTCTAGTAATGGTATTAGTGTTAATCAATCAAAACAAATTTATACATACAAAAATGCAGATTGCCAATTAAATATATTCCCAGAAGATAAGGAATACCCTAGGAATTATATTCTCTTTAATAATAGTATTTTGTTTATTGAAGATAAAATGGAAGATAGTTTTATGCTGTCATTTGAGGGCAACGGTATAAAAGAAATTCCTTATAAGGATTTGCAAAATTGGTTAAATAATAATAATTTTGAATTAGGTGATGGAATTATAACATATAACAATCAGTTATATGGAAGTTTTTATGAGAATTGGTTTGAAGATTCTAGCTTATACGGCAGATTAAGAAATAATTACATAATTATTCCTGATGACAATTCAAATTGCCCACGAAACTTTACCATCCAAACTTTTGATGGTAAAGATAAACTTACATTGGAAATGAATTATAGTTTAGCTAAAAATTGTGAAAATTTCGTTGTTTCATGGGGAATTGGTAACTATGGAGAAATATATGTATTACAAGGTGAAGATTTAAATACACCTTCAAGAAAGTACTCATCAAAAAATGGAACTGCAAAATTGTATGTTATTAGAAACCATTTAAAAAATTATGGTATATTAAATGATGACAAAATCCGCTTAAGAAAAGGACCTGGAACCAATACTGAAAGTTTAGGAACATATCCAATCAAAACAGGTTTCAGAATTTTGGAAAAAAGTGGCGTAAAACAAACTATAGGTGGAGTTACTGACGAATGGATAAAAGTACGACTCTTAGACGGAACCGAAGGTTATTTCTTTGGACAGTATGTGCAGAACCTATATGATGGTCCAGGTACTCCATTACCTTGGCCGAATGTTCCTGATTGGGATTAAAAATTTTCTATTTAATAAAACTATAAAAAATTAAGAGGAAAAAAATGAAAGTATTTATTAGTTGGTCAGGTGATTTAAGTCATAAAGTTGCCATAGTTATTAGGGATTGGATTACATCTATTCTTCAATTTGTTGAACCTTATGTTTCTTCAGAAGATATTGATAAAGGTGTTCGATGGTCTTCTGATATCTCAAAAGAATTAGACAATTCTAAATTTGGAATTTTGTGTGTAACTAAAGAAAACTTTGAAGCTCCATGGTTAAATTTTGAAGCTGGAGCTTTGGGAAAAAGTTTTGAAAGCGGAAGAGTATCTCCTTTTTTATTTGGTATTGAAAGATCAGAAGTAAAAGGTCCGATTTTACAATTTCAATCTACAATTTATGATAAAGATGATGTATTAAAATTAATAAAGTCAATTAATCAGGCAAATATTGAAAAACCACTAGATGAAGCATTGATTGATAAGTCTTTTGATTTATGGTGGCCAAAATTTAAAGAAGAACTTGATAAAATAGAAATAAAAGAAAATTCTAAAACAAAGAAAACTCAGAATAAAACTGATTCTGTATTAGAGGAAATATTGGAATTAAGTCGTAGAAATCAAAGATTATTAAATAATCCAGAAAGATTGCTTCCTCAAGAATATTTGGAGATGATTGTAAACAGGAATAGAAGTTATTCTGGCGTAAGAACGTATAACCATCCGGTATTTAGAGATCTGTTTCTTAATTATCATGAATTAGAGGATTTAGTAATTCAAAAATTAAATCTTAATCCAGATATAACTGAAGAGAATATAAAAGAAATCTTTGAACCACTTAGAAGACTTGGTGAATGTATTAGATATATTGAACGGCATAGTGATTTTCCAAATGTAAAAACAGGTAGCAGGCTTCGTAGTTTTTCAACAGAAAATTTTGATAATGTCTAACTTTTATAAAAACTTATGAGAATAATTCGAAACAAATATAGTTTTTTATATACTATATTTGTTTCTTTTTATTTGGTATAATAATTATTATGAAAAAGAAATATAAAAAATATTCAGAAGGTTGGTCTTTTGTTGAGACCCTGATTGTAATGGCAATTGTTCTCATTCTTACTGCTGCTGTTGGGTTTAGTGCAATTAAGCAGATTGAGAAGGCTCGTGTCGTTACTGCAAAAAGTCAGATTGAAACTTTTTCACTGGCGCTGGATTCTTACTATATGGATGTAGGTGCTTATCCAACTTCAGAACAAGGACTTGAAGCTCTCTTTACAAAACCTGTATCACTTTCGAATAATAATTGGGATGGTCCTTATATTACAAAAGCTGTTCCAAAAGATCCATGGGGTAATGATTATCAGTATATAATTCCTGGAGAAAATGGGCTTCCTTATGGAATTTCATCTTTGGGTAAAGATGGAATGGAAGGTGGAGAAGGTAAGGATGCGGATATCAGATCCTGGGAATAAAGAAGGTTTCTCAATAGTTGAAGCTTCTGTCTCATTATTTGTAGCAGGAGTTTTACTATTGGCTGTAATAAGTTTTGTTCGAACTACTTCTAAATATACTCAGAAACTTGTAAATCGCGTGGATTCTTATATTCAATATCAAAATGAATATACTGAAAAGTCTTTATAATCATAAAAAATCTAAAGAGGCTTTTACTTATATAGAAGTAATTGTCTCTCTTCTCATTATTGCATTGCTGGCAGGTCTTTTATATTTTTCTTATGCAATCTGTATTAAAGGAATTAATTCATCCCGTAAATCTGTAAAAGAATCTATAGAATGGTTAAATACTGATTCTTTAATAAGGAAAAAAATAGAACAGGTTTCTATTCCTTTTTGGGTAACTGACTATGAATACTCCTTTTCTTCAAACAGTCTGACTTTATCATGGATAAATGGAGTTAATAATTCAGAAACTTTAAGCCTTCCTGAAATATTTAAAATTCAAACAGTTGAAACAATCGATTCAGATAATGATTCAATCAAAGGTTTAATTGTCAAATATCAATACAAGAATGCGGATTATGAATTAAAAGCTTTATTTGCTTCACGTTCTTTTGGGAGTTCTCAAATATGAAGCATAATAAAGGTTTTAGTTCACTGGAATTCATTGTTACATTATTTTTCCTTTCACTTATTCTTATTGCTTTAGGGATATTTTTAAGAGTTTCTGATTTAACTATTTCTAAGCGAACTCAGGATAAATCAGATAAAGAACAAATTGATAATATTCTAAACTCAATTTTTGAAGAAATCAAAAAAGACCATACTTCTAATGTAGATTCAAAAACTGATCCTGTATGGAAGTATAATGATACAAATATAGACGGATTTGATATTTCAATAAAATCTCTTTCCGGTTTGATAAATTTAAATTACGTTCCAAAAGAAATTCTGGTAAATACTACTCTGGTATCTGCTTTTGACTCTCCTGAATCAATTGAAAAAATAAAAAATCTGATTGAAGAAAATGGAATGATTAATTCTTACGAAGAAATCTCTGATTTAATTTCGGAAGAAAAATTTAATGAAAACTTTACTTTGCATGGCTATTTGAATTTTAATGTTGCAGATGAAATCCCTTTGGCCTTTATAGGTAATAATATAACCAACTCATATTTTGGCGATGAACTTGCAAATAAAAGAAAATCATTAAGAAATAATAAACAATTTATTCAGAGTGAAACAGAATTTAAAATGCTTTGTGGAATTCATTATGATGATATTACTCCATATATTAATTTGAATCCAACTTTAAATATAAATTTTATGAGTGAAGAAGTATTAAAAAGTTTTCTGACATATCCGCAATTTAAACTAAGTAATGCCCTGCAGAAAGCTAATACAATAATTTCACTACGGGATTCAAAAGAAATTACACAAGAAGAATTGATTTCTATTTTGGGGATTTCAAAAAATCACGAATTATACTATTATATAGGTAGTAAAACATGGTTCTGGCAAATACATATTACGGGAAAAAATACTTCTTGTAATGTGATTTTAGCGAGAGATCCTGAAGAGGGAACTTTAGGCGAACCTAAGTTTTATTTAATAGAAAAAAAATGGATATAAATAATAAGGCAAAAGATAAAAAACTCTATTTCGTTTCTCCTCTAGAAGTCAGACATTATATTCTTGATATTCCTGTTACAAAACCTAAATATCAATATAATGCTGTTAAGTTTGCATTGCGTCCTTTATATCCTGGAAATGAGAATTCAACTGTTATTGATTATATTTCCCGGAAAAAAAATATTCTCGGAATTGCTGCTAATTCAAAACGAATAGAAAATCTGAAAGAAGAATACAATTCAATTATTTCTCCTGTTCTCGTTATTTGTCAGATTATTAAAAATGGAATTGTGATTTCTGCTGGTAAAGACTGGTTAGAACTTCAGATAATAAAAGATGGTTTTCCAGTTTTCTTACAATCTTATTCATATAGAATGTATAATAAATGTCTGGAAGATGAGGAACGTCTCTCAACTGAATTTAATTTTACAGAAAAAAATAAATCAGTTTTCCTCTTTGATGTTTCTGCTTCAGATTTGCCGTGTAATTTTAATGAAAGAGGTTTTGTTGTTAAGTATATAGAAAATTATCAGAAAGCCTATAAAATTGATTCTGCTTGTCTTTATATCGAAAGAAAACAAAAAAACAATAAGGTATATCTTCTTGCTCTGATTCCGCTTCTTATTCTTTTAATTCTTCTGGATGTTTCGTATTATAAAAAAAGTAAGACACTAAAGAATGAGGCAATTGAAATTAGAAAAAATTATCAGGCTGCAAAACTGAATATTACTACCTCGAATACAAATAATGATTTTTTCGAAAGCTCAATTAATAACGTATATTCAATAACAGACATATTAAATGAAATATATAAAACATCAACTTCAATTAGAATTATTTCACTTACATTAAATGATAATAATCTGAAGTTTGAAGCAGAAAACGCAACTGCAATAAAAGTTCTGGATAAGTTATCTGAATCAGCTTTACTAAGTGATGTTGTATTACATCAATCTTTGCCGCAGGATAATGGGTTGGAACGTTTTGTAATTTCAGGGAAGATAAAGAATGACTAATAGAGAATCAAAGCTTTTAATATTTTTAATTTTCTTCTCAATTGCAGTTTTGTTTTTCTTGACTTTCCAGAATTCATTTTCGGAAATAAAAGAATCTAAACAGACTATAGAAAAATATACAGAGATGAGTCAAAAACTTCAGGTGAAAAAACAGCCTGAAAATAATAATTCCAAAACTACATCGAATGCAGCGGTTAATCAAATCCAGTCAACCTCTGAAATTACAGATTTAATTATAAAAGATTTAAGAAGGGCAGGAATTGTTCCTTTACGATATCAGATTTCAAAAGACAGTAAAGGAGAATTTATTGAAGTTTCCCTTAGCTGTAGTAATACGCGACTTGCCAATTATTTTAAACAAATGAAATCTGATATATATCCTTATACAGTATCTGTATTGAATATTAAAACAGATGCAGATAAGGTAAATGCGTCAATCAGATATTCAGTAAATCCTTCAAAAATTGTGAGTTCAGCATCTGAAAAAAGTTATCCAATTGAACGACTTTTCAGACCTGTCTATAAGAATACTGCAGTTCAAAATACAGTTGTAGAAACTCCTGCTAAAACAGAAGATAATATTCATTATAATAATGATTATACTTTTATTGGACGTGTAAAAGGTAATGATGGAATTGAATACATGTATTTGAAAAATCCAAATACAAATCGAATCTTAAAAATTGCTCCAAAAGATATTATATCTGAGGATAATGAAAAATATTTAATTTCAACAGGAACTGAAAAATTTTATATCAGGAAGGTAAATTAGTATGAAAAAAAGTCTTTATATTTTAGTAATCTCTTTACTCTTTATAACCGGATGTAAATCTACAAAGCCAGTATTACCTGTGGTACAGGGAATGATTTATGATGGAGATAATGAAGCTGTAAGTGATGTAGAAATTTATCTGAACAATCGAAAGAATGCAATATCTGATATTTATGGACATTTCACTTTGTCTGCTATGGATATTGATAAAAAATATGAGCTTAAAGCCAAAAAGAAAGGATATGAAGAAAAATACTTTTCTTTTTCTTACACTAATCCTTCGCAGGTAATTTATCTGCGTATGTATTCTTCTCGTGAACTTATTAATTTAGCTGAATCAATGGTTGAACAGAAAAAATATAATGACGCTGAAACTTACTTAATTCGTGCAGAGCAGGCTGGTGGTAGTTACTTGAGTGTTAATTATCTACGAGCTGTAATCTGTGTTTTAAAATCTGATTATGATACTGCATTAAAATATGCAAATGATATTCTTGCTGCAGGTTATGTAGATTCATATATATATATTCTTTTAGCAGATATTTATAAGAACGGTTATTCTGATATAGAAAATGAACAGTTCTATCTTAAAAAAGCCCTTAATCTTTCTTATGATCCTGCAATTCAAAAAAGAATTATTAAAGATTAATGTACTTAAAGTTAATTCTTTGTGTTTTTATTATAGTTTCACTTATTAATTCCTATCTGGATTTAAGAACCATGCATATATCAATTATTCTAAATTATATTGGAATAATTGCTTGTGTGGTTCTATATCTTTTAAATTCTCCTAAATTATTTATAAATAATTTAATGGGGAGTTTAATATTATTTTTTATTTTCATTCTCGTAAGATTAATTGCTCATAAAGGACTTGGCTGGGGAGATATTCATTACAGTCTTTTTTGTGGTTTAGTATCGGGAGTCCCTGGTTTTATATTTTCAGCTTTAATGGCATCAATTTCTGGCCTTATTATTTTTTTTATTATAAAAATCAGGATTGGCTCAAAAAGCATAAAACAAATCAGAGTACCATTTATACCAATGATGTTTTTGGGAACTTGTTTTGGCCTTGTTGCAAATAAACTGTTCGAAAAAATATGGTAGATTTTTAGTTCTATAATATTGAACCATACAAAGAGAATACCGGCACAATTACATTTATAATGAGGACAATCAGGAAAAGACCAATTAATATAATTAATGCTGGTTCAATTAATGCCATGAACTTTGTTGTGTATAAGTCTATTTCATTTTGGAAATAGTTTCGAAGCTGTGAAAAAACGTGTTCTGGTTTACCGGATTTTTCTCCAACCATCATCCATTTAATCATATAATCTGGAAATATTTTTTCATGAATTGCAAAAGCTTCTGAAAGAGATTCTCCTCTTGTGATTCTGTTTTTTACATCCTCAAGCGCTTCTTTATAAGCGCTGTTTGTCAAAACAAATTCAGATTCCTGAATAGAATCTTCAATTGTTATTCCTCCGGAAATTAAGGTTTCCATTGCGAATGAAAAGTGCAGCGTTTCAAGATATGTCAGAAATTTTCCAAATAGAGGAATATGTAAAATAAAGGAGTCTAAAAAGAGTTTGAGACCTTTGTTTGTTTTTGCAACAATTTTTAAGGTGATGATTGATAAAACAATAATCAGAATAATAATAAAAAATACGATAAATCCTGTTTCCATTCTGGAAATATTCTTTTCAAGAAGAGAAGCAGCTTCTCCACCAAATTCAATAAACATCATTTTTAATTTTGGAAAAACAAAAAAGATCATTGCAATGAAAACTAAAAATGCAGTTATAAGTACAATTAACGGATAGAGCATAGCTCCCATTAATTTATCTTTTAATTTTTTTTGTGTTTCAAGATATAAGCGAAGACGAGGGAAAATCTTTTCTACAGAACCAACTTTATCACCAACAGAAATAATACCGCGGTAAACAGAAGGAAAAATTGTATCCATCTGGTTTACGGCATTTGCAAAGGAAGTTCCTTTTTGAATTTGCTGGTATAATATGTTAGATATATTGTCATTCTTCTTATTTATTAATGAACTAATTTCGAGTGCATCTTTAATAGAAAGTCCGGAGTTTATAAGCTGCTCCATAATTTGAGTAAACTCCAAGACCTTTTTTTCATTTTTCTTAATTCTGGATTTTGAAGATTTTTTATTAATTGGAACTATTTCAAGAGGAATAAAAGAAGAATTTAAAAAAGAGTTTGAAACGTCTTCTGTGGAAACGCCTTCTTTTATTATTGTTGAGATCTTACCTGATTTATCTGAAACAATACACTTATAGCTGTTAATTTAGGTCCTCCTAAAGCATAACTTCACGTTCTGCTTCCTGGCGGGTTGTTAATCCCAATTCAATCTTTTCTTCTGCATCTTCTTTTAAGAACTGCATCTTATTTTTATGAAGGTATTTTATTATTTCATTTTGATTGGCACCGTGTTCAATAATTTCTTCCAGTCCGGAATCCATTTTTAAGGTTTCGGAAATAACAGTTCGTCCAGAGAATGATTTTTTATTTGGAGCAAGTTTTCGAACAAGACGTTGAGCAATAGCACCTTTTAAAACAGCTGCAATCAGATATGGTTCAATTCCCATATTAATGAGTCGGGGAATTACTGATGCGGCGTCATTTGTGTGCAAAGTAGAAAGAACAAGGTGTCCTGTCAAAGCCGCTCGGACAGATAATTCTGCAGTCGCTTTATCACGAATTTCTCCGACCATAATAATGTTAGGGTCCTGACGTAAAACTCTTCGCAAAATTGAATCAAAGCCGAGATTTATCTGTTCATTTATCTGAATCTGATTTACACCATCTACAATAAATTCAACCGGGTCTTCAATTGAAACAATTTTGATTTCATCAGATACCAGTTCTTTCATCATTGCATTTAAGGTTGTTGTCTTTCCACTTCCTGTCGGTCCTGTTACAAGAATAAGCCCGTGTGGAATCTTCATCATTTCGCGTATTGTTGAAAGCTGATTAGGATTAAAGCCTAAAAGATCAAGATTATCAGGAGCTGTGTTAGTTCCCAAAATACGCATTACAATAGATTCTCCACCGGTAACAGGAATAATTGAAACACGGAAATCTATATTTTCACCATTTATCGAAACTGTAATACGTCCATCTTGTGGCTGGCGTTTTTCAAGAATGTTAAGATTTGCCATGATTTTAATACGTGAAGAAACGGCGGCAAATCTTTCGTTTTCTATTGTTTTTACAGTCTGAAGTACACCATCAATTCTGTAGCGGACTTTTGCAACTTTTACTCCAGCTTCAATATGAATGTCGGAAGCCTTCATTCTGATTGCATCAATACAAATGCTGTTAACAAGATTTACTGTTGGAGCATCATTAGCCATCTTATCCAGTAAAGTTGTTTCATCAGCTTGATTATTTAGATTTGATTCAGGGAGATTATTTGCTTCTCCCATTTTATTTCCAATCCAGGAAGAAAGTTCTACAGAATCAATATAAACAAAATTTATATTTCCGGAATGATAGCCTCTGATTGTGGAAATTGTATTTTCACTTGTTTTGTCTGTTATACCTACAGTTATATCATCATCTGAAACTTCAAGAACAATAGCATGATTTCGCTCAATAAATTCCATTGAGTACTGTTCATTATCAACAGGTATATTAGAAAATGATTTAATGCTGATTATATCATTGGCGTGCATATTGCTGTCCTAAGAATTTCTGATAATAGCGTTCGATGTTAAGTGAGTCATTATAAGAGTTTCCTGTATCCTGAATTAAATGAGGTACTATATAAATAACAATTTCAGTCTTTTCTTTTGATTTAGAAGTATGCTTAAAAAGTCTTCCCAATACTGGAATCTTCCCAAGAACAGGAACACGACTTTCTGTTTCAGAGATATCTTCCTTTATTAATCCACTGATTACAACCGGTTCACCAGACATTGTTCTAACCTGAGTTGTTACAACTCTTTCTGATGTTGAAGGAAGGGTAGTTGAAGTTGATGAGCCACTGTCACTATTTTGTTTAGATACAGTCGCATTTACAGACATGGTAATCATGTTGTCACCAGATACCCAGCCATTAAGTCCAACTATAAGACCAGAAGTAATCTGCTGAGTTGTGCTTGAGCGGGTAGTGGAAGTGCTGTCATAGTTGTATTCAATATAGCGGTATGTATCTGTGTTTTGGAATTTTACTTCCTGACCTGAAAGGGCGGTAAGTGTTGTATCAGTAAATACATTTGCAGTATTGTCTGTAATTCGTGCATTGAGATTTGCAGCAAACTGATATCCGAATTTCGATATGATATCAAAGTTCAGGTTCATTATATTTGAAAGTTCACCATTAAAGATAAAACTTTCATTCCTGTTTTCATTATCTGGATTAAATGTAAAAGTTGGTTTTATTGCAGTAGAAGTTCCGTCTGTGTATTGAATTACCAGAAGCTGATACTTAATTTGTGGCTGAGGTTTATCAATTAAACTCAATTCGTGCTGCAATAATTCCTTGTTTTCTTCTGAACCTGTATAGAATAAAAGGTTTGGAAAACCAGAATCAATAACGTCTTCTTTATTGATTGATGGCGGAATGTTTTTCAAAAGAGTTTCTGCCTGTATGTACTTCAGTTTAATTGGAGTTCCTGTTTTTTTCTTATCGATACTGGCAATAAAATCTGTCAGAATATTTAAGGTTTCCTCTGTACCAGAAGCAAGCAGCGAATTAGTCCCTGGAATTACAACAGGAGGCTGCTGAATCATTTTTGCTGGAATTAAAGAAACTATTTCTTTTGCATTGATATATTTTAAATCAATCTTTTTATATTTCATTCCTCCCATTGGAGTATCAACCTTTTCGATGAAATTTCTTAAAGGTTCGATTTCTTCTTTGGTTCCGGTGAGGAGTAATGCATTATTGTTTTTATCTACCTTCATTACAGAAGAGGAAGCAAGTTCAGAAGGAATTAAAGGAGTGATATCCTGAGAAGAAATCCATCTTAAATTGATGATTTCTGTTGTTTTTAATTTACCTGAGATTCCCTTTTTCTGCAGATCGATGATATAAAAAATACCATTCTTTTCTATATAATCAGCATTTCCTTGTTCAAGAATTAAATGAAGCATAGAATGAAAATCTTTATCTGTAAAATATAGATTTTCAAGTTGTGTATCTGCCTGAACAAAGAGAGAGTATTCAACCTGCTCAAGATTAAAAAGCTTAGTGAGAGTTTCAAGGAAACGGCCTTTATCAAGATTTAAAGTATATAATGATCCGTTTTTCTTTAATGCTGTTCCACTATTATTTTTTGATCCACCTTGTTTTTCAACATTACGCTTTACGTAATAATACGAATCTGTGGATTCAACTGCATAATCTGGATATTTTTTTATACAGATTTCCAGAATTTCCTGAACTGGCAGATTTTCAATATCAAGTGTAATTGATGCAGATGGCAGAGTGTCATAAAGAATTGTTTTTCCAATTTTGTCAGACAGTTTTCTCAATACAATTCCAATTTCAATATTGTCTGCTTTAAGTGAAGTAAGACCTGATTCTTTATTATGAGAAATTTTAATTTTTGAGACAGTTATATAATTGTCTTTCTTTTCAAAATAAAGTTTGTAAGTAGATAAAAAGCGTGTAAGAGCATCATCAAGTGAAGACTCTGAAAAATAAAAAGAAGCTTTTCCGGAAACAGTTTCATCTGGAATAATTGAAACACCACTCGATTCTGCAAGAACCAGAAGAATATCTGTTATATTCTGGTTATGAAACTCCATGCTTTTAATGTTTTGAGAAAATAAAAATGAAAAAGAAAAAATTAATAAAAGTGATAATACAACTTTCTTCATATATATATTGTAGAATAGTGTGATTAAAAAGTCAAATGACGAGGAAAGTAAGAAGCTTGTAATAATGGTAACCTTAGTTATTTTTTTGTGACATTTGTCATAAAGTTATAAAAAAAATAGATTTTATATAGAAAAGGGGAAATCGATTATTGAAATTTGATTAAGTTATATATATAAATAAAATAAAAACTGGAAGTTAAAAAATGAAAAAGAAAATTTCAAGTGTCTTAGTGTTTATATTTTTTATTTCAATTGTTTATTCCAAAAACATTTATACAAAGAATGGAACCATAACAAATGGAAATTCAAATAGTGTTAATAAGCCAAATTACAAAGTTGAAATTAATTGCAATAATGAAGGTTCTGCGATTTTTAGAGAATATATTTTTGATGATGGAATTTGTTTAGTAAAAAATAATGAAAAGATTTCAATTAATTATACACGTGCAGAGGTAAGTGGAGGGGGAATGGGAGGAGGAAGTTCAACGTCTACAGTTTTACATCTTACTAAATCTGGTAATGATATAGACTATACAAATCCTTTGGAAATAAAAACAAATGAAATTTATTATTTAACACTATATTCACATTTTTCTTCTAGTTCTAGTTCTTCAAATGATACTAAATTACTTTCAATATTGATTATTGGAGTTGAAAGTAACAATATTTCTTCTATTGATAAAATTACTAATTTTAAAGGTTATTTATGTGAATATAAAAATAATAATTATGATTATAGTTTAACTGTATATTGTGAAAATGCTACTCAAAAATTTAGTAACTGGCCGATATGGTATGTAAAGAAAGGGGAGCTTATAACGATAAAATATAAACCTTATAAAAATAGTGGCTCTTCAAGTGGCTTTAATCCAGCCACTGGTGAAAGTGGTGGTGGCGGATTTTACGAGAATTCAATTTTAACCATAAATGATAAAGTCATTTCTGATAAAACAAAAACGATTAATGTAGAAGAAAATAGTGAGATAATACTTAGGTTTAAACATGATGACTCAGGAGGAGGACATATAGATCAAGAAGATGTAAAAGTCATTATAGAAGTAGATGATACGCCTCCAACAATGCCATCATCCATAACAGGATTAAGTGAAGGCTGGATAAAAGGTAATGTAGAAGTATATGCAACAGGAAGTACAGATGACAAATCAGGAGTATCAGGTTATGAATATTGCCTATGGAACAGTTCTATACCTAGTCAATATTGGACATGGAAAAAGTGTCCATATAAATCAGATGTTGCAGAAGGAAGTTATCTGGAAAACTTAATATGTTTCCGAGCAGTTGATAATGTCGGAAATGTTTCAGCAGCTAATATTTGTAGTTTAAAAATAGATAATTCAAAACCTGTAATAACGGCTGATAAAGAAGCCAATAATTGGACAAAAGATAACATAACAATAAACGCAACAGACACAGGATCGGGAGTGAATAGTTTTGAAATAAAAAAAGACAACAAGACTTATATACCCCAGACAGAGAAGCTTCTGAAAGAAACCGGAACGTATACAGTAACAGCCAGAGATAAGGTCGGAAATATAAGCAGCGAAGTAATATATAAGATAGATAAAGAACTGCCAGTAATAAACCTGAACGGATATGCTGCAGAAACATGGACAAAAGAATCTGTGAAAATAAACATAACAGATAATCATTCAGGCATCAAATCGGTAACAAAAAATCAAGAAGCACTTTCGAATTATACAGAATTTAAGATTGAATCGACCGGGCAATATGAAATTACAGCAAAAGACAAAGTAGATAATGAAAACAAAGTAACAGTAAAGATAGATAAAGTACTTCCATCTGTTTCAGAGCTGACAATCAGCGGATTCGGATACGAATCAAAAGGAGAAGCGGAATATGTGAACGCCTCTGACGTAAAGTATAATGTAACAGAGAATGATTCAGGAATAAAGAAAAATAAAAACATACTATATCTGAATGGTTCGATAGTAAACGAGAGTACAGATAAAAACGTTATATACAGAGAAAAACAGAATCTTGCAAAAGTTCAGAGAAAAGAAAATGATAAAACATTCGAATACAGCGTCAAGGTAACTGACAATGCCGGAAACGGATCAGTAGAAAAAAAGGCAAGTCTGACCATTCCAAGAACAATCATCCTGAAAACCGTAGAAAAAGAAGATGAGAATCAGGGGCTTAGAAAAAGCTGTATAAAAGACGGATACACGATAAACGGAATCCTAATAAATAAGATAAATTTTGATTTATATAAGGAAATCAGACTAAAGCGTACATTCCTCGCCGATAAACCGGAAGGACAGAACCGAAAGGAGTTCAGCTATGAAGAATACAAGGCCAGATTTGACGGCAGCGTAAGAGAAGAAGAAATAAAGAGAAACTGGGAAGAATGTGCACAGACAGTAATTACAGAAGCTGATGTAAGAAAAGTAACAATAGGCGGAGAAGAATACTGGTACTATGAAGACAAAATAAAAACAGAAAGCGGACTGGGACACAGGGGTATCAGATACCAGGCAGAATGGGACTGGAAAGCATTAGGTGTTACGGAAAGGGGAGAATATGTAACAATCGATAAAACCGCAAATACCCCGGGAAGAGTAAAAATCAGAATACAGGGAACAGATGAAAACGGACAAGAAACAAGATATGTAGTACTTGATGGAGAGGGAAAGAGGATAGAAGAAGAAAGTGATGCAGACTTTACAGTTCCAGTAAGCGGAGTAATAAGGCTTGCAGTGAAAATAGAAGATGAAGATTTTGATGATTACAGCATCGAAGCGACAGAACTTGTAAAGGCCGTATTCATGAAAGGCAGCGAACAGAGCGAAGAAACGCTTACTGTAGCAATGGAAGGCGCTGGAGCAGAAGGATACATAGTAAAAACAAACGAAAACGGAAAGCTAAAGTCACAGTTCCGTCCTGTAAACACAGGTGCGGGCAGCTGGCATGAGTTTGCAAATCCTGAAGTAAAGCTTTATTACAACAAGCCGTTTAACATGAAAATTACAATGACAGAAGGCTGTAACGGAGACAGCGGAGCCTACAAGGATGTAACTGAAAGCGGAGTAATCATGCTTATGGCAGACACTCCCAACCTTGGCGGATTTAAGCTTCTTGTCGGGAAAGCCGCCGGATATAACAAAGACGGAATAACATCACGGCCACATCAGGAAATAGGGCTTGGAATAGAGTTTAGTGAAGAGGGAGAGAATCCGGATAAGATTGAATGGAATTATGGAGACGGAGGCCAGAGTGAGGGAGACAGCGTAAAACACAAATACGACCAGTCGCCAGAGAGAAAGGGAAATACATCTGAATATGAACTTACGATAAGAGTAGTAAGCGGACAGGATGAAAAAAGAGCCTCAGTCAACGTACACATAATTGATACCCAGTACGGAACACTGCTTGGAGATGAAGAGTGGATAGGAATGCATCCGGTCCTTGGAAGAATCCAGGTGCCTGAAAATGTGACACTTAGCGTAAGTGACAACAGAAATGATAAAGAAAACCCGACAGTAATACTGGGATACGGTTCAGCGCTTGAAGAGCGAAAAGGACTTATAGAAATACTTAAGGGCGGAAAACTTTGTGTAAATGCACAGGGCGTAAGGATTACAGAGGGAAAGAACGGAACAACATTTACGGAAGTAAAGACAGAGAAAGACGGCGGAGATGACGGAAGCCTTAAATGGGGCGGAATCGTTATAAGAAGCGGCGCTGAAGAAAGCAGTATAGCTAATGCAGAAATCAGATATGCAGTAAATGGAATAAGAATTGAAAAAGGAAGCGTTCTGAAAGCCCGAAACATACAGATAAATAACTGTAAAGAACACGGACTAAAAAACGGCGGAGAAGTTACGGCAGAAAACTGTGAGATTGAAGGGGCTGACCTTGGAGTTTATGTAGAAAAAGATGCAGTTCTTGAGGTAAGAGAAAACCTTAACATATGGAATGTAGAAAACGGAATTGAATGTGACGGCAGCCTAAAAGCCGGAAGTATTGAAATCAAAGAAATATCAGAGAAAGGAATAAGCATAAAAGGAAAACTAGAAACACAAAACTACATTAAAGTTGAAGGCTGCGGAAACTGCGGAATAGAAAATGAGGAAGGAGCAAGCCTGACGGCTGGAGAAGATATCAGTGTAAAAGGCTTTGAGAAGGGAATCATAAATAAAGGAAGCATAAGATCCATCAAAGAACTTTCAGTGGAAGCCAGCAGTGATTACGGAATAAGAAATGAAGGAAGTGTAAAAACAGAGGGCCTTAGTGTAAAGAGTGTGAAGGGAAGAGGATATATCTGCGGAAGCGGAAGCAGTACGGAAGCTGGCCAGACAAAGATAGAAGCAGAGGAAATTGGAATTCATTGTACAGGAAATGCAGAGTCAGATTTTGGAAACAGTGAAGTAAGAGCCGTAACATACGGAATAAAAACAGACAGGGATGAAAAAGGAAGTCCAAAAATAAAACTGAATAAAGGAAGTATTATAGATGGAGCTTTGGTACTATGGTATGACTGGGAAGGCGGCGTACTGACTGATGAAGAAATACAGGAAAAAATCGGGAAGAATAATTAAAAAAGGTAAAGACTATGAAAAAAAATAATAAGAATAAATTTCAGAAAATAATAATATTGAGTTTTATAGTACTGGCAGAAGTATTTGGGTTATATGCCTTAATAAAAGAAACGACCTGGGGAGACAGTCTTAGTGACGGAATAAGAGACGGTCTGAACAGCGGAGTATATACGCCGGGCCGATATGCATTTGATGGAGATACACAAACCTTCTGGGCAGTTGAGAGCGGAAAAAAAGAAGGATATGCAGACAGATATTTTTC
>NZ_FOFU01000017.1 GCF_900111035.1 Treponema bryantii
GTTATTACTTGAAACAAGGTAAAGGGTTTCTCCATTTATTGAATACCTAAGTGAAGACCATGGATTTGTTATTTCAATAGTTCCAGATTTTATAAACTCTAGAGTTAAAGGTTCTTCTTTATTTGTATCCGCAGAAGTTACAGCTCTTGCAGTCTCTGATGAAGAAGCTTTTCCAGTTTCAACTAATTCCGGGTTTTCATTTTGTAAAGATGAGATTTCATCTAAACCTGATGAACAGGAATTGACAACGAATGCCATAGTTAGCAAAAGTGCAACTACGGCGACTTTTAATAAATTTTTCACTTTTTTCCTCCTAGTGAAGTATTTTGTAATAAAACTATTATAGCATGTAATTTAGATTTTCAGATAAGTAATTTGTGGATGTGTAAAAAAATTACCCGGGACCGTGAGTGATCTCGGGTAGGTTGGTTATAAACGACAAAGGAGGTTTTCGTTTATTAAGACTTTTATAAATAACTCTCTCTCCGACTTCCGCAAGTCTATATATTACCAGGGTCATTCTGGCCGAAATAGTCCTTTTATTTTCAGTCGATGGCCCTATTTTATTACATCGAAAGCACAGAATCAGCACATAAAATAAAAAAAAATAGCACCAAATCAGCACAATTTTATGTTTTTTTTTAAAAGCATGTTATAATGATACTCCAGTTATGATAATTAAAGATTTAATAGAAAAGTATAACGAAAAGTATGGAATATCTTATATTGATTTAGCAGATGCTGGTGAATCAAACAGAATTATTGTTCATATTGCAAGTGCATGTTTGTTTGGGTTTGCACTATTTTGTATAGGTTTGTATTCTATCAAATTTTATTCTGAATTATCTAAGCATATAAATTCATTTATCTATTATATAGTTATGCTTATTACAAGTTTCTATGCTTTTTTTGCGAGCAAACAGAAAAAAGAACAGGAACGAAAAAAATCCTATCTTAATAAAACTATTTCTTTTTATGTTCTCATGTATATTTTATTTGCAAATGCAGTTTTTACAGTAATTGTAGGTGCATATTTTAACGGCTTTATAGTTTTTTGTATGACTGCAGTTATAGCGGTATGTACTTGTTCTTTTTCTCCAATGCTTTTTCTTTTAGGCATGGTAATCACTATTGGGGTTATGACTCCTTATTTATATAAAGCTTTTGGAGCAGGTGGTTATGCTAATTCTCTTATCATGGTTGGACTTTTGTTCTTTCTTTCTCTTTATAAACGTCGTGTAGAGAAAAAACATCTTCTGTTTCTTAAAAAACAGAAACAGAATCTTGAAGCAAAAACATTCGGAAATTTTACGCTGATATATGAAAACAAGGTTGTGAAGTTTTCACGCACCAAAAGTGATGAGTTAATGGGCTATCTGATTTATAAAAAGGGTAGTTCAGTAAAGACTAAAGAATTGATTTCTGTTTTGTGGGGCGAGCGTGCAGATTCAGCCCGTTATGGAAGCAGTTTCCGAAATCTGATAGTAGATATTAAACATACATTAAATGAACTTGAGATTCAGAATTTTTTTATTGCAGAATATAATAACTTCCGAATAAATCCGGAAGTTATCAAATGCGATTATTATGATTTTCTTGATGGACAACCTTCTGCCATTAAAAGTTTTGCCGGGGAGTTTATGAGCCAGTTCAGCTGGGCCGAAGAGGCTGTTGGTTTTCTGGAGCAGAAGGCTCTTAAGAAAAATTAAAGTGCCTTTGCAATGTAAGCGTCAATTTTTGCAGGTGTATCAGTAGGGGCAAAGCGCTTCAAAACAGTACCGTCTTTAGAGATCAAGAATTTAGTAAAATTCCATTTTATTTTTGATGTACAGAAACCGCGCTTTTTGCTCTTAAGGTATGTGTAGAGAGGATCTTCATTTTTTCCGTTTACATCAATTTTTGCAAACTGAGGGAAAGTGATTCCAAAGCGACCAGTACAGAAAGTGTGAATTGCGTCATCACTTCCAGGAGCCTGATTCATAAACTGATTACAAGGGAAATCAAGAATCTCAAATCCCTTATCCTTGTATTTGTTATACAATTCCTGCAAACCTGTATACTGAGGTGTAAAACCACAGCCTGTTGCAGTATTTACAATCAAAAGAACTTTGCCTTCATAGTCTTTAAGGCTGGTTTCTTTTCCATCTCTTGTTTTTACAGAAAAATCGTATAAAGTCATAAAATACCTCACAAACACAAAATAAATTGTGCACAATCTAATTTCATAATCAATATAACGTAAAAAAAAACGTTTGTCAACTAAATTGTGTGCAATTTAATCAACAAACGCTTTAAAATTTTTCTGAATTAAATAATTTCAGGAAAACTATTCAGATTCTGTAACTTCAGTAACTTCTGTTTCTTCGGTTTCAGCTTCTGCCTCTGGAGCAGGACCTTCTTCAACTGGAACTTCAATTGTATATCCTGAATCCGGTTTAATTCTAACTGCATAACCAGAAACTACAGTTTTAACAAAGGTTGTTTTATAACTTGTTTCAACTGTTGTATTTGATTTAAGGAAGACAATTGCATCAGCCTGATTATGTTTTGCAGTCTGAATCATCTTATATTCAGCAAGGGCTGCAGAACGTTCAAATACATTCATCTTGATGTTTGCACGCTTACCGATAAATCCGTAATCTCCAGAATCATTAATAAACTTTACCTGAACATTCTGTGGTTCAAGAGAAAACTCATTTTTAATCAGTTTAGCATATTCCTCATTAGTCATAGATAAGTTGCTTGCTCCTGTAACTTCACCAAGAACAATGTAACGACCAGAAGACAATTCACCAGACTCAATCAAAGGAAATTCACTTAAATTACCAAAAGAAGTTGTTGCACAAGAAGCGAAAAGCAGACAACAAACTCCAGCCAAAGCAAAAAGTATTTTTTTCATAAAAATCCCCCATTTAAAAACACTTAATTTATCATAGTACAAATTATTCTTCAAAACAAGCAAAGATTTAATAAAAATATCGTTGTCACTTGATTATTTCAATTTAATTGTATACAATCAAAAATTATGAGTGAAAATGGAAATATGAATTTTGATGCACTGGCATTGGATAATCAGTTGTGCTTTGCACTTTATGTATGCTCAAAGGAAATTATCAGAAAATATACCCCGTTGCTTGAACCTCTTGGGCTGACTTATACTTCGTACATCACTTTGCTTAGCCTCTGGGAAAAGGATAATGTTACAGTCAAAGAACTTGGAGAAAGACTCTTTCTTGATTCTGGTACTCTTACTCCGCTTCTTAAGAAAATGGAAGGTCAGGGACTTGTTACACGTACTCGCGGTGGAAAAGATGAACGCACCGTTTACATTCAGCTTACTGACCAGGGTAGAGGCATGAAAGAAAAATGTGTAAATGTTCCGCAGCAGATGATGTGTCAGAACATTTTAGACATGGATAAAGCCGGTCCTTTACTCAAAACCCTCCATCAGATAATGCATAATATGATGGAAAAGGAAGAAGAATAACCCTATAGTCCGGTTCTGCATTTTGTAAGACCGGACAATCTGAATTTGATAAATCCATCCTTGTATGTTAAAATTATAATGTTGTATTAAAAGTGAGAGGGGACGAGGATATCTAATGGATTTTCAGAAGTTTGTTGATGGTTTTCATTCGATGACCTGTGTTGTATCGGTTGAAAAACTTCCAGACGGAAAATGGGGCGAAATCAGACTTGTAGCAGGAAATAAAGCTTATATTGACTCAATAGAAAATATTCCTGACGCCCCTAAAATGCTCACTAACAAATTTATCCCCAACAGTTTATATCAGAATTATATTCCTAAAGACACAAACTTTGAATTATTTTGCTATAGCAGTGCGGTTCTAAAAAAGCCAATGCATTCCTATGTTCATCCTGAACGTTTTGATTTCTGGTTCAATCTTTTTTCACTTCCAATCGATTATGAAGACGGTAATCTCTGTTACTGTACTTATACCCAGGAACTTACACATGAAGCAGAATCTTCTAAAATGTCTAACGTTTCGCAGGGTACAGCAGCTGAAGTTTTAAATACCTGTATAAAGCTTCGCGGTAATTCTGATTTCAAAGAAACAATGAAGGATGTTATTAAGGATATCCGCGAAATTTGTGGTGCTGCTTATTGTGGTATTTTGAATATTGACGGTCTTTCCAATAAATGTTCAATGCTGGGTGAAGATATTTCCTCAGATTTTGTTGATTATAATCCAGGCTGGTTTACTGAAGATTTTTATGAAATTGTCAGAACCTGGGATGATATTATTGGAGGAAGTAACTGTTTCATTTTTGAAAATGAACAGGATATGGAATATATAAAGGAAAAGAATCCTCTCTGGTATGATTCCCTGGTAAAAGCTCACGTTCAAAGTCTTGTTCTCTTTCCATTAAAATCTGGTTTTGAACTTTTAGGATATATATGGGCAACAAACTTTGATACAGATAAAACCCTGCATATAAAAGAAACTCTTGAGCTCACAACTTATTTTATTGCGTCAGAAATTTCCAGTTATCAGATGTTCGATAAATTCAAAATTCTCAGTACTGTAGATTTACTTACTGGCGTTCTGAACAGAAATGAAATGAACAATCGTGTAATGCAGTTGAGTATTGATAATCGTCCTGGCAGAGAAAACATTGGAATTGTATTTGCAGATTTGAATGGCCTTAAGCAGATGAATGATAATGAAGGGCATTCAGCCGGCGATAAATTGATAAAAGATGCAGCAAAAATTCTGAAACATATTTTCCCGGATAAAGAAATTTACCGTGCTGGCGGTGATGAGTTTATGGTGCTTTTAAGAGGTACCAGCATGTCAGAGCTTGAAGATTATTCACGCCAGATGAAGGCTGTAGCAGAAGAAACAGAAACTGTAAGTTTTGCTATAGGCCTTTGTGTTGAAGAAGACAGCCAGAGTATTTATGATGCAATGAGAAAAGCTGACATAAATATGTATGAGGATAAAAAAGCTTTTTACGAAGCTCATCCGGAACGAAAAAGACGTTAGAGTTCTTCGAACTTCTTTTTCATTGTCGGGTTATTGCGTGTCAGTTTTTTGATTGTAAGATCTTCCAGTTTATTATTTGCCAGACGCAGATTATTATCCGATTTCTCAAACAAATCCTTTATTTTCTGAAGAGTCTTAATTGCCTTATCAATTTCTTCTATTGCAGAAGAATGCTGGCGCATTGCAAGATCAACATTGTTCAGGAATTTATCCTTAAACAGATTAAGGTCACTTTCAAAGTTTGTAATATCAATATTCTGATTTTTGATTTGTGCGATTTCTCTTTTATATTCCAGACTGTTTAAAGCAGCATTGCGCAGAATTGTGATTATCTGAATAAAGAACTGAGGACGGATAACGTACATCTTAGGGTATTTGTAAGAAACGTCCACAATTCCTGTATTGTAATAATCATTGTCTTCTTCGAGCATGGAAACTAAAACTGCATATTCACATTTCTTTTCTGTACGGTCTTTATCGAGTTCCTTAAAGAAGTCTTCGTTCTTATGTTTTGTTGCAGTTTCATCTGCCTGATTTTTCATTTCAAACATGATGGAGATGAATTCAATTTTATCTTCACCTTCGCCGCTGAAGTCGCGGAAAATAAAGTCGCCCTTACTGCCGCTTGATTTTGAAACTTCGTTGTCTTTTTCAAAATAAGCGTTCTGAAAACCAATGGCGCGGTTTTTATTAAACTCTGCAAGACAGAACTGTTCGAGGTCTTCACCAATCTGCTTGGTAGATTCCTTTGCCTTGAAGTCTTTATAAAATGCAATTGTTTCGTCTTTTGCTTTGAGCTGTGCTGTGTACTGATCTTTAAGCGCATTTTCGCGAAGCTGAGCTTCGCTCTGTTCAATTTTTAGTTTGCTCTGAAGGTCCTGAATCTGGCTTTCTTTTTCCTGGAGTGCGGTTCTTACTTCCAGTTCAGTTTTTGATTTATTTGCTTCGATTGCGCTGCGGAGTTGTGTAATTTCCTGTTCCTTTTGAGAAAGGGCGATCTTAAGTTCAGCAGCTGATTTATCCTTCATGTTGTTAAGTTCATTGTTTCGTACTTCAAGCTGATTTTTGAGGGCTGCAATTTGATTGTCTTTTTCTGAATTAGCTTTTGAAACAGCAAGTTCAACAGCCATTTTCTTTTCTGAATCCATTGCAGATTTCTGGCGCTGCAGTTCATCATTAAATTCGCGGGTGCGAACCTGTTTTACAATTTCTGCATAACCTGCTTCATCAATCTGAAAAACTTCACCACATTTTGGACATTTAATTTCTTGCATTTTTTGACCTCTGATTTTATTATAACATAATTATGAATATCTATAAACGAAGAAGAAGAGGTCCGGATAGAACCTCAATTTTAATGCTGATTGCTCTGATCTGTCTTATGGCTGGTGGATATCTTATTTCCCGCAAAAAAGCTCGTCTTAAAGAAGCTTCTTCTCTTCCATTTTATAAAGTAGAAATGAGTCAGATTGCAGATGGAACTTACGAAGGACAGACACATACAACCTTTCTGCATCTGAAACTCAACGTAACTGTTGAAAATCATCAGTTGAAAAAAATAGATGTGCTTGAAAATGATGGAATTGATGGAGAAACGGCCCGTCCTATCCTTGATAAAATGATTGAGCAGAATGAAATTGTTGTGCCGGCAATTAAGGGAGCGGAGCTGGGAAGCCTTGTGTATATCAGTTGTGTAAGTACTGCACTGGCCGGGAAAAAATAGCTGATAACGAAATATTAAGAAATTCAACTTATTCTAAATATGCAGACCTCGTGGTAATTTTTTATCACGAGGTTTTTTTTATGAAAATCAAAAAAGCATTTTTAGGAGTGATGTTGGGGATTATGAGTGCAGCTATGGTACAGGCAAATCCATTCAAATTGAGTGATTCAAACTATCAGGCAATGGTAGAGAATACAATTGTAAATACAGGCAATAATGCAAGGATGAAGGCAGTTCTCGCCAAAATCCGCCGCGGCGACAAAGTAAAAGTCGCAGCTATCGGAGGTTCTGTTACAGAAGGCGCCGGCCCTGAAAAATTTACCGACGGCTATGCCTATCAGTTTTACCGTGCTTTAAAGGCTAAATATGCACCGGGTGACGGAAGCAGCGTTTCTTTTAATAACGCAGGACTCAGTGGAACAGGTTCCCTTTTAGGAATCGTGCGATATGATCAGGACGTTGTTAAAGTTTGCGGTGGAGCTCCAGATCTTCTGATAATTGAATTTGCCGTAAATGATAACGGCGATGTTTTGTGTCAGAGAAGCTTTGAAGCAATTATGCGTACAGCAATGCTCGCTAATCCGGAATGTGCAGTAATTGCGATTTATGCAGTAGCAAGTTATGGAAACACTTCTGCACAGAAAATCCCGGTTTCAAATCATTATGCAATTCCTCATGTAAATATGCTCGAGGTTGTAAACAAGGCAATTGCAGATAAGGTATTTACAAAAGAGCAGTACCTTACAGATTACGCACATCCAACTTATGAAGGTCATCAGTTTATGTGTGATTGTCTTATGGCACTCATTGATAAGATGGATAAGGCAGCAAAGGATTCTGAACAGCATGTACCGGCTTCCTGCTTTAAAGAGCCGGCCCTTTACGGCATGAAGAGAATCTTCCCTGACAACAAAGATGCTAACGTAAAAATAGAACGTGGTGATTTTACAGAAACAGACCGCAACTGTCAGACACTTAAAAAGACAAATACTTCTGATTTTCCTGAGAACTGGAAAAAGAAGCTCAATGCAAAATCAGAAAATGTTCCGTTCAAAATGGAACTCACCTGTAAGAGTTTGGTTTTTGTTTATAAGGTTCAGGCAAGTGGAAGTGCAGAAAAGTTTGGAAACGCCGAGATCTATGTAGACGGCCGCAAGGTAGCAACCTACGACGGTGGAAAAGCAGGCGGCTGGAACAACTGCGAACCGAATATCATTATTGATGAACGCAAGGCAGAGAAGCATACAGTAATGGTAAAGATGGCTCCGGGTTCAGAAAAACTGGGCTTTACAATTGTTGCTATGGGGTATACTTTGTAGCAAACTCGCTTGCAGAAAGCGGTTTAGAAAAACAGAAACCCTGGAGGTAATCACAGCCGATGTCTCTCATGGTGTCGGCAAGCTCCTGGTTTTCAATTCCTTCAGCTGTAACAGTAAAGCCCATCTGCTTGATGGTCTGAACCAGCGTTGGAAGAATCTGATCTTTTTCCTTAAAATAATCCCAGACAAATTCCATATCAAGTTTTACGTTGATGAACGGACACTTCTTCATTCGTGCAACATTTGAATAGCCACGGCCGTAATCATCAAGTACAAAGCGGAATCCCGATTCCTTCATTTTAAGCATCTGATTCTGCAGAAGATCAAAATCTATCATAGACTCTTCTGTAATTTCCAGATGGATTTTTTCCGGAGAGATATCGTATTTCTGAAGGATGGCGGTGAATCTTCTATCAAGGTCTCGTCTTAAAAACTGAATTGGAGAAAGGTTAACATTTATCCACGAAAGACCCATTGCTTCAATGTCATGTTCTTTTATAAACTTGCAGGTCTTTTCAAACATCTGTTCTCCAAGATCATTGATGCGGCCGTTCTTTTCGGCAATCGGAATAAAGAGTGGCGGAGGAATATATTCATTATTTGTGTCTCGAATTCGAGCAAGAGATTCAGCTCCAATGAGTTTACGGGTTTTTGCATCAATAACTGGCTGCAGAAAAAGTTCAATGGAGTTCTGTTCTACGCTTAATTCTACAGACTTTTTAATCTGCATGTTCGTTCTGATTCTGTTGATGTCATTTGAATCAATATATTTGTGATTCTGTGTATCTGGATCAAGTTCTGCCAGAGTAGTAAGAATTGCAGTAAAAAGCACTCCTCTGTCAGAGGAAAGGATTTCTGGTTTTACCTGTGTAAAACAGACTTCCAGAAACATATCAATATCATCATCAGTTTTCCATGGAGCTTCAAAACGCTGTGAAATATAAGTACGAATCAGCACGGCATCTTCAAGATTTTTTCCAATCAAAACAAAGCGGCCATCATGAAGGTAAAATGGAAGAAGTTTCGGGAAGGTCTGCTTAAGGTACATTCCGATTAGAGAAAGCCCTTTATCAGTTTGTGTATAACTGTAAATCTCTCGAAGGTCAGAGTAATTGTGAATTGTAAAGCCAAGAATTAAAGGATGCCATTCTGGGTTAATTTCCCTCAGCATAAACATAAGTGCTTTTTTATTAAAAGAACCACTTTTCTCTTCTTTAAAAAGTGTAGGATTTTCAAAAGAAAGATAAATTATAATTATTGAAATCAGGGTAAAGAAATTCATTAAGAGATAAGTCGGATAAATAATTCTCATAATATATCCAGTCATCAATACAAGGTTATAAGCAATGACAGGAATGAATTCTCCGCGTGTCAGTTTTTTACGGTTGTGAATTGTAAGAAAAATACACGCTGCAATATAGTAAAAAGCACAGATGTAAATCAGATTATAAAGACGGCCCTTACTGTATTCACCATTATCAGAAATGCAGAAAATTGTATCAACAAAAAGATTAGAAAGAATTATTATGTTGATTGCAATAAATGGAAGCAGATATGTAATTATACGGCGTTTACTGAAACGAATATCTTTTGAAAGGATAATATTAGTGAATATTGTAAAACACATCATGCGCTGAACAAAAAGCAGAAAATAAATTACATTAGAAATTCGAAGAATACAAAGAGGAATGTTATCCAGATATTCAAGAGTTGCTGCACAACCAACATCAAAAAAAATTGTTAATGTATCAATAATAAGGATAAAAAGAAAAGATTTATGAAGCCTGATAGGCAGACGTGGCTGCGTAAAATAAAAAATGAGAAATGTTGTAATTATAACTAGTTCAGGAATTACTAAGTTGTAGTTCCACATGATAAACCTCCCTCACAAGGCATACCTTCTATTATGAGGGAGGCTCATTAAATAAGCAATAAAAATTTGTTATAGGATTTTTTGTGAATTACAGTTCTTCCTGAGTTACACTGACATTTCCAATCCAGACATCGTTCGAGTCCAGTCCAAGGTTGAACTCAAGACGGGCTGTAGCATCTGTGTCATTTTCCATTGTGAAAAAATATGAGTAGTGTTTTACACTTGTGTCGAGCTCAGGATAATATTCAGGAGAATATACAGACCAGCTGTTATCGGCATCACCACCAAGCTTAACTGCAATTTTACGTGGTGCGCTTGCCTTTGCATCAAACTGAATTTTATAAGAGTAGCCTTTTGCAACTGGAAGATGCTGAATCAGCTGAACTGAGTAATTCTGATTTCCAGGATTTGTGATTTTCACACGACGGCCGTCATCTTCTTTTGATGAAACAGCTTTTCCGCCAAAATCTGAAAGAGCGAGAAAATACCAGTCGTGAGTTTTTACATCCATGTTTTCGTTTGAAGACATTCCTTCATTTTTAGTTTCAGAAACAACATGATTAAGTTTTGAATCAAAAATAAAGTTA
The DNA here is from genome assembly GCF_900111035.1 of Treponema bryantii. Taxonomy (GTDB): domain Bacteria; phylum Spirochaetota; class Spirochaetia; order Treponematales; family Treponemataceae; genus Treponema_D; species Treponema_D bryantii_C. The sequence goes on from NZ_FOFU01000017.1 coordinate 10,512, forward strand.
CGGCCATCTGCTGCTTCAAATTCCTTAAAATTTGTTTCATCACGCTGTGGTGTTGGTCGTTTTACACCTGTAGCATAAGGATCATTTTTTTCATAAACACGAACATAATCTACGAGCATCTGAGCTGGAAGATTTGAATCTTCTGGTGAAACTCCGCCATCGTAATTTCCACCGAGGGCAAGGTTCAAAAGAATGTAGAACGGTTTATCAAATGGGGCAGGGTATTCATAAGGTTCAGAAGCTCCAGCTCCGAGTGACCACCACTGTGAAGTTTCAAAATATTTGTTACCGTCTACAAGCCAGCGCAGAACACCTGGTTCCCATTCAAGGGAGTAAACATGATAGTCTGCAATTGTTTCGTTGTTCGGGAATTTGTACATTGAGCTTGTATATTTATTTCCCGGCCAAGCCTGTCCAAAATGAACTGTTCCGTAAACACGGTTTGGAAGACGTCCTTTTGCTTCAAGAATATCAATCTCTCCAGACGATGCCCAGGTGCCATAATCTGTTGTTGCAGGAAGAAGCCAGAAAGCAGGCCACAAACCATTTCCTGTCGGCATTTTGATTCGTGCTTCAATTCGGCCATAAGTCTTTGTAAAAAGCTCTGTTCCATCATCCTTTACTGTGCGAAGTCGTGCAGAAGTATAAGTACAGCCTTCATAATTTTCTTTGCGGGCTTCAAGAACAAGATTTCCGTTTTTTACAAAAGCGTTTTCCTTGCGGTAATATTGAAGTTCATTATTTCCCCAGCCTTCGAGTCCATACTGACTTCCGGTTCCAATCTGAAAATCCCATTTAGTTGTATCGATCTGCTTGCCGTCGAACTCATCGCTCCATACAAGATGCCAGCCTGCAGGTGTTTCAGGTTTTGAAACTCTTGCCTTTGATTTGTGTTCTGTGCATCCCATAAAAATTACAGTTGCTACTAAAGCAGCTGTAATGGTTCCTAAAATAATGTTTCTTGAAAAATTTTTCATAGTAACTCCTATTTTAAAATCCAGGTTTGTATTGCGCGTGGCGGGCATTTAAGGAAAAGTCCGTCTGTGTTTTTACTTCCTTCAGTTCGTGCCTGTTCCCAGTCACGAAGTTTTGCAGTTTCAGTTTTACCGGAGGTCTCAATTTTAAATTCAAAAGCAAGATCTGCTTCGGTACGGTTTGTAACAATCAGAATTATTGTTCCATCAGGATTTTTGAAGGCAACGGTTTCTGCTTCGTCTGTAAGATGACCACTCACTGTTGCAGGAGTCATCCATGAGAAAAAGTCAGAACCAAGTCTTACAGCTCCAGGTTTGATAAATCTGCTGAAGTGTCCAATGTAATAATATGAACTTTGGAAATGAAGTGTTCCGTCTGCAACATCTGCAAGAATTGGAGCATCACAATAATTTCCTACATGATTTGGACCGCCCTTCATATCAAGCACGATGTTCCAGTCAATCCATTTTGTACAACCGCTCTTAAGGTCGTTGATGATATTGTGAGCGTAACGTTCACCGGTAAACCAGGCTCCGTTACGTGGACCGCCTTCAATACAGCCCTCTGTAAAAATCAGATCAATGTCCGGATAGCGGCGTGCGATTTCTTTGATGTTGTCGTACTGATCGCCAGAGTACCAGTGGAAAGCAAGGCCTGCTACATATTTTTCTGTTCCAGGAACTTTAAGGGATTCTTCAAGTCGTTCAAGTGCAAGGTCGCGGTTATGATCCCAGATGTAAATTTTTACATCACCGAGGCCGGCTTTTTCGAGTGCAGGACCAAGATATTTTGCTGCAAATTCTCCCTCTTCTGTCGCTGAGTATTCGCAGGAATCCCAGGTCTGAACAGCAGCCGGTTCATTCTGTATTGTGACAAAACTGATTTTGATATCACGTTCTGCCATCTTGTTAATAAAGGTCACAAAATACTGAGCCCATAATTCCCTGTAGCAGTCGAGGAGGTGTCCGCCGTGGTTCATATCACCGTTGTCTTTCATCCATAATGGAGGAGACCATGGACTCATAAGAAACTGGACATCACTTCCTTCGTTTCTTGCAGCTTTCTGAACTTCCATAGCCAATGGAGAAATATATTTATCGGTGCGGTCCATAGAAAAAGACTTTAGTGTTTCATCTTTCTCGGGAACACAGGCCCAGTTTTCAAGAGAGAAATCACATGAGTTCATGTGGATGCGTGCATAACGATAACCGTTACCACACTTTGGATTATAGTAAGCATCTATTGCCTGCTTACGAATCTGTGATGGGAGGCGGGAAAGGACATAACCAGATGATTCTGTTAATGCGCCGCCGAAGCCGTAGAACTTCTGAAAGTTTTCTTCAGGCTTGAGGGTGAGTGTGGTTGGAATCCAGCCGCCACCTTCGTAAAGTCGCTCTTCAGGTGTAAGTTCCCAGATGCGTTCCGCTGTGTCTTTTGCAGTTTCGTATAGCTTTTCTATTTTCATGTTTTTAGTATAAACACCACTCAATGATTATGATAGTTTGATAAATTTCTGAATGGTGTAAATTTTTCGGCTAATTACAGTCAAATCGACAAAATTTGCAATTCTGTCGATTATGGTTTATAGTTAACAACTATATGAAATAATTATATTTATAAAACTAAAAGGAGTTTGCAGCATGAAAAGCAACAAAAATCTTTCGGAAATAGTTTTTTCTAAAAAACTATTTATCATCTATCTGGCTACCTATCTGGTTCCTTTCTTTACAAGTTGGATTGCTTTTGTTTATCTAAAAGTAATTAAATTTTCCGATACATTACGAGGTCTGACATCACCAATTGGAATTATTGGAATTATTCTTGTACTGACTTTTGTCTTTACCTGGTGGTTTACACAAAAACGAAAATTCAGAGGCTTCAATCCTGAAAATCATGCATCGGTAGCAAAAATAAATAAAAGAGCAAAACTGTTCCAGAACATTACACTTGCAACAGCTATTCTTAATGGTGCAGTTTGTGCTGCAATCATACAGACTTCGTTCCATGGACAGGGAATTTATGTTGATGTACAACCTCTCTATACAACATGTATTGGAAACGTAATTGTAATTTCAGCTACATTCTATATTCGTTTTCTTCAGACTTTGGAAGAATCACTTTATTCAGTTCCATACAGTAAAGAATTTAAAGGTCTTTCTTTAATTATGCGAAGCGGTCTGATAAGTGCCTGTACTGCAATTGGAACTCTTATGATTACCATAACTCCGGTTCTCGTTACGAATTTGCAGGATCTTCCTATCTCAACTTTGATCTGGCATTATGTTTTCCCTGAAGGAATTATTGGTGCTACATTTATTGTAATTTGTAGTTTGCTTCAGGCAAAAGGTATGAGTGGTCGTGTAAAAATGATTACAGATTTTACCCGTCAGGTTGCGGCAAATGATTATACAGGTAAAACTCTCCTTGTAGAAAGTCGTGATGAGTTTGGTCTTTTAATCAATGATTTGAATTCTTTTAAGGATGCAACAAAAGGACTTATTGAAGATATTGATGAATCTGTAACTGTGGCTGCAGATACTGCTGATAACGTAAGCTCTAGCATGTCTGAAACTTCTGCAGCGATAGAAGAAATTATGGCAAATATAAACAGTGTAAAAGCCCGTATTGAAAATCAGGCTAATGGTGTAGAGAAGAGTGATTCAACCATTAAGAACATGATTAACAAAATAAATGAGCTGAACGAAAGCGTAACAGCACAGGTTTCCGGAGTTTCTACATCTTCCAGCGCTGTTGAAGAAATGGTTGCAAACATTCGTTCTGTAAGTCAGATTCTTGAAAACAATACTGCAACTGTTCATGAGCTTAGTGCTGAATCAGAAACAGGTCGTAAACGAATCAATGAGTCTGCAAAGCTTGCTCAGATTATTCTTGAAAAATCTGCTGCTCTTGTAGAAGCTTCAAACGTTGTTCAGAGTATTGCTTCTCAGACAAACCTTCTTGCTATGAATGCCGCTATTGAGGCTGCACATGCAGGAGACGCCGGAAAGGGATTTGCTGTAGTTGCCGGAGAAATTCGAAAACTTGCAGAACAGTCTAATACTCAGGGTAAAACAATTAGTTCTCAGCTAAATGAATTTCAGGAAATCATTCAAAACGTTTCTGATAATACAAAATCTGTACAGAATCAGTTTGAAGTTATTTTTGAACTTACAAAAAAAGTTCAGCAGCAGGAAGAAGTTATTAAAAATGCGATGGACGAACAGGATGCAGGAAGTGCGCAGGTTCTTCAGTCTATCAGCGAAATCCAGACTTCTTCAGATATAGTTAAAGAGAATACGGGAATTCTTCTTTCAGGTGGTAAACAGATTGGTGAAGAAATGGCTCACCTTGCAGATGTTACCCGGGAAATCAATGATTCAATGAATGAGATGGCGGCAGGTTCAGGCCAGATAACCAAGGCTGTTGAATTGTGTTTCGATCTTACAAATGATAATCAGAAGAACTTTAATAATCTTCGAGAAGAAGTTCGAAAGTTTAAGATTTAAAAGAAAAATCCCCGGGCAATGATATGTACCCAAAATTCTGGACACATATTATGAACTAGGCGGAACGAATGGATGCTTCCCTGTATTTTACAGGAGGCATCCATTTTGTTTTAACCTGTATTCGCTTGTTGTTATAATAATCTATATATTCTGCGATTGCTACAGAAAACTCTTCAAAAGATTTAAAATCCCTTTCATGACCATAATATAATTCATTCTTTATTCGACCAAAAAATGTTTCCATAATGCAGTTGTCATAGCAGTTTCCTTTACGAGACATAGATTGTATAATCCCATGTTTAGTCAGAGCCGTTCTATAATAAATATGTTGATACTGCCAGCCTTGGTCAGAATGA
>NZ_FOFU01000013.1 GCF_900111035.1 Treponema bryantii
ATGTGTTCTTCATGCATAAGTTTTTGAATTAATTTGTGGTTAGTTGTACGTCCTCTGTTTCTGAACTCTAAAGTAATCCTTCTGTAGCCATAGCGTCCTTTATTTTCATGATAAATCTGCTGGACAAGTTCACGTTCTTCCCTGTGTTTATCCCGTTTAGGATGCGTTTCTGAGTAATAAAATGAGCTTCTTGGCAAACCTGTAAGTTTAATTAAATCTGAAACATTGAATTGTGACCTTAGTTCTCTGACAGCTTCGACTGTTCTCTGTCTTTTCTCTGCTGCTGTTTCTTTTTGTCGTCTCTCTGAACTAAGGCCAGATATTTTTTTAGGAATTCATTCTCCATACGAAGATAAGCCAGTTCTTCGTCTTTTGTCCATTCTTCTCTTGGTTTGTTTGGTATTAAACTTTTCTTTGGCATTTTTGATCGCCTGCCTTGTTTCTGGAACAGAGCTTCTGTACCACCGGTAATATATTTCTTTCGCCATGCACAGATAGTTCCAATATTTGTAATACCAAAAATCAATGAAGTCTGTGAATCAGAAAGACGATGCTCTTGCTGATAGTTTAGCACTTTTAGTTTAAATTCTCCGCTAAAATTTCGCGTTGGTTCTGTAAATTTTCCGTTTAATTTGTACTGGGCAATCCACTGTCTAATTTGACTTGAACTTACTCCATATGCTTTTTCCTGTTGTTCTGGACTTATATGTTTTTCAATATAGTCTAAGACAATCTTTAATTTTAACTCTTTTGAGTATTTAGACATAAAAAAATGCACCTCCTAAACTTGAACTTTATTTGTCCAACTTTAGGGGTGCACTTCAAATAGCTCGCTTTTTTATTTTCTGGGTCAGAACTCTGAGATTACTAAACAATACTGCATATTGAAAAACACTCAGAGTTCAATTTATGAGCCGGTGAACTTCATCTTATGAGCCAACCGGGAGGCGTTGCGGGGCCCTCCCCGCAGAAGGGGTAGCGGAAAACACCGCAGGCGTTTGAAGCGAGGGGAAGACTTTCCCCTCCTATTGCACTAAATTCCAATCTTTTCAAAACAACCGAAGAATTTTCCGCTGAATATCACTAAAACTTATTTACTTTTTAGGCACTTTGAATTATATTATTTGGCGGTGAGTTTATAAAGTTTATAATCAGTGCTTTCCACAAAAACAATGCGGGGTTTTTATGTCTGCTGATTCAGATTTTGAAGAATTAACAATGTCTTTTTCATACGGCGATGATTTCGACGATGAATATGATGATGATTTCGATGATGACTTCGATGACTACGAAGAAGATGACGAAGCTCTTGATGATTTCGATGATGATGCAGACTTGTACTACGACGATGTTTTCAAAGAGGAAGAGGACGTAGACGAACCTTACGATGACGTTGAAGAAGAAGACGGATACGGTTCATATCGCAGCCGCTTCCAGGATGAAGATGAAGTATAAGCCTTTGACAGGCAATATAAAATAGCATAAAAAAAACAGTCCAATTGGACTGTTTTTTATTTTAGCTTTACAACACAAAAGGTCTACAAGCTGTTTAAATCCACCAGTTCATAACCGCTATCCAGTAATGCACTAATCAACAGTGCAACATATTTATAAAGCGGTCGTGAATGATTACTCTGTGAGAATCCACCTACAACTGATACTACTCCACCACCTGATTTTTCCAATCCGACACAATATTTCTTAATCAGTTTTTCAGGATCCATATCTGGATTCTTAAACTCGGAAACATCTGTTACAGTATTTACATATGTGTAACCAGCGTTTTCTCCATAAGAAATCAGTTCAGGAGAAATTGAATAATATGGTGCATGCCAGAATAATGTAAGCTCTGTTCCAGTGCAGGCATAAAACTCATCTTCATTACGGGCCAAACCACGGCGTACAAAATCTTCGTTGATTACAAAACTGTTTTCTGTAAGATCTGCAGTTGTAAAGAACATTGATGCACACAGATGATTATTATTTACAATCTGTTTTGTTTCTGCCGGGTAACGTCGAATAAACTCACCATTTATAAAGAAACTTCCCTTAACATTAAACTTCTTTAATTCAGAAAGAATCAAAGGAAGTCCATCTGCATTATCATAAAGTTCAAATACAAGGGCTGCCTTTTTCTTTTCCGGCATCTTTCTGGTACTTTCTTTATATAGAGGAATTGTAACAGCTCGTTTACTTAAAGAACGTACATAAAGAGCATTATCATAATTTTTATTTGGAGTACTTCCTATAAACACTCTGTAACGTCCATTCTGTTTAACAGGAACAGGGTTCTCTGAAAAATCAATTTTTGACCATGTTCTTTTATCTGAATTATATTTGTAATAATTTGAATTACCTGCATCTGCAATAATTGAATAGTCAGTAGTATTCCAATAACCGGCATTTACAGAAGACAGAGTAATTGTATCGGCCTTATTTGTATGAATATTCCATTTTCGGATACTCTTTTCTCCACCGACATAAAGGTTTGAATCATCTGTCCAGATTGCAGAAACAACTTTTTCTCCGGAAAGAACTGCAAGTCGTTTCCAGGTATTTATATCATAAACATAAACTGTTGAACCGGCAAAGAAAGCAGCCTTAGTGCCGTTTGGAGAGACAAAAGGTTTTCCAGAATCTTCAATCTCTAAAACATGCTGAGCGAGGGTATCCAGTTTATAAACAGAACCACGTTCCTTAATGCCGTCGAACGGAAGTTTTTCCTGCCAGAGAACAGGTTTACCTGCTGCATCCCAGAAAATATAAGAAGCTACAAGTGATGCATTTGATTCTGTATATGGGCGGGAATAAATTACATCCATATAATCACAGGAAGCACTGCGCACTATAAGATATGTAAAGAGTCTTCCGTTCTGAGTTACAACAGCAGAGGTTACTTCACTATTGCAGGAGAATTTGTCTGTAAGTGGATTAAACTGGAACGGAAGGCGTCCCATTGGCTTTCCCTGCCCTATTATTCCGGAATAAAGGCCGAGTGTATAAAGTTCTTTTGTATTGATTTTATATAAAAGATAATCATCTACATAAGCAAGGAATTTTGATGAAGCCCAGTAAACAGAATTGATTGAGCCACGACCGATTTTTCTATATCGCTCATCAATTTCTACACCGCGGAGTACTGCATCCGGATTACAAAAGTAAACTCCATTGTTCTTTTCATATACAAGAACAGAACTGTCTGGCGCCCATTTTATAGGAAGATCTTCATACGAATTGAGAACACCTTCGCAAAGAACACTGCTTTTTCCTGTCTGAGTACTTACGAGCATTAAATTTCCTGAAAAAATTGAAGTACGCTCTATACGGCAAAAATATTTTCCATCAGGACTTACTGCATATGGAACAACTGGTACTATATTTTCCGGCATTATGGAACTTTTTTCTATCCAGTTAACTGATCCATTCTTTTGTGAGTAACGGGCAATTCCATATCTGTTTCTGATCTGAAGAACATCTCCTCCAGAAAGAAGTTCCATCTGTTCCGGATAGCAGGTTATAACCTCAGGCATACCATCAGGTTTGCCATCTTTCAAAGCCGCATAGAAAAGTGATTTATATGGGCTCGTTCCAACCATATTGTGACGTACGGTAAAAAGAATTTCGTCGTTAAGATTTAAATCCGGATTCCCGAAGGAAGTACCGGCAAATAAAGAGAAAGAGAATAGGCTTACAACCAGACACAGTATACCTGTTTTTTTCATTTATGCATCTCCGCACTTAAAACAAGAATGGAAAGCTCTTTTTCCAGAGAATCAAGCTGTTCTTCCATCTTTTCTAATTGATTATAACGCTTTTGGAATTGTTTTTCCTTAAATTTCGCATAACGTAATTCAGCACTATCATCTTTTTCCTGAACTACACGGGATTTACCACACCAAGGGCAATAATAAAACTTCTTGTCGATCAACTTTCCACAGCCACCGCAGATACACATAAAAAATCCCCCTATTTTAGAACCGTCATCGGATCTACTAATTTTCCTTTTTTATATACTGTAAAATGAAGATGAGGACCTGTTGAATAGCCGGTTGAACCTACCAGACCAATTCTGGTTCCCTGGCTAACCCACTGCCCTTTACTTGCAATTATTTTTGACATATGAGCATATAAAGTCTGGTATCCGTTACCATGATCAATAATTACATAATTTCCATAAACACGATTGATACCAGTTGTAGTTACCTTTCCACTCATTGCAGCAAGAATCGGTGTTCCTGTAGGACAAGCCATATCAGTTCCTGTATGGAAAGATTTAACACCAGCAATAGGATCAATTCTATAGCCGTATGGAGAAGACCAGCGGAATTGAGAAGCGATAGGCATTCTAAAGAGTTCACCCATTGCATTTCTTAAAGAAGCAGCATCCATAGCCGCACCAGGCAAAAATAACTGCTGGCCGGCACTTAAAGTTTCGCTTGTAAGCTCATTTACATCAAGAAGCTGTTCAAGGCTGATTTTATATTTGCCTGTAATTGAATTAAGTGAATCGCCCTTTTTAACGGTGTATACAATTCCGTCAATTGAAGGAATACGGAGTTTTTGTCCTGCAGCTAACTGTCGGACATTTCCGATATCATTTACAGAAATTAAAGTTGAAATATTTGTAAGGCTAAACTTCTTAGCAATTCCACTGATTGTATCACCCGAACGAACCTTGTAAGTCTGGAAAGTTACAGGCTGCGTAAAATTAGATTTTATAGAAGATACATCAACATCAAGAAGATTTCCTGTTTCATCATAGTCAATTTTACCTTCAAGAGCAAAATTAGCCATCAGTTTATTCAAACTTTCAATATCACCTGAATCAGCTCCCTGAAGAGTAAGTGGACCTGTATGATTTATATGATGATTTATAAGCTTTGATGTGAAAAAACACAAAGTTCCGGCTGTAAGAACAGATACAAGAATCACTGAAAGCTTTTTGATATTTTCTCTAATGAAAGAACCAGCCTCTGAAACTGAAGCTCCAATTACCTTAAAGAAAACGCGTATAGAAAAATCGTTTTTTACTTTTTGTGCAGAAAAGCTTTTAAGTTCTGGAGAAAAAATATTTGATGTTATTGAAGCTGACTGGCTTCTCTCTTTATGCCTGAACTGTAACTCCGGCAGACTGAAATTTATAAAGTTTTTAAAATTTCTGCTTCGGGAATTATCCTGAACGTAACTTATTATTTCCATGCTTCAAGTATCGGTAAATAATAAGGAGCGGTTTAGAGATATTCTTTCAAAAAGGGATATGCTGTAAGAAAATCTGATTGAGGGAAGTTTTTAAGTATATTCTGTAGTTTTTCTTTATCAGAATTATTTGAAACCAGAGCCGGAAGATTTTCTGCCTGATTTAGTAATTTTTGTTTGAAAGCTTTGATTTCAGGGTGCTTCAGAAGTTCAGAAACCTCTGCTTTTTGTATTCCCGGAACTGCAAGTCCCTGAGGACATAGCGTATAAGTTTTAGTTTCCGGGCAGGCGGCAAGACGTGCTTCAAACCACCAGGAGAACATTTTCATGCGGCTGTCTGTAAGTACAACTGAACCGTTATAGTCTTTTCCAGGTGCAGCATTGGCACTGTATAAAGAGGCTGCTGTAAAGCGGTCTGGCGCTGTAAGGCGGCTTGAAAGAGTATGATAAGTCTGTTCTGCAGAACTTCCTTTTATATGAGTCTGTTTATTAGGAAAAGCAAAATCTAGTCCGGCAGTGTAGATTTCTTTAGCACCACAGAAATGAGCAAAGTTCCAGGCACTGGAAGCAACTGAACCGCCTGTTCCAAGATCTCCTGGCACAAGGCCGAGCTTCTGTTCAAAATACTGACCTACAGGGAATTGCGAACCGCACAAAAGTATTTTACGGCAATTAAATCTGAACACAGACGGATATGCCGAAACTTCTGTAATCAAAATACTTTCAGGAGCTTCCAAGCCTGCAATATGACGATATGCCCAGAACTGAGGGTCAGTAAGAAGAATGAAATCTGGTTGAAGGCCGGCCCTTAGAAGAGTATGCAGAGCAGTTTCAACACAGACTGTTATTGTACGTTCTGAAATCTCTTTTATATATGGAAGAATTGTTTCTAGAGAAGGTCCTGCGCCAAGAATTAAAAACGGACAGGAAGCTGCAATATCTGCAAGCTGCGAAATACCGGCACAGTTTTCAAGCTGGCTCATATTTTTGATACTGTTTCTACACCAGAGTTTTCCAAACTTTTTTAGGGTTGCAGCATTTATTTCATTTTTTCTTTGATTTCGCTTAACAAGAGAACGAACTTCATTAAAATAAGGAACTGAATGAGCTGTAAAAGAAGGAATATCAAAAAACCAGGAATCTGAAACACCCGTCTCTCCTACATTTACCTTTGTTCCATCTTCAAGTAAGGGCAGAACAGATTCAGACGGACAGCCTACAGCAATTATCAGATTTTCAAGAGTAAATACAGGAGTCCAGTCCAGAACAGCCATTGCAGCAAAAAAATGTTTTACATCCGGTTCAATTAAAACAAGACGTGGAAGTGTTTTTCCAGCAGCAGCACGCTCCATTGCAAGCTTTGCAAATTCAATGACATGATAGCCCAGTCCAAAGCCATAAAATACTACTGCAGATTTCTGAAAAACTTCATCACGTCCAACCGCACCGGAAGCTTCCCTTTCCGGATTATAGGCAGAATGAAGTCGTACACCACCCTCACTTGCTGTTATACTTTGATTTTTTGCTTTTTCAAGATTCCATATTGATTCTGGCGGAACTGGTTCACTGCCAGTCATCTGTGCCAGCTGCGGGAATCTTTTTTTGAACGCTTCGAAATTATTATTCCAGATTGAGTTCAATTACCATGTTCTCCGTAACTGGGGTTCCCGGCTCCGGGCTCTGGCTTGTTACCCAGCCGCTTCCGTTTATATTAAGACGGATGTCTGTACGTTCCATAAGTGGCAGAAGCTCACGCTTTGATTTTCCGGTAAAATCTGGAACGACTGAGCCAACCTGAATTCCCTGAGATGACGAAATTGTTATTACTCCACTGTGCTCAAGAGATGCGGCGCCGCCACGGCTCATTCCAAGGTGATCAATGATAATATCTGCGGCCTCTCCGATTACAGGAGCTACGATACGTCCACCGTAAGTTTCACCCTTAGCCTTTTCAACTACGATATACAGAACAATCTGAGGTTCATCAACCGGGAAAATTGCAATACAGCTTGAAAGGAAGTCTGTATCACTATAACCGCCATGTACCTTATCTGCCATCTGAGCTGTACCGGTTTTTACACCAATATCAACATCGCGGAGATTTGCACGGGAACCTGTACCACTCTTTGCAGTTGTTTCCATACAACTGAGAATATAATCAGCTGTATTCTTTGAGAAAACACGGTCCTTATACTGAGGTTCATGCTCATAATAAGTTGTACCGTCTTTATTTGTAATCTTATGAATAAAAGAAAGCTGAACAGGAATACCGCCGTTTCCAATGGAAGTAGCAGCCTGTAACATCTGAAGTGCAGACACACTGATTTCCTGCCCGATAGCAATTGTTGGTTTTGAACGCGCAGACCAAAGTGCGCTTGTTGTATCTTTTACAGAACCCGAGGTTTCACCAGGAAGCTCTACTCCGGTTTTCTTACCAAAGCCAAGCATTCGGATTCTTGCCATAAATTCATCTTCACTGATTCTGTCACTTATCTGTCCAAGTACATCATTGCAGGAATAACGGAGTCCGTCTTTAGGTGTACACCAGCCATGATGCTCCAGACACTTAATTCTGATTGTTTCACCACCGGCAATACGCTTTTCATACATTCCGTCACAAAGGAAAGAATCATTAGGAGAGATTCCATGTTCGTCGTAAACAATTCCAACTGTAAAGATTTTGAATACAGATCCCGGTTCATAGGCTGTCATTGCAGGTCTGTCTACTTTTGCCTCAATCATAGAAGAACCATATTCATTCAAATCTGCAGAAGGAAGACTTATGTATGAAAGCACCTCACCTGTTGTACAATCAGCGGCAACAAGCATCATGCTTTCTGCCTGAGTTTCGTTCATTGTTTTATGAGCAATCTGTTCAAGCTTATACTGAAGGTTTGCATCTATACTCAAAAAGACATTTCGTCCCTGGAGTGGTTCACCGTTTTCATCTGTTCCAGAAGGAGCAAGCACACTCTGCTGAGAGAATTCAATTCCTGCAAGACCGCGCCCATCATCACCCATATAACCGATTAACTGAGAAGCAAGTGCATGATTCGGATAATTACGGCCAGGAATTTTTTCATAACTTACAAAATTATAACCTTTTTCATCTGTAAGCTGTTTAAGAGGCTCATACATTGTCTGTGTTATTTTTTTCTTAAGATAAACAAAACTTCGGTTTGTATTTATTATTTCCAGAACCTCTTCAGGAAGCATTTCCAGAAGTGGAGCTACATCATTTGCAAAACGAGTTTTGATTTTTTCGCTATCTTTTATATTTTTTACAGATACACCGACATGATAGAAATTAGTCTGAACTGCAAGTGGAAAGCCGGAACGGTCTACAATTGAACCACGCTCAACAGGTGGCACATTCTGAGCCACAGGTGTAACCGGTTGAAGAGAAAGTTTCGCATATGTAAACAGTAAAACAAGAAGACAGATTCCACAGCAAATGAAAAAGAAAATTGTCTGCTTAGGTCTGAAGAACTGATTCACAATAAATTTCCACCCATATCTATTGTAAACCTAAATTAAGATAATTTCTAGATATAATATAATTGAAAAAAATACCCGTCATTGTATTTGAAGCAATGACGGGTAAATAAACTAAAAGAATTTTTTAATCTGCTAATAACATAATTAACAGTTTTCGCCAAGAAAATAAAGATTTTACTTCCTCTTTTGTCACATCTACGGCTGCAAAATTCTTATGGCATAAAGGATATGGAATAGAATTTGTTGCAGTAGCTTTAGTTGAAGGATTTAATGTACAGAAAGTTGTCCATAAAGTGTCATTCATTGTATATGATTTTGTCCCCTCATCATCAGTAATCGAGGTTTTTGTATCTTTTGCTAAGTAATAATAAGCATAAGGTTCTTTATTATTATTCAAAGAATTCTTAAGAGTTGAATACAAAATTGAAGCTGCTTCTCCAGCTTCCACTTCCTCTGGCACAAAGAAAATATTCAATCCTTTATGTAATGTTATATCATTATTTAAACCTTCAATTTCTGGTTCACTTTTATCTGTATAATACAAATATACAGTTGCATTTGCAGATATTCCACCATCAGTTTTTGAATAACTAACTTCTTTTTCAAGCCACTTATCTTTAGGACCTTCAAACTCTTCCTTAAGGTCGTCACATCCAGTAACAAGCATTCCACTCAAAAGCACAGCTACTATCGTCAAAATCTTCACATATTTCTTCATAATAATTCACTCCTGTTAAAAATATATGTTATTCAATTATAAGCCTAAGATCTTTATTTTGTCAAAAATCAATTTACAGGAGGAATTTCCAATGTGATATCTCCAAGAGGAAATGTTGCACAAGGATGAATATATCCAAACTGAGCATCTGCTAATCTTCTTCCATCACTTTCTTCCGGAATGAAAACTTCGCCACTGAGCAATCTTGAACGGCACCAGCCACAGATACCACTTCGACATCTTGCAGGAGCAGGTATTCCGTTTCTTTCAAGAGCAGAAAGCAGAGTATATTCTGATGCACACTCAGCCGTAACTGTTTTTCCGGCACAGATAACAGTAAGCTTATAAGTTCCCTCTTTTTCACAAGGGAAGGCCTTATAATCCTTTGCATGTTTACTTATGCCCGAAAGTTCGAACCTTACGAATTTTCTTCTGATATTTAAGTCAGGGATTTCTTTTTCTAAGAAATCATACATAGCCTTTGGGCCACAGACAAATACAGAATAAGAATCTGTTCCAGCATATTTTTTTATTAGATCAGCACCAATAAAGCCGTTTTCAAATCCATCTTTTTTCTCATCACTGAGCACATTAACAATCTTAATCTTTTCACAGCCAGACGCTAATTCCTCAAGCTCATTTTTCAAAAGAATATCTTTTTCAGTTTTAGAGCCATACAAAACTGTAAGAGAAAAATCTTCTGTTCCCTCTTTTACAGCTTTTGCCAGTGAATAAAATACAGAAATACCGCTTCCACCAGCAATTCCAATTACACTCTTTGCATCACGTAACGGTTCATAAGTAAAGTTTCCAAGAGGTCCGGAAGACACAACTTTTGTTCCTTTTTCCCAATTATTCAGAATATATTCTGAAACAAAACCATCTGAAACTTTCTTTACAAGAATCTGATATTTTCCATTGAGGGCGTCTTTCGGAGAAGAACAGATTGTATAAGGTCGGGTTGTATAAGCCGAACCAATTTTCAGTGTAAAGCTCAAATACTGACCGGCTGAAAAATATGCAAGCTGCTCTATTCCTGCTTCCTTATCAGGACAAAGAGTAAAAAGTTTTGCACTGTCATTCAAAATCTGTACATCTGATACAATCAATTTCTGACTTTTTGGATGAAGAGCCGCAGCCAGTCTATTTGCCTTATATGCATTGAGTTCCGGTAATTTTTCTTCTGGTGATGACTCTATCTTTTTTTCGCGAACAGGAATAAGAGTTGTAAAATCCATCATGTTCAGTTTTCTAAGTCCACTCATCTAGATGCCTCCTCTTTTTCTGCTTCCTGCGCTGCTCTTAGTTTTCTGACTACCCTGCTTCCAATAAAGGAACCTGTATAATATGCAGAACAATAACCGTCTCCACGAATATGATGTCCGCCGACAAAAGAAAGCCCTGGAATTGTGTATTCTTTTGCTTCGTGTGCTACACGCGCCATCAGATTATCCCAATCGGAAAGTCTGTAACCGTAAATAGTTCCATCCGGTGTATCCAGATAGCGGGCAAAGGTTACTGGCGTTGCAACAGAGATTTCTTCAATATGAGAACGGATATCTTTACCGGTAAGTTTTTCGTATTCACCGATATATTTCTCTGCAAGCTCATTTTTGTATTTTTTGTATTCCTCCGGTTTAAGATCTGGAAGATCCTTTCCATAACACAAGGTTGTAAAGAATAGTGTGCAGGTTCCTTTTGGAGAACTTTCAGGAATAACAGTATTTAAACAGTTCACGATATACAGTCCGTTTGTATCATGCTGCACCTTTGGATCCGGATGATTCATAATAAAAGTTGTGTAATCATCTATTCCAAGTTCTTCCCTGCTGCAATCAAGCCCAAGATAAATTGTTGAAACTGAAACTCCAAATTCACGGCTGTTTGCAAGTTTAAGGTCTACTGACGGAATCTTTTTCTGATCCATCATATTAAACACATTATTTGGAATGATGTTTGAAATTACTTCTTTAGCATAGATTTTCTGTCCATTTACTTCTACGCCACAAACCTTTCCAGAATCATCTGTCAGAAAACCTGTAACCTTGCTGTTGAACCAGACTTCTCCTCCGTTATCGCGGAAGGCTTTTATAAGAGATTCTGAGATTTCATGAGAACGTTTAGCAGGCATAGCAGCACCGAATTCAACATAACTTCTGAGCATATTAAGATAATGCATACAATTCAGTTCACTAGTAGGCACTCCAAGATAGCACCAGTAGGTATTTACGATATTTCGTGCTTTTTCTGGAATTCCAAAAGCCTTCTCAACTTCTTCTACAGTATGAGATGCAGCCCGCATAAAATTACCGTAGCGAAGTGCCATTACAAGTTTATTAGGTTTTCCTTTTTTTCTTGTGATGTAATCCAGTGCTTTTCCATCATGCTTTGCCAGCTTAAATAAAGACATTACTTTTTTATATGAACCAGGAACAGCTTCATCAACTGATTTACAGAAACCTTTTATTCCGCTGCGGACTGTTACATCATATCCATCCGGACCTGTAACAATTGCACGGAACATATTTTTCTCATACCGCCAGTCTACCTCAGCTCCTAAATCATGAATGATATTGTAAACATAATCTCTGTTACCAGGTACACCAACTCCACTAAGTTCATGCAGAGACGGCTCAAATTCGAATCTTCCACGGATAAAACTGGTTGCACATCCACCCGGAAGATTATGTTTTTCTAAAAGTAAAGTTTTGAATCCATTTTTTGCGGTGGTTCCGGCGGCTACAAGACCTCCGTTTCCAGCACCAACAACAATTACATCATAGAGGGGTTCCATAAGAAAGCATTTCTCCTTTTTGTATAAATTCAGTATAACCCCACTTTTTGGATATCGCAAATATTTGAATACTTTTCAGGCATAAAAAAAGCAGTCCGACTAATCGAACTGCTTTGAACGCTTTATATTCTGTTTAGTTTAGTTGGCGCTGCCAACTAAACACATCCATTCAGCTTCAGCACAAAGAGTGTCTCCAACATAGGCTTTACCGGCCTGTTTAATCATCTTTGGACTGTTGCGGAGAAACTCAATTTCCATGCGAACCTTATCGCCAGGGCGAACCTGATTGCGGAACTTAACCTTATCCATACTTGCAAAGAAGAAAAGTCCATCTGCAGGAACGATGTTGAGATAGCGGAGAGCTGCTCCACCAGCCTGTGCCATTGTTTCGCAAAGGATTACTCCAGGTACTACAGGGTACTCAGGAAAGTGTCCTTTGAAAAAGAATTCATTTTCAGTAAAGGTATGCTCACAAACACAACCTTTTTCATCTGCGCTGATAATTGCATCAACGAATAAGAAAGGCTCACGGTGTGGCAAAAGTGATTTAATATCTTCTGTCAAAGCCATATTACTTTACCTTCTTAATAATGATAGCACCGTTGTGTCCGCCAAATCCGAATGTTGCAGACATAGCAGCATCAATATTCATTTCAATTCCCTTGTTTGGAACATAGTCGAGATCACATCCGCCTTCTACATCAGGATTATCGAGGTTCTTTGTACAAGGAACAAAGCTGTCGTTGATTGCTTTTACACAAATCATTGCTTCTACAGCACCAGTAGCACCAAGACAGTGACCGTGCATAGACTTTGTTGAAGAAATCTTAAGTTTGCGTGCGTTTTCTTCACCGAAAGCAATCTTAATCATATTTGTTTCGCTTGAATCGTTCTTCATTGTAGAAGTACCGTGAGCGTTGTAGTACTGAATCTCGCTTGGATCCATTCCGGCATCCTTGAGGGCGCGTGTCATACACTTTGAACCGCAGATTCCGTCTGGATTTGGAGCTGTAAGGTGATATCCATCACAAGAAGCACCATAACCTGCAATTTCTGCATAAATCTTAGCACCTCGTGCTTTAGCGTGCTCATACTCTTCAAGAACGAGAATTGCAGAACCTTCACCCATGATAAATCCGTTACGATCTTTATCGAACGGACGGCTTGCCTTTGTTGGATCATCATCAAAACCTGTAGAAAGAGCGTGCAAAACTTCGAAACCTACAACACCGAACTGACAGATTGTAGATTCTGCACCACCACTCAAACATGTATCAAGACGACCGCTTCTAACCATATCAAATGCAACACCAAGAGCATCTGTACCAGAAGAACAAGCTGTAGCAACAGACTGTACTGGTCCGTGAACTCCAAACTGGATTGCGATATTTCCACCAACTTCATTAGGAATGAGCTTTGGGATAGCCATAGGATTAGTTTTTACACCACCCATTTTTGCCATACTAAGGATATCAGATTCAGTCTCTTCAAGACCACCAATTCCAACACCAAGAATAATTCCAGTTTCATCAAGAACTTCTGCATTTCCCATAAGTCCTGAATCATCAAGTGCCATTTTAGCAGCAGCTACACCAAGCTGAGTAAAGCGAGCCATCTTGCGGGCATCCTTTGAATCCATATAAAGAGAAGGATCAAAGTTCTTTACTTCTGCAGCATAGTGAACCTTGTTTACTGAAGCATCAAAAAGAGTAATAGGACCGATTCCGCTTTTAGCAGCCTTAATTCCAGCCCAGGTTTCTTCTACAGTATTTCCAAGAGGAGTAATAGCTCCCATTCCTGTGATTACAACGCGTCTGTTTGCCATTTTAATTTCCTTAAAGTGTGTTTATTGATTCAGCTGAGTTTATAGCCTTGCATTCTGCATTTTCTGCATATCCAGATTTACCCCATAGACCTGTAAGAACAACGCCTACACCAGGTTCAATGAGTTCCCATTCGTCTCCGCTTGCCTTAATAAGGTCATTCAAAACAGCTTCTTCCGATGTCCAGCGAACAGGGTTTGTAAGATGGAGAACGGCATTCTTTTTGATTTCTTCACCATTCTCTGCCTGCTTTCCTGTTACATTGCTGAAAAGTGTTTTATCTGGATTATTGAATGTTACACCAGCTATTGCCTTTTCAAAATTATCAGCAGCTTCCTGCATAAGAGGACTGTGGAAAGGACCGGCAACTGCAAGTCTCAAAGCACGGCGTGCGCCAGCTTCCTTTGCAACAGCTTCAATCTGAGTCAAAGCATCTGCAGTTCCACTTACTACTGTCTGAACAGGACTGTTCAAGTTTGCAGCGTAAGCATCTTTAATGCCATTTGCAAGTTCTTCAACCTTCTCTGGTGGAAGTCCAAGAATAGCTGTCATACCAGGTGCATGACCTTCATTTGCCTTAGCAATATTTTCACATGTAGCCTGCATGATAAGTCCGCGCTCGCGAACAACTTTAATTACATCTTCAAAGCTCAAAACACCAGCAGCATACAAAGCAGGGAATTCACCAAGAGAGAACCCCATAGCTGCAGATGGCTCAATACCTTTTGTCTTCAAAACAGCCATTACTGCAAGAGAAGCAGTTGTAATAGCAAGCTGGCTGTTATCGCTGCGGCTCAAAGTTGCAGCATCGCTTTCCCAAAGAAGCTTTGGCATATCTACGCCTGTGATTTTTGTTACTTCATCAACCACTGCACGTGCTTCAGGATAAGCATCACAGATATCCTTAATCATACCCGGAACTTGTGCACCCTGTCCCGGAAATAAAAATGCATATTTTTTCATTATATACCCCTATAAGAATATTCTGCCAAAAGGCATATATACAAAATGACATTTTATATCAATTTTGTCAATATAAAAATCATTTCTATTTAATTTTAAGTTGTGATACAATTAAATCAGGAGGATTAAAAAAATGACTAATGAAAAAGCATTAAAAGCATTGCGTCAGATTAAAACTTACTGCGCAGCCACACAGCTTGAAGAACTTGATTATGTAATTGAAGTTCTTGAAAAGCTTGAAAAAGACGGCATTAAGGAACCTCTCGCAACAGATTTTAAATCTTTATCGAAATAAAAGGAATAAAAAATGATAGGAACATTCTGGGCATTAGTGCCCGCAATTGTGGCCATTGCACTGGCACTCTGGACTAAGGAAGTTTACTCTTCCCTTTTTATTGGTATTGTAATCGGCGGACTTTTCTATGCAATTGAAACCGCTGCAGGTTTTCCAGGCTTCTTCAATCACATTTTTAATGATGGAATGATAGCACAGCTTTCTGACAGCTGGAACGTAGGTATTCTTGTATTCCTCGTTGTGCTTGGAATTATGGTTGCCCTTATGAACAAAGCAGGTGGTTCTGCTGCATTCGGACGCTGGGCAAAAAAACACATTAAGACAAAGGTTGGAGCACAGGTTGCTACTATCGTTCTTGGAATCTTCATTTTTATTGATGATTACTTTAACTGTCTTACTGTAGGTTCAGTTATGAGACCTATGACTTCTAAGTACGGTATTTCAAAAGAAAAGCTCGCTTACCTGATTGACTCAACTGCAGCCCCTGTTTGTATCATTGCCCCTATTTCTTCATGGGCAGCAGCCGTTGCCGGCTTTGTTTCTGAAGGTGAAAATGGCTTTACACTTTTCTGCAAGGCTATTCCTTTCAACTTTTATGCATTCTTTACTATTATAATGATGTTTGCACTGGTATTTATGAAGTTTGAATACGGTGAAATGTCTAAATATGAAAAAGCTCTTGAAGTAATGAACAACACAGCAGATGACATTGATGAAGAAGCAAATCAAAAAGGAAAAGTAATTGATCTTGTTTTCCCAATCATCGTGCTCATCATAATGTGTATTCTTGGTATGATTTACACAGGCGGCTTCTTTACAAAATTCAACGTTCTTGAAGACGGAACAACTGAAGCAAACGGAAACTTCCTGAACATCATTTCATCATTCTCTGATTCAGATGCATCTGTTGGTCTTGTACTCGGTTCATTCGCTGCACTGATTATCACAATTATCTTCTATGTTTGCCGCAAGGTTCTTTCTTTCAAGGGAAGTATGCTTTGTGTACCAGACGGATTTAAGGCAATGGTTCCAGCTATTTTGATTTTGACTTTAGCATGGACACTTAAGGCAATGACAGACAGTCTTGGTGCGAAAGAATATGTTGCAGGTCTTGTAGAAGGTTCTGCCGCAGGTCTTAAGATGATGCTTCCAGCAATCATCTTCGTAGTTGCCTGCTTCCTTGCATTTGCAACCGGTACATCCTGGGGAACATTCGGAATCCTCATTCCTATCTGTATTGCAATTTTTGCACCGGGAAATCCTTTGCGCATTATTTCAATTTCTGCATGTATGGCAGGGGCTGTTTGTGGTGATCACTGTTCTCCGATTTCGGATACAACGATTATGGCGAGTGCGGGTGCTCAGTGTGAACACGTAAAGCATGTTTCAACACAGTTACCTTACGCAATTACTGTAGCAGTAGTTACATTCCTGACTTATGTTGTTGCTGGTCTTACACAGGGAATTGGACTTATAGCAAGTGCTGTTATTTCATGGATGTTCGGAATTGTAGTTTTATTGGGATTCCTGGTATTTATGCGAAAACGCGCTTCTAAGAAATAAAAAATATAAAGCCGACTCAGTATGAGCCGGCTTATTTTTTATGCGCGGAAATCAATAGTCTTTCCAGCGTGCCACAGCTTCTCAAGATCGTAGAAGCTTCTTGCGCTTTCAGACATCAGATGAACAACGATTGCACCTAAATCAATAAGGTTCCAGTCGTCACCATCAGGACTCTTGCGGTTTGTAACATGAATCTCAAGATCATTGTCCTTAATGTATTCCTTAATCTGCTTATAAAGACCCTGCCAGTGAGCAGAACTTGTTACTGTTACAATAACAAAATAATCTGTCCAGCTGTTGAGTCCACTAATATCGAGCAGAGTAACATCGTTACCCTTTCCATCTTCCATCAATTTTGCAATTTCAATTGCTTTTTCTTCCATTGTTTTCATAAGTCACCTCTATCTTCTAGATGGCTGAACATAACGTCCATCAAAATCTTTTCCAAGGATGATTGTAAAGTCAACGCCCGCATCAAGGCTTGAACTTTCAGCGTCCTCTTCCGGGGTCGCTTCCCTGATATTTGTACATCGGATAAACTCACCGATAATTTTTGCAACATCCATATTTCCAATATGATCTATGATTACAGTTTCTTCATAGTCGTTTCTTGGAGCATTTACAGGGCTCAATACATCGTAACTTGCATTCTGGAAAAGAATTGCCGTATTACGGGCAAGTCCCTGAGTTGTAGTACCGTTTTGAATTTCAAGCACATATACACGACTTGTAAGAGTTCCTTCTGTAGAAGCAAGAAGGTTTGTTGTCTGCTTAACAGCTTCCTTAATAAACTCTCCGTTATTATCCGGCATCAAAAGCTGCTGACCGTCTACACGACGCAGAGAACCGGTAATAGTCTGTTTAATAATAGATTCAGAGTCAACATCAGCAATAGCTTGGAAAAGAGTTGTTTCTTCTTCAGGCTTAAGATTTGTCTTAATAAAATCAAGATAGCGTTTTCTATTTGACTTTACGAATATCAAGAATTTCTTATCATGAAGACCTGTAATAAAGGCTGCCATAGCATTCTGATATCGTTCCTGAACATCAGCTTCAGTTTCTTCTTCAAGGCGGTAATGAAGATAAGTATTGATTTTATCACCATCAAGGTTGATAGCACCAGAAGGAAGAAGCCATCTCTCACCTTCCTCTGATACACAATCTACAGGCTCAGAAATAAATACCCTCATTCCTCCAAGATAATCAGAAACCTTAATGAAATTTTCAAGAGTGACAATCGCATAATAAGGAATTGTCATTCCCAAAAGTTTTTCAACTTCATTTCTATATGAAACTATACCTGCTTCAGAATAAACCTTTTCAAGCTTATCAACACGGCCAAGTGACTGATAAATTGCACCAGTATGTCCAGGAAGATTTACAAGCGCACCTTTTTTTGAAGTCGGATTATAAATCAAAACACTTGAGAAAAGCATACTCGAATCATCATCTTCAATAACAAAAAGAGTACGCATAATTCCCTTTTCTTTAAGGGCATCTTCAACAATATTAGTTTTCAGAGAAAATGCAAAAACAAACGAAAGTGCAACAGCAGTAAGAATAATAAGCGCAATAAAGATTACACCTTTCTGTTCATCACGGATTTTGATTTTTCCCATTTACAGCTTCCCCCCACTGTGACCTGGCATTTTGATTTTTCCCATTTACAGCTTCCCCCCACTGTGACCTGGCATTTTTATTTCTACTGTATAATATTCTATCATTTCCCGTGTTCCAGGAGCAATCTCAATATTATGATTTATGAGATATTCGTAATTTTCTTCAAGTACGGAATAAAGCATTTCATCAAGAGACAGTGCTAAAAGTCCATTGCGGTACTCATCTGTTGACTGAGGACGGCCCGGCTCAATCTTATCTGCAAGAAAAAGACATTTTGTCAGGTCGCACATTCCGACGATTCCGGAAGTATGATTTGCTACAGCCTCAAGAATCTCCTGATCATAAACCTTAAATCGTTCTTTTAATAAAACAGCTGCGGCACGGCCATGTAACAGAGCCGGCTTTTTTCGTTCAAAGTCAGTTATCTCATCTCCATCGCGGCCTGCAAGTTCAAATAGTTCTTCATTAGAAAAATCCTTGCACATATCGTGGCCGATTCCTGCAAGGTAACCTTTACGCCAGTCAAGTCCGTACTGGCGGCACATTCGGGCGCACATTTCGGCAACACGCACTGAATGCTCATATCGGCTTTTTTTTACGTGAGCCTGTGTAAAGGCACGGATTTCTTCAGTCTTTTCTATATAGTCAATCATAAAGTCTATTTTCTATAATATAATCAAAAACTGCCGGTGGAACAAGATAGCGGAAACTTTTGCCTTCGCTGATTCGACGGCGAATATCAGTTGAAGAAACCGGTAACATTGGGTTTTCAACATAAATACATGGGTAGGTAAAGCTTTTCAAATCAAACTTAACTGAAAAATCACCCTTGTAATCTCCTGTCGGCTTGTTATCATAAAGTGAAGTTTCCATAGCCTTTACATCAGGATAACGGTGAACAATCAGTAAATCTGCAAGTTCAGAAATGCGCTGAGGATTACGCCACTTGTGAAACTCTGCTGCAACTTCATCACCCATAACAAAAGCAAGTTTACTGCTGAGTTTTCCCTCATATTTTTTGGTAAGGAATTCCAGAGTGTCTGATGTATATGATATACCACCGCGGTCTACTTCGCAGCTTTCAAGTTCAAAATGTCCATCACCTTCACTTTCGCAAAAGCGTGAAATCATTGCCATACGGTGCTTTGCATCTACAATTTTTGATGCATCCTTATGAGGAGGAACAAAAGTAGGCACAAAAAGCACCTTATCATAGCCAAGTTCTTTTACAATCGTGTCGGCAAGCATGGCATGTCCAACATGAAGAGGATTAAAAGTTCCGCCAAATACTGCAACTTTCAACGTAAACTCCCTGCTGCTTAGCCTTCACTTCCCGGATACTGAACTCCGTCGTCATCATCATCAATATAAGCGCGAGACTGCATAAAGCCGGCACCAAAAACATCAGTTCCTTTTTCTTCAGCTTCAATACGCTTTTCCTGACGATTTACCAGCTGAACAATCTGATTCTGAGCTTCCTTCATACCGCGGCCCATCATAACAGAAACCGGAATTACGGCAGTATCTGGTTCTTCAGCACGGATTTTTTCTGCAACCTCTACAGCGTGTTCGTAAGCGCCATCAACATCAATTTTGTTGCACAAAACAATACGAGGCTTTTCCATAAGACTGTCTGAATAATTGCGAAGCTCGTTGCACAAAGTCTCATACGCTGTAAGATAATTTTCGTCGCTGCAGTCAATCATAAAAATAAGACATGCAGTACGTGTAATATGTTTAAGGAAGGTATCTCCAAGTCCAAGACCTTCAGAAGCACCTTCAATAATTCCTGGAATATCAGCAATAATAATATCGCTTTCGTCGTCTACACGAAGCACCCCAAGATTCGGAATAATTGTTGTAAAAGGATAAGGTGCAATCTTTGGACGAGCGTTTGTAAAATATGTAAGAAGACTTGATTTTCCGGCATTAGGGAAACCGACAAGTCCGGCATCAGCCATAATTGAAAGTTCAAGTTTTAAGAAGCGGGTTTCACCCTTCTGACCAGGATTTGCCTGTTTTGGCGCCTGATTTGTTGAAGACTTAAAGTGAACGTTACCCCAGCCGCCGTTTCCGCCTTTGAGGAAGGTAAACTGCTCGTCACCTTTTGCAGTTGAAAAGTCGTAAATGATTTCGTCTGTTTCGGCGTCGCGGATTGTTGTTCCAGGTGGTACTGGAATTACACAGTCCTCGCCGTCTGCACCATAGCGGTTCCAGCCCTGACCGTCTCCTCCGTTTCGAGCCTTAAAGCAGTGCTTGTGACGGATATTTGCAAGAGTACGGAGATTTCGTTTAACAGTAAAAATAATGTCTCCACCCTTTCCGCCGTCACCGCCGTTAGGACCACCGTGAGGAATGTATTTTTCGCGGCGGAATGCTACACAGCCGTTTCCACCGTTACCAGAGCGAACCTCAATTGTCGCCTCATCTGCAAAACCTATCATATCGACCTCAAAAAAAAAGCCCGGCAGAGTTTAGTCAGGCCGGGCATTTATATTCAGCGAGTGCTGAACTTAGTTAGCAGCTTCAACAGAAACAACTTTGTGGTTATTTCTTTCACCGAAAACTACTTTTCCATCAGCTGTAGCAAAAAGGCTGTCATCACCAGCTTTCATAACGTTTGCTCCAGGATAGAATTTTGTTCCGCGCTGCTTTACGATGATTGAACCTGCTGTTACAGATTCACCAGCATATCTTTTTACACCCAAGCTTTTAGGATTCGGATCGCGTCCGTTTTTAGCACCAGATCCACCACGTGTTCTTCCCATAGTAATCTCCTTATTTAATTATGCGAGAGTGATAGACTCAACGCGTACCTTTGTATACTGCTGTCTGTGACCAATAAGACGATGATAGTCTTTCTTTGACTTGTACTTGAATACGAGAACTTTCTTATCACGGAAAGAATCTTCAACAACTACAGTTACCTTTGCACCCTTAACATAAGGAGTACCTACACTGATTTTATCTCCATCGCTTACGAGAAGAACAGTATCAATGTCAATCTTTGAACCTTTTTCAGCATCAAGCTTATCTACTGTAAGGACAACATCTTTTTCTGCCTTGTACTGCTTGCCCTTAAATTCAATAGTTGCGTACATATAATACCTCTATTAAAAATATTCATTATAACGCCCGATGCAGAGGAACAAGGAAACAGAATCCAAACTGCAAAAGACTGGTAAGAAGACCGGCCGGCTAACGTAAAACGGGGATTAGACGCCACCACACCTAAAGTCTAAATACGTATCAAAGAATATATCAGAAATCATTTTCTTTGGCAATAGATGAAAAGACATTTGAAAAAAAATTGGTGCGAGGTACTTTTTTTTTGTATAGGATATTGTAATATTACTTATCAAAAAAATATTCATTTATAAAGGAAAACAAAATGAAAAAAACAATTAAATTTTTATGTGTTACCTTATTAGGAACACTTCTTTTCAGTTGTAGCAATCCGGCAGCTGATGCTCCTAAAAACAATTCAGGTAATAACTCTGAATCTGATTCTAGTTACACAAAACCTGAACTCCCAGATAGTTCTGGAATCAATCCATTTGTAGGAAATTCATACTCTGATAATTCTACAAAATATGAATTTGTTAATGATGGATTACTTAAAAAATATGATAAAAATGGAAATGACTATGAACTTGATTTTGAATATGAATATTCATATGATGCAAACACAAAAGAATTGTCATTAAGATATTCAAAAATCAATATAAAAGGAACTTTGTATTCTGTACAGGAATATCTCAATATAGTTGCTGCTGATCCTGATACACAGGAAGATTTTATTAAATACAAAGAATTCTGTGAAACAAAACTCATATGGAAAGCAGAAATTGATGTCTCAGGCAATCTGATTCTTCAGACTGAATACTTCAAAGAAAAACCTTCTTTTGAAGAATTGAAGTCAGGAAGTACATATTTTAGAAACCTGGATAAGAATGAAAAAATTAACGAATGTCACCTTGGAAGCAGAAAATATGTTCCAGGAGTTTATGGATTTATTAAAGTTTACACATCAAATAGTTCATTTAATTATTCAATCAAGACCCTTACAGAAAACACAATTGTAGCTGAAACACGTGACAATACAGATGACACTCTTACACTTTCATATACATTGCATGAACCAAAAGACGGTATTCTTTCTATCACACTTACAACAACAGATACACCTTCAGAAACTTACACTTTAGTAACTGAAGGCCCATCAACATATACAAAAGTTTCAGAATAATTTCTAAGCAATTATAATCTTATCTTCATTAAGAGAGTTTTTTCCTTTGTGAAGATAAGATTTTACAATCTTTCCATTTTTCCATTCAAAATCAAGAGTATAACCACCTTTTATTGCGACTCCTCGTACATGACCAGTCTGCCATGCAGGTTCACCTGGAAGTGCCGGAAGGAGTTTTACGATTACGTTGCCATGGTCATCAAACTCACTCTGCACAAGCATTCTGATTACCGCTGCAAGAGAGCTGAAGTTTCCGTCAATCTGGAACGGCGGATGATTGTCTAAAAGATTTGGAAGCGTTGAATGAGTAAGCAGTTTTGTAAGTGCTTCAAGCGCTTCATCCCCCTGCTCCAGCTGGGCACGGAAATTGATGATCCACGACTGGCTCCAGCCTGTGTGGCCGCCACCGTTTTCCAGGCGTTTTTTGAGAGTCTTCTTACAGGCTTCTGCAAGCTCTGGAGTTTTTTCTACAGTGATTGTGTGCCCTGGATACAGGCCGTATAGGTGTGAGATGTGTCGGTGACCAGGTTCAACCTCTTCAACCTCTCGGTTCCATTCCATAAGGGAGCCATCAGAATTAAGAGAAGGCTTTTTGAGATGTAAAAGTACATAATCAAAAGAAGAAAAATCTTCATCACTATAGGAATGACCTTTTTTATCCGTACATTTATCACCAAGCACATCCCTTGCTTTTTTGATTCCCTTAAAAAGATGTTCAAGAATCATATTATCCATTTCGCAGCCAGCCGTAAAAGCACCGGTTTCTCCAGTTTTTGTTACATAAGAGTTCTCAGGCGACAAACTAGGATTTATTATCAGATAATCGCCATCCAGAACAAGGTAATCAACAAAGAAAAGGGCTGCTTCGTGCATCAGATAATAATAACGGGCAAGGAAAGCCTTATCCTGTGTATATTCAAAATGTTCTATTATATGAGTAGCAAGCCAGGCAGCACCGAGTACCCAGTAAGTAGCTGGAAGCCATGCATCCTGTGGTGCCGCATCTCCCCAGTAATCGGTATTATGATGAAGCACATAACCACGGCAGCCATACATTTTCTGTGCAGCTATACGGCCATTTTCGTAACAGCGCTCAAGAAGATCAAAATATGGCAGTTCACATTCACTGAGATTTGTCATATTTACCGGCCAGTAGTTCATCTGAGCATTTATATTGATTGTATATTTACTCTGCCATGGCGGTTCAATCTGGCCGTTCCAAAGTCCCTGAAGAGTAAGTGGCAGAACACCAGGAGTACGGCTCCCGCTGATCATAAGATAACGTGAGAAATTTATATATTGATTTACGAGGGTTGTATTAGATGGGGCGGCAGCCTTTAAGAGTTCAGGTGTGCTTGAGCATGTTCCTGCCTTATCAAAATCACCATTATTGCTTTCTCCAATCTCCACTTCGCAGCGATCCCAGTAATTTTTCCATTCAACTAAATGCCATGCAAAGAAATCTTCTGCGGCAGTTTCAAGCCCAACCTCATTTATACGATTTTTGATTTCTTCAAGATTCTTTTTGCATTCTTTAGACCATACATTTTTTTGAATCAGTTTTTTATATTTCTCTGGAGACAGAGGCTTGTCATTCCATTTTTTATTCCAGCGGAGACTCTGAATATCAATAAAGAAAAGAACTTCATCACAAGCTTCGCCATAAAGGCATGCTCCACGGGTTCCATATTCACCACCGCGTGCAATTGCGCCAACACCTCCACAGAACGGAATTCCGTGAGAATCTTCTATATACATGCAATTATTCTCAGCGTAAATCCGGTCAGTCCAGATTCCACGGTCCAGATATCCTGAATAATTGATTTTTCCTTGTTTACTGGCTGTAACGTGCATAAAAAGCATATCATCAACAGCACTAATCCAGGTTCGACGTGTAAAAATGATACCTTCATCATCAGTATATGTTACAAGGCTGCACGCCATATCCAGAAAAAGTTCACTTCTATAATTATCATAAACCTTTTCATCTGCTTTATGCTGAAGCGGCCAGCCACAGGTAAGTCCGTTATTCTTCTGAGAGAAAAAATCTATATGAAAATCTCCGGCAGTCTGATAAGCCCGCTGATTAAAACTCGTACCACTCATCGCTTCAAAGCCAAGAGACTGAGCTTCCAGTACACGGCCCTCATTCACAAGAGAACGAAGCTTTTCCAGATTTTTCTTAGTATCGGTATTTAATCTATTCTGAGGCCCGCCAGACCAGATTCCTTCTTCATTCAGTTGAAGCACCTCATTACAAGGATGCGCTTTTACCATACAACCAAGACGGCCGTTTCCAAGAGGCAGATATTCTTCCCACTTCTGTGGGGGTACATTAAATAACAGTTTTGAATTCATAATTGTATTTCAGTCTAATGGAAAACAGTAATACAGTAAAGAAATAATTTTTAATCAGATAAAAGCTATGATATAATTAACTCATGCATGAAGTTACTGTACGTGTAAAAATTCCTTTTCTCTGGGGAAAGACCGTTTTCAAAAAAACAAACTGGTCGCAGATAAATCTGATTGTCGGACCAAACGGGAGCGGAAAGACACTTCTTGCACAGAATATTGCACAGCAGTTTGAGCAGGCTGGTTATTCAGTAAGATTTCTTAAATCTGACAGAAATTACAGCGAACAGATTGTGGTTCTCAAGAACAACGAAAAAATCCGTGCAAAGATTGAAAAAGTACTTTCAAGCATGTTTGGAAAATCCATTACCTTTATAGAAGATATTGATGGAACTTTAATTCCGATTGTAGAAAATAAAGCCTGGAATGTTGAATATATGCTCGAAGATGCAGAATGTCACGGACTTCGGGAAATCATTTCACTGCTTGTAAATCTTTATGATACTACCGGGGATGACTGCCTTTTTATTGATGAACCAGAACTGCACCTTCACCCTCAGTTCCAGACTTTCTTTATGAATGAAATAAGGAAGGAAGTTTCCCACAGTTCACGCCGCATGTTCTTTTTAATTTCTCACTCCCCTTTTTATATTGATTTAAGAACTCCTGAAGAACTCACAGGTGTAGTTGTATGTCATGTAAATAAAGCGCCCACAAGTATAGAAGAATTAAATGATGACGACGATTCCCTGTTCCGACGTTTTCTTCCACGCTTTAATACTTACCACAAACAGTTCTTTTTTTCTGATAACCAGATTTTCGTGGAAGGTTATACAGATCAGCAGATGTTCACATATCTTCTTACTTTCATTGAAAATGAATATAGTGCGGCAGGAACAGGAATTATTGATGTGGGAGGAAAAGATGAGCTTGGAGTTTTCTGTAAAGTCTGTTCTCTGCTTGGAACAAATGGCCGTATTATAACAGACCTGGATTCTCTTTTTTCCGGCAAGCTTCGTGATGTTGCTAATGAAGATGAAAGGGTTATCGGCTGGCTTGAAAAACAAAAAGAAAGACAGGCTGATTTTTACAACACAATCTTTTCAAAAAAAGAAGTTGAACAGGAAATTACACTTAGCAAACTGATTTTCAGACTGGAACGATATCTTATCAGGATTTCTCAGGAACTGCATAAATATTTTGAAGTAAATAAGATTCCTGCAAAAATGCAGCCGCTTATGGAAAAATTGGCTCAACTCCGCGAAAAGCATGAAAATGCAGAAAGTGTAGATACCTATAAAACAGTTCTTTTACAGGGAATCAATAATGTTGGAGATGAGATTGCAGAATGCTTACCGCAAGAGGTAGCAGAGACAATTCCTCTTATAAAGAATCTTGCAGCCTTTATTCTTGCAGCAGCTGAAGCAGCAAGAATCTACATTCTTCCGAAAGGCTGTATCGAACACTATTATACAAGAACAAGCATTCAATACATGCCTGTTTCTGCAAAAGACAGATTGTTCCGAAATGAACTGGAGTTTATTCAGGACGCACACAGAAAATCAGTGCGCAAGAATTACAGCGAATTGATTGAACTCTTAGAAAAGGCTGCGAGTAAAAACTAACTAACGTTCGTCATTAACGATGTGAAGTACACTGCAGTTTTTTAAGATTTCAGGAATACGGGTTTTCAGAAACTCTGGTTTGATATTTGTTTCAGGAAGTTTTTCTATTGGAATCCAGACAAGTTCTTCCTTCGCATTATTCCAGCCATAGCTTTCTGAATGAACATCTTTTGAACCACGGCTTTTCATAAGATAATAGAATTCCAGAACGTGGCAATTAAACCCATCAAGGCTATCTTCTTTCCCAAGAAAAAGATTTTCACAGACTACAGCAAGGCGGTCAACTTCATAAGCAGCACCAGTTTCTTCAAGAACTTCGCGGACAACACAGTCTTCTGATTTTTCATTCATGTTAACTCCACCGCCTACAGAATAATAATGAGGCGATGTTGGATTTGTTACCGCAAGCATACATCCGTCTTCAATAATAATTGCAGCAGCTCTGTACCGGAACCAGTTCTTACCTACCTGATAGCAGCAGTCAGGGTAACCAACTTTTATTTCACCAATTTTCTTTTCTAAATCTGTCATTTTTCCTCTCACTAAGCTTTTAGCCAGCCTTTTTCTATTGCGTTATCGATATTTTTTTCAACCCATTTGTAAACTTCAGGCATAAAGTCCTTAATGATAGCCATACGCTTTTCTACGGAGGAACGACAGGTTCCACTTTCAACCCAGGTATGACCTTCTGTTAATGTGTTATGAAGAAATGGTTGAAGGCGGTCCATACAGGCAGCATATTTTGCATCCGGTGTCTGCATTGCATCAAACTCTTCCCAAAGTAAACGGATTTCTGTTCCCTGCTCTTTCGGAAGCTGTGCAAAAAGTTTGTCTGCAGAAGCAGATTCTCGTTCAGCTTTATACTGATTTCCTGCGACATCATAAGCAAAGGTATCGCCTGCATAGATTTCTATAAGATCGTGAACGACGCACATTTTTACTGCTCTTGCAATATCAACCGGTTCAACCGTATATTCAGCAAAAATCAAAGCCATAACAGCAATGTGCCAGGAATGCTCTGCATCATTTTCGCGGCGTGAACCATCAATCAGCATGGTACGGCGCAAAATCGAAGTCATCTTGTCGATTTCAGCTGTAAAGTGCAGCTGCTGGTCAAGGCGGATATTTTTAGATTCCAGAAAATTTTCAATAGCCACTTTAGAACTCGTACTCCTTAACTTCACAGTTATCTATATTTGTAGAACTGAACTCTTCGTTTGTTTCTGAAAAAAAATAGGAATGAAACATTCTGGCAATTCCGCCGTGAGTAACCAGCAGGAAAGTTTTATTTTCTTTTTCACTGCGCTCTTTAAGTTCATCAATAAGGTTATAGATTCTCTGACCAAGGCGGAGCATAGACTCACCACCATTATAATCACATGCAAACTGCTTTTTTGCTTCGTGAAAAACTCCCGGATGCTTTTCCCACTCGTGTCCTTCATATTCTCCGAAGTTCTGTTCAATAAGACGTGGTTCAACTGAGAGTGGCAGTCCGTTTTCTTCAGCAACAATTTTTGCAGTATCAGCAGCCCGACTTAATGGAGAGTGAATTACTTCATCAATCTTTATTCCGCTTTCTTTGATTTTTTTTGCAAGCTCATGAGCCTGAGCAATACCTTTTTCTGTAAGAGGCGTATCTGTAATTCCCTGAACTTTTCCTTCAACGTTCCATACAGATTCACCGTGACGTGTGATGTAAATGTAACTTTTCATTTTTTGATTATATCAATTAGTTTTTTTTATTTCCATTCCTTTGCAACTTCAACAAATAATTCGGGATCATCAGTCATGATACAATCACAACCTAAAGCTGCAAGCTGTCGCATTTCTTCTGCTGTATTGATGGTCCAGTATTGAACCGCAATATTCCTACGATGTGCACGTTTTATGAAAGTTTTTCGATCAAGACTAATTTTTACTCCCTTTACTTTGTAAGAAGTTGGAATCTGAAGACAGGCAAAATCAGCTTTACTAAAAATATTTACCCCAAAAATATGTGAAATAATAAAACGACAAGCATCTCCTGTTGAAGCCCCCCGAAGGAGATCAGGATGATTTTCTCTCAAATCTTTTGATATTTCATCATGAAAGGTACCAATAACTACATTTTTTTTAAATTCTGGATATTTATTCGTCAGTAAATCATCTAAAGCCTGTACAGCCTTAAAACCTTGTTCACCACCATTTTTTATTTCTACGATAAACAACAAATCTGGTTTTGCCGTATAAAATTCCTTGAACAAGGATTCTACTTCAAGAATCTGAAGTCCACTTTCTTTTAATACTTCTCTTCTATCCGGCTGATCAACTGTAACTAGTTCCCTATAAGGATAATTTCCTTTTTTATCCTTAAATCCATATCCAAAATTGAATTCCTTTAATTCGTCTAATGTATAATCTCCAATCTCATGCTCATCCTTTGTATTATCAAACAGACTGATATCACTCATTCTGTCGATTGTTCCATCATGAGAAAAAACTATTTTTCCGTCTTTTGTAATCCAGATATCAGATTCAACAATATCAATATCATATGAAGCAACAGCATTACGGTATGCCATCAATGTATTTTCCGGTCTCGTAATAGCTCCGCCACGATGAGCTGCAAGCATCGGTTTTCCAGGATTATGATTTATAAAAACATTTTCTGAATTAAATTTCTTTGCAGGAATTATATTGATAATCACAAAGAACGCAAAAACAGCTGACAGACAGCAACCTATAATTTTAATTTTTTTCATAACTCTCCTCCAGTTATTCAGTTTCGTGCACCCAGTATTCAGAACAATCTGGAGAACGATCCATTAAAAAAGCATCATAAAGCTCACGACGTAAAAGCGAATGATCACCGAAGGAATGCCACTTTTTGATAATCAGATTGACTTCAAGTTCAGAATACTTACAGCCTTTTTCAAATTTAGTAATAAGATATTCAAGAACTGCCCGTTTTTCTTCTTTCTTTTTTGGCCATCGGATTATAATGCCATCAGAATTGACAATTGTTTTTAAATTTTCAACATTTTCCATAAATGTCATTATATCACAAAAAAAACTCTACGGAATAGTGTTATTTCAAAATTATTTCACAAAACTCTACTCAAAATTCTACTCAGATAAACCACACGTCGGGTTACAAGCCCAAAATACTGTGCTAATATTACAATGTCAGATGCCGGCAGAAACACAAAAAAAATGGTAAAGCTAAAAATTGCTTGCGCAATTTTTTTAACGCTTTGCTATTTATCACCGCCCGCCAGCGGGCTTACTCAGGAGAAAATATGAACGCACAGAAAACTGGATTATTGATTTATGAGATGAGAACAAGAAAAGGTCTCACTCAGAAGGAACTTGCAGAAAAATGCAATGTTACAGATAAAGCAGTTTCAAAATGGGAACGCGGCGAAGGCTGCCCTGATGTTACTGTTCTGCCGATACTTGCTGAAATCTTTGGTCTCGAAGTAGAAAGCCTTATGAATGGCGAGATTCCATTGAGTCAGGATGTAAGCGGAAAGACGATAAAGGTTTACAACTTCCGTCAGCCAGACAGATATTCACGAGCAATGCACCGTACACTCGCAATCCTTGGAGATGATATCTGTAAAGCAATCAATCAGGAATTTACAGCGCTTTTGAATGGCCGCTGCGAGTTCAGCGTTGGAATGGTAGATCAAATGGTGAACATTGAGTTTTTGCGCTCCATTCCAAAGAACTGCTTTTTCTATGATTTTGATTTCGCGAACAGAGGCTTTACAATTGAAGTTGACCCGCAGATAGCAAAAGTTCTTATGAAACAGGATTTTTCAAAGCATGAGGTAATTACAGATTTTGACCTTGATGTTTTTAAGAATTATTTTCTTAGTAAGATTTGCAAAGTGCTTAAAGAAAAGACTGGGCTGATAACAGACAAGGTTACAGCTTCTGCAAATACAAATCTGATCCGTCAGGAAGAAAACCGAATGATGCTTCTTCTTGGACTCACTGGAAAAGTGGACGGTACAGAGGGCTGGATAAACATTCAGCTCAGCGACACAGTTATAGACGACCTGTTACAGAACGGCTGGTTTAATAATTTTATTCCGGGCAAAATTAAATTTCAAAATCTCAAAAACATCAAAAAGAAAGACTCTCCGGACAATGTTTTTATAGAGCTCGGACGTTTCAATCCTGAGAACGTTGAACTAGAACCTGGAAAAATTTTGATTCTCGAAAAAAAAGAAACAGAAGCCCTTGATGTTGTGTACGAAAACCGTGTAATTCATACCGGTAAGACCGTGAGCATTGATGAACTCTTTGGAATTGAGATTGCAGAAACAACACAGCTTTCAGAAATCGAATATACCGAAAAAGATTATATCTCGATTCAGCTCGGAAGCGCGTCATTGAAGAAGGAAGAAATCGCAGCACTGCACCAGGGCTCATACATCACCTTGAAGCAGCGTGCCGGTGATCCCTCACTGATTATCCGCGCCGGAAAAGTAATTGCCACCGGGGAAATTTGTATTGCCGATGACAATTTTGCGATACGGGTTATTGAGGTGAAATGATTTCGTAATACTCGCGGCCGGCTAGCTTTTCGAAGTAGGCTTTAAGTTCAAAGTTTTTATCCCACTTACCCTGAGGATAATAGCCGTACCGCGCTTTTACGTCGTTCATGCGGTCTTCAAGATTAAGAGTGCCGTCTGCACCGCAGGTAGCATCCAGAATCTGAATCAGACGATCATAATCGTCGTATACGGCGGCTGCAAGAAGACTTTTGATTTCTTCCATCTGCACATCAGAAATATCGACTTTTCCAATATAATCATCTGTAATCTGGAGATTAAAAGAATGAGTCAGGCAGATTTGAGCGGCTTTTTCATAACCGAATGACAGCAGAAAATGATAACCATCGTAAACGTGGGCGATATAAGTGTGTCCTTCCTGGCGGCCGATATCATGAAGAAGGCCGTAAACATATGCAAGGTCTGGATTCATTTTATCTTCACTGCAATTCTGATTTACTGCCCGCGCAATTTTTTCCGCCGCCCGAGCAACCGCATAACTGTGTTCGCGCCACGGACCAGGATTTTTCTTTACCCCTTCTTCGAGCAAAAGCTCTGCCATACAGCGTGAAGGCTCCGACTTCACACCTGCCATCATTTCGAGTACCCGTGCATCCCGTGCAATCATTGCAATATTAAAATCGTTTGTGTCGCGATACTGGCGGTTTGCAAGTGCCGCTTCTTTTATAGAGACTATGCGAAGTTCAAAACCAGCTTCGTCTTCGTAGGCGTCCAGGTTCTGGCTGATGATTTTGAGATTTCCGTTCTCGTCGTGTTCTACATCACACTCATAATAAAAATTATCTTGAATAAACACCGTATTTTCAGCCAGCCCGGATTTCTGATAACGGGAAGCCACTCCAAACTCTCGCACACTTTCCGGCACAAGAACAAGCCCTACTTCTTCCTGTACTTCACGAGCCAATGCTGCAATCTTGTCTTCTCCTTCATGAATACCACCACCTGGAAATTTGTAATAACCAAGCTTAGTTGCATAAACAATGGCAAGTTTATCATCACCAACATGAATAATCGCACGAGCAGAATCACGTCTTGAACGTTTCCAGTCTGCACCATAATTTTTTAAATCAATAGTAAAAAGATGCTTCATTATTTTAATCCCATTACATAAATCTGGCACGGATTTGCTTCATCCCAAAGCATCGGGAAAACTTCAAACTCCTTAAAGCCGAGCGCCTGGTAAAAACGGTTTGTTGCGTCATAATCATCATACATTCCCATCTTTACAGTTTTTACCTGCATAAACTCATAACCTTTTTCAACTGCGAAGGTCTTTGCCATATCAAAAAGCTTGCGACCAATTCCTTTTCTGTGATATTCCTTGAGTACTCCCATAACTGCAAGCTCAACGCTTTCTTTGCCGGTTTCTTTCAGACACAAAAATCCGGCAGGCTTATCGCCATCGAAAGCCGCAAAGGTCGGTCTCTCCGGGCTTTCATTTATATATTGTTCACGTGATTCTTTTACTGCAAACCAGTCTGGTAAAGCTTCCAGAACAAATCTTATGATTTTCTTTTTTTCATCGATATCACTAAGCTGTTTAATAATCATTCAAATCCTCTTTATATAATATATAAAACTTTCCCCGCCTATGCTATAATGCCACCCATGAAAACAATCACTCTTGGAACAACAGGTATTACAACTCCTCAGAATGCATTTGGAGCGCTTCCTGTACAGCGCGTTAATATGGAAACTGCCGTTGAGATTTTGCACAGAGCTTATGACGGTGGCATGACTTTTTTTGATACAGCTCGCGCTTATTCTGACAGTGAAGAAAAAATGGGACAAGCTTTCGGCCGTGACAACGGAAAGTACGACCGCGAAAAAATTTTCATCGCAACAAAGTCTGCTGCAGAAACTCCGGAAAAACTTAAGGCAGACCTTGAGACATCACTCCATAACCTAAAAACAGATTATATTGATATTTACCAGCTGCATTGCGTAAAACAATGTTACCGCCCAGGCGACGGAACAGGTCTTTATGAAGTTCTTCAGGAAGCAAAGGCTCAGGGCAAAATCCGCCACATTGGGATTACAGCCCACAAAATCGGTATTGCCGAAGAAATTGCAGAAAGCGGACTTTATGAGACACTTCAGTTCCCATTCTCTTATCTTGCAACAGATCGAGACATCGCTCTCGTAGAAAAATGTAAAAAGAACAACATAGGCTTTATTGCCATGAAAGGTCTTTCCGGTGGACTCCTCACTAACGCAAAAGCCTGCATGGCATTCATGCTTCAATATGATGTTCTTCCAATCTGGGGAATCCAGAGAATGAGTGAACTCGAACAGTGGCTGGATTTTTTCCGTGAACCACCGGCCCTTACTCCAGACCTCGAAGCCCTAATCAAAAAAGACCGCGATGAACTGCTCGGTGACTTCTGCCGTGGCTGCGGCTACTGCTCGCCATGCTCAGTCGGCATCACAATCAATCAGTGTGCCCGCATGAGTCAGATGATTCGCCGTGCCCCTTCAGAAGCATGGCTCACTCCACACTGGCAGGAAGAAATGATGAAGATTGAAAAATGCGTTGACTGCGGTGCGTGCCTCAAGCGCTGTCCTTATGAACTCAATATTCCGACTCTTTTGCGAAAGAACCTTGTAGATTACAAGGATATCCTCAGCGGAAAAACTAAGGTATAAACTCAAAATCATCACTCATTCTTACCGCCTCTTATACTCCCGTTCAAGCAGCAACCGATTCAACACACAGGAAATCACAACAAGAATCAGTCCAGCAATAACGGCAATAATAAGTCCCAAAGAACTAAGATGTGGAAGCATATTTGTCAACGACATGAAAACAAAACTTCCAACAAAAGACGGCAAAAGCAAAATCAGATAACATATTACCTTTACCCCCGTCTCGTCAAATCTTCTGCTTGCAGCAACTGAAAAGTACAACGGATCTTCTTTACTTATAGGCCTAATCATTTTTGGAGTAATGACAGAAACCAGAAGATGAAAAAGGCCATATACAATTATGATGACATAACAAACCGAAGAATCAAAACCTCGTTTAAAACTCCAGAAAACAAGACCAAGTACAAAAACAAAAAGTGTTGTATTTATAATTTCAATTAAAGCGGAAAGATATTTTGTATAAATCTTTTTTGTACTCTTTGTTGTCTTTATAAATCTTGTTGAACCTCTATTAAAGAATAATCTGAGAATAAAGATAAAACATAAAGATGCCCACAGACATGAAAGAATTACATAATGAAAAGCAAGTTCACCTCGTGCAAGTCTTTTTATCGGAATAACCGAATACAGGAAACCAGACAGTAAAGAAAGTGTTGCCATGAAAATATTAATTGGAAGATAATTCATTTTTCGCCTCCATCAGAATATGCCACTTTCATAATTCCAAGCCAGCGACAGTTTGAAAAAAACATCAAAGGAATAAAAGTCACAAGCCAGATTAGAAAGATATATTGAGAAAACAGGTTATTCAAAACCATCATAACCAGCGCAAACAATAACCCAAGCCACATTTTCAAAGAGATGGTTTTCTGAGATTTATTTCTGAAGAAAAACGGAGTAATTCCAAAGACTACAAGTCCTCCAAAAATATCAGCCAGGAAAAGGAACAAAGCATTTGAAGGAAGAGTTCCCATCTGAAGCCCGATACCATATACAATCAAAACGACTACCACGTACTCAATAATTTTTTCTATAAAATTAATTAAATACCAGGATTTATAAGTTTCGAAACTCTTACTGAAAGTTTTGAGATAGCACGCTGTTTTCCCGAGATTAAAAAACTCATTTATATGCTGAATGAACGGCAAAATCTGCGATACACCAAGCATTGTATAAATAATAGAATTACGTTTTTCCGAAAATCCAATTCCGCCAACACCGAATCTGATAAACAGAATAAAAAACAAATCTAAAAGCAAAAGAATAAAAATATCTTCGCGTAATTTCTTTCCGGTATAAACATAATAATTATTCAGATTATTTTTGATATTCATTTTCGTCTCCTTGTTTTAATGCACCCCGACACCAGGCCTCGACCAGCAGCCAGCTATTCCCCGCTTCGCAAAATCAGAACCGAAAGCTGCTGTAACGTTGGAACTTCAACTGCAAGGCCTTCATCAAACTTGTCAGCATTTTCTATAGAACAAAGCCCTTCCACTTTATTATCATCAAAATAATAAAAATCAAAAGCTTCTGTTCCCTTCGATGCCCCCAGAGCATCTTTTGGTCCATGCACATAGCGGTACTGTTCTCGTAAATCTTCCACAAAGCCAGTTGCAATCACACGCCCCCGGGCAAGGAAAACAACATAATCAACAATGCTTTCCATGTCGGCAATATTGTGAGTTGAAAAGATAATGCTTGTTTCTCCATTTCCTTGATTTATATACTGACGGAATTTTGAATTGAGCACATCGCGGATTACAGGATCCAGCGCAGAATCAGGCTCATCTAAAATCAAAAGTTTTGTATCGCGGGCAAGAATTGAAGCAATGGCAAGACGCGCGCGATTTCCATCTGACCAGGCACTTATTTTTTTCGGATGTTTTGAATCCTTTTCTTCAATGCCGAATTCCTGCAAAAGCGAATCAAACTTCTCCATATCAAAATTGTCAAAAGCAAGCGGAAGAGATTTTCTGATATTTTTAAGACTCCAGGTCATAGGAAAAAATCTGTTGGCAGCACACCAGCCAATTTCATTACGAGGCTCGCCATCGTTCTGGTCGAGGTCTGTATATTTCTCAAGCCAGGTGATTTTTCCGCGGCCACTTGTAATTCCACCTAGAGCATCAAGCAGAGTTGTTTTACCGGCGCCGTTTTCTCCAATGAGCGCTGTTGTAAAGCCCACAGGAATCTCAAACTCTAATGGACCAAGATGAAAACCATCAAAATGTTTTTCATAACCATTGAGTTTTATTGCGGCCGGTATTGTCATTCCGTTTCTTTTCATTTCCATCTCCTCCTGTTTTTTAATTAGCCTGCAAAAGAGCCTCGAGCATCTGCTTAAGTTCTTCACCGGTAACACCTGCAACCTTTGCTGAATTAATTGCGTTCTGTAATTCAGTTTCAATCAATCTTAAATGCTGTTCACGGACAAGTTCCAGATTCTGTGGATTCACAAAATACCCTTTCCCCTGCACAGCCGTGACAAGCCCTTCCTCTGCCAGAATCTCATAAGCCTTCATCGTTGTAATGACGCTGATTTTCAAATCCTGAGCAAGCTCACGTATTGAAGGTAAATATGATTCAGGCTTTAATTTTCCTGAAAGAATCTGATCCCGATATTGATTTGCAATCTGCTTATAAATCGGTTCACTTGAATTCTGTAATATCTTCACACAACCTCCTGTATATAACTGTTTATATAACAGTATAACAGTTAAGTCAAGCAAAAACAGTTGAAAATCACGAATTTTTCATTTATAATTTTAAGTGGGTTGGGACAATTTTTTTTCGATAACTTTTTGTCCCTTGGGGAAAACTAATGGCTTATGTAAAAAATCTGTTCGATCAGAACTTCATTCAGTATGCGAGTTACGTTATCCGCGACCGCGCTATTCCAGAAATCACTGATGGACTTAAACCTGTTCAAAGACGAATCATTCACACACTAATAAAAACTGATGACGGACGTTTCACTAAGGTTGCGAACGTGTGCGGTAAGGTTATGGCTTATCACCCGCACGGAGACGCTTCTATTTATACTGCGCTTGTTAATCTTGCCAACAAGGAAATCTTTATCGACAAGCAGGGAAACTTTGGTAACATGTACACCGGTGATGGAGCTTCTGCTCCCCGATACATTGAGTGCCGCCTCCGTCCAATTACAAAAGAAATCTTAAATACAAATCCACGTATTACACAATATGTTGAAACCTACGATAGCCGCGATGTTGAACCGACCTCGTTCCAGGCAAAACTTCCGCTCGTTCTGATTATGGGTGCCGAAGGTATTGCCGTAGGTATGAGCACCAATATTCTGAGTCATAATATTCATGAAGTAATTGATGCTGAACGAAAATGCCTTCGCGGAGAAAAATTCCAGCTCTTCCCTGACTTCCCTACCGGAGGTCTTATTGATGTCAGTGACTATCAGGATGGACTCGGAAAAATCATCACCCGTGCAAAAATGGATACAAGTGATGATAAAAAAATTGTAATTACTGAATTGCCTTATGGTTCTACAACAGAACGACTTTGTAACTCAATTGAAAAAGCTGTTAAGAATGGAAAAATCAAAGCTACATCAATTCAGGACTATACTTCAGATAAAGTAAATATCGAAATCCGTCTTCAGCGCGGAGTTTACACTAAAGATGTCGTAGATTCACTTTATGCTTTCACAGACTGTGAACAGACAATCTACTGTAACCTCCTCGTAATCAAAGACAACATGCCTGTGCAGATGACCTGTACTCAGGTAATCGAACATCACGCAAAACAGCTTGTGGGAATTCTTAAACGGGAACTTGAACTCGAGAAAGAAGACCTCATGGAAAAACTCCATCTGCGTACACTTGAAAGAATCTTTGTTGAAGAGCGTATCTATAAAAAGATTGAGCAGCAGAAAACAGAAGAAGGCGTAATCAAAGCTGTAAAAGACGGCTTCAAGCCATTTGCAAA
This sequence comes from Treponema bryantii, assembly GCF_900111035.1. Classification (GTDB taxonomy): domain Bacteria; phylum Spirochaetota; class Spirochaetia; order Treponematales; family Treponemataceae; genus Treponema_D; species Treponema_D bryantii_C. The sequence goes on from NZ_FOFU01000013.1 coordinate 37,871, forward strand.
AGAGCTGATTCGTCCGATAACAGATGAAGATGTTGACCACCTTTTGAAAATCCCGATCCGCCGCATCTCGCTTTATGATATGAGCAAGAACAAGGCCGAAGTTGAAGCAATCAATGCACGCATTAAGGAAATCAACCGCCTGCTCAAACACCTCGTAGACTATGCAATCAGCTGGCTCGACGGAATCGAAAAGAAGCTTGAAAGTCTTGGGGAAGAAAACCTTAAGCGCCATACAACTATTACAAACATCAATGCCGTAGACGTTAAGGCCGTAACAAAGCGCGATCTTTCCCTCAAATACGATGAAAAAAACGGAAATCTCGGAACAGAAGTTTCCGGCGGTACAGAACTTTTCAAAGTTACTCCATACGACAAGATTCTTTACGTTCGAAAGAGCGGAATTTACTCTGTTTCAGAAACACCGAAAAAACTTTTTGTCGGACCGGAAATGCGTTACTGTGGATTTGCCGATAAAGAAAGCCTCTCAAAGGTTCTCTTTACAATTCTTTACCGCGATCCTGCAACTCAGTTCGTTCACATCAAGCGCTGTAAGATTCAGGCCTTTATCATGAACCGCGACTACTTCTTTGCTCCTGAAGGCTGCGAAGTTCTCCACGTTGATACCCGCAAGAGCTTTACCTTCCAGCTCAATTACGTAAAAAAGCCTCGACTCAAGGTGCTCACCGAAAAGTTCAAGGCTGATAAGTTTGAGGAAAAGTCTCTCAAAGCAAAAGGTATCCGCGTTGCCAATAAGGAAGTTCAGGATATTGTTGTGGAGTAGGAGAAAGGTTATAGGTGTCAGGTTTTAGGTTCTAGGGGATTAGGGGGAAGTCTCCCCCTCGCTCCAACCGCCTGCGGCGTTTTCCGCTACCCCTTCTCCTAGGGGCTTATGCAGCCCCTAAAACCCTGCACAAAAAAAAAACTAGCACCTAAAACCTAGCACCTAAAAAAATATGGAAGTTCTAAAAGAATACATCAACTACGAAGAAACAATAAAAGGCTCGCGCTTCCTCTCCGAGCTCTTTCCCTGTACCACACAGGCAGAAGCCCGCGAACTCGTAAAATCTCAGAAAGCAAAATATGCCGATGCAACTCACGTAGTACACGCCTTTGTTATCGGCCCTGGTGCCGAAGTTATGGGAATGAGCGATGACGGAGAACCATCCGGTACAGCCGGCCGTCCTTCCCTCGATGTTCTCCGTGGCCGCAATTGCACAAACACAGTTCTCACAATTACCCGCTGGTTTGGCGGCACACTACTTGGAACTGGTGGCCTTGTAAAAGCATACGGCAACGGTGCAAAAGGAGTTCTAGCCGCCGCAGATGAAGCCGGCCTTTTTGAAGAACTCGTAGCAAAAAAAGCTTTCACCTTCTCTACCGACTACGCACTCTATAAACTTATAAAAATCACACTTGAACAATTCCATATCTATAATCTCACAGAAGACTTTGGAACCGAAATTACACTCACAGGTGAAATCCGCGAGGATGAACACGAGCTTTTCATCAGTAAATTACTTGATATTTCCAACGGAAAGATTATTGTAAAATAATTTACATGAAAAGAATCACACTTATAACACTGACATTCTTTGTCGCAATTACACTCATATCCTGCAAGGGAAAATCTGAAAAGGCTGTTGCACAGAATACACAACAGGAAACAACCGGAATGGCTGCTGCATTTATGAAGTCTGCTGAAAAATCACAGGCAGAAGAAAAAGCCGCAGAAGCAGAAATGCCGGAACAGAAAGAACCTTTATACGAAGCAGCTGCCAGACACGGCTTTAAGATGGGCGCTGTAATTTCTTATCAGACTGTTCAAAAATCTGCATATACAGATATGATTAAAGCTGACTTCAACAGTATAACTGCTTCGAACGAGTTTAAGGCTTATTCACTTTTGAATCAGCAGCTGAGCATGAAATCAGAAAACGGAATGCCTGTCATGAACTATTCACAGGCAGATAAAATTGCCCAGTTTGCACAGGAAAACGGAATAGGAATCCGCGGACATGTTCTTGTATGGGATGCATATATGCCAGTCTGGTTCTTTAAGGAAGGCTATTCAAAAGATGGTGCTTTTGTTGATTCAGACACAATGAAAAAACGTCTTGAATATTATATCGATGAAGTTGTTTCGCATTTTGAAATAAACTTCCCTGGTGTTGTTTACTGCTGGGATGTTGTAAATGAAGCAGTTGCAGACGGCTTAAACGAATGCAAGGCAGATGATGAGCGAAGAGTCCGCACTTTAAGAGGTGGAACTCCAAATTATTTCTATGATGTAATAGGACCAGATTATGTTGAGCTCGCATTTAAGTATGCACGAAAAGCTGCTAACAAAGTAAATCCAGATATCAAACTCTTCTATAATGATTATAATACATTCCTTTCACCTAAACGTGAAGCAATCGGAAAACTCATTACCAGCATCAATAAAAAAGAAAAACTTTGTGATGGTCTTGGCATGCAGGGTTATGTTGGCGGTTATGGACAGCAGGCAGGCTGTATGAATTCAAATGATATTAATCTTTTCAAGAATGCAATCAACTTCTATGGAAATCTTGGTGTTGAAGTTCATGTAACAGAACTTGCATTGCGCAATTACGAAAAAGATCCAGCAACTGCAGCACGCCATGAAAACTTCTATGAGAACTTCTTTAAGATGCTTGGCGCCGCTAACAACGAAAACACATATCTTACAAGTGTTTCAATCTGGGGACTCACAGATAATCCATCTCTCCCAAAAACAGATTACAGCTATAAGATGAATGGACCTTACTGCGGTATCTTCCATTACAACTTAAAGAAAAAGCCTGAGTTCTTTAGAATTCTTAAAGCTCTGGAATAGAATTATAAAATTGACTTCAGTCCTTCGAGGGAATCAAAAACTGCAATGCACATTTTTCTGATTTCCTCGGTCGGCTGAATTTTATCTACAACCATAATCGTTTTTAAGCCGGCTGCATAAGCGCTCTTTATTCCGTTCAAACTGTCTTCAACTGCATAACATTCTTCCGGTTTAAGTCCAACAGATTTACAAGCCATCAGATAAATTTCCGGATTAGGTTTACTGTGTACAACCATGTCTCCTGTTGTCCTTGTTTTAAAAAAATCAATTACACCTGCTGTACGTAACTGACGTTCAACAGTTTCCCCACGTGTAGAAGAAGCAAGCGCAAGAGTATATCGAGGCTTCAGATATTCAAGAATCTCTTTCGCATAATGCATTAAAGGGATTCCTTCATTTTCTTCTATCTGATGAAAGAGTTCTGAGGTACGAGTAAGAAAGCCTTCTCCATCAAAGTTATTTCCAAAATGTTTTTTGAAGATTTCAATTGTATCATTTTTATTTGAACCACGGCAGGCATTTATAAGCTCTATATTAACTTCAAGATTTTTCTCTTTTGCAGCTTCCATCCAGGTTCTGTCAGAAATTGTTTCGGAGTCTAAAATTACTCCATCCATATCAAAAATAATGCCTTTCATAATGAAGGAAGTTTACCACAATATTTTAATAGAAGAAAGAAGGTTGTTTTGTTATAATAATTTTATGAAACGAATTTTTGTAACTCTAGCTACTATCTTAGTTTTTTCAATTACAGCCTTTTCTCAGGATGCAACAATTTATCTCTGGCGTAATGTAAAAGGCATGGAAAAACAGCCTTCTGTTATGTTCATGCATAAGGCAGAGAAGACTTCATCTGAAACTAATGCAGCAGTAATTGTATGTCCGGGCGGAAGTTATCATCATCTTGGGCTTAAGGGCGAAGGAAACACAACTGCCACCTGGTTTGCAAAAAATGGAGTTACAGCATTTGTATTAAAATACCGTACTGCAGAAAGTTTTTACCATCACCCTGCCATGCTGCAGGATATACAGAGAGCAATTCAACTTGTCCGTGAAAATGCAGCAGAATGGAATATTGATCCTAACAAAGTTGGTGTAATCGGATTTTCTGCCGGCGGACATCTTGTAACTATGGCCGGAGAGTTTTTTGAAACTCATAATGAAATTGAAAAACTTGGAATCCAAACTAACGTTAGTTTGCGTCCAGATTTTGTAATTCCAGTTTATCCAGTTGTTACAATGCAGGATGATATTGCACACCGCTGGTCACGCAACAGTCTTTTAGGTTCTGGCAAAAAAAATCAGACTCAGGAACGCAAAGATGAGTTCTCGATAGAAATGAATGTACCGGACAATATGCCGCCAACTTATGTAGTTGTCTGCAAAGATGACCCGGTTGTAATTTATGAGAATTCATTCCGTCTTTATGATGCCCTTCAGGCAAAAAAAATACCGAGCCGCCTTGCAGTTTATGACTGGGGCGGACACGGTTTTGGAATGAAAGACAATGCCTTTATGAAAGAGTTCCACTGGAACCAGGCTCTCAAAGAGTGGCTCGTGGAACTCGGTGTTATGAATTGATTATTTTATTCCCAACGCAATCTCAAGAACTTCATGCACATCACTTACAGGCATAAACTTTATGCCCTGCTTTACGTGTACAGGAATATCTTCGAGGTCGCGCTCGTTTGCCTTTGGAATAATAATTGTCTTAATCTTATTACGTTTTGCTGCAACAGTCTTTTCGCGGAGACCACCAATCGGCAGAACCTGACCAGTAAGTGAAAGCTCACCAGTCATTGCAAGATTAGGCTTAATCTTTTTGTTCATCAAAAGTGAAACAAAAGTTGTAGCCATTGTGATTCCAGCACTTGGTCCATCCTTTGGAGTAGCTCCTTCCGGAATATGAAGATGTACGATATTATCTTCAAACCACTTTGCATCTTTTACATTGCGCTCAAGAACAAACTTGCGAGCCCAGTCAAAAGCGATCTGGCTTGATTCCTTCATTACATCACCCATCTGACCTGTGAGTACAAGCCCACTCTTTCCGGCAAATGAAGATGATTCAATCAGAAGAGTATCGCCACCCATGCTTGTCCAGGCAAGACCAATTGCAGTTCCCGGTACGCTGGCAGTTTTTATCTGACTTTCGTCGAAGACAGGTTTTCCAAGATATTTGAAAAGGTCTGGAGCGTCGAGGGTAATGGATGTTTCGGTTATTCCACCCTTCTTCTCGGCTTCAAAAACCATCTCAGTAACAATCTTACGATGAATCTTATCAAGGCACTTTTCGTAATTGCGGACACCAGCTTCGCGGGCATATTCTTCCGCAATCTCAAGCAGTGCTGCCTTTGTATATTTTACCTGATTCTTTGCAAGTCCGTTTTTAGCAAGGTTCTTTGGAACAAGATACTTCTTCGCAATCTCAAGTTTTTCCTGATCAATATATCCGCTCAGGTGAATAATTTCGGCACGGTCGAGCAATGGCTCAGGAACAGTATCCAGAGTATTTGCAGTCAGAATAAAGAACACATTCGAAATGTCATAAGGCAGGTCGAGATATGTATCACGGAAAGTAACATTCTGTTCCGGATCAAGAACTTCAAGCAATGCACTTGCAGGATCTCCGTTATGACTTGAGCCCATCTTATCAATTTCATCAATCATAAAAACAGGAGTGCTGCTCTTTGTGATTTTGAGTCCCTGAATAATTTTTCCTGGCATAGCTCCAATGTATGTTCTGCGGTGACCTTTAATTTCTGCTTCATCACGCATACCGCCAACTGAGAAACGGTAGAACGGTTTATTCATGGCATTTGCAATTGAACGGCCGATACTTGTCTTACCAACTCCCGGAGGTCCAACGAGAAGAAGAATAGAACCTTTGGCATCCTTCTTCATTTTGCGAACCGCAAGATATTCAACAATACGCTTTTTTACATCCTCAAGGCCAAAATGGTCGTCCTCGAGAATTTTCTTTGCGCGGTTTAAATCATAATCATCAACAGCAGGAACCTTCCATGGAAGCTGGGTAATCAGTTCAAGATAATTACGTGTAACAAGCCACTCAGAAGAGTTCGGATCCATCATTGAAAGTTTTGAAAGCTCACTCTCAACAGTTTCCTTGATTTCACCTTCAAAGGCCAGTTCTTCAATCTTCTTTTTGAACTTCTGATAGTCGGTTTCGTTTCCATCTGGAGTTTCGCCCAACTCTTCCTGAATTGAACGCATTTCCTCACGAAGGAAATACTCACGCTGATTTTTTTCAATCCGGTCATTAAGTTCATGCTGAATCTTTTTCTGAACTCTGAGCAGTTCCTGTTCTTTTTTGATGAACACAAGAACCTGCTCCATTCGCTGACGGACATTTACAGTTTCAAGAATCTTCTGCTGTTCATTTTTATCAACATTCAGAATTGATGCAATAAAGTCTGCAATCTTACCAGGATTATCAATATTAACCATATTGAGACGCATTTCTTCCGAAAACAGAGGATTATTTTCACTAACCTCTTTCATTTCAGAAATAAGTGCGCGGGTAAGAGCCTTTACTTCAAATGTATTTGCTTCTTCATCATCAAGATATTCAATTGCTGCAGCCATAGGAGCCGCATTATGCAGAACCTTTCTGATTTTGAAACGCTTTACTGTTGAAATAAAAATATTTATACCGCCATCCGGAAGGTTCACTTTTTTGATGATTCGGGCTGCTGTTCCAACCTTATGCAGGTCACTGATGGAAGGAGTTTCCGAATCATTTTTTAGCATTACGATTCCGATAAAACCTTCATTTTCATACGCTTCTTCAACAACCTTTACGTCATCATTTGAGGTTATCATAAGAGGAGTAAAAATGCCTGGAAATATCGGCCGTCCGGCAAGCGGAATCAATGTTAATTTATTAGGGAGAATCTGATCTGTTGGGATTATAGAGTTCTCTGACGAATTATCATCTTTATTGTTCATACTTTTAATATACTGATTTTTCTATTAAATCGTCAAATAAAACTAAAAAAACGGTGATTGTGGGACGCAGACAAGAAAAGGGAAAGGGGGGCCCCGGGTCGAGATAAAATCGAGCGAAGTGAGATTTTGTCTCGGGGGTACCTGGGGGGATTCCTATTCCCTTTTTTGCCGTCGCTGGGACCCGCAATCACCGTTTTTTTAGTTTGAGATTTCTGGTAATAATTCCGAAGAAATAATAAGTTCATCCTGATACCAATCGATTAAAAGAGAGAATTCTTCACCCTGATATCCTTCGCGTTCTGTTCTGATTTTCCATACAGTTCCAGATTCCAGATTTTCTTCTTCAATCTCAGCCAAAGGAATCCACTTATTCTTATAGAAGATTTTGAATTCTGTTTCTTCAGTGATATCTTCACCTGTTACACTATCTGAAGCAAAAGTCTTTATAGTAAGATTTCTTTTTGTATTTTTAAGGAAATCACAGGTAATATCAACATCATCATCGCCAACAGAAAAACTCTTCCACCATACATAAGGTCCAACGACAACCTTAACACGGTAACTTCCATTTTTCAGGAAAACAGGACGCATACTGTAAGTTTTATTGCGACCGGCAGGTCTGGAAGCTATCAGACGTTTTTTTGCAGAACTGAACATCAGTTTTTCATAAAAAGCTGAGCCCTGTTCATAGAAGGTTCTGTGGGTTCCCTGAACTTCAGGAATCTTATCTCCATCATTTTCAAAGAAAAATGCTCGTGCCGGAAGGTCGAGATTTTCGGACAAAGCTCGCGGCATTTCTACTTCTATGCTTACCTGACTGTACCATTTTGAAAGCACAGTTTCATGAATAAAACCACTGTACCATAAACCTGCAAAAACAGCAGCAGCAGCAAAAACTCCCAGCACAGAACGTCTTACAATACGACGAGCACGGTCCTTTACTGCCAGTGCTTCAGGAGCAAAGGTATACTGCTTTGTTGTTACTACTGATTTTGCCAGCTGAACACGGAGTTCATGTGTATCATAATGGCTGAGATATCTTTTTACCTGACGTAACACAGCATCTATAGACTGGTAGCGGGCTTTTGCCTTAGGTCGAATCATTTTATGAATCAGGCGGCAGATATCTTTCGGCACAGTTTTGTCAATTTTCCGTGGACTTATATAACGGCCCTTTTTAATCACCGCAAGAGTTTCAAGCGACAGAGTTCCCGGGTAAGGCTTAGTACCGGTAACCATTTCATAAAGCATAATGCCCAGCGCATAAATATCTGCACGGTGATCTACCCTTGCACTGTCTTCGAACTGCTCCGGAGGCATATATGCCGGCGTTCCTAACGCAACACCTGTCTGGGTTTTATCACTTCCCTCATCCGCGCCGCCTGCAGCGTGATCACTTGCAATACCAAAGTCTGCGAGCTTTATTTCGCCCCGCTTCGATAAAAGAATATTTCCCGGTTTAATATCGCGGTGTACAATTCCTTTTGAATGAGCATATTTTAAGGCATAGCAGGCATCCTGCATAACAAGCATAGAAACCGGACATGGAATAGAAGTCTGTTTCTTTATGAGTGCATCCAGTGCTGTTCCGTCAACAAGTTCTTCCACCATATAACGGTAGCCGCCTTCGGTGAAATAATCAAATAAGTGAACAATATACGGACTCTGTAAATCAAGCAGCAGCTGTGCTTCCTTTTTAAAACGACCGGCATCTCCTGCATGTCCTCTGGCTGTCATTTTTTTGATTACGACATAACGCTTCAAAGACGGATGAATTGCCTTATATACAACACCCATTCCACCCTTAGCGATAATTCCGAGAATCTTGTACTTTCCTATCATTGGAGGAAATTCGTCACTCATTTTTTAATCTCCACTATATCCGTCTCCGGATTAAATTTTCTATCTGACTGCACTAATGCAATATTCTGTTTTCCTGGATTATGAAACTGAATGTATCGTCCATTCTGTAAAAGTTTATAATTTCCAGTTACCGGACGGTGTCCACCCAGATATACATAATCATTTATCTGTGAAAGCTCGAATCCCTCACAAAGATTTTTTATTGTCCCTTCAGCACTTCCAATTGCTGCAGTTCCGTTATCTGTCCAGGTCAGGCCTTCCACAACCCCTTTTGTCAGACGTGCATTAACAAGTTCTTCACGCGTATAAGTTCTGAAAGGCTCAGCATGAGATACCACACATTTTTTTCCAAAATAAACCAGCGGTAAACTCTTTTCTACGCAATTCATCAGATAAAGAATATCATCTCCATAGAAGTCCTGTACAAAGACCATACCCATTTCACCTTCATCTGCAAATTTCCTGAATGCATAATCACCGTCTCCGGTAGCATTCAGAATATTTTCATGATTTCCCTTCAGGATATGTACATAAGCTGGAAAAGCTTCTTTCAATTTTAAGAGTCCAGCCAGAAGACAAAGCCCTTCCTGCATTTCTGCTGAAAGCGCAGGACCTGTAAATATTCCATTATCAAATTCAACTGCAGCAGCTGCCCATCTTTCTCTTGTATGTCGTTCTGTATGAAGAATATCGCCGACACTTAAAAGTCTTACCCTTCTTGCAGAAAGAGCTTCAAAAACTGTCATATCTTCATAAAGCTGATAATCAAGAATATTCATTAAAAAATATGGACGTGCATGTAAATCTGGAATTACAATCAGAGGAAGTTCATCTTCATGAAAATCAACAAGTCCGCCTGTACTGTCATCCGATGCCTTTTGTCTATACTGTGTTTTTTCTTTTTCAAGACAATCTGAAGCCTGATTTAATAAATCGAAAAACTCATCATAAGTCGGCAGAGTATTTGAGGTGAGAATAGTTTTTATTGTCTGATAAACTGAGTCCAAAATTATTCCTGTATCTTAGTGTTTTTATGAAACCACAAGATTCATGTTACCGATTGAGATTTTGTCACCAGGATTTAATTTTACATATTTTTCATTTGGAATACGAACATCATTTATAAAAGTTCCGTTTGTACTTCCAACATCTTTAATAAAATATGCATCTTTAATCTTCTGGATCATTGCATGATGACGGCTTGCAAGCTTGTTGTCAACAACTACATCATTGTCTGTATCACGGCCAATTGTAATTTTTGCAACAAGTTCAACCTTTTTATGATTAAACATAAGGTAAGATGCAGGCTTACCTTCACCAAGAGAATCAAGATGTCGTCCTACAGGACTATTTGTTACTATTGTTGTATCACTCATACTTAAATTATAGAACCTCAACTCATTATTCGCAAATTATTTTTAAGAAGAACAAAAGGTTTAAAGATTGGAATATCATCTGTAATTACATCTTTAAACATATTTAAGATCTTTTTCATCTCATTTTTACGGGATCTGTCCAGATCGGCATAGGCAGCGAGCATTCTTGCTGTAGCTTTCAATGCATCTTTTTCAATATCACTATTTGTTTTTGCCCCAGATGCTTCCAGAATACAGAACATTGTTTCTACAAAAGTCTTTTTCTGAGCAGGCTTAAGTTTATCTACCCATTCATTAAAAGCTTTATAAAAAATCCGGCTTTCTTCTGTAAATTCAGCTTCATTTATAAACTGAATTCCCATTACCTGCCAGTTCATTGCATCATGCTGCCAGAAGGCAAAGCCTTCGCTTCTTACTATTTCAAATGTCTTTGGATGATGAAAAATCATTCCTACAACCGAAAATCCTGGATAAAACGAATGAATCTTCTTTTCTACAGCCTTATATTCTTCAGATTCAAAAAAATCAGTTCCAAAACCCGGACCATCAAAATTATAAACTTCATCAATCCGATTCTGAAGTTTCTTTCCACAGTTTACAGTTGTATTTATAACAAGATTTCCACCTTTAGAGTGTCCGACTAATACAAAATCCTTCTTAAAAGCTGCGGCTGCTTCATCAAAATATTCCAGAGCATCTTTTTGTGCAGGAATTTGCTCAAGCCAGGCAATATTAAAATCTTCTTTCCAGCCAACTATTGTATCGTCTGTGCCTCTAAAGGCAATTACAGGCTTTCCATCTATTAAATAAGTAACTGCTGCAAACTGCTCAACATTTTCTTCACTAAACAGATTTCTAAATCCGCATAATTCAACATTCTTAAAACGAGGTGATTCTGCACATTTAAACATAAGTTCAGCAGTACGTTTGTTAATTAAAAATCCTATATTGATTCGCTCTTCATAATCAGGAGCATTTGAAAAGTCTTTTGCAACCTGAGCAAAGGTCTTTTTTTGTGTAAAACTCTCTGGCACTACTCTGTCGAAAATTGAATAGGTCAAATGAGCGAGAATTAAAGCATCAATTTTATTAAAAGGGACTGTTTCAAAAGATAAGTCACCTCTCCAATTCAAATAATCAAAAAAATCAGCCATAAAAACCTCATTTTTAATTATAATAGAATTTGATAATTGAATTCCATATAACAACGGATTATAATTAAAAAAATACATACAAAAAGGAGTCAATCAAAATGGATTTGATTTACGGAATCAAGGACAAGCCACGTTTTGGTAAGGTTGTGCTGTTTGCTTTGCAGCAGCTTCTCGCAATTATGGCAGCAACTATTGCTGTCCCAGCTATTATTGGACACGGACTGACAGCTTCTGCTGCTCTTTTCGGTGCAGGTGTAGGTACAATTGTTTACCTTCTCTTCACAAAGAGTTCAAGCCCTGTTTTCTTAGGAAGCTCATTTGCTTTCATTGGTTCAATGTTCAGTGCATTTGCTGGAGCTGCAACTCTCGGCCTTTCTGAGCAGGCTGGCTATTGGGGTCTTATTATCGGTGCCCTTATGGCAGGACTTGTTTATGTAATCATTGCAATAATCGTTAAATTCTGTGGTGTAGAATGGATCAATAAACTTATGCCACCAGTAATCATTGGACCTACAGTAGCAATTATCGGATTAAGTCTTTCTGGTAATGCAATTGGTGATCTTATGAAATCAAGTGTTGAAGGCGGAAGCACATATGTAGCTCTTATCTGCGGTCTTTTCACTCTCGCTATCACAATGCTTTTCTCTACTTATGGTAAAAAAGTTGGAAGACTGATTCCTTTTATTCTCGGTATTCTTGCAGGTTATCTTCTTGCAACTCTCTTTGCAATTATTGGTAATCTTATTGATAATCCTGCACTCATCGTAATCAACTACGGTGCTGTAAAAGCCCTCGACTTCTCTAAGTTCTCAGGCTATATTTCACTTCCAAACTTCACATTCCTTTTGGGTGGAACTGAAGGTCTTAAAGCTGTTTCTGGAAAATATCTATTGACTCTCTTCTCTGCTTATGTACCAGTTGCATTTGTTGTATTTGCAGAACACCTTGCTGACCACAAAAACCTTTCTGCAATTGTAGGAAAAGATCTTCTTAAAGAACCTGGTCTTACAAGAACTCTTCTTGGTGATGGTGTTGGTACAATCGTAAGTACAGCTTTCGGTGGTTGTCCAAACACAACTTATGGAGAATCTATTGGATGTGTTGCTATTACACGAAATGCTTCAACAATCTCTATCTGGGGATGTGCAATCATCTGTATTATCTTCTCTATGATTTCTCCACTCGTAGCTTTCCTTGAGACAATTCCTAACTGTGTAATGGGTGGCGTTTGTGTTGCCCTCTACGGATTCATTGCCGTTTCAGGTTTCAAGATGTTCCAGTCTGTAGACCTCAACAAGAACAAGAACCTCTTCGTAGCATCTGTAATCTTTATTACTGGTGTAGGTGGAATGGTAGTAAGCTTCGGCGCAGTTGAAATCAGAACTGTTGCTTGCGCGTTGATTCTTGGTATTTTAACTAATTTGATGTTGTCTAAAGAAGACGCTTAAAAGGTTATAGGTGTCAGGTTCTAGGTTCTAGGGATGGGGGAAGTCTCCCCCTCGCTTCAGCCCGCAAGCGGTCTTACGCTACCCCCTCCCCTAGGGCTAGCCGCCCTAAAACCCGCTATAAAAAAAAGGTTCCAGATTAAAATACCTGGAACCTCTAACCTAAAACCTAAAACCTACTTTAACAACGCCGCAATTTCCGGACGTCGCCATCTTACAGCAATTGTATAAGCGGTATCACCAGAAACATTCTTCACACTCTTATCAATTCCATAAGAAATCAAAGTCTTTACCATGGCTGTATCACTGGTTTTAGCTGCATAGTGAAGGATTGTATTACCCTGAACGTCTGTCATCTTTCCTGCGTATTTTACAATATTCGAAATCATTTTCTTATTGCCCTTTTCAAGAGCAATTGAGATTCCGTTTTTACCCTTCTTATCAATCTGCTGGAATGGATTTGCTCCGTTTTCAAGCAGAACAAGTGCTGTCTTTACCGAATCAGCTTCAATTGCATAATTAAGGGCTGTATATCCGTCTGCATTTCTTGTATCTACAGGATAACCTTCATCAATCAATGTCTGAAGGAGCTCATCAGAAGCCTTTGCTTTTACAACAATATGAACAGGAGTATTTCCATCACTGTCGGTAATTGTATAATTATTTCCAAGTACTTCACAGATTACGTTTATATCTTTCTTAACAACAATTGAGAACGGAGTATTTCCCTGTTTGTCGCGCGACAAAGGATTTCCACCTGCATTTCTGATGAGTTTAATGATATCAACATCAGCCATATAAGCAGCTTCGTGATAAGCATTGCGGCCGTTTACTTCCTGAACATTTGGATTTGCACCATACTTCAAAAGCAGCTGAACACTGTCTTTGCTGCAGCCACGAATTGCATCCATCAGAACTGTTACACCATTCGAATCACAAACATTAGGATCTGCGCCCGATGCAAGAAGTTTCTTAGCAATATCAAATTTTCCTGCAACGACAGCCTCGGCCAATGGTGATTTTCCTGATGTATTCTGTGCGTTTACGTTGATTCCAAGAGAAAGAAGTTTATCAATAGAAGCAGGAGCATCCCAGCGAACAGCGGTATGCATTGCTGTACTTCCAAGATTATCGCGGGCCTGAATATCAGCTCCACAATCTACAACTGTCTGAATTACACTAGGATTATTTGTTTTTACTGCACTAAAAAGAGCAGTTTCTCCATTTGCATTTTTAGCACCAATATCAGCCCCCTTCATTACAAGACTGTTGATTGCATCCTTATATTGCCACTCAGCGGCATAATGAAGAACTGTGTTTCCAGTTCCATCCTTTGACTTGATTGTTTTAGAAGTGATGAGCCAGTCCTGAACTGTACCACCGTATTTCAAAGCAAGACGCAATGGTGAATTATTATTTGTGTTTGTAGAGAAGATGTCTGCATTCTTTGCAAGAAGAAGCTCCCCTACCTTCTGTCGGTTTTTAAGAATAGCAAGGAATAAGGCTGAGTTACCGTCCTTATTTCTCGTATTTACATCTTTCATAAGGCTTATGATGTACTGGATTTTTGCTAATGGAGCATCACACAAAAGAGCCAGATGAAGCGGAGTATTACCATTTGAATCTGTAAAGCCAGCATTTGCTTCATTTACAACTGCTTCAAGCATTTCTGAAGAACCGGCAAGTGCAATTGAAAGCGGAGAATCACCGTTTGTATCCTGTGTGTGGATGTCTGCGCCGGCAGATGTAAGAAGTTTTACTGTTTCAAGATCATTTTTCTGAACAGCAATTGCAAGCGGTGTTACACCTTCCTTATTTCGGGCATTTACATCTGCTCCTCCATTTATGAGAACAGAGAAAGTAGAAGCACCAACATTCAGCATTGAAGCTGTATGAAGCACTGTATCACCAAACATATCCTTCTGAGAAAGGTCTGCACGATAAGTTATAAGAAGCTTATAAATTTCTGCAGTTTTATCTTTTGGAAGAATAAGCATTACTGGTGTTTTTCCAAGATTATCACGGGCATTAACATTTGCACCGGAATTAAGCAGAGATTTTATGATTTCCACATTTCCGTAACGAACAGCTTCATGCAGAGGGGTTGCACCAGAACTGTCCTGAACGGTTGTATCAGCATTATTTTCAAGCAGATATTTTGCAATTGCATTGTGTCCGTAAATTGCAGCAAGATGAAGCGGAGTCTGACCATCATCAAAACGTGAATTAACATTGCGGGCAAGCATTGCATCCTGGAAATATGAAAATTCAGTTACTACTTCATCTGCACCGCCCATAATGAGTTCGGCAGCAATTTCAACAGAATCTTCATCATCAAGATTTTCAAAAGCAACATCAAGAGGAGTTTTTCCATTATCATCTACTACAGAAATTGGAATTTCTTCTGAAATACATTTACGAATACCTTTAATATTTTTTGTTCTGACAAAATAATGAACTATTGTCTGCCCATCAACATCACGAAGCTCAGCTGCTTTTGGAGTAATGAAAATGTCATAATAATCTTCACTTTCCATAAGACCGCGGTCAAGAGCAGTTACTCCTTCACTGTCACGAGAAAAAAGTGTATTACTTATTGAAGCCAGTGTTTTTGCAGCTTCATATGAATAGTTTTTAATTGCAACATGCAGAGGTGTATCACCTTCAAAATTCTTAAGTTCAGGATCGGCTCCCTTAATGATAAAGAAAGACACAAGATCAGCATCATTAACCATTGCTGCAATATGAAGTACCGTATTTCCATTCTCATCAGCGGCATTGATATCTGCAGGCATTACAAATTCCTGCATTGCCTCTGCCTTGCGGTTCTGCATAATGAGTTGTTGAGGTGTCTGTTTTGTAGATACAGGTTTAGAAGCACAGCCGGAAAATAAAAGAAGTCCAGTTAATCCGGCAAAAGCAAGATTTTCGAATAGCGATTTTTTTCTATCCATAGTTCCCCTCTGAATATACATTTCTATTGTCTTTATCGGGGAAAAATGGACTTCAATTTACTGATTTTTTAATAATTCCAGCATTTTTCTAAAGGCGCTGTCTTCCTTATTAAGCTCACGTGAACCGCGGGTAATCTTACAAAGAGACATTGCAAACTTATTTGCAATCTCACGTTGTGTTGTACCAGCATCAATTTCCTTTACGAGTAGCCATCTGTTTGCAATATCTTTAAGTTCAGGCTTTGTAAAAAGGCAGTTGAAAAAATCATAAATAAAAGCTTCGTCACCAGACTTTAAAATAAGGTGACAAAGCTCTTTTATAGTAGCGGAAATTTCTTCCTCTGATATACCCTTTGTTTCTTTGTTATCATTCATAGAAACAAGTATATCAGAAATAATTATTTTTTCAACAGTTTTTCAACAGTCTCTGCTGCTTCCTTGAGTTCAGGAATATCCAGACTCTCAATATCACCAGCATCTACTGCACGGCTTGTTTCTTCCTGCATAGGAATGCGGGCAAGAACTGGAATATTAAAGCTCTTTGCAATCTGATCAATATTACTCTTACCGAATACTGTAATTTCTTTACCGCAATCAGGACACTTTACATAGCTCATGTTTTCAACGATTCCAAGAATAGGAATGTTCATCATATTAGCCATGTTTACAGCCTTTTCTACGATTACACGAACCAGCTGCTGAGGTGAACTTACAACAATAATTCCATCAATTGGAAGTGACTGGAAAACTGTAAGCGGTACATCACCTGTTCCTGGTGGCATATCCACGAACATAAAATCTACATCCTTCCATACAACATCTGTCCAGAACTGTTTTACAGCACCTGCAATTACAGGACCGCGCCAGATAACAGGATCTGTTTCATTCTGAAGAAGGAAATTCATAGACATAAGCTGAATTCCAGAATCTGTTACAACAGGATTCAATGCATCTTCACCCTCAAGGGCTGTAGCACGCTCTTCGCCTACACCAAAACTTTCTGGAATAGAAGGTCCAGTAATATCTGCATCAAGAATAGCAGAACGGAAGCCGTCCTTATTTACACGGGCTGCAAGAAGACTTGTTACAAGAGACTTTCCTACACCGCCCTTTCCACTGACAATACCAATAACTTTTTTTACACTGCTACCAGCTCGCAGACTTACCTGCAAATCTCTCTTTGAACAATCCTGACTGCAAGAACCGCAGTCATGTGTACATTCTGCCATTTAAAACTCCTATATTTTAAATATACTAATGATTATCCCAAAAGACAACTGAAATCTTCGGGGATTGTATCTATTGAGAATAACAAAATTTTTAATTATACTTAAATATCTACATTATATTTAAAAGAGGTATAACAAATGACATCTCAGACAATTGCAATGATTATTGCCTTTGTTCTTTACCTTGGTCTCATGGTTTTTGTAGGCCTTCGTAATGCAAAGAGTAATAACTCAGCTGCAGACTTCTTCCTTGGCGGAAGAAAAGTCGGACCTTGGGTAACCGCCCTTTCGGCAGAAGCATCAGACTCTTCTGCATGGCTTTTAATGGGACTTCCAGGCCTCTGCTACCTCGGCGGTTTCAAAGAAACTTTCTGGACAGCCTTCGGACTTATCGTAGGAACTTACCTTGCATGGCTCTTTATTGCAAAACCATTGCGCAAATGCTCGGTAGCTTTTGGTGACTCAATCACAATCCCGGAATTCCTTACAAACCGTTTTAAAGACAAAACTCATATTCTTTCTATTGTATCAGTATTCTTTATTGTAGTTTTCTTTACTATTTATACAGCATCTGGCTTTGTAGCCTGTGCAAAACTTTTCCGCTCAGTTTTCGGACTCAGCTGGAATGCAGGTCTCCTTATTGGATTTGTAATCATTCTTTCATATACAATTCTTGGTGGATATAAAGCAGTTTGTACAACAGACTTCATTCAGGGTAGCTTGATTTTCATCGCTTTCATTATTTCTGGAATCGTAATCGTTGCTACACTCGGTGGCTTTGGTAATGCAATCGACAATGTTTCAAGCTTTACAAACCGCGCCCTCAACGGCGAGTTCGGTTCTGCAATGCTCAAAGCTTTCACAGGAAACAAGACTTTCACACCAATGTCTGCAATTTCTGCATTTGCATGGTGTCTCGGATACTTTGGAATGCCACACATCATCATCCGCTTTATGGGTTGCCGTTCTAACAAAGAACTTAAGACTGCACGCCGCGTAGGTATCACATGGATGATTATTTCTTACATCGGTGCCGTTCTTATCGGAACTCTCGGTACAGCATGGCTTTTGAACAAGGGTGTTATTCTTGGTGCAGATCCAGCAGAAGTTACAACAGCAGGTCTTAAGGCTCTCGGAACAGGAACTCAGGAAGCAGTATTCAGCGAAACAATGATCCGCATGTTCCCAGCTTTCATTGCAGGTATCTTCCTCTGTGGTATTCTTGCCGCAGCTATGTCTACAGCAGACTCACAGCTTCTTTCAGCTTCTTCTGCTATCGGACAGGATATTTTCAAGGGACTTATCAAAAAGGATGCAAGCGATAAGCAGGTTCTTCTTATCAGCCGTATCTGTGTATTCATCATCGCTATTGTAGGACTTCTTCTCGCCCTCAATCCAAACAGCTCAATCTTCGGACTCGTTTCTTATGCTTGGGCAGGTTTCGGCGGAACTTTTGGTCCTCTTATCATACTCGCTCTTTACTGGAAAAAGACAACAGCGCCAGGAGCAGTTGCCGGCCTTCTTGCAGGCGGTGCTACTGTAGTAGCATGGCACAATCTCCATGGCGGTATCTTTGATGTATATGAGATTCTCCCTGCATTCATTATCTGTCTTGTAGTTACAATCATCGTTTCTCTGGCAACAAAACCAGACGAAGATGTTCTCAAGACTTTTGATGAATATAAGAAATTAGAAGACTAAAACTCTAATAAACTTTTTGATCTGCTTCTTTTATGCAGATCAAAAAGTTCATCCCATTTCAAAATTGAATAAGACGGCTTAGCTTCAAGAATCTGGACTTCATATAATTTTTGAATGCACATAAGAGCCGCACCTTTAGAAATCCCAAAGGCATCATCATCCATGATCACAAGTTCAGAACCACAATAATCCATTATAGAAGTAAACTGAGGTACATTCTTTTTGATTACCTCAAGCATGAAATCCCTGCGGAATTTTGGCTGCCCGTGAACAAATACAGTTTCCGGCTCAAGCAGTGGCACCATCATAGTAAGGGTACCAAACAAATCCTTTATCCATTCAGCATAAGAATCTTCTACTGAATCAACTGTTTTTAGAACAGCCTCAGGAAGTCCGGTCTGCCCTTTCTGATAGGTTGTCCAGGAACGCGAAATATATTCACCAACACCGTAGTTTCTTCCATTGATTACACGACCATTCATAGTAATCGAAAGACCTACACCGATACCTTTCCCATAACTTTCAGGATAAGACAGCAAAGGGTTACCTGCATAGTTTCTTGCAAGTACACACAGAAAATCTTTTTTATCAGAAGATTTATTCAAAGCAAGCTGAAGCCATGAACAGCAGCGGGCATCGTTTTCCATAAAGAGAGGAATACCATAGCGCTTTCCAAGTACAGTCGCATAATCAAATTCTTTAAGACGGAATGGTGCAGAATACTTTATAACGCCATTATCAATATCAATAATTCCAGGAAGACCAATGCTGATTGCAAGCGGCCGAAGGGGATTTATATTAACATCTTCCTGAATACTTTTGATTATTGTATCAACCATATAAACAAAAAGTTCTTCAGGCTTGTCTAATAAATCAGGATTTACCGGAGTTTTTCCGTCATCCTCATGAACAGTTCTTCCATCAAAAGAAACTACAGCTACATGATAACAATCAAGCTGAATCTCAATTCCTATCACGCAGCCAAAATCAGGATTCACAGAAAGGAAAACCGGCTTACGGCCTCCCTTCTCTGTTGGAATTCCCCTCTCTCCTTCGCAAATCAGATTAGACTCAACCAGCGTTCCAATAATATTTGAAACTGTAGAACGATAAAGTTCAAGTTTTCTTGCAATATCAATTCTGCTGAAGTTTGGATTCTTCCACACGGTCTCAAACACGCGTGAAAGATTCGCATTGCGCTGATAGTCATTATTTACGTGCATACTTTATTTTAACCTTTAACAGCACCAGCCGCAACACCTTTAGTAATCTGCTTTCTGAAAATACCATAGAAGATAATAATCGGAATAATGCTGATCATAAGAGCTGCAAACTGTTTACCGTAATCCGAAGCTAATGCTCCAGAGAACTTCTGTACACCGACCGGCAGAGACTTAATCTTTTCACTGCTAGCAAGAATATTTATCAGCATGAATTCATTCCAGGTTCCGGTAATCGTAAGAATTGCCAGAGTGATTCCAACCGGCTTTGACATTGGGAATATGATATCAAAGAAAATCTGAAGGTATGGAGCCCCGTCAATTCTGGCAGATTCAACAAGAGAAGTAGGAATACTGCGGATAAACTCTGTGGTAAGGTAAATACCCATAGGCATACCAATACCAATGTAGCAGATAAGAACTCCAAGTCTTGTATCATATAGTCCTGTCCAGTTTGCCATAAAGAAGAGAGGAATCATAATACACTGCAATGTAATCAGAACTCCAATAACAAACGACTTGTAGATAACACCTGTAGATTTATTCGGAAGTTTTGCAAATGCAAATCCCGCAGCAATAGAAAAATACAGAATTGCAATTGTAGAAATACCGGTATAAAAAAGGCTGTTCAAAAACAGACTTCCAAACTTTCCTCGTATCCAGGCATCAACATAGTTTCTCCACCACCATACCTGTGGAAGTGCAAGCTTACTTGTCATCTGATATTCCTGAGTTGTTTTGAAAGATGAAAACAGAAGCCAGAAAATCGGATACAATGCCATAAAGGTAAAGAAAATCAAAATAATATAAATAATAGTCTGAGCAATAATATGCTTTGGACCTTTCTTTTCAAATACATTCATTTTCCAGTCCTCCTATTCTTCCTTTGCGCCAAATTTCTTTTCCAGTGTTTTTACAATTCCAATCAGGATAAGACTGATTACAACCATGATTGTAGAAATTGTATTTGCCATAGGATAATCTGAAGCACCGCGGAATGCCTTATCAAACATATAAAGAGAAAGAACATAAGTCTGCTTTGCAGGACCTCCGCCAGTCATAACGTATATAAGGTCAAAAGATTTCAACGAACCGGAAATTGCAAGAATAGCACTGATAACAAATACACCGGAAAGCTCAGGGAATATGATATGCCAGAGTACCTGCCACTCAGTTGCACCGTCTATAGTTGCTGCCTCCATAATCTGAGGATCAATCTTCTGAAGGTTTGCCATAAAGATGATTAAGTAGGTTCCCGTGTACATCCACAAAATTACAAACAGAACCGGAATCATTGGCTGTGAGTTCATTGTCCATTCATAAGCTGGATTAAACCACTTCATGATTTCTGTCCAGGCTCCGTGAGAAGAAAAGAAGGTCTGGAACAAAATACCGATTACAACTGTAGAAATTACACAAGGAAGATATATCATAGTCTGGAAGAAGTCTCTGCCCTTTACAAGGCCGCGGGTCAGAACATAAGCAAGGAAGAAACCAAGAGGAAGCTGGCCAAAAACAGAAACTAAAACAATCCAGAAGTTATTTTTCAAAGAGATATAGAAATACTGATCTGAGAATACCTTCATATAATTTTTCAGGCCAACAAACTTTAAAGCACCAGCTTCAAAAAGTGATCCTCCTGAATAATTTGTAAGACTCAGAACAACGGAGAAAATTGACGGGAAAGTCATTACTCCAAAGTAGAATACAATTGCAGGAAGAGAAAGCATCCAGTATGCACGCTTTTCTTCTTTTTTTGTTGATAGATTTTCACCAAGCAGAGTTGAATACAAATAAAGAATTACATAAGCTGCAATTCCGTAAATCATAAAATAAAAGCCTGCTGATAAATCAACATCTTCATCGGTAAACTTTTTTACTGCAATAAAAGCAAAAAGAGTTGAAATAATCACAAGCCCCATCAAAGCCCAGTCGACCACTGCAGCTGATGAAGTATAATTATCTTTTTTCCCACGAATAAAATAAATAGAAGAAAATACGATAGAAGCAGCAATTGCCAGAAAGCTTATAATAAGTGCAACTCCAATCGAAGTATACAAAGCACCCTCTCCGGCACCAAGGAAATATATAAATGCAGCAAATCCGTTTGCTTCATCAAAAACTGGAATACAGTAGCCCAGCACAGAAAGCAGGAGACAGGCCTTGCTAATAAGGATCAGGTTCTTTTTATTCATATTTTTCGCCCTTATAAAAAAGGCTTCCGGTGGAAAGGAATTACCGGAAGCCTGAAAGTTAGTTTTTATTATTTGCTTGCATCCCAGGCAGCCTGTACATCTTTACAAACCTGCTCAGGAGTTTTCTTTCCAAGTCCTAATGCCTGAAGATCAGCATTGAGTACAGAAGGAACATCACCTTCAAATACGCTGTCGAATACAGGAGTAGAAATTGTCTGTGCAGTATAGAACTGAGCTCTCTTCTGAGAAAGAGGTTCAATATTGTCATATTTAATTCCACTGTTCAAAGAAGGGAATGAAGCACCTGTATCAAGTCTTCTCTGCTGAACATAAGGTCCTGAAAGCCACTTAATAAGTTCCCATGCAGCCTTTTCTTCTTTAGAACCTTTCTTAAGTTTTGAACTCATACCATATCCAACACCAAGAGTTGAAGAGTTAGAACCGTGAATCTTTTCACCAGGAATTTCAGGGAAGTTGATAAGTTCAATATTCTTTTTCTGATCAGCAGGAGGAATGAGAGCCTTTCCAGTAGAAGTATCTGTAAGGAATGCACCTACACGCCAGTCACCATCAATAAGGTAAGCACCCTTCTTAGAAGCAAACTGACCAACTACATCACCATAAGATGTTGCAAGAGTCTTCTGTGAAAGAACGCCATCATCATAAAGTGTCTTAATGAATTTTACTGCATCAAGGAATGATTTGTCTGTGAACTTAGCCTTTCCTGCTTTAATCTTATCTGCCCAGTCTGCACCACCAAAACGTCCTGCAACGGCAGAGAAGAGACAAGACTGCATTACCCAGTCATCCATGTTAGCCATAAGAATTGTTTCATATCCCTTTGCCTTAAGAACAGGAACCTGAGCCTTAAGTTCATCATATGTCTTTGGAATAGAAAGGCCACAATCTTCAAGAACTGCCTTATTTACATAAAGCATGTGGCTTACTGTAAGTCCAAATGGAATTTCTGCAACATAACCAGATGCCTGAGCTGCAGGATCAACACAAGCTTTGCTGTAATCATTATAAATTCCATCCTTCTTCATAAATGGAGTAAGGTCCTTTGCAAGTTTCTTTTCATGAATAGCAGATGAACGTCCAGCTGGCCACATATAGAATACATCTGGCATTTTTCCTGAAGCTGCATAGGCTGCAGTTTTCTGATGGAAAGGTTCGTTGAAAAGTACCTCACGTTCAATCTTAATATCCGGATGTGCAGCTTCGAATGCTTCCCAAATCAGCTTGTTATCCTCAAATGAGTTTGGAGCTGTTGCATCCTGATAATCCAAAACAGTAATAACTGTCTGCTTAGTTTTTTTGTCGCCCAGCGCATAAACAGAGCCAAGCACTGCTGCCGCTACCATTACGACTGTTACCATTTTTTTCATAGGGTTCCTCCAATTGGTCATAGGTTATTGTACAACCTTTGTACTTACCTACATCCTAAACCCGGTTATTCAGTATTGTCAATCAATTTTTTTGTTAATTTTATTGAATTTTAAGGAATTTCCACCATTTTTTAGCGTTTTGTTTGTTTTTTCTCTGTACTTACATAAAAAGTTGATTTATAATTCGAGCTATGGACAACAGAATAACAATCATTCCAAAACCGATTTCAGTTGAAACCGGGAATAAAATTATAAATATCCGCACAAAATCAGTTTCTATATGTATAAATACAGACTCTAAGGCTGATTTATACAAAACAGCAGCGACAGCATTCGGAGTTGCTGGAATAAAAACATCAGATAAAGGAATATCTGTTTTTATAGAACTTCAACCACAAGATAAAAAACAGGAAATAAATGAAGGCTACAATCTTACGCTTTCTGATGAAGAAATCAGAATAAAAGCAGAAAGCCTGAATGGAATCTTCTATGGATGTATCAGTGCAGCTCAGCTTATTTCCCGAGCAGATAACGAACTTCCCGAGCTGAATATTACTGATCAGCCTATACACAGCTGGAGAGGCTTTTTACTTGATACAAGCCGTTCCTTCTACTCAACAGCATTTATAAAGAAAATGCTTGATGCCTGCGCTTTGCATAAACTCAACATATTCCACTGGCATCTTACAGATGACCAGGGGTGGCGTTTTGAAGTTCCTGGCTACCCTCGCCTCACAGAAATCGGATCAAAAAGACAGGATTACACAATGCCAGCTTCAGAGGATGGTTTTTATGATGAAGAAAAACTTATCCGCCGCTGGTACACAGATGAAGAAATAAAAGAAATCATCCGTTATGCACAGGAACGCTGCATTCAGATTATTCCTGAAGTTGAGTTCCCGGGACACTCTTCTGCCCTTCTTGCAGCTTATCCGGAATATGGTTGTACTGGCGGACCTTATCAGGTAGAAAACAGATGGGGTATTTTTCCTGATGTTCTCTGTCTGGGAAATGATAATATTTTTACTATTTATGAAGCAGCCCTTAAAAAGATTACAGAACTATTTCCTTCTGATTATATTCATATTGGTGGAGATGAATGTCCTCATGAACGCTGGGAAATATGTCCAAAATGTCAGGCTCGAATGAAAACAGAAGGTTTAGATTCTGCTGCTCAACTTCAAGCCTGGGGCACTACTAAAATAGCCTCAATGGTAGCAAAACTTGGAAAGGTTCCTATCGGCTGGGATGAAGTACTTGATAATAACAAGCACAATAAACTCCCTGACAATGTTATTGTTCAAAGCTGGAGAGGAACAGAAGGAGGCATAAAAGCAGCCTCTCTCAATCATAAAGTAATAATGTCCCCAACACAGCGTTTCTATCTGAATCTAAAAAATAAAGATTCGTTTGAAGAACCAGGAAGACTTGGAGTAACTACTACAAAAAAAACCTACACCTTCTCTCCTGCAGGAAAAGAATTAAAACTTGAAAATCCAGAACAGCGCAAATTGATTTTAGGTGGAGAATGTACACTCTGGACTGAAAAACTTCCACACTCACGAAACGCAGAATACCTGCTTTTCCCAAGATTCTGTGCTGCTGCTGAAACACTCTGGCTTCCGGAAGAAAAAAAAGATTTTGAAGATTTTAAACAGAGACTTGAATATCATAAAAAACTTTTACATCAGCTTGATTACCGCTACTACGAAGGAGAACTTGAATAGGAGGTGTAAAGATGACAATTTGTATTCATAACGGAATAGTTCTTTCAGGACTCACAAGCAACACCCAGCGTTCTGCAGTTCTGATAGAGGATTCCAAAATCAAGGATACTTTTAGTGAAGAACGTTTCAATAAAATGAACTTCGGACCTGAAGTGAGACTTATTGACGCTAAGGGTAATTACATAATGCCCGGCTTTATTGATACACATATTCATGGTTTTAAGGGAAATGGAACAGATACCTGTACAACAGAGGGCATTCTTCAAATGTCAAAGGATCTTGCTCAATACGGAGTAACCGCCTTTAATCCAACAATGTACGCTTCTGAAACAGAAGAAATGAAAACAAAACTTAAAGCAATTGTTGCTGCAATGGGACACGAAGAAGGAGCCCGTATTATGGGAGTTCATCTTGAAGGTCCTTTTATTTCTCCTGAGCGGCTTGGAGTACAACGCCCAGAAACTGTAAAACTCCCGGATATTAAACTTTTTGATGAACTTTGGGAAGCCGCAGAAGGACATATTGTAAACATGACAGTTGCACCTGAACTAAAAGGAATGCGTGAACTTGCTCTTCACTGTATTGAAAAAGGAATCATATTACAGGCCGGACATACAAATGCCCAATATGAAAATATTGTAGAAGGCATTCAGGTGGGTATTTTGCATTCAACACATTTCTTTAATGCAATGAGTCAGCTGCATCATCGGAACCCTGGAACTGTAGGTGCAATTCTTATACATCCGGAAGTATCCTGTGAAATAATTGCTGACGGTGTACATGTTCATCCTGACCTGTTTAAGCTTCTTGGCCGCGATAAAAACCGTGCTCAGATAGTTCTCGTTACAGATGCGCTTACTCCGACAGAACAGAAGGGAGAACATCTTTTTGCAAACGGTGAAGAAATTGTATTTAAGGACGGCTGCTTTCATCGCAAGGCAGATGATGTAATAGCAGGCTCTTCACTTACAATGAAAAAAGCAATCAAAAACATTGTGCAATTTGGATATCCGCTTACAGATGCAATTAAGTTTGCTTCTGTAAATCCTGCAAGAATTATGAAATACACTCATAAAGGAATTCTTTCCCCAACCTATGACAGCGACATTCTTGTTATGGATAAACTGTTCAGTATTAAGCTTGTTATGATTGAAGGCAAAATCGTAAAAAATAAACTGGAGGTACAATAATGAGACTTATAATCAAAAATAACTACAAGGAATGTGCAAAGTGGACGGCAGATTATATAGCCGGTAAAATTCATTCAGCTGCCCCTACTCCAGAAAAACCTTTTGTTATTGGATTACCTACAGGAAGTACACCTCTTGGAGTATATGAACGGCTTATTGAATTAAACCGTAAAGGTCTCATATCATTCCAGAATGTCATTACTTTTAATATGGACGAATATGTAGGCCTTGATGAAAACCATCCGCAAAGCTACCACTATTTTATGTGGCAGAATTTCTTCAGTAAAATCGATATCAAAAAAGAAAATGTTCATATTCTTGACGGAACAACGGAAGACCTTCAGAAAGAATGTGAGAATTATGAAAAGATGATTAAAGAAGCCGGCGGAATTGATTTGTTCCTGGGTGGCTGCGGAAATGACGGACACATTGCATTTAATGAACCGGGTTCTTCACTCACCTCTTATACAAGAATGAAAACCCTTACAGAAGATACAATAAAAGCAAATGCAAGATTCTTTGACGGTGACTGTACAAAAGTCCCAAAAACAGCCCTTACAGTTGGAATTGGAACAATCACAGATGCAAAAGAAGTTCTTATTATGATGACGGGACTTGCTAAAGCAGATGCACTTCAACACGCCGTTGAAGAATCTGTTTCACAGATGTGGCCGGTTACAATTCTTCAGATGCATAAGAGTGCACTGATTATTACAGATGACGAATGTACAGATAAACTACGTGTTGGAACAGTAAAATATTTTAAGGGAATTGAATCAAAAATCACAGATTCCTTTGAATCAATTTTCTCTAACAAATAAACTTCTGGAGTTAAAAATGGATATTTCAGACGAGACACAGAACTTTCTTGAACGTCACAATTTTACTTTAAACATTGCTGATAATCTTCATAAGAAAATTATTGAAGATATGAAAAAAGGACTTAAAACAGGCGGTTCTGATCAGGCAATGATAAAAGCAGGCAGTGCTGCAGTTCGTAAAATTAAAGAAGGTGAAAGTGCCATTGTGATTGATGCAGGCGGTACAAACTTCCGTTCCTGTATTGTTACAAAAACAAAAGACGGTATTGAAATATCAGATTTCCAGAAAACAGTGATGCCTGCCATTGACCGTGAACTCAGCAAAAAACAGTTTTATCAGGCCATAGCACAGAATATTTCACGTCTTAAAGACCGTTCAAACAAAATCAGTTTCTGTTTCAGTTATGCAATGGCAATTACAGAAGACGGAGATGGTAAAATTATCCGTTTCTCAAAAGAAGTAAAAGCTCCGGAAGCGGTTGGAACATATCTTGGAAAAGAACTTTTAGCAGAACTCAAAATTCAAGACTGGACAAAAATCAAAAAAATAAATGTTTTGAATGATACAACAGCCCTCCTGCTTTCAAGTTTTGTTGAAAAATCAGAAAAGAACTGGGGCGCACATCTTGCCTTTATTCTCGGAACCGGAATGAACAGTGCATACATTCAAAACAAGCGGATTATTGTCACAGAATGCGGAATGTTTTCTGATCTTCCTCAAAGTGATTTTGACAAAACAGTCTGCAGCAGAACAACGCAACCGAACCAGTCCCTTATGGAAAAAATGTGTTCAGGAGCATATCTCGGAGATATTGCAACAGAGATGGTAAAAACAGCAATTAGTGAAGGATTCTTCTCTCCTTCGTATGCAGCACCAGAGCATTTTGATACAAAAGATTTTGATAAATATTTCGCAAAAACAGAGAAAGAACTTTCATCGGACGAACTGAAATTAAAAGAACTCTTTTACGTAATTATTACCCGCTCGGCAAAACTTTCAGCAGAAGCAATTTACGCTGCAGCGTTCTGTTCAGACAAAGAAAAAGAGGAGCTTCCAATCTGCATTACCTGTAACGGCAGCACCTTCTGGAAAACTCCCCTTCTAAAACAAACTGCTGAAGCCCGTCTGAAAGACCAGCTCCAGCAGCCTTTCGAAATTATTCAAATTGACGACGACATCACTAAAGGAAGCTTTGCCGCCGCATTCATCGATTAAATATATCGCTCAGACTTAAACACGCTCAACAGGTGAAGACTTAGCATCCTTACCCATGTAAGCAACAATCTTACTGCCGTCTTTGAGTTCACTTACAGGAATTACTGCAGCATCGATACGCTTTCCGTCTACTTCGATATATTCAATACCTTTGCAAATGTGCTGTGGATTCTTTACTTCAATATGAAGATTCATCTTTCTCCAGCGGCGCTCTACTGTAAAGCCGTCCCAGTCGTGCTTAATACACGGATCAATCAAAAGACCATCATACTGTGGCTTAATTCCGAGCATGTACTGAGTAATAGCATAGTAAGACCATGTACCGGCTCCAGAAAGCCATGAAGTACGTGTGTTACCAGGGCGCTTGCTGAAGGTAGAATAAGTTGTCTGTCCTACTACATATGGTTCGCTCTGGCGGATTTCTGCCTTGTCATTATATGCAGCAGGAATAGATGCCTTGCAGTACTCGTAAGCACGGTCACCGTTTCCAAGCATTGTTTCAGCAATTACACCCCAACCCTGTGTATGGTTGAAGATACCTGCATTTTCCTTGATACCAGGAAGGAATACTACAGAAGACATGATGTCTGAGCGAGTCTTTACGAATGGAGGCGCACAGAGCATAAGTCCGTAAGGAGTTGCAAGTTTTTCTTTTACAGATTCCATACAGATGCGAGCCTGTTCTGCAGTTGCAGCAGAAGACATAACAGCCCAAACCTGAGTATTAAAGTAAATCTGTCCTTCTTCAATTGTCTGAGTTCCATAAACAGTTCCATCCTCGCCTACAGCCCAGATAAACCACTTACCATCCCAGCACTTCTTCTGGATATTAGCATCAAGTGTATCACGCTCTTTCAAAGCCCATGCAGCTTCGTCCTTCTTTCCAAGACGTTCAGAAATATCAGCATAAGTTGTAAGACCAAGACGCAGCTGGAAAGCAACGAACAAAGATTCACCATGATAGCCGAGTTTAAGACAGTCGTTCCAGTCAGCCAAAAGTCCACAAGGAAGTCCGTCTGCGCCCATTCTCTCAAGGTTAAATTCAAGGGCACGCTTAAGGTGTCCGTATACAGTTGCTTCTCCGCCATCAGCGTATGGAACTACTTTGTTATAGAAATCAAAGTTTCCTGATTCTGCTACATAGCAAGGAACAGCATTGAAGAACCATTCACAGTCATCCGAACGGAACTCTTCCGGCTTTGGAGCCTTCTCGTGCCCGGCATTGAAGTCCTTAGAAATTACAGGAACAGCACCACCATTCTGGCACTGACCAGAAATCATACGTACAAGACGTTCCTCTGCTTCTTCTGGAATTGCAGCAGAAACACCAAGAATATCCTGTACAGAGTCGCGGTAACCAAGACCATCGCGTTCTCCATTGTATACAAGAGAAGCTGCACGGCTCCAGGCAAATGTAATCAAACAGTTATAAAGTCCCCATACGTTTACAGTATGGTTAATATCTTCATCTGGAGTAATAGCCTTGAAAGAACCAAGCTTTGCATGCCAGTTATTTACAAGCTTTTCAAACTCTTCATCTGCACGTTTGAAAGTACCGAACTCATTTACAATCTTCTGTCCAACTGCGAGAGCATCATCAATACCAAGCATAAGCATGATTTCTTTTGTTTCACCTGGCTGCAATTCAAGGTCACCCTGAACTGTACCACAAGAGTTATCACCAAATGCTTCAGAGTTTGTACAAGCTCCGTCTACAACAGCTTTTGGATGCTCATAGCTTCCGTAAGTTCCGATAAAGGCTTCGCGGCTTGTATCAAAACCAGTCATTGGAGTACCAATAAGAGCAACCCATTCGCTCATATAAGCACCACCAACCTCGTATTCAGGATGCTGAATGTAAAGGTTATCCTGAATTGAATAACGGAGAAGATTATCACCTACTTTTTCACCCTTTACAATAAAGAGCGAATACTGAAGGTTTACCTGATCCTGTGTTGTATTCCACTGGTTAGAAAATTCACAGTAAGAGAATACGCGGATTTTACGTACCTTGTCAGAAGTATTTGTTACCTTAAGACGCCAGTACTCAAAGTTCTGTCCAAGCGGAACATAGTATTTTGTTTCACTCTTAATTCCCTTGTATTCAGAAGTAATAGTTGTATATGCAGTACCATGACGACATTCACTCTTATACTGATCAAGAGGTTTACCAACTGGCTGCCATGATGCAGACCAGAAATCTCCATCTTCTTGATCGCGGAGATAGAAATAACGTCCTGGCTGATCCATAGGAACTGCGTTAAAACGAAGACGCATAAATCGTCCCTGAGCACCAGATTTATAGAAGCCATAGCCACCGGCATTGTTTGTAATTACAGCACCATAAACTGTAGATCCAAGATAATTACTCCAGCTTGTAGGAGTGTCCGGGCGTGTGATGACATACTCTGCTTTGTCATCGTCAAAATATCCGTATTTCATTTCCCTTCCTTCGTCATCATTTACGACAACGTTTTCTTAATCATATAAGTTTACTTCATAAAATGCCATAAGTCCATAATGGATTTTTCCTACATGATAAAAATTTAAATACCTAAAAAAAAAGACCGTGATGTGAAGTGCACCCCAATTATTGGACACTTTAACTAGGCTGATTTTAAGGACTGATTCCTAAATTGTAAAGGGGTCAGTCCTTTTAATTTAACCTTAATTCTCTTTTCGTTGTACCAAGACAAATATTCAACTAATTCTTTTTTGAAATGTTCAACAGATTCAAATTCCTGTAAATAAAAAAGCTCAGATTTAAGCAATCCAAAGAAATTCTCCATTACCGAATTATCAAGACAGTTGCCTTTTCGCGACATGCTTTGCCTGATTCCTTTTTCTTTCAGTCGCCTCTGATAATCATACATCTGATACTGCCAGCCTTGATCAGAATGAAGAATCAGATTTGTTCCATCCGGAATCTTAGCAAAAGCCTTTTCAAGCATATCAACTGTCTGAGCATAATTCGGACTTTCAGAAAGATTCCAGCTTATCAATGACTGATCATGCAAATCAAGAATCGGAGATAGATAAAGCTTTGTTCCAAACAGATTGAATTGTGTAACATCTGTAACCCATTTTTCATTAGATTTTGTTGTACTGAAATCTCGCAGCAAAAGATTAGGAGCAACTTTGCCTATCTGGCCTTTATATGAATTGTATTTATGCTGACGAACCTTACACACGATGTGTTCTTCATGCATAAGTTTTTGAATTAATTTGTGGTTAGTTGTACGTCCTCTGTTTCTGAACTCTAAAGTAATCCTTCTGTAGCCATAGCG
>NZ_FOFU01000021.1 GCF_900111035.1 Treponema bryantii
GTAGAATATACTTATGATGCAAATAACCATAGAATTGAGCGTATAAGTAAAACAAATTCGGTTGCTGAAACAACTCAGTATGCCTATGGCCGTAACGGAGCTCTGACATATCAGAAGAAAATTATAGGAAATAAAATAACATCCAGAACATTCTCCTATCTCAATAACCAGATTATTGGCTTTACAGATCTAGATTCCGATGGAACAGAATATGTTAGATATACGGTTACTGATATTCAGGGAAGTGTTACCGAGGTTTATGACGATAACGTTAGCCTTCTATGGAAGAGCGGTTATACCGCATTCGGAATAAAAGCCGGAGAAAACATAAAACTCCTTGACTTTGAAGGTCTGTATACAGGTTGCGACTATGATGCAGAAACTAGCCTGACATATCACTGGAACCGCTGGCGAAGTGAAGACGGAGAATTCTGGCTTTCTGAAGATCCTGCTCGTGATGGAATTAACTGGTATGGGTATGCTGGGCAGAATCCAATAAGCCATTCAGATATTAATGGTCTTGAAGATACACTATCAGCATGGCAGTATCAGAAAGACATGCAGGCACGTGCAGAGGAAAGAGAAAAAACAGGAACTGGAAAAAATAATACATCTTCTGATATCGGTGGACCATCTTGTACGCCGGAAACCCCAAAAGTAATTAATGATATTAGTGAAGGAATTAATGCATTATTTAATGGAGACAGAGGCGAAGATTATCGACGTAATGCAAATAATGCATTCCAAAATGGTCAATACGTACAATGGTTCTTATTATCTGTAGATGGATTTATAGAGGCTACGCTTGATATTGGTCTTATCCCTTCTATGGTGATTACATCAAGAATTGATAATTTCTGCCAGGATAATTTGGGTTTAGGCTTAGCAGAAATGTCAATGACATTACAATCTGCTGGAATGCTTGCTCCTGCAGGTGAGTTGTTGTATCATTTTAGTAATTGGGCAAGAGCGAATGCTGCAATATCTGGTTCGTCATTTATAAGTACAACAACAAATATTGGTGTAGAAGGACTTAATCAAGCTGCGGGTTTGGTGGGAGTAAATGCAAATTCTGTCAAATTAAATGCGGGACAGCAAGGAAAACACATAAAAGGTCATAATAATTATATTCCAGGAAAAAGTGTTATTTATGGAAATCTTGATGATGCACAAGAATTACTTACCAAATATGCAGGTACTGGGCAAAAACTGAATGAACATAAAGAGCGAGTCAATTTTGGAAAAATTATTGGTGTATATGTTAATCCAGAAACTGGAGTAAATCTAGAAACTTCCTGGGGAATTATTCATACAGGAAAGAATGGCGCTCATATAGTACCTGCAATTCCACAATAGAGAGGTAGTATAATGATTGTTGATGAAATGATGCATAATTTATATAAAATTTCAGGAGGAACATTGCTTCATATATTTTGGGGCAATGATTTGGAAATACTATGTAAAATGGATTTAAAATATGAAAGCTCTAATTGCTTAGAAGAAGATGATCCAAATTATAAAGAATTTTATGCTTGCTGTGTAGAAATAACAAAAATTATAAAATCAAATGATTTATTTGATAAGAAAGAAGGCGATTTTATAGAAGTTTCCATTGATAACGAACCAAGCAGAATTGAACTGGAAGATGGAACATTAGTATGGGAAAAAAATAAAATATGATTTTTTATATCTAATAATATTCATTTTTAACAACAAATACAATATAGGTAAATATTAATGAAAAAGAGCTTTGACAGAATAAAAGAAAAATTAATGAAATTTAAGAGTTATGGCTATGAAGAAAGAGAAGGCTGTTTATTAATAGGAAAGCCTTCGTATTTACCAAAGTATGCATGGCTGGTTAGAGTATTTATGCCATTAACACAAGATGATATAAGTTTTTGGGAGAAAAGGTATTCTCTCTCGATACCAGATACATATAAAAATTTTTTAATGAATTTTTCTAATGGATTAAATATTTTTTTTGGAACCTTTTCATTAGAGGGATATAGAAAACATTACAGAAGAGATGAAAGTGCAATTTTGCAACCTTTTGCACTGGATATTTCAAATGTATATGAAAGACCAAAGAATGCAAAAGAAAATTATTTCTTTATTGGTTCATATGATTGGGATGGTTCAACATTATATATAGATACAGAAACAAATCATGTACATCTTTGTAAAAGAGAAGATGCTACTTCAATATATGAATGGAATAGTTTTGAAGAAATGTTAAGTTCTGAAATAGATAGAATATTTTCATTATTTACAGAAGATGGACATCAGATAGATGAAAATCAATCGACATTACCCATATAAGAAGAATTATTTAATTATATCAAATTATTTCCATGAAAATGTTTTGATAACTGTTCTTTGACATAGTATAAGTAACTCAAACAGACATGGCAATTTGAGTTACGAAGAAAATGCATTCAGTTTACAGTCGAGTGTATTTTCTTCGGTAATATAAAATGTGATCAACCGGTTAGCGTGTGGAGCTGCGCCGAAGGCGGCCACCGTAAGCGAACGAACAAAGTGAGTGAGTGCGGAGGCTGAAGCGTCAGCGGAACAGCGGAAGAAGCGACCGGCTGCGAAGCAGCCGGGAACCGCCATAATCTTATGTGAATATGATGGGCTTGGAAGGGTTGTAAAGGAGACTGTAAATACAGTCCCGGAAACTGTACTTTATTATGAATACGATGCCCGTGGAAACGTAACAAAGTTTACGGATGCTGCAGGAACTGTTTTCAAAAGGATTTATACTAAGACAGATCTGCTTAAAGAAGAAAAAGTGTATGCAAAAGGAAACACTTCAGAAACACCTGATGAAACAAGAAGGTATTCATATGATGAAGGCGGAGCCTTGAAATCTGTTTCAGACGGAGATAACACTGTTTATTACAACGGAGCTGATTCAGAATACCAGCCTGATGCCTACGGTAAGACAAGAAAAGAAAAATGGAGCAGAACAGGCTTTGAGATGAGTTATGATTATGACTCT